>NZ_JAOWIF010000013.1 GCF_030332225.1 Citrobacter sp. Cu233
TCTTATTACGGAGAAATGAAACAGTGTGTCGTTTCAATTTTCAGCTTGATCCAGATTTTTAAAGAGCAAATATCTCAAACGTAACTCAGAGAGTCAGTTTTGAGATATTGGGGTCGGCGACTTTCACTCACGAACCAGCAAGTGGCGTCCCCTAGGGGATTCGAACCCCTGTTACCGCCGTGAAAGGGCGGTGTCCTGGGCCTCTAGACGAAGGGGACGTATAGTCTCAATCGCAAGACGCCTTGCTATTTACTTTTCATCAGACAATCTGTGTG
>NZ_JAOWIF010000014.1 GCF_030332225.1 Citrobacter sp. Cu233
TCCTCATTGGTTTCATATTGTCCATCTGAGAAAACCTTAACTACCGGGGATGCGCGCTTGATGAAGCCGTTAGAATCTACGGTTGTGTTTCTTGAATGCCATAGTCGTGACCAGCCTTTCCACTGCTCATAAGACGTTTTATCGGATCGCTTTGAGTTCAGATAATATTCATTATCAGAACCCCAGCTACTGGCCAGCGCTGTTCCAATATTATCTGCTGTTGACGGGAAGAAATTGACGGTACTGTACTTTGCCGGCGCATCCCAGGGACCGATGTTGCTCGTATCTCCCCAGCTGAACATGGCAAAGTCTCGTCTGGATGTAAACGCGGCATACCAGCTACCGCCGCTACCGTCTGTTAACTGTCGGTTTGTCGTGGCAGCCAGACTCTGGCGGGCTGACTCCGGACTGTTGCCACCCGTACCACCCTGAGTGACACTTAAAGGCGTTGTTAACCCGCTGAGGCTGGTGATGTCACTGTTAGCACCTTTTTTAACGTAATCATCAAGAGCTGTCTTATCTGCCTTATTATCCAGGTCCGTTTTGTCTGCTTTATTGCTGACACTATTGACCAGTTTTTTCGCTGATGGCCCCGTTGTCTGGCTGGTATCTGGAAGCGTAATTGTGACATCACC
>NZ_JAOWIF010000015.1 GCF_030332225.1 Citrobacter sp. Cu233
TGGTGCATCCGGGAGGATTCGAACCTCCGACCGCTCGGTTCGTAGCCGAGTACTCTATCCAGCTGAGCTACGGATGCATCAGGGAAACTACTTTACTGCAGATTTGATATCGCTGCTAAAGCTCTATCAATTTTCCGTAATAACACTAATACGCTATTACAGAGAAGATGGTGCATCCGGGAGGATTCGAACCTCCGACCGCTCGGTTCGTAGCCGAGTACTCTATCCAGCTGAGCTACGG
>NZ_JAOWIF010000016.1 GCF_030332225.1 Citrobacter sp. Cu233
CTTTTTTCGGCTGCGTCTCTCAGGCATACCCGCCACCTGAATATCTCTCCGTCTGAAGTATGAAATACGAAGCACTGACATCCCTCCACTCCAGTAATAACAACAGACATCGGTTACCGTATGTGTTGGGTATCAGTGCCGGGTAACGCGCAATACAGGTGTACGGGAAGAGGATCCGTGGTTGTCAAAATGACCCATTTTGACAATAGTGGGTTAATAACCCAAATTAAGGCATGTTATTGGGGTTATTCACCAATCATCATGAGAATATTAGATTTTTACGCCAGACACAGGATTCTGAACAATTCAGAAAAATGACGGCTGTCAATGTGACACCTTTACAAAAGGGAAGTGATATGAGGATTTTATTGATTTAAATCAAACATTACTTCATAAATTGTTGTCTGCATGACATGCGTTTTTTTAACATTTGTGGATGCAATACAGGCAGTTTACAGTTTGGGTCAAAAAGTTGCTTTTTCCCCTTTTTTGACCGATT
>NZ_JAOWIF010000017.1 GCF_030332225.1 Citrobacter sp. Cu233
TGAATTTGCTCAAGCTCCAGTTCAGTGTTTTTCATTGCCGCCATCGCATCGTCATTACTCCTGTTCCAGATACTGTCTGATGGCATCTGCACACGAACCGAGACAAACGCATCTGTCGGTATATCTACTGGCTCGCCATCGGTCACTGTTTCCGTAAACACACCGTGTTCATCTTTGTTTCCGATTCTGTTCTGAGCAAATAATGGCGATGATACGTGAACCCGGTGATAGGTTTTGATCAGCACCGTTCCGTCAGCATTAAC
>NZ_JAOWIF010000018.1 GCF_030332225.1 Citrobacter sp. Cu233
AACAGAATGAACAGGCTCCTCCGGAGCTGACAGAAGACGGATGAAACAGATATTTTTGATGAGTCAGTGTCAGTACACCCGCCTCGGGCTTTTTGAACTGATGGAAAGTGCCGGGAAACATGCCGTTCAGGTTATTTCCGTGGAAACACCGGAGCAGATTGTGTCGCATATTCTGTCTGACAGCCACCTTCACGGGAAAAAGCGTGTCATTGTGGTGGATCTGACCTGTCATGAGTCATCAGTAATGGTGAAGGCGTTGTGGTTTTTGTGGAATCTGTCAGTCCTTTATTCTGAACGCCACGAACTGAGAGGAACTCCCTGCATTTTATTTGGGCATCAGTGGGAGAGGAGTAATATCAGATACCCTTTCCCCTGGGTTTCTCCGTTACAAGATCTCCGTCAGTTGCAAAATATTTTTCTGCGCATTCTGGCCGTTCCCTCTCGCTATATAAATAATGGGTATGGATTTCAGCGTTTAAGTGTTAACGAGCGACGGGTGATAAATGCACTTCTTGGTGGAGAAACGGTAAGTGATATTGCAAAGCGTATGCGGATACATTACAGGAATGTGTGTTACTACCGACAAATGGCAATATTTAAAATCGGCCTGAGAAACCGGAATGATATTGCATGGATTATGAACAGGACGTTTTTGTAAGCGCTGTAACGATATGTGCTGACCGGATGCACTTCCGAAATTGATAAGTCTTTCCACACATAAACTGTAAACTAACTCCTGCGCGTAGTCGGAAGTAATGCAGAGAACATTTCATCTGAAACGACTAAAGTCGTTGACTAAACAGGATGGGATACGCGAGGTGATGACATCATAAGAAAGACACGTCAGTTATATTGTTAGCGTACTCATCGTGCTTTTCAACGCTTATATATTTTTGAAGGTGAAAATATGTCAACGCTGAAGAATACATTTTTTATCCCTCCGCCTGACACGCCAACACAGGCCGGACCTGAAAATATCTTT
>NZ_JAOWIF010000019.1 GCF_030332225.1 Citrobacter sp. Cu233
TGGTGGAGCTATGCGGGATCGAACCGCAGACCTCCTGCGTGCAAAGCAGGCGCTCTCCCAGCTGAGCTATAGCCCCATCGATGTCAAATCTCATTTACCGCAATTCGGTTCCGGGCAAGGCGTGGAATGACGAAGCATACTGAAGTATGCGAGTTATTTCACAACGCAGCACGGGAGCGAATTTGGTAGGCCTGAGTGGACTTGAACCACCGACCTCACCCTTATCAGGGGTGCGCTCTAACCACCTGAGCTACAAGCC
>NZ_JAOWIF010000020.1 GCF_030332225.1 Citrobacter sp. Cu233
ATTCTGTTCTGAGCAAATAATGGCGATGATACGTGAACCCGGTGATAGGTTTTGATCAGCACCGTTCCGTCAGCATTAACCGTGTAATCCAGCCAGATACGTGGCTGCTTATTGCGATCAACAGGTATTTCAAAACCACCATCAACCCCGCCCCACGCCGCATCAGCATTCAGACCTGTACACCCACTTATCAGGTATTCCCCTGC
>NZ_JAOWIF010000021.1 GCF_030332225.1 Citrobacter sp. Cu233
TCCGGCCAGTAAAAGCTTGTCCTGCTACCCGCGCACGAGGTTGAGTAACGGGTACGGTTGTCCGAGATCGTCCACTTCTGAACGTCCCGCCACGTTAAATCCCATCTTCTTATAAAACCCCACCGCCTGATCATTTTGTTCGTTAACGTCAGTCGTCAGTGTCGATGCTAACGATAAAGCATGTTCAATCAGCAACTTACCGACACCGCTACCGCGCATATCCGGATCAACAAACAGAGCATCTATATGCTGTTCGGTCAGCAGCATAAATGCGACTGGCTCATCCTTTTCCGTTACCGCAACCCAGAGCGGAGCTTCTGGCAAAAACGAACGTACCAGCTCTTCCAGCTCAGTTCGGTAATCAGGTGAGAGAAAATGGTGCGTGGCATCGACTGAACGACACCAGATAGAAACTAACTTCTCACCTTCATCCCGGCGTGAACGACGAATGGTCAGAGCCATAGCATTCTCCTTTTATATTTACTGCACTATTCTACAGCAAGGAACCGTGAAACTTTCTCAACTTGAACATGCAAGCTCGACATTCACGTGATTCCTGGGTATCTTCAGCTATCTGGATGTCTAAACGTTTAAACGTATGTAGTGAGGTTATCAGGCTATGCCAATTCGCGTGCAGGACGAGCTACCCGCCGTCAGTTTCTTACGTGAGGAAAACGTCTTTGTCATGACGACATCCCGCGCTTCCGGCCAGGAAATTCGTCCACTGAAGGTGCTTATCCTCAACCTGATGCCGAAGAAGATTGAAACGGAAAACCAGTTCCTGCGTTTACTGTCGAACTCCCCCCTGCAGGTGGATGTTCAGCTGTTACGCATTGATGCCCGCGAGTCACGCAACACGCCAACGGAACATCTGAATAACTTCTACTGTAATTTCGAGGATATCAGCGATCAGAACTTTGACGGATTGATCGTGACCGGTGCGCCACTGGGCCTGGTTGAGTTTAACGATGTGGCATACTGGCCGCAGATTAAACAGGTGCTTGAATGGGCCAAAGATCACGTCACATCGACGCTATTTGTCTGTTGGGCGGTACAAGCCGCACTGAATATTCTTTATGGCATTCCAAAGCAAACCCGCACAGACAAACTCTCTGGCGTTTATGAGCACCATATTCTGCATCCTCATGCGTTGTTGACGCGTGGTTTTGATGATGCCTTTCTGGCTCCCCACTCTCGCTATGCCGATTTCCCTGCTGCACTTATCAGGGACTACACCGATCTTGAGATCTTTGCGGAAACAGAAGAAGGGGATGCCTACCTGTTTGCCAGCAAAGATAAGCGTATTGCATTCGTGACGGGCCATCCGGAATATGATGCCCACACATTGGGGAGTGAGTATTTTCGTGATGTAGAGGCGGGTTTAACACCGGAAGTACCGTATAACTACTTCCCAAAAAATGATCCGCAAAACAAACCGCGAGCGACCTGGCGTAGCCATGGCAATTTGCTGTTTACCAACTGGCTCAACTATTACGTCTACCAGATCACGCCATATGATCTGCGTCACATGAATCCAACGCTGGATTAATCTTCTGCGATAAACGATCCTTAAGCGTTTCAGCATGTTGAATCAGGCACCTTCGGGTGCCTTTTTTATTTCCGAAATGCACCTCACGGTGTAATTAATTTTTATTTTTATTGTTATCAATAAGTTAACATATAATTAAATTAAAAATGGAAATTGTTTTTGATTTTGAAATTTAAATGGGTAGTCTTAGTTGTGCTGAACGAAAACCGCACAACGATCCTTCGTTCGCATTGGGGATGTGTTTGGATCAATGACGAGGAACTACGCAATGAATCAACAGGCAACAACAACCGATGAACTGGTCTTTACCAGGCCGCATGGCGAGCAGGAACAGCAAATTCTGACTGCAGAGGCGGTTGAGTTTCTGACTGAACTGGTGACCCGATTTACGCCAAAGCGCAATAAACTTCTCGCTGCTCGTATCCAGCAGCAGCAGGATATTGATGACGGTAAGTTGCCTGATTTTATTTCGGAAACAGCTTCCATTCGTGATGGTAACTGGAAAATTCGCGGTATTCCTGATGATTTACTGGATCGCCGTGTAGAGATCACCGGGCCTGTTGAGCGCAAGATGGTGATCAACGCACTGAATGCGAACGTTAAAGTTTTTATGGCTGACTTTGAGGATTCGCTGGCACCTGAATGGAGCAAAGTTATCGACGGGCAGATTAACCTGCGCGATGCGGTGAATGGCACCATCAGCTACACCAATGAAGCCGGTAAAATTTACCAACTTAAACCTGACCCGGCCCTGCTGGTGTGTCGTGTGCGCGGTCTGCATTTGCCGGAAAAACACGTCACCTGGCGTGGAGAAGCGATCCCTGGCAGCTTGTTCGACTTTGCCCTCTATTTCTTCCACAACTACAAAGCGTTGCTGGCAAAAGGTAGTGGTCCCTATTTCTATCTGCCAAAAACACAGGCCTGGCAAGAAGCGGCCTGGTGGAGCGAAGTATTCAGTTATGCAGAAGACCGCTTTAACCTGCCGCGCGGTACCATTAAAGCCACGCTGCTGATTGAAACGCTGCCGGCCGTCTTCCAGATGGACGAAATCCTGCATGCCCTGCGTGACCATATTGTGGGACTCAACTGCGGTCGCTGGGATTACATTTTTAGCTATATCAAAACCCTGAAAAATCACCCAGACCGCGTTTTGCCTGACCGTCAGGTGGTGACGATGGATAAGCCTTTCCTCAGCGCCTATTCACGTCTGCTGATTAAAACCTGCCATAAACGTGGTGCCTTTGCGATGGGCGGAATGGCTGCGTTCATTCCCAGCAAAGACGCCGAGCGTAACAACCAGGTTCTGGCCAAAGTAAAAGCCGATAAATCGCTGGAGGCCAATAACGGTCATGACGGGACCTGGGTTGCACACCCTGGGCTGGCTGATACCGCGATGGCGATTTTCGATGAGGTACTGGGCGATCACAAAAACCAGCTGTTCGTGACCCGCAATGAAGATGCCCCGATTACCGCAGAACAGCTGTTGGCACCGTGTGAGGGGGAACGCACCGAAGAAGGCATGCGCGCCAATATCCGCGTTGCCGTGCAGTACATCGAAGCGTGGATCTCAGGCAACGGCTGCGTACCGATTTATGGCCTGATGGAAGATGCAGCAACGGCTGAAATTTCACGTACTTCCATCTGGCAGTGGATCCACCACCAGAAAACGCTCAGCAACGGCAAGCCGGTCACCAAACCGCTGTTCCGCCAAATGCTGGCCGAAGAAATGCTGGTGATTCAGGACGAACTGGGCGAGCACCGCTACAGCAGCGGGCGTTTTGATGATGCCGCGCGCCTGATGGAGCAAATCACTACATCCGACGAGTTAATTGATTTCCTTACGTTACCGGGCTATCGCCTGTTGGCCTAACTCACCACATAACAATATGGAGCATCTGCACATGAAAACCCGTACTCAACAAATCGAAGAATTACAGAAAGAATGGACACAACCGCGCTGGGAGGGCATCACTCGCCCCTATAGCGCGGAGGAAGTGGTGAAATTACGTGGCTCGATTAACCCGGAATGCACGCTGGCGCAACTGGGTGCCGCGAAAATGTGGCGTTTACTGCACGGTGAGTCGAAGAAAGGGTATATCAACAGCCTTGGCGCGCTGACGGGAGGTCAGGCACTGCAGCAGGCGAAAGCGGGCATTGAGGCGGTCTATCTTTCTGGCTGGCAGGTCGCGGCGGATGCCAACCTGGCGTCCAGCATGTACCCGGACCAGTCACTGTATCCGGCGAACTCTGTCCCGGCTGTGGTGGATCGGATCAACAACACTTTCCGTCGTGCGGATCAGATCCAGTGGTCAACCGGCATTGAGCCGAACGATCCGCGCTACGTGGATTACTTCCTGCCGATCGTGGCCGATGCTGAAGCGGGTTTTGGTGGCGTACTGAACGCGTTCGAACTGATGAAGTCGATGATTGAGGCCGGTGCAGCGGCCGTTCACTTCGAAGATCAGCTCGCATCCGTCAAAAAATGCGGCCATATGGGCGGCAAAGTGCTGGTGCCGACCCAGGAAGCTATCCAGAAACTGGTAGCCGCTCGCCTGGCGGCTGACGTGATGGGCGTACCGACACTGGTGATTGCCCGTACCGATGCCGATGCGGCAGATTTGATCACCTCCGACTGCGATCCGTATGACAGTGAATTCATCACTGGTGAACGCACCAGTGAAGGCTTCTACCGTACGCATGCGGGTATTGAGCAGGCGATCAGCCGTGGTCTGGCGTATGCGCCGTATGCGGACCTGGTATGGTGTGAAACTTCCACGCCGGATCTCGAACTGGCTAAGCGTTTTGCCGATGCGATCCACGCTAAGTACCCTGGTAAACTGCTGGCCTATAACTGCTCGCCGTCATTTAACTGGCAGAAAAATCTGGACGATAAAACCATCGCCAGCTTCCAGCAGCAGCTGTCTGACATGGGCTATAAATACCAGTTTATTACCCTGGCGGGCATCCACAGCATGTGGTTCAACATGTTCGACCTCGCACATTCCTATGCGCAGGGTGAAGGCATGCGTCACTACGTTGAGAAAGTTCAGCAACCAGAATTTGCTGCAGCCAAAGACGGGTATACCTTCGTTTCCCACCAGCAGGAAGTGGGGACGGGCTACTTCGATAAAGTGACGACCATCATTCAGGGGGGGGCCTCTTCAGTGACCGCATTAACGGGCTCTACCGAAGAATCGCAGTTCTGATCAATGCCCGGTGGCGCTGTGCTTACCGGGCCTACAAAAGAATGTAGGCCGGATAAGCGAACGCGCCATCCGGCATGACGTTGTGCCGGATGGGAGAAATCGATGTCGCGTGGCCTGGAATTACTGATTGCTCAAACCATCCTGCAAGGCTTTGACGCGCAGTATGGTCGATTTCTGGAAGTGACCTCTGGCGCGCAACAGCGTTTTGAACATGCCGACTGGCATGCTGTTCAACAGGCGATGAAAAGTCGTATCCACCTTTACGATCATCATGTGGGTCTGGTGGTGGAACAACTGCGCTGTATTACTAACGGTAAAAGTCCCGACGCGGGTTTTTTACTTCGCGTGAAAGAGCACTATACCCGGCTATTGCCGGACTACCCTCGCTTCGAGATTGCGGAGAGTTTTTTTAACTCCGTATATTGTCGGTTATTTGACCACCGCTCGCTGACTCCTGAGCGGTTGTTTATTTTCAGCTCTCAGCCGGAACGTCGATTTCGCACTATCCCACGCCCGTTGGCGAAAGATTTTTTCCCCGATTCTGGTTGGGAATGGCTGCTCACGCGTGTCCTCAGCGACCTCCCTTTGCGTTTGCCGTGGCAGAACAAACAGCGAGATATCCACTACATCATCAGGCACCTGACAGAAACCTTTGGCGGGGAGGTGTTGTTGCGCTGCCATTTGCAGGTGGCGAACGAGCTGTTTTATCGCAATAAGGCCGCCTGGTTGGTGGGTAAGCTCATTACACCTTCGGGGACGTTGCCCTTTCTATTACCGATACACCGTACTGATGAAGGCGAGTTGTTTATCGATACCTGCCTGACGACCACGGCGGAAGCCAGTATCGTGTTTGGTTTCGCCCGCTCCTATTTTATGGTTTATGCGCCACTGCCCGCAGCAACGGTGGAGTGGCTACGTGAGATCCTGCCTGGCAAAACCACCGCTGAACTGTACATGGCGATTGGCTGCCAGAAGCACGCGAAAACGGAAAGCTATCGTGAATATCTGCTCTATCTTGCCGGGAGCGATGAACAGTTTATTGAAGCGCCGGGCATTCGCGGCATGGTGATGCTGGTGTTTACACTGCCGGGGTTTGACCGGGTCTTTAAAGTCATTAAAGACAAATTTGCACCGCAGAAAGAGATGTCAGCTGCCCATGTTCGGGCCTGCTATCAACTGGTAAAGGAGCACGATCGCGTCGGTCGGATGGCTGATACCCAGGAATTCGAGAACTTTGTGCTGGATAAACGGCAAATCGACCCGGCGTTGATGGCGCTGTTGTTACAGGAAGCACCGGAAAAAATTACCGACCTCGGCGATCAGATTGCGATTCGCCACCTGTATATCGAACGGCGGATGGTACCGCTGAATATCTGGCTGGAGCAGGTCGAAGGCCAGCAACTGCGTGATGCCATTGAAGAGTATGGCAACGCGATTCGCCAACTGGCGGCGGCCAATATTTTCCCCGGCGATATGTTGTTTAAGAACTTTGGCGTTACCCGTCACGGGCGGGTGGTGTTCTACGATTACGATGAAATCTGCTACATGACGGAAGTGAATTTCCGCCACATCCCACCACCGCGTTACCCGGAGGATGAGATGAGCGCAGAGCCGTGGTACAGCGTGTCGCCGGGTGATGTCTTCCCGGAAGAGTTTCGCCACTGGCTATGTGCCGATCCGCGTATCGGACCATTATTTGAAGAAATGCACGCCGAGTTATTTAGCGCCGACTATTGGCGGGGTCTGCAAACGCGGATCCGTGAAGGACATGTGGAGGATGTTTACGCTTATCGGCGAAAGCAACGGTTTAGCGTAAGGTTTGCATGATTCTCCGTAGGCCGGGTAAGGCGTAGCCGCTACCCGGCAACCCCATCTTAACGAAACCCGCCGTACGCCAGTGTCACCTCTTTTGCTGCTTTGATAGCCAGTGCGCCAAACTCGGTAACGCGGTCGTCGGTAATACGTGAGATTGGCCCTGAGATAGAGATGGCGGCGAACGGCTCGCGGTGCTCGTCATAGATGCACGATGCCACGCAGCGCAAACCCAGCGCATGTTCTTCATCATCAAACGAATAGCCACGTTTACGTGTTTGCGCGAGATCTTCTTTCAGATGGACGGGAGAAACCAGCGTAGCGTGAGTGTAGGCGTGTAATCCTTTTCGGTGCAGCAGGCCGGTAACCTGTTCTTCGCTCAGTTGGGATAAAAACGCCTTACCCGCGCCAGAGGCGTGCATCGGCAGTTTGCCACCGATGGGCGCGGACATACGCATCAGCTGGGTACACTGAACCTGATCGATAATAATGGCCTGATGGTCGCTCTGATCCAGCACGGCCAGATTTACCGTCTCACCAGAGTCTTCCATCAGCTTGCGCAGAATCGGGTGGACAATCGCCAGCAGGTTGCGGCTTTGCAAAAAGCTGCTGCCAACAATAAACGCGTGTGCGCCGACGGCCCAGTGTCCTAATTCACCCACCTGGCGGACAAAACCCTGCTGCTGCATGGTCGTCAACAACCGGTGAGTGGTGGAGTTAGGCAAGCCAGCCTGTTGTGCCAGCTCGGTCAGCGCTACGCTACCGTTGGATTCTGCAATCCACTCAAGTAGCTTCAGGCCTCGGGTCAAAGACTGAACCTGCCCGGTTGCGGGCGTAGTAGTGGCAGCGGGTTTTCTACCGCGTTTCGCGGGGACAGTGGCAACCATGGCAGACTCCTTTTCTGTATCGTGGAAATCATTTTCGTTTTATTCGATTATAATGCAAGAATTCCTGCACTGATCGGATGAGTGAAGCTGAACATGTCTCATGTTGCCCGTTGTTTGCTTTTCCGTCTCTCAGGTTTGTGCCAGTATGACCTGTTGAGTTTTTTTCGGTCTGGTTGAGCGTTGTCGGGAGCGAGTGTGAGCAGCAAAGTTGAACAATTACGTCAGCAGTTAAAAGAACGTATTCTGGTATTGGACGGCGGTATGGGCACCATGATCCAGGGTTACCGTCTGAGTGAAGAAGATTTCCGCGGCGAACGCTTTGCCGACTGGCCATGCGATCTAAAAGGCAACAACGACCTGTTGGTGCTGAGCAAGCCGGAGGTGATCACCGCGATTCATAACGCCTACTTTGAAGCTGGCGCGGATATCATCGAAACCAATACCTTCAACTCGACGACCATCGCCATGGCGGATTACCAGATGGAATCCCTGTCGGCGGAAATCAACTTTGCCGCTGCGAAACTGGCGCGCGCCTGCGCGGATGAGTGGACGGCCCGTACACCGGAAAAACCGCGCTACGTCGCTGGCGTGCTTGGCCCAACCAACCGCACGGCATCTATCTCGCCAGACGTAAATGACCCGGCTTACCGCAATATTACCTTTGATCAGCTGGTGGCCGCCTACCGCGAATCCACCAAAGCGCTGGTGGAAGGCGGCAGTGACCTGATCCTGATTGAAACTGTTTTCGATACCCTCAACGCCAAGGCGGCGATTTTTGCGGTGAAAACAGAATTTGAAGCACTGGGTGTTGAGCTGCCGATCATGCTCTCCGGCACTATCACCGATGCCTCCGGACGTACGCTCTCCGGCCAGACTACCGAAGCGTTTTATAACTCGCTGCGCCACGCCGATGCGCTGACCTTTGGTCTGAACTGCGCATTAGGCCCGGACGAGCTGCGCCAGTATGTGCAGGAACTGTCGCGCATTGCCGACTGCTATGTCACCGCACACCCGAACGCCGGTTTGCCAAACGCCTTCGGTGAGTACGATCTCGACGCGGACACCATGGCGAAGCAAATCCGTGAATGGGCCGAAGCGGGCTTCCTTAACGTAGTGGGGGGGTGCTGCGGTACCACACCAGAACATATTGCCGCGATGAGTCGCGCGGTTGATGGCTTACCACCGCGCCAGCTGCCGGAAATCCCGGTGGCCTGCCGTCTGTCCGGCCTTGAGCCGCTGAACATTGGCGACGACAGTTTGTTCGTTAACGTTGGTGAACGTACCAACGTCACCGGTTCTGCCAAATTTAAGCGACTGATTAAAGAAGAGAAGTACAGTGAAGCGCTGGATGTTGCCCGTCAGCAGGTGGAAAGCGGCGCGCAGATTATCGATATCAACATGGATGAGGGGATGCTTGACGCCGAAGCGGCGATGGTGCGTTTTCTCAACCTGATCGCCGGGGAACCGGATATCGCCCGTGTACCGATTATGATCGACTCCTCGAAGTGGGAAGTCATCGAAAAAGGGCTGAAGTGCATTCAGGGTAAAGGCATCGTTAACTCCATCTCGATGAAAGAGGGGGTTGAAACCTTTATCCATCATGCGAAGCTGCTGCGTCGCTACGGCGCCGCGGTGGTGGTGATGGCTTTTGATGAGCAGGGGCAGGCCGACACCCGCGCGCGTAAAATCGAGATCTGCCGTCGGGCATACAAAATTCTTACCGAAGAGGTGGGTTTCCCGCCGGAAGACATCATCTTCGACCCGAACATCTTTGCGGTTGCAACGGGTATCGACGAGCACAACAACTATGCTCAGGACTTTATCGGTGCGTGCGAAGATATTAAACGTGAACTGCCGCATGCACTGATCTCTGGCGGCGTCTCCAACGTGTCGTTCTCGTTCCGTGGTAACGACCCGGTGCGCGAAGCGATCCACGCCGTGTTCCTCTATTACGCTATTCGTAACGGCATGGATATGGGGATCGTTAACGCAGGACAGTTGGCAATTTACGACGACCTGCCTGCAGAACTGCGAGATGCGGTTGAAGATGTGATCCTCAACCGTCGTGACGATGGTACCGAGCGTCTGCTGGAGCTGGCCGAAAAGTACCGCGGCAGTAAAACTGACGACACCGCCAACACCCAACTGGCGGAATGGCGTAGCTGGGACGTGAAAAAACGCCTCGAGTACTCGCTGGTGAAAGGCATTACTGAATTTATTGAGCTGGATACCGAAGAAGCGCGTCAGCTGGCTGCCCGTCCAATCGAAGTTATCGAAGGGCCACTAATGGATGGCATGAACGTCGTTGGCGACCTGTTTGGCGAAGGCAAAATGTTCCTGCCGCAGGTGGTGAAATCTGCCCGCGTAATGAAGCAGGCAGTGGCCTACCTCGAACCGTACATTGAAGCCAGCAAAGAGAAAGGTTCCAGCAACGGCAAGATGGTCATTGCCACCGTGAAAGGTGATGTACACGACATTGGCAAAAACATCGTCGGCGTGGTGCTGCAGTGTAACAACTACGAAATCGTCGATCTTGGCGTGATGGTTCCCGCGGAGAAAATCCTCCGAACGGCGCGCGAAGTGAATGCCGATTTGATTGGTCTTTCCGGACTGATTACTCCGTCACTGGACGAAATGGTCAACGTGGCGAAAGAGATGGAACGTCAGGGCTTCACCATTCCGCTGTTGATTGGTGGAGCGACCACCTCCAAAGCGCATACGGCGGTGAAAATCGAGCAGAACTACAGTGGCCCGACGGTGTATGTGCAAAACGCCTCGCGTACCGTTGGCGTTGTTGCCGCGTTGCTTTCCGATACCCAGCGTGACGACTTCGTTGCCCGTACACGTAAAGAGTACGAAACCGTGCGTATCCAGCATGCGCGTAAAAAACCGCGCACCCCACCGGTCACACTGGCCGCGGCGCGTGAAAACGATCTGGCCTTTGACTGGGAAAGTTATACCCCGCCGGTGGCCCATCGCCTGGGCGTACAGGAAGTTGAAGCCAGTATCGAAACGCTGCGTAATTACATCGACTGGACGCCATTCTTTATGACCTGGTCGCTGGCTGGAAAATATCCACGTATCCTGGAAGATGAAGTGGTGGGTGAAGAGGCGAAGCGCCTGTTCAAAGATGCCAACGATATGCTGGATAAACTCAGCGCTGAGAAGACGCTGAATCCGCGTGGCGTTGTGGGTCTGTTCCCGGCCAACCGCGTCGGCGATGACATCGAGATCTACCGTGATGAAACACGTACGCACGTGCTTAACGTGAGTCATCATCTGCGTCAGCAAACGGAAAAAGTTGGTTTCGCCAACTATTGCCTGTCTGACTTCGTGGCTCCGAAACTGAGCGGCAAGGCGGATTATATCGGTGCTTTTGCGGTCACTGGTGGCCTGGAAGAAGACGCGCTGGCGGATGCTTTCGAAGCGCAGCATGACGACTACAACAAGATCATGGTGAAAGCGATAGCCGACCGTCTGGCTGAAGCGTTCGCGGAATATCTGCATGAGCGCGTGCGTAAAGTCTACTGGGGCTACGCGGCGAATGAAAACCTCAGCAACGAGGAGCTGATCCGCGAAAATTACCAGGGGATTCGCCCGGCACCGGGCTACCCGGCGTGCCCTGAGCACACCGAGAAGGCGACTATCTGGGAACTGCTGGATGTGGAAACGCACACCGGGATGAAGCTGACCGAGTCCTACGCCATGTGGCCAGGTGCATCGGTCTCTGGCTGGTATTTCAGTCATCCGGACAGCAAGTACTACGCCGTGGCGCAAATCCAGCGCGATCAGGTTGAAGACTATGCGTTCCGTAAAGGGATGAGCGTAGCGGAGGTTGAGCGCTGGTTAGCGCCGAATCTCGGCTACGATGCCGATTGATTCACAAAACTGTCATCTTTCTTTACAACAAACAGGGCGCTCAATGAGTGCCCTGTCTCTTTCTTACGTTTAAACCCGTATACTGAAGGGAAAACGATAATAAGGAGAATCCGTGTTAACGTTGTTACACCTGCTTTCTGCCGTGGCTATGCTGGTTTGGGGTACGCATATTGTGCGTACCGGTGTGATGCGCGTCTTTGGTGCCCGCTTACGTACTGTGCTCAGCCGTAGTGTTGAAAAGAAACCACTCGCCTTCTGTGCCGGTATCGGCGTAACTGCTCTGGTACAAAGCAGCAACGCAACCACCATGCTGGTCACCTCGTTCGTCGCGCAGGACCTGGTGGCACTTACCCCTGCACTGGTGATTGTACTCGGCGCTGACGTGGGGACCGCGCTGATGGCGCGTATTCTGACTTTCGATCTCTCCTGGCTGTCGCCCTTGCTGATTTTTATCGGCGTCATTTTCTTTCTTGGGCGCAAGCAGTCTCGTGCCGGACAGTTGGGCCGGGTCGGTATTGGTCTGGGGTTGATTTTGCTGGCGCTGGAGCTGATTGTGCAGGCGGTAACGCCGATCACCCAGGCTAACGGTGTACAGGTTATTTTCGCCTCGCTCACCGGCGATATCATGCTTGATGCGCTGATTGGCGCAATGTTCGCGATTATCAGCTACTCCAGTCTGGCGGCAGTTTTGCTGACGGCAACGCTGACCGCGGCGGGCATTATTTCGTTCCCGGTGGCGCTGTGTCTGGTGATTGGCGCTAACCTCGGCTCTGGCCTGTTGGCGATGCTCAACAACAGTGCTGCGAACGCCGCAGCCCGTCGTGTGGCGCTCGGCAGCCTGCTGTTTAAACTGGTGGGTAGCCTGATTATCCTGCCATTTGTTCATCCGTTGGCGAATCTGATGGATGAACTACCGCTGCCGAAATCCGAACTGGTTATCTACTTCCACGTGTTCTACAACCTGGTGCGCTGCGTGGCGATGGTGCCGTTTGCCGAACCGATGGCGCGTTTTTGTAAACGCATCATCCGCGATGAACCCGAACTGGACATGCATCTGAAACCCAAGCATCTGGATGTCAGCGCGCTGGATACACCAACGCTCGCTCTGGCTAATGCTGCCCGTGAAGCTCTGCGTATTGGCGATGCGATGGAGCAAATGATGGAGGGGTTAAAGAAGGTGATGCATGGCGAACCGCGCGAAGAGAAAGAGCTGCGCAGGATGGCCGATGACATCAACGTATTGTATACGGCCATCAAGCTCTATCTGGCGCGCATGCCTAAAGATGAGCTGGCGGAAGAAGAGTCGCGTCGCTGGGCAGAAATTATCGAAATGTCACTCAACCTCGAGCAGGCTTCTGATATCGTTGAACGTATGGGCAGCGAGATTGCCGATAAGTCGCTGGCTGCGCGGCGGGCATTTTCTGTCGAAGGGTTAAAAGAACTGGATGCGCTCTACGATCTACTGCTCAGCAATCTGCAGCTGGCGATGTCGGTGTTCTTCTCTGGTGATGTGACCAGCGCCCGTCGTCTGCGTCGTAGCAAGCACCGCTTTCGCATTCTGAACCGTCGTTATTCGCACGCGCACGTTGACCGTCTGCATCAGCAGAACGTGCAGAGCATTGAGACCAGCTCCCTGCACCTCGCGCTACTGGGCGACATGCAGCGTCTGAACTCGCTGTTTTGTTCCGTGGCCTACAGCGTACTGGAACAACCGGATGAGGATGATGAGCGTGAGTATTAACGAGGACCGGTGAAATGTTGCCCGGTGGCGCTGATGCTTACCGGGCCTACGGATAACCGTCAATGTTGTCGTCTACCTTGTAGGCCGGATAAGGCGAAGCCGCCATCCGGCATCAGACAACCCATCAACTAAAAGCAGTGACCTGCCTCAACGGCAACCGCCTCTTCACCTGCTTTAAAGATGTACGTGGTGTTCGGGCCACCAAGAACGGCCTGATCGTTGCTTACCTTGATCCAGTTGCCTTCCGGCAGGCCAATCACCGTCAGCTCCGGCGCGACAACCAGCAGCTCGCGAATACGCTGTTCACGCGTTTCGCCTTTGTGGCCTTCCGGCAGCGCGTTGGTGAAGTGCGGGTTAATCTGTAGTGGGAACAGACCCAGGGCATCAAAGCCTTTTGGATCGACAATCGGCATGTCGTTAGTGGTGCGGATAGTCTGGCAGGCGAGGTTGGAACCGGCACTCCAGCCGATGTACAGCGCACCGCGTTTGACGACATCCACAATCGGGGCCAGCAACCCGCGCTCGCGGCTCTCTTTCAGTAACTGGAAGGTGTTCCCCCCACCGACAATCACCAGCTCTGCGTTTTCAATCGCCGCAACCGGATCGGCAACGGTATGAATACCGGTAACGTTGACGCCCATTGGCGCAAAGATGGCAGCCGTTTTCGCCGTGTACTCATCCCAGGTTTGCGTGACGCCTGCAAACGGAATAAACACCGCCGTGCGGCGACCATTCAGTTGCTCAGCAATCAGCGGCAGCGCGTGTTCCATCCAGCCTTTGCCTGGCAGCGTCGAGTTACTCAATAAAAGCAGTTCCATCATTTCTCCAGATAATCAGTAAATTACAAACCACAGTAATGCTACCACTATCAGTCTAACACCTCACTGATATGGCTCACGATGTTGGAAGTGGAGTTCTGGAAAGCGCCTCGCAGACTTGTTCTTCGGGGCGTGACAGGCCTGTGCAACCACCTTAGTGTGGCATGATGATTTTCTGGTCAGGGAATAGAAAATGCTCGCTTATTACGCTAACCTTAGATATGCCATGCGCACTGCTATGGGGGTTATCATGCGCACTGTGTCTAAGGTAAAAAAATCAGTCAATGTCTCTCTGGATCCAGAAATACTGGAAGAGGCGCGCAAGCTTAAAATCAATCTCTCGGCTGTTTTAACCGAAGCCCTAATCGAAAAATTCCGCGAGAATAAACGTGAAGAATGGTTGCGGGATAATAAAAAATCGATAGAAGCATTAAATCAATGGGTGGAAGAAAACGGTTCGTTCAGTGATTTTCAAAGGACATTCTGATGGAGCAGTATTGCGCTTATGAGAACACCGGAAGTGGAAAAAGTGTTTACCCGTTTTTAATCAGCTTACAGCATCCGGTCGCCGCGGTTTTGCAGCATGTACTGGTTGCACCCGTTATAGCGCTAAGTCAGTTCCCTGACGAAGTACCGCCAGCTAAAATTTGTCCTGTTGTTAGCATTGACGGGCAAGCTTATGTGGTGATGACGCATATGATGACAGGCATGCCTTTGAAAAATATGGGTAATTGTGTGGGTGACCTGACCGCAAACAGGGCTGAACTTCGGGATGCGATTAATTTCCTGATTAACGGTTATTAGAGCGCCCCTCCAGGCGCTCTTTCCCTTTCCCCCTCACCCCGCTCGCGCAAATTCTGCGGCTTCGGCTATCAGCGCGTCATCCGGGCGCACGCCGGTGTACATGGCGAATTGCTCCACGGCCTGTAAGGCTATGACCTCTGCACCGCTGAGGGTCTTTTTACCCAACTGCTGCGCCAGCTTAATCACCGGTGTTTCCGGCGGCAGGGCGACCACGTCAAACACTACGCTGGCGGCGGCGACCATCGCTTCGCTGTAGGCCAGTTCGTCGCGCTCTTTACCGCCCGCCATGCCGATGGGCGTCACGTTGACCAGAATATCGCAGGCAATCCCTTCCGGCTGTGGCTGCCACTGATACCCATATTGTTTTGCCAGCGCCGGGCCGTTCTCGCGGTTACGTGCGGCAATAATCACATCACGAAAACCGGCATCGCGAAACGCGGCGATGACGGCTTTGCCCATTCCACCACTGCCACGGATCATGACGCGTGCGCGGTTATCGAGCTGGTGGCTGGCAATCAGCTTTTTCACCGCAATGTAGTCGGTGTTAAAGCCTGTCAGCGTGCCGTTGTCATTGACGATAGTGTTGACGGAATCAATGGCGCTTGCGGAAGGATCGATGGCATCCAGAAACGGCATGCAGCTCTCTTTAAACGGCATCGAGACCGCGCAGCCACGGATACCTAATGCCCGTACGCCTTTCACTGCGGCCTCAATATCCTGCGTAGTAAAGGCTTTATAAATAAAATCTAATCCCAGTTTTTCATACAGATAGTTGTGAAAGCGCGTGCCAAAGTTACCGGGGCGACCGGCAAGCGACATGCACAATTGGGTGTCGCGGTTAATCATGTTAAATCTCCCCGGCGTGAGACAATACGTACTGCTCGGCTTCCTGTGACCAAATCCCCTGATGACGTTCCAGGATATCGCGTAAGGCCGGATCGTCAATCTGCGTGAGTGCGGTTAGCGGTAACGCTTTGCCGGTGTAGACCAGCTTTTTTCCGCCGCCGACTTTTGGCAATTCCAGCGTTGTTTCACCTGCCGCATTCAGCCCCAGGATGTGCGTCACCACTTTTGCAGCCTGGACCTTCTTCTCTTCAATCAGTTTTACCGCCGCGCGCATATCGTCGGTATTGCCGCCAGATGTGCCAACGTAATGGGTAAAAGCATAATGGACGTCATAGAAGTTAATCGGCGCGCTAAACTGCTTATCCTGCGGGCCGGCAAAGAAATTCATACAGCCATCGGCGGCAAGCAGGGAAGAGGCCAGTGTGACCAACTGTTCATTGGGCACAAACACAAAGATGTCGTCAAACCCGTGACCGCCGCTCAGCGCCATCAGCGTGTCGTAAGCCGCATCCTGGGCGTGGAGGTAGTGGATCAGCGTTTGTGGTTCTGACGGATAGTGCTTGCGGGCGTAGCTCAATTTATCGTTGTTGGTGTCGGTCACCACCAGTAGCGCCGGATTTACCGGACCGTGCAATGCGTAGTCGATCGCCAGCAGTCCCATTGGTCCTGTACCGCCGAGGATCAGCGTGCGCCCTTGCGGACGAATGCCCATCTTATGGTTATAAGTGCCTTCCTGCAGATGATAGTTGGCATTGAATGCGCCAATCACGCAGGAAAGCGGCTCAACCAGCGAGCCTTCAAAATAGGTTTCACCTTCGTAGGCCAGCAGGCAATCCTGCTCCATCACCTCATTGGGAATGACGACATGCGTAGCTTCGCCGCCCACCCAGGGGAAGGAGTAGCCGGGGCAGTCCGGGCGATCCGGCAGTTGCAGGTTGGCCTGAATCACATAGCGCTGGCCGGGCTGAAACTTATGCTGCCATTTTTTCCCCACGGCGAGAATATCGCCGCAGAACTCGTGGCCGATGATGATCGGGTTGGTCGCCACATCGTCCGGCACCTTTTTGTGGTTCTCACCCTGATTCGCCTCTTTCCAGGAAGAAAGGCACAGGCTGTCAGTCACGACGGAAGCCAAAATTTCATCGTCCTGCATTTCGGGAAGGTCGAAGGTTTCCAGACGCAGATCGCGTTTACCGTATAATCTCAGAGCTGTTGTTTGCATTGTTACCACCTCTTCCTCTTTTGAGGACAATTTGTTGAAGTTGCCCCGACATCGCCGGGGCGGAAAAATCAGGACAGGAAGCCCAGCGCGTTACCAATAATCCCCAGCGCAAACAGGGCGAAGATCAGCCATACCGGATTAATTTTCTTGTTGAGCAGTCGCACCATCAGCAGCGTCAGGCCCAGCGCCAGCAGACCAGGGCAGAGCTGATCGAGTATGTTCTGCACGGTCATGGTGACGGTGGTACCGTCTGCGCCTGGCGTTTGCGATACCACCAGTGGCACGTTGATACTGGTCCATTTGGTGACCAGTACGCCCATCACAAACAGGCCGAGAATCGATGCTCCCTCGGTCAGCTTTTGCAGCAGATTGCCGCCCATATCACTGACGATGTTGACCCCTTTACGAAAGCCAAGTTGTAAGCCATACCACTTCATCGCCAGACGTACCGCATTGAAAATAAAGAAGAACAATAACGGGCCGAGAATGTTGCCGGAGAGCGCCAAAGATGCGCCGAGCGCGGCGGTAATCGGGCGCAACGTTCCCCATACCAACGGGTCACCGACGCCGGCCAGCGGGCCCATCAGCCCGACTTTGATGCCGTTGATTGCGCCATCGTCAATTTCTGCTCCGTTGGCACGCGCTTCTTCCATCGCAGCGGTGACGCCAATTACCGGACCGCAAACGGCAGGAGTGGTATTGAAGAACACCAGATGACGTTTCAGTGCCGCAACCTGATCCTCTTTCAGTGGATACAGGCGCTTAATGGCGGGGATCATGTCGTAGCAAAAACCCAGCCCATGAATACGTTCAAAGTTGAATGACGCCTGTTGCAGGTTGGAGCGAACAAACATGCTAAACAGGTCGGATTTGGTCAGTTTTTTCTGTTCCATGGTCGGCTCCATTAGTCTTCAAGCTGGTCGAGGGCATCAGGGGAGGTGGCTTGTGCCTGTGGTTCGGCTTTACGCCACTGCGGGTTCAACTGGATGTAAACCAGCGCGATAATCACGCCTACGCCACCGAAAGCCAGCAGGCTTAAATCGAGATAACCCCCGGCGATAAACCCGAGGAAGAAGAAAGGCATCAGGTACTTCACACCCATCATGCGCAGCACCATGGCGTAACCGACCACCACGATAAAACCACCGGCAATCTGCAACCCACGGGTGACGAATTCCGGGATGGCGTTCAGCATGTTGCTGACCATATCGGCACTGACAAACAGCGAGACAACCAACGCCGGAATGGCGACACGCAGCGCCTGCACACCGAGCGCGGAAACGTGGAGCATATCGATGGTGCGAAAGCGTGCGTCTTCCGCGGCTTTATCCGCCGCATGCTGAAATACCACAGTGATGGTACGGGCGAAGACTGTCAGCACCTGGCCTGCCGCCGCCACCGGCAGGGCGATAGCGATGCCGGTGGCAATACTCTGCTGGCCGACGATAACCAGAATGGCGGAAATAATACTGGCGAGCGCCGAATCGGGGGACTGCGCGGCACCGACGTTCATCCAACCCAGAGCAATCAACTCCAGCGTGCCGCCGAGCATAATCCCGGTTTTTAAATCACCAAGGATCAGGCCGATAACGGTACAGGCGATGAGCGGGCGGTGGGTCTGGAACTCATCCAGCACGCTGCCCATTCCGGCAATACAGGAAAATATAAATATGGCGATAATTTGTAGGGTACTTATTTCCATGATATGTCACCTTAAAGATATGACGATCCCTGCCTGTTACGGCATATTTCTACAGGCGCTATTTATTATTTGCTAACGGACTGCTCTTTTATTTTCTCAAGAATATTAATTGCTGGGTCGGAGGCAACGACGCGTAAATCCAGTTTCACTCCCAACTGGTCCAGTTTGTGAAAAGCATTAATATCGTCATCATCTAAAGAAACGGCTTTGGTTAATTGCTTTTTACCCGGTCGCCAGGCCATGCCGCCAATATTTAATGTGGCGATTTTTACCCCTTGCTTTACCATGGCCAGCGCATCCTGCGGGCGGGTAAAGAGATAAAAAACGGTTTCATTCTGATATTGCGGATTATGATAAACCGCCACCGCCTTTTCGATATTCACGACATTGACCTTCATCCCCGGCGGGGCAGCCTGGCGTAATAATGTTCGGCGAACTTCATCGTTATAGACCTCATCATTGCAGATAATAATCCGCTGGGCGTTTGCCACTTTCGACCAGACGGTAGTGACCTGGCCGTGGATCAGGCGGTCATCAATACGGGCAAGGGTAATGTTCATCAAAAATCCTCTTCGGTCGTTGCCAGTGGCTTCCAGACAACGCAGGTTTGTTGAGCAATGGTCGTCAGGTGTTCGCACAGTTCATCCACATTCATACTGCTCTGGTTGTCAACCAGCTCCAGTGCCAGCGGCAGTGACAACCCGCTAATAACCCGTATCGACGGGTTTTGCATCGCCAGCGTCGCGGCGGCATTCCATGGACTGCCACACTGCAGATCGACGGCAATCAGCCATTCATCATTGGTGTGAACGCTTACTAACTCTTTCAGTTTTGCCACGATATCGCTGGCGTTTTCACCGGGGACAAATTCCACGGCTTCAACGTTGGTCTCACCGTAGACCATCTGCACCGATTCCAGCATGGCGCAGGCCAGTTTGCCGTGGGCGCAGAAGATTGCATTGACCATAAAACCTCCTTAGCCGCGCGTTTTTCCGCCCGCAATGTTAGTGGTTACTCCGGTGATGTAGCTGGCGCGTTCAGACAACAGATAACAAACAAAATCAGCCACTTCCCCCAACCTTCCTGAACGACCAATGGGGATCGAGTTTTTGGTATAACCCTCGCGCAGCTGCTCGACGGTGATATTGCGGGTCCAGGCCAGCGCTTCTTCATATTCGGGGGTGCGCAGCCCGGTTTTTTCCAGAATGCCAGGCGCAATACCAACCACACGAATCCCGTGTTTGCCCAGCTCTTTTGACCACGAGCGGGTAAAGCTATTCAGCGCGGCTTTGGTGGCGGCGTAGCAGCTCTGACCTTCAGAACCTTCCAGTCCGCTTTCTGAAGAGACATTCACAATCACGCCGTCATGCTGTGTTACCATCTGGCGCGCTACCGCTTGCGACATTAAAAAAACGCCTTTTTGGTTGATATTGACCATTTTTTCAAAAGCGGCTTCATTGAGTTCATATTGCCCGGCCGGGGCTTTTTCATCGACCAGCAGGCGCGGGAAATTAACCCCCGCGTTATTCACCAGCCCATCAATACGGCCGAAACGCCGGATAATTTCAGCAACGGTGTGGCTGACTTCTTTGGCGCTGGAAATATCCGTCGGCCAGAAATGATATTTGCTGTGGTCGGTATATTTACCGTCGCCACCATGAATATCTGCCATCTGTACATTAGCACCTTGCGCTAATAACTCTTCAACAATGGCCAGGCCAATTCCTGATGCGCCACCGGTAACAATAATGACTTTATCCTGCAGATTTAACCACGTTTGCATAATCAACTCCCAATTTCAGATAAGGGGATCCTGCATAAAATAAATTATGTCAGGATCAATTCGAATATATTTACTTCAACAACAATTCAGCGGTATGACTGTTAGTGACTAAACCGTTAATATAATTCCCACGTAATGCACCAAGTATTCCATTCAGTTTTTCTTCCCCCATGGCAATGCCGATGGAGTAACGCGCCTGCTTTAATTTATTGGTTTCGATCGAGAGTGTTTTTTCACTCATACTGGTCTCTACCGTCACGCCGTTGATATCATAAAAGCGCGAGCAAATGTCTCCGGCGACATGGCGGGCATGCAGGTCATCACTCTCTTCGCTGCCGTAAAAGGCGTGCCAGTTGGCACCGTCCCTAATCGCCGGGGAGCCAATTCCGACCAGCGCGACGTCCAGATTATCCCAGTAGGCGGAAATTGAGCGGAAGTGTCGGGACTGCATAATCCCGTTACGGATCAGCGGGTTTTCCAGAAGCGCCGGGAAATCTGCCAGGTGCGATTCCCCTTTGAGCTTTGCCGCTGCACCGTAGGTCAGCGTATTGACGTGGTAACGGCTTTCAAGCTTGCCGGAGGGACCGCCGATAATCGGCACACAGATCAACTGGCGTGACTGGCTGGCCGGGGATAATCCTTCGACCAGCCCCCGAACGGCGCGCCCCCATGAGAAGCCGATAATATCGCCGGGTTCCAGTAAGCGCTCCAGCAGCTGTGCGCCGTGCACACCCATCATCGCGAGTTGTTCGTCTTCCTGTTCGCTGTCGCAGGAGACCACCACCGCTTCTTTCAGGCCAAATTTCTGTTTTAGCTGCTGTTCCAGCCACAGGTTTTCGTTGAAATCGTAATTGATGGCAATGGTAACGATGCCTGATTCGCGGCCACGTTTTAGCAGGCGGCTGATAGTGGTGCGATAAATTCCCAGCTCGCGGGCGATTTGCGCTTGCGTCATATCCTGTTCGTAATAGAGCTGCGCTATTTTTACGATCAGGCGGATATCATCGCTGTTTTCCGTTGCCATCTTTAGGCTCCTGCACATTTGTGCAAATCACGAAATTGTCTTCTTGATCTGATATAACCCCATCGATGGCCCAGTTCAAAGTAATTTTCTCTTCTTTCAGCGCCATGAACTGGCAGTTTGTGTTGCACATTTGATGTACCGATAGTGCGTTGTCGGCACATATGAGCTTATTGATGTAATACCTTGATTCTGTGTATTTTCGCGCAACAAAATTGCAGGCATGGGTTGCGGACACTTTTGTGTCGAAAGGTGTGACGGATCACAAATAGCGCCCGGGCGTTAGAACACGACTATTTTTTATCGCCCGCAAGGTAGGGTATATTTCGCTTTTAATACACAAAATCATTCAAGTTGTATCACGGCGGCAAGGGAGCAAACCCCTGGGAGCATAGATGGCTATGTGACCCGGGTGAGTGAGGGCAGCCAGCGCAGAGACAGTTTGAAGGATGCAGTGTATACAGGAGAAATTATGCTGCCCGACTCATCCATCCGATTAAATAAATACATCAGTGAAAGCGGAATCTGCTCGCGTCGCGAAGCGGATCGCTTTATCGAACAAGGGAATGTCTTCCTGAATGGCAAACGCGCCACCATTGGCGATCAGGTGATGCCTGGCGACGTCGTGAAAGTAAATGGTCGGTTGATTGAGCCGCGTGAAGCGGAAGATCTGGTTTTTATTGCGCTGAACAAGCCAGTGGGGATTGTCAGTACCACTGAAGACAGCGAACGCGACAACATTGTTGATTTTGTTAACCACAGCAAGCGTGTGTTCCCGATTGGTCGTCTGGACAAAGATTCTCAGGGACTTATCTTTCTGACCAACCACGGCGATCTGGTGAATAAGATCCTGCGTGCCGGTAACGATCACGAAAAAGAGTATCTGGTGACGGTAGATAAACCCGTCACCGACGACTTTATCCGTGGGATGGGAGCCGGTGTGCCCATTCTCGGCACCGTTACCAAAAAATGTAAGGTGAAGAAAGAAGCGCCGTTTGTTTTCCGCATTACGCTGATTCAGGGGCTGAACCGCCAGATCCGTCGTATGTGCGAGCACTTCGGTTATGAAGTGACGAAGCTTGAGCGCACACGCATCATGAACGTCAGTTTGTCCGGCCTGCCGCTGGGCGAATGGCGTGATCTGACGGGGGACGAACTGATCGAACTGTTCAAGCTGATTGAGAATTCTTCTTCAGAAGCTAAACCGAAGGCGAAAGCGAAGCCAAAAGCAACCACCGCAGGCATCAAGCGCCCGGTGGTGAAAATCGAAAAATCGGCGGAGAAAGAGAAATCGCGCCCGGCGGCAAACGGTAAGCGTTTTACCTCGCCGGGGCGAAAGAAGAAAGGGCGTTAACGTCTGCCGCGCGTTGGCGTATTCGCTGACCAGGAAAATGATGCTTCCGTATCCGGTTTATAAGCCTGCTTTTTCTTCAACTGGCGGGCTTTTTTGGCCTCTGCTTCGCGCAAGGCCATCAGCTTATCGATGTACTCTTTCTTAATGCTGTTGGTCTCAGCGTTGGTGAGCAGTCGACCATGCGCAATACGCGCGCGGTCGAGCAGTGTTTTCAGTTCGCGCTGTTCGCGCTCGGTCATCTCTTTTTGGGTAATGCGGGGGAGTGCCATACGGTTGCCCTCAGTTAGCCAGAGGTTCCAGTGTACGGGAAATCATGCGAAAGAAACTAATTCTGAAAGCGCATCGCAGATTATTTCTTTCCCAAGTGACGAATAACACCGCCTGAATTAGCGTAATGCCCGTATTGAGACAGGGTATGTGAAAATGACATCTCTCTTTGTGTATAAAATTTTATACAAGGATGTGCTATGCTTTCAGTCAGGCAAGCGTCGAAGCCTATTGCCTGGGTCGGCCGGTCATTCGATGATTTATGCCGTTTCCCGGAAGAGGTGCGTAAAGACGCAGGGTATCAGTTACATCGTTTGCAGGCTGGCCTGGAAGCGGCAGACTGGAAACCGATGACAGAAATTGGGCCGGGTGTTGAAGAGGTTCGATTACGGCATGTTTGCGGAATTTATCGGATTATCTATTTTGCCCGCCTCGAGGATGCTGTTTATGTGTTGCACTGTTTCGGCAAAAAGACACAGCGCGCTTCTGAGCAGGATAAACGTATTGCAAAAGCCCGTTATCAGGCGGTACAGCAAGAGCTAAGGAAACGAAAATGAGCCCCTCCATTGATGTCAAAATCCATCACGTGACGCCTGCGGATGCCAATATTTTTTCTGAGCTGGGGTTTAGTGGCGAGGAATCCCAACGGCTTTATCAGGATGCCGAACGAGAAGTTGAGCAACTTATTGCGCTTAAACAGCAGCTGATGCAGGAAATTTCCGTCTGGATTGACGAACACAAACTGAAACAGGCAGACGCCGCCCTGAAATTAAATATCTCCCGACCACGGGTTTCGGATGTTGTGAACCAGAAAACCAACAAATTTACCCTGGACGCTTTGGTCATGATGCTGGTGAAACTTGGCAAGCCAGTAACGCTGCAAGTGGGTTAGACCCGGTTTCTGCATCCTCCGGGTCAACTGGCTTCCCATGTAGGCCGGGTAAGCTTTCACTACCCGGCACTTTATTCGTTTTCTTCCGCCGTCTGATGCGGTTTCTCTTCAATCGGCTTACCGGACCAGTAACCCGCCAGCAGCGAGCCGGAAAGGTTATGCCAGACGGAGAACAGCGCGCCGGGCAGGGCGGCGAGCGGACCGAAGTAGATTTTGCCCAGTGCAGCGGCAAGCCCTGAATTCTGCATACCGACTTCAATCGCCAGTGTGCGGCAGGTGGATTCATCAAAGCCGAAGAGTTTTCCGCCCCAGTAGCCGCCGAGCAAACCAATGGTGTTATGCAGAATAACGGCGATAATCACCACAAAGCCGACTGACGCAATGTGCGAGGCGGAACCCGCCACGACGGCGCTGATGATCGCCAGGATGCACACCATAGAAAACGCGGGCAGATACGGCTCCACGGCTTTTACGACGCGCGGGAACAGATGGTGAATGACCAGGCCTAAAGCAATCGGAATAACCACGATCTGCAGAATACTCAGCAGCATACCCATAACATCCACCTGAATATGCGCATCGACGTAAAGACGGGTGAGCAGTGGCGTGGCGACGACACCGACCAGCGTTGAAACCGATGAAATCGTCACGGAGAGCGCCACATCACCCTTCGCCAGATAGATCATTACGTTTGATGCCGTTCCGCTGGCTACGCTACCGACCAGCACCATACCTGCGGACAATTCCGGCGGCATATTAAAAGCCAGCGCCAAAATCCATGCGGCGAGCGGCATCACCAGATAGTGCAGGAAAATACCTGCAGCAACCGGTGCAGGGCGTGAGAGTACGCGTTTAAAGTCATCTACCTTCAGGTGAACACCCATGCCGAACATAATCAGCATCAGTAATGACGGCACGAATGGCCCGACTGGCGTAAAGGTGGGGGGCGTGTAATACGCAATAACAGAGAGCAGCAGCGCCCATAACGGGAACAGCCGCGTGAGAGTAGCGAGCATGTTGTATTCCTTGCGATTGAAATGTGTTGTGTTGTTATAAAAAAGCCGGGATCGAGCCCGGCCATAGTTATTGTTTATCGCGTGATGGAATATTATTCAAACAAATTATGTTCATGTTCCGCAGCGAACGCTTTCCCAGCTCAGTCCAAAACGGGCGAGATATTTTCGCAGGCGATCGGCATCGTTAGGATTGGCTTTTTTCTGCCGCGAAACGGCAAACAGTTCGCGTCCGGCTTCCGACAGCGACGCACAGCGGCGGCACACTTCCAGCACCGTTTCTAACTGGCGGCGATCGAACAGGTCAATGTCCATGTTCAGTTCAGGTTGCGAAGCGGCGATCTGCCAGCTCTCCTTTAACAGCGCAATCTCTTCTTCGACAAGGGATAAGGTGATGCGACCTTGTTCGGCAAGTGTCGCCATGCGCGCGATGGATGAGCTTAGCTCGCGAAAATTGCCGCGCCATTGCGCCTGTGGGGAGCAGGCAAATGCCAGATAGCAAACACGTGCCTCTTTATCGAAACGGATCTGCGTCTGTTTATTGCTGGAAAAACGTTGCAGTTCATACTCGACGTTCGGGGCGATATCTTCCCGCCGCTGCGCCAGACCGGGTAGGGCGAAGCTCCACATATTGATACGCGCGTAGAGATCCTCGCGAAAACGGCCCTCAGCGACCCACTGTGACATGTTGCGATGGGTTCCGGCAATCAGCTGAAAATCGCTGTGTACTTCTTTGTCCGACCCAAACGGGAAAAAGGTTTTTTCTTCAATCGCTTTTAGCAGCATGGCCTGCTCATCCAGCCCCAACTCGGCAATCTCATCGAGAAACAGCACGCCGCCATCCGCTTCTCGCAGCAATCCGCTACGTGCCGTGAGTGCGCCAGTAAACGCCCCCTTCACATGACCAAATAACGTGGACATCGCATTATCGCCGCGTAGGGTCGCGCAGTTGACTGCGACCAGTTTTCCCGCCATCAGATGCCGCGACTGGCGCAGCTGAAAAATACGTTTCGCGAGGAAGGATTTGCCCGCGCCGGTAGGGCCGGTCAGCAGGATCGGGTCGGTCGAACGCAGAGCCACCCGCTCAATGCGATCGATCAGTTTATTGAACGTGGCGTTGCGCGTATCAATCCCGGCTTTCAAAAAAGAGACCGACTGCTGCTGCTCGCGCTGAAAGCGACTGGTGAGCGTGGCATAGCGACTTAAATCGAGGTCGATAACCGAGCAGACGCCAGCAGCGACGGCTTCATCAGTAGAACCTTTTGGCGCCGGGCTGGTTTGCAGCAGGCTGGCGGGCAGGTAGCGCGCTTCCGTCAGCAAAAACCAGCAGATCTGCGCCACGTGAGTGCCGGTGGTGATGTGCACCAGATACTCTTCGTTTTCCGTATCAAATTCATAATTCGTGGCAAAGTCGAGAAACGCGGCGTAGACCTCTTCAAAATCCCACGGATCGTTAATGGTTACGGTATGCGGGCGGACTTCGGTGTGAGGCGAAAGCAGCACAACGTCTTCAATCAATCTTTGCACCATGCTCTCATCGCGTGGCTGGTGGAGGAGTTCCAGCCTGTCGACAGGGAAATCAGGCTGTTGGCATAGCCCAACTGTGGGGCGCCACTTCTTAAACCGATTGGCTCGCTTGCCGCGTTTATCCAGCACCGTTCCCAGTACGCCAATCACTACCCGTCGCTTCTTCATGGTTTATCCAAAAAGATAAATAAGAGAATAAAAGATAAAAAATTTAACCCATCAAGACAATCGTCATTATTGGTGGAGGTAATTTAAATAATAAAAATCAATTAATTAAAAATTAATTATGCCAATGTTAATTCCTGGCACGCTTCTGGCAATAACACTTTAGTCAATCACGCTGAAAGCGCAGGGGGTTAAACCCCGCCGGCACGTCAGGAACTGCACAGGCTGTTTTCCGGGAGTGTTCCGTCAGCCGATGACCACCCAACGGGTTCGATTCCCGATTCATTCTCCCAATGAAACTGGTTGTTAATCATAGAAATAAAACGGAGCAATGCGCAGTTAGCACGCTCCAGAACAGGCTGCCGGTAAAGATGCCGTGCGACAGGCAAAAGGGAATTCCCCTGCCGCTTCGCCCCTGCACCCGCGCCTGGCTCACAATAAGGAATAATAAATGATGAAGAAAATCACTATACAAAAAGCGCAGTTAGGTCTTTTATCCCGCGAGGGCGATTACTATCAGGCACTGGAAGCGGGTCAGCACCGTTTACCGTGGTTTAACACCCCGGAAGTGCTGATCGTTAATAGGGATGGCAGCGAAGTACCGGAAGCGTTAGCGGAGTATTTGCGCCGCTTTCAGCCCTCCTGGGTGGAACGTTACTGCCTGGTCGCGGATACGACGGACACCGAAGCCGGGGCGCTGTATGTCAATGGCGTTTTGCAGGAGATCCTGCCACCGGCAACGCGCCGTCTGTACTGGCAGGCCGATGAGGCACTGAACCTGGTGCGCATGGATACGCGTCAGGTTCAGGTACCACCGGACGTTATGAATGCAGTATTACAGCCACGCCGCAGCGGTACAGTAAAAGGCCGTGACGCGATCTTAACGGTGCAGGTTCCGGCGTGGCACGTCGGCGTGTTGAAAATCGATGGCGAAACCCAGGCGCTGTTGCCGCCAGGATTAACAGCTTACTGGAAGGTAAACCATCTGATTGAAGCGGAAGTCGTTGATACCCGTTTACAAGTTCTGGAGGTCGGCGGCCAGGAGATCCTGACCAAAGATAAGGTCAACCTGCGTTTAAACCTGGCGGCGAACTGGCGTTACAGCGATGTGTTGCTGGCTTTTGGCCAACTGACTAAACCGCTGGAGCACCTTTACCGCGAGTTGCAGTTTGCGCTGCGTGAGGCTGTCGGTACTCGAACGCTGGACGAGCTGCTGGAAGATAAGCAGGTGATTGACGATGTGGTGAGCACGCAGGTGAAAACCCGCATGACGCCGTTTGGTATCGAGGTGGATTCGCTGGGCGTGAAAGATATCGTCCTGCCGGGCGATATGAAAGCCATTTTGTCGCAACTGGTTGAAGCGGAAAAATCCGCCCAGGCCAACGTCATTCGTCGACGCGAAGAAACCGCCGCGACGCGATCGCTGTTGAATACCGCAAAAGTGATGGAAAACAACCCGGTGGCGCTGCGTTTAAAAGAGCTGGAAACCCTCGAAAGAGTGGCGGAGCGTATCGATAAAATCTCGGTATTCGGTGGCCTTGACCAGGTGCTGCACGGTCTGGTGAATATAAAAGGATAAGTGAAATGAGCGACAACGGAGTGAATGCCGCGATGCGCGAACGGGTGTTTCGCCAGCTAAAAGAAGTGGAGCGGCGCTATAACGTCAAAGTGCTATACGCCTGCGAATCCGGCAGCCGTGGCTGGGGATTTGCCTCGCCGGACAGCGATTACGACGTGCGATTTCTCTATGTTCATCCCCCCGAATGGTATCTGCGGGTCGAAGCGCCACGAGATGTTATCGAACTGCCGATAGATGATGAGCTGGACGTGTGCGGCTGGGAATGGCGCAAGGCGCTGGGGTTGCTCAAAGACGCAAACCCGACGCTTATCGAGTGGCTGGATTCGCCGGTGATCTATCTGCAGGACGAAGTGGCGGTGTCGGCGTTGAAAACGTTGGTGCCTAAATGGTTTTCCCCGCTACGTGCCCGCTGGCACTACTATTCGATGGCGCGGAAAAACTTTCGCGGTTATCTGCAGGGTGACGACGTGCGATTGAAGAAGTACTTCTACGTTCTGCGACCACTGTTGGCGGTGCGTTGGGTGGAAGCAGGGAAGGGTGTGCCGCCGATGCGTTTTGCCGATCTGCTGGTGGGAAGTGAACTGGATGCGCCATTGTGTCAGGAAATCGACGAATTGTTGGCACGCAAACAGCGGTCAGGTGAGGCTGAGTATGGTCCGCGTCGTCCATTGCTACATGCGTTTATCCGCGCCGAACTGGAGAGAGGAGAAATCCCACCGACGTTACCGGACAGCCGGGAAGGGGATGCCAGGGAACTGGACAGACTGTTATATGACACGGTGATGCGGTGAAAATACCCGATGGCGTAAGAACCATCGGGCGTTGACTTCTACTTATTCAAACAAATTGTGGTGCAGCTTCTGGACGACCAACTCGGCTTCGGCGCCCGGGACCAGGAAGCACAGGTTATGGCTGGATGCGCCGTAGCAAATCATGCGAATGTTAAATGGCTCCAGTACACCGAACACCTCTTTGCCTACGCCACAGGCTTTTGACAGGTCATTACCAATCAGCGCGACCAGCGCCAGACCTTCTTCAACTTCAACCCGACACAGTGCAGACAGTTCCATCAGCAGAGACTGTGTTAACAGCGTATCGCCGGTGGAGGTGGAGCCTGTGGTGTCCAGCGTCAGCGCCACGCTGACTTCGGATGTGGTGATCAAATCTACCGAGATATTGTGGCGTGCCAGGATACCGAACACTTCCGCTAAAAATCCGCGAGAGTGCAGCATATTCAGGCTATGCAGCGTCAACAGTGTTTGTTTGCGGCGCAGGGCCAGCGCCCGGAACAGCGGTGGATTCGCGGTTTTATTGCACACCAGCGTGCCGCCTGCTTTGGGATCTTTGCTGGAGCCAACAAATACCGGAATATCGCTACGTACGGCAGGTAACAGGGTTGCCGGGTGCAGGACTTTCGCACCGAAGGTGGCCATTTCCGCGGCCTCTTCGAAGGCAATCTCATCGATACGCTGCGCTGCGGGAACAACGCGTGGATCGGTCGTGTAAATGCCGGGAACATCGGTCCAGATATCGACGCGCGTTGCGTGCAGCGCTTCGGCCAGCAGGGCTGCTGTATAATCGCTGCCGCCGCGTCCCAGTGTGGTGGTGCGGCCTTTGCTTTCGCTACCGATAAAGCCCTGAGTAATGACCAGACCTTCGCTTAACCGCGGGGCAAGCTGGATGGCTGCCAGTTCGGCCAGCGCCGCTACATCTGGCTCAGCACGACCAAAGCGATCGTTGGTGCGCATCACTTTGCGTACATCAAACCATTGGGCCTGAACGTTACGCTCGCGCAGGATCTCAACAAACAGCAGGGTAGACATCAGTTCACCGTGGCTGACCAGTTCATCCGTCAGCGCCGTGGAGGTAGCCAGTGAGGCCGCCTCGGCCAGCGTAGTGATGTTTTCCAGCAGACGCTCAATTTCTTCGCGGATCACGTTCGGATAACGCAGGCGTTCCAGAATATTGAACTGAATTTGACGAATGGCGTCGAGTTTCTCGAAGCGCTCAGTCGGCTCCAGCCCTTCTGCCAGTGCAACCAGGAGATTGGTAATGCCTGCTGAAGCGGAAAGCACCACTAAGCGGACGTTAGTATCGGAAAGTACGACATCCGCGCTGCGATTCATGGCGTCAAAATCCGCCACGCTGGTACCACCAAACTTGGAGACAACTACATCAGTCATAACTACCTCGTGTCAGGGAATAAATAGAGCGACCATGGCACATAAGGCAGAACAGAAACCGGTGCAGGCGCAAATGCAAATACCGTATTTATAAATAAAATGTGTAGCCTGTACTGTCAACGCTGGGATTATGCGGATTTTTCATGCTGCATTAGCGCTGAGTAACAGTGCTTATAACAGCCCTACACGTCATCCTTCAAACTGCCTCTGTGTTGACTGCGCCTGCTCACCTCAGCCACATACTTCAGTAAACTTCTGGGGACGCACCGGCTTGTCGCCTTGACGCAGGTTGAAAGATTTTGTGTATATACTTTTTACCCGGGTTCGATGGACACAAGGGCAATGGCATTAAAACAATCACACTTTTCGGTGACTGGCGTTACAATCGATCTCAGTCACAATTCTCAAAATCAGAAGAGTATTGCTAATGAAAAACATCAATCCAACGCAGACCTCCGCCTGGCAGGCACTACAAAAACACTTTGAAGAGATGAAAGACGTTACTATCGCGGACCTGTTCGCGAAAGATAGCGATCGTTTCACTAAGTTTTCCGCGACGTTTGATGATCTGATGCTGGTGGATTTCTCTAAAAACCGTATCACAGAAGAAACGCTGGCCAAGCTGCAGGAGCTGGCGAAAGAGACCGATCTGGCTGGTGCTATCAAGTCCATGTTCTCCGGTGAGAAAATCAACCGCACCGAAGACCGTGCGGTGCTGCACGTGGCGCTGCGCAACCGTAGCAATACGCCGATCATCGTTGATGGCAAAGATGTGATGCCGGAAGTGAATGCGGTGCTGGAGAAAATGAAATCCTTCTCTGAAGCGATTATCTCCGGAAGCTGGAAAGGCTACACCGGCAAAGCGATCACGGATGTGGTGAACATCGGTATCGGTGGCTCCGACCTCGGCCCGTTCATGGTGACCGAAGCGCTGCGTCCATATAAAAATCACCTGAACATGCACTTTGTGTCTAACGTCGATGGTACGCACATTGCTGAAGTGCTGAAGAAAGTGAACCCGGAAACCACGCTGTTCCTGGTCGCTTCTAAAACCTTCACCACTCAGGAAACCATGACCAACGCCCACAGCGCGCGTGACTGGTTCCTGGCGACCGCTGGCGACAACAAGCACGTTGCGAAACACTTTGCGGCGCTGTCCACCAACGGTAAAGCGGTTGGCGAGTTTGGTATTGATACTGCCAACATGTTCGAGTTCTGGGATTGGGTTGGCGGTCGTTACTCTCTGTGGTCTGCCATTGGCCTGTCCATCATTCTGTCCGTGGGCTTCGACAACTTTGTTGAGTTGCTGTCCGGTGCGCATGCGATGGACAAACATTTTTCCACCACCCCGGCGGAGAAAAACCTGCCAGTGCTGCTGGCGCTGATCGGTATCTGGTACAACAACTTCTTCGGTGCCGAAACCGAAGCAATCCTGCCGTACGACCAGTATATGCACCGCTTCGCGGCCTACTTCCAGCAGGGCAACATGGAATCCAACGGTAAATACGTTGACCGTAACGGTAACGCCGTGGACTACCAGACTGGCCCAATCATCTGGGGTGAGCCGGGGACTAACGGCCAGCATGCGTTCTACCAGCTGATTCACCAGGGCACCAAAATGGTTCCTTGTGACTTTATCGCTCCGGCGATTACGCACAACCCGCTGTCGGATCACCATCCGAAACTGCTGTCTAACTTCTTCGCGCAGACCGAAGCGCTGGCATTTGGTAAATCGCGTGAAGTGGTAGAGCAGGAATATCGCGATCAGGGTAAAGATCCGGCCCAGCTCGAACACGTTGTGCCGTTCAAAGTGTTTGAAGGCAACCGTCCGACGAACTCTATTCTGCTGCGTGAAATCACGCCGTTTAGCCTGGGTGCGTTGATTGCGTTGTATGAGCATAAAATCTTTACTCAGGGCGCAATCCTGAACATCTTCACTTTCGACCAGTGGGGCGTTGAGCTGGGCAAACAGCTGGCAAACCGCATTCTGCCTGAGCTGAACGATGATAAAACTGTTTCTTCCCATGATGTTTCTACTAATGGGTTGATTAACCGTTACAAAGCCTGGCGTGCCTGATAGCGCTGCGCTTATCCGGCCTGCAGGTACATACCCTGTAGGCCGGATAAGGCGTTTCGCCGCCATCCGGCAAGCAAGAATGAAATAAAAAAGCCGATATTAATATCGGCTTTTTTTATAAGATTACTCCGGGATATTTACGTTTTTTCTTCATCTTTTAATTGAGCTTAATCCTAAAATAATTTATTCAACGTTGCTCTATTTCTAATGTTTTCAGATTTACCGGATATTGTGTTTTTTATTATCATATTTTAATTAATTGATTTTAATTATTTTTATTATTTGTTGTTAATCATTTTCTCTCTCGTTATCTAATTGTCCTAAATTCCCTCCCGACCTAATTTGCACACTTCGCTTGTGTATACTCGACCTCGCCCGAAATTCTTTTGGGTAAATCTCCATTCATGCAATGAAGGGAATTTGTGATGAAAAAAGTTCTGTATGGCCTGTGGGCTATATCTGCGCTTACGGCGACCTCTGTTTATGCCGCCCCCGTTCAGGTGGGGGAGGCCGCAGGGTCGGCAGCTGCGTCGGTTTCGGCAGGAAGTTCCTCCGCAACCAGCGTGAGCACCGTAAGTTCTGCGGTGGGTGTCGCCCTGGCGGCGACCGGTGGTGGCGATGGTTCTAATACCGGAACGACCACCACCACAACCACCAGTACCCAGTAATACCGGTACGTTTAACCATAACCACACTTCGGTGTGGTTATTTTGGATTGTCATACGCCTGTGGGATTTGTAGGCCGGGTAAACATAGCGTCACCCCGGCAATAATGCGGAGAAGCGTCGTGAAGCGACCAGCGCTGATATTGGTTTGCCTGTTATTACAAGCGTGTTCAGCTACCACCGAAGGGCTGGGTCATTCGCTGTGGGAGAGTGTGTTTGAGTCACCCGGCGTTCTGATGACGGATGATGAAATCCAAAATATGCCTTACGCCAGCCAGTATATGCAGCTCAACGGCGGTCCCCAGCTGTTTGTCGTGCTCGCTTTTACCGAAAACGGGCAGCAGAAATGGGTGACTCAGGATCAGGCTATTCTCGTGACGCAGCATGGGCGACTGGTGAAAACGCAACTCGGTGGCGACAACCTGATCGAGGTGAATAATCTGGCGGCTGATCCACTGATCAAGCCCAATCAGATAGTCGATGGCGTAACGTGGACTCGCACGATGGGCTGGACCGAGTATCAGCAGGTGCGCTACGCCATCGCTCGTTCCGTCTTCAAATGGGATGGCCCTGATAGCATCAGCGTGGGCAGCGAAGAGACCGCGGTTCGGGTGCTGGTCGAAGAAGTGACGACCGATCAGGCGCACTGGCATAACCGCTACTGGATCGACAGTGAAGGACAAATCCGTCAGTCAGAGCAGTATCTGGGCGCACATTTCTTCCTGGTGAAAACCACGCTGATTAAGGCGGCAAAACCATGATGAAACAGACAATTACCGCGTTGCTCGTCAGTCTGAGCATGTCATCTGTTTTTGCCGCTGGTGACGTAAACGTGATGATCGCAGGCCACTCAGAACCGCAGACGTTGACCGGTGCTGAACATCTGATCGATCTGGTGGGGCAGCCACGATTAAGCAACAGCTGGTGGCCGGCAGCGGCTCTCGGTGAAGCGCAAGCCACTATCACGGCGCAACGTCAGCAGCAGGCATTACTGGCACGCCTGGCGGCGCTGAGTGCAGAGGAAAGTGGTGAGGATGCTGCAGCGATTAACGCGCTACGCCAGCAGATTCAGGCAGTGAAGATAACCGGCAGGCAGAAGATTAACCTCGACCCGGATGTTGTGCGCGTCAGCGAACGAGGCAACCCGCCGTTGCAGGGCAATTACACGCTGTGGGTTGGTCCACAGCCAACGGAGATAACGCTATTTGGCTTGCTAAGTCGTCCGGGTAAACAACCGTTTATGCCCGGCCGCGATGTGGCCAGTTATCTCGCTGAACAATATCGGCTCAGCGGTGCAGATCGTAGCTACGCCTGGGTCGTCTATCCCGACGGACGCACACAAAAAGTACCGGTCGCCTACTGGAACAAACGTCACATTGAGCCGATGCCCGGCAGCATCATTTTTGTCGGACTTTCCGAAGCCGTCTGGAGCAACGTTCCAGATGAAATCAATGCCGATGTTCTTCGCACCCTGACTCAGCGGATCCCTGAATAATGAGAAAAACTTATCTGCTCAGCCTGTTGGGGCTGGGCGTGAGCGTTGCCTGCCACGGTGAAACCTGGCCTGCACCTGTTGGACCATCACAGTCCGATTTTGGCGGCGTGGGGCTGCTGCAAACCCCGACTGCGCGGATGGCCCGTGAAGGTGAAATGAGCTTCAACTACCGCGATAACGATCAATACCGTTACTACTCAGGGTCGGTGCAGCTTTTCCCCTGGCTGGAAACCACGCTGCGCTATACCGATGTTCGCACTAAAAAGTACAGCAGTGTGGCGTCGTTTTCTGGCGATCAGACATACAAGGATAAGGCGTTTGACCTCAAACTGCGGTTGTGGGAAGAGAGCTACTGGATGCCGCAGGTCGCGGTTGGTGCACGGGATATTGGTGGAACCGGTTTGTTTGATGCGGAGTACATTGTGGCGAGTAAAACCTGGGGACCGTTTGATTTCTCACTGGGCCTTGGCTGGGGGTATCTCGGGACCAGCGGTAATGTCAGCAACCCGCTGTGTTCCTACAGCGATAAATTCTGTTATCGCGACAATAGCTACAAACAGGCGGGTTCTATCGATGGTAGTCAGATGTTCCATGGTCCGGCATCGTTGTTTGGCGGTGTGGAATATCAAACACCCTGGCAGCCGCTGCGTTTGAAGCTGGAGTATGAAGGCAATAATTATCAGCAGGATTTTGCGGGTAAGCTGGATCAGAAGAGCAAGTTTAACGTCGGCGCTATTTATCGCGTCACCGATTGGGCCGACGTTAACCTCAGCTACGAACGCGGCAACACTTTTATGTTTGGCTTCACGCTGCGTACCAACTTTAACGATCTGCGACCCGCGTATAATGACAATGCCCGCCCGAAATATCAGCCCCAGCCCCAGGATGCCATCCTGCAACATTCGGTGGTGGCGAATCAGCTAACGCTGCTGAAATACAACGCCGGCCTGGCAGACCCTAAAATCCAGGTACAGGGCGATACGCTGTACGTCACCGGTGAACAGATGAAATATCGGGACTCACGTGAAGGGATCGAACGTGCCAACCGGATCGTGATGAACGATCTCCCCGACGGGATCCGCACGATCCGCATTACGGAGAATCGCCTGAACCTGCCGCAGGTGACGACCGAAACGGAGGTTTCCAGCCTCAAGCGCCATCTGGAAGGCGAGCCGTTGGGCCATGAAACCCAACTGGCGCAAAAACGCATCGAGCCTGTCGTGCCACAAACCACTGAGCAGGGCTGGTATATCGACAAATCACGTTTTGATTTTCATATCGATCCGGTTCTTAACCAGTCGGTGGGCGGCCCGGAAAACTTCTATATGTATCAACTGGGCGTGATGGGAACGGCGGATTTGTGGGTCACGGATCACCTGCTGACCACCGGTAGCTTGTTTGCCAACCTCGCCAATAACTACGACAAGTTTAACTACACTAACCCACCGCAGGACTCGCATTTACCGCGGGTGCGTACCCATGTGCGTGAGTATGTACAGAACGACGTCTACGTGAATAACCTGCAGGCCAATTACTTCCAGTCTCTCGGTAATGGATTCTACGGACAGGTTTATGGCGGTTATCTGGAAACCATGTATGGCGGGGTGGGTGCGGAAGTGTTGTACCGCCCATTGGACGGTAACTGGGCGTTTGGCATTGACGCCAACTACGTGAAACAGCGTGACTGGCGTAGCGCACAGGACATGATGAAGTTCACCGACTACAGCGTGAAGACCGGGCATTTGACGGCTTACTGGAATCCTTCGTTTGCTCAGGATGTTCTGGTGAAAGCCAGTGTGGGTCAGTATCTGGCCGGGGATAAAGGTGGAACGCTGGAGATCGCCAAACGCTTCGATAGCGGCGTGGTAGTTGGCGGCTATGCGACCATGACCAATGCATCGCCGGACGAGTACGGAGAGGGGGATTTCACCAAAGGGGTGTACGTTTCCGTGCCGCTGGATCTGTTCTCCTCTGGCCCAACCCGCAGCCGTGCGGCGATAGGCTGGACACCGTTAACGCGTGATGGTGGTCAGCAGCTTGGGCGTAAGTTTGGTTTGTACGATATGACCAGTGACAGGAGTGAGAACTTCCGTTGATGTGAATGTTGATCGCCTGGTGGCGCAATGCTTACCGGGCCTACGGTAGGCCGGATAAGGCAAGCCACTATCCGGCAAGAATCTTTGTGCGAACAAAATATAAACAAAAAATGTAGATCTCTGTCACATTTTTGCGTTATACAGGAACCTCGCCACTGAGTAAGAGGTGCTGTTATGACGTCGCTATCTCGTCCGCGCGTGGAGTTTATCTCCACCATCTTGCAGACCGTGCTGAATCTGGGGCTGCTGAGTTTGGGCCTGATCCTGGTCGTATTCCTCGGGAAAGAAACGCTGCATCTGGCAGATGTGTTGTTCGCGCCGGAACAAACCAGCAAATATGAGCTGGTGGAAGGGCTGGTGGTTTATTTTCTGTACTTTGAATTTATCGCGCTGATTGTGAAGTACTTTCAGTCAGGGTTTCACTTTCCGCTACGCTACTTTGTCTATATTGGGATCACTGCGATTGTGCGGTTGATCATTGTCGATCATAAAGCACCCATGGATGTGCTGATCTATTCTGCGGCGATCCTGCTGCTGGTGATCACCCTGTGGCTGTGCAACTCGAAGCGGTTGAAGCGAGAGTAAAAAAATAACACGCCGTTGAGGCGGCGTGTTGCAGGTCAGTCTTATTGTGCAGAGACAGGTCTGGTTTTCTCTGCTGCGGGTTCCCACAGCTCTTCAAGTTCTTCCAGTGTTTTGCCTTTGGTTTCCGGCACGAACTTCCACATGAACAGCGCAGCCAGAATGCCCATACAACCGTAAATCCAGTAGGAGAAACCGTTGTGGAAATGGGAAACTAACCAGGAGTTTTTGTCCATCATCGGGAAGGTCCAGGAGACGAAGTAGTTCGCCAGCCACTGGGCCGCGACCGCAATGGCGAGTGCTTTACCGCGAATCGCGTTCGGGAAGATTTCTGCCAGCAATACCCAACACACCGGTCCCCAGGACATAGCGAATGCTGCGACATAAAACAGCATCGACAGTAGCGCCACCAGGCCGGAAGCCTGCGTATAAAATGCAGTGCCGAGGCTGAACATCCCAATTGCCATGCCGAGTGCGCCAATGATCTGCAGCGGTTTGCGACCAAATTTGTCCACCGTCATGATAGCCAGCACGGTGAAGCTTAGGTTGATTACGCCGACAATAATGGTCTGCAATAGCGCCACATCGGTGCTAGCGCCAAGCGTTTTGAAGACTTCAGGTGCGTAGTACAGTACGACATTGATGCCGACAAACTGCTGGAAGATGGATAGCATCACGCCGATGACGATCACGCCTGCACCAAACATCAACAGACGACCACCGGTTTTGCGGCCATGTTCGAGTGACTGATTAATCTCCTGCATTGCCTGAGTGGCGAGTGTGCTGCCCATAATCTTGCGCAGAATACCTTCTGCCTGCTCATGTCTGCCGCGCGCCATCAGCCAACGTGGGCTTTCTGGTACGGTATACAGCAGCAGTAAAAACAGCAGGGCGGGGATACTTTCGGAGGCAAACATATATCGCCAGCCATCGGTATTCAGCCAGTTGGCATCACCAGAACGGGCAATAAAATAGTTAACACAGTACACCAGCAACTGGCCAAAAATAATCGCGAATTGGTTAAAGGAAACCAGTTTCCCACGAATGTGTGCCGGAGCCAGCTCAGCAATATACATAGGTGAAAGCATGGAAGCTAAACCTACGCCAATACCACCGATGATGCGATAAATAACGAATTCGGGGACGTATCCTGCTAAATAAACAGGCACAGCATTATCGGGGTTTATGGTGGTAAAACCTAATTCTGGCCATGCGGAACCGATGCCTGAAATAAAAAATAACAGCGCGGCGATTTTCAGAGAATCCCGGCGACCAAACCGGTTACTGCAATATCCGCCAAGCGCACCGCCGATGATACAGCCAATCAGTGCACTGGCAACACAGAAACCCAACAGCGAGTTAGCAGCGGATTCACTGAGGTTTTGTGGGGCAACAAAAACGGTATTTAAGGACTCTACCGTACCGGATATGACCGCCGTGTCATAACCAAATAATAGGCCTCCTAATGTAGCCACTAGCGTAATCGAAAATATATAGCTGGAATTATATTGGGTATTCATTCAGACCTGCCTTAGACGATACAGCTCTTTTTATCAGTGTTGGAGATGGTGGATTTAACAGGCAGGGAAGACAATTATCATTTTTTACATTGCAATTACGTTTTGTCTTTTCTGTGATCTTAGCTCTGTTTAATATGTTGCAAGCCAGGTGGGGAATTGAATTGCAGTGATGGAGAGCACGAAAGGAAATAATCATAACGGTAATGCAAAATAACATAAAAAAAGGGCGCTCCGTAGAGCGCCGAATAACAGTCACAGGTTGGGATAACATAAGTTGAGGGTTGCAGTGGCATTGCCCGTTGCCGGGCGGGGTAACACAACTACTTTGATGAAACTTAACCTTTCACACCACCCGCGGTCAGGCCGTTGACCAGCCAGCGCTGCGCCAACAGGAATACCAGCGTGATCGGAATGGCGGAAAGTACAGCTGCGGCGGCAAAGTCGCCCCACAAATAGTTCTGTGGATTGAGGTACTGCTGCATGCCTACCGCAAGGGTGTAGCTGTTCACATCACGCAGCAGCAGTGATGCGACCGGGACTTCAGTAATTGCGGCAATGAACGACAGAATAAACACGACCGCCAGAATCGGTACCGAGAGCGGCAACAACACCAGGCGGAAAGCCTGCCACGGCGTGGCGCCATCCAACGCGGCCGCTTCTTCCAGCGAACCATCGATGGTTTCGAAATAGCCTTTAATCGTCCACACATGCAGTGCGATACCGCCAAGATAAGCGAAGATCACGCCGCCATGGGTGTTGAGACCAATAAACGGAATATATTGGCCCAGACGGTCAAACAACGCGTATAACGCCACCAGAGACAGCACCGCCGGGAACATCTGGAAAATTAGCATCCCTTTCAGCAGTGTTGCTTTGCCCGGGAAACGCATGCGGGCAAAGGCATAAGCACAAGTGGTGGAGAGTGTCACGATACCGATCGCGGTAATGGTGGCCACCTTCACTGAGTTCCACAGCCACAACAGCACCGGGAAAGGCGGTGGCGTCACACGGCCATCCGCGTGCTCTACGCTAAAGCCCAGCGCCAGTTTCCAGTGCTCCCAGGAGATCGTTTCCGGAATCAGACTGCCGGTGGCAAAGTTACCCTCACGTAGCGAGATGGCAATAACCATCAGCAGCGGAAACATGATCGCCGCGATAAAAATCAGCAGCAGCAGGTGCGTTGTTAAGAGACGCAGTTTCTGAGATTTGGGTTGTACCATAGCCATGTTCGTTGTCTCCCTTAATCAAACTTCATACGTGTGGCTTTCAGGTTCACGATGGCCAGTGCGCCTACCAGCAGGAAGATCAGTGTGGCAATCGCGGCCGCCAGACCGAAGTCCTGCCCGCCACCACCTTCAAAGGCAATACGGTAGGTGTAGCTCACGAGCAGGTCGGTATAACCGGCAGGCGTGGTGGTGCCAAGTCGATCCGGGCCACCGTTGGTCAACAGCTGAATCAGCACGAAGTTGTTAAAGTTAAAGGCAAAGCTGGCAATCATCAGCGGCGTTAGCGGCTTAATCAGCAACGGCAGCGTAATCTTAAAGAAGTTCTGGAACGGGCCTGCGCCATCCATTGCTGAGGCTTCGTACAGGTCGTCCGGAATCGCCTTCAGCAGGCCCATGCACAGGATCATCATGTACGGATAGCCCAACCAGGTGTTGACGATGATAATCATCGAACGGGCAGTGGTCGGGTCGCTGAACCAGGCCGGTTTGACGCCAAACAGCGCACTCAGCATCATGTTGATTTCACCAAAGCTCTGGTTGAACAAGCCTTTGAAAATCAGGATCGAGATAAACGACGGGACGGCGTAGGGCAGGATCAGCAGGACGCGGTAAATCGCTTTGCCTTTCAGGGATTCCCACTGCACCAGACAGGCCAGAACCATCCCTACCGCAACGGTGAGGATTACCGTCAGGACTGAGAACACCACTGTCCAGACGAAGATGGCGAAGAACGGCTTCTGGATGCCTTCATCGGTAAAGACGCGGGTGAAGTTGTCCCACCCAATAGCGACGGTATAGCCTGGACTGAGTTTTTCTGTCCCCCAGCTTCCGTCAGCGTTAATTGCCTGATAGTAACCAACATCGTTGTTAGCACGGTATTTTACGCCGCTCTGGTTATTGGTAAGCGTGCCGTCATCAGCCAGGGAGTAGAGCGGCTGCGTGCCGGAGAACTGACGCAGTGAACTCATGATAACTTTGCTTTCATCCGGCAGAATGGCCGTTAACTGCGTCAGCGCCTGACGATTCTGGGTGATGGTACGCAGCGTCGCGCGTTCGCCAGTTGGCAGTGCATCAGCGTCCTTCAGTTGCAGTTTTTGCTCGCCGCCAAATTTAAAGGCGTCGGAAACGTAATTTTTTCCTGTTTCACCGTCGGTAAGGGCCAGTTGCCACTCATCACCCGCCGGATACAAGCCGAAATTATAGGTTTTGCCTGCCTGATATGAACGCTCCATCAGAACTTGTTGAGCGCGTTCAAAGGTCAGCTGGTTAGTACTGCTGTAGTTGGTAAAAGCAATGGCGATGGTGCAAACCAGCGGGAACAGGACAAACAGTCCCATACCGGCGACGCCAGGATAAACATAGCGCCAGGCATAAGTTTTACGGTTAGCGAAAATATACAGGCCAGCAGAGCTTAAAATCAGCGTCATGATGGCAAACAGGTACTCCCCCTGAGCATACATCAAAACAACAAGGTAACCGACCAGTAGCCCAAGCAGACCCATCACTGACCATTTCAGCGTGTCGCTTTGCCACCAGTGTTTCTTTTTAATGACATCCATGGGGTTCAATCCTCTTTACGCTTTATCTTTCGCACTACCTCTTTGTTGGCTGCGGAAGCGCACCCCAGTCACTTACTTATGTAAGCTCCTGGGGATTTGCCTCCTTGCCGCCTCGATGTAGCGCGAATGGTTTGCGTAACAACGTATTCAATAAACCTGATTCCCTAAGAAATAAGGGAAACCGTATTACTTGGTGATACGACCCTGCGCGTCTTTCAGTGCAGCATCAACAGTCTGACGACCGCTGGCGGCGTTGATCACTGCGGTACGAACGGCGTACCAGAATGCTGACATCTGCGGGATGTTCGGCATAATTTCGCCTTTCTGGGCGTTATCCATGGTGGCAGCGATGCGTGGATCTTTTGCTAATTGATCCTGGAAGGATTTCAGCGCAACGGCACCCAGCGGTTTGTCCTTGTTCACTTCATCCAGACCCTGATCGGTCAGCAGGTAGTTTTCGAGGAACTCTTTCGCCAGTTCTTTGTTCGGGCTGGCGGCGTTAATACCGGCGCTCAGTACCCCAACAAACGGTTTAGACGCTTTGCCTTTGAAGGTTGGCAGCAGCGTTACGCCGTAGTTGATTTTGCTCTTGTCGATGTTCGACCATGCCCACGGGCCGTTAATGGTCATCGCGGTATCGCCTTTGTTAAAGGCCGCTTCAGCGATGGAATAGTCGGTATCCGCGTTCATGTGTTTGTTCTTGATGAGATCAACCAGGAAGGTCAGACCGGCTTTCGCGCCAGCGTTATCCACGCCGACGTCTTTCACATCGTACTTGCCGTTTTCAAACTTGAATGCGTAACCACCGTCGGCAGCAATCAGCGGCCAGGTGAAGTACGGTTCTTGCAGGTTGAACATCAGTGCAGATTTACCTTTCGCCTTCAGCTCTTTATCCAGCGCAGGGATTTCTTCCCAGGTTTTTGGCGGGTTCGGAACGAGGTCTTTGTTATAAATCAGTGACAGTGCTTCAACCGCGATTGGGTAGGCAATCAGCTTGCCGTTATAGCGTACGGCATCCCAGGTGAATGGATAGAGTTTGTCCTGGAACGCTTTGTCCGGGGTGATTTCGGCCAGCAGACCAGACTGTGCGTAACCGCCAAAACGGTCATGCGCCCAGAAGATAATGTCCGGGCCATCGCCGGTCGCGGCAACCTGCGGGAATTTTTCTTCCAGCTTGTCAGGGTGCTCAATGGTGACTTTGATACCCGTGTCTTTCTCGAATTTTTTGCCCACTTCAGCGAGGCCGTTGTAACCTTTATCGCCGTTAATCCAGATAACCAGCTTACCTTCTTCAATCTTGGCGAGAGCCGAGGCGGAGAACATCATCGTCGTCAATGCGGACAATGCGAGGATGCGTGCGCCAGTTTTGATTTTCATAGTTCCCATCCTGTTTGGTGATTTTGCAGAGGTGGCTTAACGGTTACTAGTTTCTTTATACGACAACCTCTTTCCATCCTCCTTACCCCTACGCCCCACCGGTTCTTTATGTGATCTGTGTTACATAAATGTGAGTAATGCGTACTGGCGCACATAAAAACCCAGTGATTTTTGCAACCGACATCACGAAATTCCTCCACGGCGTACAGCCAGGGTCTCAGACGCTGTTCTCTCATCCTCCCGCCTCCTCCCCCATAAAAAAGCTGGGGGGTGGAGGATTTACGCAGTTAAGGGATAACGCATAGTCAATCCATCAATGAATGTTGCTGTCGATGACAGGTTGTAACGAAGGGAGAAGGGCATGGCGAGCGTACAGCTGCGAAATGTAACGAAAGCCTGGGGTGACGTGGTGGTATCGAAAGATATCAATCTCGACATTCACGAAGGGGAATTCGTGGTGTTTGTCGGACCGTCAGGCTGCGGTAAGTCAACCTTGCTGCGTATGATCGCCGGACTTGAAACAATCACCAGTGGTGATTTGTTTATCGGGGAGACCCGGATGAACGATATCCCGCCCGCCGAACGTGGTGTGGGGATGGTCTTCCAGTCCTATGCGCTGTATCCCCATTTGTCCGTCGCAGAAAACATGTCATTCGGCCTCAAACTCGCTGGTGCGAAAAAAGAGGTGATGAACCAGCGTGTTAATCAGGTTGCGGAGGTGCTGCAACTGGCCCATCTGCTGGAGCGTAAACCCAAAGCGCTCTCCGGTGGACAACGTCAGCGTGTGGCGATTGGCCGAACGTTGGTTGCAGAGCCGCGTGTCTTTCTGTTGGACGAACCGCTGTCAAACCTCGATGCCGCACTGCGCGTGCAGATGCGTATAGAAATCTCCCGCCTGCATAAGCGTCTTGGTCGCACGATGATTTACGTCACCCACGATCAGGTCGAAGCGATGACCCTGGCCGATAAAATTGTGGTGCTGGATGCCGGTCGCGTTGCGCAGGTTGGCAAACCCCTGGAGCTGTACCACTACCCGGCAGACCGCTTTGTTGCCGGGTTTATTGGTTCGCCAAAGATGAACTTCCTGCCGGTGAAAGTGACGGCAACGGCGATCGATCAGGTTCAGGTTGAGCTGCCTAACCGCCAGCAAATATGGCTACCAGTGGAAAGCCGCGCGGTGCAGGTCGGCGCCAATATGTCTTTAGGTATCCGCCCGGAACATCTGCTGCCCAGCGATATTGCTGATGTCACCCTCGAAGGTGAAGTACAGGTAGTCGAGCAGCTGGGTCACGAAACACAAATCCATATCCAGATCCCCGCCATCCGTCAGAACCTGGTTTACCGCCAGAACGACGTGGTGTTGGTAGAAGAGGGTGCCACATTCGCTATCGGCCTGCCGCCAGAGCGTTGCCATCTGTTCCGTGAGGATGGCACTGCATGTCGTCGGTTGCATCAGGAGCCGGGCGTTTAAGGTCCCCATAAAAAAACGAAACGCAAAACCATTCGTAGTTGCAGAAGGTGGCAGCGTTTAAAGAAAAGCAATGATCTCAGGAGATAGAACGATGATTACTCTGCGCAAACTCCCTCTGGCGGTTGCTGTGGCAGCAGGCATTATGTCTGTTCAGGCAATGGCTGTGGATTTCCATGGTTATGCTCGTTCCGGCATTGGCTGGACAGGTAGCGGCGGTGAACAACAATGTTTCCAGGCAACCGGTGCCCAAAGTAAATACCGTCTTGGTAACGAATGTGAAACCTATGCGGAAATCAAATTAGGTCAGGAAGTGTGGAAAGAGGGCGATAAGAGCTTCTACTTCGACACCAACGTTGCCTACTCCGTTGCACAGCAGAATGACTGGGAAGCGACCGATCCTGCTTTCCGCGAAGCCAACGTGCAGGGTAAAAACCTGATTGAATGGCTGCCGGGTTCCACCATCTGGGCCGGTAAGCGCTTCTATCAGCGTCACGACGTCCATATGATCGACTTCTACTACTGGGATATTTCAGGTCCTGGTGCCGGTATTGAAAACATCGATCTGGGCTTCGGTAAACTGTCTCTGGCCGCAACCCGTTCTCAGGAAGCGGGTGGTTCTTACACCTTCAGTAGCCAGAATATCTACGACACATCCAAAGATACCGCGAACGACGTATTCGACATGCGTTTAGCGCAGATGGCCATTAACCCGGACGGCATGCTGGAACTGGGTGTTGACTACGGTCGTGCGAATAAAACTGACGGTTATAGCTACGCGGATAGCGCTTCTAAAGATGGCTGGATGTTCACTGCAGAACATACCCAGAGCATGCTGAAGGGCTATAACAAGTTCGTGGTTCAGTATGCAACTGATGCGATGACCACGCAGGGTAAAGGTGGCTCGCAGGGTACTTACGGTTCAACCTTCGATACCCAGGCAACACCAAATGATCCCGTTATCCATCATGTAAACAACAACATCAATAACAACGGTAGCCTGGTGCGCGTACTTGACCACGGTGCTATCTCTCTGGGCGACAAGTGGGACCTGATGTACGTCGGTATGTATCAGAATATCGACATGGATAACGACCTGGGTACTGAATGGTACACCGTGGGTATTCGTCCGATGTACAAATGGACACCAATCATGAGCACCCTGATGGAAGTCGGCTACGACAACGTCAAATCTCAACAGACTGGCGATCGCAACAGCCAATACAAAATCACCCTGGCGCAACAGTGGCAGGCAGGCGACAGCATCTGGTCTCGTCCGGCAATCCGCGTCTTTGCAACCTATGCCAAATGGGATGAAGAATGGGGCTACGTGAAAAACGGAGATTCGGTCTCTAAATATGCTGCTGCAACCAACTCCGGTATCAGCACCACCAGCCGTGGCGATAGCGACGAGTGGTCCTTCGGTGCCCAGATGGAAATCTGGTGGTAATCCGGCATTAACCTGACGTAATGACCTAAAGAGGGGCGTAAGCCCCTCTTACTTACGGTTTAGCGCGCTATTGCCTGGCCACCGCTGAACCCATGCTATCTGAGGTGATAACAATGAAAATGAAGAAAAGTCTCGTTGCCCTTTGTTTATCGGCAGGGTTATTTGCCAGCGTCCCTGGAATCAGCCTGGCCGATGTGAATATCGTTCCGCAGGACACCGCCGCTGCACCGTCGATTCCGACGGCTGCGTTGCAACAGCTGGCCTGGACGCCAGTCGATCAATCGAAAACCCAGTCAACCCCGTTGGCGACAGCGGGGCAGCGTCTGGACATTGCTGGTATTAGCGGCCCGGTTGCCGCCTATAGCGTACCGGCCAACATTGGTGAACTGACCCTGACACTGAGCAGTGAAGTTAACAAACAAACCAGTGTATTTGCGCCAAACGTCTTAATTCTTGATCAGAATATGACGCCATCTGCGTTCTTCCCCAGCAGTTACTTTACCTACCAGGCTCCGGGTGTGATGAGTGCGGATCGCCTGGAAGGGGTGATGCGTCTGACGCCAGCGCTGGGACAGCAGAAGCTTTATGTTCTGGTCTTTACCACCGAGAAAGATCTCCAGCAGACCACCACCCTGCTTGACCCGGCGAAAGCGTATGCCAAGGGCGTGGGCAACGCTGTTCCGGATATTCCGGACCCGATTGCCCGCCATACTACCGATGGTCTGGTGAAACTACAGGTGAAAACTAACAGCACCTCCAGCGTGCTGGTTGGGCCGTTATTTGGTTCCTCTGGCCCAGGTCCAGTGACGGTGGGTAATACCGCAGCGCCTGCAGTAGCCTATGCGGCTCCGGCTACCGCGGTCGCCGCGCCGGCACCGCAACCGGTGAAGAAAAGCGAACCGATGCTGAATGACACTGAGAACTATTTTAACCAGGCGATTAAAGATGCCGTGGCGAAAGGTGATGTTGATAAAGCGCTGAAGCTGCTTGATGAAGCTGAACGTCTGGGATCAAAATCTGCCCGTTCCACCTTTATCAGCAGTGTAAAAGGCAAGGGGTAACCATCTCCCCACATTGTTGATTTTGCAACAACTGGTGCGTCTCCTGGCGCACCTTTTTTTATCCTTCGATGCTGATTGTTACACTTATGTTGCTCTACCGATCACTTAATCGTGTTTGCTCACCCCGCAAAGCCTTTTCTGCGATACAATGCCCTCAGGTTATGAATCGGAGAGTAAGGCATGCCACACCCCGCGTTAACGCAACTGCGTGCTCTGCGTTATTTTGATGCGATCCCGTCGCTTGCCCCCCAATTGCTCGACTGGTTGTTACTGGAAGATTCCATGACCAAACGTTTTGAGCAGCAGGGAAAACAGGTCACCGTAACATTGATACGAGAAGGATTCGTTGGGCAAAATGAGGTCGCTGAAGAGTTGACGTTGCTGCCGACAGAACCCCGCTATTGGTTGCGGGAAATCCTGTTATGCGCAGATGGTGAGCCGTGGCTTGCCGGTCGGACCGTAGTGCCGGAATCCACCTTGTGCGGCCCCGAACTGGCTTTACAAAATCTGGGGAAAACTCCGCTCGGGCGCTATCTGTTTACATCATCGACATTGACCCGCGATTTTATTGAGATTGGCCGCGATGCAGCGCTATGGGGGCGTCGTTCCCGCCTGCGGCTGAGCGGTAAGCCGCTGATGCTTACCGAGCTTTTTTTGCCTGCATCGCCGTTGTACTGAGAGGAAGATAAAGATGGAGTGGAGTCTGACGCAGAATAAGCTGCTGGCGTTTCACCGCTTGATGCGTACGGATAAGCCAATCGGTGCCTTACTGCTGCTCTGGCCGACGCTGTGGGCGCTGTGGGTAGCGACCCCTGGCGTACCGCAATTGTGGATACTGGCGGTGTTTGTCGCCGGTGTGTGGCTGATGCGCGCCGCCGGATGCGTCGTGAATGATTATGCCGACCGCAAATTTGACGGACACGTCAAACGCACGGCAAACCGACCGCTGCCGAGCGGTGCGGTGACAGAGAAAGAAGCCCGAATACTGTTTGTTGTGCTGGTGTTGCTCGCCTTCCTGCTGGTTCTGACGCTTAACACGATGACGATTTTGTTGTCCGTTGCGGCGTTAGCACTGGCGTGGGTTTATCCCTTTATGAAACGCTATACACACCTGCCGCAAGTGGTGTTGGGGGCGGCGTTTGGCTGGTCTATTCCCATGGCGTTCGCCGCCGTCAGTGAATCTGTACCGCTGAGCTGCTGGTTGATGTTCCTCGCCAATATTCTCTGGGCGGTGGCTTATGATACCCAGTACGCGATGGTTGATCGTGATGACGATCTGAAGATTGGCATTAAATCGACCGCCATTTTGTTTGGTCAGAACGATAAGCTGATTATTGGCATTCTGCAGGTTGGTGTTTTGGCGCTGATGGCGATGGTGGGCTGGTTGAATGGCTTAGGACTGGGCTATTACTGGTCACTACTGGTGGCGGGCGCGCTGTTTGTCTATCAGCAGAAACTGATTGTCGATCGTGAACGGGATGCCTGCTTTAAAGCGTTTATGAACAATAACTATGTGGGGTTGGTGCTGTTCTTAGGGCTGGCGATGAGCTACTGGCACCTTTGATTCTGGGTTAACCTGCAAAATAAAAACCGGTCAGTTCATTTTGACCGGTTTTTTTATGCTTACTCGCCCTGCGTTGCGCTTTCGATGGTCAGACGCACATCGGATGTGACCAGCTCGGCCAGCATCTGATAGATCTTCATCGTTTCTTCCGGTTCGGCATCACCGGTATCGCTGATGTAGCCCTCGTCACGCAGCGTCAGCACCAGAGAGCTGAACACGGCTTTATCGAAGAACTCAGGCGCGTTGATACCGTGCAGTACGGAAAGACGTTGCGCCACGGTACGGCTCTCTTTCTCCAGCGTACTGCGGTTGATGGACGGGTTTGCACTCAGCAGCCAGAAGGTAATGGCATAGCGCTGTAGTGTTTCACGCGCGCCCGCAGCCAACAGCTGAAGCGTGCGAGAGTGAACCGGGTTGATATGCAGCTCATCGTTCTGCAGAGTTATCAGACCCTGACGCTGCATTTCGTTGGCCAGCTCGTCAATCACGCCGGCAAGCTCATCGCGCTCCCAACGCAGGAACAGCTCTGCTTTCAGCATCGGGTACAGCGCGTCAATATGCTGTTGTAATGCGGCGCGTGAAATCCGACGGTGCTGAGTTACAATCGCTGCCATCAACGAAGGCAGAACCAGCATGTGCGCAATGTTGTTGCGGTAGTAGGTCATCAGTACCGCCTGCTCACGCGGCAGAATGATGATGTCACCGATGGTGTCTTTCTCAACCTCAAACTTGTTCATCTGCAAGGCGTGGTCGATCAGTTCACTGGCGCTTTGTGTGGGAACTGTCGAATCCGCAGCATACGGTACATTGCGTAGCAGGCTCAGGTAGCAATCGAGCTGTTCGGTTAGCTGCTCGCGAGTCAGAGAACGCTGACGGGAAGCCAGTAACGCGGTACAGCACAGGTTCATGGCGTTTGCTGCGCCCGCGTTGTTAATGCGTACCATCAGATCGGCAGCAATGTTATTCACTGTCGGCGTCAGCCAGGCCGGGCGAATAGACTCGATAGGATCGATAGATTCGCGCCACTCCGGCACATGCTGATTCAGGTAGGTCATCAATGGCATCGGTTCGCCAAAGTTAACGTAGCCCTGACCCAGATTACGTAGCTTGCTCAAACCGCGTAGCATTTGCGGCAGACTCTCTTTCTCTTTAGTCGCGCCACGCAGCTCTTTTGCGTAAGTCCCCACTTCCATCACGTGCTCGTAGCCGATGTAGATAGGCACCAGTGTAATGGGACGCGTACCGCCGCGCAGCATCGCCTGGATGGTCATCGACAGCGTGCCGGTTTTCGGGTCAAGCAGACGGCCGGTACGTGAGCGGCCACCTTCGACAAAGTATTCAACCGAGTAACCACGGCTGAACAACTCGCCCAGGTATTCGCGGAATACGGTGGAATAGAGCTTATTGCCTTTAAACGTACGACGAATAAAGAATGCGCCCAGACGGCGGAAAATCGGACCAGCCGGCCAGAAGTTCAGGTTGATCCCTGCAGCGATGTGCGGTGGAACCAGCCCCTGATGGTACAGAACATACGACAGCAGCATGTAGTCCATATGGCTGCGGTGGCACGGCACATAGACGATTTCATGCCCGTCGTGCGCCAGTTGGCGTACGCGCTCGGCATTGTGAACGTTAATTCCCTGGTACAGTCGGTTCCAGGTAAAGCCCAGGATACGGTCTGTCAGGCGGATCATCTCATAGGAGAAATTCGCGGCAATCTCTTCCATCAATGCGATAGCGTTTTGCTGCGCTTTTTCATGGGAGATTTTTTTGCTGCGAGCTTCATCTTCCACCGCGCGCGCGATGGCTTTTGAGGCCAGCAGTTTATTAAACAGATCCTGGCGGGCAGGGAGGCGAGGGCCAACCGCGGCTAAGCGCTGGCGGGCAAAGTGCATACGCGCGACGCGTGCCAGTTTCTGTGCGATGGTTTTATCTGTGCCGTGTTCGTCTGCCATGCGGCGCAGGGAGACGGAAGGTGAGAAGCGGACAAAACTGTCGCGTCCCAGCCAGGAGACGGCAAAGAATTTCTGTACGCCATTCAGCATGCGAAGTGGCGGATTGACCTCGCCTTTCTCGCGCCCTGGGGCACGGCCAAACATCACCGATACCGGCACCATCTGCACATCCAAATCGGGGTTGCTGCGATGCAGATCGAGATAGTTATGGAACAGCTTGATGGACTCTTCTTTTGGCGTGTAATAGGTGAATACACGCGGGCCGCCGTGTATAAACACGTAGCGCGGCAGCAAAGTCCCGTCTATCTCCAGCGGTTCCAGGGGATCGGGGAGGTCGTGCACCAGACATTGGGCACGCAGTGTCAGCAAGTCAGCTTTTGAGTTGTACGGTAAGACGTACATAATGGGACGAGAGGTATCGAGTCCCAATTCCGGGGCGGGTTCCGCCGGGATAGACTTGCTTTTTACCAGGATGCTTAATGGTAAATTCAGTAATTTGTAGTAAATTCGTGGCCAGCCGGACATAAACGATGTAAAGCCTCTGGTTAATAATGCAAATGCGCTGCAAGGATATCAGAAAGTTTAGTGAATTTCTGTGGTATCCCGTCATACTTCGCGCAGCTTTGCTTATGCCCTGAAACAAACAGGGTAACGATACAATGATACTAACGCTAATAATGTAAAAAGGTTCTTTTGATGGCCAATAATACCACTGGATTCACTCGGATTATCAAAGCAGCAGGCTATTCCTGGAAAGGTTTCCGCGCCGCATGGATCAATGAGGCGGCATTCCGTCAGGAAAGCGTTGCCGTACTGTTGGGGGTAGCAATTGCCTGCTGGCTGGACGTTGACGCGATTACCCGCGTACTGCTGATTGGTTCGGTGATGCTGGTGATGATCGTTGAAATTCTGAACAGCGCCATTGAGGCGGTCGTCGACCGGATTGGTTCTGAGTATCATGAGCTTTCTGGCCGGGCGAAAGATATGGGATCGGCTGCGGTATTGCTTTCTATTTTTGTCGCTCTGATCACCTGGGGCATCCTGTTGTGGTCGCATTTGCGATAAAGATTCCACAACTTCATAAATCTCCTGTTTTTTGTGCAGTTTGCGGTTCCAAATTCGCCTTTAGCTGTATATACTCACAGCATAACTGTATATACACCCAGGGGGCGGAATGAAAGCGTTAACGGCCAGGCAGCAAGAGGTGTTTGATCTCATTAGAGATCACATCAGCCAGACAGGTATGCCACCGACGCGTGCGGAGATCGCGCAGCGTTTGGGGTTCCGTTCCCCAAACGCGGCTGAAGAACACCTGAAAGCGCTGGCACGTAAAGGTGTGCTGGAAATCGTTTCTGGCGCATCGCGTGGTATTCGCCTGCTGCAGGAAGAAGAGGAAGGTTTACCGCTTGTTGGTCGTGTCGCGGCCGGTGAGCCACTTCTGGCACAGCAGCACATTGAAGGTCATTACCAGGTTGACCCATCACTGTTCAAACCGAACGCCGATTTTCTGCTGCGCGTCAGCGGCATGTCGATGAAAGATATCGGGATTATGGATGGCGATTTACTGGCTGTGCATAAAACGCAGGACGTGCGCAATGGCCAGGTTGTTGTTGCCCGTATTGATGATGAAGTCACGGTTAAGCGCCTGAAAAAGCAGGGCAATAAGGTTGAACTTCTGCCAGAAAACAGCGAGTTCAAACCGATCATCGTTGACCTGCGTGAGCAAAGCTTCACTATTGAAGGGTTGGCTGTCGGCGTGATTCGTAACGGTGAATGGCTGTAATGATCTGCTGATTTCCTGTAGGCCGGAAAAGGCGTTTATATCGCTTTCCGGCAAGTTGCCCGATGACGTTACGCTTGTCGGGCCTACAAAAACGCGTTAATTCCTTTTCAGGCTCCTTTCCATGCCTTTCTTTACCTCCTCTGATAAAGCACTTTGGCACCTTGCCTTACCGATGATTTTCTCCAACATCACTGTTCCACTGCTGGGGCTGGTGGATACGGCGGTGATTGGTCATCTGGATAGCCCGGTCTACCTTGGTGGCGTTGCCGTTGGCGCAACAGCGACCAGTTTTCTCTTTATGTTACTGCTGTTTTTACGCATGAGTACCACCGGTCTGACAGCTCAGGCGTTCGGCGCGAAAAATCCGCAGGCACTGGCACGAGCGCTGGTTCAGCCGCTGATGCTGGCGTTGGGTGCCGGATTGCTTATCGCACTGTTTCGTACACCGGTTATCAGCCTGGCGTTGCATATCGTGGGAGGTAGTGAAGCGGTGCTGGAGCAGGCCAGACGTTTCCTTGAAATCCGTTGGCTCAGCGCGCCCGCCTCACTGGCCAATCTGGTGCTGCTTGGCTGGCTGCTTGGCGTCCAGTATGCACGCGCGCCAGTGATCCTGCTGATTGTTGGCAATGTGCTTAACATCGCGCTCGATTTGTGGCTGGTGATGGGCCTGCATATGAACGTGCAGGGCGCGGCGTTGGCGACGGTGATTGCTGAATATGTCACGTTACTGATCGGCCTGATGATGGTACGCAACGTTCTGCATTTGCGTGGGGTTTCGCTGGCGATGTTGAAGCTTGCGTGGCGCGGCAACTTCCGTCGTTTACTGGCGCTTAACCGTGACATTATGCTGCGTTCGCTGCTGTTACAACTCTGCTTTGGTGCTATCACGGTACTCGGGGCTCGCCTCGGTAGCGATGTCATTGCTGTCAATGCCGTTCTGATGACCCTGCTGACGTTCACCGCTTACGCGCTGGACGGATTTGCCTATGCCGTGGAAGCACATTCTGGTCAGGCTTATGGCGCGCGGGATGGCAGCCAACTGCTGGATGTCTGGCGGGCGGCTTGCCGGCAGTCGGGTATCGTGGCGATCCTGTTTTCCCTGGTCTATGCCCTGTTCGGCGAGCAGATCATTGCGCTATTGACCTCATTGCCGCAGATCCAACTGCTGGCCGATCGCTATCTCATCTGGCAGGTGATTTTACCGCTGGTAGGCGTCTGGTGTTATCTGCTGGACGGGATGTTTATTGGCGCAACGCGTGCTGCGGAAATGCGTAACAGCATGGCCGTTGCGGCCGCGGGTTTCGCGTTAACGCTACTGGCTTTACCGCTGCTGGGAAACCACGGCTTGTGGCTGGCGTTAACCGTTTTTCTCGCGCTGCGCGGGCTTTCACTGGCCTTCATCTGGCGACGTCACTGGCGTAAGGGTACCTGGTTTGCCTGATGCCTATGGTTAAAAATTCTGAATAGTAAATAAAACCCAGAATCCCTGACTACACTTATTATCACGCCCGGCAAAAACAGCATGTATCCGGGCGCAGCACTCTCGCTATTCACAACCTAACGATGAGGACTTGATGATGAATAAAGACGAAGTCAGCGGTAACTGGAAACAGTTCAAAGGTAAAGTGAAAGAGCAATGGGGCAAACTGACCGATGATGATATGACGGTCATTGAAGGTAAACGCGACCAGTTGGTAGGTAAAGTCCAGGAACGATACGGGTACGCGAAAGATCAGGCGGAGAAAGAAGTTAAAGATTGGGAAAAACGCAACGATTACCGCTGGTAATTCACCCCTCCCTCCTGAGAGTACAAGGATGTACGCTCTTTTATTTACCGCCCGACTTTCTTCTTCACCTGAATGGTATGGTCATGCTGGCAATCGCCAGGATGGCGGCATGATTCAACTTCCACACATGCCGGACACAGGCCGTGGGCTTCGATCACGTTATGGCGCAGAGCAAATCCCATTTTAGCTGCCAGCGTATGCATAATATCTTCCACGCCTTCCGCACACTCTTCTTTTACCACACCACAGCGGTCACAAATAAACATTGCCGAGCTATGGGTTGGCTGATCGAACAGATGACAGAGCACATAGCTGTTGGTGGACTCTACTTTGTGCACAAAACCTTGTTCAAGCAGAAAATCAAGCGCACGATACACTGTCGGGGGTTTGGCCTGCGGCTCGGTTTCCCGCAGCAGATCAAGCAGATCATAGGCGCTGATCGCACCTTCCTGCAGGCTCATCAGGCGCAGCACTTCGAGGCGTTGTGGCGTTAGTCGCACGTTACGTTGCACACAGAGTTTTTCAGCTTGAGCCAATAACTCCTGCGTGGTGGTTTTGTCCATTTGGCGCCTCGATTTGTGTGGAAGGTTAATCCCTTACTTTATCATGTTCTGCTTAAAACGCCGAGATCCACCGCTGTGTGCTATACCTGACGCATCGCAACACTGGAAAATTACCATGAAAAAACCCGATTGTATTCGCCACTGGCGTGAAGTTGAGGGGGCTGATGACTCCACCTATCCAGGCAGCGATGAGCTTTTTTCTATTGGCGCGCCGCTGGCCCGCAGGTTGGGGTTAGGGCGATTAGGCATTCATCACGAACGTCTGCCGCCGGGGCGTCGTACTTCTTATCCACACGCTGAAAGTGATGAAGAAGAGTTTATCTACGTGCTGGAAGGCTACCCGGAAGCCTGGATAAATGGTTACTTATGGAAGCTGGAACCCGGCGATAGCGTCGGTTTTCCGGCAGGAACCGGTGTGTGCCACACTTTTATCAACAACACCAGTGATGAGGTGCGGCTGCTGGTCGTCGGTGAAGCGAACAAGAAGCATAACCGCATCTACTATCCGCTCAATCCGGTGTATGCGGCCACGCGCGAAGATCGCTGGGTTGACCATCCGCCACAGTTTTTTGGTCCACACGACGGAAAACCCGGACGGAAATGACGATCTACGCGGACGAAGAGCGCTATCCACGATGATGTGGCTCACTATCGCAACGGTCTATGCTATAGTAGCGCCCCTTTTTTAACCGGATGCTTGAATATTCGCCATGCTGCCTGAATCTCAGTCTACCGCTTTTCCCGCTCATCGTTTTTCTATCGCGCCGATGCTTGACTGGACGGACAGACACTGCCGTTACTTTTTGCGCCTGCTGTCCCGCCAGACGTTGCTCTATACGGAGATGGTGACCACCGGGGCAATCATTCATGGCAAAGGCGACTATCTGGCGTATAGCGACGAAGAGCATCCGATAGCCTTACAGCTGGGCGGAAGCGACCCGGCGGCACTGGCCCAGTGCGCAAAGCTGGCTGAGGCACGAGGCTATGACGAGATTAACCTCAACGTCGGCTGCCCTTCCGATCGCGTACAAAACGGGATGTTTGGCGCTTGCCTGATGGGGAATGCGCAACTGGTCGCCGATTGTGTGAAAGCGATGCGTGATGTGGTGTCGATTCCGGTGACGGTTAAAACGCGTATCGGTATCGATGATCAGGACAGCTACGAATTCCTGTGTGACTTCATCAATACGGTTTCCGGTAAAGGTGAATGTGAGATGTTTATCATCCACGCCCGCAAGGCCTGGCTGTCCGGGCTAAGCCCGAAAGAGAACCGTGAGATCCCGCCGCTGGATTATGACCGTGTTTATCAGTTGAAGCGTGATTTTCCGCACCTGACGATGTCGATAAACGGTGGAATTAAATCATTGGAAGAAGCAAAGACGCATCTGCAATATATGGACGGCGTAATGGTGGGCCGGGAAGCCTATCAAAACCCGGGTATTCTGGCATCGGTCGACCGTGAAATTTTTGCTGCGACCACTCCGGATGCTGACCCTGTCGCCGTGGTGCGTGCCATGTACCCGTATATTGAGCGTGAACTGAGCCAGGGGACCTATCTGGGGCATATTACCCGCCATATGCTGGGGTTGTTCCAGGGCATTCCAGGCGCACGCCAATGGCGTCGTTATCTGAGCGAAAATGCGCATAAAGCCGGGGCCGATATTAACGTTCTGGAACATGCGCTGAAACTGGTAGCGGATAAGCGTTAAGTTCTCACCAAAAGTTAGTCAATTTCACCACGCCCTGCGTTTTGTCGCGGGGCATTTTCTTTATAAATCAAAGTATTAATTTTGGCATGTTTCTTGTAATGCAATGGAGAGAATTTCATTTCGGGAGAGTATCATGCTGGAACTACTTTTTGTGATTGGCTTTTTTGTCATGCTGATGGTCACTGGCATATCACTGTTGGGCATCCTCGCCGCGCTGATGGTGGCGACGGCAGTGATGTTCCTCGGCGGGATGTTTGCGTTGATGATTAAACTGTTACCCTGGCTGTTACTGGCTGTCGCCGTCGTGTGGGCGATCAAGGCGATAAAAGCGCCAAAAGTCCCACAGTATCAGCGCAATAACCGTCGGTTTTACTAAGGTATTGAGCGGTGCGTCACAACCTGAAACATTGCCTTTAGAACCAAATAGGAATTGATAATCAAATCTGTCACTATTGCGCGGTTAACGAATTCATCGAGCTGTACCCTACATACAGCCGAACTAAAAAAAGAAAGGGCTTCCTGCGGGAAGCCCTAATTCTTTCCCCATCATAATTCAAACTTCAGGTGTGTTGGCTGCTTTCATTCACCCCAGTCACTGACTCCAGTAAGCGCCTGGGGATTGAATTATTTAGGGGACATGATGGCGTTACGGTATCAGCAAACTCGACCCCTGCGTGGCGCGGCTTTCCAGCACTTCATGGGCACGCCGCGCGTCGTGCAGCGCGAATGTCTGACCAGGCGCGACATCCACTTTAATCACCCCGCTGGCAATCAATGAGAAAAGCTCATTGCTGGCTTCAGTTAATTCATGGCGGTTGGTGATGTAACCCTGCAGAGAAGGGCGCGTTACATACAGTGAGCCTTTCTGATTCAGAATACCTAAGTTAACGCCGGTTACCGGCCCGGAGGCGTTGCCAAAGCTGACCATCAATCCCCGGCGTTGCAGGCAATCCAGTGAGGCTTCCCAGGTATCTTTTCCCACCGAGTCGTATACCACCCGCACTTTTTTACCACCGGTGATCTCCTTAACCCGTTCGACGATACTTTCTTCACGGTAGTTAATCACTTGCCATGCCCCGGCCTGCTGCGCTATTTGCGCCTTCTGCGCATTGCCGACAGTACCAATCAGCTTCGCTCCCAGCGCTTTTGCCCACTGGCAGGCAATCAGCCCGACGCCGCCCGCTGCAGCATGGAACAAGAAGGGCTCATTGGGCTGGATTTCGTAGGTTTTACGTAACAGATAAAAAACGGTTAACCCTTTCAGAAATGAGGCTGCTGCCTGCTCAAAAGAGATGGCATTAGGCAGAATGGCGGCTTTATCGGCTGGCACGTTGTGCACAGAACTGTACGCGCCAAGTGTTGACTGGGCATAAACCACACGATCGCCAACGTTAATGTGCGTCACTTTGCTGCCGACTTTACTGACCACGCCTGCTGCTTCTGTGCCCAGACCACTGGGTAACGAGGGGGGCGGATAAAGTCCACTGCGGATGTAGGTGTCGATGTAGTTGATGCCAATCGCTTTGTTCTCGACCTGGATTTCATGTTCCGCCGGGTCAACGGGCGTAAACTCCACAGCCTTCAGTACATCAGGGCCGCCGTGCTTGTGAAATTCAATACGTGTTGCCATGCTTCCTCCAGAAATGTGGTAATCTTTCGACCCAATCATTATCTCGGTAACTCCATTCACTATGGCAGGAAATAAACCCTTCAACAAACAACAGACTGATGCTCGTGAGCGCGATCTCCAGGTCGCCGGGCTGAAAGTACCGCCGCACTCGATTGAAGCGGAACAGTCGGTGTTGGGCGGTTTAATGCTGGATAACGAACGCTGGGACGATGTGGCCGAGCGCGTGGTTGCGGAGGATTTCTACACCCGCCCGCATCGGCATATTTTCACCGAAATGCATCGCCTGCAGGAGATGGGAAAACCTATCGACCTGATTACGCTGGCAGAGTCGCTGGAGGTTCAGGGACAGCTGGATAGCGTCGGCGGTTTTGCATACCTGGCTGAGTTATCTAAAAACACGCCAAGTGCGGCGAATATTAGCGCCTATGCTGATATCGTCCGCGAACGCGCCGTTGTTCGTGACATGATTTCGGTGGCCCATGAAATTGCGGAAGCCGGTTTCGATCCGCAAGGGCGCTCCAGTGAAGACCTGCTGGATCTCGCGGAATCCCGTGTCTTTAAAATCGCCGAAAGCCGCGCCAATAAAGACGAAGGCCCGAAAAATATTACCGATGTACTCGACGCCACCGTCGCGCGTATTGAACAGTTGTTCCAGCAGCCGCACGACGGCGTCACCGGGGTGAATACCGGCTATGACGACCTCAACAAAAAGACCGCGGGTCTACAGCCGTCGGACTTGATTATTGTCGCGGCACGTCCGTCGATGGGGAAAACGACATTTGCGATGAACCTCGTCGAAAATGCGGCGATGTTGCAGGATAAGCCGGTTCTTATCTTCAGTCTCGAAATGCCATCAGAACAGATCATGATGCGTTCTCTGGCCTCGCTTTCGCGCGTGGACCAGACCAAAATCCGTACGGGTCAACTGGATGATGAAGACTGGGCGCGGATTTCCGGAACAATGGGTATTTTGCTGGAGAAACGAAACATCTATATTGATGATTCCTCCGGTCTGACGCCAACGGAAGTGCGATCGCGCGCACGCCGTATCGCCCGTGAACACGGCGGTATCGGACTGATCATGATCGACTACCTGCAGTTGATGCGTGTACCGTCACTCTCCGATAACCGTACGCTGGAAATTGCAGAAATTTCCCGCTCGCTGAAAGCGTTAGCGAAAGAACTGCATGTGCCGGTGGTGGCGCTGTCACAGCTTAACCGTTCTCTGGAACAACGTGCTGACAAGCGCCCGGTTAACTCAGATTTGCGTGAATCAGGCTCCATCGAGCAGGATGCTGACTTAATCATGTTTATCTATCGTGATGAGGTTTATCACGAGAACAGCGACCTGAAAGGGATCGCTGAAATTATTATTGGTAAGCAACGTAACGGTCCAATCGGTACGGTGCGTCTGACGTTTAATGGTCAATGGTCGCGCTTTGATAACTATGCGGGCCCTCAGTATGATGATGAGTAATTTCTAAGGAACACAAATGCAAGCGGCAACTGTAGTCATTAACCGCCGCGCTCTGCGACACAACCTGCAACGTCTGCGTGAACTGGCACCCGCCAGTAAACTGGTTGCGGTCGTGAAAGCGAACGCTTACGGCCATGGTCTGTTAGAGACCGCGCGAACGCTCCCTGATGCGGACGCTTTTGGTGTCGCTCGTCTTGAAGAAGCCCTGCGGCTACGCGCGGGAGGGATCACGCAGCCCATCCTGCTGCTGGAGGGATTTTTTGATGCAGCCGATCTGCCGACGATATCCGCGCAGCGTCTGCATACTGCCGTACATAACCAGGAGCAGCTCGATGCTCTGGAAGCGGCCGAGCTGGCTGAACCTGTCACGGTCTGGATGAAGCTCGATACGGGTATGCACCGCCTGGGTGTACGTCCGGAGCAGGCTGAGGCGTTTTATCAGCGCTTAACGCAATGTGAAAACGTGCGCCAGCCGGTCAATATCGTTAGCCACTTTGCCCGTGCCGACGAACCTGAGTGTGGCGCGACCGAAAAGCAGCTCGATATCTTCAATAGCTTTTGCGAAGGTAAACCGGGGCAGCGATCAATTGCTGCATCAGGCGGTATTTTGCTGTGGCCGCAGTCTCACTTCGACTGGGCGCGTCCGGGTCTGATTCTGTATGGTGTATCGCCGCTGGAAAATCACTCCATCGGAGAAGATTTTGGCTGCCAGCCCGTGATGTCACTGACATCGAGCCTGATTGCTGTGCGAGAGCATAAAGCAGGTGAGCCAGTGGGTTATGGTGGCACATGGCAGAGCGAACGCGACACACGTCTCGGCGTGGTGGCGATGGGGTATGGCGATGGTTATCCACGCGCTGCGCCGTCGGGTACGCCGGTGCTGGTTAACGGCCGTGAAGTGCCGATTGTCGGTCGTGTTGCGATGGATATGATCTGCGTGGATTTAGGCCCAGAGGCGCAGGATAAAGCGGGCGATCCCGTGATCCTGTGGGGCGATGGCCTGCCTGTGGAACGCATCGCAGAAATGACGAAAGTAAGTGCTTACGAACTTATCACTCGCCTGACATCAAGGGTTGCGATGAAATATATCGATTAATTACCTGATATGCCGGATAAGGCTCTACCGCCGCCATCCGGCAATATTCTCACCAACGGCAACATCCTCTCGATCTTCTCCCGCTTCCGGTTTATTGTGTTCTTACCCCACTGCCTGTAAACCTGGAGAACCACACGTGTTTCAAAAAGTTGACGCCTACGCTGGCGACCCGATTTTATCGCTCATGGAGCGCTTTAAAGAGGATTCACGTAGCGACAAAGTGAACCTCAGCATTGGTCTGTATTACAACGAAGAGGGGATTATTCCTCAGCTTAAAGCCGTTGCAGAAGCGGAAGCTCGTCTCAATGCGAAGCCGCATGGCGCTTCGCTGTATCTGCCGATGGAAGGCCTGAACACGTATCGCCATACCATTGCGCCGCTACTGTTTGGGGCGCAGCATCCGGTACTCCAGCAACAACGCGTGGCAACGATTCAGACGCTGGGGGGGTCTGGTGCGTTAAAAGTAGGTGCGGACTTCCTGAAGCGTTACTTCCCTGATTCTGGCGTATGGGTCAGCGATCCGACGTGGGAAAACCATATCGCGATTTTTGAAGGTGCGGGATTCGAAGTAAGTACTTACCCATGGTATGACGACGCGACTAATGGCGTTCGTTTCAACGACCTGCTGGCAACATTGAGCACCTTACCGGCACGTAGCATTGTGCTGCTGCATCCGTGCTGCCATAACCCGACGGGTGCGGATTTAACACCAGCACAGTGGGATGCGGTTATTGAGATCCTGAAAGCGCGCGACCTGATCCCGTTCCTCGACATTGCCTACCAGGGTTTTGGTGGCGGAATGGAAGATGATGCGTACGCCATCCGCGCGATTGCGAGTGCTGGTTTACCGACTCTGGTTAGCAACTCATTCTCTAAAATTTTCTCATTGTATGGCGAACGTGTTGGCGGGCTTTCTGTGGTGTGTGAAGACGCAGATACCGCGAGTCGTGTTCTGGGGCAGCTAAAAGCGACGGTTCGTCGTAACTACTCCAGCCCGCCAAACTTTGGCGCACAGGTCGTTGCCGCGGTACTGGGTGATGAAGAGCTGAAAGCCAGCTGGCTGGCGGAAGTTGAGGTCATGCGTACCCGCATTCTGGCGATGCGTCAGGAACTGGTAAACGTGCTGAACGCTGAGATTCCGGGCCGTAATTTCGACTACCTGCTGCAACAGCGTGGTATGTTCAGCTATACCGGGCTGAGTGCGGCTCAGGTTGACCGCCTGCGTGATGAGTTTGGTGTTTACCTGATTGCCAGCGGACGCATGTGCGTTGCGGGCTTAAATCACGGCAACGTGAAGCGGGTTGCGAAGGCATTCGCCGCAGTCATGTAACCGGGTTTGTCATTTATCGGACTGTGATGCCGGATGGCGGCGTAAATGCCTTATCCGGCCTACAAGGACATATGGATTTTTCATTTGTAGGCCTGATAAATGCAGCGCCATCAGGCACGCTTTCCTGTGTGATCATCCTCTTTTTCTGTAACAAAACCAGAGAAAATCCTTCCTTTCCCTTCCCTCAGGGGGTAAGGTCAGATAGTTTTTTGACCAGTTGTTAAATAAAAAATCATAACTAACTGACTACTTAGGGAAAAATATGCGCAAGATTACGTTGGCATTGAGTGCCGTTTGTTTATTGTTCACGTTGAATCAGTCAGCCCAGGCTTTAGTTTCTTCTCCTTCTCAGCTTAATCCCGGTACTAACGTTGCTAAACTTGCTGAGCAGGCCCCCATTCACTGGGTCTCTGTTGCACAAATTGAAAATAGTCTGACGGGCCGCCCGCCGATGGCCGTTGGCTTTGATATCGATGATACGGTTCTCTTTTCCAGCCCGGGCTTCTGGCGCGGTAAAAAAACATACTCCCCGGACAGCGAGGATTACCTGAAAAACCCGGCTTTTTGGGAGAAAATGAACAACGGTTGGGATGAGTTCAGCATTCCGAAAGAAGTCGCGCGGCAGTTGATTGATATGCACGTGCGTCGTGGGGACAGCATCTTTTTCGTGACCGGACGCAGCCCGACGAAGACCGAAACGGTCTCTAAAACGCTATCTGATAACTTCCACATCCCGTCTGCAAATATGAATCCGGTTATTTTTGCCGGTGACAAGCCAGGTCAGAACACCAAAACGCAGTGGTTGCAGGAAAAAAATATCCGCATGTTCTACGGCGACTCCGATAATGACATCACCGCCGCTCGCGATGTTGGTATCCGCGGGATTCGTATTTTGCGCGCCTCTAACTCTACCTATAAGCCGCTGCCACAGGCAGGAGGGTTTGGCGAAGAGGTGATCATAAACTCAGAGTACTGAGGTCACCGAATGCGGATTGGTGATTTTTTAAACAAAATTACGTTGCCGGCTTTTACCTTTTGCGGACTTGCTGCACACTGAATAAATGATGTTCTCATTAGGCGACTTGCTGGTAAGGGGAATAAAAATGACGAATTCGGAGTTGCTGCAATACTGCATGGCGAAAACCGGTGCGGAGCAGAGCGTGCACAGTGACTGGAAAGCCACACAAATCAAAGTCGAAGATGTGCTCTTTGCCATGGTAAAAGAGGTGGAAGAACGCCCGGCGGTCTCTCTGAAAACCAGTCCGGAACTGGCGGAGTTGTTACGCCAGCAGCATAGTGATGTCCGACCAAGCCGGCATCTGAACAAAGCACACTGGAGTACGGTGTATCTGGATGGCTCGTTGCCGGATTCGCAAATTTATTATCTGGTCGATGCCTCTTATCAACAGGCGGTGAACACGCTGCCGGAAGATAAACGCCGGATACTGGCGCAGCCCTGATCTGTTTCGCCGGATGCGGCGCAAGCACCTTATCCGGCCTACAGCTATTTATCGATTTTCGAGCCGATTCGTAGGCCTGATAAGCACCGCGCCATCAGGCACAGCTTTTATGCCTATACTGCAGGCCTGATCAGCGCAGCGCGATTACAGCAGCGGTTTGAGGAAGCGGGCCGTGTGTGAGGCTTCACACTCAGCAACTGTTTCTGGCGTACCGGAAACCAGAATTTCGCCGCCGCCGCTACCCCCTTCCGGACCGAGATCGACAATCCAGTCGGCTGTTTTAATCACGTCCAGATTGTGCTCAATCACCACAATGGTGTTGCCCTGATCCCTGAGCTGATGCAACACGTCAAGCAGTTGCTGAATATCGGCAAAATGTAGCCCGGTTGTGGGCTCATCGAGAATATACAGCGTCTGTCCGGTGCCGCGTTTTGACAACTCACGCGCCAGCTTCACACGCTGGGCTTCACCGCCAGAAAGCGTGGTCGCGGACTGGCCCAGTCGAATGTACGTCAAGCCAACATCCATCAGCGTTTGCAGCTTACGCGCCAGCGCAGGAACAGCATCGAAGAACTCGCGAGCTTCTTCAATCGTCATATCCAGCACTTCGTGGATGGTCTTGCCCTTGTACTTAATCTCCAGCGTTTCACGGTTATAACGCTTACCTTTACACTGGTCGCACGGCACGTAAATATCTGGCAGGAAATGCATTTCGACTTTGATCACGCCATCGCCCTGGCAGGCCTCGCAGCGTCCACCACGAACGTTAAAGCTGAAACGACCTGGCGTGTAACCACGCGCACGGGATTCCGGTACGCCGGCAAACAGTTCGCGCACAGGCGTAAACACGCCGGTGTAGGTTGCCGGGTTGGAACGCGGCGTACGACCAATCGGGCTTTGGTCAATGTCGATCACTTTGTCGAAATGTTCCAGACCCTGGATATCCCGGTATGGCGCGGGCTCTGCCAGCGTGGCGCCGTTAAGCTGAGTCTGGGCAATCGGGAACAATGTGTCGTTAATCAGCGTCGACTTCCCGGAACCGGACACGCCGGTAATACAGGTAAACAGGCCCACCGGCAGCGTCAGGGTGACATCTTTCAGGTTGTTGCCGCGTGCGCCGGTCAGCTTCAGCACTTTTTCCGGGTCAGCCGCAACGCGTTGTTTTGGCACTTCAATTTTGCGTTTACCGCTTATGTACTGGCCGGTCAGCGACTCAGGCACCGCCATGATATCTTCCAGCGTCCCTTCGGCCACAACCTGACCACCGTGAACGCCTGCTCCAGGGCCAATATCGATAACATGATCGGCGGCGCGAATGGCATCCTCATCGTGCTCAACCACAATCACGGTGTTACCCAGATTGCGCAGATGGATAAGTGTTCCGAGCAGACGTTCGTTATCGCGCTGATGCAAACCGATTGACGGTTCATCCAGCACGTACATTACACCGACCAGACCGGCACCAATCTGGCTTGCCAGACGAATACGTTGTGCTTCGCCACCGGAGAGCGTTTCTGCTGAACGGGACAGCGTCAGATAGTTCAGGCCTACGTTGACCAGGAACTTAAGGCGGTCGCCGATCTCTTTGAGGATTTTCTCGGCAATCTTCGCCCGTTGACCTGCAAGTTTCAGGTTGTTGAAGAAATCCATTGCATGGCCGATGCTCATGTCGGAAATCGCAGGCAATGGCGTATTCTCGACAAACACATGACGAGCTTCCCGGCGCAGACGGGTTCCGTCACAGCTGGCGCAAGGTCTGTTGCTGATAAACTTGGCTAACTCTTCGCGGACTGCACTGGATTCCGTCTCTTTATAGCGACGTTCCATATTGTGCAATACACCTTCAAACGGGTGGCGACGTACTGACGTATCGCCGCGATCGTTCATGTATTTGAATTCGATATTCTCTTTTCCGGAACCGTATAGCACCACTTTGTGAACCGCAGGATTCAGGCTGGCCCACGGGGCTTCTACATCGAATTGATAGTGCTCAGCCAGAGACTTAAGCATCTGGAAGTAATAGAAGTTACGGCGATCCCAGCCACGAATCGCCCCACCTGCCAGCGACAGCTCCGGATTTTGGATCACGCGGTCCGGGTCGAAGTACTGTTGTACGCCAAGACCATCGCAGGTTGGACACGCGCCAGCCGGGTTGTTGAACGAGAACAACCGTGGCTCCAGCTCGCGCATGCTATAGCCACAAATAGGGCAGGCGAAGTTGGCGGAGAAGAGCAGCTCTTCTGCTTTCGGATCATCCATATCAGCGACCACCGCCGTACCACCGGAAAGCTCCAGTGCGGTCTCAAACGATTCAGCCAGTCGCTGGGTGAGATCGTCACGTACCTTGAAGCGGTCAATCACCACTTCGATAGTGTGTTTCTTTTGCAGCTCAAGTTTAGGTGGATCGGAAAGGTCGCACACTTCACCATCAATACGCGCGCGGATATAGCCCTGGCCTGCCAGGTTTTCCAGCGTTTTGGTGTGCTCACCTTTACGTTCTTTAATTACTGGTGCCAACAACATCAGGCGCTTGCCTTCTGGCTGTGACAGGACGTTGTCCACCATCTGGCTGACAGTTTGCGCCGCCAGTGGCACGTCGTGATCCGGGCAGCGTGGCTCGCCAACGCGGGCATACAGCAGGCGCAGATAATCGTGAATTTCGGTAATTGTCCCAACCGTGGATCGCGGGTTATGCGACGTCGATTTCTGCTCGATTGAGATGGCAGGAGAGAGCCCCTCAATGTGGTCGACGTCCGGTTTTTCCATCAGCGACAGAAACTGACGTGCGTACGCGGAAAGGGATTCAACGTAACGACGCTGCCCTTCGGCATACAAGGTGTCGAAAGCGAGCGAAGATTTGCCTGAGCCCGAAAGCCCGGTGACGACAATCAGCTTGTCGCGCGGGATGACGAGGTTGATGTTTTTGAGATTATGGGTGCGGGCGCCCCGAACTTCGATCTTATCCATTCATCTTTCCCGGATTAAACGCTTTTTTGCCTGGCTGCATGGTGCTACCGGCGATCACAAACGGTTAATTATGACACAACCTAACCTGAATGGATATACAGTATTGGAATGCAAAACACAGGCGTCTGTGCAACAATGTCTGGCTGAGGTTGTTTACTGGAATCAACTACGCAACGTAGTAAAAGCGCTATTGGAAATGCTACAATCCCGCGCTTACACTTATTCAGTAACGTTTTTCAGGAGACACGATCATGGCCAGCAGAGGCGTAAACAAGGTGATTCTCGTCGGTAATCTGGGCCAGGACCCGGAAGTACGCTATATGCCGAATGGTGGCGCAGTTGCCAACATTACGCTGGCTACTTCCGAATCCTGGCGTGATAAAGCGACCGGCGAAATGAAAGAGCAGACTGAGTGGCACCGTGTTGTGCTGTTCGGCAAACTGGCGGAAGTTGCCAGCGAATATCTGCGTAAAGGTTCTCAGGTCTATATTGAAGGCCAACTGCGTACTCGCAAATGGACCGATCAATCCGGCGTAGAAAAATACACCACTGAAGTCGTTGTTAACGTTGGCGGCACCATGCAAATGCTGGGTGGTCGTCAGGGCGGCGGCGCACCGGCAGGTGGTGGTCAGCAGCAGGGTGGTTGGGGTCAGCCTCAGCAGCCACAGGGCGGCAACCAGTTCAGCGGTGGCGCACAGTCTCGCCCGCAGCAATCCGCTCCGGCAGCACCGTCTAACGAACCGCCGATGGACTTCGACGACGATATTCCGTTCTAATCCCTCTGCTTTATTTCGTAAATCAGGGTTGCCCCAGTGTCGGGGTAACCCCATTCCTTTCTGTTATCAGTTCAACACCATCGGCCAGTCTGGCGGAGTATGGCTCATCACGTCGAGCATCACGGATTCGATGTTATTCCAGATCGTGGATACATCGACCAGGGTGATACCGAGTAATCCGGTTGCAAACCAGCAGGCAAAAACAAGCCCTAAACCGCTACTGATAACGGCCAGTCCAACATAATCTGATTTACGAAAACGAATATTGAGTGTACTGGCTAAAAACATCAGTACTGCGCTAAGCAGTTGCCACCGCAGAAGAACCACGCCAGTTGTTATTGTTGCCATGAAAAACGTCCTCAGAAAGTCTTGATGCCCAGGACAGCGCGGGGTTGTTCACAGGGGGTGTGGTACTCTGGCTACCGAGGGCAATAACATGAATGAAACAATGTTTCTGTTACATCATTTCTGTGAACTATATCACAACTGTTCGTTTGTTCACCAGTATCTGACGTTATTTTTGCCTGTCTTTACCCATTGTTATTATGTGGTTATTATGATTCATAAACGAATAATAAATTATGCGTTATGTAAGATGCATTCATGTTGCTTGTTTTCTTTATCCGAAATTAATCGTTAAAAAAGTTAATGTGTTTTATACGTGCCGTCAGTATAACGCGTGTAAAACATTACTCCTTCTTGATAATGATGTTGCAAAATAAGCGTAACTTTAAGTTTGCCTTACGGGAAAATAATATCATCATCCACTATTATCAGACTTTTACATAGAGACGTCTGTTGATAATGTTGATAGATTCATGAAACTTAACCAGCTGGTGTTTATAGCATCCTGCCTTGATGGGTACTGGCATATACGAAACAGGGATATAGGGCTGACATGAATCTCAGTGCGCAAAGCAAGATGCTGAAGCTCCTCGGCACGCTTACGGTGGTATTGCTCCCCGTGGTGCTGGCGCTATGGTTTGCTCATATCCGGGCGATGTCCGAAACCCGCACTCAACTCCACTCTTTTGCTCAACTGGTGTTAAATAAAACGGAACTGGTGATCCAGCAAGCTGATTTAGCGCGTGATATGGCTCAACTGTATCAGGGCAAGATGTGTACCCCTGCACATCAGAAAAGTATGCTGAATATTATTCGCGGGCGTTTATATATCAGCGAGCTAATTTATGCACAGGCTGATCATTTTTTGTGCTCTACGTCGATGGCGCCGTCAGTTCCCTATATTATGCCAACCGCTGACTATAAACGTACGCCGGACGTTTCGATCTATTACTATCGCGATACGCCTTTTTTCTCTGGCTACAACATGACGTATATGCAAAGAGGAAACTACGTCGTTGTCATTAACCCATTATCTTACAGCGAAGTCATGTCAGATGACCCTGGCCTATTGTGGGGCGTCTATGACACGATAACGGATACTTTCTTCTCCGCCAGCAATCAGTCGCATGTTAAGCAATTTCTGCCACTGGTGCGCGGTAAAGCCTCTACCTTCCAACTGGACGATCGGTTCTATACCATCGTTCGCTCTGAGAAACGCCCGATCGCGATTATTGTTTCGACTACCAGCGATCGCGTCCATCAAAATTTCTATCACGAAGCCGCACTAACGATCCCCTTTGGGGTGATCTGCAGCATTCTGATGCTGTTGATGTGGTGGCGCACGCGCCAGCAATACCATTCCCCTCGTCGTTTGTTAAGACGTGCACTGGAAAAACGCCAGCTACGCCTGCATTACCAGCCGATCATCGATATCAAGAATGGTCAATGTGTGGGGGCCGAGGCGCTGATGCGTTGGCCAGGTTGTAAAGGTGAGGTCATGAGCCCGACGGAATTTATTCCGCTGGCTGAAAAAGAAGGCATGATTGAAAGGATCACGGATTACGTGGTCGAAGAAGTGTTCAATGATTTAGGGTATTTTCTTTCTGCGCATCCCCAGATTTATATCTCAATTAACCTCTCAGCTTCTGATTTCCATTCATCCCGTCTGATTGCCCTGATCGCTGAGAAAGCGCGTGATTACTCAGTGGCTGCTCAGCAAATTAAAGTCGAAGTGACGGAGCGTGGATTTATTGATGTGCAGAAAATGACCCCGGTAATCCAGGCATTCCGTCAGGCAGGTTATGAAGTGGCATTTGATGATTTTGGGACGGGATATTCCAATCTGCACAATCTGGCGGCACTGAACGTGGATATTCTGAAGATTGATAAATCTTTTATTAGTACGCTGGCGACCAACAGTACCAGCCACCTGATTGCCGAACATATCATCGAGATGGCGCAAAGCTTACAGCTGAAGACAATTGCTGAAGGGGTGGAAACGGCAGATCAAATTGAATGGCTGCTTGAGCGTGGCGTTCAGTATTGTCAGGGGTGGTACTTTGCCAAAGCGTTACCGCCGCAGGAGTTTATGCACTGGCTACAGCGCTCGCCCGCCATACTGACGCAGAGCGGGCAATAATCTTACAGGCGATGACGGTAGTCACTGGGAGTACGATCAAACTCGCGGCGGAACACGCGTGAGAACGTTTGTTGCGACACATAGCCGAGATCCATCGCGATATCGAAAATAGGTCGTTCGGTCGTCCGTAGTTCCACGGCGGCTAACAAAAGTCGGCGCTGGCGGATATAGTCACCCAACGTCTGACGCATCACCGTGCGGAACATCCTCTGTAAATACCACTTCGAGTAACCTGATTTTTTCGCCACCGCCTCAATGTTCAGCGGTTGATCGATATGTTCATCAATCCATTCAATAAGGGTCTGAATTATCTGCTGATGGGACATAGGGCTGCCTCTTTCTCAGTATTCGATTCGTCGTTTTGTCTGTGGGCGAGTATAATTCCTCAAGTTAACTTGAGGTAAAGCGATTTATGGAAAAGAAATTACCCCGGATAAAAGCGCTGCTCACGCCAGGTGAAGTCGCAAAACGTAGCGGTGTAGCGGTATCAACTCTGCACTTCTATGAAAGCAAAGGGTTAATCAGCAGCATGCGCAACAGCGGCAATCAGCGTCGATACAAACGTGATGTGTTGCGTTATGTCGCGATTATCAAGATTGCCCAGCGTATCGGTATACCATTGGCGACGATTGGCGACGCGCTAGGGGTATTACCCGAAGGACATTCGCTCAGCGCCAAAGAGTGGAAACAGCTCTCGTCGCAATGGCGTGAAGAGCTGGACCGGCGTATTCATACCCTGGTGGCGTTGCGTGATGAACTGGATGGATGCATTGGCTGTGGTTGTTTGTCGCGTAGTGATTGTCCGTTACGTAACCCGGGCGACCAGCTTGGCGAGCAGGGAACCGGGGCGCGCCTGCTGGAAGATGATTGATGGGTTTAAAATATGTGCCGACTATTACGGATATAAAACTAAAGCGCCACAGAGGGCGCTTTAGTTTGGTTCCGGTCTTTGTCTTTCACTCTATCCCGCTGGTTCACGGGAGGGTTTCCCCCGACATCAACACCCCTCAATCGAGCACATTAGGGGAGGTTCCGGCTTGTGTTGATAAGATAAGTGTATGCCACCCTCGTCTATTTACCAGCCAATTGATGATTTTTTAGCCGAAAGATTTTCCGCATCTTCATCCATTTTTTTGTGCGAGTGAACGTGAAAGGTCACTGTCGAGGTTGTGATAACTGCGCGAAATTTGTTGCCAGATTGCGCATTGACGATAACGTTTGCGCATCGACTGGCTATTTCTTGTGCGTTATAAGAAGAAATGAGTAAAAAGCGGCAAAGTTCAGTTGAAAACCGGCACATGATCGCTAGATAATCGTTTGCTTTTTTTTACCACCCGTTTTTTATGCGCGGAGCTAAACGTTTGCTTTTTTGCGACACCCCTACTGACGCAAACCTGGCACAGGGAGAAAACGTTAAGCAGGCAGTGGATTGTCCAGCACGCATAATGACGAAAAATAAACTCTCAGGGGATGTTTTCTATGTCTACGCCTTCAGCGCGTACCGGCGGTTCACTCGACGCCTGGTTTAAAATTTCGCACCGTGGCAGTACCGTTCGACAGGAAGTCGTTGCCGGATTAACGACGTTTCTGGCGATGGTCTACTCTGTTATCGTGGTTCCAGGAATGCTGGGTAAAGCCGGTTTCCCGCCAGCCGCTGTATTTGTGGCAACCTGCCTGGTAGCCGGTGTCGGCTCTATTGTGATGGGCCTGTGGGCGAACCTGCCGCTGGCGATTGGTTGCGCCATTTCGTTGACGGCGTTTACCGCATTCAGCCTGGTGCTGGGGCAGCATATTAGCGTGCCTGTTGCGCTGGGCGCGGTGTTCCTGATGGGTGTTTTGTTTACCATCATTTCCGCGACAGGTATCCGTAGCTGGATCCTGCGCAACCTGCCACAGGGTGTTGCGCACGGTACAGGTATTGGTATCGGCCTGTTCCTGCTGCTGATTGCGGCAAACGGTGTGGGTCTGGTCATTAAGAACCCGCTGGACGGCCTGCCGGTTGCGCTGGGTGACTTCGACACCTTCCCGGTAATTATGTCGCTGATTGGTCTGGCGGTGATTATTGGTCTCGAAAAACTGAAAGTACCGGGTGGCATTCTGTTGACCATTATTGGTATTTCCGTTGTTGGTCTGATTTTCGATCCCGCGGTGCATTTTTCCGGTATCTTCGCCATGCCTTCTCTGAGTGATGCTGAAGGTAACTCTCTGATTGGCAGCCTGGACATTATGGGGGCGCTGAACCCTGTCGTTCTGCCGAGCGTGCTGGCGCTGGTTATGACTGCGGTCTTCGATGCGACCGGAACCATCCGCGCGGTTGCGGGTCAGGCGAATCTGCTGGATAAAGACGGTCAGATTATCGATGGCGGCAAAGCGTTAACGACTGACTCCCTGAGCAGCGTGTTCTCTGGTCTGGTAGGGGCAGCTCCGGCAGCGGTTTACATTGAATCTGCAGCGGGGACCGCGGCAGGTGGTAAAACCGGTCTGACGGCGATCACTGTAGGTGTGTTGTTCCTGCTGATCCTGTTCCTTTCTCCGCTCTCTTACCTTGTTCCTGCTTACGCAACGGCACCGGCGCTGATGTATGTTGGTTTGCTAATGCTGAGCAACGTGGCGAAAATCGACTTTACCGACTTCGTCGATGCGATGGCGGGACTGATTACTGCCGTCTTTATCGTGCTGACCTGTAATATTGTTACCGGCATTATGATCGGTTTTGCCACCCTGGTCATTGGCCGTATTGTTTCGGGTGAATGGCGCAAACTGAATATCGGAACGGTGGTGATTGCCGTGGCGCTGGTAGCATTCTATGCGGGCGGTTGGGCTATTTAATCCCGATACGCTCTTGATCCTGAAAACGGGTGGCTTTTGCCGCCCGTTTTGATTTTCAGAACACATCCCGTTGTCTTTTGCGTTACTCTGAAGAAGATAGAATTGAGGCACGACGCCTCTCATCACCAATCATAAGAAACATCGCAAACAGGGAACGCATGGAAATCTTTTTTACCATACTCATCATGACCCTTGTGGTCTCGTTGTCGGGGGTATTTACTCGCGTATTGCCCTTTCAGGTCCCTTTGCCCCTTATGCAGATAGCCATTGGCGCGTTGCTGGCGTGGCCGACGTTTGGTTTGCATGTGGAATTTGACCCTGAACTGTTTTTGGTTCTGTTCATCCCGCCGTTGCTGTTTGCCGATGGCTGGAAGACGCCAACGCGGGAGTTTCTGGAGCATGGACGAGAGATCTTCGGTCTGGCACTGGCGCTCGTACTGGTTACGGTGGTCGGCATTGGTTTTATGATTTATTGGCTGGTCCCGGGGATTCCGCTGATCCCCGCTTTTGCGCTGGCCGCAGTGCTGTCGCCAACCGATGCCGTTGCCCTTTCTGGCATTGTAGGTGAGGGGCGTATACCGAAGAAAATCATGGGTATCCTGCAGGGCGAAGCGTTGATGAACGATGCGTCTGGCCTGGTATCGCTGAAATTTGCTGTGGCCGTGGCAATGGGGACGATGGTGTTTACCGTCGGCGGTGCGACGGTTGAGTTCTTCAAGGTAGCGATTGGCGGCATCCTGGCGGGTTTTGTCGTCAGTTGGTTGTATGGACGCTCTCTGCGCTTTCTTAGCCGCTGGGGGGGTGATGAGCCAGCAACGCAAATCGTTCTGTTGTTCCTGCTGCCGTTTGCTTCTTATCTGATTGCCGAACACATCGGTGTTTCCGGGATCCTCGCGGCGGTCGCAGCCGGGATGACGATAACCCGTTCAGGCGTAATGCGTCGTGCGCCATTGGCGATGCGTTTACGTGCTAACAGCACATGGGCAATGCTGGAGTTCGTCTTTAACGGCATGGTCTTCCTGTTGTTAGGACTGCAATTACCGGGGATTCTGGAGTCTTCGCTGGTGGCGGCAGAAGCCGATCCGAACGTTGAAACCTGGATGCTGTTTACCGATATCGTGCTGATTTACGTGGCGCTGATGCTGGTGCGTTTTGGCTGGCTGTGGACGATGAAAAAATTCAGTCTGCGCTTCCTGAAGAAAAAACCAATGGAGTTTGGCTCCTGGACAACGCGTGAAATCCTGATCGCCTCCTTTGCGGGGGTTCGCGGGGCGATTACGCTTGCCGGTGTGCTCTCCATCCCGCTGCTGTTGCCGGATGGTAGCGGCTTCCCGGCGCGCTACGAACTGGTATTCCTGGCGGCGGGCGTGATCCTGTTCTCGCTGTTTGTTGGCGTGGTGATGCTGCCGATTCTGCTGCAACACCTGGAAGTGGCGGATCACTCACAGCAACTGAAAGAAGAAAGGATTGCCCGCGCTGCGACGGCGGAAGTCGCGATTGTCGCTATCCAGAAAATGGAAGAGCGTCTGGCGGCGGACAGCGAAGAGAATATTGATAATCAACTGCTGACCGAAGTGAGCTCTCGTGTAATCGGTAACCTGCGTCGTCGCGTCGATGGACGTAACGATGTGGAAAGCTCATTACAGGAAGAGAACCTTGAGCGACGTTTCCGCCTGGCGGCGCTGCGTTCGGAACGAGCAGAACTTTATCACCTGCGCGCCACGCGCGAAATCAGTAATGAAACGCTGCAAAAACTGCTGCACGACCTGGATTTGCTGGAAGCGTTACTGATCGAAAATCAATAAACAGTGGTAGGCCGGATAAAGCGTTTACGCCGCATCCGGCACTTACGATTCTTGCGTTAACCAAAACCCTTCGCAGCATGTCAGCCACGCCTGAGCGCTGTGCGACAGATACACACCTTCGCGCCAAATCATGCCGAGTTGCCAGCGTAAATCGCTCTCCAGAGGGATCCAGCGTAGCGTCTGTTTATCCAGCCGTTGGCAAATTGGCTCCGGTAAAATGGCGATACCGACCCCGGCTTGTACCATGGCTGCCAGAAAATCCCACTGCCCGCTACGTACCGCGATGCGGGGTTTTACATCGTGCTGGTTAAACAATTCCAGTAACTGACGGCTGAGGGCGAAATCTTCGTTGTAGATAAGCAGTGGATGTTCCGCCAGCGCCTCGGGGGAAATGGATTCGCAGGTTGTCCACTGGCCCGAGCGCGGGACCAGCACGCAGAGCGGATGACTGAAAAGCGGCAAGGTTGCCAGTCCACTCTCTTCTTCGACCGGAAGTGCCGTCATTGCGACATCCAAATCACCGTTCATTACTGCCTGCTGGACGGTTAAGCCGCCAAACTCTGATACTTTAAGTTCAACGCCGGGATAACGCTGGCGAAACAGGCTGATAGGACCTGCCATCAACATACCGACCATTGGCGGGATACCAAGGCGCAATAGCCCTTTGTTCAGGTGGTTAATGTCGCTAAGTTCGGCTTCAAGCTGGCGAAACTCGGCCAAAATCGCCAGACCGCGTTCAAAAACAACCTGCCCGGTATCGGTCAGCAACAGCCGTCGTCCGTCGCGGATTAACAGCGTGCAGTTCAGCTCATCTTCAAGGTTCTTCAACATTTTGCTGATGGTGGGTTGGGTGACAAAAAGCTTCTCCGCTGCGCGGGTAAAGCTCTGCTGACGCACCACCTCAACAAAATATCGCAGCGTTCTGATATCCATGATTATTCCTTAAGACTATGCCTGCAATGAGTTTAATTCATTTCAGTCCTGGACGGGCGCTCTCTATACTGGCGCTCTCTATTTTTTAAGGACATACCCTCATGGCTGTGGCGATAAGCCGCGTGACGCCTGCTGTCATTCACCGACTCCAGATACCTGTCCAGGTACTGTTGTACGCAGGTTTATTTGTATTTGCTCAATATCTTGTCTCCTGGCTGCATTTACCGCTTCCCGCCAATCTGGTTGGGATGGTGCTGATGTTGGCGCTGATTGTCTGTCGGATTATCCCGCTGAGCTGGATACGCGCCGGTGCCCGCTGGTTACTGGCTGAAATGCTGCTGTTTTTTGTTCCAGCGGTGGTGGCCGTCGTCAACTATACGCAGCTGCTGTTAGTCGATGGCTGGCGTATTTTTGCTGTCATTGCGATAAGCACGCTGATGGTTCTCGGCGCAACCGCGTGGGTTGTGGATAAAGTGTATCGCTATGAAATGAGCAGGTTAAACCGTGAGTAACTTCCAGCTAAGCGTGCTGTGTCTGGTGATTACGCTGGGGATCTATTTTGCCAACAAGCGTCTGTATCGCCGTTTTCGCAAATTGCCGCTGATGCCGCTGGTTCTCACGCCCGCGTTACTGGTGCTGATGCTGGTCTTCGGGCATATCTCCTGGCAAAACTATATTGGCGAATCACACTGGCTGCTGTGGCTATTAGGTCCCGCGACCATTGCCTTCGCAGTTCCGGTTTACGATAACCTCGCGGTGATTAAGCGTCACTGGATGTCGTTGACGGCGGGGGTCATCACGGCGACGCTGGTGGCTGTCACCAGTTCCGTATGGTTGGCGCGCCTGTTTATGCTGCCTGATGAGATCCAACGTAGCCTGGCGGTACGTTCCGTCACCACGCCTTTTGCGCTGGCAGCGGCAGAACCCTTGGGCGGGCAGCCGGATCTGGTGGCGTTGTTTGTGGTCGTGACCGGTGTATTCGGTATGGCAGTCGGCGATGTGTTGTTTTTACGACTCTCTATCCGCGAAGGTATGGCTAAAGGGGCTGGGTTTGGCGCAGCATCGCACGGTGCAGGTACGGCTCGCTCTTATGAGCTGGGCCAGCAGGAGGGCGTGGTTGCCAGCCTGGTGATGATGCTCTCGGGGGTAGTGACAGTATTGGCAGCACCACTGGTTGCCAGAGTTATGTTCTGAGGTTTGGCGACATCCTCCGGCCCGAAGGCCGGAGGAAAAGAGAGATTAATGCGCGCGACCTTGCTCCACACCGTACCCGGTCTGGGAACGGATGAACTGAGCACGGAACTGCTCACGTTCACGGTTACCTTCTTCTGAGTTATCGGTGGCAGAGAAGAACCAGATCCCGAGGAATGCTACGCTTATCGAGAACAGCGCCGGATATTCATACGGGAAAATGGCTTTTTCGTGGCCGAGGATTTGTACCCAAATTGTCGGGCCAAGCACCATCAGCACAACGGCTGTCAGCAGACCTAACCAGCCGCCCATCATTGCACCACGCGTGGTCAGTCTTGACCAGTACATGGAAAGCAGAATGATGGGGAAGTTACAGCTTGCCGCGATGGCGAACGCCAGGCCCACCATGAAGGCGATGTTCTGGTTTTCAAACATCACGCCGAGCAGGATGGCAATCACGCCCAACACCAGCACGGTGATTTTTGAAACACGCAGCTCTTCACGCTCGGTTGCGCCTTTACGGAACACGTTGGCATACAGGTCGTGAGAGACTGCTGAAGCACCCGCCAGCGTCAGGCCAGCGACCACTGCCAGAATGGTGGCAAATGCCACGGCGGAGATAAAGCCGAGGAACAGGTTACCGCCCACCGCGTTAGCCAGATGTACTGCCGCCATGTTGTTACCACCGATCAGCGCGCCTGCCGCATCTTTATATGCCGGATTTGCACCGACCAGCATGATGGCACCAAAGCCGATGATAAAGGTCAGGATGTAGAAATAACCCATAAAACCGGTGGCGTAAAACACGCTCTTACGCGCTTCGCGGGCATCGCTGACCGTGAAGAAGCGCATCAGAATATGCGGCAAGCCTGCCGTACCGAACATCAGACCGAGGCCTAACGACAACGCGGATATCGGATCTTTAACCAGCCCGCCAGGACTCATGATTGCGGAGCCTTTCGGGTGTACTGCCATTGCTTCAGTGAACAGATTATTGAAGCTGAAGCCGACATGTTTCATGACCATGAAAGCCATAAAGCTGGCGCCGAACAGCAGCAGTACCGCTTTAATGATTTGCACCCAGGTGGTCGCCAACATGCCGCCGAACAGCACGTACATCATCATCAGTACGCCAACCAGCACCACGGCAATGTGATAGTTCAGACCAAACAGCAGTTCAATCAGCTTGCCTGCGCCAACCATCTGCGCGATCAGATACAGCGCGACCACCACCAGCGACCCACATGCTGACAGAATACGGATGGGGCCTTGCTTCAGGCGATAAGAGGCCACGTCGGCAAAGGTGTAGCGACCGAGGTTACGCAGACGTTCGGCAATCAGGAACAGAATGATTGGCCAGCCCACCAGGAAGCCGAGCGAGTAAATCAGCCCGTCATAGCCAGAAGTAAAGACCAGCGCGGAAATCCCGAGGAACGAGGCCGCCGACATATAGTCGCCCGCGATCGCTAACCCGTTCTGGAAGCCGGTGATATTACCACCCGCCGTGTAATAGTCATTACGCGAACGCACGCGCTTAGACGCCCAGTAGGTAATGCCAAGTGTGAAAATGACGAAAATCAGGAACATGATAATCGCCTGCCAGTTTGTTGGCTGGCGTTGGACTGCACCGCTAATAGCATCCGCCGCGTTTGCAGCGAAGGGCAGCGTGGCGGCAAGCGCCGTCAGGACTCTCTTCATGATGCTTTAACCTCGTGCAGAACCGCGTTATTAAGACGGTCGAATTCACCGTTTGCCCGCCAGATATAGATCCCGGTCAGGATGAAGGAGATAAGGATCACGCCGACCCCAATCGGTATACCCCGGGTAACGCTGGTGCCCGCATGCAGCGGTGTACCCAGCCAGCCCGGCGCAAAGGCAATCAATAAAATAAAGCTGATATAAACCGCCAGCATGATGATGGACAGAATGGTGGCAAACCGTTGCCGTTTTTCAACTAACTCCCTGAAACGCGCACTGTCTTCTATCCGCTGATAAATTTGGTCATTCATCACAGAGCTCTCCAGAGGTCCCCCTGCGTCTTTCGTGCTACAGGTTCGTTGGCCGCACTCGCCCACCCCAGTTACATAGTGAACTATGCTCCTGGAGATGTGCTCGTTTTCCGCCTTCCTGTAACACGAAATCCTTTGGGGGAGGTTTTTTATATTTCCCTCTCCCATGCAGAGAAAGGGTAGGGGGTATTGTTTATTTTGCCGGAGGACGGCTAAAGCCTTATCGGGCCTACAAGGGATGCTGAACCTGTAGACCCGATAAGCAGCGCGCCATCGGGCATTTCACGGTTATGGTTATGATGGCATCGCGATGGCCTGCTTCTCTTCGAGCAGTTTCTCTACCACGCCAGGATCGGCGAGGGTCGAGGTATCGCCCAGATTACTGGTATCGCCCGCCGCGATTTTACGCAGAATGCGGCGCATGATTTTGCCGGAGCGGGTTTTCGGCAGTGAGTCGGTCCAGTGCAGCACGTCTGGCGTTGCCAGCGGGCCAATTTCTTTTCGTACCCAGTTGCGAACTTCGGCGTACAACTCAGGTGATGGCTCTTCGCCGTGATTCAGCGTGACGTAGGCGTAAATGGCCTGGCCTTTAATATTGTGTGGAATCCCCACCACGGCGGCTTCGGCAATCTTTGGATGTGACACCAGCGCCGACTCGATTTCAGCGGTGCCCAGACGGTGGCCGGACACGTTCAGCACGTCGTCCACGCGCCCGGTGATCCAGTAGTAACCGTCTTCGTCACGGCGTGCGCCGTCGCCGCTGAAGTACATATTTTTGAACGTGGAGAAGTAGGTCTGTTCAAAGCGATCGTGATCGCCAAACAGGGTTCTTGCCTGACCCGGCCAGGAGTCGGTGATCACCAGGTTGCCTTCGGTCGCACCTTCCAGCGGGTTGCCTTCGTTATCAACGATGGCTGGTTGTACGCCAAAGAATGGACGCGTTGCCGAACCGGCTTTCAGCTCGGTTGCACCCGGCAGTGGGGTGATCATGAACCCCCCGGTTTCGGTCTGCCACCAGGTGTCGACGACCGGGCATTTTTCGTTGCCGATCTTTTTCCAGTACCACTCCCATGCTTCCGGGTTAATCGGCTCGCCAACAGAGCCTAAAATACGCAGTGATGAACGGTTAGTGCCTTCAATCGCCTTATCACCTTCTGCCATCAGGGCGCGGATAGCCGTTGGCGCAGTATAGAGGATTGTGACCTGGTGCTTGTCCACGACCTGTGACATACGCGCCGGGGTCGGCCAGTTAGGTACGCCTTCAAACATCAGCGTGGTGGCACCGCAGGCCAGCGGGCCGTACAGCAGGTAGCTGTGGCCGGTAACCCAACCCACATCAGCGGTACACCAGTAGATATCGTCCTGATGGTAATCAAACACATACTTAAAGGTCGTTGCCGCGTAAACCAGATATCCCCCCGTGGTGTGCAGCACGCCTTTTGGCTTACCGGTTGAACCAGAGGTATACAGGATAAACAGCGGATCTTCCGCGTTCATCTCTGCCGGCTGATGTTCAGGGCTCGCTTTTTCAATAAGATCGGACCACCACAGATCGCGGCCTTCCTTCCAGTCCGTTTTTCCGCCGGTGCGTTTGAGGACAATGACATGCTCAACCGTCTTCACATTCGGGTTTTTCAGCGCATCATCCACGTTCTTTTTCAGCGGGATACCGCGTCCGGCACGTACGCCTTCATCGGCGGTGATCACCAGACGTGAATTGGAATCGATAATACGTCCGGCAACGGCTTCTGGTGAGAAACCGCCAAAGATGACCGAATGTACAGCGCCAATACGGGCGCAGGCCAGCATGGCAACCGCGGCTTCCGGGACCATTGGCATATAAATAGCCACGACATCGCCTTTTTTAATCCCCAAATCCAGAAGGGTATTAGCAAAACGGCAGACATCGCGATGCAGTTCGCGATAGGTAATGTTTTTACTCTGGGTAGCATCATCGCCTTCCCAGATAATGGCGGTGCGATCGCCGTTTTCCTGTAGGTGGCGATCAAGACAGTTTGCTGCCAGATTCAGCGTGCCGTCTTCGTACCATTTAATGGATACGTTACCAGGGGCAAAAGAGGTGTTCTTTACCTGGCTGTACGGCTTGATCCAATCAAGAATTTTTCCCTGCTCGCCCCAAAATGTGTCGGGGTCGGTAATGGACTGTTGGTATTTCGCTTCGTACTGCTCCGGGTTTATCAGGCAACGGTCCGCAATATTTGCGGGAATAGCGTGTTTGTGTATTTGGCTCATGGCTTTTGTTCTCCTTGTAGGATGTTAATAATATGTCGCACAAACGTTAAATGTAGGGGCTTTGCGAGTTTTGTTTAGTATTTGGGCGACAGATCACGCAATAACCGAATTGTGCAAATTAGCGGCAAACTGAATTTTGAAGAGAACTAGCAAAAATTGATTAAACCTCGCGATAACATGCGGTTATATAGAGAGTTTTGAAAAGGTGATCTGTGTCGGGTATAGACAAAAGAGTGAGGGATTAGAGGGGGTGAATAACTCTAAAGTGGTATTTTACATACACTTACAATTGATTAAAAACAACATTTCTTGTGGGGTTTCTTGTTACAAATAGGGTGGAGCAATGTCATGACAGTATTGTGTGGTTGCTGTTATGGAAAACAATAAAAGAACCGCCATTGCAGATAATGGCGACATCTGGATGAGACCCCTATGGCAAGGACAAAATCACGCGTACGCCGTTTCTTCAGCCTGATATTACCGTTTTTATTTATTACTGCCGTTCACGCTGAGCAAACCTCTGTACCCGCAAAGACCGTCACCGTTGAAGCGAAGAATGAAACCTTCGCCCCTCAGCATCCTGATCAATACCTCTCCTGGAAAGCCACGTCTGAACAGTCAGCCCGTGAAGATGCGCTGGCAGAAGACCCTCGTCTGGTGATCCTGTGGGCGGGATATCCTTTCTCCCGCGATTACAACAAACCGCGTGGACACGCGTATGCGGTGACCGATGTGCGTGAAACGTTACGTACCGGTGCGCCAAAAACGACAGAAGATGGTCCGTTGCCGATGGCCTGCTGGAGCTGTAAAAGCCCGGACGTCGCGCGTCTGATCCAGAAAGACGGTGAAGATGGGTACTTCCACGGTAAATGGGCGCGTGGCGGCCCGGAAATTGTTAACAACCTCGGCTGTGCTGACTGCCATAACACGGCATCAGCAGATTTCGCGAAAGGGAAGCCGGAACTGACGCTGTCGCGTCCTTATGCCGAGCGTGCGATGGAAACCATCGGCAAACCGTTTGAAAAAGCCAGCCGCTTTGATCAGCAATCCATGGTTTGCGGTCAGTGCCACGTGGAGTACTACTTTGACGGTAAGAACAAAGCCGTTAAGTTCCCATGGGATGACGGTATGAAAGTCGAGAACATGGAGAAATATTACGATGCTATCGCGTTCTCCGACTGGACGAACTCTCTGTCTAAAACCCCAATGCTGAAAGCGCAGCACCCGGAGTATGAAACCTGGAGTGCAGGCATTCACGGTAAGAACAACGTGACCTGTATCGATTGTCACATGCCGAAAGTGCAGAACGCAGAAGGCAAAATCTACACCGACCATAAGATTGGTAATCCGTTCGACAACTTCCCACAGACTTGCGCCAACTGCCACACCCAGGACAAAGCGTCCCTGCAAAAAGTGGTTGCTGAGCGTAAGCAAGCGATTCATGACCTGAAAATCAAAGTTGAAGATCAACTGGTACATGCGCACTTCGAAGCGAAGGCTGCGTGGGATGCGGGTGCGACGGAAGCGGAAATGAAGCCGATTCTGGAAGACATTCGCCACGCACAATGGCGCTGGGATCTGTCGATTGCTTCTCATGGTATCCATATGCACGCACCGGAAGAAGGTCTGCGCATGTTGGGGAGCGCGATGGATAAAGCCGCTGATGCGCGTACCAAACTGGTCCGTCTGCTGGCGACCAAAGGCATCACGCATGAAATCCCGCTGCCGGATATCTCGACCAAAGAGAAAGCCCAGCAGGCAATTGGTCTGAACATGCAGCAAATCAACGCTGAGAAGCAGGACTTCATCAAAACGGTGATTCCGCAATGGGAAGATCAGGCGCGTAAAAACGGTCTGTTAAGCCAATAACCCCATTCCGCCTCGTAAGGGGCGGATAACTCAACGGAGTGAATATGAGCGTATTACGTTCGTTATTAACTGCTGGGGTGCTGGCGTCAGGTCTGTTCTGGAGCCTGAGCGGGATAACCGCCACGCCAACACCGCAGGAGTCAGAACAACGCTGGACGGTCACCCAACAGCGTAACCCGGATGCGGCGTGCCTTGATTGTCACAAGCCGGATACCGAAGGTATGCATGGTAAACATGCAGAAGTCATCAACCCCAATAATAAACTGCCGGTTACCTGCACCAACTGTCACGGCCAGCCGTCGCCGAAGCACCGTGAAGGGGTGAAGGATGTGATGCGCTTTAACGAGCCGATGTACAACGTGGAGCAGCAGAACAGCGTCTGTATGTCCTGTCACCTGCCTGAGCAGTTGCAAAAAGCGTTCTGGCCGCACGATGTTCACGTGACGAAAGTAGCGTGCGCCAGCTGTCACTCACTGCATCCGAAGCAAGACACGATGCAGACGTTAAGCGATAAAGGACGGATCAAGATTTGCGTCGATTGCCACAGCGATCAGCGTAACAATCCAAACTTTAACCCGGCGTCGATTCCCTTGCTTAAGGAGCATCCATGAGTTGCTCTCGTCGCCAGTTTATCACCGGCGTCAGCGCGCTAGTGGCTGTTAGCGGGACGGCGGGACGCGTCGTAGCGAAGACGTTAAACATTAATGGCGTGCGTTACGGCATGGTACATGATGAGTCATTATGCATCGGTTGTACCGCGTGCATGGATGCCTGTCGGGAAGTTAACAGCGTACCGGAAGGCGTCTCGCGTCTGACGATCATTCGCAGTGAACCGCTGGGGACGTTTCCCGATGTGAAGTATCGTTTCTTCCGTCACTCGTGCCAGCACTGCGATCACGCGCCCTGTGTTGACGTCTGTCCGACGGGGGCATCGTATCGCGATGCCGCCAGCGGCATTGTGGATGTGAACCCGGATTTGTGCGTCGGTTGCCAGTATTGCATCGCCGCCTGTCCTTATCGCGTGCGCTTTATTCATCCGGTCAGCAAGACGGCGGATAAATGCGATTTTTGCCGCAAAACCAACCTGAAAGCGGGCAAGCAGCCCGCCTGCGTGGAGTCATGTCCGACGAAAGCGCTGACGTTTGGTAATCTGGACGACCCCAACAGCGAAATCTCGCGGTTGTTGCACCAGAAAAATACCTACCGTTACAAGCTGGCGCTGGGCACGAAACCGAAGGTCTACCGCGTTCCCTTTAAATATGGGGAGGTGAGCCAATGACACCCGCTTCTGCATTTCATTTTGAATCACTGGTGTGGGACTGGCCCATTGCCATCTATCTGTTTCTGATAGGCATATCTGCCGGGCTGGTGACGCTGTCGGTATTGTTACGACGGCTGCACCCGGAAGCGGGCGGTGCTGACAGCACGTTGCTGCGCACCACGCTGGTACTGGGACCGGGAGCCATTATTCTTGGTCTGCTGATCCTGGTATTCCACCTGACGCGTCCATGGACTTTCTGGAAGCTGATGTTCCACTACAGCTTCACCTCGGTGATGTCGATGGGGGTCATGCTGTTTCAGTTGTACATGGTGGTGCTGGTGCTGTGGTTGGCAAAAATCTTTGAAAAAGAGGTGATTGCCCTGCAACAGCGGTTCGTGCCGCGACTGACGATCGTGCCAAAACTCCTGACGCTAATCGCACCGTTCCATCGGTTGCTTGAAACGGTGATGCTGGTGCTGGCGGTTCTGCTCGGGGCCTACACCGGATTCCTGCTGTCGGCGTTGAAATCCTACCCGTTCCTGAATAACCCGATCCTGCCGGTGCTGTTCCTGTTCTCCGGGATTTCCTCCGGTGCGGCGGTGGCGCTGATCGCTATGGCGCTGCGTCATCGCAGTAACCCGCATAGCACCGAGGCGCACTTTGTCCACCGTATGGAAACGCCGGTGGTGTGGCTGGAAATCTTCCTGCTGGCGGCGTTCTTTGTCGGGCTGGCGCTGGGTGATGACGGCAAAATGCGCGCGCTGGTGGCAGCACTGGGCGGCGGGTTCTGGACCTGGTGGTTCTGGCTGGGTGTGGCCGGGCTTGGACTGATCCTCCCGATGCTGTTGAAACCGTGGGCTAATCGTAGCTCAACGTTTCATGGTGTACTGGCGGTATGTGGTGCCAGCCTGACTGGTGTTTTACTGCTGCGTTTCTTTATTTTGTATGCAGGACAGCTAACCGTTGCGTAAGGTGATATCTGGACGTCTTCCTTCCTGAAGCCGGTTTTCTGGCTCTGTTGTTAAGTTTCGGGGTTAACGTGTTGACCCCGCTTGCCGCGCTGGTGGGGCTCCGCCGGCGCTGGCAGGGTGTGATGCAGCTGGCCTGCGTGGGAACGTGGACGCAATTTATGCTACAGCTGATCGCCTTTGCCATTCTGGTCTTCTGTTTTATGACCAGCGACTTCTCGGTCGTCTATGTTGCTCAGCACAGCTATAGCCTGCTGCCGTGGGGATTAAAACTGGCGGCGGTATGGGGCGGTCATGAAGGTTCATTGCTGCTGTGGGTGCTGTTTCTTTCCGGCTGGAGTGCGCTGTTCGCTTTACGTTATCGACGTGAGTCTGATGCACTGTTCCCGCTGACGCTCAGCGTCCTGTCAATGATGTTGGCCTTACTGCTGCTGTTCGTGGTGGTGTGGTCCGATCCGTTCGTGCGTATCTTCCCGCCAGCTATTGAAGGGCGCGACCTGAACCCGATGCTGCAACACCTGGGGCTGATCCTGCATCCACCGCTGCTGTATCTGGGCTACGGTGGTCTGATGGTGGCGGCTGGGGTGGCGCTGGCTTCGCTGCTGCGTGGCGGCTTTAGCGCAGAAACTGCATGGGTCTGCTGGCGCTGGGCTTTACCCGGCTGGTGTGCGTTGACGCTGGGCATCATCCTTGGTTCCTGGTGGGCGTACTGCGAACTGGGTTGGGGCGGCTGGTGGTTTTGGGACCCGGTGGAAAATGCCTCTTTATTACCCTGGCTTTCTGCCAGCGCATTGCTGCACAGTTTGTATGTCTCGCGCCAGCGTGGGCTCTTCCGTCACTGGTCGCTGCTGCTGGCAATCGTCACGCTGATTTTATCGCTGCTGGGTACGTTGATTGTGCGTTCCGGCATCCTGGTGTCTGTTCATGCTTTCGCACTGGATAATGTCCGTGCCGCGCCACTGTTTGCACTATTTTCTGTCTTAAGCCTGGCGTCGCTCGGGCTGTACGCCTGGCGGGCACAGGATGGTCGCCAGACTGCGCGTTTCGGCGGCTGGTCGCGCGAGATGTTAATTCTGGTTGCGTTACTGCTGTTTTGCGCGGTGCTACTGATCGTACTGATCGGCACGCTCTATCCCATGATTTACGGTCTGTTTGGCTGGGGGCGACTTTCGGTTGGCGCGCCGTACTTTAACCGTGCCACGTTGCCGTTTGGGTTATTGATGCTGGCGGTCATCGTTATCGCAACCATCAGAAGTTGGAAAGGATCGCTACGAAGCCAGCTTCCTGCCCTGTTAGCGCATAGTGGGGTACTGGTTTTCGCGGCGGGGATCGTGTTTTCCAGCGGCAGCCGCCAGGAGATTAGCCTGAATCTGAGCCCGGGCCAGCAGGTTGAGCTGGCTGGTTATCTCTTCCGTTTTGAGCGCCTCGATCTGGAAGCAAAAGGAAATTACACCAGTGAAAAAGCACTAATTACGCTGTGGCAGAATGAAAAACGTATCGGCAGTCTGCAACCGGAGAGACGCTTCTATGCCGCGCGTCGCCAGCAAATGATGGAGCCGGGTATCCGCTGGAACCTGCTGCATGACTGGTATGCGGTAATGGGCGAAAAAACCGGACAGGACCGCTACGCGATGCGCCTGTACGTGCAAAGCGGTGTGCGCTGGATTTGGGGAGGAGGACTGCTGATGGTGCTCGGCGTACTGCTCAGCGGTTGGCGGGGGAGGACGCGCGATGCGTAGTATCTGCGGTTTTATCATCCTGTTTTTCATCACTTTCTCGACGCATGCCCAGGTTGTGGACACCTGGCACTTTGATAACCCGCAACAGCAGGAAAAAGCCCTGTCTATTGCCAGCCAACTGCGGTGTCCGCAGTGCCAAAACCAAAACTTACTGGAATCCAATGCGCCGGTGGCGGTCAGTATGCGTCATCAGGTTTACAGCATGGTTGAAGAGGGTAAAAACGAAGCAGAGATCACTGCCTGGATGACCGCGCGTTACGGTGATTTCGTTCGTTATAATCCCCCTCTGAATGAGCAAACGCTGTTTCTGTGGGCGCTACCGTGCGTGTTATTGCTGCTGGTGGGCGTGGCGATTTGGCGGGTGAGATCGCACCAGCGTACCGAGGAGGACGAGCGATGAGTCAGTCTGAACGCGCCGTGGCACCGTTCCGCCCGATGCCAGTGAAACGGCTGGCCGCAGCGGCTGTACTGATGGTTACTGCCTGCATTGGGGCTTATCTGATGACGCCAAAATGGCAGGCTGTCCGCCAGGAGCAAACACGACTGGCCGATCCATTACACGCGTTCTCTGATGAAAATGTTCAGGAAAAACAGCTGCTTTCCTTGCAGGCACAGATCCGTGCTACTCCACAGGACGGTGTGTTATGGGCGCAACTGGGGGAATATTATCTTTGGCAAAATGCGTATCACAATGCACTGCTGGCCTATGAGCAGGCGCTGCGTTTTCGGGGGGAAAACGCCGAAATCTACTCGGCGTTGGCGACGGTATTGTATTACCAGGCCGGGCAGCATATGACGCCGCAAACGCGCGAAATGATCGATAAATCCCTGGCGCTGGACGGCAATGAAGTCACCGCGCTAATGCTGCTGGCTTCCGATGCGTTTATGCAGGCTGATTACGTACAGGCGATTTCAATGTGGCAAAAAGTAATGGATTTAAACTCGCCAAGGGTGAATCGTGCGCAGTTGATCGACTCCATTAATATGGCGAAGTTGTTGCAGAATCGGCAAAAATAAATTTGTTTTTTTTGTGATTTGCATCATTTTGCCTGTTTAAAAAACAGGCAGTTGAACAAGTGGACAAAAAAAACTCATGGCAGAACTTCTTCATTTTTTATCAAATAAAAATTCTTTTATAACAAAAAGTTATTCATGATTACCGACATAAACTCGCGTTTTTATGCATAATTTCAGCTAAACCCCCTGTTCTGAAAGGCTTGCGCGAGATAGCGTGCAAATGATAATGATAATAAGCGTTAAAAAACTCTATAAACGAACGCAACACAAATCATACCCTTTCAGTATGTACTGTTCTTGCATTTTTATATGCGGAATAGCGCTCCATCGAGGAAGTCCGTTGTTATGAAAAATTTGAAAGTCAGCCTGGCATGGCAGATCTTAATCGCCATGGTGCTGGGCATTTTGCTAGGGAGTTACCTGCACTATCATAGTGACAGCCGCGAATGGCTGGTATTAAACCTGTTGCAACCGGCGGGTGATATTTTTATCCACCTGATTAAAATGATCGTCGTGCCCATTGTGATTTCCACGCTGATTGTGGGTATCGCCGGGGTGGGGGATGCAAAACAGCTGGGCCGTATTGGCGCTAAAACCATTATCTATTTCGAAGTGATCACTACCGTGGCGATTATCCTCGGTATTACGCTGGCGAACGTATTCCAGCCAGGTACCGGCGTTGATATGTCGCAGCTGGCGACCGTGGATATTTCGAAATATCAAAGCACAACGGCAGAAGTGCAGAGTCATGCACATGGCCTGATGGGCACAATTTTGTCACTGGTGCCGACCAACATCGTTGCGTCAATGGCGAAAGGCGACATGCTGCCAATTATCTTCTTCTCGGTGCTGTTCGGTTTAGGTCTGTCTTCTCTGCCTGCCACGCACCGTGAGCCGCTGGTTACCGTGTTCCGCTCTATCTCCGAAACCATGTTTAAAGTGACCCACATGGTCATGCGTTATGCGCCGGTCGGTGTCTTTGCGCTGATCGCCGTCACGGTCGCAAACTTTGGCTTTGCCTCCTTGTGGCCGCTGGCGAAGCTGGTGCTGTTGGTGCATTTTGCCATCCTGTTCTTTGCACTGGTGGTGCTGGGTATCGTGGCGCGTGTCTGTGGTCTGAGTATCTGGATCCTGATTCGTATCCTGAAAGACGAGCTGATTCTGGCGTACTCTACCGCCAGCTCTGAGAGCGTGCTGCCGCGAATTATTGAGAAGATGGAGGCCTATGGCGCACCGGCATCAATCACCAGTTTTGTGGTGCCGACCGGGTATTCATTCAACCTGGATGGTTCGACGCTGTACCAGAGTATCGCGGCTATCTTTATTGCCCAGCTGTACGGTATTGACCTGTCATTGTGGCAGGAAATCGTGCTGGTACTGACGCTGATGGTAACCTCGAAAGGGATTGCAGGCGTGCCGGGCGTATCGTTTGTGGTGCTGTTGGCGACGCTGGGCAGTGTGGGGATCCCGTTGGAAGGTCTGGCATTTATCGCCGGTGTTGACCGTATCCTCGATATGGCACGTACCGCGCTGAACGTGGTGGGTAACGCGCTGGCGGTGCTGGTGATTGCCAAGTGGGAACACAAGTTTGACCGTAAGAAAGCGCTGGCTTATGAGCGCGACGTGCTGGGCAAATTTGAAAAGACCGCTCAGTAACGATTAACAGATTGCCGGGTAAGCATAGCGCCATCCGGCAATCTGCCAGTACTAGCCATTCGTTAACTTATCAAACTCCTCGCAACCGGTATCAAACCCTTCCGTACAGCTCAGATTTAACCAGTGCAACGCCTTTTGCTTATTCTTCTCAATAAAACCCTGCTCACCGTTTAAGAACATCATCCCGGCCCAGTATTCGGAATACCCGGTGCGAGAAATGGCGGAGCTGCGTTTGAAATACCACGTCGCTTTGTCATCGTCAGCGGGAATGCCTACGCCATTGGCGTAAATCAGCCCGAGCAACATTTGCGCATCGACAGCGGAGTCGTTCTCCAGGTTTTCCGAGGCGTTTTGCAGCAATGTAATCGCTTTGGGGTAATCTGTGCGCCCGGCCTGCGTGTTCACCAGAATTCTTGCCAGCGTAATTTCCCCCGCCTTACTGCCCGCCTGGGTCGCTTTTTCGGCCAGCGTTTTGGCTTGTGGATAATCCAGACTGACCGGGTTGGTTATCTTAATTTGTGCCAGTAAGGCCCAGGCATCCGCATCACCGCTGTCGGCTGCTTTTTGCGCCCAGTATTCGGCTTTGCTCAAATCGCCTGAACTAAACCAGGTATCAGCGAGAAAGTATTGTGCGCGTCGGTCTCCAGATTCGGCTGCCTTCAGAAACTGACTGCCAGGCTCTTCGGCATGAACAAAGCCTGTTATTAGCAACATCAAGGCGAAAAGTCGTTTCATCTTATATTTAGATTTAGAGTAGGGAATGGACAGTATAGAGAGATTATTGGCATAAAAAAACGGCCTCCGAATGGAGGCCGTAGAGACAAGCTTAACCCATTGCGCTTTCGCGCAGGCTGGCTTTCAGCTTGGTGTACTCATCAATCACATACTGTTCGGCAGCACGCTGATCGGCAATGCGTTCAACATTAACGGCACAGTATTTGTACTCCGGCGTTTTGGTAATCGGGCTTAAGTTCTCGGTTACCAGTTCATTACATGCACCAATCCACCATTGATAGGTCATGTAAATCGCGCCTTTGTTCGGGCGATCGCTCACTGCCGCACGGGTGATAACTCTACCTTTGCGAGAGTTAACCCACACCAGATCTTCATCCTGAATACCCAGGCGTTCAGCGTCAGCTGTGTTGATCTGGGCATAGCCCGGCTCATCTGCCAACGCTGCCAGTGCCGCACAGTTACCGGTCATAGAACGGCAAGAGTAGTGGCCGACTTCACGCACCGTTGACAGTACCATTGGGTACTCTGGGGTGAGTTTGTCGATTGGCGCTACCCAGTCACAAGTGAAGAACTGCGCCAGGCCGTTCGGGGTGTCGAACTTCTCTTTGAAGAGGTAAGACGTACCTTGGTCGGCATCTGAGGTGTCGCGGCAAGGCCACTGGATATAACCCAGTTCGCCCATCTTCTCGTAAGTGGCACCGTAGAAATCCGGGCACAGATGACGCAACTCGTCCCAGATTTCCTGGGTGTTGTTGTAGTGCATCGGGTAACCCATACGGGTGGCAATTTCACTGATAATCTGCCAGTCCGTTTTCAGATCCCACTTCGGTTCAACAGCTTTAAAGAAGCGCTGGAAGCCACGGTCAGCCGCGGAGAATACGCCTTCATGTTCGCCCCATGACGTAGACGGTAAAATAACGTCTGCGGCAGCGGCGGTTTTGGTCATGAAGATATCCTGCACGATGACCAGTTCCAGATCTTCAAAGCCTTTGCGCACTGCGGAGAGTTCAGCATCGGTCTGTAATGGATCTTCACCCATAATGTAGGCCGCACGCACTTCGCCATGGGCCGCACGGTGCGGCAGCTCGCTGATGCGATAGCCGGTATGTGCAGGCAGGCTTTCCACGCCCCAGGCTTTGGCGAATTTCTCGCGGTTAGCCGGATCTTTCACGTACTGATAGCCCGGATAGGTATCCGGCAGCGCCCCCATGTCACATGCGCCCTGAACGTTGTTCTGGCCACGAACCGGGTTAACACCGACGCTTGGCTTACCGAGGTTACCGGTCAGCATTGCGAGGCTGGTCAGTGAGCGCACGGTTTCCACGCCCTGATAGAACTGGGTAACACCCATGCCCCACAGGATGGCTGCGCTTTTCGCCGAAGCATACATACGTGCAGCCTGACGGATATCCTGAGCGCTAACGCCAGTAATATCTTCGACGGACTCCGGCGTGTAGCCTTCGACAATCTTGCTGTACTCTTCGAATCCTTCCGTACGCGAGGCGACGAATGCCTGGTCGTACAGTTTTTCTTCGATGATGACATGACCCATAGCGTTAAGCAGCGCGATATTCGAGCCGTTTCTCAACGCGATGTGCATGTCGGCAATACGCGCAGTTTCAATTTTGCGCGGATCGCAGACGATAATTTTCGCCCCGTTGCGTTTAGCGTTGATCACGTGATTCGCCACGATAGGGTGGGAATCCGCCGGGTTATACCCGAAGATGAACACTAAATCTGTGTTATCAATTTCATTGATGGCATTACTCATTGCGCCGTTACCGACCGATTGGTGCAGACCTGCAACCGAAGGGCCGTGTCAGACGCGAGCGCAGCAGTCAACGTTATTGGTACCAATAACGGCGCGCGCAAATTTTTGCATTACATAGTTGGTTTCGTTACCCGTACCGCGAGATGAACCGGTCGTCTGAATGGCGTCCGGGCCATACTTCGCTTTGATGGCGCTCAGGCGATCGGCGACGTAATTAAGCGCTTCATCCCAGGAAACGGATTCCAGTTTGCCGCCACGCTGGCGACGGATCATTGGGGTTTTCAGACGAGGGGTCAGGATCTGGGTATCATTGATAAAATCCCAGCCATAGTAGCCCTTCAGACACAGGGTACCCTGGTTGGTTTTCCCCTGCGCCGCTTCAGCCCGGACGATTTTGCCGTTATCGACCACCAGGTTGATTTTGCAACCTGATGCGCAATATGGGCAAACCGTGACGACTTTTTTCATCGGTCTCGCTCCAGTTAATCAAATCGCGCATACGCGCTTGTCGCTTTCGTTATGCATCTTTTATGCCATGTTTTTATCAGGGGCATTCGCCGATAATACGGGCGAATTTTGCGCAAAACCCTGACGAAAAACAGCCTGTCGTCATATTTGACGTGACGAATCTTCAATACGTGACGCCCCGGCAGTGTGACCGCGGTTATGTTTCCCACATGTCCTTGTGCCTTATCACTGTCACTCTGTGCAGAATCAATCACACTCATTTAAGTTGGCCAGAAATGGGGAGGAACGATGAAGCCAGCCATACTGGTTGTGGATGATGACGAGGCAATCTGCACACTGCTCCAGGATGTGCTGAGTGAACACGTCTTTGCGGTGACCGCCTGTCATACCGGACAGGACGCGCTGCGTTGCATTGATACTCAGCCGGATATCGCGCTGGTATTGCTGGACATGATGTTGCCCGATATTAATGGCCTGATGGTGCTTCAGCAGGTGCAAAAAATAAGGCCAGGATTACCGGTGGTGATGCTGACAGGGTTAGGTAGCGAATCGGATGTGGTCGTGGGGCTGGAAATGGGGGCTGATGATTATATCGGCAAACCGTTCAATGCGCGGGTACTGGTGGCGCGGGTAAAAGCCGTGCTCAGGCGTGTCGGTGTTTTAACACCCGAAAGCAGTGGTCCACACACCACGGGGTTATCCTTTAATGGCTGGCATCTGGACACCGCAGGTTGTCAGTTACGTAATCCTCAGCAGTTGAAGGTGGACCTGACGCAGGGCGAATACAGTCTGCTGCTGGCGCTGGCACAGAACGCCCGTCGGGTGCTGAGTCGCGAACAACTGTTAGAATTCACGCGCAGTGACAGCGTTGAGGTGTTTGACCGCACTATTGATGTGTTAATCATGCGACTACGGCGAAAGATAGAGACTAACCCGCATCAGCCGATGTTGATTAAAACCCTGCGCGGGCTGGGTTATGTTTTTGCCGCCGACGTGCAGCATCACGATAAGGCGGCGTAATCAGGCATCAGTCATTGCGGTTTTTAACTCTGCCAGCGTTTTGGCGCCGTCTATTGCGTTGGCGCACAGCAAACTGGCCCGTGCGCAGGCGTGTGCCAGTCTGACGCTATCCGTCAGTGACCAGCGTTCGTGGCAGCCATACAGAAAACCGGCGCAAAACGCATCCCCCGCGCCGACGCTGCCGACGATCTCTTCCTGGGCCAGTAATTGTGAGGGTATCCAGGTGCCAGCCTGATCAGGAGCTTCACCCCATGCGCCTTCCGGACAGTGGATCACCACCCGCTGGCGCACGCCTGCGTCCAGGAGTTCGCGGGCGGCTGTCGCGATGTGCGGAATATGCAACTCGCCGTTGGGCTGGCGGATCTCCAGTCCGCTGAATTCCCCGGCCTCCAGTTCATTGATCACCAGATAGTCGAGATGGCGCAGCGCTGGCATCACCAGTGGCTGGTAGCGTGGATCGCCTTTGCGTGAGACCAGATCCAGCGATGTTTCAAAGCCGTTGTCGCGCATTTGCGCCAGCAGCCGTGCGCTACGAGTGCCAAATTCCACATCCGGCATATCCAGACTATCGAGCAGCAGCAGATAGCCGAGATGGAAGATTTTCATCGAGGTATCCAGCAGCTCAAACGCAGGCAGATCGAGTAGCCGATTGGCGCCCGGTGAGTGAAAAAAGGTGCGCTGGCCGCTGGGATCGGTCATCACCTGCGACATCGACGTGGGGGCTGATGTCGTGCGCTGAACATGCTGGCGATTAACGTGATACTGTTCCAGCATCGCCATGATGTAGTCGCCATCGCTGTCCTTGCCAATTAAGCCCACTGCCTGCAACGGTAGCCCGGTGTGCATTTTTGCCAGCGTGAGCAACACGTTCAGCGGAGCCCCCCCTGTTGCACGTTCGCTACGGGTGATCTCCGCCAGCCAGCCGCGTTCTGGCCACTGCACAATCTGATGTACATGATCGACCAGCATATTTCCTGCGGCGATAATGCCTTTACGTTCCATCAGATCTGCCCCGCGCTACCAAAAATACGCATCTGTTCAGAAACGGTATCGGTAATGGCTTCCTCAATACTCAGCAGCAGTTCGGCGAATTCGTCGTACAGCGGCTGGCGATTAGCCATACGCGACTCTACCGCAGCCAGTGCCGCCTGCGACATACCGGTGTAGAAGTTGATTTTGTGAATGCCAAGCTCGATTGCCCGGCGGAAATCGTCGTCGCTAATGCCGGAGCCGCCGTGGAGTACCAGCGGAATTGCCGCCTGCTGGCGAATCGCGTCCAGACGGGGAAAATCGAGTTGTGGCACGCCTTTGTACTTGCCGTGTGCATTGCCAATAGCAACGGCCAGCGCATCAATACCGGTTCTGTCGACGAAGTCCCGTGCCAGCATGGGGTCGGTAAACAATGATTCATCAGCATGACCGTACAACGCGCCGCCTTCATCGCCACCCACCGCGCCGAGCTCAGCTTCCACCGATACACCCACCGCATGACACATCTTCACGACTTCGCGGGTTTGACGGATATTTTCTTCGTATTCCAGCGTGGAACCATCAAACATGACCGAACTGAAGCCTAAGCGTAGCGCCCGAACCACTGACTCAAAGTGCAGACCGTGATCAAGGTTTAGCACCACCGGAATGTCATGCCTGGCGGCTTCGAACTTGACCGCTTCGACAAGGGAATCCAGCGAGATATATTTAAAATGCACTTCGGCAATGTTGATAATGAAAGGCGAACGTTCCTGTTTTGCGGCGGCAAACAGCGCGCGCAGGAAGTGTGAGTCCAGTACGTTAAATGCCCCTAAGGCATAGCGGTGCTCGCGGGCATGGGCAAGCCCATCGGCGAGGGAAATTAACGGCATAATACGCTCCTTGGTTAACGGAACAGGCGGTACTCGTTACACAGCACCAGATGCGCCGGTTCGTCTTCTTCAATGTCGTTATAGCGGGCTATTGGTTGCAGAAAATGGTTATCGTGGTCGTCGTCATTGACGGAAGAAACTTCACCGACCAGCACGTCACCAAACCCTTCTTCAGCCCAGAAGCTGTGATACAGACCGGGCGTCAGACAGATGCTTTCCCCTGGTGCCAGGCGTAACTGGCTACCTGCAGCATGGGTTTGTCGGCAACCATCAATGACCACATTGACGTCGCTGTCCTCCGTTTGTTCTCTGATACCGGCGTTCCACAGTTCGATAATCAGATTGCCGCCGCCACGATTGATGATGTCTTCACGCTTGCGCCAGTGAAAATGCATCGGCGTAAGCTGGGCATCGCGAACATGCATGATTTTCTCTGCGTAGCATTTCTCGTATGGCATACCTTTTGGCGAGCCATTACGCAGGGTAAACAGCGTTAAGCCCTGAGCGGCGAAATTGTTGCCGCCAAATGCGGTGACATCCCAACCCAATTTAAGGTCAAAGACTTCGCTCCAGGCGGAAGCATCAAGTTTTCGCCATTGCGTGGGCGGGAAACTGGCGAAAGCGGGGAGATGCACGTCGTGCTGGGAAAAAAACTGGCGTGTGTGGCCAAGAATTTCGTTTATTGCGGAGCGTTTCATGGGCAGAATTCTCCTTATATCATGCCGGACAGGGCATTTTTGCCGCCATCCGGCGTTGTTGTGGCGGGTTATTTCACCGTCCAACCCTTATAGCTGCCGACGTTGTTTTTATCGATCATCGTCACCGGGATCAGCACGGGCTCTTTCGGTGCGGGTTTCCCCTGTAATATGTCATAGCCGATTTCGACCGCTTTGGCAGCCATGACCTGCGGATCTTGTGCCGGGGTCGCCACAAATAATGAGTTTTCGCGCTTCAGCGCTTCTTCACCGTCCGGCGAACCGTCTACGCCAACAATAAAGAACTCGCTACGTTGCGCCTGTTTTGCCGCCAGATCGGCACCGATCGCGGTAGGATCGTTAATGGCGAATACGCCGTCGATCTTCGGATTAGCCGCCAGCAGGGCGGTCATGATCTCCAGACCGCCTTCACGACTGCCCTTGGCGTTCTGATTATGCGACAGCACCTTGATGTCCGGGTGGCGTTTGAACTCGGTCTGGCAGCCTTCCACGCGGTTCTGTACGGCGGAAACCGGTGGCCCGTTGATGATCACCACGTTACCTTTCCCTTTCAGGCGGTCGGTAATGTATTTACAGGCCATTTCACCGGCCTGGGTGTTATCGGAGGTGATGGTGGCGTCTGCGCCTTCCGCTGCCACGTCAACGGCGACCACCACAATGCCCGCGTCTTTCGCGCGTTTGACCGCCGGGCCGATGCCTTTGGAGTCTGCCGCGTTAAGAATGATCATGTCCACTTTGGCGGCAATAAAGTTGTCGATCTGCGAGACCTGCTGTCCCAGATCGTAACCGCTGGAAACCAGCGTCACTTTAACGCTATCGCCTGCCAGCTTGCGTGCTTCCAGCTCCGCGCCTTTGGTTATCTGCACGAAGAACGGGTTGGCAAGATCGCCCACCGTGACGCCGATTGATTTCAGTTCTTTTGCCTGCACATATGGCGTCGCGGCAAGCAGTGCGCCAGCACAGAGCGCGGTAACTAATGGCTTCAAACGCATGTTGTATTCCTCGTAGCTGTAGGGTTTTGTTGTTATGCACTTTGATGATGCCGGGTACGGTATTTGTCGATCAGCACCGCTATGATGATCACCGCCCCTTTGATCACCAGTTGCCAGAAATAAGACACGCCCATCAGCGTCATGCCGTTATTGAGCGTGGCGATAATCAGCGCACCCACCAGCGTGCCGGTAATGGTGCCGATCCCGCCGACAAAACTGGTGCCGCCGAGGATCACTGCGGCAATGGCGTCCAGCTCATAACCCATGCCTAAGTTACCGTTGGCGCTATACAGCCGGGAGGCGCTCATCACCCCGCCAAGACCTGAGAGCAAACCGCTCATGCCATAGACGAACAGCAGCACCAGCCATACTTTGATACCGGTTAAGCGTGCTGCCTGCATATTGCCGCCAACCGCGTAGATATGGACGCCGAGCGTCGTGCGGCGCAGAATGAACCAGCACACCACCACCACCGCCAGTGCAATCACCACCAGCCACGGTACCGGACCGAGATAGTTGTTGCCGATCCACTCAAAGCTGATGTTGGAGTTGATCACCGTTGTGCCATCCGCCAGCAGGTAGGCCGCGCCGCGTAACGCGGTATAAGTCCCTAGCGTGACGATAAACGGCGGCAGTCCGGCGAAGGCGACCAGTGCGCCATTAAACAGCCCCAGTACCAGGCCGAGCATCAGCGCTGCCGGAATCGACAGCATGGCCAGCTCAGGAATAAGAGAAACGACCATCGCCGCAACGGCAGTGGTGCCGAGAATTGAACCGACGGAGAGATCGATCCCACCGGTGAGAATGATGAACGTCATGCCCGCCGCCAGCACAATGTTGATCGATGCCTGACGGGTAATATTCAGCAGGTTGCTCTCCGTAAAAAAGTTTGGCGCGATAAAGCCAAATACCGCCACAATCAGGATCAGAATGGGTAAGATGCCGACCGTTTGCATCAGATCGCTCATCAACATTTTTTTTGCGGAGGCGGATTTCGCCACCTGCCGGGGAGGGGTTGAATTATTCATGGGGCACCGCCTGATGATGGGAGTCGTTCACGCCGGTTGCAAGCGTCATAATATTTTCCTGGGTAATGCTTTTCCCGTCCAGCTCGCCAGCAATACTGCCTTCCCGCATGACATATACCCGATCGCTCATGCCGACCACTTCCGGCAATTCACTGGAGATCATCAGGATCGCCACGCCTTTGCGTGCCATATCGTTCATGATCCGGTAGATCTCGCTTTTGGCACCGACGTCCACGCCGCGCGTGGGTTCATCGAGGATTAAAATGCGGGGGCCAATCGCCACCCAACGCGAGATGAGTAATTTTTGCTGATTGCCGCCGGACAAGCCGCCCGCGCGGACCTGCGCATGCGGCACGCGAATGTTGAGCAACTGGATGGCGTCATCGGAAATGGCCTGCGCTTTTTTGCGATCGAGCATGCCCCAGTTGGCGTCACGCTCCAGCGTCGCCATGGTGATGTTCTCTGCCGCCGCCAGTTCCAAAAACAGCCCCTGTTCTTTGCGGTTCTCGGTCAGAAAGCCAATGCCGTGGTCAATGGCTTCACGCGGGGAGTGGATAACCACTGGCTCGCCGTCGACTTCAATCATGCCGCCGATCGCTTTGCGTACGCCAAAAATCAGCTGCGCCAGTTCGGATCGCCCGGCGCCCACCAGACCCGCAAGGCCGACAATTTCCCCGGAACGCACTAATAAACTGCACGGCTGCACTTTGTTGCCGTCAGTCAGGTGATGCACGTTCAGGCGCGCTTTGCCGAGCGGGATATCGCGCTCTTTGTTGAACAGATCGCTTAACGGGCGGCCAACCATCATGCGCACCAGTTCCGAAGCATTAAGCTTGTCGCGGGTCAGGTTACCGACATACTGCCCATCGCGCAGTACGCTGACGCGATCGGAGAGTTCATAGACTTCTGCCATACGGTGGCTGATATAGATAATCGCCATGCCTTCATCGCGCAGGCGCATGATCAGTTCAAACAGGCGGTGCGTCTCACGCGAGGAGAGGGCAGCGGTGGGTTCATCCATGACCAGGATACGGCTGTTACGGTGCAGGGCGCGGGCGATTTCGACCTGCTGCTGCTCGGCAATGGTCAGCGTCATGACCCGGTCGCTGGCCTTAAACTGGGCACCGAGTCGGTCGATAACCTTCTGCGACTGCGTCACCATCTCTTTACGCTGGACCAGACCACCGCGCGACAATTCACTGCCGAGGAAGATATTCTCCGCCACCGTCAGATTTGGTGCGAGTTGCATCTCCTGATAAATCAGGGTAATGCCTGCACTTAACGCATCCTTGGGTCCACGAATATGAAAAGGTTGTCCGTCAATCAGGATCTCGCCGCTGGTGGCGGTATAGGCCCCCGCGAGGATCTTCATCAGGGTGCTTTTCCCCGCGCCGTTTTCGCCCATCAGGGCATGGATCTCACCCGGCCAGACCGTTAAATCGACCCCTTTCAGCGCGTAAAATTTGCCAAACGCTTTGGCAATGTTGCGCATTTCCAGAACCGGTGTCCTGCTCATAGCGGATCTCCTGCGGGGTGGCCGATATCAGCAGTCCATCACAGGAATGTAAATGCAAAATGTCAGAAGCCGTTCATATTTGTCATATTGCGATTTTTCTTCATGGGGCGTGATATGCCGCAACCAGGACATCTCTTTTTCGCCAGTGCGCGCGGGCGATTACTGTTTTTCAACCTGCTGGTGGTGGCTGTTACGTTGATGGTCAGCGGCGTAGCGGTGCTGGGTTTTCAGCATGCCAGTCAGATTCAGGAGCAGGTGCAACAGCAAACGGTTGATGACATGACCGGCAGCATGAATCTGGCGCGCGATACGGCAAATGTAGCAACGGCGGCGGTGCGACTGTCGCAGGTGGTGGGGGCGCTGGAATACAAAGGTGAAGCGGAACGTCTGCAGGAGACCCAGCGGGCGCTGAAGCATTCACTGGAACAACTGGCTGCTGCGCCGCTGGCACAGCAGGAGCCGGGGCTGGTCGAGCGTATTATTCAACGCAGCAATGAACTGCAAAGCAGTGTGGAAGGTATGTTGCAGCGCGGACAGCGGCGGCATCTGGAGCGTAACGCGCTGCTCAGTTCGCTGTACCAGAATCAAAGCTACTTACGCCATCTGCAAAAACTCACCGGCGCGCAGGATGACACGTTGCTTACGCAGATGGACCGCCTGATCGTCGCTGCCATTGAGACGCCCGCACCGCGCTCGGTAATCAAACAACTGGACGGCGTGATGCCCGCGCTGCCTCTGCAAGCCAGTAACCTGCTGATTAGCCGCATTCTCAACGATTTCAATCAGGAACTGCATAAGCTGGAACCGCTTTCTGCCGCACTGGAACAAAGCGACCTGGCGATCAACTGGTATATGTTTCATATCAAAGCGCTGGTAGCGATCCTCAACAGTGATATCAACCAGTATGCTTCGCAGGTGGCGTTAATCTCCGAACAGCGGGTGGCGCAAAGCCACCAGGAGTTACAGTCCGGCGCGTTGTTTATTCTGGCCTTTGCGCTGCTGGCGGTGGTGATCACCGGTTTTGCTGGCTGGTATATCTACCGCAATCTTGGCTCCAACCTGACGGCTATCTCGCGCGCGATGACCCGCCTGGCGCATGGGGAATCAGATGTCAGCGTCCCGGCCCTGCAACGGCGTGATGAACTGGGCGAACTGGCCCGCGCCTTTAGCGTGTTTGCCCGCAATACGGCGTCGCTCGAGCACACCACCCGGCTACTGAAAGAAAAAACCACCCAGATGGAAATCGATCGCACCGAACGCCAGGGGCTGGAAGAAGCACTGCTACACAGCCAAAAGCTGAAAGCGGTAGGGCAACTGACCGGCGGATTAGCGCATGATTTCAATAACCTGCTGGCGGTGATTATCGGCAGTCTGGATCTGGTGAATCCGGATTCGCCCGATGCGCCACGGATCAACCGGGCGCTAAAAGCGGCTGAACGTGGGGCGATGCTGACCCAGCGACTGCTGGCCTTTTCACGCAAACAGTCTTTGCATCCGCACGCGGTAGAGCTGAAAACGCTGCTGGAGAACCTGGGCGAACTGATGCGCCATTCGCTACCTAACACGTTTATGCTGGAAATCGAGGCCCAATCGCCCGCCTGGCCGGCGTGGATTGACGTCAGCCAACTGGAAAACGCCATTATCAATCTGGTGATGAACGCTCGTGATGCGATGGATGGGCAGGCCGGTATGATTAAGATCCGCTCGTGGAATCAGCGTGTTACGCGTAGCGATGGTCGCAAACAGGACATGGTGATGCTGGAAGTGGCTGACCAGGGCAGTGGCATGTCACAGGAAATTAAGGCACAGGTCTTCGAACCGTTCTTCACGACCAAACAAACCGGTAGTGGGAGTGGACTGGGGCTGTCGATGGTGTACGGCTTTGTGCGTCAATCTGGCGGTCGCGTAGAGATCGAAAGTGCGCCAGGGCAGGGAACCACTGTCAGGCTACAGCTTCCTCGTGCCATTGTGCCGGTGCAAGTTCCGGTCGAACCGATAGCAGAGCATCCAGCGACCAGCGGTGAGAAGCTGGTTCTGGTGCTCGAAGATGAGGCCGATGTGCGTCAGACGTTGTGCGAACAATTACATCTTTTGGGCTACCTGACGCTCGAAGCCGCTAACGGCGAACAGGCAATGCATATGCTGGCGGCTTCAGCAGAGATTGATATTCTTGTCAGCGACTTAATGTTGCCAGGCGGATTGAGTGGCGCGGATGTGGTCAATCATGTCCTGAAGCATTATCCGCAACTGAATATTCTGCTGATTAGCGGTCAGGATTTACGTCCGGCGCATAATCCGGCGCTGCCGGATGTGGCGCTATTGCGTAAACCGTTTACCCGAGGGGAACTGGCCCAGGCGCTGCGACGCGCACGTAATTGAGATTCCTCCGCTACTCGCGTCAAAGCACTTTGATTACCGTGGAGCCAGTTTCTTTATGAGGCTGGTTTGATGAAACGCTCCCCGACGCTCTTTTTATTCAGTTTGCTGATGTTGACGACGATTTCGGCGCATGCAGACATTATTGATGACGCCATTGGCAATATTCAACGTGCCGTCAGCGATGCTTATAACCCGGATAACAATCGGGATTATGACGACTCACGTGATGATGGCTGGCAGCGTCAGATGAGTGACGATCGCCGCAGGCAATATAATGATCGCCGGCGCCAGTTTGAAGACCGCCGCCGTCAGTTAGACGATCGCCAGCGGCAGCTCGATCAGGAACGGCGTCAACTGGAAGATGAAGAGCGCAGAATGGAAGAGGACTACGATCGCTAGCCACGTCCAACAAATGGCATTTCATTCGCCATGATAGTTAATTCGAGCACATTCGTGGTTGTCGGTAAGGCGGCTATCATTTGGATTGCCGCAGTGACATCAGCCACATCCATCACGGGTTCGACTCGCATATTCCCATCTGCTTGCTGAACGCCTTCAGACATGCGTTCCGACATCTGCGTTCGCGCATTACCAATATTGATTTGTCCGCAAGCGATATTAAATTTTCGACAATCGAGGGCGATCGACTTGGTTAAACCCGTTATCGCGTGTTTCGAAGATGTATAAGCGGCGCTGAACAGGCGAGGTGTGACAGAAGAAATAGACGCATTGTTAATGATCCTTCCCCCCATTGGTCGCTGCTGTTTCATCAATCGGATTGCTTCTCTGGAGCAAAGAAAACTGGCGTGCACATTGATATTAAATACGCGCAACCACTCTTCAACGCTGATCTCTTCTACAGATTTGCTGGGGCTATTAATTCCGGCATTATTAAACAGCAGATCCAACCGACCAAATCTGTGTTGAATGTGTTGGAACAGGCGTTCAACCTCGGCGGGATTGGTGACATCCGCGTTGATTGCGACAAAACGCTCTGGGGATGAATAACCCTCATTAAGAATGAGTTGTTCCGCATGGCGGGCGACAATAATCACAATGTAATCCATCTGGCGCAGCGCTTTTGCTGCCTCATAACCAATGCCTTTACTTCCGCCAGTAATAAGAGCCACTTTCTGCATAGATCCTCCTGATTCATAGCACATTGTTTGTTTTTACGAATGACTTCTCTGAAAGCATATTGGATACGACGTGATAAAAATGTTATGTCGATCACTACTTACTTACTAGTAAGTAAGTATAAATATAAACGCAGAAGGGAAACCGATGACAAAACCCTGGTCGTCCAATGGCGCAGGCTTATCGGATCTATGGCGTGTTCATAATTTTTTGAATTTATTTGATATTTTGTCTGATAAGGTGCCGTCCGGCAATAAAACAGGGCGCTTTGTCAGCAATCTGAGAATGTTTTTTCTACACAGGAACAGACAATGAACAATCAAATTGTAGTGTATCGACACGGGGCGATTGCCGAAGTGGTGATCAATCGGCCGGAAAAAATGAATGCCATGACGCCAGAAATGAGCGAAGTACTGGCGCGTTGTTTTACACAACTCAATGATGATGAAGAGATCCGTGTAATACTACTTCGTGGCGAAGGCGAGCGGGCATTTTGCGCGGGTAGCGATTTAAAGGCGCTGGATAGTTACCCCTCCGCGGCCAATTTCCGCCAGCGTATCGATTACGGCACAACGGTACGTCGCGCCCGCAAACCGGTGGTTGCCGCCCTGAGAGGTTGGGTATTGGGCGGTGGTCTGGAAATGATGCTGGCGGCAGATATTCGTATTGCTGGCCATAGCGCCAAATTTGGCGCACCGGAGGTTATCCGTGGCTGGGTTGGAGGGGGCGGCGCATCACAATTTCTTCCCCGTTTAGTCGGGTACGGTCAGGCGATGCGTTTACTGTTAAGTGGCGACAATATTGATGCGCAGGAAGCCTGGCGTATTGGGCTGATCGAATATTTGGTGGCTGATGATGAGGTTAATGACGTTGCGATGATCTTGTGTCAGAAGTTGGCTGAGCATAATCCACTGGCGGTACAGGCAGTGAAAAGCGCTGTGCGGGGTGCATTGTCTATGCCGCTTGAAGCGGGGATGCAATATGAAAATGAGCTTACGACACTCTGTTTTGCGGTGGGTAATTACCAACAAGGAACGGCTGCATTCAGTAAACAGCGGCCATAGGGTATTTGTTTGCAAAGATAAATTATTGTGCAATCACATCGGCACACTAATCAATCGGATGGTAAAAAAAATGTAAGGCAAAACGATCTTCTTATTATGCTGTGAAGAAGAACATCTTACCCTATATGCAGGAGAATGTTCTATGAGTCAGGCATCATCACAAGAATACAGGGCGAATAAAAATGTCAAACGTGCAATTTTTGCGTCGACATTGGGAACAATAATTGAATGGTATGATTATGGTCTGTATGCAGCCGCTTCCGGTTTAATTATTAATAAACTGTTCTTCCCGGAGATGAGTCAACTTGGGGGAACGCTGGCTGCATTTGCTACATTCGCTATTGGTTTTATTATCAGACCCATTGGCGGTGTGGTTATTTCTCATATTGGTGATAAATTTGGACGCAAACCGGCGCTTATTTTCTGTATTTCCATTATGGGGATCGCCACCGTTGGTATCGGTATTCTTCCGACCTGGCAGACCATAGGCATATGGGCGCCGATATTGCTTATTTTCTTACGAATGTTACAAGGTTTCGGCGCAGGGGCGGAACTGGCCGGAGCGATTACGTTAGTTGCAGAGTATACGCCAATTCACCGACGCGGATTTTTTACGTCTATTCCCAATACCGCAACAAACTTTGGCGTACTCATTGCCACAATGACCTTTTTGGCCTTTTCGTGGGTGCCGGAAGAAACTTTATTGGGATGGGTATGGCGTATTCCGTTCCTGATTTCTGTGCTGCTGTTCGGCGTTGCGTTGTACATTCGCGCGAAGCTGGATGAAACCCCCGAATATGTCCAGGCAATGGAAAAAGCGCACAGTCAGAAACAACAGCAAAAAGCGCCGATCCGTCAGCTATTTAAAGAAAGCCCGCGTGAACTGCTGTGTGGTTTTTTTGCGATGGGAGGACACCAGGCTTTGACATATGTACTCAATACGTTTGCGCTAAGCTATATGATTAATACCCTGGGGATGCCTAAATCTGACGGGCTTATGGTATTAATTATCGCACTTTCATTTACTCTCATCTGCGGCCCAATCGGCGGCTGGTTATCTGATCGTTTTGGTAGTGCGAGAATATATATCTGCGGTGCATTATTTGCTCTTTGTTTTGTTTATCCCCTCTTTTATTTGGTCGATACCAAAGATACTTTACTGGCAACGCTGGGCGTCAGCATTATTTATGGTATCAGTTGGGGATGTACCGGCGGAGCGCAAGGCGCATTTTTATCTAACCTTTTCCCCACAAAATACCGTTTTTCAGGTATTGCGATGTGCAGGGAATGTTCAGGTGCTGTTATTGGTGGGCCGACGCCCTTTATTGCAACCGCATTAGTTGCACTGGCTGATGGCAGGCCGACCTGGGTTATGGTTTATTTAGGATTCTTTTGCCTGCTCACTGCCGTTTCTGTCGGATTGGGGCAACACTTATCACGGCATCACAAGACAGAGCTGGTTTCATCGCCAATAAATGGGAAACAAATCTCATCAATTTAATATTGTCGAAATTTAATTAACGCTAAACGAAATAATTCTACAGCTGCGGGTATTTCAATTCTGCCTCTTTGCGATGGGCGTTTCTTCGGCGTCAATATACAGGTGTGGATTTATTTCAATGTTTTATTATGGAGAATTATTATGCGAATTGTTACAGCGGATGAAGCCGTTTCGTTGTTATGTGACGGCGATACTCTGATGATCAGTGGGTCTGGTGCGGGGCATGCTACGCCAGAGGCATTGCTGGAAGCGCTGGAGCGTCGTTATCAGGCGCAGAATTCCCCCCGACAACTTACTGCGTTTCATCCGGTTGGTCTGGGCGATCGTACCTTTCGCGGGGCGTCGCGATTGGCATACCCTGGTTTATTAAAACGGGTCGTCTGCGGCACGCTGGTTGATTCCCCGCCGCTGGCGAAAATGGCGCTGAATAATGAAATTGAAGCCTGGACATTGCCGCAGGGCGTACTCTCACAATTGACCCGAGAAATGGCCGCCGGCCGGCCTGGCCTGATAAGCCATGTCGGGCTGCATACCTTCGTCGATCCTCGTCAACGCGGCGGTCGGCAAAGCGAGTGCTGTTCTGAGGAACTCGTTAGTCTGATAGAAATTGCCGGTAAGGAGTGGCTTTATTACAAGCCTTTTCACGTTGATATCGCATTTTTACGCGGCACGACGGCGGATGAAGACGGCAATATCACCATGGAGCAGGAAGCTATTTTTGGCGACATGCTGTCGATGGCTCAGGCTACCCGGCGCAACGGTGGGTTAGTGATAGTCCAGGTAAAACGCATTGCCAAACGCGGTACGTTACCCGCCAAAAGCGTCAAAATTCCGGCAATGCTGGTGGATTTGGTGGTTGTCGATCCCGGGCAGTCAGTCACCTACCAAAGTCCAAATGACCCGGCCTTTACCGGAGAACTGCGCATTCCGCTTGATGGATTCCCGGTACTGCCGCTGGATGAGCGTAAAATCGTCGCCCGCCGCTGCGCGATGGAATTGCAGCCTGGGGCGGTATGCAACGTTGGCTCGGGGATCTGTACGGGTATCGGTCTCGTCGGCGCTGAAGAGAATATTCTCGACCAGATCGTCCTCACTAACGAGCAGGGGCTGATCGGCGGCGCGCCAGCCGCAGGTCTGGACGCTGGCGCGGCGCGTAATTATAGCGCGATGATCGATCAACCTTATCAATTCGATTTCTACGACGGCGGCGGCATTGATATCGCCTTCCTGTCAGCGGCAGAAATTGACGGCGGCGGTAGCGTCAACATCAGCCGTTTCGCCAATAAGCTGATTGGCGTGGGCGGATTTATCAATATTAGCCAGAATGCGAAAAAAATGGTCTTCGGTGGCACCTTTACCGCCGGAGGGCTTCGCGTAGCCTGTCAGGGCGGGCAGTTGCGGATTATGCAGGAAGGCGCGCATCAAAAATTCGTCAGCCAATTACAGCAGGTTTCCTACAGCGGTCCTTACGCCAGTCAGCGTGGTCAGGTCACGCTGTTTGTGACCGAACGCGCGGTATTCCAGGTGAAGGACGGTGAACTCGAGTTAATTGAAATCGCGCCGGGCATTGATCTGGAACGCGATATTTTGCAGCAAATGCGTTTTCGTCCTCGTATCGCAGCCGAACTGAAGTTGATGGACGCCAGGCTCTTTTCGCCGGAACCGATGGGATTGTCTGCGGAGATGGCGGTTAAACCCCGCTCATGTCACCCGCGACTGGCGTCATTATCCTCAAAGGTACAACCATGAAGCCGATGGTCATTAATGGCAGCACCCGGCTGTATGGCATCGCAGGCGACCCGGTTGCCCAGGTCAAAACCCCGGAGCTGTTGAATTCATTTTTTCAGCAAACCGGCATTAATGCGGTCTGCGTACCGCTACAGGTGGCGACGAGCGGGTTTGAAGCCAGTCTGCGCGGCGTAATGCAGTTGAGTAATCTGGATGGTCTGGTGATCACCGTCCCGCATAAAGTCCGCGCCTGTGCGCTGACGGAATCCCTTTCTGCAGAGGCGCAGCGCGTGGGAGCCGTCAATGTACTACGTCGTTGTGAAGATGGCGGATGGCATGGCGATATGTTTGACGGAACGGGGCTTATTGTTGGCCTGCTCAGGCAGGGCTTTGTACTGAAAGGGCAGCATGTTAAGCAACTCGGCGCTGGCGGGAGCGGCGCTGCCGTTGCGTTTGCTCTGCTGGCGGCGGGAGCGGCGTCTGTCACTCTGTGCGATCCTGACGACAACGCGGCGCAGGCGCTGGCACAACGCATTAACGCCAGCTATTCGCAACACCCCGCTCGCGTCAGCGACGCCCCGGCTGAACTGGTGGGCATTGACCTGCTGATCAACTGTTCCCCCATAGGTATGAAACCTGATGACGGCCTGCCTGCGCCATTCGCTGACTTCAGTCCATCGTTGCAGGTCGTGGATATCATTATGCACCCTGCTGAAACCCCTCTGCTTGCCCATGCCCGACGTGCGGGCTGTCATGCTGTCAATGGCAAACCGATGATTGAGGGACAACTGGCGGAGTTTATTCATTTCTTTGGTTTGGCCGATAAGGAGTCGCTATGCGCCCGCTCACGCTGACTCCGCAACATCTTTCCCTGAACACTGCCACGTTAGGGCCTGGCGCGTCGCTGCATGATGCCGTTCAGGGATGTGTGAAATACGGTTTTGGCGGCATCGCTCCCTGGCGCGACAAAGTGGCGGAAATCGGCTTATCCCAGGCCAGTCGTCTGATTCGTGATGCGGGATTACAGGTGAGCGGATTGTGCCGTGGCGGAATGTTTTCTGCTGCCAGTCGTACTGAACGTGAAAAAATTCGTGCGGATAATCTGCGGGCGATTGACGAAGCCGCAGCGCTGGATGCTGCTTGTCTGGTGCTGGTGGTCGGTGGTTTGCCTGCCGGTTCCAGAGATCTGGACAACGCCCGACAGCAGGTTGAAGACGGCATCGCCGATATGCTGGAACATGCGCGCATGGCAAATGTTCGCCTGGCGATTGAACCGTTGCACCCAATGTATGCAGGCGATCGCGCCTGCATCAACACACTGGCGCAGGCGCTGAGTTTGTGCGAACGGTTGGGGGCCGATGTTGGTATTGCCGCTGACGTTTACCACATCTGGTGGGATCCCGATATTGTCACGCAACTTCAGCGAGCAGCCAATATGCAGCGTCTGCTGGCTTTTCATCTCAGTGACTGGCTGGTGCCTACCCGCCACCTGTTGACCGATCGCGGCATGCCGGGCGATGGCGTCATCAATCTTTCTCATTTATGTCAAACCGTTGCCGACACTGGTTATCAGGGGCTTTATGAGGTGGAGATTTTCTCTGCGGAAAACTGGTGGCGACAACCGGTAGATACAACCTTAAGCACTCTCGTTACACGCCTGGAACATCTTAATAATACAGGAGATCGTCATGAAGATTGATAATACGCTGACGCCTCATGATTTGCTGCCCGCGATTGAACGTATGTGGGACGCCTCTGCCGGGAAAATCATTGCGATTGACGCCAGCGCCGATCGTACCAAAGGCGCACCTGTACATACCATTGCCGGACGTTATCAACCAAAAGGGTGGACGGACTGGACGCAGGGTTTTGAGTACGGCAGCGCGTTATTGCAGTTTGACGCTACAGGCGAGCGCTCGTTTCTGGAAACGGCGCTGGCGCGTATTCGTCACGATATGCCGCAGCACATCACTCATTTCGGCGTACACGATCATGGCTTTAATCAAATCAGCACTTATGGGCAGTTACTGCGCCTGATGGCGGAAGGAAAACTGCCGACAGACCCGGGCGTCAGGGACTATTACCAGTTAGCCGTTCGCTGTTCCGGGGCGGTACAGGCCTATCGCTGGACCGATCTGGGCGATGGACAGGGATACATCCACTCTTTCAACGGCGCGCATTCATTATTCATTGATACCTTACGTACCCTACGCACGCTGCTGTTGGCGCACAGCCTGGGGCATGTCATGAAAATTGAGGGTGATGTGGCGATCTCTTTGTTGGATCGGGCGCTGACGCATGCGCTCACCAGCGCGCGCTACTGCATTTTCTATGGCGAAGGGCGGGATATTTACGACATTCGCGGCAGAACGGCGCACGAAGCTATCTTCAACCCGCGTAACGGCGCATTCCGCTGCGTGGGGACACAGCAAGGGTATTCGGGTTTCTCTACCTGGACTCGTGGTTTGAGTTGGGCCATGTGCGGTTTCGCGGAAATACTGGAATATCTCCAGGTATTGCCTGCAGAAAAATGGCAAACAGAACGGGATAAACCCACCACGATGGCGACGCTGGAAAAGGCCGCTGCCGCTGTGTGTGATTTTTATCTCGATTTTACTCTGTGGGACGGTATCCCCTACTGGGATACCGGCGCGCCAGGTCTGGCGACGGTGGATGCGCCCTACGATCGTGAATCTGATCCTGAAAATGCAGTCGAACCCGTGGACAGCTCCGCGGCGGCGATTGCGGCGCAAGGCTTACTTCGGTTTGCGGCCTGGCTTCGCGCCAGCGGGCACACGGGCGCAGATCGTTATCATCAGGCCGGGTTGTCGGTGCTGAGAACGCTACTGGATGACCGCTACCTGAGTCTGGACAGGCAGCACCAGGGGCTTTTGCTGCATAGCCAGTATCATCGGCCCAACGGTTGGGACTACGTGCGTTCCGGGCATAAAAACCCGTTCGGCGAAGCGACTATGTGGGGAGATTACCATCTGCGCGAGCTGGCGCTTTATGTTCAGCGTCTGGCCAACAACGAACCCTATGTCGCTTTTTTCAGCGCGGCAGGAGGTGAGCAATGAGTTCGTTATGTTCCATTCGTGTCGCCCTGATCACCGGAGGGCGTCGGGGAATTGGTCTTGCCATCGCCAGACGGCTGGCAAGAGATGGTTATCACATTGCGATTACCGGTAGCGGTGATGCTGACGACGCCACGCACGCCGCTATAGCGCAGCTGGAAAACTGCGGTATACAGGCCGGTTATTTCGCCAGCGATATCGCCGATATTACGCAGCATGACCTGCTGCTTGATCGGGTCGAGCAACAACTGGGAGCCGTTTCCGTGCTGGTTTCCAATGCCGGTATTGCACCGCCTGAAAGGCTTGATGTACTTGAAACCTCCGGGGCTAATTTCGACTCGGTGATGAACACCAACCTGCGCGGGGCGTTTTTTCTCTCCCAGGCAATGGCCCGACGAATGCTTACCCGCCCGACTGCCGAAGGTGAACGCAGTATTGTCTTCATCACTTCTTGTTCTGCGGAAATGGCGTCGGTCAATCGGCTGGAGTACTGCATCTCGAAAGCCGGATTGTCAATGGTCGCTCAGGGGCTGGCAACACGGCTTGCGGCGGACGGCATCGGCGTTTTTGAAATCCGTCCAGGCATTATCCGCACCGATATGACCGCCAACGTGAATGAAAAATATGACCGCTTGATCGGCGAAGGAACGGTGCCCGCCCGACGCTGGGGAAAAGGCGATGACATCGCTGCGGCGGTTAGCATGGTGCTGAAACCAGATGCGTTTTTCGCCACTGGCTCAGTCATTCACGCTGACGGCGGATTAACATTACAACGTCTTTAAGACGCAGGGAGACAGCGTATGGATAAGATTTTACCCGCGACGGAAAAGCGGCTGTCGGCTGGTGAGTATGGTTACGACAGTTTGCAGCCTGGCGATTACTGGCACACCTCAGCCATTACTGTGACAGAAGCGCATATTGTTGCCTTTGCTGGCATTACAGGCGATTTTTTTGATGTGCACATGGACGACGAGTTTGCCCGTCAGCAGGGGTTTCCTGGCCGTATTGCTCATGGCTTATTAGGATTAGCGCTGACCGATGGTTTGAAAACCCGTTGCACGGTGCGGTTGCGCGGCATCGCGACATTAGGCTGGAACTGGTCATTCTGCGCACCTTTACTGCCCGGTGACCGTATTTCCGCACGCATCTGTGTTGTGAAAAAACGCCCAACGAAGAATAGCGAGCGCGGGATTGTTACGTTCGCGTTGCAAGTCATCAACCAGCAGGACGTCGTTATTCAGCAGGGCGAAACGTTACTTATGATGCAATACTGATACATCTATAAGAGGGCGCGATTCGCTTACTGTGCGCTCTCTTTTTCTTCACCAACATGTCTTCTGACGTTGCTTCTGTCAGAGTTTTTGCTATCTCCCTGAAAAAGTGCTAAAGATTTTACGCCGATATCAGCTGTTCAGGCGCTGTATTCAAATTATGATGAAGTTGAATATCGGAGCCAGACTCAGGGAGGGATTGTGTCAATACCAGATCAGAAACAGAGTGCGACAGTAAACAGCACCATGCAGGATAAGATCAAAGAACTTACTCGTAACTTACTGATTGCGCATGGCTACCATAAAACAACGTTCGGCGTGATTGCCAAAGCGTTACAGGTGACGACGACCAATATTCATTACCACTTCGGTAATAAAAATAACCTTGTTGAGATTGTGGTCAGTGAATATGTCGCTGAAGCCAAAAAAAAACAAAGCACTATTTGGCTGGATAAAACCACAACGCTGGAACAAAAAGTGTCTAATGTGGTGGCATATAACTACCAGCTTTACAAAAAATATAATCCGGATGGCGAGGGATGTCATCCGTGGAGCCTTATTGGTCGGTTACGTCTGGAAAAGGATGTACTTACAGAAGAAATGTGCCGTTCTCTTGCATCATTTACTCAACTTATGCAGGATGTTATTGGTCAGGCCGTTGAATACGCCTGGCAGCAGGGGCAATTAAAAGCGGATACGCCGCGTCAGGATCTGGTCCTGCTTCTCACTCATCTGGTAGACAGCTCATCGGTTTTTGCGCAAGACTCGGGAAGCTTTAGCCGACTTGAACAATTCTTCAATGCCTTCTGCCGCGTGGTTCTGTCCATGTATATGGTTAAACCTTCCGCAAATTGATTCCGCAGAGGCATGGCGTTGACGCTTCCGGCAGTTACTGTCATTCGCGCCTGAACTCTCTGTCGGCATAACCCGTTAATCCATCACAATCGCCATGCCGTCGTATCCGGCTTCGAATCCTTCCGGCAGCGGGTTATCCATGAGCCAGACATCGAACTGATGGCTGATGTGCGTCAGGATCACTCGTGGGCAGCGGATCACCTCGTTGAGGGCGATGACGGTATTTACATCGCTGTGATTGCGTGGCGGCTCGGCGCGTGGGGCGTGGCTGCAGTCGATGATAATCACGTGAGGTTGGTTATTGTGGAGAAACTTCAGCGTCTTGTCGGGAAGCCCGGCGGTATCGGAGAGCCACGCCACGCGGCTGTGCGCTGTTTCCAGCAAATAGCCAAACGTCAGCTTAGAGTGGTTGAGCGGCAGTGGCGTGACCTGTAATCCCTGCAAATCTAACACCACAAACGGCGCGACGGTCTGGCTAAAATCGAGAATACCGGGGTGCTTAAACAGATCGTCGCAGCCCTGTTCATCCGGTGGGCCGTACACCGGGATCGTTTTCCCCACCCCCCAGCGCAGCGGAAACAGTCCCTGTACATGATCCATATGATAGTGAGTGAGCAAGAACTGCTGGAAACTGCCTGCCGGCCAGTCGTCCATCAGATGTGGGATCCCTGCATCCAGAAGCGTTACCGTGTCGTTGAATTTGACCACGCCACTGCAGGGGCGCCGGCGGTATTGCGCCTGTAAACGAGCTCGCTGGCAGGCGGCACAGTCGCAGCCAAAAGCCGGTACCAACTGTGCGCCGCCGGTTCCTGTAAGCGTAATGGTCAGACTCATTGCATCCCCCTACAGCGGCTTGGTAAAGCGAAAATGGCTCTGCGTATAACCTTCGCGGCGGTAAAAACGATGCGCATCAAGGCGCTGCGTGCTGGTAGAAAGCTCAGTCATTTCCGCACCCGCTTCGCGCGCGGTGGCTTCGGCCCAGGCCAGTAACTGGCTGCCTACCTTTAACCCCCGCGCCTGTGGCATCACTACCAGTTCCTGAATCTCACCGATCCAGTTAGCGTGGTGCAGATGAAACTGCAAATGCAGACCGATCAACCCGATGACCTGTCCGTCAAGCAGCGCCAGTTGGTAATGCATATTGGGGTCTTGCAGATTTGCTATATACCCGGTGCTAAAGGCCTGGTGGTCGAACTTACCCTGCTTCAGTTCGCAGACAAGCGCGTAAACCGCATCGGTGTCGTACAGCGTAGCGCGGCGTAATTCACAGACAGACATGTTTCTTCTCCTTGCGTCCCATCAGGGTGAGCAGTGTATCGACTGACTGTAGCAAACTTCCATCGTTATTCAGGACGTGGCAGTCGTAAGGCGCGTAGCGAGCCGCGCGTTCAAGGCGGGCGGCGATTTCTGTTTCGCTTTCCCGCCCGCGCGCCTGCAAACGTTGGCGTAAAATTGCCGGAGAAACCTGTAAGCAGATGGGCATTAAAGCCGTGCCATAACGTGATTGCGCCTGCGGCAGATGGGCGCGTGAACCGTTGACCACCACATCAAAACCGGCATGTAGCCAGAGGTCAATCTCCACGCCGACGCCGTAGTACAAACCGTTTGCATGCCAGCTTAGCGCCAGCAGGTTTTGCCCGGCGCGGGTAAAAAACTCCTGTTCACTGAGGGCGATGTGGTTTTCATTCCCGGCATTGGCCGCCCGGGTGATGTAACGATGTGCTACCAGCAATTGTGCCGGTTCCTGTAGGCGGAGTTCCGCCAGCAGACTGTCCTTTCCTGAGCCGGATGGCCCCATCAGCCAGATCAGTTTACCCATAGTCAGAATACCCTTTTGCCCTGACGCCAGACGTGATCGATATGAATGTTGCCGCCTTTGCGGTGTGCCAGCACCAGATCCGCGCGTTTTCCTTCGGCAACCACGCCACGGTCGTCAAGATTCAACGCCCGCGCTGGATTACGAGTCACCAGACGAATAGCCTGTGGAAGTGTAAAACGGTTGGTATCGTCATCCGCGACACGAAATGCTGCGTCGAGCAGGCTGGCGGGGTAGTAATCGGAAGAGAGGATATCCAGTAGCCCCAGTTCGGCCAGCTTATGGGCTGCTACGTTGCCGGAGTGCGAACCGCCTCGCACGATATTCGGCGCGCCCATCAGCACGTTCATGCCATGCTGGCGTGAGGCTTCGGCGGCTGCGAAAGTCGTGGGAAATTCGGCGATCACGCTGCCAAGTTGATGCGATTCAAGGACATGGTCATGCGTGGCGTCATCGTGGCTCGCCAGTGCAATCTGCCGTTCACGGCACATCTGTGCGATGGCGGTGCGGTTGGGTTGTGACCAGCGGGCCGCCAGGGCGAGTTGCTCTTCTTCATAGCGGGCCATCTGCTCGTCGGTCAGCGAATACTTGCCCTGATAGTACTCGCGGTACTTCTCACGGTTGGCGAACTGACGCTGGCCCGGTGAGTGATCCATCAGTGACACCAGCGTCACTGGCTCACGGCCGACCAGCTTTTCAAACAGCGGCAGGGTGGTGTGGTGTGGCAGCTCGCAGCGCAGATGCAGACGGTGTTCGGCACGGTTGACCCCGCGCTTTTGTGTCTCTTCCACCGCATTGATCATTTTTTCCAGGTTTTCCAGACGGTCGCCACCGTCTCGCACATCGCCAATCGCTACCGCGTCCAGCACGGTGGTAATACCGCTGGCAACCATTAAAGCATCGTGGCTGCTCATCGCCGAGTGGGCAGGCCAGTCTACTTTTGGGCGTGGGGTAAAGAACTTGTCGAGGTTATCGGTATGCAGTTCAATAAGCCCCGGCAGCAGCCAGCCGCCTTCACCGTCCAGCGCGTCAGGTAAGCTGCTCTGGCTTTCGGCAAAAGTGCGAATAACCCCGCCTTCAATCTCCAGCGATCCTTGCACCACGTCATCTTCCAGCACCAGCTTTACATTGTTGATAATCATGCTGTTATTCCCATCAGATGCAGACGATCCGCCACGCGCTCGCGTACGGTCTCATCGTGAAAAATACCGACAATGGCCGCGCCGCGGGCTTTGGCTTCTTCAATCAGTGCCACCACGGCATCGCTGTTTTTGCTGTCCAGTGACGCGGTAGGCTCATCGAGCAGCAGAATGGGGTAATCGACAATAAAGCCCCGGGCAATGTTAACGCGCTGCTGTTCACCACCGGAAAAGGTTGATGGCGCGAGATGCCATAAGCGATCAGGAACATTCAGGCGGGTGAGCAGGCTCGCGGCTTTGGCTGCACATTCCTCACGAGATACGCCCAGATCCAGCAGTGGCTGCATCACCACATCCAGCGCGGAAATCCGTGGGATCACGCGCAGGAACTGACTTACCCAACCGATAGTTGAACGACGGATCTCCAGCACTTTACGGGCCGGAGCCTGCACCAGATCCACCCATTCACCGCGATGGCGAATATGGATATGTCCTTCATCTGGCAGGTAGTTGGCGTACAGCGAACGCAGCAGCGTGGATTTTCCGCTGCCGGAATGGCCGTGCAGCACGACGCACTCGCCGTTTTTTACTTCCAGGGTGGCGTTGTGGAGCACCGGCAGACGCACGCCGTTTTGCTGATGCAGCACAAAGGTTTTACTGACGTTTTCTACGCGAATCATTTGAGCCTCTTAGTTCTGCAGTACGGACGATACCAGCAACTGGGTGTACGGGTGATGCGGGTCGTCGAGCACGCGGTCGGTCAACCCACTTTCCACCACCTGACCTTGCTTCATGACCAGCAAACGGTCCGCCAGCAGACGCGCCACGCCCAAATCATGGGTGACAATCACCACCGCCAGATCCAGTTCCACCACCAGGCTACGCAGCAGGTCCAGCAACCTGGCTTGTACCGAGACGTCCAGGCCGCCGGTCGGTTCATCCATAAATACCAGTTTGGGATGGGTGACGAGGTTGCGGGCGATCTGCAAACGCTGCTGCATGCCGCCGGAAAAGGTGGTCGGCAGATCGTCGATACGCGAGGCGGGGATTTCCACCTGTTCCAGCCAGCGCTGGGCGGTGGCGCGGATGCCGCCGTAGTGGCGTGCGCCGGTGGCCATCAGGCGTTCACCAATATTACCGCCAGCCGAAACCTGGCGGCGCAGGCCGTCCATCGGGTGCTGATGTACCACGCCCCATTCCGTGCGCAGCAGGCGGCGACGATCGGCTTCGCTCATGCCGTACAGCGAGCGGTTCTGATATAAGATCTCACCGTTTTGTGGCGTCAGCCGTGAAGAGATAGATTTCAGCAGCGTAGTTTTACCGGAACCGGATTCCCCAACGATGCCCAGCACTTCGCCAGGCCACAGGTCAAAAGAGACATTGCTGAAGCCTTTGCCCGGCGCGTAGAGATGGGTCAGGTTGTTGACTGAAAGCAGCGGTTGCATCATTTGCTGAGGGCCTCGCTCTGTTGGCGGCAATAGTCGGTGTCGGAGCAGACAAACATGCGTTTGCCGCTGTCATCGAGCACCACTTCGTCGAGATAGCTGTGGGTTGAGCCGCAGATGGCGCAGGGTTCATCCCAGCTCTGCACGCTAAACGGGTGATCGTCGAAATCGAGGCTTTCCACCCGCGTATACGGTGGGACGGCATAGATACGTTTTTCGCGGCCTGCACCGAACAATTGCAGGGCTGGCATCCTGTCCATCTTCGGGTTGTCGAATTTCGGGATGGGTGACGGGTCCATCACGTAGCGGCCGTTAACCTTCACCGGATAGGCGTAGGTGGTGGCGATATGGCCGAAGCGGGCGATATCTTCATACAGTTTTACCTGCATGATGCCGTACTCTTCCAGCGCGTGCATGGTGCGGGTTTCCGTTTCGCGCGGTTCGATAAAGCGCAGCGGCTCGGGGATCGGCACCTGGAAGATGATTATCTGATCTTCCGTTAGCGGTGTTTCCGGGATGCGGTGGCGGGTCTGAATTAGCGTGGCGTCTTCTGTGCGTTCGGTGGTGTTAACGCCGGTTACGCGCCTGAAGAAGTTGCGGATCGACACGGCGTTGGTGGTGTCATCCGCGCCCTGGTCAATCACCTTCAGCACGTCAGCTTCACCAATTACGCTGGCAGTAAGCTGGATACCGCCCGTACCCCAGCCGTACGGCATTGGCATTTCGCGTCCGCCAAATGGCACCTGATAGCCGGGGATGGCCACCGCTTTCAAAATTGCGCGACGGATCATGCGTTTGGTCTGCTCATCAAGATAAGCAAAGTTGTAGCCGGAGAGGTTAGCGGTCACGGTCGGCCTCCTGTTGCAGGCGTTTAAGCAGTTCCAGTTCGGCCTGGAAATCGACGTAATGGGGGAGTTTGAGGTGCGAAACAAAACCCGCCGCCTCGACGTTATCCGCATGCGCCAGTACGAACTCTTCGTCCTGCGCCGGTCCCGTAACCGTTTCATCGTAGTCGGGTGCCTGTAGGGCGCGGTCAACCAGTGCCATCGCCATCGCTTTACGTTCGCTCATGCCGAACACCAGCCCGTAACCGCGGGTAAAATGGGGCGCGTCGTTTTCCGGCGCGACAAAGCCGTTAACCATTTCACATTCAGTCATCAGCAGTTCGCCGACGTTTACCGCAAACCCCAGCTCTTCCGGTACTGTTTCCAGTTCAACATAACCGCTGCGGATCTCTGCGGCGAACGGATGGTTGCGCCCGTAGCCCCGCTGGGTGGAGTAGGCCAGTGCCAGCAGGTAGCCTTCGTCACCACGCATCAGCTGTTGCAGTCGCGAAGCGCGTGAGCAGGGATAAACGGGTGGTGTGCGGGTGATGTCATCAGGCTGAGCGCCGTCGTCCTCTTCGCGCTTTGCCAGTCCTTGATTTGCCAGCAGAGAAAAGACGTGCGGAGAGGTGTCCTGCGTATTTTCAGCGCTGCGCAGCGGTGGCGTTTCACCATTGGCCAGCAGGGTAAAATCCAGCAGGCGATGGGTGTAATCGTAGGTGGGTCCTAACAATTGCCCGCCGGGAATGTCCTTGTAGACGGCAGAAATTCGGCGTTCCAGGCGCATCTCGGCGCTGTTAACCGGTTCGCTGACGGCCAGTTTTGGCAGTGTGGTGCGATAGGCGCGTAGCAGAAAGATGGCTTCGACGTTATCGCCGCTGGCCTGTTTTAGCGCCAGTGCCGCCAGCTCGCGGTCGGCAATGCCGCCTTCGGTCATCACCCGGTCGACGGCCAGGTTCATCTGTTGTTCGATTTGTGCCACGCTCAGTTCAGCAATGCTCTCATCGCCCCGGCGTCGGCTTTCCTGCAGTGCATGGGCGTTGGCTATCGCCTTTTCGCCCCCTTTGACGGCGACGTACATCAGCACACCTCCACATGGGTGGTTCGCGGAATAGCCAGCAGTCGTTCACCACAGGTGAGGATCAGATCGACCCCCAGCGGGAACGGATGTGGGCGTTCGGTAAGTTCGTGAATCAGACATTCCGGTAGCTGTGGCGCGATCATGCGTTCTTCGGCGATACCCGCGCCGGTCAGACGCAGCATGCGTCCACCGCTTAAGCCAGATACCTGCACAATCAGCGTGGCGCTGGTCTCTGGCGCGACGGCGGAACCGGCGGAGAGGGCGTTAAGCTGTTCGCTGCTGATGCGCTCGTCAGCGACAGCAAAGGCGGCCTGTTGCGGCTGGTCTACCAGCGGTGCGTTGGTGTGAAAACGCAGATTCTGTCGGGCGATATCGTTATCTATCGAGGGTGCCAGCCAGACCGGCGTGTCGCCATCGACCAGCGTCAACAGCACGCTGGTAGTGGCCAGACCCAGTGGCTGCCAGCCATGTTTCAGTTGATGCAGGGCGACAATGACGCCGGGTTCACTCATGGCCTTCAGCAGGCGACGAAAGCTCTGTTGGGCATCCTGAACAGGTAAATTAAAGGCGGTTTGTAAGGTCATGCGTTATCTCCGCGTACCAGCGTGAAGAAGTCGACCCGGCTGGCATTGACTTCGGCACGGCGTGCGCGAATCAGCGCCTCGCGTTCCGCTTCCAGCGGGGCAATTAAGGTTTCCATTAGGTTCTGGAAATGCGTTTGTTCCTGCAGCAATGCGTCAATTACCGCGCACTGCTCGGCATGTTGTTTGTTGCGTCCCAGCAGGTAGCTGTAGCCCAGCGTGCCGCTTTTCAGGCGAATAACCGCGCGGGTGAGCGTGGTGTCGCCAGCAAAGAAACGATTACCGGTGCCGCCCATGCGGGCCTGTATCTGCATCAGCCCGCTTTCCGGGGCGCGAATAAGCGCATAGTCCGGCGTCAGTTTGAGCGCCTTGATACGCGCATTCAGGGCATCGGCATTGCTGTAAGCCAGCGCGCGCATCCAACGCTGGCGAGTGGCGGTATCGAAATGCATTCAGTGCTCCATGGTGAATTCGATCATGTCGGCACGGGTCAGGCTGACGGAATATTCCGCGGCCTGTTCTTCGCCTTCACGGTGGTTCAGGGTGCGCACGCACAGCAGCGGCGCCATGTTGGGGATTTCCAGCACTTTGCTCTCTTTGGCCTGTGCGCGGCGGGCGCTGATACGCGTTTGCGTGCGTAGCAGCGTCAGGCCCGACTGTTCGCGCAGATAGTCGTGCAGCGAGCCGTGGTTAAAGCCCTGCAATAGCGGCCAGAGAGTGAGGTCGGAAAAATAGTGGTCGATTTGGCACAGGGCGATGCCGTTGACCCGGCGCAGGGTGCGCAAATGGATGACGTTATCGCCCTCCTTAATGCTCAGCGCATCAGCAATGGGGCTGGAAGCCGGACGCAGTACCGCCAGCAGTTTTTCGCTGGTGGGGTGGCTGCCCTGATCCAGCAGGTTCTGGCTGAAGCGTGCCTGGGCATTCAACGGGTAGTCGAACGGGCGCATCAGCACCAGAACCCCCACGCCCTGACGACGCTGCACCCAGCCGCGCTCAACCAGTTGATCGATAGCGCGGCGCAGAGTGTGGCGGTTTACCTCGTAACGCGCGGCCAGTTGATGCTCGGCGGGCAGGTAATCACCGCAGCGATAATGTTGACGAAGCTCCTGCTCAAGTCTCGCGGCAATCTCCTGATAACGCGTCGGATAACTGGTCGGATGTGTAGACAAGTGCATAGCAATCAATGCCTCGCTAGTCAGATAAAGTGCTTACGCAAACGCTGGGAGAGGAAATCCAGCAGACTGACGGTGACGATGATTAACACCATCAGGGCACAGGTTTGCTGGAACTGGAAACCGCGAATCGCTTCCCATAAGGTCACGCCGATACCACCGGCTCCCACCATCCCGACCACCGTGGCCGAACGAACGTTGGACTCAAAGCGATACAGCGAGTAGGAGATGAGCAGCGGCATGACCTGTGGCAGGACGCCGTAAAGAATCTCTTCAATCTTGTTGGCTCCGGTGGCGCGAATGCCTTCTACCGGACCGGGTTCAATGGCTTCTACCGCTTCGGAAAGCAGCTTGGAGAGCACCCCGGTGGTATGGATAAACAGCGCCATCACCCCGGCGAACGGACCCAAACCAACGGCGACGACAAACAGCATGGCGAAGACCATTTCGTTGATGGCGCGACAGGCATCCATCAGGCGACGCATCGGCTGGTAAATCCACCACGGCACGAGGTTATCGGCGCACATCAGGCCGAACGGAATCGACAACACCACGGCGAGGGCAGTACCCCAAACGGCGATTTGCAGCGTGACGGCCATTTCACCGAGATAGTCCTGCCACTGGCTGAAGTCAGGTGGGAAGAAGTCGGCAGCGAAGGTTGCCATATTGCCGGAATCCTGGATCAGCGTGAGCGGGGCCATTTCGGCGCCTTTCCACGAGACCACCAGCACGGCGAGAAGAATGGCCCAGCTCAGCAGCGAGAACCAGCTACGCTTGGGCGGGGCGACGGTGATGGTTTGCATATTTAGCTCCATTATTCTGTATTGCCGGATGGCGGCTTTGCCTTATCCGGCCTACGTTCGTAGGCCCGGTAAGCATCGCGCCACCGGGCAATCCGTTATTGCACCGCTTTGGTCACGCTGGTCATTGCACCCAGCGCTGCAGTCAGGCGGTCGAGATCATCAAGCTGTGCTTTCAGAGCCGACGTTTTGCTGGTTTTTTCTTCTGCATTCAGGCCTTTGTTGTCCTTCACGCCCTGCATCTCTTTAAACAGTGCAAGTTGGCGAATCGGGACCAGTTGCAGATCGCTGGAGGCGCGGAACGGTGCCCAACCCAGGCGTTCTAGCACGGTTTTCTGCTCCGGCGTTTTGCCGTAGTTCATGAAGAAGTCGTACACCTTGTCCTTGGTGGCTTCAGAGAGGTTCTTACGCCAGACGATCGGATCGCCTGGGATCAGCGGTGACTTCCAGATAACCTTCAGTTCTTTCAGCTTGTCTGGTGCGGAGGTTTTCAGCTTGTCGAGGTTTTCGGTGTTGTTGGTAGCCACATCCACCTGTTTGTTGGCGACGGCCAGGGCGTTGGTTTCGTGTCCGGCATTGACGGTGCGTTTGAAGTCGGTGGCGGAGATGTTGTTTTTCGCGAAGACGTAGTAACCAGGGACGAGGTAGCCTGAAGTGGAGTTGGGATCGCCGTTGCCGAAGGTCAGATCCTTACGTTTGGCGATCAGATCGTTCAGGTTGTTGATCGGGCTGTCCTTGTTAACGATCAGTACGCTCCAGTACCCTGGAGAGCCGTCGGCAGCGACGGTCTGGGCAAAGACCTGTCCGTTGGCGCGATCCACCGCTTCCATTGCTGAGAGGTTGCCATACCAGGCGATATCGACTTTGTTAAAGCGCATTCCCTGGATGATCCCGGCGTAGTCCGGAGCAAAGAAGGCGTTCACTTTTACGCCCAGTGATTTTTCCATATCTTTCAGGAACGGTTCCCACTGTGGCTTCAGGTTTTGCTGTGATTCAGTTGAAATAATGCCAAAGTTCAGCGCTTTTTCTTGTTCTTCGGCATGCGCCGGGCTTAACAAGGTACTGATGCTGAACATGCTGGTGAACGCCAGCGCGGCAACGGCCTTATAGCTCATGTTTTTTCCTCAACGAGTCATTGTTCCAGGCTATTTCACTTGTCAGCCTGGTCTTTTCAGTTCAATTAAGCAGCCTGCGCGTTCTGTTCGACGCGGTTCATGCTGCGGTAGAGATGATCAAAACGATCGTTATCGAAGTGCTGGCTGCTGCCATCAAAGAAGACGTTGCCCTGACGCAGCGCGACAATGCGTTCGCAGTAGCGCAGGGCGTAATCCACCTGATGCAGCGTGACGACCACGGTAATACCGTCGGTCTGGTTGATGTCGCGCAGGGTGTCCATCACGATGCGCGCCGATTCCGGGTCCAGCGAGGCAATGGGCTCGTCGGCGAGGATCACTTTGGCCTGCTGCATTAGCGCGCGGGCGATGGCGACGCGCTGCTGCTGTCCGCCGGAGAGCGTGGAAACGCGCTGATAGGCAAAGTGCGCCATACCCACGCGGGTCAGCGCCTGTAACGCGCGCTGCTTCTGTTCCTGGCTAAACCAGCTAAAGCAGGTGCGCCAGAACGGTGTGCTACCGAGCGCGCCAATCAGCACGTTCTCCAGCACGGTCAGGCGGTTCACCAGATTGAACTGCTGGAAGATGTAGCCGGTGTGGGCACGGCTTTTGCGGATGTCGCGCGCCAGTCGGCCTTCACGTTGAACGGTACGGCCTAATAGCTCGACGTGACTGCCCGGTGATTTATCACCGGTAATCAAGCCGCTTAAATGACGTAAAAGGGTGGATTTGCCGGAGCCTGATGGCCCAAGCAGAGCCACCATCTCACCGGCACAGATATTCAGATCAACCGCATTAAGCGCCTGATGTTGATTGAAGGATTTGGAGAGTTTCTCGACGCGAATAACCGTTTGCATGATGCGGCCTCCCTAAAAAAGTGGCCCCATCGTGGCGGATTAATGTGACGTTTTCGTTAAAGGAAAGTTACTTGGCGATGAAGAGTTGAGCGATATTTGATGACAGTCCGGGAGGACGAGCCTCCCGTTACATCACTCGGTAGGGGGTTGCTGTTGCTTGACGACGTTGATCATCCACGGCACGCCGTACTGGTCGGTCACTTTACCGAAACCATGTGCCCAGAAGGTCTCCTGCCAGTCCATTTCAATTTGTCCTTGTGCGGCCAGGTTATCAAACCAGCGCTTCCCTTCATCGACATTTTGCGTGTCGAGAACCAGCGTGAAGCCGGAGTAGTGGGCTTTTCCGGTGGCGACGCTATCGCTCATCATAATGTCGCTGCCCGCAATACGTAGGTTGGCATGGGCGATGGCGGTATCGGGGAATTTCATTCCGGAAGGGCAACCTTCTTCGCTGTCCTGCGCCGATTTGGGCATTTCACCGAAGTTGATTTTGTAGAGAAGTTCAGCGCCTAATGTTTTTTGGTAGTACGCAATGGCGTCAGCGCAGTTGCCTGCGAATGAGATGTAGGGACTTAACGGCATGATCTTTACCTCGGGTAAGAGAAGCCAGTTAAGTGTAGATGCCGTGTACAAAAATAAACCAGGCGGGAAGTATGGGCTTCCCGCCTGACAAATGATCTGATGTAGGCGCTGATAAGCGCAGCGCCATCAGGCAAGTGAAATCAGTTCTTTTTCACAAACTCGGATTTCAGCTTCATTGGACCAAAGCCATCAATTTTGCAATCGATGTTGTGGTCGCCTTCAACCAGGCGGATATTCTTCACTTTGGTACCGATCTTCAGCATGGAAGAGCTACCTTTTACCTTCAGATCTTTTACTACGGTAACGCTGTCGCCATCGGCGAGCAGGTTACCGTTAGCATCTTTAACGATCAGTTCGTCGCTGTCCTGAGCGGGTTCAGCGTCGTTCCATTCGTGAGCGCATTCCGGGCAGATGAACATGCCGTTATCTTCGTAAGTGTATTCGGAGTTGCATTGTGGGCAGTGTGGTAATGACATGTGGATTTCCTCAAAAGTCAGCAGGGGCAAAAGCGCCCAAAAGTTGGCAGATTGCCGAAAAAGGCCGCAATTATACATAAAATCCCTGCTTTTGTCGGGGCTACAGGCCAATTATGCGCAACTATCTGTTGTGGCGTCGGGTTGCTTTCACGTCTATGAAAACCAGAAGGAATATTTTTTAAGGGAAATTGCTACGTTTAGTTATTTAAGATAAGGTGAGGCGAAACACCCGATATTCATAGGTAACATGGCTTACAGGATAGCTAAGTCATTGTGAGTGAATACTTTGCGACCCCTTAATTTTGGTAGGGGAATTAAGCTGGCATTCTTTAAAACTGAACTACTCTGTTTATCTTTCTTACTTAATATAGTCAGTGAGAGGCATCAGGCCAGCAGTTATACGATAAATTTTATTTTAATAATATCAGCTGGTTGTTTTAATTTTAATTATTTCCACACGTAATTATAAAAGCCGAAGATCTATAAATAAAACGATTTGGCTAAATAAAAGTAATGCTATTTGCGTTAAGGAAAGATTTTCCATGTACACACAGACAATTTATGAATTAAGTCAGGAAGCTGAACGCTTACTGATGCTCTCTCTTGAACATCTCCGGCAATTGCAGAAATTGCCAATGACCTCGGCGAATGATGTCATGGTGAAAAAAGGAGAGCATAGTGGACAGGTTGTTCAGCCCCTGCATTTCAGCGCTCGTGGCATGGATGTCCAGCAGGCAACGCTCAACAATGAACTGCGAAAGATTACCCGTCTGGAAATGGTTCTGGCTATCGTCGGTACGATGAAGGCGGGAAAGTCGACGACGATTAACGCGATTGTCGGAACCGAGGTTTTACCTAATCGTAATCGCCCGATGACGGCGTTACCGACCCTTATCCGCCATACACCGGGACAGAAAGAGCCGGTGCTGCATTTTTCGCATGTCGCGCCAATTGACGCCTTAATGAAAGTATTACAGCAGCGCGTGCGGGAATGCGATCGTCAGCGTTTGGCTCAGGCGCTGGAAATAGACAAGGATATGAATGCCCTGCTTCAACATATTGAAAACGGCGTGGCATTTGAACGGTATTATCTTGGTGCACAACCCATTTTCCATTTTCTCAAGAGCCTGAACGATCTGGTGCGTTTGTCTAAAGCGCTGGAGGTGGATTTTCCGTTTACCGCCTATGCTGCAATTGAACATATTCCGGTTATTGAGGTTGAGTTCGTGCATCTGGCCGGGCTGGCCAGTTATCCGGGACAATTGACGCTGCTGGATACACCCGGGCCGAATGAGGCCGGACAACCACACTTACAACAGATGCTCAATGAACAGCTGGCCCGGGCTTCAGCGGTACTGGCGGTGATGGATTATACCCAACTGAAGTCGATTTCGGATGAGGAAGTCCGTCAGGCCATTATGGCGGTTGGAAAATCAGTACCGCTGTATGCACTGGTTAACAAATTCGATCAGAAAGACCGCAACAGCGATGATGAAGAGCAGGTGCGGGCGTTAATTTCCGGCACGTTGATGAAAGGCGGTATTACGCCTGAACGTATTTATCCGGTCTCCTCAATGTGGGGATATCTGGCCAACAGGGCACGCCATGAACTAGTGAACAATGGGCGCTTGCCGGATCATCAGGAGCAGCGCTGGGTCCAGGACTTTGCCGAAGCGGCACTCGGCAGGCGCTGGCGTACCACCGATCTTGATGATAAAGAACATATTCGACATGCCGCCGATCTGCTTTGGGAAGACTCACTATTTGAACAACCGATTCAGAAAGTGATCCATGCTGCCTACGCTAATGCCTCACTGTATGCGCTCCGCTCGGCATCACACAAGCTATTGAACTATTCGCAAAGCGCACACGAATATCTGGAATTTCGCGCCCACGGCTTAACCGTAGCCTATGAGCAGTTGCGGATGAACATCGCGCATATTGAAGATGACATGCAACAGTTGCAGATAAGCCAGGCGCGGGTGGGTGACGAGGTCAGTCACGAGGTTGAGCTGGCACTGGAGGCTGCTGCCGGCTATCTGAATCAGCAGCAGACCGAGATTCTGTGCGGTATTAATACGTTCTTTGTTAAAGAAAACGTGCTGATGATGTCACAACATGGCATGGGGGCTGCCATTGCGACGGCGGAAATGGCCGGTGATATGCTGGTGTTGCATGACGAGGGGCAAGCGAAAATTGTGTTAGATAAAATCCGCTCCTCCTGCGAGGTTGTCCTGCTGGCGGCGCAGGAGAGTATCAGCCGGGATCTGGCGCTGCGTTTTGAGGAACTTGAATCGACGCTATCCCGGGCGCTGAATGACGCTATGCGGCCTATTGAGCAACGGGTGAAAGAGGATCTGAACCATGCCGGATTTCGGGCGCGGATCCGTTTTCCTGCTTTTCATGCGTCGATGTTTAATTTCAATACACGTCAGTTGTTTAACGAGGCTATTGAACAGGATATCCCGGCGGATAATGCCTCGTCCACCGGCGGTGTTGTACGTGACACGTTCTCACGTTGGTTGAATCAGCCAAACTGGGGATGGAATGATTACGTCGAAACAAAAACGCGTTATCTCATTGATATGGGCGCGTTGCACAAGAACCTTGTCCATTATGTCACTCAGTTTTGCCAACAAATTCGTAAAGCTTTAGTTGCTCAGGTCGATATTTCCGTTACGGCAGGCATGGCCACGTTTTTTGCTGATTTTTCACTGTGTCTGACACAATTGCAGACGAGCCTGCGCGAGAGTCTGACCCTGCGCCAGCAAAATGAATCGGCGGTGAACGCAATGAATGAACAATTGCAGCATCGTATTGCGACGGCGGCATGGATTTATGAAGATTCCCGCTTGCTGCGTGACGATATCCACACCCTTTTTGCAACCGAGCATACATGACTAACGTGTTACTGGAAGGCCCAGGGCGGACGCTGGAGTGCGTCTACCCGAAGTTTATGGTCGATCTGGTTCAGGGAGATGAAACCAAACGTTCCGGCGGTTTTCTGCAGCAGCAGCGGTTGCGTGCGCGCCTGACGCAGGAAGTGTTATCCCAGACGCAACTGCGGGCATGGGTGATGGCGGGGGTATCCAGCGAACACCTGGTGATGCGCCTTAAGCTGGTGGAAAAGCTGGCGGGTACTATCGATCCTGGTCACCTGGCGCTGGCACGTATTGCCGAGCGACTGGTGTTTTTACAACAAACTGAACAGCCACGCGGCCAATCAACTCCCGGCGTGATGCAGCAATTAATGTCACTGGCGGACGGGTTTGCCCAACGTAGCGCATATAAAGAGAAAGCGCTGACGCAACGTGGGCTGACCGTGCAGGCAGGCGAACACAGTGAACAGATTTTTACTCGCTGGCGGGCTGGGGCGTATGACGGCTGGTCATTACCCGGACGCTGCTTTGTTGCGCTGGAGGAACTGCGCTGGGGTGCCTTTGGTGATGCCTGTCGGCTGGCGAATGCCGATGTTGTGTCGATGCTAAAAGACAATTTACGCACAATGGCTGCCCAGACGCTGGCACACAGCGTGAATGCGGCACCTACTACGCGCCATTATTATCATCAATGGCTGAGTTCACCTGCAGTTGGGGGTTCGAGCGAACATAACGATCTGCTGAGTTGGCTGGGTGACTGGTGTGATGCACAGCGCCATCCGGTGAGCTGGTCGGTGACGCAGCGTTGGCAGAATGTGGCGTTGGGGATGCCGAGGCTGTGTTCGGCAAAGCGACTGGTTGATGCGATGGTTGAAGAGATTTTTGCACCGTCCCCCCTCTGAATCACTGAGAAGGGACGGCGAGTGATGTGTAGCCCGACTTAGTGGTGCAGCGAGTCTGCCGGTGTGGTTGCCGTTTCTGCGGCGACCGGCGCTTTGTTAAACCGTTTGGCGTACAGTGCCGTGATAATTGGCACCAGAATCGCAGTCACTATCACGCTGGCAGCGACCAGAGCAGTTGCCGAAGCGGCAACCGGTTCAAATGCCGGGTTAATCTGGGCGATGATGACTGGGTTCGCCACTGCAGCGCCAGCCGCAGAAGAGGCGGCGACACCTGCCGTACCGTTCCCGCCACCAATGACGCGGTCAGCAATAATCAGCGGGATACCGGTGATAACGATGACGGCCACACCCAGCAGGATACCCAGCAGACCGGTATCAACGATGACGCTCAGGTTAATGGTGTTACCCAGTGCGAAGCCGAAGAACGGAATCAGTACTGGTGTCGCTTTGCTAAAGAAGGCTCGCAGGTCGTGATCCAGGTTGCCCAGTGTAAAGCCAATCAGGAACGGCAGGACCGCGCCGATGAAATGGTGTGGCTCAAAAGAGGCCAGGCCGGCAGAGCCCAGAATGACCATGGTCATTAACGGACCGGACTCCAGAGACATCAAAACAAATGCGCCAGACTCTTCTTTCGTACCGTACTGATTCATCAGACTGGCGTACAATCCCCCGTTGGTCATGTCCATTGCTGAGACAATTGCCAGTACGGAAAGACCTGCAAAGAACCCTGTTTGAATGCCTGTATCAGGAATAAATGAAGCGGCAATCATTGCCACTGCCCAGGCTACGGCTATTTTGGTTAATACCAATGTACCTGACTTGCGTAATACTGTACCGGTTGCTCGCAAATCAATTGATGCACCGATACAAAAAAACCATACCGCCAGAATCGGAACTGTCCCGCTGATCATACCTTTGGTAAACGAACCGAAATACGCGCCCGTATCGGGAGCTAACGTATTTAACACTGCGCCTAATAACAGAGGAATCAACATCATTCCGCCGGGGATGCGTTCAATCGTGGCTTTAATTTTCATAAACGTCCTCATGTCTTGTCGCAGGTTATAAACGCGCAAGAAAGTAAAAATTATTTAAATTCAAAATGTTACTTGTGAGTTTTAACAGAGAAAACGGCTATCTCTTTGTTTTATAAAATCTAACGCGGCATACGTTGAGCGTGCTACTGCTCCCAGGGATATTGCGTCTGGAATTAGTTTGCATTCATAGGAACGTTGATTCAATCAAAATAAAACGATGTTTTAGTTATCTTCATCACATATTCCGAGCAAAGATCATTACAGGTTCAGATTATTAAAAAACCTGTGATCTTTTTGTGAAGGGATTAGGTGAATTTTTTGCTAGCAGATTAATAGTGACTTCTGTGATTGTTGAGGAAACCAAGCGATTTATTCTTGTAATTAATTTTCTATAAATCGCAAGCATTTCATGTAAAAAAGCTGACTGAGAATGACCTTATTTACGCAGGTTGACGAAATGAAAAACTATGTGTGAAGTTGATCACACATTTAAACACTGTTAGGGTAAAGAGGTCATTAACCGCCCAATCAGGCGTCAACAGGTTCGGTTGTACTGCTCATGATCAGTCAGTGTAAGTAAACCTGCTACGCTTGTTACAGGGATTGCGCCTGTGCAATCCCCGCTCGGCGATGACCTTAGCGCATACGGCGTTGGGAGACTCGATCTGTAGCGCGACAGGGCTAAGTCTATGAGGACTGGTATGCTAAAAAGGAAAAAAATAAAGCCAATTACGCTTCGCGACGTCACCATTATTGATGACGGAAAACTGCGAAAAGCCATTACCGCAGCGTCGCTAGGTAATGCAATGGAGTGGTTTGATTTTGGTGTTTATGGGTTTGTTGCTTACGCATTAGGTAAAGTGTTCTTCCCGGGGGCTGACCCCAGCGTGCAGATGGTTGCTGCACTTGCTACCTTCTCCGTTCCCTTTCTGATTCGACCGCTTGGCGGATTGTTCTTCGGTATGCTCGGCGATAAATACGGTCGCCAAAAGATCCTGGCTATCACGATTGTGATTATGTCGATCAGTACCTTCTGTATTGGGTTGATCCCGTCGTATGCGTCTATTGGTATCTGGGCACCAATCCTGCTGCTGTTGTGTAAGATGGCACAGGGCTTTTCGGTCGGCGGAGAGTATACCGGCGCGTCGATTTTTGTCGCAGAGTATTCCCCGGACCGTAAGCGTGGATTTATGGGCAGTTGGCTGGACTTCGGCTCTATTGCCGGGTTTGTGCTGGGGGCCGGTGTCGTCGTCTTGATCTCGACCGTCGTCGGTGAAGACAACTTCCTTGAATGGGGTTGGCGTATTCCGTTCTTCCTGGCACTACCGTTAGGGCTGATTGGTCTGTATCTGCGCCATGCTCTGGAAGAAACCCCTGCGTTTCAGCAGCATGTCGACAAGCTGGAGCAGGGCGATCGTCAGGGTCTGCAGGAAGGACCGAAGATTTCGTTTAAAGAAATTGCGACTAAACACTGGCGTAGCCTGCTGGCGTGCACCGGTCTGGTGATTGCGACCAACGTCACCTACTACATGCTGCTCACCTATATGCCGAGCTACCTGTCGCATAACCTGCACTACTCTGAAGATCACGGTGTGCTGATTATTATCGCCATTATGATTGGTATGCTGTTTGTGCAGCCGGTGATGGGCCTGCTGAGTGACCGCTTCGGGCGTCGTCCGTTTGTGATCATGGGCAGTATTGCGCTGTTTGTGCTGGCAATCCCGGCATTTATTCTGATTAACAGCAATGTCATCGGCCTGATTTTCGCCGGGTTGCTGATGCTGGCGGTGATCCTCAACTGCTTCACCGGGGTCATGGCATCAACGTTACCCGCGATGTTCCCGACACATATTCGTTACAGTGCGCTGGCCGCCGCGTTTAACATTTCGGTACTGGTTGCAGGCTTGACGCCGACGCTGGCTGCCTGGCTGGTGGAAAGTTCGCAGAATCTGATGATGCCTGCTTACTATCTGATGGTGATTGCGGTCGTGGGGTTAATTACCGGTGTGACCATGAAAGAGACTGCCAATCAGCCGTTGAAAGGGGCGACACCTGCGGCTTCGGATATTCAGGAAGCGAAAGAAATTCTCGGTGAGCACTACGATAACATTGAGCAGAAAATCGAAGACATCGATCAGGAAATTGCTGAGCTACAGGTTAAGCGTTCGCGCCTGGTCCAGCAGCATCCGCGTATTGATGAGTAATGATGTCATTGCCTGATAGTATGCAGCTTTCAGGCCTACGGAGATTATGCTGAACCATTATATCAACTTAAGGTTGGCTTAATCTCCGTAAGGCAAACTCTCCTCCAGATTATCGGAGGAGAGTGTCATGAAAACCCGTATTTATGAAAGTTTGACCACCGTGTGCAGCGTACTGATTGTGAGCAGCTTTTTGTACGTGTGGGTGAGCTCTTACTGATCTTTCTCCAGTACCACCCAGGCGCGAGTACCACTGGCTCCTGGGCGGTTTTGTAAAAAGAACTGCCCGCGATGAAGTTGGGTAATTCGACTGACAATGCTCAATCCCAGCCCAATGCCGCCGAAACGGCTGTCCATGCGTACAAACGCTTTGCTTAACTCCCCGCACTTACTTTCATCAATGCCTGGCCCCTCATCCTCGACGGCCATAATTGCATTTTGTTCCGCGTTAAGGTTAATCGTAATGTTGGTACCTTCCGGGCTGTAACGGTGGGCGTTTTCTACCAGATTTCGCAACAGCATCCGCAACAGCGTGACGTCACCGCGTACGATGACATCCTCTGCGCTTGCCGGTAGGAGCAACGTTTGTTGTCGCTGGTCCAGCATGGTGCTGAGCTCATCGTAGGAGGGCAGAATGACGTCTTCCAGCAGTTTGACATGCTGGTAATTTCCGGCCGAAAACGACTGACCCACACGGGCGAGTTGCAACAGCTGCGACACGCTGTCCATCATTTGGTCTAGACGGGTGATTAGCGGCGTAACGTCAACATTGTGGGTTTTTGACAGCAATTCCAGATGCAGACGAACGCCGGATAATGGCGTTCGTAGCTCATGGGCAACGTCGGCAGTAAACAGACGCTCGTTGTCGATAGTGGTTGTTAGCCGCGTAACCAGGTGATTGAGCGCCGTCACTACCGCCTGTATCTCAATGGTGGAGCTACGGATATTAATGGGAGCCAGATTATCCGCTGTGCGAGTTTCTAACTCCTGTTGGAGATCGGCAAGAGGACGGGTAATGCGCCGCACCGCCTGATAGCAAATAATGAGCGTCAGGCTGACCATAAAAATGCCGGGGACGATCAGGCTGGCGATAGCCTCACGGATCTCATGCATGATATGGCGATCGTTGTTACGGTTTTCGCGTAACGCCTGTTCGAACAGCTGTATTTGCTCGGTGCTTTCGTGCCACAACCAGAAGGTGCTAATCAGCTGGAAGACCAGCAGAATCAGGCCGATCGTCAGCATTAAACGCTGGCGAAGCGGGAGCGGTTGTTTTAGAAAACGCATCAAATTCACTTAACTTTCCTCAGTAGCGGCCAGCATGTAGCCAAAACCTCGAACCGTGCGAATGCGTGATTTTCCCACTTTATCGCGCAGGTTATGGATGTGGACTTCCAGCGTATTGGTCGACGGCTCGTTATCCCAGCTGTAGATGTCGTTATACAAAATTTCCCGGTGTACCGGGCTCCCCGCTTTGAGCATCAGCCGCGACAATAGCGCATACTCTTTTGGCGTTAAGACTATTTCTTGTCCATCCATCCACACCTGGCGGCGGCCGATATTTAATGTCAGGTTGCCAATGATAATCTCACTTTCACCCTGATTGTTATGCCGACGCAACAGCGCCCGAATGCGGGCATGCAGTTCTTCCAGCGCGAACGGTTTGACCAGATAGTCATCAGCGCCGACATCCAGCCCGGTGATGCGGTCTTTCACGGTGTCGCGGGCAGTCAGGATCAGGACCGGAACGGTATATTTTTTCTGCCTGATGCGGGTCAGAAAATGCAGGCCATCCTCATCCGGCAAACCTAAATCCAGAACGACAAGACTGTAATGACCCGTTTCAAGACAATGTTCGGCGGCACGGGCCGTTGACACGCCATCGCAGGCGTAGCCTTCCGTTTGTGCGGCAAGTATCAGCCCCTGTAGTAACAGCGTATCGTCTTCAACAATCAGAATTTTCATTCGGTTAGCCTCCCTTGCATGGGTGCAGAATATCATCTGCTGACTGGTAATACCTGGTTTGTACGCCCGTTAATCCCAGCAGGGTTGAGAACAGATTATCCTGCGAGAAATCTTCTGAGCTGGCCCGTTTCTGCAAACATGTTTGAGAAATCTGGTAGCGTTGCTGATAGTCCTCTGAAAGCCACAACAGCATCGGTACATGTTTTTGTGTGTCTGGTGCAATCGAATACGGCAGACCGTGCAAGTAGACGCCGTTTTCTCCTAAGGATTCACCGTGATCGGAAAGATAAACCAGACTGGTGGTGAAATTGTCCTGATGCGCTTTCAGTATATTGATCGCTTTATCAACAATATAGTCAATGTACAGGATGGTATTGTCGTAGGTATTCACCAGTTGCTGCTGCGAACACGTTTGAATTTCGTTGGTATCGCAGGTTGGGGTAAATTTCTTAAACTGTGGCGGATAACGGTTGTAATAGGTTGGACCATGGCTGCCGATGGTGTGCAGTACGATCACGCCGTCGCCCTGTAGGTTATTAATGTACTCTTCCAGCCCGTGGAACAGGACTTCATCGTAGCATTCACCGTTAATACACTGTCCCGGTAGGTTCAGCGCAGTCATATCCTGATGCGGTACGCGGTCACAGGCACCTTTACAGCCGCCGTCGTTATCATTCCACAGAACGTTAATTCCCGCCCGCTGGATGATATCGAGTACGCCTTCCTGGTGGTGAGCCAGTTCTTCATCGTAGTGCGCACGTGGCATGTCGGAGAACATGCAGGGTACGGAAACGGCTGTCGCCGTACCGCAGGACGTTGTACGCGGGAAATAAACGACATCATCTTTTTCCAGCAACGGATTGGTCTGACGTGAATACCCTGACAGCGAGAAGTTGTCGCCGCGTGACGTTTCACCAAGCACCACAATAGTGAGGTTCTTACGTTTTCCTTTCACCATTTCTGGATTACGGTGCGCATCTTCGCCAATACGCACCAGCGGCAGGTTGGCCAGCCTCTGGTGTGAATACCAGGATGACGTTGCCACGATGCTGTTGGACGGGCTGAGGGACTTAACCAGCTCTTTATTATTACGAAACAGCGACGCGTAATCTTTATAGAAAAAGGCGGCGACCAGCACGATAAGCAGTGCCGATATCAGGATATTCGCAGCGCGATACAACACGCTGCGCAGCGCAGGCGTAATGGGTTTGATTCTTACCCAGCAGGCAACGATGGCGGCCAGAATGCCGCTCAGTCCCAGCGTCAGGAGCATTTGCGGCGTCATGAGGGCGAAGGTTTCAGCAGGTGTGGTATCCATCATGTTGGCGATCATCGAACGGTCGATGATGATGCCGTAGGTCATGATGAAATACTGGGCGGACGCCCCGACCAAAATGAAAATGCACGCGACCAGGCGATTAAGCCACAGAAAAGAGGCCAGTGTGAGCACGATATTCATGACGCTGAAAGCGACAACCGGCATCGATAAGAACACCAGGATGTTGCGCAGGGAATCCAGCGGAAGGTCTTGCAGTACCTGTTTGTAGAACGCGATGTTCAGGAAGGTCGCAAGATAAAATGAGATCAGCAATAGCCAGCTGATTTGCCCGAGAGTCGGTCTTTTAAACAGGAGCTTTAACATTAAGGGGGTTCCATCAACTAAGTGGAGCGGATCCTCTCAAAGTAAAATTAAGCCAACATTAAGTTCTTAATGTTAGCAGGTACTGGTGTGGGGGATGCGTAGGCCCGATGCGCTTATGTCATCGGGCAACGACGCTTACAGGCATTAATTATTGTTGGTCGGGGCATCCAGAGGATACGGGTTTTTATGGATCCGGTTGTAATTGAGCGCATACAGCGCGGTGATGACCATCAACATCACGAACGACCACATCACTTCTTTGGCACCAGACCCCACCACTGCCCAGATGCAGTAGACAAATGCCACGAAGGTCACCAGTAAGTACATCGGACGCGCTTTACCAAAGTGACCGTGGCCCAGCAGCAGCAAAGCGGCACAGGTATACAGATAAGGCACCAGCGTGAAGATGACTGAGACGGAAGAGACCAGACCAAATTCTTTTGCAGCGTTTGGTGACATGCTGCTGAACTGGAAGATGGTCATCAGGATCCCGACGATGATTAGCCCGGCAACCGGTGTTCCCGCTTTGTTGACGCGCGCGAAAATCGGTGGGAACAGGCCGTCATCGGCAGCCGCTTTTGCGGTCTGGCCGGCCAACAGTGTCCAACCACCCAGTGAGCCAAGGCACCCAGCCGCTGCACAGAAGGAGACAATGGCCCCAGCGGTATCACCCAGTGCCATTCGTGCAGCATCACCAAACGGTGAGGCTGACACACGCAGCGCAGCGTTAGGGATCATACCCATAATCGCCGTGGTTGAGAGAACGTAGCAGACGGCGGCAATCAGCACCCCGCCAATGGTGGCGATAGGGACGTTACGTTTCGGGTTTTTAACCACACCGGCGGCAACGGAGGCGCTTTCAACCCCAATGAATGACCATAAGGTTACGTTTAAGGTGCTTTGGATTGCGCCGAAGGTATTCATTCCGCTGACGTTCCAGGCTGCCATATAGGTTTCACCGCGGAACCAGAACCAGCCGAAGACGGCAATCCCGACGATCGGTACCAGCGCCAGTACCGTCGCAACGGCCTGCACGCGAGTGATCATTTTTGGACCGACAATATTCAGCAAGACGAAGATCCACAGTACAACGACACAGGTGAGCGTCAGGACCAGCGGATCTTTTAAAATTGGGAAGAAATAGCTCAGGTAACCCACACCAATAACGACCATGGCGATGTTACCAATCCAGCAGGCCAACCAGTACAGGACGTTAGTCTGGTAGCCTAAAAAGGGACCGAAGCAGCGGCGTGCATAAGCGTAAGAACCACCGGGACTGGAGTCTAAGGACGACATTTTGGCGTACACCATCGACAGTGCCAGAGCACCAATAATAGTGACCAACCATCCGTAGATTGCAATCCCGCCAGTTGACGCCAGGTTTGCGGGTAGCAGGAATACACCGGAACCCATAATATTCCCCGACACCATAAGGGTGACGGGGATTAAGCCCACTTTGTGAGCATCAGCATCCGTCGACATATTTTTTTACTCCTGATAAGGATAAATGACGTCACATCATACCTCTTCAGAAGACTATTTTATGATGGCGAAACAGGGGTATCGCCAATGCTGATATTATTATGGCTCATCGCTAAATGATTAAAAGTCAGGCAGCGGATGGTTCCCGATGTTGGCTGACATAATGCAGTGGCGTCATTCCATAGAATTCTTTGAATACGGAGATAAAGTATGAAGTACTGTTATATCCGCACAACTGAGATACCTGTGAAATGTTTTTCCCGTCCATCATTAATTGATTGACGGCATAACGCATACGACACGTGGTGATTATTTGACTGTAACTTGTATTTTCATTTTTGAGCTTTTTCTTTAACAAACTGGGACTCAGGCATAAGCAACTGGCGACCATGCTTAAATTCCAGTCTTTATGAATATCGCTCTCAATGATGTGGTAAACGCTGTCGCTGATGCGATTGCGTAACATATGCATCAGCAGGGAGATAAACTTTTTGCTGTCGAGAAAACGCGATAATACGGTGAACAGTAGTGAGCGGGTACGCTCATTCTCGCCTTCGTTTTGCGTTTCCATCACGCTGTGTTGAGCCGCAACCCGAAAGACATCCGGCGTCAGGCAGACGGCGGTCATCACTGGGTTAGCGCTACGTTGCCAGAGAGGGATCTGTGAAAGATCTTTATTTAAAAATCGTAGATAGTCTTTAATAACATCGCGGCTGATATGTACGACCAGTGCGTTATTAATTGAAGAGAAGTCGATAATATTATTATCACACGCCACCAGAGCCATGTGGTTAGCTTTTAAACTGATGGCTTCTTTACCGTTAATCCTTAACCAAACATCTTTCTCCGTTAATACAACAACACAAGCTTCTTTGCTGCAAAGCCTCATACCCAAACTCCCGGAATATGAACATCAAATACCGTAACTCAGCACCTGCTGAGTAATAGCGGCTAAAAGAATTGTATGATGAATCAAGACACGCGATAAAATAGCGTGATTTTTAGTAATTACAATATCTGTAGGGATTCTTGGCCTGTACATAATTTTTTACGCAAGTGGCAACGTACTATTTGCGTATAAAAAAAGCGCGGGGTGGTCCCGCGCAAAAGGTATGACAATGTTATTGTTTTGCAGCAATACTCAGGAATTACTCAACCATCACACGTCAACCTTATAAAAAATAGACTATCTAAAAAGCGACATTAGGCTTTCACGCACATGACGTGATACACACCGTCAATAATTTCCGTTCCTTCGGTTTCATGTTCAAAGCCAGGGAAATGATGATCCCAGGATTGCAACGAACGTAGATAACTAATCTGCGGGCTGTTGGCATCGCCAAAGTTTTCCCCGGACAGCAGCATTGGAATTCCCGGTGGGTAAGGAATGACGGAGTTGGCTGCGATACGGCCAGGCAGATTTTCAATAGCCACCATCTCAACGTTATCGCTGACTATCGCGTTATAGGCTTCACGCGGGGTAATTTCAGCAACGGGCAGGCCGGAGTAGGCCGCATTGAGTCGGCTACCTGGGTTATTTTCTTTCAGCCAGGCGAACATGGTGTCGCCCAGATCGTGAATACCCATATTGGCGTAAGTGTCAGGATGTTCCTCTACCAGTTCCGGCATCACCTGTGAGAGCGGGGTATTGGCATCGTAGTGGTGTTTGAAAGAGCACAGCGTGTTAATCAGCGTGCCCCATTTACCACGGGTGATCCCCATAGAGAACAAGAACATAATCTGGAAATCGGTGGTACGGGTCGGTACGATGCCGTGGCGGCCAAGCCAGGCAGTAACCAGCGCCGCCGGAACACCGGTCTGTTCCAGCTCGCCATCATCACCCATACCTGGAGCCAGAATACTGACTTTAATGGGGTCCAGCATGCTCCAGTTATCTGGCAGGTCCTTAAACCCATGCCAGGATTCACCCGGACGCATCACCCAGCAGTTCTGATCGGTCGTCAGGAGTTGAGTGGGGGCATCCGCAAAGTCATAGGTTTTTCCGGTTTGCGGATCGGTAACCACCTCTTTGTTCCACGGTTTGAAGAACCAGTCGCCCTCAGCGGTGAATTCTTTGTACAACCGTGCCATCGCCTGACGGAAATCGACGGCTTCATCGATCACTTCCTGGGTGAGCGACAGGCCACTGTTACCGTCCATCATGGAAACGGCCACGTCGTTTGATGCACAGATGGCATACAGCGGAGAAGTGGTGGCGTGCATCATGTACGCCTGGTTAAAGCGGGAGAAATTTACCGCTCCACGACCTTCACGGACATGAATGTAAGATGCCTGAGAGAGCGCATTCAGCAACTTATGGGTCGAGTGGGTGGCAAAAACGGTTGGGCCGCTATGGTCGCCAGGTGCACCACGCATAGCGTAGTGATCGGCATAAATCGGGTTGAAACGCGCATAACCGTACCAGGCTTCATCGAAATGAATGCGATCGCTGGTCTGGGCTAACAGGTCCTGCGCCTCTTTTGCGTTGTAGCAGACACCGTCATAGGTGCAGTTGGTTACAACGCTATATGACGGTTTCTGTCCGGTTTTGTCTTTCGTCAGCGGGCTTTCGCTGATTTTTTTCTGCAATGTTTCAGGTTGCATTTCCTGCGGGTAGATAGGCCCGATAATGCCGTAGCGGTTGCGGCTTGGCACCATGTACACCGGTTTTGCCCCGGTAAGAATGAGCCCTTGTTCAATGGATTTATGGCAGTTACGGTCCAGCACCACCACATCGTTATCAGTCATGCATGCCTGCATGATGGTGCGGTTAGAGCCAGAAGTACCGACCACCACGGACCATGAACGGTCAGCGCCGAAGACTCGCGCGGCATATTTTTCGCTTTCACCAAACGCGCCAGTATGGTCAAGCAGTGAACCCAGTGACGCGCGTTCAATACCCATGTCGCTACGGAACAGGTTTTCACCGTAGTAGTCATGATAGAAACGACCGGCCGGCGTTTTAGTAAATCCCACGCCGCCCTGGTGACCTGGGGCTGCCCAGGAATATTCGTGGATGTCACTGTATTTCATCAGCGCGCTGAACAGCGGCGGTAACAGTTGTTGGCGGTAGCGGGTCATCGCAGCAACGGCGCGCCCGGCAATAAAGTCAGCGGTATCTTCGAGAATCCAGGCGAATTCATCGACAAGCTCCAGCAGATCGCGATCCAGCGATGCAGTGGCTTTTTCCCGATCGCCCAGCAGAAAAACGGGGACGTTTTGCTGGCGTTCGTGGAGCTTGCCGATCAATTGCCTGACATTCAGGTGTTCATCTTGTTGTTCCATTTGATAGCTGAACATCAGGCAATCAATGGCTTCATTTGCCGCGAGGATGGCATAACCATCGTCGAATGAGGTGGACTTAATGACGGTAACATTTTGGCGGCTTAAGGCATCAGCCAGACGCTCGACAGCGCTACCAACCCAGGTGTCCTGATGCAGAAACTCACTTTCAACAATTAATACTTTCATCATCTTTTACCCGGTAGTGGAGAGGTTGCAATTTATGGATTGCAGACACACCGTATGAATGTGACGCAGGCAAGTATTATCCTGACGAATTGGGCTGTAAAGTGGCTGAGAAATGAGCTCATTTTGTTTTTATTTCTTTATAAACAAATAATTAATATTCATTGAAGGCCATTTTTCGGCACTGTTTATCGACAGGGGAATTATTTTTTTGGCTGATACTGATATTGCTGAATGGGAGGCGCTGTCAGTGGACATGTGTTTGCGCCATCCGGCGCTCATCCGGCCATCGATTGTCGGTGTTGTTGGCTCAGTTTGCGGTACTGCTGTGGTGACATGCCGACAAATTTGCTGAAAGTATCGTAAAAACGACTGCTGGAGCGAAACCCGGCGGTAAGGGCGACGTCCAGAATGGTTTTATCGGTGTCGCTCAGCAATGCGCGAACGTGGTTGATACGCATCGCGGTAATGTACTGCTTCATGGTGAGTTGCATCACGCGCTGGAAAATCCCCATCGCATAGTTGGGGTTGAGCTTCACGTGCTCCGCAACATCGTTGATGGTGAGTGCCTGGTCGTAGTTGTCGGCAATAAAACTGAGCATTTGACTCACGTAAAACTGTGCGTGACGTGACACGCTGTTTTTGTGCGTGCCCGAGGTTTTATTGACCAGGATTGGCTGCCAGCCGGAGAGGCTAAACCGCTTGAGCATCAGGCTAATTTCATCGATGGCAAGCTGGCGAATTTGTTCGTTCGGGCTACTCAGCTCCTGCTGCCAGCGCTGAACTTCAAAGGTGCTCAACTGCTGAGAGGCTTGTGATTTGATGACCATGCCATGCGTGACGTGGTTGATCAGTTCACGGTCCAGCGGCCAGGAGAGAAACAGGTGCATGGGTAAATTAAAGATAGCCATGTTCTGGCAGGCGCCAGGTCGTATTAACTGGTGCGGCGTACAGGCCCAAAATAGGGTGATATGGCCCTGTTTTATCTGCACCACTTCGTTATTGATCAGGTATTCCACATCGCCGTCGAACGGTACGTTAACCTCCACCTGCCCATGCCAGTGGCTGGTGGTCATGGCGTGTGGTGCGCGTAGTTCGATATCAAGACGTTGATATTCCGAGTACAGCGACAGTGGGCTACGGGTTTGTTTTTCATCGCTGTTGCACATGTGCGGATCGGGGGGAAGCGCTGAGATTGGCGGCGTGGTCATGGGAGCTCCAGTTCCTGATTGTTCAGAATCATGCCATTTTTCAGCGGATAAGACTGCGAATCGGCGCGCAAATCAGGTCACCATTACCTGTAGTGTGCTTTTTTGAACCCGGATTCTCTGCTTTTTGGTTAAAATTGTCCCAGAAACTCAGTTTTCATTCGGACGAAAAGGCGAACTGAGTTTTTGGGAGTATTCGGCGCAGAAGCCGGACGTTTTTCTCACATCCTCATGCCACCATGACGTTCATCACCCCACGCTCTGGAGAGTCATGATGTCTGCACCCAAAATTACTTTCATCGGCGCGGGATCGACGATTTTCGTGAAGAATATTCTCGGAGATGTCTTTCACCGCGATGCGCTGAAATCCGCGCATATTGCTTTAATGGATATCGATGCCGTCCGCCTGGAAGAGTCGCATATTGTGGTGCGTAAGCTGATGGACTCGGCTGGCGCTTGCGGCCAGATCACGTGTTATACCGATCAAAAAGCGGCATTGCAGGATGCCGATTTTGTGATTGTCGCCTTCCAGATCGGCGGTTACGAGCCGTGTACCGTGACCGATTTTTCCGTGTGTAAACGCCACGGTCTGGAACAAACGATAGCCGACACGTTGGGGCCTGGTGGCATTATGCGCGCACTGCGTACTATTCCGCATTTATGGCAGATTTGCGAGGATATGACCGACGTCTGCCCGCATGCCACCATGCTTAATTATGTTAACCCCATGGCGATGAACACCTGGGCAATGTATGCACGCTATCCGCATATTAAACAGGTTGGGTTATGTCATTCGGTGCAGGGAACGGCGGAGGAGCTGGCCCGTGATTTGGATATCGCCCCTACGTCTTTGCGCTATCGCAGCGCCGGAATCAACCATATGGCGTTTTATCTGCAACTGGAGCGTAAAACGGCTGATGGGACCTATGTCGATCTCTATCCGGAACTGCTGGCAGCTTATGAAACAGGCCAGGTCCCGAAACCGAATATCCACGGCAATACTCGCTGCCAGAACATTGTGCGTTATGAAATGTTCAAAAAATTGGGGTATTTCGTCACCGAGTCGTCGGAACACTTTGCTGAATACACGCCGTGGTTTATCAAACCGGGTCGTGACGATCTGATTGAACGCTATAAGATTCCGCTGGATGAATATCCGAAGCGCTGTGTCGAGCAGCTAGCGAACTGGCATAAAGAGCTGGAAGAGTACAAAACGACGGCGCGCATTGATATCAAACCGTCACGGGAATATGCCAGCACAATCATGAACGCTATCTGGACCGGAGAACCCAGCGTGGTGTATGGCAATGTTCGTAACGATAACCTGATCGATAACCTGCCGCAGGGCTGTTGTGTCGAGGTGGCTTGTTTGGTTGATGCCAATGGTATTCAGCCGACAAAAGTGGGTGCTCTTCCGTCTCATCTGGCGGCGATGATGCAAACGAATATCAATGTTCAAACCCTGCTGACGGAAGCGATTCTGACGGAGAATCGCGATCGTGTTTATCACGCGGCGATGATGGATCCGCATACCGCTGCAGTATTAGGGATTGAGGAGATTTATGCGTTGGTGGATGATCTGATTGACGCACACGGCGAGTGGTTGCCGGCCTGGTTGCATCGATAAGGCCCATCTCGCGTCTGCCGGATGAACGTTATCGACATCCGGCAGTATGTATATTTAGTTAGCGCTTACCAACCCGTAGCGATGCAGCTGTACGCAGTGAACTCGCGCCAGTACAAGCACCGTCGTTAGCGCGCCGAGCAGTGCGCAGAACATATCCGACTGGGTATCCCATGGATCGCCCTGCGTACCAAGGAAGTCATCCGCGCCTTGTCCCATCGCCAGTGCCGCCCACCATTCAATGAGCTCATAGGTGGCGCTGATTGCCAGTGCTACGCAGCAGACTAAAAACGCTAACATCTTGCGGCCGCGGACAACATTGCCGCGGACTAAAATCTCTCTTGCCGTCAGAGCTGGCACCAGTCCCTGGAAAAAATGACCCAGTTTGTCATAGGGGTTGCGACTGAGATCCAACCACGTCTGCACTTCAAAACCAATGGGGACTTTGGCGTAGGTATACATGCCGCCAACCATCAAAATGATGGCATGAAAGAAGATGAGCGTGTAGAGCATGGGGGTCAGCGGATAACGCTTCATGGTGGCGAGCAGCAATGGCACAACAATAATGACCGGCGTCACTTCCATCAACCAGGTCAATTTCTCGGTGGCACAGATGCCGGTGTAGATAAGGATCAGCGCCAGCACTATAGCGCCAGTGTTCAGTATTACGGGATTCAGTGTGCGGAGCATGGTGCATTCACAAGTAATGGAAAATATTACTATTCACTGTGAACGGCAAAAATTCAACGCCAGTTAATGGGGGGATAAAGTTGGCCCGGGGGGATCGCTGGACCGGCCCCCACAATTTGGTGTCAGTCCAGCGCCGGGCCGAATAGGTTACTTCGCGCAGTTAGCGCATTGTTTGCTCACGATTTGCTGGAAGAAATCGTTGCCTTTGTCATCGACCAGAATGAAGGCAGGGAAATCTTCAACTTCGATTTTCCAGATAGCTTCCATTCCCAGCTCCGGGTATTCCACGCATTCCAGATGCTTAATGCTCTGTTGCGCCAGTACAGCTGCCGGACCACCGATGCTACCTAAGTAAAAGCCGCCGTGTTTATGGCAGGCGTCGGTCACTTGCTGGCTGCGGTTACCTTTCGCCAACATGATCATGCTGCCGCCATGGGACTGCAGCAGGTCAACATAGGAGTCCATACGACCCGCAGTGGTTGGACCCAAAGAACCGGATGGGTAACCTGCCGGCGTTTTCGCCGGGCCTGCGTAGTAGATCGGGTGATCTTTCACGTACTGCGGCAGACCTTCGCCGGACTCGATACGTTCTTTCAGCTTCGCGTGGGCGATGTCGCGACCCACAATGATGGTACCGCTCAGCGACAGACGGGTGGATACCGGGTACTGAGAAAGCTGGGCAAGGATCTCTTTCATCGGACGGTTAAGGTCAACTTTAACCACTTCGCCTTCGCCGGCCTGGCGCAGAGATTCCGGGATGTACTGGCCTGGGTTATGCTCCAGTTTTTCAATCCAGATACCTTCGCGGTTAATTTTGGCCTTAATATTACGGTCTGCAGAGCAGGAAACGCCCATGCCTACCGGGCAGGATGCGCCGTGGCGAGGTAGGCGAATCACGCGGATGTCGTGAGCGAAATATTTCCCGCCAAACTGGGCGCCGAGGCCGAGTTTCTGGGCTTCTTCCAGCAGTTCTTGCTCCAGTTGCAGATCGCGGAATGCCTGACCGTGAGCGTTACCTTCAGTCGGCAGCGCATCATAGTAGTGTGTGCTGGCCAGTTTCACCGTTTTGAGGGTGCTTTCTGCTGACGTCCCCCCAATCACAAATGCGATATGATACGGCGGGCAAGCTGCAGTCCCCAGCGTACGCATTTTCTCAACCAGGAAATTTTTCAGTTTGCCGGGAGTCAGCAGTGCTTTCGTTTCCTGATACAGATAGGTTTTGTTGGCAGAACCGCCGCCTTTTGCCACGCACAAGAATTTATATTCGTCGCCGTCCACGCTGTACAGGTCGATTTGCGCAGGCAGGTTAGTGCCGGTATTCACTTCTTTGTACATATCCAGCGCCGCGTTTTGCGAGTAGCGCAGGTTATCTTCAATATAGGTATTAAATACGCCTCTGGAGAGCGCCGCTTCGTCACCGCCACCAGTCCAGACACGTTGGCCTTTTTTGCCCATGATAATGGCCGTGCCGGTATCCTGACAGGTTGGCAATACGCCTTTGGCGGCAATCTCGGAGTTTCTCAGGAATTGCAGCGCAACGTATTTATCGTTTTCGCTGGCTTCAGGATCATGGAGTATGGAGGCGACTTGCTGCTGGTGTTCAGGGCGAAGCATGAAGGAGGCATCGTGGAAGGCTTGCTGGGCCAGTAGCGTAAGTGCTTCAGGTGCTACTTTCAGGATTGACTCGCCTTCAAACTCGCCGACGCTGACATGATCGGATGTCAGCAGGTAGTACTCAGTTTTGTCTTCCCCCAGTGGGAAAGCCGCCTGGTAAGTGAATTCAACTTTTGACATTTGCTTCCAGCCTTTTCATTTTTATCAGGAATTTAAAAATTCTCTGCGTCTTAAAGGTGGCGTGCCGCACCATAGCGGACGGCACGCGAAGTGTGCTTACAGGAAACCGTACATTGCGGCGAAGACCCAACCAAAGACACAGGATACGCTTACGCCGATCAAACCAGGCAGAATGAAGCTGTGGTTGATAACGAAACGGCCAATGTGGGTGGTACCTGAACGGTCAAACTGAATAGCAGCCAGATCGCTCGGGTAGGTCGGCAGAATGTAGTAACCGTAACATGCCGGAGCAGAAGCAACGATGTACGCTGGATCAACCCCGATAGCCAGTGCGACCGGAACGATAGCGGCCAGCGCTGCAGCCTGAGAGTTTACAAACTTGGAGACTAACAGCAGGACGATCGCATAGGCCCACGGATGTTCTTTCACCATCTCGCCCAGTACGCCCTGAATTTCAGACATATGCGCACCGAACATAGTTTCGGCCATCCAGGCAATACCGTACACCGCAACAATCGCGATCATACCTGAACGGAAGACTTCATTTTTTGAGATAGATGCGGGATTAGTTTTGGTTAAGATGATAATCAATGCGCCAGTCAGCAGCATGAACATCTGGATAACCAGTACCATTGACAGCGGTTTGCCACCAAAAGAAGGGCGCAGTTCAGATACGGCACCGAGCACGGCAACAACGGCGATGGCAGCGAGGAAGATCCACATTGCCAACCAGTTACTTTTCGGCAGTTTTTTGTCTAACAGCGTTGCCGTGTCGCCATACACATAGTGATGGTTTTCAGGTACGGAAATAAACTTCTGGAACTCTTCGTCTTTATCCAGATCTTTACCACGGAACCAGCTGAAAATACCGATAGCCAGGATACCCAGCAGGGTAGATGGAATGGTGATGCCAAGCAGGTCGAGGAATTCGAGGTGCTTGCCTTCAAATGTCACGTTACCCAGCATCGCAACCAGCGAGACAACGGCTACGGAAACCGGGCTGGCGATAATCCCCATCTGTGCACCGATAGAACTCGCCGCCATTGGGCGTTCCGGGCGAATATTGTTCTTAATGGCGACGTCATAAATGATCGGCAGAATGGTGTACACCACGTGGCCGGTACCGCACAGGATAGTCAGGGTACAGGTAACAAACGGAGCTACGATAGAAACGTATTTTGGGTTACGACGCAGTAGCTTTTCAGCAATTTGCAGCATAACGTCAAGACCGCCGGAAGCTTGCAAGGTTGCAGATGCGGCTACCACGGCAATAATAACCAGCATTACATCGACAGGAGGTTTACCCGGCTGGAGATGGAACACAAAAACCAGAATAACCAGGCCGATACCGCCTAACAAACCCAGCGCGATACCGCCCTTTCTGGCGCCATAAAACAAACATATTAATATTATGAGAAGTTGTATACTAAATAACATTTTATTTACCCTCGCGAAAAACCCAGTCAATTTTTTGAAAAATGGATCTGTGGCACATTCTTTTTTGCCGGAATAAGCATCAAAAAATGGTCAGTATTCGATATGTCCGTATTTGCGATTAATGTTTAAATGTCTGGCTAGAATGTTTTTATAAATTTTTGGAAATATTTAGCTTTTTTCTATGGCATTGATCAGAGGAGAGAATCCTCAGGCGATGGGAAGTCGGGCTGGTTATGAAGCGCTGCAGCTGACGCTGTAGTTTGGCTGGCTTACACCGTTTTTCCGGGTGCTGACCGTCGGTTCTACGTTGTCCGCTATTACGTGAAACACCGGTATACCAGGTGAGAGTATTCTTTATGTGATCGCGGTCACGCCATGTCATGTGGTAATGAGTCTGGCGTACGGATACGTTTATTTGCTCACAAAAATGTACGGTGTCCATAGTACGTAGCATGGTCTCCATTGCTACCAGTCTAGATTTTTATGTCTGATTAAATTCAGACTAATCCTTTAGGAGTAAAAATACACACTCTGTGAGTTAGTTAATACTTAATTAACTTTTGTTAGCGATTTTGAAATTAAAAACAGTGTGATATTTATCAATAACAAAATAATAAATTTAACATGTCCGATACAAATATATTTGATCTAACGCAAATTCATTGTTTATCTGTTTTTGTGAGCGAAAAAGGGATTTTTCATTATTTTAATAATTGTTACTTTTATATAACGAATAATCCCCGGGAGAATTTTATTGGCAGTATTGTTTAAGTAATGAGTAATGCTCTGCCTGAACGCGGTAGCGGTAAACCGGTCGGCCAGTAACGCCATAGTGGATGCTGGTAAATAAGATATGGCAGTTGACGAGCCAGATAAGGTATTTACGGCATGAGACCCGGGAGATATTAACCTCGTTAGCCAGCTCATCCGTGGAGAACTCCTGGTCCTGGTGCTCGTCAATCCACTGGCACAGCGTACGTAACGTCTGTGGTGTCAACCCTTTGGGTAAGCGCCGCGTTTCCTGCTCGCTGGAAGAGCTGCCATGAATCAGTTGGTCAAGCTCTGACTGTTCATAGTACTGGTGCTTCTCCATATCCGTTTTCTTTTGGAGCCAGTTGGTTAAGGCTTCTTCAAAGCGTGAGGCCTGAAACGGTTTGATCAGATAGTCAACGACACCGTAGTGGAGTGAGTCTTTGATGGTTGTCGCATCGGCGGCGGAGGAGATGACGATGACATCACATTTACAGCCTTCACTGTGCAGAATGGGTAACAGGTCCAGACCATTTTCTTTCTGCATATAAATATCCAGTAGAATTAGGTCAATATGATGTTCGCCATGAAAGATGATCTCTTTGGCTTTTTCGAGAGTAGAGGCTGTTCCGCAGCAATGAAAACCAGACAACTGCGCGACATAACGGCGGTTTAACTCCGCTACCATTGCATCGTCATCGACAATTAAGACATTGATCATCTGCTGGCCCTCTCACCATTCCACGGTAATTGTACAAAAAATTGGGTGAAGACCCCAGGTTCGGATTCGACGGAAATATTGCCGCCAACGTTTTCAACCTGCTGTTTCACAAGTGCTAAACCGACGCCTCGTTCGGTTCCTTTTGACGAGACGCCCTTCTCAAAGATGTGGTCGATGTGTTCGGGGGCGATCCCCGGACCATCGTCATTCACTTCGCAATGCAACCAGCCGTGTCGATAATGTAAGGATACGCTGATCTCTCCCCCCGGTTCTTGACCTAGCGCCTCCAGGGCGTTCTCAATCAAATTACCCAGTACGGTGATCAACACCGCCACCTGATCTTCATCACTGTTTTCCGGCAACTGGCTTTCATTACTAATGATCAGGCTATGACCTAAATCAGATGTGCGATTAATCTTACTGAGTAAAAAACCTGCGATCACCGGTGATTTTATTTTGCCTAACAGTGAGCCAATCTCTTCCTGATAATTGTTGGCTGTCTTAATGATGTAAGTTTCCAACTGCTTATAACTTTTCAGGTGCAACAATCCCAGAATCACGTGTAACTTGTTCATGAATTCGTGGGATCGTTCACGAAGTGCATCGGCATAGTTGACCATACCATCCAGACGTTGCATGAGTTTACGGACTTCTGTCTTGTCTCGGAACGTTGAAATTGCCCCGATGATTTTGCCATTGCTCAGTACTGGAACGGTGTTGATTAAAAGCAGTCGGTCCTTCACTGTGATCTCCTCATCACGGCGTGGCGTTCCATCACGTAGCACCTGCGAAAGATCAACTACCTGAGACCACGCATGGCTGAGTGTGGAGAGCTGGGCATCATCTTGCGACTTACGGTAATCCAGCAGCTCCTGAGCGGCCTGGTTTATCAGTGTGACTTCACCACTATCATCAACGGCAATGACCCCCTCCTTTATAGAGTGCAGCATCGCCTGGCGCTGTTCGAACAGGTTGGATATTTCATAAGGCTCCAGACCAAACAGAATGCGTTTGAGAACCTTCACCAATACCCAGGTACCTAGTAACCCAACCAGAACGCCAAATAAGATGGACCAAAAGATACTGCCGCGGCTGTTATTGATCTGTTCGGTGACCCTGCTTAACTCGAGACCAATCGACACAACACCAATCTGCTGGTGATGTTCGTTATAAATGGGGGTGAAAACGCGTAGCGCTTTAGCCAGAAAGCCGCGATTAATTGCAACGTTCTCTTTGCCCTGTAACGCCAACAGGATGTCGTCGCCTTTAAACGGTTGGCCGATACGTTGTGCTTCAGGGTGTGAATAACGAATGCTTTTCATATCCGTGACAACGATGAATAAAAAATCGTTGCGCTTATTGACCGCCTGAGCAATTGCCTGGATACCACTGTCCTCAGGCTTTTTCTTGAGCCCCTCGCGGATTTCAGGAGAGTTTGCCAACGTTCGTGCTACCGCAAGTGCTTTGTCTGCTAAGGCATCACGTGTCGTGTTGCTGATTTGCGAGAAGTAAATCAAATGAACGACGAGCAGCACAGAGAAGAGGACAGCGCTGACCATGAGGATCACGGTTGTGCCGAGTTTCATCGGGCGTTTGCGTATAGCAGTTCGTTGCAGAGGGTGTCTCATCGCAGTCCTGGAATCACTATTTGTACGGGTATTATCGCCTGATGAGGTACGTAATTCAAAGGTAGTAGGGGATCCGGGTGCTCCCGCCGCCATCCCTTCTTATATATGTAGTAGAAAACGGCCATCCGTTATTTTCTTTCTATATAGAAAAGAGAATTCAATGTTGGTTTCTTCTTTTTCCGGGATGTGATGCAGGAAATATTGGCGACTTTGTGGATAACTCTGTGTGTAAATAGGTATAAAGCGGGCTTTTGCTGTGGAATGCAGCAGTCAGTCATTTTTCTGTCAT
>NZ_JAOWIF010000022.1 GCF_030332225.1 Citrobacter sp. Cu233
CAACGGCAGCAAACAAGCCATGCTCAGGTAAGAAAGGCGGAATATCGCATTGCTCGGGCGAAAAGTTTGTTTGTAATGATGGCTCAATCAGCAAATCTAAGAAGGTTTGTCAGAAATAGTTGCCGAAAAATGGCATTCTCCATCAAAATTAAACCCGCTTTTGCGGGTTTTTCACTCTCTAACGGATATGTTATTTTTTATGCATTAAGAGCGAGTAGTAGGATGCTGCTGGGGAGAACATG
>NZ_JAOWIF010000023.1 GCF_030332225.1 Citrobacter sp. Cu233
TCTGTTAACTGTCGGTTTGTCGTGGCAGACAGACTCTGGCGGGCTGACTCGGGACTGTTGCCCCCCGTACCACCCTGAGTAATACCTAAAGGCGTTGTTAACCCGCTGAGGCTGGTGATGTCATTGTTAGCACCTTTTTTGGCGTAATCATCAAGAGCCGTCTTATCTGCCTTTTCATCCAGGTCCGTTTTATCTGCTTTGTTGCTGACACTATTGACCAGTTTTTTCGCTGATGGCCCCGTTGTCTGGCTGGTATCTGGAAGCGTAATTGTGACATCACC
>NZ_JAOWIF010000024.1 GCF_030332225.1 Citrobacter sp. Cu233
ACCATCAACCCCGCCCCACGCCGCATCAGCATTCAGACCTGTACACCCACTTATCAGGTATTCCCCTGCAGACAGGCGTGCAACAACACACCCTTCTGATTCCTCATTGGTTTCAAATTGCCCATCTGAAAAAACTTTAACTACCGGGGATGCGCGCTTGATGAAGCCGTTAGAATCTACGGTCGTGTTTCTGGAATGCCATAGTCGTGACCAGCCTTTCCACTGCTCATAAGACGTTTTATCCGATCGCTTTGAGTTCAG
>NZ_JAOWIF010000002.1 GCF_030332225.1 Citrobacter sp. Cu233
CCTATAACCGGGTTTTTGGTAATTACTTCAGCAATGGATGGGATATGACCCGTAACAGAAATATCACCATGCCCATTCTCATTATCCCGAACATGTACTGAGGAAAATCTATGTCAGCAGGAACACTCACCCTGACGAATAATTCTGCCCAGGTGACAGGCAGCAATACCACATTTTCGACGGAAATTGCGGCTGGTGATTTTATTGTTGTGACAGTGGGAGGCACACCCTACACAAGACCCGTGCTGGCGGTTAACAGCGATACATCACTGACGCTCATCAGTAATTACTTTGGGCCAACACAATCAGGAGTTGCCTGGAACGCGGTTCCCCGGGTAGCCCTGAATATGGTAACCGCCGCGCTGGTGACACAGAGTGAGGAGGCGCTTCGTGGCCTGAACTACGACAAGCAGAACTGGCAGCAGTTTTTCACTGCTGATGGTGATGCCACAATCACGCTTCCTGATACCAGCCAGATAACGGGGCCATCAGCGAAAAAACTGGTCAACAGTGTCAGCAATAAAGCTGACAAAACGGACCTGGATGAAAAGGCAGATAAGACGGCTCTTGATGATTACGCTAAAAAAGGTGCTAACAGTGACATCAACAGCCTCAGCGGGTTAACAACGCCTTTAAGTGTCACTCAGGGTGGTACGGGGGGCAACAGTCCCGAGTCAGCCCGCCAGAGTCTGTCTGCCACGACAAACCGACAGTTAACAGA
>NZ_JAOWIF010000025.1 GCF_030332225.1 Citrobacter sp. Cu233
TCCGGCCAGTAAAAGCTTGTCCTGCTACCCGCGCACGAGGTTGAGTAACGGGTACGGTTGTCCGAGATCGTCCACTTCTGTACATCCTGTCACGTTAAATCCCATCTTCTTATAGAGCCCAGATGTCTTTTGTTAACAGGCATGGCTATCTTACATATGGATTTTGTGCGGAGAAGCGCGGTGAGGATATTGAGAGACGATCGGTTGGAAAGTATCAGAAACTATAAAAGCAAAAACCCGCCTTTAGGGCGGGTTCTTTGAATAGTGGTGCCCGGACTCGGAATCGAACCAAGGACACGGGGATTTTCAATCCCCTGCTCTACCGACTGAGCTATCCG
>NZ_JAOWIF010000026.1 GCF_030332225.1 Citrobacter sp. Cu233
AATCGGTCAAAAAAGGGGAAAAAGCAACTTTTTGACCCAAACTGTAAACTGCCTGTATTGCATCCACAAATGTTAAAAAACGTATGTTATGCAAACAACAACTAATTAAATAATATTTGATTTAAATCAATAAAACCTCCGTATCATTCCCCTTTGTAAGCATGTGACATTGATGTTCGTCATTTTTCTGAATTTTCCAGAATCTCGTTGTCAGTATAAAAAAACAGTATCATCGCCAATAAAAGAAAATAAAACCAAATGCAGGATAAAATTTAGTTTGTTCGTCCGTTGTTGTCAAAATGGGTCATTTTGACAACAACGGATCCTCTTCCTGTACACCTGTATTGCGCGTTACCCGGCACTGATACCCGACACATACGGTAACCGATGTCTGTTGTTATTACTGGAGTGGAGGGTGTCAGTGCTTCGTATTTCATACTTCAGACGGAGAGATATTCAGGTGGCGGGTATGCCTGAGAGACGCAGCCGAAAAAAG
>NZ_JAOWIF010000027.1 GCF_030332225.1 Citrobacter sp. Cu233
GTCGTGTTTCTGGAATGCCATAGTCGTGACCAGCCTTTCCACTGCTCATAAGACGTTTTATCCGATCGCTTTGAGTTCAGATAATATTCATTATCAGAACCCCAGCTACTGGCCAGCGCTGTTCCAATATTGTCTGCTGTTGACGGGAAGAAATTGACGGTACTGTACTTTGCCGGAGCATCCCAGGGACCGATGTTGATCGTATCTCCCCAACTGAACATGGCGAAGTCCCGTCTGGATGTAAACGCGGCATACCAGCTACCGCCGCTACCGTCTGTTAACTGTCGGTTTGTCGTGGCAGACAGACTCTGGCGGGCTGACTCGGGACTGTTGCCCCCCGTACCACCCTGAGT
>NZ_JAOWIF010000028.1 GCF_030332225.1 Citrobacter sp. Cu233
TTGCTGACACTATTGACCAGTTTTTTCGCTGATGGCCCCGTTGTCTGGCTGGTATCTGGAAGCGTAATTGTGACATCACCCTCAGCAGTGAAAAACTGCTGCCAGTTCTGCTTGTCGTAATTCAGGCCACGAAGCGCCTCAGCACTCTGTGTCACCAGCGCGGCGGTTACCATATTCAGCGCCACGCGGGGAACGGCTGACCATGCAGCCCCCGACTGAGCAGGTCCGGTAAAGTTACTGACCATCGTCAGCCCTGTATTGCTCTCGATTGTTTTGACCGGGAGCGTATAAGGTATGCCTCCCACGGTCACAACAATAAAATCACCGGCCGACAGTTCGGTGCTAAATGCAGTTCCTTCCCCTGTCACCTGGGCAGAATTATTCGTCAGGGTGAGTGTTCCTGCTGACATGACTATCTCCTGAATTCAGATAATAAAAAACCCGCCGGAGCGGGTTATTTTTTGGTAACTCATTGAAGGCAATTCGACCTTGTGAAATTATTCTTATTCACCCATCTCCAGTTAAATGGATAACCGGCTCTGTATTCAGTCTGATTTGAGACTTTACGTACACCATAAATATCCACCGTTTGTGACTGTCCACCCAGTAAGGCCTGGGCCTGACAAACAGGAGATTGTTTCTCCAGCAATGGTCCAGAACATGCTGAAAGAATAAAACTGACGACAAACAAAATAATTATATTTCTCATTTTCGGCACCAGTGCAAGTTATTTACATTAAAATAACCGAGCTGGATAAATATTATAAATAGATTAAACAGATCAATAATCTTAAATTGATCGTTAAAAGCGATCTCATTAATCGTAATTAGCCGTGTTTATTGCCGTGATTGCCACACCTGAATTGACCGTGCCTACTGACCCGCCCCCGTTGCCGGCATTGTTAGCCGCCGCGTTTATTCTGCTTGTAGAGCCGTTATACCAGCAGCAGGTGTAGGCCTGAACAAGCACAATAGAAGGTGGCTGGGTATTATTGTTTTGCAATAACGTTCCCCCCATCGTTAGCGGCGCTACAGCCCATGAGCCAGGAAGAGTTTGATCGATATTTATCCCCCCATTATTTCCGGGCGTACCTACTGCCTGAAGATCTGAAAGCACCCTGGATTCATTGGTCAGAACGAGCTTTCTGTTCGCATCCCAGATCGCCATTCCCCATTTTGGCAAAGTCTGAGGGAAGATGGCAAAAACATAAACATCCATGGTAAAAGGTCGGTTGTATGGATTAATGCCGCCGGCACTGAATACCCCACCAAAACGCCCTGTGCTGAGCGCCACCCCACCATAGTCAGTATTTCTTACTCTGCTAAAGGCTATTGCAGGATAAGAATCATCAAGCGGAACGGTTACTGTTGCTGTCTGATAAGAGCCGTTCGCGACAGAATCAGCAGTTAACTTTCTGTACAGACAGAAAGGAGTGGAGTCAGGGGTTATAAACGGATTTCCATTCACATCGATGAGTGCCCCATAGTCAGCCATTTACGCTTTCTCCAGGTAAACAACGAGTTCACAGGCATTCGCCGGATAATTGCCGATACCTACATCGCTCGCTGACATAACCGATATCGTATTACCTGAAGCAACGATGCGCCGCCCCACAGCGGCATTACCCGATGACTCCAGTGAAACAACAAAACCAACTTTCATCCCGGCAGGGATGGTGAACGACCATGAGCCGGACGTTTGCCCGGCACTAAGCTGAATTCTGCCAACAACAGAAACAGGTTTAATTCCATAGTTATTTGGGACACCGTTAGCATCCCATGTCTGAATTCCCCACGACATCAGAACACCCCTGTTAATTTGCCGATCTGCACGCGAAGCACCCCGTTTCCGTCTTTAACACTGTAATTCAGGTTGGTCATTTTCGTTGCGCCCTCCCCGGCAACAGCCCCGTTCATTTCAAACGTCCCGTCTGATTTCATGATGGTTCCGGTTTGTCCCTGGATATAATTAGCGGAGCGCAGTTCGCCAATTTTTGCCAGCGTGATTTGACCATACTGAATAAAAGCATCGCTGATAAACACCTGACCATTAACAACAGCAAACGGAGAATATTGCGTATCACCACTGCCACTCATCAGGACAAACTGGTTAGCGTTAAACCCGACGCGGGTGACTACCGGCTTACCCGCTTCTGCCAGCACTGCTATCGACATCCCGGCGCTGTAAAAAATATCGTTGATACGCACTCCGGCTTTCAGGGTATGAATGGCCGTTGCACCTGAAGCGTCAACGGTGGCGGTAAGCTTATCCTCAAGCGAGGCGGTTACGTCCTCAATCTGCGCCTGCACCTGCGTTGACAGCTCGGCCATCGCCTTATCCACACTGGCGACCGTCGTTTTAACCACCAGGATATCCGCATTTAAAAGTTTGCGGTACCGTTGGTCTACGAAACTGCCAATCTCTTTACCAAACTGCTCCCAACCACCTGACGTTTGCGTACTGGTGTTCCCGTCACCCTGTATAGTGATGTAGACAACAGGCGCAACACCTGCACCGCCGGATGATTGCCCATTCGTATCGTCAACTGCCCTGACGCCCAGAGATCCATTTGATGCGCGTGCGAGTGGCATAATGGCTTCTGGCCCTGCCTCACCAAATACTCCGGCCCCCTTCGCAAAAGCGAACACCTGCGGGGAGTTATAAACACCGCCGCTGTATGAACTGAGAGATGGAGAATCATATACGCCACCTTTCGCATTGAATTTGATGCTGGAGGCTGCATTGTCGTATGCACCAGATGGCGTACTACCACCCGATGCACCACCGACAAAAGCAGATGTTGCCGCACCGAATATGCTCTGAAGCGCACTGGACAACGCTATGCGGGTGGCGATTTTCGCCAGGTCAGAAAGAACAGAAACCGTGAAGCTTTTAAAACTAAGCTTCCCGGTCGTAGCAAACAGCGCGAGCGAATCTGTCATGCTGTCAAACAGACTTCCTGCGTAACCAGCCATCTGACTGTTAGCGTCCCGGGCACTGTCTACCCAGTTTTTCACGCCGCGCCGGAAACCGGCGGTGTAATCCTTTTCGGCATCCAGCCGATCATCAACGCTTTGCTGGGTGATCTGTAGTTCACGCTGTTTGGCAGACTCAAGATCAGCCAGGCGGGCCTGATACTCCGCTGAACTGTGATCGGTGAAATCCTTGTCCAGTGTCGCACGGCGTTGCTCGAACCGGTTGATGATGGCAAGGCGTGCATCAGCATCGGCAGATTCGCGGTCTGACTGGCTGTATTTACCCAGCCCCTGCGCAGCTTCCCTCTGCATAGCATTGGCTTCTTCCTGCCATTTGCGGCTTTCCTGTTGGTACTTCTCCGAGAGCTTGCGCAACGCAGCTTCCTTCTCCAGCAACGCGTTCGCCTGCAACTGGGCCCGAATCTGGCCCTGCATATTGACCAGGCTCTGCTGGTCAGCGGTCAGGTGCTGGCCTTTAAGCTGCGAAATTTTCTCATTGAACGCAGCAAGCTGATTGGCTGATGCTGTGAGTTTATCGCTGCTCTGTGCCTGCTCACGCAACACGGCATTTTGCTGCTGAGCCTGTGCCAGCGCACGCTGCCCCTCACTCTCTCCTGTAGCTTTGGGCTTTTTGGGCTGCTCTCTTTTAACTGCCTTGTCGTACTCGTCGTTGATGCCCTTCAGGATCCGCTTGTAATCCCCGGAATCTGACGAGTAGATGCTGCTGTTAAGCTTTTTGATCGCCTCGGCGCGCTTCTCAGCAGCACTGGTTCCGGCTTCCATATAGCTCTTTAAACCAGCGGAATTTTTAATGCGCTCGCTTTGAGCTTCAGCGTAGCCCGCTTTGCTGGCCGCCAGAAAACGCCGGGTCTGGTCATCAAAATCTTTCTGGTTTTTGCCGAGCGCATCACTCCAGGAAACGGCCTCTCCCAGACCACCAAGCACACCCCATTCCCGGCCAAGGCTTTTCAGCTTATCAAGGTAGGTATCAGCCTGTGCAGCCAGCTCCTGAAGGCGAATTTTTTCCGCATTCAGTGCCTGCTCCATGATGATTTGGGTGGCCTGTGCCGTTTGCCCTTTGCTGTTGAGGCTGACCACCTGCTGAATAATCGACTCATTCAGCGCCACGCCCTGGGCGGTAAGCTGCTGCATGGCATTAATAGGGTCGCCTTTAAGTGCCGTGATTTTACTGACCAGCTCATCAGCGTTGCCGCCGGCCTCTGCGTAAGCATTCGCGACGGTAGCAACCTCTGTTAGCATCGAGCCACTGAAGCCGCCTTTAGCTGCAGCGGTTACCGCACTTAATGAGCTTTCGGTATCACCGAGTGCAGAATTCAGTGATTTAAGATCCGATGCAGAAATACTCGCTGACGCGCGCAGGCTTAACACTGCTTCGTTAAGCTTTTTAGTCTGCTCCTCGGACTTTTTAAACTCGCTGTAGAGATAGGTGCCTGCGGCGGCCAGCGCAGTCAAACCGATACCAACAGGGCCACCCAGCAGGCTCATCGCCGCACTGAGCGCCCTGCTGCTGGTCGCGGCGACACGCTGCGTAAATGTCAGTTGCGTATTTGCTGCGGCGGCGGCTTCAGTTGCCGCCGTCAACGCTGCCTTACCTCCTGTTTCAGCCAGCTCGGCTGCGGCCACTCCAGCTTTTGCTGCCTTCAGTTTCTCCAGTCCGCTGGCTTCGAGCTTGTTGGCTTCGAGGATAGCGCGCTCATTCTTCAGGTGCTCATCCTGATAGCTGACATTCAGGCCAAATTGCTTATTTACCGCGGACTGTTTGACGTAATACTCGTCAAGAGCGATAGCCTGGTCACGCTGCGCCTTGGCGGCTGCAATCGTTTTTTCGGCAATAGCCACTTTATTGATAGCCGCCTGCCGTTCGGCCTGTGCAACAGCGATCTGGCTTTGTGCAGCAGACGCCAGTTCTGCCGCCGCACTTTTGGCGGCATCTTGTTGTGTCTTCCAGCCTCCCGCGCTGCCGTCCAGTTGCCCTTTCAGAGAATGAACCGCCGGGATGAGCGCATTGATGATGCTACTGCTGGCAACATTACTTCCGGCTGCCACCTCATGCAGTACAAAGCTCAGTTGCCCGGCACCGCGGGTAGCGCCGGAGAACTGGTCAGCATTCGCCGCCGGAAAACCAATCGCCCTCGCCGCGCTGACCGTTTTTGATATTGCATCAGCCAGCTCGTTCGCCTGTGCGGTCGCCTGACCCCTTTTGTGTCACGGCGCATCAGCCGTGGCGGCATCTTGGCGATATCACTCGCAATCAGTGATATGCAGGCGAACACAGCATAATAAGAAAGAACGGTGTCCTGATTAATTTCAAGGTTACGCTGCCATGCCCCGGCGAATGGTTCATGCATAAAGCCGAATAATGGCGACCAGCCTCCGCGGCTGACAGGCTGCTGCAGGGCTTTTTCTTTTCCCTGTTTTCTCCGGAAAGGATTCCACATTAGCCGTTCTCCGCTTTTCGCTTGTTCTTTTTGCCACCAGTACGTGCGCCGGTGAAATATTCAGCCTTACCAAGCAGTACCAGCACCCGTGCGCACCGATCGTCCACGGTTTTCACGTCTCCCGACTCCGAATCATGGGTGCGTTGCAGATATCTGATTTTTGCCATGCATTACGGCGGGGTTTTCCTGAACTCCCGGTAAAGAAATTTCTCATCCACTGAAAATCCCAGGTTGGGGTTAACCATGGCAAGATTGTCCACCAGCAGATGTTCGCCGCTGGCCACCATTTCAGGAGGATGTTCAAAAATAACGGGCAGAAAATGGGGATCGACTATCTTCCCGTCACGCACATCACGGGCGTACTGAAGTTTCTGCCTGAACACGCCTGCCGGCGGGTCATTCGACTGCGTGGTGGTGTACATCACAAAGCCTTCAGGCCGCGATGCCAGACCACCAGTCGCCTCACGTAGCATGTCGTCCGAATTGTGCTGCTTTCCGAACAGCCACAATTCATCTATCAACGTGCCGACCGACTTAATACCCGAAACCGTATTGGGATCGGCAGCTACTACCTTAAGCGTGGTATCTGTGCCTCGGTGGGTGATCGTCCGTATGTGGGTCTGAACCTGACACAGGTCATCCAGATCATCGTCACGCTTTACCATGTCCCGCGCTGGATTAAAGGCGTTAGTGGCAACTTCAACAGTTGGCGCAATAATGGTGTATCCGGCCGCCTGCCGCCAGTTGAGCAGCAGCGCCGTCATCATGATCCCTGCAGCAAGTGTAGATTTGGAATTCTTTTTCGGGATCAGTACAAATACTTCCGTGATGTGCCGTCGCCCGGTTTCTGCGTCATAAGAGCCAAACAAAGCAGCCACCAGGTCGAACACCCACTGCGCACAGGCATCTCCAAAGGTCGGAGAACCAGGCGCATCTACGATTTTTAATTGCCTGAAGACGCTAAGCGCTATTTCAGCCTGCTCAGGATAGATTGGCGCAGGAATAATAGACTGCCCTTTTTTCAGGCGATCCGCCCAGTCGGGGCAGGCAGTAGTCCATTCGGGCATAGTTATTTCTCTCGGTTATTCACCACCAGCTTGGGTGGTTGCTGGACGGCAAATTTATTGGCAGCTTTTTTAGCGGCGTCGCTTTTGGCATCTTTTTTACCCGTTTCACCCATTTTAGGGTGCTTATACGGGAGCATTGCCTTTGCAGCATCCTTCCTCACGTCAATATCTTCGGTGGCATCGTTCATTACGGCCATCAGGAACTTGAGCGGATCATCAAAAGTACCAACAACAGTGGGTGCCTCTGGCGGTGGCGTTGGAGTCCTGTGTTTTTCAGTATTGTTTACCGCTGGGGTATAAACATTTTGACGGTACGTCGGTACGTCGTCCGTTTCGATGACTTCCCTCTTTTTTCGCCCAATAAACGCGATGACCTCCGGGTCTTTTGCAAGTTGCGAACCCTTTGACCGTGCGGATTTCTCAGAATATCCCGCCTTTATTGCCGCATCCTTTTGAGACATACCGGACATCAGCGCGACAGCGAATTTTCGCTTTTGCGCTGTTAACATGTTTATACCCTCCAGAGGGGAATTTTTTCTGTGCGTGAGGGGGAGCGCGGTGTCCAGGGCGATTGAGGTTAACACCCAACCCTCCCCCCCATGCAAATGAGAATCACTATCATTAGATATGAAATGATTTCAAATACAATCAATATCGAATGGCATTGAGAAGCATTATCAATTGATATCAAATCACAACTATGCCTGACTCCTGGGCGTCATCGGTGATTGAATGTTTCAGGGCCTCTCCATCAGGTCGTCCCGTCGAGGCTTCACGCGCAGACTTACCTGAGTGACAATCAATGCATAGCGTCCACAGATTGGACTCATCGTTATCACCGCCAAACTGTAACGCCACACGGTGATCCAGTTCGCTGTCATGCAGGTCAACGATGCGACTGCACATACAGCAGTGACCACCATCACGGATATAAATTCGGCGCTTCAGACCCACCCTGGCACTACCACTAATGCGCCGATTCTCACCATAGACAGGCTTAATTCGTCGGGTATCGATGGCTTTTAATCGTGGCTGTAATGTCTTTAGCCTGGACATGTAACCTCCATGCCTGGTGGATTATGTGGCTTGGGAGGGTGTTAGCACTCCATCACCGGAAACATAGCCAGTCGCCATGCGCGGCGGCGCTCTGTGCGAGGTGTTCTATCCGGGTGTTGTTCTACCGGTTCACCATCTGCATGATCAACCAGCGAGTAACACGGATAAATTACTTCGTCGCCATGTGCATCACCAACGGCATAATCAGCTGGCTTGCTGCTATCCCACCGCGCCAGTACACGCTCAATATGATGCTGTGGGACGCTGTAGCAGACACCGTGAATCAGTTTCGGCAGCTTAATGTAATTAATGCGCGCTTTGTCGGCCGCTATCAACCGTTCTGCTATCTGCATCTGATACTGAGGTGGCCGGCCAGTGCCGAGATAAAAACTGATTAGATGATCTGGATATTCGTCTATCCATTTGCGGAAACCGTCAACCGATTCGGACAGCGGCAACGCATCATCTTCCATGATCACAACCCGGCAATCCTGCTTTGAAGCCCATTCAAGCGCGCGGCGGTGATTCCAGTTAGCGCCATTGTCACCGCTATCAATTAGCAGAACTGCACTAAATAATCCAGCCAGACACAATGCCTGCTTGTGTCGTGAATGGTGTCCGACAACCACAAACTTTATTTGTGTTTCCAAAAGGCGTACTCCTTACCAACACCATCAGACTTGAACACGGTGTGGATGCGTGGGCCGGTTACTATCCGATCGCCGAAAGACTTCGCCACAATGCCGAAAGCCATCATATCTCCCACCGCGGCGCCAGCCTGTTCTTTCTTCCAGAATCGATAACTCTCAATCCGGTAGTAAAGGCGAATAATGCCGTGAGCGAACGCCATAACATCAGCGCGGGTCACACCCAGCAAACCAGCGTTAAGCATCACATTGTTGCGGTGCGCTTCAATGAATTCCTGATAGATACGCTCCGGATGATTCTGTTTCGCCCAGGTGTCGGCGTATGTCTTCGGTTCTGAACCGACATAAATCTTGCTAGGCTCCATTTCATCCCACGGCTCGCGTAGCATCTCAACATCGGTACCATCGGTACACCAGACGAACCGATATTCAGGATGATCACGCAGGTGCTGCCAGATATGCAGCCAGCGCCGGAAGTAGACATTCATTTTGACGTCAGGAACGAGGCAAAGCTCAACGTCTGCCGGGGCCTTCTCCAATTCATCCACCAGCGCAATACGGCCACACTGCCGGAGTGATGCGGCCCATTTACCCAGCATGTCAGGCGAGGCCGTCATTTTCGTGCCGCGCTGCGGGTCAGGCTGGCTGGTGAGTAACGTTGTGATTACCACGTCGCGCTGCTGCCGGTATTCAACGTAACCGGTAAACCCGGTATCACGCCGTTCGTTGTGGATTTTCACGTTACGTTCCACCAGCGCCAAGCGGTCAGGTTTCGGTACCGAACGCTCCACCGCTTCATGCTCATCGAGGGAATGAATCAGTTTTTCGGAGCCGGTCACATCACCGTAAGCCCATGTTGTCAGGCCAGCGTTATAGATACGCAGGGCGAGGTCACTGTGTTCGTACATGCCGCGCCCATAAACCGGATCGAATCCGCCCACCTTCTCGATGGCGCTGCGGTGGTAATACAGCATCACGCCACGCTGTCCCGTGTACGCTACATACTTATCGTCGCTATAAAGCACAGCGAGATCGTTAAGCTTGCGCGGTCCGGCAAGGTCGAGGAACTGATACGCAAGATGCGGCTCAGGTGATTCGATATAAGGAAGATGCCAGCCATCGGCAATCGGCCATGCGTCATCGTCCCACAGGAAAAGGTGTTCGCATCCGGCATCCATCAGCGCGGTCAGACAGGTGTTCTTCGAAGCAACAATGCCGAGTGATGTTTCCTGGCGAACCAGTTGCACACCAGCAGGAACTACGGTCGCAGGCTTAGATCCGTCATCGACAACAACCACCAGCGCGCCAGCAGGTAAAAACTTCATGTGCTGAGTCAGGGCGCGGCTCAGAACTTCAGCACGATTGTGCGTTGAGATTGCTATTCCGATACGGGCAGAAGAATTGCAGACAGGCGCATACGGGACACTATCAATAATGACCTGCATATTTTCTCCAGGAGGAAAACTACTGACGTTTGATGATGACTTTCCCGAAAAGCGTTTGCCGCTTCAGTTCGCCGTTTTCTGTTGCTACGTAACCACGTTCATCGAGAACCGCCGAGATCACTTCACCTTTATCATCATCAGCACTATAGACATGCTTAACCTCAGCACCATTGAGAAAGACGGCGTATCGTTCAACACCGGGATTAATCTTCCTGCCGGGATCGTCATCTAATACAGTGAGACGCATATAACCTCCGCAGACTATCGCCCAAAGCGCTGCCAAATAATTCCACCAACCAGGCATTCATTGTGAATAGCTTTGCGGATCGTTTTTTCCAGTTCATCCATTGCTTTCTGGTCTGCCGCCACCTGCCTTGCAACATCCATCGCAGCACATTCAGCAGCGTTTTTCAGCGCGTTTTTGATAAGCGCTTCGAGATTGGTATCGACGCCAGATGCAGACGAGGCATCGTTCACGTTAATGCTCATGGATGCTGTATAGGTTAATGGCGTTATCTCACCGCCGATCGTATGTTGCTTAAAGGTTTGTGAGGATGCTCGGGCATTTGCTATAACCTGAGCCAGGTCGTTCACAGCCTCCCCGATACATGGGCGACCACTTTTCCATGCATCGTCAAGAATCTTACCTACATCGATGTTGCTATTACTGGTCTTCGGCTTTAGCGTTTCTGCCGCGTGGATAGTTTCCGAAATGAATGCGTTATTGATGAACGTTTCACCATTTACGATTTTGAAATTCGGTGCGCTAAGAGTAGTCATTAAGCGCGTGTCGCTACTACCAGCCATTGCATTGAGGTACTCTTCTGCATTGCTGGATGACACACCCTCGATCCAGTCACTTCCCATCCATTCACGAACAGCACCATTTTTATCAATCGGTCGTAAGCGAATCTGCAGGCGTTCGCCAGCTTTAAGGCCAGCGATAAACACCCCGGCTAACGGCCATGCGATAACCTGTCTTTTCAGACGACCATCGGCATTGAGATACTGCATTTCAAGCCGTGAATGCTCACCGCTATTTTCTGGCCACTGCCATTCAACCTGGATACCCCAAGCTCGGGGTGACGTTAATACTTGCGGAAGTTGCATTGAATTTTCCTTTTAGACGTGAGCCTGTCGCACGGCAAAGCCGCCAAGAGTTAACAGATTACCCGGGCTTACTATTGAAAGACTCTCTTTATTATGTACGTGCAGTACACATAAAAAACCACCAGCGAATGCTAGTGGCTAATGATTACCGTGAAATTTAAAATGTATAATTTAACTTTTAAATATAATACCTTCTTTGTTCGCCCTTGTTATATAAGCCAACTTAGGATCCCCATTTTTTAAGACACTTTGAATTTGAGGTCGTACCTTAATAAACCCACCAAATAATGTAAATAGACCTCCAACGCATAAGACCTCTATTGGATGAGGTGATTTCATTGCAGCGTATGCAGTCGCTACACCAGAGTAAATTTGATTGAAATCAAATTCAAATGATGATGAAAGATTGAATTTAAGAGGACTCCTCCACCCTTGATTATTAAGCTCATTTAGATCATGAAGTGATTTCTTTAACCCAGAGATAGCTTTGGCTCTTTCTAAATTAAAATCACCTGACCGTAAAACCTCTGTATAGAGTTCATCTAAATAACCATGTAATGCCATCAATTCATCTGAGCGTCGTTCTTTAAACTCCAATATTTCATGTAAAGGAGTATCTTTTTGTGGAACGGGCAAAAGGTCAGCTAATTCAAATCTAAGTACCGCTCTCTGCTCTGAAACTTCTTGGTGAATTGAAACTTGTTCATTAAGGAAATGCATTCGCCAGTCAACCATGCCTTCACTTTGTCTAAGAGCATTCAAGGTTAAAGCATGTGTCTTAGCATGAAATTCAGTCATCACTTGACTATCAATAAATCCATTTTGGACAAACCGTGGTCTACTGAGAATACCGCACTGTATCAATTCCTCTTCATTGATAAGAGAAAAATGAATAATGTTGTTGGTAGGAGAAACAAGCCGATCCCAATACAGTACTAGATAGTTAAGTTCCTCAACTGTAATCTGCTTACCAGTCTGAAATCCGTCTCCATTCTCTGTTTGTAAAATTTCACGTGCAGTAAAAACAACACCTCTTTCCATGATAATCCCCATCAACATAGTATGGGGTTAATGTAGCACTATCACAGGCACTCAGTGAATGCCTGCTGTAATGCTGCTAGTCGTCGAGTTGCAACACACCGTGTTCCAGTGACTCTGAATAGGCGATGAGTCCGGTATAACTGGGGATAATCTCGCCATCATCCGCCTCGAACTCCGGGATTGTCCCAGTGGTGATGGTGTATTGTGGCTGGCCATCTTCTTTCGCAAAGGCTGCCAGGTCTTCAATCTGCTTAGCTCTAAGAACTACTGTCCTGCTCATTCCTCTTTTATTAAAAAGCCCCGAGAATTCGAGGCTTGTGTAAATCAAATCAGATTGAATCAGTTGTCGTCTCTACGAAGATGAATTGAAACTGAATCCCCACCACCAATAAACCCACCATAATGGTCAAACGTGCCTTCGTGCTCTAAAATGGCAACCACAGCGGCAGTCTCGGTGTTATTCATCCCGAGTTGCTCTGCGATCTCTTGTTTCATTTCCGTCAAATCCACTACTTTCTTACCAATATTCTCTAACCGCTCAATCATCTCACTCCAATCTTCGTTAGAAATTTCAATAACTTCAGCATTAGCATTCATGCCAACGGTAGGGTCAATGACAATCCCTTTGCTATCCCTTTTATACTGAAAAATTCCTGCCTGCCCACCCTGGTAGCCACCTAACGTTTGTAATACTTTCATGTCCAACTTCCCTCATCAGTAAGTATGGGAAGACTATCGACACAAAAATTGATGATCTTTAGTTTAAATGCTGATTGATTACTAATTCTGGCAGTTCGTCTTCCACGCTTTGTTATGTGTCAGCACATCACGCTTCGTCTGCTTGTCCATAACGTCAATGTCGTGATCGGTGAGATAAATTGGCTTCACCCAATCACAGGCAGTATCAACGACTACCGGGACGCTTCCACGATTCCCGCAACTCGCGAGCAACACCGTCATCAGGCATATGGTTAACAGTCTGCTGTACATCCCTGGCTCCTTTTGTTGTCTCTACCCGGCGTTCTGCAACAGCTTCAGTAGCCGCAGCACGTTCTTCAGTGCGTTGCTGGTCCGCTTTTGTCTCAGCGATGTTAGTACCGCGTGATTTACCCAGACCAAAAGCACCTGCAACTGCTGCCAGGACGGCAATGACAATGCCCAGAATTATCTCCATCCCCATTGTCATCCCCCTTTAATAGCGATAATCAATTGGGATACCACCCATAAAAATGGAATCACCCATACAAGGAAAAATTTCCAGTTTGGTAATTGCTTAATCATTAGTCGCAACTCCCGTATCAGTTTGCTAAAATCAATCACAGGTTCTCCCTGCCTACTCAGGTGCAGAAATAGAAAACCCCGACTGTTTGCCGCAATCGGGGTTTTTGCTTTTTGGTGCGTACTAAATTACAAGCACAGCTTTTGCTTTGACGTATCGTTCACGGCGGTCTTTAATGCCGTTCTGCCCGCCGTTAATAATCTGTGTGACACGTTCCAGATCGCCCGGATACTGCAGACAACCGTTTGAAACATAGAACCAGGCAGCGCTGCGTGCAGCGTTAATGTCCTTTTCCAACAGTTCATAGTTGCTGACTAAATCCAGTTTTAACGCCGTGCCACAGGTCAGGTAGTTATCCAGGAAGGTGATCCCTATGATTCCGCGCCCTCGGTATTTCCACCCATCACCAGCCGACTTGTTGCCAAAGCGGCCTCCGTATACCAGATTTGCAATCGCCCGCTGGCGTTCAAGTGGCAGAACTTTTTCGTAAGTTTTTCTCCCCAGCGCACTGGCCTGGTCCTGAGTGAGCCGCTTTACTTTCACAAAATAGGCTAATCTGTCGACGCTATAGTTGAAGCTTTCCACCAGTTGGGTAAACCCTGTGCTTTCGTGTCCGCATTGCGCAATAAACATTGCCTGATCGAGTTTTGTCGTAATACCGAACTCTTTCATTGCCGCATCAATGTGCGGAAACCAGCGTGCAGAAAGCCCGGCGCTGATACCAGCCGCCTGCTGAAATTGTGATTGGTTCATATAGTTACCGGATAAAACCACTATTAATGGTAGGGATTGGAATTCACCTGAGATAATGAAATTAAATTTAATTTAAGTCACAATGAGACTTAAGATAAATCCTAATAATTTCATCTTCTTTGCGGGTTGTAGCGATGTCGCTGCGACTCGCTTTTTTATTTGTGCACAGCATCAATAAGCCGAGCTACGTTGCCTCTGACGGCGACCAGCACGGACAGGAAAATAATGTTGGCCCCGATAGTGGCCCACGATGAGTAAGGGTAGATACCGCACAGATAGCCTCACCTCCGATTATTCGGATGTCGCTGTGTGTGATGAAAAGATCAGGCTTCACGGGCTGGATTTATCAACAAAGCACGCAGTGAGTGATACCCGTGAGCCTGAAATGAAAAAGCCCCGCATAATTGCGAGGCCTCATTTTCTTGTGGACGATTATGGATCGACGATATGACAGGGGTACTGTGCCGTAGCACGTTCGCGAATACCCCTGTCGTATCGCCGGAAAGCAAAAACCCCGCGCTGGCGGGGTTCTCGTTATATTCAAATTGTTCGCTTTCGTCGCTGCCATCGTGGCGCAGCTCTGCCAAGCATGAATGGATTATCTGATTTTCTGGCCCGTTTTCAACTCCACTATCAAAAAATAGCACTAATAGCTAAAAAATGGTTCATTGAGTCTATTCAGATAATTGTTTGCGGGCTTCCAAAAAGACCTTTGCTCTGAATATTTCCAGACACCAGCGCACGCGCTTTCTCGCCTCCCCGTCAGTTAACCACGGCGCAATCGCCTGCAGTTCCCGGGTTATGTCTGAGATTTTTTTTCGTGTGGTGTAATACTGTAGACCTACCACATACACCGGATCGTTTATATTCAGCGCCTGCAGCACGCATTGCTCAACAAAATCGACATCGTCATTATGCAGGGCCTCGTCAATTACACTGGCAGGTGACTGGGGCCAGAGAATGCTGTGCGCCCTGTTCATTGCCTGCTGCCCACGGAATCCCTCTTCACGAGCCTGATTCAAAGCAGCAGTAAAACGCTCGAGTGCCTTATCTGACCAGTTCCGTCCCTTAAGCACATTCCAGCACGCATGGCCCCGCGGCATACGGGGGGCTGTTTTTCCTCCCACGCCCTCGCCCCATGTGGTGAGCAGGGATTTAATCCATCCGGACTGGATCCCCGTCAGGAGAATACATTTACCCAGCCAGCTTTTACGCGGCGCAGCTGCTGCTTTTTCAAATGCTGACTGCTGTAGTCTGCGTTGGCGTGGCGTCATGCTTTTAGCTCCTCAATAATTATTCTCCCGGTTTCTCCCCATAATTTTGATACCCGTGCATCCCATATATGAGCATCATTTTCGTAAATGGCATCCATCAGGGCTTTCATCATATTGTCAAAATCTGGTTTAGCCTGGTGCGGTTTACCGTTGAACTCGGCTCGTTTCTTTTTGCTCCAGCTCGCTGGCATCGGAAGAATGAAGGTGACATGTGAACCGCTTTCCGGCAGCTCAACACCCTGCTGACGAACTTCATCACAGAAAGCACGGTAACGCAGAACCTCGGGGCGTTTTTTCCATTTGTCAGCTCGTGTCATTCTGGGCTTACCAACGGGTGTAACTTGATATTCAGGCATTAAGAACCTCCTTAATTCTTTTACCAATCCAGCGCATAACCGGCACAGCCATACTGTTGCCGATCGCTTTGTAGCGCGGACCATCTTTCGCCAGTCGGTAGGCTTCTTCTGCAGTTATTTTTGAGTTGTGATGGCGCACGTAAGCATATTCATCAGCAGTGATCTGCTTACGGTTATCACGGGGGATTAAAGTGTGGTTATCAGGGAAACCCTGCAGACGTTCACATTCGACAGGAGTAAGGCGGCGAACGGCCATATTTTTCATCACTGAAGGGGATAAATTCGATCCGCTACTGGCAGCAGTCAGAGTTGGGGATTGTTCTTCTGCCCAGCCAATGCCACCCGCTTTTGCGCCCTGTCCAGCCTTGAAGGCATAGACAACAGCATTTTCCTGCCCGTGATTTCGTCCCAGCGTATGAGCAAAATTAATGTTTATGTCAGGGTCTTGTGTTCCGTGAATGGCATAGGTATCCAAATCTTCAGCCATGCTGTCATTTGATTTGGCAAGCAACGTTCTACTGACGTCTGAATAAGTGACAGTGAGATCGGTTGCATCTTTGTGATCTCGCGCTTTAACAGTGGATGCGGTTTCATCATTAACATAATCACCAAATGCCCGCATACGAAAGACACCAACGATTCCACCTCCGCGCTGGCTGAGCAATTCCTGGTTGCTTTGGCCTATGCCTCCGATGTTGTGTGACTGGTTGAGGGTTGGATGTGGATTATATTCCCCATCCCAGTGGCTACCGTTAGTAATGCGATGCCCAGTATTTGCGGTAATGCCCTTCCCCGCTTTTCTGCGCGGCGGAGTATCCCGGCGCATGCCTTCGGACTCAAAAAGTATTTTTGCGGGATCGATATCCCCTCGAGCGCTTGCGATAACAAACACACGACGGCGTCGTTGGGCCACTCCGAAAAATTGAGCGTCGAGCACTCGCCAGCAGACAGCCCTTTCTGGTCCCAGCACATAACCAGCGTTTGTCCATTTTTTCCCTGGTGATTCCAGTTCACAGCTTTCGCCGGCAAGCCCTGCAAGAAAACATCCGAAAGCGTTATCTCTGCTGCTGAGCACTCCGGGTACATTTTCCCAGACGACAATGACGGGGGGGAATCCCTGTTCTCTTCGTTTTTCATCAATTGCGTTTACCAGTTCTACAAAAGCAAGGGTCAATTGCCCGCGTGAGTCCGTCAGGCCATTACGTAAACCAGCAATGCTGAATGCCTGGCATGGCGTACCACCTACCAGAACATCTGGCGCTTCGATTGCTCCACACCGGATTGCAGCGGCGATTTTTGTCATGTCGCCCAGGTTTTTTACGTGTGGCCAGCGATGCGCCAGCACCGCAGACGGAAAATCAGGACCGTTTTTGTAATTGTGTTCAGGATCGAACTGAGAAAACCATGACGGTCGCCAGCCCAAAACTTCCCACGCCACACTCGCAGCCTCAATGCCGCTACATACTAAACCGTAAGTAATGGTCATGCAGATTCCCCCAGTTCGTAGAGAAACTGCACCAGCAGATCTGTTTCAGTACCGTAATTGTTTTCCCAGGACTGGCGGCCAGCATGAATGGCTATGCCGTGTCCGCCCTGGCGGTGATGGATTGGGCAAAGAGGAATAACTTTGAAATTGTCAGCGCGCTGGCCAACTCCCTGACCAGTTCGGATGTGATGTATCTCTGCAGGAGTTTCCCCCAGCTTCAGGTTTTTGCAGACAATACAGCCCATCCCAGCTACGCGGGAAAGATGAAGTTTTTCAGCTTTGGTCTTAGATCTGCTCATGCTGCACCACCAGCACAAACAGCGACACCGCTCACGAAGGAACGGCGTGAATGGGGTAATTCAGTTTTATGCGCCATCGCGTTTTCCCGGTTGGCGCAGTGTTACTCAGCGGGCTGTTCAGACCCGTGTTTGAGTATAACCCAACTTATCCTGCATCTGAAACAGGAAGACCAGCTTTCTTTCTGGCCTCTTCCAGTGCCCGCAAAGACGTAACAAATTCATCTTTACGTAAAGCGAATCCCCTCACCACACTCCCCTTCACGAAATAAATCAGAACCGGGCCAGTGTGCTCCGGCAACCCTGGGATTAAATCATCCGGAATTTGCATGAGATGCCCCTTGAAAAGATTCCCACACCTGAATAAACCTGAATTACCTGGCAATAATTGTGCGAGGCGATGCGGAAACTCGATTTAAAAAATGGCAGCAGGAGCTACCAGCTAAGGGGGCGTTAGTTAGTTAACAAACCACTCGTCTGCACTTTCCCAGGTATCCTGGAGGATTGATTCAATTTTCTTTTTGTCGTCCTTGTCACCGCCAAAAACACTTAACCCATCTGACCCGGCACGGCGGATTGTGAGCCTGCAATTGTCATAGTGATCGTTCAGGCGCTTAAGCAGCTCCTTCTCCAGTGCTGGTACCGCGCCTTTAGGAAGTTCTTTCATGCGATCAATGGTTAATTCAACTTTCATAATGGCCTCCATTGCAAATACTGTGTTTTTATACAGTATACCTGTGCACGGAAATGATCAACGCTTTAAGAGCACAAATTGTTAATTTCTTGTCAGTAGTAAAAAAAGAAAACCCGCCTGAGCGGGTTGAATTAACAGTGTTTTATTAAGTCGCTATTTGTTTCTGCTGGCACAACCCCGAGAGATTCGCCCTCACTAACGCCTCATCAATGATCAACTGTGTGACCATGAGGTAAAGTGTTAACCAACTTTCATTCGCCTTTTTCAATCAGCAAAGGGCTGGTTAGTGCCAAAAGCTGACATTGCTCACATAATAGTCAAGTAGTCACTTTTCACCGCCCATCCAAGCTTGATAATTCTTACCGTTCCCCTTATATCCAGACTGAGGAATAACCTCTGACAAGGCTAAGGAACACGATTATGGGGCTTAAACCTGGTCCAAAACCAATTGCAAAATCAACAGGAAAACCCGATCAACGCAGACGTGATAATAAGGATACACCTGGCAATACCCCAGGACTGAAACCAAGCAAATCAGCTGGGAAGTAATCGTTCAAGGGTATGGAGAATTCATCCATACCCTTAACTCGTCAAATCTGTCTGCTTTAGCCCGCTTAGTGCCAGAAGCGGACGCCTGAATATATAAAACCATCTCTTTTTATCTATAAAACATTAGTTAAACGCAAATTGAATGAATAGAGAGTGGCTTGCAATGTGGTTTTGGTAAGCTATTCATTTGATCCATAGAAATAGATTAATATTAGTATTAATTTTAATAGTGTTTACGCGGTGGAAATGGTAGATTCGATATGACGTGTTTTTTCATACTTACCCCACATATTGAGAATGAACAGGCCATGGTAACTTATAAACAGGACGTTAAAGAAAAAAGCCGTATTGAAATATGGACAAAAGCAATCAAGAAACTGACTATTGATAGAGATAATCAGCGTATATTGAAACCTAACTATATCAGAAGGTTATGGGATTATGCATTTGATGAAATACTTCCAAACAAGGAGCCAGATGAAAGCATCATCGATTCATGGACCATTTTTTCGAATAGTATGTATGAATCAAAACAACCACAACAATTAAAGATTGCTTATTTTTGCGGCCCCGAACCAGAAAATGATTTAGAAGTAATGATCAGCCTCGGTGTTCAAATTTCAAATGTATGGGCTATTGAGTCTGATAAAAAAATGTATTCTGCTGCACTCTTGAGCGCTCGAGATAAATTCCCGACATTAAAGATATTTAATGGTAATATTTCTGATCTCATAAAAATAACATCATTTAAATTTGATATTATTTATCTTGACTTTACAGCACCTTTATTTAGTAAAGAATCTAAACCGATACTTACCATAAATGCTATATTTGAAAGCAACTCATTCAGTGACTTAGGGATTCTTGTTGTAAATAGTGCATTACCTGATAAAACAGAAGAGAATATTGAATTTTTGTCATCATACTTCAGAAGTCATGCTTTTCTTGAAAAATCCATTTTTTCAGGTGAAAGTAAAGACTCTCGTTTTATAGAAGGTGCCGATTTTCATGGGTATGGCGATGAGGATGAAGATGAAGATGAAGATGAAGATGAAGATGAAGATGAAGATGAAGATGAAGATGAAGAATACAATAAAACCTTCAAACACTTAATCGAATCAAATTTTGAATTTGCTTACAGTGCCTTTTCAACCAACTATCCAACCATAGCTGCAAGCTATATTTCTCCCATGTTGAGAGTTGGAGGTAACACAGCCTTAAAGCGAATGTTTCTGAAAATGGATGATAAAGAAATTCAGCTTGCCCTTGAAAAAATGGTCACAATATCAGACTGCGAAATTTTAGATGATAATGAAAATGCCGCAGAGATGTTTTCTGGTGGAGAAGTCTTCGAAAGTCACGAGGAATTTCCGATATGGAATTTTATATTACGCCTTAAGGATTCGAAAAGCGAGCTAGGTAAATACTGGTATCAGCAATTGTCGAAAAACAAACCGTCATATTTATATAGTATTCAATTATACGACTTACTCCGTAATGCTCAAAACTACTATCAAAGCACACTATCTAAAGATGTATCTAAGTCAATAAATGAGATAATTTCATCCCTACCGGATAAGCATGGCGGTATTTTTTGTGATGTTCCCTTGCCACATCTTTGGATTGAACTTGCCCTAAACCATTTAGGCAATGCATATCATGTAAATACGGATGCTCATTGGAGAGCTAAATATAGAGCTAAAAGTAGAAGCATGTACCTTGACCTGTTTGTCTTTGATAATTGCCGAGCTCTTTATGACTGGCTTCCCATGATAAATTTATATGGCAAGGATATGGCAACGATTGAAAGACAAATTATTGTGAGAGCTTGCATGGATGCCATAACTAAGCAAAACCATTATTCATCGTTCTTTAGCTATTATGGAGCCAACTTAATTGGCGTTGGAACAAAAAGATGGTCAGATTTTGGTAAACTTGATGAACGACATGACCTAAATGTTGAATAGCTTCGCTTAGCGAAGTTTCATAGTCCGCTTCTCGCTCACAGCGGACCTTCAGCAGCCCATAGCTGTTTGCTATGTACCGAAATCGGACATAAAAAGCATCTTGGTGAATAATATCCATGATGCTTCTCTGTATACATTTCTCACGATATCTAACTGAAGATGATTTCTTTTTTTACCATTTCGAAATGATATGTTGTGAGATCACTTTATCCCATAGTTAATTTCTAAGGCCATGGATGATACGAAATTATCTTGTTTATCTTTGGGTTTTGTCCACCATGGACCTGGATTTTCATCAAAATCCTTAAGTGCTTGTTGAGTTTTAGGACCAAAATAAATGCTTGAGAGATAAATAATACTCTGAAACTCGCCTTGAGCATCAGTTAATTTATCAACAACTAGTTGTTCAACTTTTCCTTTTTTTATCATGTCAAGGTGCTCATTCCAAATATCTTGCAAACCCGGAGATTTACCAAAAATCTTAGCAGCTCTATCAATGAGGATAATTCTCTGTTCAATTATTTTATTCTGGTATTCATAAAGACGAGATTCTTTTTCGTTAACAGAATTCTGGTAATTTGTAATAAGCACTCCTCCTAAAGTCCCTAATATCCCAAGAAACGTTAATGCAAGCGGAAGGATGATATCTTTAAAATACATTCCTCTCCGTCTATTTCGCGTGCTATTTTTTCTAGAGTTATAAATATTCATATTTACCACCTTTGCTGGCTTAAGTTTAAAAATAAAAAAACTGATATGATTTTAATTAAAGCATTTTACCACCGTACTTGGCAGAAGATTTAATCGTTATTGGCAATGATATTTTACAATAATACCAAAACTATTTAGATTTTTCTGCAATATCCTCTCCTCACTGTGAGTTCAACTCAGTAAGCTTGCCCGCATCTTGCCCATGCCTAAATCAAGAGCCTCACACTTTATCAAGTCTATGAATCAGCCGTTTTGCGAACAGAAAAATAGTGCGCTGGCGTACTGCCCATGGTTTTTCTGAACATGGTGATAAATGCGTTAACCGACTCATACCCCAGGTTTGCTGCCACATTTTGTACTGACACCCCACTTGCCAGCTCCCGCAGGGCAATAATCAAGTGCAGTTGCTGACGCCAGCGACCGAAGGTCAGACCGGTTTCACGCAGCATTAAGCGCGCTAACGAGCGTTCGCTGAGTGCCAGTCGCTTTGCCCAGACTTTGAATGTGCTCCGGTCGTCTGGATTGCTGACTAACGCATCGGCCATAGCACGAATTTTAGGGTTCGCAGAGACCGGCAGGCTCAATTTCTGCTGTGGCATGGTCACGAGTTCATCAAGTGTCACTCTGGTTAGCCTGCCAACATGACTCTGTGGTGCGTAATCAACGCCTTCATTCGTTAAACGATCAACTAACTCTTTAATCAGTGGTGAAATGGCCAGCGTGCAGCATTTTTCCGGCAATGCGGCAGTGCCAGGTTCAATAAACAGATAGTTAAGGTGCGCATTCCAGGTCGCTTTGGCGCTATGAGGAACGCCGCCGGGGATCCACACCGCGCAATCGGGTGGCACAATCCAGATATCGTTTTCCGCACGACAAATTACCGCCCCATACAGAGCAATAATCAACTGCCCTTTACGGTGCGAATGAACCGGAACTTCGGCTGCGTAATCGACGAAATCGATATGACGAGCGACTGCCGGGCTCGACGTGCTGTCGGGATCAAACAAGGTATTGGCAAGTCGGGATGTCATGTTATTGGCAACATTTAGGTATTTTTTGACAGAATAGAGTATTTAGTGACGTGTGCAAACCGGGAATAATTCTCGGCATGAATACAATCATCCCCCAACACGTCCCTTTTTGGCACGCGATACGCCGCTGGTCAGGCAGCATAATCACTCCCATGCTACTGAGTGACGCCCATGCCCTGCTCTATTCCCTCAGGAGTTTTGCCGCTGCGATGCTCGCCTATTATATCGCCCTATCGATTGGCCTGGAACGGCCCTCCTGGGCCATCATCACCGTCTATATTGTTTCGCAAACCTCTGTGGGCGCTTCGCTGAGCCGGTGTCTCTATCGCCTGGTCGGCACCGTGGCGGGCGCAGGGGCAACGGTATTGATCGTGCCTACGTTTGTGAATATGCCGATTGTATGCAGCGTGATGCTGACAGGCTGGATAGCCTTCTGCCTCTGGTTATCCCTTCTTGACCGTACTCCCCGCGCCTATGCCTTTGTACTGGCCGGTTACACCGCAAGCCTGATTGGCTTTCCCGCCGTATCCGACCCAGGCTCGGTGTTTAACATTGCTATCATCCGGGTGCAGGAGATAACGATCGGTATCGTCTGCGCCGCGCTGATCCACCGGTACATTCTGCCAAGTCGGATATCAGGCCTGTTCAACAGCAAATTGACGCAGACGCTACACGCGGCACGACAGCATGTTGCCGATACTCTGGCGGGCAAGTCTGATAAGGTTTCAGCCCCCTTGCAACTCGCGCTTGCACTGCAATTCCTGCAGGGCATCAGCCACCACATCCCGTATGATTTTGCCCTTTCAGTTCCGGCCCGACAGGCCAGAAAAGCACTCCATGACAGGCTGGCACGATTAGCCATCGTGAACGGCGAATTACGCGATCGCTTGCAGGTGATCGCGGATATGCCCGCCGATATACAGACGCTGCTGAATGATGTCCAGGCCTGGCTCACCTGCGACAATGTCGGGAAACACAAAAGTACTGCTGAAGCCCTACAAAAACGTAGCACCCGGTTACTACAGAAGCGTGCGGTGCAATCACTGACCTTTGAGGACGCGCTGGGGGTGAACTTCTTAGGCTACATAGCGGAGTTGATTAGTCTTATTCACCAGTGTGAGCGCCTTTCGCAGGCTATATTTCACGCGGAACCCGGGACCATACGGGCGGAAGATAGCGCGGCGAAAGGATATATTTTTCATCGCGATCCCCTGAGTGCAATCCGGACGGCACTGGGCGCGTTTGCCATCATCCTGAGCGGCTGTCTGATATGGATCGACTCAGCATGGTCAGATGGCGGTACAGCGGTTTCCATTCTTGGGGTTTGTTGCACTCTGTTTGGAAGTTTCGACACGCCTGCACCCCATATTGTGAAATACATTATCGGCTCCTTCTGGGGCGTATTGATAAGTCTCATCTATAGTTTTGCCCTGCTTCCCCAGGTCAGCGATTTTCCCGTACTGGTTGCCGTGCTTGCTCCGGTCTACCTGCTTGCCGGGTCACTCCAGGCACGGCCGCCCACCACGTTTATGGCGATGGGAATAACGTTGACGCTACCTGTATTGTGCGAGTTGGGTGCACATTACAGCGGCAACTTCGCCGATGCGGCTAACACCGCCATCGCGCTATTTTTCGCGACCGGTTTTGCGGTCTTTAGCATGAGCCTGCTGCAAACCGTGCAAGCCGACGCGGCGATAAACCGCCTGCTGAAACTTTGTCAGCGTGATATCCGCCGGAGCGTGAACGGCGTATTTAAAGGAGATGAAACGCACTGGACCAATCTGATGATTGATCGAGCTGCCTTGCTGCTGCCACGCATACCGCGTAGCAGGCCATCATCCGCTCGGGCACTTGTTCACCTGATGCACTTTCTGCGCATTGGCCTCGGTGTGATGCATCTTCGCCGCTGCGACATGCCCTCAGGCTGTGGCATCAACGCCATCCTTTATAACCTTACCCGCTCTACGGAGACTGAAGCCTTGCGCGAGCGCATCGCGGAGATAACCGTTCAATACTTGCCCGCCACTGATAAACCATCGCGCCAGTTAGTCGACAAACTGGTTGATTTGCACTGCGCGTTACGAACGCAGGACGAGGGATCCACAAATGATAAATGACATCAATATCGGGGGTGTTTTTTTTCCCGGTCTGCTGATGACTGTGCTCATCGCGCTGATCTGTACGCTATCACTCTTATTAATTTTCTCTTTCAGCAGGCTTTACCGACGTTTGCCCTTTCGCCCGTTGATTGATTTTTCGACTTTTATCATTAGTTGTTTCCTGCTTTTGCAGGGCCTGACCACTCTGGAGTTATTTGCATGAAATCTTTACTCTCTTTATTGGGTTGCTATGCGCTGACATTAAGTGCCGTTGCGGTGGCGACACTCGTGGCATTTATTTTCTGGAAACAGTATGCGCAAACACCCTGGACACGCGACGGGCGGGTTCGTGCGGATGTGGTGCAGATTGCACCGGATGTTTCCGGGCCGGTGAGTCGCGTGGAGGTCCGCGATAACCAGTGGGTTAACCGTGGCGATATTCTCTATGCCATCGATCCCCACTGGCTGAAGCTGGCCGTGCTGAGTTCACAGGCTGACGTTGAGGCAAAACGTCATGAGATGCTAATGCGGCAGGATGCGGCAAGGCGACGGGCGATGATCAAAGGGGTGATATCCAGTGAGGACATCCAGCAAACAGGCAGTGCGGCAAGCATCGCGGCGGCCAATTATCAGGGCGCACTGACCGCGCTGGAACTGGCTCAGCTTAATTTAGCGCATGCCACCGTGAGATCACCGGTGGACGGCTATGTCACACATCTCCGTCTTCGGCCCGGTGACTATGCCACCGCGGGAGAGACAAAAGTCGCCATTGTCGATGCGCACAGTTTCTGGGTGGTGGGCTATTTTGAAGAGACTAAACTGCGTCATATCCGCGTCGGGAAAACCGCGCAGATTTCACTGATGGGTTTTGATTCGCTGCTCATAGGCCATGTGGAGAGTATCGGGCGGGGAATTGGTGACAGCAACGATGAGACCGGCGGACTTGGGCTGCCGGATGTCAATCCCACCTTTAGCTGGGTTCGGCTGGCTCAACGCGTACCGGTGCGCATCCAGTTAGATACCATGCCTGCAGGCATTGAGTTAGTGGCAGGATTATCCGCGAGTGTATCCATTATGCCTTAACAGGTATTAACAGCTCCGACTATCATAGGGTTGAGGTAACGGTGTATGTGTAAATATCCCAGTAACACCGGTCATCCCATGACTTCTGCGGACCTATAATGTTGATTTATTAATGAGCCAGAGAGCAACACGATGGGTAGTAGCCCCATATTTCTATTAAAGAGGTGAAGCTTGACCGTTTTGGTGAAATCGAGGGTGTCCTGTTTGCGAAGGTCCCCATAGTGCCAGAAGCGGAAGTTGGAGTGTCAGTAACTCTTTTAGAGTAAATGACCAAGTTATGTTAGATACTTACACTTGGATCGCAGTGAATCATTGCGTGCTCGAAGAGAACGTCTTAGAAATCAATGGAATGAAGGTTTGGTCACTTAACAAATTGATTAAAGGCTTAAAAAAAGATGGTTAGCACATTTTTCGATTTCCATATTTGTTAAATTAGTTAATATTTTTATTAAATTTAAGGATATTTTTGTTATGTCAGAAAACGAAAGGAAAAGAAAACGCCAGACTAGTGCTCAAAAAAAAGAACGTGCTGATTTTGCTGAGAAAGAAGCGAGGACAAAAGAATGGATATCAAACCAAGCCTCGCGTGCAAATAAATTACGCTCACAGGATAAGGAGTTTCATGGTCTGGAACGTGAGTTCATGTATTTACAGAATAAAATGCTTAAAGATTTTGAAATATCTAAAGATATTAAACATCCTAGAGATGTTGGTACGGTTAGAGAAGAATTGCTAAGAGCTTTCTTTATAGATAATAAGCTTTTGCCGCTTAGTTATGCAATCTCAAAATCGAGCGTCCGTGTTGCATCAACAACCGGACACATTAGTAATGAAATTGATATTCTTTTTTATGATGCATTAAATGCATTTACGCTTATGCAGCGACAAGATATCTACGAGGTTTTACCTGTTGAGTACTGCTATGGTGCTATTCAGGTAAAATCAAAACTTACAAAAAAAGAATTAGGAAGTGCATTCAAAAATATTGCCTCATTCAAAAAATTAAAGAGAATAGTTAGTAATCAAGGTATTATTGTTCATTCAGGCACGAAAATTCAGAAGGATGGATTCGGAGTTATTTTTGCTTATGATACTGACATGGAGTGGAGCGATATCGTTTCAGAGTTAGAAAAGCATGCGCAAAGTTATGATAAAAGTTTACTTCCTAATGCTGTCTTCATTCTTTCGAAAGGCTTTTTCTTATATGGCGATGAACGCTTTGGAAGTGTCTATAATTCTGATATGAAGAACTTTGGAGACATTGTTGTATATGGTAATCCTGATTATCAAGGGTGTTGCCTTTATCAACTTTATGATATTGTTTTTAATTTACTTAATAGCACAAAAACTAAAAATGTATTACCAAATCAGTATTTCAGACTTCCGTTGACTGCGGGGGATTACTCTTACGAATATAACTTAGGCTACTTTGCAGAATATGGTCATTGTGAAGCGCATGGAGACTTTGCAAGAACATATACTCCAGAGAAACTTGAACGACTAATTAGTTGGTGCCAGACAGCAGAACTAATTAATTGGGTGAAAGCCACGGATATAGCTTATGGTAAAGCAGGTGACAACTATGAGGCTTATGAAAGGCAATCAGGCGATGTGATAATTTACAATCCAGAACACTTACCTCTTAGCGATATTTTAGTCAGCGATAGGGAAATAATTGTTGAAGGAAAGGAAATGCTAACTAAAGCACTTGCTTATGATGCGATAAAATGTGGTGGAATGAATATTTTAATTCCTTATTATTATCAAATCACCGAGGACTTAGTACAAAGTTGTCCCAAGTGTAAAAAAATGCACTTAATAAAAATTCAACTGATAAGAACTAATGCCACCATTTATAGAATGGCAGGCAATTTTTTGAAGTCTAAATTATATTTAACATCACAGATTAATGCTCAGAGACCGTTTCAGAACAGTCTCTGACTGCATCATTAATTAATAAAGTAAATTGCCTTTTAACGATAGGGGGTAATAATTTCATTATTACCCCCTATTTACGTTCATCAAACCTAAAGTAAGTCCGTTTTTCGCTCATAGCGGACCAAAATCAAATTCTAAAACGACGTTGCTAAGTGGGAGTCCATAGTGAATGACGGGACGCTCCGGGCAGCGCCATAATAAATCAGCGCCCGCTAGAGGTAGACGTTGTTTCATAGTGCTATGAGCGCTCCTGCCAGACAATCCAAGCAACCGCCGCTTCCCATGAGATATATCCGTTGTTGCCATGTTTCGCCCTCCGAAGATCAACTGTATCACCAAACCTTTCAATGATGAATTTTTCAAACTCTATGCGTTTTTCTTCGTCGTTCGTTGAATCCATGCGCTCCCCTGATGCGTCCCATTAATCGCTCTTATTGCATAAAAAATAGCATATACAATAGAGAGTGAAAAACCCGCCGTAGCGGGTTTGATTTTGATGGCGAGTGCTATCTATTGATAACTATTTCTGACAAACCTTCTTAGATTTGCTGATTGAGCTATCATTACAAACAAACTTTTCGCCCGAGCAATGCGATATTCCGCCTTTCTTACCTGAGCATGGCTTGTTTGCTGCCGTTGCTGTCAGTGAGAAAAGTGACACCAATAAAACAACAAGAACTTTCTTCATATCCCCATCAGTAAAAGACAGGGAATCGTAGCAGGGATTGATGAAGCGAAAAAGAGAACCCTCCGTAGCGGGTTGAATTAGCAATATTTTATTAAGCCGTCATTTGTTTCTGATGACAAATCTCTGGCAAATTAGCTCATACCAAAGCTTCAGCGAACGACGGGATAATGAGACGGCCTATTACCTCTTCTCATTCTGCGCAGCCATGTCCAGATAGCGCGGATCGGATGCTTTCGGTAACGTCAGGCTTTGCTCGCGGTAGTGGCGCACTCGCTCCATGAAGTATTCTCGAAGATGTTCTGGCTGCTCTCGTGCTACCTGCTCAGCGATAACCGGCATGTTCAGGCGCTCTTTGTACGCTACACCAGAAGCCGCCAAGTCGACGTTAACCTTGTCCTGCTCTTCTTTCGATTTTGCTGCGATGTTAAATTCACTCATAAATAATCCCCAAGATAGTCACCAAAGGCATTAATGAGGGATGAAAGAACTATCAAGATCACACCCCAAAAAATGTTAATGGACACTTTACGTCCCTCATCAGACGTGACTGACGTTTTCCCATCTTCGTCCGTTCCAGCAAAACAAAAAGCCTTGGCTTGAGAAAGGTAAATACCATCGGCGAAAAGAGGCGATAGAGTAAGTAACGTACCAATCATGATCCCAATTGAGCCAAATCTTGGAAGGATATTCCACTGTTCATAATACTTAGAAAGTAATACTCCCACAGCAATAATACTCAGCCAAATAACAAGCATGAACGCTCTATTTGCCAACCATTTTATGTAAGGATCTAAAGGATGGATATCATGTTTACTTCTGAATTGATTGCTCATTTCCCCTCCATGTTATGGAGGGGATTATAGGTCAGGCTGCGATTTTTTTCGACTGGCATACCTCCGGCAGGTTAGCCCTCACCAAAGCCTCAGTAAATGGTGGCAGCACCGCATTGCTCCATCTGTGACAAGGCGAAGATTTCAGATTGCGGTCGCATTTAGTCACCCTAAATGCGCAGAAGTCAACAGAGTTGTTCAAGCTCCGATGACAAAATCATAATGCAAAGATTATTAGCAAAAATTAAATTCTGTGATAGGAATATTTTATTTCTTTATTTTTTGTATTTGATTATGCATTTCCTTAACCATACTCTCTAATTCAAAATCCGAAGATGTTATTTCAGTCATCATAGCCTGAGCTGATTGAGATAGTTGTGCATTAACTGTTTTTTCAGTTAAAATCTCTACTCCCTGCTTTAGGTGTTTCAACTTATATGAGCTTGAACATATCATCAACGTATGATGAATAATTAACAAACGAAAACTATCTAACCATTTTGCAATATACCCAGACAAAATAACCAAAATTATCAGCACTTGATAATAGACTTGCTCTGATAAAAAACCTAATAAGCCAACCTTAAATTTGAATGAATAAAAATAAAATAAAAGAGCACTCAATATAAGTTGAATGATAATTTTTGGTGCGTCATTAGTTTTCACTTTGCGCTCCAGCTTTATATTTATCAACAACTACCCTCAGGTCTTTATAGCAAGCAAAATTTTCAAGCATCATTTTAAAGATCGTCAGCTTTAAATTATTACTTAGCATGTCTTCACTTAGGTTATCCTCTGCAAAAACATCTAACTTATCTGAGGAAATATTTTTTATTATGAATGCTCCATTGGAATTTTTGGATTCAACAAAGATAGTTTTACATGGTGTTGTGGTTGTCAAATTAACAACTTTAGCTATACTATCAGCATCGAAAACACTATTAAAATCATGAGGCGACTGAAAAGAATTTGAAATTTCAATCCTTGAAGAAATCATAGATTCTTTAGCGTACACTCTCAAATCAGTAAAGGCTTCTTTATAATAAAAAGAGATGCCATAATCTGTGTCTTTTAATTTTGAAACTTCATTTACACTTGATAAAGATTTTTTTACTTCTTTTAACTCAATCATCTCAGACCTTTTTATTTAATGTGTTCTTACGGAATCACCTTTCAAATTTATCTCTTATAGGAGCAATTCTCAAGGATTTTATCAATGATTAACGAATGTTAAAATGTTGATAATTTAGGATAAGAAAGGTTTCTTTGCACTTCCATTGTAAGTATACTCCAATTGTTCTCTACTTTAATTGATTGTATTTGGCAAGCAACAGTTGTATGAGTGTCCGCCCATGCTCGGCAGCCGGCGGCGCAATTGCCAAGCGTACCGGTGGCACTGGCTTACCCTCAGCGACGCGCTTCTCCCACATGTCTAGCAGATCGCCTGCCTCGCGCGCCAGCTCCCTGCTCTTGCTCTCGGAGTTAGCGAGTTGTGCTGCTAGTCCCCCGTAGGTTGGTTTCATGCTGTTTTCCCTAGTTTATTTTTTCGACAAGTTCAATCCACTGTGGCGCCAGCTTTTTCTCTGCCTGTGCGCGGCTGCCAGCTGGGCCATTCAAATTCACACGGTAATGGTCATACGGGCATTTCAATCCACCCCATACCCATCCCATATGGTTAGGCTTTAGCGCGTATTCGGGCATATTTCCGCAGGTCGGACAGCGTGGTAACTCAGACTGTTTCATTGCGCCAGCTCCTGCATCAGTGCACCGTGTTTGCGAATGCTGCGAACGGCTTCACGAAGTTTTTCCAGGTTGGCCAGCTTCGCTTTCGTACGGCGAATTTCGCTTGAGATACCGCGTACCGTTGGGATCAGCAGATCATCAGGACGGCTCACGAACGAGGGAATTTCCTCGACAATTTCAGTGACAGATTTTTTTAGTACTGGTGGCGTTGATATCTCCGGTTCCTGTGGTGTTGAAATCTTGTTTTTAACTGGCCCAGCGGCCGCTACCGAATAAACAAACTTGTTGCCCACTTTTTCGCGGATGATCCGCCCTTTTGTCATGTGGTGGGTCAGCATTGGTGCCACACGTTTGGATTCAATACCTGCCAGTGTTGCCAGCTCAAAGGATGTCTGTGGTCCATGTTCGGCCAGTAAGGCGATGACGTCGCTGACAGATACACTTGCCGGTGTTTTGCTGACAGAACTGGTCGCCGTGGGCTGTGACTTCACCTCCCCAGTAGCAACTTTCCAGTACCCGTTAGCCTGAACAACCTCGTTACGTTCTTCGTGCTCACGCAGCATCCCGATCACCGCCGCAGGCTCAATTTTCATGCGCGCCGCAATTTCACGGGCAGTCGCTTTTTCCATCGCTTTCAGTACGTCTAAAATGGTTTCCATAAAATTCTCCAGGTTAATTTTTTAGCCCCTGAAACCTTCAGGGATGGTGTTGTCCGGGACTGAAATGGCGTTAACATCCCGTTGTTGCGTGCTACCGCCAAGTCGGATAATCAATTCATCCCATTTTTCCCGCAGCTTTGACGGACTCAGGACGTTGCGACACCAGAACGGATCGCGTTGTACGCGCTTGAACAGGTCGCAAATCTGGCGGTGGGTGCGCCCGTCTATGCAGCGCATCAGGCGTATTTCGTTTGCCCAGGCATTCCAGTTAGGGTCTTTTGGGCGTGACAGTTCGCCGTCTGTCTCGGCGGCCTTCTCGTAGAGTTTTTTGATGCGGGAAAAAACCCACTCAGCGCACTGATGATCTTCTGGTGTGCCCCATTTGCCTTTTTGCTGTTCAGAAGATGATTTTTTTTCTTCGCCTGTAGGTAAATCGACTTCCGGGGACGCAATTCCCGGACAAGAAGAGATCTGTATGTATTTATCTGTTTTAAGATCTGTATAGAGAATAGATTCGGCTTGAGAGCCGTTTCCAGGATTCGGCTTATGAGCCGTTTCCATTCGGCTTAAGAGCCGTTTGGTTTCGGCTTGAGAGCCGTTTCCATTCGTCTTAAGAGCCGAATCCAGCACTGGCGGGAATATCAGGGCAATTAATGCCTCTTCATTGATGCGATAATGCATCTTCGGCGTACCGTTTACCTTGCGTTTCTTCTCTTCGATAACACCGGGCAAATACTGGCTGATTATTTTGCTCATTGCCTTGCGGATGACATCCTCGCTGGACGCACGAACTTCCGCAGCAATTACCGCGTGTTCTTTGTAAAACCAGCCATTTTCCAGGTGAGATTTACCCGACCAGAACACCAGCTGATTCAGGATCGCCGCGAGCAAATGCTGCTGGCGGTCACCAGCGAAAAAATCCAGATACGGACAAGGGATCGTGATGCTGTTTCCCTGACCGGACATCGACTGGACAATCTCAAAAATTCTACTCACACAAAACTCCGTACCTGCTGTGCGCTTAGTCATGACTGCACCTTCCTGAACTTGAGTTCAAACTCTCTCCGGCCTGTCTCGCAGATGTCCTGATAGCCTTCGTATCGGTACATAACCCGAAGATGAGAAACTCTCATTACCGTCACCATGCGTCCGCGTTCGTTGCGGTATTTCATCCCCGGAATCAGTTCAGCGCTGCGATCGACTGTCTCCACCGGTACTCTGTGCTTCATCGCCTTTTTCATACGGTCTACTAATTCCTGGGCAAGCATGGGAGCCTCCTGTTACGCCGCGCGCGGACCAATATGGTTAAACTGGATGCTGACGCCGGGGATGAGATCGGCCAGCGCCTGAATCGCCTCTGCCGTTTCTTTGCGGATAACCTGCATGGGCTTACCAGTCAGCACCGCGCTGGTTGCCTCGATGCACTCGCGGTTCGCAATGGCCACCAGGTTATGTAAGTCATGCTGACCAGCCAGCTCTGCATCCATCGCAGCCCTGATTGCTGGCGCCAGCGCAGCTGCCTGACCACGATAATTCGGCGTGTCATTTCGAAATGCCCGCTGGATGATCTGAGTGTTGTTATGCAGGCGACGCGCATACTCTGACGGGTCCACGATATCTGCCAAGCTATCCAGCAACTCACCGTAGTGATGCGCTGTAATCAGCGGGACTATCTTTTTCCAGCCCCCTTTCCTGCCATCCTTCATCGCCCACTCTTCCAGCTCGATAGCCAGCAATTTAATCTCGTTGATTTTCATCAATCAGATTCCTTCTTGGTTGTGCAGATATTCTGTTTACCAAGGCGCTTGGCCTGGCGGTAACGGTCATAAACGTCTTTGTCGTAGATGAGTACGCCACCCGAGGCTTCTTCCAGGCGACGGGCCCGACCTTCGGGGACAAGTGTTCCCCATTTGTAAAGAGACTGAAGTTCTACACCGGCGGCTTTCGCGAGTTTTGTTTTGGTGTCAAAAAAAGCAAGTGCTTCACATGTGAGCATGTGACCTCCATTTTGTTAGGTATATCTAACATTAGCTTGCGCGGGATATCTAAGTCAATAAAATTTAGAATTGTCTAACTATGAAAAATTTAAACAGCCTTGGACAAAGAGCTCTTGCCAGACGTAAAGAGCTAAAGCTGACTCAGCGTGAGGCAGCCAAACTTGCTGGTGTTGCGCACGTGACCATTTCGCAATGGGAGCGTGATGAAACGCAACCTGTCGGCACCCGTCTGTTTTCGCTCGCAAAAGCCCTATCATGCACACCGACTTGGCTGTTGTTTGGAGATGAACAGCAAAATCCTGTCCCTGCCAATGAATTACCATCCACCACTCAGTTGACTGACAAGCATCGGGAGTTGATAGATCTCTTTGATTCTCTGCCTGAATCGGAGCAAGAAGCCCAGCTTCAGGAAATGCGAGCGAGAGTGCAGAACTTCAATAAATTATTCGAAGAGCTTCTCCAGGCCAGACAACGTCAAACCAAAAAATAATTTTCTATTTATCAGTAAGTTAATTTAAACTCGCTCATTTTGTTAGTTTTATCTAACAAAATTCCTTGCCTATTTCGTTAGACATATCTAATCTAAACCCCATCAAGTAACCACACGCAGTGATTACTCAGAATCAAAATGTTCCGCTTACCCTGGCGATACAGGGCCAGAAACAAAAAAAGCGCCCTACTGGACGCTTCGCTCTTTAACAATCTGGATATCCACAACCTGACTCAACGGTTTAGCCAGCTACCACCGTTTAATTCTCGCCCAATCTCATTTAAAGATTTGGGTTGATCGTAGTCCGGATTTTTATTCATTAAGAACTTGTTTTCACAGTGGAGACAACGGCTTTTATGAAAATGCGCATTTTTACTTACAGGGAAAGGATGAAGTATCGATTTTATATTTTTGGAATAGCAAAGTGGGCAAAGATGCACGGTTATTTCTTTTCCACTCACAACTTCATTTTTAGAGTAAACAAAAGCACCAGATTCAAGCTGATCAAGGTTATATCCTTCTACCTTGGCACAAAAATCTTCAAACTCTGCAATTTTTGCTTTGAGATGCATTACCTCTTCGTCACGAAGGCGGATCGCATCGCCAAGAGAGAAGCACTCCGCCTGAAGCATGATTAGTTTGTTCTGGATTTCTATGGTTGCAGCTTTTACCTCTGCATCTGTTTTCGCTTCATTAATAACCTTAGCGAGACCAGCCGTTTCCTTTATCGCGGCCATAGCCGCCGACAGTTCAGCGATCACTTTGAGTACTCATATTATTGTTGGGGATATCCAGATTAACCGAATCCTTGTTGTTGGGGAATAGCAGGATCCACCGCGCCTGATGTGGTTAAAAGCAGGCCAAAGCAATAACAAGTAGACCCCTGTTCTGGCGGCCCGGTGTTTTCCCGTGTATTTCCGGTAACCGCCAGCTTTTTCAGGGCGCAACATGCAAGTGCACTCCTTCACTTACCAGTTATGGGTGACAGGTGTGGAACAGGTGGAGTGCGCTTGCAGATGTGATTAATTGCTGTGTGTGCCGCGTGATCTTTGCCCATCTCCCACGATGGCACCTTTTTTACCGGAGGGTTTATGAAAAATTCACAGCCAGTTATACCGGACGGGGATCCTGATGTGGAAAGCTCCGTAAGTAATTTTATTCATCAGTTAACCGTTCCTGCTTTTCGCGACCGCCTTACAGCTGAGATCGAAGCGCTGTACGAACAACAGAAGGCAGCTCTCGATCACACGGAACCTTTACTCAGGATGGTGCGTGCCAATGGTTAAATTTACCAGAGAAGATATTGCCCAGCGTACAGCTGAAGCTGAATATAAAAAAGCTGTGGCTGATATAACCGGCGTTCAAAAATATAAAGATGAGGCGGTGCTGGATATGTGTTTCATCAAAGTAATGACCAAAATAGTTAACGACCAGAGGGTTAATATTAGCGAGTTTTTACGCTGAACTTTTATTTACCCCCTTCAATAACTTCAAACAATTAAGAGAGTTTTTATTTATGCCTTAACTGGCAGGGCTAACTATATCCATCAATGATGGCCCTGTCATAGCCAGCTATGCAGGGAGGGTAAGTGACACTTGAGTGCTGTCCGTATTGTAAAAAATGGAGTTCTGATGATTCCATGTATAAATCAACAAAAAGAATTCATAAGAGAGTGGTGACTGCTTATTTCTGTAGCCTTGAGCATGCTATCTCCTACAAACAAATTCATGAACCACGGCGCTGTAATTTAAGCAGAAGCAATGCACGCCATACACATAAACATTATTGAGGTTGTTATGACTATTGAATTAAATATTTTTTCTGGAATGCTCGAACCTAAAAAAGGTTCGCTTGAGAAAAATAAAGACCTTCCCGTTTACGCTGGCGCTGTGAGAGCAAAAAATAAATCCGCGGCACAGGTAATGTTACACGGAATTTTTCTGCAATTTGCACCAGAACTTGCTGATGATTATTTCAAGCCTAAAGTATGGGAGGACAGCGAAGACGTCCCGCGACCTGAACTTATGGGCGTATTAACTCCTGATTTTTTCTCAGATGAAATTGTCTGGAATGCTGAAACCGGCAAACCTGAACGCGTGCTGGTTGAGCCTGAACTTGCTGAAGATGTTACAGCCGCAGAAAAAATGACAGCGGTAAGACCGTTACCAGCTAACTATCGCGCCGCCAGTCTGGTGCTGTTTGGACCTGTCGAGGAAATCACAGCTATTCAATACGGCCAGGTAATGGATCTGGTTAACGATGATGAAAGCAGTTTTGCCCGCGAACTGGCGGAAGCTATCGCCCGCGAACCACACACACTGGCGCTGCTGCCAGAACGTCAGGAAGAATTAATGGCGCATCTACGTGCAACTGTCAAAGAAACAGCACAGTGGACTGATATCAAAAGGCCGATTAATAAATGGCTTGATACTCCGCCAGCAAAACGCAATGAGAAAAAACCAAGCATGAGCGAACTTGCTACCAGGCTGCGCTATCGCATCGCCATGGGCAAATTATCCCGCTCCATGGATTTCGACGTGTGCAGTCCTCCAGTTGGCATTGAAATGCGCATCAATACCATGCTGTGCGGTAAAGATGTCGAGATTGATGACTGGTGTGCGCCATTTTCACGTACACCGGGTATTCATGATTATCACCCGGCGTCCATCGTGGCCATCATCAAAACCGCTGATGAAAAACTTCATATTTACCCTGGCGAACTGCGCCAATACATTGATAGCTGCATTGCGGGTTTTGACTGCGTTAATCCACCACAACTGGTCATTGATATTGCCTGCGGCCGTACGTCTGCCCCGCTGCCACAAAAAAATGATGGAGCAAAATCTGATGGTAAAACCGAACAGACGTTACAGGACGAAAATTTACCACCAGCAGTCTGCCCGTCTCGCGCTGCAGAACTCGACAGGGAACTGGATGCAGCATTTGCCAATAGCGCCTCAAATGAAGGTGAAAAAACGGAAGTAACCGAACAGGAAGACGACCGTCCACTTCTTGATAATCATGAAATTGAGATTGCCCACGCGCTGAACGACCTGCTTTCCGGGCGTACTGACATTATGGGTAAAGAAGAAGCGGAAGGCGTTGTGGCATGCACCGGTCATATTATCGCTGACGTTCTTCCTCTGCTGATCATCGATATCGCCACCACTGAATTTTGTCTGTCGCCCAATTTCAGCGATGAAGAAGTTCACGATGTCGCAACGACAATTCTTGAGGGCTGGTCTGATGATGTGTCCGTTCGTCAGAAAATCGCCCTCGATGCGATCGTGGAATATCGTCGCCCGGAACCACCGAAACCGGTGGTGATGGATCCTCCCGTGGTTACCGTTAAGCCGAAAAAGGAACCAGAAACTGTATCTGCGCCAAAACCTGAACCGATGGCCCTCACCTACCGCCAGCAACTGACGCTCGCAGCTCTGCAGGGGATGTGTGCAAACCCGGCATACCGCGGCGATTTTGACGAATTGCCGCACATGGCCGCAGCGTTGGCCGCTGGAGTTATAAGTGCGGAGGCGGAGAAGTGACAGAGAATTTAACCGGCGATGAAGCCCTGATCCGTTCTCTGCACGTCTGTGATGATGGATGTGACTGGACGTCCTGGCATGTATGGCGAATGGGAGAACGGCGGCGCATAAGCGAACATGTTTTCACGCGACCGCCAGTTCGTCAGCGCGCTATACCGCAGAGTATAAAACCCAAGAAAAAACGGCGCCAAAAAAGAAAGGCAAAACCAACTGCTGATTTTTGACAATCAATCTGCGCCAGTCGTTGCGCGTATCGTAATGGCTGGCTATCGCGAGTGATGGCTATGAGTGAACAATTTCTGATACCGCTGACGGAATGGAAAACCGGTCGATTCGGCTTTTCCATAACGAATACCACTCTGGTGAAATATGGCAAGTTGGGATACATAAACCCAAAGCCTGAAAAAATATGCGGTCGCTGGTGCGTTGATCGCAATGCCGTGTATGTTGGCCCAGGTACTGTCGGCGTGGCACCAGAAATTCACGATGACGATGACGATGCGTTAAAGGAGATCCTGAATCATGTCACCAAGGCCACGAAAAAATAGCATATCTATACCCGGGCTTTACGCCCGGTTCGATCGCCGCACCGATAAAACCTATTACCAATATAAAAACCCGGTAACCGGAAAATTTCACGGACTTGGTACCGATAAAGTCAAAGCAGAAAAGATAGCATCCACTGCCAATCAGCGACTGGCAGCAGCTGAGGCTGATTATTTCCTGAAGAAAATAGATGAAAGACCATCATCAAATAGGGCTCGTGGGATCAGTTTACAGGCGTGGATTGTTCGCTATGAAAAAGTGCAGCGTACCCGCGTAGATAACGGCGATTTATCAGAAACCCGACTCAAAGAAAAAATGAGAATGGCTAATCTTTTAGTTGGCCGACTTGGCAATCATCCGTTGCGTAGTCTGGAGGTTAGGGATTTCTCCCTGATTCTTGAAGAATGGCTTGATAAGGGGCAGACCAGCACCGCGTTAAATAACCGCGTGGTATGGGTAGATATTTATCGTGAAGCACAACATGCAGGCGAAGTTCCACCGGGCTGGAATCCTCCGGAGGCGACACGCAAACCGGTACCGAAAGTAACCCGCGCCAGACTCAGCATCGAGGACTGGAGAGCCATATTCAATGTTACCCCAGAAGGGCATTACAACAGGAACGCCATGCTTCTCGCCCTGGTTACTGGCCAGCGAAGAGAGGATATTGTCAGAATGAAATTCTCCGACGTGTGGGACGGTCATTTGCATGTCGTTCAGGGTAAGACTGATATGCGTCTGGCGCTACCACTGTCCCTTCATTGCGATGCCGTGGGCATGACACTTAAAGAAGTCATTGCCGGTTGCCGTGACAGGGTTGTTAGCCCCTATCTGGTTCACAGCCGGCAGCAGAAAAAAGGCCAGCCAATGAGCAAAGATAATCTGAGTGATTATTTTGCGGTTGCCCGGGATATGGCAGGGGTTAATCCACCAGCAGGAAAAACGCCAACAACCTTTCACGAGCAACGCTCGCTAGCTGAACGACTGTACCGCGCGCAGGGGATCGACACTAAAACACTGCTGGGTCATAAAGTGCAGGCAACAACAGATCGGTATAACGACACTCGCGGCCAGGAATGGGTAAAGCTGGTCATTTAAATGGGCATTTTTTTCCGCTCACCTGGAAAATTGTTGTAAAATTCGCGGCCTTAGTGATGGCTGTCTGTTTTGGCGGGAAGTTTTGGAGAGATTTTGGAGAAGAGAAAAAGTTGATTATTTTCAATACTCTGAAAGTATCACGCCTTCTGAACAAGAAGGTGGAACTCGAATGATCGGTCGACTGCTTCGCGGCGGTTTTATGACCGCTATCTACGCGTACCTGTACATTCCAATCATCATTTTGATTGTGAACTCCTTTAACAGCTCGCGCTTTGGCATTAACTGGCAAGGCTTTACCACCAAATGGTACGGCCTGCTGATGAACAACGACAGTTTGCTGCAGGCGGCACAACACTCGCTAACGATGGCCATACTCTCCGCGACCTTTGCCACACTGATCGGTTCACTGACTGCGGTCGCCTTATATCGCTACCGTTTTCGTGGCAAGCCATTTGTCAGCGGCATGTTATTTGTGGTGATGATGTCGCCGGATATTGTGATGGCAATTTCGCTGCTGGTGCTGTTTATGCTGATTGGCATTCAGTTGGGTTTCTGGTCGCTGCTGTTTTCACATATCACGTTCTGCCTGCCTTTTGTGGTAGTAACGGTCTACTCACGTTTGAAAGGCTTTGACGTACGTATGCTTGAAGCAGCAAAAGACCTGGGTGCCAGCGAAGTGACTATTCTGCGCAAAATCATTCTGCCACTGGCCATGCCTGCGGTAGCGGCGGGTTGGTTGCTAAGTTTTACGCTGTCGATGGATGATGTCGTGGTTTCGTCCTTCGTCACCGGGCCCGGCTATGAAATTTTGCCATTAAAAATCTACTCAATGGTTAAAGTCGGCGTATCACCAGAAGTGAACGCTCTGGCAACCATTTTGTTGGTTCTGTCGCTGGTTATGGTGATCGCCAGCCAGCTTATTGCACGTGATAAAACCAAGGGCCGTTGAGGCTCTTCATTCAGGGGACGTTAAATGAAAAAATGGTCACGCCACCTGCTCGCGGCGGGTGCTCTGGCACTGGGCATGAGCGCCGCTCACGCTGATGATAACAACACGCTTTATTTCTATAACTGGACCGAGTACGTTCCGCCAGGATTACTGGAACAGTTCACTAAAGAGACCGGGATCAAGGTTATCTATTCGACCTACGAGTCAAATGAGACCATGTACGCCAAGCTCAAAACCTACAAAGACGGTGCGTACGATCTGGTGGTGCCTTCCACCTATTACGTCGACAAAATGCGCAAGGAAGGCATGATCCAAAAGATCGATAAGTCGACGTTAACCAACTTCCACAACCTCGATCCGGAAATGCTCAATAAGCCGTTTGATCCGAACAACGACTACTCAATTCCTTATATCTGGGGTGCGACGGCCATTGGTATTAACAGTGATGCCATTGATCCAAAAACCGTGACCAGCTGGGCTGACCTGTGGAAACCGGAATACAAAGGCAGCCTGCTGTTAACGGATGATGCCCGCGAAGTATTCCAGATGGCGCTGCGCAAGCTGGGATACTCCGGAAATACCACCGACCCGAAAGAGATTGAAGCCGCATATAACGAGCTCAAGAAGCTAATGCCTAACGTTGCAGCCTTCAACTCCGATAACCCGGCTAATCCGTATATGGAAGGCGAAGTTAATCTGGGGATGGTGTGGAACGGTTCTGCATTCGTGGCGCGTCAGGCGGGTACACCGCTGGAGGTCGTCTGGCCGAAAGAAGGGGGTATTTTCTGGATGGACAGCCTGTCTATTCCGGCAAATGCCAAAAACAAAGAAGGTGCGCTGAAGCTAATTAACTTTCTGCTGCGTCCGGATGTCGCAAAAGAAGTCGCGGAAACCATCGGTTACCCGACGCCAAACCTGGCGGCACGTAAGCTTTTAAGTCCGGAAGTGGCTAACGATAAAACGCTCTACCCGGATGCAGAAACCATCAATAAAGGGGAGTGGCAGAACGATGTTGGTTCTGCCAGCGCCCTCTATGAAGAGTATTATCAGAAGCTAAAAGCAGGACGTTGATTCAGTGGGGTAAGAAAGGCCCGATGGCGTTATGCTCATCGGGCCTACAAAAACGCATGCCGTAGGCCGGATAAGGCATTCGCCGCCATCCGGCAAAAAATCACAGGCCTTTCAATAACTTCTCAACAAACTCGGGTACCACCTGGCTTGCCGGACCGTAATACTTCTCTTCAAACTCGCTACCCACCTGGCTTGGCTCAAGATTTAACTCCACCGTATGCGCCCCATGCAGACGCGCTTCGTGGACAAAACCCGCGGCCGGATAAACATGTCCTGACGTGCCAATGGCAATGAAAACATCTGCCATCGCCAGTGCCATATAAATTTCATCCATCCCCAGAGGCATTTCGCCAAACCAGACAACGTGCGGTCGCAGTGGCGCTGGGAACTGGCAGCAATGGCATTTGTCTTCCGGCGTGACGTCCCCTGTCCAGTCTAATATCTGCCCGCTTTGCGAACAGCGAACCTTAAGGAGTTCGCCGTGCATATGGATAACGTTCTGGCTTCCCGCACGTTCGTGCAGATTATCGATATTTTGCGTTACCAGTAGAAAGCGATCACCCAACTCAGCTTCGAGTTTTGCCAACGCAATATGCGCCGCATTTGGTTGAATTTCGGGCTGCTGTAACTGATGACGGCGGGCGTTATAAAATGACTGAACCAGTCCAGGATTACGGCTAAATCCTTCCGGCGTTGCCACATCCTCAACCCGATGTTCTTCCCAAAGACCATCCGCAGCGCGGAAGGTACGAATCCCTGATTCAGCGGAAATCCCCGCACCAGTCAGGACTAACACCCTTGGTTTTTCCACCACCTCAGGCACCACTCTGTCTCTGAAAAAGATCCGTTGACGCAGGCGATCGCGCAAATGGCGTTTATTTTTACGAAAACGGCTTAATCGATGACCCCGACGCGACAGCATAACAACCTCTTTGTATTAATCGGTAAGATGTAGGAAAGCGGCTCCGCGCATCCCACCCGCATCACCGTGTCGTGCCTGCTCAATACGCGGCACACGGGCAACGGGCAGCAAATGACGTGGCAATCGATCCGCCAGTTGCGTCGTAATAGCGGTAAAGTTCGACAAGCCACCGCCAATCACCACTAAATCGGGATCGACGATAGTCAGGATATTCCCCAGGCAAACGGCCAGCAAATCCAGATAACGCTCTACATGCGCACGCGCATGCTCATCGCCTTGCTCCCAGAGGGCGATAATTTCACGGGCATCCAGAGGTTGATGGTAGTAATGCTGGTACAACCATGCAAATCCGCCACCGGAAAGATAGCTTTCGATGCACCCCAGTTGGCCACATCCGCAACGACGCAGTGGGAAATCAAATCCCATCAACGTCAATGCATCAACAGGCAAACGGATATGACCGAACTCGCCGGTAATATAGCTACGTCCAGTGATAGACTTCCCGTTAAGCACCAGGCCACCACCGACACCGGTGCCGAGGATTAAGCCCATGACTAACGGATACTGGGTGAACTCATCGTCCCAGGCTTCGGAGAGTGCAAAACAGTTGGCATCATTATCCAGACGCACATCGCGATCCAGCCGTGCGCTGAGATCGGCCCGCAGCGGTTTGCCACTGGCGGCAGGAACGTTAGCCGCGTACAGCGTGCCGTCTTCGGTCTCGGGCATGCCAGGGATACCAATCCCTACGGAACCCTTAACGCCAAAGCGCTGGTCCGCCTCCGTCACCAGAGCGCACACCGCATCAAGGAAAGCGTCATAACTATCACGCGGCGTAGGGACACGTTTCTCCCACTGCAAACGACGGTGGTTATCGAAGACGCCTAACGCAATTTTTGTCCCGCCAATGTCAAACCCGTAATACATCACCGCTCCTTGATACACGTCTTTCTTCAGGCTGCCTCTGCGTTGGCTGCACCCTCACACCCAGTCACATCGTTGTTTATGCGTCTGGTGGTTATCGGGCTTGCCGCCCGAGACAGCATGAATGCCTTAGTGTATATCTTGTTGTTATTGGCCGCTAAGTACTCTCGCAGGGTCAATATTGCTGGCGCGACGCGCCGGATACCAACTAGCCAAAAGACTCAGCAACAATGCAGTCACCAACACGTAAATCACATCCAGCCAGTGCAATTCAGATGGCAGGAAGTCAATAAAATAAATATCACCCGAGAGGAACTGATGACCGATAAGCGCCTCAATACCGTTGATGATCGGTGTGAGCTGCAGAGAAACAACAACACCAATAACCACACCTATCAGGCTACCGAGCAGACCCGCCAGCAGTCCATACCAGACGAAGATGGCGCGGATCAGCCCGTCTTTCGCCCCCAGCGTTCTTAATACCGCAATATCACCACTCTTGTCTTTCACCGCCATCACTAACGTTGAAACGATATTGAAACAGGCAACGCCAATCACCAACACCATGGCCAGATACATAATGGCGCGAATCATCTGGATATCGCGATACATATAGCCGTAAGTACCGATCCAGCTCTTAATATAGACATAGTTGTTGGTCACTTCGCCGGCGTCTCTGACCAACTTATTGGCGTTAAAGACATCGTTGACCTTCAGGGCAATCCCGGAAACGCTGGAGCCCATATCCAGGTACTGCTGCGCGTCTTCCATTGGGATCATGGCGAAGCTGTGATCGAGCTGACCGCTCAGTTGCAGAATACCGGTAACGTGCAAACGCACACGTTTAGGCTGCTGTAGCTTGTGATCGGCGCTGGCATTGGGGATCATAATCGACACCCAGTCCCCCTGCTTCACCTTCAGCGCGTCAGCAATCCCCTTGCCAAGAATGACCTGCTGCTCACCCGCTTTGAAATTATCCCAGGCATGGTTTTGCACAAATGACGGTAGCGCACTTAAACGTTGCTCCTGCTTCGGATCCACGCCTTTTACCTGTACGGCGCGCAAGTTCGCCCCACTCTCCACCAGCCCGGTGAAATTGATATATGGCGCAGCAGCGACAATACCCGGTACCTTCTGCACGTTGACCAGCGCGTCCTGCCAGTTATTCCACGGCTGGTTCACCGCTTCTATCTCACCGTGCGGCACAACCGCCAGAATACGGTTGTTCAGCTCGCGCTCAAAACCGTTCATCGCACTCAAACCGACGATCAATACCGCCACCCCTAATGCAATACCGATAGTGGAGATGACGGAAATCAGCGAGACCATACCGCCGCGCCGCCGGCCACGGCTAAAACGTAACCCAATCAATAACGATAAAGGCGAAGCCATTACTCTGCTCCCATCAGGCTCAGTTCGGCCGTCAGGCGACCATCGCGCATTTCAAGCTGGCGGCTCATGCGCTTCGCCAGTTGCAGATCGTGCGTCACAACCAGAAATGCGGTGCCCTGAGAACGGTTCAGCTCACCCAGAAGCTCAAAAATACTGTCCGCGTTACGCGCATCAAGGTTACCCGTTGGCTCATCTGCCAACACCAGACGCGGGTTATTCACCAGCGCACGGGCAATCGCCACACGTTGACGCTCGCCGCCTGAGAGTTCGGACGGACGGTGGCTGGCACGGTGATCCAGCCCAACCGCTTTCAGCATGTCACGTGCGCGCGCGGTAATTTCAGCCGGCTTCTTCTTGCCAATCAGTAGCGGCATCGCCACATTTTCCAGCGCGGTAAAGTCTGGCAACAAATGGTGGAACTGGTAAATAAATCCGAGCTTCTGATTACGCAGTTCCGCTTTCGCCGCTGACGAGAGTTTGCTCATCGGCTGACCGCTAAAAATAACGTCGCCGGAAGTCGGTGTATCCAGCCCGCCGAGCAGATGAAGCAATGTACTTTTACCGGAGCCTGAGCTGCCGACAATCGCCATCATCTCACCCTCGCCGACGCAAAAACTGACATCGTGCAGAACATCAGTCTGCACCGTGCCTTCCTGATAGCGTTTGCACAGGTTGTCGCATTGCAACAGGATCTTATTCATAACGTAAAGCCTCAGCGGGTTGAGTGGCGGCAGCGCGCCAGGAAGGGTAAAGCGTAGACAGCAGCGCGATGGCCATTGCCACCAGCGCAATGACGATCACCTGCAACGGCTCAATAGCGACAGGTAACGCGGCACCGTCCAGCAGCACGCCGATAATCGGCATCAGGTTGTTCAGTTGGCTGGCAAGCAACGCGCCCAGCACGGCCCCCAGCAGCGCGCCGATAATCCCGGCACTGGCCCCCTGAACCATAAACACCATCATTATTTGCCGCGGCGTGAGCCCCTGCGTTTGTAAAATCGCCACTTCCCCTTGCTTCTCCATCACCATCAGACCCAGCGAGGTAATAATATTAAACGCTGCAACCGCCACGATCAGGCTCAGCAACAGCCCCATCATGTTTTTTTCCATCCGCACAGCCTGGAACAGCTCGCCTTTACGCTCGCGCCAGTCCTGCCATTTGGTGCCTTGCGGCAACGTTTGTTGGCTCAGCGTATCAACCTTGAGCGGTTCATTCAGCCACAGACGCCAGCCGGTGATATTGCCTGCCGGATAACGCATCAGACGTGACGCATCCTGGATGTTGGTCAACATCTGATAACCATCGACTTCACTATTGGCGGCAAAGGTGCCAATCACCGTAAACAGACGCTGGCTCGGCAAGCGTCCCATTGGCGTAAACTGACTGGCAGACGGCACCATCACGCGAATTTGATCGCCGCGGTTCACACCCAACTGACCGGCAAGCTGCTCACCGAGGATGACATTATACTTACCCGGTTCGAGATCTGTTTGCTTCACATTGACCAGATACGGCGTTAACGGATCTTTTTGCGCCGGGTCGATGCCCAGCATCACCCCTACCGCCACGCTACGCGCACTCTGCAGGACCACATCGCCCGTTGTTAGTGGCGCAACACGGTTGACGCCGTTCAATACCACGGCTTTTTCCGGCAACTTCTGCGGGTTAAGAGAGCCTTGCTCCGCCGAGAGAATTGCCTGAGGCATCAGACCCAGGATGTTATTTTGCAGCTCGCGTTCGAAACCGTTCATCACCGACAATACCGTGACCAGCGCCATTACCCCAAGAGTAATGCCAATGGTAGAGAGCCAGGAAACGAAACGACCGAAGCGATCTGCTGCACGCCCACGCATATAACGCAGGCCAATGAATAGAGCGACAGGTTGGTACATGAAATCCGTCTGGTTGCTGTTAGCAAAGTCACGAGTATATAAGCGAAAGCGGGATGGGTAAATGACTGAACCGTAAGTGTTCGTCAGCATTGTTCTGAAAAGTATAACCAAATCAATTCGCTAAAGTTTCCACTTTTCCCTCATCCATTGTTCCTGATCTTTATCTTAAAAAAATAAAAAGCAGACGGTTACGCATTACAGAGAAGGCCGGGTTTTGCAGGATGGCAGGCTATCTCACACAATATGGATACACCACTGCAATGAATAAAAAAGAGTTATGGATTAATCAAATCAAAGGGTTATGTATCTGCATGGTGGTTATTTACCACTCGGTCATTACCTTTTATCCTCCTCTCACCGCCTTCCAGCATCCACTCTCACAGGTGCTAACCAAATGCTGGATCTATCTCAATCTGTATCTGGCACCGTTGCGCATGCCCGTCTTTTTCTTTATTTCGGGCTATCTGATCCGCCGCTACATTGCAAACGTCCCGTGGGCAAGCTGTGTAGACAAACGCATCTGGAGTATTGCCTGGGTGCTGATACTGTGGGGGATCGTGCAATGGCTGGCGTTAGTCACGCTCAATAACTGGCTGGCCCCGCAGCGCGATCTGAGCCATACCGCCAACGCCGCCTATGCCGGCTCGATCAGTGGCTTTACCCACGGGATGCTCACCGCCAGCACCAGCTTGTGGTATCTGTACGCGCTGATTGTTTATTTTATTTTGTGTAAGATTTTCAGCCGCTGGGCGGTGCCGATGATGGCGTTATTTGTCGTGCTGAGCGTGGCGATCAATTTTATCCCGACGCCGTGGTGGGGAATGAACAGCGTAATTCGTAACCTGCCATACTACAGTCTCGGCGCCTGGTTTGGCTCAACGCTGATGACGTGGATCAAAGACGTTCCCCTGCGCCGTCACGCAGTCATCGTGACGGTGAGTGCACTGGTGGCTGTCATCGCCTGGCTGGCAAATGTTTCGCTATTACTCTCACTTCTTTCCATCGTACTCATCATGAAGTTGTTTTATCAATTTGAACAACGTTTTGGCATGAGTGCATCCAGTCCATTAAGCGTGATAGGTTCCAATACTATCGCCATCTACACCACCCACCGAATTCTGGTGGAACTGATGAGTTTAACGCTGCTTCCCAAACTCAATCATACCGTCTGGTCCGCAAACGTAGAGCTGGCCCTGCTACTGGTGTACCCGTTCGCTTGCTTACTGTTGTGTACGCTGGTCGGACTAATGGTTCGAAAAATTTCACAAAAAACCGTTGCCGACCTGCTCTTCTCCCCGCCTTCTTTCTCCACTGTTTCTCGCTAAACCTTACGCGCTTTTGCCCCCATCCGGGGGCGAATCAATTTGCTTATGAGAAACGATCACGGATAATAAAGAAACATTGCTTATCAGACGTATATCCAAACGAGATCCTGACAACCGAATGCCTGAACAACATCGTTACACGCTTCCAGCAAAAGCTGGCGAGCAGCGCCAGTTGGGTGAACTTACCGGTGCCGCCTGCGCGACGCTGGTCGCAGAAATCGCCGAACACCATCCGGGACCCGTGGTGCTTATCGCGCCGGACATGCAAAATGCCTTGCGTCTGCATGATGAAATTCGTCAGTTTACCGACCAGATGGTGATGAATCTGGCTGACTGGGAAACACTGCCCTATGACAGTTTTTCACCACATCAGGAAATCATCTCCTCGCGACTCTCCACGTTGTATCAACTGCCTGCAATGCAACGCGGTGTGCTGATCGTACCGGTCAACACGTTGATGCAGCGAGTCTGCCCGCACAGCTATCTACACGGTCATGCACTGGTGATGAAAAAGGGTCAGCGCCTGTCGCGTGATGCCCTGCGTGAGCAACTGGACAGCGCCGGTTATCGCCATGTTGATCAGGTTATGGAGCACGGTGAATACGCCACACGCGGTGCGTTGCTGGACTTGTTCCCAATGGGCAGTGAACTGCCTTATCGCCTTGATTTCTTTGATGACGAAATCGACAGCCTGCGTCTGTTTGACACCGATACACAACGCACGCTGGAAGAAGTCGACGCCATTAATTTGCTGCCTGCCCACGAATTTCCAACCGATAAAACAGCCATTGAGCTGTTCCGCAGTCAGTGGCGCGACACCTTTGAAGTTAAACGTGACGCTGAACATATTTATCAGCAGGTCAGTAAAGGCACGTTACCTGCCGGGATTGAATACTGGCAACCGCTGTTTTTCAGTGAGCCCCTGCCACCGCTGTTCAGCTACTTCCCCGCCAATACGCTGTTAGTGAATACCGGAGATATTGAAACCAGCGCAGAACGTTTCCAGGCGGATACACTGTCACGTTTTGAGAATCGGGGTGTCGATCCGATGCGTCCACTGCTGCCGCCAGAATCGCTGTGGCTGCGGGTTGACGAACTGTTTTCCGAGCTTAAACATTGGCCTCGCGTCCAGCTCAAAACCGAAAGTCTGGCAAACAAAGCGGCAAACACTAATCTGGGATTCCGGAAGCTGCCGGACATCGCCGTACAAGCGCAACAGAAATCGCCGCTGGATGCGCTGCGTAAATTCCTGGAAACCTTCAATGGTCCGGTCATTTTCTCAGTAGAGAGTGAAGGTCGCCGTGAAGCACTCGGCGAACTTCTGGCTCGCATCAAAGTTGCGCCAAAACGTATTTTACGCCTTGATGAAGCCGCCGACAGCGGTCGTTATCTGATGATTGGTGCGGCAGAGCACGGTTTCATTGATACCAAACGCAACCAGGCACTGATTTGCGAAAGCGATCTCCTTGGTGAACGTGTGGCACGTCGCCGCCAGGATTCCCGCCGCACGATTAACCCGGATACGTTGATCCGAAACCTCGCAGAGCTGCATCCGGGGCAGCCCGTCGTGCACCTTGAGCACGGCGTGGGTCGCTATGCCGGTATGACCACACTGGAAGCGGGCGGCATTACTGGCGAATACCTGATGCTCACCTACGCCAACGACGCCAAATTGTATGTCCCGGTGTCATCGTTGCATTTGATAAGCCGCTATGCCGGAGGCGCAGAAGAGAATGCCCCGCTGCATAAACTTGGTGGAGATGCCTGGTCGCGCGCCCGGCAGAAAGCCGCCGAGAAGGTGCGTGACGTCGCGGCGGAGTTGCTGGATATTTACGCCCAGCGTGCGGCAAAAGAAGGTTTTGCCTTTAAGCACGATCGTGAGCAGTATCAGCTGTTTTGTGACAGCTTCCCGTTTGAAACCACACCCGATCAGGCACAGGCCATCAACGCGGTACTCAGCGATATGTGTCAGCCGCTGGCAATGGACCGCCTGGTGTGTGGTGACGTCGGCTTCGGCAAAACCGAAGTTGCGATGCGCGCCGCATTTCTCGCCGTCGAGAACCACAAACAGGTGGCCGTTTTAGTGCCGACTACCCTGCTCGCTCAGCAGCATTTCGACAACTTCCGTGACCGCTTTGCCAACTGGCCCGTGCGCATTGAGATGCTGTCCCGTTTTCGTAGCGCCAAAGAGCAAGCGCAGATTCTGGAGCAGGTTGCCGAAGGTAAAATCGATATTCTCATCGGCACGCACAAACTGCTGCAAAGCGATGTGAAACTAAAAGATTTGGGACTGCTGATTGTCGATGAAGAGCACCGCTTCGGTGTCCGTCACAAAGAGCGTATTAAAGCGATGCGCGCCGATGTCGATATTCTGACACTGACCGCAACCCCGATCCCGCGTACGCTCAATATGGCGATGAGCGGCATGCGCGATCTGTCAATTATCGCCACACCGCCAGCTCGTCGTCTGGCAGTCAAAACCTTTGTGCGCGAGTATGACAATCTGGTGGTTCGCGAAGCTATCCTGCGTGAAGTGTTACGCGGCGGGCAGGTCTACTATCTGTTCAACGATGTTGAAAACATCCAGAAAACCGCCGACAGGCTGGCAGAGTTGGTACCGGAAGCGCGTATCGGGATTGGACATGGGCAAATGCGCGAACGCGAGCTGGAACGCGTGATGAACGATTTCCACCATCAGCGCTTCAACGTGCTGGTGTGTACCACCATCATCGAAACCGGGATCGATATTCCAACCGCTAACACCATTATTATCGAGCGCGCTGACCATTTCGGGTTGGCACAATTGCACCAGCTACGCGGCCGCGTGGGACGTTCACACCATCAGGCCTATGCCTGGCTGTTGACGCCGCATCCGAAAGCGATGACCACCGATGCACAAAAACGCCTTGAGGCAATTGCATCACTGGAAGATTTGGGTGCAGGTTTTGCGCTGGCCACTCACGACCTCGAGATTCGCGGCGCGGGGGAACTGCTGGGTGAAGATCAGAGCGGTTCGATGGAAACCATCGGCTTCTCACTGTACATGGAACTGCTGGAAAACGCGGTTGATGCGCTTAAAGAGGGACGCGAACCGTCGCTCGAAGATCTCACCAACCAGCAAACTGAAGTCGAGCTGCGGATGCCTTCGCTACTGCCAGATGACTACATCCCCGATGTGAATACGCGACTGTCGTTCTACAAGCGCATTGCCAGTGCAAAAAGCGAAAACGAGCTGGAAGAGATTAAAGTCGAACTGATTGACCGTTTTGGTTTGCTGCCTGACCCGGCCCGTACGCTGCTGGATATTGCCCGTTTGCGCCAGCAAGCGCAAAAACTGGGCATCAGAAAGCTAGAAGGCAATGAAAAAGGCGGGACGATTGAGTTTGCCGAGAAGAACCACGTCAACCCGGTGTGGCTGATTGGCTTACTCCAAAAGCAACCTCAGCACTTCCGTCTGGATGGCCCAACCCGGCTGAAGTTTATGCAAGATTTAGCCGAGCGTAAAACCCGTATCGACTGGGTACGTCAGTTTATGCGCCAACTTGAAGAAAACGCCATAGCGTAGCGTTCCGGCCGGGTGAGCACCGTGCTTGCCCGGCCGATGAATTTACAAACTCTTTGCACTTCCCTGCACTTCCCGACACTGCAAACCGCCATAATTCCCGTTTACTTTTACATTATAAAAACCACGTAAAAACAATGGATTTATGGTGATGTTAAACAATAAACGACTCTCTCGCTGGCTAACGATTTTTACGCTCGCGGCGACCGTCGCGTTAGCACTTCCGGCTAAAGCGAATACCTGGCCGCTCCCGCCGCCAGGCAGCAAACTGGTGGGTGAAAATGCCACTCACGTTGTCGAAAACAACGGCGGATCGCTGGAAGCCATTGCGAAAAAATACAACGTCGGCTTTTTAGCGCTGCTGCAGGCTAACCCCGGCGTTGATCCATACGTACCTCGCCCAGGCAGTGTTTTAACCATCCCATTGCAAACTTTGCTGCCGGATGCCCCACGCGAAGGGATTGTCATTAACCTCGCCGAACTGCGTCTTTACTATTACCAGCCAGGGACAAAATCGGTGACCGTGTATCCAATTGGCATTGGCCAGTTAGGCGGCGACACCCTGACACCAACAATGGTAACCACCATCTCTGATAAGCGTGCCAACCCGACCTGGACACCAACGGCGAATATCCGCGCTCGGTATAAAGCCAATGGTATCGACCTCCCTGCCGTAGTACCTGCCGGGCCGGATAACCCGATGGGGCACCATGCTATCCGCTTAGCTGCTTACGGCGGTGTGTATTTGCTGCATGGAACCAACGCGGATTTTGGCATCGGTATGCGTGTCAGTTCTGGATGTATTCGCCTGCGTGACGGTGATATTGAAACCTTATTCCGCCAGGTTACGCCGGGAACCAAAGTGAACATCATCAACACGCCGATTAAAGCCTCCGTTGAACCTGGCGGTATGCGCCTGGTTGAAGTACACCAACCGCTGTCAGAAAAGATTAATGACGACCCGCAGTTACTGCCGATCGTGTTGAATTCATCAATGCAGAGCTTTAAAAATGCGGCACAAACAGACGCAGCGGTGATGGAGCATGCAATGGAGCTACGTTCAGGAATGCCTGTAGATGTGACACGCCACCACGATGTTCCCGCACAAACTCTGTAAATTCAGGTCATAAAAAACCCCCGCCGGTGTGTTCCCGCGGGGGTTTTTTATTGAATTCGCAGTGGCATTGCGAGGGTTTACAACTTATTTGTAGATAACTGCAGTCCCGTGAAGGGTGTTAGGACCGGTAACAGAAGTAATACGGAATGACTTCGCCCCCATTTCATCTGCTTTCTGTGCCAGTTGATCTTCCAGAGAACCTAAGTTAGTCCCGGCGTTGGCAGTGATAGTACCGACTTTCTGTTGGCCTTCAGGTGTAGCCTGAACTTCAACAGCGGCAAAGCTGGCAAATGAAAGTGAGCTCAGAACTGCAGCGACAAAAAGAGTTTTTACGTTTTTCATGATAGTGACCTTTAGCAGATGAATGTGTGCCGTAAGCGATTAACTTAACGATCGATAGGTAAATCATAGATGTGATCCAGGTCACACGTCAACATTTTTTTATAACGATTGTTATTTAAAACACAAAGACCTTATTTTTCATGCTAATAGCATTAAATTATTTTTATCGTGAATGCACTGGAGTGTCTGCGCGATTATTTTTATAATGGTTATTCAATAAACCCAACCAGGTACAACGGCACCATGACAACTGAAACGACAAGTTGTGCAAAAAAAAGCCGTGGCCGACCAAAAGTGTTCGACAGGGAAGCCGCGCTTGATAAGGCCATGACACTCTTCTGGCAGCACGGATATGAAGCGACATCGCTCGCCGATCTCGTAGAAGCAACCGGGGCAAAAGCGCCTACGCTGTATGCAGAATTTACCAATAAGGAAGGACTGTTTCGTGCCGTGCTGGACCGCTATATCAGTCGCTTCGCGGCAAAACACGAAGCTCAACTGTTTTGTGAAGAAAAAAGCCTCGAATCCGCACTCGAGGACTATTTCACCGCAATAGCGACCTGCTTCACCAGTAAAGACACGCCCGCGGGCTGTTTTATGATTAACACATCCGCGACGCTTGCCGCCTCTTCCCGGGACATTGCGCGCACGGTTAAATCCCGTCACGCCATGCAGGAGCAGACGCTGGCTCAGTTTCTGCATCAACGACAGGAACATGGTGAAATACCGGCACACTGTGATGTACAAAAGTTGGCTGAATATCTGAACTGTATTTTGCAGGGTATGTCGATCAGCGCCCGCGAAGGAGCCACATTCGAAAAACTGATGCAGATCGCGCACACCACGTTACGATTGTGGCCTGAACTGATTAAAGATTAACCTTTTCCACACTACCCACGTCTTACTGTCATCACCGGGAGCTTACGCCGTTCCCGGTGGATACGGCACTTCTTAATCCCTACATTCTTTATTGTTTTCATTGAGTTAATACATTTCTTTTGTAAAAAACATTGATAATGTCAATCATTATCAGCAATATTCGCATTTGCTTTAATATCCGTTTCATAATGTAACAATCGGTTTCCATGCCGTAAAAATAAAAACAGACCAACAAATTTTATAAGGAATACAAATGAATAAGCATCTCTGGGTGCTCAATCCTCTGTTACTGTCTTTAACCCTACCGGCAATGGCGGCAGAAGAAGAAGATCTCATCGTCAGCGCCAACCGTAGTCAACGTACCGTGTCTCAAATGGCACAAACTACATGGGTTATCGAAGGCAGAGAGATTGAACAGCAGGTTCAGGGGGGGAAAGAGTTTAAGGATGTTCTTGCTCAGTTGATCCCCGGAATCGATGTCAGCAGCCAGGGACGGACCAACTACGGGATGAACATGCGTGGTCGCGCCATCGTTGTGCTGATTGACGGTGTTCGTCTCAACTCTTCCCGCACCGACAGCCGTCAGCTTGACTCCATTGATCCGTTTAATATTGCACACATTGAAGTTATCTCCGGTGCAACATCGCTGTATGGCGGCGGAAGTACCGGTGGTTTGATCAACATCGTTACCAAAAAAGGTCAGCCTGAGCGTGAAGTTGAACTCGAGCTGGGCAGTAAAAGCGGGTTCAACAACAGTAACGATCATGACGAACGGGTTGCCGCCGCAGTTAGCGGAGGAACCGACCGCGCATCCGGACGCATGTCCGTCGCTTATCAACGCTTTGGTGGCTGGTACAATGCCAACCACGACGCTTTAATGCTCGATAACACTCAAACTGGCCTGCAACACTCTGACCGTCTGGACGTCATGGGCACCGGGACGATTGAGCTTGATGACGACCGCCAGCTGCAGCTGGTTACGCAGTACTACAAAAGCCAGGGAGATGACGACTACGGACTGGATCTCGGCGAGAACATGTCCGCCGTGACGGGCACCGGTAACGCTAATACCAGCAGTGGTCTCAATTCCAACCGAATCCCCGGCACGGAGCGGCATCTGATCAGTCTGCAATATTCCGATGCTAATTTCTTCGGTCAGAATCTGGTCAGCCAGATCTATTACCGTGACGAATCACTAAAATTCTATCCTTTCCCTACGCTGAGCAAAGGTAAGGTCACCAGTTTCTCCGCATCACAACAGGATACTGACCAGTTTGGTGCCAAAATCACCCTCAACAGCCAGCTGATGGAAAACTGGGAACTGACATGGGGGATCGACGCCGATCACGAAACATTCGATTCCAATCAAGAATTCTTCGATCTGGCTTATTCCCTCCCCTCCGGCGGTATGGATAACCGAACAGCCTACACCACCGGGCGCTATCCCGGTTACAGCATCACCAACTTTGCGCCTTTCCTGCAAAACAGCTACGACATTAATGACATCTTTACGCTCAGCGGTGGTATCCGCTACCAGTGGACTGAAAACCGCGTTGATGATTTTGTCGGCTATACGCAGCAACAAGGCATCGCAACGGGTCTGGCGAACTCTGCTGATAGTATCCCGGGTGGCAAAGCTGACTATGATAACGTCCTGTTTAACGCGGGCATCCTCGCACACCTGACCGAACGCCAACAGACCTGGTTCAACTTCTCTCAAGGTGTGGAACTTCCCGACCCAGGAAAATACTACGGCAATGGTACCTACTCGCTGGTTGGCGATCATTATCAGCTCCAGCGCAGCGTTAACGTCGCGGATTCACGTCTGGAAGGCATTAAAGTTAACTCTTACGAACTGGGGTGGCGCTACACCGGCGATAATCTGCGCACACAACTGGCAGCCTATTACTCCACGTCAGATAAATCGATCGTCATTAACCGCAACGATATGACCATTAACGTACAACCCGACGATCGCCGGATTTATGGCCTTGAAGGCGCGGTGGATTATTTCATTGCTGATACCGACTGGAGTGTGGGAAGTAACTTCAACATCATTAAATCGGAAGTGAAGCAAAACGGTAAATGGCAAAAATGGGATGTCACTCTGGCTTCACCATCTAAAGCAACCGCATGGGTTGGCTGGGCACCGGAACCGTGGTCGCTGCGAGTACAGAGTCAGCAAACCTTCGACCTGAGCGACGCCAGTGGCAACAAGCTGGATGGGTACAATACGATGGACGTTATCGGCAGCTATCAGCTCCCGCTGGGTAAACTGACCTTTAGCGTTGAGAACCTGCTGAATGAAGAGTACACCACCCTCTGGGGACAGCGTGCACCGTTACTCTACAGCCCGACCTATGGCAGTCCATCCTTGTATGAATACAAAGGCCGGGGTCGCACCTTTGGCCTGAACTACGCATTGACCTTCTGACAAAAAAAGCCCCCCAGCCTGAGCGAATGGGGGGCTAATGTTCAGGATAACGCTATTTTACGCCTTGTTATTCAGAACCAACTGGCCGTTGTTATCCAGCGGAATTTGCGTACCGGGATCTTTATCCATACGGATTTTGCCCTGCTGATCGCCAATTTTGTACGTGACGTTGTAGCCCAGCATTTTTTCTGATTTGTCATACACCGTTTTACAACGTTGTTGTGTGGTCGTGTATGTATCGTTTTCCTGCATTGAACCCTGAATCTGGTTACCTGCATAACCGCCACCTAACGCACCAGCAACGGTCGCAATGTCTTTGCCGCGTCCACCACCAAACTGATGACCAATTACGCCCCCGGCAACCGCGCCCAGCACGGAACCGGCAATACGGTTTTCATCCTGTACAGGTTTACGGTGAGTAACCGTCACATTGCGACATTCCTGGCGCGGTGTTTTTACCGTTTCTTTAATCGGTGTTGCAGAGACGACTTGTGCAAACTGTGGGCCACGCTCAAAAACGTTCAGACTGGCCACCGCTGCCACACCCAGCGCAGCCGCTACGCCAATCCCTATACCCGCCAACATGGATTTATTCACGGGACATCCTCCTTTTTTGCTATTAGCAACAACTTTGCAACAGGAAGTAAGGGATGCCAATCAGAATGGGGATGAAAAAAGTGGGAGTAAAAGCCCAAATAGCGTGATTCAGACAGTTCTGAACCACGCGGGGTAACATCTCAATCAACGCAGTGTTATAACGGCCAGCGGCCATTACCATTCTGTTTTGTACATCGGGTTCGCCGGGTCATCCGTATCGCCCATGATCCAATCAGAAAAAAGCTGGTTGCTAAAGAGTTGCGTGGAGAGCTGCATCAACTCGCGCTGCTCGTCTGTTAAATCCATAGCGGGATCATCAGGTTGCGTTACGGCTCCGGCGCAAACAGGCATTGTGCTAATTGTCATATCGCTCATTATCTCATCCTATCTCAGGAACTCTTTTTGAGTTTCCAACAGGGCCTCAATGGTCGAAGATACTACCTTCGTCAGGTTATTATAAATTGTATTCGCCTGGTTTAATTTTTCAGACATGACCTGCGAATCACTTTCTACCGTACTGGACATGGTATTCATCGAGTTTTCCCACTCATTAAATACGCTGGTGCTGACGCTCACTTTAGTTGACGCGCCGTGTGCCGCAAAATCCCATTCCGCCATTGGCGCGAAATAAATATTCGCCATTGATTCTCCTGGATAACTACCGGTTGTATTATCATTCGAATGAATAACATACATTTCAGCCTGCATGATAACGGGTTCAGTGACATGTACAGAATCTTTATTATTTTTTGATGAGTTAGTTAGCTGTGGATCAAGCATCTTTGTTGGAATTAAAAAACAATCATATGCGTGATAATCTTCAGTGCTTGTCGATGTTACCAGAGTGTAGCCAGCTGGGATATAGTACATGTTGTAGGATTTGTTTATTGCATCCGTTGGTACAACCATCAGATCTTTAGATGTTGGAATAACAAAATAACGTTTATCATAAGTATCATCACCGTCATATTTTTTGTAATCGTGTTCAAATTTATTATCACCATGATAACGAACATCATTCTTCTTTAAAGGAGACGGCGCATTTGTAGGTCCTGAAGTTCCAGCGTTATAACGATATCCGAATGAATCGGTCGAGAAATTATCGGCATCAATTATCGGTTGGATATCCGGGTAGACATATAATGTATAAGTCCCGTTTTCTTGAACCAGGTATAATTGATTACTGTTTTCAGGCGTATCAGGTACAACGGTGATAGAATGATAAACGGTAACATTATCCATGTCAGTCTCCTCTGTGCCCATCTTACCGTCTTTACCTGCCGTGACTTCTTTGTCAACAACCAACTGGTCTTCCATATTCAGTTGAACGGCCCAGTAATCGACACCGGCCAGATCAAGCCCCCGAATAGCTACCGGCCCGCTGGAAGGCGGCGTTGGCTTCGAGCCGTCAGCATTCCGAGGCGGATTAATTTCGTCGGTATTAGGAATAGTCTTTTCTCCTGTCACGTTACCTTTCTCATCCGTGGTCGGGACTGTGACATACTTGCCCCAGCTATCGATTATGCTGTTCAGCTCATCCTTCACCCCATGAACATCAATGTATATCTTATCTTTATTATCACCCGTTCCACTGGTGATATATTTCACCATTCGGGTTTTAAAACCATTTACCGCATCCAGAAATTCCACGCTCTGGTTAGCCAGATCCGTGTAGACGTCCATATAAGTCGTTTTTAGCCCAGCCAGCTCGGTAGCGACATTAGCATAGATTTCCCAGTCACTTTGGGGGACGCCACCATTATCCTTTGTGTCCCAGGTATACTGGCTATAATCAACATAATCATCAACTTTGCCGTCGCCATTGGCATCAAGATCAAAAACACCGTCGCCGTCTTTATCCATATTGCCATCAAGCGGTACAGTCCAGTCAATAGGCTTCTTTCTGGGGTTAGTATCAATATCCCAGATATCCCTGGTACTCTTAATACCTGAATCCGTTTTTAATAATAATGGCAAGCTGCTTTTCAATACATTTTGTGCTGGTGTGGTATCGATCTTCACCCCTTCTTTGAGCAGTTCATTATATTGCTCAGAGTACACAGACAGCTCCGCCAGGAAAGCGTCAATGATCTGCTGTCGGCTAACACTGGAATTTGTCGTCATCGCTATGGCAGAAACATCCGTTGCCTCTTGTGTGGTAGCAGTGGCTTCGGTGGTAGCGTGCAGTGAAGAAAGTAGAGATCTTCCTGTAACAGGAGCAGCAATCGTAGTCATGGTCTCGTTCCCTGAAAAAGTTTAGCAGTATCTTCAATATCCAGGTATTTCAGCAAACCTGTCCTGAGACTGCACATAATGGAGCAACTGCATATTGCTGGTAATCGCGAGTTTCTGCATGGCGTTATGTTTATGTACGGCAACAGTGCAGACAGATCGCTTAAGGAGGCTGGCGATTTCCTTTACGCGCATACCGCGGGCATAAAGACGAATAACTTCCAGTTCTCGTGAGGTTAAAGATGAACTCTGCTGATTAGAATCAAATGCAATACCAGCAGGATCCATATGCTGCCGGATAAGCGGCGAGGTAAAAAAAACGCCCTGCAAACAAGCGGCCAGCGCTTTTGGCAGACAGTGTACTAAATCATCTTTCTTGCTTAATAAAGCGCGGATACCCAACATCTTAAACCTTCGCAGCGTCAGAGCGTGTGTTTCATTTGTCAGGATAACCAACATGATACCGGGTGCCGACTGCTGAATTCGTTGAATAAAACGGCTATCATTTCTACTACCCATGAATTCGAGTGGTAAATCGATAATTAAAGCCAGAGGTTTCTCCGCTTTACTGCAGAGCAGTTGGTTAACCAGACTTTCTGCTGAATTAGCAGAAAACTCGATGTCAGCACAATCGACAAGCACGCTACGTAGCCCCGTTATGACGATAGGTTCGTCACTGACAAGTGCTACGGTATAGCGTGGATGCGGTAGATTTCTTCTCATATACAACTCCTTAAGAAGCAACGGTTAATCAATCCCTGATTAATGCTCGATTAAATTTTATAGTTATATTTTATTTACAGATGGCAGTTATATTCGTCCAAAGTAAAAGATTCTTCCAAATCATTTATTCTTATTTTTGCATTTAAGAAAAATAAATATATCTGTTTAATGAACGTTTAAATACTCCAATTTCACATCGTGAATATATTTTTGTGTTTCCGTAAAGGGCGGAACCTGATTGTTGTATTTTTCGACATTGCCTTCCCCTGCGTTATAAGCAGCAAGCATCAGATCCAGATTGTTGTCATAACGCCGCGCCAGTTCGGACAGCAGAAAAGTGCCAAGGTGAATATTGACATCCGGGTTCGATAACGCCGCCTTTTTCAATCCGTTCCCTAACCTGAGTGATAAACCATTCGCCGTTTCTGGCATGATCTGCATAAGCCCCACAGCACCTTTTGCCGAAACCACATCTGGATTAAATCCGGACTCTACGGCCATAACAGCTCTGATCAAATGCGGGTCAACACCGTAATGCCGGGCATAACGAACAATGGCATCATTATACTGACGACTTCCTTTTGTTTTAGCAGATGGGCGCTGCGAGGGGGCATCCGCAAAGCGGACTGATTGTGAACCACTGAATGCTTGCCAACGCAATGCCAACTCTCCTTTGACGGTGGGGCAAGGCTTAGCCATTTTTGAAGTACGCTGCGGAGCCACATGCGTAATCCCTCCGGCATCAACGTAACACCACTGCCCGGCAAAAGCGGGAAGCGCCAGGCAGAAAAGTAACACTGGCAAGCTATTGCGCATTATTCTCATCCTCCTTCTCAGAGGGTTCGTCACTGTCAGTATCCGGCCCACTGCCAGCACCCTCTTTCCACGCAGTATCTGCGTTCTCAACCGCAGCGATTTCATCCGGCTGATGCTCCTGGATATCCTCGGGAGCATCATTCTTCCAGGCTTGCTCCACTTGCTCGAGCCAGGTAATCAACTGCATAATTTCATCTATGCTGTCACTGTCAATAAACGTATAAATTTTCGCCGTTTTGAATATTCGCCGCGCCAGTGGAATATTACGAATAACCGGAACATTGTTTTTTTCCGCAAATGCAATGGCAGCGACTGCCCGGGAATTCTTCTCCACCACTGAAATAAAAGGCAAGCCGATAACCTTAGGATTATAATAAATGCCCAATGCGATATGTGTCGGGTTAGCCAGTACCATTTTCGACGTCATTATATTTGCTTTGGTTTGCTCAGAAAGCAGTTCACGATGTAGCTGTTTGCGCGCACTTTTTATATGCTGATCGCCTTCGTTATTTTTATATTCCTGCTTTATTTCTTGTTTCGTCATCATCAAGTCTTTGATATACAAGAAAAATTCAGCCAGCGCATCAAAGGCCATAATAATTAAAAACGGCAGCAACGTATAACAGAAAAGCAGAGGTAATAGCCCCCGCCATACGGTCATAAAATGCTGAATATTACCTGAGGGCAATGCGAAAAGACGAGCATGATATTTTATCACAAAAATGCTAAATCCCGTTATCGCCATGCCAAGATAACAGATGGCTTTGACACTGTCTTTCAGGTTTCTGATACTGAAAATCTCTTTAAATCCTTTCAATGGGTTGATGGCGTTGAGATCCAACTTTATTGCTTCTGATGCCATTTTGAAGCGGGTTTGGATCAGCGTTACCAGCATTGAGGTGAAAACGGAGACAACCGCTATACCAGCTATAATTTTAAATGCTGTAGAAAAAACCAGGCGTGAATATTCACCTGTTGACAGCATAAACCCACTGGTCACAAATAAATCAAAATAAAACATCAGCTCTTTGGCATCTATAGTCAGCCACACGAACGAAGATACGGCGATTAACGTGAGCAGCCCGACAAAGTCCCGGCTCAGAAACATCTGTCCTTTTTTGGCCGAATCCTCTTTCTTCTTATGTGTGGGTTGTTCAGTTTTTTCCTCACTCATGACTATTACCTCCCTGGCAAAAGATCACCCAGCCGTAATTCAATGAGCTGGGGAATGAGTAACGGTGTCAAATAAAACAGCAGCACAATAATAGCAACAACACTTTTCAATGCCAGCGCAACGGAAAAAGCATTCAATTGCGAAGCAAAACGAGAGAGCAAACCAAGCGCGCATTCTGTTATAAAAAGAGCAACAACGATGGGCCCTGCCAGGATTAATGCTCTAAGCATTATCTCATTAATCAAATGTATCCCCTGGAAGGCCAATGTTTGATCAAAATGGAATGGTTGTGCCACTGGGAATATTTGATAGCTTTTCTTTATCGCTTCACAAAGCGTAACCATCCCACCACTGAGCATAAATGTAGCGCCATAAAAATAATTCATAAAACTCGCGAAAACAGATGTTTCTACTCCGACGCCCGGATTCATGGTGCTACTGATGGTTGCGCCTCGTTGGTTATCCATGATCTCCCCTATTGCCAGTGCTATCCAGAACGGTACCGACAAGCAGATCCCACAAATTAAACCAATGATAACTTCCTGAGTAATAACAGCCAGCACAGGCTCTGTCGGCGCAAGTGAAAACTGTACGCTGAGTATGGGTAAAATACCCACAATCAGGAAGCACATGATGACATTTTTGACAATCATCCCGCCTAATATCTGGCTGTTGAACCAGGGCAAAAAAAGAGTAACCGGTAAAATTCTGGCCATTCCGATAATAATAAGGACGATATATTCATGGAAAAGCACATAGACATTCATAGGCGACTCGTTAGGGTATCTGGAATGCCATTGCTAACACTTCTGCGGCGAAACTTTTCAAGCTTGATACAAACCACGGCGCCGTCATAAAAAGCGCCGCACAAACCGCCAACAATTTAATACCAAAAGGCAATGTTTGTTCCTGTATGTGCGTGATCGCCTGAAGAATCGCAACCACAATACCCACAACTGTCGCCACTATGACCGGAACAGCAGAGAGTATCAGGACCATGTATAGCGCTTTATTACCGATATAAAAAATGTTGTCCATCGTTACCCCGCTGTCTTCCATAGCGCTGCATACTGCATGACCATCCCCGTCGCGATTTTAGACCAGCCATCTATGGCCACAAAAAGCACTAATTTGATTGGCAGCGATATTGTTACCGGGCTCATCATCATCATCCCCAAGGCCAACAGGACGTTCGATACCAACAGGTCAACAACAATAAAGGGAAGATACACATAGAAACCTAAGATAAAGGCGCTTTTGATCTCACTTAATGAATAAGCCGCTAACAAAGTAAATAAAGAGCTATTTTCTACTGTTGGTTTAATTCCCTTGACCTGATGATCATCTGTGATCGGATACTGCTGTTGGTAAATATTACTAAAAAAAGTTAACAATTCCTTATCTGAAAAACGATATAAATAGTTTTTATACCCAGACAACCCATTATCAATAAAATTTTGCACTGACTCCACATTTTCAAAACTCACACCTTCCTGGCGATAATAATCATATCCCTGTAGTGCGACGGGAGACATAACAAAAGCAGTCAATAACAATGATACGCCATTTAACGTCATATTCGATGGTGCCTGCTGTAAACCAATCGCATTACGGATCAGCGAAAAAACTATCGAGAATTTAATAAAGCAGGTTCCACCGGCAATAAAAAATGGCAGAAGTGTCGCGAGACTGAGTATACCAACAAGACCAATACTATTATAATCCGTCATAAGTTTGTCTCACGCTGCGCCGTAAACTTTTTCAATCTCCACTGCCAAACGTTCGTTCAGTAAAACGAGTTCACCCGTCGCGATCGTTTTCCCCTGGACGCGAAGCTGAATGGCTATTTTATTATCATCTACCCCCATGACCGAATCCAAAACATCACCTGGTTGCATTTGACTAATATCGGATAATGTCATGCTCGTTTCACAAAGCACAAATTCAATATTCAGCTTGAGGCCATCCTCACGCCATAAATCATCCATTGAAATATTACTTGTTTGATCATCCATAATACCCTCACTCACTGAAAAATGGTCTTGCTCATACTGCACAGAGCAAAATCGCTTGTGCCCCACATACAGGGCTGTACATTCATTAATAAGCCATAACGCATCACCAACATTAAGATGGCGAATATCCTTAAGCGTTAACGGCGTGAACCCCAGGGATATTTTCACGGGACAGGGCAAACAGGACCAGTCTGTATCTGTTTCCACATCAGGTATCACTATTGATGCAAGGGTATCTTCAGCAAACCAGATACAATCTGCACCTTCACCGGTACTGTATAATTTTTTCTCTGATGAAAGCAGGCATTCCAGTTGTTGTACGACGATATCCTCCAGGGGAACTGAAAACCACTCGAGGCCAGGACTAAGCTCAGCAAGCAAAGCGCTGTACAGCCTTAAGAGCATTTTTTCGCCAACGTGCTGAACGGAGAACCGTGCATCCTGCATAGCATAGGTTTCCAGCAACCGGTCAGCCGAAACATAGAAACTGATCTCCTGCCCTGCAAGCAACCCGCTACAACGCATCAAAGATCTCTGCTCCCGCACCTGGTACCTGATAAAAGGGATATTCCGCCGAGTGCAGTATTGCTTGATCCGATTCTCGACGGGATCCAGGCATCGCAAATGTGAAATTAGCGTACTCAAACCTCGTCCTCCTCACTGGAGGTATCTCGCTCAGCCTGATTTTGCTGCTGCTGCTGTGAATTCTGTTGACTGTGTAAATAATCGTTCTGAGCTGACGCGACTTCTACGCGTAGAGCCTGTATGGGATGCTGTTGCTGAAAGTTCGCCAACCGTTGTCCAATTTCGGTATCTGACGGGACAACCTGAACCTGCGTATCCGCTCTGTTTTGCGCATGCTCTATCCGCACCCTGGCACTTTGCTGAGTTGGAAATGTCCAGCGAATTTCAGTCACTTCCTGTTTTGCCTGGAGCTCCTCAGCGGCACTCACTGTGGATAAAAATTGTGCCGGGTGCGTCATCCCCTTATCACTCGATCTGAGTGGCTGCTTGTCAGAAGCGGAAGTATGAATAACATCCGCTGTATTTTGTGGCTGGAGGGTGGCTGGCACCGGTATATTCGATAAAGTATGTTCCCTGGCGCTTTCGTGCTTCGGTTGTGCCTCAGCATGTAAAGCAGTCGTCGTTACATTGGTATCGAGTGGTAACGTTGTTTTCTGTAAATGCGTAATAAGATCCTGGGTAGTTGGTAATACAGGGGCGTGACCATACTGTTGAGGTACCGAAACCCGTTTATTAGCGATGTCGCGGCCCTTATCCTGGTTCTGTACCGGTAACGCTGCCAGCACATTTTGCGGCACCACAAGTTGCATATTCATAAAGATTCCTGGCGTTGAAATCTCCGCACTTTGATCTTCATGGCCTGCCAGGTCTTTTGTTTTCCCAGGTCGCTCTTGCCGGTTCCCGATATCGTTCAGCATCCGCTGCACGATATCATCAACAGATATCACCGCATCTTCCGTGGTGATCTGGCCTGATGAGGTTTTACTTACTGGGGTAGTTCTTACATTTTCCATGACGCACATTCCTCTGTCAGAGATTCTTCCCGGGCGATGAGTTTAATATTCCGCTGACTCTTAACTTTTTGTCGGCACAATGACCATTTACGTTTTTTCCGTTCATATCTGGCTCGTAATAGCTTCAGACGGGATTTTTCATTCTCTTGTTGAAGTTTACTCTGCACTAAATCATTTTTTTCTGTCTCCAGCCTGTATAAAGCTGAGAGCAGTAATGACTCTTTACGTTTAGTGTTATAAATTGTATTTTTTGTTAATTTCTTTTCTGCAATAGCACTCCACAGAGTGATAATGTCATAATCTATCTCTGTTTTTTTCTGCGTGTTAGCAATAATCAGATTTTCTAATCGCTCTATTTCTCGCTCACTGCGGATCACTTTCAGCACAATGCTGTCGCAGTAAGTCGAATAGAGATTTTCCATCCTTTTATATGGCATACAGATACTCCAGCATTTGTTCAAATGATGTTTTATCTACCATTTTTTGTTGTAAAAAAGCCATTAGCGCCTCTTTTTTCCCAACAATGCTATCCGTCGTAGGGTTTTCACCGGGCTGATATTCACCTAATTCAATCATCAGTTTTAACTCATCCAGTTTCGACAAATAACCACGAAACAGAGACGCAGCTTCTCGTTGTTCATCTGACGAAACGGCCCGTGTGACACGACTGACGCTGCGCAGTACATCAATCGCGGGATAGTGGCCCGTACCGGCTAATTTTCGTGAAAGGTAAATATGTCCGTCCAGAATAGAGCGAACTTCATCACCGATCGGATCGACCTCTTCTTCTTCTTCAAGAAGTACCGTGTAAAACGCCGTAATACTGCCATGTCGCGTTTTTCCACTCCGCTCGAGAATGCGGGGTAAATTATCGAATACCGATGACGGATAGCCGCGACGAGCAGGCATCTCTCCTGCGGAAAGTGCAACGTCGCGAAGCGCGCGCGCATAACGCGTCATCGAGTCAATCATCAGCACGACATTCTTACCAGCATCACGAAAATATTCAGCAACAGTGGTGGCGATAAGCGCGGCATTCCGACGTTCAACTGCTGGCCGGTCTGAGGTTGAATACACCACCACCGTTTTATCACGTTTATCCTCAGGTATACCTTCCGCTAAAAATTCTGTAACCTCGCGGCCTCGCTCACCGACCAAGCCAACAACATAAACATCAGCAATAGAATGACTGATAATCATCGTCATCAAGGATGTTTTACCGGCACCTGCTCCGGCAAAAATGCCGACTCGTTGACCAATTCCACAGGTTAACAACCCATCAATAGCTCTTACGCCAGTTGCAAATAACGTATTAATAGGACGACGATCGCTGTAGTCCGGCGGTGATTGCATTATTGGCCGTTGTACAGCAATAACATCATTCACTGCTTGTTGAGCAAAACGTTCGCAGATCTCACCTTGTGCATTAATCACTGTACCCAGTGTATTTAATGAGAGTGAAAGGGAAAATACGCTGCCATCTGGTACGACAATATCAGAACATGAAATACCGTCGGACCCACCCAGCAGGCACAACACTGCATTATCTTTATTAAACCCAATGGTTTCTGCTTGCCCTATGAAATGTCGATCATTCAGCGAACGATAAATTCGACACCGTTCTCCTACAAAGGTATGGCGCAGAGGAGCAGTAATTATCGAACCATGAATCGACGTTATTCTGGCATCACAGCGAAAGATATCACGCAGCGAGATCTCTTGCATTATCTCAGCACCTGGTTAAAAACTTCAGAATAATCAAAAAATTGGCCAAGCGCCGCCGCGAGTAAATCAGATTGCTCAATAACGCTATCACTGAGGAGCGCACGTAAGACGAAATCGCCATCATTTTCCATCAATTGAAGCTGACCCGTTGCAATCCAGTCATGCTCTTTTACGAGCAGTTCAATCAGTTGCACTGCACCATTCAATAATGCCTGATGATTATATCCACCAGGTGTACACCAAAGAACAACAACATCATCGGTTGTGCTGAGCATGATCGAGTTTCTGTCGTTGAAACTAAGCTCTATGGTTGAATGATGGTCAATATCTGAAATTAATGATGAATCACATCCCATAATCTCCAGCGCACTTTTGAGCGTATCAACAATCTTTGAAGTATCCATTTATTTAATCCACCATTTTAATTACATTAACCTTCACGCTTTCTGATATTTCACCAAATGAAATGACATCCAAATCAGAAAATTGTGACATCATTAACCGCTTGGTATAACGCCTGATATCAACGGCCGTCAACAAGACCACATCTTTGCGGGAAAGACTGCTCAAATGTAGTTCGAACCGATTCATGACAAATTCATTGTCCGCTGGGTCCATATTAATAAATGACCCCGAAGCCGCTGTCTTAATTCCTTTACGAATTTTCCCCTCCAGTTCTGGTGATAGCACCATAACCAGCAAAATATTATCAGTGGAAAACTTATCCGAGATATAGCGAGCCAGAGCACCTCGCACATGTTCCACTAACTGAATAGTATCCCTCTCCTTCCCCCCCCAGAGAGCTAAAGCTTCAAGTACTGCTTTCATATTGCGGACAGAGATTCGTTCACTTAGTAAACGCTGCAACACTTCCGAAACACGCTGAACGGTGCAGTGTCGATATGTTTCTTTTAACAACTCAGGATATTGACGTTCCAGCTTGTCCATAATATTTTTTGTTTCCTGGATGCCGAACAGCTCCGCTATTTGTGCAGTTACGATAGATTGAAAAGAGAGCATCATTTCATCTTCGGCACCCCGCAAATTAAAACCCAGAGACAGGCACAACTCACGGCTCGGTTCAGTAACCCAGTATTCTTTGTCATCACCATTTTCAACAGTGATAACCTCAACACCAGGAAGCTCGATTACCCCTTCGAGGTTTAAAACTTTATAGTGCCCAAAGCAAATGGGAAATTCCCCGGCTGATACTTCATTAATGAGTACTACAGCACGATCTTTTGCCACGTTGGGGCTCATCACCACATTTACCCGGGAAAGCTCAACGCCATAATTAATATAAAATTCCCGTGAAAATCGCATGCCAAAATGTTCCAGATCGAGTTCGCTAAATCCTTGCTCTGGTAGCATTACCATTAACGGTACAGTTTCTGGTAATAAATCAGACAGCGCGGATAACGTCGAATCCTTTTCATTTCGCGATGAGCCACCGGCGCTGCCGCTTTTACCCCCCCCTCCTGCCGTAATCGCTGCTTGTCTCTTCGCTTTTATGAGTCGGTTGAAGAAGACAGCAAGAATGATGCTGGCAATCAGAACAAAAACGAATAAAGGGAAGCCGGGTAAACAACCAATTAAAACGGCCACAACTGCGGTGACGATTAATACAAAATCACGTTGAAAAATCTGGTCAATAATGTTGTTACCAAGATTTTTCCCATCCTCACTGACACGTGTAACCACAAAACCAGTACCCACAGAAATAAGCAGTGCGGGGATCTGTGCAACTAGCGCATCACCGATAGTTAAGATCGTATAAATATCAGTCGCAGCACTAAACGACAAACCATGGCGTCCCATGCCAATCGACACGCCACCGATAAAGTTAACAAAAATAATGACAATACTAGCAATGGCATCACCCTTGATAAATTTCATGGTGCCATCCAGAGCCCCGTATAACTGGCTCTCTTTTTCCAGCATTGAACGACGCATCTGCGCTTGATCAGCATCAATATTGCCGGCGCGTAAATCAGCGTCAATACTCATCTGCTTACCTGGCATCGCATCCAGTGAGAAACGAGCGCATACTTCCGCAACGCGCTCCGAACCTTTGGTTATGACAATAAATTGAAATAATGTCACAATGGAAAATATGATAAAACCAACAATGATATCGCCAGCAATAACAAAGTTACCGAATGTCGTAATAATATGCCCTGCATCGGCCTGTACCAGAATCATACGACTGGTACTGATAGAAAGAGCAAGTCGGAATAAAGTCGTAATCAGCAACAAAGATGGAAGCGCAGAAAACTCAAGCACTTTTTGTATGTAAAACGTACCAATGAATATCAATATAGAAAACGTGATATTGAATGCTAAAAGGATATCAATAAGCCAGGTTGGCAACGGAATAATAAGCATTGCCAATATTGATATCATCAATACGACCAGAAAAAGCTCAGGTCTTTGTGCTATTTTTTGCCACATAGTCATACACCACTGCTGTCAGAATTAACACTGCTCAATATGTTTTATAGCTCGACCATAGATTTGCGCTATATTTGGTTTTTTCAGCAAAACACAAAAGTAAATCTCACCACGGAAGGAAAGCATCTGCTCGTCACTATCCAGTGTTTCACTATTGTTATACAACCAGGCAGACAAGTTGATCTCTTGCATCGGTATTTTTGTCATAAAAAAATACCATAAATCATACCGGCAACAGCGAAATAACACATTCTTAAATGTGACTGATACTTCCTCTCCAGCACTTAAACGGCGAAGTTGTGCATCCAGTGCAATATCATCCATATACCCGTCCAGTCAGCGTTACACGAGCAAAACCATCAATAATCATTGCAATAATTTCTTCCACGTTTTTTTTTATTTTTTCCGCATCTCTCATGTCCTCTGCAAACAATCCAAAGGGAAGTTGTTTTACAGCTGCGTAGATTTGTTGCACAAAACTATTGTTATCACGCTTCGGATAGTATTTCATGCAATCATTTACCAGATTCATTGTTAATGCTTTGGTATTATCGGGTTGCGCAATAATTCTGATAAAAAAATCCAGCAATTTAAATTCCCACACTGAACCAGGAGGAATATACTCTCCATCAGGCATCATATTCATGAAAACCTGGTCGGCCGAACGAAGCAAATTCATCCTAAAATTTGCTTCGAGTAGCGGGCCGAATTCCATCGTACTGCAAGAAGGATCATAGCTATTAATATCACAATGTAATGCATGCCTGTAATAATCCATAACAATGTATCTGTTCTCAATCCCAAATTTCTCAATAGACATTTGGTAAATCTCGATTGGATCCAGATCCTGCATCAGAAAGCTCTCATAGGCTCTACGCAGCATACCCTCATTTTTTTTCAGCCGCACACTGAATTGTTTTGCCACTTTTGCACTGTTGATACCTGCTTTTATCTTTTTCTTGTCAGGTCCCTTCATCAAAGTTTCAAGTGTGGATTCCAGGAGTTCCAGCGGAACATCCGGGAGTTCATCCTCTTCTTCGACCTTTTTTTTCTTCTTCATTAAAATGAAAGCATGTAGAAGCAGTGCAATTTGCGCAGGGTCAGGAAATAATTGGTGCATAAAATTCAGCAGTTGCTTGGCTGCCATTGCCCCTCCCTTAGCAAAATCATTGATTTTGACTACACAATTGGGGCTCTCTTCTTTAACTGATGCTTCACATTCTGCAGCAATACTCTCTGCTGATGATGACTTTGCCTTTGCTGTCCGGCTATTTTGCAGGAATGAACTTAATAACGCAGACATATCATCTGCCATATCCATCGCCACAGAGACGGAGCTTTTCTCTACCCTTACCTCAGCGTCATCCTGCAATCTGGCAAGCGTAGTGATCAGTTCATTAGCCCCGCTCACATTGTTCATGCGGGACATGGAAGAACCTTCCAGTGCCATACATTACTCCGGTAATTTGATTAGCGAACTCTTAATGGCATCCCAACCATCATTAACGTAGCCGTTAAGGGACTCTTTATTGCTAAAATCATCTTTAAGAATTTTGGGTTGAATCAAAAAAAGCCTTACAGCCTTAGAGGAGTTGTTTGTCGTGGTTCTGAACAGACCACCAATCCAGGGAATATCACCAAGGAGAGGGATTTTGGTCACACCATCAGATAATTGATCGCGCGTGTAGCCGCCAATCAATAAATTTTGCCCTGCGGAAACCCTGGCCATGGTACTGATTGAGGTATTACCCACCACCGGAAGTTGATCCACCATCGCCGTATCCCCTTGATCATCAGATACGGTATTGCCATCCGTAATATCTACATTCATCTCAACCAGTTTATTGTCATCAGAAACCATAGGAATAACGTTAATCGATGTTCCGTAAGTCACCGTCTGGAGTGAAACTTCCCTTTCTCCCATTAACTTGACATAAAAACTGCGAGAATTATCAAAGATTGCGGGTATATTATCCTGTGCTAAAATAATGGGCCGCGATACAATATTCGCCTTGTCTTTTTGACTTAGGGCATTGACTGTAGCCAGGAATGTATCGCTCTCAGTGCTGGATAATATACTTGTAGCATTAAAGAAAGATTGTATATTTGAACCAATTTTATACTGACCTTGCCAGTTGACACCTATCTGGTCCAGATCATCCTTATTGATATCAATAATCCACAGCGAAAATTCAACCTGCTTGCGAGGAATATCCAGACGTGCAATAAGGTCTTTCACCATATTGACCTGATCCTGAGTTCCTTTAATTAGTAAGCTATTTCGCCCGGTGAACGGCAATACCTTGATACCCGTCTCATCGTATCTCCCCATCCCTGTGTTGTTAACTTCTGCACTGACGCCGAACTCAGGATCGCCCTGTACCGCAGGGTCCGCTGCCTGGGAAAGCTTATCCTGTTTTCTTACCACGATGGTGCTTTTACCATCTATGTGATTATCACTTAGAAGATCGTTAATAGTAGATGCAATACCTGACATTGTTTTCGTTTGCCCGCGATAACTATAAGAACGATCATCAACAAAAACATGACGAAGTTTGACAGCATCAATTACTAATTCATTATTCGATGAACTATATTCATTCCCCATAAAACCAGCGATACCCACGATAATGTCGATATATTTTGGTGGGCCTGAGATATAAAGTGTGCTGGTTGAAAGGTTCATTTTTAGAGGGTAACGCTCATCATACATCCCATTACTGCGAAGGAAACTCTCTAAGTTTCTATAATTTCTGGCAGGGAAATGGACGACCGCGGTTTTGGCTTCTGATGACTCGTAGATATAATATATTGCACCATCAAAATACCATATCAAACCCAAATCCTGAGTAATGCGCTCGATCATTTCCATCGGTTTATTCAGATCGAATCGCCCAGTAACCGAGTATTTTTTGGCTCGAGAACTTGCAATGATAGGTTTTTTTAGCTGTGATGAGATAGCTTTAAAGACATAGTCAACGCTTTTATCACTTGCTGTAAAACTGTTTACCTGTGCTGTCGGTTCTGCCGTGGTTGCATCGTTAATGACGGATGCGACGGGATCTGCTGCGCCATCCAAACGCTTATCGGCCGCAATAGCACCACTCACTGGCCCCAACAAACCCAGGATCAGCATGGCGCTCAATTTTCTGCTAGCGAATTCAATCCTGAAAGACATTAACATATCCGTCCATGAAATATGAAAAAAAAGGCACACTTGTTTCTTCAATAATGTTTAAACAAACCCAGTCATCGCTGATGCTGATATGGCAGGGCACAAACTGGCAAAGCTTAACCATTAATACAGAAAGCAAAGCATATTTATCAATAAACCTCTCATCCGTTAGCAGGAATAGCTTATATGTGTTCTTTAAGCTAGCATCATAGTCGTTCATTAACTTTCCTTAATGACGACGGAGTCATGCCAATAGAAGATAATATTACCTGATGAATATGTGATGATGAGGCAAATCCATTATTCATCGCAATCCTGGTAATGCTTTCAGACGATCCCAGAAGTTCCAACGTTGTTTTCGCCAGACGCCATGCTTGTATCTTTGATTTCGCTGTATCACCAAAAAACAACTGCGTTTTTTTCCTAAAGTAGCTATATGACAAGCCATAGCGTTCGCTCAACTCTGAGATTTTGTCACAAGCACTATAATTCTCGATAAGATAGCGTGCGAGAAAATAAGATTCCTGCTGGCGAATAAAATGACAGAACGCAGAAAACCCCCCTTCTCTCTCACCTGCTAAATACTTCATTATAAATGTTTGTTCCAGTTGGCGGTAACTAAGATGTAAACCTCTACAATCATTGAACTGAGGAAAAAAACGGTCTTCACCCTGCGTATCGCCAGTATTCTCATAAGCGGTATCAAGAAATGCCAGTAGTTCTGAGAAATATCCGGAATTAATCAGACCATATAGAATGAGTGATGTCGTTGGTACAAACTGTTTTTTTACACCATAAAGCAAATATTGACGATATTTCCCCTGTTTACTCAAGGTATAGCAGCAATGCTTATGGTTAGACTTTTTGCTATCAGTTTGCGTTGACGATGCGTCATGCTTCAGCGAAATACAGAATAAAAAATTACCGCAAAGCTGATTGCGTTTAAGTTTAGGTGCTGATTGCCATTCTATTTTCTTAATATTCATATATTACATCCGCGCCTCATCAGATGGCTGAATGCCGGAAATGTCCATTTTACCGCTGTCTTCAACATCGGCCATTTGCACCACAGCCTCTGTTGCACAGATATTGAGATAATACTCTAATTTTGAGTCAGGGGTTTTTATCGTTAGTTTTTTCCCTTGCAAAACCCAGGCAACTTTCGCCTCTGGCGCTTGTGTCGCAGCGAGATATTGCGTTGTACAATAGACAAGCTGTTGTCTGAAAGATTGCGTCAATTTCGCACTCTGTTCGTCAGGCACCAATACGATATCATTTTTTACCTTACTGTTTTTATTGGGTGCACAGCCATTCAGAACAATCGATGCGACAACTATTGCTATCCACAGTACAGGCCGACTCTGTATCAAATACTTTTCCATGTATCTGCATGCTCCATAAAATTGCATCTCTATGTATTACGAGAGCTTGCCACTCACCACTCATCGCTTCCTGTCAGGAGAGATTAATGCCTTCTGGAAGAACAGTATCTAAATATTTGTTTATTTTTTCTTTATTCCCAGACTAATAAATAAATATTTATTTGTTTTTTGGTTATATCCCTTAAACTGCCATCCAGTATCGCTCTTTTGCATGGGATATTTATGGAAGACAGTTCGCAGAACGCAGGTATGGATTCCCCGCCCCACTATGTTATGAAGGTCCTTTCTGGCCCTATGTACGGCGTGGATATCCCTCTGCCATATAGTGAAACCGTGTATGTTAGCTTCATTTCCCAGGAACAATTGTTGACTGTTGAACAAGGCGAGATGCAATCCCTTTTCAATAGCACCAATAGTATTGTTGTTCCTTCAACCGGGGAACAAAGCACCAGTTTCCTATTATCATTTACACTTTCGCCTAATGAATCAGGTATTGCAGTGTTTAGCCAATTGCTTTCCACTGCAGGAAATCCCGTTTATCAGGCAGAAAGCGAAGCGCCAGAAAAAAACGCTTTGTTACTCAATACCCCAGTGGAAATTGGTTTCGTTACGGTTGCGTTAAAAGCAGAGGAAGATGTATGGCATCCGGATGTGTCAAATAGTCACAAAGGAACGGTTTCCTCGACTGCTGACCCTGATGTTAACAGCGCCCTCATTGCTGATAATAAATCGCCAACGTATTCTCGGTGTTTGCAAAATCGGTTTTATCGGTTGACACTACTGTGCACAGTCTTGTTTATATTTTTTACTGCTATTTCAGTAGGTTATTTTTTTGTGGCGGATAATAGCCGTTCAGTACGCAACGTGCTCTTGCCTATTGCTCCAGATGTCATTAAGTTAAAAAATGGTAATGTCTATATCATTACTAAAACAGATGCTAATGCTGAATGGGGCTGGCAGGCGTTAATTAAAGATAAAATAAATACCAGCAATATTCACATGATATCTCTTGAATCGGCACGACTGGAGCTACCCGCAATGCTTCATGAAATGAAAATGCCATTTCATCGACTGGAGCTCAAAGGTTCAAGAGATATTACTATCGCATTTAGTAAAGAACGTTGTACTGAAAGTATTTGTAATGCTGCCTTCAGAACGTTCATTGCCAGGAATTACCCATGGATCAATAATATTTCCGTCGATTGGTTTTCTGATCGCGATATCGTTGCATTAGCAAATCGTAAACTAAACGATCTACAATTACAGTTTACAACCAGCATTATGCCGTCACACGCTCGCTTTATTGTTCATGGTGTACTGGAAGGTGAACAATATTCGGCGCTTGAAAACACCATGACCACCTTCATGCAAGAGTATGGCAGCGAGTATGTTCAGTTTGTTTTTGATTTGGAAGAACCGGGATTACGCCCTTTGACCTATCGTAGTGGTGATGATAGCTACGCCATTACCTCCGATTATCATTGGCTTTATCCCTATTAGTTATATTTAATGAAAGGAATTTATTATGGTCAACTTTACTAATATTTCACACGATGCTAGCAGTGTTGATAACCGGACGTTTGGTATGGGGTATATTTCGAATATGTCAGGGGGGTTTGAAACAGGGACGCAGGATCTGCAGAAAAGTCTGGACGAAGCATTAGATACATTACAGAATGATCCCAGTAACCCAGCAAACCTTGCAAAATATCAAAGTGCATTGTCCGAATATACCCTTTACCGAAATGCGCAGTCTAACGTCGTAAAATCGTTCCGCGATATTGATCAGTCAATTATTGCAAACTTTAAATAAAAAGGGGCGAGTGGCGATATGGCAATAATTTCGTCACCGCTGATTCCACTCACGGACATGGAGTATTAATGTGAGTATCACTATTAGCCAGATATCTCCGCAAATATTACGGTCATCTACGCTGTTGGAACCCCAGCCCTCTTTAGTGACTGGCGATCTTGTTGACTTGGACACTCGTCTGTCAGAAGAAATTTCCCGACAAGCCGTCGGCTCACAGATGGAAAAAGATCGAATTACAGCGGCATTAAGCAACCCTGCTGTTACATCTGACCCAGAACAGCTGGCGAAGTGGCAGGAAAGATTAAGCGCCTACACGATTGATACGAGCTTTATGAGTACGTTGACGCGTAAAGGCGTCTCAGCCATTGAAACATTGATAAAAACATGATGAAACCTCTGAATGCTAAATCTGTGTTGTTATTAATTATATTTTTTCTCTGCGGATGCAATGAAAAATTAGCCGATCAGTTATCTGAACGTCAGGCTAATGAAATTGTTACACTGCTGGAGGCAAATAATATTGATGCACGCAAAGCGGACAGTGGCAAAGGGAAATACTCTATACAGGTGGCGTCGGAAAGTCTGGCATCTGCCACAACATTACTGACGGCTTATAAGCTTCCTTCCGCTGAAGATATTGAAATATCTCAACAATTCCCTGCTGATGCTATGGTTTCAACACCCTTGGGTGAAAAAGCACGGTTAATTTCGGCCATTGAGCAACGCCTTGGGCAGACATTGCAGGAGCTTGAGAATGTCACCAGCGCGAGAGTGCATTTAAGTTACCCGGGGATCAGCCCCGAAGACAATGAATCATCGTCGATGGTTGCTTCTGTACTCATCATGTACCGAGGCACAATTGATGAAGCAGGATATGCCGACAAAATCCGCCGGTTTATCAAAAATGGCTTACAGGATATGCATTATGAAAATATCTCTGTTGTCATGTTTCGTCAGTCAATGCCGCTTCAGTCGAAGAAAATTACATCTGCTTACCCCGTATGGGGATATACGTTTGTGATTGTTTCGGTTGCGATGATGTTGGTTCTCATTGTACTCGGTATTTTCTGGTCACGCCTGTCCCGATTATTTTCATCGAGGAAAAAAACAGCTGATAATATCTGACCGTATCAGTACTGCGTTCCCATGGGGAGACGATGCTTTCGTCCCCCCCTTTTCTTATCATCTTTTTCGAGATACTTATGGATAACATGCTGGTGCTGAGCAAAATACTACTTATGCCGGCCGAATGGGCGCATACTGCCAGACTTGAAAAATGGCGGAGAGGGCAGAATGCGCTTCCTCTTTGCGTCATAAACAGCCTCCTGTTACAGGAAAACCATTTTGATATTGACCCGGCATCACTTACCGAACAGAACTGGTTTTTTATTTCCCGTTGGGAGTGGTTTTATCCCGCCGCCATGATGACAGCAGCCCGACAACTGGCGCCGGTTTTTTTACGCTTTCCTGCCAGTCTGGGTCTGTTAAATGCCGATCAACGCGCCTTCCTCTACGTGCCGTGGTTTCCATCCACACAGACAATGCCGGATAATCAACAACCTGATTTCAATACTCTCGAGCAACAGGCTTATACGTCATTAATGAAAGCTATGCATAATCGCTTGCCTGAACCACTCATTCCACTGTTAGCTTTTCTTTTCCCCGAACACTGTAAAATGCCGCAGCTCAATGCGGATCAAACCTATCCAGAAGACTACTCTCTGTTCCTGCAGGCCATAGAATATGCTTAGACAAATCTCGCTTTCATCCAGGTTACCGCTACCCGACTCTCCTCTTATCAAAGCCAATTGGCTACGTACCGCCACAACCGCAACCAAACTTGAACATCAGGCCAAAATTCAGACGCAACGTACACTGCGTGATGCCTCCGTTGAAGCTGGTAAACTACGATCAGAAGCATGGATTGAAGGTTATAGCGAAGGTATCCAGTGTGCATTACAGACTGTAATTCACTATATCGACAATATTGAATCTGTGACATCTCGTCTGCTGCTTCAGTCACAACAGCAGTTGGAAGAACAGCTGCGGCAACTGTTTGCCAATGAATCCTGTATAGAAAACATGCTTGCGCTGCTGGCTCATCATATGGGGCGTGAGAAAATTACCGCACGTAAAGCGATCATCTCCTTTCCAGCTCACGCTGCTCGAGCGGCCGTTACTATACGCAATAATTTTCAGCAATGCGGAATTGAGGTCGAGCTACGCACAAGTCCACTCGAGGAGCTACGCGTCGAATATGGGCAGGAAATCTGGCGCTGTGACTTTCTTCGACAATCTTCGCAACTGGCTCAGTTGGCAATAAAAGCGACTTTTGAACAACAGGTGATACCCGAAAAACTTGCCGAATATCGCCGTCTTGCACAACAAGATCTTGTCGAAAAACTGGCCGCAGGAAAGTAAGCTGAAAATTATTACCCTACAAAAAAACCGATATAAAATATCGGTTTTTTTACTCTTAAAAATATCAGGCTTTCAGATTGCTACTCACCGTCGAAACCATATCAGCCGAAGTATGGCGGATATCAGACAGCAGAGACAGTAAGTTGGCCATAATTTGCGCTGCTTTCTGCGCGGTCTCTTTGTCCATTGACATGGTTTGATCCAGCATATGGCTGCCTGCAGTAAGCGTATTTTGTTCTGCTTCCATATTTTTTATTTGCATATCGAAAACACCATTGATCGTCTCTGTCATGCCATTGAACGCTTGTTGTGTCGACATGGTCATGGCAGGACTTGCGAACGACGTTCCAAAAGAAGCTGCAGCACCTACTGCATGAACGGTTCCGGCCGTAATGCCCTTGAACAACGCCATCTCCCCTTGCTTTCGCAATTCATCTGCTGCTGCACTTGTCAGATTATGACTGAGCACCCCAAGTTCGCTTGACATCTTATTACTGGCTACCGCGGCGTCATTTTCTGATTCGATCATTGCAACAATCAGAGCAACCAGCGAACTGGCTTTCGGCATCGCCACCGTTACCATATTGCCCGTCAGGGTATCGCTACTTCCCAGTCCCGCCTGTAATTGATTAAGCAACTGCTGCGCTTCTTTTTGCAATGCCGCTTTGTCACTATTTTTTCCATCAGCCCCTTTGTAACCTTCACTGGCAAGCTTCACCAATGCCTGATAAGCCTGAGTGTCTTTAAAATCTGCCGCCGACGCAGTCTGCGCAGTACCCGCACTGGCACTGGTATTAATATAAACATTACTTGGTGTTGCTGAATAAACTGAACTAACCATAATATATATCTCCTTTTAATGAATATTATGCGCGAGTCTGCGCCAGAATTTGTTTACCTACCTGCATGGACATCCCTGATGCCTCGGTTTCACCTTTAATAATTGCATTCATGGTTTTCATCGTATTGCTGTAATTCTCAAGGACCATATCCATAAATTGCTTAACAAAATCAGTGTCTTTCATTATTTCCATTAACTGAGCAGAAATCTCATCACGTCGCTTTTCATAGATACCATTGCCCACAGAGGAACCTGATGCAGCTAATTGATTAGCAGTCATTGACGCATACATCGTTACTTTAGCGCCCATCTGAATGACTCTTTTTGCACTATCGAACATAATCTTTTTCGTCGTGATTTTCGCCGCGACTTTAGCCACAGTTGTTCCAATATGCTTCGTTACGCTACCTAACAGTTTCGATAGCCCACTTGCATTCATACCCTTTCTCGTCAGTATCGCTGCGGCAATCATTAGCGCGATTAGCGTTATCACGGCGAGTATTTTTGATGTCATAGCATCAATACCCATCGCTTCAAACATTTTAGCGATACCGTCCACTATGCCGCTGAACGCTTTCGCCATAAATGACTCCCCGGTAACAGCTTTCGTGATCAGATCCGATGTTGTAAGCGCAAGACCAATAACAAAAAATACTGCCATCGCGCCACCGGATAAAATAGCGGTGATAGCCCCTGCCACCATCATAATTGCACCGACAACTTTACTGACCCAACCAAAAATTTTATTCATCCTTTTTTGTTTTGCGATTTCTTTCTCAGACTTATCGGTCTGTTTTTCCAGTTCAGCTTGTTTAGCGGCCTGTTGCGTTTTTGCCAGCGCCATGTTGTTTTTTAATGTTTCTTCATTGCATTTTCCCAAGATTGTCACGAGCTCGGCCATCAGCAAATCCACTTTATTAATGCCATTGCCGGTTTGATTTTTATTTAACTTATCAAGTTGCTGGAGGGCCTGTGTCTGATTGAACGCCCCCGGTAAAGCGGCATTTGCTTCATTCATGCCATTGGCAGTATTAAGTACCTGCTGTGCAGCGGCGATGTTCTGTACCGCCAGCGCAACATTATTTTGCGCGACAACCTGAGCGGCAACAGCCTGTTGTAAAACATTTTTCGCAATGGCAACCTGGTCTTCTGCAGCCGCAATTTGTGCTCTCAGCGTTTTTATGCTGTCTAAACTGGCTTTAATATTCTGCAGGTCCTCTTTTGCATCTGAAATATCTTTCTTCACCTCATAGGCATATTGTCTTAGCTGACGCCCTTCATTTTCATCGGGCCAATCCGCGCTGTTTTGCACAAGCGTATTTAATAACTTTCCAACATCATCAAGAAGCGATTGTATTTCAACGGTAATCGCTTCTATTTCCGCTAGCAGACTGGGGTCGGAAATAGAGGCAGGATTGTCTTTAATTAACGGTATAAGTGCTGCCTTCCCGGTTTCGATTGCCTGAAGATCTGTCAGGATCTGCTGTGCCGCCTCTTTTCCGGAAAGATTTGACTGCGCGATGGAATCAACAACCTTAGCCAAATCACGAAAGGAAGCTTTCGTTTGATTAGAGTGGTCTTTCAGTGAGTCAATGTTGCGACTTACAGAGGCTTTTAGAGAAGAGAGTGGATCATCAACATCGCTATGCACTTTTGCGAGCACCTGATTTGCATCATCCAATGCTTTCGACGCGTTATTCACCGCCGCATTTGCTCCAGTCAGTATTTGGTCGGCATTCTCTTTTTGTGCTTGCGCTGATTGCACACCGGCCTCAGCCCTATTGACTTCGGCTTGTGCATTTTCTACATCAGATAGTGCCCCAGTTGTTATCGCCGATGCGCTGTTATTAATTATCTGGCTGGTTTGACTACGCAGTTTCTGCGTTGCGATCGCCGAGTCACCTAACACTACAGATAATTTTGCCAGAACTTCCGCCATTTCATAAGCTTGAGATTCCGTTTTCGCCGTGGTGGTTGGCGCTGTCGCCTGCTGCGTCGTCAACCCCGACGGCAAAAGCGCTGGCGCGCGTAACATTGGTTTCCACGGGTCACCCGTCATCGTTGATTTCTCCGTTTGGGTGACCAGCTTTTGCTGTACGATTTTTAGGGCAGCATTTCCATCACTGCTGTTGGTGGTCGTAACATCGTTCTTAGCAATAGTCACGCGTTCGATATCACTTTCACTGTTTGCTTGTGGTGTGACCTGCGTGACAGGTTTAGCAGTTACCCCTAACATAGTTATTGTCCTCAATTCTCGTTAATCGTCGCCAATGCCCGGAGATAGATTTCCGCGCGTTTTACCAGATCCTGGTCTTTCTCGTGCACAATGACCTCTTCAAATGAATCGCGTGCTTTCGAATAATTGTGCAAGTGCATATAGCACTGCCCGGCTTCAAAAATGGCACGGAAATCATCGCCATCCAGCGCATATGCAATCGCATAGATATCCAGGGCATTTTTGTACTCTTGCTTCAACTGATAAACAGCCGCCAGTCCGAACGCATAATCAGGATTATAGAAGTCGTACATCATCAAAAATTTAAAAAAGTGCTCCGCTTTTTCGATTTCTCCTTTTTGGTAATAATCGTAAGCGCAGGCATAAAAGCCACTCATCAGGCTGTCTGGAATGCCGTACAACTGCTTGCGGGTCGCTCCGGATTCAAATAAATCCTCCAGAAATTGTTCTCGATTTTCTTCTGAAATTTTGTCGAGGATTTCTTCCATCAAAATATCACTATTATCCATACATTAATTCCTTTTATTTATAAATCAAATACCTTGAGGTAAGAAGAACATCGCGATTATCGCAATTCGCATTCATGAAATATATAAATAAAGATTTAGAAAAAGGGTTCCAGACACCAACATTTCTGATGACGACTCATAATCAGGAGCATTTTTTGGAAGTTTTCTTACTCTCAAAGCATTAGCCTCATAGCAATCATATTATTCCAGCATGAATATAAACACGAAAAAGGAGATTTAACATGGGGATTCATCTACGAGGAAGGCATAGTGGCATTGAGCAAACAACAGCGAATACCAATAGAACAGACAATGTAAAAAATCAGCACAAAACTCATTTTTCTGAAAAACTAAGTTCAGTAACAATGTCGGTAAAAAAATTTTTTCGTCCAGAACCAAAAATAAGTGCCCCATTGGTAACCATTCCCGAAAAATCATATTCAAAGAGTGTCTCTTCTCTTACCGAAAAGCATGGGCCGGACTCTAATTATGTTGCAGAGGCAAAAGCGAAAAAAGAAGTTACAGATGCAGTAAATATAAATCACTTAGACACTCTTTTTGAATCCACGGTTGCGGCATACAGTGAGGGACGCTCTCCAATGAGAGGAAGTACCGGTGCAGCTACCGATGAAAGATGCATGAATGAATTATTAAATATAAAAAACGGCGGAAATCCTGTTAGTGATCTTTCAGCTAATATCATTCTGAAAACAGTGAGATCTGAACGCATGCCACATATAACTGAAAGTATAAAAACACTCAGCATGGATCAACGGTCATTTAATAAACATATGGATGATAAGATAGGAAGGCTTTCACCAGAGAATCAAGCATTAACGAATGCTATCTTCGGGAAACTTGGCTCGGAGATGGTAGTTAAAGATGAAATAGGTCAACCAAGTAATGGAACAAGCATCAAAATGGCTGATTTTATGAGTATTGTTTGTATGCAGGGCATCATAGATGTTGGGCAATTAGTTGAAGATGTTAGATCCTTAGACCAAACTCAGGTAAATATAGTCGTGGCAAGTATAAAAGAAGAGTTGCACGACGAGGAAAATGATATGGGAGGTGCATCTCAGTGGATAGGAAAAAGCATTGCCCATAAATTAGCAAGTTATATGCTCACAAAAGTACCGGAAGACCACTGGCAAACAGAAGACTAGAAGTCGTACGCCAGGAATGCCGCACTCACTACCGGGCCACTATGTGGCCCGGCGAGTTGAGAGTTTAGTGCAGTTTCAGGCGCGGACGGATCACCCGGTTGATACTGCCAACCAGCATCATCAAACCGGTTTTGAAGTAACCGTGCAGCGCAATCTGGTGCATGCGGTACAGTGAGATGTAGACGAAGCGCGCAATACGCCCTTCCACCATCATTGAGCCACGCGTCAGGTTGCCCATCAGGCTACCGACGGTAGAGAAATTGGACAGCGAAACCAGCGAACCGTGATCTTTATACTGATACGCCTTCAGCGGCTTTCCGTTCATCTGCGCCAGAATGTTGCTCATTGCGCACGATGCCATCTGGTGCGCAGCCTGAGCGCGCGGCGGCACAAAACCCCCTTCCGGACGCGCACAGGACGCACAGTCACCAATCGCATAGATGTCCGGATCACGCGACGTCTGCAGGGTCGGTTCAACCACCAGTTGGTTGATACGGTTGGTTTCCAGACCGCCAATCTCTTTCATAAAGTCTGGCGCTTTGATACCTGCTGCCCACACCATCAGATCGGCTTTGATGTACTCACCATCTTTGGTATGCAACCCACCTTCGTCAGCGCTGGTTACCATCGTCTGAGTCAGTACACGTACGCCAAGTTTAGTTAACTCGTTATGCGCAGCACTGGAGATCCTGGGCGGCAACGCGGGCAGAATACGTTCACCGGCTTCCACCAGCGTCACGTTCAGCGCTTCGTTGGTCAGTCCTTTATAACCATAGCTATGCAACTGTTTTACCGCATTGTGCAGCTCTGCAGAGAGTTCTACCCCCGTTGCACCACCGCCGACAATGGCGATATTCACTTTGCCGTTCGCGCCCAGGTTTGCGGAATATTTCAGGAACAGATTCAGCATTTCCTGGTGGAAGCGGCGCGCCTGGTGCGGGTTATCGAGGAAAATACAGTTCTCTTTGACGCCCGGCGTGTTGAAATCGTTGGACGTACTGCCCAGTGCCATCACCAGCGTGTCATATGGCACTTTACGCTCAGGGACCAGCAGATCGCCTTTCTCGTCTCGCAGCTCAGCAATCGTGATGGTCTTCGCTTCACGATCGATATCCATCACCGAACCCAACTGGAACTGGAACCCGTGGTTACGGGCATGCGCCAGATAGCTCAGCGCATCAACACCTTCATCCAGCGATCCGGTTGCCACTTCATGCAGCAACGGTTTCCACAGGTGGCTGTGGTTTCTGTCTACCAGCGTGATTTTTGCCTTTTTCTTACGACCCAGTTTTTTACCCAACTGCGTCGCCATTTCCAGCCCGCCAGCACCGCCGCCGACAATCACGATCCTTTTCAATGGTGTAGTCAACGTGACCCCCTCAAATTTATTAACCAATTGTTAATTAAAAGTTATTAGCATAGCCTTTAATTAACAACAAGTTACAGCAATGAAAATGTTCTTCGAGACTGAGAATAACACGAACGGTGCATTGGTCATACCAAAATTGATGTGTATCAAGTTTTGATGCTGAAAAGATAGACAACCCAGACTTTTAGGACAAAAAAACCAGCCCGAAGGCTGGTTTTTTAAACGCTCATTGAGGATTAACCTAGCGTCTTAAACGCTTTGATTCGCTGCAAATGTGGAGAGATATTTTTGAATTTATGGGTTTGTTCTTCATCCCATACAATTTCATAGTAATGATGTAGCGCCTCCGACGAACGCTGGCTGTTCAAGGCTTCATCATGGCGTGACAGAATAACCAGGCAGCGATCGCGATTCTTCTCGCGGAAGTTGGTCACACATTTTGTGGCGATATCAGCATACTCTTCCGGCCTGTCGATTTTCCCTTCCATATTCTCATACGGGAACAGGTTAGGGTTAAACACCACCTGACGAATATCACACAGGAAACCAATCCGTTCAGCCCAATATCCCCCCAGCCCAACACCGCAAATCAACGGTCGATCGTCCACATTAAGCTGCAACATTTTGTCCACTTCTTTCAGCAGATGCTGCATATCATGTTTAGGATGCCGCGTGCTGTAGCTAATCAGCCTGACATCCGGGTCAATGAATTGCAGTTGCAATACTTTCTCGTGGTTGCCCGGACTGTTAGAGTCAAAACCGTGTAAATAGATAATCATCGCATCCTCGCCAAACTTGCGTTAATGACCTGCTTTCTCTTCCTGCCAACGCTCATGAAGCTGGTTGAGCTGGGCGCTTACTGTCTTCCAGCGAGCCGAGTCCATCAGTTCCTGACGTGAAAATGAACCTTTATGATACAAACGTGTAACACGTTCTGCATTGATCGGCGACAGATTATCTAAAACACTGACCGCACCCTTACGATTATTGCAGACCAGGATCATATCGCAACCTGCATCCAGCGATGCCTGCCCGCGCTCTGCGTAGCTCCCCATAATTGCTGCGCCTTCCATCGACAAATCGTCGGAGAAAATCACGCCATCGAAACCGAGCTCCTGGCGAAGCACTGTTTTCAGCCAGTGGGGTGAGCCACTCGCGGGTCGCGGGTCTACATCACTGTAAATGACGTGCGCTGGCATAATGGCATCCAGTTTGTTTTCAGTGATTAACGTCTGGAATACCGACATATCTTTCGCGCGGATCTCGGCTTGCGGACGCGGATCGGTTGGCGTTTCTTTATGCGAATCCGCCGTCACTGCACCATGTCCGGGGAAGTGTTTTCCGGTCGTTTTCATGCCGGCCGCATGCATGCCATCAATAAAGCGGGTTGCCATCGCCAACGCTTTCGCGGGTTCGGCATGATAAGAACGTTCACCAATCGCAGCACTGATATGTCCCACATCCAGAACGGGCGCAAAGCTAATATCAATATCCATCGCGATCATTTCACTGGCCATCAGCCATCCAGCGTCCTGAGCCAGTTTGCCCCCCTCTTCCAGCCCATGCAGTGCAGCAAAAGATTGCGCCGCAGGCAGACGAGTGAAACCTTCACGAAAACGCTGGACGCGTCCCCCTTCCTGATCCACTGCCACCACCAGATGATTGCGCGACGCGGCACGGATCTGGCGAACCAGCTCACGTAGCTGTTCCGGGTCATGATAATTTCGGGTAAAGAGGATTAACCCACCTACCAGTGGATGCGCCAGAATCTCACGCTCTTCAGCGTCCAGCTCATACCCTTCGACATCCAACATTACTGGGCCCACACTGCTCTCCTTATCCTTTTATTGTTAGCTGCCGCCAGGTTTCATCGGCCAGCCTGATAAATTGTCGATCGCCGGTTTGTTGCCAGCGATACTCGAACCATCCCACCTTCAGCATCATCACCCACAGCTGCCAACGCCTGACCTGCCGCCACAGGACATCGGGTTCACTATGCGCATGTTTGGCATAGGCATGAACCAGCTGTCGGCGCTGAGATTCATCCGCGGCCCACACTGCCGCGAGTTCCAGAGCTATATCACCGTCTCCGGCATATTCCCAGTCGATTAACCGTAGTCCCGACGCCGTGCGTACAATATTGTCGCCGTGAACATCCATATGCAATGGTCCCAATCGTAAGGGACGCGGCTCACCTTTGGTTCTTAGCCGCTTTAGCAGTTGCAACCAGCGCGGCGTTCGGCGCGTCGGATCGCTACACTGCCAGTACTGTTCGAGCAGTGGCAACAGGCTGATTCGCCAACCCAAACGGGGTTGCTGATGCAAATAATACAGTAAGCCTGCGAGTTCGTCGGCTTCCGGTAATCTGGATTCTACCTTACCGTGAAAAAAATCGACTGCCATCCACCCCCGCGTATAAAAACGGGGGCTGGGGGCAAGATTCTCAGGCAGTTGTTTTAACGCGTGATACTGGCGTAGAAAATGCGATTCTGGCGCGTAAGGATCGTGATGACAGCGCAGCACTAAACGGTGGGCCTGATGTTCGATGATGCAGCTCCCGCCGCTCAAACCGCTTTGGCTGGGTACGACGGGATGATACTGCGGGAAATAGCGCGACAAAACTTCATCGCGCGTCAGTCTGTTATTGTTGCTGAACGGCACCTTTACCTGACCAGATTATCTCGCCAGTTTGTACCAGCATTAATTGCATTTGCAGCGAAGGGGCATTGACGTTACCGGAAGCGCTGGAATAGAGCACATACTGAGCACCAACGTTACGGGCAATACCAATCGCTTTGCTGCGTGTTCCCAGGCTGTCGTTCGGCGACAGACCCAACTGCTGCTTGGCTACTGCCAACTGCTGTGCAGAAACCAGGGTAAATTTACCATTATTCGCCAGTGCGTTTCGCAAAGTCTCGGTGGCATCACCTGCGTTCAAGGAGCCGTTGGTACGGTTATTTACGCTATCAACCAGCAGTACGCCTCCCGCTTTCACACCCTCAGCTTGCAGCATTTTGCCGACCATCGGCTGCATTGCCCCGTTCCAGTCATAATGACGCTGACGAGGGGTTGGCTGCGCCGTTTGGTCCTCGTGTTCAATCGGACCCGGTTGCTGCGGAATAGTGGGTACTGTTGGCACAACCGGCACTGGCTGTTGCGGTTGTGCGGGTTGTTCCGGCACCGGCTTGACTTCCTCTACCGGCGCTGGTTCACGTTGAGCCACACAACCGGAGAGAAACATCGCCAGCGCGGCAATCAATGCGTAGCGATTCATTTTGATCTTCAAGATTCACCCCTTACAGATAAAGATAAAGCCTAACCTTGTGCGCCCCCAGATAATTGGCGCTGCCGTACAGCGTTACCGACGAACGAGCCGGAATAGTCATGCTGCGTGGCGCTTCCAGAGGGTGCATCTCCAGCCCTCTGGCGTCATACCAGTAAAACCGATAATGAACGGTGACAGGTTCTTGTCTTTCGTTATAGAGTCGTGAGGATGCAGAGGCCTGAATATCAGACGTTGTTAACTCAGGCGGCTCTGCGGTTATACCCGCCGCCAGTACTGTTGATTCCATCACCAGAGACTGCTCATCACTGACCGGAATTTCCGGGTGTGAACGGCAGCCAGCCAGCAACAGCAGACCCAACGTAAGCGCAATACATCCTCTGGTCATTATTAAAGACCTTTATGCGCGAGCATGGGACCAAGCGCACGTCCACCCAGCAGATGCATATGAATGTGATACACCTCCTGACCGCCATGACGGTTGGTATTCATAATCAAACGGTATCCATCTTCAGCAATGCCTTCCTGCTCAGCGATTTTCGCCGCCACGGTGATCATTCGTCCCAGCGCCTGCTCATGCTCTGCCGTCACATCATTGACGGTTGGGATTAAAACGTTCGGGATGATCAGAATATGCGTTGGTGCCTGAGGTGAAATATCACGAAACGCAGTGACCAGCTCATCCTGGTATACGATGTCCGACGGAATTTCACGACGAATAATTTTGCTGAATATAGTTTCTTCTGCCACGACGTTTTCCTTTTTCATTAAGAGCCCATGCGTTGTGTCATGCTACGCCGGGTGACTCTGCGAGTATAGAGTATGAGCGAGTTACTCACGCTCTTTCAACTTTAACCCTCGATTTTTTAAGCCAAAAGCCCTGCCAGGGCTGTTCTTATAACCATTTCCCGGCGCTATCGCTCAGACATAGTACTGAAACAATATTTCATTTATACGTAGCATTTGTTTACACATTGAATATGAATGCGTATATTTCGCATTTGCATTCTCATGCATGGCAAATAATTAACAGCCAAAGGGTTCATTACGCACTCACGTGATTAGAACTTAATATTAATAATTATCAAGGACTTTCCGATGTCTTTCACAACACACTACAGGGACGAACAGCCCCGTTCTGCTATTGTCCCATCCCTCCTGGCCGCCTGTATTACGGCTGCGTTATTGCCTTGCACCAGCCTCGCCGCCTCCGCAGAAGAGACAGTGATCGTTGATGGTTCAGCCTCCGCCACATCCCGTGATGAGCAAGATTACAGCGTTAAATCGACATCCGCAGGCACAAAAATGCAAATGACACAGCGGGATATCCCGCAATCTGTCAGCATCGTCAGCCAACAGCGTATGGAAGATCAGCAACTCCAGACACTGGGTGATGTGATGGACAACACACTGGGGATCAGCAAAAGCCAGTCGGACTCTGACCGCAGCAGCTATTTCTCTCGCGGATTCCAGATCGATAACTACATGGTCGATGGGATCCCGACCTATTTTGAATCCCGTTGGAACCTCGGCGATGCCCTTTCTGACACGGCCTTGTTTGAACGTGTAGAAGTGGTTCGTGGTGCAAACGGGTTAATGACCGGTACGGGGAATCCTTCGGCATCTATTAACATGATCCGTAAACATGCAACCAGCCGCGAGTTCACGGGGAATGTCTCCGCGGAATACGGCAGTTGGAATAAGCAACGCTATGTAACGGATTTGCAAAGCCCATTGACAGCAGACGGCAACGTGCGCGCCCGCATCGTGGCAGGTTATCAAAATAACGACTCCTGGCTTGACCGCTACAACAGTGAAAAAATGTTTTTCTCGGGGATTGTCGATGCCGATCTGGGCGACACCACCAGCCTGTCAGCAGGTTACGAATACCAGCGTATTGATATCAACAGCCCAACCTGGGGCGGCTTGCCGCGCTGGAATACCGATGGCAGCAAAAACAGCTATGATCGCTCGCGCAGCACCGCGCCGGACTGGACCTACAATGACAAAGACATCAACAAAGTCTTCGTGACACTCAAACAGCGTTTCGCGGATACCTGGCAAACAACCCTGAATGCTACACACTCTGAGGTCAAGTTCGACAGCAAGATGATGTATGTCGACGCTTACGTTAATAAAGCTGACGGCACACTGATTGGTCCCTATGGCAACTATGGACCGGGCTATGATTACGTTGGCGGAACAGGCTGGAACAGCGGCAAGCGTAAAGTCGATGCCGTCGATCTCTTTGCCGATGGTGGCTACGACCTGTTTGGTCGTCAGCATAACCTGATGCTGGGCGGTAGCTACAGCAAGCAGAATAACCGCTATGAGAGCTCGTGGGCGAACGTATTCCCCAATGAAATAGGTAGCTTCTATACCTACGACGGCAACTTCCCGGAAACCAACTGGAATCCGCAATCACTGGCCCAGGACGATACCACGCACATGAAATCGCTGTACGCCGCGACACGCATTTCGCTGGCCGACCCATTGCATTTGATCGTCGGCGCGCGCTATACCAACTGGCGTATCGATACCCTGGCCTACAGCATGGAACAAAACCACACTACGCCCTATGCGGGTCTGGTTTATGACATCGATGATAACTGGTCCACTTACGCCAGCTATACCTCTATCTTCCAGCCGCAGAACAAACGCGACAGTTCCGGTAAATATCTCTCCCCTATTACCGGCAACAACTACGAGGTTGGTCTGAAATCAGACTGGATGAACAGCCGTTTAACCACCACCCTCGCCGTATTCCGTATTGAGCAGGATAACGTGGCGCAATCAACCGGCGTACCAATCGCTGGTAGCAATGGCGACACCGCCTATACAGCGGTGGATGGAACGGTCAGCAAAGGCGTTGAATTCGAAGTGAACGGTGCGATCACGGATAACTGGCAGATGACTTTCGGCGCAACGCGGTACGTTGCGGATGATAACGAAGGCAATGCAGTCAATCCGAACCTGCCGCGGACTACGGTAAAATTGTTCACCCGTTATAACCTGCCTGCCCTGCCGGCACTGACCGTGGGGGGTGGAGTTAACTGGCAGAATCGCGTGTACAGCGATACCGTGACGCCATACGGCACGTTTCGTGCAGAACAGGGAAGCTACGCGCTGGTGGATTTATTCACTCGCTACCAGGTAACGAAGAACTTCGCTATCCAGGGCAATATCAATAATCTGTTCGATAAAACCTACGATACCAATGTCGAAGGCTCTATCGTCTATGGTGAGCCACGTAACGTCAGCCTCACCGCCAGCTACCAGTTCTGATAATACCCGGTCTGTAAAATATCCACCTGCATGTCAGGTGGATTTACCGAAAAGCTAAAAAGCAAAAAGCCCGCTCAAGTATCCTTAAGCAGGCTTCTTAAATATGGCTCCTCTGACTGGACTCGAACCAGTGACATACGGATTAACAGTCCGCCGTTCTACCGACTGAACTACAGAGGAATCGTTGTGGAGGCTTATCTTAGCGGCGAAAAAACTTTTGTCAAACCCCAATTCCTACATTGGGGATCAATTGATGCTTCTCTCGACAGTTTGTTGCATTTACAGACATTTTAAATGGAAAAAACTTTGCAGCTTTTTTGATTCTCCTTCATCATTTGAAATGAGGTTTCAACTTTCTTCATTAAGGTCCACTTTGAACGTCTCCGCAGCCTTACGCCAGGTCGCATCCCGCACGACCTGGTATGCCAAACGCAAGCGTTATAAAGTTCTCTTTTGGCGCGAAATTACCCCACTTGCTGTCCCCATTTTTCTGGAAAACACCTGTGTACTCTTGATGGGAGTACTGAGCACCTTCCTGGTGAGCTGGTTGGGTAAAGAAGCTATGGCAGGCGTCGGGCTCGCCGACAGTTTCAACATGGTCATCATGGCATTTTTCGCCGCTATCGACCTTGGCACGACGGTGGTGGTTGCTTTTAGTCTCGGAAAGCGCGATCGCCGACGCGCCAGAGCCGCAGCCAGACAATCACTGGTGATCATGACGATATTTGCTGTCGTACTGGCGGCGGTGATTCACTATTTCGGTGAGCAGATAATTGATGTCGTTGCAGGAGAAGCTACCCCTGAGGTAAAAGCGCTGGCGCTAACCTATCTGGAATTAACCGTGCTCAGCTACCCTGCTGCGGCAATTGCGTTAATTGGCAGTGGCGCACTGCGCGGTGCCGGAAATACCAAAATACCGTTATTGATTAACGGTGGTATGAATATCCTGAACATTATCATCAGTAGCATCCTGATCTACGGCATTTTTTCCTGGCAAGGGCTGGGATTCGTCGGCGCAGGTCTGGGGTTGACGATTTCACGTTACATTGGCGCCATCGCCATTATATGGGTGCTGATGATTGGATTTAACCCAGCGCTGCGCATTCCCCTGAAGAGCTATTTTAAACCGCTGAATCTTGCCATCATCTGGGAAGTCATGGGGATTGGTATTCCTGCCAGTATAGAGTCAGTCCTGTTTAACGGTGGCAAGTTACTGACACAGATGTTTGTTTCAGGTATGGGTACCAGCGTAATTGCCGGTAACTTCATTGCCTTTTCGATAGCGGCACTGATCAACCTGCCGGGAAACGCTTTAGGTTCCGCGTCTACCATCATTACCGGCAGACGTCTGGGAAATGGACAGATTGCTCAGGCGGAAATCCAGTTGCGGCATGTATTCTGGCTCTCCACAATCGGTTTAACCGCCATCGCCTGGCTAACCGCGCCGTTTGCTGGCGTAATGGCTTCGTTTTATACCCACGATCAGGATGTAAAAGAAGTCATTGTCATCCTGATTTGGCTGAACGCGGCATTTATGCCGATATGGGCAGCATCATGGGTTCTTCCTGCTGGATTTAAAGGTGCACGTGACGCCCGTTTCGCTATGTGGGTCTCCATGTTGGGGATGTGGGGCTGTCGTGTTGTCGCAGGCTACACCCTCGGGATCGTATTAGGATGGGGTGTCGTTGGCGTCTGGATGGGGATGTTCTTCGACTGGGCAGTACGGGCCGCGTTATTTTACTGGCGAATGGTCACAGGCCGTTGGCTGTGGAAATACCCACGTCCTGAACGTGAAAAGTGTATAAAACAACCGTCTGCGTCTGAATAAGCGACGAAATGAGGAATATTTCAGCAAACGATCGCAAATATCCATTCAGGCTTTGACAACGCAGACAGGCATCGCTAATATTCGCCCCGTTCACACGATTCCTCTGTAGTTCAGTCGGTAGAACGGCGGACTGTTAATCCGTATGTCACTGGTTCGAGTCCAGTCAGAGGAGCCAAATTCTTGTTTTCAGGCGTGCTTATAAGTCCCTATGCAACTAGGCGTTAATAGGTTAGCGTGAAAATCTTTCCCGATGCGTATCTGGCTTTTCCCGCGCATCCGGCGAAATTGGGGTCATTTCAGTTCGATGATGGAGTGACCACCCTATGTCCATATCCGACACAAAAATCCATAGCATCAAGCCTTCTGATAAACCTTTTAAACTGACCGATTCTCGTGGTCTGTATCTGCTTGTCAATCCTGGTAGTTCACGCCTCAGGTATCTCAAATATCGTTTCAATCGAAAAGAATCCCGTACAACAACGCATGACGGCAAAAGCCGCCACGTCACCGGAAAAATGCCTGGGCCCGTTGCGGTGGCATGGCACACGACTATTTATGCCTATTTTAGGCAGAGTGCTGGCAATGGCTGATCCGTCAGTCTGCAAGTTAGCTCATAACGCTTCTGCCACAAAATAAAATCCATCAGCTCGACATTATTGCTCAAACCTAATTTTCGCATGAGGCTATGTTTCTGTGCACTTACCGTCTTCGGGCTGAGAGCCAGCCTGTCCACCAATTCTGATAATGAGGCTCCCTGGCTCAAGTAGTCGGCGACTCGTTTTTCAGATTTAGTTAATAGCGACGGACAGCAGGCATGACAACTAACCTCTTTCATCTGGAACCGTCGATGCCAGGCCAATATTATCTGACGCCGAATTTCCGCAAGAGTATCCGTTCTGCGCAGAAACACACAGTTATGCTGACACGGCAGAATCGTGTTCAGCGGAATCTTTCCACGTGCCGAGCTGATCACAATCATCAGGCTGCCCCGCTTACGTAATCTGTATTCAGGATGACACATTGCCTGCACACCCGCGGCACAATGTTCAACATAGATATCTGCAACGCGGATGGAGGAATTGCCTGGTGAGCCAGTCATTCGGACCAATGGAGTCCCCATTCCATGACTAAAAATATCTTCCAGTAATGACCACATTCCCTGACTATATATCTGGTTATCATCATTAAATGTCACCAGTAATTTTGAAGGTTTTAATTTCATTAATCTATTCCTGCTGCTCATTTGTGCATTTCTGATTTATCGCTGGGTTAAACACCTGGCAATAATCGAAGACGAAATTAGTTAGAAATAATGACTATAATACACAACCGTTACCAGACTGTATTTTTCACGACATTTTCGTTAGTTATAAACTGATTATAAATACCCTCCCTCCGTAATACACAGAAGCAGAAGACATATTCAACTAAAATTAATTTAACAAAAACAATAATTAATACACTTATCTTTTGTGGACAAAATTATCAAACCTGGTGTAAAAAACACTAAAGGGAACGGGCTTGCTAAAAAGATACCCTTGTCCAAGAGCAACCCCCATCTGCTGGAGTTTCTCCTGTTGTTTTTTATTTTCAATACCTTCAGCGACCAAAGGAGTCTGTATCAGTTCAGAAAGATGAACAATATTGCTAACGATGGACTCTTCGACTCCGCCTCTGCCCAGTGAATCAATAAACATCTTGTCTATTTTCAGATATTGAGGAGAAATTCTCTGCAAAGCGGCATGGTTCGAATAGCCAGTACCAAAATCATCCAGAGCCAACGATGCACCTGCGTCTTTCAACCGGTTAAGTACATTTTCCGGGATTAAATTCAGCTGTCTTTCGGTGATTTCCAGCATCACACCGATATCGATCAGACTCATGCGTTGAATAAATCGAATACAGGCATCTGTAAACTTATTGCACTCCAGGGATTCCGGTGGAATGTTAATTCCGATATGAAATGGATTTTCTCTCCGATAACTTATTTGTTGCATATCCACTTCTACCCGCTCCAGTAAACTGAGCGTCATTGCATTAATCAACCCATGTTGTTCCGCGTCATGAATAAACTCATTAGGTGTAACAATCCCCCGCTCCGGATGGTTCCATCGGGCAAGAACTTCAGCCCCCACAATTTTTCCGGACATGAGATCGACGACAGGTTGATAATATGGGATAAATTCGTCGTTATCGATCGCCCGTGCCAGCATTTCAATCGATGATAATCGATGTATATAACGCAGATGAACACATGATGCTATCAACAGAATGAAAAATAAAATAATGATATAACGATTATCTTGTAAATAATCACCGGCCTGCCGATTGGATTTATCCACAATCCAGAAAGGATAATTATGTGAAGCCGCGGGGAGCATAGATTTGCTATCGGGATGCAGTAAGAACAACGCATCTATTTTTTTATCATGGGAAAATTTTTGTAAAATATTATCGATGACTGCCTTATAGACCGCAACCGCAACCACTTGCCCTGCAGCGGGGAAATAAACCATGTACATATCCGTCTTTTGACGATGAACCAACTCAATCATCAAAGAGCGCGTGGTTGTACCTGGCGAATGAATTCCCAGCGATTCCCGCCCTTCAAGAGATGAACAGGTCCATTCGCCGTTTTCGATAATATTGAGCGAGCGAATACTGTCTTCTGATGCTGTCAGACGGTTCAGTGTTCGCAGCAAATCGTCCGTACAGTCTTTGTGAATATGTGGGCTGGCAAGTACTGCCAGTGTCCGTGCGCCATTAAAAACACGATTAATTTCTTCCACCAGATTACCTACTGCGTTCTCCCTGATGAGTTCTTCCTCTTTATTCCATTGCAGCCATGAGGCCAGCATTCCGGTCAGAAGAAAAAGTAACACCATCACTGTGGGCGCAGCTTTCTTGGTTATAAGCATAATTAACTCGTTTTTGTCGGGCAAAGCCCCCATCGGGGTGCTTACGGTATCGTTAAGAAATTAAGGTGAAAGCCTTACAAGCGGCATCAATCCAACAGCATCAGAAATTCCATTTCACACCGACCATTGCGGCGCTGTCGTTATAGCCTTTATTGCCCACCTGAACGCCAACGTTACCCCACAGATTCAGATGGGAAGTTACCTGACCTTCCACACCGACTTTAACTTCACCGATATTTTTCGCACCATTCTGACGGATATTCACACCATCCATTGTTGTACTAAAATCTCGGCTATTGTGGATCCAGTTGATCTCAGCAAAAGGCTGGAATTCGCGCGCTTTACCGTTGTCCATCTGATGATGGCTGTTAATCCAGGTTTTCAAACCCAAACGCGTCTGAAGATTACCGCTGCCGTTGCTGCTGACACGCGTCCCGTTGCTTTCAAGATGGTCGTCAGCGTCCACGCCCATCCACACAACCTGCGCCTGAGGTTGTACATACCATTCGTTCAGCGTCCCTTTGCTGCCATTGAACGCGCCCAGTTTCTGGGTATAGCCCGTTTCCAGTGAGGTCGTTACTCCGCTGGATTTATACGATTCACCCTGCAGATCATCACCCTTCACATGGTTATCGAACCAGTTGTACTGTACCCAGCTATCCAGATAAGCGCCGTTGTGTGACTCATCATTGGCATACCTGGTCGCATACGCGCCGACGCTATAGCCATTCACCGATCCCTTAGCATCGTATCCAGTACGTGAAGAGCGAGTGTTATTGTGTTCATTGCCATAGCCCGCCATCACGCCAAGATGCCAGCGATCTATCCCGTTTTGACTCCACTGAGCAATATCTCCCCCTAGTTGCAGCACATAGCGATTACTCTGGGTTTTCAACTGCCCGCTGCCATCACGCCAGCTATTGTGTCCTCCGACATGACGCATCCACATACTGGTAACTTTCTGCTCCCCGGTAAGTGCATCCGTGTACCGGGTCTCACCCTGACGATCGTGAAGTCGCGTGACGAACATATTGTTCGCTGCTGCCAGGTTAGCGGTGTAACTGCTACCTTCCGGACGCAGGTCCTTCCCGGTATCTGGATTGGGTTTCGGATCGGGATCCGGATTGGTTTTACCGCTGGTGAGGTACCAGTTGCCGCTGTTCTCATCCAGACCACGCCCCAGGGTATAATCGTAGGCACCCGCGACAATACGCCCCGCCTGGGTAAATTCACCGTTTGACTGTCCATCAACGTGAATCACCTCTATTCCGTCGACAGTCGCAGCCCCTTTACCGCCCGCATTCGTCACACTGACAGACGTTTTGCCGCTCGTATTGCCATTAATCACCAGCTTATCCGTAACGGAACTGTCGTCACCCAACGCCGCATTTAATGACAGATGGCCATCGTTACCGGTGTAGTTCCCCTTAACGACCAGTTGATTACCCGCCAGTTGACCATGAATACCAGTAACAAGGTCGCCGCTGTTCGACAAATCACCACCGACAGTAAACAGCTGAGGGTTGTCACTCACCACCGACCCGACCCGCAACATACCGCCGTTATCGATGCTGCCTGCTACTCCGCCAGAGCCGGAAAGCACTGCCCCGTCATGAATAGTGACCTGCGTACTGGCAAGTACCACCGGAGAGTCTGCGTGTCCCAGTTCCAGTCCACCTTGTTCGATAACAGTCTGGCCGGTCCAGGCCGCGTTATCGCCTACGGTAATGGTCCCTGCGCCTGTTTTGGTTACGCTTCCCTGACCGTAGATCTCATTGTCGAGTTGCCATGTGCTCTCACTGTTAAGTACCAGTGAACCAACATTACTGACTTGCGCATCGCCCAGATTTTCCGCCGTCGAAGCCGTAAGCCGGGAGTCCGCATCAATGGTGAACTGTCCGGAGAAATCACTGTTATTCCCAGCCAACACCACATCGCTGCCGCTCAGTTCTACCAACCCAGCATCACTGATATTGTTATATAGCGTGCCCGCGGATTTGCTCAGAGACAGCGTGCCCGCTGCGATGATATTTCCCACACCCAGACCAAGGGTATTATTCATCAACACACTTGCATCTTCTGCGATGGTTGTTTTAGCCGTCAGCGCACTGTTTTCACCGGTTACCGTCAACGTGTCGCCCATAATCTTCAGCTCGCCGTTGCCAGCTAGCGTACCGTCAACAAAACCACCATGTTGCAGCGTCAGGCTTCCACCGTTGATATTCAGCAACGAATCCGCCGTAGCAGACAGTTGATCAATTGTCTGGCTGTGACCATTCATATCAAAACCGGTTTCTGCTGCCAGACGTAACTCACTCGTTTGACCAAGAACGTTGTCGTTTTGCATCAGCAAATTACCACCACGAACATCGGTGATCCCGGTGTAATCATTATCAGTATTAGACAACGAAACGGTCTGCCCTTTCTGGCTGTCAATTGCCAGATCGCCATTACCCGTTACACGGGCACTGAGGTCTGCCGCATTTCCGCTATTACCATTCGCACCCAGGGTCAGCGCATTATCGCCAGACGCAAGAAGTTCAACCTGCGTCAGCCCGTAACTGATATACAATCCGTCATTATTCTCACCACTGGTAAGACGGTAATCATAGGTCCCTTCAGCGACAACCTCGCCGTTCTGACTGATAGAGGATTCGACGGCGTCACTGATAACCTTTCCGTTCTGGTCCGTCAGCGTCAAATTACCTGCGCTGCCGATAGTGTCCCCATCGCTGGAAACCAGTTGAATCAGGCTGTTACCATCATCCTGCTCCAGAAGAGTGATATGGGTATTCGGTGTGGGAGTATCGTTATTTATCATTCCCCCGGTGGTTACCTGTATCGTTCCCTTCCCTGAAACATCCAGATCTCCGGTGGTATGAACTGTTTTCGTACTTTCTGTCTGACCGGGGATAACATCTCCGAACACCAGCTTGCCACCATCAAACGCAAGCTCGTCAATAACCTGTTGACCCTTCCCAACACTGACCACACTTCCTTCACCTAAACTCAGCAACATATTTTTCAGTGCAGCAGTATTCGTACCCGCCAGAGAAAATAATGTGTCTTTAAGCGCCAGCGTGCCGTTGAAATTCTCGGTCACGCCGGAGGAGTTGAAATCAAAAGTATTTCCCGCTGTATTAATCTGAAGTACGCCCTGCCCAGTAAGCGCGTTAATAAACTGCCAGTCGTGATCTGCGTCAATCTCCAGTATGCCACCCGTCATGGTAATTTCATTTGTACCGATATTTTGTTGTTCTGAAATAACCAGCGTGGCAGGAGAGGCAATATCAAAACGCCCCTGAAAAGCGGAGTTATCACCGGACAAGGTAGAAACTCCACTCTCAGCATTTACTGAACCTGTACCGCTTATATCCGCATCGAGGACAAAATCCGTGCTGGTATGATTAAGTGTTAATACACCATCACCATCACCAAAAATAATTTTCTTAGTATCAATAATTCCTGCAACAGCCGCGTCAGCACCCGCTCTGGCTCCTACTGCCAGTTCACCACTGGACCTGAACTCTTGCGCAATAACAATATCTGGAGCACTGAGTGTTCCACTATCGGAGGCAACCGCCGTCCCCTTTCCCTGAAGTCCAACAACCATTTTATCCTTCGATGATATTATTGAATCAGCGCCCTTTACGCTCATCAGATTATCGTAGGCTTTAGTCGCCTCCATATTGCCTACCGAGATTGTGGCTTCACTATGGGTATGTCCGCCATTTGACGTGGTGAGGCTTCCGGAGCCATATGTTCCGACATGAATACTGCCCGCACTCCATATTTCACTGTCCGTACCATCAACACTCACAACACCTGATGTTTCTCCGGATGAAGATTCCTTGCCGCCAATCCATATGCCACCAGATTCATTGCGAATTTTTCCGCCATCAGAAATATTTATAAATCCGTTTCCTTCCCCGGCCCCCACCTGAATAGCAGCAGCATTTGTAGAGGACATAGTGACGAGACTTCCCTGGCCGGAAACATTAAGAGTGCCAGTCCCTTTATTGTTTTGTCCATCTTTGGACCCTCCAATATCAAAGGGATAGGACGTTCCCACTCCGCCAACTGTCAATTTCCCGCCATCAATAACATTTACTGTACCGGTAGAATCTTCCTGGCCAATATGGAAGTACTCAGCTAAAACGTCACCACCCTGAACAATATTCAGTACACCATCTGATTCATACCCAACTCTGATACTACTCACCTCATTAGAAGTATCATCCCATACGGAATCAATTGTAACTTCCTGGTTATTATTAATATCACTCGCTATTGCGCTTGCGGTACACAGCGCAGATATAACAGCGATAAACACTTTACTTAATTGCATAAACACAGCCTTACATAAAAATAGATACTGTGACGGATAATGACCTTTAGTCATATTAGTCACTATTTTCGTCACATATGAATGATGGTATAGCCAGTATTCTGGCTAGCAAATCCGGGCAAAAAAAAAATATCTGAGTGGCACCATTAATCAGGCATTTTATGATTAGCTATATTTTATGATTAATGCATCCACTGAAGCATCCTTAGGTACTATTTTTCATTCAACAGTAAAGCCAGAATATGGCCAAATATAAAAACATTCTCTTTTCCTGAACCAGAAAAGCAAAATCCAGTCCGTGATTATCCAACGACAATTCTCTTGTTCCTGAATTAATCGACTTTTACTTTGATGTAAAAGATTAGCCCCAAAATGCCTTCGAACACACCTGGTTCAAATCAGGTAAAATATTTCAGAGCACGGACATCTTATCGACACCCAAAATCAAATTCAACAACTTTTGAAAATAATATTTTTGTTGAATTTGCATTTTTCAATGTTTACTTTTATAAACAATGACATAAGAAAAACCAGCACGGTTATAAATGGGATTTATCTGCTTAAAAATTCTAAAAGTAAACTACTCCCCACCCAATAATCACACTAAAAATTATTCACGTGCTTGCTTTTACATCAGCACGTTGCTTAATTCCTGTGATCTTTAGACAAAATTTCACGCCAAAAACAAACATTTGTTGATAATTACAATTTTGTTTAATTTAAGACTAAACTGTGGTAACGTTATGGCATCCTCCCCCCCGATGAGTAAGACTAAAGTATGAGTATCAAGCGTTATGCCACCAGTAAACCCTTCCCTTTTTCCGATGCGGTTCAAGGGAATGGCATGGTATTTCTTTCAGGTCAGGTGTCTATGACTGAGGAGGGTGAACCACTGTATGGTTCTGTGACGGAACAAACGCAGAGGATCATGCATACCATTGTAGAAACGCTGAAATGTACAGGTATTTCGCAAGATAATGTCGTCAAAGTACAAGTATGGTTAAGTGATATGAAATATTTTGCTGAGTTTAACGCAGCATATTGCACGTGGTTCCCAAATGGTTACCCTGCAAGGACAGTAACAACCAGCCGCCTTGCCTTTGAATTAGATGTTGAGATTGAGGTACAGGCTGTCGCCTCGTAAAGAGACCATAATGAAAAAAGAACATGATCACTTAATAACTGTACTGAGCGCTTCACTGGAAGCTCTGCGCACAACTCTCCCCTCCAATACTGAAGCCGTATTGCACGATCTTACACAACCGGAAAAATCAGTTATCAGTATTGTCAACGGGCATATAAGTGGTCGGAAAGTTGGAGATGCCCTGTTATCAGGACCGGATGATGACGCGGGCTTTTTAGGGCTACTCGATACTTCGCAGCCCGTCCAAACCCGTGTATTCAGTGGATACACAACAACAACGATCGCAGGAACAAAGCTGAATAGCGCATCAACCATTTACTACAGTCAATCAGGTAGTCCCCTGGTGGCCTTTTGTATAAATGTTGATATTGAGGCAGTGGTACGGTTAAAGCGCGAGCTTGATTATCTTCTGCCAACACCTGTCGAGACAGAAAGTTCTGACAGTATCCCCAGAGATATTCAAGATAAGTCACTGGACGAAGTCCTTGCTCAATATCGACCAACAGGCTCAGAAAGCAAAACCAATTTTAGAAAGCGGGTTGTATCTGAAATACATGCAATGGGATTTTTTAAAATTAAAGGCAGCGTTAACCATGTAGCAAGAGCATTAGGCGTAACGCGATATACAATCTATAACTATCTGGACAAAATCAATGATGAATAATTTCATAACCAGTCTGCCCTTTTACCAGGTAGATGCTTTCACATCGCTACCCTTTGGCGGCAATCCCGCTGCTGTATGCCCACTGACGGCATGGCTGGATGATGATATTTTGCAATCGATCGCCACAGAAAATAATCTCTCAGAAACCGCGTTTTTCGTACCTGTTGAAGATGGGTATCATCTTCGCTGGTTCACACCGGCGACAGAAGTTGATTTATGCGGTCACGCAACGCTGGCAACATCATGGGTAATGTTCAATAAACTAAATCATCCTGGCAAATCTATTCGTTTTCATACGCGCAGTGGCATTCTTACTGTGACTCAGCAAGGTAATGAGTATTGCATGGACTTTCCGGCAAAGTCTGCCACAGAAATTGAAGCACCTGCAGGGTTACTTGACGCACTCGGGATCACCACCGGTGTGATTAGCGTATGGCAATCAGACGATCTGATTGTGCTGGTGGACGATAAAGCAATCATTGATAAGTTAACGCCAGACTTCAATAAATTGGCTTTATTTGACACCCGTGGCGTCATTGTCACTGCCGGGGATGAAGAGTTTGATTTTGTCTCTCGCTGGTTTGGACCGCAAGTCGGCGTAAATGAAGATCCCGTTACCGGATCAGCTCATACTTTTCTTGCCCCGTTTTGGGCATCACGGTTAGGCAAAACAGAACTGACGGCGCAACAAGGCGGCGCGAGGAAGGGCACATTGCGTTGCGTTGTAGGCGATAATCAGCGCGTAGAATTATACGGTACCGCCCGCTTGATGATTGAAGGAATGTTTCAGTTGTAATATCACAGCCTTGATATGTAATGGTGAGAATCTTCACCATTACTCATGCCCAAATAATAATATTCATCCCTCCATTGATATTGATCACATAATCAATAGAGATGGCAATATCATAAATGCGAATTTATAAATGACAGCAAACACAAAACTATCTTTTCCAGAAATAATGGCACTTGGCGGAATGACACTGGCTCTTTTTCTGGGTGCCGGAAATATCATATTCCCACCGTTAGTTGGTTTGCAAGCCGGCACAAACTCTTTAAACGCTGGTTTTGGTTTTATCATTACAGCAGTGTTATTTCCTGCATTAGCAATCCTGTCGCTGGCGATTAATAAAGGTAATATCAATGAGCTCACCAGACCATTAGGGAAATGGGCCAGCTTTATATTTATCGGAATTTGTTTTTTAACTCTTGGTATGTTATTTGGTACTCCGCGCACAGCTACCATTAGTTACGAAGTGATAACGAATGGAACCGCCGATATATGGTGGAAAAAACTTATTTTTTCTGTCGTTTTTTTTGGTCTGGCAGGTGCTATTTTGTCCAGGCCCGGAAAGTTACTTGAGGTGGTTGGTTTCATCCTGTCGCCGGTCAAAATTAGCGTGTTGATTTTCATTGGTATCTGCGCATGGTTTCACCCTATCGGTGAGATCACTACAGCGACGACCATATATGAAAAGCAGGCGTTCAAAGCAGGTTTTGTAAATGGCTATCAAACATTAGACGTGATCAGCGCGCTTTGTTTTGGGGCGATTATCTCACACACACTTAAGCAACGTAGCGTGACGCAGACTAAAGACATTTTCCGATATTCGGCTTCATCAGCACTTATTGCTGCGACCGGTCTGACTCTAATTTATATCTGCTACATATCAATGGGAGCACATACACCAGAGACGGGTGCAACAAACGGTATGCAAATTATGAGTGCATATGTTGAGATCGTATTTGGAACATATGGCCGGGAATTGTTGGCAGCCATTATCACCCTGGCCTGCCTTGTGACAGCGATTGGTCTGACGAGCGGCACAGCACAATTTTTCAGCCAGAATACGGGTATACCTTACAGCGTCTTTGTTGCGATATCGCTTATATCTTCAGCAGCAATTGCTATTCTGGGATTAAATTCTCTGACAACACTGGCGGTTCCTGTATTGAACGCTATCTACCCAGCAGTACTGATGGTTGTCGTTTTAGGAATCATTCGTAGATGGGTCAATATTCCTGATAATTTATACGGATTATGTTTCTACAGTGCGCTTGGCGTAGGTATTCTCAGTTTATTTGTAAAAAGATAAAAGCAGTCTCCATATCTAATAAAATAGTCGTTCATTGATTTATATGAACTATATATAAAAGAATGAGAGTGTAGGAAACCTGGTTAATCTATTGCACAAAAGGATCACATCACCGCGGGAAATACGCCACCGCTTTATAGCGGTTCGGCATTCTTTCAATTTCTTTGCGGTAAATAAAAATCCCATTAACAATATTCACCGGAGGATAAACCTCCGGTGGCAAAAACTGCGTATACAGTAATAAGCTCGTTTCACACTTACCGCTTCATCACTTTGGGTATTGTTGTCATTCAACCAATGAATGGGGAAAACACCCTGAGTGCGAGGGCAGCCACGACCGTTGCACTGCGGGATACACTTAAAGCACAGCATACCAGTACTGTGTCATGTCCTTGCTGCATCTGGCTGAGCTTCATCACGGCCTGGCGGATATCCCGTACATCCGGCGCCACCAAATCCATCAGCGGGTAAGCTTCCCAATGCCCTGCTTTGCAGCGGCCTTTATGAAATTCGGCCGTCAGATCGAGGACGGCGTCCTGCGCCACGGCTCTATCCGGAAAGCGGCCCAGTGCCACGCCGTCATAAATAACGTTGCTCAGAGATATTCGTCTGGAAAACCATTTTTTGGAAAGCCATGCCCCGGCTAAATAGGGGAACAGCAGTCAACGGGCAGAGAGGGATACATCGCCGTGGTTATTTTTCTGGAACACCGACACGCCAAGTCCGGCCTGGCCCGCTGCTACCATCAATACTGCCGTAGCAGGCCACAGCAAAATGAAGTAATGTGGAATGCTCCATCCCACCAGCACAGTATTTTATGGCGAGCCGCAAAGCTTACGCTGACGGGCACTTCCACCGCCAGTGGCCTTCAACAGGAATGGCATAGCTAATCAGCACCCCAACCACAATCCCGCTAACGACATCAATGAAATGGTGCTGCCAGGTGGTGAGAACCGATACCGCTATCAGCAAAAACCACGCATCGGAAAGCAGACTTGCCCCCTTCCCCAGATGCTGACGAAAGCGCAACCACAATAACCATGTCAGGATGATATGCAGCGACGGAGCCTGGTTATAGGGCAAATCAAACTGTTCAAGCTGCCGAAACAGCCAGCCAAACATCCCCTGCGTTTCCGGGCGAATGAAGGTAAATTTCAACGGAAAAAGGAGAAAGCCGATGCAGGCAATCAGCGATGCGGCGAGCAACCGCCAGCCATGGCGGGTCAGCTCCTGCTGTGAAGTACAGATAAACAGCGAAATGCCATACAGCAGATCAATGCTCCAGTAAGGCACAATGGTCCAGGGCATAAACGGGATAGCATGCTCCCAACCCAGGACCATGCTTCCCACATCATGACGTGTGGCCGTGAACTGATTCACCTGCCCATAACTGAGGAAAAACAGCGGTCCCAGCAGGAGCAGCCAGCACAGTCCCTGTTTCCAGAGGCCGACTTTGTTCTGCATGAGCGCGGACTCAGCCATGCTGCTTTCTCACGGCCAGCGAGACGGTGAAAATACCAAACTCATCAATCACCTGATGGCATTTCTCGAAACCCGCCTGCTCCACCAGCGTGTCCATCTCTTTTTGGGTACGCACACGCATCATCCACGGAATGCCGTTCTGGTGGCTGGTTAAGGTATAAGCGATGGTCTTCAACTGCGGATGCCACGGCTGCCCGGTGTAGACCAGCACGCCGCCAGGCGGGATTGCCGCAGCCAGTCCGGCGAGTGAGGCTTTGATTAAGGCATTATCCGGGAAGAGTTCATACAGCCCGGAAACGATCCCCAACGTTGGCGCGGGATCAAGCGTGGCGAGGGAATCATAGTCGAAAGCATTGCCCTTTTTGAACTGTGCGACGTGGCTTAACCCGCGCCCTTCAATCATGGCCTGGCCTTTTTCAACGTTCAGGTCGCTGTAGTCCCGCAGCAGGATGCTTTCGATATCCGGATATTTCTCCAGCGCGTCAAGCACATAGCGCCCGTGCCCGGCTGCAATATCCACCACGCGTACCGGCATTTCACTCTCTTTCAGCCGGGTGACCGCCTGCGCTATGATCTGCTGAATATTGATTTTTCGTACGCGGATCCCCTGCCAGCCAATGCTATTCAGATAGTGCCGGTCAATCATGCGCCCCAGAATACCGTTGCCTTCCGGGTAGTTACGATAGACATAATCCAGTGTGCTGCCGGAATCAAAGCCCGTCTCGTAGCCCAGACGCATCCCTTTTGAGAGTCTGCCGACCGTTTTCATGCCATAGCTCAATGAGGAATAGAACATGCCCTCCAGAGAGAGCGCTTTTGGCGGTGCCTGCAGTTCGCGGTACGCATCTGCGCTCGAACTCCACTGGTCCTCATGGCTGTAATCGAAGGTGTAAGGTTTTGCCGCATAGAGCTTATCGATAAAGATTTTCATTTTATCGAAGGCCAGGACGCGATCTTTTTCGCCCAACGTATCGTGATAGAAACCAGGCAAAATATGCTGCTCTTTGATAGCGCTGCGCAGACCGGCGTAGAACTGTTTCTGTGGCTTTGCGTGCACCACAAAATCATCGCCGGAGATAAGTAATTGGGTCGGCAGCGTAATGGCGGCAGAGTCGGACACAATACGCTCAGCCGTTTTGTAGAGATCAAGAAGGATGTTCACGGCGATTGCTCGCGTGATGAGCTTATCCTGCTCAAAGCTGGCGACACGCGCCGGATCGTGGGTGAGGAATTTCCCCTTCACGTACGAGTTGACGTAGAACAGGCCGCGGATACGCTGCATCAGCCCAAGGCCCGTGCGGGCAAACGGCACATACAATTTGACCTTAAAAGCCGGAGAAGCCAGCACCATCCCCCGAATTTTCGGCGCATAGTCGTGAACCCAGGTGGAGACCAGCACTGCCCCCACACTCTGCGCAATCACCACGATATCCTCAAGGCTGACCTGCACGTTCTTCGCCACGAAGCGCACAAACTCATCCACGTCCAGAACAGAGCGAGCCAGACTCGGGCTGTAACCACGAGCCCCCGGAGACTGACCATGGCCGCGAGCATCCCAGGCGTAGAAATGCGTATCGGGCATGGCCAGCTCATCGACAATGTGCTGCAGACGCCCGGAATGTTCATGCCCACGGTGAAACAGCACGATCACTTTCTTACCGCTGCCTTCCGTTGCAGGCCAGTGGCGAAAATAAAGCGACTCACCATCGCTGGTGGCAAATGTACTTTCCTGAAATATACGTGCTTCCTGACTCATGTGATTTTCCTTGTCGCCTGCTGTTGTAATGTGACGAAACGAGTGAATAACAACTGTTTAAACATGGCGTTATCCGCGTCATAAAACAGCGGTTCGTCGATGAAGATGTCGATAAAAAACGGCACGGGGATTTTCTGCCCTTTGCCCATTGAGCGATCCAGCCCGTGCATATAGACGGGGATAATCGGCACCTCCGGGCACTGCTGGCTCAGATGCCAGATGCCGGATTTGATTTCTGAGAATTTCCCCGGTTCGCCGCGCGTACCTTCGGGGAAAATAATCACAACTTTCTTTGCTGCCAGCGCATCGACGCAGGCCTGCAGCGGATTGGCCTGATGAGCTCCGCGATAAACAGGAATGATGCCGAGAAGATCCCGCCAAGACAGTAATACAGCATGTGCAGGGAATCAGGCATTTATGACCTCCAGCGCGCTGCGACAGCGGTTGATTGAGGTCCAGGCCAGCAGCACTGCAGAGATACCCAAGACGATATTGGCGATGAGGACGTACTGCGGCCAAAGCGCGATAAACAAACCTAAAGCCCCCAGCACAAAGGCGCGGTCACTTTTTCCCATCGGACCACGATAATTTCGGCAGCCCGTCAGGGTCTGGACGATAACGCCGCAAAACTCTGTCAGCCACGACATCAACACTGCGCCGAGGACCACCGAGAAAATTGCTGCGCTGACGGTGACCAGGTTAGCTGTCACACCTCGAATAAAAAACACGCGGACTAATGCTCGTAATAAATCCTGAAATCTTGGTTTAATATCGTAAAGAGTCATATTTTTATTTGACAGTCCATTTATCAGAAAAAAATCCACTATCTGACATTTCAATATTTATTGCCATTGATAAGATGTAGCGAAATTTCATTTCTGCACGTTTTAACGATGGTAGCAATGACGTCAGATGACATCACCATCAGTTTAATGGCGTGCAGTTATACCTGCACGCATTCTCATTAATCTTCCTCGATAGTGTCTTTTGTACTCACGACGCTGTAAGAAATGCCATCTGACTCACATTGATTATCACGAACGTTTTTCTGTACGGCGATTGCGCCAAACAGGCACAGAAAATAAGCGATCGCATAAAATCCTTTTTCACTGGGTAATAAATCCGCATTCCATAGACCTATTGCCAACAAAATAATGGAGATAGCAAAGGAAGCCACGCAGGAAACATAATAAATCTGGCTCGTCAGGATCCCTTCTATACGATCCCGCACGGTTTTCTGTAACGAAATGGAAGAGAATACACCCAACAGCATGACCGCAAAATAATAGCCCTTTTCATTCAGCATCATATCTGAACGCCACAGCCCGATCAGATACACCAGAATACCGCCGACCAGTGCCATCCAGGACATGATATTAAATGCTGGCGAAGATGTTTTTACGTTAGATTTCATAAACAATTTCCGTCCTTATTTTTTAGATTGGGTGAACCCCATGATTAAATCGTGCATTAGTTTATTCGTTTCAACGTGGACGTCTGGTAAATTAAACCAGCAGTCCCTCTGGAAGGTGTCGCCTCCTTGTCAGTCGACTATTCAGGCTATTGCCTGGCCATCAGTGCAGTAAAATGACGCCATAGACCGTTAATACAGCAACACCGCCGAGGAGATACAGAGGAGAAAGCACGACATCAGTTGCCACAGCGACCGGATAGAGAAGGCGTTTTGCTGATAGAGTATTATTGGTATAGAAATTTACCTTAATCGGATGGTTAAATCGAAAAACGTCAGCAGGGACGTGAGTCTTTTGATGTATCGTTCCCGCCAGCCCGGAGAGCCTGATTTCACACTCACCAGCACCTTTATGATTACCAGTGCAATACCACTCTGATAATTTGAGAGTACTTAAGATTAGAGCCTTCTCAGCTAGATCGCGATAACTATATTTCAAGGTAATCTCCCCGCTGAACTGATTTTTTTCTTTGTTCAACGTAAATGCAGCTTCTTCAGATACTCTGATGCGAGCCTTATCAATTTTGCCGGTCACCAGCGCACGCAAAAAATCACCCGCTCCGGAAGTAAGGGCATAGTCAAAATTAATTCCAATAAATACCCAGCTATAATTTTCCTTTCCTGATTCAGTGATGGTTGCTGCAGTGATCACATCATTGTTATATAACGCCCGGCCATTTTCATGTTCTTTTATGTCATTTTTCAGTTGTTTTGTTGCACAACCCGATAAAGCCAGCACAGTCAGTACTAATGAAAGACCATTAACCATTTTCCTTGCAAAATTATTCAAAATCATTCCTTTTATAAACAACATTAACAGCTCGGAACTATCGATTGACGCCCCCTAATCCGGGCTTAATTTCATTATATTGGGGCTTAACTCCCCTTCTGCTATTGACTGTTTAGCCAGGTAAATACGCAGTGTTTAGCGTTTTCGTTGCTGCATCGATTTCTTTCCTCAACAGCAAAATAGCTGCAGAGGTAACCGATACTAACGTTCCAAAAGACTATTAGAAGATCGGTTCACAGCACGCTTACCCATCTGAATAAATTTAGTGGCCAAATTGATGGCCACCTTTTTGAAATAGCGATTTACGCCTGAACGTCAATCGTCAAAATATCAGGAATTAAAGTGCTGTATGACATACGGAAGCGCCTTTATAGAGGACGTCATCATTAGCGGGTCCAATTTTACCATCCAACATATAAACACCATAGTGGCTGCCGCTGCCTGCCTGGTCTGAAGACCAGGAATCTGCGATATTATTGTTTACTGAATTGTATTTACCAGGATTCCCCCATTCGCTCCACAATCCACCTAAGGTTCCGCGGGTGCCGGAGCCTTGTGATGCGCTACCATTTAACTGCTGCACCGTAGACAGGTTATAGTTCCCAGATTCGCTGTTGCAGGCTGCGCTTGCATCTGCCCAACGCAGCTGGTTGTGATTAAAAATAAACCAGCTTTTGAGGGTAAACGAATACTCAATAATATTACCTATATTCGTCTTGGGCTTACCCGTAATGGTCACTTTGTCTCCTTTACTTTGAGCACTAAGATTGTGAAGTTCTACCACACCATCTGTAACAGCGACCCAAGAAGTATCCGTGCTCCAGACATAGTCCGAGGCATTGGCATTGTTTTTGGGCTTAATAGTAAAGGTCGCCCCCATAAAACCGACTGTCGGGAAGTCCCCCTCTACTTTATTTACGCTGTATGAATAAGGATTTATTTGGGTTTCAATGGTACCAGGGGCTTCTATCTGCTGATAGATTGCATAGACCTGTGATTCATCTGCATTACTCCAGCCAGCAAGTTTCACTGTTGCCTTCAGATTGTCACCGGCCATACCGGCGGTGTAGGTCGCACTGTAAGTACCGTCGTTATTATCCTTCCAGGTACTGCCAGCCCTGAGAGAAGCGTTGGTTACTTTCACCGTGTCCGCCGTCAGTAACGCTGTGGCTCCGGTTACTGTACTACCGGCCGCATCTTTCAGCGTGACCGTCACCGTCATATCCGTGCCGGACGCATAGCTGGTTTTATCGGTGCTGATGGCTGATTGTGACTGTACTGGTGTACCCGCAGTAATGGCGTAAGCTTCCGACTCAGCACTGCCAGTCCAGTCAGCAAGTTTCACTGTTGCCTTCAGATTGTCACCAGCTATACCAGCGGTATAGGTCGCACTGTAAGTACCGTCACTATTATCCTTCCAGGTACTGTCCGCTTTGAGAGTGGCGTTGGCTACTTTCACTGTGTCCGCCGTCAGTAACGCAGTGGCTCCGGTTACTGCATCACCAGCCGCATCCTTCAGCGTGACCGTCACTTTCATATCCGTGCCTGACGCGTAACTGGTTTTGTCGGTGCTGATGGCAGACTGTTCCTGTACCGGTGCGTCACTGTTGATAGTCACCCCCGCTGAAGTGAGTGTGGTGCCACTAACTGTCGGCGTAAGGGTTACATTCTCAACATCCGTGCCCGCCGTCACGGTGACAATATAGACCCCCGCGGAATTTCGGGTCAGTGCCGATACAGTGGCGCTTTTGAGGGCGCTGTTTTTCAGGCTGATGTCCTTCACATCAATATCCACCGCCTGATTATTCGCATCCAGGAGCGTCAGGGTCAGTATCTGTGTGCTCTTTCCGTCCGCCGGCAGCACACTGCTTACCGGCGTGAAGGTGGAGGTCTGTTTGTTCACTTCTGACGCCTGCACCGTCACCTGGGTATCGCTCCGGTCAGAACGGTTGCCCTTTGTGTCTACCGCTATACCACTAACGGTATAGGTGTTCACTGCCTGAGCAGCCGACAGGTACGGCGGCAGCACCACCACATAATCGCTTCCGTTCTGTACTATTTTTCCGCCGGCTGCGTTGAGGGCCGGAGCATCCCAGTCAATACGGGACAATCCATATGTACTGGTTACCGACACTTGAAGTGACTTCTGCTCGCCCGCTTTACCCGTAATCAAGTCTGCCGTATGCAGCCGGAGTACCTCTTTCTTACGATATTCCAGTACAATATTATTATTGCGTTCAACCAGGTCATATCGGCTGCCGATGAGACTGCGCATCGCCGCCACCGCGTCCGGGTTCAACTGACTGCGCCATGGCACGCCAAGCTGGTAGTTCATATCCAGTGTAAGCCGCGTGTCATTTTTTCCTGACTCTCCCTGACGCTGTTCCGCCCCCAGGGTAATCAGTGGTACCGGGGTATAGTTAACCCCGGCAGTGATGGCATGAGGGTTCTTCTGGCGGTTGTCCACCCCGAAGAGAGCCACTTCATTTCCATAGTACTGCTCGTACGTCAGTTTACCGCCTAACTGAGGCAGTGAAGGCAACCAGGCCTGAGCACGTATGTCCCAGCCGTTAGCCGGGCGTTCCTGATAATTATCCAGGTCCGGAGAATCCTTCCAGCCCGTCAGGTGTGTATAGCCATTAAATCCCAGCTTGAGGAAGTCACGCCAGTACTCCAGACCAGCCCCGGCCCGCGCATGGTCCCGTGACAGATCGTAGTCAACAAAGCTATTGGCACCGAACATCCAGGAATCGTAAAAGTGGCGGATGCCAGCCCCGAGATTGGCCTGAGTTCTGCTGTCAGTCCGGTGCAGGCTGCCCTGAGTGAAGACAATGCGATCCTGCTGTTCATACAAAGGAAGAAGCAGATCAAACTGAGAGTTCTTAAGAGAGAAGTGTTTATCCGCATCCAACTGGACGCGGGCGGTACCAAAACGGCTCAGCCATTGCTGAAGAGCCCCTCCCGCCTCTCCCGTAGCCATACCGCGGGCCATGGACGCAGCGGCATCCCCACTTGCACCGGAGCTCAAAAAGTTCCCTGCCTGCGAAGCATACCCGGCAACTTTCTGCATCTGTTCATCATTATTATGTTCTGCCGCATCAGTATCGGAAGCGTCATTCTCCCAGCGCACTTCCGGCAGAGGTATCGCCGGGACGTCAAGCTCATCGCCCTGCTGCAGGTGGTCAAAACCATGTGAGAATGTGCGGAACTGGTTGAAATTACGCAGTTGCGCAACGGTCAGGTTATATTTTTTCGCGACAGAGGCAACGCTCTCACCGGCGCCCAGTGTGTAGACTTGCTTGCGCTGCGCAGACAACGGCGCCGGCTGCTGCAGGAAATGCTGTTCGCCGGCTCCGGCCATCACCGGGGCGAAAGCCACCGCCAGGGGAAAGGCTGCCTGCATGGTGATGTTGAACCAGATCTGGCGACGAATCCCTGGTGTCACAATTGTTTTTGACATGTTCACATTGATTGACTCACACTGAATTGATGGGGTTGATGTAAAAAGTTGACGTTAATTAGCACCTGATACAACGTCATAATAAAAATTTAGAGCTATCAAATTGGGTATAACCACCAACAAGATAAGCTCCATCGTCCAGGGAAGTTATAGTGCTGTTTTTAACTATTGTTTTGATATCATCGGTGCTCCCTGTAAAGGGACGCATTCACTAATATCCCATGAGACTGAGAGCTATTTCCGCTAGCTGCACCATATAAAATAAGGCACATGCAATAGCATGAAACATACTGGAAATAAATTTAACCATTACTTAACCAAGTTATGGCTGCAGGATAAGTCCATATAATTTTTAAGGGAATGTTAACATACAATTTGTATGATGAAATTAAGGTGATTCCGAATAATAACTACAGAGCGCCCAACCCGCTAAAGTATAATTACGGTAAAGAGGGCACCAAACATCATACTCAGTGGAACATGACAGAAAGTGACCCCTTGCCCGACAAGAAACAGAGGATAATACCTGCCAATACTCTCATCGACGCCCTCTCCAGGCCGATTGTTCAATCACAAACTGATATCGGGCGAGGAACCCACGCTCCCCGCCATCAGATTCACTCTTTACTGGCTTTTTTACGCAATTCGGTCACCGGTACGCCACCAATCCCCCAGTTATCGGTTTCGACTTCGTCAATAACCACAATCGTTGTCTTGGGATTTTTGTTAAGCACATCCACCAGTAGCTGAGTAACACCTTCCATCAGCTGTTTCTTTTGTTTATCGGTAGCACCTTCTTTGGTGATCTTAATATTTACGTAGGGCATAAAAACTCCTGCAAATCAGATAATTATGGGAAATGCGCACAGACAGAACAGCACGCACATTAAACAGCAGAACAAAGTCATAATGTTTTTGAAAACGAGTTCTGCCGGAGGGACTATTAAGAAAACTAGCTGAAATATAACGATTGTCATTATTTCCAAGAACAACCAGAATATTTAGCTTTGTTGTATTGTAAATAACTAATCGCTGCTGCGATAAATAACGAGACTGCGCCCAACAATATGGAATAGGTCATTCCATTTTTATTACTCTGAAAGACACTGACAACTAATGGGCCGAGGATTTGCCCTATCCCATAGGTCAGCGTAACGAGACCGAGGAGATTAATCTTTTTGGGCGCGCTTATTTTTCTAGCCAGCGGCATGACTAACGAGCTTGTACCCATAAATGTGCCACCAAATCCAATGCAGCTAATGGTTAATAGCAGTGGCGAGTTAATAAATATGGCCATGACTACGCAACTCGCTTGCACAATTAAGTTAGCGCTCAGGCAGAATAATATATTCCATTTGCGGGCGGCCCATAGCCAACCATAGCAGCCGGGAATAATGGCAAGACCGACAATAGACCAGATATGGTCGGCTAAAAAAGTGTTGCCACCCCCCCGGGCCATTAACGGCAAATACGTGGCGACAATGATATAGCCGAACCCCGCCAGTCCATACAGTAAGGCTAAATTCCACCACTGGATATCCGACTCCACGCCTACGGCAGCTTTTACTGGGGAGATCATATGATTATCTTTCGGCAATAGCATCGTCAGTATGACGAAAAGTATCGCTGAAATTATGGCTGCACCAATCCACAACACATGTGAATTTAAAGCGTAGAATACGCCGGCAATGACATATTCATTGCCGATAAAAATGCCCACTCCTACGCCCGAAAACAAAGAGGCGATAACAAAAGGATGATGGGTATGCTGAAGGACCAGCATTGAACCAAATATCATCATTCCCGCGCTTGCCACACCCGCGAGAAACCTGATTAACAAAATAATTTCTGGCTGGGTCACTTTTGCCATCAAAAAAATCAGCATGACGGTAAGTAGTGCTGAGACCAGTAACAACACTCTTAACTTATTGACAGCGCTAAAAATACCAAAAGAAAAAAGGAGGCTGCCGACAAGATAACCAGCATAGTTGGCGCTGGCAATTAGAGATAATTGTGAAAAGGTAAACAGTCCTTCATGAAGCATAACCGGGAGCATAGGTGTGTATAAAAAGCGCCCAATGCCCATTCCTAAGGTCAAGACGATCATACCAAATACAGCCGTACTCAACTGACGGAGGCCAGCAGCACTGTGATCGAGATCCATATTTTGGCCTCAAAAGACGAATTAAGTTTGATTGTTATCTTACACAAGGAAATGATGATAAAAAGTTAATAAAAATAACGAAAACATTCACTTTGAGTGATGCTTCTATGAACAGTACCTCTCTGAACTTGTTTAAAACGGTTGCGGAAACGGGCTCCATATCCGCTGCTGCACGCAGTCTGCATTGCGTTTCTTCGAATGTCACAACCCGCCTTAAACAGCTGGAAGCCAGCCTTGATGTCTCTCTGTTTGTGCGCGAGAAAAATCGACTCTACATTACTCCTGAGGGCGAGCTGCTACTGCGCTACGCCAAAAAAATTCTGGCGTTGTTAGAGGAAGCGGAATTGTCCATGCTGGGAACAAAAGTGGCGGGGCCATTGCGTATTGGTGCAATGGAAACGACCGCAGCGGTACGTCTCCCTTCGATACTGGCGAATTTCCACCGCGAAATGCCTTCTATTGAGTTAAACCTGAAAACCTCTCCTACTGAGGCGCTGGTGCAACACATTCTGAACAATGAACTGGAAATCGCATTCGTTGCCGATCATCAGGGACTGCATATGGAAAATTCCCCCCTGCAATCACACGTGTTATGTCAGGAAACACTGGTACTGGTAACAGCGGCAGAGCACCAGAATGTCATTACAGGCGCGGACCTACGGGTGACAAGGCCGCTGGTCTTTGTTAAAGGGTGCAACTATCGCTCCCGCCTGGGGGAATGGCTGCGCCTACAGGGGGTCGATTACGCCGATCCTCTGGAATTTGGCTCTTTTCAGGCGATCCTTGGTTGCGTGAGTGCCGGAATGGGGATTGCGCTGTTGCCGGAGAGTGTTGTCAGACAGTATGAAAATAACTTCCCTATCCGAAGTCATACGATTACGCCACAGATAGGTAAAGTGAACACCATGATGATATGGCTAAAAAGCCGCGAAGTCAGCCGGGTACTTAATCGCTTTGTCTCGTTTATTACACGGGCTTAAGCGATTGCGCCTGGTAACGCCAGGCAGACGGCAACCCAGCGTATTCATGGACGCTAAATATTTTATCCATAACAGGGACAGGCAACGTCACACCGTTGATTAAAGTTATGTAAATGCAAATTGTTTACACTTTGCAATGATTGTAATTGCTAGTGATTATCATTTATTGTACGCAGGCAAAAAATGAGCCCCTGCTCGGGTCACTGTACGTTCCAATTACGCTGGGATATAAACGATGAATGCTCTGCCTCGCACTGGACTGCGCCGTATCACACTTGCTTCTGCTCTGGTCCTCTCTGTCAGCCTGCCGGCTTTCGCCCAGGATACGTTAACGCTGTATACCACTCGTGAGCCGGGTCTGATTCAGCCCCTGCTTGATAGCTGGACTAAAGCCAGCGGTATAAAAGTCAGCACGGTCTATATCAAGGACGGCATGCTTGAGCGTGTTAAAGCGGAAGGTAAAAACTCCCCTGCCGACCTGCTGATGACCGTTGACGCCGGGAACCTTATCGACTTAGTCGAAGCGGGTGTGACACAACCCGTAGAGTCAGAAGCACTGAAAGCGGCTATTCCGGCCAATCTCCGCGGTGCAGATAACCAGTGGTTTGCGCTGTCAATGCGTGCGCGTGTGTTGTACGCCGAGAAGTCAATGCCAATCGATAACTGGCATTACGAGCAACTCGCCAACCCTGAGTACAAAGGTAAAGTCTGCATCCGTGCCGGACAACACCCGTATAACACGGCATTGATTGCTGCCATGATCGCGCATCACGGCGAAGCAAAAACGGAAGAATGGCTGCGTGGCGTGAAAGCGAATCTGGCACGTAAAGCGACTGGCGGCGACCGTGACGTTGCCCGCGATATCCTCGGGGGTATTTGCGATATTGGCCTGGCGAACTCCTATTACGTCGGCCATATGAAAAACGCCAAAGAAGGCAGCGATGCACGCCAATGGGGCGATGCAATTAAAGTCGTCAAGCCAACCTTTGAAAATGGCGGCACGCACGTCAATATCAGCGGCGCTGCAGTAGCACGCTATGCCCCCAATAAAGCTGATGCCGTTAAGCTGATGGAATATTTGGTTTCCGCACCTGCCCAGCAGCAGTACGCGAAAGCGAACTTCGAATACCCGGTATTGAAAGGTGTCACTCTCGACCCAGTGATCAACGCCACAATTGGTGAGATCGACGTCGATAAAATTCCGTTAACCGAAATCGTGAAATACCGTAAACAAGCAAGTCTGCTGGTAGATAAAGTTGGATTCGATCAATAAACTTCTGCAGTTTCCGACGTTACGCGGCCTGGTTTCCGGGCCGCAGTCATTATTAACGCCGTTGCACCTTGGGGCACTTTGCATTGCGCTTGGCGTCCTGACTCCCATCATTGCACTTATCTGGCAAGCTACCCAGTCGGATTTATCGCACTGGGACAATCTCATTACGTTTGTGCTACCTGCAGCATTAAAAAATACCGTGCTGCTGTTAGCCGGTGTTGCCGTGTTGGTGGGCGTGATTGGCGTAGGCAGCGCCTGGGCCGTCACAGCATGGGACTTTCCTGGACGTAAGATCCTCAGTTGGGCGTTGCTGCTGCCGCTGGCGATGCCAACCTACATCGTCGCCTTTGCCTGGCTCGATCTGCTGCATCCGATCGGCCCTCTGCAAACCTTTATCCGCTTCCTGCTGGGCTTTGACAGTCCACGACAATTCCGGCTACCGGATTTGCGTTCGCTTTCCGGCGCGATTATTTTGCTCGGTTTAGTGCTCTATCCTTACGTCTATCTGACGACCCGTGCTACCTTTATCAGTCAACCGGCCCATTTACTGGAGGCTGCCCGTACACTGGGATGCAGTGCTGCCGGGACGTTCTTCCGTGTCGCCCTGCCGATGGCGCGCCCGGCACTGGCTGTCGGCATCAGCCTGGCACTTCTGGAAACGCTTAACGATATTGGTGCATCGGAGTTCCTCGGCGTACAAACGTTAACCGTTACCGTCTACACCACATGGATCTCTCGTTCTGATTTATCCGCCGCCGCACAAATCGCCTGCATGATGCTGATGTTTATCTTCTTCATTCTGACGCTGGAATTTTACGGGCGCAGAAGGCAAGGATTCAGCAGTCGCAGCCTGCGGGAAATCCAACCCACTCGTGTGCACGGCTGGCGTGGCTGGCTACTCGGCGCAGTCATTTCGCTACCCGTTATATTGGGCTTTGTGGCCCCGGTTCTCTTTTTGATGTGGGAAAGTGCCAAACGCTTAGGGGACACGAGCCCACTGTCCGCCTCGTTGCTTTCAGCATTACAAAATACGCTCTTGCTGGCAGCGGGCACCACGCTGGTGGTGATTTGCGTCAGCTTGCTGGTGGCCTGGAGCGCACGCCATAGCGCTGCAGACAACGCGATGCCAGGCTTTCGTCGTGGCGTGATGCGTCTGGCCTCCCTCGGCTATGCCGTTCCCGGAACGATTCTGGCGATTGGTTTTTTGCCTCCAGCTATGGCTGTCGATCGTTGGCTGGCCGACTTACTGGATATTCGCGGGTTACCGCTGATGTCTGCCGGTATTTTGTTGGTCATTTGCTGCGCGATGCGCTTCCAGGCAATTGCCATCGGCGCGCTGGACTCCGGTCTGGGCCGCATCCCGCCGTCACTCGAACAGGCGTCACGCCTGCTCGGCGAAAACGGTGCCGGAACATTTGCCCGCGTTCATTTTCCGTTACTGCGTCCGGCATTAGTGAGCAGCGCATTGCTGGTTTTTGCCGATGCGATGAAAGAACTGCCAACAACGCTGCTGTTGCGCCCGGTAAATTTCGAAACGCTGGCCACCCTGCTGTATGCAGAAGCCGCCCGTGGAACCTATGAAGAAGGCGCAATCGCCGCGCTCCTGATTGTTTTAGCAGGTACACTGCCCGTTATATTGTTGGTGCGTCACCAGATGACTCGCCGTGGTTAAGAGAGCAACAATGTCAGAAATCGCATTACGACTCCAGGACGTGCACGTTGCCTACGGCAACAGCCAGCAACCGGTTCTGACCGGATTCTCAATGTCGGTACGCAAAGGGGAGATTGCCTGCCTGCTTGGCGCTTCAGGCTGTGGGAAAACAACGGTATTGCGTGCAGTTGCCGGTTTTGAACGACTGCAGTGTGGAGAGATCTATGTCTCAGAGCGGCGTATCGCTGGCCCCGGCGTTCATTTGCCGCCGGAAAAACGTCATGTCGGCATGGTCTTTCAGGAATACGCCTTATTTCCCCATCTGACAGCACAGCAAAACGTTGCCTTCGGTTTACGGCGTATGCCACGTGAAGCACAGCAGGCCAGAGTGACGGAGCTGTTGAAAATGGTGGAATTGCACAGTCATGCTAACCATTACCCTCATGAGCTTTCTGGCGGGCAGCAGCAGCGCATCGCATTAGCCCGCGCGCTGGCACCACACCCAGAAATTTTACTGCTGGATGAGCCCTTCTCCAGCCTGGATAAGCGCACACGCGAGCGCCTTGGTAATGAGGTTCGGGATATTTTACGGGCTGCCGGCCAGACCGCACTGTTGGTTACCCACAGCGAGCACGAAGCTCAGTTGATGGCGGACCATATCGGTTTTGTGAAAATGGGTCAGTATCAGGTTAAAAAGGCGGCCCACCATAGCCAGGGCTAAGAAAGAGCCGCGTAGTGACATCGCTAATGTGTCTGCATCAGACTGATATTTACCGGCATCCCGGAACGGCGTTCCAGTGCCTGATTCCCACGATTTACATCCACGTCATTCCCGCTGATAAATGTACGCAAAACGGGGGTGACGGGCAACGGAACCTTTCTGTCAGATTCATATTCGGAGCGATTGCGGGACAGCGGTTCATGAACTTCAACCCAATGGCTACCGTCTGGCTCGGTGCTGAATTTTACCGGTCGGTCAATAATCTGAACACGCGTGCCAACCGGCACAGTATCAAACAGGTATTTGATGTCGTCATTACGCAGACGGATGCAGCCCTGGCTCACGCGTAACCCAATACCGAAGTTGGCGTTAGTACCATGAATGGCGTACAACCTGCCGATATAGATCGCGTACAGTCCCATCGGATTGTCTGGCCCGGCAGGCACAAATGCCGGTAAGCTTTCCCCACGAGCAGCATACTCCCGTCGGGTATTTGCCGTGGGCGTCCAGCTTGGTGCTTCCTGTTTACGTTCGACCGCCGTGACCCAGTTGCGCGGAGTTTCCCTCCCGGCCTGCCCAATACCAATAGGTAACACCTCTACCGTATTAGCACCCTCAGGGTAATAATACAGCCGCATTTCTGCGACGTTGATAACGATGCCTTCGCGTATGGTATCAGGCAATATCAATTGTTGTGGCACCACCAGTGTGGAGCCCGGCTTCGGCAGAAATACATCCACACCAGGATTGGCTTCGAGCATATTGCTCAATCCCTGTCCATACTGTGCGGCAAAAGCCTCCAGGGGCTGCGTGTTACCAGCGGGAATCGTTATCGTCAGAGGGCTTCCGACCAGGCGGCTGCCCTCAGGAGGCAAGGGGTAGCTCACCGCCTGCGATCCCTGACTCGCGAGCAGCATAACAAGAGCACACAGCAGTTTTACACGACGCATCTTTTTCCTTTCCTTCGTCGCAACAGATATCCGTTAAGTATAGCTTTTTTATCTGTTTTAGGGGGTTACGACGAGAATGCACATAAAAAGCCCCGCCATAAAGCGGGGTCGTGAGCGGCTACGCTTCTTTGCCATCCGGTAATACAATATTACTGGCAGCTAACTGCCCCATATTGCTATACATCGCGCAGGCTGCTTCAACAATGGGCATCGCCAGCGCGGCACCACTGCCTTCGCCTAAACGCATTCCCATGTTGAGATACGGCTCCAGTTCCAGGTGCGCCAGTGCAGTACGAGCGCCCTTCTCGGCGGAGAAATGCGACGGGATCAGATAAGGTTTAATCTCCGGCGCTATCTGACAAGCAGCCAGTGCCGCTGAATAAGACAGAAAACCATCCAGGATGACCGGCAGACCACAAGACGCCGCCCCCAACATCACCCCCGCCATACCGACAAGATCAAAACCACCCACTTTTGCCAGCACATCAATACCATCACGGCTGTCCGGCTGGTTGACGGCAATGGCCCGGCGAACAACATCGACCTTATTTCCTACCCTCGAGAGCGGAAGGTTAGCACCAATACCCACCACATCCTCTGCATCGCTACCGGTTAACACACTGACAATCGCCGCCGCAGGAGTGGTGTTTGCCATGCCAAGCTCACCGACGCCAAACAACGTTACACCATCATTCGCCAGCTCTCGGGTATACCGAATCACTTCCAGCAGTAGCTCTTCGGCCTGTGAGCGACGCATTGCCGGCCCTTGCGCAATATTGCCGCAACCGCGCGCTACGCGCATGTTCACTACGCCAGGAATGGGTTCGGCGTCAATTCCCACATCAATCACATGCACCTTTGCGCCAGCCTGAGCGGCCAGCACGCAGACGCCGGTCGTTCCGCGCGTCATATTGTCCGCCTGAATCGCCGTAACGATCTTAGGCGAAACAGCAACACCTTCATCCCACACGCCGTGGTCGGCGCACATCACCAGCATCGCTTTTCCCCCAACATGTGGCACGCCTTTCAGGCCTGGCATACCGGCCAGTTGCACAGCGAGAGATTCGAGTCGCCCAAGACTTCCCGGCGGCTTAAGCAGGCCATCAATATGTTGCTGCGCGCGCAGCATTGCAGCGCTATCGGGTGAAGGGATCGCGTGAAGTAAAGAGGATAAAGTCTGCATAAGGGTTCCAGTATGTTGACTGACTCAAAGAAGAGCCAGCAGGAAAACCAACTCGCCAAGTTCAATGGCCGCACCCAGCGTATCGCCGGTTTGCCCACCTAACGTGCGTTTTAATAACTGCCCAAGAATGAAGATCGCCACCAACGTAACGACCAGTGCTGCCACACCGCGCATGCCAGGAAGCAGGACGGCCGCAAGGATCGCCGTGAGCCCCAACGTGACACATGTCTGTCGTCCGGTAACTTTACCAATAAAGACATTTCCCAGCCCTTCTTCGCGGGCATAGCGGTGTCGATACATCAGCAAAACAGCGGTACCCCGCCCAGCGACGCAGGCTGCAGCCAGTGCTGCCAGCATCGGAGTTCCGCGCAGCGCCAGTTCGCTCACCACCAGCACTTTGGCCAGTAGCACAAAGATCAGTGCCAGCCCGCCATGGGTCCCGAGTCGACTGTCGCGCATGATTTCCAGCATCCGTTCGCGTCGACGTGCAGAAAAAATGCCGTCACAGGTATCCGCCAGTCCATCAAGGTGAAAACCGCCAGTCAGCAGCGCCAGCGCCAGCACAGCAAACAGGGCGGCCAGAGGAATACCACACCAGGATTGCAGCACCATAAAGACCAGTCCCGTCAACCCACCCAGCACAACACCTATAAGGGGGAACATAACGATGCCGCGTGAATAATGCTCGAAATCCAGCCCTTGCGACCAACGCGTTGGAACGGGCAAACGACTGATAAAAGAGAGCATTGCCCAGAACAACTTACTCATTTAATTTTGACTCCAATTCCTGATACCACCAGCCAGACCTCATCAGCTGCCGCCGCCAGGCGTTGGTTAACACGTCCGGCAATATCGCGAAAATGCCGAGCCAGACGGTTCTCCGGAACGATCCCCATCCCCACTTCGTTTGTCACCAAAACGACCGTTGCCGGACAGCGCTGACAGGCCTCAATCAGCGTACGGATCTCCTCCTCAATGGCGCGCTCCATCGCCGCGTAATCCCAGCCGTCAGGATTGCTATCGCCACCCAGAGCAAACAGCAGATTGGTCACCATCGTGGTGATGCATTCTAGCAAAATCGCCTCATGCGGATTGTTCGCCGCCGTGATCAGCTCATCAAGATGTTGCCAACGCTCAGCAGTACGCCAGTGCGCGGGACGCCCATCGCGATGGTGCTGAATTCGTGCTGCCATCTCCTCATCAAAAATCTGCGATGTGGCGATATACAGCACCTGCGGGGAATCTGCAATTAACGCTTCCGCATGTCGACTTTTGCCGCTACGGGCACCGCCAGTCACCAGAATCATCATACGGACTCCCGGTGCTGATGCATGATGGTATAAATTTTCTCAATATCGATGTGTTGCCGCATCGCATCCGCCAGCAGATCAAACTGCTGCGATTTATATTGCGCGTATTGGAAGGTGGAATCCAGCGCGGTTAGCCCTTTGCGTTCACGCAGGCCGTTGACCAACGCACGGGTGAATTCATCACTGTCAAACAGACCGTGCAGATAGGTACCCAATACCAGTCCGTCTGAGCTCACCGCACCATCAGCCATAACACCACCGTTTTTATGCAGCGTCATGACGGGCTGGCAGTCATCTGTTAATTGCGTTTCACCCATATGAATTTCATAGCCGCGTACGGATAACTTCGCCACACCCGCCAGCCAGTCAGGCAGTGTGGAAGACATCACCCCTGCCACCTGGGTCGTCGTTTTATGCTGGGCAAAATGGGTCACGATATTCAGCAGTCCGAGCCCCGGCAGCGTGCCGAGTCCTGACTCCACATCATCAATGATGGTGTCTCCGAGCATCTGATAGCCACCGCAAATTCCGATTACCGGTACACGCTGACGGTGTAATTGCAACACGCCGTGGGCTATACCGCTTTCACGTAACCAGACCAGATCGCCCAACGTATTTTTACTGCCCGGCAGAATCACCAGATCGGCTCCCGCCAGCTCCTCCGGGTGGCGCACATAGCGCACACGAACATCCGGTTGAGCAGCAAGCGCGTTGAAGTCAGTAAAGTTAGAGATATGTGGCAGTTGGACTACGGCTATCTCAATATCTCGCTTATCCGTGCGTACGTACTTCCCTTTTTGCAGTGCGACGCCATCCTCATCTTCGAGGTCCACATCCAGCCATGGCATCACGCCCAACACCGGAACGCCGGTCAGCGCCTCAATTTGTTCAATGCCGGAGTACAACAATGCCACGTCACCGCGAAACTTGTTGATGATGACCCCTTTGACTCTGGCGCGCTCATGGTCGTGCAACAGCGCCAGTGTGCCGTAAATGGAGGCAAACACCCCACCGCGATCGATATCCGCCACCAGGACGACCGGGCAGCGCGCCATCTCCGCCATCCCCATATTCACGATATCGCGATCGCGCAGGTTGATTTCTGCCGGGCTTCCCGCCCCTTCCAGCACGACAACATCGAACTCCTGTGCCAAACTGTTATAAACTGAAATAATCTGTTCACGCAGCCGCGGTTTGTACTCGTGGTAACTGACCGCATCCATATCAGTTGCCACTTTGCCCATCAACACGACCTGAGCTTTACGATCGCTGGTCGGTTTAAGTAGCACAGGGTTCATGCGCACATCCGGCGTTATCCCTGCCGCCTCAGCCTGAAATATTTGCGCGCGCCCCATCTCCTTTCCCTCCGGCGTGATGCCCGAGTTCAACGCCATGTTCTGCGATTTGAACGGCGCGGTACGCAATCCATCCTGATAAAAAATACGACACAGCCCGGCGACGAGTACGCTTTTGCCAACATCAGATGCCGTTCCCTGCAACATTATTGCCTGCGTCATGACGCCTCCTTCAGTGCGTTCTTTCGCATACAGCTAAAAAATTCAGCCTCTGTTTTACACAGCGGGAAACCCAGCTCGGTGTGCAATTTCACCAGCCATGGCTGAGTTAACCCGGCTTGTTCAATAAGATCGGTACGGGCGAACACGTCACCCGGCGTACCGTGCGTCAGCACTTCTCCGCGACGTAAAACGTACACCGCATCGCTGACTTCATAGATGAGATCAATATCATGGCTGGAAATAACCACATGATTTCCTTGCGCCACAATACGTTTGATAATTTCAATCATCTGCGTACGCCCTGATGGGTCGAGACCGGCGGTGGGTTCATCCAATAACAAATACTGCGCCTGCAGCACCAGCGCCCCCGCAATCGCCACGCGTTTTTTTTGTCCGTGGCTGAGACACTGAATGGGCTGATGGCGAAAATGTTGCGCATCGACCAACGTCAAGGCATCGTCCACCCGACGGGCAATTTCAGCTTCGTCCACGCCCAGATTACGCAGGCTAAACGCGATGTCACTGTCGATGTCGGTATAAAAGATTTGCTGATCGGGGTCCTGAAATACCGTTGCCACCTGCTGACGTAGCGCCAGCAGTCCGCGCTTGCTGTAATCCAGTGGTTTTCCTTGCCACATCACCGCCCCCTGTTGTGGGCGCAGTAAACCGCTCAGGTTCATAAACAGCGTGGACTTCCCGCAGCCATTGGCCCCCACCAGTCCGGTGACAGCATGTTGAGAAAAGTCCAGCGTTAGCCCTTTGAGAATCGGGTCATCCTGGTAGCGAAACCAAAGCGCTGAGGTGGCAAGCATACTTTTCCTTACAGGTGAAAATCACCCTGATACAGTTTGATATCCAGTGTGGTGGTCATTTGCTGATAACGGATCAACACGCGGGTAAACAATAATCCCACCAGCATCGCCAGAGAGCGATAGCCCAACGGCAAGCTACGATAACCAAAACGCAGCGTTTGTGCGCGATGAATGGCGAGTGCCTCGTCTAACAGAATAAAAATAAATCGCCAGGTCAGCAGAATAAGCTCTGTCATCAGTCGTGGAACATGTGCACGTTTGAGCAGAATAATTAACTGCGGAAACGGTAAATTCAGCACCAGCCAGAACGTTGCAGCCAGCGCCGCAAGGCTTCGCCAGAACGTTTCATTGGCTGTGTGAATGCCCGATGAAGTGATCCCCAGCCAGAAACTGCCCACGGGTACGCTGGCCAGTAAGGTATGCGGGTCGCGGCTGACGCTAAACAAAATCGTCACGACGCCCACCAGCAGAAAGCCAAACGGTAACGCCATCCAACGACACCAGCGCCAGAAAGAAACCCTCAGCAGCCAGCAACTGAGCGCCGCTACCAGCAACATCTCGATACCCTGCCCCAGCGGGGGCAGAGTAAAGGCCAGAATCATCATCACCAGCCAGAGCAAGAATTTTCGCTGCGGTGAGACATGAAACCAGCGACTCTGGTAGCTCAGCCTGTCAAGCCCGGTCATCACGGCGCTGCCTGCCCTTGGTATAACCCAGGATATAGAAAATCACGGCAGCTCCCAGCGAACCCTGTAGCGTAAACAGCAGGCTTTCAATTTCGCCGCTTGCAGGTTCATACAATGGCTGGAACCACGGCTCATAATGTGGTGCGATAGCCTGAATCTGGCTTTCCGCTTCACCGTCTGAACCGCCGTATTCTCCGCCGTGGTTGATGAAAAACGGCAGGACCACCAGCGCAACGACCATCCCTAATAAAATCAGCGTCTTTTTCATCGTTAATGTCCTTGTGCGGTAATCAACTGGCGTTTGGTTAACTGGTCATAAATCATCACGGTTAGCAGCCCCTCTGCGATCGCAATTGGAACCTGCGTCAGACAGAAAATACCCATGAACTTGATAATTGATCCCATCGCCCCCGCAGAGGGATCCGGGAAGGCGACGCCCAACTGCACAGAGGTGACGAAATAGGTCACGAGATCCGCCAGCATGGCGCACAGGAATACGCAAACATCACGACGGAACCCCGCGCGACAAGCCATCTTCCACACCATATACCCAACGACTGGGCCGATTACCGCCATCGACATGCCGTTAGCGCCAAGCGTTGTCAAACCGCCGTGGGCCAGTAACAGCGCCTGGAACAGCAAGACGATTGCCCCAAGAATAGCCACCACCCCCGGCCCGAACAGGATAACCGCCAGCCCCACCCCTGTAGGATGTGAGCAGCTCCCGGTAACGGAAGGAATTTTTAGCGCCGACAGGACAAAAATGAAGGCGCCACACAGGGCCAGCAGGACTTTCTGGTGGTTATCTTCCTGCACGATTTGGCGCAGACGCACTAACCCGTACCACAGGCAAGGTAGAAACAGCAGCCACCAGGCCAGCGCCCACATCGGCGGCAAAAAGCCTTCCATAATGTGCATCGCAAACGCCTGTTCAGGAACAATCATCAATAATAGTGCCGCAGCTAACCCGCTGAAAGACAGCTGTTTGAGCTGTTGTTCAAGCTTCATTGTGCATACTCCCACTGTTTATTAACCAGAATGGTTGAGAAATAAGGTAGCGGTTGATCGTCGCTCACGTCATTCAGATGGCGCCAGCACTGTTCACCTGGCAACGTGGCTTCAGACATCATCAATGCGCAGTCCAGCAAGCCTTCTTGTTGCAGCAGCGCTTTAATGCGAGCAAAACGACCGTACACCTTCATCAACACCAGGCTGTCATGCTGTTTTAATGCGTGCTGGATTTCACTTTCCGGCGCGGTACAGGAGACCACCGCCAGGGACTGTTGCTCCATGGCAAGCGGCGTTTTTGAACGTGCTGCAATTGCGGCAAACGAGGTGACGCCGGGGACAATTTCTAACCAGTCTGGATTACCAATACGCTGGAGTAAAAAGATCCAGGTACTAAATAACATGGCATCGCCGAGGGTAATAAAACCAACCTGTTTACCCGCTTTCACTTCCTGTACCAACGCAGCGGCGACCTCATCCCAGACAGCCTCTTTTTCAGCACTGTCGGCACTCATCGGGAAATGGCAGCAGCGAACGTCCGTTTGCTCACCGATATATTCACGCACGATCGACAACGCCAGACTATCGCCACCTTTACGCCCGGCCGGCGCATAGAGAATATCCAGCGCCCCAAGGGTACGTGCTGCACGCACGGTTACCAGATCGGCCGCACCGGGCCCGGTGCTCAGTGCATACAATTTACCACTCATGCTGCTTCCTCCAGCGCTACGCTCAGCGCTTGCTGTAAATGCGCGACGAACATGGCACGAACCGCCGGATTCTCACCCAGACCGCTGAGCCATGGCGTAGCCGGAATGCCTGCTGCGTTAAACAACGTTTTCCACGAATCCTCTTCATCAGAGGCCATATCATTGATAGCGTGGTCGCCGGCAACCAGCATTAGTGGCATAAGATGAACCGCCGTCACACCTTCCTGGCTTAAGCTTTCGATCAGCACCTCAACTTCCGGGTAGCTTTCTACTGCACCTACGCGAGCCGGGAAGCGCTGCGCTGTCATCATGTGATCGAGACAGGCATAAGCAGCAAAGGCGTGATGACTGGCACCGTGCCCCATAAACACGACTTTTTCACGCTCACTTAACTGCGGCATCTGCTGTTGCAGCGCCAGCATCAGTTGTGCGTAATCATCGTGACTGCTCAACAACGGCACGCCCAACGTCAGGCGTGAAAACAGCGGGCGCATACTTTGGACTTCACGAACAATTTTCTCGTATTCGTCACCATTAATGATGTGCAGCGACTGAATAGCCACATCCTGATACCCCTGCTCCGCCAGCTTTTGCAGCGCCTGCAGCGGCGTGTCGATCTCAATGCCGTCCCGCTGCTTGAGCTTGCGGATGATCATCCCGGAGGTAAATGCCCTGAACAGATCGCGGTCGGGGCAACTGGCCGCAAGATCGCGCTCGCAGGCCACAATATTCTTCTCGCAGGTGTCGTGATAGCTGGTGCCAAAGCTGACCACCAGAAGCGCCTTTTTCATCTCTTACTCCTTAAGCAGCGGCCAGCCAGCGCGTTAAACGCGCCCCAAATGCGGCCTGACTTTCCAGTAACTCTTCTCCCGTCACCAGCGGTGCCGGGCGTGTAATCACGATGCAGGGAATACCTGCATCCAGACAGGGCTGAACTTTTTCCTGATAACCCCCTTCCGCGCCTGACGCTTTGGTGATCATCACATCCGCCCGACACTGGCGATAAAACGCGGCATTGAACTCGGCGCTAAACGGCCCACACAGCGCGAAGATTTCGCCCACGCCAAAGCCCAGATCCGCGCACTGTTGAATCACCTCTGGCACAGGCAGTACGCGTGCCAGCAGCGTTTTTTCCGGCAAACCTGCACGCCAGATAGCCAAATCTTTACTGCCGGTCGTCAGCAACACACGTTCGCCAAAACGACGAGCTGTTTCACATGCTTGCTGGATACTCTGTACGGTGTGCAGATGCGGGTGAGTTAAATCACTCAACTGTTCAGGTCGCTGATAGCGGCTCAACAACACGCCGGCCGCTTCACAGGCGTTCATGATGTTGCGGCTCACCACCTCGGCATAAGGATGTGAAGCATCAATCACCCAGCGCGTCCGGTTTTCCTGCAACCAGGCAATCATTTGTTCGCGCTCCAGACGCCCGCAGCGAACCTGACCTTTGATGTCACCTGCCAGTTGCTTACCTGTCGGCGTCGCCACCGACAGGGTGTAAGCGACATTTGCCGCATCAAGTTGCTGGCACAGCATGCGCGCATCGCTGGTGCCGCCCATAACCAGCACTTCACCGTAATTCACAGCACATAACCCCGCGGTGTAATCATCAGCCCATCCTGTACATAGGTGGTTTTGTTGCCGACAATCACCAGACTGGTCATATCCACCGGTTCAAAATCCATATCACCGAGCGTAGTCAGCCATTTTTCCTGCTTTTTACGACCGGCCGACTTCACGATACCTACTGGTGTTTGTGCGCTCTTGCTGGCGGAAAGCAGTTCAAATGCACGCGCCAGGTGTCCTTCACGACCGCGACTGCGCGGGTTGTAGAAACAGATAACGAAGTCAGCTTCACCTGCGGCAATAATGCGTTTTTCAATTACCGGCCACGGCGTTAACAGGTCACTCAGGCTGATATGGCAAAAATCGTGCATCAGCGGTGCGCCAAGCAATGATGCGGCGGCAATACTTGCCGTCATCCCTGGGATCAGCCGAACCTCAACATCGAGTTTTTGCTTGCTGACCAGCTCAAGTACCAGCCCAGCCATACCGTAAATCCCGGCGTCGCCGCTGCTAATCAGCGCCACGTTGTGGCCAGCTTGCGCCAGTTCAATTGCGGCCTGGCAGCGTTCAATCTCTTTACACATTCCGGTTTTGATCACCTGCTTATCGCCGGTGAACGCCTTTACCAGATGGGTGTAGGTTTTATAGCCAACAATGATTTCTGCCGCCTGGAGAGCTTCAACGGCTTCCATGGTCATCATTGCCTGCGAGCCAGGGCCAATTCCAATTACGCTTAACATCAGTGTGAAACTCCCAAAGTGATCGTGACGCCCTGTTCGCGCAGGGTCTCGCCTAACAGTTGTCCGTGGCTCAGCAGCCAGGCTGCAGGACCGGAAACGCTTCCTGTACCCACCGTTTTGCGAACAAACGATGAGGCTGGAAAACGGTGTTCATGCTCACGCAGCGCGTCAGCGGTAAAGGTTTCGAAAGGCACGCGGCAACAGGAGGCCAACTGGATAAGCCCCTGTTCGTCTTTTTTCAGCGTAATGCTGCCAATGGCTTTTAACGCCAGCGGGTCGACGCGCTGGGCTTCGAGTTGGCGTGCCAGCAGCGCGGCTAACAGTGGGAACGGCGTATCCCGACGACAGCCAATTCCGGCAACCACTCGCTGCGGTACCAGCTTCCAGTGCATAACAGGCAGCTCAGGCAGATTGTTGCGCAAGGTAATACAAATCAGCGCATCCAGTTCAGGAAGCTGATTGAGATCGGTCACCGTGATAAATCCACGGCGGTCGCAATGGCTGACGTCCTGTGCCAGTTCGTCGTCCCACCACAGACCAACCCGTTTGTTGCTGACCAGCATCTGGTTAACAATTTTGACCGCCGAGCGGAAATCATTCATGCGGGCATTTAACTGAAACGCCAGTGTGTCCAGCGCCGCCATATCGTTAACATCCGTCGCGGTGGTAATGACCGGGTCGGCCCCCAACATCCCCGCCAGATAACGCGCCAGTGCATTAGCCCCCCCCGCATGACCGGAGAGCAAGCTAATGACATGCTGGGCACGTTCATCAATGACCACCACAGCCGGATCGCAAAATTTGTCGTTGACCAGCGGAGCCAGCACACGCACTGCAATGCCAGTTGCACCGATAAAAATCAGCGCTGAGTAATTCGCAAACGCATCGCGCGCAGTGTTAGCAAAACCGTTGTCGAAAGGAATAAATCCCTCCTCCAGCAGTTTTTCACTGGTGAAACAGGTTACCGGCAGCATCGCCGCCAGACGTTTAGCAAGCACAACGCCGCCGGGGGTCAGGCAAAATAGCGCAAGTGATTCAGGCTTTACGGTATTCATGGCTAAAATCCGCCGCATAGAGTTTGGAGTAGTGATACTCCGAGCCCAGGAAGTTACCGACCAGAATGAGTGCCGTTTTACGGATCCCTGCGTCGCGAACTTTGTCGCCAATATCTGCCAGGGTACCGCGCACGGTCTGGCTTTCCGGCCAGGTTGCCTTGTAGATCACCGCCACTGGCGTGGCCGCCGGGTAACCGCCTTCAATCAGACGCTCAGCAACCCGGTGGATGCGTTGGACGGAAAGATAAATCGCCATCGATGTCTGGTGACTGGCAAACGACTCCAGTTGTTCACGTTCCGGTACCGGCGTGCGACCTTCCAGACGGGTAATGATTAGACTCTGCGACACTTCCGGTACGGTATACTCGACGCCCAACTCTGCCGCCGCGCCAAGGAACGCGCTAACGCCAGGCACCACCTGCCAGTCGATCCCTCGCTTGGTCAGCTCTTCGCCTTGTTCACGTACAGAGCCATACAAAGAAACGTCACCGGTTTGCAGACGCACGACGGTTTTACCGGCTTTCACACCCGCTTCCATCAGATCAAGGATCTGCTCCAGATGCAGTTCGGCGCTGTCATGGCATTCCGCTCCGGCCGGGCAATACTCCAGTAATTCAGTGTTAATCAGCGATCCGGCATAGATAACCACTTGCGCCTGCTGGAGCAACCGGTAACCTTTGAGGGTAATCAGCTCACGATCGCCAGGACCTGCACCAACAAACCACACACTACGGGGATCAAAAATCTCAGACATGGGTTCCTTCCTTCTGACAGGCGATAACAAATACGGGGTTATTCGGTTTGAAATAGTGACCACTACCCAGCCTGGAAAGTGAGGAAACCTGCAGTTGCAGGCAATCCACACCCTGTATGCCAAGGTGGTCCAGATGAGCCAGAGCGGTGTTCAGGTTTTCCTGAAGGATAAATGTCATCACCAGTCGCCCTGCGGGATGTAACTGACGCATTGACCAGTCGATCAGATCGGTCAGATGGCCGCCGCTACCGCCCATGAAAATGGCATCGGCTTTTTCCGCAATCGTCATCGGCGCGATACCTGGAAAAATATCGATGTTTGCACAGGCAAAATGCTGACGGTTTTCGTCCAGCAACCTGAGCGCATCCGGATTACGCTCGATCGCCGTGATACGCAGCCCTGGATATTGCAACGCCGCCTCAATCGACACGCTGCCGGTTCCCGCGCCGATATCAATCAGATGGCTGGCGCGGTGTAATTCAAGTTTTGAGAGGGCGAGTGCACGTACCGCTTCTTTGGTCATTGGCACTTTCTCTCCACGTAGAAAAAGCTCATCTTTCATCGAGGATCACCACTGCATTCATGTCATAGTCGGCTGTAATTTTGCTCACAGGCAGGCAGTGGATACGCTCATTGTCCATCGCCAGGTTTTCGCCAATCACCATCCAGCGATGTCCTTTGCCTCTGGCAACCAACTGCTGCGCAATTTCACGCGGGCCACACAGCGCATCGGTCACCATCGCAACCTTGTTATGTCGCGCCAGTTCATCAAAACAGACACTGCGACCATGGCTACTGGTGAGCCACATGTCGTTCATATCAATACCCGCTTGCGCACACAGATACTGAACGGCGCTAATACCAGGAATAATGCGCACATTTTCAATACCAAAATGCGCCACCATCCGCGTGCCAATGCCGTAGAACAGCGGGTCACCTGAGGCCAGTACCACCACATTTCGCTCCTGATGTTCGCCGATCCAATTCAATAGCTCCGGAATATTGGCACCAAGAGCAAACCGTTCACCGGCAAAATCCGGGAACTGCTGCAGATGTCGCTTGCCACCGACCAGCACATCGGCCATTGCAACCGCGTCGCGCGCCACTGGCGTCATCAAATGCAACCCAGCGGGCCCCATCCCAACAACCGTTAACATTCCATCTCCTCTGCGATCTCCGCGACCGGACGATTGCTGCCGAGGACCTGATTATCAAAAGAGAACATGATGGCGTCGCAGGTCGGAGGATTTTTCGTAAAACGCAAGGTTTGCAGGACGCGCATACAAATACGCTTCGCCAAATGGTTGTAAATGTGCTGAAAGCCGTATGCTTCGATATGTTCCATCGCAGCTTCGGTCGTGTCACAGTCGCTGACCAGCGTCAGCAGTTCCAACGGCGCGCCAAGTAATGCGAGGTGAGCGACCAGCGTTTCCATGCGGGCATCCGCGATATGACTATGGGTATGGAAGATCCCTGCCGCGATTTTGATAAGTTTGCCGGGATGGCCCACCAGCACGATCTGGCGGAATCCCAGGCGCACCGCTTCTTCAATCATGTAACCGACAAAGTTGCTCATAGTGACCACAACCTGTGTGTCGAGCCCCATCTGTTCACGCACAAAACGTTCGCCGTGATTACCCGGTACCAGCACTACGCGATCCAGCCCTGCCGCGCGTTTGATCTCCAGTTCCAGCGATAACGAACGTTTCCAGCTCTCTTCCGACATCGGCGTAACAATGCCCGTGGTACCTATGATCGAAATACCGCCCAGAATCCCCAGGCGCGAGTTGTAGGTTTTTTGCGCCCTTTCTTCACCTTCAGGCGCAAAAATCTCAATTTTTGCCCCGCGATTTGGTCCAATCGCTTCACGTACTGCGGACTCAATGGTCTGACGAGGTGTCCGGTTAATCGCCGAACTGCCCACCGGCAAACCAATCCCTTTACGGGTCACCGTACCAACACCCTCACCGCCCTGTAAGACAATGTCTTTGCTATCGTCTAACGTCACGCGGGCAAAGATCAGCATCCCATGCGTGGCGTCCACGTCATCACCACCGTCTTTACGGATGGCGGCAATCGCCTGCTGCCCTTCGATATGCGGTGACTCCACGTTCAGGCATAACGTCACCCCGGAAGGCGTCACAATGGAAACCTGATGGATCAGATGCTGGCGCAGCACCATCAACGCAGCGACTTTTGCCGCCGCCGTCGCACACGATCCCGTGGTGTACCCTTTACGCAGCGCTTTACCGTTGTGCCACACTGGCGTATCAAAGGACTGGTCGCTCATCGCGCCCCCTGCATGTGATAAAGCATGGCGTTGACGATAGCGGCAGCGACGTTGCTGCCACCTTTGCGACCTAATGCGGCAATGGCGGGCAGATGACTTTGTGTCAGTGCATCTTTCGACTCCGCCGCGCCAACAAATCCTACCGGTACGCCAACCACACCGCTGACGGCTGCATCATGTTCCAACAGTCGGAACAACGCGGTTGGCGCGTTGCCAAAGACAAACAGTTTTTCGCCCTCTTCCTTCACAGCAATGTCGACTGCAGCCATTGAACGAGTGATCCCCTGTTCTTTTGCTGCCCGTACCACACGTGGATCGCTGATGTAACAGCGGCATTCGCCACCGAATTTTGCCAGCAGGGTTTTGTTGATCCCGGAAAGCGCCATCGTGGTATCGGTATAAATCACGCTCGGGCGACTCAATGCAGCGCAAAACTGTTCCAGTACACCGCTGGAAAACCACAGAATGTCCAGCCAGTCAAAATCCGCGGTTGTGTGGATCACCCGCTTGATGATGGCTTCATGCAACGGACTGGCAAACTGATAATCCGGGCGGGTTTCACTGATAATCTCGCCAATGATGTCGAAACTTTTGGCCTCAATCGCTTGAGGTTGCTGGATATAGTGCATTTTGTTGTCCTCAGGCGACACCGCCCCACAGCCAGCGCAGTGCAATAAACAGCGCCAGTGCCAGGGTCGATGCTACCCACATCAATCGAATCGTTTGGGAAATGTCGTCTACAGAAATGTCTCGTTGTTGATCGCCAATCCACGGTTTCTCAACGCGCTCGCCGAAGTAGTCATTAGGCCCCCCCAGACGAATACCTAATGCCCCAGCCACGGCAGCTTCCGACCATGCGCAGTTTGGGCTGCTATGGTTGTAGCGATCACGCCAGCCAATCTGCAAAGCACGTGCGCCGTCCTGGCGGCATAAAAACGCCGCCACACCCAGCAACAACCAGCTCAGTCTTGCCGGAATAAAATTAGCGACATCATCCAGGCGGGCGCTAACCATGCCGATAGCACGGTATTTTTCATGTTTGTACCCCACCATTGAATCGAGGGTATTCACCGCTTTGTAGGCCATCGCCAGCGGCGCACCACCCAGTAAGAGGAAGAACAGTGGCGCGATGATGCCGTCAACGGTGTTTTCCGCCACAGTTTCCACCACGGCGCGGTTAATCTGTTTTGGTTGCAGCTGCGAGGTATCACGTCCCACAATCCAGGAGAGTTTTTCCCGACTTTCGGCAAGATTATTGGCACGCAATGGACGCTCGACATCCAGCGCAGCATTCGCCAGACAACGCCCTGCCAGCACGGTAAAGATCATCCACACCTCTACGCCCCATCCCAGCCACGGGTGAATAGAACTCGCCAGCGTCAACACCCCCCAGGAAACGCCCCATGTCACACCGACCACCACGATCCACATCACGGCACCACCGATTCTCAGCGTGCCATCACTATGGCAATAACGCCGAATGACTCGCTGGATTGTGGAGATAAGGTTGCCGATCCAGCGCACCGGGTGAGGCCAGTTCTGCGGATCGCCAATGATAAAATCCAGCAGCCAGGCAACGCACCATGCAAGTATCGTCATAGCGTGTTCCTCGCAGCGGCCAGCCAGTGATTGAGCATTTCGGGGCGCTGGGCAAAATGAACGTGCAGATAACTGGCGAAGGTATTTCCGACCTGCCATCCGCCTGACCAGGCCTGCAGCGTTTTGCCATCACGCACCTTGCGGCAATTCATCACTGCCGGGATTTCAGGGGTAAAATCAGAATAGTGGAATTCATGTCCGCGCAAGACTTCACCGGCCGTTGCCAGCAATGTTTGCTGCGTGGCTTGCGCCTCGCAGTAGCCAAACCGGGTCAGCCGTTTGCCCATTTTGCTGTGCCCAGGAATGATATCTGCCATTAGCCAGCGATCGCCGTTGCTGTCCTCCAGCGAACTACCGAGATACATCAACCCTCCGCACTCAGCATAAATAGCGACGCCACGCTGATGCGCTGCTCGCAATTGCTCCAGCATGGTCACATTACGGGCCAGGGCCGCAGCATGCAGCTCCGGATACCCACCGCCTAACCAAATCATCTGACAGTCTGGTAAACAGGTATCATGCAGCGGGCTAAAACGAACAATATTGAGGCCCGTACGCGCCAGTAACGTCATGTTATCCGGATAATAAAAGTTGAACGCCTCGTCATCAGCAACGGCCAGCGTTAATCCTGCACCTGCGTCTGCAGCAGGCAGTGCGGGCCATTCACCGACAGGAAGGTTGTCTAACATGCTTAAGTTCAGCAGCGCGTCGATATCCAGCGTCTGTTCCAGCGTCGCGGCAAAATCCTGCCATGGCTGCTGGTTGATAACTGACTCACGAGCGGTAACCAGACCCAGATGACGTTCCGGGAGTGCGACGCCCTCCATGCGGGGAACATAGCCCAATACAGGCACGGAGCAATAACGCTCAATCGCAACTTTGAGTAGCTGGTAATGTGTTTCGCTGTTGACCCGATTAACAATCACGCCTGCAATGTTCAGACTGGGATCAAAATGCTGAAACCCCATCACCGTGGCAGCTATCGAAGTGGAAACCGCCTTACCATCAACCAGCAAGATGACCGGGCAACCCAACTGTTTCGCCATCGCCGCAGTACTGCAGTAATCAGGGTCCGTTCCATAGCCGTCATACAACCCCATAACGCCTTCGATAACGGCAATATCCGCGTGCTGCATCTGCTCGCAAAATAAGGCATTCAGTGTAGAGGTGGGTAGCATGAAACTATCAAGATTGCGGGAAGCCGTGCCGCACACCGCGGTGTGCCAGCCGGTATCAAGGTAATCAGGACCGACTTTGCATGGCTGGACGCGTAAACCGCGCTTTTTCATCAGGCTCAACAAGCCCAGCGTCACCGTGGTTTTGCCACAGCCGCTACCGGTACCTGCAAGAACAAATGCGTGAAAACTGGCCGCCATACCCTGATCCTGTTCAGGGTGGTAGGGGTGTATAGATACCCAGTCTCTCGACTGTATGCATCTGCGCAACCCACTTCCCACCGAAGTTGTTGGTAGTCACCGACAGGCAGGTCTTCTGGCTTAGCGTCGTCCTCGCCCGCCCTTCCCAATCTTGCGATCAGTGGTCTATACGGGGTCGTCAGCATCACAGCAGCGGGGGCTGCGGGGGATTCTCACCCCCTTCCCTACCACAAATGTGGCAAACCTGTCAGTTCAAGAGCCGATTTAATTTGGCTCTGTGTCTTGAGGCAAATTCACGACCTCATGACAATAATTCAAATTAATATCTTGCCGGGTACATTCAACCAATGTTATGGCCTCAACCCGTTTATTCATATGTTCATTTTTTGAATGAAAGCGTCATTAAAGAATAAAGAAAGTCTTTCACACAGACACTGTATCTCATCACAAAAATAAAAACTGGTGCAGTTTATCCCTCAAATACTATTATTTTGTTGCGCTATGACAATTTATTGACTGCTGTAGTTATTTTTCATTTTATAATGACTGACATAGCGTACGATATCAAAAATCGGCAATAGCAAATTATTGCTATTTAAGCTGTCTTTTCAGATGAAATGACATTTATTTGCTGACGGAAAGCCTGCGGCGTAACCTGGTACGTTTGACGGAAAACTTTGCAAAAATAACTGGTTTGTGAGAAGCCTAAATTTCGCGCAATACTGGCAATGCTCCAGTCGCTATGACAAAGTAACTCTTTAGCACTCGCCATTCGCTGTTGATTTACCCATGCGTTAAATCCTATCCCCTGATATTTTTTGAACAATTTGCTGAAATAGTAAGGACTGAGATAAACGTGAGAGGCAACATCTTCCAGACGAAGCTCGTCTGATAAATGCGCATCAATATAACGCAAGGCTTTCTTCATTTTACTGTCATGAGGGTTCGGACTACGATTAGCCCGCACCGGCTCTGATTGTTGCGGATTGTCTTTGATTACGACAAAATTCAGTTGTTTTTTAAGACAATTTTCTACAATGAGCTTCAGCAAATCTGCTGAGGCAATAACCCGCGAATAGTCCATTTCCGGTACATTACGAAATTCACTCACCAGCTCGGGATCGGCTTGCCAACGGTCGTCTACGTTCAGAATATCCACCAGCCCCACGTCATTACTTAAGCGCACCTGACCACATAAGACAAACCCTACCAGATGTCCCGCAATGACCAGCGGAATGGAGAAGTCGGTAAGTCCGGCATGGCAGCGATAAATGCAGGGTTGATCGGATTTTGATGCTTCCAGCCCCCCACAGCGATCGCTCATACGACATCGCGTACTATGTTGAGGATGCTGGCGCATCAACTGGCAAAAAGGGGTGAAATTAAAAAGCTCAGAAATTTCATCACCGTGAATATTGACAACCACAACAGCCAGACTGGTGGCCTGCGCAAAATCCTGTGCGATTTTATTAATGAGTTCTGAGTTCAGGGCACTCGCAGAAATCATGATAAAACCTCTCAGTTAATTTATTGTTATAAACAAAACATATCATTTACATTCGCTTTTCATCTCGCTATCCAAAGCAATGATAAAAGGCGTATTCGAACATAACAAAAGTCTCCCATTCTTGGGAGACTTTTTAAGCGGTTCAGGAAACCTGATCACGAAAACAGTCATCACATTTCAAAAATAAACATTTTCCGTGAAGCTAACGCTCATTTTCCTCAAGCTTGCAGCTATTACACGGTAAGTTTTTGCCAATAAAGTAACGATAAATTGCAGCCCCCGCACAAGCACCAATGACAGGTGCCACGATCGGGACAATAAAGTAAGGAATATCACGCCCCCCAGTCATCGCGACATCCCCCCAGCCTGCCATCCATGCGAACAATTTAGGTCCAAAATCACGAGCCGGATTCATGGCGAATCCGGTAAGTGGCCCGGTAGATGCCCCAAGAACAGCAACCAGAATACCGATCAGTAGTGGTGCTAACGGCCCCCGGGGAATCCCATTGCCATCATCGGTGAGCGCCATGATCATCCCCATCAGAATGGAGGTAATCACAACTTCCACCAGTGCAGCCTGCCAGACGCTGAGTGCGGCGGCAGGATAAGTACTAAATATGCTGGCAAGCTGCAGACTTTCGAGGCTCCCCCGCACCATATGGTGGACGGTTTCATACTCGATAAACAAACTGCCATACAATAAATAGGCGAGCAGAGCGCCACCAAAGGCACCAGCCACCTGAGCAATAGAGTAAGGCAACACTTTACGGCCAGGAAAACAGGCAAACAGCCACAGTGCTATGGTGATGGCGGGATTGAGATGCGCACCCGAGATCCCTGCTGTCAGATAGACTGCCAGTGAGATCCCCAACCCCCATATAATGCAGATCTCCCACAACCCTAAACTGGCACCGGCTACTTTCAGGGCGCTCAGGCATCCAATGCCAAAAAACAAAAATAATCCGGTACCCAAAAACTCGGCGATACATTGCGCTTTTAGTGAATCGTTCATTGTGACACCTTCTAAGCAGAGTTCGTGTCTTTACCAGCGGTCTCCTTGCTGGCTCGTAGAATACTTCGAGACTTACTATAAAAAGCGATGTCGGCAAATTGTTGGCAACCTGAGGGCGGTATGTACGTCAAAATCGTGTTGTGATAGCAAATTCTTGTCATCACCTTTATAAAAACATACCACCGAATGGACTGAAACCTTATTAAAAGCATATTTATAAAATAATAAAATATTGCTCATGGGAGATTTTCATTTTCAAACAACCATCACAATTTCATTTTCATCGCATAGCAAATGATATTTATATTGTCACCTTTAAAAGTGTAAATATGGAATTAACAAAACTAATTTTTCACATTAACAACATTCAATAAATCATTTAAAAACAATGCATTACAATATATTGTGGCAATTTTATATCACCATATCCTCACTATTTTTTCACTCACAATTTCAAGTCAGCCATTCTTTTTCCTCGCTTCTTTTTATAGTCATGAAAATCGGGACAACCCAGGCGAGGTCTTTATGCAACAAGAAGCGTTAGGAATGGTAGAAACCAAAGGCTTAACTGCAGCCATAGAGGCCGCAGACGCAATGGTGAAATCAGCCAATGTGATGCTGGTCGGCTACGAAAAAATTGGTTCAGGGCTGGTAACAGTCATTGTTCGCGGTGATGTAGGCGCGGTAAAAGCAGCAACAGATGCCGGTGCCGCCGCCGCACGCAACGTGGGAGAAGTGAAAGCCGTACATGTGATCCCACGCCCTCACACCGATGTCGAAAAAATCTTACCGAAGGGAATTAGCTAATGAGCAGCAATGAGCTGGTTGAACAGATCATGGCGCAGGTGATTGCTCGTGTGGCAACGCCAGAACAACAAGCTACCCCTGAAAATACTCCCCCAACACGAGAAACGGCTATGGCAGAGAAGAGCTGCAGTTTAACGGAATTTGTCGGTACTGCGATTGGCGACACCGTCGGTCTGGTAATCGCCAACGTAGACAGTGCCCTACTGGACGCGATGAAACTTGAAAAACGCTATCGCTCCATCGGTATCCTCGGCGCGCGCACAGGCGCAGGCCCACACATCATGGCCGCCGATGAAGCGGTAAAAGCCACAAACACTGAAGTCGTCAGTATTGAGCTTCCTCGTGATACCAAAGGCGGCGCAGGTCACGGCTCGCTGATTATCTTAGGCGGTAACGACGTTTCTGACGTGAAGCGCGGGATTGAAGTTGCGCTGAAAGAACTGGATCGCACCTTTGGCGATGTATATGCCAACGAAGCCGGACACATCGAAATGCAATACACGGCGCGCGCCAGCTACGCGCTGGAAAAAGCCTTTGGTGCGCCAATTGGCCGTGCCTGTGGCGTTATCGTCGGTGCCCCGGCCTCCGTTGGTGTACTGATGGCCGATACAGCGCTGAAATCCGCCAATGTTGAAGTGGTGGCCTACAGTTCCCCCGCGCATGGCACCAGTTTCAGCAACGAAGCCATTCTGGTCATTTCCGGTGACTCTGGGGCTGTGCGTCAGGCAGTCATCTCAGCCCGTGAAATCGGTAAAACCGTGCTGGCGACCCTCGGCTCAGAACCCAAAAACGACCGTCCGTCCTATATCTGATATCAGTGAGGCTGATTCATGAGATCGAAAAGATTTGAAGCACTGGCGAAACGCCCTGTGAATCAGGACGGCTTCGTTAAGGAGTGGATCGAAGAAGGCTTCATTGCGATGGAAAGCCCGAACGACCCTAAGCCGTCGATTAAAATCGTCAACGGTATGGTCACTGAACTGGACGGCAAATCCGTCAGTGAATTTGATCTGATTGACCACTTCATCGCGCGCTACGGCATTAACCTGGCACGCGCTGAAGAGGTGATGGCGATGGACTCGGTTAAACTCGCCAATATGCTTTGCGACCCCAACGTCAAGCGTATGGACATTGTTCCTCTGACCACTGCAATGACGCCAGCGAAAATTGTGGAAGTGGTTTCGCACATGAACGTCGTTGAGATGATGATGGCAATGCAGAAAATGCGTGCCCGCCGTACCCCATCTCAACAAGCGCACGTGACTAACGTCAAAGACAACCCGGTACAGATTGCCGCCGATGCAGCAGAAGGTGCCTGGCGTGGCTTTGATGAGCAGGAAACGACCGTTGCTGTTGCACGTTACGCGCCGTTTAACGCGATTGCTCTGCTGGTAGGTTCGCAGGTTGGACGCCCTGGTGTGTTAACTCAGTGTTCCCTGGAAGAAGCCACCGAACTGAAACTCGGCATGTTGGGCCACACCTGTTATGCAGAAACCATCTCCGTCTACGGTACTGAACCCGTCTTTACAGACGGTGACGACACGCCATGGTCAAAAGGTTTTCTGGCCTCTTCTTACGCCTCACGCGGCCTGAAAATGCGCTTTACTTCTGGCTCCGGTTCAGAAGTTCAGATGGGCTACGCCGAAGGCAAATCGATGCTTTATCTGGAAGCACGCTGCATCTACATCACCAAGGCGGCTGGCGTTCAGGGTTTGCAAAACGGCTCCGTAAGTTGCATTGGCGTACCTTCAGCCGTGCCATCAGGCATTCGTGCTGTGCTGGCAGAAAACCTGATCTGTTCGTCACTGGATCTGGAGTGCGCCTCCAGTAATGACCAGACCTTTACCCACTCCGATATGCGTCGTACTGCTCGTCTGCTGATGCAATTCTTGCCGGGTACAGATTTCATTTCTTCTGGATATTCCGCTGTTCCGAACTACGACAACATGTTCGCTGGTTCCAACGAGGATGCCGAAGATTTTGACGATTACAACGTCATCCAGCGCGATCTGAAAGTAGACGGTGGTCTGCGTCCGGTTCGGGAAGAAGACGTTATCGCCATTCGCAATAAAGCGGCTCGTGCGCTGCAGGCCGTTTTCGCCGGAATGGGGCTACCGCCAATCACCGACGAAGAAGTCGAAGCCGCGACCTACGCCCACGGTTCAAAAGATATGCCAGAGCGTAACATTGTTGAAGACATCAAATTTGCGCAAGAGATCATCAATAAAAACCGTAACGGCCTGGAAGTGGTGAAAGCCCTTGCCCAGGGTGGGTTTACCGATGTTGCTCAAGACATGCTCAACATCCAAAAAGCCAAGTTAACCGGAGACTATCTGCATACCTCCGCCATTATCGTCGGCGACGGACAAGTGCTTTCCGCAGTGAATGACGTCAACGATTATGCCGGTCCGGCAACAGGTTATCGCCTGCAAGGCGAACGCTGGGAGGAAATTAAAAACATCCCTGGCGCACTTGATCCCAACGAGCTTGGCTAAGGGGTGAACAATGGAAATCAATGAAAAACTGCTGCGTCAGATAATTGAGGATGTGCTGGCTGAAATGCAGACCAGCGATAAACCCGTCTCTTTTCGCACATCGGCCGCAACCAGTGCACCACAGGCTGCAACGGTACAGGGCGACGGCTTTCTGACCGAAATTGGCGAAGCCAAACAAGGTCAGCAGCAGGACGAAGTCATTATTGCCGTAGGTCCGGCGTTTGGCCTCTCACAAACCGTCAATATCGTCGGTATTCCGCACAAAAATATTTTGCGCGAAGTGATAGCCGGTATTGAAGAAGAGGGAATTAAAGCACGCGTAATCCGTTGCTTTAAATCTTCCGATGTTGCGTTTGTAGCCGTGGAAGGTAACCGCCTGAGTGGTTCCGGGATCTCAATTGGCATCCAGTCCAAAGGCACAACGGTTATCCACCAGCAAGGGTTACCACCGCTTTCTAACCTGGAATTGTTCCCACAGGCACCACTGCTGACGCTGGAAACCTACCGTCAGATTGGTAAGAACGCCGCGCGTTATGCCAAGCGTGAGTCTCCGCAACCGGTCCCGACGCTGAATGACCAAATGGCGCGTCCGAAGTATCAGGCGAAATCAGCCATTTTGCACATTAAAGAGACCAAATACGTCGTAACGGGCAAAAACCCGCAGGAACTGCGCGTGGCGCTTTGATAAAGGATAACTCCATGAATACCGACGCAATTGAATCTATGGTTCGGGATGTGTTGAGCCGGATGAACAGCCTGCAAGGAGAAACAACCTCTCCCATTACGGCGGCAGCTTCAGCACATACCGCAAAAGTCACGGATTACCCCCTGGCGAATAAGCATCCTGAGTGGGTCAAAACCGCAACCAACAAAACGTTGGATGACTTCACTATCGAAAATGTTTTGAGCAATAAAGTGACCGCACAGGATATGCGTATCACACCTGAAACGCTGCGTATTCAGGCGGACATCGCCAAAGACGCCGGCCGTGACAGACTGGCGATGAACTTCGAACGTGCAGCCGAACTGACTGCGGTACCTGACGACCGCATTCTTGAGATCTACAACGCGCTACGTCCTTATCGCTCAACGAAAGACGAGTTGATGGCCATCGCCGACGATCTGGAGAATCGCTATCAGGCGAAGATCTGTGCCGCGTTCGTTCGTGAAGCAGCAGCGCTGTATGTAGAGCGTAAGAAACTTAAAGGCGACGACTAACGTCAGGGTGAAACGATGCGATATATAGCTGGCATTGATATAGGCAACTCATCAACGGAAGTCGCACTGGCAACCCTGGATGAGACTGGCGCGCTAAGCATTTCCGGCAGCGCACTGGCGGAAACCACCGGAATTAAAGGCACATTGCGTAATGTGTTTGGTATTCAGGAGGCACTTGCACAGGCGGCAAAAAATGCCGGAATTAATGTCAGCGATATTTCGCTCATCCGTATTAACGAAGCCACACCGGTTATTGGTGACGTGGCGATGGAAACCATCACCGAAACCATCATCACAGAATCCACCATGATCGGTCACAACCCCAAAACGCCTGGCGGTGTCGGGTTAGGCGTTGGTGTAACCATTACGCCGGAAGAGCTCCTGAGCCGTCCGGCGGATACACCGTATATTCTGGTGGTGTCATCGGCTTTCGATTTTGCCGATGTCGCCACGATGATTAATGCTTCCGCACGCGCCGGATACCAGTTGACTGGCGTTATTTTGCAACAGGACGACGGTGTGCTGGTCAGCAACCGGCTGAACATGCCTCTGCCCATCGTTGATGAAGTCCGCCATATCGATCGTATCCCGTTGGGCATGCTGGCCGCCATTGAGGTCGCTGTTCCTGGCAAAGTTATCGAAACCCTTTCTAACCCGTACGGAATCGCGACTGTCTTCAGCCTTAGCGCAGAGGAGACCAAAAACATTGTCCCCATGGCCCGCGCACTGATTGGCAACCGCTCTGCAGTTGTGGTGAAAACGCCATCTGGTGATGTGAAGGCTCGTGCGATACCAGCCGGAAACCTGGAACTGCAATCGCAAGGACGAACCGTACGCGTCGATGTCGCGGCAGGTGCAGACGCGATTATGAAAGCGGTTGGTGAATGCCCGAAACTGGATAACGTCATCGGAGAGGCGGGAACCAATATTGGCGGCATGCTGGAGCACGTTCGCCAGACAATGGCTGAATTAACCAACAAACCCAGCCATGAAATCTTTATTCAGGATCTGTTGGCAGTTGATACTTCAGTTCCAGTCAGCGTGACCGGGGGACTTGCCGGCGAGTTTTCGTTGGAACAAGCCGTTGGTATTGCTTCTATGGTGAAATCAGATCGTCTGCAAATGGCGATGATTGCCCAGGAAATCACGCAAAAACTCAACATTGATGTACAGGTTGGTGGGGCTGAAGCCGAAGCCGCTATTCTGGGAGCCTTAACCACACCGGGTACCACACGTCCACTGGCTATTCTGGATCTTGGGGCCGGATCAACTGACGCCTCTATCATTAATCCTCAGGGCGAAATTATTGCCACACACCTGGCGGGCGCAGGCGATATGGTCACGATGATTATTGCCCGTGAACTGGGTCTGGATGACCGCTATTTGGCGGAAGAGATCAAGAAGTACCCGCTGGCGAAAGTGGAGAGCTTGTTTCACCTGCGTCACGAAGATGGCAGCGTTCAGTTCTTCCCAACACCTCTCTCTCCTGCCGTCTTCGCTCGCGTATGCGTTGTAAAACCTGCTGAGCTGGTGCCACTGCCGGGCGATCTGACGCTGGAAAAAGTTCGGGCTATTCGTCGCAGCGCTAAAGAGCGTGTTTTTGTTACCAACGCGCTGAGAGCGTTGCGACAGGTTAGCCCGACCGGGAACATTCGGGACATTCCCTTTGTCGTTTTGGTTGGAGGTTCCTCTCTGGACTTCGAAGTTCCGCAACTGGTTACTGATGCGCTGGCTCATTATCGCCTGGTCGCGGGTCGCGGCAATATTCGGGGTTCGGAAGGCCCGCGAAACGCAGTTGCGACGGGGTTAATTATCTCCTGGTACAAGGCATTCGCTCATGGAAAGTAACCTCACTGTACCCGCTATCGTGATCTTCGCCATGGGTGACTTCGCAAACATCTGGAATGACGTTCTGCTGGGCATTGAAGAAGAAGGTATCCCCTTCGTGATTCAACAGACTCACTCGACTGACATTATCCACAACGCATGGCTGGCCGCCTGTCAGTCACCGTTGCTGGTCGGCATTGGATGCGACCGGGAAAAGCTGGTTGTGCACTATAAGAATCTACCCACCTCAGCGCCACTTTTTACGCTGACATATCAACAAAATAGCCACGCTCGCCGGAGCATTGGTAATAACGCTGCGCGGCTGGTAAAAGGCATCCCCTTCCGGGACTGCCACTCATAATCCACAGGAGAAAAGCAGTATGAATAACGCACTGGGACTGGTTGAAACAAAAGGGCTTGTCGGCGCTATTGAAGCCGCTGATGCCATGGTGAAATCCGCAAATGTGCAGTTGGTTGGTTACGAAAAAATTGGTTCTGGCCTGATCACCGTGATGGTCCGCGGAGATGTCGGCGCAGTAAAAGCAGCAGTAGATGCAGGAAGCGCAGCAGCGAGTGCTGTTGGAGAGGTGAAATCCTGTCACGTTATTCCACGTCCACACAGCGACGTTGAAGCCATTTTACCTAAATCCGCATAAATCGCCGTAAACAAGGAGCACAGCGTGAAGCAATCACTGGGATTACTTGAAGTTAGTGGTCTGGCATTAGCCATCAGTTGCGCGGACGTCATGGCGAAAGCCGCTTCCATCACGCTGGTGGGCCTCGAAAAAACCAACGGCTCGGGCTGGACGGTGATCAAAATCATCGGGGATGTGGCCTCCGTTCAGGCGGCTATATCCACCGGTGCCAGTTTAGCAGAACTTCGAAATGGACTGGTCGCGCACAGGGTCATTTCCAGGCCCGGAGAAGGCATTCTGTCCCACAGTGTGCCCGTGCAGCCTGAACCAGAACCGATACCTGCTGTATCGCAAAAAGAAATGGCTACAGAAATTGCATTACCTGAAGCAGCGCCACAGGCAGAGTTGATTAGCTGCAACCTGTGTCTTGACCCTGCCTGCCCTCGCCAGAAAGGCGAGCCACGCGCGCTCTGCCTGCATTCGGGAAAACGAGGTGAAGCGTAATGGATAAACAGCAACTGGAAACAACGGTCAGTAAAGTACTGGATGAAATGCGTGAACGACCTATTCCTCTCGGGATTTCGAACCGTCACATCCACCTTTGCGCCGAGGACTACACTCGTCTGTTCCCCAATCAGCCGATTAGCGAGAAAAAGGGCCTGTTGCAGCCCGGACAATATGCCGCAGATCAGACCGTCACACTGGTCGGACCGAAAGGTCAGTTAAAGAATGTGCGTCTGCTTGGTCCACTGCGTGGTACTAGCCAGGTGGAGATATCTCGAACCGACGCCCGCACATTAGGCATCGCTGCACCGCTGCGCATGTCCGGTAATATTCAGGGAACACCTGGCATTCGTCTTATCAGCCCCTTTGCTGAACTGGACTTACCCTCCGGGGTTATTGTTGCTCAGCGACATATCCATATGTCACCGCTGGATGCGCTGATACTGCGCGTATCTCATGGAGATAAAGTCTCCGTGGCAATCAATGGCGATGAACGCCGACTGATTTTCGATAATGTTGCCGTACGCGTTTCACCGAATATGCGCCTTGAGATGCATATCGATACAGACGAAGCCAATGCAGCAGGCGCTGATAATCCGCAGGCATTTGCCACATTGGTGGCCCCACGATGAACAACGAACTGCTGCAACGCATCATTGAGGAAGTTGTTTCCCGGCTCAAAAAACGCGCGGAAAGTACCATCACGTTGAGCGTCGCACAGTTACGGGAAATCGACTCCCGGACCTTATGTTGTCAGTACTCGTCACTGCACCTCCTGCAGGCAGACCTGCCTTTACTGGAGAAAATTGCAGATTGCAGTCCGTCCAGTGTCACGGTGGTAACAATCCACGAGGCGCTGGCATGCGGGCTTCGCGTAAAAATATCTCTACAGCATCGGCTGTTACCGGCACTCCCCGTGAAAAAGCTCGCACGGCTGCCGCTGGAGTTCAGTAATGAACAGGGGCACATCGTCATGCTGCATCCCGAAACGCTCTTAAGTTATGCCGATGTTGCCAAACTTAACGGTGGCATCCTGGTGCTGCGTCGTCGCTGTGTCGTGACGGCACTGGCCAGGGAAGCCGTTAGTGCGCGAAATGTTCAATTAATTAAGCAGGAGTGAACCATGTATCTGGCAAGGGTTACAGGCGTTGTGGTTTCTACGCAAAAGTCGCCATCACTGGTGGGGAAAAAACTGTTGCTGGTACGTCGAGTAAGCACTGACGGAGAGCTCCCCGCCTCCCCCTCTACCGGAGATGAAGTCGCGGTTGACTCTGTCGGTGCAGGAACTGGCGAACTGGTGTTACTCAGTAGCGGATCCAGCGCCAGGCACGTTTTTTCCGGTCCTAATGAAGCTATCGATCTGGCCATTGTCGGCATTGTCGACACGCTTTCTTACCAGGAGAAACTATGACGATTTATACCCGAACGGGCGACGCTGGCACGACAGCGCTTTTTACCGGACAACGCGTGAGTAAATCACATCCGCGCGTTGAGGCCTACGGTACGTTGGATGAACTCAATGCTGCATTGAGCCTGTGTGCCTGCGCGGTAAAAAGCCAGCAACATCGTCTCTTACTTGAAGATATTCAGTTGCAGTTGTTTTGGTTCAGTGCCGAACTGGCCAGCGAAAGCGAGCAGCCAACGCCCGATCAGCGATACATCAGCTCGGAAGAAATTGCGGCTCTGGAAGCCGCTATCGATACCGCCATGGGGCGGATTCCTCCACAGCGCAGTTTTATTTTACCTGGCCGCAGCGAAGCCGCCAGCCGGCTACACTTCGCCCGCACGCTGGCTCGGCGCGCAGAAAGGCGACTGGTCGAACTCTCGGCCAATGTCTCCATCCGACATGTATTGATGCGTTATATCAACCGCCTGTCCGACTGTTTATATGCACTTGCACGTGCCGAAGATCATGACATTCATCAAAACGACATCATTCATAAAGTCGCCGAGCGCTATCTTGCAGCCACTCGCACAGCAGTCACCAGGGAGTCGACTATGTCTTTGTCTTTTCATGAACTCCATCAACTGACACGCGCGGCAGTAACGCGCGCTGAAGAGCTCCAGGTCCCTGTCGTTATCAGCATAGTGGATACCAATGGTACGCCTACAGTGACCTGGCGCATGCCAGATGCCTTACTCGTCAGTAGTGAACTGGCGCCGAAAAAAGCCTGGACCGCCGTCGCCATGAAAACTGCCACGCACGAACTGACGTCCGCGGTTCAGCCAGGCGCCGCACTTTACGGTCTGGAAAGCCATATGCAGGGAAAAATCGTCACCTTTGGAGGCGGCTACGCATTATGGCGCGAAGGTTTACTCCTTGGGGGTCTTGGCATCAGCGGAGGAAGCGTTGAGCAGGATATGGACATTGCAGAAACGGCCATTGCGGCGATTAACGTGAGAACACATCAATGAATACTTCAGAACTTGAAACCCTTATCCGCAACATTTTGACTGAGCAACTCGTCCCGGCAAAAACAGACGTTAAAGGCAAGGGTATCTTTCCGTCCGTCGGTGAAGCAATCGATGCGGCTCATCAGGCTTTTTTGCGCTATCAACAATGTCCGCTAAAAACCCGCAGCGCCATCATTAACGCCCTTCGGGAAGAGCTGACGCCTCATCTGGCTTCTTTGGCCGCTGAAAGCGCAACAGAAACGGGAATGGGTAACAAAGAGGATAAATTTCTTAAGAATAAAGCCGCGCTCGACAACACCCCTGGCATCGAAGACCTCACCACCACTGCACTTACCGGTGACGGTGGCATGGTGTTGTTTGAGTACTCTCCATTTGGGGTAATTGGCTCCGTTGCACCAAGTACGAACCCCACGGAAACCATCATCAATAACAGCATCAGTATGCTGGCTGCGGGAAACAGCGTTTACTTCAGTCCGCACCCTGGCGCAAAAGCAGTATCACTGAAACTGATTGCCATGATTGAAGATATTGCCTTCCGCTGCTGCGGGATCCGGAATCTTGTCGTCACGGTCACAGAACCTACTTTTGAAGCTACCCAGCAGATGATGGCTCACCCTAAAATCGCAGTTCTGGCGATTACCGGCGGCCCTGGCATTGTTGCTATGGGTATGAAAAGCGGGAAGAAAGTTATTGGTGCTGGCGCAGGAAACCCGCCCTGTATTGTTGATGAAACTGCCGATCTGGTTAAAGCAGCTGAAGATATCATCAACGGCGCATCGTTTGATTACAACCTGCCCTGTATTGCTGAGAAAAGCCTGATTGTTGTCGATGCTGTTGCTGAACGGCTGGTCCAACAAATGCAGTCTTTTGGCGCGTTACTTCTGCACGACGAAGACATTAACAAACTGCGCGCCGCCTGTCTGCCTGAAGGCATAGCCAATAAAAAACTGGTTGGAAAGAGCCCGGCAGCTCTGCTTGAAGCTGCGGACATACCGGTTCCGGCAAAAACACCTCGCCTGTTGATTGGCATCGTCAATGCTGACGATTCGTGGGTCACCAGCGAACAGTTGATGCCAATGCTGCCCATCGTGAGCGTAAAGGATTTTGACAGTGCACTGGCATTGGCACTGAAAGTTGAAGAGGGGTTGCATCACACTGCCATTATGCATTCACAAAACGTGTCACGTCTGAATCTTGCCGCCCGCACCCTTCAGACCTCCATCTTTGTGAAGAATGGCCCCTCTTACGCCGGTATTGGTGTCGGTGGAGAAGGCTTTACCACCTTTACTATTGCCACACCAACCGGTGAAGGCACAACGTCAGCGCGAACTTTCGCGCGCTCTCGTCGTTGCGTGCTAACCAACGGTTTTTCTATTCGCTAATGAGGCCGTTATGAATAGCTTTTCACTGCAAACACAATTGTACAGCGGCCAGGGAAGTCTGGATGTGCTCAAGCGTTTCTCCAATAAGCATATCTGGATTATCTGCGACAGTTTTCTCGCACGTTCACCCCTGATTGAAAAGCTGCGAAATGCGCTGCCCGCGGATAACCGCATCAGTATTTTCAGTGATATCACACCCGATCCAACCATTGGTACGGTAGTTCAAGGGATTGCACAAATGCAGTCCCTGCAACCGGATGTCGTGATTGGCTTTGGCGGTGGCTCCGCACTTGACGCCGCCAAAGCTATCGTCTGGTTCAGCCGTCAGTTTGGTATTGAAATCGAAACCTGTGTGGCAATTCCCACCACCAGCGGTACAGGCTCGGAAGTGACCAGTGCCTGCGTGATCAGCGATCCAGAGAAAGGTATTAAATATCCACTATTTAATAACGCGCTCTACCCTGACATGGCCATTCTTGATCCTATGCTGGTTGTCAGCGTTCCCCCCGCCATTACTGCGAATACCGGACTGGACGTCCTGACGCATGCACTGGAAGCCTACGTATCGACGAAAGCCAGTGATTTCACGGATGCTCTGGCGGAAAAATCCGCGCAAATTGTCTTCCAGTACCTACCTGTTGCGGTTAGCAAAGGCGATTGCCTGGCAACTCGGGGGAAAATGCACAATGCCTCTACATTGGCAGGGATGGCATTTAGCCAGGCGGGGTTGGGTATCAATCACGCCATTGCCCATCAGCTCGGTGGGCAGTTTCACTTACCCCATGGACTGGCTAACGCACTGTTACTCACTCGTGTCATTCAGTTTAATGCACGCGATCCGCGGGCGGCAAAGCGCTACGCCCGTTTCGCGAAAGCCTGCCATTTATGCCCGGATAGTGCGAATGATACGGCGGCACTCAATGCGCTCATTCATCATATTGAACAACTCAAAAAACAGTGCGCATTACCGACATTTATTGATGCACTGAAAGACGAGAAGCATACCTGGTCGCAACGTATACCGTCGATGGTTCAGGCCGCGCTGGCTGATGTCACGTTGCAAACCAATCCCCGCGTAGCTGATGCCAGTGCCATTCAGGAACTGCTTGAGGAATTATTATGAATACAGCCATGACGGCAGAACATGTTCTTTATGACGCACAAACGATACGCGATCGCGTGCGTGCAGCGGGCGTGGTTGGGGCCGGCGGTGCGGGATTTCCTGCACATGTTAAACTTCAGGCACAGGTTGATACGTTTCTGGTAAACGCCGCAGAATGCGAGCCAATGCTGAAAGTCGATCAACAATTAATGGCGGTGCAAGCGGCGAGGCTGGTACGTGGCGTTCAGTATGCCATGACAGCAACAGGGGCCAATGCAGGCATTATTGCCCTCAAAGAAAAATATCAGAAGGCCATCAATGCGTTAACACCGCTTTTACCCGCTAACATCAGGTTACATATTTTACCCGATGTATATCCGGCTGGTGACGAGGTACTGACCATCTGGATGGCAACGGGACGGCGGGTTCCTCCAGCCGCATTGCCCGTTAGCGTAGGTGTGGTGGTCAATAACGTCCAGACCGTGCTCAATATCGCCAGAGCGGTTGAACAGCAGTATCCCGTCACCCGACGCACTCTGACCGTCAACGGTGCGGTCGCCAGACCGTTAACGCTGAGTGTTCCCATCGGTATGTCGTTACGCGAAGTCCTGACACTGGCGGGTGGCGCCACCGTTGACGATCCAGGTTTTATCAACGGCGGTCCGATGATGGGTGGCCTGATTACTTCGCTGGATACCCCCGTGAGCAAGACCACCGGGGGGCTGCTGGTATTACCCAAATCCCATGCGCTGATCCAACGACGAATGCAGGACGAACGCACCGTGCTTTCGGTTGCAAAAACCGTTTGCGAGCAGTGTCGTCTGTGCACTGATTTATGCCCAAGACACTTAATCGGTCATGAACTCTCACCGCATCTGCTGGTTCGCGCAGTGAACTACCAACAGGCAGCCACACCGCAGTTGCTGCTCACTGCCCTAACCTGTTCAGAATGCAATGTCTGTGAAAGTGTGGCTTGTCCGGTAGGCATTTCGCCCATGCGTATCAACCGTATGCTCAAACGTGAACTACGGGCGCTTAACCATCGTTATGAGGGACCACTAAATCCTGAAGACGAAATGGCGAAGTACCGTTTGATTCCGGTTAAACGACTTATCACTAAGCTTGGCCTCAGCGACTGGTACCACGACGCGCCCTTGTCTGAGGCAGATTACACCACAGACGAAACAACACTGCTGTTACGCCAGCATATTGGCGCCAGCGCTATCCCCTGCGTGCAAAAAGGTGAACGTGTTGTTCGCGGCCAATGTGTTGCTGATGTACCCGAGGGCGCGTTAGGCGCACCTGTCCACGCCAGTATTGACGGTCTTGTCAGCGAGATAACCGGGCAATCCATCACGGTAATAAGAGGTTAATCATGTCTCAGGCTATAGGGATTTTAGAACTCACCAGCATCGCCAAAGGGATGGAAGCCGGTGATGCGATGCTAAAAAGCGCAAATGTGAATTTGCTGGTCAGCAAAACCATTTGCCCTGGAAAGTTTTTACTGATGCTCGGGGGGGACGTAGGTGCAGTACAGCAGGCCATTGCAACAGGGACGTCTCTTGCAGGCGATATGCTCGTCGACAGTCTGGTGCTCCCAAACATTCATGCCAGCGTTCTCCCGGCAATTAGCGGACTTAACAGTGTGGATAAGCATCAGGCCGTCGGGATTGTTGAAACCTGGAGCGTAGCGGCTTGTATCTGTGCCGCCGATCGTGCAGTTAAAGCGTCCAATGTCACGCTGGTACGGGTACATATGGCATTCGGTATCGGTGGTAAATGCTACATGGTTGTCGCTGGAGATGTTTCCGATGTCAATAACGCCGTGACCGTCGCCAGCGAAAGCGCCGGGGAAAAAGGTCTGCTGGTTTATCGCTCCGTCATACCACGCCCGCATGAAAGCATGTGGCGGCAAATAGTGGAGGGATAATGGACAGACAACCGCCGACGGATCGCATGATCCAGGAATACGTACCCGGCAAGCAGGTCACGCTGGCGCACCTTATTGCGAATCCAGGTAAGGATTTATTCAAAAAGCTGGGGTTGCAGGATTCAGTCTCGGCCATTGGTATTTTAACCATTACGCCCAGTGAAGCCTCAATTATCGCCTGTGATATCGCCACGAAATCTGGTGCGGTAGAGATTGGATTTCTCGATCGTTTTACCGGTGCAGTTGTACTGACAGGTGATGTTTCAGCCGTTGAGTACGCGCTGAAACAGGTAACCAGAACGCTTGGCGAAATGATGCGTTTTACTGCGTGCCCTATTACCCGGACGTAACCACATGAAACGCATCATGCTAATTGGCCCCAGCCAGTGCGGTAAAACATCACTCACACAATGTTTGCGTGGTGAAGCACTTCATTACCAGAAAACTCAGGCGATTGTCTGGTCGCCAACGACAATAGACACGCCGGGTGAATATCTTGAGAACCGCTGCCTGTACAGTGCGTTGCTGACCAGCGCCTGCGAAGCCGACATTATTGCTCTGGTACTGAATGCTGACGCCCCATGGTCACCTTTTTCTCCCGGTTTTACTGGCCCAATGAACAGACCTGTTATCGGCCTCGTCACCAAGGCCGATTTAGCTAACCCCCAGAGAATTTCACTCGTAGAAAGCTGGTTGGTACAGGCAGGAGCGCAGAACGTGTTTATCACCAGCGCGCTGGAGAATACCGGGGTCGATGAGATGTTCATTTTTCTGAATGCAAAGGAACCGTCATGTCTCACAAAATAATGGCCATAAACGCGGGTAGCTCTTCACTTAAGTTTCAGTTACTGGCGATGCCGCAGGGTGAAATGATATGCCAGGGGCTGATTGAACGTATTGGAATGTCTGACGCGCAGGTTACGCTTAAAACTCCCGCGCAGAAATGGCAGGAGACGTTACCCGTTGCCGATCACCGTGAAGCAGTAACTCTGTTACTGGAAAAACTGCTTAACCTGAACATCATCAAGAGTCTGGAAGAGATCGATGGCGTCGGTCATCGCGTCGCACATGGTGGTGAGTCCTTTAAAGACTCGGCCCTCGTCAACGATGAAACATTGGCCGAAATTGAGCGTCTTGCAGAACTGGCACCGCTGCATAACCCGGTTAATGCGCTGGGGATCGCTGTTTTTCGTCAATTATTACCCGAAGCACCTGCCGTCGCAGTTTTTGACACTGCTTTTCATCAGACGCTGACTGAGCCTGCTTTTATTTATCCTCTGCCCTGGCGCTATTACTCAGAGCTGGGAATTCGGCGTTACGGTTTTCATGGTACCAGCCACAAATACGTCAGTACCGCGTTGGCCGAAAAGCTGGGCGTTCCGCTCAGCGCACTGCGCGTCGTATGTTGTCATCTTGGTAATGGCAGCAGCATCTGTGCCATCAAGGGCGGAAAATCGGTGAATACCTCGATGGGCTTTACACCACAGTCAGGCGTGATGATGGGTACGCGCAGCGGAGATATTGACCCGTCTATTTTGCCGTGGATTGCCCTGCGCGAAGGCAAAACGCCGCAGCAACTTAACCAACTCCTCAACAATGAATCGGGATTACTTGGGGTTTCCGGTATCTCATCAGACTATCGTGACGTTGAACGAGCCGCAGACGAAGGCAACGCACAGGCTGCTCTCGCACTGACGCTGTTTGCAGAGCGAATTCGTGCCACTATAGGCAGTTATATTATGCAGATGGGCGGTCTGGATGCTTTGGTATTTACGGGTGGGATTGGTGAAAACTCAGCCCGAGCACGCGCTGCGATTTGCCACAATCTGAATTTCTTAGGTCTGGCCGTTGATGATGAAAAAAATCAGCGCAACGCAACCTTCATTCAAACTGAAACTGCGCTGGTCAAAGTGGCCGTTATAAATACCAATGAAGAGTTGATGATCGCGCAGGATGTTATGCGTATAGCGATATCAGAAACTGTGACATTGGGCATTCCTGCTTAATCCTGCCGCACCGCAAATTGCGGCAAATCATGGTAATAGCGCAATCGCCATGACACTATGCGCCGAGGATTGCTGATCACAAAGGTGAAGACGTGGCTGTTGCGCAATGTCCCGCATCGTGCGGAGAACTTATCCAGGGCTGGATTCTGGGCAGTGAGAAACTGGTCTCCTGCCCGGTTGAATGGTATAGCACCGTCGAGGTCAGTTCAGGTTCACCACAAGTGGATGAACGCCCACTTTCGCGAGCGATGGTTGACCGATTATTGCAGCACTGGCACTACCCGGCGCATATCAGCCAGGATATTCGAATCGATATCCAGTCAACGATTCCCATTGCGAAAGGAATGGCCAGTAGCACCGCGGATATTGCCGCCACCGCGCTTGCCACCGCTCATTTTCTGGGTCATCAGTTAGATGAACCTACACTGGCGCAGCTTTGCGTTTCTCTTGAACCTACTGACAGCACCGTTTTCCGTCAGTTAACCCTTTTCGATCATAACGACGCCTCTACGCAAATTTCCTGTGAAGCGCAGCCCCAGCTTGACCTGTTGGTTCTGGAAAGCCCGGAAACATTACGTACCGCGGATTATCACCGTATTCCCCGCCAGCCCGGACTACAGGCAGGTGCTCCCGCACTTAAACGCGCATGGGAAAAAGTACAGGAAGCCTGTATTAGTCAAAATCCCTATCGAATGGGAGAGGCTGCCACGCTTAGCGCAATCGCCAGCCAAATGCTGTTGCCAAAACCAGATTTCGATTCGCTATTGGCGCTGGTAGAAGAATGTGATTTATACGGGGTGAACGTTGCGCACAGCGGCAGCGTGGTAGGTCTGATGCTGGACAGAAAACGTCATGATGTTGATTACATCAAATGGATGTTGGCGCAGAAAAAACTGACAACTCACTGGCCTGAGCAGCATTTACTGCGGATGGTAACCGGCGGGGTAAAACTACAGTAGGGGTCGCCGCTTAGCCGCGCCCCCTACTGTCATAAAACGTTACTCTGCTTTCGCTTCGCCGTTTTTCACTTCACCCATGGCTTTCAGCTTTTTAGAGATATCACGGCGTTCTTTAGAGATCTCTGCATTCTTGATGATGTAATCATCTACACGATCTTCATAGTCACTTTTCATGCTGGCGATGATACCCTGGATCGCTTCAACGCTCATGCCGGGCTTGATGTAGTCACTCAGGTTGTCCAGCAGCAGGACGCGTTTCTGGTTGTCACGGATCTTTTTCTCAACGTCCTGGATTTCACGTTGCAGTTTGTTTTTACGACGGAACAGACGAACAAATTCCAGCACGTCCTGGAAAGAAGGCTTGGTAGTTTCCATTTTTACACCCCTGATAATGTGAGATTCGGATTCGTTAAAACAACGGCTAAAGTGGGTCAACATTACTTTCATGCCCGCCATACTTCAAGTTGCATCTGCATTGATAATGCATGGCTGAAACCTGAATTATCGAGGGTAAAGCCATTGTAGTTACCAATGGTTTTAGCCTTTTTCAATATCATACCCTTAATCTTTGCTGAATCGAAGCAGCAGTAGAGCCAATCCCCGGATCTGCTCTTTATTTGCGCAGCGCGCGACAAATTAAATGTGAGAGCAATTCCAGTTGTCGCGCCATCTCCATATTCAACCAGACATAGCCGTGAATAGGTGTTTCAGCAACATTATCGCCTTTATGCTCAGCGATGAGTTGGCGCAACTCCTCCACGGTGTCGTTGAGTTTTTCCGTATTGGCAAGTACCGGCTGTGGATTACCTTCATAGAGCGCATGAGTGATCGTCAGTAGCGCCTGTTGCGTTCTGAGATGAGTCTCACGCAAGGTATGCGCGTTCAGCATCACAAAGTGACTGGTACGTGTTGCCCACAGCGCGTTGATTTGCAGCTCAAGCATGCACACCAGGTTGCGATTGACCGTCTGAATAGCTTCAAAGATTGATTTTTGGATGTGGGTCTCTTTACTGGCGGGAACAATGAGTCCACGCATTTTGACAACGTCACTCAGTAGTTGCTGTAAATGCTTCTCCAGTCGGGGCTGTTCGAGCAAGTTAGGTGACAGTGCAGCCTGATACACCCGGTTATAACCCGCGACACAATGTGCCAGTTGAATACGCCAGTGAATAAATGCCCGCTGCGGCCAGATGCCGGTAAACAGCATCGCCAGTAGCGATCCCAAAATGACGTCGCCACCGCGCCACAACGCTGTATTCATGTCACCCGCGGGAGCCCCGACAACGACGGCAAGCGTTATGCCAATCAGCAACGCCTGATAGGGTTTTTTACCTAATGCCAGCCAGCCGCAGAGAAACATCGCTGCTGCGCACCATATCAGCATAAGCGGAAGTGACAGGAGTTCGAGACGCAGAGCAACCAGCCCAAGGACTGAGCCCAGAATCGTCCCGCCAATGCGTTCAAGCGCTCTTGGGACGACATTACCCCAGAATGAAATGGGCCCCATAATCACAACCAGCGTGATCAGAGGCCACGTACCTTCAGGAATATCCAGCAGGCGAACCAACAGAAAAGTAAGAAGAAACGCCAGCGCAATGCGAATACCGTGCACTACGCGATAATGACGATACAAACGAATTTCAAAAGGACTCAGCGACTTATCGGCACGCACTCATCCACTCCGTCAGGGAATAGCAAAGAACAGAATTGTACCTGCTTTTTTAGTGAAAACATCATCGTTATCACCAGGACTTTCATCCCAATTTACACAAAAAAACAGCTACTTCGACTGTACTGGCACATACATTTCGATGTCCCAGTAACCGTCTTCCATTCCATTATTCATATAAATCTCAAAACAGGGTTTGGCTGCTATCTGGTATGTTGCGTCCTGCAGCAGAAGATTAAAAAATTGATACCATGGCGTCGCAAAATCATGATTTTCAACACGTGCAACAGCAATAGCATACTCACCACCTGCCAGTTCAGTCAGTATCACACCTTCGCTGTTCTCTGGGATCTCAAAATGCTCTGCGACGGAAACCACAGTATCGCAGCGCAGTTTTTCAGCAGGCACAACATCGGGGTTATCGTAATAAACGGCGATCCATTCCAGCGGCACTATCTGCTTGTCATCCACCCACATGACTAACTGCTCAAACCCCTGCTTTACCGTTTGCTCCCACGGTCCAACCATATGAAAACCGGCAATCCTGCGTTTATCGACCTGCTTTATCTCGTACTCCATATAACCTCCTTTATTACACTGTATTTATATACAGTGTAATTTTTGCGTATTGCAGCCACAAGGAAATAGTGATTATTATGTGAGCAGTTTCGCACTCTTGCCAGTCAGTAGCATGGGTGAAAAATTACACCTTATGGTGGAAGTAATCGCTCAGGCGCGAAAAAACACCGCCTTTACTGACCGATTCCAGGGTGACCAGAGGCCAATGAGCCACCAGTTTATCCCTGTCATAGAGTTCAATTTCCCCCACGCGTTGATGCGCGGCAATAGGTGCTACCAGTTCTTTCTTATCAAGAACATATTTTGCTTTGATATTCTGGACTTCAGCCTTAGGCAGTGCCATCCAGAAATCCTGCTCGGTACCGAGGCTAATTTTTTCTTTATCGCCATACCAGATTCGTTCGACGCCGACTTGTTTACCGCTACGCAAAACCTGCACCGTATCAAAATTTTGTTGCCCCCACTGCAGCAGTTTGCGTGCCTGATCCTCGCGCCCTTTCGCGCTGTCGGCGCCCATGACCACAGCAATCAGGCGACGCTGTCCATCAACTGCGGAGGCGATCAGGTTAAATCCTGCCCCGGATGTGTGCCCGGTCTTCAGGCCATCGATGTTCATCGTTTTGTCCCACAGCAGTCCGTTACGGTTTTGCTGCGTGATACCGTTCCAGGTAAGACTCTTCTCACTGTACATGTGGTAGAACTCCGGTTCCCCGTGAATAATCGCCCGGGACAACACGGCCAGATCGTAGGCCGAGCTATGCTGGCCTGGCGCGTCCAGCCCATGCACCGTTTCGAAATGTGTATCTTTAAGCTTCAGCTTCTCAACGTAACTGTTCATCATTGCGACAAACTGTGGCTGTCCACCCGCGATGTAATCAGCCAGCGCCACGCATGCGTCATTGCCGGAATCAACAATTAAGCCGCGGCTTAAATCGCGTACTGAAACGCGATCGCCTTCTTTCAGGAACATTAATGATGAGCCTACAAACACCGGATTATCTTTCGCCCATGCGTCACGTCCGACAGTAACGATATCCGTTGGGCTAATGCGATGGCTATCAATCGCACGATCGACAACATAGCCGGTCATTAACTTGGTCAGGCTGGCGGGGTTGCGTTGCTGGTGTTCATTACCGGCAGTCAGGATTTGGCCCGTGGTGTAATCCATAAGCACCCACGCGCCAGCATTGATGGCGGGAGGCCGGGGGGCAAAACTGGCGACATCAGTCGCATAAGCGGACGAAAAACTTATCGCGAATAGCGAAGCGGCAATAAACAAACGGCGTTTCAACAGCATGTCCTCATAACCAGAAGAAATAGCCGTTCTTTTTACGGAAGTTCTGTCGAACAAACATGGATAAATTGCAAGAAAATGTGACATAAGGCACATTTTCTTGCTGATAAAGAAAGAATGTCAGACGGGCTTCCCCTGCAAAATACGCGCAGGATTAGCCTTTATGTGATGCTGTTTCTGCATGATGGCTGCGATGACGGTGATAGCCGTCAATCATGCTGCGAAAGATTTGCCCCGGCGTGTCACCCAATGTGCACAGGTAAATATGTGCACAAATGAACAAAATGCCAACAATCGCCAACACCATATGCAGCACCAGTACCACCGGCCCGGCGCCTATAATCTGCGGGTAAAGACAGAGCAACCCGGTAATGATTAACAGCGGAACCAACGCATACATGATGGCCAGATAGGCTAACTGTTGCAGGGGATTAAATTTATTCTCCGCTGTTGCCGCAAACGGATGAGCCTCACCTTTCATTATCCCATACAGATAAAAACGTGTTTGCAGCAGGCAGCGCGTTATCAACCCGCTGAATTGCACACGATAGTGACAACCGTTGCCGCTGGTGGCATTGATCATGACGAAGCCAAGCCAGAAAGCCAGTAATGCGAATCCACACCAGGTGTGCACCTGCACCATCAGAGCTACCGGTCCGATAGAAAAATGGCCGAACAAACCGCTGAGCAGAAGCAGGATAAAAAGCAGCGCATTTCCCCAGTGCCAGCGGCGGACAGCCAATGAGTAGAGATAGTCACGGTGCTCTTCTCCGGCTGCCGTTTTGGGCGCCAGCATTCGACGCAGCAGCGCATGTACCACCAGACCGGCAATCATCAACAGAATGACTACGCCTGCATAAATGAGCCACAGCGGCCAGTAGTCTGGCGCATAATTAAGCTCTGCTCCCCAGATAGAATTCATACTTTTCCCTCCTGATGAATCTCTTTACGCCGGAAAATACTCACTGCACCACTACGCGTATTCTGCTGACGGTAAACCTCTTTTTGGTGAATCCAGTGTTGAATTTCAGGGTCATCACGGCGACCAAACTTCAGCGCATCCGTAGGGCATACGGAAACACAGGCTGGCGGTTGTCCAGCGTCCAGACGGGTGTCCGCGCAAAAGTTACATTTATCTGCAATTCCTGTTTGTGGGTTCAGATAACGCACATGGAACGGACAGGCGGCAACGCAATAATCACAGCCAATACAGCGGGACTTGTCCACCTGCACGATGCCGTTTTCATCCCGAAACGAAGCGCCAGTCGGACAGACGCTGACACAAGGCGCATCTTCGCAGTGCTGGCAGGAGACGCGGACAAACTGAAAGTGAGACAGCACCTCAGGTTCATTTTCCGGTGAGCGGATCTGTACCTGTAGCCGACTAAAACCTTCTGGCACGTCATTCAGGACTTTGCAGGCAACTGTGCACGCCTGACAACCAATACAGCGTTTCTCGTCATGCAGCATGACATACGGATTTGTTGACTGATTCATGATGTTCTCCTTTCTCATGCCCGACGAAGCGTAACGCCAGCGGTGTGAACCACCGTGCCGGAAACCGGACTGGTCACATGCGGAAGCAAGTTGCCACAGTGGATACCATGCGTTGTCGCCGCGGTTTTCGCGCCGGCCTTGGCGCCGAATCCCATATAGACAAACAGCGTATCGGGTCGAATACCGGCAGTGACCAGCGCTTTGCCTTTCTCCTTACCTGTCGCATTTTCAAGCCAGATGTCATCGCCGCTTTTAATCCCTTTTTCGCCAGCCGTTTTCGGGTGGATCCACACCGCGTTATCCCACATAAGCTCGCTGAGTAATGGGACATATTGCGTCGCGCCATTGGTGTGAACCGCGACTTTGCCTTGAATGAAATAGAGTTCATTGTCGGCCTTGAGCGCAAAATTGCGTGCACACGGAATACCATAGCCCGGCAGGAGGGTCTCCAGTTCTTCGGAATAAAGTTCGATCTTCCCGGATGGGGATTTGAAGCGCAGTTGTTCGCCATACGTACCGTCATTGTCAACGGCCACGGCGCCCGGATAGTGCGCAGTAAACTGGCGTACCGATTCAGGTTCGCGTAGTAACAGCGGTACGCCCCACTCCCGATACCCTTTCTGGCGCAGTTCCGCAGATAACGCATGATCACCATTGAGCTGATACAGCTGGCGTACTTGCATATCTTGCCACGGATAGTACTGCCCAAGACCCAGTTGCTCACCCAGCTCTTTCCAGATTTGCCAGCTTGGGCGTGCATCACCAATAGGTTCAACGACCTGCTGGCGCAGCGCATAGGCCGGATTCAGCCCCGACATATCAGAGATTTCTTCATCGCGTTCAAGGTAGGTGCATTCAGGTAACAGGTAATCGGCATAGGCCGCGCTTTCGCTTAAATAGACATCGCAGCTCACCACCAGATCCAACTGCTCAACGGTTTTGACCAGATCCGGTCGACAGGTCACCGTTTGAAAAGGGTTATGCCGGGACATAATCCATCCTTTCACCGGATAAGGTGTCTGGTTTAACACAGCATCGATAATGCTCTGCACCACCCCACCACCCGCAGCGATGTATTTGAATTGCGGCGCGACCAGGTCAATACGCTGTGCCGTTGGCTTAGGAAGTTTGGCATCCGGTTTCGCCAGCACCGGAGCCACCTTCTCTCCCGCCAGCTTATTGTAGGTTGCAGCGGCTTTTTTCTGGTACATGCCGCCTTCGCGCTCAATATTTCCCAGCAGCACGTTGAGGGTGAAAATCATGCGCCGCATGTCGATCTCTTCCTGCGAAAAAGTCGCACGGTGACCTGGACTGACAATAGCATGGGGGGCGCAGGCCGCCATTTCTCGAGTCACCCGGGTAATGACATCCGCAGGCACGTCGGCCAACTTTTGTGCCCATTCCGGCGTAGCCTCTTGTACCGCCTCGGCCAGTTGGTCAAACCCTGTTGTATAGCGTTCAACGAATTCCGCGTCATACAATTTTTCAGTAACCATGACGTGACACATTGCCATCAGCACCGGTAAGTCTCCCCCTGGTTTAATCGCATGCCATTCATCCGCCTTACTGGAAAATACCGACAGCCGGGGGTCGAAGCTGACCATCTTCGCGCCCTTCTCTTGTGCGGTCATCAGTTCATGAGTATCGGCAACCTCAATCCCTTCATAGAGGTTATGTCCAAAAGAGACCATGTAGCGGGTATTGGCGATATCCATTGCTAAATCCCCACCCATCATCACTTTGGCGGCAATGGCTTTACCTGCTGGACAAGTTGAAGCGTGCGTAAAGGTATTTGGTGAACCAAAAGCCGTCGCCAAATGAAATAAATGGCCGGAAAGCGAACCGGATTTAGAGGAGAATACAACGCCCTGCGGCCCGTATTGTTTTTTTATTGCTGTCATCTTTTCGGCAATTTCTTTATATGCCTGTTGCCAGCTAATGACCTGCCATTCTCCACTGCCACGTGGCCCGGTGCGTTTCATTGGTTTAACAATCCGGTGCGGGTCGTTTACCAGGCTAACACCGCTGCCCCCACGAGCACAAACGCGCGTGCCTTGCTGAGGGGCATTAGGGTTTCCCTGGATAAAAACAGTTTTATTATTAATCACCTGAGCCTGAATTGGACAGCGAAAGGAACACATTTCGCACAGACTTGGCGTCAGGGATGTTTTCCCTTTAATACTCTCTGGCGAATTTCGCGCCAGTGCGCCAGGTGGGAAACTTCCTATTGCACAGGCCGAGCAGCCAATACCCACGCCTCGCAAAAAATTACGCCGACTAATGCTCATATAACCTCCTGTTATTAGATATATCCAATGATTATATGGCCTTTAAATTATTAATTTTTAACCTCACTCACATTTCATTACAATGAAGTTTCGTTAACCAGCAAGAATAAAACCTATTGTTTATAAAAGAGTTTTAAAGTTTCCAGAACACACTACCAAACGTAAAAATAACAATAATAGTTCTTAATTAGATTATTTATAAACTCACAAGATAACGTGATCTTATTTCATGAAATATCCTTAAAACCTCAAACCTATTAATTCGTTTTCGTTTAATCACGCTTATCTCAATTTTATTGCGGCCACCGCCGAGCATTGATAATCCCGTTGCTGATTACCGCGCTATTTTTTGGTATTCTTAGATAAGCGCTAAATTGATCCCGGACATAACTGAACAATGAATGACGGCAAGCAGCAACCTGGTTTTCTCTTCCACGATTACGAGACCTTTGGTACCCATCCGGCACTGGACAGACCCGCGCAGTTTGCGGCCATACGCACAGATAACGATTTCAATATCATTGGCGATCCCGACGTTTTTTACTGCAAGCCCGCCGACGACTATCTGCCACAACCAGAAGCGGTGCTGATAACCGGTATTACGCCGCAAGAAGCACGTGATAAGGGTGAGAATGAAGCCGCTTTTGCTGCCCGCATCCATGCGCTGTTTACCGTGCCGAAAACGTGTATCCTCGGCTATAACAATGTGCGCTTCGATGATGAAGTGACACGTAATATCCTGTATCGCAATTTTTATGATCCCTACGCCTGGAGCTGGCAGAACGACAATTCTCGCTGGGATTTGCTGGATGTGATGCGCGCCTGCTATGCGCTACGACCGGAAGGGATCAACTGGCCAGAAAACGACGACGGTCTCCCCAGTTTCCGCCTTGAGCATCTGACCCGCGCCAACGGCATTGAGCATGCTAATGCCCACGATGCGATGGCAGACGTGTATGCCACCATTGCGATGGCACAACTCGTAAAATCACGTCAGCCGCGTCTGTTTGACTATCTCTACAGCCACCGTAATAAACACAAGCTGGCTGCGTTGATTGATGTCCCGCAAATGAAGCCCTTAGTGCATGTATCTGGGATGTTCGGTGCATGGCGAGGTAACACCAGTTGGGTTGCCCCGCTCGCCTGGCATCCGGACAATCGTAATGCGGTTATTATGGTCGACTTAGCCGGTGATATTTCTCCCTTGCTGGAACTGGATAGCGACACCCTGCGCGAACGTCTTTACACCGCCAAAGCCGATCTGGGCGATAACGCAGCGGTGCCGGTTAAACTGGTGCATATCAACAAATGCCCAGTTCTGGCACAGGCGAATACGTTACGTCCGGAAGATGCCGATCGCCTCGGAATTAACCGCCAGCATTGCCTGGATAATCTTAAAGTCCTGCGTGAAAACCCGCAGGTGCGCGATAAAGTGGTGGCTATTTTTGCCGACGCAGAACCCTTTACGCCATCGGATAACGTAGATGCGCAGTTATACAACGGTTTTTTCAGCGATGCCGACCGCGCCGCAATGAAGATCGTTCTGGAAACCGAACCTCGAAATTTACCCGCACTGGACATCACTTTTGTCGACAAGCGCATTGAAAAACTACTGTTTAATTATCGCGCGCGCAATTTCCCCGGGACACTGGATGAAGGGGAGCAGCAACGCTGGCTGGATCATCGTCGTCAGGTATTCTCACCGGAGTTTTTGCAAAACTACGCTAATGAATTGCAGATGTTGAGTCAGCAATATGCTGACAACAAAGAGAAGCTGATGCTACTGAAATCACTCTGGCAGTATGCGCAAGAGATAGTCTGAAGATAAAATACCCTCCGCCAGACGGCGGAGGGATCGTGTTTACGCTTTCTGCACCGTAATGCTCCAGGCGGCGTCCCCCACCTGTTGATAATCAGTAATCACATGCCCTTCTTCTGCGGCCCATTGCGGGATCGCTTCGGTTGCCTGAGTACAGTCAAACGCGATCACCAGTTCGTCACCACTTGCCATTTCTGCCAGTGCCGCTTTTGCTTCAATCAGTGGAAACGGACAAACCTGTGTGACCACATCCAGTTTTTTAATTGCCATCATCAAATCCTTACGCTTAATTTGCCGCAGCAGCGGTTAGTTTTGCCTTACGCTGCGGTCTGATATACACAATCCATGACGCGGTCCAGACGCCGAGAATCATAAAGACCAGGCCAACCCATCCCTGCCAGGTCATCATCGCCGTCATAACCAGACCGTTACCAATCGAACAGCCACCCGCGATGCTGGCACCAAAGCCCATTAACAGACCGCCAAAGCCGCTACGCAGCGTGGTGGAGGCGTCGGCTGCACGAACGCGAAATTCGCGACTGGCTTTCGCAGCAATAAAAGAGCCGAGAAAAATGCCCAGCACCAGGAACACTCCCCAGTTAATAAACTTACTGTCGCCTGCGACTAGGAATTGCAAAATATTGGCGGTTGGTGACGTGATACCCAGGCCAAACATTCGTCCGGTTGCTTCGCTCAGCGGCCATGCCAACAGCGCAATCAGCCCAATCAGAACCGCAGTAACAAATGGGTGCCAGCGCTTCTCAAACAAAATATGCGCAAGGCCGGTACGACGAGGCGGTAGCGTAGCGACTTTCAATTTTGGTTTTCTCAGCTCTTTCGCCACCACCCACAATGTAACCGCCAGCAGAATAGCGATCAGTGGCCACACGGACAGGTTCAACGTGTCTGCAATGGAATTATGTTCAGTACTGTAGGTTTTCAGCGCCTGATTCAGCCCACTAGCATGCGTAGAGCGCATCACCGCACTCATCACCATGTAGGTAAACAACGCAATCCAACTGCCAATAAGTCCTTCTCCTGCACGATACCAGGTTCCGGTAGCACACCCGCCCGCATAAACAATTCCGATACCAAAAACATAACCACCAACAACGGTTCCCAGCCATGGGAAAGTGCCGGCGTCATAGGTGAGCGCACCCGTCTGGATCAGCGCAAAGACACCCACGCTTTGCACAGAGATGGCTATCAGTAGTGCGTAAAACATACGATTATTTTTCGCAATGTACATATCGCGAAAACCGCCCGTCAGACAGAATCGCCCACGTTGCATGACAAAGCCAAGCAGCGCGCCACAGATGAGCCCGCTTAACATCATTGAAAACATAAATTAATTAGCCAGAAGTATATTAGTCAGGAAATTATTCATGACTAGCTGGTTCAGAACCAATAACCAAATTCTCTAATTTAGAACTAACAGTTATTAATACTGGCTGGAAATAAAACAAAGGAATAAAAAAACCGGAGAGCATGTCTCCGGTTTTTTCGATATCAGATGAGGTGATTACGCGATATCTTCATCGTACTGCGGTACCGGGTTGCGGAAACTCTTGGTCACACAAGCCAGGTAGATCAGACCAATACCGGCCCAGATCAGCCCCAGAACCATAGAGCTCTCTTCCAGGTTCACCCACAGCGCACCCACGGTCAGCGCACCGCACATCGGCAGGAACAGATACTGGAAGTGGTCTTTCAGCGTCTTGTTACGCTTCTCACGGATCCAGAACTGGGAGATTACCGACAGGTTAACGAAGGTAAACGCCACCAGTGCACCAAAGTTAATCAGCGCCGTCGCCATCACCAGGTCGAAGTTGATTGCCAGCAGAGCAATCGCACCAACCAGAATGATGTTCATGGACGGAGTACGCCATTTCGGGTGTACATAGCCGAAGAAACTTTTCGGGAATACACCGTCACGCCCCATCACGTACATCAGACGCGCTACGCCTGCATGTGCCGCCATACCGGATGCCAGTACGGTAATGGTGGAGAAAATCAGCGCGCCGACCTGGAAGAACTTACCAGCTACGTACAGCATGATTTCAGGCTGTGAAGCATCCGGGTCCTTGAAGCGAGAGATATCCGGGAAGTACAGCTGCAACAGATAGGTGGAGACAATAAAGATCAGGCCACCGATCAGTGCGGTCAGGAAAATTGCACGCGGGATCACACGCTCAGCATCCTTGGTCTCTTCAGAGAGGTTGCTGATACCGTCGAAACCGGTGAACGAGAAGCACAGAATAGTAGCACCCGTGATCATTGGAATCACGTGCGCGTCACCTGACCAGAACGGACGGCTGCTCACCAGCGTACCCGCACCTTCCCCTTCGAAGACGCCATAAACGACCATGCCGAGGATCACCGCAATCAACACGACCTGCAACAGCACGATCACAGTGTTGAAGTTCGCGACAGATTTGAGGCTGCGCAGGTTAAAAGCAGTCATAAAGGCCACCAGTGCTACCACGAACATCCATGACGGTATCGACGGCACCAGGGCTTCAAAATAGATTTTCGCCAACAGAATGTTGATCATCGGTGCGAACAGGTAGTCCAGCAGTGATGACCAACCCACCATAAAGCCAACGGTCGGGCTAATGGATTTCTGGGCGTAAGTGTAGGCAGAGCCTGCAGACGGATAGCGACGCACCAGTTTACCGTAGCTCAGTGCGGTAAAAAGGATGGCGATCAGTGCAAAGGCGTAAGCTGTCGGGACGTGACCATCGGTCATTCCTGATACGATACCGAATGTATCGAACAGCGTCATCGGCTGCATATAGGCAAGGCCCATCATGACAACCGGAACCAGCGTAAGCGTTTTACGTAATTCCACGCGAGAGGTGTTTGGAGTAGCGTTATGCGACATGGTTATCCTCCATTACGGCGGAAACCGTCGCGTAAGCAAAAAATTGCCCCATTTTTTGTTAATCCTCAGCGACAACAACTGTCGATTTTTAAGTAAGTATCTATCCGGTACGAAGCCCGGCCTCTTTTATGAATGATTGGTTTGATGCAAAAAAATAACCGACGCGTATTAAAACGTCGGTTAATCTCATTTTTTGCAAGCGGCGCATTGTGCACTAAATTAGGGCGAAATGACAAGAGAATGAGAGCCTTGTCAAAAAATATTTTTTCCTAACTGATTGATTTATCGACAACCGTTTTTACATAGACACCCGCGATAGCACTATTTGCTAAAATTTCATCCCGCCACCATGCACTGGCTAATCCTGCGGTCTGCTCGTTCCAGCCAATCCACACGGGTTCAAACAGAATTTGCGCGACAACTTTCTTCTCAATCAGTGCCCCACTGTCCAGAAATCGTTGTGCCAGATAGCGCGGAATATAACCACATCCCAGGCCACTTATCTGCAGTTCCAGTTTGGTTTTGAAGTCAAAAACGGTGATGGCTTCCTGATCGTCAAGAAGCTGAGAAGCTGATACGTTCGTGGGATGCGCATTATCGCCGACCACAATGGCGCGAAAACGTTTGATCGTTCTACGACTCAACGGTTCCGGCTCCTGCGCCAATGGATGATGGGGGGCAACAACAAAAGCCTGTTCAAGCACGCCCATGCGCGCAAAACCAAAGTCACTCGCTGTTGGTGGATCACGCATGGCACCCACAATGATATCGGCCCGGCCCTGAATCAGGGCATCCCAGGAACCGCCCAGTACGCCATTGATAAATTTAAGACGCGTTACGCTGTGGTGTTGATAGAAAGATTCGATGAGTGGGGCAAGAAGAGAAAAGGGAAAGGTATCGTCTACGCCGATAACCAGTTCATTCTCCCAGCCTTCATGCAGTTTGATGGCCTGCTTTTCAAGTTCGCGCACGGTATGTAATACCTCGCGTCCCTTTTCCAGCAGCATTTGTCCAGTACGGGTAAATTTGGCCCGGTGCCCACTGCGATCCAACAACTGAATATTAAGATCGCTTTCCAGTTTATGGACGGTATAACTCAGCGCTGACGGCGTCTTAAACAATTTTGCTGACGCCGCCGCGAAACTCCCCTCTTTCTCTAACGCATCAAGAATGATCAGTACATCCAGCAGTGGTTTCATACTCGCCCCCTGGCGGTATACAGCGACACTCTGCTGATCTGTCACTCCATCGGCATCACCAGCGGATCGGGATACTGGTACTCAAACCCAAGCTCATTACAAATTCGGTTGCCATCAATGACTTTACCTTTACCGTTATCCACTCCGTCCCGGAAATCCGGTGGTTCCATGCCCAACAGACGAGCCATCTGAGGGTAGAACACATTGCGCGCCGGGTGCATAGGCGCACATATATTATAGATGTGTCCCCCTTTAGGCGCTTGTAGTAGCAACGAGATAGCAGAAACCACATCATCCAGATGCACCAGATTGACGCCATGCTGTCCATCAGGTGCTGTTTTACCCGCAAAGAAGCGACCTGGATGTCTGCCCGGTCCCACCAGGCCTGCCAGGCGCAGAATATCCACCGACGTTCCTGGCAGATTGTGCAGCCAGTCTTCAAGTTCTTTCAGGACACGACCACTTGCCGTGACCGGATTGCGTGGTGTGCCCTCTTTCACCGTCCCCTGCACATCACCATAAACCGAGGTGGAGCTGGTAAAAATAATCCGTGGAATACGATACGCCAGCGCACTGTCGACCAGTTCCTGCATTGCCTGCAAATAAAACGTCTCGCCCGGGCCACTACGGCGTGCAGGCAGGGTGATGACCAGCGCATCCGCATCCATTAGCGCATCGAGATCGTCAGGTTCACAGACCAGTTCAGGCTCCAGACGCAGCGAGTAGCTTTCAATACCGCTCATTCGGGCCGCTTCCACCCCATCCAATGTGGTTTTGCTGCCGGTAACCTGCCAGCCCCTGGCCGCCAGAGACATGGCTAACGGCATGCCTAACCAACCTAATCCGACAATTGCGACCTTTTTCATGCCTTTTCTCCTGACTTTTGGCCTATAACCCAAGGCTACGCCAGCCCACGGTGGCTGACAATTTATAGTATCAATATGAAATGAATTAATGATCAAAAAAAGCCCTTGCTTTCCGTGGCTAAAGTGGTTTAGGTTAAAAGACATCACATGAATAAACATTCATCGAGAAAATTTATGACACGCGCTCAATTTAAACACCATCATCACCATCATCCTGACTAGTCTTTCAGGCGATGTGTGCTGGGAGACATTTAAATCTTCCAGCGGTGCATGAGCGTATGAGAAAGCCCCCGGAAGATTTCTTCCGGGGGCTTTTTTTTTGTGCGTGACCCAAACCGATTCAGACAGGATAACGAGGAATAAAGAATGTTAGACAACACCCGCTTACGCATAGCTATGCAGAAATCAGGCCGTTTAAGCGATGACTCACGCGAATTGCTGGCCCGCTGTGGCATTAAAATTAATCTTCACACCCAGCGCCTGATTGCGATGGCAGAGAATATGCCTATCGATATTCTCCGCGTACGCGATGACGATATTCCGGGTCTGGTCATGGATGGCGTCGTTGATCTCGGCATCATCGGTGAAAACGTGCTGGAAGAAGAACTGCTTAACCGCCGGGCGCAGGGTGAAGATCCTCGTTACTTTACGTTACGTCGTCTGGACTTTGGCGGCTGTCGTCTTTCGCTGGCGACTCCGGTTGACGAAGCCTGGGACGGTCCATCTGCACTGAACGGCAAACGTATCGCCACCTCTTATCCGCACCTGCTCAAACGCTATCTCGACCAGAAAGGGGTTTCGTTCAAATCCTGTTTGTTAAACGGGTCTGTCGAAGTTGCTCCCCGTGCGGGACTTGCAGATGCAATCTGCGATCTGGTCTCCACTGGTGCAACGCTTGAAGCCAACGGCCTGCGTGAAGTGGAAGTCATTTACCGCTCCAAAGCCTGCCTGATTCAGCGTGACGGAGAAATGGCGTCAGCGAAGCAACAACTGATTGATAAGCTGCTGACCCGAATTCAGGGGGTTATTCAGGCTCGCGAATCTAAATACATCATGATGCACGCGCCAAGTGAACGTCTGGACGACGTTATCGCCTTGCTGCCAGGCGCTGAACGCCCAACGATTTTGCCACTGGCCGGCGATCAGCAGCGCGTGGCAATGCATATGGTTAGCAGCGAAACCCTGTTCTGGGAAACGATGGAAAAACTGAAAGCGCTTGGTGCCAGCTCCATCCTGGTGCTGCCTATTGAGAAGATGATGGAGTAATTCTACTTATGCTGCCCGGTGACGTTTCGCTTGCCGGGCCTACAAGACCCGTAGGCCGGATAAACAACGAGCCATCCGGTAAAAAAAGGAAGACGATTATGAGCTTTAATACCATCATCGACTGGAATAGCTGTACTGAAGAGCAGCAAAGTGAATTACTGATGCGCCCGGCAATCTCGGCTTCAGATAGCATCACCCGTACCGTAAGCGAAATTCTGCATAACGTAAAGTCGCGCGGTGACACAGCGCTACGTGAATACAGCGCAAAGTTTGATAAAACTAACGTGAGTGCGCTGAAAGTCAGTGCTGAAGAGATCGCCGCCGCCGGCGCACGTCTTGGCAATGACCTTAAACAGGCCATGGCAGTCGCCGTGAAAAACATCGAAACGTTTCATAACGCCCAACAACTGCCGGTAGTCGATATTGAAACGCAGCCCGGTGTACGCTGCCAGCAGGTTACCCGCCCGGTAAATTCTGTTGGACTGTATATTCCCGGGGGCTCCGCACCACTCTTCTCAACCGTGTTAATGCTCGCCACCCCGGCCCGCATTGCTGGCTGTAAAAAAGTGGTGTTGTGCTCTCCCCCACCTATCGCCGATGAAATTCTGTATGCCGCACAGCTCTGCGGCGTACAGGACGTGTTTAACGTCGGGGGTGCGCAAGCTATTGCCGCGCTGGCATTTGGCAGCGAATCCGTACCGAAAGTGGACAAAATTTTCGGCCCCGGTAATGCCTTTGTGACCGAAGCCAAGCGTCAGGTTAGTCAGCGTCTGGACGGTGCCGCCATCGATATGCCAGCAGGCCCGTCTGAAGTGCTGGTGATTGCCGACAGCGGTGCCACGCCGGATTTCGTTGCCTCTGATTTACTCTCGCAGGCCGAACACGGCCCCGACTCTCAAGTGATCCTGCTGACGCCAGATGCCGGTATGGCCAGCCAGGTCGCTGAAGCAGTAGAACGCCAGCTTGCAGCGCTGCCACGCGCTGAAACCGCGCGGCAGGCGTTAAGCGCCAGTCGTCTGATTGTCACCCGCTCTCTCGCGCAATGCGTAGCGATTTCTAATGCGTACGGTCCGGAGCACCTGATCATTCAGACCCGCAATGCTCGCGAACTTGTCGATGACATCACCAGTGCGGGCTCTGTCTTTCTCGGTGACTGGTCACCGGAATCTGCCGGTGACTATGCCTCCGGGACTAACCACGTGCTGCCTACCTACGGCTATACCGCAACCTGCTCAAGTCTTGGACTGGCCGATTTCCAGAAGCGGATGACCGTACAGGAATTATCGCCGCAAGGTTTCTCTGCCCTGGCCGCAACCATCGAAACGCTGGCCGCCGCTGAACGACTGACAGCCCACAAAAATGCCGTTACCCTGCGCGTTAACGCCCTGAAGGAGCAAGCATGAGCACTGACAACATTCTCAGCGTTACTGATTTAGCCCGTAAAAATGTCCGGGAGCTAACACCGTATCAATCTGCCCGCCGTCTGGGTGGAAATGGCGACGTCTGGCTCAATGCCAATGAGTTCCCCACTGCCGTTGAATTCCTGCTGACTCAGCAAACACTGAACCGTTATCCGGAGTGTCAGCCGAAGGCAGTAATCGAGAACTATGCGCAGTATGCCGGCGTTAAGCCAGAGCAGGTACTGGTCAGCCGCGGTGCTGATGAAGGTATCGAATTGCTGGTACGTGCTTTTTGCGAGCCGGGTAAAGATGCGATTCTCTACTGCCCGCCGACCTATGGCATGTATAGCGTCAGTGCAGAAACCATTGGCGTTGAATGTCGCACCGTACCGACACTTGCCGACTGGCAACTGGATTTACAAGGCATCGCTGACAAGCTTGATGGCGTGAAAGTGGTTTACGTTTGCAGTCCCAATAACCCGACAGGCCAGTTGATTAACCCGCAGGATCTGCGTTCACTGCTTGAAATGACGCAGGGTAAAGCCATCGTGGTCGCCGATGAAGCGTATATCGAGTTTTGCCCGCAGGCTACACTGGCGGGCTGGCTATCGGAATACCCAAACCTGGTGGTATTGCGCACTCTGTCTAAAGCGTTTGCCCTTGCCGGTTTGCGCTGCGGATTTACGCTAGCTAATGAAGACGTTATCAACTTGTTGTTGAAAGTGATTGCCCCTTACCCGCTCTCTACACCGGTGGCAGATATCGCCGCTCAGGCACTAACACCGCAAGGCATTTCCGCCATGCGCGAGCGCGTGGCGCAGATTCTGCAAGAGCGTCAGTACCTGGTTGATAGCCTGAAAACCATCCGCTGTGTAGAACAGGTTTTCGACTCTGAAACCAACTATGTTCTGGCGCGCTTCACAGCATCAAGCAGCGTATTTAAATCTTTGTGGGATCAGGGCATTATCTTAAGAGACCAGAACAAACAACCTTCATTGAGCGGCTGCCTGCGTATTACTGTCGGAACCCGTGAAGAGAGCCAGCGCGTCATTGACGCCTTACGTGCGGAGCAAGTATGAGCCAGAAGTATCTTTTTATTGACCGTGATGGAACCCTGATTTCCGAGCCGCCCAGTGACTTTCAGGTTGATCGCTTCGACAAGCTTGCCTTTGAGCCGGAGGTGGTCCCGGTCCTGCTAAAACTACAAAAAGCAGGTTTTAAGCTGGTGATGATCACCAACCAGGATGGACTGGGAACACAGAGCTTCCCACAGGCAGATTTTGACGGTCCGCACAACCTGATGATGCAAATTTTCACCTCGCAGGGTGTCATATTCGATGAAGTACTGATCTGTCCGCACCTGCCGGCAGACGCATGTGATTGTCGTAAACCCAAAGTGAAGCTGGTCGAGCAATATCTGATTGAACAGGCGCTGGATACCGGGAACAGCTACGTGATCGGCGATCGCGCAACCGACATTCAACTGGCGGAAAATATGGGCATCACCGGGTTACGCTATCACCGCGACACGCTGAACTGGGCAATGATCGGTGAGCAGCTAACCAAACGGGATCGTTACGCCCACGTTGAACGTAATACAAAAGAAACGCAGATTGACGTTAAAGTCTGGCTGGACCGCGAAGGCCGCAGCAAAATTAATACCGGCGTCGGCTTCTTTGACCACATGCTGGATCAAATCTCGACCCACGGTGGTTTTCGCATGGAGATAGCCGTCAAAGGCGATCTGTATATTGACGATCACCACACCGTTGAGGATACCGGGCTGGCTCTGGGCGAAGCCTTAAAACTGGCACTGGGCGATAAACGAGGCATCAACCGTTTTGGTTTTGTGCTGCCGATGGACGAGTGCCTGGCACGCTGCGCCCTGGATATCTCCGGGCGTCCACACCTGGAGTACCGGGCTGAGTTTACCTACCAGCGCGTCGGCGATCTGAGTACGGAGATGATCGAACACTTCTTCCGTTCGCTCTCTTACACCATGGGTGTCACATTACACCTTAAAACCAAAGGTAAAAATGACCACCACCGCGTGGAAAGTCTGTTCAAAGCCTTTGGCCGCACGCTGCGCCAGGCTATTCGCGTAGAAGGCGACACGCTTCCTTCTTCAAAAGGAGTGCTGTGATGAACGTGGTGATCCTCGACACCGGCTGTGCCAACCTGAACTCGGTGAAATCCGCCGTCGCACGCCACGGTTATGATCCGGTAGTTAGCCGCGATGCGGATGTTGTGCTGCGTGCCGATAAACTGTTTCTGCCTGGTGTGGGTACCGCACAGGCGGCAATGGATCAGCTACACGAGCGTGAGCTGATTGAACTGATTAAAGCCTGCACACAACCTGTACTGGGGATTTGCTTAGGTATGCAGCTGCTTGGTCGGCGCAGTGAAGAAAGCAACGGTGTCTCCCTACTGGGGATTATTGATCAGGACGTACCCAAAATGACCGATTTTGGTCTACCGTTGCCGCATATGGGCTGGAACCGTGTCTATCCACAGGCCGGAAACCGCCTTTTCCAGGGCATTGAGGATGGGGCGTATTTCTATTTTGTACACAGCTACGCCATGCCGGTGAACCCATGGACTATTGCGCAATGCAACTACGGTGAGCCCTTCACCGCAGCGGTACAAAAGGATAATTTCTTTGGCGTGCAGTTCCACCCGGAGCGTTCAGGTGCCGCTGGTGCGAAGTTGCTGAAAAACTTTCTGGAGATGTAATGATTATTCCGGCATTAGATTTAATCGACGGCACGGTTGTGCGTCTTCATCAGGGCGATTACGCAACGCAGCGTGATTACGGTAACGATCCCCTGCCCCGTTTACAAAGCTATGCCGCACAAGGCGCAAAGGTACTGCACCTGGTGGATCTGACCGGTGCAAAAGATCCGCAGAAACGGCAAATACCGCTGATTAAAACACTGGTGGCTGGCGTAAACGTACCGATGCAGGTAGGGGGTGGCGTACGTACTGAAGAAGACGTCGCCGCGCTGCTGGATGCGGGCGTTGCACGTGTGGTTGTCGGCTCGACGGCGGTAAAATCGCCCGAACGTGTTAAAACCTGGTTCACGCGTTTTGGCGCTGACGCGCTGGTTCTGGCGCTGGATGTGCGGATTGACGAGCACGGGAAAAAACAGGTTGCGGTAAGCGGCTGGCAGGAAGACTCCGGCGTTTCTCTGGAAGAACTGGTTGAAACCTATTTACCCGTTGGCCTAAAGCATGTGCTGTGCACCGATATCTCCCGCGACGGCACGTTGGCTGGCTCAAACGTTGCACTGTACGAAGAAGTGTGTGCGAAATACCCCCAGGTGGCATTTCAGTCATCCGGCGGGATTGGTGGGATTGACGATGTCGCCGCCCTGCGCGGAAGCGGTGTTGGCGGCGTCATTGTGGGTCGTGCTTTGCTGGAAGGTAAATTCACCGTTGAGGAGGCCATCCAATGCTGGCAAAACGCATAATCCCTTGCCTTGATGTTCGTGACGGGCAGGTTGTCAAAGGTGTTCAGTTCCGCAATCACGAGATTATTGGCGATATCGTTCCATTGGCAAAACGCTATGCCGATGAAGGCGCAGATGAGCTGGTTTTTTACGATATCACCGCATCGAGCGATGGTCGCGTGGTGGACAAAAGCTGGGTATCACGCGTGGCAGAAGTAATCGACATTCCGTTCTGCGTCGCCGGTGGGATTAAATCACCAGAGGATGCCGCAAAGATACTGTCTTTCGGCGCAGATAAAATTTCTATCAACTCCCCTGCTCTGGCTGACCCAACGTTGATTACCCGCCTGGCGGATCGCTTTGGCGTGCAGTGCATCGTGGTGGGTATCGACACCTGGCATGATGCACAAACCGGGAAGTATCACGTCAATCAGTACACCGGAGATGAAAACCGTACGCGCGTTACACAGTGGGAAACGATCGACTGGGTAACAGAGGTGCAAAAACTGGGCGCCGGTGAAATCGTTCTTAATATGATGAACCAGGACGGCGTGCGTAACGGCTACGATCTTGAGCAATTGAAAAAAGTGCGCGAAGTTTGCCACGTTCCGCTGATCGCCTCAGGCGGTGCCGGAACGATGGAGCACTTTCTCGAAGCCTTCAGGGATGCGGATGTCGATGGCGCGCTTGCCGCCTCTGTCTTCCACAAGCAAATTATCAATATTGGCGAATTAAAAGCGTACCTGGCAACACAGGGCGTGGAGATCAGGATATGTTAACCAAGCAACAATGCCGCGAACTGGACTGGGAAAAAACCGATGGGATGATGCCAGTCGTTGTGCAGCATGCAGTTTCCGGTGAAGTGTTGATGCTCGGGTATATGAACCCGGAAGCGCTGGATAAAACAATCGAAAGCGGGAAAGTTACCTTTTTCTCGCGTACTAAACAGCGCCTGTGGACCAAAGGTGAAACCTCTGGCAATTTTCTTAATGTCGTCAGCATTTCCGCTGATTGCGACAACGACACCCTGCTGGCGCTGGTTAACCCTATTGGGCCAACCTGTCACAAAGGAACCAGCAGCTGTTTTGGTGAGTCCAGCCACCAATGGTTGTTCCTGTATCAACTGGAACAACTCCTGGCTGAGCGCAAAACGGCAGATCCCGCCAGCTCCTATACCGCAAAATTATACGCCAGCGGTACGAAGCGAATTGCCCAGAAAGTTGGAGAGGAAGGTGTTGAGACAGCACTGGCCGCAACCGTGCATGATCGTTTCGAGTTGACCAATGAGGCATCGGATCTGATGTATCACCTGCTGGTTCTGCTGCAGGACCAGGATCTTGATCTAACGACGGTGATTGAGAATTTACGTAAACGTCATCAGTAATAGACTGATACCGGCATCATGCCGGTATCTTTATTCTGCAGTACCTTTAATCGTTACCGAATAAATCGCGGGTATACACTTTATCAGCGACATCCTGAAGTTCTTCAGCCATCCGATTTGAGATAATCACATCGGCCTCACTTTTAAATTTAGCCAAATCACGTTCAACCCGTGAATGGAAAAAGCTCTCTTCTGCTATTACCGGTTCATAAATGATGACCGGGATACCTTTCGCTTTAATACGTTTCATGATGCCCTGAATAGACGATGCCCTGAAATTATCCGAGCCGCTTTTCATAATCAGGCGATAGATACCGACAACTTTGGGTTTACGCGAAAGAATAGCATCAGCAATAAAATCTTTTCGTGTACGGTTAGCATCAACGATGGCTGAAATAATATTATTAGGTACAGATTGATAGTTGGCGAGTAATTGCTTCGTGTCTTTTGGCAGACAGTATCCACCATAACCGAATGAAGGGTTGTTGTAATGGTTACCAATACGTGGGTCCAGACAAACCCCTTCAATGATCTGTCGTGCATTAAGCCCCAGACTTTCTGCATAGCTATCAAGTTCGTTAAAATAGGCAACACGCATTGCCAGATAGGTATTTGCAAAAAGCTTAATGGCTTCAGCTTCGGTAGAATCAGTGAACAACACTGGGATATCCTGCTTTATTGCCCCTTCCTGTAACAAGGCAGCAAAACGCTCAGCACGGGCAGACCGTTCACCGACAACAATTCGTGATGGGTATAAGTTATCATACAGTGCCTTTCCTTCACGCAGGAACTCAGGAGAAAAGATAATATTATCCGAGTTAAACTTCTGGCGCATAGTCTGCGTAAAACCAACGGGCACTGTTGATTTAATCACCATGAGCGCATCAGGATTTATTGCAATCACATCTCTGATAACTGATTCAACGCTGGAGGTATCAAAATAGTTTGTTTTCGGGTCGTAATCTGTAGGCGTTGCAATAATAACAAAATCTGTATTCTGGTAGGCGTCGTACTTGTCCAGCGTGGCTTTGAAATTTATATCGCTTGATTGTAGATACTGTTCAATTTCTTTATCGACTATCGGAGATATCCGATTATTTAGCATCTCGACACGTGAAGGGACAATGTCCAGAGCAATGACCTGATGATGTTGGGCGATAAGAAGACCATTTGACAGGCCAACATATCCGGTACCAGAAATGGTAATTTTCATTTCATGCTCTCAGTATTAACTTAATATTTAATCATGATGTTGTACATCCTGATAAGAGAATAATGTTTTAACGTTTTGTTGAATATTGTGTCAACGAAGGTTAAAACAATTCAGATTTTCTTTATCAGAGTACGCCAGAAATATTAAGTAAAGATTAAGCAATCAACGCAAATCAATCAGATTTAAGATAAAAAAAAGCCCGGTTAGAGAACCGGGCCAGTGACTATCAGAAGACTTATTCCATCCATTCGGTATGGAAAACACCTTCTTTATCAGTACGTTTGTAGGTATGCGCACCGAAGTAATCACGCTGGGCCTGAATCAGGTTTGCGGGCAATACTTCTGCACGATAACTGTCGTAATAAGCGACAGCAGCAGAGAATGTCGGTACCGGGATACCATTCTGCACGGCATAGGCTACGACATCACGCAGTGCCTGTTGGTATTCATCGGCAATGTTCTTGAAGTACGGGTCGAGCAGCAGGTTCGCGATACCAGGATTTTTAGCGTAGGCATCAGTGATTTTCTGCAGGAACTGCGCGCGAATAATACAACCCGCACGGAAGATTTTTGCAATCTCGCCGTAATTAAGATCCCAGTTATGCTCGTCGGATGCGGCACGCAGCTGTGAGAAGCCCTGAGCATAAGAAACGATCTTACCGAGGTACAGTGCACGACGTACTTTCTCAATAAATTCTGCCTTATCACCCGCAAGCTGAGCTTTAGGTCCAGACAGGACTTTAGAGGCAGCAACACGCTGATCTTTCAGCGAAGAGATGTAACGTGCAAACACAGATTCAGTGATCAGAGACAGCGGCTCACCAAGATCCAGAGAGCTTTGGCTGGTCCACTTACCGGTACCTTTGTTCGCCGCTTCATCCAGAATGAAATCCACCAAATATTTACCATCTTCATCTTTTTTGGTGAAGATATCTTTAGTGATGTCGATCAGATAGCTACTCAGCTCACCGTTATTCCACTCGGTAAAGGTGCTGGCCAGTTCTTCGTTGCTCAGGTTCAGACCACCTTTCAACAATGAATAGGCTTCGGCAATCAGTTGCATGTCACCGTATTCAATGCCGTTGTGCACCATCTTCACGTAGTGACCTGCACCGTCGGCACCAATATACGTCACACACGGCTCACCATCTTCAGCAACCGCTGCGATTTTGGTCAGAATTGGCGCTACCAGTTCATAAGCTTCTTTCTGGCCACCCGGCATAATGGATGGACCTTTCAGCGCACCTTCTTCACCACCAGAGACGCCGGTTCCGATGAAGTTAAAACCTTCAGCGGAGAGCTCACGGTTACGACGGATAGTGTCCTGGAAGAACGTATTACCGCCATCAATGATGATGTCACCTTTATCCAGATAAGGTTTCAGGGAGTCGATAGCAGCATCAGTGCCAGCCCCCGCTTTCACCATTAACAGGATACGACGAGGTGTTTCAAGGGATTCAACAAACTCTTTTACCGTATAGTAAGGAACCAGTTTTTTCCCCGGGTTCTCGGCGATAACCTCTTCCGTTTTTTCACGTGAGCGGTTGAAAACGGACACGGTATAACCACGACTTTCGATGTTGAGCGCCAGGTTGCGCCCCATCACAGCCATACCAACGACGCCGATTTGTTGCTTAGACATTATGTACTCCTGTCAGGTGATCTAACGAGCAGATGCGTTACTCGCATAATTTCTAACATACTATCGCAAAACCCTGCATCGAAGCCATAACCGGATCTCAACAAGCACTGTTGGTTAAACTCTGGCTCAGGGACTATCTTTTTCTTTAAAATATAACTAAGTTTGTATAAAATAATCAGTTAATAATGTTTTCGATACTTTTAGATTGAGAATCGGTGTAGATTCTGCTTAGCCAAGGAATGTAAATGTCCACCAAGCCATTTGATGCTATCGACATAAATGTACCTCTTGTTGTTGATTTAGACGGCACGCTGTCTAAAACTGACACACTGCATGAAGGCATTGTGTCAATATTATTCAAAAAACCAATTAAAATAATTGGCTTAACTAAAGCCTTATTTGATGGAAAAACATCTTTTAAACGCTTCGTTACAGAAACTGTAACGCAAAATGCAGACTCATTCTGTTACAGACATAATCTAATAGATTATTTAAAAACAGAAAAACGCAAAGGAAGAGAAATCCATCTTGTTACAGCCTCTAACCAAAAAATTGCAGACTCTATAAATGAGTATCTGAGAATCTTTGATGATGTAAAAGGCTCAGATAACCAATTGAATTTAAAAGGAGTCAATAAATTAGCATGGCTAAAAGATAGATTCCCGCAGGGTTTTATTTATGCAGGTGACCATAAAGCTGATATTACAATCTGGAACGAGTCTAAAGGTGTTATTCTTGTAGGAAATGGGAATAAATTTAAGAAAGATATAAAAAGTGAAATCCCATGCCTTGCTTTTGAAGATGCTAAGGTGAGTATTTTCAAACAATGGATAAAACAACTTAGATTACATCAGTGGGCTAAAAATATACTGATTTTTATCCCAATATTTCTGGCACATATCGCAAATGATGCGAACGTTATTGCAAAAACTACATTGGCATTTGTTGCATTCGGCTTAATTGCCTCCGCAACCTATATTATTAACGATCTTGCAGACCTTGAAGCCGATCGTCGACATAAGACAAAAAGAAACAGACCTCTTGCATCTGGAAATATTTCCACATTCCAAGGAATCCTTGGTGCGTTGATACTATTTTTAATCGGCGGAATTATATCAATAAATTTATCAGTAGGTTTAACATACTGTATTTTAATTTATGTAATGTTAACGCTTTGCTACTCATTCAAACTAAAAAGAGTTCCAATGTTAGATGTTTCAATCATCGGCGCTCTTTTTACATTAAGAATAATCATGGGGTCGGTGTTGAATGATCTCCCCCTATCTCCATGGCTGAATTCATTCTCAGCCTTGCTATTTTTCTCACTGGCTCTGGCAAAACGACATGTTGAGATTCTCAAATCTGATCAAACAATGACTAACAAAATTGGTGGTCGTGGTTACACTCATCAAGACTGGCCATTAACTTTAGCCTTTGGTATAAGTAGCGCGATCTGTTCAATTTTAATCATGCTGCTTTTCCTGACTCAGGAAGCAATGGTGCAGATAAATTACAGTGCTCCTGAATGGCTACTGCTTGAACCAATATGCGTATTTTTTTGGGTAATGAGAATATGGTTTCTTAGCCATAGGAAAGTATTAACGGATGATCCTGTGATTTTCGCGATCAAGGATAGGACAAGTATTTTATTAGGTGCTGCGGCTATCTTAAGTTTTATAATTGCAAGCTATTACTAAGGTGTGATGAATTATGAGTTTACTTGTTTTACTACTTGCATTAACAAGTGTATCCCTAAATGCCCTTGCCCAAGTGGCCCTGCGTAAGACGATGCTCACTATAGCACCGCTTCCAGATGCTATTGCAGGCTATTTAGGTTTTGCAATTCAACTTCTCATGAATCCATGGTTTATTGCTGGTATGAGTTGTTATGTACTCAGCATTGGTTTGTGGATGGCAGTCCTTGGCAAAGTTGAGGTTAGCTTGGCATATCCTCTACTATCTGTTGGATATGTTATTACTGCAGTAATTGGCTATTTTTTCCTGAAAGAAGACATAAACACAATGAGACTCATTGGCTTGTCTCTAATTTGCGTCGGAATTGTATTTATCTCTAGGAGTGCATAATGCGTCATATTATTACTGGCGGAAGTGGTTTTACAGGAAGTGTTCTCACAAAACGATTACTTGATAAAGGGCAAGAAGTTGTCAATATCGATATCCGTGAGCAACCTAATGTGGCACTACGAAAAAAAGTTCATTTTGTCCATGGTGATGTAACAGATAGCGATACATTAAAAAAATTGCATTTAAAAGAAGATGATGTTGTTTATCATCTTGCCGCAAGACAATTTGCCGATGCTGTCCCCAAAAAATCCCGTGAAGAATGGTTTAATGAAGTGAACGTATGCGGGACAAAAGCTGTCGTGAATGAAATGAAAAATACTGGCTGCCATAAACTCGTATTCTTTTCAACCGATATGACTTACGGCATCCCTACCGTCTGTCCTGTGCCGCCAGATCATCCACAAAATCCCCTCGGGCCTTATGGTAATAGTAAAATATTAGCCGAGAAAATCATCCGTGGTGAACATTCTATTGATGCGACGATATTCCGCCCTCGCTTAATCACTGGTCCGGGTCGTTTAGGTATACTGGGGAAATTATTTAAACTCATTCAACATGGAGTACCCGTTCCAATGATTGGTAACGGAAATAATCGTTACCAAATGGTGAGTGTCGAGGATTGCGCTCTAGCAGCAGAACTCGCCGTTGATAAGAATTGTCCGAACATGAATTTTAACTTAGGCTCTGCAACACCACCAACTACAAAAGAGTTACTCTATGGTGTGATTAAACATGCAAAATCTAAGTCTGTACTATTGCCTATCCCTGCCACGCTATTGAAACCAGTTTTAGCCACAATGGACAAGATAGGATTAACCTTACTGTACCCCGAGCAGTTTGGTATAGCCGATAAAGATGTACTACTTGACACAACACTGACATATGAAACTCTTGGGTGGTCAACAACAAAGTCGGATATCGTGGCAATGAGTGAAGCATACGATTCATTTATAAGAAAGTAAGCATAAAAAAAGGATAGGATCTACTAGATCCTATCCTCTAATGATTTGTCAAAATTATATTTAACTAACTTTACTGCCAATAAAATTGAATCAATCCCAGCCCAATTTTCCTTTTATCAGAACTGACACCTAATTCTGCTGGAGACGTTGGTTTCGAAACATTGACAGTGATAGCTGTATTTTGTTTTTCTTCAATGGAGTTAAATTTCGCATAAAATACATTTCCCTTACCTTCAACCGGTTCCATTACATGTGACTCATTATTTATAGTTAAAACAATAGGCTCACCTGCATTAGGCCCGAAGGGAAAAAGCTCTGCATAGAAAGTAGTTTCTTTATTTAACTTAAGATCTAAATTTAATTTAACATTACTTCCTTCACTCCATCTCCCCCAACCTTCTTCATGACTTAGACCAGAGAGTCCAGTCACAAAATTGGGAAGACCATTCTTTCTGAAGTCGATGACATTAGATGCTTCTTGAATATATTTAGCACCTTTGTACACTGGAGCAAAGTCATCGCAATACATCGCACCTGTAATATAGCGCCATCCGTATTTTGGTGCAGATGCTTTATCAATACTAATAGGTTGATGAGTCGTTAAATCTTTATATCCCGCCTTACAATTATCACTAAATGCATGCTCATTTTTATCCTTAAATATTATTTTGGTGACTATACCATCTTGGTTTTCATAAGCATAAGAGCCTTGCCCTTTTCCAGACCACATATTATAAGGGAATGTTCTCAATATAAATATCTGAGGTTCTGGGTTATACATCTCAGGATAATTTTCTAGCAGATATGCTGTCCACGGTTTATGAGCCAAATAATTCGCATCCGTTTCATATCCATTGCTAAATATTATATACATGAACGCTAATAGTATGATTATCACTTTCTTGTATATTGTGTTCAAAATTACAGCAGAGTAAGCGCAAGACCATGCAATAATAGGCGCGATAGAATACAAGGCATATCGTTGAAAGACATTCTGCCCTGAGTTCATATTGTTATTTGCTAAAAGCGGTATACAAATTACAACTGAAAACAAAAGGCTAAAAAAGAAATCTCTAATAATTGTTTTTTCAAATCTAAAACATAGAAAAATAACAAAAATCACTAACCATGGAGCTCCAACCCATAGCCCCTGATCTAAGTCAAAGTAGTATGAAATGAAATGTCCGAAGTTAACATTTGAAATACTGCTGGCCTGACTTCCTATCAAACTAAACTGGTTAAATTTTACATAGTAAAATATAATTGAACTTATAGAAATAAGTCCACAAATCCATATTTGCCACTTCCTTAACAAATCGAATATAACGGAAAATATGTTTTTATGACTTACCAAGGTAAGATAAATAGGTATAACGATGAACAATAATGATAATGACACAACTTGAATTGATGCTAATGATATAAACAATGCCGAGGTTAACGGTCTACATTTCATTAAAAAATAAAATGCAAGAAACAACATCGAATATATCATTACTTCTGGATGCGACCATTTAAGATAAAATATGACCCCACCAGATAAAAAAAGCAATTGTGCAACGGGATTGCTTTTTTCATTATTCATCAAAATGAATAAAGTGCATATTAGAAGTATTACATTCGTTACTTGAAAGGATTTAAGAGGATTAATATCTAATATAGATATTGTTTTTTCAGTAACAGCAGTCAATAGTGGATAGAACCAAAAGTGATACCCATAGTATTCATTATTTTTAGATTTATATATACCTACAGCACCCGCATTATTTTCACCATTTTCCAACCCTATTCTAATTTTTTCCAGGTACTCTGGAATATACCCTGCTGACTCGAAACTCCTAATATCATTTAGCCTATCCGTAACTTCATTTGCAGTAATATTTGGTGATAAGTTATTTAAAAATGCTTTTGTTGTGAGTGAATACTCATGTCCATCGCCAAGTTGTACTGGCTTACTTGTTAGTCCGATAACAAGTAGAACAATAGACAATCCAATAAACAATAGAGAACTAAATCTATTGACCATTATTCAACCTTAGAAATTTAAAATATTTTATGAGAATAGTTATTAATGATTTTTTTTATATGCGGAATACAGCTCTCTATAGACAGCGCTATAATCAGTTAGCATTTTTCCCGATGTAAATACATCTTTAAATCTAGCATAAGCATTTGAGCCATATCGCTCAGCCAATTCAGGATTCGAGTATAGTTCTTGCATTACCTGCCTTAATCTCACGGGGTCGTTAGGTGGAATAACAAATCCAGAGTAGCCATCAAGGTTAATAAAACTTGTACCTGTACCTATTTCACATGAAATGAGAGGCTTTCCATACATTGCACCTTCAAGTAAAGTAATACCAAAGGCTTCCGATCTAAGATGTGAAGGAAAAACAATAGCGGTACATAGTTTTAGTAATGCAGCCTTGTCTTCATCGGGTAATGAGCCAACAAAATGCACATTAGTAAGATTAAGCTCTTCTGCTTTCGCCTTTATATCACTTTCGATCCCTCCGCCACCAACAATAACTACGGGTAACGAAGTAGTGTGTGCCGCTTCCAGAAGAGTGTGTAACCCTTTATAATAGCGAAATGCACCAATGAACAGGAAAAAACCTCCGTCAAACCTGTCTCGCCAAAATTTGAGTTTTTCGTTACTGATACCTGGATAAGATTTCTCATTTAAACCATAAGGTATAACTTTTACCTTGGATTCAAACTTTTGTAATACAACACTGGTTTTTACATAGTTTGGAGAAGCAGCAACAATACAATCAACTGATTTGAGAAACTGATTCATTAGAGGCGAATATAACCGAGAAAAAAACTTCTGTTTAACAATATCAGAATGATAGCTAACAATTGTTGGTTTATTGATTCGGCATAAAAAATGCAGCATATCCATAAAGGGGAATGGATAATGGTAATGGATAATGTCTGCTTGCTTTGCTAATTCTTTAAATTTCTTAATGCAAGATAGAGAGAATGGTGTTGAGGCTATTTCAAAATTAGTTTTTGCGTAGAAGACACGCTGCTTACCAATTTTTTGATTATCAATATCTCCGCGTTTACTTAGAGAAAGTACGGTTGATTCAACATCATATTCAGCCCCAGACTCACTTAGCTGGTAGATAACTTGCTCGATGCCACCAAAAGTATCTGGATAGTATGTCTTATAAAAATGCAGTACTTTCAACATTAATCTTACTTCACCTGTTTATATGCAGCAACCGTTTCAGTTGCACATCGTTTCCATGAAAATTGGTTAACATGTGATAATCCACTTTTAGTGGCATTATCCTGCCATTCCGTATCAGTAAGACTCTTCATAATTAAAGACGTAAGTGTCTCAACATCCATAGCATCACACATTAAAGCGCTGCTACCTGCAACCTCAGGAAGTGAAGAGCTGTTTGAACAAACAACCGGAGTCCCAGATGCCATTGCCTCCAATACTGGTAGCCCAAATCCCTCATAGAGTGATGGAAATAAAAAACTAACAGCACCTGCATAGAGTGCAGGTAAATCGCTTGACGGTGTAAATCCCAGGTAGCGCAGCCACCCTTCTCGTTTACCTTGTTCAAATCGACGATGTAGAGTATCACTGTTCCACCCTTTGAAGCCGCTAATAACGAGAGGAGTCCGCTTTCTCAGTGACAGTGGCAGACGTTCGTAGGCATCAAGCAATGTCGTAATATTCTTTCTCGGCTCAATCGAGCCAGTAAACAGGGTGTATTTTTTAAAGGTAAGCTCGTATTTTCCGAGAACAGAAGTTATATCTTCTTCACGGCGGGGCCTAAATTCATCACTGCATGCTAACTTTGCAGTAAATACCCTACCTTCAGAAATATTGAAATAATTAATCAGTTCCAATCTGGTAAAATCAGAGTCTGTAATAAATACTGATGCTCGCTTTACCGTTTGTAAAAGCTCTTTACGCATATACCTAACTCTTTCAGGTGGATGGCATTGCGGTAAAGTAAAAACAGAAAGATCATGAAACGTGACAACACAGCGTTCTACCTTGGGTGGCAGATAAAAATTTGGCCCATGATAAATCGCATCCTTATGATTTCTTAAGACATTTGTCTTCAACCATGGTGCTGTAAGCCTATATACTTCCGAAGCCAGTCGACTCTTTTTTATTAAACTTTTAAGCCCTTCTGTTGAAGAGCTATTTTCTTTAGCCACGGGCATTTGCTGAGTAAGTCGATGCCCATTTAAAAAAAGTAATTCAGATATTTCTGGAGCATCAGATAAACATTTAGCCAACTCAAATGCATAGCGACCGATACCTGTTAGTGGGTATTTTATTGCATCAGTTCCAAATATGACTTTCATTACTCGTTTTCCAACATCCAGCGCAGGGTATCTTCGAGTGGTGGGACATTCCAATCGGGAATAAATGATTGTAGTTTAGATGGATCCCCACTAAGTGTCTTAACTTCATTTGCCCGGACAAATTCTTGATTAATTTGGATGGTCAGATGGTGTCCGGTTATTTTTTCACAAAGTTCAATAACTTTTCTCAGTGAATATGTACGGCCAGAGCAGATGTTAATAACTTCGCCAACTGGTTTTGCCTGTAATAATTTGACATAAGCATGGCTTAGTGCACGAACATCCGTAAAATCGCGCCAAACATCAATGTTACCTAACTCGATCGTCGGTGATTTTGATTTAAAGTGTTTAACTATCTTTGGCAGAAGAAAGTTTTCCGCCTGACCAACACCTGTATAGTTAAATGGCCTCGTTATGAATACAGGTAGCTTGTCCATCCACAATCGAGACATATACTCCATGGCCAACTTGCTGACGGCATAATCGTTCGCTGGATTTGCTGCCGCAGATTCATTCAGCTGCCCTGCTGTACCATTTCCATAAATGTTAGCACTACTGGCGAGAAGCACACCATCCAGGATGGTGCTGCAGGCACTCAAAGCCTGCAATAAATTGCGCGTTCCAAGTAAATTGACGTTGTAGAAAGCATCTGCATCACCATGCCCAACATAAGCGATAGCGGCCAAATGTATAACAACGTTTGGTTGTATGAGCTGAATAACCTCCTGCAATTTCGCAGTATCCATTAGATCAACCTGGTAATAATCTGGTTGATCAAAAGGCATTGCGCCAATACCAAATACCCGATATCCGGCAGCGGATAATTCCGCTGCCACATAGCGGCCGGTAAAACCATTAATCCCTGTCACCAGAGCATGTTTGCCGGCGCCGAACATCAGAACGAAAACCCTTGCTGGTTACGACGCAAATCTGCCTCAACCATCAACTGGCACAACTGCTCCAGCGAAGTTTTTGGCTCCCATCCCAGAATTTCTTTTGCACGAGCTGGATTACCAATTAGTAGATCGACTTCAGCAGGACGGAAGAATTTTGGATTTACACGAACCAACGTTTTTCCAGTTGCGGTGTCAATACCCACTTCTTCCTCATCCTTACCTTCAAAACGCAGTGTAAATCCAGCAGCTTTGAAAGCCATGCTGACAAAGTCGCGCACAGTCTCAGTACGGTTAGTTGCCAGTACGAAGGTATCTGGTTTTTCTGCCTGCAGAATACGCCACATTCCTTCTACATACTCTTTGGCATAACCCCAGTCACGCTTAGCGTCCATATTACCGAGTTCAAGAACGTCAAGTTTTCCCAGCTTAATTTTTGCAACAGAATCAGTGATTTTACGCGTTACAAACTCCTGACCACGTAATGGTGATTCGTGGTTAAACAGGATTCCGCTTGATGCAAAAATATTATAGCTCTCACGGTAGTTCACGGTCATCCAGTGAGCATACAGTTTCGCGACGCCATATGGGCTGCGCGGATAGAACGGAGTATCTTCTTTCTGCGGAACAGCCTGAACCAGACCAAACATTTCTGACGTTGATGCCTGGTAAAAGCGAATTTTAGGATTAACGATACGAATAGCTTCCAGAAGATTTACTGGACCAAGACCCGTAATCTCTGCTGTAGTAATCGGCTGTTCGAAAGATACACCGACGAAGCTCTGCGCAGCTAAGTTATAAATCTCAGTAGCTTCAGTTTGCTGCAGCAAGCGGATACTAGCAGACAGGTCAGTCAGATCGTATTCAACCAAAGTCAAGTTCGGGTGCTGTGCAATGCCCAACTCTTCAATACGCCAGAAATTGACAGAGCTGGTACGTCGGTATGTTCCGTATACTTTATACCCTTTACCAAGCAGCAGTTCTGCCAGATAAGCACCATCTTGACCCGTAATACCAGTAACAATCGCTATATTCATAATAATCTATCAATCTCTTATTAATAATTAGTGACAATGTAACAATGTGAAGAGAAGTCTTATCGAGCTACTTTACGACAAATATTTACAAAGTCGTTTTCAACCACTTTCCAGCTAAATTTTTGAGCTGTTTCAAAACCATTACTCCCCAGGCGCTCGCACAGAGCCGGCTCGTTTCTTAAGCGCACCAAAGCATCCTGTAGCTCTTCGTGACTCACCATCAGGGCATTTTCTTGATCAACAGCCATATCATGAAATGCCACACAAGATTTATTGGCGATCACCGGCTTTCTGGCCAACCAGGCTTCGAGTAATACTATACCAAAGCTTTCGCTTGAACTCATATTTACAAGAGCCAGGCAAGACATCAATGCACCACGCACCACTGAGCGCGGCTGCCTCCCCAAATAAGAGACGTATGGGGACGTGATCATTAAACCGTCATCATCCGGACCAATCATTACTAATCGAAGTTTTTTACCAGACTGGTTAATAGATTCAACAGCCTGGATTACTGAACGATAACCCTTAGCTCCGGATTTACGCCCCAGGACCAGAACGAATTCATCATCACTGCCATACACGCTTTCAAACTCATGGCGATCGCTCTCAAGGAACTCTTCATCAGTATCGGCACCGGCTGGAAGATATTCAGAGCAGCACCCTTTTTCAACATAGAAAGCATTCGCTGCTTTAGGTACAGCGAGGACTTTTGTTGCTTTTCGCGCAGCATTAATTAAATCTGGGAAATGGTAATAGTCATCATCCAGATGCGCGTGCGGTATCAATAATGAAGGCACATTATGCTGTTTCGCCAAGTCAAGAGCAAATACCGCTGGTTTGAAAACAATGTTGTGCGTTACTACCAAATCGTACTTACCAATGTTAGTAGCAATATAATGTTCCATCGACGAAGAGTGCGGACCTCTTATATCTGTTAGGTTGATACCTAATGGAAAGCGCGTTTTCTCTGCAGCCGTAGACAGAACATCAAACACTTTATCTGGCGAGATGCATTGGGCACTTGCCAGAGTTGGTCGCGTTAGATCGAGTGGTGCACTATCAATGATTAACTCAGTAAGCATAAAACCTAATGGTCGAGGATCCTGGCCACCCATAAATCGGCTAGATGTAAAGATCTCGAATATACCCGCATCAACTTCCAATTCAAGCGTAAAGTTATGTTCGATTTCCTGACTGAGATAGATGCCCCCATCAGGGGACTGCAATGTAATTAATGATTTTTCGGGGATATACCCTATCAGTTTTACTTTACTTGCTTTTGTCACATTGACTGCACAAGAAGAGTAGCTCCAGCGATAGTGGCTTGAAACTTCACCCTCTAAATCAGCCCATCCCCATGCAAGCCCATCTAATGATAATTTATCGGTTTGTTGAACAATAGCCTTCTCAAATACGGGCTGCACACGCCATGCTAAACTTGTTGCATTACTTAATGCTGAACTCGGACTATCGTCAACAGGAAAGCGAGCAAAGCGAAGATTAGACATTTCAATTGGTGCACCGATCTCGGCATCAAATTCGTAACGTTCCATGAAACGTGCATGGTTAGTTGTTCGACTGACCTCTGTAGTAACAACATCAATTTCGAACTCCTGTGTGTCACCAAGCGCTTTCAAAAAACGCTTCAAATTTGACTCTGCCCCACCTAATTCAGGATGAGTATAGCGATATGTAACAAACAGTACCTTACGTTTTGGTTTTTCCATGCTTAATAATAAATCAACGAATTTCTTCGCGATTCCTACCATAGAAAGTTCAGCACGGAATATATCTTTGCGCTCTGCTCTCATTTCATCAGTGAAAACACCATCTGAAATAGATAAAGCATTTATCACATCTGAAAATGTTTCAGGTTCCGTCAGTGCGATATGTTTGTGAAGATGACTCGGATAGCCACGTAAACCAAATTTTGAGCTGACGACAAACAGACCATTCGCGAAAAAATCTGCTAACTTAATATTAGATCCGCTACCTGAGGTCACTGGGTTTACTGCAAAAAGACAGTTTTGAAGAATAGCGGATTTGGTTTCTTCATCTACGACTCCCCACAAGATAACATTTTTACCCGGATTGACGTTGATAGAATTGCAAACTGACCCAACTATATTAAACTGAACATCCGGGCATTTAGGCGCTATATTCTTTAATAAAAAATTGGCAGCATCCACATTTGGCATATGCGCGGATCCAAGAAATACCGCCGATTTTTTTATAATTCTCTGTGCGACTTGCTGACTAATCTCATTAGTAATTGGGGACGGTAGCTGAGCTCCATTACGGACAACGATCATGGGTCCCGCTGTCTTTTTCCCAACTAAAAGACTATAAGCATCATCATCCGATACTGCAATCGTTGCCGCTGAACATTCAACCGCTTTTTTCTCAACAGATGTAACTAAATCAATCAAATAATTCTTCTTGGGATGCCATTCCAGTAGAGATTTTTTAAGAATTGTTTCATCATTCTGCGAAGAATAGATAAAACGGTCACGATAAGCAATCGGCACCGGTGCCATATATGGATGCTCGATAATTATAAATCGTGAAGATACTTTCAAAATATTATAAACAGCTACTAATAAATCATTCTTAGCACAATGCGCGCTAGCAATTATATCATCGCAGGACACATGAAATTGTGCATTTAATTCATCAACTTGCTTGCGATGTTCTGGCGATTTAGGGATGCAAATTACATATGTTTTTTCATTATACTTTTCTACAGACAACTTTTCATCGTCTGAGAAGCAAATGAAAACAACAGAGGATATATCATTAACAGCTTGATAGATCCCTCTGGTCCGAGTTGCTCCACCGCCGACATTTAAAAATGAGTTATAATCATTAAGAACTAGTGTATAATTACTCGATTGTTTCTCTAACTTATCTAGCTCAGGTAGGATGTTTGCAACAATAGCATCCCACGTATAATTCTCGCTAGCAAATAATTTTCCTGCAAGACCTATTTCGACTGTGTTTGCAAAATCATCATCTGAAAGATGTTGTTTCAAAAGATCAGGAAAATCTTCCAACGCCCCTTCAATCACATTCTTGCCAGACTCAGTATTAAATCCGCGCATGCCAAAAGGAGTAGACAAGATAGGCAAAGCATAGGCGAAGTAGTCTAGTGCTTTAATATTAGAACCGCTACCTGACTCCATGGGATTTAATGCAATGCTTGCGTTTTCAAATAACCTAACTTTCTCTTCGTCAGTAACGCGTCCATGTCTAACAACATTTTTTACGTACTCACCTGCTGGTAAACAATTACCAATAATGTCGAATATAATATTAGGACATTTAGGAGCGATTTCTTTAGCAATATAGATTGCAGCGTTTACATTCGGCAAATGGGCACTACCAACAAAAACGGCTGAGTGCTTAACTTTTGTTGTTCTCCGGAGTATTGCCCGATGGTTATCGACCATACCATTCGGAGAATAAAACATTACAGATTCTTTTTGAGGCGCGATTTTTTTAAATGATTCATAATCGCTTTCACCGCAATAAAGTATCAGATCAGCGTTATTCAGTAATTTCTTTTCAGCTTTAGAAACCAGGTCAACTATAGGTTGCGATTTTTCTGATGGATGAAGCGTCTGATATAATTCAGTCTCACAATTATGCGAATTATAAATTCTTGGTTTACTATCTATACCCAAGAAAATGTCAAAATCGACGGTGAATGGGAAGTCATGAATTATGATATCGGCAGATTCATATTCACTAAGATATGCTGCCAACATCGTTGTTGGGTATTGTGCACTAGCGGCAATAGCAGGGGCAGACAGATCTCCGTGGCCCTCCGAAGTATAGCTTTCTAAATTTTGCCAGCATTGGTCAAAATATTTATCCTTCGGGATCCGCCGCTCAACGAACGTCGCCGTATGGTATATTTTTTCTTCTTTTACTCCGGGATGAGTAGAGGTTAGCAATGTTACATGATGATACTTGCTCAATGCTTTATAAAAATTATAAAGTTTGGATTCACCACCATTAGATATTGGAACGAATGCCGGAAAGAAGTTAAGCGCAAGTATTTTTTTCATTATTTCCACAGCCATTGATTAGTAGAACCATGATTCAAGTACTGATTTCTTATCTTCATGGATACCTTGTTTCTTAATAGATAAAGAACCTTCTCGCTCTACTATTTTACAGTTATCTTCAGATACAGAACCATTTACAAATAGATCTAAAGAGGGGGTATTATTGTAGCTTTCTTGCATCCCTCTTTTGATTCTACTTTTTAATTTTGGATAGCGATTCAAAAAACGCACAACACGCTGCTTCAACAGTGGACGATTTTCGAAAAAGATTCTCGCAGCAGAAATGATGTCTTTACTTATCTTTTGCAACATAATTTTCTCCTGAAATCACCCACGGAACCGTAACACTTTTCTTACTAACGTTGATATCAACCTCAGAGGATACGTTATTTTCCAGGAAGTACTCGCATAGACTAAATTAAGCTCATTCCGTAGTTGGTTTTCAATATTATGCTCATCTATTATTCCAGTGATACGATTGTTAGTATCATCAATCTTCTCACTAAGATTATCGATTTGAGCCGAAAGTTTCACATCCAGTTCATGACTATGAATAGATGCGTTACTGTCGCAAGTGACAATTTTATTCTCGATAAGCTTAATTTGCCAATTCATATGGTTTATTGTTGATGACAGATAGCTTTCCAGAATAGCTGATACTGGGATATCTTCATTGACCTCATTCTGATCAAGGAAGGCTGCATATATATTCTTAAAATTCCATTGATGACTCGGCAGAAGCCATACCTTTGTGAGCCATTTTTTGTATTTTTCTGGGAAATCATGAGGTGATATAAACTGTGGCCGCTGGCTCTCTTGTTCCCGAATTTTATGATGTGCTATTTCTTTAATGAGAGCAAAGAATGACAGTATTTGTCCATAGAGATCATCGCCATCAGAAATGCGATTAGAGATAGAACCATAATCGATTACATGAACCTTCCCATCATCTCCCAATAAAATATTCCAGAGACGAAGATCGTTATGATACAAACCATTTTCTTCAAGAAGAGTTATCTGTTCAAGAATATCTGCGACAATCTTCTCATCATCGTACTTATCACCTGCCAGAATAATATCTAATAACAAACGACCTGGTGTTAAGGTTCTAACTAGCCATGATTCACTTTCATTGCTACCATAGCAGACCAAATCTGAAGAACGAAACCCTTCAATTTTTCTTTCCAGGAAAACTGATTCACTCTTTAGCTCATTAAAATTACAATTGGTAGCGTCTTTTAAGAAGATCTTGATAATTTTATTATCTGAGAAATAGTAACGTCTCTTATCCCCGTGATAATAATTATCCAACTGGTGTGACCTACGCATTGCGTGCTCAATAACACCGTAGTTTCCACCAACGCTCCAGTATTTATTACTGGCGAAATATAAAGGACGCTCTACTACCGATAAATGTGTGCCATGCATCGATAAATTATGGTTAAAGGTGTAACTCTCAATCAGTTGACGCGGTTCTTCGGGTTGAGCGTCTGCCCAATACAATGGTTCGGAATTTAACGCAAACTCGAAAATGCCAGTTTCAACCTTACTGGACAACTCTTCAAAAAGTCCGAAAACGTAATCAGCCCCATGCTCATAAACTAAATGATGGAATACGCTTAACCCAAGAACAAGGTCATATTCTTGTTCTTTAACTCTTTCCCGGACAATTGTTTCGATGCTACCTAGCAAGAACTCGATATTAAGACCATTGTTCTCATCTGCTAATTTATTGCAAACATTAATATTTGGTTGGCTGTAATCTACAGCTGTAACACTAGCGCCTCGGGCAGCTAAGTTCAGACTAAAGAATCCTTGCGCACAGCCTAAATCGAGTACTTTTAAAGGGCGTCCTTTATCCTTGGAAATATAGTCATAAAACGATGTTATAGTTTCTAATCTATCAAAGCAGGCATGAGTTCGAGATGCTTGCGCATTAAATTCAGGATGCTTAAAAATTGGCTGATAAACCTCTGGTAATTGCTCTACCAGTTCTGAAATTGATTGTTCTTTATATGTCATTAAATAAATTCCTCGATCTGTTCAAAATCAGCCTGCATATCAACCAATCCCCACATATGGACACGGTTTGTAACTTTTAATAATATAGAATCGTACCTTCTATCGATAGGATCCGTTGTTTTTGTCGGATCTCCAGACGAAAGCCCAAGCGAGAGTAGGTAGGCCCCTTCATTTAAGCATAAGTTCATACTGAATTTATAAACTACAATATGACCAGACTTCCCAGTGGGTAATATTTTCCCTTTTGTAGAAAGGTATGAATTACTTCCATAGATAAATACACCTTCAAGACTTTTGAGTAAAATCCCCGGAGTAACATGCTCAAAATCGTCTTCAAAAAGCACTTTCACATAAACATCTAATTTATCATTAGTATTGATTACAGTTGGATATTCTACGCCACCGCTTACCGTCAGGTAATCGATAATTTTTGCACCACCTTGTCCCCAACGATGCTCCTCTTTCAGATATCCAGGGCGTGTATGATAGAGATCTTCTGAATCTTGATTAATTTTAATTACATTGCTTTCATTATCTTGATTATTTGCAATATTCTCTTTCTTTTTACCAAACAAGTCATCCATATATAGATTAACGACTTCTCTGGAAGGACCATCAGCATAAACTTTGCCTGCCTTTAAAAAGATAGCTCTGTCACATTGTTTGGAGATGTCCATTACAGCATGGGAAACAAGTAACAGAGTCATCCCCTGTTTTTTGTACTCCGCAATTCTTGAATAACATTTCGCCTGAAAATACACATCGCCCACGGATAGCGCTTCATCGACAATAAGTATATCCGGTTTTGTCGCCGTGGCTACCGAGAATGCAAGGCGGGCCTGCATCCCAGAAGAATACATTCTTAGAGGTTGATCAATATATTCTCCAATTTCAGCAAATGCTTCAATTTCAGGGAATAAACTATCAATTTCTTCAGTGGAATAGCCCAACAGTTGACCAGCCATATACACATTCTGGCGACCTGAAAAGTCCGGATGGAACCCGATACCTAACTCTAGTAGTGCAGCTATGCGTCCATTTACTTTTATTTCACCACGGCTGGGTTGTGTAGTGCCAGTGATTAACTTTAGTAAGGTGCTTTTACCTGCACCATTTACGCCAATGATTCCTACCGACTCGCCGGCTTCAATTGTAAAGTTAATATCATTAAGGACTGACTTGGTTTTATGCCTCTTTTTATTGGTAAATCCACACCACTCAATTAAGCGTCCCCATTTATTCGGGTAACTTTTGTATTCTTTATATAATTGTTTAACAGTAATGCTACCCATTATAATTCATCCACCATTTCACCAATATGTTTTCTAAACAAATGCAAACCGATGAAACAAAGTACGATACCAAGACTAAGCGGGTAGATTAATCCAAGCCAATTTGGGAAAACTCCACTCACTAAAATCTTTTGACATGCCTCAATCACGCTAGCCATAGGATTTATTTTCATTAGGGGATGAATACTTGCAGGCAAAATTGTTGCTGGATATATAATCGGTGTCAGCCAAAACCAGAATTGCAAAACAATACCAAAAAACTGCCCAACATCGCGAAAAAATACATTTAAGACACCAGTAATAATACCTATTCCCATAGCAAGTATTATCATAACAATGAGTACTGGAATAAGAGCGAAATAGGCAAGACCTGGAAAGTCATTAGTTACAATTAAAAATATCGTAAATAAAGAAAATATGATAAAAAAATTGACTAACGCACTACCAATGACAGTAACAGGTAAGCATAATTTGGGGAAGTTAATTTTTTTTATAAGATTGGCGTTATCCAAAAACATATTTTGAGATCTAAGTACAAGATCTGAGAACAGCCCCCATGTCAAAATACCTGCACATATATAGATACTATAAGCATATTGTGAATCAACACCGGGTAATTTTGCCCGCATGACTTGAGAAAATATAACTGTATACACCACTATCATTGATAATGGATTTAATACACTCCAGGTTACCCCAAGCAAGGAGTTTCGGTACTTTGACTGGAATTCTCTTTTAATGTTACCGAGAATAAAACCCCGATACTCCCATATTAATTCTATAACCTTCACTGTTTCACCTTTACTTGATGAAGACTTCTAAATCAGAAACTTTTAGTTTAACTTTTTCAGGATTAGATTTTGTTTCAACATTCAAGCGTAATAAGGGTTCAGTATTTGATGTACGGATATTAAACCGCCAGTCAGAAAACTCCATACTCAACCCATCTACCTTATCAATTTGCTCCGCCATCAGCGCGTATTGCTGCTCTATTGCCTCAATCATTACACTTGCATTGTTGACCTTATAGTTAATTTCACCGCTACAAGGATATGCATTCATACGCTCGCTCACTAGCGTCTCAAGCGATAAGTTGCTTTTAGCAATCAACTCTGCCACCAGAAGCCACGGGATCATTCCACTATCGCAATATGCAAAATCGCGGAAGTAGTGATGTGCACTCATCTCGCCACCGTAGATCGCATCTTCCTTACGCATACGCTCTTTGATGAAGGCGTGGCCCGTTTTAGACATCACAGGAATGCCGCCAGCTTTAGTCACGATATCAATAGTATTCCAGGTCAGTCGCGGGTCATGGATGATTTTCGCGCCCGGTTCTTTTTGTAAGAATGCTTCGGCTAACAGACCGACAATGTAATAGCCTTCGATAAACTGCCCTTCTTCATCAAACAGGAAGCAACGGTCAAAATCGCCGTCAAATGCGATCCCTAAATCGGCGCCATGTTCTTTAACAGCATCGGCAGTGTCTTTGCGGCATTCTGGTAACAGAGGATTAGGGATCCCGTTAGGGAAAGTGCCATCCGGCTGATGATGAACTTTAATAAATGTAACGGGAACATTAGCAGTAACGAAACGTTTTTCAATTGCGTCAATGACATGGCCTGCAGCACCATTGCCAGAGTTAACCACAAGCTTCATTGGACGAGTGAAGTTCGCGAAATCAATGTAGCCCATTAAGTGATCGACATAAGCGTCCAGGATAGAGATCTTCTTGTAGCTTCCGCGCAGTTGAGCATCAACAGGCGCGAAGTTATTTTCTTCGGCTAAACGCTGCACATCGCGTAATCCTGTGTCACCACTGATAGGTTTCGCATTTTCGCGAACCAGTTTCATCCCGTTATAATCCATCGGATTATGGCTGGCGGTAACTTCGATACCGCCATCAACGCCAAGATGGAAGGCTGCAAAATAGATCTCTTCTGTCCCGCTTAAACCAATATCGAGGATATCGGTACCCGCATCCATTAGACCATTCGCTAATGCCAGTTTCAGGCTCTCGCTGGTTAAGCGAACGTCACCGCCCACCACGATTGTTTTAGGCTTGAGGAATTCACCGTATGCGCGACCAATGCGATACGCAATATCTTCATTTAATTCTTCGCCTAATTTTCCACGAATATCATAGGCTTTAAAACAAGTCAGCTTAGACATAGATCTTTATACCTTCAAAATTAGCAACGACCATACTGGTCTTTAATACGAATAATGTCATCATCCCCTAAATAGGAGCCGGATTGGATCTCAAGCAGTTCCAATGGAATCTTGCCTGGGTTTTCCAGTCGATGTTGTGCTCCGATGGGAATAAAGGTTGATTGGTTTTCAGTCAGCAGGAATTTTTGATCTTTAATCGTCACTTCACCCGTGCCAGAAAGCACAACCCAGTGTTCTGTCCGGTGATGATGCATCTGCATCGAAAACGCTGCACCTGGTTTAACGGTGATCCGATTTACATTAAAACGCTCGGTCTGTACCACCACATCGCATCGCCCCCACGGACGGTATATTTCCCGGTGACGCTTATATTCACTGCGATGATTAGCTTTAAGATACTCAACAACTTTCTTAACATCCTGCACCTGATCTTTATCAACAACCAGTACAGCATCTTTTGTATTAATGATCACCAGATTATCGACACCGATAGCTGCGACCAATTTTTCATCGGTGTTGATATAGCAGTTATTTGCGTTGTGCATGAAGGTATCGCCCGTCAGGACATTACCTTTTTTATCTTTAGGGCTCACTTCCCATAGTGCCGACCAGGAACCCACGTCACTCCAGTCTGCGTCTAGACCGACGACAACAGCGTCTGTCGTTTTCTCCATGACCGCGTAGTCAACGGACTCATCCGGACAAGCGATAAACAGATCGCGATCGATCTTGATAAACTCATCGCTATCTTTGCAACCGCGGATCGCCGCCTTACAGGACTCAAGAATATCGGGTCTGAATTTTTCCAGTTCTTCAAGATATTTCTTGGCCCGGAACATGAACATTCCGCTGTTCCAGTAATATTCACCAGACGCTAAATAACTTTCCGCGGTTTCTTTGTTCGGTTTTTCCACGAAACGGCTAACCTGGTAAGCGATATTCTCACCAAGAACTTCTTCCTTACCGCGGTGAATATAGCCATAACCTGTTTCTGCACCGGTCGGTACAATCCCAAATGTGACAAGGCGCCCCTGCATGGCAAATTTAAATGCTGACTTTACCGCCTGGTGAAATGCCGGTTTGTTGTTAATGATGTGATCTGCGGCTAATACCAGAAGGATTGGATCATCGCCATTCTCTATTGCACTTAATGCTGCCAGCGCTATTGCTGGCGCAGTATTGCGGCCAACGGGCTCAAGAATGATATTATGCGAGAGCTTATTAATTTGTCTTAGTTGCTCCGCAACAAGAAATCTGTGTTCCTGATTGCAAATGACTACCGGTTCCCGTGCATCGACATCATCCAGACGAAGCACAGTTTCTTGCAGCATTGAACGCTGCCCATACAAACGAAGAAACTGTTTTGGGTAGAGCTCGCGCGACATCGGCCATAAACGACTACCGGTACCACCGGCCATTATCACAGGAAGTAACATCTTAGGTCCTTAAATATCAATGCGTTATACTAAACCAACAGAAGAGTTTCGCCGCAGCTCAATGAAAAATGGGCACGCTACCGCACTGGCTCTACAGCTACCAGGACACTGCTCATTTTATGTTGGGCAAACAAATTGCTGACAACTCTCAACGAATTAAGGAATATCTCAACCGAATATTCTCTTATTTATTCACTGTATAGACAAGAAAAATGTCCTATGGCGGACCGGTAATTTCTTACCGATCTACCTTTTTTAGTATTTGAAATTTATAAAAAAACATTTGTAGCAGCATGCTGCGGGTATCAGACAAATCATTACTCTTTACATATACAGTTGCGATACCCGATTCAAATCGTGGGCAATGAGGGTAGCAGTGGCACTAGCTCAGCAGTTTTAAAATTTGATCCCTGAACTTCGGCCCCTCTTTCAGGTTGCGCAGTCCGTACTTCACAAATGCCTGCATATAACCCATTTTTTTACCACAGTCGTAACTGTCGCCCGTCATCAACATGGCATCAACAGACTGTTTTTTCGCCAGCTCAGCGATAGCATCCGTAAGCTGAATACGCCCCCACGCACCAGGCTGCGTACGCTCAATTTCCGCCCAAATATCAGCAGAAAGCACATAGCGCCCTACGGCCATCAGGTCCGAATCAAGGGTTTGCGGCTGGTCGGGTTTTTCAATGAATTCAACGATACGGCTGACCTTACCTTCGTTGTCTAAAGGCTCTTTGGTCTGAATAACGGAATACTCGGAAAGATCGCCAGCCATACGTTTTGCCAGCACCTGACTACGCCCGGTCTCATTAAAGCGGGCCACCATTGCGGCCAGGTTGTAGCGCAGTGGATCCGCACTCGCCGTATCCAGAACGACGTCAGGTAACACCACCACAAAAGGGTTGTCGCCGATAATTGGGCGGGCACAAAGAATAGAGTGACCCAGACCAAGCAATTGTGCCTGACGAACGTTCATGATAGTCACACCTGGAGGGCAGATGGACTGCACTTCGGCCAGTAACTGGCGCTTAACACGTTGTTCAAGCAGCGATTCAAGTTCATAAGAGGTGTCGAAGTGGTTCTCAACCGCGTTCTTAGACGCATGTGTTACCAGAACGATTTCTTTGATACCTGCAGCTACAATCTCGTCAACAATGTATTGAATCATCGGCTTATCAACGATCGGTAGCATCTCTTTTGGGATGGCCTTTGTGGCAGGCAACATGTGCATCCCGAGGCCCGCTACCGGAATAACTGCTTTCAAATTAATCATTAAGTCATTCACCTATTCAATAGTTGCTGAATTATAGCTTTTTAGCTTGTTTTAGCCAGTATGAATTACATAGCTCAGTTAGGACGCATGTTACGCCGCTTATCGGCAGAATGCAGTAATCATAATCTTAGCCGGGTAGGTTTTTAGCCAGGAATGGTCGTAAAATTACCGGCCCGGTAGTCGAAAATTCACGGCCGCGACATTCACAACCTGGTGATTTACGCTGTCAATATCAACTGAGCTTTGTCCTGCTTCATTGACTGCATGAACGTTGGCCAGCGAGAGCAAGGTGCCCTGTTTGGCCATAAACTTACCGCGGACATCTTTGCGCAGATCAAAGTGCATTTTTAGCGCCGGCCCTGTGGTGGATTGCTGCATCACCTTGATGTTCCGCAAAAAAAGATGCTGAGGTTTGTTGTGCAGCTCCAGCGTCGCGCGCTTCATCTCAACGTTGGTAATGGCCACAAATGAAGTTGCATTACCTGAGGAAATCTGAATGCCACGTAATTTATAATCGAGGTGTGTGTTATCCAGTTGAATATTATTTAACTTAAAGTTTTGTGGGATGGACAAATACCGTCCTTTGATCACACCGTAACCAATCAGCATCCCTGCGCTATTTTTCATATTGATATTATCGATAACGAAATTATCACATCCATAAATAGCGACTGTAGCATTATCGATACCTGCTTTCTTACTGAAATCCGGGGTGATATTTCGCGCGGTAATATTACGAATGATAAAATGCTTGCCGTTCTCCACATGGACTAACTGTCGACAATCCGAGCCCGTTATATTGGCTACCACAAACCTTTTCACCGCCAGTTCGTCTGGGTAAGTGTTGTCGTACGTACTGCCCGCCAGCCCGATACCGATACCCCAGTTAACATTTCCGTTCGTACAATTAATGCGTTCTATAACATGGTCTGAAATCACGATGTCACTGTCGTTTATCGCGACATTCCACTCGATGGCGTCCCCCTGTAAGTCACTAAAACGGCTGTTGGTTATCCGTACGCCATCCATCTGGTTATGAAACCCCTGCCGCAGGATCCCGTAATTTGCATGAGTGATAGTCATGTCATCAATGGTGAGGTTACGCATCGCTCGCGGCGTTTTCCCCCCGATATAAATTTGCGCCACGGGGGTGAAACCGCTCATGGCTATGCCTTTAATCACACAGTCGGAGCCCCGAACATCAAGGGTAATATTTCGCAAGCGCCCCCCCTGCCCCCCTGTCACGCGGCAGCCATCCTGCAGAATAAATCGCCCACGACTGCTGCTACTGACCCCGCCTTGCAGATGCAACGTTTTACCAGGCGGGATTTCGATCGCGGTATTGATATTCCTGCACTCCAGACCAGCAGGCACGATAACGGTTTGCGCCTCTGAAAACGCCTGCCGGAAGGAAGCAACCCAATCCTGGGGATTGTAATCCTCGATGTTGACGCTGCGCCTTGCTTCAAACGCTCTTGCGACGGGAGAATGGAGAACGACAAGCGCAGAACCTGCAGTAAGAAAAGTACGTCGGGAGAGTTTGTTCTCTGGCATACAACCTCGATTTACATCGTTTGCAGCAGACTGGCTAGCTGTTTGTTGATCGCGAGCTGGTTAAAATCAGCGGCTATTTTTTCGCGAGCGCACTCCACCACCGGCCTCACTTGCTCAGTGTTGAGCACACTGACCGTCGCTAATCGCTCCGCCAGGGCCTGAGCATCATTCTCTGGTGCCAGCCAGCCGGATTTTCCAGATTCCACCAGCTCAGGGATCCCACTATGCACGGTAGAGACGACCGGTATCCCTACGGCCATGGCCTCCATCAACGCCACCGGGATCCCCTCCATATCACCATCAATTCCCGTGACGGAGGGCAACAGGAAAACATCCGCCTGCTCAAGCATCTCTTTAACCTGATGGCTGGGTTTAAATCCCGACATTTCAATCACATCATCCAGTTGAAATTGCTCGATAAGCGTACGTAACCGACGCTCCCAGGGGCCAATTCCCAGAATGCGATAACGAAATGAGATACCTCGCGCCTTCAGCTGGCGGCACGCTTCGATAGCGACATGCAGCCCTTTTTTCTCGGTTAACCGTGCAACGGAGAGAATTTCTAGCGGTGTGCCAGGCGCTTTCACCTCACGAGGTGTAAAACGCGTCATATCAATCCCCATACGCGATACTGCTATTTTATGCGGTGGGCATCCCATATTCCGCAAACGTCCGGCCCAGAGATTGCTGATAGGCAACATCAAATCACCGCGCTGAAACAGCTTCTGATATTCGGGGGTATAGCGGGCAAGGATGTCCCGATGTGAAACATCAATACCATGAAAGACAGTGGCTATTTTGCCGCGAAGCACGCCGAGTTCACGTAGTTTGGTCGCCGTTACGCCTGCGGGTCCAAAGTGCGCAATAAAGACATCGGCCTGGAGTGCTCGTGGGGTTAGCGCACAGATGGACGCTAAAATCAGATTACGTGCCTCATCGCCATAGCGTGGAACATTGAGCGCTTTCCAGGTTGCAGTCCGGGTAATGCCCTGTAAAATCGTCGTGGTACGATATTTCAGCTTCGCCAACCTGCCAGCCGGTTCTTTCAATAACCATCGTGTTTTTTCGCCCAGACGGTAGTCCACATAGGAAGCATGGGTGTTATCAAGATCGCCCTGATATAACGCGATAATTTCAACATCGTGCCCCATATCGATAAACGCGGTGATCTGATTCAGCACAAAGGTTTCAGAGGACAGCGGAAATTTAAGCAGGAAAAAGCTGACTTTCATTTCCCCTCCTCAATACGCGTTAATACCGATTGCACCATATGCATACCGTGTTCACGTTCACGCTTAACGGCCTCCTCCACCCTGACGTTAAGTTCAGCCAACCGTCCCAGAGTATCGGCAACCCTGCCTTCAAGGCTGCCATCCAACAGATGGCAGATATCAACCGCCATTTCCGCTAACCCCAGTTGCTGCATAATTCCCGCCGATTTGTGCTCATAATTAATGGCTATCGCCGGCGTCATAAAGTTCATCGAGATGATGGCAGAGTGCAGGCGTGTGCCCACCGTCAGGTCACATGCGCCCAATATTTTTCCCATTTCGAGATCGTTTAGTTCATCCATGACCACGTGATAACGGGCCGGATCGTTAACGTACTGACGCAGGTTCAGTGCAACCATGCGATCGTCTTTGTTGTAACTATCAATACCGGTACAGGTTGAGAGCGCCATCACCTGGTAACCTTCATCAAGGATCCGATTAACCACTCCGGCAAAGGCTTGCTCATAGGCCTGTTGTGTGGTCCCAAGACGCTTATCAAACGGCGCCAGTTCACGTAGTGTAATGGCGACAGTCTTCTGCTTTGCTGCCGTTTGTAGCCAGTGCTGTACGGCATAACCCGGTTCAAAGTCATCGTGATGGTTGTCTACCAGCCAGGCGGTATCCACACCTGACTCGACTTTCTCTGTCGTTATTTCACTACGTTTCATCAGTTCCAGACTGACCGACTCTCGTAAAATTAGCGCATGGCAGTGCCCAAAAACGTAATTCGCCAACTGATTGAACTGTTCGTCCTGGAATGGCCCTACGCTGTGACCAATCATGTACAGCGGTTTTCTGGCCATAAATGAACACAGTGCATGCTCAAACTGCGGCACACCATAAAGATCGACAAAAAACGATCCACCGACCTGGATAATGGCGTCGTAACGCGACAACAAGCGGACAAAGTCAGTAAACCCCTGAGCAATAGCGATGTTGCGCAGATTGCCTGAGTCCGTCACGCGTGAGAGCAGCACCTGATGCTGATAGCGGCGACGCAGCACTTTCTTTACGCGGCCCATGACGCCTGCAGCATTGTTATGCTGCTTCATCTGTGAATACAGTGGATCGCCCATCACCGGTCGGTTTAGTAACCAGGAGGAACTCACTGGATAGCGGCTCATCACATCCACTTCCGTCTCAGGCTGGAGCGTATGAATGGCATCCAGCAAACCGCGCAAAATGGCGCTGTCCCCGCGATTCCCGCAGGTGTGGTTGCCCAGAATCAGTAATTTCATCATGACCTCTTAAAATCAGTGCGGATGACGGTTTTCCCGTCCCCGGACGACAACAAACGCTATTCATCCTGCGCGGAGCAAGGCTTTCATTTTTTCACCTCGGCAGAACTGGCGTTTTATTTCCACCACCAGCGGATCACGCGACAGCACAATCATCACGACAAACGCCAGGGCGCCAGCGGCTATCTGAAGGCTTAACAACACACTTAACGGCAATTTATTTTGCAATGCCATTCCCAGCGCGTAGCTCACCACCAGCGTGGGTAAGGAGAGATAGAACGGTAGCCACAGGCTGAGCATGTACTGTCGATAGCTCGGTCCCAGTACCGGTTTGATCATCACGAAATAGCTCAGGATGGTGTTTATAACCTGTACCAGTAAAAAACCCAGCGTGACGCCAATCACACCCGCCATATTTCCGCCAACCAGGATGGCGGGGATAAACAAAAAGGTTTTGAAGATATTGAATTTGAAGCTGATATCGACCCGTGCTTTGGCCATCAGCAAAGAGCCTATTGGATTACCGACTGAGCGCAGCAGACCCACAATGCACAGCAGTTGCAGCACCGGAACAATACTGTTCCACTTTTCACCAAACACCAGCGGTACGACGTTATTCGATACCACCATTAATCCCAGCAGGGCCGGGAAATTGATAATGCCGACAACGGATAGCAACTTGTAAAAATTGACCCGTAGTTTTTCGCTATCGTCCTGAATTTTGGCAAACGCAGGGAACAGCACTCGGGTAATTATCGGATTCAGTTTGATTGGCGGTACAACTGCCACATTCCAGGCAAGATTGAAGCCTCCCGCCACGCCAGCGCCCAGGGTTCTGGCCAGCACCAGTGTTGAAAGGTTGGTGTTCACGTAATTGATGATGCTGTCCGCCGTCAGCCACGCCCCAAAGCGCAGATTTGACGACACGGACGAAAGCGAAAAACACAGCCCTGGTCGATAAATTTTGCGGCCAAAATAGCCAAACAGCAGCGTACGTAGCGTACTGTTTACCAGATACCCAGCAATGGCCGTCATGGCGAGCGGCCAAAAATGCGCGCTAACCACGGTAAAAGTAAAACCGGCCAGTACTGAACTGGTTTCAATCATGCCAATTTTGTTGAAGGCCAGTTCTTTTTGCATCAGCGCACGAAACTGCTGCCCATGCGGGGTCACCACAAACGCCAGCGCTAAGGTTTTAATCAGTGGCACCAGCTCAGGGTTATTAAGCACATCGGCTATAGTCTCGCTGAGCGAAAACATAGCAATACAAACGGCTATCCCCAGCCCAACGTTTAACCAGTACAAGGTGGTTAGTTCAAGATAACCTATCTCTTTACGCTGAATAATCGAGTTGGCGATCCCAAAATCAGACAGCGTGTCGGCCAGCGCGATAATCACCAGCGACACGGTTAATAACCCGAACTGATGATTATCAATAATCCGCGCCAGAACCGTCATCTGGATGAGCCCCAGGCCAATGATAATTATCGTAGCAATGGCTGACCACTTGGCACCGTTGAGGGTTTTTTCTCGTAAGCTCATATTAATATGCCGCTTTATTGACGAAGCCTTTAAACACCGTCAGAAAAACGATTTTGATATCGAACCACACGCTCCATTCGCGAATGTATTCGAGGTCAAACTCTACGCGCTTTTCCATTTTTTCCAGCGTATCGGTTTCACCACGCCAGCCGTTGATTTGCGCCCAACCGGTAATGCCTGGCTTCACCTTATGGCGCAACATGTACCCTTCTATCAGCTGACGATACTGTTCGTTATGCGCCACCGCATGTGGACGCGGCCCGACAATAGACATCCCGCCTGTCAGCACATTTATAAACTGTGGTAATTCATCCAGTGACGTCCGCCGCAGGAAGTTACCCACGCGGGTTACACGCGGATCGTTTTGTGTGGCCTGGGTAACCACTGCATCGTTTTCCATTACCTTCATGGAACGAAACTTCCAGACTTTGATCGGCTTCCCGTCCATCCCATAGCGGGTCTGACGAAAGATTACCGGCCCCTTTGAGGTCAGCTTCACCATCAGCGCAATGGCGCATAGCACAGGAGAAATTAGCAGCAGGATTAACGATGACAGGACGATATCCTCCGCGCGCTTCAGCAGACGATTAATGCCAGAAAGCGGTGTGTCATACAGCGGTACCACAGGAACACCGTTCATCTCTTCAATCCGCGAGTGCAGAATATTGAAGGTAAAGACATCAGGAATCAGGAGCACTGAACAGGTGGTATCAGCCAGTTCGCGTACCAGTTTTTTTACGCGCGCCCCATCGCTCATCGACATAGCGATATAGACGTTATGAATGCGTGAAGCTTTGGCATCATCCACCAGTTGCTGCAGATTTCCCGCCCAGTCCCGGGCGTTTTTCCCCGGTATGGGGTCGTGATAAACACCCGCGACCTCAAATCCCAACCATGGCTCATGGCGAAAGCTTTCCAGCAGCACCTGTCCGGCGGGGAGGTCCCCTGCTACCGCTACCCGACGCGTGTTATAACCACGATTACGCAACCACCCCGCCCCGTAGCGAATAAACGCACGGCACAGCACCAGACCAATACTTGACAACAGATACCATGCCAGCCAAAGAGCAAACCGGTTGTCAAAATCGTTATTAAAGGCAATCAGACCTGCGCAAAAGATCAGACTCAGCGTCCAGTTTTGCAGCAGCAGCACCAGCTCAGTTGAAATTTTTACCCCGCGCCAGGAGCGGTAAAAATCCGTTATCCCGCCCAGCATCTGAAAAACGACCAGCGTGATTAACGCCACCAGCAGGTGCATATACAGGAAAGGCAAACCGCTCAGTTCGCAGACTATCCATAATCCACCAAACATGATGGTGATATCTGAAAAGCGTTGCACCATCGATATTAACGACGCATTGGTTTTGGCTCGTTCGCGCTTTTTTAGATGTGTCATCGTGGTTCCTGTTAGTCGCCACTTGCCCTTATCGGGCAAGGGAAATACCAGCATTACTGATTTAGTAATACCAGGAGGGTGCGCGTTCGCACGTTCAGACATACATCACCAACTGACCCGTAACAAATATCACAAGTGGTAACGCGGATTATTTGGCTCATGTTATCTCCTTCTTCAGGCAACAGTTAGCCCGGGCCTGATTGCCTAAATAAATAAGTAACAAAGGCCAGGCTCTGTTATTTTTATTTCATAAAAGTTCGCAGAGAGTCAGTTAACAGAAATGAATAATAGATTTCTATATATGTTCATGATGTGTGCCAAATCTTACAATATCATCTTCTTCAAGGTAGACTCCAGAGCGCACTTCAATCATCTCCAGCGGAACCCTCCCTGGGTTTTCAAGACAATGAATAGTGCCCTGAGGAATATACACTGACTGATTTTCACTTAATAACTGGACCTCATCACAGATCGTAATCTTTGCCGTTCCCGCAACAATAATCCAGTGTTCAGCACGATGATGGTGCATACGTAATGCAAAGCCCTGACCGGGTTTCACGGTTATCCTTTTAACCTGATAACGATCACCTTCATCAATAGAATCATATTTTCCCCAGGGTCTAAAAACCTCACGATGAATATGATGTTCCGGGCGACCATCCGCCTGGATTTGTGCAACGATTTTTTTTACATCTTGTACGTCCGTTTTATTTGCGATTAATACTGCATCTTTAGTTTGGACGACGATCAGATCTTTTACGCCGACGGTTGCTACCAATCCCGACTCGGCGTAGACATAACTGTTCTCTGTATTATGAGAGATGACATCGCCATGATAAACATTACCCTCATCGTTACGATCGCTGATTTCCCAAAGTGATGACCATGAACCCACATCGCTCCAGCCAACGTTCATCGGCAGGACTACAGCATCCGTGGTGTTCTCCATCACGGCATAGTCGATCGATTCCTCTGGGCAAGACTGGAAATCGTCCCGACTGACACGGATAAAATCATTGTCCAGTTCAGCGTTATCCATCGCCAACAAGCAGGCCTGTAGAATATCCGGGCGATATTTTTCAAGCTCTTCAAGATAGCGTCGGGCCTGGAATAAAAACATACCGCTATTCCAGTAATATTCACCCGCAGAGATATATTTTTCGGCTGTTTCAAGGTCAGGTTTTTCCACAAAAGCATCAACATTGAAAGCAACAGAATCAACTTTAATCTGGGTACTACTGACTTCACCGCGTCGAATATAACCGTACCCTGTTTCCGGTGCATCCGGGACAATACCAAATGTTACCAGCTTGCCATCTTCGGCTAACGGAATGGCTGAGGTAACTGCATCGTGGAAGAATTGATTTTCTTCAATAATATGATCAGCCGCCAGGACCAGCAACAACGGGTTATGATCGGAATTATTGTTACATACTGAAATTGCTGCCAGCGCGATTGCGGGTGCGGTATTCCGGGCTTGTGGCTCAAGAATAATATTACCCGTTAGCTTATCGATTTCTTGTAATTGTTCAGCAACAATAAATCGATGCTTTTCATTACATATTACCAGCGGTGGTGAACAATCCAGTCCATCAAGGCGACAAATTGTCGATTGCAGCATTGTATTTTGTCCATCCAGACACAAGAATTGCTTTGGATATAATGTTCTGGATAATGGCCACAAACGGCTACCGGACCCACCGGCAATAATTACTGGGTGAATGTTATTCTGACTCATAAGTCAACCCTTCAAATGATTAATAAATTGATTTAAGACATTATCTTTTTCAAGCGCAGACTCTGCATATGAACGTGCAATAATATTGTATTCAGGCATAGTGATTGCATCAGTAATACCGGCCACAAGCATCTCAACGGATTCTGGTTCAATACAGATCGCAATACCGGGATGTTTCTGACAAAGCTGCCCCAGTTCGGTATGGATCTCTGCTGTAATCACGGCATTTCCCCCGACCGCCAATATGTTCGTTAACTTCGAAGGAAGGACCGCATCTGCAGCGCCACGTCTTTGGATGACTAAATGGCAATCTGCCAGCCTTAATAACGCAGGCAACATTTCGTATGGTTGGAGTGGGTAGAACTTAACATTCGTTAAGGCTCGTTCCCTGACCATTTGTTCCATCCTGGATTTCCCTCCTCCCTGACCCACAATAACGTATATCCATGGTTTATCCTGAGTCTGGCTTGCAGCCTCAACGATATTTTCAACGCCTTGTTTCTCACCAATATTGCCGGAATACAGAATAATTTTTTTATCCGTTGGCAAATCAAACTGCTGACGAATTTGCTCTATATCAGCACTATCCACCTTGCTGAATCTTTCCACTTCGGACCAGTTCGGGAAAAAGATAAGTTTTTCTGCAGCAACGCCTTTCTCCTGCGCTTTTTGCATCATAGAGCGGGAGATTGTGGAAACATTATCCACATTCAACAAACTGCTACGCTCAAATGCTTTGGCTATTCGCGCAATCATGGTGGAATTTCCGGTTGCCGCCAATCCCAGCCCCAACATCGCATCAACTTCATAATCCTGAATATGCAGCACGGTGCGAGAGCCAGACAGTTTTGCCAGCAAACGCATCCCTGGTGTACAGAATAGCGTGGGTACCACGCCGATAATGTATTCAGGCTTCCACCGATACTGAGCCAACAGGGGAAAAAGACTGCTCAGGGCAAAACTGCCCAAATGTAGCAACCGCTTTAGCGTTGAAGGTTGAGTTGGTACATATAATGGACAGCGCCAGACAGTAGTGACACCAACTTCCCGACGATAGCGCCAGGATGAATAAGGTTCGCCTACTTGCCACTGCGGATAATAAGGAGGTGCCGTAACCACCCGAACCTCATGCCCCTGGCTCACCATCCACTCCACCATCTCTCCCGTGTATTTGCCAATTCCGGTCAATTCGGGCGAGTAATTGATACCATAAACCAGAATTCTCATATCCCGGGCACCCGATCTTTCGTCGCTGGGTTGAAATATGCCTGCGTATTCTTATGCACATTCCCATCGGCAATCAGTTCATCCGTTTTAGCCCAACGCCAGGTATCATGCTGTTTTGACGGCAACATTGAGGTACTGGTATTAATTTTCAGTCGAAAACCCAACACCACATAATGCGTTGTAAATGAAGAACCAGAAAAATTATCCTCATAAAAGTGCTGCCAGACACCAAAAAACTGACCGTGTGTTATGGGAAACTGCTGACCTAATTCTTCTGCCGTCAAACGCATAAATGCTTGTTCCAGCGTTTCATCTTTTAATACCCTGCCGCCGGGCACAAACCAATATCCTTGAGCAGGCCTGTTAGTTCTTTTCCCAACTAAAAACTCCTCAAACTCATTCTCAATGATAAAATCCAGAGAGATCAGCGGCGTCGTGCGCACCGCATTAGCGAAGTCTTCATTATTGAGAAACATTACTCACCCCGATACCGCTGCTGATTATCAAGGAACCAGCGATAAGTATTAACCAACCCCTGTTCAAGTCCGATTTCATGATGCCACCCGAGTCTTCTCAGGCGACTGACATCAAGCAGTTTTCGTGGTGTCCCATCAGGTTTAGAAGCATCAAAAATAATTTCACCGCGAAAACCAACAACCTTTGCAATGGCGTCAGAAAGTTCACGAATCGTGCAATCTTCACCCGTGCCTACATTGACATGAGAAAGCATTGGCTCTGTATTTTCCTGCCAAACCTCATTGTCTAACTCCATAACATGGATGCTTGCTGCCGCCATATCATCGACATGCAAAAATTCACGCATGGGTTTTCCACTGCCCCAAACTTCAACATACTTGTCATCCCGTTGGGTGGCTTCATGAAAACGACGCAATAGCGCAGGAATCACATGGGAATTATCTTTATGGAAATTGTCGTTAGGCCCATACAGGTTCGTCGGCATCACTGAACGGTAATCCCGGCGATGCTGCCGGTTATAGGACTCACACAGTTTTATCCCTGCAATTTTAGCGATGGCATAGGGCTCATTTGTCGGCTCCAGTGATCCCTGCAACAGCTCGCTCTCTTTGATGGGTTGCTGCGCAAACTTAGGATAAATACATGATGAGCCTAAAAATAATAACTTCCCGACATTTGAATTATGGGCCGCATGAAGGATATTACTTTCCATCATCATGTTTTCATAAATAAAATCAGATGGATAATTACTATTAGCCATAATCCCGCCCACTTTTGCCGCGGCAAGATAAACCTGGTCAATATGTTCACGGGTAAAGAAATCATTAACCGCCGTTGTGTCTAATAAATTGAGCTGCTCACGGTTACGGATGATTAACTCTACATCTTCACGTTGTGCGAGTTGTCGGTAAATAGCAGAGCCCACCATGCCCCGATGTCCCGCAATATAAACACGTTTCTTCTTCATCATTAGCTCTCCAGTGCAATAACAACATCGTAACCATGGGTCTTCAGCAGTGAGTGTTTCTTCGCTGCTTCCAGATCGTGAGCAACCATTTCAGAAACCATCTGGCGCAGCGTGATTTCCGGCTTCCAGCCCAGTTTTTCGTGTGCCTTTGTCGGATCGCCTAACAGCGTTTCCACCTCTGCAGGACGGAAATAGCGCGGGTCGACGGCGATCATCACATCCCCCGGTTTCACCCCTGGTGCATCATGCCCAGTCACCGAAACCACAATGCCTTTTTCATTCACGCCCTCTCCTTCAAAGCGCAGCTTAATACCGAGTTGGGCTGCGGCCATTTCCACAAATTGACGGACGGAATACTGCACGCCAGTGGCGATCACGAAATCTTCCGGCTGTTCCTGCTGCAGCATCATCCACTGCATCCTGACGTAGTCTTTGGCATGCCCCCAGTCACGCAGCGAATCCATGTTGCCGAGGTACAGACAGGACTCCAGCCCCTGGGCGATGTTGGCAATTGCACGGGTAATTTTGCGTGTGACGAAGGTTTCGCCACGACGCGGAGATTCATGGTTAAACAGAATGCCGTTACAGGCATATATGCCATAAGATTCACGGTAATTGACGGTGATCCAGTAGGCATACAGTTTGGCGACGGCATAAGGCGATCGCGGATAGAACGGTGTCGTTTCTTTTTGTGGGATCTCCTGAACCAAACCGTATAGTTCAGAGGTGGAAGCCTGATAGAAACGGGTTTTCTTTTCCAGTCCCAGGAAGCGAATCGCTTCCAGCAAACGCAGCGTGCCGATCCCATCAACATCAGCAGTATATTCTGGCGAATCAAACGACACCGCCACGTGGCTCATTGCGCCCAGGTTATAGACTTCATCCGGCTGAACCTCTTGCAAAATGCGGGTCAGATTAGAAGAGTCTGTCAAATCGCCATAATGCAGATGGAATTTGGGATTGCCCGTATGCGGGTCCTGGTAAATATGGTCTACACGTTCGGTATTAAATGACGAGGCCCGGCGCTTAATACCATGAACTTCATAACCTTTTTCCAGCAGAAACTCTGTCAGGTAAGAACCATCCTGCCCGGTTACGCCAGTAATGAGAGCGACTTTTGACATGTTGTTACCTCTTAAAATTTCCCTTCAGGGAGTAACGTTCTCGACGCGTTTACGCGTAACTACTGCGGGGTTACCCCGACATATGGCATTGGCCGGCAACGATTTAAAAACGCTGCTGCGTGCACCCACGACGGTGCCGTCACCAATCGTCACGCCAGGCGCGACAAAAACATCTGTCGCCAGCCAGCATTTCTCGCCAATTACAATTGGCGTGGCGCTAATATCAAAGTGTTGGCTGGCATAATCATGACTCCCGGTGCATAAATAGCTTCTCTGCGAAATAACCGCATGAGCCCCAATCGTAATATTACCCAGCGTATATAAAACCGCGTCATCACCCACCCAGGCGTAATCACCCAGTGTCAATTTCCACGGATAAGTAATTTTAACTGAAGGGCGAATAACTACGTTTTTTCCTATTTTAGCGCCAAAAATTCTTAATAAAAATGCACGCCAGCGATACATAACCTGTGGTGACCAGTGAAATAATGTTGCTTGTACCGCCCACCATAATTGCACTTTAATGACACCGCCGCCGCGAAAACCTTTCGGCACCGCGAAGCCGTTTAAATTCTGCATAGTGTGACCTTACGTTTTACCATATAAGTGTTTTGTCTTACCGGTTGTACGCAGACGTATGTATTCAGAAAACCCAGCCCAAAAACCGGGCATGCGCAATATTTGACGTTGAACTCTTTTGGCATCCCGACACAATTCAAGATTATTCGTAGTCGATACACCGCCCATGGAAAACTCCGAGACTAAACCAGTCAGTTTTTTAAAAGCGAACCCGGACTTGTATAATTTTGCTGCCAGCGCATAATCCGATGATATTTTATATTGCAAATCATAATGCCAGGTTTGCAGGCCCGTCAGCGGAAAAAATATTGCCTGATGGCTGGCTGGCAAACTGTGGTAAATATACCAACCTGGTTTAGCCCGGCGCGTCATTTTTTTACCATTACCAAAATCCAGCAATGCATCGCCAATCACCATCGTTTTATCACTCTGCGTTTTTAACTGGCGGACAAAATGTGCAGAATCGGCATGCAGAATATCTCCAGAGTTGAGAAATAGTGCAAAACGCCCGCGCGCCATAGCGATACCTTTGTTCATTGCATCGTAGAGACCGTTATCAGGCTCGCTGACAAAACGTAACTGGTGCTCTCCATTGAGATTCTCCAGGAACGCCGGCGTACCATCTGCAGACCCCCCATCGATAACAATCCACTCAAAGCTGATATCGCTCGCATGCGCAAGATGCGCCAGTGACGCATGGGTTTTGACGATCCCGTCCAGATTGCGGAAAGCGACGGTGATAATACTCAGCAGCATGTCAATTACCTCGCGATATTCAGCGCTTTGCGCAAAATAAACGGACATACGATTAAAAATGCGTATTCCGGACTAAATACTGAACCGGTGAAAAACAACGACAACGGTGTAAAAAGATAAAGCTGCACCCGATAATTCTGATTATCACCAAACGCATTCATCATCATTTTCGTTACTTTCCCCATGTACCACAGGGATAATATTACGGCGAACCACGAAAAATAGATAATTAACAGATACAAACCATTGTCTATCGTTTTACCTACATCTGCACCGTTAAAGATTCCGAATGATGCAACATATTCATAAAGTGAGCCAAATCTCACTACACCGTCGACATTCAGTAATGAATATCCAACCATGACCAACGGCCCTACTATGCGATAATAAGATGAAGAGCCTTCTGTACCTAAATCACCAAGACGCGTCGCGATATAGGGGAAGGCAAATATCACGCCCACCATAAACACACTCAGTGAGATAATCGCCAAGGGTAACTTCTTTTTTATCGCATCCTTATTCAGATACTGAAACGCCCACTCCAGTAGATAAAATAAAATAAATGTCATTACCCCCGAAAACGATCCTGACAATATCACCCCTGTCAGAATCATAGCATCGGTCCTGGGCGTTTTGATACCAAACTGTTTGATGCTGAGCCAAATTGAGATTAACGCCAGAGCGAAAAATGCAGGCTCAAAATAGAGTGCAGTGGTACGTTTTCCACCAAACTTAATAAAGTTCAGAACATAGCTATTGCTGTAAATAAGATATTTCGAAATAGCTTCCATTATACTGCTGCCACCACTGAGCATGATCTGTACCATTTCAACGGCAGCCAGACCGACCACTAACCCCACCACCAGCCAGAATAAACGTAAAATTTTAGGATAGTTATGCGGTGAAATGATGTTGAAGCGGATGCTCCAAACCATGCCAATAATGATCACGGTATAGATAAACAACATGGCAGATGTTACATATTTGCTGGCATCCAGCGATTGGCCAAACAGGTAGTTAAACACCGTCAGGCCCCCACCCACACCCAATGCAATCAACAGCTTTTTAATATTGATACGATCGACAAACAGCAGTAGCAACAGCGGTAAAAAAGTGACAACGGTGACAGGGAAACTTTCACCCAGTTGCGCAAGTTTGACGTTAACCAGCAGATAAAGCAGCGGTAACACCAGATAGCTACAGACCCTGATAGTACGAGACATATTCCTCCAGCATCTGTTGCCCACTGTATGCTGTCCGGCTCTGCTGGCTAAAGGTAGCCAGCGTGGTGTCAAATACCGCCTGTGCAATTTCTGATTTTTTCAGTTGTACCAGACGCAGAACATCCGCTTCACTGAACGTTTTACCGCCTGATTTTGCCAGCACTTCCTGTGCCGCCTCGCTGTGCGTGGCGATAACCGGTACACCGATAGAAAGCGCTTCGCACAAGATTAGCGGGTAGTTATCAACCTGTGAACTGAACACCAGCCCATCCATCTGATTTAGCGCCCCCATCAAGGTTCGTTTGTCACTTTCAAACCCATGGTTGATGACGTTTGCTCCGGCAAACGGGGAAAACTTACCGAAGGTATGCAGCTCTATTTTGTCACCGAGCGCGATAAGCGCCTGGACCAGTTGCTGGCGGGTTTTGCCGTCATAACGCAAATCGTGGGCCACCACGGCAATTTTCGGTTTGCCCAGCGGCTCATATTGAACCGGCAAGTCAGCAAGAATCGCTTCCGTCGCCACATCGATACCGTTATTGATGATGTGACAACGCCCGACACCGTACAGGCTGTTAAATGCTTCCGCCACATGTTGACTGGGCGAGATAAACTGGCAGCCAAGCGCCAGCATCGTACGAAACATTTGACGTTTACCGGGCAGTTGCTGATGTGCTTTATCAACGTTAACCGGGGGATAGTTGCTTAACGATGGGCATTTCTGGCAGCCTGTTTTCCAGCCTTCGCAGCCATCGGTAAAAGCGCAGCGTCCGGTAACACTCCAGTGATCGTGCAGCGTCCAGACAACGGTGATATCGGGCTTATGTGCCTTCACCTTTTGACAAAACACCACCACCTCTTCGAGGTTCAGCCAGTAACTGTGCAACACATGGAAATGCAGAACCAACGGGCCCACGGTGCGGGTAATTGTGCGATACAGACTGTCGAGGTTGCCAAACAGATCGCGGTTTGCGAGGCGAAACAGCGCAATATTCGCCGCCGACGTCAAACGCGGCGTATGTTGGATCACGTGCGAATAATTCCCGTGACTGGCGCTTTTCTTGCCGCTTTTGCCATAGCCGTATACAAACCGCGACGACCACCCTTTTTCCAGCGCACGCAGGTGTAAATCCAGCGCGACCCCTGCCGCCCCGCCTTCGGCAAGCCGAACATTAAATTGCAAAATATTCATTGCATTACCTTTGCTCGCACATATTGACTTCGCATACTTAACGTCCTCGCAGACCGTCAGCCAGGCGCTTACCGTTGCGGATGGAAAGCAACGTCAGCAATGTGCGCCAGTTCATCCGCTTGTTACGAATCTGATAAAGGGTAAACAGCTGATATTTTTTACTCGCCCGGTCAAATTTACCTTTGTGCTTGCGATAGAACTGAAAATAACCGGAGAACTTATGCGGAGAGGAAGTAATGCGCATCTCGCCGTGATTCACATGCAGGATCTGCGTCGCCTCTTTTACCTTCCAGGGTTTACCGTAGGCCACTACCATGCGCAGAAAAATGTCGTAATCCTGCGCGGCTTTTAACGTCGTATCAAACAGGCATGCTTTGAAACGCCACGCCCAGCTAAAGACCTGATTGCCAATGATATTGCGTTTATAGAATCGACGTCGTGTGTACATCGACTTTGGATACAACGGCAGACTGGCTGGCTGTGAATAAACCTCACCGTCACAGACATAATCATCAGCGTATAAAAAAGCGTGTGTCACCAGTTGATGACGAGACTGAAGGAATGTGCTCAAGCGATTCGGCGTCCACTCATCGTCATCATCAATCCCCGTCATGTACTGCCCACTGGCCTGCATGATGGCCTGATTGCGAACTGCGCACGCGCCGGAGTTAATATCGTTATGCGTATAGCTCACGCGTGGATCGTTTAACGCCTCAACAAACTGTTGCAGTTGCTCATACCCGGAAGAGCAATCATCGACAATGATCATTTCCCAGTGGCTATAGTCCTGGCGCAGCACCGATTTAATCGCCCGGATGGCCAATTGCTGGCGGTTCCAGGTGGGCATATAAATAGAAATTAGCGGATTGTCTGTCGTCATTTTTTTGTCCCAGATATTCCTGTCATACTTCAGGTTGCATGTGCGTTGGCTTCCTGCAACTCGAGTTATTTAGGGTATAAATATGTTTTTGTAAGCCGCCATCCGGCAATGTTCGTTCTTTATTTCGAATCCGAGGTGTACTCATATTCGTAGTAGCCGTAATCCTGATACCCGCTGGCGCGCCGGAAGATGGAGTTGAGGATCACCCCTTTCACCTGAATACCGTTTTGCCCGAAGCGACTCAGACTGGTTTCCACCTCTTTCAGCGTGTTGACCGCGTAACGCGCCACCATCAGCGTGGTTCCGACGTGACGACCAACGATAGCCGCATCGGTCACGGCCAGTATTGGCGGCGTATCAATCAGTACCAGGTCATAGTTTGCGCTAGCCCAGGTCATCAGCTCGCCAAAGCGTTCGCTCATCAGCAGTTCTGAAGGATTAGGGGGAACCTGCCCACGAGGGACCAGGTCAAAATGTGCAATTGAAGTCGGTTTGGCACAGGAGGGAATGTCGCCCTTGCCGCTAAGGATCTCAGACAGACCGTTGACGTTATTGGTCCCGAGCAGCTCATGGGTATAACCTTTACGCATATCACAGTCGATCAGCAGCACGCGCTTGTCGGTCTGACTGATAACCGCAGCCAGGTTGGCACAGACAAACGTTTTGCCGATCGACGGGCTGACCCCGGTAAGCATCAGCACATTATTACGTGATTGCATCATGGCGAAGTGCAGGCTGGTACGCAGACTGCGCACCGCTTCTATTGCCAGGTCAGTAGGATTACCCACCGCCAACAACTGGCTCTGCTTATAGCGCTTAACGCCTTTAATGGTCTGCACGTTATCACGGGCTTTTTGCCATTCTGACAAGGGAATGCTGGCATACACGCTGATGCCGTGTTCTTCAAGCACCTGTGGGCTTTCAATACCGCGATTGAACAGTGACCGTAGCAGCACGCCAACCACTGAAAGCATTAAACCGAGAAGGATACTCCCGAGAATAATCAGCGCCGTTTTCGGTTTCAGGACACCGGGCTGAGCAATAGCGGGGTCGACAATGCGCACATCGCCAACCGTACTGGCTTCCGTGATCTTCAGCTCCTGCTCTTTATTCAGCAATTGCATATAGACCTGCTGGCCAGACTCCACGTCACGCGTCAGGCGGACAATTTCCTGCTGCGTTTTCGGCATTGCTGTTACGCGCCCGTTCAGCTTGTTTTTTTCATCCTCCAGTGCCTGGCGTTTTTCCAGCAACGTGCGGTACGCGGGATGCGCTTTGGTGAACAGTTTGGAAATCTCAGCTTCTTTGAAGGTCAGTTCATTTAATTGAGCATCAATGTTGACCATCGAATCCAGCACCGCTTTGGCCTCCAGCGGCAAATCGACGGAGTCTTTATCCTGACGAAATGCATTCAGCTTGTTTTCGGCAACGTCCAGACGGTTGCGCACCTCTGGCAATTGTTTTGCCAGAAATGCCAGGCTTTTGGCGGCCTCTTCAGATTTACGCTCCACGTTTTGTTGCAGATAGTTGCGGGTAATACTGTCGAGGATCTGGCGGATTTGTTCACGATCTTCCCCCGTAAAGATCAGGCTCAAAACCCCGGTATCTTTACCTGTTTCCGTCACCATCAGGTTATTTTGCAGATTGTTGATTGTGCCAAGCGTGGAGAACTTACTGACGGTAAATTCGCGACCCGGACTGGCATGAATCGCCTCAACCAGCATCGATACACCGTCATGGTTCAGTAACTGCCCAACCTGACCACGCGCGCTAAAGCCACCGTCACTCACCAGTTGATAACTTTTATCGTTCAGTACACTCAACGTGAAGGTCTGTTCATTCATTGACGTTGGCAAGGTGAAGGTCGTCACATTGACCGTTTCATTCTGGCGGCCCATCAGTCGGTCCCAACCGGCACCAAAAAGAGGAAATGTATCTTTAGTAACGGAAATATCCAGATTGAGATCGTCTACCGTTTTGCCCAATACCCGTCGCGACTGTATAAGTTGAATTTCCGCTTCAGAGGCCGGTGGCTTGTTGGATAACGCCGAACCAATATCCTGGACTAACGAGTTGCCGGTATTTTGCTCAATTTGTACCAGCGCATCGGCACTGTAGATCGGTGTGGCAAACAGGGTATAGACCGCCGCACACAGCGCAAATGCGGCGGTTATGCCCAGTACCCACCAGCGTGCTTCGACGACTGTCCCCACCAGACGTCCGATATCGATTTCATCGTTGCCTGTTACCGACGTTGCAGACGGTTTTTCTTTCTCTGTCATTGTGTTCCCTGCTCCGCATTCAGTGCCTGAGCCCATTGGTGGGCAGACCGCTCAAGTAGTGCATACACCGCATCAAATGCATCACGGCTTTTGCGATACGGGTCGGGTATCTCGCGTTCGCTGTCCCAATGGCCGAACAGCATCACTTTGCCACGCATCTCCGGCACCATTTCACACAACGCCGTAATATGACGTTTTTCCATGGTCAGGATCAGGTCATACTCCCGGCACATCCGTCCCGAGATCTGCCGCGCACAATGATTTTCCAGCGACAAGTTATGTGCCTGGGCCACACTCATGGCGCGCGGATCTGCGCCCTTGCCTACCAGCGCGCCGAGGCCAGCGGAAGAAACCGTCAACGCCGGATGGAATTGCCTTAACAAGCGCTCTGCCGTCGGAGAGCGGCAAATGTTCCCCACGCAGACAACTAATATTTTGTTAAACATCATGATTACCAGTTGTGAAGGTCGCTGGCCGTATCCGTCATATAACGAACACCGCTAATGGTCGGCAGCAACTGATTGATCAAACGGTTCCAGCGAGCAACCGGCGCGGTCGTGACATACACCACATCGTAAGGCTGAAGTCGGAAAGAGGTCGCCATCACCAACGATGTCGCGTCGGACATATCAAGCTGGTAGATATTGGCGATCTTGCCGTTATGCCCGCCCTCGCCTTTTAATGGACGAATCACGAAGATGCCGCTGGCATTGGAGGTGGTCAGGTCGATGCCCTCCGCATTGCCCAGCGCTTCGGTGAGCGTCATACCGCTGAAGTCCATCTTGAGGGTGCTCTGTTTTTTCACTTCGCCCATCACGAACACTTTCAGGTCGTCATTTCGCGGGACAAACAGAATATCGCCAGGATAGAGCAGACGGTTCTGGCTTAGATCGCCATTTTGCATTAGCGCTTGCAGAGAAATTCGTTGCTCCTGCCCTTTGTGGGTCAGCACAACGTTGCGCCAGTCAGCCTCTTCAGTGAGGCCGCCTGCGGCATTAATAGCATCAAGGATGGTAAGAGGTACGTTGGTGATGGCCTGTTGACCGGATTTATTCACCTGCCCGGAGACATATGCCTTTTGCGAGCGGAATGCGGCGATATTAACGTCCACCTGCGGGTCCGCGATGTACTTCGCTAAGCGCCCGGTAATATCACTACGAATTTCTGCCAACGTTTTCCCCACCACGCTAACTTTGCCAATGTAGGGATAAAACATGGTGCCGTCAGGTTGCACCCAGTTTCCCGTATCGCTTGAGCTACGGTACTGCCCCGCAGGCGTGGTGAGTTCGGGGTGATCCCAGACGGTGACATTCAGGACATCGCCGGGGCCGACCCGGTACTGATACCCGGAGATCTCCTGATCCAGCGACATGTTAGGTTGAGCAACATTCGGTCGCGGACGCAATTGTTCAACCAGTCGAGGGGTAAGTGGATAAACATTCACCATCCGGTTGATATCAAAATCGGCATCCTGTTGCTTAATCACATCTTTGCCCATGGTAGACATATTGCTGCCCGGAAGCACGGTACAACCGTTGATCAATATTACCGACACCAATACTGGTATCAATTTAAGTTTGGATTTCATCATTGATTATTTATCACTTTGGCAGAGTCATTATCACGTGCATTTTAAATAGCGATTGCGCCTGTTTGCATTTACCTTGCCGTTAATTGAATAGAAATTTAACTGGCATCAGTCCTAAAAAATGGATTCATCCGCAGTCTCTTGACAGAATAATTTAGGTTTATCATCAGGCGACCAGACACGCTACCGCCCCTGGCTTCATTAGCTACCAATGCACTGATTAATTTATATTTTTACCATCCTCGCAATTTTCATCATTTTCATAGCACCTGCCACCAGAAATAGCATGATGCGATACTGACAGAATATTTATCTTTTGATTATTACGGGAGGAATTGTTGCAGCTAACCGAATAGCAGGCAAGATAACAAGTCCTGAAACATAGCCTTTTAAGATTAATATTAAGTGCGGGACATGTATATTTTTAAGATTTTATTGATGTTGACAATATTAATATATAAATATCCACCCTGCGATATTTCCTAAATATAAGTGGATAAATAAAACCATTTCTTGCAGTTACCTTCAGGCTATTCTCTCGCCCCTGTCCTGATATAAACGGCAGAGAAATCCCTTCTCGCCATTGCATTTTTCGTCGGTTTTACCCATGATCGAATTGTGACAATTGTCATATCACTATGGGTATAGCATTTACTATGGAATGGATTGCCGATCCGTCAATCTGGGCCGGACTCGTCACGCTAATCGTGATAGAACTCGTTCTTGGCATTGATAATCTTGTTTTTATTGCCATCCTCGCGGAGAAACTCCCTCAAGCCCAGCGGGATAAGGCGCGTATTACCGGGCTACTACTGGCGATGGTCATGCGCCTGCTGCTGTTGGCGTCAATATCATGGCTGGTGACGCTGACCACACCTCTGTTCAGCATTCGGGACTTCAGCTTCAGCGCCCGTGACCTGATCATGCTATTTGGCGGCTTCTTCCTGCTGTTCAAAGCGACGATGGAGCTTAACGAAAGGCTGGAAGGGAAAGACAGCGACAATCCCACTCAGCGTCGGGGTGCGAAATTTTGGGGCGTGGTCGCGCAAATTGTGGTACTGGACGCCATTTTCTCACTGGACTCTGTGATCACTGCTGTTGGCATGGTTGATCATCTGGCGGTCATGATGGCGGCAGTGATTATTGCCATCAGCCTGATGATGCTGGCCAGTAAATCGTTGACCCGCTTTGTTAACAGCCACCCAACTATCGTTATCCTGTGCCTGAGCTTCCTGCTGATGATTGGTTTCAGCCTGGTCGCGGAAGGCTTTGGTTTTCGCATACCGAAAGGCTATCTGTACGCGGCTATCGGCTTCTCGGTCATGATAGAAGCCCTGAACCAGCTGGCTATTTTTAACCGTCGTCGTTTCCTGTCGGCTAACCACACGTTACGCCAGCGAACCGCCGAGGCGGTAATGCGTCTGATAAGCGGTCAAAAAGAAGATGCCGAGCTGGATGCCGAAACTGCCGCCATGTTGGCGGATCATCATGAAGGCCAGATTTTTGCACCACAAGAACGGCGGATGATTGAACGCGTGCTGAACCTTAATCAGCGAACCGTCAGCAGCATCATGACATCACGCCATGATATCGAGCACATTGATCTCAATGCGCCGGAAGCTGAAATTCGCACACTCCTGGAGAAAAACCAGCATACGCGTCTGGTCGTAACCGGAGAAGATGAACAGGAAGAACTGCTCGGTGTGGTGCATGTGATTGACCTTCTGCAACAGTCGCTGCGTGGCGAACCTCTCGATTTGCGCGTCTTGCTTCGCCAGCCGTTGGTATTCCCGGAAACCCTGCCGCTCCTTCCGGCACTGGAGCAGTTCCGTAATGCCCGTACGCACTTCGCTTTTGTGGCCGATGAATTTGGTTCGGTGGAAGGAATCGTGACGCTGAGCGACGTGATGGAAACCATCGCGGGTAACTTGCCAAATGAAGTCGAAGAGATCGACGCGCGTCATGATATTCAGAAAAATGCCGATGGGTCGTGGACGGCAAATGGCCATATGCCGCTGGAAGACCTGGTACAGTATGTCCCGCTCCCATTAGATGAGAAACGTGAGTACCACACCATTGCCGGGCTGTTAATGGAGTATCTGCAGCGTATCCCGAAAACCGGAGAGGAAGTACAAGTGGGTGACTATTTGCTGAAAACCTTGCAAGTAGAAAACCATCGGGTGCAGAAAGTCCAGTTGATACCACTGCGCAGTGAAGAAGAGATGGATTACGAGGTATAAGCGATATGCCGGATGGCGCTAAAGCGCCATCCGACTCAAGGGTTCAAAGTTTATCCAGCAGCTTTTTAACGTCTTTGCCGTTGCGGGAATCCTGGTTGCGATCGGCCCAGTCGTTCAATCGGCGTTTCGCTTCATCCTGCATATACTTACGCAAGAGTTGGTCCACCTGCAGGTTATAGTTCAACGACTGCCACTTGCCATAGACCCTGAGCGGAACCGGAGTCGCTTTGAGGAAATCGATCAATTTGCTTTCCCCATTCCATCCGCCCAGCACGCGTACGTTAAACTGAGTATCACAATTTTGCTCAACCAGATCTAACGTGCCCTTACCCGAAAGCGCCAGCATGGCGGACTGCCCTTCCATGTTATCCAGCGTAACCTTGCCGTTATCCAGCGTCAGATCGGTCACAAAGCGATCCAGTCGCGTCGCATTATCCAAATCCTGTTGCGAGCTTGCATTGCCGCCGCTACGTTCAACCGCCTGTTGCACCAGTTGCTGGAAGTTCATGCCTTCCATACGCGTGCCGCTCATCTCAACATTGGCCTGTCCTTGCCAGCTGTGACGAAATGCCTGCGCATCAATGTCAGAGCCCGAAAAATCGCCAGCCAGTGACAGCTTGCCAGTAAGGGCTATAGGATAGTCAAAGGCTTTCAGGATAGTGCCGATTTCTACGCCTTCCAGTCGTGGGTGAAAGACGGCCCGTGGTGAGCCTTTTCTGGCATCCAGCGCGCCAGGAAGCGAGATCAACCCACCGTCACTTTTTCCCTGTAACTCATTGATATTCAGCAAGCCAGCCTGGTTGACGATTTTTGCAGAAACATTATCAAAGGCCATTTTCCGCCAGAGAACTTTATCCGCCTGAAGTGCTATATTGGCGGAAAATCCTTTCAGCCCCTGGTAAGAGACGGCATCAACCTGCGAGGCAATGACCGGTCGCGCCAGAGTCGACTGGCTCTGACTCTGACTCTGCTGTGCTCCGGTATCTGTCGCCGTCAGAGCGTCATGCTGTACGAGCAGGTTATCCAGATTGAGCTGGCCGAATTTCAGATCGACATCCCATGCGGGTTTCTCCGCCAGCGTTACCAGAGCTTGCCCGGCGAGTGAACTGTCATTCGCAGTTAAGTTAATTTGAGTAAAAGCGAGCTGTTTTTTCTCTTCCTGCCACCGCGCCTGAAGCTGACCCTGGCCGCGGATCCCCTGCGGCGGCAAGTCAGCGCCCTGTAACTGCCAGCTTAGCTGCTCAATGTTAGCGACTAAATCATGCGGATAGTCAGACGCATCGACAGCGCCGCTGATGGACAACGTCAGGTCGCGCTGGTCGCGGTTAACGCGGCCGGTGATATCGAACGTTCCGCGATGTTGGACATCCTGTTCCATATTCAGGTGAATATCACGAACCGTTATCTGTTCATCGTCTTCATGCTGGAATACCAGAACGCTGTCAGCCACGCGCAGGCGAGCGATATCAAACGACCATCCACGATCTTCTGCCAGATCCGGCAGTGTATTATCTTTTGGCGCAACAGGGGCATCGACTCCACGCACAGCCTCGGTTTCAGGTGTGAGTTGAATCACCGCGCCTTTGAGCATGACTTGTTTTACGCTGAGTTGGTGACTCAACAACGGCCACAAGGCGACGTCCAGACGCATATTGTCGGCACGAACCAGAGGTTCTCTGGCACCGTCGGCCGTTAGCACCATGCGCCCGGAGAGAATGCTCAACTGGGGCCACACGTGCCAACGCAGAGGACCATCCAACTGCAGTTGATATCCGCTACGCGCAGCAACTTGCTTCACCATGTATGCGCGGAAATCGTTCGGATTCACCAACAATACTAACGCAGAGAAACCGGCCACCAGCACGACCAGAAGAATCATCAACGTCGTCAGAAATCGTCTCATGCTATCCTCAATGGACTGAAAAACACTCAGTCTTTATCGATCCGGCTGGCTACCGCGCCCTGCTGATCGCGATACTTCGCATCCTGACGGCGGTTGTAAGGTCGCGCTGCAGGGCCGGAAAGCGGTTCGAAGCTCAGTGCACCAATCGGCATACCGGGGCGCAGCGCCAACGGTAATTTTCCTGAGTTGTAAAATTCCAGAACGATGCACCCCGACCAACCCGGATCAATACGGTGTGCAGTAACGTGTACCATCAGGCCCAGACGTGCCAGCGAAGAACGGCCGTCTAACCAGCCAACAAGGTCGGAAGGCAGCGTTACGGATTCGAAAGTGACCGCCAGCGCTAATTCACCTGGATGCAGGAAAAACGCTTCACCATCTTTGAGGACAATTTCATCACTCATTACGCGGTCAAGCGCAGCGCTGACCTCATCCTTCGGTCCGCTCAAATCAATATACGCCGCCGTATGACCGCGGAACGTACGAAATTTGTTTCCAAGACGCACATCTACCGTTGCGCCGTTGATACGCTCGACAGGAGGACGTGGATTGATCGACAGACGACCTTCATCCAACCAGGCTTCAATATCTCGGTCACATAAACGCATGGCACTTTCTCCTTTCGTGCTTCAACCCCTTAATGCCAGGCGCGTTAAGGGTGAACCAGGTTATCACTGAACGGTACACAATTCGCTGAACTTATTCAAAGAACTGACTGATTTTCGCCTTCAGAATATCGATAGCAATGCGGTTTTTACCCCCGCGAGGCACGATGATATCGGCGTATTGTTTTGAAGGCTCAATAAATTGCAGGAACATCGGACGTACGGTTTTTTGGTATTGCGCCATCACCGAATCCATTGAACGACCACGTTCATTCACATCCCGCTTGATACGGCGCATCAGGCAAATATCCAACGGCGTATCAACAAAAATAGAGAAATTCATTTCATCACGCAAACGCGCATCCGTCAGCAACAAAATGCCTTCCAGAATAATGACTTTCTTGGGTTCAATATGAATAGTTTCTTGTGTGCGTGTGTGTTCGACATAGCTATAAACGGGCAATTCAATGGCGGAACCACGTTTAAGTGTTTGCAGATGCTGAAACAGCAAACTGTGATCCATCGCGTTCGGATGGTCGTAGTTCGTTTTTACGCGTTCTTCCATCGACAGATGGCTTTGATCTTTGTAATAGCTGTCTTCGGGAATAACGCCAATATGTTCGTCACCTACTTGCTCGCGCAATTCGCGATAAAGAGTACTGGCAATAAGACTCTTGCCGGAAGCCGATGCGCCGGCAATGCCGATAATGACGCACTGATGGGACTGATCAGTCATAAATTTAGCGACCTGATTAACCTGGATGTAAGGAAGGGCGGCGTCGAAACGCCAAACGCGGCAATTATAGGGATTTCAGCAGCGCGATGCCAGCCCAGGCTACACCAATGCGTCCCTGTCGCAAATTAAAACGGTTAATTTTAAAGCAGGCTCAAGTTTTATTCACCCGCCTTAGGAATTAATGGCTTGAGCGTGTTAATTTATGAGCAACTGGCGTATAAATTGTAAATTATTTGTACTAGCATAAACGAAGATTAAACGTGATGCGGCCGGTAACTCTGCTGGCCGACATCGGCTATTTGGGTAAAGTGGTAATGAGTAAACAATTCCAACATGTTTTAGTTACCCTACCCCATCCTCTGCTGCGCCTGGCCAGTTTAGGTCTGGTAGCATTTATCTTTACACTATTCTCGCTGGAACTGTCGCGTTTCGGTACCCAACTGGCACCGCTTTGGTTTCCAACCTCAATCATGATGGTGGCGTTTTACCGCCATGCAGGAAAAATGTGGCCCGGGATAGCGCTGGCTTGCTCATTCGGCAGCATCGGCGCGTCTTTGCTGTTCTTTCCTGGAGGTTCGCTTAACTACACTTATACGACCATCAATATTATTGAAGCGGTCGCCGGCGCGATGTTATTGCGCAAACTGCTCCCCTGGTACAATCCCTTACAGAATCTGAATGACTGGGCGCGATTGGCGTTGGGTAGCGCCGTCATTCCACCGCTGTTAGGTGGTGTGCTGATGTGGCTACTGCTCCCGGAGGGAACCTCGTTAAATACGTTTCTTATTTGGGTGCTTTCCGAATCCATCGGCGCGCTGGCGCTGGTGCCATTGGGTCTGTTATTCAAGCCTCATTATCTGCTGCGCCACCGCGATCCCCGTTTACTGCTTGAGACCCTCATCACGCTGCTCATCACTTTAACGTTCAGTTGGCTCTCCATGATGTACGTGCCGTGGCCGTTTACCTGCGTCATTGTGTTGCTGATGTGGAGCGCCGTCCGTTTGCCACGTATGGAAGCATTTTTAATTTTCCTCAGCACCGTCATGATGGTCTCTCTGATGCTGGCTGCCAACCCATCGCTGCTCTACACCCCAAAAGCGAATGTGATGACAAGTATTCCGTGGCTGCCGTTTTTGATGATTCTGTTGCCAGCCAACATGATGACTATGGTGATGTACGCATTTCGGGCCGAGCGAAAACACATCTCTGAAAGCGAATCGCGTTTTCGTAATGCCATGGAATATTCCGCGATTGGCATGGCACTCGTCGGTACCGAAGGGCAGTGGTTACAGGCAAACAAGGCGTTGTGTCAGTTTCTTGGCTACAGTCAGGAAGAACTGAGAGCGCTGACCTTCCAGCAGCTCACCTGGCCGGAAGATCTGAATAACGACCTCGAACAACTCGGCATGTTGACCCGTGGTGAAATCAATAGCTACTCCATGGAAAAGCGCTACTACACGCGCGCGGGCGAAGTCGTCTGGGCATTGCTGGCCGTTTCGCTGGTACGCCACAGCGACAACACCCCGCTCTACTTTATTGCACAGGTCGAAGACATAAACGACCTGAAGCACACCGAGTGGATGAATAAGCGGCTGATGGAACGCATCACCCTCGCCAACGAAGCAGGCGGTATCGGCATCTGGGAGTGGGAACTGCAACCCGACGTGATCAGTTGGGATAAGCGCATGTTCGATCTCTATGAAGTCCCGCCGCATATCAAACCCAGTTGGCAAGTCTGGTACGAGTGCGTCGTACCGGAAGATCGCGAGCATGCTGAGAATGTGATTCGCGACTCTCTGGCCGCACGAATTCCCTTTAAACTCGAATTTCGTATTGCAGTACGTGACGGCGTGCGACACATCCGCTCGTTGGCTAACCGGGTACTGAATAAAGACGGAGAAGTTGAACGCTTACTCGGCATTAATTTGGATATGACCGAAGTGAAGCAGCTCAATGAAGCGTTGTACCAGGAAAAAGAGCGTTTGCACATCACGCTGGACTCAATCGGCGAAGCGGTGATTTGTATTGATGTCGACATGAATGTGACCTTTATGAACCCGGTTGCCGAGAAGATGAGCGGCTGGCAGCAGGACGACGCGATAGGTATTCCGTTACTGACAGTGCTGCGTATCACCTTTGGCGATAACGGCCCATTGATGGAAAACATCTACAGTGCCGATATGTCGCGCACAGCCATAGAGCAGGAGGTGGTCCTGCATTGCCGTAACGGCAGCAGTTACGACATTCAGTACAGCATTACGCCACTCAGTACACTTGACGGCGGCAGCATTGGCTCCGTACTGGTCATTCAGGATGTCACCGAGTCACGTAAGATGTTACGCCAACTGAGCTACAGCGCGTCGCACGATGACCTCACCCATCTTGCTAACCGGGTCAGCTTCGAGAACCATCTGAAACAATTGCTGCAAGCCGTACACGATACGCATCAACGCCATGTTCTGGTCTTTATCGATCTGGATCGGTTTAAAGCCGTGAACGATAGCGCGGGCCATGCTGCTGGCGATGCCCTGCTGCGCGAACTGGCGTCTCTGATGCTCAGCATGCTGCGTAGCAGCGATGTACTGGCGCGTCTCGGCGGCGATGAATTCGGTCTGTTGCTGCCAGATTGCAACATCGAAAGCGCACGCTTTATCTCTGGCCGTATTATCCGCGCCATCAACGAGCATCAGTTTATGTGGGAGGGCCGTCTGCACCGCATAGGCGCCAGTGCGGGTATTACGCTGATCGATGAGAAAAATCATGTCGCGACGGAGGTCATGTCCCAGGCGGATATCGCCTGCTATGCCGCCAAAAACAGCGGACGTGGGCGGGTCTGCGTGTATGAGCCTCAGCAAAGTCAGACGCACACTTCACGGGAACTGCTGTCGTTTGATGAACAGAAGTACATTATTGCGCACAACCCGATGCTCATGATCGCCCGGGGTGTGGCCTCTCCACGCATTCCTGAGACATTCAGCTTCTGGCTACTCTCACTGCGTCTGGGAACAGAGGACGGTGATGTTATCGAAGAGCATATCTTCCGTACCGGACTCGTTGACCCTGCGCTTAATCATGCGCTTGACCGCCGGGTTTTTAACGAATTTTTCCAGCATGCTGCGACGGCAATTGCCAGTAAGGGACTCAGTATTGCCCTTCCCCTTTCTGCAGCCGGACTGTTGAGTACCGAACTTCTGGATGGACTGTTAGAACAGTTGCAACGTAGCCCGCTACCACCACGTTTATTACACCTGACCATACCAGCCGGAGTGATGAAATCGCATCCAGCTCAGAGCATATCGGCCATTCAGCGACTTCGTCACGCGGGTTGTCGGATTATTTTAAGCCAGGTTGGGCGCGACTTAGAGATCTTTGAAAACCTGAAGTTTCACGCTGTCGATTACCTGTTACTGGACAGTGAGATCAGCGCCAGTGTTCACGGCAACCTGATGGATGAAATGTGGGTTTCTATGATCCAGAGCCATGCTCAGCGCCTGGATATCAAAACGATCGCTGGCCCCGTGCAAATGCCACTGATCATGGACGCACTTTCTGGTATCGGCATTGATATGATCTACGGCGACATCATTGCTGATGCTCAGCCGTTGGATCTGCTACTCAATACCAGTCACTTCGCTATCAACTGACGGCTGCCACCCTTCCGTATACCAGATATGCAATAACGCATAGGAGCGCCACGGCTTCCAGCGCTCGGCATAGCGCCGGATCTGGGCGGGTGTCATGCCCGGAAAGCGTTGTTTGATCAAATAATCGTCAGGAAGAAAAACATCTTTCGCCTGCCAACCGCGTAGCGCGAAATAATTGGCAGTCCAGCGCCCTATACCGGGAAACGTTTGTAAGTGCTTTACGCCTTGCTCAATATCAGCTGGTGCAACCGATGAAAGCCTTCCCGTAAGCGTTGCTCGTGCCAGATGAATGAGCGCTTCGGCGCGTTTGAGCGGCATCCCTAACGCTTTCAGGTGCAAAGGCTCAGCAGCAGCCAACGCTTGTGGTGTGGGAAAACACACATACTCAGGCGCGTCATCAAGCCTGTCGCCGTAGGCGTGTACAACTTTCGCGGTCAGTTTTGCCGCCATTGCGACGCTCACTAACTGGCCTAATATCGCCCTCACACCTTGTTCAAAGGCATCGACAGCGCCGGGTAGCCGCAAGCCAGGACGCGCAGCGCCCAGGCTGCCCAGAGCGTTAACAATATGCTGTGGACAGCAACCAAGATCGAACAAGCGCTCAATTTTAACCAGACACTCTGCCGCAACGGGCTGTAGCCCCGGACTTAGCCTGATCTGAAGCTGGTATGTCTTCAGGTCAGGCACCACACTCACCAGCCCGTGATGCTCACCGATTGCCAGGCTCCTGGCGTAATACAGCTCCCCAACGGTTTCGACGCCATCCACCGCACGGGCGGACAGAAACCCCAGCATCCAGGGCCAGTCGTAAGGCGGTTGCCAGCTCAGAGTAAACATGTACGCTTCCTTTTTTTGCCAGCCTACAGCATAAACGTTATCCCGACGATACGCCTTGCTTTCATATTCCAGTTGTCGGGGCGTCAACATTTCGCTAAAGTCACGCCCCTTCTTCACTGGCATGGGGATTTTTACGGTGTTTATTGGTTTTGACTACGGTACGGCGAACTGTTCAGTGGCCGTCATGCGTGATGGGCAGCCATACTTGCTCAAAATGGAAAATAACAGCACGCTGCTGCCTTCTATGCTTTGTGCCCCTACGCGTGAAGCGGTCAGCGAATGGTTGTATCGCCATCATGATGTCCCCACAACGGATGCCGAAACACAGGCGCTACTGAGTCGTGCGATGCGTTATAACCGCGATGAAGACATCGATGTTAACGCCAATAGCGTACAGTTTGGTCTGGCGTCACTGGCGCAATACATTGACGACCCGGAAGAGGTTTACTTTGTTAAATCGCCAAAATCATTCCTGGGTGCCAGCGGCCTGAAGCCACAGCAGGTTGCGCTGTTTGAGGATTTGGTCTGCGCGATGATGCTGCACATCCGCAACCAGGCACAGAATCAGCTCCCCGAAGCCATTACCCAGGCCGTCATCGGTCGCCCGATAAACTTCCAGGGGTTAGGCGGCGACGACGCCAACGCCCAGGCGCAGGGTATTCTTGAACGCGCGGCAAAACGCGCGGGTTTTCAGGATGTGGTGTTTCAGTACGAGCCGGTAGCCGCTGGTCTGGATTTTGAAGCAACCTTGCAAGAAGAAAAGCGCGTACTGGTGGTGGACATTGGCGGCGGTACCACCGACTGCTCGTTGCTGCTGATGGGGCCGCAGTGGCATCAACGCGCCGATCGCGAAACCAGCCTGTTAGGTCACAGTGGATGTCGCGTAGGCGGTAACGATCTGGATATCGCGCTGGCCTTTAAACACCTGATGCCGTTACTCGGCATGGGAGGCGAAACCGAAAAAGGTATCGCATTACCTATTCTGCCGTGGTGGAACGCCGTCGCGATTAACGATGTCCCCGCGCAAAGTGATTTTTACAGTACCGCCAACGGTCGATTGTTGAACGATCTTATCCGTGATGCACGTGAAGCGGACAAAGTCGCGCTGTTACTCAAAGTCTGGCGCGAGCGTCTGAGCTACCGCCTGGTTCGTAGCGCAGAAGAAAGCAAAATTGCGCTTTCCGCTCAGGCAAACGTCACGGCGGCACTGCCGTTTATCAGTGATGAACTGGCTGCCGCAATCAGCCAACAGGGGCTGGAAACTGCGCTCAATCAACCACTGGCACATATTCTGGAACAGGTGCAACTAGCCCTGGATAATGCCCAGGAAAAACCGGATGTCATTTATTTAACCGGCGGCAGCGCGCGCTCACCGATTATCAAAAAAGCGCTTGCCGAACAGCTTCCGGGGATCCCTATCGCCGGTGGTGATGACTTCGGCTCGGTTACCGCAGGTCTGGCACGCTGGGCGGAAGTGGTTTTCCGCTAAGTGGTTCGCAGGCTGAAAAGTGTGCGTATTGACATCATCGTTACTGTGGCTTATGGTCAGGAGTGAGGGTCAGGGAGGGTTTCCCCTCCCTCTGGTATCTTAGTAAGCCGGTAAGCTAATCACTAAGAGTATCACCAGTATGATGACGTACTTCATCATAACCCTTTCCTTATTTTGGCCCCTTCCTCGGGAGGGGTTTTCCCGTTTCAGCATCCGGCTGAAATCTCTGGCTTTCCTCCTTTTTGCCGTGCCAGCACTCTAACGTACTATCCGGCATTCGCTATTTTCAGCGCTGATTGTTGCGTAATGCCTCGCAAAGCCGCGTCAGCATTCAGACGAATCCCGACAGTGTTTCATAATTCCTCCATTTTTCTCCCGCGTTCACTGGCTAAACTAGTATCATTCCGCGAAACGTTTCAGGATGAGAAACTTACAACAATGAAAGGCAGTAACAAATCCCGCTGGGTGATAGCAATCGTGAGCGTCGTGGCCGCCATCGTCGCATTTTGGTTCTGGCAGAGTCGCAGCGAACCCCAGGGAACAGCCCCCGGCGCAACCCGTCAGATGCAACCCGCTCCGGCAACGGGACGGCGAGGAATGCGTTCAGGCCCGTTGGCTCCGGTTCAGGCGGCCACGGCAGTCGAACAAGCAGTTCCACGCTATCTGACCGGGCTGGGTACCATTACTGCCGCGAACACCGCGACGGTACGCAGTCGCGTGGACGGCCAACTCATCGCCATACACTTTCAGGAAGGACAGCAGGTGAAAGCCGGCGACCTGCTGGCAGAAATAGACCCCAGCCAGTTTAAAGTCGCTCTGGCTCAGGCGCAGGGGCAGTTAGCGAAAGATAAAGCCACACTGGCCAATGCCCGTCGCGATCTCGCCCGCTATCAGCAACTGGTTAAAACCAACCTGGTCTCTCGCCAGGAACTGGATGCGCAGCAGGCGCTGGTCAACGAAACACAAGGGACGATAAAAGCCGATGAAGCCAGCGTCGCCAGCGCGCAATTGCAACTCGACTGGAGCCGGGTAACGGCTCCTGTTGATGGTCGGGTGGGCCTGAAGCTTGTGGATGTGGGTAACCAGATATCCAGCAGCGATACCACCGGGATTGTCGTCATTACACAAACCCATCCTATTGATCTGGTTTTCACTTTGCCAGAGAACGATATCGCGACCGTAGTACAGGCACAGAAATCGGGGACGCCACTGAAAGTTGAGGCCTGGGACCGTACCAACTCGCAAAAACTGAGCGAAGGCGTACTGCTGAGCCTCGACAACCAGATTGACGCCACCACCGGCACCATCAAAGCGAAAGCCCGCTTTAACAACCAGGACGATGCCTTGTTCCCGAATCAGTTTGTTAACGCTCGCATGCTGGTCGACACCGAACAAAATGCCATCGTGATCCCGGCTGCCGCATTACAAATGGGCAATGAAGGCCACTTTGTCTGGGTGCTGAACAACGACAACAAAGTCAGCAAACATCTGGTTAAACCAGGTATTCAGGACAGTCAGAACGTCGTTATCTCCGCCGGGCTGTCCGCGGGCGAACGCGTCGTCACCGACGGTATTGATCGTCTGACGGAAGGGGCTAAAGTCGAGGTCGTGGAGGCTCACGCCGCCACCGCTAGCGACGACAAAGCCGCACCGCGCGGCTATGGCAAAAAAGGAGCGAGCTCCTGATGCAGGTGTTACCTCCCGGCAATACAGGCGGCCCGTCCCGCCTGTTCATTCTGCGCCCTGTCGCCACCACATTGCTGATGGTCGCGATTTTGCTTGCCGGTATTATCGGCTATCGTTTCCTGCCCATTGCTGCATTACCAGAAGTGGATTACCCCACCATTCAGGTCATAACGCTCTACCCCGGAGCCAGCCCGGATGTCATGACGTCTGCAGTTACCGCTCCGCTTGAACGCCAGTTCGGGCAGATGTCCGGTCTGAAACAAATGTCCTCCCAAAGTTCCGGTGGTGCATCGGTGGTCACGTTGCAGTTTCAACTGACCCTGCCACTGGATGTTGCCGAGCAGGAAGTTCAGGCCGCCATCAATGCAGCCACCAATTTATTGCCGGGTGACCTGCCTAACCCACCGGTGTACAGCAAAGTTAATCCAGCGGATCCGCCGATCATGACGCTGGCCGTCACCTCGACCGCCATGCCGATGACGCAGGTGGAAGATATGGTGGAAACCCGCGTCGCACAGAAAATCTCCCAGGTTTCTGGTGTTGGCCTGGTGACACTTTCTGGCGGCCAGCGTCCTGCGGTCCGCGTGAAGCTCAATGCACAGGCGATTGCAGCACTCGGCCTGACCAGCGAAACCATCCGTACGGCGATTACCGGTGCCAACGTCAATTCCGCCAAAGGGAGTCTTGATGGGCCAACACGTGCCGTTACGCTTTCCGCTAACGACCAGATGCAGTCTGCCGATGAGTATCGCCAGTTAATTGTTGCCTATAAAAACGGTGCGCCGGTGCGCCTTGGCGATGTTGCCACCGTCGAACAAGGTGCAGAAAACAGCTGGCTTGGGGCATGGGCCAACAAACAACAAGCCATCGTGATGAACGTACAGCGTCAGCCTGGCGCAAATATTATCGCCACGGCAGACAGTATTCGGCAAATGCTGCCACAACTGACAGACAGCCTGCCGAAATCGGTGAAAGTCACTGTACTTTCGGATCGTACGACCAATATTCGCGCTTCCGTTGCAGACACTCAGTTCGAACTGATGCTGGCAATTGCGTTGGTCGTCATGATTATCTACCTGTTTCTGCGCAATATTCCTGCCACCATCATTCCTGCTGTTGCCGTGCCGCTATCGCTGATCGGTACTTTCGCGGTAATGGTCTTTCTTGATTTCTCCATCAACAACCTGACATTGATGGCGCTGACCATCGCCACGGGTTTTGTGGTGGACGATGCTATTGTGGTTATCGAGAATATTTCGCGCTATATCGAAAAAGGGGAGAAACCACTGACCGCAGCCCTGAAAGGTGCAGGCGAGATTGGTTTTACCATCATCTCCCTGACGTTTTCATTGATTGCGGTATTGATCCCACTGCTATTTATGGGCGATATCGTCGGGCGCTTGTTCCGAGAATTCGCCGTTACGCTGGCGGTCGCGATTCTGATTTCCGCCGTCGTATCGCTAACCCTGACACCGATGATGTGCGCGCGCATGCTCAGTCAGGCGTCATTGCGTAAGCAAAACCGCTTCTCCCGTGCCTCAGAAAAAATGTTCGATCGTGTGATCGCCGGATACGGACACTGGCTGGCAAAAGTACTTAACCATCCGTGGTTGACGCTTGGCGTCGCACTCAGTACGTTGGCCCTGAGCGTCATGCTGTGGGTTTTTATCCCAAAAGGCTTCTTCCCAATTCAGGATAACGGCATTATTCAGGGTACGCTGCAGGCTCCACAATCCAGTTCATTTGCCAGCATGGCCCAGCGCCAACGCCAGGTTTCCGATGTGCTCCTCAACGATCCCGCGGTAGAAAGCCTGACGGCCTTTGTGGGTGTTGATGGCACGAACCCCGCGCTGAACAGTGCACGCCTGCAAATTAACCTCAAGCCGCTGAATGAACGCGATGACCGCGTACAAAAAGTAATTGAGCGTCTGCAGGATGCGGTGGATAAGGTTCCCGGCGTCGATCTCTATCTCCAGCCGACCCAGGACTTGACGATTGATACTCAGGTGAGCCGGACACAGTACCAGTTTACGCTGCAGGCCACCTCTCTGGACGCCCTCAGTACCTGGGTGCCACAACTGTTGGAAAAACTGCAGCAGTTGCCTCAGCTGTCTGATGTCAGCAGCGACTGGCAGGATCAGGGACTGGTGGCCTATGTGAATGTTAATCGCGACAGTGCCAGTCGTTTAGGGATCAGCATGGCAGATGTCGATAACGCCCTGTACAACGCCTTCGGACAGCGTTTGATTTCGACTATCTATACACAGGCAAACCAGTATCGCGTGGTATTAGAGCATAACACTGACAGCACACCTGGACTTGCCGCGCTGGATACCATTCGTCTGACCAGTAGCGATGGCGGAATCGTACCGCTCAGCGCTATCGCCAACATCGAGCAGCGTTTTGCCCCGCTATCGATTAACCATCTCGATCAATTCCCGGTGACGACTATCTCGTTCAATGTGCCAGATAACCAGTCGTTGGGCGATGCGGTCCAGGCGATTCAGGATGCCGAAAAAACACTGAACCTGCCTGCAAATATCACCACTCAGTTCCAGGGCAGTACGCTGGCATTCCAGGCAGCCCTGGGCAATACCATCTGGCTGATTGTGGCGGCAGTGGTCGCGATGTATATCGTGCTCGGCGTATTGTACGAAAGCTTTATTCACCCGATTACGATTCTCTCTACGCTTCCCACTGCAGGTGTCGGGGCGTTGCTGGCATTGATGATTGCCGGCAGTGAGCTGGACGTGATCGCGATCATCGGCATTATTTTGCTCATCGGGATCGTGAAGAAAAACGCCATCATGATGATCGACTTTGCCCTTGCCGCAGAACGTGAGCAGGGAATGTCACCGCGCGATGCCATTTTTCAGGCCTGTCTGCTGCGTTTTCGCCCGATCCTGATGACCACGCTGGCAGCACTACTGGGGGCGTTGCCGCTGATGTTAAGTACCGGCGTAGGCGCGGAGTTACGCCGTCCATTAGGGATTGGCATGGTCGGCGGCCTGCTGGTCAGTCAGGTCTTAACCCTGTTTACCACACCGGTAATTTACCTGCTGTTTGACCGGCTGTCGCTGTACGTGAAAAACCGCTTCCCACGCCAGGAAGAGGAAGCGTAAATGAAATTTTTTGCGCTTTTCATCCATCGCCCGGTCGCGACCATTCTCATTTCGGTGGCGATTACCCTGTGCGGGATTCTTGGCTTTCGTCTGTTGCCAGTGGCCCCACTGCCGCAGGTTGATTTCCCGGTAATCATGGTCAGTGCATCGCTACCGGGAGCATCACCAGAAACAATGGCGTCATCCGTAGCAACCCCACTGGAACGTTCGCTTGGGCGCATTGCGGGCGTAAATGAGATGACATCAAGCAGTTCGCTTGGCAGTACGCGCATTATTCTCGAATTTAAATTTGACCGCGACATCAACGGCGCAGCACGGGACGTACAGGCCGCCATTAACGCGGCGCAAAGCCTGCTGCCCAGCGGGATGCCCAGCCGTCCGACGTATCGGAAGGCCAACCCTTCTGATGCGCCGATCATGATCCTGACGCTGACATCGGACACGTACTCGCAAGGTGAATTGTACGATTTCGCATCCAAGCAACTGGCGCAAACTATCGCGCAAATCAACGGCGTCGGTGATGTGGATGTCGGAGGAAGCTCCCTTCCCGCTGTGCGCGTGGGGCTTAATCCGCAGGCGCTGTTCAACCAGGGCGTATCACTGGACGCGGTGCGTAGCGCTATCGATAACGCCAACGTGCGTAAACCACAGGGCGCTATCGAAAATGAAACCCATCGCTGGCAGGTACAAACCAACGATGAACTCAAAACTGCGGCGGAATATAAGCCCGTTATCATCCACTATAACAATGGCGCAGCTGTGCGGCTGGGGGATGTTGCATCTGTCAGTGATTCAGTGCAGGACGTACGCAATGCGGGGATGACCAATGCCAAACCGGCCATTCTGTTGATGATCCGCAAACTGCCGGAAGCCAATATTATTCAGACGGTAGACAGCATTCGCGCCAAACTACCAGAGTTACAAACCCTGGTTCCTGCCGCTATCGATCTGCAAATCGCCCAGGACCGTTCGCCGACTATTCGCGCCTCACTGGAGGAAGTCGAACAGACGCTGATTATCTCCGTGGCGTTGGTTATCCTGGTGGTGTTTGTCTTCCTGCGCTCCGGACGTGCCACCCTGATCCCTGCCGTTGCGGTTCCGGTCTCGCTGATTGGTACGTTTGCCGCGATGTATCTGTGTGGATTTAGCCTCAACAATCTGTCGCTGATGGCGCTAACCATCGCGACGGGGTTTGTCGTCGATGATGCCATTGTGGTACTGGAAAACATTGCACGCCATCTCGAAGCAGGAATGAAACCGTTACAGGCGGCACTACAGGGCACGCGCGAGGTGGGTTTCACCGTTCTCTCCATGAGCCTGTCGCTGGTGGCGGTATTCCTGCCACTGCTGTTAATGGGCGGGCTGCCAGGTCGTCTGTTACGCGAGTTTGCCGTCACTCTGTCGGTGGCTATCGGTATTTCACTGCTGGTATCGCTGACGTTGACGCCGATGATGTGCGGCTGGATGCTCAAATCCAGCACGCCACGCGAACAATCGCGTAAGCGGGGATTTGGCCGTGTACTGGTGGCATTACAACAAAGCTACGCCACCTCGCTGAAGTGGGTGCTACGCCACACGCGCATGGTGGGAGTGGTGCTACTCGCAACCATTGCCCTGAACGTCTGGCTCTATATTTCCATCCCCAAAACCTTCTTCCCGGAGCAGGATACTGGCGTACTCATGGGCGGGATCCAGGCCGATCAAAGCATTTCGTTTCAGGCGATGCGAGGCAAACTGCAGGACTTTATGAAGATCATCCGCGACGATCCTGCGGTGAATAATGTCACCGGATTTACCGGCGGCTCACGCGTCAACAGCGGGATGATGTTTATCACCCTGAAGCCACGTGGAGAACGCCACGAAACGGCGCAACAGGTGATTGACCGCCTGCGTGTCGCGCTTGCCAAAGAACCCGGCGCAAACCTGTTTCTGATGGCAGTACAGGATATTCGCGTCGGTGGTCGTCAGGCCAATGCCAGCTACCAATACACGCTGTTGTCAGATGACCTCGCCGCACTGCGCGAATGGGAACCGAAAATTCGTAAGGCGCTAGCCACCCTGCCCCAACTGGCAGACGTCAATTCCGATCAGCAGGACAACGGCGCAGAGATGAATCTGACCTACGATCGTGACACCATGTCACGTCTGGGAATCGACGTCGAAGCAGCAAACAGCCTGCTGAATAACGCCTTTGGTCAGCGGCAAATTTCGACCATCTATCAGCCGATGAACCAGTACAAAGTGGTGATGGAAGTCGACCCACGCTACACCCAGGATATCAGCGCCCTGGACAAAATGTTCGTCATCAACAGCGATGGTAAAGCGATACCGTTGTCGTACTTTGCCAAATGGCAACCGGCAAACGCACCGCTATCGGTGAATCACCAGGGGTTGTCTGCCGCCTCAACCGTATCGTTTAACCTGCCGACGGGTTCTTCACTTTCTGAAGCGACGGAGGCCATCAACAGAACCATGACCCAGCTTGGGGTACCGTCGACGGTGCGCGGTAGCTTTGCGGGTACCGCGCAGGTATTTCAGGACACCATGAATTCACAGGTGATCCTGATTATCGCCGCCATCGCCACAGTCTATATCGTGCTGGGTATGCTGTATGAAAGCTATGTTCACCCGCTGACTATTCTCTCCACGCTGCCTTCTGCCGGCGTTGGGGCCTTACTGGCGCTGGAGCTGTTCGATGCCCCGTTCAGCCTAATCGCCCTGATAGGGATCATGCTATTAATTGGCATTGTGAAGAAAAACGCCATCATGATGGTCGATTTTGCGCTGGAAGCGCAGAGAAATGGCAAGTTGCAGCCGGAAGAAGCGATTTTCCAGGCCTGCCTGCTGCGTTTTCGCCCAATAATGATGACCACGCTGGCGGCACTGTTTGGTGCGCTGCCGCTGGTATTATCCGCTGGTGACGGCGCTGAATTGCGCCAACCATTGGGGATAACCATTGTTGGCGGACTGGTCGTGAGTCAGCTACTGACGCTGTACACCACTCCGGTGGTCTATCTCTTTTTCGATCGTCTGCGTCTGCGTTTTTCGCGTAAAGGCAGCAAACCGGTAGCAGAGTTATGACAGAACTTCCCGACAGCACCCGCTGGCAACTTTGGATTGTGGCATTTGGCTTTTTTATGCAGTCGCTGGATACCACCATCGTCAACACCGCGCTTCCCTCAATGGCCAAAAGCCTCGGGGAAAGTCCACTGCATATGCATATGGTCATTGTGTCATATGTATTAACCGTAGCGGTGATGCTGCCCGCCAGCGGTTGGCTGGCCGATAAAATCGGTGTACGCAATATATTCTTTACCGCAATCATTCTGTTTACGCTGGGATCGCTGTTTTGCGCCTGGTCCGGAACGCTGAATGAACTGGTGATGGCGCGTGTGTTACAGGGGGTAGGCGGCGCAATGATGGTACCCGTCGGCAGGTTAACGGTGATGAAAATCGTCCCACGCGAGCAATACATGGCGGCAATGACATTCGTCACCTTGCCCGGTCAGATTGGTCCTCTTCTGGGCCCGGCATTAGGGGGGATCCTGGTGGAATATGCCTCCTGGCACTGGATATTTCTGATTAACATTCCGGTTGGCATTGTCGGGGCAATAGCCACGTTAATGCTGATGCCCAACTACACCATGCAAACTCGCCGTTTCGATCTTTCTGGATTCATGATGCTGGCTGTTGGCATGGCGGTACTCACGTTAGCGCTCGATGGTAGTAAGGGAACCGGCATTTCCCACATCACGCTGGCAGCGCTGGTTATCTGTGGCGTACTGGCGATCCTGCTGTATCTGAAACATGCCTACAACAACCCTCGTGCACTGTTTAGCCTGCATCTGTTTCGTACACACACCTTCTCTTTAGGCCTGTTCGGCAGTTTTGCCGGACGCATCGGTAGCGGGATGTTACCGTTCATGACCCCGGTATTCCTGCAGATAGGATTGGGCTTTTCGCCACTTCATGCCGGATTGATGATGATCCCGATGGTGCTGGGCAGTATGGGAATGAAACGCATTGTGGTCCAGGTCGTCAACCGGTTTGGCTACCGTCGCGTACTGGTCACCACCACGCTTGCCCTGTCGATGGTCAGCCTGTTGCTGATGAGCACCGCGTTACTCGGTTGGTATTACGCCCTGCCGTTCATACTGTTCTTACAGGGAATGGTCAATTCTACCCGCTTCTCATCAATGAACACACTGACGCTCAAAGACCTGCCGGATGACCTCGCGAGCAGCGGCAACAGTCTGCTGTCGATGATCATGCAACTGTCGATGAGTATCGGGGTAACCATCGCCGGTCTGTTGTTAGGCATGTTCGGGCAGCAGCATATCGCCATCGACAGCGCGTCTACGCATACCGTCTTTATGTATACCTGGCTGTGCATCGCGTTTCTTATCGCACTGCCTGCCATCATTTTTGCCCGCGTGCCGAACGACACGCAGACCAACGCGGTGATTTCACGGCGCAAAAGGAGCACCCGATGACGTTCTGGCGGCCCGGTATCACCGGCAAACTCTTTCTGGCTATTTTCGCCACCTGCATTGTGTTGCTGATCAGTATGCACTGGGCCGTCCGCATTAGCTTCGAACGCGGTTTTATTGACTACATCAAACACGGTAACGAACAGCGCCTGCAAATGTTGAGCGATGCCCTTGGCGAGCAGTATGAGCAGCACGGCAACTGGCGATTTTTACGTAACAACGATCGTTTTATCTTTCAGATCCTGCGCTCATTTGAACACGACAATGACGATGATAAACCGGGCCCCGGCATGCCACCGCACGGCTGGCGCACGCAATTTTGGGTGGTCGATCAAAGTGCCCATGTGCTGGTCGGCCCGCGCGGTCCCGTACCGCGTGACGGCACTCGCCGCCCGATCCGCGTCAACGGTCTGGAAGTTGGCGCCGTCATCGCCTCACCCGTTGAACGGCTGACGCGCAATACGGATATTAACTTCGATAAACAACAGCGGCGCACCAGTTGGCTGATCGTGGCGCTCTCCACCATACTGGCAGCGCTGGCAACATTTACGCTGGCACGGAGCCTGCTCGCGCCCGTCAAACGACTGGTCGACGGCACACACAAACTGGCGGCCGGCGATTTTACTACCCGCGTGGTTCCCACCAGTACCGATGAACTGGGCAAACTGGCGCAGGATTTCAACCAGCTTGCCAGTACGCTGGAAAAAAACCAGCAGATGCGCCGGGACTTTATGGCTGATATTTCTCACGAACTGCGCACACCGCTGGCAGTTTTACGCGGCGAACTCGAAGCTATTCAGGATGGTGTACGTCAGTTCACCCCGGATTCGGTAGCCTCATTGCAGGCCGAAGTGGGTACGCTCACCAAACTGGTAGACGATCTCCACCAGCTTTCTATGTCTGATGAAGGTGCGCTGGCCTATCAGAAAACCTCGCTGGACCTGATCCCTCTGCTGGAAGTGGCGAGCGGCGCGTTTCGTGAGCGCTTTGCCAGTCGAGGGCTGACGATCCAGCTTTCACTCCCGGACAGCATGACGGTCTTTGGCGACAGGGATCGCCTGATGCAACTGTTTAACAACCTACTGGAAAACAGCCTACGCTACACCGACAGCGGTGGCGGTCTGCATATCAGTGCCGAACAGCGGGAGCGGATGGTGTTATTAACCTTCGCCGATTCCACCCCCGGCGTTAGCGACGAACAGCTACAGAAACTGTTCGAACGTTTTTATCGCACCGAAGGGTCCCGCAACCGGGCCAGCGGTGGGTCCGGGCTGGGGCTGGCGATTTGCGTCAACATTGTCCAGGCGCATAATGGTCTGATCCGCGCCGCCCATTCGCCTTTTGGCGGGGTTAGCATTACAGTAGAGTTACCGCTGGAACGCGACTTACAGAGAGATGTATGACTGAGTTACCCATTGATGAAAACACGCCGCGTATTCTGATCGTGGAAGACGAGCCCAAGCTGGGGCAACTGCTCATCGACTACCTGCGTGCGGCAAGCTATGCCCCTACGCTCATCAATCACGGCGATCAGGTGTTGCCTTATGTACGCCAGACGCCGCCCGATCTGATCTTGTTAGATCTGATGTTGCCTGGTACCGACGGTCTGACTCTGTGTCGGGAAATTCGTCGTTTCTCTGACGTCCCGATTATGATGGTGACCGCCAAAATCGAAGAGATTGACCGCCTGCTGGGGCTGGAGATCGGTGCAGATGACTACATTTGTAAACCGTACAGCCCGCGGGAAGTCGTCGCACGAGTGAAAACGATCCTGCGCCGTTGTAAACCACAGCGCGAGTTGCAACAGATGGATGCAGAAAGTCCACTGATCGTTGATGAAGGCCGTTTTCAGGCATCGTGGCGTGGAAAAATGCTCGACCTGACACCTGCTGAATTTCGCTTACTCAAAACACTGTCGCATGAACCGGGAAAAGTGTTCTCCCGCGAGCAATTGCTCAACCATCTCTACGATGATTACCGCGTCGTTACCGACCGCACCATCGACAGCCATATCAAGAATCTGCGCCGTAAACTGGAATCGCTGGATGCAGAGCAGTCGTTTATCCGCGCGGTCTATGGCGTAGGATATCGCTGGGAAGCCGATGCCTGTCGGATAGCTTAATCAGCCAGAAGCCAATCAAGGCCGGGTAAGGCAAAATGCCCACCCGGCACAATAACTTTACCTGCCCGCCACGCAGCGATACAATGCCCGCCCTTAATATGGGGGCACTCCCCCAACCGCTTCATGCAGTGAAGCGAGTCTGACCTGTCATCAGAACGAGAACATTATGTTTAAACCGGAACTCCTTTCCCCGGCGGGAACGCTGAAAAATATGCGTTACGCTTTCGCCTATGGCGCAGATGCTGTGTACGCGGGCCAACCGCGTTACTCTCTGCGTGTGCGCAACAACGAATTCAATCACGAAAACCTGCAACTCGGCATTAATGAGGCCCATGAACTGGGTAAAAAATTCTATGTGGTGGTTAATATTGCCCCGCATAACGCCAAGCTGAAAACCTTCATTCGTGACCTGAAACCCGTTGTGGAAATGGGGCCGGATGCACTGATCATGTCCGATCCGGGGCTGATCATGCTGGTCCGTGAACACTTCCCTGATATGGATATTCATCTGTCAGTACAGGCTAACGCGGTCAACTGGGCAACGGTGAAGTTCTGGAAACAAATGGGCTTGACCCGCGTGATCCTTTCCCGCGAACTGTCGCTGGAAGAAATTGAAGAGATCCGCACCCAGGTTCCGGATATGGAGATTGAAATCTTCGTTCACGGTGCGCTGTGTATGGCCTACTCCGGCCGCTGCCTGCTCTCCGGCTACATCAACAAGCGCGACCCTAACCAGGGGACCTGTACCAACGCCTGCCGCTGGGAATACAACGTACAGGAAGGTAAAGAAGATGTGGTGGGTAATATCGTGCACAAATACGAACCCATCCCGGTACAAAACGTGGAACCGACACTTGGGATCGGCGCGCCTACGGACAAAGTGTTTATGATTGAAGAAGCCCAGCGTCCGGGTGAATACATGACCGCGTTCGAAGACGAACACGGCACTTACATCATGAACTCAAAAGATTTACGCGCAATTGCCCACGTTGAGCGCCTGACCCAGATGGGCGTGCATTCCCTGAAAATCGAAGGTCGCACCAAGTCTTACTATTACTGCGCCCGTACTGCACAGGTCTATCGTAAAGCCATTGACGATGCTGCGGCCGGTAAACCGTTCGATCCGCAACTGCTGGAAACACTGGAAGGTCTGGCGCACCGTGGTTATACCGAAGGGTTCCTGCGCCGCCATACTCATGACGACTATCAGAACTACGAATACGGTTTTTCTGTTTCCGAACGTCAGCAGTTTGTCGGTGAATTCACCGGCGAACGCAAAGGCGATCTGGCTGCTGTGCTGGTGAAAAACAAATTCACCGTCGGTGACAGTCTGGAGCTGATGACGCCGCAGGGTAACGTCAATTTCACCCTTGAGCAGATGGAAAACGCCAAAGGCGAAGCTATGCCAGTTGCGCCTGGTGATGGTTATACCGTATGGATGCCCGTACCACAGGATATCGATCTGAATTATGCATTACTGATGCGTAATTTTGCCGGTGAGTCCACGCGCAATCCACATGCTAAGTAGTTAATTACGGTTATTTTTCAGCGTTCGGAAGATTCTTAGAAATCGATCACATACCGTTTCGTTCATTAAGGGTATTATCCCATCCGCTGAAAAACATAACCCATAAATGCTAGCTGTACCAGGAACCACCTCCTTAGCCTGCGTAATCTCCCTTACGCAGGCTTATTTTTTGCCTGTCATTCATCTGTTGTCTGACATCAGGCGAAAAAAAAACCGGGCATTCGCCCGGTTTATCATGCGATTAGAAATTAATGTGCAGCTTCTGGCTTGTGCTTTTGCGCACTCTGGAAACCATAGGTCAGCTCATTTTTTTCTTTATCCAGCGCGACGGTAACCTGACCACCATCCACCAGCGAACCAAACAACAATTCGTTGGCCAATGGTTTTTTCAGGTTGTCCTGAACCACTCGTGTCATCGGACGTGCGCCCATTGCGCGGTCGTAGCCTTTTTCCGCCAGCCAGTTACGTGCTTCCTGACTCACTTCCAGAGAGACACCTTTCTGATCCAGCTGAACCTGCAGCTCGACAATAAATTTATCCACCACCTGATGAATCACTTCAGTCGAGAGATGATCGAACCAGATAATGTTGTCGAGGCGGTTACGGAATTCCGGCGTAAACACTTTCTTGATTTCGCCCATCGCATCAGTACTGTTGTCCTGATGGATAAGCCCAATTGATTTACGCTCAGTTTCACGTACCCCGGCGTTGGTCGTCATCACCAGCACCACGTTGCGGAAATCCGCTTTACGCCCGTTATTGTCAGTCAGCGTACCGTTATCCATGACCTGCAGCAGCAGGTTAAAGACATCCGGGTGCGCTTTTTCAATTTCATCCAGCAGCAGTACAGCATGCGGATGTTTAATCACCGCATCGGTCAACAAGCCGCCCTGGTCAAAACCGACATACCCTGGAGGCGCGCCAATCAAGCGGCTGACAGTATGACGTTCCATATATTCGGACATATCAAAACGCAGCAGTTCGATGCCCAGGGCTTTAGACAACTGCACCGTGACTTCGGTCTTACCGACGCCAGTCGGTCCGGCGAACAGGAACGAACCGACAGGCTTATGCTCATGACCCAGACCGGCACGGCTCATTTTGATCGCTTCGGTCAGTGCTTCAATGGCTTTATCCTGCCCGAATACCAGCATTTTCAGACGGTTGCCCAGATTTTTCAGCGTATCACGATCGCTCTGCGAAACGCTCTTCTCCGGGATCCGCGCAATACGGGCTACGACAGATTCGATATCTGCCACGTTGACGGTTTTCTTGCGCTTGCTGACCGGCATCAGACGCGCACGTGCGCCTGCTTCATCAATCACATCAATCGCTTTATCCGGCAGGTGGCGATCGTTAATGTATTTCACCGCCAGTTCGACAGCTGCACGTACCGCTTTGGCGGTGTAGCGAACGTCATGGTGCGCTTCGTACTTCGGTTTCAGACCGTTGATAATCTGCACGGTCTCTTCCACTGACGGCTCAGTGATATCGATCTTCTGGAAGCGACGCGCTAACGCACGGTCTTTCTCAAAGATATTGCTGAACTCCTGATAGGTGGTTGAACCTATCACACGAATTTTCCCGCTGGAGAGCAGCGGCTTGATCAGGTTAGCCGCATCCACCTGGCCGCCCGATGCCGCCCCCGCACCGATAATAGTGTGGATCTCATCGATAAACAGAATGCTGTTAGTATCCTGCTCCAGTTGCTTCAGCAGCGCCTTAAAGCGTTTTTCAAAATCACCGCGGTATTTGGTACCCGCCAGCAATGAACCGATATCCAGAGAATACAGCGTACAATCAGCCATCACTTCCGGCACATCACCCTGGACAATACGCCAGGCGAGACCTTCGGCAATCGCCGTTTTCCCCACACCGGATTCTCCCACCAGCAGTGGGTTATTTTTACGACGACGACACAGTACCTGAATGGCGCGCTCCAGCTCTTTTTCCCGGCCAATAAGCGGATCAATCCCGCCTACGCGAGCCAGCTGGTTAAGGTTAGTCGTGAAGTTCTCCATACGGTCCTCCCCGCCAGCTTGCTCTTCGTTATTTGGCTGATTACCGGAGTCAGAAGACTGACTCGGTTCGTCTTTACGCGTGCCATGAGAAATGAAATTCACCACGTCCAGGCGACTGACTTCATGCTTACGCAGCAGATAGGCCGCCTGTGATTCCTGCTCGCTGAAGATAGCAACCAGCACATTAGCGCCAGTCACTTCATTGCGCCCGGAAGACTGAACATGAAAGACAGCTCGTTGCAAAACACGCTGAAAGCTCAACGTCGGCTGAGTATCGCGCTCTTCTTCGCTGGCAGGCAATACGGGTGTGGTTTGTTCAATGAAGGCTTCGAGTTCCTGACGGAGCGCCACCAGATCCACAGAACACGCTTCCAGCGCTTCGCGGGCCGATGGGTTACTGAGCAACGCCAGTAACAAGTGCTCGACGGTCATAAACTCATGTCGGTGCTCGCGCGCTCTGGCGAAAGCCATGTTTAAACTGAGTTCCAGTTCTTGATTGAGCATAGGCACCTCCCCCAATATTTATGCCTGCATTCAGGCTTTTTCCAGCGTACACAGCAACGGATGCTCGTTTTCCCTCGCATATTTGTTCACCATCGCCACTTTGGTTTCAGCAACCTCGGCGGTGAATACGCCGCAGATGGCTTTACCTTGATAGTGAACGGCAAGCATCAGTTGCGTTGCACGTTCTACATCATAAGAAAAGAATTTTTGTAACACGTCAATAACAAACTCCATCGGAGTGTAATCATCATTGACTAATATCACTTTATACATAGATGGCGGTTTTAGCGCGTCGCGCAATTTGTCTTCCGCCAGCTGTTCGAAATCCAGCCAGTCGTTCGTCTTACCCATTGTCAGTCGTCATCTTCAGTTACGGTTACCGGCAGAATAACTTGCCGCTGACTAGAGCCTATGCGCATAATCAATCTACCTCAATTATTAGATAACTATCATCTATCAGTGTCATCCGCGACATCTGTCACATATCCGACAATAGCGTTAACTGCTTCAAATTTTGATGCATTTTTACCCGATTCCACAAGCCTGGCGCTTGACGCCCCGCCTGATTTCTCTAAATTGTAGTTTCGAGAGTTGGCGAGGTTTTGAACAGCCCCCACTCCGCCACCGGTTCATTCCATCTTACTTATATAAGATTTACGAAGGATGTCGAAGTATGGAAACGGGTACTGTTAAGTGGTTCAATAATGCCAAAGGGTTTGGTTTCATCTGCCCCGAAGGCGGTGGTGAAGATATCTTCGCCCATTACTCCACCATTCAGATGGATGGTTACAGAACGCTAAAAGCCGGACAGTCTGTCCAGTTTGATGTCCACCAGGGGCCAAAAGGCAATCATGCCAGTCTTATCGTGCCCGTCATTGAAGCAGAAGCTGTCGCATAGCTCTTCTGTCTCATTGTGTACATCCCGCAGACAAAATGCCAGCCCCTGAGGCTGGCATTTTTATTTATTATGCAATACAACAGGTTATTCTCGCGCCAAAGCATCCACGGGATCCAGACGCGCGGCATTACGGGCCGGAAGCCAGCCAAACAAAATTCCGGTGGCGGTTGAACACAAGAAAGCCGTTAACAGCGCGACAGGAGAGAAACCAATTTCCCACCCAGGCAGGAACAGTTGTAGCGTAAAGGCAATTAACATCGACAAACTGATACCGAGCGCGCCTCCCACCAGGCACACCAGCACAGCCTCAATTAAGAACTGCTGTAGCACATCGCTGGCCCGCGCTCCCACTGCCATCCGAATACCGATTTCACGCGTACGCTCTGTCACCGATACCAGCATAATGTTCATCACGCCGATCCCCCCCACCACCAGCGAAATCACCGCTACCAGTGTCAGAAAGAGCTGTAATGTACGTGTGGTTTTTTCGGCGGTTTTCAAGATGCCATCCATGTTCCAGGTGAAGAAATCTTTTTTGCCATGACGCAGCGATAACAGACGGGTGAGTTGCTGCTCGGCCTGGGCGCTATCAAAACCCTCTTTTACCCGCACGGTAATAGAGTTTAACCACGATTGCCCCATGATCCGTCCTGACATGGTGCTGTATGGTAGCCAGACGCGCAGGATCTTACTGCTGCCAAACATCGATTGTTTTTCTTCCGCAACGCCAATGACGGTGGCTGGCATATTTCCCACCAGAATAACTTCACCCACCACTTTTGCTTTGCTGGGGAACAACTGGCGTCGGGTATTGCTGTCGAGCACCACCACCTGTGCCCGCCCCGCCAGTTGCTCTGCATTAAAGGTCGCGCCTTCACTGAACGTCATGCCATAGACATTGAAGTAATCACCGCTAACACCGTTTGCACTGGCGGCGACATCAATATTGCCATAGCGCAGGCGTAGGTTCTTTGATACCGCAGGCGTAACGGAACTGACCCAGGGTTGCTTCTGAATCGCAACTAAATCGTCATACTTCAGCGCCTGCTGATATTGTGGATCGTCATCACCGAAATCTTTGCCCGGATAGATATCGATAGTATTCGTACCAATCGCTCGGATGTCTGCCAGCACCAGTTGTTTTGCCGCATCACCCACCACCACAATCGATACCACCGAAGCGATACCGATGATGATGCCCAGCATTGTGAGCAGTGTACGCATTTTGTTGGCGGCCATGGCTAGCCAGGCCATGGTCAATGCTTCACGAAAGCCGCTGGAAAACTGACGCCAGCCAGAAGCCGTCGTCACCGCGGGTTCAGCAATATCACGTCCGCTAGCGGGCTTTTGTGGTGGTGGATTACGCACAATCTCGCCATCACGAATTTCAATTACGCGTTCTGCCTGGGCGGCAACCTGGCTGTCATGCGTGACGATGATTACCGTATGCCCGCGATCGCGTAGCTGATGCAGAATAGCCATCACCTCTTCGCCGGAGTGGCTGTCCAACGCGCCAGTGGGTTCATCAGCCAGAATGACCTGACCCCCGTTCATCAACGCACGCGCAATACTGACACGTTGCTGCTGGCCACCGGAAAGCTGGGAAGGCTGATAATCAACTCGGTCGCCCAACCCCAGACGCTGAAGTAATTCCTGAGCACGAACCAGACGCTGCTTACGTTCAGTCCCGGCATACACCGCCGGAACTTCAACATTTTGTGCCGCCGTTAAATGTGAAAGCAAATGATAACGCTGGAAGATAAAGCCGAAATGCTCACGCCGCAGTTGCGCTAACGCATCGCTATCCAGTGTAGAAACATCCCGCCCCGCAACCCGATAGGTTCCACTGGTCGGCTTGTCCAGACATCCCAGAATGTTCATCAGCGTCGATTTACCCGAGCCAGACGCCCCGACAATCGCCACCATTTCGCCGGCCTGAATGCGCAAGGAAACGTCCTTTAATACCTCGACCTGTCCCTCGCCTGACGGGTAGCTGCGGCGGATATTGCTCAACTCAAGCAATGCCGTCATTGTGCTACTCCCGCTTTACCCTCACCGGTGATCACTTCATCACCCTCTTCCAACCCTTTCACAATTTCTACGTCGGTATCATTACGGGCGCCGATGACCACTTCGCGCTCACGAGTTTCACCATTACGCAGCAGCCGGACGTTATAGCGGTTGTTGCCAATAGGATCGCCCAACGCCGCCAGCGGGATCGTCAGTACATTTTTAACGTCTGTGAGCTGGATGTGCACCTGTGCGGTCATATCAAGGCGCAGGATCCCCTTCGGGTTAGGCACTTCGAAGCGCGCATAGTAGAAAATGGCGTCATTCACCTTCTCAGGCGTCGGCAGTACATCTTTGAGCACGCCTTCATACCGTGTCTGCGGATCGCCCAACACAGTAAACCAGGCTTTTTGGCCCGGCTGCAGGTGAATAACATCTGCCTCGGAGACCTGCGCTTTTACCAGCATGGTGCTCATATCTGCCAACGTCAAAATGTTGGGCGCCTGCTGGGCGGCAATGACGGTTTGCCCCTGGAGGGTGGTGATTTGTGTCACTTCACCCGCCATTGGCGCGACGATCCGCGTGTAATCGAGGTTCGTTTTTGCCGTATCAAGGGAAGCCTGATTACGCTTTATTTGTGCATCAATAGTGCCAATCTGTGCCTGTTTGACCGCCATCTCGGTCGCTGCCGTGTCGAGATCCTGCTGCGAAACCGCCTGCGTTTTCGCCAGTTGTTGCTGACGAGAAAGCGTTACGCGTGCCAGTTTCCACTCAGCTTCAGCCTGCAAACGCTGAGCCCGCAGCTCCATGAGCGTCGCTTCAACTTCTTTGATTTGGTTTTGTGCCTGCTCAGGATCGATAACGCCGAGCAACTGATCTTTTTTAACCTTATCGCCAATAGCTACTGACAGCGTTTTTAACTGCCCACTCACCTGTGCACCAACATCAACTTTGCGTAACGCATCCAGTTTCCCGGTGGCCAGCACACTTTGCTGGAGATCGCCTGGACGTACAATTAACGTTTGATACTGAGGTAGTGGCGCATTAAGCGTTCGCCAAAGTGAAATCATCGCCACAATAATGATGATGGCGAGGAGAAAATAACGTTTTTTAATTTTTCCCTTGAGCTTCATAAAATGTCCCAGTGTCCCCCAATACGCCCACCAGAGTGGAGTGATAAACATCAACGATAAATTAACAGGCGTTGAAAAGTGCAAAGAATAACAGAGTTATTGATGAACCGTTAAGGTCCGCTGTGCTGAAATTAGTATCAGAGTATCTATTGGATTGTTATTATGAGCCAGCTAACAGAAAGCACTTTTCATTCTTCCAGACCTGCCACAAGTTTTAGTCTTTTTTGTCGTCTGACAACCGGACAATGGCGGCCAGGTAAATTTTGGCATCAACGAAGCTTTCGCCGTAAGTTTGTATGGCGCTCATTGCTGATGCCACGATTGACACGTGAGTGGATGGCTGAGCTGGCGCAATGGCCGGATCTTGAAGAAATTCTCGCGATACAACCCCGTATACCGGTTCGTCTGCATCGCGCGTATCTCGCAGTCAACCTTGACCGTAAAGCAAAACTCGATGCCGTGCGTTTTCATTACAATGTTTTTCGCAACGCTTTTTCATCGAAAGAGTTTAATGATTATTTAAGTGCAGATGGGTTACAACTGGCACAAATTGAAGGCAAAGATAGCGCAATATACACCATTATCATGTCCTCATTTATTGCCCTCGATAAAGAAGGTGAAAGTACCATTCTTGTCCGTAATAGTGAGGGCGAGACATTAGCAGAAATGACCTTCACCCTGTGCAACTATGAAGGGCGCAGCGCGCTTTTTATTGGTGGCTTGCAGGGGGGTAACCGATTAATGCCGCACGAAGAAATTCAAAAAGCGACGAAATCATGCCACGGTTTGTTTCCTAAACGCATTGTAATGGAAGCTATTTGTCGTTTTGCAGAACAATTGAATATTGAACAGGTACTGGCAGTCAGTAGTGACCAGCATATTTTTCGCAGCCAGCGTTACCATGATAAAAACAAGGTTATTCATTCTGACTACAATTCATTTTGGGAGTCAGTTGGCGGCGAATGTGACAGCAATGGCTACTATCATATTCCGCGTACGCTGGCGCGTAAAAGCGAAGCCGATATTGCCAGTAAGAAGCGCGCGGAATATCGCCGCCGCTATCAGTTACTCGACAGTATCCACTCGCAGTTATCAGTTATGTTCCGCCGCTAATCCGCTCGCCCGCGTGCTAACCACAGCACGCGGGAAAACATTTTCCGCAGCAACGTTGGTACCGCTTCAACACCGCGTCGCCCCGCTTCCATCGCCACTTCAATCGCCAGATCCGGTTTTGACGAGCGATGGATCGCCTTCGCTATAATTTTCCGCATATTCATCGGCACATTTTCCGGTATTTGCGCCACCCGATGAAAAACATCCGAGAACCCCTGGCGGTACATAAAATGTTCCATGTCGAGCGCGGGTAACATGGTCAAATGCTCACGCTCTTCCTCTTTGTCATCGTTCAACAGGCTGCGTACCGTGGCCGCATACTTTTTCCCCGCCTCATCGCCATCAACCAGCACATGCCATTCAATTCCCATCCGGCGAGCAAACTTCACCAGTGGTTTAAGCCCCGATTGGGCAAATTCAATGACTTTAATCCCTTCAGCATCAAAGTGATGCCCGCACTGACGAGCCAGCTCGTTGATGACCCATGTTTCTGTTTCGCCCTCCACCAACAGCCAGCAACGGGCAAACAGTGAAGACGCCCGATTAAAACGGATATGGAAGGCAATGCGCCGCCCATCTTCCGCATTGAGTCCTCCCGGTCCCAGTCGCCAGGCGGCAACACGGGAAGATTCTCGTACCAGTCGGACAACATGTTCCACGGGCGTGAGTGACAACAATTCACCAGAGTTGGTCGTCGTCACTCGCTGCAGGGGAAGCAGGTTCAACAGTTGCCAGGCAACAGACAACATAATGGGGTGTAACCGCGTTTCAGGATCTTCTACCAGTAGCAACGGACGAGCGTCTTTATCCAGCCTTAGCGACCCTTTGGCCTGTAATAGCGTGGAAAACAGCCCCAGCAGAATCACACGGTGCGTGCGCCCTCCAGGTTTATCAATCATACGGTTGATAATATCCAGATAACGCCAGCTGCGTTGCTCGTTGTTGGAGCGTCGGCGCATCAGACGATAGCGGGACTGGCCAGAACCTTGTTCCGAAAAGTAGTGCTCCAGCAGTTGAACCATCGCTGAGAGCCCCTGGCGAATCTGCCCATCCGTCAGATTCTGCGGTCGGGTGGCCAACTCACGCGCCATAAAATCCAGTTGACGCGCAGTCACTTCAACATCCGCTGAATCCGGCACCGTGCCATTACGGATCCGCCGCATAAAACGCGCATCACGTAAACGTAATACTGGCATCAAACGCACCAGATGACGCGCCTGATCGTTAATATTGTCGAGGGGTAACGGGTGGCCTTCGCCATCAAGGAAACTGCGTAATGTCAGGACGCTGCCGTCATCAGCGCACTCACCTTCCAGTCGATAGAAAATACGGTGATAGTTATCGGGGCACATCGACCAGCACGCTTCTAACGGGCGATATCGGCGCACACGATGGCGACCCGGTTGAGATTCACGAAACGTCAGGACAATATGCAGATGATGTTCCCGGCCCAGGATATCACCCGGCGGGAACCAGAAATCTTCGCGGTTAAAGTGGTACAAATCCGACTCTGGCGACAACAGCAGGGTTAACGCATCCAGCAGGCTGGACTTACCCCACGCGTTCTCCCCAATCAGCACGTTGTTCTGCTCCAGCATCAACGACAGCCGATTAATACCACGAAACCCAACAATCTCAACGCGTTCGAGAATCATATAGCCTCCGGAAATGCTCACTTTTTCCTTCAAGTTATCAGGAGTATAACGGTAAGCGAGTGCTCAGAACACCCGATATCATCCGCAGATAAATCGAAGAGTTAAGAATATTCTCTTTAAAAATTACTTTTGAATATAATTTTAGACGTCAATAATCCGATTTCTGATAACTGAACTATGCTTTATTCACCTGAAATCCAAAAAGGATTCGCATCATATTGCCTTAAATCAAATTTTTTTATTAATTTAAGTGGCGAAGGGATGAGATTTTTTTCTAGAATAAGCGCTCTTTAATCATCGTCCCTTTTAGCGATGAAATACCGGGATAGAAAAACTAACCCGGAACTTTTAATTGAGGTGGTTATGTTCAGGAAATTAGCAGCCGAGTTCTTCGGCACGTTTTGGCTTGTTTTTGGTGGGTGTGGTAGTGCCGTTCTGGCCGCGGCTTTCCCGGAGTTAGGTATTGGGTTTGCCGGTGTCGCCCTAGCGTTTGGTCTGACAGTATTAACCATGGCATTCGCTGTGGGTCATATTTCAGGTGGCCATTTTAACCCGGCAGTGACATTCGGCTTATGGGCTGGTGGTCGCTTCCCGGCGAAAGACGTTATTGGTTATGTTATTGCTCAGGTTGTGGGCGGCATTGTAGCAGCAGCGGTACTTTATCTCATTGCCAGCGGCAAAGCCGGTTTTGATGCAGCAGCCAGTGGTTTCGCCTCAAACGGTTACGGAGAGCATTCGCCTGGCGGATATTCCATGCTTTCTGCCATCGTAATTGAAATCGTCCTGACCGCAGGTTTCTTATTAGTGATCCATGGTGCGACCGATAAACATGCTCCGGCAGGTTTTGCGCCAATTGCAATCGGTCTTGCCTTAACGTTGATTCACCTGATCAGTATCCCGGTCACCAATACCTCCGTAAACCCGGCACGTAGCACCGCGGTTGCTATCTTCCAGGGTGGCTGGGCATTACAACAGCTTTGGTTATTCTGGGTTATGCCGATTATCGGCGGGATCGTCGGCGGTCTTATTTACCGCACCCTGCTGGAAAAACGTGATTAATCGCTAACAACAAGGCCTGATGAACTGTCAGGCCTTTTTTCCCCCCGCTATATTTCCTTTAATTTGCAACTTTACTCCCCTCTTTGCTTTCAGTAGTGTGTGCAGGCGCATTTCGTCTTACTTCTCAGCAAGGATCTGGTTTTCATGTTTTCAGGACTGTTAATCATTCTGGTCCCCCTTATTGTGGGTTACCTCATTCCGCTTCGACACAGAGCCGCATTAAAACTCATCAACCGGCTGTTAAGTTGGATCGTCTACCTTATTCTCTTTTTTATGGGGATCAGTCTGGCGTTTCTGGATAATCTCGCCAGTAATCTGTTATCCATTTTTTATTATTCTGCCGTCAGTGTGACGGTCATTCTGCTGTGTAATATCGCAGCGCTGCTGTGGCTGGAGCGCTCACTCCCCTGGCGACACAGCCACCAACAAGAGAAGCTCCCCTCCCGAATCGCGATGGCGCTTGAGTCGCTACAGCTTTGCGGCGTCGTGGTGCTGGGTTTTCTGTTGGGGCTTACCGGATTGTCGATGCTGCAGCACGCGACCGAAGCCAGCGAATATACGCTGATCTTTTTATTATTCCTGGTTGGGATCCAACTGCGAAACAGTGGTATGACATTAAAGCAGATCGTACTGAACCGTCGGGGCATGATTGTTGCCGTCGTCGTAGTGGCCAGTTCTCTGCTGGGCGGCGTCATTAATGCGCTGATCCTCGGCCTGCCGTTGAAAACCGCACTGGCGATGGCATCGGGTTTCGGCTGGTATTCCCTGTCAGGCATTTTGTTGACCGAATCATTCGGTCCAGTAATTGGCAGCGCCGCCTTTTTTAACGACCTGGCGCGTGAGTTGATTGCCATTATGCTGATCCCTGGACTGGTGGTCCGCAGTCGTTCAACCGCATTGGGTCTTTGCGGGGCGACATCAATGGATTTCACGCTGCCCGTCTTGCAACGCAGTGGCGGTCTGGAGATGGTTCCCGCAGCCATTGTGCACGGCTTTATTCTTAGCCTGTTAGTACCTCTGTTAATGGCCTTTTTCTCCGCCTGATACACAGACAAATACCTCTCTGGCGGTAGTCAGCTACCGCCAAAATTGCGCTAAATCAATCTCCCTGCAAGTTGTATCAGAAATCCCTTTAATCCCTTCGCGCGCAGGCATAACCTTAAACATGTATATCAAATATAACTTTAAAAGGTGTGACCATGTTTTGTGTGCAATGTGAACAAACCATCCGTACTCCGGCAGGAAACGGCTGCTCTTACGCGCAGGGTATGTGCGGTAAAACTGCTGAAACCTCCGATCTGCAGGATCTGCTGATTGCTTCCCTACAAGGTCTGTCTGCATGGGCTGTTAAAGCGCGTGAATACGGCATCATCGACCATGACGTCGATAACTTCGCGCCGCGTGCATTCTTCTCTACGCTGACCAACGTTAACTTCGATTCCCCGCGTATTGTTGGCTATGCTCGTGAAGCTATCGCCATGCGCGATGCACTGAAAGCGCAATGCCTGAACATTGATGCTAACGCAACGGTTGAAAACCCGATGGCCGACCTGCAACTGGTCAGCGACGATCTGGGCGACCTGCAACGTCAGGCCGCTGAATTCACCCCGAATAAAGACAAAGCGACCATCGGCGAGAACATTCTCGGCTTGCGTCTGCTGTGCCTGTACGGCCTGAAAGGTGCGGCAGCTTACATGGAGCACGCACACGTTCTCGGTCAGTACGACAACGATATCTACGCGCAGTACCACAAGATCATGGCGTGGCTGGGTACCTGGCCTTCCGATATGAACGCTCTGCTGGAGTGCTCAATGGAAATCGGCCAGATGAACTTTAAAGTGATGAGCATTCTGGATGCCGGTGAAACCACCAAATACGGTCACCCAACACCAACCCAGGTCAACGTGAAAGCAACCGAAGGCAAATGCATCCTGATCTCCGGTCACGACCTGAAAGATCTGTACAACCTGCTGGAGCAGACCGAAGGTACCGGCGTTAACGTCTATACCCACGGTGAAATGCTACCAGCACATGGCTACCCGGAACTGCGTAAGTTCAAACACCTGATCGGTAACTACGGCAGCGGCTGGCAGAACCAGCAGGTTGAATTTGCTCGTTTCCCTGGCCCAATCGTCATGACCTCTAACTGCATCATCGACCCAACCGTTGGCGCATATGATGACCGCATCTGGACCCGTAGCATCGTCGGTTGGCCGGGTGTGAGCCACCTCGAAGGTGATGATTTCGGTCCGGTTATTGCTCAGGCGCAGCAGATGGCTGGCTTCCCGTACAGCGAAATTCCTCATCTGATCACCGTCGGTTTCGGTCGTCAGACGCTGCTGGGTGCCGCTGATACGCTGATCGACCTGGTGAGCCGCGAAAAACTGCGTCACATCTTCCTGGTTGGCGGCTGCGACGGTGCACGCGGCGAACGTAACTACTTTACCGACTTCGCCACCAGCGTACCGGACGACTGCCTGATCCTGACGCTGGCCTGTGGTAAATACCGTTTCAACAAACTGGAATTCGGCGATATCGAAGGTCTGCCGCGTCTGGTCGATGCCGGTCAGTGTAACGATGCCTACTCTGCCATTATCCTGGCCGTCACTCTGGCTGAGAAACTGGGCTGTGGCGTGAACGACCTGCCCCTGTCTCTGGTGCTCTCCTGGTTCGAACAGAAAGCAATTGTTATTCTGCTGACCCTGCTGTCTCTGGGTGTGAAAAACATCGTGACTGGCCCAACGGCACCTGGCTTCTTCACACCCGATCTGCTGGCTGTACTCAACGAGAAATTTGGTCTGCGTTCCGTGACCACCGTTGAAGAAGACATGAAGCAGTTGCTGAGCGCGTAAGGAGTAAAGAATGACAATGCCAACCCATCAGTGCCCGTGGCGGATGCAGGTTCATCACATCCATCAGGAAACGCCGGATGTGTGGACAATTTCGTTGCTATGCCACGACTATTATCCCTATCGTGCCGGGCAGTATGCACTGGTCAGCGTACGTAACTCAGCGGATACGCTGCGTGCTTACACTATCTCTTCAACGCCGGGCGTAAGCGAGTACATCACGCTGACCATCCGCCGCATTGACGACGGTGCAGGTTCTCAGTGGTTAACCCGCGACGTGAAGCGCGGCGACTACATCTGGCTGTCCGATGCCATGGGTGAATTTACCTGTGAAGATAAAGCCGAAGACAAGTTCCTGATGCTGGCTGCCGGCTGTGGCGTAACGCCAATCATGTCGATGCGTCGCTGGTTGGCGAAGTACCGTCCACAAGCCGACGTGCAGGTGATTTTCAACGTTCGCTCGCCAGAAGATGTCATCTTTGCCGATGAATGGCGTGAGTATCCGGTGACATTAGTCGCTGAAAACAATGCCACTCAGGGTTTTGTTTCCGGTCGACTGACCACCGAACTGCTGAAGAACGTCCCGGATCTGACCTCACGTACCGTGATGACCTGTGGCCCGGCCCCGTATATGGATCTGGTCGAAAAAGAAGTGAAAGCGCTTGGCGTAACACGCTTCTTTAAAGAGCAGTTCTTCACTCCGGTGGCCGAAGCGGCAACCAGCGGCCTGAAGTTTACCAAGCTGCAACCCGCACAAGAGTTCTATGCGCCGGTTGGCACAACGCTACTGGAAGCACTGGAAAGCAATAAGGTTCCGGTCGTTGCCGCCTGTCGCGCAGGCGTGTGTGGTTGCTGCAAAACCAAAGTGGTTGATGGTAACTATACGGTCAGCAGCACCATGACGCTGACCGATGCAGAAATTGCGGAAGGTTACGTTCTGGCTTGTTCCTGTCATCCGCAGGGCGATCTGGTACTTGCGTAAATAGTCACTGCCGGATGGCATACTTATCCGGTCTACAAGAACCGTTGTAGGCCGGACAAAGTATTAATACCGTCATCCGGCCATTTATCACCGCCAGGCTGAATTGCCGCCCAGGGCATATTTTCCTGCGCCCAGAAACGCCACCGCCATCGCGCCAATAAAAAAGTACACCAGACTCTCAATCGCCCAGGCACCGGTTTTGTCCAGAGACCAGGTTTCTCCCATCCCGACCATCAGCCACGCCACAATCATTGTAAACGCCAGCCCTAATGCCGCCGGGCGTGTCAGGATCCCAAGAATAATCAGGCAAGGCGCAACAACCTCCCCCAGCAAGACACCGTAAGCAATAAAGCCGGGGAATCCTTTCGCTATCAGCATGCCACTGATGCCATCAATACCCGCGAACAGTTTATGCAGTCCATGGAACAGCATCAGCCCGCCAACAGCAAGGCGTAACAAAAACTTGCCAAAATCCTCGTGCGTCAGCATCCGGTTAACTGCATTTAATAGTCTTGTAACCATTTGAATTCGTTCCTTGTTTTACCATGTCTTATGCCAAACTACGCTTTATTTTCGTGAAATGTAAGCTGCCGAAAATAAGGGGGTAATGAGAAGCATAACTATTATCTTCATCTAAACTTGTAACCGGTATCACATTAAAGGAGATGGAAAACCATGAAACAAACGGTTGCTGCTTTTATTGCTAAAACCCTTGAACAAGCTGGCGTTAAACGTATTTGGGGTGTGACGGGCGACTCACTGAATGGCCTCAGCGATAGTCTGAATCGTATGGGAACGATTGACTGGATGCCAACCCGCCATGAAGAGGTTGCCGCTTTTGCCGCAGGGGCAGAAGCCCAACTGACCGGTGAACTGGCCGTTTGTGCCGGTTCATGCGGACCGGGAAACCTGCACCTGATTAACGGCCTGTTTGATTGCCACCGCAACCATGTCCCGGTGCTGGCAATTGCGGCACATATTCCTTCCAGTGAGATAGGCAGTGGTTATTTTCAGGAGACCCACCCGCAGGAGTTGTTCCGCGAATGTAGCCATTATTGCGAGCTGGTTTCCAGTCCTGAGCAGATCCCCCAGGTACTGGCGATTGCGATGCGAAAAGCCGTATTAAACCGCGGTGTCTCGGTAGTCGTCTTACCTGGCGACGTCGCGCTGAAACCCGCGCCGGAAAGCGCCAGTACGCACTGGTATCACGCACCGCTGCCGGTGGTTACGCCAGCAGAAGAAGAAATTAAAAAGCTGGCGCAACTGCTGCGTTATTCCCGCAACATTGCCCTGATGTGCGGCAGCGGTTGTGCCGGGGCACATAAAGAGCTGGTCGAATTTGCCGCTAAAATCAAAGCCCCGATTGTTCACGCTCTGCGTGGTAAAGAACACGTTGAATACGACAACCCTTACGACGTCGGTATGACCGGATTAATCGGCTTTTCTTCCGGGTTCCATACCATGATGAATGCCGACACGCTGATCTTACTCGGCACTCAGTTCCCTTATCGTCCGTTCTACCCTACCGATGCCAAAATTATCCAGATTGATATCAACCCGGCGAGCATTGGCGCACACAGTAAAGTGGATATGGCGCTGGTGGGGGATATTAAATCCACGCTTCGCGCCCTGCTTCCACAGGTAGAAGAAAAAACCGATCGGCAGTTTTTGGACACAGCGCTGGAACACTATCGCGATGCACGCAAAGGGCTGGATGATTTAGCCAAACCCAGCGATAAAGCCATTCATCCACAATATCTGGCACAACAAATCAGCCATTTTGCCGCGGACGACGCAATCTTTACCTGTGATGTGGGCACACCGACAGTGTGGGCCGCCCGCTATCTGAAAATGAACGGTAAACGCCGTCTGCTAGGATCGTTTAACCACGGTTCAATGGCAAACGCCATGCCACAAGCGCTGGGTGCGCAGGCGACTGAACCAGGTCGTCAGGTCGTCGCGATGTGCGGCGATGGTGGCTTCAGCATGTTAATGGGCGATTTTCTCTCGGTTGTACAAATGAAGCTCCCGGTGAAGATAATCGTGTTCAACAACAGCGTACTGGGTTTTGTGGCAATGGAGATGAAGGCAGGCGGTTATCTGACAGACGGGACGGAACTACACGACACCAACTTCGCACGGATTGCCGAAGCCTGTGGTATTACCGGCATCCGCGTAGAGAAATCCTCTGAGGTCGATGAGGCCCTGCAACGCGCCATGTCAATTGATGGTCCCGTGCTGGTCGATGTCGTTGTGGCGAAAGAAGAGCTCGCCATTCCACCACAAATAAAACTCGAACAAGCGAAGGGATTTAGCCTGTATATGCTGCGCGCGATCATCAGTGGACGCGGTGATGAAGTGATCGAACTGGCGAAAACTAACTGGCTCAGGTAAAACAGAGGGCATTACCTCACTTAAAAAGGAATGCCCGTGATTGATTTACGCAGTGATACCGTCACCCGCCCGAGTCGCGCCATGCTGGAAGAGATGATGGCAGCCCCGGTCGGGGACGATGTTTACGGAGATGACCCTACCGTTAACGCCCTTCAGCACTACGCCGCTGAACTTTCTGGCAAAGAAGCTGCTATTTTCCTGCCTACCGGCACCCAGGCTAATCTGGTTGCGTTACTCAGCCATTGCCAGCGCGGCGAGGAATATATCGCCGGTCAGGGTGCTCATAACTACTTATATGAAGCGGGCGGCGCCGCAGTGCTCGGAAGTATCCAACCCCAGCCTATTGATGCTGCCCCAGACGGTTCTCTGCCACTGGACAAAGTAGCCGCAAAAATCAAAGCCGACGATATTCATTTTGCCCGCACGCGCCTGCTCAGTCTGGAAAACACCCACAACGGTAAAGTGTTGCCACGTGAGTACCTGAAGGATGCCTGGGAATTTACCCGTGAGCGAAACCTTGCCCTGCACGTTGATGGTGCACGAATTTTTAACGCCATCGTCGCCTATGGCTGTGAGTTAAAAGACGTTACTCAATACTGCGACTCGTTCACAATTTGCCTTTCCAAAGGTCTGGGAACGCCAGTGGGTTCACTGCTGGTCGGCAGTCATGACTACATCAAACGCGCGATTCGCTGGCGCAAAATGACCGGCGGCGGAATGCGTCAGGCCGGGATTCTGGCGGCTGCCGGACTGTATGCACTGAAAAATAACGTCGCGCGCTTACAAGATGACCACGACAACGCGGCCTGGATGGCAGAGCAACTGCGTGAAGCGGGAGCGGATGTCCTGCGTCACGACACCAACATGCTGTTTATCCGTGTTGGCGAAGAACATGCCACAGCACTGGGCGAGTATATGAAGGCACATGGCGTGCTGATTAACGCCTCCCCGATTGTGCGCCTGGTGATGCATCTGGACGTGTCACGTGCACAGCTTGCTGAAGTCGTCGCCCACTGGCGCGCTTTTTTAACCCACTAAGGAGTCAGGCGTGCCGCAACGGATTTTAGTTCTTGGTGCCAGTGGCTACATTGGTCAGCATCTGGTTCAGGCACTCGGCCAGCAAGGGCATCAGGTGCTGGCTGCGGCACGTCGCATTGAGCGGCTGGAAAAGCAGCAACTGACCAACGTTAACTGTCATAAGATCGATTTAAATGTACCGGATACTTTGCCGCCGCTGCTGGCGGGTATTGATACCGTTTACTATCTGGTTCATGGCATGGGCGAAGGGGGCGACTTTATTGCCCATGAGCGCCTGGTCGCAGAAAACGTGCGCGATGCGCTGCGTACCACCCCGGTCAAACAACTGATCTTCCTGAGCTCATTGCAGGCTCCCAGACATGAGCAGTCCGATCACCTGCGTGCGCGCCAGATTACCGCAGATACGCTGCGCGAATCCGGTGTACCGGTGACTGAGCTACGAGCAGGCATTATCGTTGGCGCGGGTTCCGCTGCGTTTGAAGTCATGCGCGACATGGTCTATAACCTACCTGTGTTAACCCCGCCACGCTGGGTACGCTCTCGCACCACGCCTATCGCGCTGGAAAACCTGATGTATTACCTGGTGGCGTTGTTGGATCATCCGGCAAGCAAACACCGCGTACTCGAAGCAGCAGGCCCGCAGGTATTAAGCTACCAGGAGCAGTTTGAGCACTTTATGGCCGTCAGCGGTAAGCATCGGCTGTTGGTCCCTATCCCCTTTCCGACCCGTTGGATCTCGGTCTGGTTTTTAAATGTCATCACTTCGGTTCCCCCCACCACCGCAAAAGCGCTGATACAGGGTCTGAAACACGATCTGCTGGCCGATGACACTGAACTGAGGACATTGATACCCCAAAAGCTTATCGCCTTTGACGATGCGGTACGCAGCACACTCAAAGAAGAAGAGAAGCTGGTCAACTCCAGCGACTGGGGTTACGACGCTCAGGCTTTTGCACGCTGGCGTCCTGAATATGGGTATTTTGCCAAACAAGCCGGTTTTAGCGTGGAGACCTCCGCCAGCCGGAAAGCGTTGTGGCAGGTCGTGAACCGGCTCGGTGGTAAAGAAGGTTATTTCTTTGGCAACATTTTGTGGAAGACACGTGCGGCGTTAGACCTGTTAGTAGGTCACAAGCTGGCGAAAGGTCGGCCCCAACACCCATTTTTGCAGGTTGGTGATACCGTTGATAGCTGGAAAGTCATCATCGTTGAACCGGAAAAGCAGCTTACTCTGCTGTTTGGCATGAAGGCCCCTGGCCTCGGTCGCCTGAGCTTTACGCTGGAAGAAAAAGACGATCACCGACGCATTGATGTCCGGGCATGGTGGCACCCGCACGGGATGCCCGGTCTCTTCTATTGGCTATTGATGATCCCGGCGCACTTGTTCATTTTCAGAGGGATGGCGAAGCGTATTGCCAAACTTGCAGAACAAATCACAGACTAATGATAAAAAGAGACTGTATTCTTTCATGTTTCCCATTGCATACGAGCGTATTTCACGGAAGAATGCGCACGACGTTTTTTAAACACAGTGGATTGATATGAAGGTACTGGTTACCGGAGCCACCAGCGGCTTGGGCCGAAACGCGGTTGAGTTTTTGTGCAGAAAAGGCATCAGCGTCAGAGCCACCGGTCGCAACGAAGCGATGGGTAAGCTGCTGGAAAAAATGGGGGCAGAATTTGTCCATGCGGATCTGACCGAGCTGGTCTCTTCGCAGGCAAAAGTGATGCTCGCAGGTATCGACACACTATGGCACTGCTCCAGTTTCACCTCACCGTGGGGCACGCAGGAAGCCTTCGATCTGGCCAACGTCCGTGCTACCCGTCGTCTGGGCGAGTGGGCCGTTGCCTGGGGTGTGCGTAACTTTATTCATATCTCCTCTCCATCACTGTATTTTGACTATCACCACCATCGTGATATCAAAGAGGACTTCCGCCCACATCGCTTCGCCAACGAATTCGCCCGCAGCAAAGCCGCTGGTGAAGAGGTTATTGCGCTGTTAGCGCAGGCCAACCCGCAGACCCGTTTTACGGTCTTGCGTCCGCAAAGTCTGTTCGGCCCTCATGATAAAGTGTTTATCCCGCGTCTGGCGCATATGATGCATCACTACGGCAGCATTCTGTTGCCGCACGGCGGAAGTGCGCTGGTAGATATGACCTACTACGAGAACGCGGTGCATGCGATGTGGCTGGCAAGTCAGACAACCTGCGATAAACTGCCGTCAGGTCGTGCCTATAACATTACCAACGGCGAGCATCGCACCCTGCGCAGCATCGTGCAGAAGCTCATTGATGAGCTGAATATTGATTGCCGTATTCGTTCGGTTCCTTATCCGATGCTGGACATGATCGCCCGCAGCATGGAGCGTCTTGGTAATAAATCGGCTAAAGAACCCAAACTCACGCATTACGGTGTGTCGAAGCTTAATTTTGATTTTACGCTGGATACAACGCGCGCTCAGGAGGAGTTAGGCTATCAGCCCGTAGTCACGCTGGACGAAGGGATTGAACGTACCGCGGCCTGGTTGCGCGACCACGGCAAGTTACCACGTTAAGCGGGTTGCCATTGCCGGATGGCGGCGCAAGCGCCTTATCCGGCTTACATACCTGCCCGAACTAACCGTTGGCTAGATCCATCAGGCATCGGTGATCTGCGTTAACCCTGCCCGTATTTCTCCAGTAACGCCTCGGCAATCGCCTGGGTTTCAGCATCCGCCACGCCGTTCCACAACGCCGGACGGAAGTGCATCTGGAACGCCATAATCACCCGTTGTTGTTCACGTGGCGTCATTTCAGGTTTAACGTCGTAGCCATAGCGCGACAACACATCAAGCAACGGGGCGATATCTACCGGCGTATGAGGCGCACGTCCGGCGAGATAAAACGTGACGCGCTGCGCATCCGGCCACGCGCCAATACCTTGCGCTGCCAGCTCACGCCACGGAAACAGGGGACCGGGATCATCTTTACGCTGTGGCGCAATATCCGCATGAGCCACGACGTTTTGTGGCTTGATGTCGTAACGGGCAATAATATCCTTTGCCAGCGGGATCAGCGCCTGGATTTGTGTTGCTTCAAACGGGGTGAAATATTTCGTTCCCGCCGACTTTTGCCAGCCGCGGTTTTCCAGCTCAATACCAATCGATGTGTCGTTGATGCGCGTGGCGCCACGCCAGAAGCTAATCCCCGCATGCCAGGCCAAATCTTTTTCCGGGACCAGTTGCCAGATACGCGGCTTGCCGTGATACAACGGCGGCACTGCCGGGATCAAATAATGTGAACTGACGTTTTTATCCGTCAGCGTAGCCAGCGATGAATCAAAATCATCTGCGGTGTAATGAATAACCAACACCTTAATGCGTGGATAGGCCGCCTGAGCCTGACGGCGGGTATCTAACTGATACCCGTCTTTATCGATAACCCCTTTCTCGCCGGCACACCCGGTCAACAGCAGCGTGAACGCCAGCAACCACAGCAGACGGTTCATCGGCGAGTTTTTACCGCGGTACCGCTGACGCTTACCATCAGCATACTGCTATCTTTCCCGACCGTCTCGTAATCAATATCGATACCGACAACCGCATCAGCGCCCAATGCTTTGGCTTGTTCACCGAGTTCCTGGAAGGCAATTTCACGCGCTTTACGTAGTTCTTTTTCATATGCGCCGGAGCGCCCGCCGACGATATCACGGATACCCGCAAAGAAATCGCGGAAGATATTTGCACCCAGAATAGCTTCACCGGTTACCACACCGCAGTATTCCACGATGCTCTGCCCTTCAAGTGTAGGGGTGGTCGAAAACTGCATGGTTAATCTCCTTATAGTGCTAAGAGCACGATCTCAAAAGCATTATCAAACCGATCCACTATCATTGAAAGGATATATTCTATCAACGTAGAACACTAATCGTAGAAAGCTAATAAGGAAATCATTATGCGCTACTCGAAACTCTCTCTGCTGGTTCCCTGTGCACTTCTTCTCAGCGCCTGTACTACCGTGACGCCGGTCTATAAAGATAACGGCACGCGTAGCGGTTCATGCGTAGAAGGCGGGCCAGACAGCGTGGCTCAACAATTCTATGATTACCGTATTCAGCATCGAAACAATGACATTACCGCCCTTCGCCCGTACCTCAGCGACAACCTGGCTAAACTGCTGAACGATGCCAGCCGTGATAACGCGCATCGCGAACTGTTTAACAGCGATCCGTTCTCCAGTCGCGCCACGTTACCGGACAGCGCCAGCGTCGCCAGCGCATCGACTATTCCGAATAGTGATGCACGCAATATTCCGCTGCGCGTAGAGCTTAAACAGGGCGACCAAAGCTGGCGTGATGAAGTGTTGATGATCCGCGAAGGCCAGTGCTGGGTCGTTGACGATGTCCGCTATCTGGGCGGTAGCGTGCACGCGCCAGCCGGGACACTGCGCCAGTCCGTCGAAAACCGCTAATCTCCCCATTCAGCTCACCAAATCATAACCCCCATAAATTGTCTGGCATTCTGCATAGAATGCCGACAATTATTCTTGCCCACTGGTGACCCCGCTATTTTGTGCTATGTTTAGATAAGAATGCGGTTCGCATTTAACTTTTAACGCATAAATATTGCATAACTATTCTGTCAAAGGTAGTATCTGCGGCTTCAATAGCTATCAGACTGCCAGTATACGAGTGTCAATGAGTATTCAATTAAACGGCATTAACTGCTTCTACGGCGCACATCAGGCGCTGTTCGATATCACGCTGGATTGCCCTCAGGGTGAAACACTGGTGTTACTTGGCCCAAGTGGAGCCGGGAAAAGCTCGCTACTGCGTGTACTCAATCTGCTTGAGATGCCGCGCTCGGGCACGCTCTCTATTGCGGGTAACCGCTTCGACTTCACGAAAACCCCATCAGATAAAGCCATTCGTGAGCTGCGTCAAAACGTAGGCATGGTCTTTCAGCAATACAATCTATGGCCGCACCTGACGGTACAGCAAAACCTCATTGAAGCGCCCTGCCGCGTACTTGGTCTGACGAAAGAACAAGCGCTGGCGCGTGCTGAAAAACTGCTTGAGCGTCTGCGCCTGAAGCCTTACAGCGATCGCTACCCGCTGCACCTGTCCGGCGGTCAGCAGCAGCGTGTGGCGATTGCCCGTGCGTTGATGATGGAACCACAGGTGCTGCTGTTTGACGAACCTACCGCAGCGCTTGACCCGGAAATCACGGCCCAAATCGTCAGCATCATTCGTGAGCTGGCGGAAACCAACATTACTCAGGTGATCGTCACCCACGAAGTGGAAGTTGCACGTAAAACAGCCAGTCGTGTGGTGTATATGGAAAACGGTCATATCGTCGAGTTTGGGGATGCGAGCTGCTTTGCCAACCCGCAAACCGAAGCGTTTAAAAACTATCTTTCTCACTAAGATTCGGGACAATACAATGAAAAAAGTTCTGATTGCCGCGCTAATCGCAGGTTTTAGTCTTTCCGCTACCGCAGCCCAAACCATTCGTTTCGCTACCGAAGCGTCCTATCCTCCGTTTGAATCCATCGATGCTAATAACAAGATCGTGGGCTTTGACGTTGATTTGGCGAATGCGCTGTGTAAAGAGATTGACGCCACATGTACATTCACCAATCAGGCCTTCGACAGCCTGATCCCCAGCCTGAAGTTCCGCCGTTTTGACGCGGTAATGGCCGGTATGGACATCACACCAGAGCGTGAAAAGCAGGTACTGTTCACGACACCTTACTACGACAACTCTGCGCTGTTTGTCGGCCAGCAGGGTAAATACACCAGCATCGACCAGCTGAAAGGCAAAAAAGTCGGCGTACAGAACGGTACCACGCACCAAAAATTCATCATGGATAAACATCCGGAAGTGACTACCGTGCCATATGACAGCTATCAGAATGCCAAACTGGATCTGCAAAACGGTCGTATTGATGGCGTCTTTGGTGATACCGCAGTGGTAACGGAATGGCTGAAAGACAACCCGAAACTGGCTGCCGTTGGCGATAAAGTGACGGACAAAGATTACTTCGGTACCGGTCTGGGCATTGCTGTGCGCCAGGGTAATACCGAGCTGCAGCAGAAATTTAACGCTGCGCTGGAAAAAGTGAAGAAAGATGGGACTTACGAAACCATCTATAACAAATGGTTCCAGAAGTAATATTTGATGAATGAATTTTTTCCTTTAGCAAGCGCCGCCGGGATGACCGTCGGCCTTGCCGTTTGTGCGCTGATTATTGGCCTTGCGCTCGCCATGTTCTTTGCCGTCTGGGAGTCTGTAAAATGGCGTCCGGTGGCATGGGCAGGTTCAGCGCTGGTCACTATCCTGCGCGGGTTACCAGAAATTCTGGTCGTTCTGTTTATCTATTTCGGTTCCTCTCAACTGCTGCTTACGCTGGCCGATGGCTTTACAATCAACCTTGGGTTCGTACAAATCCCCGTTCAGATGCAGATTGAAAACTTCGACGTCAGCCCCTTCCTGTGCGGTGTGATTGCGCTGTCACTGCTTTATGCAGCCTATGCCTCACAAACGCTGCGCGGTGCGTTGAAAGCGGTTCCGATTGGACAATGGGAATCAGGCCAGGCGCTGGGTTTATCTAAAACCGCGATTTTCTTTCGCCTGGTGATGCCGCAAATGTGGCGCCATGCCCTGCCGGGTCTGGGTAACCAGTGGCTGGTGTTGCTGAAAGATACCGCGCTGGTTAGCCTCATCAGCGTGAACGATCTGATGCTACAAACGAAGAGCATTGCGACCCGTACTCAGGAACCCTTTACCTGGTACATCGTCGCGGCGGCTATTTACCTGGTGATTACGCTGGTGAGTCAGTACATTCTCAAACGCATTGACCTGCGCGCGACACGTTTTGAGCGGAGACCAGGCTAATGCTTGAGTATTTACCTGAACTACTGAAAGGGCTGCACACCAGCCTGACGCTGACGGTCGCCTCGATTGTGGTGGCTCTGGTTCTGGCGTTGGTTTTCACTGTTATCCTGACACTGAAAACGCCGGTACTGGTATGGCTGGTTCGCGCCTATATCACGTTGTTTACCGGTACACCGCTGCTGGTGCAAATATTCCTGATTTACTACGGACCAGGGCAGTTCCCTGCGCTGCAGGAATATCCAGTGCTCTGGCATTTGCTGTCCGAACCATGGCTGTGCGCGTTAATCGCACTGTCCTTAAACAGTGCGGCCTATACCACGCAACTGTTTTACGGTGCGATTCGAGCAATCCCGGAAGGCCAGTGGCAGTCCTGTGGTGCGCTGGGAATGAGCAAAAAGGATACGCTGGCCATTCTGCTGCCGTATGCCTTTAAACGCGCCCTCTCCTCGTATTCCAACGAAGTGGTACTGGTCTTTAAAAGTACCTCACTGGCGTACACCATCACACTGATGGAAGTCATGGGCTACAGCCAACTGCTGTACGGCCGTACCTATGACGTCATGGTCTTTGGTGCCGCTGGCGTGATTTACCTGATCGTCAATGGCTTGCTGACGTTGATGATGCGCTTAATCGAACGTAAAGCCCTGGCGTTTGAACACCGGAATTAAGTCGATGGCGCTACGGTTTATGCGCCAATGTTGGCGGATAAGGTGCTAGCACCGTCATCCGGCAAATGTGCATAAAGCAAAAATATAAAGACGGACAACATTCTAAATTGTCCGTCTTTTTTTACGCATGGAAAAATATTTAATCATTTTTATTGCATACAAATTCATTAAATGGCATTGTGAATCCACGCCGCAGACACGGTAAATAATCATAAGATTGACAGACGGGAGTTCCACCATGAAAAAGTTAGTACTGGCCGCATTACTTGCTACTTTCGCCGCTGGCGCCGCAGCTGCTGATAAGATTAGTTTCGGTGTATCAGCAACCTATCCACCATTCGAATCACTGGACGCCAGCAATAAAATTGTCGGTTTTGATATCGATCTGGCAACAGCATTGTGCAAACAAATGCAGGCTGAATGTACTTTTACTAATCATGCTTTCGACAGCCTGATCCCCGCGCTGAAATTCAAAAAATATGATGCGGTGATTTCCGGTATGGACATCACGCCTGAACGTAGCAAGCAGGTTTCCTTCACCCAGCCGTACTATGCCAACTCAGCGCTGGTAATTGCGAAGAAAGACACCTATAAAAGCTTTGATGACTTGAAAGGTAAACGTATTGGGATGGAGAACGGTACCACGCACCAAAAATACCTGCAGGACAAACATCCTGAAGTAAAAACCGTGGCCTACGACAGCTATCAGAATGCCATCATCGACCTGAAAAACGGCCGTATTGATGGCGTATTTGGCGACACTGCCGTCGTCAATGAGTGGCTGAAAACCAATCCACAGTTAGGTACTGCAACGGCAAAAGTCACCGATCCGCAGTACTTTGGTACGGGTCTTGGTATTGCTGTTCGCCCGGATAATAAAGCACTGCTGGAAAAACTGAACAATGCGCTGGCCGCGATCAAAGCTGACGGCACGTACCAGAAAATCAGTGACCAGTGGTTCCCACAGTAATCTCTGTCTTGTTTAAAAAGCCGCGACCAGCGGCTTTTTTATTGCTATGTTCCCATGCGGGATACAACGCGAACACCTGACCTCACCCACAATGTCAGCCACGCCATCAGTCAGTTGTGCTCATAGTGGTACAAAAAACAAAGCCCGGTTTCCCGGGCCTTGAAGACGCAGAGCAGATCAGTTGTAAGCATTGAGCGTCCGCTGACACAGTGCCGAGCGAACGCAATCATCTTTGTTGAATCGAACGATCCCAACCATGTCATCTTCTTCGAAACGGGCCAGCGCATCGCTTAGCCCTGAACGAACATGAGCGGGGAGATCGCACTGGGTAATATCCCCATTCACAATTACCGTCACATTCTCTCCGAGGCGAGTCAAAAACATCTTCATTTGCGCAGCAGTCACATTCTGTGCCTCATCCAGAATAACAACGGCATTTTCAAATGTACGTCCCCGCATATACGCGAACGGCGCGATTTCTACCTTACCAATCTCAGGTCGCAGGCAATATTGCATAAAAGAAGCTCCCAGACGTTTTACCAGCACGTCATAAACCGGACGAAAATAGGGAGCGAATTTCTCGGAAACATCCCCAGGTAAGAAGCCGAGGTCTTCATCAGCTTGCAGAACTGGACGGGTTACAATGATCCTGTCCACATCTTTGTGGATCAGAGCTTCTGCTGCTTTCGCCGCGCTGATCCAGGTTTTACCACACCCGGCTTCGCCCGTGGCGAATATCAGCTGCTTACTCTCGATAGCATTCAGGTAGTGCGCCTGAGCTTCATTTCGCGCCGTGATCGGTGTGGCGTCGCGGCTATCACGCGCCATACCAATCGCTTCTACGCCGCCCATCTGCACAAGCGAGGTGACCGATTCATCTTCGCGCTGTTTATGGCTACGCGAATCCCGCCTCAGCACACGTTTTGCTTCGCGACGAGCTTTGATCACTGCTTTTTGTCTTCCCATGGATAGCACCTTGAGTTGTAGGTATACATCACACGCGCCGTTGGCGGCACGATTATGCGCACGAACATCTGAGGGTTGGCTTCCTTGTAAGCCATTGCCTGCCTTCGGATAAGACGCCATACACGGCTACGCGCACCGTACAGGGTGTCAGTTACAAGGATAAGAAGTGAAAGGGAGAGAGATTTAACGGTGACGAGATGGCTACCGGAAGAGAAACGTCCGCGTAAGGGACTGCAATAACTTTGAGAGACGTGTCCAGTACAGGACTTTTCCATTCGCGATCTCCATAGTGAATGACTATCACCGCCGGGAACTACCGCTATTACTTATAATTACATCATAACCTTTCGTTAATGCAACAATATTTTTACTTGTTGTTAACTTAATTTCATCTTATCGCCAGCAACAGTCTCTTGCAGAGAGATGACAGAATTATTTCAGTCGCCGCCGATCATGAAAAATAATTTTTTCATTCATCAGAATGTCAGGAAATGCCCCGCAGCGCTGCGGGGCACAATCATCATGCTTCGAGCAGGGCTTGTCCCAGATAGTGGTCAGCGGTTTTGACACCAGGTAAAGCAAAGAAGTAGCCCCCACCAATAGGTTTGATATACTCCTCAAGCGCTTCACCGTTCAGGCGTTTCTGAACCGTCAGAAACCCTTTTTCCAGGTCGTGCTGATAGCAAACGAACAACAATCCCATATCCAATTGCCCGGAATTGGTCACGCCAAGCGAATAGCTGTACCCACGACGCATCATCAGGCTGGTCTCTGTTTCTTTCGTGCGCGGGTTCGCCAGACGAATATGGCTGTCGAGTGCAATCACCTCGCCTTCGGGATCGTTGGCGTAATCCGGCACATCATGCTCGTGCTGCATTCCCAGCGGTGCGCCGGTATGTTTATCGCGGCCGAAAATCGTTTGCTGCTCTTTAAGCGGCGTACGGTCCCAGAATTCCACGCGAAACTGGATGAGCCTGACGGCCTGATAGCTACCATCTTGTGCCCATGCCGGTTCTCCCTGTTCGGCAGTGACCCACACCACGTTTTGCATCAGCGTTGTATCGGCAGCGTCGGGATTCGCGGTTCCATCCTTAAATCCCAGCAAATTGACGGGAGTCTCTTTACCTTTACTGCGTGCGGCATGATCAGAGATAAACCCTTCACGTTTCCAGCGCACGCTGAGTAGATCCGGCGTGTGCTTAATGATATCGCGCAGCGCATGGATAACGGTGTCCTGCGTATTGGCGCAAATCTGCAACAGCAAATCACCATGGCATAACGCCGCATCCAGTGAGTCATTCGGAAAACGCGTCATTTTTTGCAGTTTTTTTGGCATCAGTGCTTTCAGACCATAACGATCATCAAACAGTGAAGATCCCACTGACAGCGTCATCGTCAGATTATCCGGCGCGATGTATGCCCCCAGAATACCGGAATCCATTGGCGGTAAACGTGGATTCGGCGTTTCTGGCGCCGGGCCGCCGGTGGTCAGAAATGCAAAACGGCGGGTCAGTAAACGAAACAGACGCTCAAGGTCAGCTTTATCGCTGGCGAGCACATCAAACGCCACCAGCATCATTGAGGCTTGCTGCGGCGTCAGGATCCCGGCCTGGTGCTGGCCATAAAACGGTTGTTTCTCACTGCGTGCATCAGGTGACAGTGTTCCCGGCGCACTTTGCGGTTTTTGCGCGTGAGCGACCGGGCATCCGCCCGCCAGCGCCAGTGCCCCACCCAGCGCCCCCATCCCTTTCAGTAAACGTCGGCGTGACGGTTCACTCACGCCGTTTTCATTATCTTGCTGCATGATGCTTAATCCAGACCCAGTACGCCGCGTAATTGAGACAGATCTTCCGCCAGCGTCGTGATAGGTCCTTTCAGAGCGTTACGGTCGGCATCGGTCAGTTTGTCGTAGGTTTCAAAACCGTCTTTGGTGCGATATTTAGCCAGGATGCTATCAACTTTTTTGAAGTTCGCATCCACTTTTGCCAACAGCCCGGCATTGGATTTTTGCAACTGAGGGCGCAGGAGATCGACGATTTTCTGCGCGCCATCAACGTTAGCCTGGAAGTCCCACAAATCGGTGTGGCTGTAACGATCTTCTTCTCCACTAATTTTGCTGGCTGCGACTTCTTCAATCAGTCCGGCCGCACCACCAACTACTTTAGACGGTGGAAAAGCCAGTTCGCTAATACGCGTTTGCAGATCGATAACGTCAGTATTCAGCTGGTCAGCATACTTTTCCATGCCTTTGGTGGAGTTATCGCCAAACAGCGCTTTTTCCAAACGGTGGAAGCCAGTAAATTTCGGATCGGCAGCTTTTTGCTCATAATCATCTTCACGTGCATCAATGCTACCATCGAGGTCGGAGAACAATTCGGCAATCGGCTCAATACGTTCATAATGCTGACGCGTTGGCGCATACAGGGATTTGGCTTTCTCCAGATCGCCCGCTTTAATGGCATCCGTAAAGGCTTTCGTGCCAGTCACCAGTTGCGCGGTTTCTGCCGTTACATAAGCTTTGTATTCAGTAATTGCACCACTCAGGCTCAGCAGCGCATCGCTGTGCGCGGCATCTGCCGTTGCAGTCCCCTTCACGATCAGCTTGCCTTTCGGGTTGGTCAGCAGACCGCAGGTCATATCATATTCACCCGGCTGCAAGTTAGCCGTCATTTTCTGGCTAAAACCGGGCGCAATGTTTTCCCGCTCTTCGACCACCATCACGCCTTTGAGGATCTCCCACTCCAGCGCTTTTTGACTGTGGTTCTGAATGATGAACTGAGTCTTCCCGGCATTCACCGTGATTGTCATCGGTTCACACTGTTTGTCATTTACCGTGACTTTTACCTGCGGGATATCAGCTGCGTGAGCGGTAAAAGCAGAAGTAAACAGCGCGGCAATACCCAACTGCAGCGCATTACGGCGGAAATTAATCGTCATGACCCATCCCTATAAAAAGTATGTTGTAATTAAATGATATTCTTGCATCACGTTTTATCAGGGTGCGGTCCTTGATGCCGTAGTGCCTGAACGAGGTGGCAGAGCAAACATAATCAATGCCGGAATCAGATAGATAAACCAGACAGCAACTTCACTAACGCTTGGCGCTTCCTGATAGCCGAAGATCCCTTCCATCAATGTGCCAAACAGCGAATGCGTTGACAGAACACTGCTCATATCAAACGCCACGTCCTGGAAATGATTCCATAACCCAGCTTCGTGGAATGCACGAATGGCCCCCGCAGCAAGACCTGCGGCAACCAACAAAATGAACAGACTGGTCCACTTAAAGAAAGCTCCAAGATTGAGGCGGATCCCGCCGAGGTAAATCAGGTAGCCCAGTACAACGGCGGTTGCCAGACCCAGCATCGCTCCTAGCGGCGGCCAAATACCCACATCCTGCTGAAATGCCGCCAGCAGAAAGAAGACAGACTCCAGCCCTTCACGGGCGACGGCAAAAAAGACCATCATCACCAGCGCCCAGCCATGATGATTGCCTTTCTGTAGCGCGTTATCGACAGCCTGTTCCAGTTGAACTTTGACGTTGCGCGATACTTTACGCATCCAGAAGACCATCCAGGTCAGGATCACCACGGCAATAAGTGCCACGATACCTTCAAATAGCTCCTGCTCTTTTTGCGGGAATTCGCCCGTGGTTTCATTGATGAAAATTCCCAGCGAGAGGCACAGCGCCGCCGCCAGCAACACACCAATCCACATCACGCCAATCCAGCGACCACGCTGAGTCCGTTTCAGGTAGCTGGCAATCAGGCTGACAATCAGCGCGGCCTCTAACCCTTCGCGCAACATAATTAAAAATGGAACAAACATGCGAAGTACCCTTTAACGTTATTCTCAGTCAATTGGTGCAAAGAAAAGTAAATTACACTGATAGTGATTATCATTACAGCAAGGAAAAACTCAAGCAGAATGTTTTGAGAATGATGACTTAATGTAAACAGTTAGCTAAGTAACAGTTATTGCACATCGGATTGAAGGGATGGAAGACATCACAAAGCCAGCTCGGTGGTTAATGCTGATCACTCCAGGGTTTTGGCGAGCGGTAGGCCGGATGGCGCTTCGCTTATCCGGCCTACAACGTGATTCCCTTATCAGCATAATGGTGAATTTATCGGTGTCATTATGCTGAACTGAACTGGGTTGCCCTCGCGGCGGGCTTTGAAAGCAATACCGCGATTATTCTTCCTGCAAACGCGACGGCGGTGCTGAATGGTAATGAGCATCAGCCTCGGCAAAACGTTTCTGCATTGCTGCTGATGGCGCTTTACCCCACAGACTGAAGACCACAATCCCGATGCTACCAAACACGAAGCCTGGGATGATTTCATACAGACCCAGCCAGGCAAACTGCTTCCAGACGATAACCGTCACTGCGCCAATGACCATCCCTGCCAGCGCGCCGTTACGGGTCATACGCGACCACATGACGGAGAACAGTACAACCGGGCCAAACGCCGCACCGAAGCCCGCCCAGGCGTAACTCACCAGACCGAGCACACGGTTCTCTGGGTTTGCCGCCAGCGCGATGGACACCAGCGCCACGACCAGCACCATGATACGCCCAATCCATACCAGCTCTTTCTGGCTGGCATTTTTACGCAGAAACGCTTTGTACAAATCTTCAGTGATGGCACTGGAGCACACCAGCAACTGGCAACTCAGCGTCGACATCACCGCTGCGAGGATCGCAGATAACAGAATACCGGCAATCCACGGGTTGAATAGGATCTGCGCCAGTTCAATAAACACGCGCTCGGCGTTCTGGTTAACCGCACCAGCCAGCGACGGGTTATTATTGAAGTAAGCAATACCGAAGAAACCAACGGCAACAGCGCCAGCCAGACACAGAATCATCCAGGTCATACTGATGCGACGTGCGTGGACAATACTATGGTGGGAATCGGCAGCCATAAAGCGCGCCAGGATATGCGGCTGACCGAAATAACCCAATCCCCAGCCCATCAGTGAGATGATGGCGACAAAGTTCAGCCCTTTGAACATATCGACGTTTTCAATGCTCTTTTGCTTAATCACTTCCAGCGAGTCTTCAAATCCGCCGACACCAATAATGACCATCACCGGCGTCAGGATCAGGGCGAAGATCATCAGGCTGGCCTGTACGGTATCGGTCCAGCTCACCGCAAGGAAGCCACCAATAAAGGTGTAAATGATCGTAGCAGCAGCCCCCGCCCATAGCGCCGTTTCATAGCTCATGCCAAAGGTGCTTTCGAACAGACGCGCCCCTGCCACAATACCTGAAGCACAATAGATGGTGAAAAACAGCAGAATAACCAGTGCAGAGATAATTCGCAGGATACGACTTTTATCTTCAAAACGGCCGGTAAAGTAATCCGGCAACGTCAGTGCGTTGTTATTGTATTCGGTGTGTACACGTAAACGCCCGGCCACCAGCTTCCAGTTGATCCAGGCCCCTAATATCAGGCCGATAGCGATCCAACTCTCTGAAATTCCGGACAGGAAAATCGCACCTGGTAGCCCCATCAGCAGCCAGCCGCTCATGTCGGATGCCCCAGCGGATAACGCCGTTACGAACGGCCCCAGACTGCGTCCACCCAGAATATAATCATCAAAGTTTTTGGTCGAACGCCATGCAATAAACCCTATCAATATCATGCCAAAAATATAGACACAGAATGTGACTAACATCGGTGTGCTAATAGCCATCAAAACTCTCCAAAATTATGTATCGGCAATGCCGTGGCTTGCCGTTTTATTACCCTGCCGGAACGTGGCAAAGATATCTATATTGACCAGGGCGACCGTATGCTGCCGGAAGCGATGGTCATTCACAATCGATTTAACACACCATTTACATCAATTTTGATCTCGAGTAGATAGCATTTTTCTGTAGGTTGCACTCTCTCACACTTTTTCTGGTTGCACCTTTAAAAAGTGTTAACTACCGCAGAGAAAAAGATTCTGCGTTTTTTACAGTCCTCGTTATAAACGTCATCTTCATTAACATTTCATTCATTTTCAAGCCTGCAAACCAAGTCACATTTAACACGGTTGCACAAAGTTGCAACATGGTGGATATTTCTCGGTAACTATCAGCCCCGTATTTCAGTACAACAGGAGTAAATGGCATGGGAACCACCACGATGGGGGTTAAACTGGACGACGCCACGCGCGAGCGGATTAAAACAGCCGCATCACGAATCGATCGCACGCCGCATTGGCTTATCAAGCAGGCCATCTTTAATTATCTCGAAAGACTGGAAAATGACGATGCGCTTCCGGAGCTGCCTGCCCTGCTGGCGGGTGCAGCAAATGAGAGCGAGGAATCCACTGCGCAACAAAATGAAGCGCACCAGCCTTTCCTTGAATTTGCAGAGCAGATCCTGCCGCAGTCTGTTTCCCGAGCGGCCATTACCGCTGCATATCGCCGTGCTGAAACCGATGCGGTGCCAATGTTGATGGAGCAGGCGCGTCTCCCGCAACCTGTCGCAGAGCAGGCCCATAAACTGGCCTATCAGTTGGCAGATAAACTGCGCAACCAAAAGACGGCCAGCGGGCGTGCCGGCATGGTCCAGGGACTGTTGCAGGAATTCTCCCTTTCCTCACAGGAAGGCGTCGCGCTGATGTGTCTGGCTGAAGCGCTGCTGCGTATTCCCGACAAAGCCACCCGCGATGCGCTAATCCGCGACAAAATCAGCAACGGCAACTGGCAGTCGCACATTGGTCGCAGCCCGTCGTTATTCGTCAATGCGGCAACCTGGGGACTGTTGTTTACCGGTAAACTCGTCTCGACCCATAACGAAGCCAACCTCTCACGCTCGCTGAACCGCATCATCGGTAAGAGTGGCGAACCGCTGGTGCGCAAAGGTGTCGATATGGCGATGCGCTTGATGGGTGAGCAATTCGTCACCGGAGAAACCATTGCAGAAGCGCTGGCTAACGCTCGTAAACTGGAAGAGAAAGGCTTCCGCTACTCCTATGACATGCTGGGTGAGGCTGCGCTGACCGCCGCCGATGCCCAGGCCTATATGGTCTCCTACCAGCAGGCGATCCATGCCATTGGTAAAGCGTCAAATGGACGCGGTATTTATGAAGGCCCGGGGATCTCCATCAAACTGTCTGCACTGCACCCACGTTACAGCCGTGCGCAGTATGACCGCGTGATGGATGAGCTTTATCCGCGCCTGAAGTCGCTTACCCTGCTGGCACGTCAGTATGACATCGGCATTAATATTGACGCCGAAGAAGCCGACCGACTGGAGATCTCCCTCGATCTGCTGGAAAAACTGTGTTTTGAGCCCGAACTGGCCGGCTGGAACGGGATCGGTTTTGTTATTCAGGCCTACCAGAAGCGCTGCCCGTACGTCATCGACTACCTGGTCGACCTGGCAACCCGTAGCCGCCGTCGCCTGATGATCCGTCTGGTTAAAGGTGCGTACTGGGATAGTGAAATCAAACGTGCACAGATGGACGGTCTGGAAGGCTATCCGGTCTATACCCGTAAGGTGTACACCGACGTTTCCTATCTGGCTTGCGCGAAAAAATTGCTCGCCGTACCAAACCTGATCTACCCGCAGTTCGCTACCCACAACGCGCATACGCTGGCGGCAATTTATCAGTTAGCAGGCCAAAACTACTATCCGGGCCAGTACGAATTTCAGTGTCTGCATGGTATGGGTGAACCACTGTACGAACAGGTTACCGGCAAAGTCGCAGACGGTAAACTCAACCGCCCATGCCGTATTTATGCCCCCGTTGGCACACATGAAACGTTGCTGGCGTACCTGGTGCGCCGTCTGCTGGAAAACGGTGCCAACACTTCGTTCGTTAACCGTATTGCCGACACCACTCTGCCGCTGGATGAACTGGTTGCCGACCCGGTCGAAGCCGTGGAAAAAATGGCGCAGCAGGAAGGTCAGGCTGGCCTGCCGCATCCGAAGATTGCACTGCCGCGCGACCTGTACGGCAAGGGGCGCGAAAACTCCGCAGGGCTGGATCTGGCGAACGAACATCGTCTGGCCTCGCTGTCCTCTGCCCTGCTCAATAGCGCACTGCAAAAATGGCACGCGAAACCGATTCTGGAGCATCCGGTAGCCGATGGCGAAATGATGCCCGTGGTTAACCCAGCTGAGCCGAAAGACATTGTGGGCTACGTGCGAGAAGCGACTCACGCTGAAGTGGAGCAGGCGCTACAGAGCGCCGTCAATAGTGCCCCTATCTGGTTTGCGACGCCGCCACAAGAACGTGCCGCCATTCTGCATCGCGCCGCCATCCTGATGGAAGGCCAGATGCAGCAACTTATTGGCATTCTGGTGCGTGAAGCGGGTAAAACCTTCAGCAACGCCATTGCGGAAGTGCGCGAAGCGGTCGATTTCCTGCATTATTACGCCGGACAAGTCCGCGATGATTTTGATAACGAAACGCATCGTCCGCTCGGCCCGGTGGTCTGCATCAGCCCGTGGAACTTCCCGCTGGCCATTTTCAGCGGGCAGATTGCTGCCGCGCTGGCCGCAGGCAACAGCGTACTGGCAAAACCGGCAGAACAAACCCCGCTGATTGCCGCACAAGGCATCGCTATTTTACTGGAAGCCGGTGTACCACCGGGCGTGGTGCAACTGTTGCCAGGCCAGGGCGAAACCGTCGGGGCGCAACTCACCTCCGATGAGCGCGTGCGCGGCGTGATGTTCACCGGTTCAACGGAAGTCGCCACGCTGTTGCAGCGAAATATTGCTACCCGTCTGGATGCTCAGGGTCGTCCAATTCCGCTCATCGCTGAAACAGGCGGGATGAACGCCATGATCGTCGACTCCTCCGCGTTGACGGAACAGGTTGTGGTGGATGTGCTGGCCTCTGCCTTTGACAGCGCCGGACAGCGCTGCTCGGCACTGCGCGTCCTGTGCCTACAGGACGACATCGCCGACCACACGCTGAAAATGCTGCGCGGCGCGATGGCAGAATGTCGTATGGGTAACCCAGGCCGTCTGACCACCGATATTGGGCCGGTTATTGATAAAGAAGCCAAAGCCAATATTGAACGTCATATTCAGGCCATGCGCACCAAAGGACGTCCGGTGTTCCAGGCGGTGCGTGAGAACAGCGACGATGCGCGTGAATGGCAAAGCGGGACCTTTATTGCACCGACGCTGATTGAGCTGGAAAGCTTTGATGAGCTACAAAAAGAGGTGTTCGGCCCGGTGTTGCACGTGGTGCGTTACACCCGTAATAACCTTGGCAATCTGATTGAGCAGATCAATGCCTCCGGTTACGGCCTGACGCTGGGTGTACATACTCGTATTGATGAAACCATCGCTCAGGTCACCGGCTCGGCGCACGTGGGTAACCTGTACGTCAACCGTAATATGGTTGGCGCAGTGGTCGGCGTGCAGCCATTTGGTGGCGAAGGATTGTCAGGAACCGGTCCGAAAGCCGGTGGCCCACTGTATCTGTACCGCTTGCTGGCTAACCGTCCGGAAAATGCGCTGGCCATCACGCTGGCCCGCCAGGATGCCGATTACCCTGTCGATGCACAGCTTAAATCAGCGCTGGCTCAACCGCTTGAAGCGCTCACTGAATGGGCAGCCGATCGCCCGACATTGCATGCGCTGTGCCAACAGTTTGCCGAACTGGCACAGGCCGGAACCCAGCGTTTGCTGCCAGGACCAACCGGAGAACGTAACACCTGGACGCTGTTGCCGCGTGAACGTGTGCTGTGTATGGCCGATAATGAGCAGGACGCGCTGGTGCAGATCGCCGCCGTGGCCTCTGTGGGTAGCTCAATCCTGTGGCAGGATGATGCTTTCCACCGCGAGCTGGCAAAACGCCTGCCTGCTGCTGTTTCCGGGCGCATCCAGTTTGCCAAAGCAGACACCCTCACCGCGCAGCCGTTCGATGCCGTTATCTTCCACGGCGATTCTGACCAGCTACGCGCACTGTGCGAATCGGTAGCGGCACGGGAAGGTGCGATTGTTTCGGTACAAGGATTTGCCCGCGGCGAGAGCAATATCCTGCTGGAGAGGCTGTATATTGAACGTTCGCTGAGCGTGAATACCGCCGCGGCAGGTGGGAATGCCAGCCTGATGACAATCGGCTAAGGGTGTGGTTAATTAAGGCTCCGGTAACGGGGCCTTTATTATTAAGCCAGAGGGAAGCATGAAACGAATTGTACTGACATGTGCAGCACTGCTGCTAAGCAGTCACGCGCTGGCGGATGACTGCGCAAACGCAAACAACCAGATTGAAATGAATACCTGCGCCGCTGAGCAGTATAAGACGGCCGACACAAAGCTAAATGATACTTATCAGAATGCACTGAAGCGCGCCGCCCCCACCCAACGTGATTTATTGAAAAAAGCACAGGTCGCATGGATTACCCTGCGAGATGCAGACTGCGCATTGATCAGTTCAGGCACGGAGGGCGGCAGTATACAGTCGATGATCACCAGCCAGTGTTTAACGGACAAAACCAACGAGCGAGAAGCATTTCTCGCCTCCCTCTTGCAATGTGAAGAGGGCGATTTAAGTTGCCCATTACCACCCGCCAACTAACGCACACGGATCCCTTCAATAATCATTCGCTGTACGCTCTCCACCGTTTGGTTAAAAAAGGCTTCATCACGCAGCGTTGCGCCCGTCACTGCCTCTACCTGTGGGGCAAAGTCAGCGTAATGTTGCGTTGAAGCCCAAATCATAAAAATCAGATGATGCGGGTCAACCGGCGCCAGTTTTCCACTGCTAACCCATCCGGCAATCAATGCGGATTTCTCGTCAATCAACGTTTTGAGATCGCCCGTTAACTCCGTCATCAACAGAGGGGCTCCCGCCAGCATTTCCATACAAAACAGTCTCGATGCCTGAGGATAATCGCGGGACACTTCCAGTTTGAGTCGGATGTACTCTTTAATCGCCACCAGCGGTGCAAAGTCCTCGCGAAAGGCCTTCAGCGGTGCCAGCCAGATATCAAGGATCTGGCGCAATACGGCAATATAGAGCACCTCTTTAGAAGGGTAGTAATAAAGCAGATTCGTTTTAGACACCCCCGCCAGTTCCGCAACCTGCTCCAGACGCGTGCCATGAATTCCATACTGGGAAAAGATATTTAATGCCGCGGTTAAGATAGCCTGGCGTTTCGCGCTCACGGCCTGCGAGCGTTTACCTGTTTTTTTCTCTGCGCCTTGAGCCATGCGCCCTCTCCTTGTTCTGAGGGCGCCAGCATAACAAATCGCACACTGAAAAGTTAAATTAAAGCGACTCGGGCGGAGCCTCCTGCTGGACGGCTTTCTTCTTTTTGAACTTCAGTTCACTGACCAGTACGCCAATGATAATGAATGCCGCCCCCAACAGAGCAAGCAGCGGCAGGCGTTCTCCTGCGAGTCGACCAAAAATTCCCGCCCATACAGGCTCACCGGTATAGATTACCGTTGCGCGTGTCGGCGAAACGCTGCGCTGCGCCCAGTTCATGGTAACCTGGATAATCGCGCTAAAAATGCCCAATCCTAATGCCACGACCAGCAACCCCGTCGACATGGGAGGTACAGACTCACCTGCCGGCCCCATCGCAATAAACGCCACCACAGAAGCGGTTGCCAGTTGCACCACCGTGACCCGACGTACATCCACTTTTCCAGCCCATGCGCTGATCAGGATAATTTCTGCCGCGATTGCCACCGCGCCCACAAGTGTGATCCACTCCCCTTCACCGAGCGCCAATACATTGCCATCCGGCCCGGCAAGAAACATCAATCCGATAAAGGCCAATACAATACCGACGCACGGCATCAACCCAGGCACGCGTCCCAAACACAACCACTGCAACAGCGGTACCAGTGGTACATACATCGCAGTAATGAATGCCGACTTACTGCTGGGAATAGACTGTAGTCCCCAGGTTTGCAGGCTATAACCCAGCGCAATCGCTACGCCAATCGCCACCCCGGCTTTGACTTCCAGCCATGTCAGCCCACGCAAGGTATGCACTGACAGCAACGCCACAGCCAGTGCCGCTGTAGCAAAGCGCACGCCGACAAAGAAAAAGGGACCGCTCAGCGTGACAGCATATTGCACAGCCAAAAACGTTCCGCCCCAGAACATGGTGATCACAATGAGGATCGCCTCCTGGGGTTTAACAGAAAAGGAATAACGAGAAAGTAATGACATGAGACACCCGATTAGCTGAATGTCATTAGTCTGCGTTGCGTTTTGTTACAGTTCAACCTTGCAGACAAAAAAAACCGCCGGAACGACCCGGCGGCGGTGGCGACGTAACGTCTGTCTCTGAACACTCAGCCGTCACGATATATCTAACAGACAGCCCAACAATTACGATTTGTTATTGCCGTGGCTATTCTTGCCCCCTTTTTTGCCTGCTTCTGAAGCGCGTTGCGGGTCATTCTTGAAGTTGCCCCCGCTGTGCTGGCCACCTTTTCGACCTGCTTCTGATGCTCTTTCACGGTCTTCCGCAAAGTTGCCGGAACCGCCCCGATGGTTTGCCATTACTGACCTCCGTCATTGATTAGCCATCATATTGCATAGGTACTGAGGAGTGATACCTCACGCAGCGCATGGGCCGTGCCCTGATTTTTACTGCGTGGGATTAAGCATAGTGAAGAGTAACCGGATAACCGGCGAACTGTAATATCCTGCAACAGGAATGGCCGCAAGAGGTTAATAATCGCGGCATGAAATCAATAACTCTTTCTTATGGTTAGCAAATTCCGCGAGGTTAAAAATGTATCATTTTGCAACAAAAACAGTTGTTATAAAAATTGTTATAAATCAAAGAAGTGATTGTGAAATTTGCACTCCTGGCCGTACGTCATATCTTTAAAGGGAGGTAGCGAATCGCTACGGACACGGTTAACTCGAGGAGTAGTGTAAAATGGCAAAAGTTCTGGTGCTTTATTATTCCATGTACGGACACATTGAAACCATGGCCCATGCAGTCGCAGAAGGCGCAAATAAGGTAGATGGCGCGGAAGTCATTATTAAGCGTGTGCCAGAGACAATGCAGCCTGAAATCTTCCTGAAAGCAGGCGGTAAAACACAAAACGCACCAGTCGCAACCCCGCAGGAACTGGCTGATTACGACGCCATTATTTTTGGTACTCCCACGCGCTTTGGCAACATGTCAGGTCAGATGCGTACCTTCCTGGATCAGACCGGCGGACTGTGGGCATCTGGCGGCCTTTACGGCAAACTCGCCAGCGTATTCAGTTCAACAGGAACTGGCGGCGGTCAGGAACAAACCATTACATCAACCTGGACAACGCTTGCCCACCACGGGATGGTGATTGTTCCCATTGGTTATGCGGCGCAAGAACTGTTTGATGTCTCACAAGTTCGTGGCGGTACGCCGTACGGCGCAACCACCATTGCCGGGGGTGACGGCTCCCGACAGCCAAGTCAGGAAGAGTTATCTATCGCCCGCTATCAGGGTGAATATGTCGCAGGTCTGGCAGTAAAACTCAACGGCTAATCTTCAACAGGAGGATTCGAATGCCAACTCAAGAAGCGAAAGCCCATCGCGTCGGCGAATGGGCAAGTCTGCGCAACACATCGCCAGAAATAGCCGAAGCCATTTTTGAAGTCGCCCACTATGACGAAAAGATGGCGGAAAAGATTTGGGAAGAAGGTAGCGATGAGGTACTGATCAAAGCCTTTGAGAAAACTGACAAAGATTCACTCTTTTGGGGTGAACAGACTATCGAACGCAAAAACGTTTAGCATTCTGACTCCCCCGTTTGCGCGGGGGAGTTTTCTTTGCTTACTTAGCAGCCTCATTCAGTACGCTATCGAATTTATCAACTGGGCAAAAGCCATTAGCATCAATCGGACAACCTTTCAGTTCCAACGTCACACGTTGGGCCGGTGATTTGAGCGTCAGAACCTCCGCATTTCTCAGTTGCTGCGCACTCTGATACACATACTCAATCTTCATCAGATCGCGATTTGTGTTGCTGTCATGCCAGCGCTGGAAGACAATTTTGCCGCCAATAGGCGTGCGTTCGTTCTGGTCATGGAGCTGATACGGTTTAAAATCCAGTGCCGTGAGCAATGAAGCAATGTTCGAGTCATGCCCCACCAGCACCGTAATTTTCGGCGCTTTCGCCCGTTCAGTCACCAACGCATTATCGATATATTTGACCAACGGTTTGGCGACATTTTTCGCCACTTCCGCAGAGGTGAACAGGCTGTCCTGATAACCATTTTTCAGCTTCGACAGTACCTTCCACTGTTGATCAGATGTGATCTCCCCCCAGGCGACCTGATCCATCGGGAAGCCCTCGTAATATTGCAAGGTGAAAGCATCAACCAGCGAATTCCCCACCTTCAGCGGCCCGGAAACACCTGGCTCCTGCTGATACTTCGCACTGAATGTGTCTTTCGCATCGGTCAGAGAACACTGCTGTTTTTCTTTGCAGGACGGCGAGTCTTTGTAGTTTGTCATTTGCTCAAGCAGCTGGTAACTCTCGCCGAGCTGCATCTGGCTGCGCTCTTTCTCCATCGCCTGAACAGCCTGCTGACTGAATGTCGCAGAATCATCGGTGATCACCGGGTTAAAAGTGGGGTCCATGGTCCCCATTTTTTCCTGATGATGGACCGGAACGTCACACCCCGGGAAAGCCCCCGTGACAAAAAACTGCGCCGTCGCTACTGTCCGCTGCAGGCTGTTAGCATAGGTGTAAACCGTGCCCGGTGCCGGACATTCACCGGATTTCACCATGCCCTGTTCTGCCAGCCATTCACGCATGTAATGGCCCATATAAATTTCCAGCACGCCGCCCTTAGTGGTGAGTTGTCCGCCAGGGACATCCCACTCCGGCCACGGTTTGGGGGTGGACTGCTCGAGAACGCTGCCATTATTGGCTAAAGGTGCACGTAAGTTATGTCGGCTCATCATCAATACTTGCTGAAGCTGATAACCTTCCGGTGCCGTCTGCGCCTGTGCAGCCGTTGACAGCAATACAGCCCCCGCCACGGCGGTGGCGATTAACGATTTTTTCATCCCTACGACCTCTTGTTGTTATCAATCACTACAGAGTGTGACAGATATATGACATTTTTCCGGGAACGCTTTCGCAAAAATGGGGGATCTACCGAGTCGTTTGAATGCCAAACTCCGTCTGAAGTTTGCGCACGCCAAGTGGGGTAAAGGTGACATGCCGGCTACCTGTCTGCGTTTTAATCCACTTCTGTTCGCTAAACCAGCTCAGCAACGTGGCACCGAGCACGCCGCCAGGATGATAACGTCGCTCACTCCAGTCCAGACAGCCGCAGCTTATCTTTCGTCGGGTCACACCAGCACAAAGGACAATCCCCATTTCTGCCAGTTTTTCCTGCCCCAGATCGGTTAGAGTTTCGCCATCCGGTGTTAACCACTGCCGGGCAACCAGGGTATCAAAAAGCCTCACTGCCACTTCGCCCGCAAGGTGGTCATAGCAGGTTCGCGCATGCCGCAGGTTTATCGGCGTGGTAATTTTTCGTGGCGTTGATGTTGCCCATGCCACCCCCATCAAACGTTCCAGCAGTTCGGCGATCTCCGTTCCTGCGAGGCGAAAATAACGATGCCGCCCCTGGGCTAACGCCACAACAAATCGTTGTTCGCACAGACGCGCCAGATGCGCACTGGCCGTCGAGGCTGACACGTCCGCCACCGCGCTAAGTTCGGTTGCGGTCCAGGCGCGCCCATCCATCAAAGCACACAGCATACGCGAACGCGATTTATCCGCCATCACTGCCGCAGTGAGCGCCATTTGCGACTCCAGTTCACCCTCTTCTTCGTGCAGTATCACCGATGCCATAGCACCTCCTTTGGCGTTAACCTTCTGAATTACGATGGCATGAAACTGGCGTAAAGTCACAGCGAGACTGACGCGGCGCGCAGCATCATCTCCACTCCCAGCCCCACCAGGCAGAACAGAAAACAGCGTTTAAACACCACAGGAGAAATCACTCGCCGCACACGCGTCCCTATCCATTGTCCCAGTAGCGCAGGAAGAATGGCAAAAGCCGATAAGCTCAGCGACTGAATGGGCAATGCATTGTGCCACCACAGGCCAAGTGCTAACGCCAGCGTCGAAAACGTAAACGAAATGCCAAGCGCCTGCACCAATTCATCCTTTTCAAAGCCCAAAGACTGGATCCATGGCACGGCGGGCATGACAAATCCCCCCGTTCCCCCCGTCAATAAACCGGTCACAAATCCAACGACAAGGGAAAAGGGTTTTTCACGCTGCGGGTCCACGGTAATTTTTTTTCCCATCAGCGTCCAGATGGCATAGGCAACCAGAGCTATGCCTAGCGCAAACTGGGTCCGGGTTGTGTCGCCCCCGGTGATCCAGACACTGGCAAGCAAAGTGGCAATCACCACCGCCAGCAGCATAGGCCACAATCGTTGCAGCAATCGGCCGGTATTACCACCGCCGCCAAACTGAAACAGATTGCTAATCAGAGAGGGTAACAGCAGCATCGCCGCCGCCGCGACCGGAGAAATCAGCGATCCGAGTATCCCCATCGCCACCGTGGGCAAACCCATGCCCGTTACGCCTTTCACCATCCCCGCCAACACAAAGGTTGCGGCAATCATTATCACCAGGGAGAAATCATACGCATATACATTGGCCATTCTTCACTTTCCCGCAATAGAAGATAAGCCAGTTTGTACGCTAATAGTCATGCTTGCTTCGTCGGGCGACGAAATATGCCATCCGGTTATTCGGAAATAATCACTTCGCGACGGATATTACGCACACAATATAAGGTCCCGTCGGTAAGGTACAATTGATGCAAGCACGTGTTATCTGGAATGTTGTGTAAAAGGGAACGCTCAGTATCAATGAACTCTTTTTGTATCCGGTAATGAACTGCGTCCTCGGTTTCAAAGGAGACATATTCCCGTGTGGTATACGGTTTACTTTTTAATTTCACATACACAATATATTGCACAGTACTGAACGTCAGCCCGGTTTTTGCAGCAATCTCTTTCAGATTTAATGGTTCAGAAGACGCATAAAGAGCTTGTACCTGTTCAATGCGTTTTTGATTGTAAGCCGACACCCGCAGACCGATTTTCAGTCGATACGCCATATTACGCACAACCGTAATATTGGTGCAAAGCATCTGCGCAATTTGCTCCGTTGTGAGAACTCCTGCGTTTTCACGCAGCACGGTCAGACTCTCTTCATTCCACCTAAATGCCATTTAGCGCGTCTCCCTGTATCGCGTTTATAGGGCTGCCAGACGCGCAAACGTAGCCTCTAACTCAGGCGGTTTCCGCATCCCCTGGTGTAATTCCAGCACGCGACCTTCCCGATCAATCAACACAGAGGTTGGCGTACCGATGACCTGATAACGCTCCTGGGAAATCTTAAGCTGATCGCGAAGTACCGGATAAGAAACCTGATGTTTCGCCAGTAAGCCATCAATCATCACCGTCGCCGGATCGGTATTCACCGCCACGACCACCACCTTATCGCCCCACTTTTTACTCAGCGCTTCCAGCGCGTCCATTTCGGCAAGACAGCCGCCGCACCCCGCCGACCAAAAGTTAAGATAAACAGCCTTCCCACGCCAGTGTTCAAGCCCGGATTCTCTTCCCTGCATGTCGAACGTTGCCAGCGCCGGGGCTTGCTGCCCAACCGCCAGTTTCTCTTCTTTACATCCGCTCATCAGAACCAAAACGGCGAGAATTAATACGTTAGTCCAGCGCATGTTGATTAGCCTCCTCGCCCTGATATTTGCCATGTTGCAGACGGATAATACGATCGGCAAACAACCCAAGCGCCGGATTATGTGTCACCATCACAATCGTGCGCCCCTGGCGATGCAGGTCGGTGAGCAGATCCAGTACCCGCTGTTCATTCTCCTCATCGAGGTTACCCGTGGGCTCATCGGCAAAAATCACCGGCGGCTCATTGACCAGCGCCCGGGCAATGCACACCCGTTGCTGCTCCCCTCCGGAAAGCTGACTCGGCAGGTGCGTCACGCGATGCCCAAGCCCCACCTGTTCCAGAACCTTTCTGGCCGCCGCTTCATCGACCACGCTGTGGTAGTGCTGTGCCAGCATGATATTCTCCAGCGCGGTTAAAAACGGGATCAGATGAAACTGCTGGAACACCAGCCCTATTTTTTCAGCGCGAAAACGGCGCCGCCCCTCTTCATCCAGTGCTGCGGCATCAATCCCACCTAAAAACACCTGACCTTCTGTCGCGGTGTCCAGGCAGGTAAGAATATTCATCAATGTCGTTTTACCTGAACCAGACGCGCCCATAATAGCGACAAATTCGCCCTGCACGATTTGCAGGTTGATGTCATCTAAGGCGGTAACATCGCCGAACCGTTTATATAAATGGCGGGTTTCAATCGCCATTGGTGGGGTCTGCATAACGGACATGGCGTTACTCTCCTTTCAACACTTTTGCGGGTTCGACACTGACCGCGCGCCGGACCGGAACAATCGCCGCCAGAATGGCGACCAGTAAAGATAACGTCAGGGTGACAGGCAGCACTGGCCAGCGTAGCGAAATTGCAGCATTGAATACGGTCAGCCCCAGCAATTGGGCCAACAGATACCCTAAGATCCACCCGCAAACCACCGCAGCCAGCGCGATAATGCAGGTTTCCAGGAGAATTTGCCGGACAATATCACCGTTGCTGGCACCCAACGCTTTTTGCAGAGCAAACTCACGGGCGCGTTCACCAACAATGGCCATCAGCGTGGTGTTCACACACAAAGAGGACAATGCAAGGATCACCACCGATACCAGCCCCATTAACCCTTTTATCTTATCCAGTACCTGTCCTTCTGAAGCAGAGACTTTCCGTATTGGACGGATCTCCAGATCCGGGTATTGAGCCTGCAAGCGGTTAGCATAGTTTTCCACCTGACCGACATCGTTGCTGACACTCATCAGCCCATGGCTAATTTTACCGGGCTGATGCAGCCACGCCTGCGCCACGTCAAGACTCACAATCAGCATGTTATCCGTCGCATCACCAGCTTCAACAATGCCTTTAATCTGTAGGTTTTTACGTTGATTGTGATCCACCAGGGTGATGCTATCGCCCGGCTGGACACTAAGACGTTCCGCCAGTTTGACGCCAATCATCGCATTGCGATCGTCAAAGCTGACACCAATCCAACTCCCCTGTACCTGCCAGTACGGCACCAGCCTTTGCAAGGATTCAAACCACACGCCGACAATGACCACCTTCTCCAGTTCAGTGCGCGCCATACCGTATAGCCATGGGCTGGCTCCGTGAACCAGACCTTGTGGTGCCTGATCCAGAATGGTCTGCAACTCTTGCTGTGTCATGCTGGAGCCGTGGCCTGGCCCGATGTAGAAATTCGCGCCAAAGGTACGCAATTCTTCACTCATTTTGGTATTGATGTCGAACCACACCGCAGATAGCGCGGTCACGATGGTCGCCCCCACCATCAATGCGGCAAATACCACGCTAACCCGCTGAAAGCGCAGACGCAGCGCCCGCCATACTAATAGCCAGAGCATTGTGCGTTTAGCGGCCATACAGCACCTCCACAGGATACAGACGAGCAATGCGCCGAGCCGGGAACCAGGTGCCAATCAGGGCAATAAGTACCGCAATCACCAATACACAGGGCACGACAATCCAGGCAAAATTCAATGGCGCATCAAATAGCATCAAGCCAATCGCTTTCGCCATTCCCCATCCGGCTACGCATCCCAACGCCCCTCCGGCCAGTCCACTGGAAGCCGCTTCAAGATAGAACAACAGCATGATTTGCCACTGATGTGCTCCAAGCGCCTTCATCAGGCCGATCTCTTTAGCGCGTTCCATAATGGTGCTGGTCATCAGTGACGCAATCCCCATTGCCGAAGCTGCCAGTGCTGCGACGGTTACAACCCCCATCAGCAACTGAATTTTATCGATAACGACACCTTCAGATGCGGCAACCTGCCACACAGGACGGACTTCTGCCCCGGAAATAGCCTCCTCCAGTTGATGCGCAATAGACGAGACATAGGCCGTGCAGTACCAAAGGTCGTACTCTTCAGCATTCAATGCATCGAGATTTTCACGCGCCCGGCGCGAAAGCTCGTTTTCCGGCACCGTCAACGCCGAGACGCGAATGGCCTGCACTTTGCCTGGTAAACCGAGAAGCGTTTGCACCGTGCTCAACGGCATAACCAGTTGGTTATCTTCATCCCCACCGCTGGAGAGGATTCCGCTGACTGTCACGGTCAATGTTGTTTTACCGTTACGTATTACCAGTTGATCGCCCGGCTTCCAGCCCGTTTGTCGTGCCAGGGCATGTCCCACCAGAGTTTGAGGGGCATCGCCTGCGGGCTCCTGCGGCCAGTCGCCAGTAACCTGCCAGAACGGGCTCACTGTTTTCTGCCCCGTCTCAAACCCTTCTTCATCTGGAATATCCACCGGCTGGCTGAAGAAGGTGCCAAGAATACGTACCTCTTTGCCATCAACGTCGACTTCACCACCGAGCATAGGGGCAAAGCCGACAATGTTGTTACGCCAGAAGATATCCTTAATGTTTGGCAGTTCCGCTTCATCAAGGAAATCCTGCCCCGATAGTGGGTTACTGTTTTCACTGAAAAGCGCAGGCAACGCCGCCTGCCCGGCGGGTTCAATCAAAATATTGGCACCGTAAGACTTCAGCTCTCTGGACATTTTATCGCCAATATCAATCGACACCGCCAGCAGTGCAGAGATCAGGCTGGATGCGAGAAATACCGTCACAATAGCCAGTCCCTTGCGCCGGAGATTGCGCCCCCAGGATTGTCGTAACATTCGCCACAGCATTGTTACTCCTCCCTCAGTTCGGCAGGTACGTACTGTTCCGGAGTGTTACGAAAGCGGTCATAGTTTGCTTCAGACGAGAAGAACCAGGTTTTGCCACCATAGCTGTATTTGTAGTCAGCCGAGGTATTCGTCAACCGGGAACCATCAACCGGATCGGTCACATTAATGGTCATGACCGTCGAGAAGTAATTCACGCCCGCTGCCAGCTCTTTACCCGGGATCACCAGCTCTTTCTCATCATTACGCCAGTTTTCAATCGGCACCGGGTTACAACCGCCAGGTTTACCAATCGAAGGAATGAAAATGTGTACCCCGCAGGCCACGCAGATAACCTGATTCCCTTCCATCACGTAGCCCTGATCGCCACAAAGCAGACAGGCGTCAAAAACCACGCCCAAACGCAATTTGTCGGGATAGCGGTTAATCACGAAAAAACGTACAGCTTTACCGTCGTCTGCCACCCAGACAAAGCGGTGCAACTTGCCATCACGGAGTTGTTCTATCGGCAGATGTACCATGCCATCGCTGGCAAGTTGTACCGGAACGGCTTCTGATAACTGCGGCGGCTGAGATGCGACTTTTTCCCACCACAGTTGTCCGGCGATCACAACCACCGCACATCCCAGCGTCACCAGCCAGAGACGGAACGCATTTCGACGATGCGCCAGTGCCAGTCGATGAGCAATCGGCTCATCGGTTTCACGCGTCAGGCGGATAGCACGCAGCAGCGCCGGTACCCAGCACAGCGCCAGAACAAGCAATAGAGCAGCTCCCAACCAGTTATATAACGCCGCGTTGTTTGTCACTTTGGCCACGAAGCTCAATAGCGATTTTGCCAGCGGTAGCACCTGCAGCTTCATTAACAACAGCAGCAGATTGCCGCTTAATGGCAGCCAAATCATGACCATCAGGATCAGTGTTAACGGCCAGTAGAGCCCGCGAATACGCCGTAACAGCATGGCGCAAAGCACTCCCGCCAGGCAGAGGATCGCAAAAGCCAATAGCACTGCCGTCAGATTCAGCAGCAGGTCGGTATTTAGCACATGGGTACTGGTTAATCCGCCTAGGTTAGGATCCAGCGCCCAGTGTCGAGCAGCGCCAAACACCAGGATACCCTGCCACAGGTAGCGAATGCGGTTTGATACCCACCAGAAGCTCAACACAAACAACAGCGTGATCATCACTTCGGTGCCGACCAGCAGCAATTGCACCGGCTGCGTGCCACGGAGTGTGAGTCCCACCAGCACGCCAACGATCAAGCCTGTGAATAAGGTCCAGACGAGTGGGCGTAAAGAAGGAGGATCGTTGCGACTCCACAGAACCCCGGAGAGCAGCGCAATGCAGAAAAAAACCTGTAGCGTCGTGACAAAAAAATAACTCATAACATCGACTCTGTACGGCGGATTGAATGATGTAACTATCCAGGTACATCGATAATGTAGAGCCTGCCCATCAAACGTTCAGGCTTGCGGTCAGTTGGGAGATGAGCAGCGCAGAACAAACCGTGGGTACATGTCGTACTTAGGGATGTGAGCACTGCCCGGTCCAAAATGGCAAATAAAGCAGCCTGATGGGAAAAGCGCTTAGTTCAGGCCAACGTATTTAAATTCATAGCTCACATCAAATGGCTTCCACCAGCGACCAACGCCCGTATCACTGTCTGTGTGACGGTGCATACCTGCTTTTGACGGTGGTTCGATGTGATAGGTCACTTTGTAGTTACCCACACCCATCATTTTGATGTTCGCGCCGTAGTGAGGACCATCGCTGGCGACCATCGGCATGAAGGTACCTTCTTGTTTTTCACCTGTATCACTGTTAATTAAGGTGTAACTGATGGTCAGATAAGGGATCCATTCGCCTGCGCCAAAACCATTTTTACTGCCTTCCACTGCGTGAATATCCGCCTCAAGGTGAATATCGGCTTTTGCTGCCGGTAACCCCATGCCGCGCGGCTCCATATCGATCGGCTGCAGATAGACAGCAGCCAGTTCCATTTCATTCATGGTGACAGGCTCGCCTGCCGGATACTCCTTAAAGGCAAACGCAGCCGGAGCAGTGAAAATACTGGCCATCACTGCACTGGCAATCAGGGTTTTCTTCATGGTCATCAGACATATCCTCTCGTCTTAAATAACAGCTATAGATTATTTTTTATCGTTTCCCCAGGGACTGTGCTTTTCCGCCGCATCACCCACAGCGCCACCAGCGCTGCAAGCAGCAATACGGCCTGCGGTAATAACGTTTCCATGTAGGGATAAATTCCCAACCAGCTGATTTCAGGGAAGCCGTTAATCAACGTCGGCTGGAACAGTTTGCCTTCCACCAGTTCCAGAACCCCTTTGCCCGCAAACACAAAGGCCATCAGGTACATAAAACTGCCGGTAAACATAAAGAACGGCTTCAACGGCAGGCGTACTACCGAGTAGCGCATGAGCAGCCAGGCGGCCAGCAGAACAACACAGCCGATAACAAAACCTGCAGCAATCGCCATATGCCCGGAAACATCATTCGCATCCCCGACCAGGGCGTAGTAAAACAGCACGGTTTCCGCCCCTTCGCGATAAACAGCCAGGAAGCTGGTCAGCCACAGTCCAACCAGTGAACCACGGGAAAGTGAGTGGGACAGCTTTCCTTCCAGCCAGGCTTTCCAGTGGCGTGCTTCGACCTTAGACAGTAACCAGTAGCTCATGAAGAACAGCATGACGACGGCAATCAGCATCGTTATGCCTTCGAGCAATTCACGACTGGCGCCAGAATTAGTGAACAGAAGCTGGAATATCACCGCGGTAATGACGCTGGCGATCAGCGCGACAATCACCGACTGACGAATAAGCGGTAACTTATCCTGGTGATTGTTTTTCACCATATAGGCCACGATAGCCGCCACAATAAGCAGTGCTTCCAGCCCTTCGCGAACAATGATCATCAGGCTATAGAGCAGCAGGCTCCACTGGGTCTCTTCGCCTTCTCCCAACATCGCCACCGCTTTTTGTAGATCCTGCTCCAGTGCGCTGGCTTCTGCGTTGAGCCTTTCCACTGGCTGACCCGCTTTCATCAGGCTAACCAGACGCGTAAAGTAAGCCTCCAGCGTGGTTTTAAACGCTGAGTCACGGGAGCCAATTTTGTTTTCCATTCCGCTGGCTTCAAAGCGGTCAAAGTAACTGTCCTGCACATCCAGAATGGCATTCTTCGCATCGCCCCCTTGATAGCGGGCAATCGCTTCCTGAATACTTTGATTGATCCCCATCGACACCGCAGTCCAGTCTGCGCGAGCTTTGTCATCCTCTGCCGCAGGAGCGTTACCCGTATTTTGCGACGCTGCAACCTGCTGTTCGTCACGGGTAGTGGGCAGACCGGGCAGAAGATCCTCAATATCCTGTAGCAACGTTGTGACCTGATAAGAAACATCATTGAGGTGATCCGGCTGCGCGGTGAGCGCAATCAGCGCAGAAAATTGCTGATTAATCGCTGCTGCGTCTTTTGCCGATCGATTCTGTCTGATCGACATTTCCATCTCTGAGTTTTTAAAACCCTGATAGTGCGCCTGTTGAACGTGCTGGCTGGCAACGCTGAGATTCCCGGCCTGATAGTTATTTACTGCCTGGGCCAGCAAATCGTCGATAGTGCGGAAACTCTCTTGCCAGTGTACGGCGATATCGGTTCTGGAAAACGCATTGTGCTGCTCTTCGGCAACCAGGCGATGCCCGCCATCCAGCACAGGTTCAACTTCACGCAGCGATGCCTTCAGCCAGTCGATTTTAGCCTGCACGTCAGAGAGAGATTTTTTTTCGCCAATCATGCGACGGATCTCACCGAAAGCGCTTTCCATCTCATAACTCTTGCTGGCGGAAATGTTGATACGAATCGGGCCTTCAAGGTTTTCGAATACCTCAAAGTAGGCCATTTGCACCGTGCGACGCGCTTCATCAGTTTGCTGTTGAGAGTAAAGTTCTGCCGTTTTATCAAGACGTTGCTCAATATCCTCAATAAACGGGGCATAGTTTGTTGCAGCCCATACGTGAAGGCTTACAAGCAAGCCACACAAAGTGAACAGCAGGAAAGAGCAGAACTTACGCACGGTACGCATCCCGTAAAATACAAATGATAATTATTATCATTATCTATTTTTGACTGCGTTGTACATGACCTGGATCATAAAAATGTCAACGGGTGACAAGTTATGTAAATATATTTCATAAAAATGTGATGAATACGAAGTTGAAGCTGGCAGGATTTATTAGTGATGCCGTTAATTCAGGAGTATTTATACACCGTGCAGAATAGCGTTCCCCCATACTCGCTGACACAAATGAAGCCGACAGCGGGCATGAGGAAAAACGTTATTTAAAACAAAAAACGTCAGGGCGTCATTATATCAGGATCACGAGTAATACGTTGTAGAAAACGACCATAACCCTGTTCGCCTGTCCAGTAGTTAATACTGTTCTCTACCCCCGTCGATGTCAGAGTCGCACCAGAAATACCATCTACGGTATATTCATCGATATGCTCTGGTTTTTCCTGAATTATTTTCAGCGCCGGCTTCCCGGTATTATCAACCACTTTTTTACCCGGCCATTGCTTACGCCAGTTCTCATCTTCCACTCTGGCCCCCAAAAAAGGAGTTTCCCGCTGCTGGTAGTAATACAGGTTTTTAACTGTACGCCCGTCAAGGTCAAGAGCAAGGAAGGCGTGCATCATAGACTTCGCCCCCTTACCGAAAACAGGAATTATAATTTGTTGAATTTTATTGTTTTTATTTTTCACCAGATAGACATCTGCAATTACGCAGCGCTGGTGGATCCTGGCGGGATCATGCTCCGGAGCGAGCTTCTTACATCCTTGCGTCATGACATCGTCAGCTACCCACTCCCCGGAATCCAGATTGACCTTTCGCGCTAAAATATAACGTTGAAATAAATTATTTATAGTTTTTTCATCCTGTGCATCTGATTTTAGCAAGCCAGCAGCATGCAGAATGGCGGCATTTTTCTCTTCACTGGTCGGTTCGGTGACTTCCCCCTGGAACACCATAAACCAGGCAATAGCGGCAATAAAAATAAGGACACAAAACACCATCATTGATGCAACAATAACTTTACCCTTGTGCATTCTTCTATAATCCCTGTAAGAAATAAGATATTTAAAACGCCTTCAGGTATGCCATTACCTTTGTAGATTTGCAACTACAGAAGCGATGAAAACTATATAATCATTACGATATAGCTTTGGGCTTTAATATCAGAACAACATGTTTTTACTGCCATTTTATCGTATAAAAAATGCCGGGTTTCCCCGGCACAAAGATCACCACGTTTTCGCCCACCACAGCCGTATCTTCATCCCCCAGTAGCTGGTCCAGCCGCTGGTTGTCGATACCACACGACCTTGCGACATCACCACTAGCGTCGGCGTGACGCTAATGTCCCAACTGCGGGAGATGGCCCCGCCGGCATCGTTGATGACAGGAAAGTCTACGCCTTTACGCGCCAGCCAGCGCGTCACCTCCGCCTCATCACCGGAGCGCAGCGCAATGGTCATCACGTTCTCGCCTTCTGAGTGCAGTCTGGCGACTTCCGGTGTCGTGAACCGACACACGCCGCACCAGCTCGCCCAGAAATAGATCAGCACCGGTTCCTCTTTGCTGAGCGCGGCCAGCGTTACGTTTTCGCCATCCAGCGTCTGCAAAGGTGTACTGTCAAACGCTGCGGGAAGCCGGGGCGCTCGCCAGGCATCCATCAACAACATCACCCCGGCGAGTAACACCAGTAAGATCAGTCCTTCGCGCAGCCAACGGCGCAGTTTACTGACCATTTGAGGCCGCCAGTTTTTCTTTGACCACCTCTTCCAGTGTTTCCCACGGTACTGCACCAGGGATCAGCTCATCGCCAATAATCGTAGCCGGCGTTCCCCGCACCCCCACCAGCCGCGCCAGTTGCAGGTTAGTGCTCAGCGTTTCCATACTTTTATCATCCAGCGTGACCGGGGTCGCCGCCGATTTTTCCTGCGCCTGTTTGATGCTGGCGGCAGTATGGTAGCCTCTTTTCTGCATCAGTTTCTCATGCAGCGCCTGGAACTGCTGCGGATGCTCGCGCCAGGTCATCAGCGCGGTACGCGCCGACAGCACCGAGCTTTCGCCTTTAAACGGCAGCGGCTTAATCACCACCGCCACATCCGGATATTTCTGCACAATTTTTTCCAGCATCGGATCCAGTTGCTTGCAGTACGGGCAGTTGTAATCGGTAAAATTAATCAGCGTCAGTTTTGCCTGCTTCGCCCCAATGCGTGGGCTGTCAGGATCGTTAAACAGGGCTTCCTGAACTAACGCTTCAATTTGCTTTTCCTGCTCCGGTGTAAATGGCGCAGGTTCTTGCGCCACGCTGACGGCAGAAAACAGGGATAACAGCAGAACAATCATCATTTTCATGGCGTGACTCCTTTGGCATCTACCAGCGTGTTTAACACCGCATCACGGGTTAACAGCGTCGGCAACGCCTGACCTTCCGGCAGACCGGGGCCATAAATTTGGTTAAACGGCACAGCAACCTGGCCGCGTTTTTTCAGGAATTCGGCGATCGCTTCAGAGGGCAGTGTCCAGTCCCCCCGCAGGGCCACCACATCGGGTTGCTGCAGTGCCGCCTGGACATCTTCTTTTTGTAGGACATTGTATTTATTAACTTTACAGGTAATACACCAATCAGCCGTTACATCTACAAATACGCGCTTATGCTGTGCAAGTGCATCTTCGATGGCCTGCTCGCTAAGCGGTTGCCAGTTCACACTCTCTTTGGCTGTACTTTGGCTTGTGACCCCCAGATGCGGGAGCAGCAATGTTGCCAGCCAGATAGCCGAGCCAAGCATCATCACGCCGAGAAGACGCCGCAAGATATTCATCCAACGCCCCGGACGCGGCAGACACAGCGCCAGACCCGGACGCAGTGCCACCAGCAACCATGGCAAACTCATCCCCAGCCCGAGCGCGAGGAACAGCCCCCATAGCGTCGGCAACGAGGCGGTCAACGCCACCGCCACTGCCGTCCCCAGGAACGGCGCACTGCACGGTGTGGCAAGCAACGTCGCAAACGCGCCTTGCCAGAAATGCCCTGACAAGCCGTTTCCGCCGCGAGTTGCCAGTATGGTGGTCATTACTGAAGGAAGGCGGAATTCAAACAGCCCAAACAGGCTGGCGCTGAACGTCAGCATCACCAGCATCATAAAGCCGATAAACCACGGACTCTGGAACTGGATCCCCCAACCAAGCGCCTGATTGGTCAGGCGCAGCACCGTCATCAACAGCGCGAGGGCCATAAAAGAAACCAGGATGCCAGCCACCGATGCCAGAAATTGGCGGCGAACCTGAAGACGGCTTTTCTCCTCAACCAGTAAAATCGAGCCCAGCTTCATGCCCAGCACCGGAAGCACGCAGGGCATTAAGTTAAGGATCAACCCGCCTGACAACGCCATCAGCACCACCTGCCACAGCGGGATCTCTGCATTCTGCACCACTGGTGCATCGCCAATGGCAAGACGACTTTCCTGTGCAACACCGTTATCAGCCAGAACCAGTGTAAGTTGCTTACCACGAAGATTCGGCGCCCCTTCCCCCCAGCTGTCATGAACCGGAACCGTTGCCCATAGCGTTTCGCCCTCTACGCGGATTTTCGGCATACCAAAATCCGCATCATCAACGGTGTCCAGGTACAGGCCTGGCTCAGACCAGCCCCCCGTACGACTCGCCTTAACCACCAGCTCTCCGGCTCGCGCCCCGGCACTCAGCGAATCGGTCAGGCCGCTGGCCAGCGGTATCTGCCCCATCGCTTGCGCATAGTCATGAGCAAAAGACGGGTCCTGGGCGGATGGGGTCACGGAAAAGGGAAAATCCGTTAACAGGCAGACGTTACTACACGTCGAAAGCGTCAATACGCCGCTCAGCGTAGCCGGTGGCGTCCCGCGTACTACCATCGGGAAGGTGACATTATCGTGATATCCCTGGGTGGTGATACTGGCGACCTCAAAACGCGCGGGTGTCGGCCAGTACCAATCAACAGCAGGCATTTTATCTTTCCAGACAATGGACGGTGCTACACCGCCCTCACCCGGCGATCGCCAGTAGGTTTTCCAGCCATCCTCCAGTTTTACATCCAGCAGCAGTCGGGTTTCACCGTCTGCAGTTGTATCGGCACGTAACCGCACGCTGGCGTGGTCGTTATCGGGTGAACGCAGCCAGCCGATATCAGCCGCCCAGGATACGGGCAGCCATAGCAATAACAGGCAGAGCAGCGCCTGCCTGGAAACAGTCTTCATATTTTTTCTCCGTGAATAATTATCTAACAGTCAGCAACGGCTGCTCTGTCATTCACGGAAGACACAAAATCGGAGATGAACCCTGAGTGTGGGTGGCGAGATAGCTCGCGGAGGGAAAAACGGCAGACGAAAAGCCCGCACCGGCGCCAGTAGCGACAAAAGCAGGCAGAGCACCAGAATGGCACCTTCAAACAGCACCGGCGGCGAAGCCAGCAATGACTTCGCGCTCAGTTCACAAGGGGTAACGGGCGAAGCTTCATCGGTATCGACCTGGGCGCTCACGACAACAGCAGTGGTCGCGGTGCTCATCTGCAACGCGTGCAGACCCGCCATGCGCTGCGCGGTGCATACCATCACCACAACACATGCCAGGCAGAGGAACCACCATCCCATCCGTTGACGTTTTGCCATTATACCCTCACTGATTGACGCGAGTTATCTTAGTCACTGGCGAGGTTTTGGCAACCTTTGCCCTGTAAAGTTATGTCGGCAGAGGTCGGTCAAATCTTATTCCTCCCACAGCACTCTGCCCAGAAATGATGATTAATACTGTTAATCAATTTCACCATTACAAAATAATAGCGCTAATAAAACAAAGCTGGAAATATCACCTGGTTTACTATCTGCCATTCCAAAAACGTCCCAACAGATATTTAACCACTGACGATAAAAATGAATGAGACATCTGTCAGTGGATATTCCTACGTAAATGAAAGTAAGAGTCAGCACATTTTCGGATGAATATTGTATTATAACTTACCGCAATGAACGTTATGTTCATCATCAAAAAAAGTTGTTTGTTAAATGTTATTTAGAGTATATGGAAATGAAAAAAATCTTACTCCCTCTTCTTGGCTTATTTTTTACTGTGAGCGTTCAGGCAGCAACATTTACCGATGGCAAGGAATATATTTCACTTGAAAAACCAGTTGCGTCAGCGCCCGCTGCGCTTAAGTTTTTTTCATTTTATTGCCCGTCATGCTACCAATACGATGAAGTTCTGGAAGTCACTGATAATGTGAAAAAAGTATTACCAAATGATGTCAACCTCACTGAATATCACGTCGATTTCTTAGGTCCGTTGGGGCCGGAGATGACGCACGCCTGGTCTGTCGCTATGCTGTTAAACGTGGAAAATAAAGTAAAACCTTTACTGTTTGATGCCGTGCAGAAAAAACAAACGGTTAAAACAGCAGATGATATTCGCAATGTATTTATCCGCGCGGGCGTCAGTGCAAGCGACTATGATGCTGCGTGGAACAGCTTTGCCGTAAAATCATTAACGGCAAAGCAACAGGAGTTGGCTAAAGCGATGGACCTGAAAGGTGTACCGGCTATCTTTATCAAGGGTAAATATATGGTTAACCCGAAAGGATTAAAATCAGATAACGTTAACGCTTTTGTCCAGAACTACGTTGACACCGTTCGTTTTCTTTTTTCCAAACCGTGATAAGCCGTTAATATTCCTGACGCGCCATCAACAGGAGCCAGAGCCTGTTCTGGCTCCTGTTTCTACAGGCGGACATTATTGACGGTTAACTGTCATACACACTGACAGAACCTTATTCAGAGGCGTAATCCTTCAAAACAGTGGCAACACGTATTCTGTAGTATGAAAAAATCAACTGCTTACCCTCCTGTTGTGCGGCCTGATGCCTGACGTTGCATTTCCACCTGAGCACGGCATCTTCATCCTCCCACCATGAAAGTGACAGCATTTTCCCGGGCGTATTAATGCTCTGAAATCGTTCGATAGCAATAAACCCGGGGATCTCGGCCAACAATGGCTTCAGCTCTGAGGCCAGCTGAAGATATCGCTCTCCAGCCTGAGGATGCACATCTGCTTCAAAAATAACGGCGATCATTCAGTATCTCTCCCTTGTTAATTTCAGCCACTCTATTGCCAGATAAAATGAGATGCTTCGCTCAACAACGAAAAGTCTGGTGAAACAGGAAAAGGTGAGTGTGATAGGTAAATAAACAAGCAGGCTCACCGCATTAGCCAGTGAACCTTTTATGACCAGCGCCCCTCTTTTTCATGGTTGGCATTCGTGCCTATCAGGATTACCCTAAACTTAACGGTGATACCTTTTGAGAGGGATTGCCTTCTTCATGTGTTGATTTACACGAGAGAACGCTATGGAATTAAAGGATTATTACGCCATTATGGGCGTGAAGCCGACAGACGATCTCAAGACAATCAAGACCGCCTACCGTCGTCTCGCGCGAAAATACCATCCCGATGTCAGCAAAGAACCCGACGCTGAAGCCCGTTTTAAAGAAGTTGCCGAAGCCTGGGAAGTGCTGAGCGATGAACAGCGACGCGCCGAATACGACCAGCTGTGGCAGCATCGCAACGATCCGCAGTTTAATCGTCAGTTCCAGCAAGGAGAAGGTCAAAGCTACAGCGCTGAAGATTTCGACGATATCTTCTCTTCAATTTTTGGCCAGCACGCACATCAGTCACGGCAACGTCGTGCCAGTCGGGGTCACGATATCGAAATCGAAGTGGCCGTGTTCCTCGAAGAAACGCTGGCTGAGCATAGCCGCACCATCAGTTACAACCTGCCGGTATACAATGCGTTTGGCATGATCGAGCGGGAAATCCCCAAAACCCTCAACGTTAAGATCCCGGCCGGTGTCGGCAATGGGCAGCGCATTCGCCTGAAAGGCCAGGGCACGCCCGGTGAGAACGGCGGCCCGAACGGCGATTTGTGGCTGGTGATTCGTATCGCGCCGCATCCGCTGTTTGACATTGTTAATCAGGATCTGGAAGTTGTCGTTCCGCTTGCCCCATGGGAAGCCGCATTGGGTGCGAAAGTGACTGTACCCACACTCAAAGAGAGCATCCTGCTGACGATCCCACCGGGTAGCCAGGCCGGGCAACGATTACGCATCAAGGGCAAAGGACTGGTGAGTAAAAAACAGACCGGCGACCTGTACGCGGTGATCAAAATTGTGATGCCGCCCAAGCCTGACGACAACAGCGCCGCCTTGTGGCAACAGCTGGCGGACGCACAGAAATCCTTTGATCCGCGCAAAGAGTGGGGGAAAGCATAATGGCTAACGTTACCGTCACCTTTACCATTACCGAGTTTTGCCTGCATACCGGCGTTTCTGCCGAGGAGCTAAGTGAGATTGTCGGGCTGGGGGTTGTCGAACCCCGCGAGGATAAAACCTTTGATGATCATGCGCTGACCGTCGTGCAACGCGCGTTGCGCCTGCGTCAGGAGCTGGAACTTGACTGGCCGGGGATAGCCGTTGCGTTGACGTTGTTAGAAGAGAATGCACAGCTACGTCAGGAAAATCGTCTGCTGCGACAGCGCCTGTCTCGCTTTGTCACTCATCCGTAACGCAGTTATACGTTTAATCCTTCGAATAAAGGAAGCGCCCTTGCGGGCGCTTCCTTTATTCATCATGTTGGTGAGTTTTCAGACTGGCTGACTTTGCTCAGCGTGATCGACTTAAAATTGAGCATGTTGTTTTATCAGCATATAGCGATTCATTAGCTGATGCAGATGCATATCGGTTTGTTGTATCAATGCAGCTGACAATGGTGCCCCGGGATGCATCTGATTTAACTGGTTCAGTTGCTCTTCAACAGGGATCGAACGACCAAAATTCTGCGTGATGGCAAAGACCATCGACTTCAGTTCAGAGCCGGTCAGGTATTTCCCCTTCCGCTCGTCCAGTGCGTTCAGACGCTGAGTTAATGCCTGAAGTCCATCCATGCCCTCATGCCAGCCTGAAAGTGATGATACGGGTAAGGCATTACCGTCGATATAGCGCTGCCACTGTGCTTGCAGTTTTTCAGCGTCAGCAGGCTGAGCCGTTGCCGCAAGCGCAAAACCGTAATTTTGCAGCCACAGAGGAGAGAGTTGCGTCAGCGCCTTCAGGGACGTTTCGTCAGCGACAGCCGGGAGTGAATTGATTGTTGGCGGAGACAGCCACTGCCAGCTCCCTACGCCTAAGGCGCCCAGAACCAGCATGGTCAGCATCCCTCCGGCAAAAGGCTTCCATGGTCGACAGCGCCCTGATTCAGGGGATTCCGCAATCACGCGGGGCGCGTCGGGTTCTTCCCGGACAATGTAAATCAAGGGTTCAGACCGAACAGCAGAGACCTCACCGGATGCGTCAATGGCGGAAGTGGATAAAGTCACGGCGACTGGCACGCTATTTCCCGGCTCCACGTTTTCGAGACGTAGTATCGCATTGTGCATAAATGAGCACAGTTCCCCTATCTGGCTGGCGTTTTTCAACTCCAGGCGCTGCAAAAGCTCACGCACAGCGTTCAGATGCTGTTCCGCCTTATAAATCTGTGGCAGGTCAATATAATTCAGGCTCAGGGTCCGCAATACGGATTGCAGGCGCTGGCTGAATCCGGCGAGGATCTCCATTCTGGCGTGAACCGGTTGTGGCCAGAGTACGCTCCATTGATGCGTTAATAACGCCTCCAGAATAGCGAGTCCATCGTTAAGCCCCGCCAGCCCGCTGATTCGTGTGCGCGCCAGCGTGTACCAGCACACCGTTTGCAGTTCAACGCCGTTCTGACGAAACAATGCCAGGCTCAGTTGCTCAACGCGACCCCAGTCAACATCTGGCCGCGCCGGGTGTGAGAGTTTAGCAAGCTCATCACGCAGAGCCGCATAATCCGCCAGCATACGCGGATCGCCGCCGGTTTTAATTTTACGAGAGTGAATGTCATTCATGACCAGATATCCATTTGACAGGACAACACAATAAATCGCGTTATTTTGCTTACGGGAAACAGCCCGGCATGCCGTTTTGCTGTTATTAACTGTTGAGGGGGGAGAACCCGGAAAAAGATGTTAAAGCAACGTTTACTGCACATACTGCTGTTGTTTGAGGTGTCTCAACAGTACCCGCCCTTCGGGTTTAAACTCCGTGCCATAGCGTACCAGGCCAATACCTTTGAGTTCAGCGTCAATGGCATAACGCAGTTCACCAGGGATGTCCTGTTCCAGCAGCACAACCGCTATTGTTTTCAGGCGTGGTTCATATTTGAGTAATACTGCCGACAGAGTCCCCATCAGCTCATGCGCCGTACCGGGCATCCCTTGCAGGATTTTGGTCATATCCGGAAGGCCGTAGTCTGGCAGATGCGCCAGCGTTCCTGCTCGGCAGTTAAGAACGCGCTGCATGTTGTCCAGTACGGACAGGATGACCTGATTTTCTTCACTGACCTGGTGAAGGTCGAGGCCACCGGAGAAATTACCCGCGAGCATCTCATACAGCGAGGGGGCGTTGTGGGTCTGAGGCATTATTTATCCTTTATCGGTAACAGCGTCAGATGGTTATTCCCGGCCTCAATCACCCGGGCCTTGTCCGGATCGAGTTCTTCACGGTCTATGATCAGCTTCCATGTGTTTTTCACCACATCGGGATGGCGGAACAATCCCACCACGGCAACGTATTTCGCCCCCTCTTCCATCGGCATATCAAGCAGCACATCTGCGCCCGGTTTAACCACCACATCGCGGGTGGCCAAAAGATCGGCCCCGAGAGCCGTTTCACTGTCTTTCAGTAGTTGCTGGTACACGCTCTTGTCGAAGGTTTTATTATCTTTGAGCTGATAAATTCGCACCACAACCGACTCCGAGAGCGAGTTGCTCTCACGTGCATCGGTGTTCAGGGCTTCACGAGCGGTGAAATCCAGGTGTAGTACCTTAATCTTCTTGTAAAAAACGGCATTGAAGGCCGATTTAGTGCCATCAGTGACGCTCTGCGTCACTCCACAGCCTGCCAGACTGAATGCCAGCAGCGGCAGTAGCCAGCACGTGGTCTTAGTTAAATTTGTACGTAACACATCGGTTTCCTTGTTGTGGTTTCGCAGGCTCCAGCCCGGTGTAATAACCCAGTTCCGTCGTAAAGGTTTGCGGGATATCGTCCAGAAATTCATCGTCGCCCACACCCAATACACCATTCATGCCCAGCCAAAAAGGACCGTCACCAAGTGGTGGCACGGCCAACAAGCGGGTCTGCGTTGTTAGTGTGATTTTTGCCTTGAATCGCCAGCCCAGATACACCCGCAGCATGACCAGAAAATCCTGATACAGCAGGCCATCCGGCTTCCAGCCCTGCGCTTCCTGCTCATTATCCGTGGACAGGGCAATCAGCAACTGGCTGTTGGCATCCATTGCTTCGTCACCCAGTGGCGTATTGCCGTCCAGCAGAAAATCATCATTACCGTAAAAGCCCAGCGGCTGATTCACTTCCACTGGCCGAAGGCAGTAAGGGCTGACCTGCACAGTGGTATCCGGTGCCAGCAGGCTAATCAGCGACTGAATCCCCTCCTGGGTTTTACCCGGCTAACGTTGGCTGTGAGAACAGCATGCAAGCCTCAGGTGCCTTTTCGAGTTCGCTTTGCTGCTCCGCCCGCTCGCTGACTGCGGTTAAAACCTCTTTCCCGGTGATATCGTAGACCTCCCCCCGGGTGAGGCTGACCACGCCTTTATGAGCAACCAGGCACAATGCAGCAGACTCACCGGCAGGCTGCGCAGAATTAAACGAGGCCGCTATCGAATGACACCCGGCGACCAGAATGGCCTCTGTTTCAGGGAGCGTTTGAGCCGTTGCGGCAAGCGCAGACAGCGTCTCTTCGCCTTGCCATACCTCCGGCTTTTCGGGGAGCGATACGTCAGTAAACGAAACCTGCATTTGCGCGCAAAATGCTCGCCAGGCAACCAGGGAACCCTGCCAGTAACAGCGCCGTATGTGCGGGAGAGTGGAATCTGCGTTCTGCGTCTGCCATTGCAGCACCAGCATTTTTGCCAACATAGCCTCCCGTTCAGCCACCGGGGCAACCAATGTTCGGCCGATGCGCAGCGCTTTCCCGCTCGACTCATTTTTAATCTCAGGAACCCGATGTTCCCGCTTTAAAAGACGCAGCCAGTGTGCCGTATCGGTTCCGACCGGGCCCAGCAGCACCATTTCACTGAACGCGAAACGGTATTGATGCTGCTCCCACCAGGCCTGATGCTGCTGCTCAACCAGTTGTTCATAATACCGGGCGTTATGAGCCGATAGCCTCAATGGTTCCGCCGCCACCCCGGCTCTCCGCCTTTGCTGCTGGCTGGCTGCAGCCCGCCAGCAGCAGAGCCCCCAGCACCGCCAGATAATGTCGTATTTTCATTTTGCATTCCTTTTATGAATTAACTCGTTACGTGCGCTTTGCTTAGCTATGACTTTTCGTAATGGCATGGCTAAGCATTGCTGAAGGGAACCACGCCAGATCGGTGATTATTTCGGACATACTTTGGGCTCCGGCATCTTCAGCGGTTCTTTGATCGGGTGTTCCGGGTATCCACAAACCAGGCGCCCATGCTGTATGCCATTTCGCTTGTTGTGGTATTTCTTGCACTGGCAGCCCTGTATGAAAGCTGGTCCATTCCTTTTTCAGTGATGCTCGTGGTGCCAATTGGCATCGTCGGTGCGTTGCTGGCTACCGACCTGCGCGGTTTAAGTAATGATGTTTATTTCCAGGTCGGCCTGCTCACCACAATGGGTCTGTCGGCTAAAAACGCCATTCTGATCGTTGAGTTTGCCGTCGAGATTATGCAAAAAGAAGGAAAAACACCGCTTGAAGCCGCAGTGGAAGCAGCAAAAATGCGCTTACGCCCTATTCTGATGACGTCGCTGGCCTTCATGTTGGGGGTTATTCCCCTGGCAATAAGCCACGGTGCAGGTTCAGGCGCGCAAAATGCGGTAGGGACTGGCGTAATCGGGGGGATGCTGGCCGCGACCGTGCTGGCGATTTATTTTGTCCCGGTCTTCTTTGTCCTTGTCGAAAGCACGTTAGCCCGATTTAAAACACCGCGCGGTTAATGCCTGCAAAAACGCATCCCACCTGATGCGTTTTCATATAATGACAGCCGACTTTTTAAGTAGACCGACAAAGCCTCATGCAGAGTAATAACGCTTTTATTTAAACTCGCTGATGGGATGAACGTTATTTGCAGATTTAAATGCAATGCGTTTCATTCCCTCCAGCGCTTTTTCGAGGTATACGCGTGGACATCCCCGGTTCAGGCGGATGAATCCACGACCAACCGAACCAACGCTGCCCCGTTTACCGGCCGCTTTAGTAAAACTTCGCTCTCTGGCTACCACCAGAAAGATTTGCAGTTCGTTGAAGTTTTCTTTGAGCATTCACGGTTTCCTGAGTGGAACATTCCCCTCAAAAGGAACTCATGAAAGGTGTTCATAGACACAATCATTGTCGGCGCAACAGGCAGTATTGGTCTTCATGTGGTAAATACGGCTATTGCAATGGGTCATCATCCCCCAAAAAAATGGTGGGGTTTTAGACATGGACAATATGCCTCTCAATGAAGAATCTGAGCGCATTATTAACGAGCTGAATCTATTTCAGACACGCTAAACACGCCATTAAAACCGTATAAAACGAAAAACCCCGAGCTACTTAATAGCTCGGGGTTTAGATTTGGCGGAAGCGTAGAGATTCGAACTCTAGAACCCTTTCGGGTCGCCGGTTTTCAAGACCGGTGCCTTCAACCGCTCGGCCACGCTTCCAATGAGGCGCACTATAAACATCCCGAACGGACCTGTAAAGCACCAATGTGTTCGTTTGCCTGAAAAACAGCCAAAATGTTGTTAATCGACTTAAATAACAACAAATTGACCGTTTATTCAGCACAAATCCGGGCGGCTGCTGTTTAATGTTTTTTGATGTACATATCTTTGGTGAAGTAATTCCCCCGGTTATCCGGTGCAAATCCGCCTACCCACGGCTTCACCAGGTGTGTGCGGACATAGTGGTAAACCGGAATCGCGGGGACATCCTCGCCTAATACGTCTTCCGCCTGCTGGTAATACTTCCCGCGTTCTGCCAGTGAGTTTGCTTCCGCAGCATGACTCATCGCTTCATCATAGGTGGGATTGCTGTACCTGGTGGTGTTCTCACTATCACCGGTGCGAAAAATGTTCAGGAAGCTCGACGCGTCATCATAGTCGGCTATCCATGCATAGCGCACGACGTCAAAATTGCCGGTGTGCATGGTGTCCAACATGGTTTTCCACTCCTGGTTCTGCAGCTTCACCTCAACGCCCAGATTTTTCTTCCACATTGACGAGGCAGCAATCGCGATTCGCTGGTGCGTTTCGAAAGTGTTGTAGAGCAGATTTAAGGTAAGCGGATGCTCAGGACCGTAGCCCGCTTCTGCCAGCAGTTTTTTGGCTTCAGCAATACGTTTGTCGAGTGGCCATGATGCGTAGTCCGGCGCGTGTAATTTTACCCCACCAATTTCAGGCTGGCTGATAACCCACGCCGCACGCTGTCCTTGTCCCATCACCTTTTGGGCAATGATGTCTTTATCCAGCGCCATATTCAGCGCCCGACGCACGCGCGGATCGTTAAACGGCGCACGCGTGGTATTAAACTGATAATAATAGGTTGAAAGCTGAGGTGAGACATGGAGTTCATCACCCATCGTCTTTTTCAATTGCGCGAACTGATTGACCGGAACACTAAAAACAATATCGATTTCCCCGGCTTTGTAACGGTTAACGTCTGCAGCCTCTGAACTGATGGGCAAATACGTCACTTTATTAATGACCGTATGCTGATCGTCCCAGTAATACGGGTTACGCACGGCAACAATCCGCTCGTTGACGACCCACTGCGACAGCTTATACGCACCACTGCTGACAAAGTGCTCCGGACGAGTCCACTTATCGCCAAAGCGGCCAATCAGCACTTTATCCAGCGGGACCAGTGATGGGTGCGCCAGCATAGCCAGAAACGCCGCCGTGGGTTGCGTCAGGGTAATTTCCAGCGTGGTATCATTCAGTGCTTTTACCCCCAGCTCGGCAGGCGCTTTTTTCCCCTGCGCAATATCGGCAGCATTCGCAACATGCATATTGCCAAGGTAAGAGGCATACGGTGAAGCTGTTTGCGGTGAAACCAGACGCTGCCAGCTCCAGACAACATCCTGAGCGGTAATCGCAGAGCCATCAGACCAGGTAATGCCCGGACGTAAATGAAAGGTCCAGACGGTGTTGTCTTTATTCTCCCAGGATGCCGCGAGGCGAGGCTCTATAGACCCGTCCTGATTGACGGCAACCAGTCCATCGAACATATCGCTGATTAAATTAAACTCAACGTTGCTTTCAACTTTATGCGGATCCAGTGAGGCTGGCTCACTGCCGTTATTTCTGACCAGTTCCTGTTGAGCTGCCAGTTCTGTACCCGCGGGAACCGTCGCAGCGCTCGCCACACCGTTGATAGACATCAAACAGACAGCCAACAGCGTAAATGTAAATACCTTCGATTTATGTTGAGTCATTCCCTTTACCTTATTGCTCTGTTTTATGTTGACACCGCTGTCACTCTTAAAGGCATGTAGGGAATAACGCAATATTTTTCAGTCACCTATCAGATATCGATCTGACATTTTTGTATAAACAGTGGTAACATCTAATCCTGATGCTTTTGCTGAAATAATATGCTTAAGCCTGGCGGGTTAAAATGCGTAAAGATGGGTAAAACCGCTGGGTCGTTACCGGTGATTTTATTATCCTCCATCATTAATTACATCTGTCATAAGAGAGTGACTCATGGATCGTATTATTAGTTCTTCGCGCGATCGTACATCGCTACTCAGCACGCACAAGGTGCTGCGTAATACCTATTTTCTGCTCAGCCTGACGCTGGCGTTTTCAGCGATCACCGCAACAGCCAGTACAGTGCTGATGCTGCCGTCTCCGGGCCTGATTCTGACGCTGGTGGGTATGTATGGTCTGATGTTCCTGACCTACAAAACGGCAGATAAACCAGTAGGTATTCTGTCTGCTTTCGCTTTCACCGGTTTCCTGGGTTACATCCTGGGACCGATTCTGAACACTTACCTGTCGGCAGGTATGGGTGATGTTATCGCTATGGCGCTGGGTGGCACGGCGCTGGTCTTCTTCAGCTGCTCTGCCTATGTGCTGACCACGCGTAAAGACATGTCCTTCCTCGGCGGTATGCTGATGGCAGGTATCGTGGTAGTGCTGATTGGTATGGTTGCGAATATTTTCCTGCAACTGCCAGCGCTGCATCTGGCGATTAGCGCGGTGTTTATCCTGATTTCTTCAGGTGCCATCCTGTTTGAAACCAGCAACATCATCCGTGGCGGTGAAACCAACTACATCCGTGCAACGGTCAGCCTGTATGTATCGCTGTACAACATCTTCGTCAGCCTGCTGAGCATTCTGGGCTTCGCAAGCCGCGATTAAAATGACGACGTGCATTATCCAGCCCCGCTTATGCGGGGCTTTCTTTTTTGGTAAACTGCCGTCAGTTTGACTAACGCAGTGAAGAATTATGTTGATCTTTGAAGGTAAAGAAATCAGTACTGATAGCGAAGGCTATTTAAAAGACACAACCGAATGGAGCGAGCCGCTGGCAGTTGCCATTGCTGAAAACGAAGGAATTACGCTGTCAACTGAACACTGGGAAGTGGTGCGCTTTGTACGCGAGTTTTATCTGGAATTTAATACCTCTCCCGCTATTCGTATGCTGGTCAAAGCGATGGCCAATAAGTTTGGTGAAGAAAAAGGCAATAGCCGTTATCTCTATCGCCTGTTTCCAAAAGGTCCAGCTAAGCAGGCAACTAAAATTGCCGGTCTGCCAAAACCGGTCAAATGTATTTAATAGCGGATACTAAATCCCGTTAACTCTTCGCCAGGCCGATGCGGTTCGCTGAGAACTCTGTCTACCCTGGCGCTACGCGGGCCCCCGGCTTTTAACCACTTCATCAGTTGTTCTACCTGCTCGCTGTCACCGCAAGCCACAACCTCTACACTGCCGTCATCCCTATTTTTCGCATAGCCAGTTAACCCCAGACGTTGCGCTTCATGCTGAGTGGTATAGCGAAACCCCACCCCCTGTACCCGCCCATGAACCCAGGCAATTATGCAGATTTTCGACATTATGGTTCTCCTTATCATCGCGGTGCGCGTTGCAAATACACGTAAAACTCAGGACAATGGCGCCCATTTCTTTGAATCGACAGAACAGTAAATTATGAGTGTACGTTTAGTGTTAGCCAAAGGGCGCGAAAAATCATTACTTCGTCGCCATCCATGGGTATTTTCCGGTGCCGTCGCACGTATGGAAGGTAAAGCCAACCTCGGTGAAACCATCGATATTGTTGACCATCAGGGTAAATGGTTAGCACGCGGAGCCTGGTCTCCTGCCTCGCAGATCCGTGCACGTGTCTGGACGTTCGACAAGTCTGAATCCATCGATATTGATTTCTTTACCCGCCGTCTGCAACAAGCCCAGAAATGGCGAGACTGGCTGGCGAAAAAAGACGGGCTGGACAGCTATCGACTGATTGCCGGGGAGTCTGATGGCCTGCCGGGCGTCACTATTGACCGTTTCGGTAACTTTCTGGTGCTGCAACTACTCAGCGCAGGTGCCGAGTATCAACGTGCCGCATTGATTAGCGCCCTGCAGGTTGTCTTCCCGGAGTGCGCGATTTATGACCGTAGCGATGTCGCCGTGCGTAAAAAAGAAGGCATGGAACTGACTCAGGGACCCGTCACGGGTGAACTGCCGCCAGCTCTGCTGCCGATTGAAGAGCACGGGATGAAACTACTGGTTGATATTCAGCACGGCCATAAAACCGGTTATTACCTCGATCAGCGTGACAGCCGCCTGGCCACGCGTCGTTATGTGGAAAATCAGCGCGTACTGAACTGTTTCTCCTATACCGGTGGATTCGCCGTCTCTGCATTAATGGGTGGCTGCCGCCAGGTCGTCAGCGTTGATACGTCCCAGGAAGCGCTCGATATCGCCCGCCAGAACGTAGAGCTGAACAAACTGGATCTGAGCAAAGCCGAGTTTGTGCGTGATGATGTGTTCAAGTTGCTGCGCGCCTATCGCGATCGTGGTGAGAAATTTGATGTTATCGTGATGGACCCACCGAAGTTTGTCGAAAACAAAAGCCAGTTGATGGGTGCCTGCCGTGGCTATAAAGACATCAATATGCTGGCAATTCAGTTACTGAATCCGGGGGGCGTACTGCTGACATTCTCCTGCTCCGGATTGATGACCACCGATTTATTTCAGAAAATCATCGCCGATGCCGCAATAGATGCCGGGCGTGATGTACAATTTATAGAGCAGTTCCGTCAGGCCGCCGATCATCCGGTGATCGCTACCTACCCGGAAGGGCTGTATCTGAAAGGGTTTGCCTGTCGCATCATGTAACTTGAAAAGTGGAATATTACCCTTACATAGAGGGTATCTATTTCCCGGGAGGTGACTATGATTGCCAGCAAATTCGGTATCGGCCAGCAGGTCCGCCATTCCCTGTTAGGTTACCTCGGAGTGGTCGTGGATATCGACCCGGAATATTCGCTTGATGACCCGTCACCTGATGAGTTGGCGGTAAACGACGAACTTCGCGCCGCTCCCTGGTATCACGTGGTGATGGAAGACGATAATGGCCTGCCAGTACATACGTATCTGGCTGAAGCACAGTTGAGTAGTGAGCTACAAGAAGAACATCCAGAGCAACCGTCGATGGATGAACTGGCACGGACAATCCGTAAACAGCTCCAGGCTCCACGCCTGCGCAACTGACAACATTTCTCCGGCCTACGGCAAACACCGCTGTAGGCCGGATATACAATGCACCATCCGGCAACAGTACAACCTTACTTCGCCAGTCCCAGTCTGGGGATTTCAATCGCCGGGCAACGATCCATCACTACCGCCAGGCCCGCATCGCGCGCCAGCACGGCAGCCTGCTCATTAATCACGCCAAGCTGCATCCACAAGGTCTTCGCACCAATAGCAATAGCTTCCTGTGCGACTCCCCATGCGGCTTCTGAGTTTCTAAAGACATCCACCATATCCACTTTCTCTGGTACGTCTGCCAGCGTCGCATAACCCTGCTGCCCCAGCAGCGTCTTCCCGGCAACCTTAGGAGACACGGGGATAACGTGATAACCCTGATCGAGTAAATACTTCATTACCCGATAGCTCGGGCGATCGGGTTTATCGCTTGCTCCTACCAGCGCAATCGTACGGGTAGATGTCAAAATGCCAGCAATATCGGTCTCTTTCATCGTCTTCCTCCAGGCTGTTTTGCAAAGTGTACGACAAACCTGACGTCGCAACCATTCATCCCATACTGGCGCATGAGAGCTAAACTGAAAAATATGTCTATATGTTAGTAAACATGATTGTCGAAAAATTTAGATACATCTTATGCAGAAATTTTCTGGACAGGAGAACCCTATGAAAACCGGCATTGTGACAGCCCTGATTGCTCTGCTTTTGCCGGTAACCGTTTGTGCGACCTCTTTGCGCCTGTCTAATGATATTGACCTTCTGGTGCTGGACGGAAAAAAGGTGTCCAGCTCTTTACTGCGCGGTGCCGACAGTATTGAGCTGGAGAATGGTCGGCATCAACTTGTCTTTCGCGTTGAGAAAACGATTCGTCTCTCCAGCCATGAAGAGCGTCTGTATATTTCTCCTCCGCTGGTCATCAGTTTTGATACTCAGTTAGTTAGTCAGGTCAATTTTCATCTCCCCCGTCTGAACAACGAACGTGACGCGACGCATTTCGATGACGCTCCCCGTGTGGAACTATTAGATGGCGATTCCATGCCCATTCCAGTCAAGCTGGATATTTTGTCGATTACCTCATCGGCAAAAATCGTGGATTACGAACTCGAGACTGAACGCTATAACAAATCGTCTAAGCATGCTTCACTCCCACAATTTGCGACTATGATGGCAGATGACAGCGCATTGCTCTCGGGGGTCTCTGAACTGGATCGGGTGCCGCCACAGTCGCAAACACTCACCGAACAGCGTTTGAAATACTGGTTTGGGCAGGCCGATGCGCAAACGCGAAGCAATTTTCTGCAATGGGCAGAGAAACAACCGCCCTCGTGACATTTATGTTCACCTACGCTTTTTTTTTGTCTTTCTCTTGCAGCGTCAAGAGCTTCCAGTACTCTGTAGTAAGGTTAACTTGGGAGCTGTACTATGGAATTGACGACTCGCACATTACCAGCGCGCAAACATATTGCGCTGGTTGCACATGATCACTGTAAACAGATGCTGATGAGCTGGGTGGAACGCCACCAGCCATTGTTAGAAAAGCATGTCCTCTATGCGACAGGCACGACAGGAAATCTCATTCAACGCGCGACCGGCATGGATGTCAACGCCATGCTCAGCGGTCCAATGGGCGGCGATCAGCAGGTCGGTGCGCTGATCTCTGAAGGGAAAATTGATGTGCTGATCTTCTTCTGGGATCCACTCAACGCCGTGCCTCATGATCCGGATGTGAAAGCCCTTCTGCGCCTGGCCACTGTTTGGAATATTCCGGTTGCCACCAACGTATCTACCGCCGATTTTATTATCCAGTCACCAAACTTCAGCGATGCGACGGACATACTGATCCCGGATTACGCCCGTTATCTGGCAGAGCGCCTCAAATAATCGCCAGACAGGCGGCGGCCGCCGCCTGTTCTTCAGGGTTTTCTCGCTACCGGGACATCCAGTTGTTTTAGTTGATCCACAAAACAGGATGGCGCGTCTTTATTAAACAGCAACCACACCCGATGCCGGGCACGTGTAAGTGCCACGTAGAGCAACCTTCTCTCTTCTGCATCCGGAAAATCCTCGACCATTGGCAGTAGTGCTTCTTCCATAATCGACTCACGGGCCGGGGCAGGAAAACCATCGTTGCCGTCATGAAGCCCAACGACAATGACATAATCCGCCTGCTGTCCTTTACTGGCATGAATCGTCATAAAATCCAGCTGTAGTTTGGGCCAGCGGGTCGCTGCTTTCTCAAGACTGACAGGTTTAAGGTGGTGATATCGCGCCAGCACCAGTATGCGTTCTTCTGCTTTCGCAAAGCCGGATAGCTTATCCAACAGCGCATCCAGCTGACTTTCATCGAGCAGAGTGACGGCTTTCCTGTCGCCAGCGGCCAGGCTATTGAGCGGTTTCTTAAGCTGATGCGGGTTTTGCTGGATAAACCGATTGGCTATCTCACCAATACGGCTATTAAAACGGTATGTCGTATCCAGATCGCAGCGATCGCCCTCACCAAAGTGTTGCCGGAAGGCGGTAGTCAACGAAAGTTGTGCGCCACTGAAACGGTAGATGGCCTGCCAGTCATCCCCCACGGCAAATAGCGTGGTCTGTGAGTTTTGCTTGCGCAATGCGGCTAACAGGGCGGCGCGCTGTGGGGAGATATCCTGAAATTCATCAACCAGAATATGCTTCCAGGGGCTGATAAAGCGCCCTTTCTCCAGAATGACAATCGCCTGATGGATCAGTCCAGAAAAATCGACGGCATTCTCTTCTTTCAGAGCACTCTTCCAGGCCTTGAGCAACGGCGCCATCAGCTTTATACGTTTGCTGAACAGGTCGCGGATCGCCTCCGGCGCATTGGCGATCATCTCCGCCTGTGCTCCACCATGCATACGCATCAGGCTAACCCAGCGATCCAGTCGTGAGGCCAGGCGACGCTGTAATTTTTCATCGTCCCAAAAATTGCCTTCTGGCACGGACCACTGCATCTCTTCTTCCAGCCACTGTCGCCAACCTTTAGCCTGTGCTTTTTTCTCGCTGCACTGCTGACGCCATGCGCCGAGAAACAGCTTATTTCTGGCGGCAGTATCATTTTCGAGTTTGCTGACTGTCGGGACTTTTTTGCTACCCTGTTGAATAATATGCAACGCCAGTGAATGAAACGTCCGCGCGGCGATGTCTTGCGTATGCAGCCGTTCACGAATGCGCTCATCCATCTCCTGAGCGGCTTTGCGGCCAAACGCCAGCAGCAAGATTTGTTCAGCAGCCGCTTCTCCCCGCGCCAGCAACCAGCCCGCACGCGCAACCAGAACGGATGTTTTGCCACTTCCTGCCCCCGCAAGCACCAATAGCGACGGCTCACCATTCACCACCGCACGAGCCTGAGCTGGATTTAGCGGCGAAGATTCGATCTGCTGAAAGAACTCGGCGTGCTCTGCCAGCATTACGTCGGTATAGGCCTGGTTATGTTGCAAACGACACGCTTCAATATCCTGCAGCCACGCCTGGCACTGGTGCAACGCCTCACGACAATGATCAAATTCTTCTAGCCGGTTGACCGGCAGGGGCAACGCGTCAAAAGCACGGCGGATCTGTTGTTGCAATCCGGATGTTTGGCTCCGCGTCAGCCATCTGTTTTCCCCTGTACGAGCGGCAATCGCATCCAGCTGTTCCTGTAGCACCCCTGCTGCAACGTCACTCATCTCCTGGCTCCACTGCTGCCAGAGCATGCTCAGATGATGGTGGAAACGCTGGGTTTCCGCCCATTCAGTGCCGTGAAGGCGTACAACTTGATCATCAGAAAGCACAAATTCCAGCTCGCCCCATACCAGTCCCCTTTTACAATGGATAGCCAGTAACTGATTGAATGGAATAAGATACTCATGACGGTCGCCGGAAACTTTAATGCCGGCATTGAGAATAACAGCCCGATCGTAAGGGTGTTGCGCCAGACGCTTTCCCAGAGAAGTTGCTTTCAGTTCCATAAGACTTACGCGGATCCACACGAAGAGGTTTGCTTATCAGTGTAACCGCCAGAGAAAACGTGCTCCAGCCCAAAAAAACGTTACAATTGCCAAACTCACAGAAAACCAGAGTTAACCGAGGGTTTATGCGTACTGTTCTGAATATTTTAAATTTTGTGCTTGGGGGATTCGCCACCACCTTAGCCTGGTTACTGGCGACGTTGGTCAGTATTGTGCTTATCTTCACACTCCCCTTGACCCGCTCCTGCTGGGAAATCACTCGCTTGTCGTTGTTCCCCTACGGTAATGAAGCGATTCACGTTGATGAACTCAACCCGGCGGGTAAAAACGTGCTTCTGAATACCGGCGGTACGCTACTCAACATTTTCTGGCTGATTTTCTTCGGCTGGTGGCTGTGCCTGATGCATATTGTTTCCGGTATTGCCCAGTGCATTACGATTATTGGTATTCCGGTAGGTATTGCGAACTTTAAAATCGCCGCAATTGCACTCTGGCCCGTTGGTCGTCGCGTGGTTTCAGTCGAAGTTGCCCGTGCCGCACGCGAAGCCAATGCGCGTCGTCGCTTTGAATAATCGGAACTGATGGCCTTTATGTTAAGTCCACTGCTTAAACGCTATACCTGGAACAGCACCTGGCTGTACTACGTGCGAATTTTTATCGCACTTTGCGGCACTACGGCGCTGCCGTGGTGGCTGGGTGACGTCAAACTGACCATCCCACTAACGCTGGGCATGGTTGCTGCCGCGCTGACCGATCTGGACGATCGGCTCGCGGGTCGTCTGCGCAATTTGATCATTACACTGATCTGCTTTTTTATTGCCTCGGCCTCCGTCGAATTGCTCTTCCCCTGGCCGTGGCTTTTCGCAATTGGATTAACGCTTTCCACCAGCGGCTTTATTTTGCTCGGAGGCTTAGGTCAGCGTTACGCGACCATCGCTTTTGGTGCATTACTGATCGCCATTTACACCATGCTGGGTACATCGCTGTACGATCAGTGGTATCAGCAGCCGATCCTGCTGCTTGCAGGCGCCATCTGGTATAACCTTCTGACGCTTATCGGCCACCTTCTGTTCCCGATTCGTCCACTGCAGGACAATCTGGCACGCAGCTACGAACAGCTGGCGCACTACCTGGAGCTGAAATCCCGCCTTTTTGATCCCGACATCGAAGATGAAAGCCAGGCCCCCTTGTATGACTTAGCGCTGGCCAATGGGCAACTGATGGCGACGTTGAACCAAACAAAAATATCATTACTGACCCGTCTGCGCGGTGACCGTGGACAGCGAGGAACCCGCCGTACACTGCATTACTATTTTGTCGCGCAGGATATTCACGAACGCGCAAGTTCCTCACATATTCAGTACCAGACGCTACGCGACCATTTCCGTCACAGCGATGTAATGTTTCGTTTCCAGCGATTAATGTCGATGCAGGGACAAGCCTGTACGCAGCTGTCTCGCTGCATTTTGCTACGCACCCCTTACCAGCACGATCCACACTTTGAGCGAGTCTTTACACATATAGATGCCGCCCTTGAGCGCATGCGTGCAAGCGGTGCCCCTGCAGATCTGCTCAATACGCTGGGATTCTTACTGTCAAACCTGCGGGCTATCGACGCGCAACTGGCCACCATTGAGTCTGAACAGGCTCAGGTACTCTCGCGCAATGAGTCAGAAAATCAGCTTGCCGATGACAGTCCGCATGGATTCAGTGATATCTGGCTGCGTCTGAGTCGCAATTTTACGCCGGAGTCGGCGCTGTTTCGCCACGCGGTTCGCATGTCGCTGGTGCTCTGCGTCGGGTACGCCATTATCCAGATAACGGGTATGAACCATGGCTACTGGATCCTGCTGACCAGCCTGTTTGTCTGCCAGCCCAACTACAACGCCACACGCCATCGTCTGGCGTTAAGGATTATCGGCACATTAGTCGGGATAGCGATTGGATTGCCCATCCTGTGGTTCGTCCCATCGCTGGAAGGGCAATTAATACTGCTTGTGATCACCGGCGTGCTCTTTTTCGCTTTCCGCAATGTTCAGTACGCACATGCCACAATGTTTATCACATTGCTGGTATTGCTGTGCTTTAACCTGCTTGGAGAAGGATTTGAAGTCGCACTGCCGCGCGTCATCGATACACTGATAGGTTGTGCCATCGCATGGGCAGCCGTCAGTTTCATCTGGCCAGACTGGCGCTTTCGCAACCTGCCACGAGTGATTGAACGGGCGACCGATGCAAACTGTCGTTACCTTGACGCCATTCTCGAACAATATCATCAGGGGCGAGACAATCGTCTGGCATACCGTATTGCGCGTCGCGATGCGCATAATCGTGACGCAGAGCTGGCATCCGTGGTGTCGAATATGTCGAGTGAACCGGATGTCACCGCCCAAACGCGCGAAACAGCATTCCGCTTGCTGTGCCTCAACCATACCTTTACCAGTTATATCTCGGCGCTGGGCGCACACCGTGAACAGTTAACCAACCCGGACGTTCTGGCATTACTGGACGATGCCGTTTGCTATGTTGATGATGCACTTCATCATCAACCCGCTGACGAGCAGCGCGTATACCAGGCGCTTGAAGGACTGAAGCAACGGATTCAGCATCTTGAACCACGCCCGGACAGCAAAGAACCGCTGGTCGTACAGCAAGTTGGCCTATTGATAGCGCTACTACCAGAAATCAGACGATTACAGCAGCAAATTGCCGCATTGCCGTCTAGTATACCGATTCAGGCGTAAGAGAACTCACCCACTCCACAAGCTCCTGGCGACGAATCGCCGGGAGCGCCGCCTCATGAATGCCCCCAATCGCGCCTTCAAGGGCATAGAGTATTTTCACCGTCAGGGCGGGATTAACCTGTCGTAGTTTCAACCAGCACATTTTTGCCCCCAACATGCGTAATGTGCTTTCATCTTTTATACCTGCTTCATTCAGCAGGGTTTCCAGATGAAATGTCATGTTCGGGAGTCCACGCAGGCAATGCTGTGCAAAACGACTTTGCTTTTCTTTTAACGCCGCATCCAGTGAATACCGTGATAGCGACACCAGTTGTTGCTGGTTTTGCCACAGCGTATCGTTCACCTGATAATAATTGAGCACCACCGGACGTCCACGTTTTATAAATGTCAGCCAGACAGGGGAATGTTTTACACAGTACTGCGCGCTCTGTTCACAGGCCCGAAGATATAACTCACCATTGGCGACCATGGCGAATACCGTGTCCTCGACAGTCAGGCTATAACCACCAAACAGCGATCGATAACGAATCGTCCCCAATGACGCCAGATATTCTTGTGATTTATAGATCCTTGCATAAGAAAGTTTTTTCATAAAAATCCTTTTAAATCATAACGTAATAAAATGATTTGCAGTAGCGGATCCGTTAATGACGAAAATAGGCAACTTATTCGCAAGGGGCAAGATGAATTTTGTTTTTACCGTAACAACAACCAAAAACTGCGAACCTGTTTCAGAAAATAAGGTTGATCTTTGGTGACAGCAGAGTTACTGTATATCCATACAGTAACTCACAGGGCTGGATTGATTATGTACACTTCAGGCTACGCAAATCGTTCTTCGTCGTTCTCTTCCACATCAAGCAAAGTTGCGCGCGTGTCGTCAGAACACACTACCGCTGGGCTTATCAGTGAAGTGGTCTATCGCGAGGACCAGCCCATGATGACGCAACTCCTGCTGCTTCCTCTGCTTCAGCAATTAGGTCAGCAGTCACGCTGGCAGCTCTGGCTGACGCCGCAACAGAAACTAAGCCGCGAGTGGGTGCAGTCGGCCGGACTCCCATTGACGAAAGTCATGCAAATCAGCCAACTCTCTCCCTGCCATACGCTAGAATCAATGGTCCGTGCGCTGCGCACTGGGAATTACAGTGTGGTCATCGGCTGGCTGACGGAAGAATTAACAGAAGATGAACATGCAGAACTGGTGAAAGCGGCAGATGAGGGAAACGCAATGGGATTTATCATGCGTCCTGTACGCGCTCAGACACTTGCGGGGAGACACCATTCCGGGCTAAAAATTCACTCGAATTTGTATCATTGAGTAAAATTAGGAATTATCCTGGAATTTTTTTTCACCCTAAAATTCGGCTTTGAGCTTTAACACATTTTCTGTGAGAACGCCTGTGTGAAGCGGTTTCCGCGACAGTAGCTGTACAATTAATCATCCACAAATGTTAAATATTGTGTATACAAGCCTTTTTTTTTCATATGCCTGACGGAGTTCACACTTGTAAGTTTTCGAGTACGTTGTAGACTTTACATCGCCAGGGGTGCTCGGCTTAAGCCGCAGATATCGGTAGAGTAACTATTGAACTGGTCCCCGGGTGAAGGATTTAACCGTGTTATCTCTCTGGAGATATTCATGGCGAATTTTGGATGATAACGAGGCGCATAAAATGAAAAAGACAGCTATCGCAATTGCAGTGGCACTGGCTGGTTTCGCTACCGTGGCGCAGGCCGCTCCGAAAGATAACACCTGGTATACTGGTGCTAAACTGGGTTGGTCCCAGTTCCATGACATCGGCAACAATCAGATCAACAACAACGGACCGACCCACGAAAGCCAACTGGGTGCTGGTGCGTTCGGTGGTTACCAGGTTAACCCGTACGTTGGTTTTGAAATGGGTTACGACTGGTTAGGTCGTATGCCGTACAAAGGCAACACTGAAAATGGCGCATTCAAAGCTCAGGGCGTTCAGCTGACCGCTAAACTGGGTTACCCAATCACTGACGATCTGGACGTTTATACCCGTCTGGGTGGTATGGTTTGGCGTGCAGATGCTAAAAACAACGACGGCTTCAAAGACCACGACACTGGTGTATCCCCAGTATTCGCTGGTGGCGTAGAGTATGCAATTACTCCTGAAATCGCTACCCGTCTGGAATACCAGTGGACTAACAACATCGGTGATGCGAACACCGTTGGTGGTCGTCCAGACAACGGTCTGTTGAGCGTTGGTGTTTCTTACCGTTTCGGCCAGCAGGAAGAAGCAGCTCCGGTAGTTGCACCGGCTCCGGCTCCGGCTCCAGAAGTACAGACCAAACACTTCACTCTGAAGTCTGACGTTCTGTTCAACTTCAACAAAGCGACTCTGAAACCAGAAGGCCAGCAGGCTCTGGATCAGATGTACAGCCAGCTGAGCAACCTGGATCCGAAAGACGGTTCCGTCGTTGTTCTGGGCTTCACTGACCGCATCGGTTCTGACGCTTACAACCAGGGTCTGTCTGAGAAACGTGCTCAGTCTGTTGTTGATTACCTGATCTCTAAAGGTATCCCATCTGACAAAATCTCCGCACGTGGCATGGGCGAATCCAACCCTGTTACTGGCAACACCTGTGACAACGTGAAAGCTCGCGCTGCGCTGATCGACTGCCTGGCTCCGGATCGTCGTGTTGAGATCGAAGTTAAAGGTATCAAAGACGTTGTAACTCAGCCTCAGGCTTAAGTTATCGTCTTATAAAAAAACCCCGCCTGGCGGGGTTTTTTTTACCTACATATCATTCAAAAGCACAGGTACACTCCATATTGAAGTTACCCGTACCCTACTCTTTACCCAGTAACGCCTGTAGATCCTGCTTCAATGTCGACATCTTGTTCGCATACTTTTCTTTATGTTCCGCATCTTCAATCAACTGCACAATCGTTTCTGAGAGCGTTTTGCCTCGTCGCTGCGCAAGCCCGGCTAAACGCTGCCAGACCATAAATTCCAGATCGATCGATTTCTTACGCGTATGTTGATGTTCTGCATTAAAGTGCCGCTTACGCCTCGCCCGGATCGTTTGCTTCATACGATTGAGCAGTGCTGGGTTCATGTATTCTTCAATCCAGGCGTTGACCCGAACCGGTTCATTTTCGAGGGTTAGCAACAAATCAACGGCTTCTTTGGCAGCGCTGGCTTCCACATAGCGGGTAATCAACTCCCCCTCACGATGCTTTTTCACCAGATACTTCCATTTCCATCCGCTTTCAAGATTTTCAAGTTGTTGATATTTCATTGCGATCTCAATGTTACCGTGTAACTCTTATCAGAATATCAGCTTTTTGGGCATCTGAAGAAAAGAATATCCAGCCTGTGAACTGTCGCGCGTCATCACATCCGTTTCGCGGCGCTTTCCACGTGTGCAGTGCTGATGGTTACGGTATAATCTCGTTTTTTACAACAGACTAAAAAACATCAACTTTGACCATTACGAAACTTGCATGGCGTGATCTGGTTCCTGATACCGACAGCTATCAGGAAATATTTGCACAGCCGCACGTCACTGACGACACCGACACCTTACTCAGTGATACTCAGCCACGTTTACAATTCGCGCTAGAGCAGCTTCTTCAGCACTGGGCTACGTCCTCGTTTATGCTGGTGAAAGCGCCCGAAGAGCTGGAGTATCTCAATCTTATTGCAACAGCTGCACGTACCTTGCATACGGATGCCGATAGGTTAACCGGGGGACATTACGATGTATCCGGCCACACTATTCGTTACCGCACAGCGGAGAAAGCAGACGACAACTTTGCGACGTTAACTCAGGTGGTTAATGCTGACTGGGTTGAGGCCGAACAGCTGTTTGGCTGTCTGCGCCAGTTCAATGGCGAAATTACTCTGCAACCGGGACTGGTCCATCAGGCCAACGGCGGTGTGCTGGTTATCTCATTGCGCACGCTTCTGGCTCAGCCGTTGTTGTGGATGCGCCTGAAAGCCATTGTCAGCCACGAGCGTTTTGACTGGGTGGCCTTTGACGAGTCTCGCCCCCTGCCCGTCTCCGTCCCTTCTATGCCGCTTAAACTGAAAGTGGTGCTGGTCGGCGAACGTGAATCGCTGGCAGACTTCCAGGAAATGGAACCAGAACTGGCAGAACAGGCTATCTACAGCGAATTTGAAGATAACTTGCAGATAGTGGATGCCGAAACCATGACACAGTGGTGTCAGTGGGTAACGCATACTGCCCGACGCAACAATCTGCCCTCTCCCGCTGCCGATGCATGGCAGGTTCTCATCCGCGAAGCCGTTCGCTATACCGGCGAACAGGACACGCTGCCGCTTAATCCGCTATGGATCACTCGCCAGCTCAAAGAAGTGTCCCCTCTTTGCGACAGTGATACCTGCACTGCGGAACAATTGAGCCTGATGCTCGCACAGCGTGAATGGCGAGAAGGATTTCTCTCCGAACGGATGCAGGATGAGATCCTGCAAGAGCAGATCCTCATTGAAACGGAAGGCGAGCGTGTTGGGCAAATAAACGCCCTGTCGGTGATCGAATTTCCAGGCCATCCCCGCGCGTTTGGTGAACCTTCGCGTATCAGTTGCGTCGTGCATATTGGCGACGGCGAATTTACCGATATTGAACGCAAAGCCGAGTTAGGCGGAAATATTCATGCCAAGGGTATGATGATTATGCAGGCGTTCCTGATGTCGGAACTCCAGCTTGAACAGCAAATACCGTTCTCTGCCTCTCTGACATTTGAGCAATCATACAGTGAAGTAGACGGTGACAGCGCCTCTATGGCAGAACTGTGTGCGCTGATCAGCGCCCTCGCTGACGTTCCCGTCAATCAAAGCATCGCCATAACCGGTTCTGTCGATCAGTTTGGTCGTGCTCAACCTGTCGGCGGTCTGAATGAGAAAATTGAAGGCTTCTTTGCTATCTGCCAGCAGCGTGAATTAACGGGGACTCAGGGGGTGATTATCCCTACGGCCAACGTCAGACATCTGAGCCTGCCCCCCGCACTGCTGCAGGCAGTTGAAGAAGAAAAATTCACTATCTGGGCAGTAGACGACGTGACCGATGCGCTGCCACTGCTATTAAATTTGGTGTGGGATGGCGAAGGTCAGACGACGCTGATGCAAACTATCCAGGAGCGTATTGCTGCGGCAACGCAACAGGAAGGCCGTCACCGTTTTCCATGGCCGCTACGTTGGCTGAATTGGATTATTCCGAACTGATCGGACTTGTTCAGCGTACACGTGTTAGCTATCCTGCGTGCTTCAATAAAATAAGGCTTACAGAGAACATGGTAGATAAACGCGAATCCTATACAAAAGAAGACCTTCTTGCCTCTGGTCGCGGTGAGCTGTTTGGTGCTAAAGGCCCACAACTGCCTGCACCAAGCATGCTGATGATGGACCGTGTCATCAAGATGACCGAAACCGGCGGCAACTTTGACAAAGGTTATGTGGAAGCTGAACTGGACATCAACCCGGACCTGTGGTTCTTCGGATGCCATTTTATCGGTGATCCGGTGATGCCAGGCTGCCTGGGTCTGGATGCCATGTGGCAGCTGGTTGGATTCTATCTCGGCTGGTTGGGCGGCGAAGGTAAAGGCCGTGCACTGGGCGTGGGCGAAGTGAAATTCACAGGTCAGGTTCTGCCGACCGCGAAGAAAGTCACTTACCGCATTCACTTCAAACGCATCGTTAACCGCCGTCTGATCATGGGCCTGGCTGATGGTGAAGTGCTGGTTGATGGTCGTCTGATCTACACCGCAAATGATCTGAAAGTGGGTCTGTTCCAGGACACCTCAGCGTTCTAATCGCTGGCATCTGTAGGTCTGGTAGTGCGACATGGCCGAATGGCCGGGTACGTTAATTTGCCAGTCTACAAAAGGCGAAACCTCCGCTTTGCGGAGGTTTCTTTTATCTAAAGAGACAGAATCAGGCCATTAAAACCCTATCCCCCATGGCTTCTCGCCAGCCTCCCAGCCAGTATGACCTCTGATTCAGCGTCTGATAGGGACACATTTCTTTTGAGCGTCCGGCAATGCCGGCCTGATATCCACGTTGATGTGCCCGTTCCAGGCGATCTCGTTTTTGTCTCTTCATGCCTCGTTTCCCTCATTTTTAGGTCTGGTGGAAAAGAAAACAGTGATTACTAAGCGTGCAATCACACTAAACGAATACCCCTAAACATCAGACTCGTCAATGCGCAAAATTCACGCCAGTGTCATATTTGTGAGCTAGCTGGTAAATCATTTGTACAAAAATTCTCTGTCAGAACAGCGACCTCAACCGCTAAAAAAATAAAAAAAACCGCCTCTGGCGCTGAGCCTGAGGCGGCATAATTTACAATTATTTAAGCTTATGGAATGCGTTTCAGCTCTTGTGCGATTGCCGTCGCTTCCTGACTCCAGGCGCTGGCCAGAACTTTCACCATTTCATCGTAGCCATCCTGCGTCTGTACAACTTCGATATGGAACGGACGCTTGATTAATTGCCCCTGGTGATTCAGCAACCATTCACCGCTGACAATCACTTTCCCATCGTAGCGTCCGTGAAAGCCTGTCACCGTTACGTTAAGCGTATCCTGAGTGCTTCCCAACGGCTGAGATGCAACCACCCAGCCAGGAAGTTGCATACTGAGATTTGCGACAAGGGTATTACGCAATTGCTGATCCAGTGGGCTGGCCCAGAGATTGTTATTCGCTATCACATACTTCACGTCGCTGGTCTGGTACACCACACCATTCCCTGCCAGATAATCAGGTACTGCAACCTGTTCAACCCACAGCAGGCGGTTGCCCTGATTAGCCGAACTTTGTACCCCCCCTTGCGCGATGGGGAGCTGATAATAGCTTTTATTCTCTCCGCTGGAGCTGCATGACGTCAGCCAGACCGCCATCATCACCACTAGCCACTTTTTCATTGTTTCGCCCTCTTCGGCTCTGGATCTTTTTTGTCCTTCGCTTCAAACACCAGCGCGTTGCTCTTATCGTTCAGCGTTTTCAGAACCGGCTGCAGTTCACGCAGTACCTGATCAAGACGCTGCATATCTGCCACCATCTTGTTGTAGGCCGCAGAACCCGGCTGGAAGCCCTGCATGCTGCGATTCAGTTCACGCAACGTATTTTGCATATCTGCAGGAAGCTGCTGCATCGACTGGCTACCGGTTATCTTATTCATGTTATCCAGCGTAGTTTGCAGATGCTTCATCGTGCGCTGGCTTTCTGAAAGCGTATTGGTTGCCTGCTCGATCATCGGGTTCAGCGGTAGACTATTAATCTTATCCAACGCTTCCATCAGACGCTGCTGAATCTGCGCCAGACCGCCGCTCACTGTCGGAATAATTTGATAACCGTTAAATTCACGCACACCCGTGATCGGTGGTTCTTTCGGATAGAAATCGAGATCAACATACAGTGCACCGGTCACCAGGTTCCCCGTCTTCAATGACCCTCTCAGTCCACGTTTGAGCAACTCAGCAAGATGAGCCCCCACATCGGTGTCTTCACCCAACTGCGCTTTCAGCCGTTCAGGTTCGATACGCACCAGAACAGGAATGCGGTAATCGTTGTTAAATACCTGGCGCATATTTGGCGCAAAGAAAGGCACTTTACTTACTGTACCCAGGCGTATACCACGGAACTCCAGCGGCGCCCCCGGCTGCAGACCACGAATTGAATCCTTGAAGAACATCAGGTAATCAATGTGATCGGTATACAAGGAATCCTGAATACTTTTTTGATCGTCATACAGATTAAAAGAGGAGTGCTGTTCAACCGGTTGTCCTTGTTCCAGCCCTTCCGGTACGTCAAAGCTTACTCCGCCGCCAAACAGCGTGGTGAGCGAGCCCATTTCCACTCGCATACCTGCCGAAGTGAGATCGACGGCAATACCGCTGTCCTTCCAGAAACGGACATTACTGGTTACCAGTCGATCGTTTGGCGCATTGATGAAAAGCTGGTAACTGATCGTGCGCTTTTGTGCATCAAACGTGCTGGTCTCAACCGAGCCCACGCGATATCCACGGAACAGAACCGGGTCACCCGGACTCAATTGCCCTGCTTTTTTACTGTCCAGAATCACGCGGATCCCTTTCGCATCAGGCGGCGCCAGCGGTGGAGAATCGAGCAATTGGTAATTTTCCAGCTTGCTGCCTTTATTACCGGGTTGCAGCTCAATATATGCCCCGGACAACAGCGTTCCCAAGCCACTGATACCTTCACGCCCCACTTGCGGCTTCACAACCCAAAAAACAGAATCTTTATGCAGCAGCTTTTCCATACCGGAATTGAGGCGTGCTTTAATTTCCACATGGGTCAAATCATCCGTCAGGGTAGCGCTTTCAACCACGCCGACATCCACACTACGGCTTTTAATCGTCGTTTTCCCCCCTTCAATACCTTCGGCATTGGTCGTAATCAACGTGACTTCCGGCCCCTGATGGCTGTAGTGGTAAAACAGAACCCATGCGCCAATGAGTGCAGTGACGATCGGGAATATCCACACAGGCGACCAGTTTTTTACCTTCTGCACTTTGGCTTCCCCACTTTTAGATTCCATGCTGTCAGGACTCCTCATGGCCTGGTTCTGGTTCACGGTCCCACGACAGACGTGGATCAAACGTCATCGCAGAAAACATTGTCATAATGACGACTAAAGCAAACATCAAAGCACCCATTGCAGGATAAATGTTCATCAACCCTCCCATACGCACCAGCGCTGAGAGTACCGCAATAACAAAAACGTCGATCATTGACCAGCGACCAACAAATTCCACCACCTCATAAATCAGGTGCATACGTTCGCTGTCGCGTTTGCCATGTCCTTTGGCATCCCAACATAGCCAGGCGATAGCGATCATTTTCAACGTCGGCACCAGAATACTGGCGATAAAGATAACCGCAGCCACGGGATAAGAGCCTTCACTCCAGATTAAAACTACGCCCTCAAGAATGGTTGACGGCAGTTTTGACCCGAGCAAATCGGTGATCATAATCGGCAGAATATTGGCGGGAAGATAAAGCATGATCGACGTGAACAGTAATGCCAGTGTCCATTGCAAACTGTTTTTACGACGCACATAGCCTTTCGTTTGACAGCGCGGACACACCCGCTCATCAGCCGGAAGAATAGCCGTGCAACAGGAGCAGGAACGCAATCCTTGCCGGATGCCAGGTACACCTGGCTTTAAGGCCTGTTTGATAGCCGGCATCGGCGCAATATCATCCCAAAGCCAGCGACGATCGACACACTGGAATGCGCGTAACTGGAGAAGGCAAAAGAAGCACCACGGGATGAAACTACTGCCCACACCGATATCGCCATAGGCCATTAGCTTAACAAAACTGACCAGCACGCCGGCGAGGAAGATTTCTGCCATTCCCCAGCTTTTTAGCTGGAACAAGACGCGCGCTAACCGCGCTTTGAGCCGCCCCGGCATCTCAACCCGATTCACCAGCAGCAAAATAGTCAGCAGGCAAAAAGCGGGAACCAGTTGCACGAAGAGCAAAAAGAAAGTGCCGAGACTGGCATAGTCTTCCGAAAAAAGAACACTGGGGATTTCCAGCAACGTCACCTCGCTGCTCACCCCAGCGACATTCATATTCACAAAGGGAAACAGGTTGGACAAAAGCAGCATAAAAAGTGCTGCTAAAACATAGGCGGTGGGACGCTGTCTTGGTGCGTCCCATTCAACAGTTAACGTAGTGCCACATCGTGGGCATGCCGCTTTCTGACCATGCTCAAGGCGAGGAAGCGCCACCAGCATGTCACACTGCGAGCACAAAATATGCTTCGCGGCATGGTGATGTTCGCACATATGTGCTCCTTTAATTATGCGCCATTCTTTAAAGACTCAAGATACTCCCAGCGCTCAAAGGCTTGCTCAAGTTCTTGTTCAGCTTCGTTCAGATTAGCTAATACCTGCTGCGTTTGCTCATGCGGTTGACTGAAAAATGAGGCATCAGCCACCTGAGCTTGTAATGTTTCCAGCTTTGCTTCCAACGCTTCCAGCAACGCAGGAAGCTGCTCCAGTTCGCGCTGTAGTTTATAGCTTAGTTTGCTTGTGCCGCGTTTTACAATTTCTGCTTTAGGAGCAACAGTTTCCTCAGTTTTTTTCTCAACAGGTTGTTTAAACGCCACATACTGTGTTTGTTGGCCGCGCGCGTCATGATAACCGCCCACATAACGACCAATCTTGCCGCCGCCTTCAAAAATCCAGCACTCAGTAACCGTATTGTCGACAAACTGACGGTCGTGGCTTACCAACAATACGGTCCCCTGATAACCGTCAATCAACTCTTCGAGCAGTTCCAGCGTTTCGACGTCGAGATCGTTGGTAGGTTCATCGAGAATCAAGAGGTTGCTGGGTTTCAGGAAAAGACGCGCCAGCAGCAGACGGTTGCGTTCCCCGCCAGACAATGCACGTACCGGCGTCATCGCGCGTTTCGGATGGAACAGGAAGTCCTGAAGATAGCCCAGAACATGGCGCGGCTTACCGTTCACCATCACCTCTTGCTTACCTTCAGCAAGGTTATCCATCACGGTTTTATCCGGATCCAGTTCAGCACGGTGCTGGTCGAAATAGGCAACTTCCAGCTTTGTCCCGACGTGGATGCGGCCACTGTCAGCCTGCAATTGTCCCAGCATCAGCTTAAGCAACGTCGTTTTGCCGCAGCCGTTAGGTCCAATTAAGGCAATTTTGTCGCTGCGCTGCACCTGGGCAGAGAAATCTTTTACCAGTTGTTTCCCGTCAACCTGGTAATCAACATTCTCCATTTCGAAGACAATTTTGCCTGAGCGGCTCGCCTCTTCAACCTGCATCTTCGCCGTACCCATCACTTCACGACGCTCACCGCGCTCCCGACGCATGGCCTTCAGCGCACGCACACGACCTTCATTGCGGGTACGACGCGCCTTGATACCCTGACGGATCCAGACTTCTTCCTGCGCCAGCTTGCGGTCAAATTCCGCATTCTGTAACTCTTCAACCCGCAACGCTTCTTCTTTATCCAGTAAGTACTGATCGTAGTTCCCTGGATATGACACCAGCTTGCCGCGATCGAGGTCGACAATACGCGTCGACATATTGCGAATAAATGAACGGTCGTGCGAAATGAAAATGATCGTGCCGTTGAAAGATTTCAGGAACCCTTCCAGCCAGTCGATGGTTTCAATATCCAGGTGGTTTGTCGGTTCATCCAACAGCAGCACGCGTGGGTTGCTCACTAACGCCCGACCCAGTGCCGCTTTACGCAACCAACCACCAGACAACGAGGACAGCAAAGCATTCGGATCCAGCCCCAGTTGCGCCAGCACTTCATTAATACGACTTTCGAGCTGCCACAGATTGTGGTGATCGAGCATTTCCTGAACACGCGCCATCTCATTGAGGTTTCTGTCGCTGGGATCGGTCATCACCAGACGAGAAATATCGTGATAGCGCTTCAGGTACTCGGCTTGTTCTTCAATGCCTTCCGCAACAAAATCATATACGCTGCCTTCGACATTCCGCGGCGGATCCTGTTGTAGACGAGCAACAACCAGATCCTGCTCATAAATAATACGTCCGTCGTCAAGACCCTGCTCACGGTTCAGGATCTTCATCAACGTCGATTTGCCTGCACCGTTACGGCCTACCAGACAGACGCGTTCGTTATCCTCGATATGCAATTCTGCATTATCAAGAAGTGGAGCATCGCTGAACGACAGCCATGCGCCATGCATACTGATCAATGACATCTATTTTTCCTTTCAGGCTGCGGTAATCAGCCAGCAGTTGTGGATCTGACGGTTACGGGCAAAGTCCTGGGAAAGCGTTTTTTGGGTAATTTCTTGTGCTTTCAATCCCAGTTCAGCCAGACCGTCGAGATCCATACGGAATCCACGTTTGTTGTTGGAGAACATAATCGTGCCGTCTTTGCGTAGCAGACGTTTCAGATCTTTCATCAGCGCCAGATGATCGCGCTGCACATCAAACGAGTCTTCCATACGCTTAGAGTTAGAGAAGGTCGGTGGATCGATGAAGATCAGATCAAACTGTTCATTGGCATCACGCAACCAGCCCAGGCAGTCGGCCTGAATCAAGCGGTGCGCACGTCCGCTTAGCCCGTTCAGTCGCAGGTTACGCTCTGCCCATTCCAGATAGGTACGCGACATATCTACCGTTGTAGTGCTGCGCGCGCCACCCAATCCGGCATGTACGCTCGCGCTACCGGTATAGGAGAACAGGTTAAGGAAGTCTTTCCCTTTGCTCATCTGCCCCAACATGCGGCGTGCAATACGGTGATCAAGGAACAGGCCGGTATCCAGATAATCGGTCAGGTTTACCCACAGGCGTGCGTTATACTCGCTCACCTCAATGAACTCTCCCTTCTCGTTCATCTTCTGGTATTGGTTCTTCCCTTTCTGACGCTCACGGGTTTTCAGCACCAGTTTGTTCGGTGCAATATCCAGTACCGACAGCGTTGCAGCAATAATATCGAACAGGCGCTGACGTGCTTTCTGCGCATCAACCGTCTTCGGCGGCGCATATTCCTGAACCACAATCCAGTCGCCATAGCGGTCAACCGCAACGTTATATTCCGGCAGGTCAGCATCGTACAGGCGATAACATTCAATCCCTTCCTGACGCGCCCATTTTTCCAACTTCTTAATATTCTTACGCAGGCGGTTGGCATAATCTTCCGCCACCGTTGCAGGCTTACTGTCAGCGGTCGTTTCTGCAACATGATAGTTTTTCTGTACGCAGTCCAGCGGGCCGTTTTTCGCTTTAAACTGTTTATCCGCGCGCAATTGCAGACTGCTGAGCAAATCGGGTGATGCGCTGAACAGCGACAAATTCCAGCCGCCAAACTGGTTTTTCATCGTGCGTCCCAGCAGGCTGTGCAGAGCAATCAATGCCGGTTCACTGTCCAGACGCTCGCCGTAGGGTGGGTTGCTGATAACAGTACCGTAAGGTCCTTTCGGCAACGGGTTGCTCAGTTTGGCAACATCTTTGACTTCAAACGTCATCAGATCGGCAATACCGGCACGGCGGGCGTTACTGCGCGCTTTTTCAATCACGCGGGCATCGCTATCTGAGCCATAGAAGTGCGAGGTATAGTCCGCCAACCCTTTGCGCGCACGCACCTGTGCTTCAGCTTTCACTTCTTGCCAGACGACTTCATCATGCTGCGCCCAGCCACTGAACCCCCAGTACCCACGGTGCAGACCAGGCGCGCGATCGGTTGCCCACATGGCGGCTTCAATCAGCAACGTACCGGAACCACACATCGGATCGAGCAGCGGCGTACCCGGCTGCCAGCCTGAACGCATCACAATGGCGGCCGCCAGCGTCTCTTTAATCGGTGCCTGACCCGCACGATCACGATAACCACGCTGATGCAGGCCGTCGCCGCTCAGATCGAGCGCGATGCTGGCAGTATCTTTGTTCAGCCAAACGTTAATGCGCAGATCGGGTGATTCACGATCTACGTTCGGACGCGGCAGGTTTTTACGGGTAAAGGCATCGACAATCGCATCCTTTACTTTCAGTGCACCGTACTGGCTATTACGAATCGTCTCGTTCAGCCCGCTAAAATGCACGGCAAAGGTGGCACCAGGATTAAATATCTCTGTCCAGTCGATTGCCTGAACACCGAGGTACAGATCAAGATCGCTATAGACCTTGCACTCTCCCATCGGCAGGATAATGCGCGAGGCCAGGCGGCTCCACATCAGGCTCTGGTAAACAAGCCGTGTGTCGCCCTTAAAATGGACCCCACCCTGAACGACCTGACACTCCAATGCGCCGAGGTTTTCCAGTTCAGTTTTTAACAGCTCTTCCAGCCCGCGGGCCGTACTGGCAAACAGAGAATTCATAATGTCACTTTTACTCCGAGAAAATTGCTGCGCATTATAGCTAATATGGGCTGTATGTCATAAAGTTGAAGGCTTATTTTCATGCGAGAGGCTGTACAGTGGTCACGTTAACCCGACTTTTTATCCATCCGGTTAAATCAATGCGCGGCATTGGGCTAACGCACGCCCTGGCAGATATCAGCGGCCTTGCCTTTGATCGCATATTTATGATCACTGAACCTGACGGAACGTTCATCACCGCCCGACAGTTCCCGCAAATGGTCCGTTTTACCCCATCGCCATTCCATGACGGCCTACATCTTACCGCGCCAGACGGCAGCAGTGCGTTAGTGCGCTTTGCCGACTTCGCCACGCAGGATGCGCCAACAGAAGTGTGGGGAAACCATTTTACCGCGCGGGTAGCACCAGCGGATATCAATCGATGGCTCAGCGGTTTCTTTTCCCGTGATGTGCAGTTGCGTTGGGTTGGCCCGCAACTGACGCGCCGGGTAAAACGGCACGATGGCGTGCCGTTATCTTTTGCCGATGGATTTCCCTATCTCCTGACGAACGAGGCCTCTCTGCGCGATCTGCAGCAGCGCTGCCCGGCCAGCATCAAAATGGAACAGTTTCGCCCCAACCTGGTGGTTACAGGGGCTAGCGCCTGGGAAGAAGATACCTGGAAAGTGATACGCATCGGCGACGTTATCTTTGACGTGGCTAAACCCTGTAGTCGCTGTATTTTCACTACCGTCAGCCCAGAGAAAGGCCAGAAACATCCATCCGGCGAGCCACTGGCAACGCTGCAAACCTTCCGTACAGCGCCAGACAACGGTGATGTCGATTTCGGCCAAAATCTCATCGCCCGTAATAGCGGCGTAATTCGTGTGGGTGATGAAGTCGAAATACTGGCAACCGGACCCGCCCGGCTGTACGGCGCGGCGGAATCTGATGATACCGCTTTGCAACAACAACCCGATGCAGAAGTGATGATTGACTGGCAGGGTCAAACGTTTCGCGGAAATAATCAGCAGGTATTGTTGGAACAGCTGGAAAACCAGGGGATCCGTGTTCCCTACTCGTGTCGTGCGGGAATTTGTGGATGCTGCCGGATTCGGCTGGTAGAAGGCGAAGTCAGCCCACTGAAAAAATCAGCGATTGGCGATGACGGAACGATTCTTTGCTGCAGTTGTGTACCCAAAACGGCAATCAGGCTGGAAAGTTAGACCGCCTGCTCAAGGCTGAAACTGTCGACAATCGCCTGCGGTTTCAGTCTGTCATTCATGATTTTAATCGCATCGCCAAGTTGCATGGTGCGACCGGCAATGACCACTCCCGGCTGTGCAAGCAAACACAGTGCGGCATTTTCACCCGGCTCTACCACTAACAGATTTACCTGTTCTTCAGTATCGCTCAAATAAACACAGGCGGCGTCGCCTACCATTGGCGACCAGTTCACGCCGTGGGCAACAAAGTGCCAGCTTTTTGGCATTTGCGGTTTAAGATACCGAATAGCCACCAACGCATTTAGCACCAGTTCCGCTTTTTGTTCTTTAGCTAAATCCAGGTAACGGCATTTTTCTTCGAAGGAGAAATAAAGCGCAGCGTCATCGACACAAAAACCAGACGGAGAAAATGCATCAGGCGTGAGCATTTTACGAGCAAAACGCGAGCGGAATAACATGCCATTGGCTAAATCGAGCATCATGCGATCGTGCTCTTCATCATAATACCAGCGCCAGTTATCGTCGGGTTTAATTCGCATCAGTTTCTCTCCTTTCCTTAATCATCGCCATTGCGACACTATCCTTTTGCCGCTTCGTTTATTGCCCTAATAATAAAAGCTCAGAATGTTTAAATAAGCAACAGTAAAGGAATATAAAACAACCAGGGCTAGAAATAAAGCCCTGGTTGTCGGATTAAGGCATAGATCAGATATTGCTGACGATTTCTTTAATCAACGGCGGACCTTTAAAAATAAATCCCGAATAAATCTGAACCAGTGAAGCACCGGCAGCCATTTTTTCCCGCGCGGCAATCACCGAGTCGATCCCGCCAACACCAATAATCGGCAACTGCCCTTTTAATTCCTGAGACAACTGACGAATAATTTCTGTACTTTTTAATTGCAATGGTCGGCCGCTCAAACCACCCATTTGGTCACAATTCTTCATTCCCTGAACAAGGGAACGATCAAGGGTGGTATTTGTGGCAATAACGCCATCAATATTATGACGAACCAAACTGTCGGCAACCTGGATCAGTTCCTCCACAGAAAGATCCGGCGCGATCTTTACCGCCACCGGCACATATTTATGGTGGATCGCCTGGAGATCGTTTTGCTTATATTTAATAGCCGCCAGCAGATCATCCAGAGCCTCGCCATATTGTAGCGTACGCAACCCAGGAGTATTTGGTGAAGAGATATTAATCGCAATATAACCAGCATAAGCATAGACTTTTTCCATACAAATCAGATAGTCATCTTTGCCATTCTCTACCGGGGTGTCTTTATTCTTACCAATATTAATCCCCAGAATACCGTCAAAATGCGATTTTTTAACGTTCTCCACCAGGTTATCAACCCCCAGGTTATTAAACCCCATACGGTTGATCAAACCTTCTGCATCGACCAGACGGAACAGACGCGGCTTATCGTTCCCCGGCTGCGGACGCGGCGTCACGGTACCGATTTCAATTGAGCCGAATCCCATCGCCCCAAGTGCATCAATGCACTCCCCGTCTTTATCCAGTCCGGCAGCAAGACCGAGCGGGTTTTTAAACGTCAGCCCCATACAGGTAACCGGTTTTGCGGGTACTTTCTGGCGGACAAGCGCTTCAAGCGGCGTGCCGGTAATGCGACGTAATTGCTGGAATGTCAATTCATGAGCGCGCTCAGGATCGAGCTGAAAAAGGGCTTTACGAACGAAGGGGTAGTACATGAACTCTCCTGGATTCCCGGTGTGCAAACCGGGGGCGTATTATGTGCGATCGCGAGCAAAAAGGGAATTGACCTGCGGCAATAAATAGCAATCGTTTTCCTGCCCCTGCGTTTTTATTCACTTTTCAGCTTTTCTATCCCGTTTAAATCATTTCGGGAAACAAAATCTTTCTGCCAGACTGCATGAATTGTTATCAATGTTAATAAAAATTGAATAATTAGTTATAAACGGAGATTAGCATTATGCGTGTCATCACACTGGCGGGAAGCCCACGTTTCCCTTCTCGCTCCAGCGCGTTACTGGAATATGCACGAGAAAAACTGAACGGTCAGGAAATCGAGGTTTACCACTGGAATTTGCACAATTTTGCGCCCGAGGATCTGATTTATGCACGTTTTGACAGCCCGGCGTTGAAGACATTTGTCGAACAACTGCGAGACGCCGACGGACTGATTGTCGCTACACCGGTCTATAAAGCCGCGTACTCTGGCGCACTGAAAACACTGCTCGATCTGCTCCCCGAACGGGCACTGGAAGGAAAAGTGGTATTGCCGCTGGCAACCGGAGGAACCGTTGCGCACTTACTGGCGGTCGATTATGCACTGAAACCGGTGCTCAGCGCATTAAAGGCCCAGGAGATTCTGCATGGTGTTTTTGCCGATGATTCACAGGTCATTGATTATCAGCATAAACCTCAGTTTACACCCAACCTGCAATTGCGCCTGGAGGGTGCGCTTGAGACGTTCTGGCAGGCCCTGCAACGCCGCGATGTCCAGCTTTTGTCCTTGAACGCTCTGCGAGGTGCCGCCCATGCTTAATTTACTTAAACGCCATACGCCATGGCTGGCGCTGACTGGGCTGCTGTCTTTGTCGACACAGGTTCACGCCGCAGATACCGCGCCAGATGCCCTGCGCATTGGTTATCAGAAAGGGAGCATCAGCATGGTGCTGGCAAAAAGCCATCAGTTGCTGGAAAAACGCTATCCACAGACAAGAATTTCATGGATTGAGTTTCCTGCCGGACCACAAATGCTGGAAGCGCTAAATATCGGCAGCATCGATCTGGGCAGCACCGGTGATATCCCGCCGATTTTTGCCCAGGCCGCCGGGGCCGATCTGGTCTACGTAGGCGTCGAGCCGCCCAAACCGAAAGCTGAAGTGATTCTGGTGCCGAAAAATAGCCCAATCCAGAGCGTCGCAGAGCTTAAAGGGCATAAAGTCGCCTTCCAGAAAGGTTCCAGCGCCCACAATTTACTGCTCCGCGCCCTGCAGCAGGCTGGGTTGAATTTTACCGATATCCAGGCCACGTATCTGACACCCGCCGATGCGCGTGCCGCTTTCCAACAAGGAAATGTGGATGCATGGGCAATTTGGGACCCGTACTACTCCGCCGCGTTACTGCAAGGTGACGTACGCGTTTTGAAAGATGGTACCGACCTCAAACAGACCGGTTCGTTTTACCTCGCCGCGCGCCCTTATGCCGAGAAAAACGGCGCTTTTATTCATGGCGTATTAGACACCTTTAGCCAGGCCGATGCCTTAACCCTCAGTCAACGTCAGCAAAGTATCACCCTGCTGGCTAAAACCATGGGGCTGCCTGAACCGGTCATAGCATCTTATCTGGACCATCGCCCGCCAACCACTATTACCCCTGTCAGCGCCTCTGTTGCCGCACTGCAGCAACAAACCGCCGATCTGTTTTATGACAACCGGTTGTTGCCGAAAAAAATCGATATTCGCCAGCGTATCTGGCAGCCCACTCAGCAGGCAGGAGCAAAATTATGAGTCTGAACATGTTCTGGTTTTTACCTACGCACGGTGACGGCCATTATCTGGGAACAGAAGAAGGTTCACGCCCAGTCGATCACAGTTATCTGCAACAAATCGCGCAAACAGCCGATCGTCTGGGGTTTACCGGGGTGCTGATCCCGACCGGACGCTCCTGCGAAGATGCCTGGCTGGTCGCCGCCTCCATGATCCCGGTCACCCAGCGGTTAAAATTTTTGGTCGCGCTACGTCCCAGCGTAACCTCACCCACGGTTGCGGCACGCCAGGCGGCGACGCTCGACAGACTATCCAATGGCCGCGCGCTGTTTAACCTGGTAACCGGCAGCGATCCGCAGGAGCTGGCGGGCGATGGCGTGTTCCTCGATCACACCGAACGTTATGAAGCCTCCGCTGAATTCACTCAGGTATGGCGCCGCTTGCTGCAAGGCGAAACCGTGGATTTCAACGGTAAGCACGTCCACGTCCGTGGGGCAAAACTCTTTTTCCCGCCTGTGCAACAGCCCCACCCTCCGCTGTACTTCGGCGGTTCTTCCGACGTGGCGCAGGATCTTGCCGCCGAGCAGGTTGATCTCTATCTGACCTGGGGCGAGCCACCTGAACAAGTCAAAGAGAAGATTGAACAGGTGCGGGCTAAAGCGGCGGCGCTCGGGCGCAAGATCCGATTTGGTATTCGCCTGCACGTGATTGTACGCGAAACCACCGCAGAGGCGTGGCAGGCGGCGGATCGCCTGATTGCCCATCTGGATGACGACACCATTGCCAAAGCTCAGGCCGCCTTCGCAAGAACCGACTCTGTGGGTCAACAGCGAATGGCGGCGCTGCACAACGGCAGACGCGATCAACTGGAAATTAGCCCGAACCTGTGGGCTGGTGTAGGGCTGGTACGCGGCGGAGCCGGTACGGCGCTGGTAGGAGATGGTCCAACGGTGGCGGCGCGTATTAACGAGTATGCCGCGCTGGGTATCGACAGCTTTGTGCTGTCCGGGTATCCGCACCTTGAAGAAGCGTACAAGGTCGGTGAACTGGTGTTTCCGCATCTGGATGTCGCTATACCAGAAATTCCGCAGCCGCAGCGCCTGCACCAACAAGGCGAAGCGGTGGCGAACGAATTTATCCCGCGCAAAGTTGCGCAAAGCTGAGGAGCCCGATGATGGCAACGCCGAAAAACAGGTGGTTACTGCGCCTTGCTCCGTGGTTTTTACCACTCGCTCTGGTGGCGGTCTGGCAGCTCGCGTCATCAATGGGCTGGCTATCCACCCGCATTCTGCCCTCCCCGCAAGGTGTGGTGGAAGCCTTCTGGACACTTTCCGCCAGCGGCGAGCTTTGGCAGCATCTGGCGATCAGTTCCTGGCGGGCTGCGATCGGCTTTTCCATCGGCGGATCGATTGGCCTGACACTGGGATTGATAAGCGGCCTGTCACGCTGGGGCGAACGCTTGCTGGACACCTCAGTGCAAATGCTACGTAACATCCCACATCTGGCACTAATCCCGCTGGTAATTTTGTGGTTCGGTATTGATGAATCCGCCAAGATCTTTCTTGTTGCGCTGGGGACGTTGTTCCCGATTTACATCAACACATGGCATGGGATCCGCAATATCGATCGTGGGCTGGTGGAGATGGCACGCAGCTATGGGTTATCCGGTATTTCGCTGTTTATCCATGTGATCCTGCCCGGCGCCCTGCCCTCGATCATGGTCGGCGTGCGTTTTGCCCTCGGGCTGATGTGGTTGACACTTATCGTCGCGGAAACCATTTCTGCTAATGCTGGCATCGGCTATCTGGCAATGAATGCCCGCGAGTTTTTGCAAACGGATGTAGTGGTAGTGGCCATCATTCTCTACGCCCTGCTCGGTAAGCTTGCCGATGTCAGCGCGCAATTACTGGAACGTATCTGGCTACGCTGGAACCCGGCTTACCATGCGAAGGAGGCCACCGTATGAATACTGCACGTATAAATCAGGGAACACCGCTGCTGCTTAGCGGCGTGACAAAACGCTACGGCGCCAATACGGTGCTCAATCAGTTAGATTTGCACATTCCGGCAGGTCAATTTGTCGCCGTGGTCGGTCGCAGCGGCGGCGGAAAAAGCACATTGCTTCGTCTGCTGGCCGGTCTGGAATCTCCCAACGCAGGGGAATTACTCGCCGGAACCACACCGCTGGTGGATATTCAGGATGATACGCGGATGATGTTCCAGGATGCGCGCCTGCTGCCGTGGAAATCAGTTATCGATAACGTAGGTCTGGGTCTGAAAAGCAACTGGCAAGATGCTGCCCGTGATGCGCTAGCTTCCGTTGGGCTGGAAAACCGGGCGCAGGAATGGCCTGCCGCCCTTTCCGGTGGTCAGAAACAACGCGTGGCGCTGGCACGCGCACTGATTCATCGTCCCGGACTGCTGTTGCTGGATGAACCACTCGGCGCGCTGGATGCACTCACCCGCCTGGAAATGCAGGATTTGATTGTCACTTTGTGGCAAGAGCACGGTTTTACCGTACTGCTGGTCACTCATGATGTCAGCGAAGCCGTGGCGATGGCCGATCGCGTGTTGTTGATTGAGGACGGGAAAATCGGTCTGGACTTGACCGTAGATATCCCGCGTCCACGACGGATGGGTTCAGTGCGCCTGGCGGAACTCGAAGCGGAAGTGTTGAATCGGGTGATGCAGAGGGGATATACCGAGCAGGCAGTACGTCGACACGGTTGATAATGCCGGATGGTGACGCAATTGCATCATCATCCGGCAACATTATCAGGCTAATGCTTTGGTTATCTTCTCGAACAGATCGCCGGAGAGATTTTCCAGACCTTTCAGTTGTTCCAATGCTGCCCGCATCTTCGCCTGACGTTTTGCATCATAGCGTTTTAGGCGAATCAGCGGCTCAATCAAACGAGATGCCACCTGAGGATTTCGGCTGTTCAGTTCGGTCAACATGTCGACCAGGAACTGATAGCCGCTACCATCTTCCGCATGGAATGCGGCCGGGTTACTACCCGCAAAGGCACCAATCAGAGAACGAATGCGGTTCGGGTTGCTCATACTGAAGGAGCGATGCTTCAACAGGCCACGTACCGTCTCCAGCACGTTATCTGCCGGGCTGGTAGATTGCAGGATAAACCATTTATCCATCACCAGACCGTCATGGTGCCACTTATCGTCATACTGCTGCATCAGCGCATCACGACATGGCAGTTGCGCCACAACAGCGGCTGACAGCGCCGCCAGCGCATCGGTCATGTTATTGGCTTCACGGTACTGCTTGCTCACCAGTGTGTCCGCCAGATGCGTTTCGCCAAAGGCGAGGAAGCGCAGGCAGGCATTGCGCAGCGTACGTTTGCCGATATCAGCGTGTTCGACACGGTACTCATCAAGATGATTGGCGTTATAAATAGCCAGGAATTCATCTGCCAGTTCAGCAGCCAGCGTGCGGGTTAAAGCTTCACGTACCTCAGCGATCGCCACCGGATCGATAATCTCAAACAGCTCAGCAATTTCGTTGACGGAAGGCAGCGTCAGGATCTCTGCCGCCAGTGCCGGATCGATTTTCTCATCAAGCAGAATCGCCCGGAATGCGTCAGCAACGTGTACCGGTAGTGACAGCGGCTGTCCCTGCTGATGTCGGGCAACATTCAGCTTAATATAGGTCGCCAACAGGCTCTGAGCCGCATCCCAACGAGAGAAATCGTTACGCGCGTGACGCATCAGGAAGGTCAGTTGCTGATCGCTCCATTTATATTCCAGTTTCACCGGCGCAGAGAACTCACACAGCAGTGCCGGAACCGGCTGGAAGTAGACGTTATCAAAGACAAACGTCTGCTCGGCCTGGGTGACGTTAAGCACGGAATTCACCGGATGTCCGCCTTTTTGCAACGGGATCACTTTGCCTTCGTTGTCATAAAGTTCAATGGCGAAAGGAATATGCAACGGCTGCTTTTCAGCCTGATCCGGCGTGGCTGGCGTACGCTGGCTGATAGTCAGCGTATATTGTTCCGTTGTCGGATTATAGTCATCACGCACAGTCAGTATCGGCGTACCGGACTGGCTGTACCAGCGGCGGAAATGAGACAGATCGACGTTGGAAGCGTCTTCCATCGCCTGTACGAAATCGTCACAGGTCGCGGCGCTACCGTCATGACGTTCGAAATAGAGCTGCATCCCTTTCTGGAAGTTAGCCTCACCCAGCAGGGTGTGGATCATACGAATCACTTCAGCGCCCTTTTCGTACACGGTCAGGGTGTAGAAGTTGTTCATTTCAATGACCATATCCGGGCGAATTGGATGCGCCATCGGGCTGGCATCTTCAGCAAACTGCAAGCCGCGCATGGTACGCACGTTGCTAATACGGTTTACCGCGCGGGAACCGAGATCGGAGCTGAACTCCTGATCGCGGAACACGGTTAAGCCTTCTTTCAGGCTCAACTGGAACCAGTCACGGCAGGTTACGCGGTTGCCGGTCCAGTTATGGAAATATTCATGGCCAATGACCCGCTCAATATCGAGGTAATCTTTGTCGGTCGCAGTATCGGTACGCGCCAGTACATACTTGGAGTTAAAGATGTTCAGACCTTTATTCTCCATCGCCCCCATATTAAAGAAATCCACCGCGACAATCATATAGATGTCGAGGTCATACTCCAGGCCGAAACGCTCTTCATCCCACTTCATGGAATTTTTCAACGAGGTCATTGCCCACGGAGCACGGTCCAGGTTGCCGCGGTCAACGTACAATTCCAGCGCGACTTCACGCCCGGAGCGGGTGGTAAAGGTGTCGCTCAGGACATCGAAATCACCGGCTACCAGCGCGAACAGATAACACGGTTTTGGGAATGGATCCTGCCACTGCACCCAGTGACGACCGTTATCCAGTTCGCCCTGCGCCACGCGGTTACCGTTGGAAAGCAGGAACGGATATTTGGTTTTATCGGCGATAATTTTGGTGGTAAAGCGCGCCAGCACGTCCGGGCGGTCAAGATACCAGGTAATATGGCGAAACCCTTCCGCTTCGCACTGCGTACAGAGCGCATCGCCGGACTGATACAGCCCTTCCAGTGCGGTGTTAGCTGCTGGGCTGATTTCATTAACGATACGCAGCGTAAAACGTTCCGGCAGGTGGCTGATGACCAGAGCACCCTCTTCTTCTTTATACTCTGTCCACGGTTCGTCGTTCACGTGGATTGACACCAGGGCCAGATCCTCGCCATTCAGGCGTAGGGGAGCATCAGACGCACCTTGACGGACAGCCTGGCTCACGGCAGTGACCACGGTTTTTTCAGCATCCAGGTCAAAGGTCAAGTCAATATCAGTAATCTGGTAATCCGGCGCACGGTAGTCGTGGCGGTATTTGGCTTGTGGCTGTTGTGTCATAAAAAACCTTTAGCATCTTGGGTAGAGTCTCGGGTTCAGTCTATTCCTGTTGCGTAAATCGCGCTACGCAGAATGTTCATCTTTTCAGGTACAAACACCCTTTTTGCTACATTTGTATAACACGAGGCACGAATTGCCCTCGACCAGAAAGACAGCTTATGGTGTGATCGGGGTTCAATAAATCGCTAAACAGGGTATACTCCAGCGGTTTTCTTAGTTGTTTATTGTACTAAACGCTCCCGTGAGAGGATGCTACTGCACACCTATGACACAATTCGCTTCTCCTGTTCTGCACTCGCTGCTGGATACAGACGCTTATAAGTTGCATATGCAGCAAGCCGTTTTTCACCACTACTATGATGTACAAGTAGCGGCTGAATTTCGTTGCCGTGGCGATGACCTGCTCGGTATTTATGCCGATTCTATTCGCGAGCAGGTGAACGCTATGCAGCACCTGCAACTGCAGGAGGACGAGTACCAGTGGCTCTCCGGCCTGCCCTTCTTTAAAGCTGATTACCTCACCTGGTTACGTGATTTCCGCTACAACCCGCAACAGGTGTGCGTCACCAATGATAACGGTAAGCTGAGCATCCGCTTAACTGGCCCGTGGCGTGAAGTCATCATGTGGGAAGTCCCGCTGCTGGCGGTAATAAGCGAACTGGTACACCGTTACCGTTCACCAGAATCTGGCGTGCCGCAGGCACTGACTGAGCTGGAAAACAAGTTAGCAGAATTCACTACATTAACGAAAGATGTCGATATGTCCCGCTTCCATCTGATGGATTTCGGCACGCGTCGTCGTTTTTCACGCGAAGTGCAGCAAGCTATTGTTAATCGTCTGAAGCAGGAACCGTGGTTTGTTGGCACCAGCAACTACGATCTCGCCCGCCGCCTGTCATTAACCCCAATGGGGACTCAGGCGCATGAATGGTTCCAGGCACACCAGCAAATCAGCCCTGAGCTTGCGACCAGTCAGCGCGTTGCCCTGGCCGCCTGGCTGAACGAATATCCCGACCAACTCGGCATCGCCCTGACCGATTGCATCACTATGGACGCGTTTTTGCGTGACTTTGGCGCTGAGTTTGCAACCCGCTATCAGGGTTTGCGCCACGACTCTGGCGATCCGGTGGAATGGGGTGAGAAAGCCATCGCTCATTATGAAAAACTGGGTATTGACCCGCAAAGCAAAACGCTGGTGTTCTCAGATAACCTCGATCTGAATAAAGCGATTGAGCTCTATCGCCACTTCTCTTCTCGCGTGCAGCTGAGCTTTGGTATCGGGACACGCCTGACGTGTAATATCCCCCAGGTGAAGCCGCTAAATATCGTTATCAAGCTGGTCGAATGTAATGGTAAGCCGGTAGCCAAGTTGTCAGATAGTCCAGGCAAAACCATTTGCCACGATAAAGCATTTGTTCGTGCGCTGCGTAAAGCCTTCGATCTTCCGCATATTAAAAAAGCCAGCTAGTCTTCCCAGGGAGCCTCTTTGGCTCCCTTTTCACGTTTATTTCCGAAATCTTTCACTCCAGCTACGAATTCTGCTTGTCTGATTGCAGATGCCAGGTAACATAGGTATCCCCCCATTACGGGTGGACATGTGTTTATATATCCGACTATTAACAGAGAGAATATTATGAGCGTTGTGCCTGTAGCCGACGTACTCCAGGGCCGCGTAGCCGTTGACAGCGAAGTCACCGTGCGCGGATGGGTGCGTACCCGCCGAGATTCAAAAGCTGGCATCTCCTTCCTCGCCGTTTATGACGGTTCCTGCTTTGATCCTGTACAGGCCGTCATCAATAATTCTCTGCCCAATTACAATCAGGACGTATTACGCCTGACGACGGGTTGTTCGGTTATCGTAACGGGTAAAGTCGTTGCGTCACCAGGACAAGGACAGAGCTTTGAGATTCAGGCCACCGAGGTTGAAGTGACCGGCTGGGTTGAAGATCCTGATACCTATCCCATGGCTGCGAAGCGTCACAGTATTGAGTACCTGCGTGAAGTCGCACACATGCGTCCGCGTACCAATATGATTGGTGCGGTTGCGCGAGTACGCCATACGTTGGCGCAAGCGCTGCATCGCTTCTTCCATGAGCAGGGTTTCTTTTGGGTTTCCACCCCACTGATCACCGCTTCCGATACCGAAGGTGCCGGTGAAATGTTCCGCGTTTCGACGCTGGATCTGGAAAACCTGCCGCGCAACGATCAGGGTAAAGTCGATTTCGATAAAGACTTCTTTGGTAAAGAAGCCTTCCTGACGGTTTCCGGTCAGTTGAACGGTGAAACCTACGCTTGTGCCCTGTCCAAAATCTACACCTTTGGACCGACTTTCCGTGCGGAAAACTCCAACACCAGTCGTCACCTGGCAGAGTTCTGGATGCTTGAGCCGGAAGTCGCTTTTGCCGATCTGAACGATGTTGCAGGTCTGGCTGAAGCGATGCTGAAATACGCGTTCAAAGCCGTACTGGAAGAACGTGCAGATGATATGAAGTTCTTCGCCGAACGTGTCGACAAAGACGCGGTTTCACGCCTGGAACGTTTCATTGATGCCGACTTCGCGCAGGTGGATTACACCGATGCCGTCAGCATTCTTGAAAAATGCGGCAAACAGTTCGAAAACCCGGTTTACTGGGGTGTCGATCTGTCTTCTGAGCATGAACGCTATCTTGCCGAAGAACACTTTAAAGCGCCGGTGGTTGTTAAAAACTATCCGAAAGATATTAAGGCGTTTTATATGCGCCTTAACGACGACGGTAAAACCGTTGCGGCAATGGACGTACTGGCACCGGGAATCGGTGAAATCATCGGTGGTTCTCAGCGTGAAGAACGTCTGGACGTGCTGGATGCCCGTATGCTGGAGATGGGTCTGAACAAAGAAGATTACTGGTGGTATCGCGATCTGCGTCGCTACGGTACCGTTCCGCATTCCGGTTTTGGTTTAGGCTTTGAGCGTCTGATTGCTTATGTCACCGGCGTACAGAACGTCCGCGATGTGATTCCGTTCCCGCGTACACCGCGTAACGCCAGCTTCTGACGTTATCGTTTTAATCTTAAAGGCCAGCACTGCTGGCCTTTTTACGTTTAGTACATGCTGCATTTGTCGCCTTAGATGGACTCTCATCCGGCCCTAAACTCAACGCTTAAATTCCCCCTTCCTGTTACGCAATGTTTCACTGCAACATTTAAGAACAAAAAATAATCACTATTTTTATTGTGGATTAGCACTTCATGATCAAATAGAACATTTATTACCCATTCGTGCGGCGCTCTGGACGTCCAAAATACGCATTTGTAAAAATGGTTCTTTTTTGCGGGGTGAGATAAAAATGTCGTTAGAAAAATTAAGCATAAGAAAATCATATAAATAGATAAAATTGAGCAAAATTCAATCGCAGGGACAGCTGAAATTTGAAGTCGTTCACAAAGTTGCATAAAAATAACATCTTGTTACACATTTTTTCTTTTTGAAACCAAATCTTTATATTTGTAGCACTTTGAGGGTAGCGAAACGGTAGTTTGAATGGAAAGATGCCTGCAGACACATAAAGACACCAAACTCTCATCAATAGTTCCGTAAATTTTTATTGACGGAATTTATTGGCGGCAGTGGCAGGTGTCATATAAAAACCGATGAGGGTAATAAATAATGATGAAGCGCAATATTCTTGCAGTGGTTATCCCTGCTCTGCTGGTAGCCGGGGCAGCTAACGCTGCAGAAGTTTATAACAAAGATGGCAATAAAGTAGATATCTACGGTAAAGCTGTAGGTCTGCACTATTTTTCCAAGCACAACGGTGACAACGCCTACGCCGCTAATGGCGATCAGACTTACGCCCGTCTTGGTTTCAAAGGGGAAACTCAGATTAACGACCAACTGACCGGTTACGGCCAGTGGGAGTACCAGTTCAGCGGCAATAACTCCGAAGGCGGTGACGACTCTCAGAAAGGTAACAAAACCCGTCTGGCGTTTGCTGGTCTGAAATTCGGTGACGCAGGCTCCTTCGATTACGGTCGTAACTACGGCGTCGTATACGATGCACTGGGTTACACCGATATGCTGCCAGAATTCGGTGGCGATACTGCAGCTTCCGACCAGTTCTTCTCTCAGCGTAACGGTGGCCTCGCGACTTACCGTAACTCCAACTTCTTCGGTCTGGTTGAAGGCCTGAACTTCGCTGTTCAGTACCTGGGTAAAAACGAGCGTGATGACGTTCGTCGCTCTAATGGTGACGGCGTTGGCGGTTCTGTAAGCTACGAATTCGAAGGCTTCGGTATCGTCGGTGCATACGGCGCGGCTGACCGTACCGATGCCCAGCAAAACCCGCTTCTGCGCGGCCATGGCGACAAAGCTGAGCAGTGGGCTACCGGCGTGAAATACGATGCTAACAACATCTACCTGGCAGCGAACTACAGCGAAACCCGCAACGCAACCCGTATCTCTAACGGTTATGCGAACAAAACTGAAGACGTACTGTTAGTTGCTCAGTACCAGTTCGACTTCGGTCTGCGTCCGTCCATCGCCTATACCAAATCTAAAGGTAAGGATATCGAAGGTATCGGTGACGTAGATCTGGTGAACTACTTCGAAGTGGGTGCGACTTACTACTTCAACAAAAACATGTCCACCTATGTTGATTACATCATCAACCAGATCGATTCTGACAACAAACTGGGCGTAGGCTCTGACGACACCGTTGCAGTGGGTATCGTTTACCAGTTCTAATAGCAGACCTCTTTGCTAAATGCCTAAAAAACAGGACTTCGGTCCTGTTTTTTTATATCCGCCAGCGGATTCTTGCGTCTTCAAAAAACACCCCTGCTTTTCGTCACTAACGGTTGGCATTTTGTAAATCTACCGTTAACCTGATAGCGGACTTCCCTTCTGTAACCACAATGGAACCTCGTCATGTTTGAGAACATTACCGCCGCTCCTGCCGACCCCATTTTGGGCCTGGCTGATTTGTTTCGTGCCGATGACCGCCCGGGGAAAATAAACCTCGGAATCGGTGTATATAAAGATGAGACAGGCAAAACGCCGGTATTGACCAGCGTTAAAAAAGCCGAGCAATATATTCTGGAAAATGAAACCACCAAAAACTATCTTGGCATTGACGGTATTCCAGAGTTTGGCCGCTGCACTCAGGAATTACTGTTTGGTAAAGAAAGTGCACTGATTAATGACAAACGCGCGCGTACAGCACAGACCCCTGGTGGTACGGGTGCCCTGCGTGTGGCCGCTGATTTCCTGGCAAAAAACACCAACGCAAAACGCGTGTGGGTCAGCAACCCAAGCTGGCCGAACCATAAGAGCGTATTTAACTCTGCTGGTCTGGAAGTGCGTGAATATAACTATTACGATGCGGCAAACCATTCACTGGACTTTGATGCGCTGCTGGCAAGCCTGGCTGAAGCACAAGCTGGCGACGTCGTATTATTCCACGGATGCTGCCATAATCCGACTGGTATTGACCCGACGCTGGAGCAATGGCAAACGCTGGCGCAGCTGTCTGTCGAAAAAGGTTGGTTACCACTGTTCGACTTCGCCTACCAGGGTTTTGCTCGTGGTCTGGAAGAAGATGCAGAAGGCCTGCGCGCATTCGCCGCGCTGCATAAAGAGCTGATTGTCGCCAGCTCCTATTCCAAAAACTTTGGTCTGTACAATGAGCGTGTCGGCGCCTGTACGCTGGTCGCTGCCAATGCAGAAACCGTTGACCGTGCCTTTAGCCAGATGAAATCAGTAATTCGTGCGAACTACTCCAACCCACCGGCACACGGTGCCTCAGTGGTCGCGACAATTCTGAGCAACGATGCGCTACGTGCAATCTGGGAACAGGAACTGACAGACATGCGCCAACGTATTCAGCGCATGCGTCTGCTGTTCGTCAACACGTTGCAGGAGAAAGGCGCAAACCGCGATTTCAGCTTTATCATCAAACAGAACGGTATGTTCTCATTCAGCGGCCTGACGAAAGAACAAGTTCTGCGTCTGCGTGAAGAGTTTGGTGTTTATGCTGTTGCTTCCGGACGCGTAAACGTAGCAGGAATGACGCCAGACAACATGGCGCCGTTATGCGAAGCGATTGTCGCTGTTTTGTAAGCGCACCTGAAAAGAGAAAGCCCGCACACTAGCGGGCTTTTTTTTGCCAGACGAAGGCTGGCGTCTTCTCCGGCCTACAGACTGGTTTTACCAAACCGGCATTTCATCCTGCAGGAACGGGTTATGCAACCGCTCGTAGCCCAGGGTAGAGACAGGTCCGTGACCCGGAATAAACGTCACGTCATCACCCAGCGGTAAGAGTTTACGTTTGATCGCGTCAATCAGTTGGCTGTGATCCCCACGCGGGAAATCACTGCGCCCGACGCCACCTTTGAAAATCACGTCGCCGGAAATCAGTAACTTTGATTGTTCATCGAAGAAAACGACATGCCCTGGCGTGTGACCCGGGCAATGTAACACCTGTAGGGTTACGTTGCCGACGCTAATCCGATCGCCTTCGTTTAACCAGCGATCAGGCGTCAGTGGTTCACAGTCACCCAATCCAAACATACGACTTTGCGCAGGCAGCCCCTGCAGCCAGAACTCATCTTCTTTTTCTGGCCCAATAACCGGTACACCGTAATGCTGTGCCAGTTCTGCTGCCGCCCCAACATGGTCGAGATGACCGTGGGTAAGCAGGATCTGCATGAGCGTCAGACCGCTGGCATCCACTTCCTGTTTGATTTTCTCGGCATCACCGCCGGGATCGACCAGTGCGGCCAGACGCGTCTGCTCACACCAGATTAGCGAGCAGTTCTGGGCGAATGCAGTGACCGGAATAATACGATAGTTCATACAGCTCCTGTTTCATTAAGCTTACGGATCACCAGTGCCGTGCAGGACCGGTGTCAATATGCACAAAGTTACTGCTGGGGTAGTATCCTACACCACCTGCGCGCATAGATAACGCAGCTTTGCGAATATTACTTAATGCGATGCCTTCAATATGGAAATCCATTGCCTGTCCTTTCGTGTGGTAGCTTTTCTTTGCCACACCACGACTACGTGCACGGAGTTCGTTATTGGTATCGATGGAGCGATAGCCGGAGATCAGTTGTACGGGTTTACGCGTACCCAGCAGTCCCTGCAGACGGAAGAGTTGATCAAACAATCCCGGGTCGATGGATTTCACTTTATTCGCCCGAAAGTCACGGAAGAAGTGATTAAGTTTTGCTAATTCGTCCTGAATATAGCCCCTGCCATCAAAAAACTCTGCTTTAATTGACTCACCGGTATGCAGGTTATTCAACGTCAATATACGCGGACGTGGGGTGGAGAGTGTTGCAAACGCAGGCGTGGGCAGGATGGCAGCGCCGAGGGCAATGCCACCAAGCGCCAGCAATTTGCGGCGATTAGCGTCAAATTTGTCCATGGTATTAAGGTCTACAGGTCAATGTTATCGTATGTATGCTCTAGCGCACGCGGGAAACCTTATCTGGCTAAGTAGTCCACGTCAAGGCTCCCAAACCCAGGAAATACGGGGCTTACAGCCATCCTGCCCCGTTTTCGTCATAACTTACGACAATCATTTTCCTCGAACTGCTTCATTTATCTGATTAATTGCTCAGCTTTCGACATGATTTGTGCGCTGGATCGCGCTGTCTGATCGTAATTGTAAATATCTGTTCGATACTGCGTACGCCCATCGCTTCCCACAAAGGCGGTCAGATAGTACAGGTTGACCGGAATATTCTGGCGAATATTTACATATCGCGTATCCCCTTGCTTCAGGGCATCCGAGATACGGGTATCATTCCAGCCCGCATCCTGCAGCAGCATATTCGCCAGTTCCGAGGCCTTATTCACGCGCACACAGCCAGAACTTAGCGCCCGTGTATCCTTCTGGAACAAATTATGGTTTGGCGTATCGTGCAGATAAATGGCGTCAGAACTCGGCATGTTGAATTTATAGCGACCCAGCGAATTACGCGCGCCCGGTGCCTGCTGGAAGCGGAATGGCAGATTCGACGCGGTGATTGTGGCCCAGTCAACCTGCCACGGATCTATCGTCTCTTTGCTGTTCCAGCCGCGCATTACAGTATACCCGTGACGCTCAAGGTACCCCGGATCGTTCCACAATTTAGGCAGTATATCCTTACGCGCCAGCGTCGGCGGCACGTTCCACGGTGGGTTTACAACCACGTTATTCAACGCACTACTCATCATCGGCGTTTTACGATCGGGACGTCCGACGATAACACGGGAAGCCAGCACCTGATTGCCATTCTGGTAATACACCAACGAGTACGCGGGAATATTCACCATGATGCCGGTAGACAACTCACTCGGCAGCAGGCGCAAACGCTGAATATTAAGCGCCAGCACGCCTGCGCGCTGAGCAGGCGTGACATTCAGCCAGTCACGTGTTGCAGGACCAATCGTGCCATCGGCCCCAAGCCCCTGCCATGTCTGAAAACGTTTCACCGCGTCAACAAGTTCGCGATCGTAGGCGCTGCGCCCTTCTTTGGCAGACGTGCTGACACCGGCATTCAGCATCCCGGTGCGGCGCAAAATTTCGCGCAGCGCCGGGATATCATTACTCCACTCACCGGGGCGCAGCGTCGTGGTGCTGGTTAATCGTGGCCAGGGTCGCGAATCCCCCACCAGCTTCAGCAACGACTCATGCATCGCAGCATACTGTGGATGCTGAGGTGTAAGGCTGGTGATAAATGAAGTTAGCTGACCATTGTCCAGCGCCACCTGCCATTGATTAACAACGGAGAGCGGTGGCGTTACCAGTGCATAAGGCTTATCGCTATAGAGCCAGCGGCTACCTTTGACGGGGATATTGGCAATGAAGTGGAGATAGCCCATCATCGCATCAGAAAGTACTGTATCACGTGCCAGGCCAGTGACTGCCGGGTCAGTCAGTAACGCGACCCAGGCGTTAAACTGCGGCTGAAAACCGGCAATAGCCACCTCGGCTAACTGTTGTTGAAAGGCTTTTACCGCATCACGATTTTCCCACATCGGTTTCATTTCGCGTGCGGCATACAGCAATTCCAGCTGGCTCAAATAGACCGGCGTATAGCCTGCTGGTAGTTGAGACTGCAATTCAGCGCGGGCTTTATCCACAGATGTGCCATTGGGCAGAGGCTGAATTCCCGCCATCACACCCGTCGCGTAAGATTGTACCTGCGGTTGAGATAACGCTGTAGGTTGTTCGCTGACGGCAGCAGAGCTGTCGCCAGGAATCATTTCAGGCTCATCAGCCTGCGCATTGAACAGTGGAGCGAATGTTACGGCCAGGCACAAACTGATTGCCGACAGCCGACGACCACACATTTTATTAAGCAACATCCCTTGCCCCCTGTTTTCTTTATCATACTTTGAGTAGCCAGACCGCCTGTATTCACCGTTACTCTCACGGGAGCGGGCCTGTAAAACGCCAATACATTCTGAAGTATGACGAGCAAGCCCGGTGACGCGTCAGGCTTACCTTCAGTATATAAACATCAAATCGTTTTTGCCTAACCTAATGTAAAGAAGTCTAAAGAAATTACACCAGGTATCATGTGCATATCGGAAAAGAAAAAGGCGGCTTTAGCGCCGCCTTTTTACTTAGCTTGCCTGCGAAGAGGCATCATCTATCCCCGGCAACGGCTCAGGTAACTGAGGGGCAAAACCACGCAGCCCCACCACATGAACGTGTTCGGTATTCTGGAAGACTTTACGCACCAGTTTGTAGGTTGTGCCTTTCTCCGGGCTGATGTTTTCCGGCGCTGCAATAATCAGCTGCATCTGCAAACGCTCGCACAGTTCAAACAGGGTTGCGATGGAGCGGGCATCAAGTCGTGCGGCTTCATCAAGGAACAACAGGCGGCATGGCGAGATATCTTTCCCACGCAGTCTGCGACCTTCATCTTCCCAGCTTTGTACAACCATCACGAGGATCGACATCCCGGTTCCGATCGCTTCCCCCGTGGACAACGCGCCCGATTCGGCACGTAGCCAACCGTCAGAACCACGGTTAACCTCAACTTCCATTTCCAGGTAGTTGCGGTAATCCAGCAGTTCTTCACCAATGGTTTGTGGCGTACGCTGTCCCATATCGATCTGCGGATTAAGACGCTGATACAGCTTTGCCAGCGCTTCAGAGAAGGTCAAACGGTTACTGTTAAACAGATCCTGATGCTGTTCATGCTGCTCGGACAGGACATTCAACAAAGTAGCGTGCGTTTCTCGCACGTTTACGTTCAGACGAACGCTGTTTACCTGACCAAACGACACGCTTTGCAGACCCTGGTTCAACATACGAATACGGTTCTGCTCACGCTGGATAGTCTTACGGATGATGTTCGCCACGCTTCGCGAGCTAATAGCCAGCTTCTGCTCACGCGAGGTTAACTCTTCCGTCAGACGGCTCAATTCAATTTCCATCTGCTCGATGGCTTCCACCGGATCGTCGGTACGAATAATATCCTGACGAATACGTTCGCGCAGATGCTGGTAGACCGCCACGAAGAACTGGATTTTACGTTCTGGTCGCTTCGGATCTTCAGACATGCGCAATACGTCACGCAAGTGTTCGTTATCCGCCACCGCCAGACGCAGTGCACCGAGCGCCTTATCCGACATCGAACGCAGCTCATCACCAGAAAGATAAGCCAGCTCACGACGGTGCAGGCGACGTTCAACGCCGTTGTCTTTTACCATCCGCATCACAGCACACCAGCCGGCTTTCGCGGTCACCACTTGCTCACGCATTTCATGGTAATCGCGCTCAAGCTTGCGCAATCTGCGGGTCAGATTTTCCATCTCGGCTTCGCAGAAGGTTAGCGCTTTTTCCAGTTGATTACGGCGAGCGCGGTTATTACTGAGCTGCGCATGCAGTTCATCACGACGAATACGCGCACGTTCTTCTGCGCCGCTATCAGCACGAACGCCGATATCCTGCAGTTCGCGTTGTAAATCGTTCAGCAGCTCTTTCTTGGTGTCATAAGAGCTTTTCAGCGAGGCCATAACCTGATTGTACTGGCTCAACTGCGCGGCATGGCTGCGCAAAGCTTCGCGAGCACGGGTACGTTCAGCCTCCGCGTGCTCCAGACGCTCACGCAGTTTCTCATTCAGATCGCTGTTACCGCTGAGCATTTCGGCGGAGTCGGAATAACTAAAATGCGCCCGACGCTGAACGACTTCAGTTAGTGCAAAGGCCTGCTGACGCGCATCACGCTGCATCTGCTGAGAATATGCGTAGTCTTCTTTCAGCTGCTCAAACTGCTCTGGGTCATTTTGCAGAACGGAAACCATCGGTTCCAGTTTGGCCAGCTGATTACCATGTTGTTGAATAAAACGCGCCGCTTCCTGAGCTTCATCCAGGCGTTCGCGAATTTCGTCCACGCGATCGGCTAATGTGTCATCCGCCAGCAAATTTAAACGCGGCAGCAGACGGTTCAGTGCAGAAACACCTTCTTTCGCTTGTTCAAACTGCGTACGGCTTTGCTGGTTATCATTTTCATGGTTGGTGAGCGCACGTTCGAGTTCAACGCGACGGCTGTTCAATTGACGAATTTCAGCTTCTGGATCGGCCCCAAACGCTACCGACAGATGGCTGCCGATAAAGCGACTAAATGCCTGATGCAGACGCTGTGTTTTCTGTACGTCAAATGAAAGCGTCGCAAAACGTTCAGACAGCCCCTCACGCTCAGCGTGCAGCGTTTCGATACGGCTTTCACGCGCGGCACGACCAAAAATCGGCACCGTTGGGAAGCGGGAGTAACGCCACTGGCGCTCGGCGGTTTTCACCACCACCGCTTTTTCAAGTTCATCGACGCTGAAGACGCTGTCATCAAACGACTGCGGGTCCCCTTCGATGAAGTAGAGATCTTCAGGGCAATCCGTCAGCCCTTCAAGTTGCTCAGTAATGAGCGACAGATCCGGCACCACGATAGCATGTCGCGAAGGGCCATACAGTGCAGAGAAGTACGGCGCATCTTCGAGGCTAACATCGTCATAGATTTCAGACAGCAGCACGCCGCCGAAACGCTCCGCCAGTGCGTTCAGACGCTGATCTTCCGCCCCGCCCGGCTGGCTTAGACGCTCAATCTCTTCATCAACTGCATTTTTACGCGCGCCGACTTCATCGCGTTCAACAATGGCCTCACGCTCACGTTCCAGCAACTGTTGCAGATACTCCGTTACATCCTGGCTGGACGTAAATTCTTCACCGCACTGTTCGCTCAGTTGGTTCAGGCTATTTTGCGCAGCCAGCCAGACCGGAGCTCGTTGCATCAAATGCTGAATGCGGGATTGCAGTTGTTCCTGTTCCTGACGCAGCGCCATTCGCTGTTCGCTGGCAGACGATACGCTATCTGACAAGGCGGCAATACGCGCTTCCAGCTCCTGATGCAGAGCCTCAAGCTCATCGATATCGAAATGCTTACCCTGACGCTTACAAAATTCAGCCAGCAGACGCTCGGCTTCCTGCTGTTCGCGCAGACGCTGTTCCAGCTCGCTCAGACGCATGCGCAATGGCTGAACTTGTTCCGCCAGATGACGCTGTTCAACGCCTTCGCGCAGCAGCTCACGTGCGACGCCCCAGGCATCACCACGCGCCAATGGACCATTAATAGCCGCCACCAGCTGATAAGCCTGCTCGAACTGGCTGTGCGCAGTTTGCGCCACGCTCATTTTTTGTTCCAGCGTCAGCAACTTCTCGGTCGCTTCCTGCTCTTTGGCCTGGAAGGTTTCCAGCCATTCAGCGGCACTGTCTGCGGTAAGATCCGGTAAATGGCAAAGCGCTTTGGCTCGGCTCAGTGCCTGAATCGCCTGAGTATACTGGATGGCTCGCGTTTGCTGAACGTCCAGCGCTTGCTGGTAATCGGCCAACTGGCTTTTCAGCTCATCCACTTCCAGCTCGGCGGCTTCCGCACGGGCTTCATTTTCATCCTGACGATCGGCAGCTTCTGCCACGACTTCATTTTGTTCTTCGAGGCGAATCTGCAACTCTTCAAGATCCGCTTCGTAACGTTCAATCTTTTCCTGCTGACGCAGCGCAGTTTGCACCAGATTGAGGTGATCGCTTGCCGCCTGATAATCGGCTTCAAGATCGCCTTCCGCACCGTTATGCTCACCCAGCTCGCGCGCCATATCCACGTGCTTATACTGCTCAGCCGCTAACTGCTGGCGCGAAGTGTACAGTTCACGACGATATTCCAGCGCTTTGTCGAGATGAATACGACGTTCATTAGCGTGGCGCATATAATCTGCTGCCACATAGTTAGTCGCTTCGCTGATCAAATGCTTAAACAGGTCACGATCTGACTGGGTGACGCGAATGGCTTCCAGCGTCATGCGGTTTTCACGCAACGCCGCTTCCATATCCTGGAACGCTTTACGCACGCCGCTGTTTTCTGGCAGCAGGTAATCGCGCAGTGAGCGAGTAATGGCGCTGGAGATACCGCCGTACAATGAGGCTTCAATCAGGCGATAGAATTTACTACGGTCGGACGCAGAGCGCAGACGACGGGCAATGATGCCCAAATCGAACATCAACGAGTGATAATCGGTGATTGAGTTAAACTGCTTAAACTGCACACCTTCCATCTCATCAAGCTTCTCTTTCAGCTCTGCGAGAGACAGAACGCGAGCCTGGCGTTCGTTCAGGGTTTCCGTAACCAGTTGGGTTGGTTGCACCGACATCGGCAACCCCTGAATCGCAAACGGCTTGATGTCCACTTTACGATCGCGCCCGGCAACCTGCTGCAAACGCACGCCGACGACCACACGCTGATGGCGCGAGTTGAGCACATCAAGCATTGAGTAACAGACACCTGCTTTCAGCTTTCCGTGCAGACCTTTATCGCGTGAGCCGCTGGTTGCACCGGCTTCGGTGGTATTACGAAAATGCAGCAGGGTTAAATCCGGGATAAGCGCTGTAACGAATGCCGCCATGGTAGTGGATTTACCCGCCCCGTTCCCACCCGACAGCGTGGTAACCAGCTCATCAAGGTCAAACGTACGAGCAAAAAAACCATTCCAGTTAATCAGCGTAAGTGAGCGAAATTTACCGCGTTCAATCATTATTCTTCCTCTCCACTGTCCGGCTGATTATCTTCTGGCTCATCATTGAGCTGCAGGCGGTTCTCGACCGACATCGCCTCACCATCACGAATTAAGCGGCGCTGCGCTTCGCGTGGATCGTCGCCGCTGCGCACATCCGCGCCAAAGCGGAACACAGACTCCGTAATACGGAATTTGCTGCTGTCATGGCCCATAAACCACACCATGCCTAAACGGCGCAGGCGGTTAAGTGAAGAGCGCACCTTTTCCTGTAGTTTCTGGCGGTCAACGTCTGAACCGGTTGAACGGTTGTTCACTAGCTTCAGCAATTTGGCTTCATCAGCCAGCGTTAGCAGCTCGTCGTACAGTTCTTGCTGGGTAAAGATCCCTTCATTCGCCAGACGTTCCGGGCTGAGATAGAGATAGCAAAGAATTTTACCGACCATCATGTCCAGTTCAGACAAGACCGAGCGCGGAATAAGCGTGGTTGAACGCGGGCGTAGATAAAAGAACCCCTCCGGTGCACGAATCAATTCCACGTTATAGCGGCTGTAAAACTCTTCAAAATATTCCTGAAAGTCCATCAGGAAGGCATGATTATCCAGTTCATCCAGGCCGATATGGCGACCCGAACGTAAGGCGCTATCCAGCGCCGGAAATAACGGATTCGCCAGCGCCTGCGCCAGCTTGACCGGCATCACTTGTTCAATATTTGTCAATGACATGCGCCTGTACCTTGGCTCCGTAATCATTAATCGGCTGCCATTTGGCTGGCAGTCCGGTGAAGTCTGCTTGCGCTACGCCAAGACGTACCGCCTGATCGATAACAATACGCGCAACGTCGAAGTGACGCGCACGTGGGTATTGCGCCAGATACTCGCGCACGACCAATCCGAGATCCAGTGGCGTTTGTCTGGATTTATAGATAGCCAACTGTTCTTCGATAATTGCCGCCAGCTGTTCGCGGATCTCATTAAATTCTTCATATTCAAGATCGGCAGGCAACTCACCGGTGACTTCTTCATCACGCAGTACCATCTCTTCGTCACGCATATCCAGCAGACGATCGGCATTGGCATAGGTCAACGCCCACGGATCGTCAAAATAGCTCTGGACAGACTGGCGTAAACGCTGTGCAAAAACGCGATTTTTGTCCATATCAATAGCGGTACGGATAAACTTGTGCACGTGTCGATCGTAGCCGATCCACAAATCGATGGATTGCTGACCCCAACTGATAATACGGTCGAGCTTGCTTTGCAGGTCGAACACCAGCCTGTCGACGAAATGCAAATCGTCATGTGTCATCGTCGCGTCCTGAATGCGTAACAGGTTCGCCTGGAGCTTATCGCCTGCGGCTTCCAGCGTATCCTGCAGCTCACGCAGCGTACCAGACGTTTCAGACAACAGCATTTCACAGCTGGAAATTGCCGCCCGCCAGTCTTTGTTCAGCAACTGGGCGATATCGTCTTTTACCTGCTGCTGCTGCTCATCCATAATGCGCTGAGTCAAATCGATACTGTCGAAAATTTCCGCTACCGAATACTTCAATGGCGCATAGACGTTGCGGTGCCAGTGAAATTCATCACCACCTTCCGCGGCGGCATCTGCCGCGCGCTTCAGCTCACCAGCAACAATCGACAACTGCATCGACAAACGCAATGTAGAGAATTCGCGCTGGCGGATATAGTAATCCGTGATGCCGATCCCCAGCGGCGTTAAACGATAAATAGCGTTACCTTCCGCCTGCTCGCTGGTAAAGCGGTTCAGCAGACGTTGACGTACCATGTCGTTAATCGCGTTATTGGCGCGAACACCGATGGTTTCGCTGGTTTGCTCAAACGCATCACTCACATGGCGGAACGCATCCACCAGTTCGCCTTCGCTCATCTCACCGTCAAGTCGCTCACCGTTCAGCGTGGCTACCGCCAGCAGGAACGAAAGTCTGTCTACCGGCAGAGAGATGGAGAAGTCATTTTTTCTGGCCCAGGCAACCAGTTCGGGGACTGTCTGGGAAAATTCACTCATAGGTTATCCTTGCATCTGCGGTTTGCGCGCGGTGACATGAATATAGCGGCCAAGGCTAATATACGGCTCCTGGCGGCAATAGCGCGTTTCTAACTCAAGTAACATTTCATAACCGTCACGCTGTTGATGCTTATCTCGCAGATAATCATGAAACACGCGTACGCCTGTCTTACCGGTTATCTGCCAACCGATCTCTTCCAGCCACTGATAAACCTGTCCAGGTTCACGCGGATAGTCTGGTGAAAGCGTACGTTTTTTACGTTTTGGCATCCCAACCTGCACATAGTCAAAATTCCCTGCGACCATGTTGTGCATCAGCAGACCGTTAGCATTGTAGAACATTAACGATAGTGCGCCGCCGGGACGTAATACCGACCACAAGGTTTGCAGCACGCAAACCGGTTCGGCCACCCATTCCAGCACAGCATGAAACAATATCAGATCAACCGGGCTTTCCAAATGCGCAGCAACATCCTGAGCGGCGCATTGTATGAAATGCATGTTTCCGCTCACACCTTTTGCCTCTGCTGCCTGTTGCGCACGGGCGATCATCTCACCGGACAGATCGCATAATGTCACGAAGTGACCGCGCTCCGCCATTTTGATGGCCGTTTGCCCTTCGCCCCCCCCGGCATCCAGAATATGTAATTTCTGTTCACCGAGCGTGGGCAGTAAGCGATCCAAATCCTGCCAAAGAATAGCCTGTCTTAATTGACCTTTGGTGGTGCCGTAAATGTTACGGGAAAACTTCTCTGCAATGTCATCAAAATTGCGATCCCGCATCGGGCTCTCCACTGGCTGGCTTTAGGGCGACTAAGTAAAACCGCTATTTTGTCACACCCACGCCGAGAATGAACCTTCCTGGTGTAATATCGCTGCAGATCCCCTGCTGTATGGTTAAAAAAGGAACCAAAAAGGATGCTTTTTACGCTGAAGAAAGTGATTGGCGGTATGATGCTGCCACTTCCGTTGATGCTGCTTGTGATGGGCATAGGCCTGGGATTGATCTGGTTTAGCCGCTTTCAGAAAACGGGGAAAGTGTGTATCAGCCTGAGTTGGCTCGCACTTTTACTGCTCAGCCTGCAACCTGTCGCCGATCGCCTGCTGAAACCGCTTGAGGACAGTTATCCTACCTGGCAGAATACGCAAAAAGTGCACTATATCGTGGTGCTGGGTGGGGGGTACACCTGGAATCCGCAGTGGGCGCCGAGTTCTAACCTCATCAGTAATAGTCTTCCGCGTCTGAATGAAGGTATTCGTTTGTGGCGGGCGAATCCCGGATCAAAGCTGATTTTTACCGGCGCTGCCGCGAAAACCAATAACGTCAGCACGGCCGAAGTCGGTGCTCGCGTGGCGCAGTCGCTGGGCGTTCCCCGCAGCGAGATCATTACGCTGGATAAACCCAAAGATACCGAAGAAGAAGCGACTGCAGTAAAACAGACTATTGGCGATGCGCCGTTCCTGCTGGTGACATCCGCATCGCACTTGCCGCGTGCGATGATTTTCTTCCAGCAGGCTGGACTGCATCCTTTGCCAGCCCCCGCTAATCAACTGGCCATCGATTCACCGCTCAATCCGTGGGAGCGAGCAATTCCTTCACCTGTCTGGCTGATGCATAGCGATCGTGTTGGTTACGAAACGTTAGGGCGCATCTGGCAGTGGCTGAAGGGATCGTCAGGCGAGCCACGGCAGCAATGATTTTGTTGCAAGATCAAAATTGGAACGACTGAAACGCCCGGTATTGACCAGCTGCGCAACTTCATCCCACAACACATATAGCCAGCGCCGCCAGATAAATGATTCTGCCACCGGCGCACGTTGTAAATATTGCCACAACAGGCTTTCCGCCAGCGCATTGTCCATCAAGCGGAACAATTCATACTCTCTCGGTGCCCACAGCATTAAGCCAGGTCCCACCATTGCCAGAAGCTGATCGCTACGGGCATCTTTGAGCATACTGCGTAAGCTGAAATTACCGTGGATCAGTACGCAATTATCATTAAAGCCTTCAAACAAGGCGGGTAAGCATTCCCGGGTACGAAACAAAATCCGCTTGTCCTGCATCGTCAGTCCGGTGTTGTTGAACTGGTTTAACGTGCTCCATAGCACTTCAACACGCTGCCGATACCAGGATGGCCAGAGGTTCTCTTGCGTATTGTCCACTGCCCCCACACAGCCACGACTGTCCTGACGGTGCCACGATAACAAGCCTTCCACGATCTGATCTTTTAAATGCTCCCAGCGTTCCGGGGTTCGGGCAGGCGCTTCTACCGGCACACCGCGTAAACGCTCAAGCAACAGGACATCAGGGCCGGGATGCTCTTCGTGCGTTAAGACCCCATAAATGACTGGCATACGCACCGTCCCGCTGCGTGCCAGCATAGTGGTTTTCCATGCTAACTGCTGCGCCATCCCCGGTGTGGTGAAACTTCTCGCCATCAGTGGCATCGGATTTCCCTGGCTGTCATACAGTGACCACAGGGCCGTATCCACTTTTTCATTTACGCATTCAATACGACTGAGTTTTTCACCCAGCAGATGGCTGAGTTCGGCACGCAACTGTTCCATTTCAGATTGCCCTCATAAATGCTACTGCTTTCATAATGAGCGTCGTGCAGACAGATGTCACCCGGATGAGATCAATTGATGAAAAGAAAAGTGGAGGAAAAGCGTAACGATACGATACGCCTCCCAAAAATACGCGTCATACTTCAAGCTGCAGGTGAGTAAAGCCTCCTGCAACTTAAATTATTCAGCGTATCTTGATGGCGAATCGTGAGAAAAACTAACGCATCTCAGCGCGAACACGCTCAAGATCTTCAGCGGTATCAACCCCTGTGCCAGGAACTTCCTTAGCAACGGCGACGTGAATTTTTTCGCCGTACCACAGCACACGCAGTTGCTCCAGCATTTCAATATGCTCAAGCGGACTCGGCTGCCAGTTTACATAGCGGCGAATAAATCCGGCGCGATAACCGTAAATGCCCAGGTGACGCAGGAAGGTATTGCCCACCGTTTCGAGGCTTTTGGCAAAACGGTCGCGATCCCATGGGATCGTCGCACGGGAAAAATAGAGTGCATAGCCTTCGGCATCCAGCACAACTTTTACCGCATTCGGATTAAACGCTTCTTCCGCACTATGAATGGGGGCTGCCAGCGTCGCCATTCCAACCTGACGTTGCGCCAGATTTTCTGCCACCTGACGAATAATGACCGCAGGGATCATCGGCTCATCACCCTGTACGTTCACGATAACAGTATCATCGCTAAAACCACATTTCTCGACAACTTCCGCCAGGCGCTCCGTACCAGACTGGTGATCGGCACGTGTCATGCACACTTCGCCACCCACCGCTTCTACCGCACGAGCGACATCTTCATGATCGGTGGCAACAATAATACGCTCAGCGCCAGATTCACGCGCACGCTCCAGCACATGCACAATCATGGGCTTGCCGTTGATATCCAGCAGCGGCTTACCCGGCAAACGTGTGGACGCATAACGCGCAGGAATAATGACCACAAAACTCATGATTTACTCTCATCAGCGGTCAGAACGCGGGCTTCGGTTTCCAGCAAAACGGGAATACCATCGCGCAGTGGGAAAGCAAGGTTATCCAGTTTACAAATCAGTTCCTGTTTTTCCTGGTTAAACCAGAGTTTTCCATTGCATACCGGGCAGGCAATGATTTCAAGCAGACGATGATCCATAGTTCCTCCAGATGGACCGGATTGTGAATCCGTAAATATTAACATAATCAATTAAGAGGCTGGGTCTATTTCCCAACCGTGCCGAGAGTCAGCAAATAAACCGTCCGGGCAATTCCCCAATGTCACTCGCGTCGCCTGCTGCCAGCGAGCAAAATCACTGATGGCCTGGAGCAAACCTTTTTGCAGCATCCCCCCGGGCCTGACGCCATCCTGTAACCACAGTGAAATGACTTCCAGCACACCGGTTTTACGGTGCATTTTGGCATCTATACGTCCAACCAACTGGCCGCGATGCAGCAGAGGTAAGACAAAATAGCCATACTGACGTTTGGCCGCTGGCGTATAGCATTCCAGTCGGTAGCTAAAATCAAACAGCTGTTCAGCCCGTTTACGATCCCAGATCACCGGATCAAACGGGGATAAAACAGCGCTGTGAGTGGCAGTCAACTTTCCTGCTAACGCAAGTTCCAGTTGCGGCTGAAGGTTGCTATGCAGCCACAGGGTGCCCAGCCCTTCTACATCAACAGGAATTATATGTCGCTGTTCCCTTCGCATATCGCACCAGTTTTTTAACGCCGGACGCTTCAGTCGATAGTAGTCCGCCAACCACTGCTCACGGAAAATACCCAAACTACGAGCGCTATTATCCAGCATCACAATTTCGGCTTCATCCTGCGACAGCCGGTCACGCTCGTCATCCCAATGAGGCATGACGCGATGCGTTAAATCATACACTCGCTGAAAATTACGCCGTTCCACCACCATCACTTTCCCGGATGTAAAAAGCCCTTCCAGATGCCGCTTTTGTGGTTTCCATTCCCACCAGCCGCTGGCGCCCTTACGTGGATGCTCAAAATCGGCTGAACGTACCGGCCCGTTATGCTGGATATGCTGTAACAGCTGCTCAATCTCATGCGCATGTTCTTTCATCCACGCCGCTTTGTATTTCCAACCCATTTTTTCCGGAGCCAACATACGATGGCGTATCAGCATAAAGTCGCTGCGCGGTAAAAAACAGGCTTCATGCGCCCAGTACTCCATCAGTTCGCCCTGCCGTAAGGAGTCATCGAGCCATTGGGGGGAATAGTCGCCCAAACGGCTAAACAGCACCAGATAGGGACTGCGCGCGACAATGTTGATGGTATCGATTTGCAATAAGGACATGCGAGAAATGGTCGCCAGAATATCCGCCGGCGTTGCCCGACGACGTGTTTTTTTCAGCAGACCCTGTGCAGCAAGGTGAAGATGACGGGCATCCATCAAAGAAAGGTGCGGCAACGACATTTATGGCCTCATAAATGATTCGCTGCCGCAGCTTGAATCTGTTAGCGAGTCAGCGAGATTAAGCTATCCAGCAACACATCAGGTCGTTCGCCTGACAGATGTGCGTCAACGGGTAAATACCACCAGTTATCATCGGCAAATGCGCGGCATTTCACGGCATCTTTTTCCGTCATCACCAGCGTTTGTCCTGCGGCTACCAACGCACTGACGTCACTGTAGGTCAGAGACTGATGGTCCGCCAGTGCGACACATTTTTGTGGCCTGGCGCCACATGCCTCAAGCGTGGCAAAAAAACGTGGTGGATGGCCGATACCCGCCATGGCGACGATATCAGGCAGTTGCGCGACATCGCGGCGTTCACCGGTACGTAAATTAACGGCCAGCCCCGGCTCAAGATGCATGGGAATTTCACCCGGTCGCGCAACGCCGCCATTAACGATCGTGGCATCCACCGATTTCAGCCGACCAGCACGTTCACGCATTGGACCCGCAGGAAGCCACCAGCCGTTACCAAACCGACGCACACCGTCAATCACCACGATTTCAACATCACGTGCCAGACGATAGTGCTGTAACCCATCGTCCGTCACAATAATCTGCACGTCATGATGAGCAAGGATCGCTTTTACCGCATCCGATCTTACCGGAGAAACCGCTACGGGTACGCCAGTACGCTGAAAGATAAGCACAGGCTCATCACCCGCTTCTGCGGTAGTGGTGTCTGCCGTTAGCAATAGCGGATAAGTCGCGGCTTTCCCGCCATAACCGCGAGACACCACCCCCACACGAATACCGCGTTGCTGCAACCGTTCAACCAGCCAGATGACTACCGGTGTTTTACCATTGCCGCCTGCGGTAAGATTACCGACCACCACCACCGGGACTGGCGCGCGCCACGCACGTTTAAGCCCAAGCTTGTAGCATAGACGGATCCCTCCACTCACCAGGCCATACAGCCAGGAAAGTGGCAGCAATAATCGCCATAACGGCGATTCACCGGACCAGATACGTGCGATCATTGACCAAATTGCATTTTATGTAATTGCGCATAAACCCCACGCTGCTCAAGCAGTTCGCTATGGGTTCCGCGCTCAACAATCAGCCCGTCTTCCACCACGATGATCTCGTCCGCCTGTTCAATGGTAGAAAGACGGTGAGCAATGACCAGAGAGGTACGGTTTTTCTGTAACTCATCAAGTGCAGACTGAATCGCGCGTTCGGATTCGGTATCCAGCGCCGACGTAGCCTCATCGAGGATCAGGATCGGACTGTCGCGCAGCAAGGCGCGAGCGATGGCGATACGCTGGCGCTGACCACCTGAAAGCAGCACACCGTTTTCGCCAATCACCGTATCCAGACCATCATCCATCTTGTTGATGAAATCCATGGCGTAGGCCATCTGTGCAGCTTTTTCGATCTGCTCACGGCTATACATATCGGTACGCGCGTAGGCGATATTGTTGGCAACCGTATCGTTGAACAGGTGAACGTTCTGCGATACCAGGGCCACCTGATCGCGCAGAGATGACAGGGTATATTCACGCAGGTCGTGCCCATCCATCAGAATCTGCCCTTCATCGATATCGTAGAAGCGCGTGATCAGGCTGGCAATAGTGGATTTACCAGAACCAGAACGTCCAACCAGGGCAACGGTTTTGCCCGCCGGGATATTCAGGTTGATATTACGTAACGCGGGAATGTCACGGCCCGGGTAGGTAAAGGTCACATTACGGAACTCCAGATCGCCGGAAGCGCGCTCAATGACGCGTTTACCCTCATCTTTCTCTTGTTCGCTATCCAGAATCGTAAATAAGGTCTGGCATGCCGCCATACCGCGCTGGAACTGTGCATTGACGTTAGTCAGTGACTTCAGCGGACGCATCAGGGCGATCATTGAAGAGAAGACAACTGTAATTGTCCCCGCCGTCAGGTTTTCCATCACGCTTGGGAAACTGGCCGCATATAACACGAAGGCCAAAGCCAGAGAAGCGATCAACTGGATGATAGGATCGGAGATAGAAGAGGCAGAAACCATCTTCATACCCTGCAAACGCATCTTGTTGCTGACTTTATCAAAACGCTTGGTTTCAACTTCCTGACCACCAAAAATCAACACTTCTTTGTGGCCTTTCAGCATCTGCTCTGCACTGGTGGTAACCTGCCCCATGGTGTTTTGCATATTTTTACTGATGCTACGAAAACGCCTGGAGACCACGCGAATGGCCACCGACACGATAGGCGCCAGCACAATCAGGATCAATGACAGTTGCCAACTGTAGTAGAACATCATGATAAACAGGCCAATAATTGAGGCCCCTTCACGTACCACAGTGATCAATGCGCCGGAAGACGAAGACGCGACCTGCTCTGAATCATAGGTAATACGAGACAGCAGCGTACCGGTAGACTGTTTATCAAAAAAGGCGACGGGCATGCCCATCATATGACCGAACAAGCGGCGGCGCATGGTCATGACCACTTTGCCTGACACCCATGAAATACAGTAGCTGGAGACATAGCTCGTAATACCACGAACTATCATCAGCCCAATGACCACCAGCGGCATCCACAGCAGCACAGAGCGATCAGTTTTACCAAAACCATCATCCAGTAATGGTTTGAGGAGCGATAACATGAAGGTATCGCTGGCCGCGTTAAGGACTAACGCTATACCCGCCACGATCAGACCCGATTTAAAAGGCGCTATGGTTGGCCATAGTCGGCGAAACGTCTGCCACGTAGAGAGATCTTTATCGTTATGCATTCAAAAAACCAGCATTTGTTAGAATAGCCGCATATTCTACCCGTTATCCTCCAACACGCCAAACCACTGATGATACCAACGGGGTAAAATCTGATCCCGTAAGCTGCGTATTCGCCAACTTTTCTGATAAACATCCAGCGTGATTTGACCCTGGTGGGCTGTGTCCAGCCACTGATAATTTTGTTGCCGGTAACGCTGTCGGACTTTCCATGACGGTAGACGCCAGGCATTGTAGCGGGATGCAGAGGCTATTGCGGCCTGTCCGCCAATGCGTTGAATCAGCGCCAGTGAGGATGAAGTGTTACTACCATGGTGTGGAACCTGCACAAACGTAGCCTGCAGATGCTGCCAGTAGTGACTTAGCATTTTCTGTTCAGCGGGGGATTCAATATCACCTGTCAGAAGAATACTCTGATGTCCGTCATCCACTTTTACCACACAGGAATGGTTATTCCCCTGCTCTTTATTTCCACTCACTGGCCAATGTGCGCTAAATGTTAACCCCTGCCACTGCCAGCGCTCCCCGCGAAAACAAGGGAGATGGCCTTTCCAGCCCAACGGACTTCTAATCCACAGCGACGGCCAGGCTTGCTGTAGTGATTGCAACCCTCCCCGATGATCCAAATGTTCGTGGCTTAGAATTACCCCTTGCGGTTCCAGGTTGTGCCAGCGTAGCCAGGGAATGATCAACTGCTGCGCACTATCGCCCTCGGGCCAGGCCAACCCGGTATCATAGAGAATCGCTTTGCCATTACGGGCAATCACCATTGCCAGCCCCTGCCCTACATCCAGCATATGTACCTGCCACAAATCAGCGCGGGGTGTTCTCCAGAACGGTCCACTCAATAACAAAAGCCCGGTAAAACAGGCAACCGGTAGCGTTTTCCAGGCATTGAATCGCCATGCAATAAGCATCAGCCATGGGGACAGCGCAAGCCATTGCCAACGTCCATCAATGTTGATCCATCCTTCCGGTAAACTATTGAGTCCCCAAAATAACAATGCCAGAGAACGGTCAGCGAAATACCACAGCCCCGCCTCAATCATCACCTGACCGGTTAAATGCACGACCATTCCCGCTAATATCAGGGGAACTGAAACAAATGTGACCAGCGGTACCGCAAATAAATTGGCCAGGAATGAGGTCAGGCTAATACCATGAAATAATGCGATTTGAACAGGCAGAAGCAGCACCGTGATACCCAACTGAAGATGAGCAAGCGCCAGTACTGCGCGCCCGATACGCGGGAGTGGCCAGTACGGCATCGGCATCCACTGATACCAGAATATCAGCGCCGCTACGGCGAAAGCAGACAACCACAGGCTTTGTGAAAGCACCGCGACCGGATCCACGACCACAATTGCTGCCAGGCAGGTAATCCAGACCGCCCATCCACTCCACTGCCTGCCGCTTAGTTTTAGTCCCCCCCATACCATTAGCGCGGTGACCGTGCGTAATGCCGGTGGTTGCAGCCCCGTCAGCCAGGCATAAAATGCAGCGCATAGCACGCCCCCGACTAGCGGAGCCTGCCAGCAGATCCAGCGTGCCGGCATTAAAAATTGTCCACCACGTATCAGTCCGCCAGCGAGGAGAGCGGCAAAAGCAATATGCAGCCCGGAAATGGCCATCAAATGTGCTGTTCCGGTATCACGCATTATATTTTTTACCGCCTGCGATACAGACACACGTTCCCCCATCCCCAGCCCCAGTATGACTTGCTGCCAGGGATAGGCGGCAAGTGTGGTATTTAGCGAGGAGAGATAACGTGCACGCAGACTGCATTGCGGCGTAATCACTGAGGCCTGCAGAAAACGCCCCGTCAGCGACTGATGCTGTGCCAAGGCATAGCGCTGGCTATCAAATCCACCTTCATTCAGTTGCCCATGCACAGCGCGAACTTTCAACGTCATCGCCCATGTCTGACCTGCGCAAACATCACCGGGTAAGTACTGCCCATACAGTACGATGCCAACAGCAGGAAATATCCGTCTCCCCTGAAGGTGTGTAATCTGACCGTAGTGCGTGGTCATATTGTCAGTCCCGGTTATTTGAACAATAGCCTGCTGCGTTTTGGCCGGGAGCGTATCGCCAGCCCAGATAACCTCTTTCGCTGCCAGTATTCCCCACAGGAAAAACAGCAGGACTAATCCGGCGTAATGCATATATCGATGAGGAATGAGACAAAGCAGACATGCCAGGCCAAATACAAGGCTGACACACAGCATGTCAGGTAATACGGGTAATATCGTCAGCGGGAGAATGCCGCATAACGCACACGTACTGATTGTTGTTATTTTCATATGACACCTCCCTGTGACAGGGAGTGTGCAGGACAACTCAGCAGATGTCTGGCAACCATTTACCGGTAAACGAGGAGCATTCCGCTGTTATTTAACTGCAGATGTAACATACAAAGAAGTTGGGAGAGGGATCCCTGCACAGAGAGGTAAAAATGAAAAAAGCACCCATACAGGTGCTTTTCTCGGGGCTAAGTCTTGCTGAGGACTTAACCGTAAATATTGGCGCGATCGCGCAGTTCTTTACCCGGCTTAAAGTGCGGAACATATTTACCTTCCAGATCCACTTTATCGCCAGTCTTCGGATTACGTCCGGTGCGTGGTGCGCGGTAATGCAAAGAAAAACTACCGAAACCGCGGATTTCAATACGCTCGCCCTGCGCAAGAGTCGAGGCCATATGTTCCAGCATCTCTTTTACTGCATCTTCAACCGCTTTCGCGGGAATATGAGGTTGCTGGGTTGCAAGTCTTTCAATCAATTCTGACTTGGTCATGATTCCTCCGGTTCCTTAAAGGCAAAATTAGCTGCTGCATTGATTAAGGGCGGCCGTAGCCGCCCTTTGTCATTGATTACAGGACGAATCCTGTAATCTGTCAAGCTACTCGTTACCCTTTGTGCTGTTAATAGCACAAAGGATTTGGAGCACTCGATATTACTCGCCTTTAGCTGCTTTGAAAGCTTCAGCCATTGCGTTGTTAGAGAAGTTTGCATCTTCCTGTTTGTTAACAGTTGCGATTGCATCTTTCTCATCAGCTTCGTCTTTAGCACGAACAGACAGGCTGATTGCACGGTTCTTACGATCAACGCCGGTGAATTTAGCTTCAACGTCGTCGCCTACGCTCAGAACCAGAGTTGCATCTTCAACGCGGTCGCGGGAAGCTTCAGAAGCGCGCAGGTAACCTTCAACACCGTCAGCCAGTTCTACGGTTGCGCCTTTAGCGTCAACTGCAGTGACTTTACCGTTTACGATTGCGCCTTTCTTGTTCAGTGCAACCCAGTTGTTGAACGGATCTTCTGCGAGCTGTTTAACGCCCAGAGAGATACGCTCACGTTCTGCATCAACCTGCAGAACAACTGCTGCGATTTCGTCGCCTTTTTTGTATTCACGTACTGCTTCTTCGCCTGCAACGTTCCAGGAGATGTCAGACAGGTGAACCAGGCCGTCGATGCCGCCGTCCAGGCCGATGAAGATACCGAAGTCAGTGATAGACTTGATTTTACCTTCAACACGGTCGCCCTTGTTGTGGGTTTCCGCGAACTGCTGCCATGGGTTGTTTTTGCACTGCTTCAGACCCAGGGAGATACGACGACGTTCTTCGTCGATATCCAGAACCATAACTTCCACTACATCGCCAACGTTAACAACTTTGGACGGATGGATGTTTTTGTTGGTCCAATCCATTTCGGAAACGTGAACCAGGCCTTCAACGCCTTCTTCGATTTCAACGAAGCAGCCGTAGTCGGTCAGGTTGGTCACGCGACCAGTCAGTTTGGTACCTTCCGGATAACGCTTAGCGATAGCTACCCATGGATCTTCGCCCAGCTGTTTCAGGCCCAGAGATACACGAGTACGTTCGCGGTCGAACTTCAGCACTTTAACAGTGATTTCGTCGCCAACGTTTACGATTTCGCTCGGATGCTTAACGCGTTTCCATGCCATGTCGGTGATGTGCAGCAGGCCGTCAACGCCACCCAGATCAACGAATGCACCGTAGTCAGTGAGGTTCTTAACGATACCTTTAACTTCCATGCCTTCCTGCAGGTTTTCCAGCAGCTGATCGCGTTCTGCGCTGTTTTCGGATTCGATAACGGCACGACGGGAAACAACAACGTTGTTACGCTTCTGATCCAGCTTGATTACTTTGAACTCAAGCTCTTTGCCTTCCAGGTGCAGCGTGTCGCGGACCGGACGAACGTCTACCAGGGAACCCGGCAGGAACGCGCGAATACCATTCAGCTCAACAGTGAAGCCACCCTTGACTTTGCCATTGATAACACCAGTAACGGTTGCAGCTTCTTCGTAAGCTTTTTCCAGCGTGATCCAAGCTTCGTGACGTTTGGCTTTTTCACGGGACAGCAGAGTTTCACCGAAGCCGTCTTCTACTGCATCCAGAGCAACGTCAACTTCGTCACCAACCTGGATTTCCAGCTCGCCCTGGGCGTTTTTGAACTGCTCTGCCGGAATGGCGGACTCAGATTTCAGACCGGCGTCAACCAGTACTACGTCTTTGTCGATAGCAACAACAACACCACGAACGATGGAACCCGGACGGGTTTCGATTTCTTTTAAGGATTCTTCAAACAGTTGAGCAAAAGATTCAGTCATGTTTAATCTTCAGGTTTCATATTTAACGTCCACCTGGCTCCATGCCGGATGGGGTTGTTTAACATACCCGCTGTCAATCCATTGCAACGGGGGTACTGCAAATTCGGTCGCACTTATGCGAGAGCCAGTTTTTGGCGCGCGTATTGTAACGCTTTTTCAATCACTTGCTCAATGCTTAATCGGGTTGAATCCAAAACTAAAGCATCAGCAGCGGGAACCAGCGGCGCTACAGCACGGTTGCGATCACGATCATCGCGTTCTTCGATCTCGGCCAAAAGGCGTTCAAAGTTAACACTAAAGCCCTTCTCCTGCAACTGTAGCATACGTCGATGCGCACGTTCTTGCGAGGAGGCGTCCAGAAAAATTTTTACTGGCGCATCAGGGAATACCACAGTGCCCATATCGCGTCCGTCAGCGATCAGGCCCGGTGCTTCGCGGAAGGCGCGCTGGCGCCGTAAAAGCGCTTCGCGCACACGGGGAAATGCAGCCACCTGGGATGCGGCATTTGCCACTTCCTGAGTGCGGATTTCACCACTGACATCTTCACCTTCCAGAATAACTTCCAGATTGCCGTCTGTTGAGATAAAACGCACATCCAGATGCGACGCAAGCGGTACCAGAGCATCTTCAGAAGCCACATCAACATGATGATGCAACGCCGCAAGCGCCAGTACACGGTAGATCGCGCCTGAATCTAACAGATGCCACTGCAATGCTTCCGCCATTGCCTTGCACAAGGTGCCTTTACCTGCACCACTTGGGCCATCAATGGTAATAACCGGGGCAATTGCCGTCATCTTTTTCTCCTTAAACAGGCATACGTTAACGTGAACGCCGCGCATTATACGCGCCAACGTCTACGAACGTTATCTTTGTGTGAAAAATACAGACTCATTGAAGCTGAGTGTAGAATAAATGGGCAATCGGAGATGACGGAATGTGCCGCACCCGAAGATGCGGCAATAAAGTCAGGCAGGTGTGCTGATACGGGCCAGTTGTTCGAAGTAATCCGGGAAGGTTTTCGCGGTACATTTCGGGTCAAGAATGGTAACGGGTGTGTCAGACAGCGCCACCAGCGAGAAACACATCGCCATACGGTGATCGTTATAGGTCGCAATATCCGCAAACCGCAGCTTAACCGGCGGAGTGATACGGATAAAATCATGCCCCTCTTCAACTTCCGCACCCACTTTCCGCAGCTCGGTTGCCATAGCAAACAGACGGTCAGTCTCTTTGACACGCCAGTTGTAAATGTTCCGTAAAGTCGTTGTGCCCTTTGCAAACAGCGCGGCGGTCGCAATGGTCATTGCCGCATCAGGAATATGATTCATATCCATATCAACAGCGTTCAACTCACCGCGAGTACAGGCAATAAAATCATCACCCCATGTCACGGTCGCGCCCATTTTTTCCAGCACATCGGCAAAGCGAATATCACCCTGCATGCTATGACGCCCAATTCCGGTAACCTTCACCGTACCGCCTTTGATCGCGCCGGCCGCGAGAAAATACGAGGCCGATGAAGCATCGCCTTCTACCAGATAGGCGCCCGGAGACTGGTACTGTTGGTTGCCCTGCACGACGAAACGTTGGTAGTTCTGGTTTTCAATGTCAACACCAAACGTTTTCATCAGGTTCAGTGTAATGTCAATGTACGGTTTTGACACAAGATCGCCTTTAATCGCGATTGTCGTATCCTGCGGCGCAAGCGGTGCCGTCATCAGCAGCGCGGTCAGGAACTGGCTGGAAACGCTGCCGTCAACGTCAACCTGCCCTCCGTTGAAGCCACCATGCAGACGTAAAGGCGGGTAATTCTCCTGCTCCAGATATTCAATTTTTGCCCCCCCCTGGCGCAGTGCGTCAACCAGGTGGCCAATCGGGCGCTCTTTCATACGTGGCTCGCCGGTCAGCACAATATCATTGCTGCCCAGGCACAGCGCAGCGGCCAGCGGGCGCATTGCGGTTCCGGCGTTACCGAGGAACAGCTCTACAGCGCCTTCGGCATGCAGTGGGCCACCATTCCCCGTAATTTCACAGCGGGTACGATCGGCCGAAAGGGTATAGTTAATCCCCAACGCATTCAGCGCATTCAGCATATGGCGGACATCATCACTGTCCAGCAGGTTTGTCAGGACAGTGGTGCCATTTGCTAGTGCAGCCAGCAGCAAAGCGCGGTTAGAAACACTTTTGGATCCAGGCAGATTGATGGTGCCATCCACCCGCGCAATGGGTTGTAACGTCAGGGATTCCATGAAACTCAACTCTCAAAAACAGACATAAAAACCCCACAGGCTGGCTGCGGGGATGAAAAGTACAGCAGATTAGCCGCGGCGACGCTCAAAATCGACCATGAAATCGGTCAGTGCTTTTACGCCTTCCAGCGGCATAGCGTTATAGATTGAAGCCCGCATTCCGCCAACCACACGGTGTCCCTTCAGTGCATGCAGGCCCGCAGCAAACGACTCTTCCAGGAAGAGTTTATCGAGCGCGTTGTCAGCCAACTGGAACGGTACGTTCATACGTGAACGGTTCGACTTCGCCACATCGTTGCGGTAGAAATCGCTGTTATCAATCACGCCGTACAGCAGTTCTGCTTTTTGCTGGTTAATTTTATCCATTGCACTGACGCCGCCCTGTTTTTTCAGCCATTTAAAGACCAGGCCTGACAGATACCAGGCAAAGGTCGGTGGCGTGTTAAACATGGAGTCGTTGTCATTCAGTACGGTATAGTCAAGTATCGACGGGCAAGACACGTGGGCTTTACCCAGTAAATCTTCACGTACGATGACAATGGTCAGCCCGGCAGGGCCAATATTTTTCTGCGCACCCGCGTAGATAACGCCATAGCGGCTAACATCAAGCGGCGCGGAAAGAATGGTAGAAGACAGATCCGCCGTGACCACCACATTGCTGGCAAAATTCGGCGTTTCATCAATCGCAATACCGTCGATGGTTTCGTTCGGGCAATAGTGCAGATACGCCGCGTTGTCAGAAAGCTGCCATTCGCTCATCGGCTTAACAGCGCGCAGGCCGTCAACGGTGACTTTGGCATCAATAACGTTTGGCGTGCAGTACTTTTTCGCTTCTTTAATCGCGCTGGCTGCCCAGTAACCGGCATCAACGTAATCTGCCGTCGTTTTATCACCCAGAATATTTAACGGGATACCCGCAAACTGTCCACGACCACCGCCATGACAGAACAACACTTTATAGTTGGAGGGGATATTGAGAAGATCGCGAAAATCCTGCTCTGCTTCCTCTGCAACCTGGATGAACTCTTTACCTCGGTGGCTAATTTCCATCACCGACGTGCCAAGACCGTTCCAGTCACAAAGATCCTGTTGAGCCAGTTTAAGTACTTCCGCCGGAAGCATTGCCGGACCTGAACTAAAATTGAAGACCTGAGCCATTTCCCCTCACCACGTTGTGTTGTTATCCAATCAACATCCTGTCGTTTACGATAATTCCTGTGACAGACATTGGGTATAAGTTATTCCTGTGGATATCGGTTTTATCATTCAGTGACACGCGCCGCAATGGGTAAAACTGGTCAGGGCAAAAATGAGCGATGCGTCACACAACAGAATCTATCGGATTGACGGATAAAAACCGAGATTTTCGCTATCAGGAGGCGCATTTTGCCCAGCCGACCTTCGACCATTCTGGTTTTGCCTCGCGCAGAGATATATTAAAGAAAGAAGCCCCCCTTCCCTTCAGCAGATAGTCCGCGAACATTCGACTGCATACGCCACGGTGTGAATCAAATGCTTTATTTACGCTGAGGCTCCGGCGGCGATAGCGCCATTCATTGAAAACCCGTATCATTGCGCGCTTTCCGTACGACAAAAGTGATTTTCATGACGCAAACATTTATCCCCGGCAAAGATGCCGCACTGGAAGATTCCATCGCTCGCTTCCAGCAAAAATTACTCGACCTCGGTTTTCAAATTGAAGAAGCCTCATGGTTGAATCCCGTTCCTAACGTCTGGTCTGTACATATTCGCGACAAAGAATGCGCGCTGTGCTTTACCAACGGTAAAGGTGCGACTAAAAAAGCGGCACTGGCCTCCGCACTGGGCGAATATTTTGAGCGTCTGTCCACGAATTACTTCTTTGCGGATTTCTGGCTGGGCGAAACCATCGCTAACGGCCCGTTCGTACATTACCCGAACGAAAAATGGTTCCCACTGACTGAAGATGATGACGTACCTGAAGGTTTGCTGGATGTGCGTCTGCGTGCATTCTACGATCCAGACAATGAACTGACCGGTAGCATGCTTATCGATCTGCAATCCGGCAATGAAGAACGCGGCGTTTGTGGCCTGCCGTTTACCCGTCAGTCAGATAATCAGACCGTTTACATTCCGATGAACATTATCGGTAACCTGTACGTATCTAACGGTATGTCTGCGGGTAACACACCGAATGAAGCCCGCGTTCAGGGGCTGTCTGAAGTTTTTGAGCGCTATGTGAAGAACCGCATTATCGCGGAAAGCATCAGCCTGCCGGAAATTCCGGCCGAAGTGATGTCGCGTTACCCGGCAGTCGTTGAATCCATTGCAAAGCTGGAAGCCGAAGGATTCCCAATATTCGCGTACGACGGTTCGCTGGGTGGCAAATACCCGGTTATCTGCGTGGTACTGTTCAACCCGGCTAACGGTACCTGTTTTGCCTCTTTCGGTGCGCACCCGGATTTCGGTGTTGCACTGGAGCGTACCGTCACTGAACTGTTGCAGGGCCGTGGTCTGAAAGATCTTGATGTCTTCACTCCCCCAACCTTCGACGATGAAGAAGTGGCTGAGCACACTAACCTCGAAACGCACTTCATCGATTCCAGCGGTCTGATCTCCTGGGATCTGTTCAAGCAGGATGCCGATTACCCGTTCGTTGACTGGAATTTCTCCGGTACAACGGAAGAAGAGTTTGCAACCCTGATGGCCATCTTCAAAGCGGAAGATAAAGAAGTCTACATCGCCGACTACGAGCACCTGAGCGTTTACGCTTGCCGCATTATCGTCCCGGGTATGTCTGACATCTACCCAGCAGAAGATTTGTGGTTAGCCAACAACAGTATGGGAGCGCACCTGCGTGATACCATTCTCTCTCTGCCAGGCAGCGAATGGGAAAAAGAAGACTACCTCAACCTGCTCGCACAGCTGGATGAAGAAGGGTTCGACGATTTCACTCGCGTACGTGAACTGCTGGGTTTGGCGACCGGAGCGGATAATGGCTGGTATACCCTGCGCATTGGCGAGCTCAAAGTAATGCTGGCTCTGGCGGGTGGTGACCTTGAGCAGGCACTGATCTGGACGGAATGGACGATGGAATTTAACGCATCCGTCTTTAGTGCTGAACGCGCAAACTATTACCGCTGCCTGCAAACCCTGCTGCTGCTGTCACAGGAAGAGGACCGCCAGCCGCTGCAGTATCTTAACGCATTTGTTCGTATGTACGGTGCAGAGGCAGTTGAAGCAGCAAGTGCAGCAATGAGCGGAGAAGCGCCATTCTATGGATTACAAACGGTTGATAGCGATCTGCAGGCTTTCCCGGCACATCAGTCTCTGCTGAAAGCCTATGAGAAGCTACAACGTGCGAAAGCAACGCACTGGTCAAAATAGTGGCAAACAGCCTGTGTTGAGTAGGCTAAACGTATTGTCTGGGCTATATTACGGGGCGCTTTAAGCGCCCTGTTTTTTTATTTTTGTTTACTCAGAAATAAATGTAAAAGCAAGGTTAAATATTAGTAGTTGATATTAAAAATTTTAGTTTATTAATGTCGCTATTTATCTCAATTACTCCATTTTAATTAACCGTCCGACTGGAGGCATAAAGAAAAAATTCAACTCACTTTATAATTTTTAAAATTTATTTTTATATGGATAATCAACAAGTTACACCGTAATCGCATAAAAACCATGCGTCTTGCGGGCCTATAAGCCAGGCGAGATATGATCTATATCAAATTCTCATCTATAATGCTTTGTTAGTATCTCGTCGCCGACTTAATAAAGAGAGAGTTAGTGTGAAAGCTGACAACCCTTTTGATCTTATACTTCCTGCTGCTATGGCCAAAGTTGCCGAAGAAGCAGGCGTCTATAAAGCAACGAAACATCCGCTTAAGACGTTCTATCTGGCAATTACTGCCGGTGTGTTCATTTCAATTGCCTTTGTTTTCTATATCACTGCCACGACCGGTACCGGCACAATGCCTTTCGGCATGGCAAAGTTGGTGGGTGGTATCTGCTTTTCCCTGGGGCTGATCCTTTGCGTTGTCTGCGGCGCTGACCTCTTCACTTCAACCGTACTGATTGTCGTCGCTAAAGCCAGTGGTCGTATTACCTGGGGTCAGTTAGCGAAGAACTGGCTTAACGTTTATGTCGGTAACCTGATTGGTGCGCTGATCTTTGTGTTACTCATGTGGCTTTCTGGCGAGTATATGACCGCCAACGGCGCGTGGGGACTCAACGTCCTGCAAACTGCCGACCACAAAGTGCACCATACTTTTGTTGAAGCTGTAAGCCTTGGTATTCTGGCTAACCTAATGGTGTGTCTGGCCGTCTGGATGAGCTACTCTGGCCGCAGCCTGATGGACAAAGCGTTTATCATGGTATTACCGGTCGCAATGTTTGTTGCCAGCGGTTTTGAGCACAGTATCGCAAACATGTTTATGATCCCTATGGGTATCGTAATACGCGATTTCGCCACCCCGGAATTCTGGACCGCTGTCGGTTCTTCTCCGGAGAATTTTTCTCACCTGACCGTGATGAATTTCATCACCGATAACCTGATTCCGGTTACGATCGGTAACATTATCGGCGGCGGTTTGTTGGTCGGGTTGACATACTGGGTCATTTACCTGCGTGGTAACGATCATCATTAATCTGTTGATGTTCATTACACGCAGTAAATAAAAAATCCACTTAAGAAGGTAGGTGTTACATGTCCGAGCTTAATGAAAAGTTAGCCACAGCCTGGGAAGGTTTTACCAAAGGTGATTGGCAGAATGAAGTAAACGTCCGTGACTTCATTCAGAAAAACTACACTCCGTATGAGGGTGATGAGTCCTTCCTGGCTGGCGCAACTGAAGCGACCACTGCACTGTGGGACAGCGTAATGGAAGGCGTTAAACAGGAAAACCGCACTCACGCGCCTGTTGACTTTGACACCTCCGTTGCTTCTACCATCACTTCTCACGACGCTGGCTACATCAACAAAGCGCTCGAGAAAATTGTTGGTCTGCAGACTGAAGCTCCGCTGAAACGTGCGATCATCCCGTTTGGCGGTATCAAAATGGTTGAAGGTTCCTGCAAAGCGTACAATCGCGAACTGGACCCGATGCTGAAAAAAATCTTCACCGAATACCGTAAAACCCACAACCAGGGTGTATTCGATGTTTATACCAAAGACATTCTGAACTGCCGTAAATCTGGTGTTCTGACTGGTCTGCCAGATGCGTATGGCCGTGGCCGTATCATCGGTGACTACCGTCGCGTTGCGCTGTACGGTATCGACTACCTGATGAAAGACAAATACGCTCAGTTCGTCTCTCTGCAATCAGACCTGGAAAATGGCGTAAACCTGGAAGCGACTATCCGTCTGCGTGAAGAAATCGCTGAACAGCACCGCGCTCTGGGTCAGATCAAAGAAATGGCTGCTAAATATGGCTGCGATATCTCTGGTCCGGCTACCAACGCTCAGGAAGCTATCCAGTGGACTTACTTCGGCTACCTGGCCGCTGTTAAATCTCAGAACGGTGCAGCAATGTCCTTCGGTCGTGTATCCACCTTCCTGGATGCTTACATCGAACGTGATATCAAAGCCGGCAAAATCACCGAGCAAGACGCTCAGGAAATGATTGACCACCTGGTCATGAAACTGCGTATGGTTCGTTTCCTGCGTACTCCTGAATATGATGAACTGTTCTCCGGTGACCCGATTTGGGCAACTGAATCTATCGGTGGTATGGGCGTTGACGGCCGTACTCTGGTTACCAAAAACAGCTTCCGCTTCCTGAACACCCTGTACACCATGGGTCCTTCTCCGGAGCCGAACATCACTGTTCTGTGGTCTGAAAAACTGCCTCTGAACTTCAAGAAATTCGCCGCTAAAGTGTCCATCGACACCTCTTCTCTGCAGTACGAGAACGATGACCTGATGCGTCCGGACTTCAACAACGACGACTACGCTATCGCTTGCTGCGTAAGCCCAATGGTTGTTGGTAAACAAATGCAGTTCTTCGGTGCGCGTGCTAACCTGGCGAAAACCATGCTGTACGCAATCAACGGCGGCGTTGATGAAAAACTGAAAATGCAGGTTGGTCCTAAATCTGAACCGATCAAAGGCGATGTTCTGAACTTCGACGAAGTCATGGATCGCATGGATCACTTCATGGACTGGCTGGCTAAACAGTACGTCACTGCACTGAACGTTATCCACTACATGCACGACAAGTACAGCTACGAAGCCTCTCTGATGGCGCTGCACGACCGTGACGTTATCCGCACTATGGCGTGTGGTATCGCTGGTCTGTCCGTTGCTGCTGACTCCCTGTCTGCAATCAAATATGCGAAAGTAAAACCGATTCGTGACGAAGACGGCCTGGCTGTTGACTTCGAAATCGAAGGCGAATACCCGCAGTTCGGTAACAACGACTCTCGCGTGGATGACATGGCGGTTGATCTGGTAGAACGTTTCATGAAGAAAATTCAGAAACTGACTACTTACCGCAACGCTATCCCAACTCAGTCTGTTCTGACCATCACTTCTAACGTTGTGTATGGTAAGAAAACCGGTAACACCCCAGATGGTCGTCGTGCTGGCGCGCCGTTCGGACCGGGTGCTAACCCAATGCACGGCCGTGACCAGAAAGGTGCTGTTGCCTCTCTGACCTCCGTTGCTAAACTGCCGTTTGCTTACGCTAAAGATGGTATCTCTTACACCTTCTCTATCGTTCCGAACGCACTGGGTAAAGACGACGAAGTTCGTAAGACCAACCTGGCGGGTCTGATGGATGGTTACTTCCACCATGAAGCGTCCATCGAAGGTGGTCAGCACCTGAACGTGAACGTCATGAACCGTGAAATGCTGCTGGATGCGATGGAACATCCGGAAAAATATCCGCAGCTGACCATCCGTGTTTCTGGCTACGCAGTACGTTTTAACTCCCTGACTAAAGAACAGCAGCAGGACGTTATTACTCGTACCTTCACTCAGACCATGTAATTGGTTTTGACTGAAATCGTACTTTAAAAAGCGTACAATAAAGGCTCCACGTAAGTGGGGCCTTTTTAATAGCCTGCTTTGTCAGCTATCTATACTTATGGATAACAGCCAAAACAGACTCGACACAGTTAATAACTGTGCACTAACACTGGCCCCGGATGGGCCACACCTGGAGAAACACCGCAATGTCAGTTATTGGTCGCATTCACTCCTTTGAATCCTGTGGCACTGTAGATGGCCCGGGCATCCGATTTATTACCTTCTTCCAGGGCTGCCTGATGCGCTGCCTGTACTGCCACAACCGTGATACATGGGATACGCACGGCGGTAAAGAAGTCACCGTCGATGAATTAATGAAAGAAGTCGTGACCTATCGTCACTTTATGAACGCATCCGGTGGTGGCGTAACGGCATCCGGCGGAGAGGCCATTCTCCAGGCTGAATTCGTCCGTGACTGGTTCCGTGCCTGTAAGAAAGAAGGTATTCATACCTGCCTTGATACTAACGGTTTTGTCCGCCGCTACGACCCGGTGATTGATGAGTTGCTGGAAGTGACCGATCTGGTGATGCTCGATCTGAAACAGATGAACGACGAGATCCACCAAAACCTGGTTGGCGTATCTAACCATCGCACACTGGAGTTTGCCCGCTACCTGTCCAACAAAGATATCAAAGTGTGGATCCGCTATGTTGTCGTACCTGGCTGGTCCGATGATGATGATTCAGCACACCGTTTGGGCGAATTTACCCGCGATATGGGCAATGTCGAAAAAATTGAACTGCTGCCATACCACGAGTTGGGTAAACACAAATGGGTGGCGATGGGTGAGGAATACAAACTGGATGGCGTGAAGCCCCCGAAAAAAGAGACCATGGAGCGCGTCAAAGGCATCCTTGAACAGTATGGTCATAAAGTGATGTACTAAGTTTACATCCCTACAAACGGCTGCCCAAAATGGCGGCCGTTTTGTTATCTACGCTCTCATATCCGGCAAACGAGCCATATCACAGGAAAGGACGTCATGCGGTTATTCATCTCTGGAGTCAATGGTGAGTTTTTATCAAAAGACACAAACCAGGCCGACAACATCGCTCCGATATGATGACAAGCAATATATCGTACCCAAGTACCTGAATAAGAACACCATAACGCCGGAAAACAAGACGATGGAACGCGGAAAAAAGTACTATGGACAGAAAGCGATATCCTCACTCTTCCGCCATCATTGTTGTCTTACAGACGGGACGCCAGAATCCAATCTTTACGACATGAAGTATTCCGACAGTTTATTGGTCACACTTTCAATTGAGAAAATACGTTTCTGATGCGCTTTACGGCACTGCACATAGCGTTCGTCCTGTTCTTCCAGCGCGCTCAGCATACGATCCGCCACCATCATCGCCCCAGCTATCTCCGCAAAACCCGATTCCCCTTCCCCCTGTAGCGCAACAGCCGCCTGCAAGTTCCAGTCCGAAAGCCGGTTTAATGGCGCAAACGATCCCCGCGTCAGTGAGACAATTTTAATCCCTTGTTCTTTCGCCAGCGCCAGTGCCTGCATCATATCGGTGGACACTTGCTCAGTATGGATAACAATAATCCCAGTCTTTTGGCTGTCGGCCAACGGCGAGATCGCCGCCGGATAGAATCTGTCGATATAACTGGCGACTTTCCCCATCTGCACCAGGTTTATCTGTAGAAACAACGCTACGGGTACAGCCGTCCCAACCGCATAAATCGCAATATTGCTGAGTGAGTTAAGCCAGGCTGCCACCGCCTGTAACTCGATGCTGTCGATAATTGCATTGCTGTCACGGACGCTGTCCAGTACCGCCGCCGTCTCTTCACACGCCCCGTCATCCGAGCGCGCCGCGCCCTGCTCTAACGCCAGCGCCGTTCTGAAATCAGAGAATCCTTTAAACCCAAAAGCACGGCAGAACCGGGTGATACTGCCCTCGCTGGTATCAATAGAATCCGCCAGCTCCGTTATCGTGTGCCGCATCACAAAATCAGGATTTTCCGTGATGAAACGCCCCACCTTTTCCAGGATCGGACTCAACCCTGAAGCCTCGTTTCTTATGTTAATCAACAAATTAGTGTCTATCTGACTCATTTTTGGCCTTTTTGCACAAAATGCAAATGCTGTCACATACTTCGCTCTGCTTTGTGATAATAATTTTTATCGCACCATAATAATTAAAAATAATTATTTTTACAAACAGGAGAACGTCTCATGAAAGGTCTGATCGTCTGCCGTACCGGTATGGGTAGCTCGCTAATGCTCAAAATAAAAGCGCAAAGAATTATCGATAAGCATAGCTGGGATATCGATCTTGAACATGATGTGCTGTCAGGCTTAAGGACCTGGCAGAACATCGACTTCGTGATCACTATGAGCGACCTCACCGACGAAGTTGAAGCCGCCGGGTTCAGGGCAATCGGCATTACCGATCTGATGAACAGCGAAGAGATGGAATCCGCGCTCACCAGCATCGTTCAAAATCACTAACCTCTCCGGGGGAAATATGGATTTCCTTAAGTTCATTGTATTCGACATTCTGGGTGTAACCCCACTTTTAGTTGGCTTTATTGCGTTAATCGGCTTGCTAATCCAGCGCAAACCTATCGAAAAGGTCCTTTCAGGCACCTTTAAAACCATCGTCGGATTTCTGGTCTTTGCCGGTGGCGCAGGACTAGCAGTGACCTCTCTCGGTAATTTTCAGACATTATTCAGCGATGGGTTTGGTCTGAAAGGTGTGATGCCACTGGCAGAAGCATTAACCGGGCTGGCGCAAACAAAATTTGCCATGTGCGTTTCGCTCATTATGGTCGTCGGTTTTGGCTGGAATCTGTTTTTTGCACGCTTCACGCCGTTCAAGTACATCTTCCTGACAGGCCAGCATAATCTTTATCTTTCCGCCTTATTAACCGTCACACTCAAAGCCCTCGGCTACAGTGATATGACAACAATTATTGTCGGCTCAGTATTACTGGGGCTGGCAGCCTGCATTTATCCTGCTATCGCCCAACCCTGGATGCGCAAAATCACGGGTAATGATGAAATTGCCATGGGCCATTACGTCACCCTGGCCTATGCGTTTTCAGGATGGATTGGCTCTAAAGTTGGTGACCCTAAACAGTCAACCGAAAAACTGAATCTTCCCGGGTGGTTGGGGATTTTTAAAGACTATATCGTCTCCGTTTCCATCTCCGTCAGTATTTTCTACTACATCGCGGCGCTTGCCGCAGGTAAAGAAGCAGTGACTGCCGCAGCGGGAGGAATGCACTGGCTGGTCTATCCGTTATTCCAGTCGCTCACGTTTACGGCATCGCTCTATATCATCATCACCGGCGTTCGTTTGTTATTGTCGGAAATCGTCCCAGCCTTTTTAGGCATCTCTGAAAAATTTATACCCAATGCCAAACCTGCGCTGGATTGTCCGGTGGTCTTTCCTTACGCCCCTACTGCCACGGTTTTAGGCTTTATTTCCTCTTTTATAGGAGGACTCGTGGTCATGGGCATACTCGCGTTAATTGGGCAAACGGTCATCATCCCCGTGGCTATCCCCTACTTCTTCATTGGTGCCACCGCCGCAGTATTCGGCAACGCATCCGGTGGCTGGAAAGGGGCAATTGCCGGGAGTTTTGTCACCGGCATATTAATTGGCATCGGCCCGGCACTCATCTACCCGATTATGGAATCAGTCGGTTTGTCCGGAACCAGCTTCCCGGAAACCGACTTCGTTGCACTCGGTTTAGTGGTGTATTACATCGGCAAAATGTTGCCTTGATAAGGAATGAACATGAATATTGACGAACTAAAATCCCACGCGCAGGCCGCTCGCCGGGATATTGTCTCCATGATTTATGAATCAGGCATTGGCCACCCTGGCGGTGCGTTATCCATTATCGATATTCTGACCTGGATTTACGATCAGGAAGTAGATTTGACCGCATCGCCCCGTGCCCGTGTAGTGATGAGTAAAGGCCATGCCGTGGCTGCCCAATACGCCCTGCTGCATCAAAAAGGCAACATTGCACGTAGCGAATTTAAGTCCTTCCGGCAGATTAACTCGCGTTTGCAAGGGCATCCCAGCATCAAATCTATGCCAGAGGTCGATGCCACAACGGGTCTGTTGGGCCAGGGATTATCCATTGCTTTCGGTATGGCGGCAGCGAAAAAGCAACATGGTGAACCGCAGCGCGTCTTCGCCATTATCGGCGATGGTGAAATGCACGAAGGCCAAATATGGGAAACGTTGCAACAGGCCGGTCATATGAAAATGGATAACCTGGTGGCAATTATCGACTACAACGGTTTCTCTTCCCATGACCCGGTCAATCAGGTGGTGAATCTGGAGCCGCTGGCCGACAAAGTACGCCTTTTTGGCTGGCATGTACTCGAACTTCATAACGGCAACGGTATGCATCAGGTGGCCGACACCTTCATGCTATCACGGCATCTGAAAGGGAAACCCATTGCGATTATTGCACATACCACCAAAGGCAGCGGTGTTAGCTACATGGAAAATAACGGCGACTGGCATTCAAAAACCCCAACCACCGAACAATATCAACAGGCTATGGAGGAGCTGCAATGATGAAAGCACCCCGCGATGAAATCGGTAACGCCCTGATTGCGCTGAAACAGCAAGGCTATCCCATTGTCGCCATCGACAGCGATTTAGCCAGCTCAACGCGCACCGACCAGTTTCAGGCAGCCTATCCGGACGCGTTCTTTGAAATGGGGATCGCCGAAGGTTCAGCAATGAGCTTTGCTGTGGGCCAGGCACTGGAAGGCAATATTCCTTTCTATGTGAACTTCGCCATGTTTGTGACAGGCACGGCCTGGACTCAACTACGTCAGGCCTGCTATGCCAATGCCAATATTAAACTGGTCGGCAGTCATCCCGGGATGGATGATGGCCCGGATGGTGCCTCCCATCACGCCCTGGAAGATCTCGCATTAACCCGTGTTTTACCCGGGATCACCATTCTGACGCCTGCTGATGCCGAAGAAGTTGCAGAAGCCTTTGAGCAAGCAGTGAGAATTGCTGGACCGGTTTATATTCGCGTTGCTCGCGAACCGATGCCCGTGCGCGATAAATCTATTGTTCCCCGAGTGACTGATATTGACGCCGTGGAGAACGCAGGCAACGACTTTGCCATTCTTTATGAAGGGACCGTGCTTGAACAAGCGAGTACAGGTTACACCCAACTAAGCACGCAAGGGAAACGGGGAAAACTCATTCATGTCGCCACGCTAAAACCGTTTAACCGCCAGCGTTTCCTGCAGCTGGTTGCCGATTGTCCGCGTATCGTCACGATTGAAAACCATACCATTACGGGTGGGCTTGGCGGACAAATTGCTGAAGTTCTGGCCGAGGAGGGATTAAGTACGCGATTACACCGTCTTGGGACTCGGGACACATTTACCGAATCGGGCAACAGCCGACAATTAAAAGAGAAATACGGAATTTCAGCCTCTGCAATTTGTGAAGCACTCAAATAATCGGCTGGGCAGACCGTAACACGGTCTGCCCACTGAAATAAGGATAAAATGATGGTCTCTACGCTGTTTTCAGCCTGTCAGTTTCAGGAACAATGCCACACCTGGCAGGAGGCAGTACAACTGGCTTGTCATCCTCTGGAAGAACAAGGGGCAATTACAAATGGGTATACTCAGGCGATCATCCGTGAAACAGAACGACACGGTCCATGGTATATATTAAGCCCGGAGTTTGCCCTGCCTCATGCTCGCCCGGAAGAAGGAGTGCTCAGCAGTAAAACGCACCTGTCGCTTCTGTGCCTGAAAGAGGCAGTACCATTTCCTGGACACCCGGATGTACGGCTAATAATTATTCTTGCCGCAGCCAACAGCACTCAACATATCGAAATGATTCAGCAGTTGGTGTGCTGGCTGGATGAAGCTGAGCGCTTACAGCAGTTATCCCATACTACCAGCCTGGCGCAACTTCACTCCACTCTTGAAGAGCGTTAGTTCATTATAGTTTCCTACGTGCCAGCAACGGGAAAATTAAGCCCAGTCCGACCAGCACAAACGGCGTCACAATGTTCAGCGTGAGCTGGAATGTCCACTCTGGAGTAAAGGCTTCCATTTTCGGAAAGATCCCCGTGAGGCAGGCAAACGCAGTAAACGCAAAACACCAAATTCCCACCGTCATCGCCAGAGAGCGGTTACGAATGAAGACATATTCCGGTTTATATTTCTGCGCCAGACGAATAACGGCAATAAAGGCCACAAACACCCACAGATAGCGCAGAGGCATCACCACTGAATTCAGATTCAGCAACCATTTATACAAATTGTTCATGTCACCGATACCCAGCGTTGGCAACATAATCAAAATGGCCACCAGCACCAGTGTCAGAATATAGCCATTCACCGGTGTACCAGAGGCATTCGTTTTACACAGGCTTTCAGGAATATATTTGCGATCGGCATCGCCCAGTAAAATTTTAAGCGGTGCATCAATAGAAAACACCAAAGCCGCAATTTGACCTAACGTGTTGGCAACTGCATAAATAACCATCAATGTGTTACCCATGCCGTAATACTCCCCGAGTTTCTGGAAAGCGTAATACTGGCCATTCGTCATTAAGTCATCAGGAATATGCTGAGAGTCAAACATCATCCCCATTGCCAGAGAACCCAGGATAGCACACACCGCTACCATAACCGCCAGAACTAACATCCCTTTCGGGAACTCTTTGCCAGGGTTACGCGTCTGGTTAACGTATGGAGAGATTTTCTCCGCGCCACCGACTGCAAAGACCAGCATCGAGATCGTTGTGATATAGGTAAAATCGATATGCGGGATAAAAGATTCCCAGGTGATATTGGTTGTGGCGATCTGCACATCAGTAATCGCCGGAGCGGTGACGGCCATTACGACATACAGAATGGACATCACAAACATCGCGATCCCCGCGACCGATCCAACGATTTTAAGCGATTTCATGCCACGGGATGCAACCCACATGAAAAAGACAAACAGCGCTAACGTCAGCCCCTGCAACGCCACCACGGTGTACTCTTTAATCAGCGAGCCATCGCCTTTCAGCGCCCATCCCAGAGCAATCAGAATAGCCTGTGGCTTTTGCGCCAGATAAGGGATATGCACCACCCAATAGGTCCACGCTGCGAGATAAGCCAGCCCCGGTCCCATTGTGTGTTTAATCCATGTACTAACCCCACCTTTACCGTCTTTAAACGTGGAGCCAAGTTGTCCGACAATCAGTGCATAAGGGATAAAATAGAGGGCGAAAATAAATATCCATGAAGAGACAACCACTAATCCCTGATTAGCATAGTTGTTTACAACATTACCGAATCCCCATACGGTAATAAAAGACATCAATGCGATGTTGTACCACCGCAATTGTTTTTCCTGCACACTTGCCATTGGCGATCCTTCGTAGACGCTATTTTTGATAATCAATAAATGAAGCGAGGGATTATGCGCGGTAAAATGGCCAAGCGGAAACGGCAGAATGTAAAACTATAATCTTCTGCACATTTTATTTTCAGGAAAGAATAGCGATGATTAAATAAAACAGGCTCCCATAAACAGCATGTATGGGAACCTGTTTTTATCCTGTTAAATCAGATCAGATATGCGCCACAGAATTCGGTGTATGCCCAGTCTTACGCAGCAGCATCAGTAAATAAATAAACGATACGCTGGCAATCATGATAAACAGTAAACTGTCAGAATAATTTTGCATCAGCATTGCGGTAAATGACGGCCCAAGCAGGCTACCCACGGTATAGCTTAATAATAATGCCTGGTTCATCGCGACCAACTGATGATGTTCTACTTTCTCGCAGGCCCAGGCCATCGCGACCGGATAAAGGGTGAAACCTGCCGCGCCCAGCATAAACAATGCAGGTGCCATCGCCGCCTGATTTAGCATGGCAATACTCCCGACGATCACTACAAATACCTGGACGCGCAAAACCAGCAGACGACCTAACTTATCGGCCAGGCGACCAATTGGCCATTGTCCCAGAATACCTGCACTGACCAGTACCGCCATCCAGAAACCAATGCTGGCATTGCTGACACCCTGATGGTTGAGGTACAGCGGCATCAGACCATACAACGACCCCAGCACAATCCCGGAGATAATGCAGCCATTCACACCCAGACGGGCCTGGCGAAGCTTCAGCATAGAGACAATGGGGGGTGACTGTTGTTCATCACCCTGCTGATTCACAATGCGGGTAAAGAGCAGCGGTAATACTCCGGCAAGGATAGTGCCGGTTACCCACGGCAGAACATTCATTAATTCTGTCGAGACTTTACTGACCAATAATTGCCCCAAAAACGTCCCCACGTAATAGACCATCATATAAGCGGCAAGTAAGCGTCCACGGTTACGCGACGTCCCGCTGCACATCAACGCACTTTCCACCACCACCCAGATCATGGCACAACCGATCCCCGCAATAAAACGCCAGGTCATCCAGCTCCAAAAACCTACCATGACACCCAGCCCGACACAGCCCGCGGCAAAAATAAGCGAAGCGATGTAATAGCTGCGGTTAAAACCGAGGTGTTTAATTAAATACCCGGTCAATAACGTCCCAACCAAATTTCCGGTGAAATAAGACGAACTGACCACGCCTACCTGCCAGGTTGGCAGATTTTCATGGGCGAGCCAAAGCGGGACGAGCGTGTTTAACACGGCGATCGCCAGGGTCAACAGAAGCAGCCCGCACAGCAATAGCATAACGGGACGGGTATAGGTGGACATGAATAAAAACCGTGAGGAAGTTCAAATTTCATGCGCATCATGCCACTGCAAAAAACATTGTCAATCGGCGCAATCAGGGACCTGAGGCGCTTTCAGGGGGATCGATTCGTATTACTGATTCTTAACGCGGATTGATAAAAAATGGGAAAATACATCTATTTGTTTTAATTGATCTAAAACAAAATTGCCCCGCTACGTTCAGTCGAAAAAATTCATGGATAATCGGCATCTTTTATTTGCGAGATGACCGTATTAACGCTTTATCCGACCTACAAGTTCCGAACTGCAATTTGTAGGCCGGACAAGCGCGATGCCATTCGCATTTTCAGGTTAGCTGGCGACCGCCATGCCGACGGTCATATGCAGACCATAGAACACACCGCGGCCAATCAGCTCACCGACTAACAGCAGAATAAACGCGACGGAAAGCAGCGGTATTGCCGGTTGGTAGCCCTTCACCTGCGGAACAATCCAGCAGCACAACGCTAAAGCCAGTGCCACAATCCGCCATGCCATCAGCGAACCGTAGTCCGGTACCAGCGCAGACGCCTGCTGAATGGAACTGTGGATTGTCGCCAGTTCGGCCCCCTGCATCACGGACATGATGCCGCTTACGACCAGCGCAAGCACTGAAATAGCAGGCAGCAGTCGCATCGCCCAGCCGTCAATTCCGGCAACGCGTAATAGCAGATATCCCAGCAGCGGACCTCCCATGAACAACGTCAGGAAGAACCCAATCGGCGTCCAGACACTATACCAGGTAGGCACCGTATCAATAGTGTTATATACGCGCACCATCATCCAGACAAAAACTACGCCCAGCACCATGGTGAGAACTAACCACAGATTGCGTAGCGCTGGCGACATTTTTTTCAACACCGCCAGTAGCCAGCCAAGACCACCAACGGCAAAGAAGATCGAGCCACTGGCGATTTCGTTACTTAGCGCAGAAGAACCGACACGGTTGAGGGAGTTAAACGCCCGCATCGGTGAGCCCAGGTGAAGCATGGAAGCAATAAAACCGATACCCATCAATACCCACAGACCAAACATGCAGGCAACCACACGCTGTTGTGAATCAGTGCGTAAGTCCCCTTTCATCAGCGCCAGCGCCAGAACAATAAAGCCACCCACAACACACTGCCCGAAAACAGTGAAGATCATCAGCGGCCACTCATGCCATCCACTTCCCATCTTACACCTCCTTCGGATTAGCCAGATAACCCGTGGTATCCCCGGTCGGGCGGCTATTGGCATTGGGTTTGATGACGATGCTCGGTTTGGTAAAGTGCGCACCAGGTAACGGCGCAACCGCAGCCAGGGTGCCGTGTTTTTTACGCAGTTCCTCTATCGGGCCGAAGTCCAGCGCACGCAGCGGGCAGGATTCGACACAGATGGGTTTCTTACCCTCAGCAACGCGTTCATGACAGCCATCGCACTTGGTCATGTGTCCTTTGTCCGCATTGTATTGCGGTGCGCCATACGGGCAGGCCATGTGGCAATAGCGGCAGCCAATGCACACGTCCTCATCCACGACCACAAAACCATCTTCACGTTTGTGCATCGCGCCGCTTGGACAAACCTTGGTACAGGCCGGGTCTTCACAGTGGTTACACGCAATGGAGAGGTAGTAGGCAAAAACGTTCTGGTGCCAGACACCGTTATCTTCCTGCCAGTCACCGCCAGCGTATTCGTATATACGGCGGAAACTGACGTCCGGCGTTAAATTTTTGAAGTCTTTGCAGGCCAGTTCGCAAGTTTTGCAACCGGTGCAACGGCTGGAATCAATAAAAAATCCATACTGGGTTGTCATCGGTTACTCCTTACACCTTTTCAACCTGAACAAGGTTCGTATGTGATGGGTTCCCCTTAGCGAGAGGAGAAGGTCGCTGGGTCGTCAGCACGTTAATACAACCGCCCTGATCCACACGCTTCACATCCGGGTCATACCAGGCACCCTCACCCAACGCTACAACGCCAGGCATCATACGCGGGGTAACTTTAGCCTCAATATGCACTTCACCACGGTCGTTAAAGATACGTACCTTGTCACCGTTGTTAATACCACGTCGCTGTGCATCCATCGGGTTAATCCACATTTCCTGGCGACAGGACGCTTTCAGAACGTCAACGTTGCCATAGGTCGAATGGACGCGAGATTTGTAGTGGAAACCCGTCAATTGCAGAGGGAATTTTTCCACCAGTGGATCGTTTAAGCTTTCAAAGCCCGGTGTATAAATCGGTAATGGATCGATCACATCGCCTTCCGGCAGTTCCCAGGTTGCGGCGATTTCTGCCAGCGCTTGAGAATAAATTTCAATCTTACCTGACGGCGTGGTCAGCGGATTGGCTTTGGGATCTTCACGAAACGCTTTATACGCCACGTGATGTCCTTCAGGATCACGCTGCTTGAAAATGCCCTGCTTACGGAACTCTTCAAATGTCGGCAGTTCCGGTATAGCCTTGCGCGACTGTTCATACAGATGACGCATCCACTCTTCCTGAGTACGGCCTTCCGTAAACTGTTGCTCGACGCCAAGGCGTTTTGCCAGCTCGCTGGTCATTTGGTAGATAGTCTTGCATTCAAAACGTGGCTTGATTGCCTGATCGGTGAAAATCACGTAGGACATATTCCCGCAAGATGCATCCAGTGCGAAGTCCATCTGCTCAGAAGCCGTGCAGTCTGGCAGCAGAATATCGGCATATTTCGCCGAGGAGGTCATATGGCAGTCGATAACGACGATCATTTCGCACTTCTTATCATCCTGCAGGATTTCATGCGTGCGGTTGATATCAGAGTGCTGATTAATAAGACAGTTACCGGCATAGTTCCAGATCATCTTAATCGGAACGTCGAGCTTATCCTTACCACGAACACCGTCGCGCAGCGCCGTCATTTCCGGACCACGCTCAATGGCATCCGTCCACATAAACATTGAGATGCTGGTTTCAACAGGGTTTTCCAGCGTTGGCATACGCTCAAACGGCAAATCGTAGGATCCCTCGCGTGCACCGCTGTTGCCGCCGTTAATACCAACGTTGCCGGTCAGAATGGCCAACATCGAAATGGCACGGGTCGCAATCTCACCGTTGGCGTGACGCTGCGGCCCCCAGCCCTGGCTAATGTAGGCGGGTTTCGCACTACCAATTTCACGTGCCAACTTAACAATTCGCTCAGCAGGAATACCGGTTATCTGCGCAGCCCATTCCGGGGTCTTCGCGACACCGTCTTTACCCTGACCGAGAATATACGCCTTATAGTGACCGTTCTTCGGCGCGCCCGCCGGGAGGGTTTTTTCGTCATAGCCCACGCAGTACTTATCGAGGAACGGTTGATCAACCATATTCTCGCTGATCAGCACATAGGCAATACCGTTAACCAGCGCGGCATCCGTACCCGGTCGAATGGGGATCCATTCATCCTCGCGTCCCGCACCGGTATCCGTGTAGCGGGGATCGATGATGATCATGCGGGCATTAGATTTCTGCCGCGCCTGTTCAAGGTAATAGGTCACCCCACCACCGCTCATACGAGTTTCGCCTGGGTTATTACCAAACAAGACAACGAGCTTACTGTTTTCAATGTCAGATGGGCTGTTACCATCTGCCCAGCCGCCATAGGTATAGTTCAGTCCTGCCGCGATTTGCGCAGAAGAATAATCCCCATAGTGGTTCAGGTAACCGCCGCAACAGTTCATTAAACGTGCCACCAGCGTTTTACCCGGTGGCCATGAGCGTGTCATCGTGCCACCCAGCGTACCGGTCCCATAGTTAAGATAGATAGACTCGTTACCGTAGTCTTTAATCAGACGCTGCATAGTGCTGGCGATGATATCGTAGGCTTCATCCCAACTGATGCGCTCAAATTTACCTTCACCGCGTTTGCCGACACGCTTCATTGGGTATTTCAGACGATCGGGATTATAAACTCGACGGCGCATGGACCGACCACGCAGGCAGGCACGAACCTGATGCAAGCCGTCATAGTTATCATCGCCCGTGTTGTCGGTCTCGACATATTTGATTTCACCGTCTACGACATGCATACGTAGCGGACAGCGGCTACCGCAGTTTACCGTACACGCACTCCAGATCACTTTCTCATTGATCGGTGACGGGTTAATGGCATCTGCTGCATTGGCAATACGGGTAAATGGCAGGGTAAACGCGCTACTGGCTACTGCCAGTCCGCCTATCGCCGTCGTTTTTACCAAACTGCGACGACTCACCTCAGCTGCCAGCACGGCATCGGGGATCTTAGTTTTCATAGTGGCTCACTCTGCTGCTCACAATAAACAAAAAGGGAATGTTCGTTGTATAGTCGTTTATATATCGACATTATCGTTATACAGACCGTTATATAGCGAATTTATGCAAAGACAGAGATAAATACTGACTTTCATTCGAAGGCAGTATTACCACCAATGGAGTAAGGGTTATTGTCCGGCATCAAACGGGCGTAAAAAAAGCGCCCTGAGGCGCTTTTTTAGCAAGGAAAAATGACTTAACCGATGAATTCCAGGCCATTCATGTACGGACGTAATACTTCCGGTACCTGAATACGGCCATCAGCTTGCTGGTAGTTTTCCATAACGGCAACCAGCGTACGTCCCACTGCCAGACCAGAACCGTTCAGCGTATGCACTAAACGTGTTTTCTTGTCAGATTTGCTACGACAACGCGCCTGCATGCGGCGAGCCTGGAAATCCCACACGTTGGAGCAGGAGGAAATTTCACGATAGGTATTCTGTGCCGGGATCCACACTTCCAGATCGTAGGTTTTGCATGCGCCGAAGCCCATGTCACCAGTACACAGAATGATCTTACGGTACGGCAGGCCCAGCAGCTGGAGGACTTTTTCAGCATGACCGGTCATCTCTTCCAGCGCGTCCATAGAATCTTCAGGACGAACAATCTGCACCATCTCAACTTTGTCGAACTGGTGCATACGGATCAGACCGCGGGTATCACGACCGTAAGAACCGGCCTCAGAACGGAAGCATGGCGTATGCGCAGTCATTTTGATTGGCAACGCGTCTTCGTCAATGATTTCATCGCGTACCAGGTTGGTCAGCGGAACTTCTGCCGTTGGGATCAGCGCATAGTTGCTGCTGTCAGCTTCTTCATCCAGCGGACGCGTATGGAACAGATCGCCAGCAAATTTCGGCAACTGACCGGTACCGTACAGCGTGTCATGGTTGACCAGATACGGAACGTAGTTTTCACTGTAGCCATGTTGTTCAGTATGCAGATCCAGCATGAACTGAGACAGCGCACGGTGCATACGCGCAATCTGCCCTTTCATGACAACAAAACGAGAGCCGGTCAGTTTAACCGCAGCGGCGAAATCAAGACCTGTGTGCATTTCACCCAGCGTCACGTGATCGCGCACTTCGAAATCGAACTCACGCGGGGTACCCCAGCGGCTAACTTCAACGTTGTCATTCTCATCTTTACCTACCGGAACCTCGTCCGCTGGCAGGTTAGGAATGGTCAGCGCGATGTCGCGGATCTCGGCCTGTAAGGTATCAAGTTCAGCTTTCGCGGCATCCAGCTCTTCGCCCAGTTTGTTCACTTCCAGACGTAAAGACTCGATATCTTCCCCGCGCGCTTTTGCCTGGCCGATGGATTTCGATCGAGAGTTACGCTCTGCCTGCAGGTTTTCAGTTTGTACCTGCAAAACTTTACGACGCTCTTCAAGAGCGCGCAGCTTATCTACATCCAGCTTAAAGCCCCGGCTTGCCAGTTTTTCTGCGACTGCGTCTGGCTCATTACGCAGCAGATTGGGATCGAGCATGCTTATCCTGTGCTTATCGAATTAAAATAGGAGAAAGTGACCACAGCCTGCGATCACAGGGATACATCGACAACATTACCGCAACGATAACACTAACGGTAGCGTTTTATAGGGCTATTTTGATCCTGTCCGGCGAGCCAGGCGAGCTTTTCGCCAATCTTGCCCTCAAGACCTCTGTTTGTCGGGTGATAATAGCGCGTTTGTGCCATTTCCTGCGGGAAGTATTCTTCTCCGGCAGCGTAGGCATTTGGCTCATCATGGGCGTAACGATATTCCTGGCCATAACCCATCTCTTTCATGAGCTTCGTCGGCGCGTTACGCAAGTGCACCGGTACGTCGTAATCTGGGCGTTCACGGGCATCTGCCAGAGCGGCTTTAAAGGCGGTGTATACCGCATTACTTTTCGGCGCGCAGGCCAGATAGACAATCGCCTGAGCAATCGCTCGTTCACCTTCCGCAGGACCTACGCGGGTGAAACAATCCCATGCCGAAATGGCCACTTGCATAGCGCGAGGGTCGGCATTTCCCACATCTTCAGAGGCAATTGCCAAACAGCGCCGGGCAACGTAGAGCGGGTCACCGCCTGCGCTAATGATGCGGGCATACCAGTAAAGAGCCGCATCCGGTGCACTACCGCGAACCGACTTATGTAATGCTGAGATCAGGTCGTAAAAACGATCGCCTTTATTATCGAAACGCGCGCTACGTTCACCGGCAATCTCAGTCAGCAATGTAGCGTGTAAAACGCGTTTTCCGCTGTCATCCACTTCGGCCATGTCGGCCATCATTTCCAGCGTATTTAACGCCCGCCGCGCGTCACCGTTTACCAGTTCAGCAATCGCCCGACGCGTTTCGTCCGGCAAAACGATATCCTGGCCGCCATAACCTCGCGCTTTATCTGACATCGCCTGATCCAACACCTGCTCGATATCTTCGGTGGTCAATGATTTCAGTAAATAAACGCGCGCCCGCGACAGCAGCGCCGAGTTCAGTTCAAATGAGGGATTTTCGGTGGTCGCCCCAATAAACGTAATCGTGCCATCTTCAATATGTGGAAGAAAAGCGTCCTGCTGGCTTTTATTAAAGCGGTGAACTTCGTCCACGAACAGTATTGTACGTCGGCCGGCATTACGGTTCTGACGCGCACGTTCAATCGCTTCGCGAATTTCCTTCACACCCGAGGTGACGGCTGAAATACGTTCAACATCAGCGTTCGCATAACGGGCAATTACTTCGGCAAGTGTGGTCTTTCCCGTTCCTGGCGGTCCCCATAAAATCATGGAGTGCAGGTGTCCGGCCTCGATGGCGCGCGGCAAAGGCTTGCCCGCAGCCAGCAGATGTTGTTGGCCGATATACTGCGCTAAATTTTCTGGCCGCATACGCGCGGCCAGGGGTTGAAAGGTATTATCAGAAAAATCGAGCGACAGGTTGCCCACTCACGCGCCTCTACTTACGTTGATCGTCTACCGTTACGCCTTGTGGCGGGGTAAAGGTGAATTTTGATGGTTCGATCGCGCCGTTCTGCTGCGATTTCAACTGGTAGCTACTACGCTGATCGTCCTGTTCAACAGCACTAAACTGATGAATTGTTCCGTCGCGTCCAACATTGATGGTGAACTGCTTCAGGTTGCCGCTGCTGGTTTTAGGCGTCAGCACAAAATCATCGCCGTTTTGCTTAATATTATACTGCTGCCAGTCGCTGGACTGGTTACGCGCAATCAGCATAAACGGCGTGTTACCTGTGGCATCTTTCAGCCAGGTCGCCGTCGCCTGCTCAACAAACGGGTTGAAGAACCACAGTGTTTTACCATCAGAGACCAGAATGCTTTCGTCAGGCTGTGTCATATGCCAGTTAAACAGATTCGGACGTTTAACCCATAAATCACCCTGGCCTTCCTGTACCGCTGCGCCGCTACCATCCGTTACTTTCTGGGTAAAACTGGCGTGGAAGCTGCTGACTTTATCCAGACGGCTTTTCAGGTCGCTGGCGGCGTCAGCCCAAACGCTGCTCACCACAAAGCTCGACAATAATGCACAGGTGATTGCGATTCTTTTCATCGTTATTCCTCAAAATACGTCACTCCCAACGGGGAGCTCCTTCTGCTATCCATTTCAGGCCAAAAATCAGCATGAGGAAAGTAGAAAATACTGAATTACTTAACTTTGCAATCAATCAAAGGGCGGTGGAGCCAGCACTTCACGATTGCCATTATGTCCCTGCTCGCTGACAATTCCCTGCGCTTCCATCTGTTCGATGATGCGCGCCGCACGGTTATAACCAATGCGGAACTGGCGCTGGACACCGGAGATAGAAGCTTTGCGTTTCTGGGTAACAAAATTTACCGCCTGATCGAACAACGGATCCAGCTCTTCCCCACCGTCAAAACCACCGCCTCCGCCTTCACTTTCGGTGTCCGAGGTGATGCCTTCCACGTACTGCGGACGGCCACGCGCTTTCCAGTCCTGGACGACCGCGTGAACCTCCTCATCGCGCACAAAGGCACCATGTACACGCACCGGGATCGTTGAGTTTGGTGCAGAATAGAGCATATCGCCCATGCCCAACAGGGATTCAGCCCCCCCCTGATCAAGAATGGTACGAGAGTCAATCTTACTCGAGACAGTAAACGCTATACGCGTTGGGATATTTGCTTTGATAAGCCCAGTGATAACGTCAACCGACGGACGCTGGGTTGCCAGCACCAGGTGGATACCTGCCGCACGCGCTTTTTGCGCCAGACGGGCAATCAGTTCTTCCACTTTTTTACCGACAGTCATCATCAGATCAGCAAATTCATCGACCAGAACCACAATATACGGCTCTTTTTTCAGCACCGGATGAGTGACATCCATGCTATCGCCAGGTTTCCAGTACGGATCCGGGATTGGACGTCCCATACGATCTGCTTCCGCAATCTTCTCGTTGTAGCCCGCAAGGTTACGCACGCCCAGCGCTGACATCAGCTTATAGCGGCGTTCCATTTCATTAACGCTCCAGCGCAAGGCATTGGCTGCGTCTTTCATATCCGTAACAACTTCAGTCAACAGATGCGGGATACCTTCATAAACCGACAGCTCGAGCATTTTCGGGTCGATCATGATAAAGCGAACGTCTTCCGGCTGCGCTTTGTAGAGCATGCTGAGGATCATGGCGTTGACCCCAACAGACTTACCGGAACCCGTGGTACCTGCCACCAACAGATGCGGCATCTTCGCCAAATCAGCAGTAACCGGTTCGCCCGCAATGTCCTTGCCGAGAACGACAGTAAGCGGTGACGGATTATCACGGAATTTCGCGTTATCCAGTACTTCGCGCAAATAAACGGTCTGACGTTTTTTGTTCGGTAATTCCAGCCCTACATACGGTTTACCCGGGATAACCTCCACCACACGAACTGCCGCGGTCGACAATGAACGCGCCAGGTCACGGGAGAGGTTAGAAATACGCGCAGCTTTAACACCCGGTGCCAGATTTAGCTCAAAACGGGTAATGACCGGTCCGGGCGAGTAGTTCACCACATCGGCTTTAATACGGAAATCGGCCAGACGCGCTTCCACCAAACGCGCCATTTGCTCCAGCGCGAATGTATCTATTGGCTCAACTTCCGCCGGTGGTGGGGTAAGCAGATCCAGCGATGGCAGCAGTGTCGTCGGACGCTGTACAGGGCGGCTGTCGCCATTACGCATCAATAACGGATGGATCAGGCTTTCCTGCGGCGGTGGTGCGACAGGCTGTTGATACTGTGGAGCAGGTTCCGGCATCACGCCTGGGGTAAACAACGGCTCATGCGGACCATCATCCACTAACGCTTTCATTGGTGAGAATTCAAAATCATCAAGCGAGAATGGATTCGCCCCGGCAGGCTGCGCGCCGGAATAACGTTGCTGTTGGGAAGAAGCAAACTGACGGGCCAGTTCAGCTTCTGCTGCTGAATCTTCGTCATCAGCAGCTGTGTCATCCTGATACTCTTCGCCATAGCGATGCTGCTGCGACTGGGCAAATTGACGCGCCAGTTCATCCTGCTGCATTGCATCAATTTCATCGTCACTGTATTGCGCATCCGTATCAAGCTGCTCTTCGCGAGCCTTCTCTTCAGCCATACGTTGTGACGGCAACTTAATGCCATATGAAGCCAACTCTCGGCGTGTCGGGACACGCACACGATTAGGACGTGGCAGTTGCGGGCCTATTCCCTCTTTCACCTGCGGACGCGGCGCACCACTCCCTGCAAGACTAAATACCGGTGCGGCAACTGCTGCACCGGCACCCAATGCAGCGTTTTTCACCCCAGCAGCCAGCGGCGCTGCGGCAGCCACAGACTCAACGGGAGGTATGGATGCTGTTGGCATAGACGGTGCAACGGGTTTCACCCGTTCTGGCTCTTGCACAGGTTCTGGAATCGGTTGATACCAGGCGGCTAGCTGCTCACGCTCACGCGCGCGCTTTTCTTCCACTTCTTCAAAATAGTAGAGCGGTGGACGCGCTGGCTTCACCTCTTCAACGACAGGTTCAGGCTCGGCAACCGGCGGCTGTTCGACAACAGGCTGCTGATGAACCACGGGTTGTTGCTGCACGATGTCTTGCTGATAGACCGGCTGCGGTTCAAGCGGCGCACTCTGCTGGTAAACCGGTTCTGGTTGCCAGGCGTGTTCCACCACCGGCTCAGGTGCTTGCCACGGCATTGCCGGTTGCGGCATCACCGGCTGTTCATAGCCAGCGTCGGCAACTGGCGGTACAGAATATGGCATTGGCGGTTCAACCGGTGCAGGTTGCTGCCAGGGTTCATAAGGCTGAACCGGTGGCTGTGCGTACTGAACGGGCTGTGGGTAACCTTCCGGTGCGGGCGCGATAACCGCTTCACCGGTTTGCGGAGCCGGTGCGGATTGCCATGCCACAGCAGGCACGGGTTGTTCTAAAACGGTTCCCGGTACTGACGCAGGTTGCAACAGCGGATCGACTGGCGCACTCCAGGCCTGCGTTGCCGCAGTGGCAGTGGCGGCCGCCGCAGTGACCGGCTCAGTCACTGAATGGCCGTTTAATAGCGGGTCGAATTCATCGTATTCAGGCAGTGTGGCTCGGTTGCCAGAGAACAAGACATCGTTAGGGTCGGCTACAACGCCACGCGCGCTGTACTCAATTTCTTCCTCATCATCCATGCGTTTGCCGGAGAACAACGCTGCATCAGTATGGCGACCGAGTGGATTGGTGAACTTCTCTGCCAGCCGTTTACGGCGCGCTAACGCTCCGCGCAGAATACGTGCCCGTCGAGACTCATGTGGGGTGCCATCAACGGCGTCGACAGACTCTTCATCATCTTCATATTCTTCGTCATCAACCCAGGTATCATCGCGACGAGTACGATTGCTGGCAAATGTCAGGATATTCAGTAACCAGCCACCCAGTTTCTCGGCAATGCTCACCCATGACCAGCCAGTAAACAGCGTTAAACCCGCGGCCCAGATACATAACAGCGCAAGCGTACCACCACTGCTGTGCAACAAGGGTTGCAGCGTGGTACTGAGCAGACTGCCAATAACGCCGCCAGAGGCAAAATACCAGATGTCATCGGCATTGATTGCGGCAAGCCCGCAAGATGTGAGGATCAGCGCCAGAACGCCAATAATACGCAGCGATACGGCGAAGTAATCGACGTATTCGTCGCTGGCCTGATGTCGCCAGGCAAACCAGCAGCCGCCGACAATTATCACGGGGATGGTGTAAGCCATGACACCAAAAATAAAGAACAGCGTATCCGCCAGCCATGCTCCAGGTATTCCACCCAGATTATGGATAGGCTCGTGCCATGCGGTTTGCGACCAACTGGGGTCCGAAGGGTTAAAGCTGAGTAAGGCAGCCATCAACCAGACGGCAAAAAGGGCAATAAGGATCAGCAACGCTTCCAGAAGTCGGCGCCCGCTGCTTAACTTCGTCAATGTGACGTCTTTGTCTTCAGTGTATTCCTGGCTCAAAAACGGCTCTCCAGGTTTCAGGCTTTTCCTGCCCGATGCTAAAACGGACAACAGCACCGGGTTACCCCGGCACTGCTGCTGTATGGATTAACAGGAGTGTAATCAAACTGCGTCGATTTTGCACCTGTTCCGTGTTAGCGCGTCTTAATTACCAGACGATTGCTCTGTTTGACTTCTTCCATTACCACGTAAGTACGTGTGTCATTCACGCCAGGCAGACGCAGCAGGGTTTCCCCCAACAGCTTACGGTATGCCGACATATCCGGTACGCGCGTTTTCAGCAGATAGTCGAAATCACCGGAAACCAAATGACACTCTTGAATTTCTTCAAGTTTTTGTACTGCAGAGTTAAATTGCTCAAACACATCCGGGGCGCCACGATTCAGAGTAATCTCAACAAAAACCAGAAGTGATGCATCCAGATAATGCGGGTTCAACAGTGCTGTATAGCCCTGAATAAAACCCTGTCTTTCCAACCGACGCACACGCTCAAGGCAGGGCGTTGGTGAAAGTCCCACTCGTTTTGAAAGCTCGACGTTAGAAATACGCCCATCCTTTTGCAGCTCATTAAGAATGTTACGATCGATACGGTCGAGATCTTTGCCAGGGCGCTTCTTACTATCTACCATTATTATTGTCTCTCTGTATTCCTTCCCTACTCCTGCCTGACTCTACTAACATCACTGTTCAGAGTCGCTACCCATCACAATAAACCGCAACCCAGAGGGATTTACGGTGCGCAATGCCTGGGTTTATGGTGAGAAGACCGTTGCCTGTCGGCGGCTATCGACATCACGAATGGCATCTGTCCACACCATGCGTAGATTTCACTAACCCGGTAAACATGGTATCTACATGCATGATTATGCAGCATATACATGACACAGTTTTTTTCTTCCTTGAATGTTTTCGCAAAACAGCAGGTGATTGTCAAAGCAAAACATCGATTTTTAGTACAACATGCCAGTTATTCATTGGGAGTGATGGAAAATCGTCATTTTATCACCTTATAACTGACCGATTTTAAGTAGAAATCATTATATCCCGTCATAGTTCACGTTGTCTGTGCGTTGGCTTCACGCGTCCACCCAATTCGAAAGGGTTAGGGAAGCGTATTACCATCAATTTTGCCCATCATCGGTTTCCGCTATTACACATATTGTTAACAAAATCGCCATACTCTTTTTTTACGTCTGCAAATTCCCTACAATCCTGCCCATTGCCTACCAACAACTATGGGGATCTCATGGGCACAACCAAACACAGTAAACTTCTTATTCTGGGTTCAGGCCCTGCGGGCTATACCGCCGCCGTCTACGCTGCGCGCGCAAACCTGCAGCCGGTGCTGATTACCGGTATGGAAAAAGGCGGTCAGCTGACCACGACAACAGAAGTAGAGAACTGGCCTGGCGATCCAAACGATCTCACTGGCCCGCTGCTGATGGAGCGCATGCACGAGCACGCAACGAAATTTGAAACTGAGATCATCTTCGATCACATCAGCAAGGTTGATCTGCAAAACCGCCCTTTCCGTCTCACCGGAGACAGCGGCGAATACACCTGTGACGCACTGATCATCGCCACTGGCGCTTCAGCACGCTATCTGGGCTTACCTTCAGAAGAAGCCTTTAAAGGCCGCGGCGTCTCCGCCTGTGCAACCTGCGATGGTTTCTTCTATCGTAACCAAAAAGTGGCGGTGATCGGCGGCGGCAACACCGCTGTGGAAGAAGCGTTGTACCTGGCGAATATCGCCGCCGAAGTTCACTTGATTCACCGCCGCGACAGTTTCCGTGCCGAGAAAATCCTCATCAAACGTTTGATGGATAAAGTTGAAAACGGCAACATCGTCCTGCACACACATCGCACACTGGAAGAAGTGACTGGCGATCAAATGGGTGTAACCGGATTGCGCCTGCGCGATACGCAAAACACTGACAACGTTGAATCTCTCGACGTCGCCGGATTGTTTGTCGCCATCGGCCACAGCCCAAACACGGCTATTTTCGATGGTCAACTTGAACTGGAAAACGGCTATATCAAAGTTCAGTCCGGTATTCACGGCAATGCGACACAAACCAGCATTCCAGGTGTGTTCGCTGCCGGTGACGTGATGGACCATATTTATCGTCAGGCGATTACCTCAGCTGGCACTGGTTGTATGGCTGCCCTGGATGCTGAACGTTATCTCGACGGTCTGGCTGACGCCTGCAAATAATTTTTACAAATCAGTAACAAAAGTAAAAAAGGCGACTATAAGTCGCCTTTATTTTTGCCCCGTTGTAACATTGTCCTGCCCAAAAATTCCAATAACTCACCTGCTAAGCGTGCAATGAATAAAACCCGTCAAAAAGAGCTTACCCGCTGGTTAAAACAGCAAAGTGTCATTTCTCAACGCTGGCTGAACATTTCACGCCTGTTGGGGTTCGTGAGTGGCCTGTTAATTGTCGCTCAGGCCTGGCTCATGGCTCGGATTCTGCAGCACATGATCATGGAAAATATTCCCCGTGAAGCACTGCTGTTCCCTTTTATCGTGCTGGTCTTGATTTTTATCCTGCGGGCGTGGGTTGTCTGGTTACGTGAGCGAATAGGGTTTCACGCGGGCCAACATATTCGTTTTGAGATTCGTCGCCAGGTTCTGGACCGTCTGCAACAGGCGGGGCCAGCATGGATACAGGGGAAGCCTGCCGGAAGCTGGGCCACGCTGATTCTGGAACAGATTGACGATATGCATGACTACTATGCGCGTTATTTGCCGCAAATGGCGCTTGCTGTATGCGTCCCGTTATTGATTGTGGCTGCCATTTTTCCGTCAAACTGGGTTGCAGCCCTTATCCTGCTGGGAACCGCACCACTGATCCCTCTGTTTATGGCGATGGTCGGTATGGGCGCTGCCGATGCCAACCGGCGTAACTTTCAGGCACTTGCCCGACTCAGCGGTCACTTCCTCGATCGCTTGCGCGGCATGGAGACACTGAGAATTTTTGGCCGCGGCGAAGCGGAGACGGAAAGCATCCGGGCTGCATCGCAGGATTTCCGTCAGCGCACGATGGAGGTGCTTCGCCTGGCATTTCTGTCTTCAGGCGTGCTGGAGTTTTTCACTTCGCTCTCCATTGCCCTGGTCGCCGTGTACTTCGGTTTTTCTTATCTCGGCGAGCTTGATTTCGGCCACTACGGAACCGGCGTCACGCTGGCGGCAGGTTTCCTGGCGCTGATTCTGGCACCGGAATTTTTCCAGCCGCTGCGCGATCTGGGGACGTTTTACCATGCCAAGGCGCAAGCGGTAGGCGCTGCCGATAGTCTGAAAACGTTCATGGAAACCCCACTCGCGCATCCTGAGCGTGGTGATATTGAGCTGGCGACTAAAGACGCGGTTTCAATTGAAGCCGAAGCTCTGATCATCACCTCACCTGAAGGCAAAATTCTGGCTGGTCCGCTTAACTTCTCCCTACCAGCAGGCCAGCGCGCAGTGCTGGTTGGGCGTAGTGGTTCCGGTAAGAGCTCGTTGCTGAATGTCCTGTCCGGTTTTCTCTCGTATCAGGGCTCATTGCGTATTAATGGCTTTGAACTTCGTGACTTGTCGCCTGACGCCTGGCGTAAACAGCTTTCATGGGTTGGGCAAAACCCGCAGCTTCCGGCTGCTACATTGCGTGAAAATGTGCTGCTGGCATGCCCCGATGCCAGCGAAGAACAGCTACAGGCCGCGCTCGATAGCGCCTGGGTCAGTGAGTTTTTACCGCAGCTTCCTCAGGGTGTGGATACCCCTGTGGGCGACCAGGCTGGTCGACTTTCTGTCGGGCAAGCGCAGCGTGTTGCCGTTGCCCGTGCCTTACTCAACCCGTGCCAGTTACTGCTGCTCGACGAACCCGCAGCCAGTCTTGATGCTCACAGCGAACAACGTGTGATGCAGGCATTGAATGCGGCATCGCGCCGCCAGAGCACACTGATGGTTACGCACCAGCTGGAAGATCTTGCCGACTGGGACGCTATCTGGGTCATGCAAGACGGTAAGATTGTCGAACAAGGTACCTATGCTCAACTTAGCGCAGCCAACGGGACTTTTGCGACATTACTGGCTCACCGTCAGGAGGACATCTAAATGCGCGCTTTGCTACCCTATCTGACACTGTATAAACGTCATAAATGGATGTTAACACTGGGGATTGTTCTGGCGATTGTTACATTATTGGCAAGCATTGGTTTACTGACGCTTTCAGGCTGGTTCCTGTCTGCTTCCGCCGTTGTCGGTGTCACCGGGATCTACAGTTTTAACTATATGCTCCCGGCGGCTGGCGTTCGCGGGGCGGCAATTACCCGAACCGCAGGTCGTTATTTCGAACGACTGGTCAGTCACGACGCGACGTTTCGTGTATTGCAACATTTGCGTATTTACACCTTCAGCAAATTGCTGCCACTCTCCCCTGCCGGGCTCGCCCGATACGGTCAGGGCGAACTGCTCAACCGCGTTGTGGCGGATGTCGACACGCTCGATCATCTCTATTTACGCGTGCTCTCCCCGCTGGTTGGTGCGTTTGTCGTTATTGTGGTGGTCACGCTAGGATTAAGCGTTCTCGATCTCACGCTCGCCATCACCCTTGGTGGCATTATGCTGCTTACTCTGTTTATCTTGCCCCCGTTGTTTTACCAGGCAGGTAAAAGCACCGGGCAGAACCTGACTCATCTGCGCGGGCAATATCGTCAGCAGTTAACCTCCTGGTTACAGGGTCAGGCTGAGCTGACCATTTTTGGTGCCAGCGTTCGCTATCGCACGCAAATGGAAACCACCGAATTACAGTGGCACGAGGCTCAGCGTCGTCAGTCCGAATTAACGGCCTTGTCTCAGGCTGTCATGCTGCTGATTGGCGCTCTGGCTGTGGTGATGATGTTATGGATGGCTTCAGGTGGCGTAGGCGGAAACGCACAACCTGGCGCACTGATAGCGTTGTTTGTGTTCTGCGCGCTGGCCGCTTTCGAAGCGCTGGCCCCTGTTACCGGCGCATTTCAACATCTCGGCCAGGTGATTGCTTCAGCACTACGTATTACCGAACTGACAGAACAGAAACCGGAAGTCACCTTCCCGGATACGGAATCTACCGTTTCGGAACAGATTACTCTGACATTGCGTGAGGTGTCTTTCAGCTATCCCGGGCAAACACAAAAAGCTCTCGACACCCTTTCTTTGCTCGCAAAACCCGGTGAACACATTGCGATTCTGGGTCGGACAGGCTGTGGGAAATCAACGTTACTGCAATTATTGACCCGTGCATGGGATCCACAAAGCGGCGAAATCCTGATTAATAATCATCCGATTTCAACGCTGAACGAAGCCGCTTTGCGCCAATGCATCAGCGTCGTACCACAGCGAGTGCATCTGTTCAGTGCGACATTGCGCGATAACCTGCTTCTGGCTGCGCCGCACGCCAGCGATGAAGCGCTATCCGGGATGCTGTGCCGTGTCGGTCTGGAAAAACTGCTTGAAGGTGATGGGCTCAATGCCTGGCTGGGTGAAGGCGGTCGTCAGCTTTCAGGCGGAGAGCTACGCCGTCTGGCTATCGCGCGCGCCTTGCTGCACGATGCGCCGCTGATGCTTCTGGATGAACCTACTGAGAGTCTGGATGCGACAACGGAAAGCCAAATGCTTGAATTGATTAACGATGTGATGCGCCATAAAACCGTACTCATGGTCACACATCGCCTGCGCGGGCTGTCGCGATTTAATCAAATAATAGTGATGGACAACGGACACATAATTGAGCAAGGTAATCACGCAGATCTGTTAGCCAGGCAGGGGCGTTATTACCAGTTTAAGCAACGTCTGTAAGCTATTATTGAACGATCCAACTCGCGTAGTGGAGTTTCGCTGTCATGCGCCTGGTGCAACTGTCCCGCCATTCTATCGCCTTCCCCTCACCGGAAGGCGCTTTACGCGAGCCTAACGGTTTGTTAGCACTGGGGGGCGATCTCAGCCCTGCCCGCCTGCTAATGGCCTACCAACGCGGTATTTTCCCGTGGTTTTCCCCAGGCGACCCTATCCTCTGGTGGTCGCCCGACCCACGCGCCATTCTTTGGCCTGATAAATTTCACTTAAGTCGCAGTATGAAGCGCTTTCATAAACACTCACCGTATCACGTGACACTTAATTACGCATTTGGTCAGGTCATTGAAGGATGTGCAAACGACCGGGAAGAAGGTACCTGGATAACGCATGATGTAGTGGATGCCTATCATCGGTTGCATGAACTTGGACACGCGCACTCGATTGAAGTATGGCGACAAAACGAATTAGTCGGCGGGATGTACGGCGTTGCGCAAGGTACCCTTTTCTGCGGTGAATCGATGTTCAGTCGCCAGGAAAATGCGTCCAAAACCGCACTGCTTGTTTTTTGCGCTGAATTTATCCGTCAGGGCGGAAAATTAATCGATTGCCAGGTGTTAAATACCCACACCGCGTCACTGGGAGCCATTGAGACTCCTCGCAGGGACTACCTTGAACATTTAAGCAGGCTACGCCAGCAGCGCCTACCGAGCCACTTCTGGGTGCCCAGGACGTTATTTTCGCCTCAGGAGTGAATGTTTTCGGCACATTTTTTGTCGGGGTGTTATAATTGGTGCCGCAGAGTCGGTTTAGCCCATTACCCCGCCGCCGTTAAGGAACAGTTCGCGTCAGGCAACGCCTATCGTTTATCTCATCGTTCCCTTACACGTTGCGCTTTTAGTGCGCCTTTGTTGTGTGTGGTTAGAGTAATGCGCCAAACCCGATTTGCTGCGTTTTAAACGCACAAATCTTTACTTATTAAAAGAACTTCGGCATTATCTTGCCGGTTCAAATTACGGTAGTGATACCCCAGAGGATTAGATGGCCAAAGAAGACAATATTGAAATGCAGGGTACCGTTCTCGATACGTTACCTAATACCATGTTCCGCGTAGAGTTAGAAAACGGTCACGTGGTTACTGCACACATCTCCGGTAAAATGCGTAAAAACTATATCCGCATCCTGACGGGCGACAAAGTGACTGTTGAACTAACCCCGTACGACCTGAGCAAAGGCCGCATTGTCTTCCGTAGTCGCTGATTGTTTTAACGCCTGAATGGCGTCCAGATAATAAAAGGTCGGTTTAACCGGCCTTTTTTGTGGACTGATATTACGTATTTAATCCTCGATCATTCGTGCATATTCTTCCGTGAGGAAATCCACCAATGCACGAACCGACGGTAATAACCCCCTGCGCGATGGAAAGACCGCGTGAATGATCTCTCGCTTTGGTTCCCAGCCATCCAGTAATGCCACCAATTCGCCCGCTGCTATTTGCTCTTTTACCATCAATTGCGGGAGCTGAACGACCCCTACACCTGCCACTGCCGCTTCGCGTAAAGCCAGCATATCGGTGGTGATCATACGCGGTGTGTAATGTACCTCTGCTCGCGCACCCTGTGGGCCAAATAATTCCCAGCGATGCACATGCTTACCCGTAGCCAGGCTCAGACCAGGCCATCGGGTCAGCTCCGCTGGCGCATGTAAAGTGCCCATCTGCTCGATCAATAGCGGGCTGGCATATAGGCGATGCCCCCGGTCAGCAAGTACACGCATTACCAGATCGCTATCCTCAAAAGGACGGGGTCTGACGCGAATCGCGACATCAAGCCCTTCACCTACCACGTCAACCCGACGATTTGTAGCCTCAAGCTGTACGGATACATCGGGATAACGTGCCATAAAACGGGCGAGCATGGAGCCGACATGCACGTGCAGTAAAGTGACCGGACAGGTCAGTTTCACAATACCTCGCGGCTCAACCTGTAACGCCGCAATGGCATCCTGCGCTGCCTGCGCTTCCACCAGCATAGCCTTACAGTGTTCGTAGAACGTTTGCCCAACTTCAGTAACATTAAACTGCCGGGTAGTTCGCTGAATCAACCGAACCCCCAGCCTCTCCTCCAGTTGTGCAATTCGGCGGCTCAGTTTTGATTTCGGTTCATCGAGCGCCCGACCGGCCGCAGCGAATCCTCCTTCTTCAACTACGTGAACAAACCACGCGAAATCATTGAGATCCGGCTTAGTCATCTTATTGTCCTATTTATGAGACTGTGAAGGCTATTTTAGCTACTACTCAGCCCTCTGTCATGAATATAAGCTTATTCACATCAAGATAACGCCACTGAGGAGACACATATGAAACAAGTAACAGGCGTCTACACCGCACCTCGCCCACACTGGGTTGGCGATGGATTCCCGGTTCGTTCGATGTTCTCTTACCAGTCTCATGCTGAACAATTAAGTCCGTTCCTGCTGCTGGATTACGCCGGGCCACATACCTTCACCCCAGGTAATGAAAAACGTGGTGTGGGTGAGCACCCTCACCGTGGTTTCGAAACGGTGACCATCGTTTACAGCGGTGAAGTTGAACATCGTGACTCAACCGGCCGTGGTGGGATTATCGGCCCAGGCGACGTGCAGTGGATGACTGCAGGTGCAGGCATTTTACATGAAGAATTCCATTCTCCGGAATTTACCCGGAAGGGTGGCGAGCTGGAAATGGTGCAACTTTGGGTCAACCTACCAGCGAAAGACAAAATGACCGTACCAGGGTATCAGGGCATTAGTAGTGATGCTATCCCTACTGTCGTGCTGCCAGATGACGCCGGTACTCTCCGTGTCATTGCGGGCAGCTATCAGGAGACAAAAGGTCCGGCGCATACCTTCTCGCCGCTGAATGTCTGGGATATGCGTCTGCAGCGTAATCATCAGTTCACGCTGTCTCAGCCGGAAGGATGGAGCACCGCGCTGGTCGTACTGAAAGGCAACATCACCATAAACGGCACCACACCCGTCAGCGAGGCACAACTGGTGGTATTAAGCCAGCAGGGTAAAACATTGCATATTGAAGCCAGTAGCGATGCCAGCGTATTGCTGTTGGCAGGCGAACCGTTGAATGAGCCGATTGTTGGTTACGGTCCGTTTGTGATGAACACGAAACAAGAAATCGCAGAAGCCGTACGCGATTTTAACTCCGGCCGCTTTGGCCAAATCTGAGTCAAAGGAGAATACTATGTCCAGTCCTGCAAACTTTAATGGTTCACGCCCGGTCATCGATGTAAATGATTCCGTTATGCTACTTATCGATCACCAGAGCGGACTTTTCCAGACCGTAGGCGATATGCCAATGCCAGAACTGCGTGCGCGTGCTGCCGCGCTGGCTAAAATGGCCTCCCTGGCGAAGATGCCGGTGATTACCACCGCATCAGTACCGCAGGGACCTAATGGCCCGTTGATCCCTGAGATCCACGCCAATGCGCCTCATGCTCAATACGTGGCGCGTAAAGGTGAAATCAACGCCTGGGATAACGAAGATTTTGTTAAAGCAGTGAAAGCGACCGGTCGTAAAACGCTGATTATTGCTGGTACCATCACCAGTGTATGCATGGCATTCCCGGCCATTAGCGCGGTAGCTGAAGGTTACAAAGTGTTCGCAGTTATCGATGCTTCCGGCACCTACAGTAAAATGACGCAGGAAATTACCCTGGCACGTGTCGTTCAGGCAGGCGTAGTACCGATGGATACCGCCGCGGTTGCTTCCGAATTGCAGGGAACATGGAACCGTGAAGATGCCGCAGAGTGGGCAGAAGTGTACACGAAAGTCTTCCCGGCATATCAGTTGCTGATTGAGAGCTACAGCAAAGCTCAGGAAGTCGTCACCAACGGTGAAAAACTGGACTCTCAGCGCTAATCCTCTCCCCCACGCCTGTCCGGGTGGGGGAATATGTACATTGCGTAACCAAACGAATATGAACATGTAAATTCTGCTTGACCGTTTTAGCGCAACTCCCTATAGTAGCGCCCCGTTGCCCCCCATGAGGTCAGGCAGCAATACAATATGGTGAGGTGTCCGAGTGGCTGAAGGAGCACGCCTGGAAAGTGTGTATACGGCAACGTATCGGGGGTTCGAATCCCCCCCTCACCGCCATATTCAAGAGAGAGCTCGTACGTAAGTACGGGCTTTTTTTTCGCATCTCGTACGTAAGTACGGGCTTTTTTTTCGCATGTTGCGCCCTGCCGGGGGGATGAGAAGCCCCGACCGGGGTTCGACAACTGGCGCAGCCAGTTGGACAGACTGAGAGCGCAGCGAACAGGCTGCCCACTGGGCGAGCAACGCGAGTCAATCCCCCCCTCACCGCCATATTCAAGAGAGAGCTCGTACGCAAGTACGGGCTTTTTTTTCGCATGTTGCATTTGCCGGATGTGGCGCAAGCACCTTTTTCTGCATCTCGTCGTAGGCCTGATAAGCAAAACGCCATCAGGCATGCCATTTATCGTCGACTAAGCAGCGTCAACACTTCGTAGTGTGCAGTGTGCGGAAACATATCGAAAAGCTGGACGCGTTCAATGTGATACTCTGGCAACTCGCGAATATCCTTCGCCATGGTTTGCGCATTACAGCTGGAATAAACAATAAAACGTGGCGCCATTTGGGAAAGAAAATCGCACAGCGGTTTGCCAATACCCCGACGCGGTGGGTTTACCAGCACCAGGTCCGGCACTTTGCCCTGAGCAGTAGCAAACTGGGTTGAATCCAGCGCCTGAAAATGCAGATTCTGCAACCCAAGCTCCTGTGCCGACTGTTTCGCGCAGGCGATCGCCTCTGGCGCGATTTCAATTCCTGTCAGTTTCATCTGCGGCGTGGCGCAGTGCAGACCAAATCCACCCACACCGCAAAACAGATCCCACATGTGATTAACAGGCAGTTGACGCACCCAGTCGCGGGCGGTGGCATATAAGCGTCCTGCCACGACCGGGTTAGTCTGGAAAAAGCTTTGTGGACGGATCCACAGCGGTACATCGTTAAAACGTTCGGCCAGTGCCTGCTGTTCGGTCAGGAAGATTTCTGTCTCCCCTTCCATGATGGCCATATGCACAGGCTGGATATTGACGCTAATGACTTTTAACTGCGGTAACTGTGCCTGCAGCCACGGTAGCGCTGTGCGCAGCTGTGCCAATTTCGCGTCAGAACGTAAAACAAAACGCAGCATCATGCCACCGTCAAACTGGCTTTCCGTTAACAGCAGATATTTAAGCTCACCCCGTTTACGTGCCACGTTGTAAGGCGTAAGCCCCGCGCGGGCAATAAACGGCTTTAGCACGGTAAATATTGGTGCAAAAGAAGCGGGATACAGCGGACAATCGCACAAATCTTCAGGTGTACCGTCGCGATGCAGCATGCCCAGCAACGGTTTTTCCACGCTACCGCTGACCACCATTTTGGCTTTATTTCGAAACGCGTTTTCCGCACCACCGATCGGCGCACGCCATTCCCCGACCGAAAAATCGGCCAGCAGATGCTGGAGATCGGCTGTTTTTGCAGAGAGTTGTTCGGCGATGGGCTGCGTTATCCACTGACAAGAGCGGCAGCGTTCGGCGTCATAAAGTGCGCACTGCATACAAAAACCTACAAATTAACCGGGGGCCAAGATTATACACATTATTGCAAACGGAAGAACCGCCTGCTGGACGCAGGAACAAACAGCAGTAGCAACACCAGCATATCCGGCAATTTTTGCATCACCAGCGTATGCAGGATTTCACGTCTGGACTCCCCCGCAATACTGAACAGTTCCGGATATCCGTAGCCCAGCGAAGCCGCCCACAGATAGACGCTGGCGATAATCTGGGTCAGCAGGTAGATCCAGCGAGCCCAGTTCCGTCCTTTGACCAGCGAAAATGCGCAGAAAATTTCGATAAACAGCAGCACCAGACTGCCCAGAAATACCAGCGTCAAATTCCAGGTCTGCACACTGCGATGAATAAACTCACTGGTTCCACGAAACCCAAGCGTATTAAAAATCATCAACAGATCGAGACAGCGGATCATAATGATAGCCAGCGCCGCCACCTGCACCAAAGCAGGGACGTTTAAGCGAGCATGTGATGTGGATGATTTCTTAAAAAATCCCAACGCGTCGTCTTCCATGAAAACGGCGCAACCACCACAGCTGCGCCGTATAGACAGATTGGCAGATTTTAGTTTTTTCAGCCGCGTCTTGCACGTTGGATATCGCGTATCCGTTGTTTTTCTGTTCGCGCCATCAGATACCACGCGATAAATCCGATAATTCCTACCACGCCAAGGATCAGCGTCGCCAGTGCGTTGATCTCTGGGTTAACCCCCATACGTACGCTGGAGAACACCAGCATTGGCAAGGTTGTCGCCCCAGGACCAGAGACAAAGCTGGCGATAACCAAATCATCCAGCGATAGCGTAAAGGCCAGTAACCAACCGGAAATGACCGCCGGCATAATCATCGGCAGCGTAATGACGAAAAACACCTTCAGCGGCGTCGCGCCGAGATCCATCGCCGCTTCCTCAATAGAGTGATCCAGTTCGCGCAGACGCGACGAAATCACTACCGCGACATAAGCGGTACAGAAGGTGACGTGCGCAAGCCAGATAGTCAGCATACCGCGATCGGCTGGCCAGCCAATCGCATGTCCGAGGGCCACAAACAGCAACAACAATGATAAACCCGTAATGACATCCGGCATAACCAGCGGCGCGGTGATCATAAAGGCAAAACCGTTTGAACCACGAAAACGGCCAAAACGAACCATCACTACGGCAGCAATCGTACCAAGAATGGCTGCCATCGTCGCAGCACAGGCAGCAATCGTTAAACTCATGCCGACGGCACTCATCATTGCAGTATCGTGGAAAAGTTCACCGTACCAGCGTGTTGACCAACCCGCCCACACCGTCACCAGCCTGGAGCTGTTGAACGAATAGATAACTAACATCAGCATGGGAGCGTACAGGAACGTAAACCCCACGACCAGGATAAAGGTCCGCCACGGCGAGCGAATGACCGGTAAGTTATTCATCCGTGTTCCCCCACGCTTTTCTGCTGATATTTATGGAACCACATGATTGGCACAATCAGTAACAGCAACATGATGATGGCAACAGCAGACGCCACCGGCCAGTCACGGTTATTGAAAAACTCCTGCCATAGCACGCGGCCGATCATAATGCTGTCCGGCCCCCCAAGCAGTTCCGGAATAACAAATTCCCCTACTGCCGGGATAAACACCAGCATTGAACCGGCGATAATCCCGCCTTTGGTCAAAGGCACAATCACGCTAAAAAAGGTTTTCAACGGCCGTGCGCCCAGATCCAATGCAGCCTCCACCAGCGAATAGTCAATGCGCGTCAGTGCGGTATAAATCGGCAGCACCATAAAGGGCAAATAGGCATAAACAATACCGATATAAACCGCCAGGTTGGTATGCAGGATCGTCAATGGCTGATCGATAACGCCCAGCCACATCAGGAAGTTGTTCAGCACCCCGTTATTTTTCAGGATCCCCATCCAGGCATAGACGCGAATCAAGAAAGAGGTCCAGGAAGGCAGGATCACCAACAACAGCAAAATATTACGTGTAGAAGGTTTACTGTGTGCCACGGCCCACGCCAGTGGGTACCCCAACAGCAGACAGCAGATCGTCGAAATCCCCGCGACCTGCAAAGACTGCAGGTAAGCATCGAAATAGAGCGGGTCGTCCGTCAGTTGCAGGAAGTTACCTAAATTGAGCGTAATAGATAGCTGACCATCGGCCCATGCCACAAGGTCAGTGTACGGCGGTATCGCCCTGGCCATCTCGGACAGGCTTATCTTGAAGACAATCAGAAACGGCAATAAAAACAGGAGAACCAGCCACACATACGGCAGCGCGATCACCAGCTTGCGACCATGTTTCATTTGCAGCCGCGACATATACAGCGTGAAACGGCTCGCTTTTTCGGCACGTGCCGGAGGTTCAAGTGTACTCATCTTTACTCCTTAAACCGTCAACACCACACAGCTGTCCGCATCCCAACACAAACGTACCTCGTCACCCCAGGTCGGTAGCCCCTTACGATAGCGATGTTCGTTTTGCAGCTGGGCACTCAACATCTGGCCGCTTTTTAAACGCACGTGATACACAGACAAATCACCCAGGTAGGCAATATGCACCACCTCGCCCACCGCAAAGTTATAGCCATCCGGCGGAGGGGCATCACAGAGCATGATTTTTTCCGGACGAAGCGCGACATACACCGGTACGTTATCGACAATGGAAGTATCAGCATCCACTTTTAGCGGATGCACCAGCCCCGGAGAATCAATCACCAGACCGTCCTCCTGACGCTCCTTTAGCAGCCCTTCAAAAACGTTTACCGAACCGATAAATTCAGCGCTGTAGCGGGTGGTCGGGTGCTCGTAGATCTCTTCCGGCTCGCCAATCTGCACAAATTTTCCGCGGTTCATGATGGCTATACGACCCGCCATGGTCATGGCTTCTTCCTGGTCGTGCGTCACCATCACGCAGGTCACCCCTACACGCTCAAGGATATCAACCACTTCCAGCTGCATGCGGTCACGCAGTTTTTTATCCAAAGCGCCCATCGGTTCATCCAGTAACAGCAGCTTAGGGCGTTTGGCCAGGCTCCGGGCCAGTGCCACACGTTGACGCTGACCGCCTGAAAGCTGATGTGGCTTACGCTTGGCGAACTCCTGCATGTGCACCAGTCCGAGCATCTCATTCACCCGGCTAGCGATTTCCGCTTTCGGCAGCTTGTCCTGTTTGAGTCCAAAGGCAATATTCTGTTCCACCGTCATATGTGGAAACAGAGCATAGGACTGAAACATCATATTAATGGGACGCAGATAAGGTGGAACGTGCGCCAGATCGACACCGTCCAGCATGATTTGCCCAGTGGTTGGCAGCTCAAACCCCGCCAGCATGCGCAGCAGGGTTGATTTACCACAACCAGACGCACCAAGCAGGGCAAATATTTCGCCTTTGTAGATAGTGAGGTTGACGTCATCGACGGCATGCTGACCGTCAAATGACTTCGTCAGGTTGCGAATTTCAAGCAGCGGGGTCAGCGCCTTACGGATTTTCGCTTGTGGGCGTGGGGTTGCATCATTCACTTAAGTGCTCTCCGGCATAAAACAAAGAAACGGTGCAAATAACGCACCTTATTGGTGCGTATTGCCGGGTTTTGTGTGTTCGGGATCGCGACATCCCCGGCAGGCACAAGCACCGCCGGGTCGTGTCCAGAACATCGGGTTATTTCCCGCTTTTCACCTTCGTCCAGGCACGGGTACGTACACGATCGATCTTCGGATCCTGAACTTTCAGTGTGAACAGTTTGGCGCGCACGTCCGCTGGCGGATAGATACCTGGGTTATCACGAACTTCCGGGCTGACAAGCGCCGTCGCTTCTTTGTTAGCATTGGCGTAGAACACGTGATCGGAAATATGTGCAATCACATCAGGGCGCAGCAAGTAATTGAGGAACTGGTAGGCTTCGTCTTTGTTTTTCGCATCTGCAGGCATCGCGAACACATCAAAGAACGCCATCGCCCCCTCTTTTGGAATAGAGAAGGAGATATTGACGCCATTTTTCGCTTCTTTCGCGCGGTTTGCGGCCTGCCATACATCCCCTGCCCAACCAATTGCGACACAGGTATCACCATTTGCCAGATCGTTAATGTATTGCGAGGAGTGGAAATAACGGATATTCGGACGCAGTTTCAACAGCAAATCGGTTGCCGGCCCGGTGTAATCATCCGCTTTCGTGCTGTTTGGATCTTTACCCAAATAATTCAGCACGGTAGCAAACACTTCTTCAGGCGCATCGAGGAAAGAGACACCGCAGCTTTTGAGTTTTTCCAGATTCTCCGGTTTCAGGATCAAATCCCAACTGTTAACCGGAGCATCCGCACCCAGCACCGCTTTGACTTTATCCACGTTGTAGCCAATACCGGTGGTTGCCCACATATACGGCATAGCAAACTTATTGTCGGGATCGTGTTTACCCACCAGTTTCAGCAGTTCAGGATCGAGGTTTTTCCAGCCAGGCAGTTTGCTCTTATCCAGGGGCTGGAATACACCCGCGGTCAGTTGCCGTTCGAGGAAGCTGGCTGACGGGACAACGAGGTCAAAACCGGTGCTGCCAGCCATTAGCTTACCTTCCAGCACCTCATTGGAGTCAAATACATCATAAATGACTTTAATGCCGGTCTCTTTCTCAAAATTAGCCACCGTGTCCGGAGCAATATAGTCAGACCAGTTATAAATATGCAGTGTTTTTTGTTCAGCAGCGAGCGTGCCGGCAGAGAGGGTCATCAGAGCACCTGCAACCAGGCCTGATAACCATTTTTTATTTAAGGCGGTCATAATCTCTTTCCTTCTGAAAGTTCGTTAACAAACGAACAAAAAAGTCACACTCTAATGATATGCAAGAACCGTGCATATTATTTCATGCGGCATCAATGAAAGAGAGGTCTCTCTCCCCGCCGCTATTGCTCGCTGATATCCGCTGACTCATTCAACATGCATACAGCTACAGATAGCTCATAATGGGCAAATTGAACGGTGACGTTTATAAGCCTTGCAAGAATAACTTTAGCCAGGATTTGTGGATATAGCCCAGATAAAAAAACGTCTTTTATCAATTTTTTATGCAGGTTTTGTCTATGACGTAAAGCGGAAGGGGCAGAATCGAAGTGAATAACTCTTTAAGAAAAGGTTAAATGCAGAATAAAAACATGAAATATGCAACCGCTCTGGCAGCGGCTGCGCTATAGATACCCATATTCAGGAACTATTAGTGGAGGAAATGAACCTCTGCATTGCTGTTTTGTGCGTCTTCTTCGGCGTTAAACAACAACTGATGTGCCCCGGCTTCAAGGATCACCATCGATATCTGTTCCTCGCTCTGACGCACAAAACATTCAAACTGTTCAAACGTCACACCCGGCATAACGGATAAAGACTGGCAAACCACCAGCTTTGGCAGATTATCATCCTGCATATCCAGAAAGGCTTTTACCGTCAGCGAGCTGGCATTGATAGCGGACAGATCGGCGGCCAGCGGTAGCAGCGCTGAAGGTCTGACTTCCGCCATCGCGGAAAACAGAATGACGTTATCCACCAGATCAATTTTTGCATCAAAAATGCCGTCGAAGTTCTGCATGTGCGGTAGATGCAGCGCCTGACAGGTATCACATTCAAAAAAACTCATGCCCAGGTCGTCGAGCCATTGACGCAACGTATCCAGAGTGGGAACGACCAGTGATGTCATAATAATGTGCGACCTCTATTGATGAAAAAATTACCGGCACAGCTTACGCAAAAAGACCGTGTCATACCACGATCGCTATCGATATTGCGTTTAGCCGCCGATTTTAAGACAAAATTCAGGAGTAGCATGACGCTCGATCCACTGGATCATTCGCGCAGCAATATCTATCCCAGTGGTTTTCTCCACGCCTTCCAGCCCTGGAGAGGCGTTGACCTCCATAACCAGCGGTCCGCGTTCTGCACGCAGGATGTCGACGCCAGCAACGTCAAGCCCCATCGTGCGGGCAGCTTTAAGCGCAATGCCCCTTTCCTGCGGCGTGATATTGGCAATAGTGGCAACTCCCCCGCGATGCAAGTTAGAACGGAAATCGCCCTCTTTAGCCCGCCGCTCAATAGCCGCGACCACCTCATCACCCACGACGAAACAGCGAATATCTCGCCCCTTCGCCTCTTCGATATATTCCTGGACCAGAATATGGGCATTCAGACCACGAAATGCATCCACGACGCTCTCTGCGGCCTGGCGCGTTTCGGCCAATACCACACCGATCCCTTGAGTCCCCTCCACCAGTTTCACCACCAGCGGCGCACCGCCGACCATATCAATCATATCGCTGGTATCATCCGGCGAGTGGGCTATCCCGGTAATGGGCAGGTCAATTCCCTGTCGCGCTAACAGTTGTAACGAGCGCAGCTTATCGCGTGCGCGGGTAATCGCGACTGACTCATTCAGCGGGTAGCTACCCAGCATCTCAAACTGGCGTAATGCTGCCGTACCGTAGAAGGTAATGGCTGAGCCAATCCTTGGAATGACCGCGTCAAAATGGGGAAGCTGACGGCCTTTATAATGGATAGAAGACGCCGCTGGGCTAATGTTCATATAACAAGAAAGAGGATCGATAACTTCAACCAGGTGACCGCGTTGCATCGCCGCTTCACGCAGGCGCTTGCAAGAATAGAGCGTTCCATCCCGGGACAAAATGGCAATTTTCACCCTGCACCTCTCTAAAAGACCTGGTAAAAGCTGGCGTATCATACACTGGGTTAAACGCTTTAGCGCGTCGCCCATCCCTGTTTATGTAAATATTCCAGGATAAAGGGACGGCTTTCTTTAATGATGGTACGGCGAATATGATCGCTCCAGGTATCGCGACGCGTGTTGCTACCACGGGTCAGATAGTACTGCGCAAGCTGCTCATCATATTGCGACAATACATCCTGATCGAGCGGCTGGTACTGGTTTTCATGCACCACCAGTGTTGCTGGCAGCCGGGGCTTGATGTCCGGGTTATCCGCAGGCCAGCCGAGACACAGGCCAAACAGCGGCAAAACATGCTTTGGCAGCTTCAGTAATTCCGTTACCGGCTCAATATTGTTACGCAGGCCGCCAATGAACACACCGCCAAGCCCCAGTGATTCAGCCGCTGTCAGCGCATTTTGCGCCATCATCGCCGTATCAACCACGCCAAGCAATAATTGCTCCGCCAGCCCCAGTTGCGCATCGGGGCAAATTTGCAAATGGCGATTAAAATCAGCACAAAAAACCCAGAACTCGGCGGCCTGCGCGACGTGCTTTTGTCCACCCGATAATGTCACCAGGGACTCACGCAGATTTTGATCGGTAATACGAATTATCGTCGTGCACTGCAAAAAACTTGAGCTTGATGTCCCTTGAGCGGCAGCAATAATCGCCTCACGCTGTGCATCGGAAATACCTTCATCGGTGAAATGGCGAATGGAACGGTGGCTACGAATTAAATCAATGGTTGGAGTCATCTTTTTTTTCTCTGGCTGAATGGGAAGAAGCGTCGGGAGCACGCGACATCAGCTGCGGTGCCAACAGCTGCGCAATGCGCAACATCAATACCACCGCGGCGGGAAGCATCAACAGTACACCCAGAAATATCATTACCACACAGGCCAATGGCCCGTTTAGCGGTGCGGGTAAAGTGAGATAATCGTTAAGCGACAACAGCGCCAGCGATAACAAAACCATCCCGATGATTTCCAGAATCAATACGCTTTTGGGTAACACGCCCACTGTGCGCATAGGTGCCTCCCGATAAATGGCGCTTAGTGTAAAACGTTCCGACAGCCCATGTTTAACAAAAATGCGGTTTGAAAGACGAAGGCATAGACTAAGGATATCAAAGCAACAGGCTGAACCTGCTTTCCATCCGTCACAAATCGCGGCATCATAACAACATTCGCCATCCGGCCTGATAAGTTCGAGGAGATAGAGATGTTTGCCGTTATTTTTGGTCGCCCAGGGTGCCCGTATTGCGTGCGCGCAAAAGAATTAGCAGAAAAATTAAGCAATGAGCATGACGATTTTAACTTCCGCTACATTGATATCCATGCCGAAGGAATAACTAAAGCAGATCTGGAAAAAACGGTAGGTAAGCCAGTTGAGACCGTTCCGCAGATTTTCGTTGATCAACAACACATCGGCGGCTGCACGGATTTTGAAGCGTGGGCAAAAGAGAATATGAATCTGTTCGCCTGATAGCTGTTTCTACGCCCTCCGCTGGAGGGCGTCATCAGTTTTTTTTCCGCCGCTGACGCTGGTTGAATAAACTACTGATAAATAAAAAACACAATGCGCCAAGCGCGCACCAAAACACTGCACTAAACAACCATGCCAACTCTTGCCACAGCGAACGCGTCGGCATAAACACGAACCGCATCAGCAACAAGCAACACGGCGCTGCCAGTATTGCACCAAGAAGGGGTTTAAGCACTTCCCGACGGTGGGAGAAAAAGCTTGCCACAGCGCCAGGCAGTATAAAAAATAACAACCCGACCTCAGGATGCCCAGCCGCTCTAAATGCGCCTTTGATATTCAGCGTTAATGAAAGACACACTACAATAAAGAGCACAAAGCAGCAGATCGCACCCGCCCAACTTTGCTTATGTTTCAATCGTTCCTCCTGACACTCTCTCTATCGAACACTCTTTTCGCCCGCAGGCGTCCAGTCAGATAAAGTTACTCGGCATTCCATGCCAAAAACACACCCACACGATTCTTATAGCCGTTGATACGTAATGAGATTAAACTAGTCGCGTATATTGTCGTGCTGCATTATTTGGGGCTGTGTGCGATGCAGTCGCCCCTTAATTTCTGGCAAAAACATTAGCGTAAATTGCCATTTCTTTCAATAGCTTACTGGTAAACAAGAAGTTAGCCTCCGTGAATATAAACGTCGCAGATTTGTTAAATGGGAATTACATCCTGTTATTATTTGTGGTCCTGGCTCTGGGCCTGTGTCTGGGTAAATTACGCCTGGGGACAGTCCAACTCGGTAATTCCATTGGCGTTTTAGTGGTGTCCCTATTATTAGGTCAGCAGCACTTTAGTATTAACACTGATGCTTTAAATCTCGGCTTTATGCTGTTTATTTTTTGTGTCGGCGTCGAAGCCGGTCCCAACTTTTTTTCGATTTTTTTTCGCGATGGGAAAAATTACCTAATGCTTGCGCTGGTGATGGTCGGTAGTGCACTGCTGATCGCTCTGGGACTGGGTAAGCTATTTGGCTGGGATATCGGCCTGACGGCAGGCATGTTGGCAGGCTCAATGACTTCAACGCCGGTGCTGGTCGGCGCAGGTGACACATTGCGCCATTCGGGGATGACGGGAACACAATTGTCGACCGCCCTCGACAACCTGAGCCTCGGTTACGCACTGACCTATCTGATCGGACTGGTCAGCCTGATTGTCGGTGCCCGCTATCTGCCAAAACTGCAGCACCAGGATCTCCAAACCAGCGCCCAACAAATCGCGCGTGAGCGCGGTCTGGACACTGACGCCAACCGTAAGGTCTATCTGCCGGTGATCCGTGCCTATCGTGTCGGCCCGGAACTGGTTGCCTGGGCTGACGGTAAAAATCTGCGCGAGCTGGGCATCTATCGCCAGACCGGTTGTTATATCGAACGTATCCGTCGCAACGGTATTCTGGCTAATCCGGACGGAGACGCCGTGCTGCAGATGGGCGATGAAATCGCCTTAGTGGGCTACCCGGATGCGCATGCCCGCCTCGACCCAAGTTTTCGCAACGGCAAAGAAGTATTCGATCGCGATCTGCTCGATATGCGCATCGTCACCGAAGAGATCGTGGTCAAAAACCACAATGCCGTCGGCCGTCGTCTGGCCCAGTTGAAGCTGACTGATCATGGCTGCTTCCTGAACCGCGTGATCCGCAGCCAGATTGAGATGCCGATTGATGACAATGTTGTGCTCAATAAAGGCGACGTGTTGCAAGTAAGCGGCGATGCCCGCCGTGTGAAAACCATTGCCGATCGTATCGGCTTTATTTCCATTCACAGCCAGGTGACCGATCTGCTGGCTTTCTGCGCGTTCTTTATTATTGGCCTGATGATCGGGATGATCACCTTCCAGTTCAGTAATTTCAGCTTTGGCATCGGCAACGCGGCCGGGTTGCTGTTCGCCGGAATTATGCTCGGCTTCCTGCGTGCTAACCACCCGACGTTTGGCTACATCCCGCAGGGTGCGTTGAACATGGTGAAAGAGTTTGGTCTGATGGTCTTTATGGCTGGTGTCGGTTTGAGCGCAGGTAGCGGCATTGGTAATGGCCTCGGCGCAGTGGGTGGCCAGATGCTGATTTCAGGTCTGATTGTCAGCCTGGTGCCGGTTGTCATCTGTTTCTTGTTTGGGGCTTACGTATTGCGCATGAACCGGGCCCTGCTGTTCGGGGCAATGATGGGGGCACGTACCTGTGCGCCAGCAATGGAAATCATCAGTGATACCGCACGCAGCAACATTCCCGCTTTAGGCTATGCGGGCACATACGCGATTGCTAACGTTCTGTTGACGCTGGCAGGGACACTTATTGTCATCATCTGGCCAGGCATTGGTTAGAACTGTTTTTTTGCTTTTAATGAAAATTTTTTGCAGGTAAGCAGAACTTTTCTTAAAGGTGTCAGTCATAACTATTGCCACTGCTTTTCTTTGATGTCCCCAATTTGTGGAGCCCATCAACCCCGCCGTTTTGGTTCAAGGTTGATGGGTTTTTTGTTGCCTGAAATTTACCTCTCGTCCCCTCTTTATCACCCATTCTCCCTCTGATTTGCAGCATGCCGGTTATGGCACATACTTTTAAACTGTGCTGTTTCCATAAAGGGGTTAGCAATGTTACTGACTGACAAAATCGCTGTGATTTTCGGCGGCAGCGGCGCTATTGGTAGTGCGGTTGCGCGCGCAATGGCGCGCGAAGGTGCTCATGTGTACCTGGCCGCGCGCTGTCAGGAAAATCTGGACAGAACGGCCAGTAGCGTTCGCATGGTAGGCGGTACTGTCGACACATTTATCACCGATGTGCTCGATGAATATGACGCCGTGGAGCAGGTTACGCGCCTCGCTCAGCATACTGGCGGCATTGACGTAGTGGTCAATGCAACGGGTTTTAGGCATGAACAGGGAAAACGTATTGAAGCATTGTCCCTGGCTGAGTTTATGAGCGGTATCACTCCTTTCCTCTCAGCACAGTTCAACATCGCAAAAGCCGTCACACCGCATATGGGTGGTAAACGTGCTGGCGTTATTCTCTCTGTCGTCGCCCCTGCGGCCCCCATGGCGATGCCAGGCCACCTGGGCCACATTGTCGGTTGCGCGGGTGCAGAAGCCTTCATGAAAGCGCTGGCCAGCGAACTTGGCCCACGAAATATCCGTGTTCTCGGGGTACGATCGCACGCAATTATTGATGCCATGTCGGCGGGTTCTTACACGGGGGAAATATTTAGTGCCAAAGCCCAGTCGATGGGGCTAACCGTTGAGCAATGGTTGGGTGGTGCAGCACAAAGCACCATGATCGGACGCCTGCCTACGCTTGCACAAATCGCTGAGGTTACAACCTTTCTGGCTTCAGACCATGCCGGAGCAATGACGGCTACGGTGGTCAATATTACCGGGGGCGCAACCGTAAGCTAATTTACCCGCTCTTTCACGCCGTGCGCTGCTGCGGGCCTTTTTTTGCGCTCGGGCGGGAACACAATGCTATACCGCACATAATAACCAACGCGCTGACCAGATGATATGAATGCAGAGTGACGTGCATAAACATCACGCTAAATAATCCGCCACTCAGTGGAATCAAGTGTGAATAGATCTCTCCGCGCGTTGCGCCAATGGTGCTAATCCCTTTGTTCCATAACAGATATGACAGCCAGGAAGGAAAAATAACAAGGTATGCCAGCCCAGTAATAACCCCCGTATTTGCATAGCTATTCCAGCCCGGCATACCATTGTGTATCAACTCCAGAGTCAATACTGGAATAAGTACCATCGCGCCTATCAGGGCGCTCACGGCGACAAAGGCGTTTCCCTTTACCTCAACCGGTTTAATGCGTAAAAAAGCGCAATAGACCGCCCAACTCAGCGCTGACCCCATCGTCCAGAAATCGCCCTGATTCAGGTGTTCAAACACCCGCGCATGCATCACATCACCCTGTGATACCAACCAGATAACGCCAACGGTACTGAGGATCACGCCGGCAATATTACGCACAGAGATCCGCTCTCTAAAAAAGAATTTATTGATTAACAGGACGAGAGCCGGTGTGGTGGACATATAAATCGCCGCATTGAGCGACGTTGTATATTGCAGACCGATATACAACGTTAAGGGGAAAAGAACCTGACCACATAACGCGAGGAACACGATAGTACCAAAGGATTTTCTCATCGCTGGCCACTGCATGGCGATCTGTCGGAAATAAAGCGCCATCAATAGCAATGCGGTAAATACCCAGCGTGCTGCTGATAAAACGATGGGATTAACATCGGCAACCAATATATGGCCGACCACATAGTTCCCGCCCCAAAAACAGGCAGCCAGACTGAGTAAAAGATAGGGCATATTTGCGCCTTATTGTCAGTTGTACGGTATGACCACAAGGCTACGGCGGCGTGAGAATGAATGCTAATATAACGTTTTCATCCTTGTGCATAGATTAAAACTATGAAATTCACGCTAAGGCAACTTGAGTTTTACATCGCACTTGCAGAAACATTACAAATTTCCAAAGCTGCTGCGCGCTGCCATATTTCTCAGTCATCAATGACCATTGCCATGCGAAATCTGGAAGTATCATTAGACGTGCAGCTATTTGTACGTTACCCCAAAGGCGTGAAGCTCACCGTCGAGGGAGAGCGCTTTCTGGCACATGCCTGCAACATCATCAACAGTAGCCACTCGGCAGTTGACGCTTTGCATGACCGGAGCGACATTCTCACCGGCACGGTGCGCATAGGCATTGCCGAAACGCTCTCTGCCTATCTTATCCCGGATATACTCAACGATCTTGAACGACGCTTCCCTTTGCTGGAGATCGTATTTTATGAAGCTACTGCACCGGAACTGGTACAGGCGCTACGGGAAAAAAAGGTCGATTTTTGCCTGCTCCTGACCTCAAATATCAGCCACGACACCGATCTGGAAATCGAAACATTCATTCGTTCACAACGCCGCCTGTGGACGTCTGTTGGACATCCGCTCCAGAGCCAGCCCTCGATCCACCTTACTGATGTCGTAAAGCAGCCGTTTTTACTGCTGGAAACCGATAAATACCCTGACGTGATCATCGATTACTGGCAGCAGCGTGGCTATACGCCCAATATCTGTTTTCGCAGCAACTCTTTTGAGGCAATAAGAAGCCTGGTGGCAAAAGGCAGAGGAATAACCATTTTATCTGATCTGGTTTATCGCCCGTGGTCGCTGGATGGCCTGCGCGTCATGCACAGAACAATTGATGATTTTATTACCTGGATGGACGTCGGGACGGTAAAAACAGCGGCTCAACCGCTGACAACAGAAGCGATGAAAGTCATCGACTTTTTACGTCAGGCGATTTCCCGCCTCGACAAGCCATTTTAATGATTTTACTTCTGCGGCACGCCAGCAATGCGTTCCACCATCGTCAGAATATCTTCTCGCGATAGCGGTTTTTTGTCCGTGACAAAATGCAGCGTCATGCCCTCAAGAAACGCATCCAGCGCTCGTGCGGTTACCGGCTCGAACCACTGTTCCAGCGTCTGCTGGCTGCGTAACATCCAGTTTTGCATAACCGTCTTTAACGCCGGTTTACGGCTGGCAAACGCATACAATTGGTACATGAGTTCCATATTGCCAGGCGTAGTGACCTGGGAGCTATAGATCATATCGGTAATGGCATGGCAGGCCTGTGGCGCATTTTCAACACTGGCAAAAAATGCCTGATATTGCACAGACATGGTGTCAGTAAAACGCTCGAATGCCTCCATTAAAAGCTCATCTATTCCCGAAAAGTAATAGGTCATTGAGCCCAGCGGCACCTCGGCAATCATGGCGATTTTCCGGTGTGTAACCCCATGAATACCATGGATTATAACCGCATCCAGCGTGGCCTGGACTATTTTATCCCGTCGTCGTGGGTCGTTCGCGCGTCGCACTGCATTCCCTCTTTTTGCATTTGTGTACAAATGTACACAACCTTGCTAATGTTGTCTTCTTTCCTCTTTTCTTTGGCTCGAATTCATGACTGGCATCTCATCACGCAAAGCCTTAAGACGCCGTATGTGGGCGCTTTTCACATTCTTCTTTTTACCAGGATTATTAATGGCTTCCTGGGCGACGCGTACCCCTGCTATCCGAGACATCCTCTCTATTTCCACTGCCGAAATGGGCGCGGTGCTGTTTGGACTCTCAATTGGCTCGATGAGTGGCATTCTTTGTTCGGCCTGGCTGGTGAAACGATTTGGCACACGAAACGTCATCCGCACCACCATGTCATGCGCGGTGCTGGGAATGATAATTCTTAGCCTCGCATTATGGTTGCACTCCGCCTGGCTGTTCGCGTTTGGTCTGGGCGTGTTTGGTGCCAGTTTTGGCGCGGCTGAAGTTGCAATCAACGTCGAAGGCGCAGCGGTTGAGCGTGAAATGAACAAAACTGTGCTACCGATGATGCATGGTTTCTACAGCCTGGGAACGCTGGCTGGCGCAGGTGTTGGCATGGTACTTACCGCCGTCAGCGTTCCGGCGACCGCGCATATTCTGCTGGCGGCGATGGTGGCTATTACCCCTATTTTTATCGCGATTAAGGCTATCCCCGACGGCACAGGTAAGAATGCTACTGACGGTTCGCACACCGTTGAAAAAGGGTTGCCATTCTATCGCGATATCCAGTTGCTGCTGATTGGCGTCGTGGTGCTGGCAATGGCGTTTGCCGAAGGTTCCGCCAACGACTGGCTGCCATTACTGATGGTTGATGGGCATGGATTTAGCCCAACATCCGGATCGCTGATTTATGCCGGCTTTACGCTCGGTATGACCGTCGGGCGCTTCACCGGTGGCTGGTTTATCGACCGCTACAGCCGTGTGGCAGTAGTCCGCGCCAGTGCACTGATGGGTGCGATCGGTATCAGCCTGATCATTTTTGTCGACAGCTCATGGGTGGCAGGTGTCTCGGTGATCCTTTGGGGGCTAGGGGCTTCTCTCGGCTTCCCGCTGACTATTTCGGCCGCCAGCGATACCGGCCCTGATGCGCCAACCCGCGTGAGCGTTGTTGCGACTACTGGCTATCTGGCATTCCTAGTCGGCCCGCCGCTGCTGGGCTATTTGGGTGAACACTATGGCCTGCGCAGCGCCATGCTGGTTGTGCTGGCGCTGGTGCTTGTCGCGGCCATCGTTGCGAAGGCTGTTGCTAAACCGGATGTCAAAAATACAACTGTGATGGAGAACGGCTAATGGGTATCAAGTTAATTGCAGTAGACATGGACGGCACGTTTTTAAGTGACCAAAAGACCTATAACCGCGAGCGGTTTATGGCGCAGTACCGTCAAATGAAAGCGCAGGGGATCCGCTTTGTGGTCGCCAGCGGCAATCAGTATTACCAGCTGATCTCTTTTTTTCCCGAACTGGCCAATGAAATCTCATTTGTGGCAGAAAACGGGGGCTGGGTGGTCAGCGAAGGGGAAGATATTTTTAACGGTGAGCTGGCTAAAGACGATTTCCAGACCATCGTGGAGCATCTGCTGACCCGCGCAGACATCGAGATTATCGCCTGCGGCAAAAACAGCGCCTACACCCTGAAACAGTACAGCGATGAGCATAAATCCATCTCTGCCATGTATTATCACCGTCTTGAATTTGTCGATAACTTCGACAACATCAATGATGTATTCTTCAAGTTTGGGCTGAATATCTCCGACGATCGCATTCCCCAGGTGCAGGCAGATCTTCATGAGGCGATTGGCGACATTATGGTACCGGTGCATACCGGATACGGCAGTATCGATTTAATTATTCCGGGCGTTCATAAAGCCAACGGTTTACGCCTGCTGCAACAACGCTGGAATATCAGTGACGATGAAGTCGTGGTATTTGGTGATGGTGGAAACGATATTGAGATGCTACGCCAGGCCGGATTTAGCTTCGCAATGGCCAACGCTCACGAACCCGTTGTTCAGGCAGCAAAATATCGTGCGGGTTCGAATAACGAAGAAGGCGTGCTGAATGTCATAGATCGTGTACTAAAAAATGAAGCGCCCTTTACTCGTTAACGCATCAGCACAGACGGCAACAAAATGATGGCATGATCTATTCATAATCCGCCTCAAAATTAACCCGCTGGATTATTAACTCCAGTGAATATTTCAGGCGAGCGAATTATGAAAAAAAGTGTACTGATGGCAACAGTGTTGCTGGGATTTGCAGGAACAGCATCTGCACAGAATGTTACTGTTGATGTGCCAGGCGGATACAAAGTGGTGGTCGTTCCTTCTTCCGTCAACGTTCCACAGGCGGTCAGTGTCACTACTGCCCCGCAAACGGTTTATGTTGCTCCGGCAGCCACTCCAGCCCCTGTTTACCGCGCACATCCGTATGCGCGCCATGTTGCCAGCGTAGGTGAAGGGATGGTCATTGAGCATCAGATTGACGACCATCACTAATGATTGCAAAGCCCGGAAACCGGGCTTTAACCTTCCCGGGAATTCCCTACCCGCTTATCTTTTAGAAAGATAACCATCAGAATCAGCCACAGCACACCGCTCGCCAGATTAAACAGACTGAACAAGCCGTTTCCACCCAACAGATAAGCATGTTTGCTCAGCTCAATACCGACGGTAAATATCAGCATTTGCAGCATACCCATTGCTGCTGAAACTGTCCCTTTGCTCATTTCACTGGCAAACAGCGTCAGGCGCACCAACCCGGCATTCGCCACGCCAATGCCAAACGCATAAAGACTTAAACCTGCCGTCATCCACAGATACGCATGAGAAGAAACAACCGTGGCCGCGGCGGCAATGATCAATCCCATAGAGATTGGCCAGCCCCCCATGATAATCAGCGAGCGCACCGTGCGGCGTGATGTCAGACGCGCCAGCACCAGGTTACCGGCAATCAGTGCGCCAAAAATCGGTACCTGAAGCAGGCCATATTCATAACTGCTGAGATGTTCGCCACTGATAATAATGATCGGGGACTGCGCAATCCACGCCAGCAATGGCAGACTGACAAAGCCCAATGCCAGTGCGCCTGCGACAAAACGCACATTCTTTAGCACCAGCTTATAATCTTTGCCCAACTCTTTAATGGAAAGCTTCTCGCCCAGACGGGTAGCCGTTTCCGGCATCGCGCGCTGCAGGCCAAAAAAGGCGATGGCAGCCAGCGCGGCAAACAGGACAAACATGCCTTCCCATGGAAGGACATGTACCCAGGCGGCCCCAACCAACGGCCCCAAAAGTGGTGCAATCAATGCTACGTTTGCCATTAACGCAGTAATTTTAATGCACACCGCTTCTTCAAAGGACTCCTGAATTGCGGCGTAACCTACCGCGCCAATAAAGCACAGGCTAATCCCCTGTAAAAAACGCAGGAAAGTAAATTGCTCAATATTTTGTGCAAACAGCGTTGCAAGGCAGGTCACAATGAACCAAACCACCCCGGTTAACATCACCGGACGACGACCAACACGATCCGACAGCGGCCCTAACAACCACTGTAAAAACATGCCGCCTGCCAGATAAGCGGTCATGGACGTTGGAACCCAATCTAAACCGGCCTGATATTGCTCCACCACCGCCAACATTCCGGGTTGGATCATATCGTTACCGATATACGTAGAGAATTCGTAAAGCACCAGACAGAGAGGGAAAAGTAATGCCTGACGTCCCAAGCGGGCGCCTGAAGATAAACGGTTCTGCATGCAATCTCTTAACAAATGAAAAAACGCGCAAAGTGTAATAAATGCGCCGTACTGGTGATAGTGAATTATGTGATTTGAAAGCAAAATGCGCACATTTTTACACTCAATTGCACGATAGCTTTTTGTTTTAAGGTTAATTTAAGTTGAGACCGCTATCATGCTCAATAAGCCTCATTAATTGTCTTAAAAAGAGTCAGTTAACAGACAAATAGGACAAGACCGCTTTTTATCGCCTGAAAGTAATTTTATGATCCCCAATAGGGGCCTTTTTAACGATTACATTGAGTCTGGATGTTATGCTGGAAAATCTGAACAATTCGCTTTTTTACCTGATCAACGCCACGCCGGACTCTGCGCAATGGACGATCTCGCTCGCCATTTTTATTGCCAAAGATCTGATTAGCATCGTACCGCTACTGGCGATCATTCTCTGGCTTTGGGGGCCGCAAAACCGCGTGACCATCCAGCGCCAGTTGGTCATAAAAATGGCGATAGCACTGATCATCGGCCTGACCATTTCATGGCTCATGGGTCATTTATTCCCTCACGACCGGCCATTCGTCAATCATATCGGCTATAACTTCCTGCACCATGCCGCAGATGACTCTTTCCCGAGCGACCACGGTACTGTTATCTTTACCTTCGCGTTGGCCTTCCTGTTCTGGCACCGCCTGTGGTCCGGAGCACTGTTGATGGTCGTCGCCGTGGCGATTGCCTGGTCACGTGTTTACCTCGGCGTACACTGGCCGCTGGATATGCTGGGGGGATTACTGGCAGGGCTGATCGGCTGCCTGAGCGCCCAGATGATCTGGCAACGATTCGGCACAACCCTGTACCACGGTTTGCAGACCTGCTATCGCACCTGCTTCGCCCTGCCTATTCGTAAAGGCTGGGTACGTGACTAACCCACGGTAAAGAGAGTAGTATTACGCGCGAAACTGAGCACTTATTCTACTCTCCAGGGGAACTATGGAAACTCGACGCGACGAGCGTATTGGTCAATTACTGCAGGCGCTGAAACGCAGCGATAAATTACACCTTAAAGAAGCCGCGACACTGCTGGGTGTATCAGAAATGACCATTCGTCGCGATCTGAATAATAACACGGCCCCGGTCGTATTGCTTGGGGGCTATATTGTTCTGGAACCCCGTAGCGCCAGCCACTATTTAATCAGCGATCAAAAATCCCGCCTGGTTGATGAAAAACGCCGGGCAGCGCAGCAGGCAGCCAGCCTCGTCCAGGCGCATCAGACCGTTTTCTTCGACTGCGGAACAACAACGCCCTGGATCATTGAAGCGATCGATAATGAATTACCGTTCACCGCAATCTGCTATTCACTGAATACGTTTCTGGTATTGCAGGAGAAACCGCAGTGCCGCGTCATTTTATGTGGCGGCGAATTCCATGCCAGTAATGCTATTTTCAAGCCACTCGATTTCCAGGAAACCCTGAATAATGTATGCCCGGATATCGCTTTTTATTCCGCAGCCGGCGTGCATATCGATAAAGGCGCAACCTGTTTTAACCTTGAGGAATTACCGGTTAAACACTGGGCGATGTCGATGGCGCAGTATCATGTTCTGGTGGTTGATCACAGCAAGTTTGGGAAGGTGCGTCCCGCGAGGATGGGTGAATTAAAACGCTTTGATACCATCATCAGCGATAACCGCCCGGATGATGCGTTTGTCGAGTACGCCAAAGCGCAGCATATCAAGTTGATGTACTAAATTTGTGCCGGATGACGGTGCTATCATATCGTCATCCGGCATCAGAAATTAAGAGAACCAGCCACCAAACCACTGGTGGAATTTCATCATAACGAAGTCCCACATCCGGCTAAAGAATCCCCCCTCTTCCACCGCTTCCATCACCATCAACGGACGCTGTTCAATAGATTTTCCGTTCAACTGGAAGTCGATTGTCCCCACAACCTGGCCTTTCTTCAGTGGCGCGGTCAGTTGTGGCTCTGTCAGAGTAAAGCTCGCCTTCAGGTTTTTCAACTGACCGCGCGGAATGGTCACAGACCCACCTTCCCCAGCGCCCAGATTGACTTCACTCTTATCACCAAACCAGACACGTTGGGTAACAAAGGTGGCGTCCGGTTTAATCGGCGTAACGGTTTCAAAGAAGCGGAAACCCCATGTCAGCAGCTTTTCGGATTCATTAAAGCGAATGCGATCGGTTTTTGCCCCCAGCACAACGGAGATCAAACGCATATCGCCCTGTGTCGCGGATGCAACCAGGTTATAACCGGCTCCCGCCGTGGTGCCCGTTTTCATACCATCCACATTCAGGTTGGTACTCCACAGCAGGCGGTTACGGTTTGGCTGGCGAATTTTATTAAAGGTAAACTCTTTCTCTTTATGAATGGCGTATTCTTCCGGCACATCGTGGATTAACGCTTTACCCAACAATGCCATATCACGCGCGGTACTGAACTGCCCCGCGGCATCCAGACCATGTACCGTCTGGAAGGTCGTGTTCGTCAGTCCCAGTTTTTGCGCATAGCCGTTCATCAAACCAATAAACGATTCCTGGCTTCCGGCAACATAATCAGCGAGCGCAATACAGGCATCATTACCAGACTGAATGATCACGCCTTTGTTCAGATCGGACACCGCAACCTGATCGCCAGGCTTGAGGAACATCACCGAAGAGCCGCGCAGGGCCGGATTCCCGGTAGCCCAGGCATCTTTCCCGACGGTAACCATGTCATTCAGATTAATTTTTCCGGCTTTTAGCGCCTGACCGACCACATAGCTGGTCATAATCTTGGTCAGACTGGCGGGATCCAGTTTCTCATCGGCATTACCTTCCGCCAGCACTTTGCCGCTGGCGTAATCCATTAAGATCCACGCACGTGCGTCAACGCTCGGCGGGGCCGTTGGTTGTTCCGCCGCCTGTACGGTCGGCGCAAAAAGGATTAAGAGTGCTGAACCTGCAGCAAGGCTGCGTAGGGAAGAGAAGTATTGCGTCATAAATGCCACCCGAGTATCCATTCCAAAAAACCACGTCATACCACACCGTGTTTACACAAAACCGGCCAAGTTGCCTCAGCCAACCATACAGAAAAGTTCTGATGGATGACGTGTAAAATAAGTGCGGTGAGTAATAACGCACTAACGAGCTTAAAGAAACCGTAAGTTGGTAAAGTTTTTAAAGTTTATGCAATAACGCTGCGCTGTGCTGCTCTCATCACGATTTTTTTGCGCCTTGTTGCGTAAATATTAGGTTTACCCCACCATGTGAGCGAGTCAGATAGAGAATGCGGCCATAAAGCTGCTCAATTAATTTACGGGGTTACTATGATTACACTGTGGGGTCGCAATAATTCGACCAACGTAAAAAAAGTATTGTGGACACTCGAAGAACTGGAACTGCCGTACAGCCAAATTCTGGCTGGCGGACAGCATGGCGTAAATCATGACGCAGACTATCTGGCGATGAACCCTAACGGGCTGGTTCCACTGCTACGCGATGACGAAACAGACGTCTTGCTGTGGGAATCAAATACCATTGTCCGCTACCTGGCAGCCCAATACGGGCAAAAACGACTGTGGGTTGACGCCCCGGCGCAACGCGCCGAGGGCGAAAAATGGATGGACTGGGCTAACCAGACGCTGAGCCCTGCACATAGGGTTATCTTATTTGGTCTGGTCAGAACCCCTGCGGATCAACGCGATCAGGCAGCCATCGAGGCCGGTGCGAAGGTCTGCGATAACCTGTTTGCCATTCTCGACAACGCACTGGCTGACCGGGCGTGGTTCTCTGGCGCTGAATTTGGCACTGCGGACATCGCCGTCGCGCCGTTCATCTATAACCTGTTTAATGTCGGCTTGAGCTGGACGCCACGCCCTCACCTGGAACGTTGGTATCAACAGCTCACCGAACGCCCGGCATTCCAGAAAGTCGTGATGATCCCGGTTAGCTAATCCTATCAGGGACTCACTTTCAGTAATTCCCCGTCGGACTCGTCGGTTAATACATACAAATAGCCGTCTGGTCCGACGCGCACATCGCGGATTCGCTGCCCTCTGTCATGCAAAATACGCCCGTCTTCCGTCACTGTATTGCCTTTCACGCTTAACACAATCACCCCCTGTTCTTTCAGCGCGCCAATAAACAGTTTGTGTCGCCACTGTGGGAACGTATCGTGGTTATAAAAGGCCATCCCACTGACTGCAGGTGATTTTTCCCAGTAAAAGATAGGCTGCTCAGTGCCCGCCACAATTGTGCCTTTTGCTTCGGGGATGTTGAAACCACTGTAGTTAACACCCCATGTCGCGATTGGCCATCCATAGTTTTTACCTTTCTCGGGGATATTGATCTCATCTCCGCCACGCGGACCATGCTCGTTGAGCCATAACGCATTACTCCAGGGATTCATCGCCATCCCCTGCGGATTACGGATCCCATACGACCATATTTCAGCCCGCGCGCCAGTCTGATTCACAAACGGGTTATCCGGTGGAATTTTGCCCTCGTCCGTTAGTCGAACCACCTTGCCCTGTAATTTATCCAGCTCCTGAGCGGTTATACGCTGGTTATTCTCGCCAAGGCCGATAAACAGATAACCTTTGCCATCAAATACCATGCGCCCGCCAAAATGGTTCCCGGTTGATAACTTAGGCATTTGGCGGAACACCGTCTGGAACCCCTGCAAGTGTTTATGATCGTCACTTAACCGCCCGTAGCCCACTGCTGTCCCGGCTCTCCCTTCACTGTCAGCTTCCGCAAAGCTAAGCCACACCCGCCGGGATTGTGCAAAATCCGGCGCTAACACCACATCGAGCAAGCCGCCCTGGCCATGCGCCCAAACCTTAGGTACGCCGGTCAGTGGGTCAGAAAGCCCCTTATCGGGTTGCCAGAGCCGAAGCTGCCCTCCTCTAAGCGTAATCAGCATACTGCGATCATCCGGTAAAAAGGTCAGCGACCACGGGTGGTCGAGTTTGGTTTGCAGGACCTCCACCCTGACGGCAGCGGCATAGGGGGAAAGCAACGCCAATGAGGCAACACAGAGAAAGAGTCGACGCATAGCACCTCCTTAATGGCTCTGCTTAAAGCGTAGCCAGCAAGGGGAATTATCCCGCCACTTTTACATAATCTTAACGAAAAGGGGGAGCGCCCTCCCCCTGGTTCAGATGTGTTCCAGCGTTGAATAAGCTTGCAAACTCTGGATGCTCAGCGTCAGCGTTGTCAGGCAGTTTTCCAGTTTCTCTGCGTTAACGGCAATAAAGTTCGGACAATCATGATGTCCACTCATCAGACAAACAGCGGTGGCGGCTAATGCCCCTTCTGCACGACGAAGGGCATTCCACTCTTCCTGATCAAGATGCATACCGTGGCGCTGTGATTGATCGTGCAATTCGCGATTCAGTTCAAAAAAGTTATCACGCAGACGATCGCTCTCGCTGACTGACATATAGCCTTTCGCTTTTCTCAACAGCAGATAAGCGGCAAGATCGATGCGGGCGTTTATCAATTTGTTGAGAAGATCGGTTCTCAGTCTGTCAACAACCATACCTTGTTCCTCCTCTTTCCAACCATGGTGCAACTTAATAGTATGGTTGTTTTTTGAACAAATTGATGCTCTACATCAATAAAGCCTAATTGATTAACATAATTTACAATGTTACAACCTTCGGCATGATGCCGGTGTTGCACTTACACAAAACATCTCGTTTCTGGCGCACCGAACATTTTTTGCTATACCTGAAGTGATTACTGCCATAGCGCTGATTATGAGGGATTTATGTCAAAAGCAAGTGATGCAGAAAAAATACGCACACTATCCAAAATAGATCTGAATTTGCTGACAATTTTCTGTTTGATCTATAGCGTTGGCAGTATTTCCAGAGTCGCTGACATGCTTAACATTTCACCTTCTGCCGTCAGCCAGTCACTACGAAAACTGCGAGAAATGATGGGCGATAATCTCTTTGTCCGTAGCGGAAATGCGCTGTTACCGACCGTCTACTCTGATGAACTTTATGACAATACGATCCCAATTATCGACAAACTATCGGCGCTGATGCCGCTTTCCTCTCCGGCGGCGAAAAAAAGGCTAACGCTGTATACTGAGTCATTTATTTCCCCGATTGTTATTCCCGATGTCACAGCCAGAATAATCAATACCGATGCGGATATCAGTCTCCTGCACCTCACCGCTGATTTAAACGAGCAGAGCATTGTTGAGCTATTAAACATGCGCCAGGCTGATGCGGTGTTTTCAACATTTTCCGTTGAGTCAGGAAATATCACCTGCCAGAAAATATCTGATATGCGGCTGGTCCTTGTAGCCTCGCAGAATAATGTATTATACGGAAATGCAATGACAGAGGAGCAGTTCAGAAGTGCCAACCTGGTGGGCTACAATACCAAGAATGAAAAAATAATTTACCACCGGAGTATTGTGGATAAAAAATTCAGAACCGGTGAACGTTGTCTGCTTACCTCTTCTTTTACGGCCATACTCACTATTGTGTCCACAACCCAATGCTTAGGGGTGATCCCGGAAAAGGTATTTGAAACACACGCGCATCTGTATGGTCTTAAAAAGATAAACACACCATTTCCATTACCGCAATTTAGTGTATTTTCTTCTTTACGCAAAGATGGTGCAGCCTATCAAATACTGTCACCCATTCTGGCTGATTTACAAACAACCTCCCGGTGATAAAATCCCGGGAGGCCAGATGCCGCCATTAATAACTACACGCGGATTTTAGCGATACGCCAGATATGGTCAGCATATTCCTGTACCGTTCTGTCCGACGAGAAATACCCCATATTAGCAATATTATGCATCGTCTTTGTCGTCCACTCGCGGGGATAACGATATAACTCATCCACCGAATCCTGGCAGTCCACATAGCTGCGGTAATCCGCTAGTACCTGATAGTAGTCGCCAAAGTTGATTAACGAATCCAGTACATCTTTGTAGCGTCCGGGCTCTTGCGGGCTGAACATCCCCGTGCCAATTTGCGTCAGTACCTGATGTAACTCCGCATCGTTTTCAAAAATACAGCGCGGGTCATAGCCATCGCGACGCAGCGCATCAACCTCACTCGCCGTATTCCCAAAGATAAAGATGTTATCTTCCCCAACGTATTCACGCATTTCTATATTCGCGCCATCCAGCGTACCGATTGTTAGCGCCCCATTCAGCCCAAACTTCATGTTGCTGGTACCGGATGCTTCCGTCCCGGCCAGGGATATTTGTTCAGAAAGATCGGCTGCCGGAATGATCATTTGCGCCAGGCTGACGCTGTAATCCGGGATAAACACCACCTTCAGCTTGCCGCCGATTTGCGGATCGTTATTCACTAATCTCGCCACATCATTAATTAAGCGAATGATCTGTTTCGCCATGTGATAGGACGACGCCGCTTTTCCCGCAAAGATATTCACACGCGGAACCCAGCTGGCATCCGGTGCCGCTTTAATGCGGTTGTAGCGAGTAATGACATGGAGCACATTCAGTAACTGCCGCTTATATTCATGAATACGCTTCACCTGCACATCAAACAACGCACCAGAATCCACCACCACCCCATACTGTGTTGCAATATGGTGCGCCAGTCGCTGCTTGTTTGCTCGTTTCGCTCGATGTACCGCCTCATTCACCGACGGATAATCAATATACTGCTTCAACTCGCCCAACTGCATTAACTTAGTCCGCCAGCTATCACCGATATTCTCATCCAGCACTTTTGCCAGCGGAGGATTAGCCAACGCCAGCCAGCGGCGAGCCGTGACACCATTGGTCACATTGGTGAAACGCAGCGGAAAGATGCGTGCAAAATCAGCAAACAGCGATTCCGTCATCAATTTGGAATGCAGTGCCGACACGCCGTTTACCTTATGACTGACCACGACTGCCAGCCAGGCCATGCGCACCACACGACCATGAGATTCATCAATGAGCGATACACGTTTCAACAGCTCACTGTCATCACGATATCGCTCCTGCAACGTTTTCAGAAAGCGATCGTTAATGTCGAAAATAATCTGCAAGTGACGCGGCAAAATTCGACTCAGCATCTCGACCGGCCATGTCTCCAGCGCCTCACTCATCAGCGTGTGATTGGTGTACGAAAAAATCTGACAGGTCACATCAAACGCGTTATCCCAACTGAACTGGTGATAGTCAATCAGCAGGCGCATCAGTTCCGGAATTGCCAGGACCGGGTGAGTATCATTGAGGTGAATCGCAATTTTATCCGCCAGATTATCGTAAGTCCGGTGCAACTGGTAATGGCGACTCAGGATATCCTGAATCGTTGCCGAGGCCAGAAAATAAGCCTGTCGCAAGCGCAATTCACGTCCTGCATCGGTGGAGTCATCCGGATACAGGACCCGTGAAATCCGATCAAAGTGGTATTTATTTTCCACTTCGGTTGCAAAGTCATCATGTGGATTTAATTTCCCGACATTGACCTCACTATTCACCTGTACATTCCACAGCCGCAGCGTATTCGTCATGTCGGTCGCATAGCCGGGAATAATCTGGTCATGTGCGACAGCCAGAATATCCTCGGTTTCAATCCAGCGGGCTTTATTCCCCTCCAGTTGCACGCGTCCGCCAAAACGCACTTTATAATGCGTATTATGACGTTTGAACTCCCATGGGTTCCCGTATTCCAGCCAGTAGTCCAGAGACTCTTTTTGAACACCATCAATGATATTTTGTTTAAACATACCGTAATTGTAACGAATACCGTAACCGCACCCAGGTAAGCCCAGAGTTGCCAGCGAATCAAGGAAACAGGCCGCCAGACGACCAAGGCCGCCATTTCCGAGCCCTGGGTCATTCTCTTCGTCGATCAGATCTTCCAGATCCAGCCCCATGGCCTCGAGCGCGCTCCGGACTTCATCATATAAGCCCAAAGAGAGTAGTGCATTGGAGAGCGTGCGGCCGATGAGAAACTCCATTGACAGATAATAAACCTGGCGGGCATCCTGAGAGAATTGTGCCCGATTAGAGCGGTGCCACCGCTCAACCATTCGATCGCGTACAGCATATAACGTCGCATTCAACCACTCCCTTTTCGTGGCAATTGCGGGATCTTTACCGATAGTAAATAAAAGCTTATTCGCAATATCATCTCTCAGCTTATCAACATCAGAATCCGGGGCAACCGGAAGCGGTGAAATATACATATGAACATTACCTTTCATAATATTGTAGGATACGTAACAGACAGGTGAATTATTTAAAATTTGCTTTGCGAGCGTCAGCTTTATTTCGAATTACTTCATGACTGGCGAGGAAACTTAACTCTGACATTAATACCCGCCAACTCAGCCCCGTAGCCAGAGAGATATAATATAAACTCACTCCGTTAGCATACAGTGTTTTAGCCATTTCAAGTTTCGACTTTAAAACAATATCTTTCAAAATAAACCTCATTAATAACGCTCGACGAGATAAAATTTACGATAATAAGTTTATATAGCCAAGAAGTGGCACTTAAAGCCGGAATTAGACTCGCTAAACACCTTTCACTAACAGAAACACGTTATGAGTATTCTCTGCGTGTTATGCCGATCAGATATAGATGTAGTGTGAAGGCATCTGTATAATCCCCCGATTACGAGCAATGTACAGTATAAGAAAATGGCAAAAATTGGTTTTATATCACTAGGTTGTCCGAAAAACCTCGTCGATTCTGAGCGCATCCTGACCGAACTTCGTACCGAAGGCTATGATGTTGTGCCAAGCTACGACGATGCGGATATGGTTATCGTTAACACCTGCGGCTTTATTGACAGCGCAGTTCAGGAGTCACTGGAAGCCATTGGCGAAGCGCTGAACGAAAACGGCAAAGTGATCGTCACTGGCTGTCTGGGCGCCAAAGTCGATCAGATCCGTGAAGTCCACCCGAAGGTACTGGAAATTACCGGACCGCACAGCTACGAACAGGTTCTGGAGCACGTGCATCACTACGTGCCGAAGCCAAAGCACAACCCGTTCCAGAGTCTGGTTCCTGAGCAAGGTGTCAAACTGACCCCGCGCCATTATGCCTATTTGAAGATTTCTGAAGGCTGTAATCACCGCTGCACATTCTGCATTATTCCATCCATGCGTGGTGATCTGGTGAGCCGTCCGATTGGCGACGTTCTTAGCGAGGCTAAACGTCTGGTCGATGCAGGCGTGAAAGAGATTCTGGTGATCTCCCAGGATACTTCTGCTTACGGTGTGGATGTGAAGCATCGTACCGGTTTCCATAACGGCGAGCCGGTTAAAACCAGCATGGTTGACCTGTGCGAACAGTTGTCAAAACTGGGCATCTGGACCCGTCTGCACTACGTCTATCCTTATCCGCACGTAGATGATGTGATCCCGCTGATGGCGGAAGGGAAAATCCTGCCGTATCTGGATATCCCACTACAGCACGCCAGCCCGCGTATTCTGAAACTCATGAAACGCCCGGGTTCTGTGGACCGACAGCTGGCGCGTATTAAACAGTGGCGTGAAATCTGCCCTGAACTGACCCTGCGTTCAACGTTTATTGTTGGCTTCCCGGGCGAAACCGAAGAAGACTTCCAGATGCTGCTCGACTTCCTCAAAGAAGCACGTCTGGACCGCGTCGGCTGCTTTAAATACAGTCCGGTAGAAGGAGCAGGAGCCAACGATCTGCCAGATCAAATCCCGGAAGAAGTAAAAGAAGAACGCTGGAACCGCTTTATGCAGCTGCAGCAGCAGATCTCTGCTGAACGTTTGCAGGAGAAAGTAGGCCGCGAGATTCTGGTCATCGTTGATGAAGTTGACGAAGAAGGCGCGATTGGTCGAAGTATGGCTGATGCTCCTGAAATCGACGGTGCGGTATATCTGAATGGCGAAACCAACGTGAAGCCTGGCGATATCATCCGCGTGAAAGTCGAAAACGCAGATGAATACGACCTGTGGGGCACGCGCGTTTAAATAATCGTAACCTCACCGTAGGCCGGATAAGGCATTTATGCCATCATCCAACAATGCCTGATAAGATGCTAACGCGTCTTATCAGGCCTACGCGTTATCCTTTGATCTTCGGATCCAGCGCGTCGCGCAACCCATCCCCCAGCAGGTTAAACGCCAGCACCGTCAGGAATATCGCCACCGCCGGGAAAATCGCCACGTGGGGCGCGATCACCATATCAGCCCGCGCTTCATTGAGCATGGCTCCCCATTCCGGCGTCGGCGGCTGTGCCCCTAACCCCAGGAATGACAGACTTGCGGCAGAAATTATTGACGTCCCGATACGCATGGTGAAAAAAACCACGATTGAAGAGACCGTACCCGGCAAAATATGGTTAAAGATAATGGTCGCGTCGCTGGCACCAATGCTGCGTGCTGACTCAATAAATGTTTGTTGCTTAAGAACCAACGTATTGCCACGAACCAGTCGCGCAAAAGCCGGAATAGAAAACACCGCAACCGCAATAATCACATTCGCAATCCCGCTTCCCAGCACCGCCACCACTGCTATTGCCAGCAAAATCCCTGGAAAGGCAAACAGTACGTCACAGATACGCATAATCAGCCGATCCCACCAGCCTTCGTAATATCCGGCCAGCAGGCCCAGCACCGTGCCAATCGCCGCACCAATAAAGACAGCAAAGACCCCAGCCGCCAGCGAAATTTGTGCGCCAACCAGTACGCGGCTAAAAATATCCCTGCCTAACGAATCCACGCCAAACCAGTGCAGCATCGACGGTCCGTCATTCAGCCGGTCGTAATCGAAGTAGTTTTCAGCATCAAACGGCGTCAGCCAACGGGCAAAGATGGCCACCAGGATCAGGGCCAGCACAAATAACCCCGCGATCATCGCAACATGTTGACGACGAAAACGACGCCAGAACTCATGCCACGGCGTACGTATTTGCTCTGGCTTAACGAGGGGCATCGCATTTAAAATCGCCTGTCGGCGCCAGTTAAAAAATCGCATCCTTACTTGTACCTGATAGCCGGATTAATGGCGGCATAGAGCACATCCACCACTAAGTTGATAAGAATAAACTCCAGGGAAAACAACAGCACTTCGGCCTGGATCACCGGATAGTCACGCATTTCAACTGAGTCGACTAACAATCGCCCAAGTCCAGGCCAGTTGAATACCTTCTCAACCACAATCGAGCCACCCAGCAAAAAGCCAAACTGCAGCCCCATCATCGTGACGACCGGGATCATCGCGTTACGCAGACCATGTTTTAGCACTACCCAGGTTTCGCTCACCCCCTTCGCCCGCGCGGTGCGCATATAGTCCTCGCTAAGCACATCGACAAACGAGGCGCGGGTAAAACGGGCGAGTACCGCCGCCACTGCCGCCCCTAGCGTGATTGAAGGAAGAATGTAGTGCAACCAGCTATCCGCGCCTACGGTCGGTAGCCAACCCAACTCCACGGAAAAGACCTGCATTAACAGCATACCAAGCGCAAAGGCCGGGAAAGAGATCCCGGTGACCGCAAGCGTCATACTCAACCTGTCAGGCCAGCGGTTGCGCCAAACGGCGGCAATGATCCCCGCCGTCATACCAAACAAAACCGCCCACGCCATGCTGGCGATCGTCAGCCACAACGACGGCATAAAACGGCTGGCAATCTCATCGGCAACCGGACGGCGAGAAACCATCGAGGTACCGAAATCGCCTTGTAATACGTTGGTCATGTAATGCCAGAACTGAACGTGCAGCGGCTGATCCAGGCCCAACTGCCGACGTACCAACTCAATCACCTCTGCATCGGCCTCCGGCCCGGCAATAAGCCGCGCCGGATCGCCGGGTAGCAAGTGAACAAACAAAAACACCAGCACCGCCACAATTAACAGCGTCGGAATCAACCCCAGCAGGCGCTTGAAAACATAGTTGAGCATCAGACTCCCTTCGCCGGCCCCATCCACGCAGGGCCGAATGAATAGCTTATTTCAAATCCGCGTCATCAAAACTAAACCCGGTGTCAGGCATGATCCAGAATCCGGTCAAATTCGTACTGTGCGCCGAGATCAGTTTCTCCACCACCAGCGGGATCCACGGCGACTCTTTCCAGATAATATCCTGCGCGTCTTTGTACAACTGCGCTTTTTGCGCCGGATCGTTAGTCTGCAATGCCGCCGTTAAATCCTTGTCCACCTGCTTGTTACTGTAGAACGCGGTATTAAACAAGGTTGGCGGCCAGTTCTGTGACGCAAACAGCGGCGACAACGCCCAGTCCGCTTCGCCCGTAGACGCCGACCAGCCGGTGTAGAACATCCGTACCCCGCTTTCTTTCTGCGCCTTGCCCTCGACTTCTGCGGCCCGCTGCCCGGCATCCATCGCCGTGACCTGAGCCTTCACGCCCACCTGCGCCAGCTGCTGCTGGGTAAATTGCAGCACTTTCTGCGCGGTGCTGTGGTTATGAGATGACCACAGCGTGGTGGTAAAGCCGTTGGGATAACCCGCTTCTTTCAGTAATTCGCGCGCTTTTGCCGGATCGTAAGGCCACGGCGTGTAGCTTTGCGCATAGGCTATCGATGGCGGAAGAACGCCAGTTGCCGGCGTGGCATAACCCGCAAACGCCACTTTAACCAACGCCTGACGGTTGATGGCATAATTCAACGCCTCGCGCACCTTCGGATTATCGAACGGTTTTTGCGTGACGTTCATGCTGATATAACGCTGCATAATAGACGGGCTGGCGACCAGTTCCAGGTTTTTATTCTTCGCCAGTAACGCTGCCTGCTCGTACGGAATTGGGAAAGCAAACTGCGCTTCCCCGGTTTGCAGCATTGCCGCACGCGTATTATTGTCCGTTACCGGACGCCAGGTAATCGTATCAAGCTTTGGCAATCCTTGCTGCCAGTAGCCCGCGAACTTCTTAACTTTGACAAAGTCGGTCTGATTCCAGGTTTCAAGCTGGTACGGCCCCGTCCCTACCGGATGGAAACCGATCTCTTTCCCGTATTTCTCCAGCGCGGCCGGAGATATCATCGCCGTCGCCGGATGCGCCAGAATATTGATAAAGGCAGAGAATGGCTGCTTCAGTGTAATTTTCACCGTAGTGGGATCAACAACCTCGGTTTTATCGATATTCTTATACAGGTTATAGCGTTTAAGGTGATTTTCCGGATTGCTGGCGCGATCAAGGTTGGCTTTTACCGCAGCCGCATTGAAGTCAGTCCCATCCTGAAACTTCACACCCTGTCGCAGTTTTACGGTGTAAGTCAGACCATCATCAGAAACGGAATAGCTTTCCGCCAACACATTTTTCAGCTTCATCCCTTTATCAAGGCCGAACAGTCCCTGGTAAAACGACTTGGCTACCGCCTGCGACAACGTATCGTTGGCATCATAAGGGTCGAGCGTGGTGAAATTAGACCCTACCGCAACGACCACATCTTTGGCAGCCCAGGACGGGGATGCAGCCAGCGCAGAGGCAACCCCCAGAGCAACCAGCCATTTACGAGCAACAATTTTTGTCATGTTATTCTCCTTAACCCTGCCTGTCTGTCATAAACGCGAAAGCGCATTTTCCGCTGGCGCACGCGCAACATAATGCCCCGGTCCTACTAACTGTAGTGAAACCGGGGGGATCTCTTCACCGCGTTTGCGGATATTACTGGGGATATCATCCGACAGCAGTACGCGCTGTGGTCTTTGATGCGATGGATCGGCAACCGGGACTGCCGCCATAAGTTTTCGCGTGTAGGGATGCTGTGGATTTTCAAACACCGCCCGTCGGGTGCCGATCTCAACAATCTGCCCCAGGTACATCACCGCCACGCGGTGACTAATGCGCTCCACCACCGCCATATCGTGGGAAATAAACAGGTACGCAATTCCCATTTCCCGCTGTAGATCGAGCAACAGGTTAATAATTTGCCCACGAATTGAGACATCCAGTGCCGAGACGGACTCATCGGCAATGATCACTTTTGGATTGAGCGCCAACGCCCGGGCTATACAGATACGTTGCCGCTGACCGCCGGAAAATTCGTGCGGATAGCGCCAGGCATGCTCAGGTAGCAACCCGACACGCTCCAGCAACCACGCGACCCGTTTTGTCGCCGCATCGCCTTGTAACAAACCGTGCACCCGCAATGGCTCTAAGATGGAATATCCCACCGTCTGGCGCGGATCGAGCGACGCATAAGGGTCCTGGAAGATAAACTGGATATCCCGACGCAGCGGCTGCAACTTGCTGGCGGCCAGGGTATCAATGCGTTGTCCATTGAAGAAAATCTCCCCACGTTGGGACTCCACCAGACGCAACAATGCCCGTCCGGTCGTTGATTTACCGCAACCCGATTCGCCAACCAGTGAAAGCGTTTCGCCGGGCCAGAGATCAAAACTGACGTTTTCCACCGCATGCACCTCGCGGGTCACGCGATTAAGGATGCCGCTACGCAGGGGAAAACGTGTCACCAGGTTGCGAACCTGCAGAATCGGGTCTCCCTCAACCACCGTATCCTGCTCGGTTTGAGGTTCAACATGATGAGGATCGTGCAGAGAAATAAGCGGGAAGCGTCGAGGAAGGTCATGCCCGCGCATCTCACCAAGTTGCGGCACAGCCGCCAACAACGCTTGCGTGTAAGGATGCTGAGGAGCATGAAAAATTTGTTCAACGCTGCCCGTTTCGACCGCTTCGCCCTGGTACATTACCAGCACACGGTCAGCGATATCTGCCACCACCCCCATATCGTGGGTGATAAAAATGACACCCATCGACATCTCTTGCTGCAGCACTTTTATCAGTTGCAGGATCTGCGCCTGAATAGTGACGTCCAGCGCCGTTGTCGGCTCATCAGCAATCAACACCGCCGGTCGGCATGATAGCGCCATGGCAATCATCACTCGCTGGCGCATTCCGCCGGAAAGCTGGTGTGGATAGCGCGATAAGATGGCCTTCGATTCGGGGATCCGAACCTGGTCAAGCATGCGCTTGGCTTCCACCATTGCCTCTTCGCGACTGGCCCCCTGGTGTAGACGGATGGACTCAGCGATCTGCTCACCGACGGTAAACACAGGGTTGAGCGACGTCATCGGCTCCTGAAAAATCATCGCGATATCCGCGCCGCGCACATGGCGCATCTGCGCTGCGCTCTGCTCACCGAGTTCAATCACCTGCCGATTGCGCCGCCGTAGCAGCATCGCATCACAGCTTACCTCGCCGCCCGCCTGTTCAATCAGACGCATCAGCGACAAGGCCGTTACCGATTTTCCGGAACCGGATTCGCCAACAATCGCCAGCGTTTCTCCACGTTTCAGGCGAAACGACAGATTTCGTACGGCGCTGATACGCTGCTGCTCTTGTTCGAAGGCGATATTCAGGTTGCTGACGGCCAGTACGTCACTGACATCAAGCTCATCACTGTGTGGCAACACTCTCTCCTTTTTCCCGATAAATTCCGGTGGTTGGCGTATCGCCAGCGTATCCCCATGCGCGGTACATACCTTCACTGTTAAACGGCAAAGCCACATTCCCTTCATGATCGATAGCAATTAATCCGCCGCTGCCGCCCAGCGCCGGCAACTTTTCCATCACCACGCGCTCGCACGCCTCTGACAGACTCAGGCCGCCATAATCCATCAGCGCCGCAATGTCATAGGCCGCCAGCGCGCGAATGAATACTTCTCCGGTTCCCGTACATGAAACCGCAACGTTGGCATTGTTGGCATAGCAACCCGCGCCAACCAAAGGACTGTCGCCCACCCGCCCTGGTAATTTGTTGGTCATTCCGCCGGTCGACGTCGCCGCAGCCAGATTGCCGAAAACATCCAGCGCCACCGCGCCAACGGTGCCCATTTTGTTGTTTTCGTCCAGCGGTGTGCCGCTATGATCAAGTACCGTTTTACCCTCAGCACGCGCCACCAGCAGTTGCGCATAGCGTTCAGGGGTAGAGAAAACATCAGCAGAAACCCGTTCCATGCCCTGTGCAATCGCAAAATTTTCCGCCCCTTCGCCAATCATCATGACGTGAGGGCTGCGTTCCATCACCAGACGAGCCGCGAGGATCGGGTTACGCAGATGACTGACTCCGGCAACAGCACCGGCTTGCAGGGTATTACCATCCATGACGCAGGCATCCAGTTCATGGGTTTCATCACGGGTATACACAGCGCCAATTCCGGCGTTAAACAAGGGGCACTCTTCCAGTAGGCGTACAGCCTCAGTGACAACATCCAGCGCGCTACGGCCCGCTTCCAGCATACGTTGACCGGTTTCAACGATATCTGACAGCGCCTGTATATAACGCAACTCCTGCTCCTGGCTTAGCTCTGCGCGGGTTATTGCCCCAGCGCCGCCGTGAATTGCAATGACTGCTTTGCCCATTTTTTTCATCCATTAAGGTGGCAGGTAACGGGGTTATAAATATCAGAATTTCGGTGAGTTATTGATTCGATTTTTGAATATAGAAAGATGCAGACGTCATGTAAAGGTAAAGGCCCCTTCTGCAGAGCCAATCCCATTAACCTCAGGATAGCGGTGAAATATGCTGCGTTACTCTCTGGTATAAAACCTTCAGCAGATCGGATTCTAAGCCTGAGGTGGCATACTGTCCGCGTCCATTTTCTGACATAATAACCGGATTCGATTTTGCCCCGCAGGAGTCTTCACATGGAATTTACCGCCGGACTGATGCCGCTTGAAACGGCTCTCTCTCAGATGCTTTCGCGTATTACCCCACTTACCGCCGTCGAAACGCTGCCACTGGTTCAATGCTTTGGTCGCATTCTGGCGACCGACATCGTCTCTCCCATTGATGTTCCAGGATTCGATAACTCGGCAATGGATGGTTATGCGGTGCGTTTGGCCGATCTGCAATCCGGCCAGCCGCTCTCCGTTGCCGGTAAAGCTTATGCCGGTCAGCCTTTCCATGGTGAATGGCCTGCGGGAACCTGCATTAGAATTATGACGGGCGCCCCGGTACCGACCAGTTGTGAAGCCGTCGTCATGCAAGAACAGACAGAACAAACTGACGACGGTATTCGTTTTACCGCCGACGTCCGCAGCGGACAAAATATTCGTCTGCGCGGTGAAGACATTGCCAACGGCGCGGTGGTTTTTCCGGCAGGAACACGTCTGACAACCGCAGAACTTCCGGTACTGGCCTCGCTGGGTATTGCGCAGGCACAGGTTGTGCGTAAAGTCCGCGTGGCGTTGTTCTCCACCGGTGATGAACTGCAACTACCTGGTCAGCCGCTGGGCGACGGGCAGATTTACGATACCAATCGCCTGACCGTGCATCTGATGCTGCAACAGTTGGGCTGTGAAGTCATCAACTTAGGGATTATTCGCGATGATCCTAACGCCCTGCGCGCGGCGTTTATCGAAGCCGACAGCCAGGCCGATGTTGTCATCAGCTCCGGTGGCGTGTCGGTGGGTGAAGCAGATTACACCAAAACCATTCTGGAAGAGCTGGGAGAAATCGCCTTCTGGAAATTGGCCATCAAACCTGGTAAACCGTTCGCTTTCGGTAAACTGAGCAACAGCTGGTTTTGCGGCCTGCCTGGAAACCCGGTCTCCGCGGCCCTCACGTTCTATCAACTGGTACAACCGTTACTGGCGAAACTCAGCGGTAACACCGCCTGCGGACTGCCACCACGCCAGCGCGTGCGCACGGCATCTCGTCTGAAGAAAACGCCAGGCCGTCTGGATTTTCAGCGCGGTGTATTGCAGCGTAATGCGCAAGGCGAACTGGAAGTCACCACCACGGGACACCAGGGGTCGCATATTTTCAGTTCTTTTAGCCTCGGTAACTGCTTTATCGTGCTGGAGCGCGATCGCGGTAACGTCGAAGCAGGAGAATGGGTTGAGGTCGAGCCGTTTAACGCCCTGTTTGGAGGCCTGTAATGGCGGAACTCAGCGACCAGGAGATGATGCGCTATAACCGGCAAATCATTCTGCGCGGCTTCGATTTTGAAGGTCAGGAAGCGCTCAAGGAAGCGCGGGTACTGATCGTGGGTCTGGGTGGGCTTGGTTGTGCTGCCACCCAGTATCTGGCGGGTGCTGGCGTCGGGCAGTTAACCCTGCTCGACTTTGACACCGTGTCCGTCTCAAACCTGCAACGCCAGACGCTGCATAGTGACGCAACCGTTGGTCAACCAAAAGTAGAATCGGCACGCGACGCACTGGCGCGGATTAATCCTTATATAACCATTACGCCGGTGAATGCGCTTCTCGACGATACCGCGATTCATGCGCTGATCGCTGAACATGATTTGGTTCTTGACTGCACCGATAATGTCAGTATCCGTAATCAGCTTAATGCCGGCTGCTTCGCCGCAAAAATTCCACTGGTTTCCGGCGCGGCAATCCGCATGGAAGGACAAATTACAGTCTTCACATACCAGGAGGGTGAGCCCTGCTATCGCTGCCTGAGTCGCCTGTTCGGTGAAAATGCCCTGACCTGTGTAGAAGCCGGTGTAATGGCTCCGCTCATTGGCGTGATAGGTTCACTTCAGGCGATGGAAGCCATTAAGCTGCTGGCAAACTACGGTAAACCGGCATCCGGTAAAATCGTGATGTATGACGCCATGACCTGTCAGTTTCGGGAAATGAAGCTAATGCGTAATCCGGGATGTGAGGTTTGTAGTCGGTAAAAAAGTCGGGTGACGGCTTCGCCTTGCCCGACCTACAACGGCCAGAACGCAGGCCGGGCAAGCGTTAGCGCCACCCGGCAACAGCATCAGATCGACGTCCGCCCAAACGCATTCTGCCAGTCGTGTTCAAACTTCGCCACGGCAGCATCAACGGCCGGGGAACTAATCAGCTGCTGTGCAACATCCAGCGGCAGCGTAATGGCTTCACAGCCTGCCAGCAGGCAGTCCAGCGCCTGGCGTGGGGTTTTGAAACTGGCTGCCAGTACTTTGGCGTGCGGAGCATGCATTTTTAATAAATTCTGCAGATCGGTCACTGTCTGGATGCCATCGCCGCCCTGGGCATCCACGCGGTTAACGTATGGCGCAATGTATTCCGCCCCTGCCAGCGCCGCCAGCAGTCCCTGTGCTGCACCGTATACCGCCGTCCCCAATGTCGGGATACCCTCTTCCTGCAGTTGCTTAATCGCCGCCAGACCTTCTGCTGTGACCGGTACTTTCACCACAATATCCGGAATGATTGCCCGTAATTTACGCGCGTCGCTGACCATCCCTTCGGCGGTCGTCGCCATCACCTGCGCAAACAGACGACCTTGTCCCCCCAGCGCTTCCTGCAATTGCGGCAGTAACACTTCCAGCGTCTTTTTACCTGCCGCCACAATGCTTGGGTTAGTGGTCACCCCTGCCAGCGGAAAAACACGCGCCAGAGCTTTTACCGCATCAACATCAGATGTATCTAAATAGAGTTCCATAACCTGTCCTCAAACGAATAATTAGCATGAATTAAAGGTAGCACGACGAAACCGCGCGGTTAGTTGACGCACGTCAATATAACTTTCATTCGAAAGTAATTTAATCTTTATACGAAAGCAGAGAGGCCGCTTATGATTTTCAATATCCAGCGTTATTCCACCCACGATGGTCCCGGTATCCGTACCGTGGTGTTCCTTAAGGGATGCTCCCTGGGCTGTCGCTGGTGCCAGAACCCGGAGAGTCGTGCCCGTACACGGGATCTGCTGTACGACGCGCGTCTGTGTCTGGACGGCTGCGACCTGTGTGCTCAGGCTGCACCTGACGTTATTGAGCGAGCGCTGAACGGCCTGCTTATTCATCGCGAAAAACTGACCGATGAGACTCTCACCGCGCTGACCCACTGCTGCCCGACCCAGGCGCTGACCGTCTGCGGCGAAGTCAAAAGTGTGGAAGACATTATGGCGACCGTCCTGCGTGATAAACCGTTTTACGACCGCAGCGGTGGCGGGGTAACGCTTTCCGGCGGTGAACCGTTTATGCAGCCGGAGCTGGCTGCGGCGTTGTTCAAAGCCAGCCACGATGCGGGCATTCATACTGCGGTCGAAACCTGCCTGCACGTGCCGTGGAAGTATATTGAACCTTCGTTAGCGAACATCGATCTGTTTCTTGCCGATTTAAAACACGTCGCTGATGCGCCGTTTAAGCAGTGGACCGATGGCAACGCCGCTCGCGTGCTGGAAAATCTAAAAAAACTGGCTGCCGCAGGTAAAAAAATGATTATCCGCGTACCGCTGATTCAGGGATTCAATGCCAACGCGGCCGATATTCAGGCCATTACCGATTTTGCTGCCGACGAACTGCACGTCGATGAGATCCATTTTTTGCCCTATCACACGTTGGGCATCAACAAATACCTCTTACTCAATCAACCCTACAACGCCCCGGAAAAACCGCTTGATGCGCCTGCGCTGCTCGAATTTGCCCAGCAGTACGCCAGCCTTAAAGGTTTAACCGCGACCCTACGAGGATAACCGCCATGACGACTCTGAAACTGGACACACTCAGCGACCGTACTAAAGCGCATAAAACGGCCCTGATCCACATTGTGAAGCCGCCGGTTTGTACCGAACGCGCCCAGCACTATACCGAGATGTATCAGCAACATCTGGACAAACCCATCCCGGTACGTCGTGCGCTGGCACTGGCGCATCATCTGGCGGAACGTACCATCTGGATTAAACACGATGAGTTGATTATCGGTAACCAGGCGAGTGAAGTACGCGCCGCACCGATCTTCCCGGAATATACCGTGTCGTGGATTGAAAAAGAGATCGACGATTTGGCCGACCGTCCTGGTGCAGGCTTTGCGGTCAGCGAAGAGAATAAGCGCGTACTGCATGAAATATGCCCGTGGTGGCGTGGCCAGACCGTGCAGGATCGCTGCTACGGCATGTTTACCGACGAACAAAAAGGCCTGCTGGAAACCGGCATCATCAAAGCCGAAGGCAATATGACCTCCGGGGATGCACACCTGGCGGTGAACTTCCCGCTGCTGCTGGAAAAAGGGATTGATGGTCTGCGCCACAAAGTCGATGAACGTCGTTCCCGCATTAACCTGACCTGCCTGGAAGATCTCCATGGCGATCAGTTCCTGAAAGCGATTGATATTGTGCTGGATGCCGTCAGCCTGCATATCGAACGTTTCGCCAGCCTGGCGCGTAAAATGGCGGCGACTGAAACCCGTGCAAGCCGTCGCGATGAGCTGCTGGCAATAGCGAAGAACTGTGAGGTGATTGCCCACGAACCGCCAACAACCTTCTGGCAGGCGCTGCAATTGTGCTACTTCATTCAGTTGATCCTGCAGATCGAATCGAACGGTCACTCGGTGTCGTTTGGCCGCATGGACCAGTATCTCTACCCGTTCTATCGCCGCGACGTGGAGCTGAACCAGAGTCTCGACCGCGAGCACGCCATTGAGTTGCTGCACAGCTGCTGGCTGAAGCTGCTGGAAGTGAACAAAATCCGCTCCGGTTCCCACTCGAAAGCCTCGGCTGGCAGCCCGTTGTATCAGAACGTCACTATCGGCGGTCAGAATCTGGTCAATGGTCTGGCGGTGGATGCCGTCAATCCACTGTCCTATGCCATTCTGGAGTCCTGCGGCCGCCTGCGTTCGACGCAACCCAATCTGAGCGTGCGTTATCACGCGGGGATGAGTAATGATTTTCTTGACGCCTGCGTGCAGGTCATCCGTTGCGGCTTTGGCATGCCGGCATTCAATAACGATGAAATCGTTATCCCGGAATTTATCAAACTCGGCATTGAACCCGAAGATGCCTACGACTATGCGGCCATCGGCTGCATCGAAACTGCCGTGGGAGGCAAATGGGGCTACCGCTGCACGGGCATGAGCTTTATTAACTTTGCCCGCGTGATACTGGCCGCGCTGGAAGGTGGACGCGATGCCACCAGCGGTAAAGTATTCCTGCCGCAGGAAAAAGCGCTCTCAGCCGGTAATTTCAATAAGTTCGATGAAGTAATGGACGCCTGGGATACACAAATCCGCTACTACACGCGTAAATCTATTGAGATTGAATATGTGGTCGATACCATGCTGGAAGAAAACGTCCATGACATTCTGTGTTCCGCACTGGTAGACGATTGTATTGAGCGCGCGAAAAGCATTAAGCAAGGTGGCGCAAAATATGACTGGGTATCCGGTTTGCAGGTCGGCATTGCTAACCTTGGTAACAGTCTGGCAGCAGTGAAAAAACTGGTCTTCGATCAGGGTGTTATCGGTCAGCAACAGCTGGCGGCTGCGCTGGCGGATGACTTCGAAGGCCTCACTCATGAACAGTTGCGCCAGCGTCTGATCAACGGCGCACCGAAATACGGTAACGATGATGACAGCGTCGACACCCTGCTGGCCCGTGCCTATCAGACCTATATCGATGAGCTGAAGCAGTATCATAACCCGCGTTACGGTCGCGGCCCGGTTGGCGGCAACTACTATGCAGGGACCTCTTCCATCTCCGCAAACGTGCCGTTTGGTGCCGCTACGATGGCAACGCCGGATGGTCGTAAAGCACATACACCGCTGGCTGAAGGTGCAAGCCCGGCTTCCGGTACTGACCACCTCGGCCCAACGGCAGTCATTGGCTCGGTGGGGAAACTGCCCACGGGGTCGATTCTCGGCGGCGTATTGCTCAATCAGAAACTGAATCCGGCTACGCTGGAAAATGAGTCTGATAAACAGAAGCTGATTTTCCTACTGCGGACCTTCTTTGAAGAGCACAAAGGCTGGCATATTCAGTACAACATCGTGTCCCGTGAAACGCTGCTGGACGCGAAAAAACACCCGGATCAGTACCGTGACCTGGTCGTTCGTGTCGCAGGCTATTCTGCTTTCTTCACTGCGCTGTCTCCTGACGCCCAGGACGACATTATCGCCCGTACTGAACACATGCTGTAATCCCATTGCCCGGGGGCATTTTCGCCTGCCGGGCATTTTAGTTTCGAATGAAATAAATTTGTGCTTCAGGTCACATTGTTATTAGAATGTTTCTGGTCGCAGTTATGAGCCAGGAGCAAGTATGACCATCAACGTTATCGTCACAGATATGGACGGAACGTTTCTCGACGACGCCAAAAAGTACGATCGAGTACGATTTATGGCGCAGTATCAGGAACTGAAAAAACGCAACATTGAATTTGTCGTGGCCAGCGGTAACCAGTATTACCAGCTCATCTCCTTTTTCCCGGAACTCAAAGATGAGATCTCTTTTGTCGCCGAGAACGGTGCATTGGTGTTTGAGCATGGTAAACAGCTCTTTCACGGCGAACTGACTCGCCACGAATCGCAAATTGTGATTGGTGAACTGTTAAAAGATCGGCAACTTAACTTCGTAGCTTGTGGTCTGCAAAGCGCCTATGTCAGTGAAAACGCCCCGGAATCTTTTGTGGCGTTGATGTCGAAACACTATCACCGACTGAAGCCAGTTAAAGATTATCAGGACATTGATGATGTGCTGTTCAAATTCTCGCTGAATCTGCCTGACCAGCAAATCCCGCTGGTTATCGATCACCTGCATACTGCTCTCGACGGTATTATGAAACCCGTCACCAGCGGCTTTGGGTTTATCGATCTGATTATTCCAGGTTTACATAAAGCCAATGGTATCAGCCGTCTGCTAAAACGCTGGAACCTGTCACCACAAAACGTCGTCGCCATCGGCGACAGTGGCAACGATGCGGAAATGTTGAAAATGGCGCACTACTCTTTTGCCATGGCTAATGCAGCCGGGAACATCAAATTTATTGCCCGCTATCAGACCGACGATAATAACCATCAAGGTGCACTGAACGTGATTCAGGCCGTGCTGGATAACACCTCCCCTTTCAACGCCTGATCCTGCCGACCGGAGTACCTGCTCCGGTTCTCACCGTTTTTGCATTCCGTGCACGCCATCAAGTTTTTAAACTTGCATTAACTTATTTTTAACTTATATTGCACTTGTAAGTTAAATTAGTTTCAAATGAAAGTTATGCGAGGTGGTTATGGCTTTTACTTTTACCAGCGACACGTTACCTGCCGATCACAAAGCAGCGATCCGTCAGATGAAACAGGAATTGCGGACACAGCCTGGCGACGTCCAGCAAATCTTCAGTCAGCTCAGCGATACCATTGCCAGCCGTGTGGCGGAGATCAACGCGCTCAAAGCGCAAGGTTCTGCGGTCTGGCCGGTATTATCTTATGCCGATATCAAAGCGGGCCGTGTGAGCACAGAGCAGCGGGAAGAGATTAAACGTCGCGGATGCGCAGTCATTAAAGGCCATTTCCCCCGCGAGCAGGCGCTGGCATGGGATCAGTCGATGCTGGATTACCTGGATCGCAACCACTTTGACGACGTCTACAAAGGACCGGGAGATAATTTCTTCGGTACCCTGAGCGCATCGCGTCCAGAGATCTATCCAATCTACTGGTCACAGGCGCAAATGCAGGCCCGTCAGAGTGAGGAGATGGCGAATGCCCAGTCCTTTCTCAATCGCTTATGGACGTTTGAAAGTGACGGTAAGCAGTGGTTTAACCCGGATGTCAGCGTCATTTATCCTGACCGTATTCGCCGCCGCCCGCCAGGTACCACCTCGAAAGGGCTTGGCGCACACACCGACTCCGGAGCACTGGAGCGCTGGCTGCTTCCGGCTTATCAGCGTGTTTTCGCCAATGTCTTTAACGGCAAGCTGGCAGAGTACGATCCGTGGCATGCTGCACATCGTACCGATGTTGAAGAGTACACGGTAGATAACACGACGAAGTGCTCAGTGTTTCGTACTTTCCAGGGTTGGACGGCACTGTCCGATATGCTGCCCGGCCAGGGGCTGCTGCATGTTGTTCCTATTCCGGAAGCAATGGCCTATGTGCTGTTGCGTCCCTTGCTGGACGATGTTCCGGATGATGAACTGTGCGGCGTCGCGCCAGGCAGAGTGTTGCCAGTGTCAGAACAGTGGCACCCGTTACTGATGGAGGCGTTAACCAGCATTCCACAACTGGAGGCTGGAGATTCAGTGTGGTGGCATTGTGATGTCATTCACGCCGTTGCGCCGGTAGAAAATCAACAGGGCTGGGGTAATGTGATGTACATCCCTGCCGCACCGATGTGTGAGAAGAATCTGGCCTACGCCCATAACGTGAAGGCTGCTCTGGAAAAAGGCGCATCACCGGGTGATTTCCCGCGTGAGGATTATGAAACGAACTGGGAAGGCCGCTTTACACTGGAGAATTTGAATATCCACGGTAAGCGTGCACTGGGGATTATCTAATTTCTAATCCCCTAAGTATTTCACGTTACAGGTGCAGCCAACACACCTGTAACGCGAAAAATGACGGGAACGTTATTCGACGCCTTTAGTACGCAGATAATCTTCGTAGTTCCCGGTGAAGTCGATCACGCGTTCCGGCGTAATTTCAATCACGCGGGTTGCCAGCGAACTGACAAACTCACGGTCGTGAGAAACAAAAATCAGCGTACCCTGATACATTTCCAGTGCCATGTTCAGCGATTCGATTGATTCCATATCCAGGTGGTTGGTTGGTTCATCCATAACCAGGATATTCGGTTTCTGCATCATCAGTTTACCGAACAGCATGCGCCCTTTTTCACCACCGGAGAGCACCTTCGCAGGTTTCTTGATGTCATCCTGACTGAACAGCAGACGACCGAGGAAGCTGCGCACAACCTGCTCATCATCGCCTTCCTGTTTCCACTGACTCATCCATTCGAATACGGTCAAATCGTTTTCAAACTCGTATTCGTGATCCTGCGCGTAGTAACCGACCTGGGCGTTTTCAGACCACTTAACGGTACCGTTGTCCGGCTGCAAATCGCCAACCAACGTTTTCAGCATGGTGGATTTACCCACGCCGTTGGCACCAATGATGGCAACCTTCTCTCCCACTTCCAGCAGCAGATTAAAGTTTTTAAACAGCGGGCCTTCCTCGAATCCTTTAGTCAGGGCTTCCACTTCCAGCGCGTTACGGAACAGTTTCTTATCCTGCTCGAAGCGGATGAACGGGTTCTGACGGCTGGAGGCTTTCACTTCGTCGAGCTTAATCTTATCGATCTGACGCGCACGAGAGGTCGCCTGTCGAGATTTAGATGCGTTGGCGCTAAAGCGGCTGACGAAGGATTGCAGATCGGCAATCTGCGCTTTCTTCTTGGCGTTATCAGCCAGCAGACGCTCACGAGCCTGAGTCGCCGCCGTCATGTATTCGTCGTAGTTACCCGGATAAACGCGCAGTTCGCCGTAGTCCAGATCCGCCATGTGCGTGCAGACCATGTTCAGGAAGTGACGGTCGTGCGAAATGATGATCATGGTGCTGTCACGCTCGTTCAGCGTCTGCTCCAGCCAGCGGATGGTGTCGATATCCAGGTTGTTCGTTGGTTCGTCGAGCAGCAGAATATCCGGGTTAGAAAACAGCGCCTGCGCCAGAAGCACACGCAGTTTCCAGCCGGGCGCAACTTCGCTCATCGGTCCGTAATGTTGTTCTACCGGAATACCTACGCCCAACAGCAGTTCGCCCGCACGGGCTTCCGCAGAGTAGCCGTCCATTTCGCCATACTGAACTTCGAGGTCAGCCACTTTATAGCCGTCTTCTTCGCTCATCTCGGCCAGGCCGTAGATACGGTCACGTTCCTGCTTCACTTCCCACAGTTCAGCATGGCCCATAATAACGGTGTCGAGAACGGTGAACTCTTCAAAGGCGAACTGATCCTGACGCAGTTTACCGATGCGCTCGTTCGGATCGAGTGAAACGTTACCCAGCGTCGGTTCGAGGTCGCCGCCGAGAATTTTCATAAAGGTGGATTTACCGCTACCGTTCGCGCCAATCAGGCCGTAACGATTGCCGCCGCCAAACTTGACGGAAATATTTTCAAACAGCGGCTTACTGCCGAACTGCATAGTGACGTTGCTGGAAACTAACACTGGCGTATCCTGAAAGAGAAAGAAATATGTGACGAACCGCTTATTATGCCATAACTCTGCAATAAGATCGCGCCGTTCATGCTGGACAGATAAAGTGAAAGCAAAAGGAAAAAAGTGTGATTTAGTACACATCCGAATTCCTTGTTGCACAGAATGCACATATAATGCGTGCCCAACACTACATAAATCTCAACCCACTAGCCTGCTTGGCTTCAGAATCTCGCAAAAATGAATATGAAATTGACAACGCTTTTCGCGGCGGCGCTCGCGGTAGTTGGTTTTTGTAACACCGCCTCAGCCGTCACGTATCCGCTGCCTACCGATGGTAGTCGTTTGATTGGCCAAAACCAGGTCATCACCATCCCTGAAGGTAACACCCAGCCGCTGGAATATTTTGCGGCTGAGTACCAGATGGGTTTGTCCAACATGCTGGAAGCCAACCCGGGCGTGGATACCTTCCTGCCGAAAGGCGGCACCGTACTGAACATTCCTCAGCAGTTGATCCTGCCGGATACCGTGCATGAAGGTATTGTGATTAACAGCGCCGAAATGCGTCTGTACTACTACCCGAAAGGTACGAACACCGTTATCGTTCTGCCGATCGGTATCGGCCAGTTAGGTAAAGACACCCCTATCAACTGGACCACCAAAGTTGAACGTAAGAAAGCCGGCCCAACCTGGACGCCAACCGCTAAAATGCATGCGGAATACCGTGCTGCGGGCGAACCGCTGCCAGCTGTCGTGCCGGCAGGTCCGGATAACCCGATGGGTCTGTACGCGCTATATATCGGCCGTCTGTATGCTATCCACGGTACCAACGCTAACTTCGGCGTCGGCTTACGCGTCAGCCACGGTTGCGTGCGTCTGCGTAACGATGACATCAAGTTCCTGTTTGAAAATGTTCCGGTCGGTACTCGCGTCCAGTTTATCGATGAGCCAGTGAAAGCCACCACTGAACCAGACGGTAGCCGTTACATTGAGGTGCATAACCCACTGTCTACCACCGAAGAACAATTCGAAGGCGGCGAAATCGTACCGATTACGCTGAACAAGAGCATTACCAGCATCACCGGTCAGTCTGACGTCGATCAGGCCGTCGTTGAGCAGGCGGTACAGAACCGCTCAGGTATGCCGGTTCGTCTGAACTAAGCAGACCTGAAACGAAAAAGGCGGATGAATCATCCGCCTTTTTTATTGCCTCTCTGCCGCTATCACATCAACAGCAACAAGCCATATCCCACCAGCGCCGCCCAAATCAGCATCGGCACCGAATACCAATGAAAACGCCACCAGATACGCCGGTCGTTTGCCATGCGTAAAGCAATCAGATTCGCCAGCGATCCCGGTAACAGGCCAAAACCGCCAATATTGACAGCCCAGGCCAGCAGTAGCGTTGGCGGGACATAGTTCAGTAGCAAAATAGTGCTGGGTACATTACTGATAAACTGCGACAGACCGATTGCCGTCAACCATAGTCCAGGTTGGGAAAGCGTACCAAAGTGTCCCGAAATCCCCTGGAGTACCGGTAACTGCGTCAACAGATGTACATCAATAAACATCGCCATAAATACCAGCAGCAGCGTCCAGTCCACGCTGGTCATCACACGACGAGCCAGTATCATGAATCCTGTCGCCACAATCGCCAGCCCCCAGAGTTCCTGCTTCAGTTCCAGTGCCGTCAGAAAGACGATATACAGCGCCAGGCAGCTCCACACCAACCGAGGTTGCCAGTCAGGTGCGCGCGTACCGCTATGATAGTGCAGTGTTTTATGTGGGAAACTGAACCAGCACAGCACCACCAACGTCAGCATCATGGCACCCGCAAGCGGTGCCATTTGCCAGGTAAACGCAGTAAATGACAGGCCAGAGCGCCCCCACATCAAAATGTTCTGCGGATTACCTATCGGCGTCAGCAGCGAACCTGCGTTCACCGCCAGCGCCTCAAAAATAATGAGGCGGTTTACCGGGATGGCGCACAGTTTTTTCAGGGTAATGGTGAGGGGAACAACAATAAATAAGGCGACATCGTTGGTCAGAAAGGTCGACAGCAGCGCCGCCGCCAGCACCATAAATATCGCTAACTGACGTTCCGTCTTGAAGCGGCGGGTCATCTTGCGCCCTAAAACATCAAAGTAACCGCTTAGCTCCACGCCTTTGGTTAGCAGCATCAGGCCGCTTAACGTAATAATTGTGTGCCAGTCAATTGCCCCAGGCCAGGTGCGGGGTGTAAATGGCACAAACAGGCTCAGAACAACCCCGATGAGGATTAACAGCTGGAAAAAACGATCGCGCTGTAAGGCGCGAAGAAAAGGAAAACTCATTCAGAGCCTGTTCCTTGCTGTTGCGTAAACCGACTAAAAGCCTCCAGTGTTTCCTTACTGACATGATGCTCCATTCCCTCCGCATCGCGACGGGCAATCTCCGGACTGATACCTAACATCAGCAGGAAGTTTTCCACAATCTGATGGCGTTCCCGGCTCTCCTGCGCCAGACGCTCACCTTCGGCAGTTAAAAACACCCCACGCCAGGGAATCATTTCAATCAACCCAACGGAGGCAAGGCGCTTAAGCATTTTGGCAACCGTCGGCTGGGAAACCCCAAGACGTGCGGCCATATCCACCTGACGCGCTTCACCCACCTCGATAATGAGATCGGAAATCAGCTCTACGTAGTCATCAATCAGCTCACGGCGATGTGCCTCGCGGACCTGACGAAATCCTTCAACGTGTTCTTCGACATTCACCAATTGCGTCACTTTTTTTGTTGTTGGCATACCTGCGCGACGACTCATTCTGCTTCCTCGTTCCTGTGACGCATTAACAGCATCTGATTAGAGAACGCTCATTGTAAACCAGAGTTGCGCGGGCACAAAAAATTAACGTTTTAGCAATAGCTATATAATATAGCCTGTGCTATATCTGTATATAATAAAGACATCCCTCAAGGACTGATGGGATCGTGAAGTCAGGAGGTTTATATGAATGAATTTAAGAGGTGTATACGCGTGTTTAGCCACTCTCCCTTTAAAGTACGGTTGATGCTGATCTCAATGCTGTGTGACATGATTAACGGCAAACCAGAGCAGGATAAACCCTCAGCAAAATAATGCGGCGTCGCGGTACGCCGCTTCATTTTTTTGCCGTAACCTGATTACGGTAATAGGTTTTGTCCGAATACCCCTTCTTTTTGTCTGTTTTGCAGTTGCCCTCTCAAAACAATTTCGTTGTAGTAGTTGACCTTCTCATGCACACACTCTATCTTTTCGCAGCCCTGCATTTATTGCGGCTCGCGGATGCGGACCCATTCCCTCTTCTCGCTCTCTCAGGCAGGCATGACCCTTTGCGCCAGGGGTAGCACATGGCGTTTTTGCAACAGTGGCATATGAATTTAACCCTCAAAGATTCACTTATTGCTCGTAGCCGGGCTATTAGTCCGTGGACTGGCTTTTATTTTTTACAGTCTCTGCTGATCAACCTCGCACTGGGCTACCCACTCAGCCTTCTTTATAGCGTTGCCTTTACCTGTGTATTGATGCTGTTGTGGCGTACTGCGCCGCGCGCGCAAAAAACACTGATTGGCATCTGTTCGCTGATTGCCGCGATGTATTTCCCATTCGGCCAGGCTTACGGCTCGCCAAACTTTAATACGTTGTTGGCGCTGCACTCGACCAACATGGAAGAGTCGACCGAAATCCTGACAATCTTCCCCTGGTACAATTACCTGGTTGGCGTGTTTATTTTTGCGCTCGGCGTTATCGCCGTACGGCGTAAAAAAGACGAGCAGAAACGTCGCTGGAACAAGTACGACAGCCTGTGTTTGCTGTTTAGCATCGTTGCATTCTTTGTTACTCCGGTACAAAACCTGGCATGGGGCGGCGTTTTCAAGTTAAAGGATACCGGTTACCCGGTTTTCCGCTTTGCCAAAGACGTTATCGTCAACAATAACGAAGTGCTCGACGAGCAAGAGCGTATGGCTAAGTTGTCGAGCGTAAAAGACAGCTGGACGGTAACCGCCGTGAAGCCGAAGTATCACACCTACATGGTAGTGATCGGTGAAAGTGCCCGCCGCGATGCGTTAGGGGCATTTGGCGGTCACTGGGATAACACCCCGTTTGCCAGCTCGGTTAACGGCTATATCTTCGCGGATTACATTGCCGCCAGCGGTTCTACGCAAAAATCGCTCGGCTTAACGCTAAACCGGGTCGTCGATAATAAGCCTCAGTTCCAGGATAACTTTGTCACGCTGGCCAACCGCGCCGGGTTCCAGACGTGGTGGTTTTCCAATCAGGGACAGATTGGTGAATACGATACGGCAATCGCCAGCATTGCGAAGCGAGCAGATGAAGTTCAGTTCCTCAAAAACGGTGACTTCGAAGCCGATAAAAACACCCGTGATGAAGCCTTGTTGAAAATGACTGCTCAGGTGCTGGCCACCGAACGCACCCAGCCGCAACTGATTGTGCTGCATTTAATGGGTTCTCACCCGCAGGCCTGCGATCGTACTCAAGGAAAATACGACACATTCGTCCAGTCGAAAGAGACCTCCTGTTATCTGTACACCATGACGCAAACCGACGATCTGCTGCGCCAGCTTTACGAGCAGTTGCGTAACAGCGGCAGTAGCTTCTCCATGGTCTATTTCTCCGATCATGGCCTTGCCTTTAAAGAGCGCGGAAAAGAGGTGCAGTACCTAGCGCATGACGACCAGTTCCAGCAGAACTTCCAGGTGCCCTTTATGGTACTGTCCAGCGATGACAAAGCGCATCGGGTGATTAAAGCCCGCCGCTCGGCGAATGATTTCCTGAGCTTTTTCTCACAGTGGACGGGGATCAGCGCGAAGGAAATTACCAACAGCTACCGCTTTATCTCTGAGAAAAAAGCCGGGCCAGTGTATATCACCAACTTTAAGCTGCAGAAGGTGGACTACAACCACCTTGGTACCGACATCTTTGAGACCAAATCTCGTTAACAGCTCAAATTGCAGGCAAAAAAAATCCGCCCCAGGAGGCGGATTTTTTATATCACCGAAGTGATTAGAAGCGGTAACCAACACCCGCGATCCAGGTACCTACGTCAACGCTACGAATACGGCTCTGCTCGTAAGAGAAGTCCAGAGCAACGTTTTCGATCGGGTTGAACTGCACACCGGCACCGTAAGAGAAACCGTAGTCGCTGGTGTCGTGTTTGTCAGCAGGCGTTGCTGCATCCTGGAATTTACCGTAGCCAACACCTACAACACCGTAGACGCTTGCCCAGTCATTCAGACGGTAAGCCGGACCTGCAGTGATGCCGTAGTATTGGGTTTTGTTGTAATCGCCAAACGAGTCGGTACGATCTTTTTCAGTGTAAGTGAAGGAACCGATCACGCCCAGCGGGCTGTTGTCCTGCTCATAACGATACTTCAGGTTGAAACCGTTCATTTTGTTCGCTGCGCCCTGAGCATCGCTCTGAGCGTAACCACCAGTAACGGTAGAAGTAGCCGCTACAGCGGTACCTGCGGAGAAAGCCAGAACAGCGGCCAGTGCTGAAAGACATGCAATTTTTTTCATAACCACCTCAAATGTGCTTCAAGTAAATCTTAAGTTTTAAATATACCAAAAACTGATGGGAAACTCTTTGCGATTAGCGATGTCTAACGGAGCTTTTCATGTAACAGAACATTTCAAAAACCCGCTATCTCTTTCAATTAACATCACTTTTCTAATGATTTATGCCATTATTGCGCGCACAACACGGCACATTCATCCAGATGATTCCTAATCGTGCAGATTATTAATCCATCGTTTTCATGCCATTGTACGGATCTCAGTAATTTTTTTTTCAACGAATACTCAACCAGCCGAGCGTATTTCCATTACACTCGCTGTTTTACTTTTCTATACACAAACTCACGCGCATCGCAGCCAATCTGCGGCGTCCCGCAGGGGAAGGTGTGTAACCATCATTTGACAGGAGAAAGGATGCCGGGGTCGTTACGTAAAGCGCCAGTCTGGTTGCCTATTTTGGTTTTACTGATAGCTATGTCCTCTATTCAAAGCGGCGCATCGCTGGCGAAATCGCTGTTCCCTCTCGTCGGTGCGCCAGGCGTTACCGCCCTGCGCCTCGCGCTGGGAACGCTCATCCTTATTGCATTCTTTAAACCCTGGCGTTTACGTTTTGCCAAAGAGCAACGTCTTCCCCTGCTGTTTTATGGTTTGTCTCTGGGTGGGATGAACTATCTTTTTTACCTGTCAATTCAGACTGTACCGCTGGGTATTGCCGTCGCACTGGAGTTTACCGGCCCTCTTGCGGTAGCGTTATTTTCCTCCCGACGCCCGGTCGATTTTATTTGGGTTGCGCTGGCCGTACTCGGACTTTGGTTCCTGCTGCCGTTAGGTCAGGACGTTTCTCATGTTGATTTAACCGGCGCCGCGCTGGCATTGGGGGCCGGTGCCTGCTGGGCTATCTATATTCTTACCGGGCAACGCGCAGGCGAAGAACATGGTCCGGCAACGGTCGCAGTAGGTTCATTAATCGCAGCGCTGGTTTTTGTGCCGATTGGCGTCATTCAGGCAGGCGATGCGCTGTGGCACTGGTCTATTCTTCCGTTGGGCTTAGCGGTAGCGGTCCTCTCTACTGCGCTCCCCTATTCACTGGAAATGATCGCATTAACGCGACTGCCTACACGTACCTTTGGGACACTGATGAGTATGGAGCCCGCACTGGCGGCGGTGTCTGGGATGATTTTTCTCGGTGAAACGCTGACGCTTATCCAGACGCTGGCTCTGGGAGCGATTATTGCTGCGTCAATGGGCTCTACGCTCACCATCCGCAAAGACCCGCAAATTAAGCAAGTTGACGTGAATTAACCTGCCAATATTCTGCATGGTTTGCATAATCATGCAGAATATCTTGTTATATATCCCCACTATTATTATCGCCCTCTACCTCCCAGTTGAAGCTCGCTATTTATGCTGAGGTACTGCATTAACACAATAATAACACACCATCGCATTAAAATTACATATCACATTGATTTATATTGGTATTTTATATTTTGATTCACCTCACTATTAAAGTGATAGGTAACACCGGAAAAATAAAACTGAAATTAGCGCTATACTTATTCTCGTTGAAGATTTGGGACATAAACATCAAGAGGATATGAGATTATGAGTACCGCAAAACTGGTAAAAACAAAAGCATCCGCCCTCCTTTATACCCGTAACGATGTAACAGACAGCGATAAAAAAGCGACCGTTGAACTGCTGAATCAGCAGGTGATCCAATTCATCGACCTGTCACTGATCACCAAGCAGGCACACTGGAATATGCGCGGTGCAAACTTTATTGCCGTACATGAAATGCTGGATGGTTTCCGGACTGCACTGACCGATCACCTCGATACCATGGCTGAGCGTGCCGTACAGTTAGGCGGTGTTGCACTGGGGACAACGCAGGTTATTAACAGCAAAACGCCACTGAAAAGCTACCCACTGGATATCCATAACGTACAGGACCACTTAAAAGAGCTGGCCGAACGTTATGCTGTGGTTGCTAACAGCGTACGTAAAGCGATAAGCGAAGCAAAAGACGAGGATACAGCAGATATCTTCACTGCAGCTTCCCGCGACCTCGACAAATTCTTGTGGTTTATCGAAGCGAACATCGAATAACAGACATATAAGAAATACCTATATTGCCCTCGCAGTTGCGGGGGTTTTGCACTTCTATGGTGCATAACATTGATCATTCGTCACTCCAAAGTAAATTATTTGTAATAATCACCTCACACAATCGTTAACGAAAGATTGTTTTATCAACAATTTTTACGCTAAATAGTCATACCGTTTGCACCGCGCCCGTCATGCACCAAATGAGTGCCCTGAAACGGTGCAGGCCGCCCGCTTTGCTCTACTTATTGTGCAATAAAATGAGCCTCCCTCTTTTTAAAACAATGAGTTGCAAAATTGGCACGATTTTTTCATTAAGCCATATGTTCTCGCAGGGGATCGCCCCGTGGATATAAAAGGAAATCCTATGAAGTCTGTATTAAAAGTTTCACTGGCTGCACTTACCCTGGCTTTTGCGGTGTCCTCCCATGCCGCAGATAAGAAACTCGTTGTCGCAACCGACACCGCCTTCGTTCCATTTGAATTCAAACAGGGCGACAAATACGTTGGTTTTGATGTGGATCTGTGGGCTGCCGTCGCCAAAGAATTAAAGCTGGATTATGAACTGAAACCTATGGATTTCAGCGGCATCATCCCGGCTTTGCAAACTAAAAACGTCGATTTGGCGCTGGCTGGTATCACCATTACCGAAGAGCGTAAAAAAGCCATCGACTTCTCTGACGGCTACTACAAAAGCGGCCTGTTAGTGATGGTCAAAGCGAACAATAACGATGTGAAAAGCGTAAAAGATCTGGACGGTAAAGTCGTTGCAGTGAAAAGCGGTACCGGCTCAGTGGATTACGCAAAAGCGAATATCAAAACCAAAGACCTGCGTCAGTTCCCGAACATTGATAACGCGTATATGGAACTGGGTACCAACCGCGCAGACGCTGTACTGCACGATACACCAAACATTCTGTACTTCATCAAAACTGCCGGCAACGGTCAGTTCAAAGCTGTAGGTGATTCCCTGGAAGCCCAGCAGTACGGTATCGCTTTCCCGAAAGGCAGCGATGCACTGCGTGAGAAAGTGAACGGCGCGCTGAAAACGCTGAAAGAGAACGGCACTTACAACGAAATCTACAAAAAATGGTTCGGTACTGAACCTAAATAATAACCTACAACGTAGCCCCGGTAGCGTGATGCTTACCGGGTCTACGCCAGCATTTTACAGACCTGTAGGCCGGATAAGTCTCTCCGGTAAAACGGGCATTTGACTATTTTCACCACGGTAACAGGAACGACATATGCAGTTTGACTGGAGTGCCATCTGGCCCGCCATCCCGCTTTTGATAGAAGGCGCCAAAATGACCCTGTGGATTTCAATCCTCGGTCTGGCTGGCGGTCTGATTATCGGGCTCGCAGCAGGTTTTGCGCGTACCTTCGGCGGTTGGATAGCCAACCACGTAGCGCTGGTCTTTATCGAAGTCATCCGCGGTACGCCAATCGTTGTACAGGTCATGTTTATCTACTTCGCCCTGCCAATGGCGTTTAACGATTTACGTATTGACCCCTTCAGCGCCGCTGTTGTCACCATCATGATTAACTCCGGTGCCTATATCGCGGAAATCACGCGTGGTGCGGTACTCTCAATCCACAAAGGGTTCAGCGAGGCAGGCCTGGCGCTTGGGCTTTCACGCACGGAGACCATCCGCCACGTTATTTTACCTCTTGCGCTGCGTCGTATGCTGCCACCGCTGGGCAACCAGTGGATCATCAGCATCAAAGATACCTCGCTGTTTATCGTCATTGGCGTCGCGGAACTGACTCGTCAGGGTCAGGAAATCATTGCGGGTAACTTCCGCGCCCTAGAAATCTGGAGCGCCGTTGCGGTGTTCTATCTGATCATTACGCTGGTGCTGAGCTTCATTCTGCGTCGTCTGGAAAGAAGGATGAAAATCCTGTGATTGAATTTAAAAACGTTTCTAAGCACTTTGGTCCAACCCAGGTGCTACACAACATCGATCTGAATATTAAACAAGGTGAAGTCGTGGTGATTATCGGGCCATCTGGCTCCGGTAAATCCACGCTGCTGCGCTGCATTAACAAGCTGGAAGAAATTACCTCCGGTGACCTGATTGTTGACGGTCTGAAAGTCAACGATCCCAAGGTCGATGAACGGTTAATCCGCCAGGAAGCCGGGATGGTGTTTCAGCAGTTCTATCTGTTCCCCCATCTGACTGCGCTGGAAAACGTCATGTTTGGCCCGCTACGCGTACGTGGGGCGAATAAAGAACAGGCGGAAAAGCTGGCCAAAGAGCTGCTGGCAAAAGTCGGTCTGGCCGAGCGTGCCCACCACTACCCTTCTGAGCTTTCCGGCGGTCAGCAGCAGCGTGTTGCCATTGCCCGTGCGCTGGCGGTGAAGCCGAAAATGATGCTGTTTGATGAGCCAACCTCAGCACTGGATCCGGAACTGCGTCATGAGGTTCTGAAAGTCATGCAGGATCTGGCAGAAGAAGGGATGACCATGGTGATTGTGACTCACGAAATTGGCTTCGCCGAAAAAGTGGCCTCACGCCTGATTTTCATCGATAAAGGACGTATTGCCGAAGATGGTAATCCGCAAGCCCTGATTGAAAATCCACCCAGCCAGCGTTTGCAGGAATTTTTGCAACACGTTTCCTGATGTCTGATACCTCCCTTCAGCCGGAAGGGAGGTTTTTCACCAGAATCCTCTCATTTCAATCCTCTCCCGCCCTGACATCTATACTTATCCTTTTGAATTTATTTTCTCATGGGAGGAGTGATGCGCTGGTTCCTGTTCATCTGCTTTTTTCTGCTGAGCGTCCCGGCTCAGGCGGTCACCATACCCGGTGTAACAACCACAGCATCAGCCAGCCCGCCAACAGAACCCGTTGCAGAGCCTGATATTGAACAAAAAAAGGCGGCCTATGGCGCGCTGGCGGATGTGCTGGAAAATGAGACCTCACGCCAGGAGCTGATCGGTCAATTGCGCAAAGTTGCGACCACGCCCCCCCTCGAACCGGTGCCCACCATTGTCCCGCCGACGTTAACGGAAGAAAAAACGGTGCTGGAGAATGTCACGGATGTCAGCCGTCATTATGGTGAGGCTCTCTCAAGCCGTTTTGCCCAGCTGTATCGCAACATCACTGACGCCCCCCATAAAACCTTTAATCCGCAAACATTCACGAATGCCCTGACCCATTTCCTTATGCTGGCGGCATCTGTTTTTGGCTTTTACTGGCTGATACGGCTTTGCGCACTGCCGCTGTATCGCAAAATGGGGCAATGGGCGCGACGGAAAAACCGCGAGCGCAGTAATTGGGTACAGCTTCCCGCCATGATCATTGGCGCGTTCATTATCGATTTACTGCTGCTGGCGCTCACCTTGTTTGTCGGGCAGATATTGAGCGACCGAATGAATGCCGGCAGCCGAACTATTGCATTCCAGCAAAGCTTGTTTCTCAATGCCTTTGCACTGATTGAATTCTTTAAGGCCATTTTACGCCTGATTTTTTGCCCGGCGGTGACAGAACTGCGACCCTTTAACATTCAGGATGCAGGCGCACGCTACTGGAACCGGCGTCTGAGTTCATTAAGCAGTCTGATTGGTTACGGGCTTATTGTGGCGGTCCCCATTATCTCGAATCAGGTCAACGTACAGGTCGGCGCAATGGCTAACGTCATCATCATGCTGTGCATCACACTGTGGGCGCTGTACCTGATTTTCAGAAACAAGAATGAGATTACCCGGCACTTACAGAATCTTGCCGAACGCTCTTTAGCTTTCTTTAGCCTGTTTATCCGTGCGTTTGCGCTGGTCTGGCATTGGCTGGCCAGCGCCTATTTCATTGTGTTGTTCTTCTTCTCACTATTTGATCCGGGCAATAGTCTGAAATTCATGATGGGCGCAACGTTACGCAGTCTGGTGATCATCGGGATCGCCGCCTTTGTATCCGGCATGTTATCCCGTTGGATTGCCAAAACGATAACCCTGTCGCCGCACACGCAGCGCAGCTATCCGGAATTACAAAAGCGGCTAAATGGATGGCTGTCAACGGCGTTAAGCGTGGCCCGGATCTTGACAGTGTGTGTCGCCGTTATGTTGCTACTCAACGCCTGGGGGCTGTTCGACTTCTTGAACTGGCTGCATTACGGCGCTGGCGAAAAAACGGTCGATATTCTGATCCGCATCGTACTGATTCTCTTCTTCTCTGCTATCGGCTGGACGATCCTTGCCAGCCTGATTGAAAACCGCCTGGCTTCAGATATTCACGGTCGTCCGCTGCCCAGTGCGCGGACTCGCACGCTGTTGACGTTATTTCGCAACGCGCTGGCAGTGATCATCAGTACCATCACGATCATGATTGTATTGTCAGAGATTGGCGTCAATATCGCCCCATTACTGGCCGGGGCGGGAGCTCTGGGACTGGCGATCTCTTTTGGATCACAGACACTGGTGAAGGATATTATTACTGGGATATTTATCCAGTTTGAAAACGGCATGAATACCGGCGATCTGGTCACTATCGGCCCGTTAACCGGCACGGTCGAACGCATGTCGATCCGTTCTGTTGGCGTACGCCAGGACACTGGGGCATACCACATCATCCCGTGGTCCTCGATAACAACCTTCGCCAACTTCGTGCGTGGGATCGGCTCGGTCGTCGCAAATTACGACGTCGACCGCCATGAAGATGCGGATAAAGCCAATCAGGCGCTGAAGGATGCGGTCGCTGCGGTGATGGAACAGGATGATATTCGTGGGCTTATCATTGGCGAGCCGTCATTCGCCGGGATTGTGGGTTTGACCAATACAGCATTCACCTTGCGGGTCTCGTTTACCACCCTGCCGCTGAAGCAGTGGACGGTACGTTTTGCGCTCGACAGCCAGGTGAAAAAACACTTCGATCTGGCCAACGTGCGCGCCCCGGTACAGACCTATCAGGTACTGCCTGCACCGGTGTCGGGCCCACAATCAACGGCAGCAGAACCGCTGCCGCCAAGCGAGCCCACGATTTAGCGTTGACGCGCCATAAAACGACGACGCTGATCGTTATCCATAAAGGTCCAGGCAATAAAGCGACTCTGCTTTTGCCCCTGGGCCATCTCTTTTTTAACCACTTTCACCGCGCCGGCATCGGTTAACGCATGGTACAACGGAGGCAGATTCTCGCCCCGTGATACCAGAGTGGTGAACCACATCACCTGACGACCAAAGGCCTGGCTTTCTGCGATCATTTTCTTGATGAACGCCACTTCCCCCCCTTCGCACCACAGCTCCTGCTGCTGGCCACCAAAGTTCAGCGCATCATCTTTGTCTTGCCCCAGGTTGCGGCGTTTGCGCTCGCTTCCGGCACAGGCAGAGGCAGCAGAATCATGGAATGGCGGATTACACATCGTGGCTTCGTACTGCTCATTCTTGTGAATAATGCCATTGAAGATAGCCGAAGCATCTTTCTGACGACGCAGACGAATCGCCCGGGTTAAGCCAGGGTTGCCATTGATGATTGCCTGAGCGCTGCTAAACGCTTCGCTACTGGTTTCACTGCCGGTAAAACGCCAGCCGTATTCATGCACGCCGATCAGTGGATAAATGCAGTTCGCCCCTACTCCAACATCCAGCATGCTGGCATTTGCAGGGATGGTTCCGGTGGTTTCACCCAACAGATCGGCCAGATGGTGAATGTAGTCCGCACGACCCGGAACCGGCGGGCACAGGAAACCTTCCGGGATATCCCAGTTTGCCACCGCATAATAATGCGCCAGCAGTGCTTTATTGAGCGCCTTAACTGCCTGCGGATTCGCGAAATCAACACTCTGCTCGCCGCCTGGTGTGAGGGTGAGAAATTGCGTCAGTTCGGGGGTAACCTGGCATAACGTCGCAAGATCATAACGGCCATTGTGGCGATTGCGTGGGTGTAATCCCGGTTTCTGGGGGGGCATAGCATTCTCCTTTTAACAGCGGCGTAAGATACCCGCATAACGCCACGGGGTAAACATACACAGCCGGGAAATTTCATTTTTTATGCGAATTGCATCGTTCAAAAAATAGCCTGTTGTTGGTCGATTTTTTGCGGCAAATGCCCTGCAATGACGACCTAAACTTATCAGGCACGAACTGTTGTTTCTCAGAGGATATCATCATGAAAAAATGCCTCACATTCCTTGCCGCTACCGTACTTACCGGCATGACATTTGCGACTTTTGCTGCACAGCCCAATACCCCTCCTGCCACCGGTCCGCTACAAGCCTCCGGTACGATTTCCGTGAGCGGAGCATCAAGCCTGGACGACCTCGAAGGTAAGCTGGCAGAAAAAGCAAAAGAGCAAGGCGCGAAAGGTTTTGTGGTTAATTCCGCTGGCGGTAAAAATCAGATGTACGGTACTGCAACTATCTATAAGTAACTCTCTAAAAGTAACTCTCCCTCAGCTCAACTGCATTCGCCCTGAATGCAGTTTGCTGTCCTTTCTTGCTGAAATCCCCCGCATGAACTGTAACTGCCATGTTGGAAATTTGAATTCAATGTAAATAAATGTATTTATTTTTGAAGTAATGAATGCTAAAACAACGCACTTATTGATAATGCTTATCAAAATTATTATCAATTACGCATTTCATTCAGGCGAGGCCTGCAGGGTATAACGTCCACAGAGATGTCCCTTCGCTTGAATGAAACCTTCTACTCAAAAATAATAAGTCATTCATTAACATGGATAAAAATCGCAATCTGCCGTCTTGTAGTTTTCATTCGCTCACCTTCTTTGCCGGCCTGTGTATTGGCCTGTCTCCTGTAGCCCAGGCCGTCGCCGCAGGCTCGCAAGAGACAAAGCAGGAAGATACGCTGGTCGTTGAAGCAGCTAAACCCTCGTTGTATGCCCCAACGCAATCTGCCGACCCGAAGTTCTCTCGTCCAGTGGCTGACACCACTCGCACCATGACGGTAATTTCTGAGCAGGTTATTAAGGATCAGGGGGCCACCAATCTTACTGATGCGTTGAAAAACGTGCCGGGTGTTGGCGCATTTTTTGCGGGTGAAAATGGTAACTCCACCACCGGCGATGCGGTGTATATGCGAGGTGCTGACACCTCAAACAGCATTTATATCGACGGTATTCGTGATATTGGTAGCGTCACGCGTGACACCTTCAATACTGAACAGGTTGAAGTCATTAAAGGGCCTTCCGGCACCGACTATGGTCGCAGTGCCCCCACAGGCTCCATCAATATGATCAGCAAGCAGCCGCGCACCGATTCAGGTATTGATGCTTCAGCCAGCGTCGGTAGCGCCTGGTTCCGCCGCGGCACGCTGGACATCAATCAGGCTATTGGCGACACCACCGCGGCACGCTTAAACCTGATGGGTGAGAAAACGCATGATGCCGGACGCGATAACATTAAAAACGAACGCTACGGCGTGGCCCCCTCTATTGCCTTTGGTTTAGGCACTGAAAACCGACTGTATCTGAACTATCTACACGTCACCCAGCACAACACGCCGGACGGAGGAATTCCTACCATCGGCCTGCCGGGTTACTCTGCGCCTTCTGCGGGAACGTCGGCCCTGAACCATTCCGGGAAAGTCGATACGAACAACTTCTATGGCACCGATTCGGATTACGACGATTCAACGACCGATACCGCAACAATGCGTTTCGAGCATGACCTGAGTGACAGCACGACCCTTCGCAACACCACGCGCTGGTCGCGCATTAAACAGGATTATCTGATGACCGCGGTAATGGGCGGCGCATCAAACATCACGCAGCCAACCCGCAACGTCGATACCTGGAGCTGGTCACGGGTGGCGAATACCAAAGATGTCAGCAACAAAATCCTCACCAACCAGACCAACCTGACGTCAAAATTTTATACTGGTACTGTCGGGCATGACATCAGTACCGGCGTGGAGTTGACGCGTGAAACACAGACCAACTATGGCGTGGCGCCACTCACACCACCACCTGTCAATATTTACTCACCAAACAGCAACGTGAACATTGGCGGATTATCCCGTAATGGCGCCAACGCCAACGGCCAGACCGATACCTTCGGTATTTACGCCTTCGATACTCTGCAAATTACGCGTGATATTGAACTGAACGGTGGTATTCGTCTGGATAATTACCGTACCGAGTATGACAGTGCAACCGCGTGCGGCGCTTCTGGTCGCGGTGCCGTTGCGTGCCCAACGGGCGTTGCCAAAGGTTCTCCGGTCACGACCGTCGACACCGCGAAATCCGGTAATCTGGTGAACTGGAAAGCGGGTGCGTTATACCATTTGACAGAGAACGGCAACGTTTACATCAACTACGCGGTTTCCCAGCAACCGCCGGGCGGCAGTAATTTTGCCCTTGCTCAAAGTGGGACCGGTAACAGCGCCAACCGTACCGATTTTAAACCGCAAAAAGCGAAGACCAGCGAAATTGGCACCAAGTGGGAAGTGCTGGATAAACGCCTGCTGCTGACCGCCGCCGTTTTCCGCACGGATATCGAGAACGAAGTTGAACAGAACGATGACGGGACCTACTCCCAGTATGGCGAAAAACGTGTTGAAGGCTACGAACTCTCCGTGGCAGGAAATATTACCCCGGCCTGGCAGGTGATTGGCGGGTATACCCAACAACGCGCCACGGTGCATAACGGCCAGGGCGTCGCGCAGGATGGTTCGTCTTCCCTGCCGTATACACCGGAACATGCCTTCACCCTGTGGAGTCAGTATCAGGCCACTGATGATATCTCCGTTGGCGCAGGCGCACGCTACGTGGGCAGCATGCATCGCGGCGCTGACGGCGCAGTGGGTACACCATCCTTTACCGAAAGCTACTGGGTCGCTGATGCCAAACTGGGATATCGCGTGAACCGCAATCTTGATTTCCAGCTCAACGTCTACAACCTGTTCGACACCGATTATGTCTCCTCAATCAACAAGAGCGGATACCGTTATCATCCGGGTGAGCCAAGAACCTTCCTGCTCACCGCCAATATGCATTTCTGATTTATCGCGTGGGGCGTAAGCCCCACTTGCAGGAGAAACACTGATGATGTACCACATTCCTGGCGTCTTATCGCCGCAGGACGTTGCCTGGTTTCGTGAACAACTGGACACAGCAGAATGGGTAGATGGCCGCGCCACCACCGGCGCTCAGGGTGCACAGGTTAAAAATAACCAGCAGGTTGATACCCGTAGCGAACGCTATGCCATGTTACAGAAAGAGGTGCTGACCGCCGTGAACAACAATGCGTTGTTCTTTGCCGCTGCGTTACCCAAAACGCTTTCCACGCCATTGTTCAATCGTTATCAGAATGCTGAGACCTACGGCTTTCACGTTGATGGCGCGGTGCGTAGCCATCCGGAAAGTGGCTGGATGCGTACCGACCTTTCCGCCACGTTATTCTTAAGCGATCCCGACAGCTATGAGGGCGGGGAACTGCTGGTCAATGACACCTACGGCCAGCATGCGGTCAAACTCCCGGCTGGCGATCTGGTACTTTACCCCTCCAGCAGCCTGCATTGCGTCACACCAGTTACCCGTGGAACCCGTGTGGCATCGTTTATGTGGGTCCAGTCGATGATCCGTGATGACAAAAAACGCGCCATGCTGTTTGAACTGGATAAGAACATTCAATCACTGAAAGCGCGCCACGGAGAAAGTGCAGAGATCCTGTCGTTGCTTAATCTTTACCATAACCTGCTGCGCGAGTGGTCCGAAATCTGATACGCCTGTAGGCGCTCGTTTTTCCCCCATTTCATTCGCTATAATTATTCTATAAACGAATTTTATAAAACGAATGACAGGAGGCACACATGGCATCCGGCTGGGCAAATGACGACGCCGTGAACGAACAGATCAACAATACAATTGAAGATGCTGTTGCCCGTGCCCGTGGCGAGTTACCCACGGGAGAAAGTCTGCATGAATGTGAAGAATGCGGCGATCCTATCCCACAGGCACGCCGTGAGGCGGTACCTGGCGTGCGTTTGTGCATCGCCTGCCAGCAGGATAAAGATTCACATAACGCTGCATTTTCAGGATATAATCGCAGAGGTTCGAAAGACAGCCAGCTACGTTGACTCATCTTTACCAAAAGTTTCAGCGCATACGATTTCCTTTACGAGCACGCTTTTTCACTCGCGGTGTAGCAAAATGTGCCGTTGTCACTTTCTCTGTAAAGCGCAATGACAAGAACTGTAAATCCATCTTCTGAATTTATTAATATTCAATAAGTTATTTGTCATTCAATATTTTTGATTGATGTCGTCAATTCTATTCGATTTTCTCTCACCGAAAAAAACGTGATACTTCTCACATCGACGGAACAACGTCTGCTGAACAGAACATCGACTAACCGAATAAACCTGCGAGAGAAAAATCATGAAAAACATTAAATTTGCTGTTGCTGCTATCGCCCTGTCTACCCTGTCATTTGGTGTTTTCGCTGCTGAACCGGTCACCTCCACTCAGGCGCAAAGCATGAATAAAATGGGTGTGGTATCTGCTGATGGTGCCACCACGCTGGACGGCCTGGAAGCAAAACTGGCTGAAAAAGCGGCTGCTGCTGGTGCAAGTGGTTACAGCATCACCTCCGCTGTCGGCAACGACAAAATGAGCGGTACCGCGGTTATCTACAAATAACCAACAGAATTCCTGTACGACCCAATGCTCCAACCCTCATTGACCCTGTTTGTTACCCTTTGTTTGCCCGTCCGCCACTGGACGGGCTTTTTTTATCTAACGTTCAAGCCGTTGGCGAAACGCCTGCAATACCGCATCCGGCATACCGATTTGCCGTGCCGCCTCACATATCGCTTGCCAGCTTCCGGCATCAAGCGGGATCCCCTGCGCCAGCCGTTCTTCACGGGTATTCACTTCCCACTCACCCGGTAACAGGATGGGTGCGTCCTCAGCATGCGGCGACGCTTTGACCCATTCAGCAAATGCCGAAACCTGATTGTCACAGTCCGGGGCACCGAAGAGTGTTGGGTTAATGATGATCGTGGTCATGCAGTTAATAATGGCGTCCGCGCTGTTCTGCAAACTGGCTTCGTGGGTAGTTTTACCGCCAGAGAGCGCACCGCCCATGATTTCACACATTGCCGCGAGCGCGTAGCCTTTATGCTGAGCGAAGGTGAGCAGCGAGCCCAATGGTGATTCCTGCATAACAGCAGGGTCGGTGGTAGGAGCCCCCTGAGCATCAATCAGACAGCCCGGCGCAACCGGCTCACCTTTGTGCCACGCCACGCGCGTTTTACCGAAAGCAATAGCGCTGGTCGCGTAGTCCAATAGCAACGGGAAATCATTTTTACGTGGAAACACAACGCAAAAAGGGTTGGTGCCAAAACGGCTATCACGACCATGGAAGGGGGCAACCATCGGAATCCCCACCACATTCACAAAGTGTATAGAGACAAAACCCGCCGCCGCACACTGCTCCGCCCAGTAGCCAATGCGCCCAATGTGGTGAGAATTATGCAGTGCTACCGCAGCAATTCCGTACTGCTGTGCTTTCTCAATCCCCAGCGCGATAGCTTCATGCGCGGCTACCTGACCAAATGCGCAATCCCCATCCAGCGTAACCACTGCACCTGCCTCTTTCACCACTTTCGCATGACGATTGATCTGCAAATGCCCCTGCGTGAATGAGCGAATATAGCTTGGGATCATCCCGATACCGTGTGAATCATGGCCGGCGAGGTTTGAGGCAATCAGATGATCGGCCACCAACTGCGCTTCCTGCTCGTCACTCCCCATATGGCGGAAAACGGCCTGAATAAACGCATGCAGCGTTGGCGCGTGAAAGCGATGTCCACTGTTCATTGTATTCTCCTGTTGTGTTGCGTGTTTGTTGTGTTTCTTATTTTTCAACAAACTATGCTGCGCCACGGTAGCCAGGAGGTCAATAAACGTGCAGAAATTTCACGTTGCAGGGGGTGCAGGACAGGAATGACTGACGGGCCAGATGACGGGCCCGTCGGGATGAAGAAAGGGTCAGAAGTTTTGCTCGACGCGAGCAAGCCCTTCTGCCAGCGTGGCGGATTCCCCGGTGGCCACCAGACAGCAAGCCATCTGAATTTTCAATGAGGCCGGTATCGGCTCGCTTCCTGCCAGACAGCGTTCTATCCAGCGGGCTGTCGTCTCCGGATCTTTTGCTACCGGCAGTGGAACTGGCTCGTCAGGCATCTCACTCTGGCGATCCTGTAGCACACGCATCCCCGTCGGGTCTATCAGGCTAATCTGCGGGCAGCGTTGCGGGTTGGCATAGACTTCACCTTCCGTTCCGTGCATCAGCAGACCACGGCCGCCGATGTCACCGAAAAATTTTGCCACTCGCGAGACATATTCAGGATGAGAAACACTGGCAAGACGCAGTGCGGCATCTTCTGCAAACGGCGTGGCCAGCTTCGCCAGCGTATGTGCACTGTTGCGAACCCCCATTCTCCAGCGCATCGCCAGTTGCTTCTCCAGCGGCGGACACAGCGCGCGCACCGGAATAAACACCGGTTCATGACCATCCAGTTTTGCCTGTGCCTGGCCGGCATGCAGCGTGGGCATGATCCCCATCAGGTCAAAAATGGTTTCTGTCAGCACGCGGGTTGGGTCTTCGCTGACGCCGTGTACCAGCACCGGAAATCCCAGTTTATGCAATAAGATAGCCAGCAGCGGCGTCAGATTGGCCTGCTTTCGTGCGCCATTGTAACTGGGGATAACAATGGGCATGGGTTTGGCAACAGGCGGTGTCAGGCGAATGGTATGGTTTTGCATCGCCTCATAAAAGCCCAGCATCTCCGCTTCTCCCTCGCCTTTAATGCGCAGCGCAATCAGCACGCCGCCCATCTCAAGGTCGGGGACGTCGCCATTCAGCATATGGGTATACAGTCCGCGAGCAGTATCCTGGTCCAGGTCACGCGCGTGATTTTTACCTCGCCCAATCTCTTTGATGATTTTGCGGTAATCCATCGATAACTCCTTTCCTGTTGCTCGCATCGTTAACGCCTACGGCGGCGCGTGGGTTTCGCTTTTTCTTTTGGTTTTACTATAACGTCTGGCACAGCAGGTTGCTCTATCGGAAAAATGGGTAACGCATTCAGTAAACGCTTGCCATAGTTTTTGGTCAACAACCGCTTATCGTAGATCACGACTTCACCCCAGCAGCCATGGCTACGAATGAGCCGCCCAACTTGCTGGATCAAATTGAACGACGCTGCCGGTAAGCTTTGCACCTCAAAAGGGTAGCGGTTCAGGCTTTTCAGCCACTCGCCCTCAGTGACCACGACCGGACTGTCGATGGGCGGAAACGCGATTTTGTGAATATGTACCTGAGTCAGCAATTCGCCTTTCAAATCCAGACCTTCGGCAAAAGATTGCAGTCCGACCAGTACACTGCGTTCGCCGTTTTCCACTCGCTTTCGGTGTAACTCCACCAGACGATAGCGCGGCTGGTCACCCTGTACCAGCAGCAGCAAGCGCAGATCGGTAACGTGCTCAAGAAAACGCTGCATCGCCCGCCCGCTGGCAAAAAGCACCAACATGCCCTGATGTTTTTTACTTTCCAGTTGCTCGCGGAAATAGGCCGCCATTTCGGCTATATGCTGCTCTTCGTTATCTATCAACGGTTCGTAGCGCATCTGCGGAATCACGATTTTGCCTTGCTCTACATGGTTAAACGGTGAATCCAGTGCAACAAAGCGGTCTCCGGCTTTTTCTTTCAGACCGCTCATCTCCTGCAGGCGCGAGAAACTGTTAAGTGAACGGAGCGTGGCTGAGGTCACAATAATATGCGGTACGCTGCGCCACAGCAGTCTTTCGAGCTGATCGCTCACACGGATCCCGACACAATGGAACCAGACATGGAGCTGCCCATCGCGCACCTCGCGCGTTGCCCATTTACTCACTGGCGCGCCTGACGACTGCGCCAGCGACGCCAGACGCCACAATTTGCTTTGCGCCTCGAACATGCCCAATGCCCGGTTCATCTGCAAAATAACCCGATGCAGCCGCACAATATCGTGGGTACCGGTTTTTTCACTGAGATCGTTCAGGAACAGTTCTGCCAGGCCGCGCAGCATTTCCGTGAGTTTCGCCAGTCGCTGGCAGATCTCCATCACTTCACCAGGCAGTTCTCCCATTGCAAAGCGGTGTTCCGCCTCCTGCGTAGCGGGCATATAGAGATTGAGGATATTATTAAGTGAGGCAATCAGTTCATATAGCTCTTCACAGTGACCATTCAACCGCTCGGCGTTCGCCAGCGGCGGCGTGGTTTTCGGGCGGAACTGCTCCATGCAGGTCGCCACTAATTTGCAGAACAGATCCAGCTGAAGTCGATACCAGGGGGCGCTGATTTCTGCACTCATCTCCAGCGCATCGCGGGCGACATCCGGCAAATGATGGCCTTCATCAAGGACTAACAGCAGGTTTTTCGGCTCTGGCAGAACGGCTTCGCTTTCCATTGCCGCCATCACCAACGCGTGGTTCACCACCACCACTTCGGCTTCCTGAATCTCGCGGCGGGCGACAAAGAAAGGACATTCACGGTAGTAGTGGCAGTTGCGGTTCAGACAGCTCGCTTTATCGGTACTCAGACGCTGCCAGAGTCCGTCATCAATAGCGATATCAGTGTGATCGCGCAACCCGTCCCATTTATAGCTGTCGAGATCGCTTTTCAGCCTGGCGCAGCGCTTTTGTTCTTCCTGATTATTTGGCGTCAGGTCATCGTCGAGAAAGGCCAACAGATCCTGTTGATTGGGTTCGGTACTCGCCAGCGCGGCTAAATTGCGCGGGCAGACATAACGCCCACGACCAAAAGCAGCGGTAAAACGCAGATCGGGGATGATTTTACGCAACAACGGCAGGTCTTTGCTGTAGATCTGATCCTGCAACGCGACGTTAGCGGTACTGACCACCAACGTTTTCTGTTCTTCACGCGCAATGGCGATACCGGGGATCAGGTAAGATAACGTTTTCCCTACACCGGTCGGTGCTTCAATCGCCAGATGCCGTCCCTCTTCCCCTGCCAGCGTTTTCGCGACATCGGCAATCATCTGTCGCTGCGGTGCACGGGGAATAAAGTCGGGGATCTGTTCCTGAAGCGCCTTATACCAGGCGGCTATTTGCGCTTTTAGCGCCGCGGTTAATGCCATGAGAAAACCTGAAATACTGTATAAACAGCCACTATTGTGGCACATTTCAGACGCTCAATGTACCTTTTTCCCCCATTATGGAAAGCGGCTCGCAGCACTGGCTTAAATTGCCGGATAGTGGCGTACACGCCTTATCCGGCCGACAATCCGGGTTAGCACCTTATTCAGCCTACGGTGAGGAACATTGCAGGCCGAATAAGGGTGTTGGTTAATAGTATCCCAACAACTTCCACCACAGCATGCCCACGGCAAAAATGATAATCACATTCGCCGTCACCACGCAGAGGTTGATTTTGTAAAAGCGCGGACGTTCAAAATACCCCTGGGCAAAATAGATAGGACCTGGCCCACCACCGTACTCGGTATTGCCCCACATCAGGTTACTGAAGATACCAAAACAGATAGCGACCATCATCGGTGGCGCGCCTGCTGCGATCGCCGTTGCCGCAAAAGGGGCATACAGTGCAGCAACATGCCCGGTCGCCGTGGCGAAGAGATAATGAACGTAAATATAAAGAATCCCCAGCATAATAAAGGATTCTATCGCGCCAAATCCCTGAATGCCGCTGCCCAGTTTTATCGTCATCCATTTAATAAAGCCCAGATCGGCAAGTCCGGTCGCGAGGCTAATAATGACGCTAAACCAAATCACCGTATCCCAGGCCGCGTGGTCATTGAGCAGGCTTTTCCAACTGACCGCGCCAGAGGCAAACAGATACGCGGCCAGCCCCAGCCCGACAGAGGTCGCCGATAATCCCGTGATCAAGCTGGTGCCCCAGCCGACCAACGCCAGCACAAAGCCAAATGCGACCTTTTTCTCGTTACTGCTCATCGCACCGAGTTCACCCAGCGCCTGCTTGCCCATCGCTTTTGCCTCTGGCGTACGCTTAAGCTCAGGGTCCAGCAATTTATAGACCAGAAGCGGCATCAGGCAGAAACAGACCATCGCCGGAACCACTGCGGAAACAAACCATCCGCCCCAGGTTATCTCAACGCCTAACGAGGATTTTGCCAGACTGGCCACCAGCGGATTCGCCGCCATCCCGGTGAGGAATATCGCCCCGGTAATCGGCGTAAACTGAAAGCACACCATGGTTAAGAAATCACCGATACGTTTGCCGGTTACCCCAGGAGCCGAGCCCAGCACGTCATTGATTGAGCGGGTGATGGGGAAAATAATCCCCCCGGAGCGGGCAGTAACCGACGGCATTGCCGGGGCCATAATAAGATCGGACACCCCCAACGAGTAGGCGATACCCAGGCTGCTGCCGCCAAAAAGCGACAGCATTTTGTACGCAATACGTTTCCCAAGCCCTGAGGTAACAAACCCCAGAGAAAGGACATAGGCGCAGAAGATAAGCCATACCGTGCCGGACGCGAACCCGGAAAGCGCTTTCGCCTCTGGCAACGTTTTGGTAAAAATCACCACGCAAAGCGCAATCAACATGACCGCCCCCGAAGGGAGCGGTTGGGTCAAAATGGCGGCAATAGTGGCGGCAAAAATAGCAAACATATGCCAGGCCTGAGGCGTCAGGCCATCAGGTACGGGATAAAACCAAATGATCCCCCCAATCACCAGCGGTATCAGGAACGACAGAATGGATTTTCCCGTGACAGAATTCGTTGACATAAAAATATCCTTATTCCGTTAACCCGAGAACCGTCATTTCTGCGACAGATATTTGGCCAGCACCTGATCGACCATCGCAGGCGCCATTCCCAGGTAATTTGCCGGGTCGGTCAACTCTTCAATCAACTGCGGATCCAGACGTTCTGAAACTGACGGCATCGCATTCAGTACATCCGCCAGTCGTCCCCCTTGTTCATTGACGATACGGCAGGCGTCATACACGACATCATGCGCATCCTGACGACCAATATACGGTGCCAGTCCCATCATGACCGCTTCAGCCACAATCAGTCCGTTAGTCATGCCGAGGTTACGTTTCATCGCAGCTTCATCAACCACCAGCCCCGCTAACATAAAGTTGGCCTGATGCAATGCCCCGGCGCTGAGGACGAAACTTTCCGGGATAGCAATCCATTCTGCATGCCACGGTCCGGTCGCCCGCTCCAGATCCTGCACCATCGCATCCAGCATGAGCCCTGCTTGCTGACGCACACCTTTCGCACAGGCCAGCATCAACTCGCTGGAAATAGGGTTACGTTTCTGTGGCATAGTACTGCTGGCGCCGCGTCCTTTAACAAACGGTTCATACAGCTCACCAAACTCATTTGATGCCATCAGCATCACGTCATAAGCAATTTTGCCCAGCGAACCGGTCATCACCGCCAGCAGGTTTACGGCTTCTGCAAAACCATCACGTGCAACGTGCCAGGTGGAGGTCGGTACATTGAGCCCTAACTCTTCCATCATGGCTTTTTGTACCGCCAGACCCTTATCCCCCAGCGATGCCAGCGTACCGGCTGCACCAGCAAATTCGCCAACCAGTACACGTGGACGCGCCTGGGCAAGACGTTCAGCGTGGCGTTCGAACATATCCAGCCAAATAGCGGCTTTATAACCAAAGGTTACTGGCAACGCTTGCTGCAAATGGGTTCTGCCCGCCATTGGCGTATCGCGGTAACGGCGCGCGAGGTCAGCGAGCGTCGCACGAAGTTTGTCCATATCGGTTTCAATTAACGCAAACGCATCACGAATTTGCAGAACTACCGCGGTGTCCATGATGTCCTGCGTGGTTGCGCCCCAGTGCACATAGCCACCAGATTCCCCGGCTTGTTTCGAAATCTGGTGTACCAGCGGCAGGATTGGATAACCCACAATCTCGGTTTCATGGCGCAGCAAATCGAAATCAAGCGTATCGGCATTACATTTCTCGGCAATTTCCTGTGCCGCAGCCTCGGGTATCACACCGCAGCGTGCCTGGGCTTTGGCTAAGGCCACCTCCACTTCCACGTATTTGCGTACCAGCTCGCGATCGTCAAACACCGCGCGCATCGCCGGTGTGCCGAAAGAATCCCTGAACAGAACAGAATCAAGTACATTCGAAGCCATAAATCCCCCTGGAAAATCTGATAATGATAAGATGCGTGTTTCGGATCATTTGTTGGATAAACAAAGACCGCTTCAATGTCCAGACATAACCAAATGTCCGTACATTTAAATGTGCGGACATTTATAGTATTCATGAGAAATGTATGGAATAGTCCGTACATATTTTTGTGATGAAGATCATTAATTTTTTGATGAAACCGCGATGAAAGAATCTCTGTACAAGCGAATAGCACGTGAACTGGCACAGCAAATTTCGGTGGGTACCTTTGCTCCCGGCTCGCTGTTTCCCACAGAAATGGAGCTGTGTGAAACGTGGCAGGTCAGCCGCCACACCATAAGAGAGGCGTTGAGGGAATTAACAGAACAGGGGCTGATTTCACGGCGTAAAGGTGCAGGAACACGCGTTTGCGAACCACAGGCAAACGGTGTTAATCACCCGCTATCGCATCTGGAAGATCTCTTACTGCTGGCAAAAAATAACCTGCGCGTGATTAAGAAAATCGACGAGATTGTGGCGGATATTGAACTTTCCCAGATGATTGGTTGCCCGCCAGGCTCCCGCTGGCTGCACATTGCCAGTACTCGCGAAGATGCGCAGAACCCGGATGCACCAATCTGCTGGACCGACAGCTACGCCAGTACGGATTACGCCAAGCTGCGCACGTACATCCGCGACGATCCGCACTCGTTAATTAGCGATCTGATCGAAACGCATTACGGCATTAAAAGCCATGAAGTTCATCAAACGATTACGGCCGTCGGCGTGCCCAGGAAGATGGCAAAAATCCTTAACGTAGCACCTGATTCTCCAGCGATGAGAATTGTGCGTCGCTATCTGGACAGGGAAGGAAAGGTATTTGAAACGACGATTTCTATTCATCCGGCAGGACGCTATACCTGCTCAATCGTACTGAAATCGCAAAGTTCTGGGGAATGATGCATTGCGTATCCGACCTACGCGACAGGCAGGCCGGATAACACGTTTACGCAGCCATCCGGTAACGTAACTTACTGCGCAGACGAGGGTTTGCGCGGACGACGCGGCGGACGAGGCTTATCGCCCGCCGGTTTGCCTTCGCTGCTACGCGGTTTCGCTTTTGGCGCACCGCCATCCTGACGACGCGGCTGCTGCCCACGACCAGCACCACCCTGACCACGACCACCGCCACCACGCTGCTGACGTCCGTTCTGGATCGGCTCAGCTTTGATTGACGGGTCTGGCTCATAGCCAGGGATCGCGATACGCGGGATCTCTTTTTTCAGCAGCTTCTCGATATCACGCAGCAACTTGTGTTCATCAACGCACACCAGCGACAACGCTTCACCGGTTGCCGCCGCACGGCCGGTACGGCCAATACGGTGCACGTAATCTTCCGGTACGTTTGGCAACTCGTAGTTCACAACATGCGGCAACTCTTCGATATCCAGCCCGCGTGCTGCAATATCGGTCGCCACCAGCACGCGAATATCCCCGGATTTAAAATCAGCCAGCGCACGTGTACGCGCACCCTGAGATTTATTGCCGTGGATCGCCGCACTGCGAATACCGTCTTTGTTCAACTGTTCTGCCAGATGGTTCGCGCCGTGTTTAGTACGGGTAAAAACCAGTACCTGCTGCCAGTTACCCTGACCAATCATCTGCGACAGCAGTTCACGTTTACGTTTTTTATCAACGAAATGCACATGCTGAGTCACCTGCTCTGACGCGGTATTACGACGCGCTACTTCAATTTCCAGCGGATTGTGCAGCAGCTTTTCGGCAAGCTGCTTAATGTCGTCAGAGAACGTGGCCGAGAACAGCAGGTTCTGACGTTTTGCCGGCAGTTTAGCCAGTACGCGACGAATATCATGGATAAAACCCATATCCAGCATTCGGTCGGCTTCATCCAGCACCAGGATCTCAACCTGATCCAGCTTCACCGCATTTTGGTGTTCCAGATCGAGCAAACGCCCCGGCGTTGCAATCAGTACATCCACACCACCGCGCAGTTTCATCATTTGCGGGTTAATGCTCACGCCGCCAAAAACGACCAGCGAGCGAATATTCAGATACTTACTGTAATCACGCACGTTTTCGCCAATCTGAGCCGCCAGTTCGCGGGTTGGCGTCAGGATCAGCGCACGTACCGGACGACGGCTTTTGCCATGCGGCTGGTGGGTAATGAGATGTTGTAACAGCGGCAAGGTAAAACCTGCCGTTTTACCCGTACCGGTCTGGGCACTTGCCATCAGATCGCGGCCTTCCAGCACAGCAGGGATCGCCTGCTGCTGAATAGGGGTAGGTTCACGGTAACCCTGCTCGGCAACGGCACGCAAAATATCAGGATTTAAACCAAGGGAATCAAAAGACATAACTACTCCGAACCGCCCCGACCGTTACCGGTGTCGTTTTCAGGGAGATACACACAATAGAGATGACAAAAACCACAATGTCATGAAGGGGCGGAGTGTAGCAGTTTTTGTGATATGCCGCATAAATTTCCCGCCCACGGAAAATACGTCGACAGACTGGACAAGGGGACATTTGAGTCATAATCTTAATCAATCGATTGATTAATTTCAGAGTCGCGCAATGAATACACCCACCATGACAACCAAAGGTGAACAGGCGAAAAATCAGCTCATTGCCGCCGCACTGGCGCAATTTGGCGAGTACGGCCTGCACGCCACTACGCGTGATATTGCGGCTCAAGCCGGACAAAACATTGCGGCCATCACCTACTATTTTGGCTCAAAAGAGGATTTATATCTCGCCTGTGCCCAGTGGATTGCTGATTTTATCGGCTCGCAGTTTCGCCCTCACGCGGAGGAAGCAGAGCGACTGTTTGCTCAGCCAAAGCCAGACCGGGCCGCGATGCGCGAACTTATCCTGCGGGCCTGCAAAAATATGATCATGCTGTTAACCCAGGACGACACGGTTAACCTGAGCAAGTTTATTTCACGCGAGCAGCTTTCCCCTACCGCCGCGTATCAGCTGGTGCATGACCAGGTTATCAATCCACTGCATACCCACCTGACACGACTGATCGCTGCCTATACTGGCTGCGATGCCCATGATACCCAAATGATCCTGCACACCCACGCCATACTTGGCGAGGTGCTGGCCTTTCGCCTGGGTAAAGAAACGATCCTGTTACGTACGGGTTGGTCACAATTTGATGAGGATAAAACCGCGCTGATTTACCAAACGGTCACCTGTCATATCGATCTTATTCTGCAAGGTTTAACGCAAAGGAGTCTGGAGTCATGAAAAAACCTGTCGTTCTTGGGCTGGTTATCGCGGCCCTCGTTGCCGTGATTGCCGGTGGAACGTGGTGGTATCAAAGTCGGCAAGATAACGGCCTGACGCTGTACGGCAACGTCGACATCCGTAGCGTCAACCTGAGTTTTCGCGTCGGTGGCCGACTGGCCTCGCTGGCCGTTGACGAAGGCGATGCCATTACTGCAGGTCAGGTACTGGGCGAACTGGATCACGCCCCGTATGAGAACGCGCTAATGCAGGCGAAAGCCAATGTTGCCGCCGCCCAGGCGCAGTACGATCTAATGCTGGCAGGTTATCGGGAAGAAGAAATCGCACAAACTGCCGCGGCGGTAAAACAGGCCCAGGCGGCTTACGATTACGCGCAGAATTTTTATAATCGACAGGTAGGATTGTGGAAAAGTCGCACTATCTCCGCCAACGATCTGGAAAATGCCCGTTCATCGCGTGACCAGGCGCTGGCATCGTTAAAATCCGCGCAAGATAAACTCACGCAATATCGCAGCGGTAACCGTGTGCAGGATATTGCGCAGGCAAAAGCCACGCTCGAACAGGCTCAGGCTGAGCTGGCACAGGCTGAGCTTAATTTGCATGACACCACGCTGACCTCACCGTCTGACGGTACGCTGCTTACCCGTGCGGTCGAACCCGGCAGTATGCTAAGCGCAGGCGGTACGGTACTGACGCTGTCGCTCACCCGCCCGGTCTGGGTCCGCGCCTATGTTGACGAACGTAATCTGAACCAGGCGCAGCCGGGACGTGAAATTTTGCTCTACACCGACGGTCGGCCGGACAAGCCGTATCACGGTAAAATTGGCTTCGTGTCACCTACTGCAGAATTTACTCCGAAAACGGTGGAAACCCCGGACCTGCGTACTGACCTGGTTTACCGTCTGCGTATTGTCGTGACCGACGCAGACGATGCGCTACGCCAGGGAATGCCGGTGACGGTAAAATTCGGTACCGAGGCACGGCATGAATGACGCCGTCATTACGCTGAATGGTCTGACGAAACGCTTTGCCGGGATGGAAAAACCGGCAGTCGCCCCACTTGACTGCACCATTCATGCAGGCTACGTCACCGGGCTTGTCGGGCCTGATGGTGCCGGGAAAACCACGCTAATGCGGATGCTGGCGGGTCTGTTAAAACCGGACGATGGCAGTGCGACGGTGATTGGCTTTGACCCGATAGTCAACGACAGTGCGCTGCATGCGGTACTGGGCTATATGCCGCAGAAATTTGGCCTGTATGAAGATTTAACCGTCATGGAGAACCTCAATCTCTATGCCGATTTGCGCAGTGTCACCGGCGAAGCGCGGGAAAAAACCTTTGCCCGCCTGCTGGAATTTACCTCACTGGGGCCATTTACCGGGCGTCTGGCTGGCAAACTTTCCGGTGGGATGAAACAGAAACTGGGGCTGGCCTGTACGCTGGTCGGCGAGCCCAAAGTACTGTTGCTTGATGAGCCGGGGGTCGGCGTCGACCCCATCTCCCGTCGTGAACTGTGGCAAATGGTGCACGAACTGGCGGGGGATGGCATGTTGATCCTCTGGAGTACCTCGTATCTGGATGAGGCAGAGCAGTGCCGCGATGTGCTGTTGATGAACGAAGGCGAACTGTTGTATCAGGGCGAACCGACGCGACTGACGCAAACCATGGCGGGCCGCAGTTTCCTCATGAGCAGTCAGCAAGAAAATAACCGTCGGTTGCTGCAGCGGGCATTAAAACTACCGCAGGTCAGCGACGGGATGATTCAGGGGAAATCGGTACGTTTGATCCTGAAAAAAGCAGCCACTGCAGACAATATTCGTCAGGCAGACGGGATGCCGGAGATTAACATCAGCGAAACGGCTCCCCGCTTCGAGGATGCCTTCATTGATTTACTGGGTGGTGCCGGTACGTCGGAATCACCGCTGGGCGCGATCCTGCATACGGTTGAAGGAACGCCAGGTGAAACGGTGATCGAAGCCAAAGCACTGACCAAGAAATTTGGTGATTTTGCGGCCACCGATCATGTGGATTTTGCAGTACAACGTGGTGAGATTTTTGGCCTGCTTGGGCCAAACGGTGCCGGTAAATCCACCACCTTTAAAATGATGTGCGGCCTGCTGGTCCCCACCTCCGGCAAAGCGCTGGTGCTGGACATGGATCTGAAGGTCAGCTCCGGCAAAGCGCGCCAGCATCTGGGTTATATGGCGCAAAAATTCTCCCTGTACGGCAACCTGACGGTTGAGCAGAACCTGCGCTTTTTCTCCGGCGTCTACGGTCTGCGCGGCCGTGCGCAGAAAGACAAAATTGATCGTATGAGCGAGGCATTCGGCCTGAAAAGCATCGCGTCTCACGCCACCGACGATCTGCCGCTGGGCTTTAAGCAGCGCCTGGCACTGGCCTGTTCGCTGATGCATGAACCCGATATCCTGTTCCTTGATGAACCCACTTCCGGGGTCGATCCCCTCACCCGTCGGGAGTTCTGGCTGCATATCAACAGCATGGTGGAGAAAGGCGTGACGGTGATGGTCACCACCCACTTTATGGACGAGGCGGAATACTGTGACCGTATCGGGCTGGTGTATCGCGGCAAGCTGATTGCCAGCGGCACGCCTGATGACCTGAAGGCACAAGCAGCCGATAGCGACACGCCGGACCCGACGATGGAGCAGGCGTTTATTACGCTTATCAATGACTGGGATAAGGAGCATACGCATGAGTAGCCACTCTCTCTCCTGGCGGCGCGTACGGGCGTTGTGCGTGAAAGAAACACGCCAGATCGTCCGCGATCCCAGTAGCTGGCTGATTGCCGTCGTGATCCCGTTACTGCTGCTGTTTATCTTCGGCTACGGCATTAATCTCGACTCCAGCAAGCTGCGGGTGGGGATTTTGCTTGAACAGCAAAGCAAAGAGGCACTGGACTTTACCCATACCATGACCGGCTCGCCCTATATTGATGCCACCATCAGCGATAACCGTCAGGAATTGATTGAGAAAATGCAGGCCGGACGCATTCGCGGCCTGGTGGTGATCCCGGTAGATTTTGCCCAGCAGATGGCGCGGCCCAACGACGTAGCACCCATTCAGGTCATCACCGACGGCAGTGAGCCAAACACGGCTAACTTTGTGCAGGGTTATGTCGAAGGTATCTGGCAGATTTGGCAAAAGCAACGGGCGGAAGACCAGGGTGAATCGTTCGAGCCACTGATCGATGTGCAGACTCGATACTGGTTCAACCCGGCGGCCATCAGCCAGCATTTTATTATCCCTGGGGCGGTCACTATCATTATGACGGTCATTGGCGCGATCCTCACCTCGCTGGTGGTGGCGCGTGAGTGGGAGCGCGGAACCATGGAAGCGTTGCTGTCAACCGAAGTGACTCGCGTGGAGTTGCTGCTGTGTAAGCTTATCCCCTATTACTTTCTTGGCATGCTGGCGATGCTGCTGTGTATGTTGGTGTCGGTATTTATTCTGGGCGTGCCGTATCGCGGTTCGTTACTGATCCTGTTTTTTATCACCAGCCTGTTTCTGCTCAGTACGCTTGGCATGGGATTGCTGATCTCCACCATTACCCGCAATCAGTTTAACGCCGCACAGGTGGCGCTGAACGCCGCCTTCCTGCCTTCAATTATGTTGTCGGGATTTATCTTTCAGATAGACAGCATGCCGGCGATTATCCGCGCGGTGACTTACATTATTCCCGCACGCTATTTCGTCAGTACGTTGCAAAGCCTGTTTCTGGCGGGAAATATTCCGGTGGTGCTGATTATCAACGTGCTGTTTTTAATCGCTTCGGCGGTAATGTTTATTGGTCTGACGTGGCTTAAAACCAAACGTCGGTTGGATTAAGGGGACTGGCATGTTTCATCGCTTATGGACATTAATTCGCAAAGAGCTGCAATCGCTGCTGCGTGAGCCGCAAACGCGGGCCATTCTGATTTTACCGGTACTGATTCAGGTCATTCTGTTCCCGTTCGCCGCAACGCTGGAAGTCACTAACGCCACTATCGCTATCTATAACGAAGATAACGGTAAACACTCGGTTGAATTAACCCAGCGTTTTGCCCGCGCCAGCGCCTTTACCCATATTCTGCTGCTGAAAAGCCCACAGGAAATCCAACCCACCATCGACACGCAAAAAGCACTACTGCTGGTGCGCTTCCCGGCAGACTTCTCGCGTAATCTGGATACTTTCCAACAAGCACCCATGCAGCTAATTCTCGATGGGCGCAACTCCAACAGCGCGCAGATTGCAGCGAATTATCTGCAGCAGATCGTTAAGGAGTATCAGCAGGAGCTGATGGAAGGCAAACCGAAACCGAACAACAGCGAGCTGGTCGTGCGTAACTGGTATAACCCGAATCTGGATTACAAATGGTTCGTCGTTCCGTCGCTGATCGCTATGATCACCACCATCGGCGTGATGATCGTCACCTCACTGTCGGTCGCCCGCGAACGCGAACAGGGCACACTTGATCAACTGCTGGTTTCCCCACTGACGACCTGGCAGATTTTCATCGGTAAAGCCGTGCCAGCACTCATTGTTGCCACCTTTCAGGCCACTATCGTACTGGCAATCGGCATCTGGGCCTATCACATCCCGTTTGCAGGTTCACTGGGTTTGTTCTACTTCACAATGGTGATTTACGGGTTGTCGTTGGTGGGATTTGGCTTGCTGATTTCGTCACTGTGCGCGACGCAGCAGCAGGCTTTTATCGGCGTCTTTGTCTTTATGATGCCGGCGATTTTGCTGTCCGGATATGTCTCTCCGGTCGAAAATATGCCGGTATGGTTACAAAACCTGACGTGGATAAACCCGATCCGTCACTTTACGGACATCACAAAACAGATTTACCTGAAGGATGCGAGTCTGAAGATTGTCTGGGGAAGTTTGTGGCCGCTATTGGTAATAGCGGCCACAACAGGCTCAGCGGCGTATGCGATGTTTAGACGCAAAGTGATGTAACTTTTTCTCTTTCGTCAACAACGAGACCACTGCGGGTCCGGCAAGGACAGCCAGCCCCGCCAGCGCCAGTAACACGTTGTTTTGCAGCACACGCGACAGCAGCCACAGTACGATCATTGCCGCACCGAAATACCACGTGGTCGTCAGCTCTTCCAGCACATCCGCCACATCACGCCAGCGCTGTTCATGGTGACGTTGCAATGCCAGCATTAAGATAACCGTTACGCCATACACGACGCATAATCCCAGGCCGACGTGCACCAACTTGCCGCTCATCCAGCCCATTACCAGCAACGCCACTACCAGTAAATGCAACACAATCTGCCAGCAACTTAGACCCGTTGCGACACGAACACGTTGTTGCCACCTCATGGCTTTTCTCCTGAAGGATTTTTAACTAATTATTCAGAGTACCGGACTTTCCGGAAAATTCCGCAACACCGCATCTTTTTGTGACGGCGACTACACTATTTATTTCGCCACAGAATTCGCGATGCGGTCAAACCCCCGCATCCCGAAGGATGACGGAGAGAGTCAGGAAAGTGACGCCAACGGGAGAATCATGAGCGAATCAGCAGATCGATTTTCATTCAATGTGCTCACCATTAATACTCACAAGGGTTTCACCGCCTTTAACAGACGCTTTATTTTGCCCGAGCTGCGGGATGCCGTCAGGGCAATTGGCGCAGATATTGTGTGCCTGCAGGAGGTGCTGGGCGCTCACGACGAACACTCACTGCAGATAGAAAACTGGCCGGATACCAGCCACTACGAGTTTCTGGCCGACACCATGTGGCGCGATTTCGCCTACGGGCGCAATGCCGTGTATCCACAAGGACATCACGGCAATGCCGTGCTATCGCGTTACCCCATTGAACATTATGAAAACCGTGATGTATCCGTAGGCACGAGTGAAAAACGTGGTGTGCTTTACTGCCGCATTATGCCGCCGATGCTGTCCCGCCCGATTCATGTGATGTGCGTCCACCTCGGTTTGCGTGAAGCCCATCGCCAGGCACAGCTCAGCATGCTGGCAAATTGGGTCAATGCCCTGCCCGACACGGACCCCGTGGTGGTTGCTGGCGATTTTAACGACTGGCGACAACAGGCAAATTATCCGTTGAAAAGCCAGGCCGGTCTTGACGAGATTTTTACTCGCGCTCACGGCCGCCCGGCACGAACTTTCCCGGTGCGATGTCCTCTACTGCGCCTCGACAGAATCTATGTAAAAAATGCTAACGCCAGTACACCAGCCGCGCTGGCGCTGCAACACTGGCGACATTTGTCCGATCATGCCCCCCTGAGCGCGGAGATTCGTGTATGAAAACAGGCTGGCGTGAAGGCAATCAAATTCAGCTACTGGAAAACGGCGATCAGTACTATCCCGCCGTATTTCACGCGATTAAACACGCGGAGCAAAAAATCATTCTGGAGACCTTTATCTGGTTTGAAGATGAGGTAGGGAAACAGCTACATGCCGCACTGCTCGCTGCCGCGCACCGCGGGATCGCCGCAGAGGTGTTGCTCGACGGCTACGGCTCACCTGACCTCAGCGATCGCTTTGTCGAAGAGTTAACCGCGGCAGGTATTGTTTTCCGTTATTACGATCCGCGCCCACGTCTGTTCGGGATGCGTACCAATCTGTTTCGCCGGATGCATCGCAAAATTGTGGTCATTGACGATCGCATCGCCTTCGTCGGCGGCATTAATTACTCCGCCGAACACATGTCTGACTACGGGCCGGAAGCCAAGCAAGATTACGCGGTGTGTGTTGAAGGTCCGATTGTGGTTGATATTCTTACATTCGTGCTGGGGAACCTGCCGGGACAAAGCGCCGTACGCCGCTGGTGGCCACGCCATCACCGGGCAGTCGAAAACCATCGCCCCGGTGAAGCGCAGGCGCTGTTCATCTGGCGTGATAACGAGGAACATCGTGATGATATTGAACGTCATTATTTGAAAATGCTTGCTCAGGCAAAACGGGAAGTGATTATTGCCAATGCCTATTTCTTCCCCGGTTATCGTCTGTTGCATGCACTACGTAAAGCAGCACGACGCGGCGTACGGGTAAAACTCATCGTTCAGGGCGAGCCTGATATGCCCATTGTGAAAGTGGGCGCCCGGCTGCTGTATCACTATCTGGTGAAAGGGGGCGTCCACGTCTACGAATATCACCGCAAGCCGCTGCATGGCAAAGTGGCGCTGATGGACGATCACTGGGCTACTGTCGGCTCCAGCAATCTTGACCCGCTCAGTCTGTCGCTGAATCTGGAAGCCAATCTCATTATTCACGACCGTGCTTTTAATCAGATCCTGCGCGACAACCTGAATCCAATTATTGCAGATGACTGTCAGCGAATTGATGAATCAATGTTACCCAGACGTACCTGGTGGAACCTGACCAAAAGCGTATTGGCATTTCACTTTTTACGCCACTTCCCGGCACTGGTCGGTTGGCTACCGGCACACACTCCACGCCTGACGGAAGTGGAGCCGCCAGCACAACCCGCGATCGAAACACAAGATCGCATTCAAACCGAGGATGCAGGAGGAAAAAGCTGATGGCGAAGTCGGTCGAAAACGCGGCGGGTAAAAAACGAGGAGACGATGGCTAAATCATCGTGACGTTAGTGCCGGATGCGGCTTAACACCTTATCCGGCCTACTTTCGTTGCAGAACCGTGGGCCGGACAGGCACTACCCCATCCGGCGACAAGAATTAGCGGCGATTACCGAAAATACGCAGCAGCATCAGGAACAGGTTAATAAAGTCCAGATACAGCGTTAACGCCCCGAGGATCGCGTATTTACGCAGGTTGGAACTGTCGCGCAGATCAATCTGTTCGCCAATATTTTTCAGCTTCTGCGTGTCATAGGCGGTCAGGCCAACAAACACTATCACCCCAATGTAGGTCACCGCCCACATCAGCGCTTCGCTCTTCAGCCAGAAGTTAACCAACGAGGCCAGAACGATACCAATTAACGCCATAAACAGCATGTTGCCAAAACCGCTGAGATCGCGTTTAGTGGTGTATCCGTACAGGCTCATGATACCGAACATCCCGCCGGTAACCACGAAGGTGCTGGCGATAGACGAGTAGGTATAAACGATAAAAATACTCGATAGCGTCAGCCCGGTTAATGCCGAATAGAGCATAAACAGCGTCGTTGCCATTCCAGCACTGAGCTTTTGCACCATTCCCGACAGGACAAATACCAGCGCCAGTTGTGCAATGATCAGCCCAAAGAAGGTAATTTTGCTGGAAAAGACAAACATCATCACCGCAGGCGTATTCGCCGCATACCATGCAATAAACGCCGTCAGTAACAACCCACAGGTCATCCAGCCGTAGACCTGCGCCATGTAGGTTTGCAGGCCGGAACGGGCCTGCACAATAGAATCGGATCGTGGGAATCGGTCCATGACAATCTCCTGAGTCAGTATGTGCCTAAACCAATTGTACTCTACCAGCGTTTTGCTGCTTGCTTATCGCTGTCGCGGGCGTCAACCCAACGTTCACCTTCTGGCGTGGCTTCACGTTTCCAGAACGGCGCACGCGTTTTCAGGTAATCCATAATGAACTGCCCGGCATCAAACGCGCTACTACGATGTGCACTGGTCACACCGACAAAAACAATTTCATCGCCCGGCCACAGTTCGCCAATACGGTGGATCACCGTCACACGGCCCAGCGGCCAGCGCTCACGTGCCTCATCGACGATTTCAGCCAGCGCTTTTTCGGTCATGCCTGGGTAATGCTCCAGCGTCAACGCCTGCACGCTGTCACCCAGATTGTGATTACGAACTTTACCGGTAAAAGTGACCACCGCGCCGTCTTCATCGCGCCCGGCAAGCCAGGGGTACTCGTCACCAACGCTAAATGGCGCATGCCCAACAACAATTCGCGTTTCAGCCATTTTAGCCTCCGGTCACTGGCGGGAAGAAAGCCACTTCATCACCCGCCCTGAGAGGATGATCAAAGCTGACCAGCGTCTGGTTTACCGCCGCCAGTAGCTTGCCATCTTCCAGCGCCAGCGCCCAACGATCGCCTTTGCCCGCCAGATACTGGCGCAGTGCTTCTACCGTTGGAAATTCAGCCGTCACCTCTAGCGCATCGGTGTTGACCAGTTCTCGCACCTGGGCAAAGAAAAGAACCTTAATCATGTGCATCCACCTTAAAATCCCCCGACTTGCCGCCGCTTTTTGCCAGCAGACGTACCGGACCAATCACCATATCCTTTTGTACGGCTTTGCACATGTCGTAAATGGTCAACGCCGCTACGGAAGCCGCCGTTAATGCTTCCATTTCAACGCCAGTTTTTCCCGTCAGCCGACATAGTGTTTCAATGCGGACACGGTTTTGCTCCGGTTCAGCCAGCAGGTTGACTTCAACCTTGCTGAGCATCAGCGGATGGCACAGCGGGATCAGGTCCCAGGTACGTTTGGCCGCCTGAATACCCGCAATGCGGGCCGTAGCGAAAACATCACCTTTATGATGACTGCCATCGATAATCATCGCCAGCGTTTCACTGCGCATGGTCACGAATGCTTCAGCTCGCGCCTCGCGTACAGTCTCAGCTTTGGCAGAAACATCCACCATGTGCGCTTCGCCAGCGGCATTAATATGGGTTAATTGCGACATACTTATTTCTTCAAATGTGGGTGGAAGTTACACGGACGTGTACGGGCATCGAGCTGCGGCGCAATAATATTTTCCCAGGCGGTACGACACGCTTTGGTCGACCCTGGCATGGCGAAAATCAGCGTCTTATTTGCCACCCCGGCAACCGCACGAGACTGCAGCGTCGCCGTACCAATCTCTTCAAAGGAGAGCATGCGGAACACTTCGCCGAAGCCTTCGACTTCTCTGTCAAACAGTGGCAGCAGCGCTTCCGGTGCCTGATCGCCTTCGGTTAAACCGGTACCACCGGTAATGAGCACCACTTGCACATCGTCACTGGCAATCCACGCTGAAACCTGGGCGCGAATCGCATAGCGGTTCTCTTTGACAATCGCCTTATCAACAATCTGATGACCCGCTTCCAGCGCAGAGTCGCGCAGATAATGGCCGGAAGTGTCGTCATCTTCGCCTCGACGGCTGGAAACGGTAAGAATAGCAATGCGTGTCGGGATAAATTCAGCGCTTACCTGACTCATGAGAAACTCCTTTTAGCGATCAGCCGCCAATGTAAGATAAGTTTTGCGTAATACCGGTATTATTCTGATGCAGGAAATGGGTCTGCTTTTTCTCCAGCAACGCGGCAGAGATACGTTCTTCAAGCGCAGACTGCTGGGCGTCGTCTGTCAGCAAATCACGCAAGTTCACCCCGCCTTCACCAAATAAACACAGATGAAGTTTGCCGACGGATGAAACACGCAGGCGATTGCAGGTGGCGCAGAAGTCTTTCTCATAAGGCATGATAAGACCAATTTCACCGGCATAATCAGGATGACAGAAAACCTGAGCCGGACCGTCGCTGCGCTGGCGTAACTGGTGGATCCAGCCGCGCTTGAGCAGTTCATCGCGCAGTACCTGCCCGGAGATATGGTGTTTGCGAAAGAGAGAGCTGCCCTCACCCGTTTCCATCAGTTCAATAAAACGTAGCTGAATCGGCCGCGGTTGAACCCAGGCCAGGAAGGTATCCAGTTGATGATGGTTTACATCGCGCATCAACACGGTGTTGACTTTCACTTTTTCAAAACCGGCATCGAAGGCGGCGTCAATCCCCGCCATCACCTGCTGAAACTTATCCTGCCCGGTAATAGCGTGAAACTGACGGGCATCGAGACTGTCGACGCTGACGTTGAGTGCCGTCAGCCCGGCATCGCGCCATGCAGCAGCATCGCGCGCCAGACGATAACCATTGGTGGTTACCGCAATCTGACGGATAGCGTCGTTTTCACGTACAGCAGCAATAATGTCGGTAAAATCGCGACGCAGTGACGGTTCGCCACCTGTCAGACGCACCTTTTCCGTTCCCAGACTGGCGAACGCACGTGTGACGCGGCGAATTTCATCAACGGTCAGAAAGCCGTTATTAGTCACGCCACCAGGCTTATAGCCATCTGGCAGACAGTAGGTGCAACGAAAGTTACACACATCGGTAATCGACAAACGCAAGTAGTAAAACTTACGCGCGAATGCATCGGTAAGTTGAGAGCCCATGTACACCTTTCCAAATACGGGAGGCGAAGTCATTTCTTCCTGCGCCCTGGTGACAATCGTATTCACGTATCGTCACGGCCAAAGCACCGTATCATTTGACCCAGGTGCAGAGGCTAGAGTGTTTATACTCGTCATGCTTTGAGTACATTGTGGTTATGCCGATACTAGCGTGTAAATGACACTTTTGCCATGTACACTTTCGCTGTATAAACATGTATATAGCGACATGATCGTGCAATTTCGCTACAGAATAAGCAAAAACCATGGTTTTGCATTGATATACATCATCTTGCTATCAGGTGGATGTCGTCAGAAAGGGGTAGATCGCAGAAAATTATTTTCTGCGATGACGACTGGATAATTGCTGAAAATACGCTATTTACGTTATTGTAACGCCGATCAATTGATATCAGGAATAACTATGCGCACTCGTACGCTGGCAGATCTGGATCGCGTTGTCGCTCTCGGCGGAGGGCATGGATTAGGACGCGTTCTGTCGTCACTTTCCTCTTTAGGCTCACGCCTGACGGGCATCGTCACGACCACCGATAACGGCGGTTCCACGGGGCGAATTCGCCGTTCAGAAGGCGGTATTGCCTGGGGAGACATGCGGAACTGCCTCAACCAGTTAATTACCCAACCCAGCGTTGCATCGGCAATGTTTGAGTACCGTTTTGGCGGCAATGGCGAACTTTCCGGTCATAACCTCGGAAATCTGATGTTAAAAGCGCTCGATCACCTCAGCGTGCGGCCTCTGGAAGCCATCAATTTAATTCGCAGCCTGCTAAAAGTTGATGCGCATTTAATTCCCATGTCAGAACTGCCGGTAGACCTGATGGCGCTGGACGATCAGGGACATGAAGTGTATGGCGAAGTAAATATCGACCAGCTCACTACCCTGCCACAAGAATTAATGCTCTCACCTAAAGTTCCCGCTACGCGAGAGGCGATTGAAACCATCGCAGAAGCGGATCTGATCCTGATAGGACCGGGGAGTTTTTATACCAGCCTGATGCCGCTACTGCTGCTTGACGAACTGGCGCAGGCCTTGCGTCGTACGCCGGCTCCAATGGTTTATATCGGCAATCTGGGACGTGAACTCAGCCTGCCTGCCGCCAGCCTGACGCTTGCCGATAAGCTGGCTATCATTGAGCAATATGTTGGTAAGAAGGTGATTGATGCGGTGATTGTAGGGCCAAAAGTCGATGTTTCGGCCGTGACCGACCGCATTGTGATTCAGGATGAACTGGAAGCCAGCGATATCCCCTATCGTCATGACCGTCAGTTGCTGCATAGCGCGCTGGAGAAAGCGGTGCAGGCGTTAGGTTGAACGTATTTGCCTGATGCGCTTATAGGCCGGATAAGGGATTTATCCCGCATCCGGAACACGCTTACGATGCCGCGATAAACAACTCACGCAACTGATGCAACTGGTCACGGATCTGGGCGGCCTCTTCGAACTCAAGGTTCTGCGCATGCTGCATCATCTGACCTTCTAACTCGTGAATCTTCTGCTGCAGCGCTTTCGGCGTCATATCCAGCTCAACAACCTCGGATTTCGCCCCGGCACGCGACTTCCCTTTGCCTTTCGCTTTGGTCTTCGCAATATTCTGACCCAACGCCAGAATATCAACGACTTTCTTGTTCAGCCCCTGTGGCGTAATACCGTGCTCTTCGTTATACAGTTGCTGCTTCTCGCGACGACGTTCGGTCTCACCAATGGCCTTCGCCATCGATGCGGTAATTTTATCGCCGTAGAGAATCGCTTTACCGTTGATGTTACGTGCCGCTCGACCGATGGTCTGGATAAGCGATCGTTCCGAACGCAGGAACCCTTCTTTGTCCGCATCCAGAATCGCCACCAGAGAGACCTCTGGCATGTCCAGGCCTTCTCGTAACAGGTTGATACCCACCAGCACGTCAAACTCGCCCAGGCGCAAATCACGAATGATTTCCATGCGTTCCACGGTATCAATGTCGGAGTGCAAATAGCGCACCCGCTCGCCGTGTTCTTCGAGATATTCAGTGAGGTCCTCTGCCATCCGTTTCGTGAGTGTCGTCACCAGCACGCGTTCGTTAATCGCCGCGCGAGTGCGGATCTCAGACAGCAGGTCATCAACCTGTGTTGCGACCGGACGAACTTCAATTACCGGATCCAGCAGCCCGGTTGGTCGCACCACCTGATCGACCACGTCATCACCGGATTTCTCCAGCTCATAATTGCCCGGTGTCGCTGAAACATAAATGGTTTGCGGTGCCAGCGCCTCGAACTCTTCAAACTTCAGCGGACGGTTATCCAGCGCCGACGGCAGACGGAATCCATATTCAACCAGCGTCTCTTTTCGTGCCCGGTCGCCGCGGTACATCCCACCAATTTGCGGAATCGTTACGTGGGATTCATCCACCACCAACAGACCATCGGCAGGCAGGTAATCAAACAGCGTCGGCGGCGGCTCGCCCGGACCGCGTCCGGACAGATAGCGTGAATAGTTTTCAATACCCGAGCAGTAACCCAGCTCGTTCATCATTTCCAGATCGAACTGCGTACGCTGGCTTAAACGCTGTTCTTCCACCAGCTTGTTGTTCGCCAGCAGGATTTTGCGGCGGTCCGCCAGCTCAACTTTAATTTCTTCCATTGCCTGCACAATACGTTCGCGCGGCGTCACGTAGTGGGTTTTCGGGTAAATGGTGAAGCGCGAAATAGTGGATTCAACCTGCCCGGTTAGCGGGTCGAACAGCGACAAGCGCTCAACTTCTTCATCAAACAACTCGACGCGCAGTGCAATATCGTCAGATTCGGCTGGAAAGATGTCGATCACCTCACCACGCACACGGAACGTCCCGCGCTGGAATGCCTGATCGTTACGCGTGTATTGCAGCTCAGCAAGCCGACGCAGGATCGCGCGCTGGTCGATAATCATCCCCACCGTCAGGTGCAGCATCATCTTCAGATACAGATCCGGATCGCCCAAACCATAGATCGCGGAAACTGAGGCCACCACCACCACATCCCGCCGTTCAAGCAGGGCTTTGGTCGCCGACAAACGCATCTGTTCAATGTGTTCGTTTACCGACGCATCTTTCTCGATAAACGTATCAGAGCTCGGGACATAAGCTTCCGGCTGATAATAGTCGTAGTAGGAGACGAAATATTCCACTGCGTTATCCGGGAAAAACTCTTTCATCTCGCCGTACAACTGGGCTGCGAGGGTCTTGTTAGGGGCCAGCACCATAGTCGGACGCTGTAAGTCCGCAATCACGTTGGCGATAGTGAATGTCTTCCCCGACCCCGTCACCCCGAGCAGCGTCTGATGCGCCAGACCATCCTCCAGCCCTTCTTCCAGGCGACGAATCGCCTCAGGCTGATCGCCAGAGGGTTTAAAAGCGGAATTCAGTTTGAAAGGTTTACTCATGGGCAGCTACCTGAAGCAATGGGCGGGCAGGTGTGTAATTTTACTCGCAGCAGTATATTTTGCCAGTAAAATATACTGGATGAAAAAACAGTAACGCATCAGATTATTTCTGTTACGCCGTCAGGAAGCCCGTCATAGCAGGCTAAAATTTTGGCACTGGCGAGATAAAACACCAGTAAAAATGTGTTATCCCCAAACCAATGACTTTTTTAACATTTGTCAAGACGGCAGATGAAAGTTTTATGGCAACGCATGACGCTTCTGCGACAGCCATTGCTTTTATCTAACATTCTGAATTTCAATAACTATTCTCTCGAGCCGTCTTTCGCATCAATTTAGTCGCAGGCCGCGTCTTCTCTCGCTTACATTGTGTTTTCTAACTCTAATACACAAGGTTATCCACAGGAATAGTGGATAACTGCCTCCAGCCCGTGCTGACTGCCGCCTGGCAAAAACACCGACTTGCACTTTTCGGGTGGGATAAAAAAAAATTATCGCCATTTTTTTATATTTATCAGCTAACGCAGCCCTGGACGCAGCCGAGATCTTGCTCGCATTTTCACCATTTCCCTGCCTGCACCATCCCGACGCGACCAGGCACTGGCAATGTGCACAAAATCAAGTCAGGTCGTTAAAAGCCAGACATCACTGCCGGTAGATCACGCTATCCCGCTGTTTTTCGTGTAGTTCCCATTTCTGGCAAGAGATTTGCAATTTTCTTCTGCTCCCCGGCCTGTCGGGCGGATAACATCATGATGGAGAAAACCTATGTTGAGTCTTCGTGCGGTGAATCACTATTACGGTAACCAGCACACGCTATGGGATGTGGATCTCGACCTGCAACCCGGCAAGTGTACCGGTGTGCTGGGACTTCCGGGGATGGGGAAAACAACGCTGGCCAATTGCATCATCGGCACTTTGCCGATTGAAAGCGGTACGATGGTCTGGTATCAGGCTGGGGCACCACCGTGCGATCTGCGGCCAATGGCAATGGTCAACCGTATCGCCCTGGGTATTCGCTATGTCTCACAAGAACGGCGTATTTTTTCGCAGCTGACAGTCGAGGAAAACCTGCATATTGCGCGTAAAGCGATCGGGGAAAACGAGGCGATGAGCGGCAGCGATATATACCGCCTCTTCCCACAGTTGTACAGTCTGCGTCAGACCAAAGGGGGGGTCTTATCAGAGGATGATCAGCACCAGCTCGCGCTCGCCAGCGCACTGGTTACACGCCCACGCCTGCTGATCCTCGATGAGCCTACGCGAGGCACGGGCCAGGCGTATGTTCACAAATTGGGCAATCTGATCGTACGCCTGAGCCAGGAGTTGGGTATCGCCATTATGCTCGCAGAACAAAGCCTGCCGTTTATTCGTCGGGTCGCGGATTGCTATTGCCTGTTACATCGCGGACGCAATGTGGCCCAGGGACAACTGGCGCAGCTCAACGACCCGTTTCTTAACGACTGGATGGCACCAGAGGCAAAACGCTAAGGTCGAGATAGTGACCTGTCGTTGCGCGTTCTGGCTCGTCTTCCAGCCAGGGAATTTCCCCCAGCAGCGGGGCCGGAATCGCGCGCTTCAGCGTTGCCATATATTCAGCATGGCGTTTCCCTGGTGGAGCCACATCATTGGCGACCCACCCCGCCAGCGTCAACCCCGCCTGTTGTACCGCTTGCGCAGTCAGAATGGCATGGTTGATACAACCAAGCTTGACGCCAACCACCAGAATCACCGGAAGTTGTTCTGTTTGTACCCAGTCAGAAAAACTCAGCGTGGGTGAAAGCGGCGTAAACCAGCCGCCAGCGCCTTCCACCAGCACCCAGTCGGCTTGCATTTGCAGTGCCTGTAAACCAGCAGACATCACTGAAGCCAGAATCGGTCGCCCTTCATCAGCGCTGATGATATGCGGTGACGTGGGTTCGGCAAAGGTATAGGGATTGATTGCCGTATAATTCACTGCCACAGCGCTGTTGCGCTGCAAGGCAAGGGCATCAGAGTTTCGCAGGCCATCTGCCGTCATTTCACTCCCAGAGGCTACAGGCTTATAGCCGACCGTTCGATAACCCAATTGCCCCGCTGCCTGCAGTAGCGCACAGCTGGCGATGGTTTTACCAACCTCAGTGTCCGTCCCGGTGACAAAATACGTTCTGGTCACGTTGAATTACTCCTAAAAAAAGTTGATACGTCAGCGGGTATTTTCCCTGCACAGAGGGCCAGGCTAACTGTAACTGCTGCAGCTGTGAACGGGTCAGTACGCGCTGCTCGCGTCCATCATGGAGATGCGTCGCACCGATCCCTTTGAGCGAGCGCATGGCGCTCAATGCGTCGTCAAACCACAGTGTCACCGTATGAAGCTGATACTCGACGTCCCAGCCATGCAGAGCCTTTTCAAGTTGCTCCACGGGCAAGAAACGGTTGATGTGCTCCCGGTCATCCACCGCCTGCCACGCCCGGCGTAATTCCGGCATCGAGCCGTGCGCCAGCGTACTAAATGCCACCGTGCCTCCGGGGCGCACAACCCGGCAAAGCTCGTTTAACGCCCCGCGTAAATTATCGCACCACTGAACCGCCAGATTGCTCCATGCCAGGTCAAAAGTGGCGGCGTTTTGTGGGATGGCTTCAATATCCGCCAGCAGATAGTGGTGGGCGGCATTTTGCCGCTGTGCCTCTGCCAGCATTTGTTCAGAAAGATCCAGTGCGCTGACTTCGCTTCCCTGCTCACGCCAGTAGCGACTCATGCGCCCAGGGCCGCACCCCGCATCCAGTACCCGTGGGAAATCCCGTTCGCCAAGCAGCGTCAGCAAGGCATCGGCGCTTTGGCACTGTAGCCCGGCATGTTGTTCATAATGGGAAGCGGCGCGCCCAAAGGCGGCAGCAATGGCCTGTTTATTGACCTGTGCCATGCAGCACCTCCAGTAAACGGTCGATATCCTGGCATTCATGAGCCTGCGTCAGCGTCAGCCGTAATCTGGCGGTGCCGACCGGTACCGTAGGAGGCCGGATAGCTGTCACCCAACAACCTTGAGCGCGTAAAGCTTCCGCCAGTTGCAGCGCTTTATGATTATCGCCCACGATCAATGGCTGGATGGCACTGTCCGAATTTGCCAGCGTGAAATCCGGAATGTCCAGGCCGGCACGAAAACGTTGGATCAACATCGCCAGTTTTTCCCGGCGTTCATCGCCCTCACGACTGCGGATCACCGCCAGCGCAGCACGTAAGGCCTGCGCCTGCGCCGGAGGCATACTGGTGCTGTAGATCAGATGACGGGCAAACTGCAGCAGATAGTCAGCCACACTGTCAGAACACAGTATTGCCGCACCGCTGACGCCAAATCCTTTTCCGAACGTCACCACCAGCAACTCGGGCTTAACCTGCTGTTGCCAGCACGATCCGCGACCTTCTTCACCAGTGACGCCAATACCGTGCGCATCATCCACCAGCAACCAGGCCCCCTGGCGTTGCGCTGCGGCATGGATATCCGCCAGCGGCGCGCTATCGCCATCCATGCTGAACACGCCTTCGGTCACCACAAACTGTTGTCCCGGACAGGGGGCAGACAGCAGACGAGCCAGATGTTGCGGGTCGTTATGGGGAAAACGGCGTAACGCGGCGGGACTCAGGCTGGCCGCTTCCAGCAACGAAGCGTGGCTGAGGCGGTCGGCGACAATCCGGTCATCTTTGCCCATCAACGCGGTGATCACCGCCTGGTTGGCAGCAAAGCCGGAGATGAACAGCAATGCGCGTGAATAACCCAGCCATTGCGCTAACTCCTCTTCCAGCGCCTGATGCGCAATGGAATAACCGCTGACGTGACCAGAGCCGCCGCTGCCGACGCCAAACCGTTCTGCCCCCTGCTGCCACGCGCACACAATCTGCGGATGGTGACTTAGCCCAAGGTAATCATTGCTGGAAAAATTCAGATACTGACGACCGTCGGCCTGCAGCCAGCGCCCGGCTCCCTGCGTCACTGCATAACGCCGACGCAGGGCATCGGCAGAACGACGCGCCGCCAGCGCATCGTCAATTTTTTGCTGCCAGGTCATACGGTGGCCGCGTTGTAGTAGTCGTCGGTATCCGGCGTGCGCAGGGCCTGTTCCAGGCGCTGTTGCTGTTCGTTATCGCCCGCCAGCACTGCCGTTTGCTGTGGATTCAGACCCAGCTTGCGAAACAGCAGCAGGTCTTTATCTTCGTTTGGATTCGGCGTAGTCAGCAGTTTGCAGCCGTAGAAAATCGAGTTGGCCCCGGCCATAAAACACATTGCCTGGGTCTGTTCGTTCATCTGTTCGCGTCCTGCGGAAAGGCGCACGTACGAGGTCGGCATCATGATGCGGGCCACCGCGATGGTGCGGATAAAATCAAACGCATCCACATCGTCGTTATCCGCCAGCGGCGTGCCTTTTACTTTCACCAGCATGTTGATGGGCACGCTTTCCGGCGGCGTGGGCAGGTTCGCCAGTTGCAGCAGTAAACCGGCACGGTCAGTAACCGTTTCACCTAAGCCGACGATGCCACCTGAGCAGACTTTAATCCCCGCTTCACGCACTTTATCCAGCGTATCAAGTCGCTCCTGGTAGGAACGGGTGGTGATGATATTGCCGTAGAACTCCGGCGAGGTATCGAGGTTGTGATTGTAGTAGTCGAGACCCGCGCTGGCCAGACGTTGCGCCTGCGTTTCGTCCAACGTACCCAGCGTCATACAGGTTTCCAGCCCCAGTTCTTTTACGCCCTGGACCATCTGCTCCAGGTAAGGCATATCGCGTTCATGCGGATTCTTCCACGCAGCCCCCATGCAAAACCGCGTTGAACCGGCCTGTTTCGCCTTACGCGCAGAGTCCAGAACCTGCTCAACTTCCATCAGACGCTCGGTTTCCAGACCGGTTTTATAGCGGGAACTTTGCGGGCAGTATTTGCAATCTTCCGGACAGGCGCCGGTTTTAATCGACAGCAGTGTACTCACCTGTACCTGCCGCGGATCAAAATGCTGACGGTGCACCTGTTGCGCTTCAAACAGCAGATCCAGCAGGGGTTTTTCAAATAATTCGGTGACTTGCGACATTGTCCAGCGAGAAATGTGGGCCATATTGATATACGTTTCATTGTGAGTTTCGTGTAGACTCGTAAACCTAAATCTTTTTAATTTGGTTTACAAGTCGATTATGACAACGGACGATATTGCTTTTGACCAACGCCATATCTGGCATCCCTACACCTCTATGACCTCCCCTTTGCCGGTTTACCCGGTGGCACGCGCCGAAGGTTGCGAACTGATTTTAGCCAGCGGTGAAAGACTGATTGACGGCATGTCATCCTGGTGGGCGGCGATCCACGGCTACAATCACCCGCAGTTGAACGCCGCGATGAAAACGCAGATTGATGCCATGTCACATGTGATGTTTGGCGGTATTACCCATGCGCCGGCCATTACGTTGTGTCGTCAGTTGGTGGATATGACACCCAAGGCGCTGGAGTGCGTTTTTCTCGCGGATTCAGGTTCGGTTGCCGTCGAAGTGGCAATGAAAATGGCACTGCAATACTGGCAGGCAAAAGGCGAAGCGCGCCAGCGTTTCCTGACGTTTCGTAATGGCTATCACGGTGACACCTTCGGCGCCATGTCGGTCTGCGATCCCGACAACTCAATGCACAGCCTGTGGAAGGGTTACCTGCCAGAAAACCTGTTCGCCCCCGCCCCGCAGAGCCGCATGAACGGTGAGTGGGATGAACTGGATATGGTGCCATTTGCCCGCCTGATGGCCGCGCATCGCCACGAGATAGCGGCGGTGATCCTCGAGCCGATTGTGCAAGGTGCAGGCGGTATGCGTATGTATCACCCCGAATGGCTGAAGCGTATTCGTAAGATGTGTGACCGTGAAGGTATCCTGTTGATTGCCGATGAAATCGCCACCGGTTTTGGTCGCACGGGTAAGCTGTTTGCCTGTGAACATGCCGGCATTACGCCGGATATACTGTGCCTCGGCAAAGCGTTAACTGGCGGCACGATGACCCTTTCCGCAACGCTCACCACGCGCCAGGTGGCGGAAACCATCAGCAACGGTGATGCTGGCTGCTTTATGCACGGCCCGACCTTTATGGGTAATCCGCTGGCCTGCGCCGTCGCCTCGGCCAGCCTGTCCCTGCTGGAATCGGGCGAGTGGCGCACGCAGGTTGCCGCAATCGAAGCCCAGCTACGTGCCGAACTGGTCCCCGCAGCAGATTCCGACTATGTCACCGACGTGCGGGTGCTTGGCGCCATTGGTGTCATTGAAACTACGCGTCCGGTGAATATGGCCGCATTACAGAAGTTCTTTGTTGAACAAGGCGTGTGGATACGGCCATTTGGCAAACTCATCTACCTGATGCCGCCGTACATTATCCAGCCAGATCAACTGCGTCGCCTGACAAAGGCCGTGAACGATGCTGTGCGCAATGAAACATTTTTTAGTGAATAATCAGCGGTAAGTTATGAGGTTTCTGGCTACACTTTTTGGCTAACGAGAGGAGTCAGCATGAAATTAATCAGCAACGATCTGCGCGATGGGGAAAAGCTACCACATCGTCATGTCTTTAACGGCATGGGATATGACGGGGACAATATTTCCCCACATCTGGCGTGGGACGATGTACCCGCCGGGACCAAAAGCTTTGTCGTAACCTGTTACGATCCTGATGCGCCAACCGGCTCCGGCTGGTGGCATTGGGTGGTGGTTAACCTGCCTGCAGATACCCGGGTTTTACCACAAGGGTACGGCTCCGGGCTGGTTGCGCTACCGGAAGGCGTGCTGCAAACGCGCACGGATTTTGGTAAAGCAGGCTACGGCGGTGCGGCGCCACCGAAAGGCGAAACGCATCGCTATATCTTTACGGTTCACGCGCTGGATGTGGAGCGTCTTGATGTCGATGAGGGCGCCAGCGGAGCGATGGTCGGATTTAACGTCCATTTTCATTCGCTCGCCAGCGCGTCGATTACCGCGATGTTCAGTTAAGCTGTGCTGTGCCGGATGGCGACGCGATGCGTCTTATCCGGCCGACAAAGCAAGGCGTTATTTACAGAAACTCGGGCACCAGCTTCAGCAAGGTTCCCTGTGCTAGTAGTTCGGTCGCACACTCGATATCCGGGGCGAAAAAACGGTCCTGGGTATAGTGTGAAACCTGCTCACGCAGCGTCTGACGCGCCTGCTCCAGTAGCGGGCTTGAGGTTAATCCTTCACGTAGATCGATCCCCTGACAAGCCGCCAGCCACTCCACAGCAATCACGCCACGCGTATTCGCCGCCATCTCCCACAGTCTACGACCTGCTGCAGGTGCCATTGAGACATGATCTTCCTGATTTGCTGACGTTGGTAAACTGTCCACGCTGTGCGGGTGCGCGAGTGCTTTATTTTCGCTCGCCAGCGCAGCTGCGGTTACCTGGGCAATCATAAAGCCGGAGTTAACCCCACCATTTTTCACCAGGAAAGGCGGCAGTTGCGACATGTGTTTATCCATCATCAGCGCAATACGCCGCTCGGATAACGCCCCGATTTCGGCAATCGCCAGCGCCAGATTATCCGCTGCCATCGCCACCGGTTCCGCATGGAAGTTACCACCAGAAATAACATCACCTTCTTCGGCAAACACCAGCGGGTTGTCCGACACGGCGTTGGCCTCCACCAGCAACACCTCCATCACCTGGCGCATTTGTGTCAGACACGCGCCCATCACCTGAGGCTGGCAGCGCAGAGAATAGGGGTCCTGCACTTTTTCACAGTTATGATGTGACTGTGAAAGCGCGCTGGAGTCGGTCAGCACATGGCGATACAGCGTTGCGGCGTCAATCTGCCCACGTTGTCCTCGCGCAGCGTGAATGCGGGCGTCAAACGGACGACGGGAACCCAGTACCGCTTCAGTGGTGAGCGCCCCGCACACCGTCGCAGACGCAAACAGCTCCTGCGCCTCAATCAACCCACGTAATGCAAAGGCGGTGGACGCCTGGGTGCCGTTCAGCAACGCCAGCCCTTCTTTTGCCTCCAGCGTAATCGGCTCCAGTCCGGCCTTCTTCAGCGCATCTGTCGCCGGGAGCCATTCCCCCTGCCAGCGCGCCTTGCCTTCTCCCAGCAACGTCAGCGACATATGCGCCAGCGGAGCCAGGTCGCCCGATGCCCCCACCGATCCTTTCGCCGGAATTAGCGGGTACACCCCGGCGTTGACCAGCGCAATCAGCGCTTCAATGACGCTCAGGCGAATACCGGAAAAACCACGCGCCAGGCTGTTAATTTTCAGCACCATAATCAGGCGCACCATCGCATCATCTAACGCTTCGCCTACGCCTGCTGCATGAGACAATACCAGCGAACGCTGTAAATTTTGCAGATCGTCAGTCGCGATACGTGTCTGAGCCAGCAGCCCAAACCCGGTATTAATGCCATACGCCGTGCGGCCTTCCGCGACAATGCTATTGACGCAGGCGACACTTGCATTAATTGCGTCAATCGCACTGGCATCGAGTCTCAGTTGAACCGGCTGCTGCCAGATATCGCGCAACTGCGCAAAGCTTAGGTGGCCAGGCGTTAAGGTAATTGTGTTCATATCAGCGTTTCCCCTGCGTGGCGGCAATCATCGGCAAATTCAGCCCTTCTTCGACGGCGCATTCCACAGCAATGTCATACCCGGCATCGGCATGGCGCATGACGCCTGTCGCCGGATCGTTATGCAATACCCGCGCGATACGCGCAGCGGCTTCATCGGTACCGTCGCACACAATGACCATCCCTGCATGCTGGGAGAAGCCCATGCCGACCCCGCCGCCATGATGCAGCGACACCCAAGTCGCGCCGCTGGCGGTATTGAGCAGTGCGTTCAGCAGCGGCCAGTCGGAGACAGCGTCAGAACCGTCGCGCATCGCTTCGGTTTCGCGGTTCGGGCTGGCAACAGAGCCTGAATCCAGATGGTCACGGCCAATGACGATAGGTGCAGACACTTCACCGCTGCGCACCATCTCATTAAATGCCAGACCCAGCTTTTGTCGCCATTCCAGACCAACCCAACAGATACGTGCCGGTAAGCCCTGGAAGTTAATCCGCTCACGTGCCATGTCCAGCCAGTGGTGCAGATGCTTATCATCAGCCACGATCTCTTTCACTTTGGCATCGGTCTTATAAATATCCTGCGGATCGCCGGAAAGCGCCACCCAGCGGAAAGGGCCAATGCCGCGGCAGAACAACGGACGAATATAAGCAGGCACAAACCCTGGGAAATCAAAGGCGTTTTCCACCCCCATCTCTTTGGCCATCTGGCGAATGTTATTACCGTAATCAAACGTCGGTACGCCCATTTTGCTAAACGCCAGCATCGCCTCAACATGCGTCGCCATTGAACGTTTTGCCGCCTGTACCGTACCCTGTGGATCGGACACCGCTTTCGCCTGATACTCTTCCCAGCGCCAGCCGGACGGCAGGTAACCGTGCAGCGGATCGTGGGCGCTGGTCTGGTCAGTGACCATATCCGGGCGCACGCCACGCTTCACCAGTTCCGGCACAATGTCTGCCGCGTTCGCACACAGCGCAATAGAAACGGCTTTACCCTCGCAGGTGTATTTGTCGATACGCGCCAAAGCGTCGTCCAGTGAGGTGGCCTGCTCATCCACGTAACGGGTACGCAGACGGAAATCAATGCGGCTTTGCTGGCATTCAATATTCAGAGAACACGCGCCCGCCAGCGTTGCAGCGAGCGGCTGCGCGCCACCCATGCCCCCCAGCCCGGCGGTCAGAACCCAGCGTCCACTCAGGTTCCCCTGATAATGCTGACGTCCGGCCTCAACGAAGGTTTCATAAGTGCCCTGTACGATGCCCTGACTGCCGATGTAGATCCAGCTCCCGGCCGTCATCTGGCCATACATCGCCAGACCTTTGGCGTCCAGCTCGTTAAAGTGTTCCCAGGTCGCCCAGTGCGGCACCAGGTTGGAGTTGGCAATCAACACGCGTGGCGCATTGTCATGAGTTTTGAACACGCCGACCGGTTTCCCGGACTGAACCAGCAGGGTTTCATCAGATTCCAGTTGGGTCAGTGCCTTGACGATGGCGTCATAGCATTCCCAGTCACGCGCTGCACGGCCAATCCCACCGTACACTACCAACTCATGCGGATTTTCCGCCACATCAGGATCCAGATTGTTCATTAACATGCGCAGCGGCGCTTCGGTCAGCCAGCTTTTGGCCGTTAAGGTAGTGCCTCGTGGGGCACGAATATCCTGCTGACGATACTTGCTGTGAGACATGGTAGAGCACTCCTCGCGAACGTTCGGACAGATAAGTAACATATACTTGTCTATACAAGCCATCGCAAGGTTGAATTTAACAATTAAGATACATTTTTATTATATTGCGTCAGCAATCACGGTTTTCATCTCCTGCATCAGGACATGAAACGCCCCTGCAGACGGTAGCGGGAACCTGGGAAAAGTAGGCGGGCATGAGAGACAATAGAAGACGCCGACCAGGTCTTCCGGCGGATCAACAGGCAGGGATCGTGCTCTTTGATATGTAACAGCGCACACTCTTCCGCGCTGGCGCGTACCGCTTCGACAATATGTTCCCCTTCCGTCAAAGGGGCGATGAGTGACAGGTAAGCATGCGGCGTGGTCTGGCTGTAATCCTGCAACAGATACTCCGGCACAATCTCCGCATTCACGCAGCGATCTTCAATCTGCACCGGCAGCTCATTCTCATAGTGCACCATGACGGAGTGAAAAATGGGGGTACCTTCTTTGACGTTTAATGCCGTGGCCTGCTGCGCGTTTGCCCGGGTTCTTTCCAGCGTCAGGACCTCACATCGATGCTGATGCTGGCGCGCATTAATTTCATCCGCGATGCTGCGAATTTCGAACAGCGCGGACTGACCTTTAGGTTCGGCGACAAATGTTCCCACCCCTTGCAAACGCACCAGTAATCCTTCATCCGTTAGCTCACGCAGCGCCCGGTTGATCGTCATACGGCTAAAACCATACTGCGCCACCAGTTCCGCCTCCGATGGGATACGATCGTGAGGTTGCCAGATACCGCTGGAAATCTTCTCACTGATCTCCATTTTGACCTTTTCGTAAAAAGGAGCCGGAGCAGTTTGGGGGCGGGTTCGGTGCATTCGTTAGCCTTCCTTAAGCTGAGAATTTTAATAGGTGCAGTTTACAGGTATAACCTGGACCTGATAAGCGCATAACCTCAGGCATATCAGTGCCACCAGTGTGCAATTTGCCAACCTAATCGCGCCGCAACGCGCGCCGCCCTGCCATCATCATCAAAACGCGGGTTAAACTCAACCATATCCACCGCCTGTAATTTACCGCTGCGACAAAGGGGTTCAATGAGCCCCAACAACGCCGCCAGCGGAACACCCAACGCGGCAGGCGCGGATACGGCCGGCATTTCCCACACCGGTAACACGTCAAGATCGATAGTCAGATAGATGACATCCATGTTTGCAACAAATTGCGCCAGCTGCGCCTGCGCCGTATGACAGTGCAGATCTTCCACCACAGTAACCCCCAGCCGCTGCGCCTCATCCCACAGCGCCTGGGTATTCGCTGCCCGACTGACGCCCACGCAGGCGTAATGAAATTCACGCTGCTGTTGCTCACAGAGGTGCGCCAGTTGACGAAACGGCGTACCGGATGTGGGTTGTTCGGCGTAGCGTAGATCCAGGTGCGCATCGAGATTAACAATTCCCACTTTGGCCTGCGGGAATGCATCCAACACCCCTGCACCATGAGCAAATGCCGTTTCGTGTCCCCCGCCCAACACGAAGGTACGCATATCCGCCCGCAGACAACGCTGCACCGCTATGCGCAGCGCCTGCTGAGCACCTTCAAGGTCGGGAGCCTGGGCCACAATGTTTCCCAAATCCACCAACCGTTGATGGCCCGCGTGACTGGCTAAATTGGCCAGAGCTTTACGCAGCGCATCGGGCGCACCAGCCGCCCCCATACGCCCCTGATTGCGCTTTACACCTTCATCACAGGCAAATCCGAGCAACGCAATCTGCTCTTGGTACATTTCCGGTGTAAATGCCGGGCTAAGCGAAATGGTCTGAAACAGACGCAGCGCATTCGGCGACTCGGCGCGGTCATCACGCCCCTGCCAGAGCGCAGGAGAAGCGGGTTGCCAGTGAGTCATGATGGTTGCCCTCTGAATACGCGTTGATAGATTGGGTTGCGACCAGGTTCATAGAGAATTTCGACCGGTAATTGTGCGTCCCACACCACAAAGTCGGCCACAAACCCGGCTTTCAGTTGTCCATGAGTGGCGTGACGACCCAGCGCGCGGGCAGCATGACGCGTGACCCCTGCCCATGCCTCTTCCGGCGTTAAGCCAAACTGTACACAGGCCATATTCATCGCCCAGTGCAGGCTAATAAACGGGCTGGTGCCTGGGTTGTAGTCGGTCGCCACCGCCATCGGAACCTGATACTGACGTAATAACTCAACTGGCGGACGCTGTTTCTCTTTGAGGAAATAAAAAGCGCCGGGCAATAACACACCAACCGTACCGTTTTGGCTCATCGCCGCTACGCCCGCTTCATCCAGATATTCAATGTGATCGGCTGATAATCCGTGGTAGCGGCTAACCAGTTGCGTCCCGCCCAGTAATGACAGTTGTTCGACATGGCCTTTAACCGGGATACCCAACGCCTGCGCGGCCTGAAATACGCGTTCGCTCTGCGCCAGCGTAAAGCCCACGGTTTCACAGAACAGGTCAACGGTTTCAAACAATCCCTGTTCCCACAACTGCGGCAAAATCGTTTCGCAAACCAGCGCAATATAGCTATCAGGATCATCGCGATACTGGGTCGGTGTGGCATGTGCAGCTAACAGCGTTGGGCTTATTTCGACGGTGTTTTCTGCCGCCAGCGCAGCCACGACGCGTAAAATTTTCTCTTCTGTCGTCAAATCCAGGCCGTAGCCCGATTTGATTTCCAGCAACGTAACGCCTTCTTTGATCAACCGTTCCATTCGCCCCTGCGCCAGCTGTAAGAGCTGCTCATCGGAGGCGCTGCGCGTCGCCGTAACGGTGGCATTGATCCCTCCCCCCTGAGCACTGATCTGTTGGTATGAAACGCCGTTTAGCCGCTGTTCCCATTCACCTGCACGATTACCACCAAACACCAGGTGCGTATGGCAATCAATCAGACCCGGCGTAATCAACCGCCCTTGCATATCAAGGGTATTATCGTGTGTAAGGTATAACGACGACTCAGGCACAATGGCCCGAATCTTACCCTGACGGACGATCAACGCATGGTCATCCACCAGCCCATACGAAGTATCACGTTCAGTATCCATGGTCGCCAGGCGGACATTACGCCAGATAACATCATCAGGGAAAAATTGCTGCATTCGACTCACCACTTGTCATAGGTTGTATAGACATTTATTTTGCATCCTGTGGATGTTGTCAACCTGAAGGACCGAAATTGTTATCTAATTGTGATATAAGGACTCTCTACACCCGACATTGCTGCTATAAAAAACAACTTTTTACCTTTTCGCCTTCCCGTTTCGCTCAACTTAGTATAAAAAAGCAGGCTTCAATGGATAACTTTCAAAGCCCGGAGCAACCTGTGAACATTTCATCAGTTTCCCGTCTGGCGCTGGCAATGGCTTTTGGCGTGACGCTGACAGCCTGTAGCTCTACACCGCCCGATCAAATTCCTTCCGATCAGACCGCGCCAGGAACGTCTATGCGCCCGATTCTGTCGGCAAATGAAGCGAAAAATTTTGTCGCTGCACACTATTTTTCTGCCCTGACGCCAAACACTGCGCCATGGAGTCCTTCCGCGATTTCTCTGCCCGCCCAGCCTGACTTTGTCGTCGGCCCGGCAGGAACTCAAGGCGTTACCCATACCAGTATTCAGGCGGCAGTGGATGCGGCAATCATAAAACGCACCAATAAGCGTCAGTACATCGCCATCATGCCTGGCGAGTATCAGGGCACAGTCTATATCCCGGCGGCGACAGGAAGCCTGACGCTCTACGGTATGGGCGAAAAACCGCTTGATGTGAAAATTGGCCAGGCTATTGATGGCGAAATGAGCACCGCAGACTGGCGTCGTACGGTGAACCCTGGCGGTAAATATATGCCGGGTAAACCTGCGTGGTATATGTATGATAATTGCCAGAATAAGCGTGGCACAAACATCGGCGTGATGTGTTCTGCGGTTGTCTGGTCGCAAAACAATGGTCTGCAGTTGCAGAACCTGACCATCGAAAATAACCTCGGTGACAGCGTTGATGCGGGTAACCACCCGGCCGTCGCACTGCGTACCGATGGCGATAAAGTGCAAATCGACAAGGTCAACATTCTGGGACGTCAGAACACCTTCTTCGTGACCAATAGCGGCGTACAAAACCGTCTGGAAAACGATCGTCAGCCGCGTACGCTGGTGACTAACAGCTACATTGAAGGTGATGTGGATATGGTTTCTGGTCGCGGTGCTGTCGTGTTCGATAACACCGATTTCCGCGTAGTAAACTCCCGCACCCAGCAGGAAGCCTACGTATTTGCGCCAGCAACCCTGTCGAACATTTACTACGGTTTCCTCGCCACCAATAGCCGCTTTACCGCAGCAGGCGATGGCGTGGCGCAGTTGGGCCGTTCGCTGGATGTCGATGCTAACACCAATGGTCAGGTTGTTATTCGCGACAGTGTGATCAATGAAGGCTTTAACATGGCAAAACCCTGGGCTGACAGCGTTATCTCAAAACGTCCGTTTGCAGGGAACACCGGTGCGGAAGATGACAAAGGTGAAATTCAACGTAACCTGAATGACACCAACTTTAACCGCATGTGGGAATACAACAACCGTGGTATCGGTAGCAAAGTGGTTGCCGTACCTAAGCAGTAAGCGTCATCCCCTTAGGCAGGCCCGGTAAGCGCATGCGCCGACCGGGCAGTGTGCCGGACAGTGGTTTACCTGCCCTGTCCGGCCTGCAAAACGAAAAACGAATTAGTACGCGTTAACCACCACCCACATTGGGCCCTGGCCCACCGCATAGCGTCCTTTCTCAGCCAGCAATCCCTGTTCCCCCACAATTTCATACACCGCAATATGGTGGGACTTCTGCCCTGCGGCAATCAGGTATTTCCCACTGTGATCGATATTAAAACCGCGCGGCTGTGTTTCAGTAGGCTGGAAACCTTCTTTCGTCAGCACACTTCCGTCTTCTGATACGCTGAAAACCGTAATCAGGCTGGCGGTACGGTCACAGGCATACAGATGACGACCATCTGGCGTAATATGGATATCTGCCGCCCAGCGGGTATCAGAGAAATCAGCAGGCATCATATCCAGCGTCTGTACACACTCAATTTTGCCGTACGGATCTTTCAGTTCCCAAACATCGACGGAGCTGTTCAGCTCATTCACACAGTAGGTATATTGCTGATTCGGATGGAACACCATATGGCGCGGACCCGCACCTTCAACGGTAGTCACTTCCGCGGGTTCCTGTGCAACCAAATGGCCATCATCGCTGACGGTGAACAGGCAGATACGATCCTGTTTCAACGCAGGAACCCACAACGTACGGTTATCTGGTGAGATATTGGCCGAGTGACAACCATCCAGACCTTCTACCACATCCACCAGTTCCACCGGCAGGCCATCTTCCAGACGCGTGACGCTCACACTACCCGCGTTATAAGACCCGACGAATACGAAACGCCCTTGATGATCGGTCGAAATATGCGTCGGGCTCCCCGGCAGTGCAGATTCCGCAGCGAATGTCAGCGCACCGTCATCAGGCGCGATACGGTATGCCAGCACACGAAACTCCGGGCGCACACCGACATAGAGGTAGCGTTTATCCGGGCTGACAACCATCGGCTGTACCTGACCCGGTACATCAACCACCTGCGTCAACGTCAGTGACCCATCGTGATTCAGGCTCCAGACGTGAATTTGCTGACTCTCAGGGCTGGCGGTATAAACGGTTTGCTTCATGAAAACTCCTTTGCTTTTGGCAGGTGGCTGCAATTGCCTGACACACGCCTAAGGTAGACGCTTTTAACGGTGAATGCTTAATTAAGGCTCAGAATTTTGTCCGACTGCCGACTCGGTGTACCATGCCAAAAGACACAATTCTCAACCTTAATCTGGAATAACTGATGACCACTCGCGTGATTGCCCTAGATTTAGACGGTACGTTGTTGACCCCGAAAAAAACCTTGCTGCCCTCCTCTCTCGAAGCGCTCTCACGCGCCAGAGAAGCCGGCTATCAACTTATCATTGTCACGGGCCGCCATCACGTTGCTATTCATCCTTTTTATCAGGCACTGGCGCTGGATACACCTGCAATTTGCTGCAATGGCACTTACTTGTATGATTATCAGGCAAAAAAGGTACTGGAATCCGATCCCCTTCCGGTTAACCAGGCGTTGCAGCTGATCGACATGCTGGAGGCTCATCAGATCCACGGTCTGATGTATGTGGATGACGCGATGCTGTATGAACGCCCGACCGGGCATGTCGTGCGTACTGCAAACTGGGCGCAAACTCTGCCGCCGGAACAGCGCCCTACCTTCACTCAGGTTCCGTCTCTGGCACAGGCCGCGCATGACGTTAATGCCGTGTGGAAATTTGCCCTGACTGACGAAGATATTCCAAAGCTGCAGCAGTTTGGTAAACATGTTGAACAGCAGTTGGGGCTCGAGTGTGAGTGGTCCTGGCACGATCAGGTCGACGTGGCCCGCAAAGGCAACAGCAAAGGAAGACGCCTTGCCCAGTGGATTGAAGCGCAAGGCGGGTCAATGGAGAATGTCATCGCCTTTGGTGACAACTTTAATGATATCAGTATGCTGGAAGCCGCGGGTACCGGTGTGGCGATGGGAAATGCCGATGATGCAGTCAAAGCCCGCGCCAATATTGTCATTGGCGACAATACCACCGACAGTATCGCCAAATTTATCTATTCTCAGTTGCTGTAATCAGGCGGTAATCGACACGCTCTTAATTTGGGCGTACAACCACAGGCCAGGCTTGATGCCAAGTTCATCCCTGGCCCATGGGCTGATTCTCGCCCACAGCGTTTTCCCGCCGACCTCAAGCTGTACTTCTACCTGTCCGTTGTCGTCATAGCATGACGCCACCTTTGCCCGTAGTACGTTACGAATACTGGTCTGCTGCGGCGGTTGTAATACCAGCGAAACATCAGATGCCTGAATCCGGATACGCAATGCGGTTTGCAGCGGTTTATCCAGCTTATTGACCCACAGATGCTGATCGCCCAGCGCCAGCGCTGTCATCGCATAATGCGGGTGATGCTCCAGTACGTTAACTTTCAGTATGCTGCTCTGCTGCTCTTTCGGTAGCCAGGGATGCATCACGCTGCTCCCCCAGACATCCTCCAGTGAGCCAAACGCTTTCACCTGCCCATTTTCCAACACCATCACTTTATCGGCCAGATGCAAAATCTCATCAAGCGAATGGCTGACATACAACATGGGAATATTAATTTCGCGCGCCAGCCGCTGCAGATAAGGCAACAACTCACGTTTACGTGGAATGTCCAGCGAGGCTAACGGCTCATCGAGCAGCAACAATTCAGGTGCGGTCAGTAACGCGCGACCAATAGCAACACGCTGTTTTTCACCGCCAGAAAGGCCTCCGGGTAGACGGTCGAGCAAAGGCTCAATGCCCAGCAATGCCACCAGCTTATCAAACTGCCCGGCCATGCTTTTCGCCATGCCATAACGCAGATTCCCACGCACTTTATAATGCGGGAACAGACGCGCATCCTGAAAAACATAGCCCACCCGGCGTTTTTCAGGCGTCAGGCAGATACCGTTTTCAACGTCATTCAGTACCCGACCGTTGAGCACAATGCGCCCGGACTGTGGTTGGGTCAGACCACTGATAGCATTAATCAGCGACGTTTTTCCCGCGCCAGAGACACCAAAAATAGCGGTAATACCGCTGGCTGGCAGCGTTTCGTTGAGCGTCAGACAGTGGGTTCCCAGCGTCTGGGAGAAATGAAGTTCCAGCATGATTATCGCCCCGTCCGCTCACGGCTAATTCGCGCCAGCCACTCAGAAATGAGCAGCGAAATCAGCGCCAGCACAATAGAAATAATGCATAACCTTGCCGCCGCACTTTCGCCGCCAGGCGTCTGGATGAGAGTGTACATTGCCGAAGGAATGGTGCGCGTTTCGCCCGGGATATTAGAAACAAAAGTAATGGTTGCGCCGAATTCACCGAGTGAACGCGCGAACGCCAGCACCGTACCGACAATTATGCCAGGCAGCATCAACGGTAAGGTAATGGTCATGAATACGCGCCAGCGCCCGGCCCCCAGCGTGCGGGCGGCCTGCTCCAGCTTGACGTCCACCCCTTCGAGCGCCAGACGTATTGCCCGCACCATAAGAGGAAAAGACATCACCGCCGCGGCCAGAACCGCGCCACGCCAGCTAAAGGCAAAGGTGATGCCAAACCAGTCGTACAGCCATTCGCCAATAAATCCGCGCCGCCCCATAGCCACCAGCAGCAGGTACCCCACCACGACGGGAGGCAGTACCAGCGGCAAGTGCAGCACGCTGTCGAGCAACGCTTTGCCCGGGAACTTACAGCGTACCAGTAACCAGGCAAAGAAGATCCCAAACGGCAGGCTAAACAACACGGCCAGGGAAGAAACTTTCAGGCTAAGTAAGACAGCCTGCCATTCTGGATCAGTGAGTATCATTACTTGGTCGTAAATCCATAACGTTTGAAGATTTCAGAAGCCTGCGGTCCCTTCAGGTAATCATAGAACGCGCTGACCGTTGCGTTGGCGTGCCCATCAACAATCGCGATAGGGTATTCCACTTTTTTATGTGAGTCTTCCGGGAAGGTCGCCACAACTTTTACGCCTTTGCTGGCTACGGCATCAGAACCATAGACAATACCCAGCGGGGCTTCGTTACGTTCAACCAGCGCCAATGCGCCACGAACATCTTCAGCCGGAGCCAGTTTCGGCGCCAGGGTATCCCATGCGCCCAATTTCTGCAGCGCTTCTTTCGCGTAAATACCTGCCGGAACATGTTCCGGGTCACCCACGGCCAGACGCCCGCCGTTCAACAGGCTGGTCCAGTTGGTTTTGCTGTCGATGGTGAAGTCTTTCTGTGCACTGGCTTTCGGAGCGACAACGACCAGGCTGTTACCGAGCAGCGTTTTGCGCGTTGCGGTATCGATAGACTTTTTGTCTACCGCGTAATCCATCCATTTCTGATCGGCTGAAATAAACAGATCGGCGGGTGCGCCTGCTTCAATCTGGCGTGCCAGCGTAGAAGAAGAGGCAAAAGAGGAGACAACATCAACATTCTTCTCTTTTTTATATTCTGCGGCAATGTCCTGCATCGCGTTCGTTAACGACGCCGCTGCAAACACTGTGATTTTACCTTCATCCGCCAGTGCATGTCCGGCAACAGAAAGAGAAAGTGTTGCCCCTGCAAACAAGCGTAACCATGTACGTGCCATCTGTAACTCCTTTGAGTTTCGTTATGTAGGCGCAAATATAACGATTAAATCAGGATTTTCCCAGTGGTTATTACTACCAATTAGAGGTTACACAAAGAAAATATCGGCAGGGAAAGCAGGATCTTGAGGAACTAACGCAGTTGGATAATGAGCAATAAAAAACGCCCGGCTAAGCGGGCGTTCGGGGAATCAATGGTTCTGTCTGGATTGGTCTTTCTGACCGATACCGGAAAAAATGTTGAACACTTCACCCAGTCCGTAAATCAGTCCCAGAATGATGGCCATTACCACAGGTACCATGATTACGGCGAATACCAGACTTTTCAATAACTCTAACATGGTCAACTCCAGATATAGTCCTTAGTTGTATTCTAACCACATAACACAGAAAAGCACTCCCCTTTTGTGCGGTCGGCTTTGCTCAGGCGCGGTTTTCCGTCACAATACCCTTTTTTGCCAGGAGCTTGTTATGCAGGCCGAAATCCTACTTACACTGAAACTTCAGCAAAAACTGTTTGCCGATCCCCGCCGTATTTCTCTGCTTAAGCACATTGCGCTTTCCGGCTCCATCAGTCAGGGCGCGAAGGATGCAGGTATCAGTTATAAAAGCGCCTGGGACGCGATTAACGAAATGAACCAGCTTAGTGAGCAGACGCTGGTAGAGCGCGCCACCGGTGGCAAAGGGGGCGGCGGTGCAGTGTTAACCCGCTACGGCCAACGCCTGATTCAGTTATACGATCTGCTGGCGCAAATTCAGCAAAAAGCCTTCGATGTCCTGAGCGATGACGATGCGGTTCCACTCAATAGCCTGCTGGCGGCCATCTCCCGCTTCTCGCTGCAAACCAGTGCGCGTAACCAATGGTTTGGCACCATCACCGCACGCGACCACGATCAGGTTCAACAGCATGTTGACGTCCTGCTGGCCGATGGCGAAACCCGGCTGAAAGTCGCGATTACCGCGCAGAGCGGTGAACGTCTGGGACTTGATGAAGGCAAAGAAGTCTTGATCCTGTTGAAAGCGCCGTGGGTGGGGATCACCCAGGATGATGCTATCGCTCAGGCCGCCGATAACCAATTGCAAGGCACCATCAGCCATATTGAACGCGGGAGCGAGCAGTGTGAAGTGTTAATGACCTTACCGGATGGACAAACGCTGTGCGCCACCGTTCCGACTGACGATGCGCTATCACTACAAGAAGGCGCGAATGTCACTGCATATTTCAACGCGGACAGAGTGATTATCGCAACGCTGTGCTAAATCTTGAAGCCCGCTTCGCCTGATGGCGCTGCGCTTATCAGGCTACGTTCAGGCCGGATAAGGTACCCGCGCCGCCATCCGGCAACAAACGACATTGACATTCCCGCCCGGACAAAGTATCCCTGTCATTCATCGCTGCAAAAAATGGGATGCAAAATGTCATCGTTGCAAATTTCGCAAGGCACGTTTCGTCTGAGTGATACCAAAACGCTTCAGTTGAATTCGTTGACGTTAAACGCGGGTGATAGCTGGGCGTTTGTGGGGTCTAACGGCAGCGGAAAATCCGCGCTGGCGCGTGCGCTCGCCGGAGAATTGCCGTTACTAAAAGGCGAACGCCACAGCCAGTTCACGCGTATAACCCGTCTCTCCTTTGAGCAGCTACAAAAGTTGGTCAGCGACGAATGGCAGCGTAACAACACCGATCTTCTGAGCCCAGGCGAAGACGATACCGGGCGCACCACTGCGGAAATTATTCAGGATGAGGTCAGCGATCCAGCTCGCTGTGCCGCCCTGGCGCAGCAGTTTGGTATCACCTCACTGCTCAGCAGACGTTTCAAATACCTTTCCACTGGCGAAACGCGGAAAACCCTGCTCTGTCAGGCACTGATGTCCGAACCCGATTTGCTGATCCTTGATGAACCATTTGACGGGCTGGATGTGGCTTCACGTCGCCAGTTGGCGGAGCTGCTCGCGGCGTTACATCAGGCCGGTTTTACGTTAGTGCTGGTGCTAAACCGCTTTGATGAGATCCCCGATTTTGTGCAATTTGCTGGCGTACTCGCCGATTGCACATTGACTGAAACCGGTGAAAAAACGGGTCTTCTGCAACAAGCGTTAATCGCCCAACTTGCCCACAGTGAACGGCTTGATGGTATCATCCTCCCCGAACCGGATGAACCTTCCGTACGCCGCATATTGTCTGAGAACGAACCGCGGATTATGCTCAACGACGGGGTCGTTTCCTATAACGATCGCCCTATTCTTCATCATCTGAGCTGGCGGGTAAACCCAGGGGAACACTGGCAGATTGTCGGTCCAAACGGGGCGGGAAAATCAACGCTACTCAGTTTAATTACCGGCGATCATCCGCAGGGCTATAGCAATGATTTGACGCTGTTTGGCCGTCGTCGGGGTAGCGGCGAAACTATCTGGGATATTAAAAAGCACATTGGCTACGTCAGCAGCAGCCTGCATCTGGATTACCGGGTAAGCACCACGGTGCGTAACGTCATTCTCTCAGGCTACTTCGATTCAATCGGTATTTATCAGGCCGTATCAGACAGACAACACAAGCTGGTGCAACAGTGGCTAGACATTCTGGGAATGGATAAACGCACTGCAGACGCCCCTTTCCACAGCCTTTCCTGGGGGCAGCAGCGCCTGGCGCTGATCGTCCGCGCGTTAGTGAAACACCCTACGCTATTGATCCTTGATGAACCCTTGCAAGGGTTGGATCCGTTAAACCGCCAGTTGATCCGCCGCTTCGTTGATGTTCTGCTCGGCGAAGGCGAAACCCAACTGCTGTTTGTTTCTCACCATGCTGAAGATGCACCAGCCTGCATTACCCACCGACTGGAGTTCGTACCAGAAAACGATATCTACACCTATCGGCAATCCTCCCTGCGTTAGTTTTCATACCAGGGCGCGTTAATGCGCCCTTTTTTAGGCCTGATTTTTCAGATAAAAGCTGCGATCATTAAATAACAGAATGATTTAAAACCAAAAAACACAATTCAGGCGTTGAGAATCATCATGTGTAAACGATTCCACTAATTTATTCCATGTCACACTTTTCACAACTTTGTTATGCTATCTTCATTACATGATATAGGCATAACGGAGCGAATTATGAGAGTATTGGTTACAGGTGGTAGCGGTTACATTGGAAGCCACACGTGTGTACAGTTACTGAAAAACGGTCACGATGTCGTGATCCTTGATAACCTCTGCAACAGTAAGCGCAGCGTACTGCCCGTTATTGAGCGTTTAGGTGGAAAACATCCGACCTTCGTCGAAGGTGATATCCGTAACGAAGCGCTGATCACCGAAATCCTGCACGATCATGCCATCGATACGGTCATCCACTTTGCCGGTCTGAAGGCCGTCGGCGAATCCGTGGCTAAGCCGCTGGAGTACTATGACAACAACGTCAACGGCACTCTGCGTCTGGTTAATGCGATGCGCGCCGCCAACGTGAAAAACTTCATATTCAGCTCCTCCGCCACAGTCTATGGCGATCAGCCGCAAATTCCTTACGTTGAAAGCTTCCCGACCGGCACACCACAAAGTCCGTACGGCAAAAGTAAGCTGATGGTCGAGCAGATCCTGACCGATCTGCAAAAAGCACAACCTGAGTGGAGCATCGCGTTGCTACGCTATTTCAATCCGGTTGGCGCACATCCGTCAGGAGACATGGGCGAAGATCCGCAAGGTATCCCTAACAATCTGATGCCTTACATTGCACAGGTTGCCGTAGGCCGCCGTGAGTCTCTGGCCATATTTGGTAATGACTACCCTACCGAAGACGGTACCGGTGTTCGCGATTACATCCACGTGATGGATCTTGCCGACGGTCACGTTGTCGCCATGGAAAAACTGGCAGGCAAGCAAGGGGTACATATTTACAACCTTGGCGCTGGCGTTGGTAGCAGCGTACTGGATGTGGTCAACGCCTTCAGCAAAGCGTGTGGTAAGCCAGTGAACTACCATTTTGCTCCGCGCCGCGACGGCGATCTGCCTGCCTACTGGGCTGATGCCAGCAAAGCAGACCGCGAACTTAACTGGCGCGTGACGCGTACACTGGATGAAATGGCGCAAGATACCTGGCACTGGCAATCACGCCATCCACAGGGATATTCGGATTAAGGACACGTTATGACGCAATTCAACCCTGTCGATCACCCACACCGCCGCTTTAACCCGCTCACCGGGCAGTGGATCCTCGTTTCGCCACATCGTGCAAAACGCCCCTGGCAAGGGGCGCAGGAAACGCCATCTAAACAGGTTCTGCCCGCGCATGATCCGGACTGCTTCCTGTGTGCAGGCAATACACGCGTTACCGGTGATAAAAACCCCGATTACACGGGAACCTACGTTTTTACCAACGATTTTGCCGCGCTGATGTCTGATACCCCGGATGCTCCCGATAGCCACGACCCATTAATGCGTTGCCAGAGCGCACGCGGTACCAGCCGCGTGATTTGCTTCTCGCCCGATCATAGCAAAACGCTGCCAGAGCTCAGCGTACCCGCGCTGACCGAAATCGTGAAAACGTGGCAGGAACAAACCGCAGATTTAGGGAAAACCTATCCCTGGGTGCAGGTATTTGAGAATAAAGGTGCGGCGATGGGATGTTCAAACCCGCACCCACACGGACAGATTTGGGCCAACAGTTTCCTGCCCAACGAAGCCGAACGTGAAGACCGTCTGCAAAAAGCGTACTTCGCTGAACAGGGCACACCAATGCTGCTGGATTATGTCCAGCGTGAACAGGCAGACGGCAGCCGTACGGTCGTAGAAACCGAGCACTGGCTGGCGGTTGTGCCTTACTGGGCCGCATGGCCGTTCGAAACGCTACTACTGCCGAAAACGCATGTGCTGCGTATTACCGATTTGACCGACGAACAGCGAACTGACCTGGCGCTGGCGTTGAAAAAACTGACCAGTCGTTATGACAACCTGTTCCAGTGCTCTTTCCCCTACTCTATGGGCTGGCACGGCGCACCGTTTAACGGCGAAGAGAATGACCACTGGCAGTTGCACGCACACTTTTATCCGCCGCTGCTGCGTTCCGCGACCGTACGTAAGTTTATGGTTGGTTACGAAATGCTGGCGGAGACCCAACGCGATCTGACAGCAGAACAAGCGGCAGACCGTCTGCGTGCGGTCAGCGACACCCATTTTCGCGAATCCGGAGTTTAAATAATGAGTCTGAAAGAAAAAACACAATCTCTGTTTGCTGAATCGTTTGGCTACCCTGCCCCCCATACCATTCAGGCACCCGGCCGTGTAAACCTGATCGGCGAACACACTGATTATAATGACGGCTTCGTCCTGCCGTGCGCCATCGACTATCAAACGGTTATCAGTTGTGCCCCCCGCGATGATCGCACCGTTCGTGTGATTGCGGCGGATTACGAAAATCAGATAGATGAGTTCTCGCTTGATGCGCCGATTATCGCCCACGAAACCCAGCAGTGGTCAAATTACGTGCGCGGCGTCGTGAAGCATCTGCAAAAACGCAATAACGCCTTTGGCGGCGCGGATCTGGTGATCAGTGGCAATGTGCCGCAAGGTGCGGGTTTAAGCTCTTCTGCTTCACTGGAAGTGGCCGTAGGTACCGTGTTCCAGCAACTTTATCATCTGCCACTCGACGGTGCACAGATTGCCCTGAACGGCCAGGAAGCAGAAAACCAGTTTGTCGGCTGTAATTGCGGCATTATGGACCAGCTCATCTCTGCACTGGGCAAGAAAGATCATGCGCTGCTGATTGACTGTCGTACGCTGGGCACCAAAGCGGTTTCCATGCCGGAAGGTGTGGCGGTGGTGATCATCAACAGCAACTTTAAACGTACACTGGTTGGCAGTGAGTACAACACCCGTCGCGAACAGTGTGAAACCGGTGCGCGCTTCTTCCAACAACCCGCGCTGCGTGATGTCAGCCTTGAGGCCTTTAACGCGGTTGCACATGAACTGGATCCCATCGTTGCCAAACGTGTTCGCCATGTGATCACAGAAAACGCCCGCACGGTTGAAGCCGCAGCGGCTCTGGAGAAAGGCGACCTGCAACGTATGGGTCAGCTGATGGCTGAATCTCACGTTTCAATGCGCGATGATTTCGAAATCACCGTGCCACAAATTGATACGCTGGTCGAGATTGTGAAAGCAACTATCGGCGATCGGGGTGGCGTGCGCATGACGGGTGGCGGCTTCGGCGGCTGCATCGTGGCGCTGATCCCGCAAGATTTGGTTCCTGGCGTACAGCAAGCTGTCGCTGAACAGTACGAAGCGAAAACCGGTATCAAGGAAACCTTTTACGTCTGCAAACCTTCACAAGGAGCCGGACAGTGCTAAACGAAATTCCCGTAATGGCGCCCGATGGCCAACCCTTTCGTCTGCTCACCCTGCGTAATGACGCGGGGATGGTAGTCACACTGATGGATTGGGGCGCGACGCTGCTTTCTGCCCGTATCCCGCTTAATGATGGTAGCGTGCGAGAAGCATTACTCGGTTGCGCCAGCCCGGAGCAATACCCACAACAGGCCGCATTTTTAGGCGCATCCATTGGCCGCTATGCTAACCGTATCGCAGACAGCCGTTATACCTATGCCGGTGAGACCGTTGCGTTACTGCCAAGCCAGGGTGACAACCAGTTACATGGCGGGCCGGACGGCTTCGATAAACGCCGCTGGCAGATAGTGAATCAAAATGATCGTCAGGTGCTGTTTGCCTTAACCTCTGACGATGGCGACCAGGGTTTTCCGGGTCACCTCTGCGCCACCGCGCAATATCGCCTGACCGATGATAACCGTATTTCGATTACCTACCGTGCGACGGTGGATAAGCCCTGCCCGGTAAATCTGACGAATCACGTTTATTTCAATCTTGACGGCGACAAAACGGATATCCGTCAGCATACGCTACAGATTCTGGCCGATATGTACCTGCCGGTTGATGAAATGGGTATCCCGCATGACGGACTGAAACCCGTGGCTGGCACCTCGTTCGATTTCCGTGCACCTAAACGCATCGACAGCGAATTTCTGGTCGATGACGATCAGCGCAAGGTGAAAGGTTACGATCACGCTTTCTTGTTGCAGGCGCAAGGCGACGCCCGCAAACCGGTCGCTATGGTTTGGTCCCAGGATAAAAAACTGCAAATGGAGGTATACACCTCTGCCCCGGCATTGCAGTTCTATTCCGGTAACTTCCTCGGCGGCACGCCATCCCGTGGGCCTGAAGTCTATGCTGACTGGCAAGGACTGGCGCTGGAAAGTGAGTTTCTGCCTGACAGCCCAAATCATCCGGAATGGCCGCAACCAGACTGCTTTCTGCGACCGGGTGAAGAGTACACCAGCCTGACCGAATACCGATTTATTCCAGCCTGATCGTTAGCCGTGATGAGCCGAAACCCGGCTCGTCATAAATTCCCACGCGGGATCCGCTCAAAACCACACCACTCAAAGACAAAATCGCAACCTTGAGTTCACAAGAACCTTACACTGCGCCGCTATTTTCGCTATGGTTATGCGTAAGCATTGCCGCTGGTGCATTACGGCAATATAATGATAATTATTATCATTCAATATGATTTATAGGAGTGAGTGTATGGCTGTAACTAAGCTGGTTCTGGTACGTCACGGTGAAAGTCAGTGGAACAACGAAAACCGTTTTACCGGTTGGTATGATGTTGACCTGTCTGAGAAAGGCGTGGGCGAAGCAAAAGCGGCAGGTAAACTGCTGAAAGAGGAAGGCTACAGCTTCGATTTTGCTTATACCTCTGTGCTGAAACGTGCCATCCACACCCTGTGGAATGTCCTGGACGAACTGGATCAGGCCTGGCTGCCCGTTGAGAAATCCTGGAAACTGAACGAACGTCATTACGGCGCGCTGCAGGGGCTGAACAAAGCCGAAACTGCCGAGAAATACGGTGACGAGCAGGTTAAGCAATGGCGTCGTGGTTTTGCGGTAACCCCGCCGGAACTGACTAAAGATGACGAACGCTATCCGGGTCACGATCCGCGTTATGCCAAACTTACGGACAAAGAACTGCCGGTCACCGAAAGCCTGGCACTGACTATCGATCGCGTTATCCCTTACTGGAATGAAACCATTCTGCCGCGCATGAAAAGCGGTGAGCGCGTCATTATTGCCGCTCACGGTAACTCCCTGCGTGCGCTGGTGAAATATCTGGATAATATGGGTGAAGATGAAATTCTTGAACTGAACATCCCGACGGGTGTACCGCTGGTGTATGAATTCGACGAAAACTTCAAGCCGATCAAGCATTACTATCTGGGTAACGCTGACGAGATCGCAGCAAAAGCTGCGGCCGTTGCCAACCAGGGTAAAGCGAAGTAATTTCTTCGTTGCACATAAAAAAGCGCGGAGAATCCGCGCTTTTTTTGTCTCTCTGCGGGGCTTGCTTTTAACCCCGACGCGCTTTTACCGCATCCGCCAGCTGGCGCAGCACGGCATCGGTATCTTCCCAACCAATACAGGCATCAGTGATGCTCTTGCCGTAGGTCAGTGGTTCACCGCTATCCGGGTTCTGATTACCTTCGACCAGATGGCTTTCGATCATCACACCAATAATTGCTTTCTCGCCGCCGGCAACCTGTCCGCAGACATCTTTTGCAACATCCATCTGCTTTTTGAACTGCTTGCTGGAGTTGGCATGGCTAAAATCGATCATCACCTGCGCAGACAGACCCGCTTTGACCAGACCTTCTTTTACGTCTGCGACGTGCCGGGCGCTGTAGTTTGGTTCTTTGCCGCCACGCAGAATGATATGACAATCGCCGTTACCACTGGTATTCACAATGGCGGAGTGACCCCATTTGGTCACGGACAGGAAGCAGTGTGGTGCTCCTGCGGCGTTAATAGCATCAATGGCAACTTTGATTGTGCCATCGGTACCGTTTTTAAAGCCAACCGGACAGGAAAGACCAGACGCCAGTTCACGGTGCACCTGAGACTCAGTGGTGCGCGCGCCAATTGCGCCCCAGCTCATCAGATCCGCAAGATATTGCGGAGTGATCATATCCAGAAACTCACCCGCAGCCGGCAGACCACTGTCGTTGATATCCAACAGCAATTTACGTGCAATGCGCAGGCCGTCGTTGATCTGGAAGCTGTTGTCCATATGTGGATCGTTGATAAGCCCTTTCCAGCCGACGGTAGTACGCGGTTTTTCAAAGTAAACGCGCATGACGATTTCAAGCTCGCCTTTCAACTCTTCACGCAACGCCAGAAGACGTGCGGCATACTCTTTAGCGGCAGCTGGATCGTGAATTGAGCACGGCCCAATAACGACCAACAGACGATCGTCATTTCCTTTCAGAATTTTATGAATCGCCTTACGGGCATGCGCCACCGTATTTGCGGCATTTTCAGTAGCGGGGAATTTTTCCAGCAGTGCAACCGGGGGCAATAACTCGTTGATCTCTTTAATGCGTAAATCGTCGTTCTGATAATTCATGATTATTCCAGCGTAGCCATACTTATATAAATGAATGCAATCCCTCCAATCTATATCTTCAGTCATAAAGTGTAAACGGGGTTTTACAGTACGAACCGTGTTATCCCGGGAATAAGCAAAAAAACGCAAGAATGTAGCGAATAGTGAGATCCAGACTGCAAATCCCGACTGTAATTGCGGCTTTTATCATTATTTTCAAAATTCTGTGCTGACTATCGATACACATTGTGGATCTTTACCCACTGTACTGTAAGGCAACGCCCAATATTTACGTGGCTGATAGCGGGAGAATGGAAGCTCTCCTTTTTAATTTTATCCCCCCAAAAACGGTATGATGTCATACAGTAAAGGTGAGAATAACAAAGGGATGGCACAATGGCGCACTCACATACTCATACTTCCCCCGACCAGCCAAAGGATAATAACGCCCGTCGACTGCTGTTCGCCTTCTGCATTACAGCGGGATTCATGCTGGTCGAAGTGGTGGGAGGGATACTTTCAGGCTCGCTGGCGCTGCTGGCTGATGCCGGACATATGCTCACTGACGCCGCAGCGCTGCTTTTTGCGCTGCTGGCCGTCCAGTTTTCCCGTCGACCGCCGACCATCCGACACACTTTCGGCTGGCTGAGGCTCACGACGCTGGCCGCATTTGTTAACGCTATTGCGTTGGTGGTGATCACGATTTTAATCGTCTGGGAAGCGATTGAGCGCTTCCATACGCCCCGTCCGGTCGCCGGCGGGATGATGATGGTTATCGCCGTTGCGGGTTTACTGGCTAACGTGCTCGCCTTCTGGGTTTTACATCGCGGCAGCGAAGAGAAAAACCTCAACGTTCGTGCCGCAGCACTGCATGTTATGGGCGATTTGCTGGGCTCGGTCGGCGCGATCATTGCGGCACTGATCATTATCTGGACGGGCTGGACCCCTGCGGACCCTATTCTCTCTATTCTGGTTTCTGTTCTGGTGTTGCGCAGCGCCTGGCGCTTACTGAAAGACAGTGTGAATGAATTACTCGAGGGCGCGCCCCATGCGCTGGATATCGCCGCCCTACAGCGACATCTCAGCCGGGATATCCCCGAAGTTCGCAACGTGCACCATGTTCACGTCTGGATGGTGGGTGAAAAACCGGTCATGACGCTGCATGTTCAGGTAGTCCCGCCGCACGATCACGATGCGTTGCTGGAACGTATTCAGCACTTTCTTCTTCATCACTATCAAATTGAACACGCGACGATTCAGATGGAATACCAACCATGTAATGGGCCGGACTGTCACCTGTATGAGGGACTGTCCGGCCATTCACATCACCATCACTAATGGGAAAACGCGCGTGAGCCACGTTCGCGCGCGCTGTTAATCCACATCCTGCTGCCGTTCAACGCGATCACCGTCAGAATCATGTATTCCAGCGACATGGCATACACCCCTTGCAGGGCAAAGATCACTACGCTGATGATGTTAATGATCACCCACAATAGCCAGTTCTCGACGTATTTGCGCGTCATCAGGATCATCGCCACAATTGATAGCACCATCATGCAGGAATCCCAGAACGGGAACGCATCCGGTTGCAATTCAGGTAATGCAACCTGTAATCCCAGTCCTTGCATGATAGTCACCGCAATGCGGGTGAGGAACGCAAACACCGGGTCGATGTACACGGTCATCAGACCAATTGCCACCACACAAGCCGTCAGCCAACCCAACGCTTTCGGCAACGGCAGCCAGCGAATTTTAAGTTCAGCCTCATGTTGGCTGGTCTGCCGGGACCAGGCGTACCAGCCATAGATATTGGCGGCAAAAAAGAACACCTGCAGCAGCAAGCTGGCGTAGAGTTGGATCTGAAAGAAGATAATCGCAAACAGCGTGACGTTTATCAGACCAAAGAAGTAATTACTGATTTTCTCCATACTGGCGAGGCCAATACACAGTAACCCGGCGATAGTCCCCACCGCTTCAATCCACGACAGATCGTACCCGCCTGCACCGATTGGAATATGTACCAGAATGTTCTGCGTGCTAAAAAAATCCATCTTTTCCCCCAGAGCGAAACGCCTTAATTAAGCTCGTAGTGTAGCCGCAAATTCCAGCATGCGGTTTAACGGCAGCAATGCACCTTCTCGCAGCGCGGCATCAACATGTATCTCATGAGCCACACCACCCTGCTCAAGTCCCTCAGCAATCGCCTTAAGGCCGTTCATTGCCATCCACGGACAGTGCGCACAGCTACGACACGTTGCACCTTCACCCGCCGTCGGGGCTTCAAGCAGCTCTTTATCCGGAACCGCTTGCTGCATTTTGTAAAAAATACCCCGATCGGTCGCCACAATCAGTTGCTTGTGCGGTAACGATTTAGCGGCGCTGATTAACTGGCTGGTTGATCCCACCGCATCGGCCATATCAACGATAGACTGGGGGGATTCAGGGTGCACAAGTACGGCAGCGTCAGGATACAGCCCTTTCATGCGTGTTAATGCCTGGGTTTTAAATTCATCATGAACGATACAGGCACCCTGCCAGCAGAGAACATCCGCCCCCGTCTGTTTTTGCACGTAATTGCCCAAGTGCTTGTCAGGGGCCCAAATGATTTTTTCCCCCAAGCTATCAAGGTGTTCAATCAGTTCGACGGCAATACTGGACGTCACGACCCAGTCAGCGCGCGCTTTAACTGCAGCCGACGTATTGGCATACACTACGACGGTGCGATCCGGATGCGCGTCGCAAAATGCGCTAAACGACTCAATCGGGCACCCCAGATCTAATGAACATTCAGCCTGTAAGGTTGGCATCAGGATGGTTTTTTCCGGGCTCAGAATTTTGGCTGTTTCCCCCATAAACCGGACTCCCGCAACCAGCAACGTAGAGGCCGGATGTTTTGATCCGAACCGCGCCATCTCAAGCGAATCAGAGATACAGCCACCGGTTTCTTCGGCCAACTGCTGTATTTCAGGATCGGTGTAATAGTGCGCGACCATGACGGCATCACGCTCTTTCAGCAGACGTTTAATTTTCTCTCGATAAAATTGCTTTTCATCCACACTCAACGGCGCAGGTTTTGGCGGAAACGGGTAGATTGCTGCTTCAGGATCAAACATCACGCTCATCATGCTGTCTCGTTTTACTGGCTTAACGAAATAACCGAGTAAAAGCGTGACATACGCTATATTCGGTTATAATTGTTTTGTATGCTAAACAAGATAGCGGATTGGCGTAGAAAAGTCACAAGAAATGCGTGTGATGAATGCCGGATGGTGACTAGCGTCTTATCAGGTCTGCAGGTTCGAATTTTATAAATCGCAGATAGCAAAAAGGCGCCTTTAGGGCGCCTTTTTACACTGGTGGGGCGTGCAGGATTCGAACCTGCGACCAATTGATTAAAAGTCAACTGCTCTACCAACTGAGCTAACGCCCCCATATGGGGTTTACTGCTTCAATTATTCAGGATGGTGGGTCGTGCAGGATTCGAACCTGCGACCAATTGATTAAAAGTCAACTGCTCTACCAACTGAGCTAACGACCCGCTCGGATATCACCTGAAAATTTTTACTCGACACCAATATAAGAATTGGTGGGGCGTGCAGGATTCGAACCTGCGACCAATTGATTAAAAGTCAACTGCTCTACCAACTGAGCTAACGCCCCGAGTGGTGGGTGATGACGGGATCGAACCGCCGACCCCCTCCTTGTAAGGGAGGTGCTCTCCCAGCTGAGCTAATCACCCGATACTACGCTGGATACTGCATTAAGTGGTGGGTCGTGCAGGATGACTCGACTTCGTCTCGCCCTGACGGGCCGTTGCTCTCGCAACGTTATCCTTCACGTTTTACTATCGCGTTCCACCAGAACGATTGGTGGGTCGTGCAGGATTCGAACCTGCGACCAATTGATTAAAAGTCAACTGCTCTACCAACTGAGCTAACGACCCACTTTTGCGCTGCTTTTGGTTTGTTTGATATCCCTTGGCAACGGCGGCATATATTACTGATTTCAGATTTTAGCGCAACAAAAATTTCGATGTAAATGACTCAACTGCTTAGGAATCACACGACGCGACCAGAAATAACACGATTTCTGGTCGCATGGTGTGCATTACATCGCGCCAAGACGTTTTTGCGCTTGTTTCGCGCCATCAGTACCAGGGTATTTAGTGATAACCTGCTGATAAACCGCTTTCGCTTTTGCTGTGTCACCTTTGTCCTGCATGATGACGCCGACTTTATACATCGCGTCTGCAGCCTTCGGTGATTTGGGGAAGTTTTTAACTACGGATGCAAAATAGAACGCTGCATCATCTTTTTTACCCTTGTTGTAATTCAACTGACCGAGCCAGTAATTCGCATTTGGCAGGTAAGTAGAATCCGGGTACTTTTTGATGAAGTTCTGAAATGCAACGATCGCATCATCCTGACGGGATTTATCCTGTACCAGAGCGATTGCCGCATTGTAATCAGTATTCGCATCGCCAGTTTGCGCCGGAGCGCCTGACGAGGCTGCAGCACCCGCATCGGGTGCTGGGGTTGCCGCCCCGCTCTGATCGCCAGTCGCAGATTGCGCCGCAGGCGCGCTACCGCTGCCGAGATTATTCATCTGCAGCAATATCTGTTTTTGGCGTTCAACAACCTGATTCAGCTGATACTGACTTTCCTGAATTTGACCACGCAGGGCATCAATATCGGACTGATTATCGGAGAGTTGTTGCTGGAGTTGGGTTAAAAGCTGACTGTGAGCGTTAGAAATACGCTCGAGTTGAGTGACGCGGTCTTCGACCGAGCCTGAGCCGACACTACTGATTGGCGCCTGAGCAAAAGCGGCCCAGGGGGCCGCTATGCCAACCAGTAACGACAGACTCAACAAGTGATGTCTGAAGTTACTGCTCATGCAATTCTCTTAGTAAACCAGTACGGCGCGACGGTTTTTGGCGTAAGCCGCTTCGTCATGACCCAGTACTGCAGGTTTTTCTTTACCGTAAGAAACGATGGAGATCTGGTCCGCAGAAACGCCTTTACCCTGCAGGTACATCTTAACGGCGTTAGCACGACGTTCACCCAGGGAGATGTTGTACTCAGGCGTACCACGTTCGTCCGCATGACCTTCTACGGTGACTTTGTAAGACGGGTTGCTACGCAGGAAGTTAGCGTGCGCATCCAGCATTGCAGCGAAGTCAGAACGGATATCGTACTTATCCAGATCGAAGTAAACGATGTTGTTCTGCTGCAGCTGTTGCATCTGCAGACGCGCTTGCTCTTCGGAGGACATGTTGCCGCTGCCGTTTGCATCCATACCAGTGCCGGCACCCAGCATGCCTTCGCTGCCGTCATTGCTGGCGTTCTTGTTAGAAGAACATGCCGCAATAGCCATAACAGGCAGAGCAATCATCAGCCCTTTCAGCACTTTGTTCAGTTGCATTTCAATGATTCCTTTATTAATCAATTATTTATTATCACAGATACGGCGACCAGGCAGGGAATTTAACCTGTCCATCAGTTGCCGGAAGACGCGCTTTGAAACGCCCATCTGTAGAAACCAAATTCAGCACGGATCCCATCCCCTGAGAAGAGCTGTAGATTACCATAGTGCCGTTAGGTGCCAGACTTGGCGTTTCGTCCAGGAACGTTGACGACAGAACTTGTACGCCACCCGCTACCAGATCTTGTTTGGCAATGTGCTGCTGACCATTCGCCGAGCTTACCATTACCATAAACTTACCGTCGCTGCTGACATCAGCATCCTGGTTTTGCGAACCTTCCCAGGTAATACGCTGCGGAGCACCGCCGTTGACGTTAACTTTATACACCTGCGGACGACCGGCCTGGTCAGACGTAAAGGCCAGGTTTTGGCTGTCCGGGAACCAGGTAGGTTCCGTGTTGTTGCTACGACCATCAGTGACCTGACGGATCTGACCGGAGCCAATGTCCATAACGTACAGGTTCAGGCTACCGGTTTTAGACAGTGCAAACGCCAGCTTGCTGCCATCCGGAGAAAATGCTGGTGCACCGTTGTGACGCGGGAACGAAGCAACCTGACGCACTGCACCGTTGGACAACGTCTGAATAACCAGCGCTGAACGACCGCTTTCGAAGGTAACGTAGGCCAGTTTAGAACCGTCCGGAGACCACGCCGGAGACATCAACGGCTGCGGAGAGCGGTGAACGACAAACTGGTTGTAACCATCGTAGTCAGACACACGTAATTCGTACGGGAACTGACCACCGTTCGTCTGAACAACATACGCGATACGGGTACGGAATGCGCCCTTAATACCGGTCAGTTTTTCAAATACTTCGTCACTTGCAGTATGGCCCGCATAACGCAGCCACTGCTTGTTCACTTTATAGGTGTTCTGTGCCAGTACGGTACCCGGTGCGCCACCGGTATCAACCAGTTGATATGCAACGCTATAGGAACCATCCGGATTTGGCGTAACCTGGCCTACCACGACGGCATCAATACCCAGAGCGGACCATGCAGCAGGCTGAACTTCAGCCGCAGTCCCCGGCTGCTGAGGCAGACGAGATCTGTCTAGTGGGTTAAATTTACCGCTGTTACGCAGGTCAGCACCGACGATACCACCGATATCTTCAGGTGCAGCGCCCGGCCCTGCCCACTGGAACGGGACAACACCAATCGGGCGTGCCGAGTCTACCCCTTGGGTGATCTCGATACGTACTTCTGCATGCAGCACTGCTGCCCACAGCATCAGAAAACCAAATGCTACTCGTAATGCCTGCTTCATCATATCTCCCTTATCTGGACGGCACGCCCACGATAATTTAGCAGAATGTTAACAAACTCAAATACACAAAACTACCAGAACTCTGTCTCAACCTTAGACCGTTTCCCCTGAATTCTCAGGGGGCCTTATTACAGTTTAAAGTCCAGTTTGGCATCTTTTACTTTTTCATAAACAGCCTGGCTAGGCGGTTTAGGAATTCTGGCTGTTTTCGCAGCCGTCAGCGCAGCCTGGCACAATGCCGGATCGCCGCCCTCTTCGGTCACATCCAGTAACAGACCATCGGGTGCTAACTTGATATGTAATACGCAAGATTTCCCTGCATATAAATCGGCACCATACAAACGGCTCTGGATTGCATTACGAATTTGAGATGCGTAAGCACTGATATCAGCACCAGATGCACCGCCATTTGCACCACTTGTACCACTATCTTTCGCCGGTTGGCCGTTTCCTTTCGCCCCACCGCCTGATTTCGGCGCATTCTTACCGGAGCTTAAGTCACCTAATAAGTCGTCAACACCCGAAGCGGCAGCAGCTTTTTCGGCGGCGGCTTTTTTCGCGGCGGCGGCTTTATCGGCAGCGGCTTTCTTATCTGCTGCGGCTTTTTCAGCGGCAGCTTTCTTATCTGCAGCGGCTTTTTCGGCGGCGGCTTTCTTCTCTGCAGCCGCTTTTTCAGCAGCGGCAGCTTTCGCGGCAGCCGCTTTTTCGGCAGCAGCAGCGGCTTTCTCAGCGGCAGCTTTTTCAGCCGCAGCTTGTTTAGCGGCTTCAGCCTGCGCTTTCTTCGCGGCGTCTGCGGCGGCCTTGGCAGCCTGCGCCTCAGCAACCTTCTTAGCATCGGCAGCCGCTTTTGCAGCTTCAGCTTCTGCTTTCTTCTGGGCATCAGCAGCGGCTTTCTTCGCAGCATCAGCCGCCTGTTTCGCCTGAGCATCTGCTTTGGCTTTCGCGTCTGCAGCAGCCTTCGCCGCAGCCTCTTCAGCCTGTTTTTGTTGCTCCTGTGCTTTCGCCGCAGCGGCTTCAGCCTGTTTCTGCTGTTCCGCCTGCTCGCGCACTTTTTCCTGCGCCGCTAAACGTTCTTTCTCCAGCTGTTTCAGACGCTCTTGCTCTGCCGCCTGCTTCTCTCGAAGCTCCTCGGCCTGCTGCTGCGCCTGTTTCTCACGCTGTTCTTCTGCACGTTTCGCACTTGCCTGCTGTTGCTGCTGCCTGTCGTACTGTTGAACAACAGCACCAGGATCGACCATAACAGCGTCGATGGACGAGCCACCACCACCGCCGGCTGAAGCATCAATGTGCTCATCGAACGAACTCCAGATCAGTGCCGCAAATAAAATGACATGCAGCACCGCTGAAATAATTATCGCCCTTTTGAGCTTGTCGTTTTGTTCGGTTGCCTTTGACACTCTCGGTTCCCAAAAAACTGTTCGCCTGTTACGCGCTATCTTTCAAGCCAGGAATACGCAGACATCAGATTGGCTGCGTCATTAAGCCAACCGATTTCACGCCTGCACTGTGTAACAAGTTCAGCGCTTTAATTATTTCATCATAAGGCACGTCTTTCGCACCACCGATTAAAAATACCGTTTTCGGGTTGGCCTGCAGACGGCTCTTCGCTTCCGCGATAACCTGCTCTGGTGGCAGTTGATCCATCCTGTCTTTTTCAACCACCACGCTGTATTGCCCAACACCGGAAACTTCAATAATGACCGGTGGTTCGTCATTGCTACTGACGGCTTGCGACTCAGTCGCATCCGGCAGGTCGACTTCCACGCTCTGTGTAATGATTGGCGCTGTTGCCATAAAGATCAGCAGCAGAACCAGCAGTACGTCGAGCAACGGTACAATATTGATTTCGGACTTGAGTTCGCGACGACCTCGTCCACGCGTTCTGGCCATGGTTTACCCCTTGTTGCTCTCGCTAACGGTAAACGCCTGGCGGTGCAGAATCGCGGTGAACTCTTCCATAAAGTTGTCGTAATTCAGTTCCAGCTTGTTCACGCGCTGATTCAGTCGGTTGTAAGCCATAACCGCCGGGATTGCCGCAAACAGGCCGATGGCCGTTGCAATCAACGCTTCCGCGATACCAGGTGCAACCATTTGCAGGGTTGCCTGTTTTACCGCGCCCAGCGCGATAAATGCGTGCATGATCCCCCAAACGGTACCGAACAGACCAATGTATGGGCTGATGGAGCCGACGGTTCCCAGGAACGGAATATGCGTTTCCAGCGTTTCCAGTTCACGGTTCATAGAGATACGCATCGCACGGGATGCCCCCTCAACGACCGCTTCCGGCGCGTGGCTATTTGCCCGATGCAGACGCGCAAATTCTTTGAATCCGCTGTAGAAAATTTGTTCCGAACCGGCCAGATTATCCCGGCGCCCCTGGCTTTCCTGGTACAAACGCGATAATTCGATGCCAGACCAAAACTTATCTTCAAAGGCTTCTGCTTCACGTGAAGCGGCATTCAAAATACGGGTCCGCTGGATAATAATGGCCCAGGATGCGATTGAGAAACCAATCAAAATCAACATGATAAGTTTAACCAGAAGGCTTGCCTTCAGGAACAAATCAAGGATATTCATGTCAGTCACTGCTTAAACTCCGCGACAATAGACTTGGGAAGCGCACGAGGCTTCATTTTGAGTGGATCAACGCAAACAATCAGAACTTCGGCTTCATTCAACACGACGTTCTCTGCGTTGACAATGCGTTGCGTGAAAACCAATGAGGTGCCACGCATTGACGTAATTTCGGTTTGGACTTCGAGCATATCGTCGAGCCGGGCTGGCGCAAAATATTCCAGGGTCATCTTGCGCACCACAAAGGCTACACGTTCTGCCAACAGCACCTGCTGACTGAAGTGATGATGACGCAGCATCTCTGTGCGTGCTCGCTCATAAAAAGCAACATAGCTGGCGTGGTAAACCACCCCACCGGCATCGGTGTCTTCATAATAGACACGAACCGGCCATCGAAATATATACTTATTCATTCTTACTGCCTCTTTGTTGGCTTCGTCCACTCACACCAGTCGCTTATCTTTGTAAACGCCAGGTGACTCGCGTTCTTGCCGCCGCGATGCTTCAAGAATGTCGTTGTATATCGCGCTGTCTTCACTGTACATCCCGGTAGTGCTTTCAAACTTCGCTACTATACGCGCGGGATTGATGCTTTGGAATGGGGGAAAGTAAACGGAGAGTAAAAAATTATGGGCTTATGCAAGCCCATAAATATTTAAGGATGTTTCTTATTCAAAAGAAGAAGAAAATCAGACCAACAACGAGGACGATATCTGCGATCAGCGGGCAGAAGATGCCCTGCCAGTGCACCGCACGAGGACGGAACCCAACGCCATGAATGACGCCAGTGCAGACCGCCCACATCAGCAGGAAGCCATGCCAGATCTCAAGCTCACTGGTTTTGGCCGCGAAACGTGACGGATCCCAGAATATGCAGCCAGCCAACACGATTGCCAGCACAAAGGAAAGCGCCCGCAAGGGGCGCTTATCCATCGCGTTGTATACCATCGCGATAATGTTGGTCATCAACTTTCTTCTTGTCCGGCTTTGCCTGATTCAACGTGCTCAAGCGCCAGTGCTGTGATTATCCCAAATGCACAGGCAAGAAGCGTTCCCAAAATCCATGCGAAATACCACATTTTTAGCTCCTTACTTAGTACAGAGAGTGGGTGTTGCTTTCAATATCTTCTTTAGTGATGCGACCGAACATCTTCCAGTAACACCAGCTGGTGTAGAGCAGGATAATCGGTACAAACACTGCCGCAACCCAGGTCATCAGGTTCAATGTTCTCTGGCTGGAGGTGGCATCCCACATGGTCAGACTTGCATTCATCATGGTGCTGGACGGCATCACAAACGGGAACATTGCGATACCGGCAGTCAGGATGATGCAGGCTAACGTCAGTGAGGAGAAGATGAACGCCCAGGCCCCTTTCTCCATACGAGAGGTCAGAATGGTCAGCAACGGCAGAACCACGCCCAACGCCGGAACCAGCCACAGGCCAGGTGCTTTGTTAAAGTTCACCATCCAGGCGCCCGCTTCACGCACCACTTCTTTGGTCATCGGGTTAGAGGCCGCGTGGTGATCCAGTGCGGAAGTCACAACATAACCATCAATACCGTAAATAACCCAAACACCGGCCAGTGCGAAGCAAACCAGCGTCACCAGCGCCGCCACCTGTGAGGTGGTACGTGCACGCAGGTGTAGTTCGCCTACGGTACGCATCTGCAGATAGGTTGCGCCCTGAGTGATGATCATCCCTACGCTCACAATCCCTGCCAGCAGACCAAACGGATTCAGCAACTGGAAGAAGTTACCGGTGTAGTACAAGCGCATGTACTCATCCATGTGGAACGGAACACCTTGCAGCAGATTGCCAAACGCAACGCCGATAACCAGCGGCGGAACGAAGCTACCAATGAAGATGCCCCAGTCCCACATGTTGCGCCAGCGCATATCTTCAATCTTGGAGCGGTAATCGAAACCGACCGGACGGAAGAACAATGACGCCAGTACCAGGATCATCGCCACGTAGAAACCGGAGAACGCAGCAGCGTACACCATCGGCCATGCAGCGAACAGTGCGCCACCCGCGGTGATAAGCCATACCTGGTTACCGTCCCAGTGCGGGGCGATGGAGTTAATCATAATTCGACGCTCGGTATCATTACGACCGAGGAAACGGGTGAGCATGCCCACCCCCATGTCGAAGCCATCAGTGACCGCAAAACCAATCAGCAGAATGCCAACCAGCAGCCACCAGATAAAACGCAATACTTCATAATCGATCATTTGACGACTCCTGTCTTAGCGTGCCGGCTGAGTAGTCACAGTAGACTGCTCGTAGTGATAACGACCGGTTTTCAGGCTACTCGGCCCAAGGCGTGCGAACTTGAACATCAGGTACAGTTCAGCCACCAGGAACAGGGTATACAGGCCGCAAATCAACAGCATCGAGAAGATGAGATCACCCGCAGTCAGCGACGAGTTCGCCACGGCTGTCGGTAACACTTCACCAATCGCCCACGGCTGACGGCCATATTCTGCGACAAACCAGCCAGATTCAATGGCAATCCACGGCAGCGGGATAGCATACAGCGCAGTACGCAGCAGCCATTTTTTCTCGCCGATACGATTACGAATCACGGTCCAGAAGGACACAGCGATGATAGCCAGCATCAGGATGCCGCACGCCACCATAATACGGAATGCGAAGTACAGCGGTGCAACACGAGGGATAGAGTCTTTCGTGGCTTGCTGGATTTGCGCTTCAGTCGCATCGGTCACTTTATCTGTATAACGTTTCAGCAGCAGACCATATCCCAGATCTTTCTTCATGCTGTTGAACTGGTCGCGAACAGCCTGATCGGTAGAGCCTGCACGCAGTTCTTCCAGCAGCTGGTACGCTTTCATCCCGTTACGGATACGCTCTTCGTGCTGCACCATCAGATCTTTCAGACCAATGACCGGTGTATCAACGGAGCGGGTAGCGATGATACCCAACGCATAAGGAATTTGAATCGCAAAATGGTTTTCCTGCGCATCCTGGTCCGGAATACCGAACAGCGTAAAGGATGCCGGTGCAGGTTGGGTTTCCCACTCGGCTTCAATAGCAGCAAGTTTGGTTTTCTGCACGTCGCCCATTTCGTAACCAGATTCATCACCCAGAACGATAACAGACAGAATGGCAGCCATACCAAAGCTGGCAGCGATAGCAAAAGAACGTTTAGCAAACGCGAAGTCACGACCGCGCAGCATATAGTAGGAGCTGATACCCAGAACGAACATCGCGCCACAAACATAACCAGAAGCCACAGTGTGAACAAATTTCACCTGAGCAACCGGGTTGAGCACCAGTTCAGAGAAGCTCAGCATCTCCATACGCATGGTTTCAAAGTTGAAATCCGCAGCGATAGGGTTTTGCATCCAGCCGTTCGCAACCAGAATCCACAGTGCGGACAGGTTAGAACCCAGCGCCACCAGCCAGGTGACACACATATGCTGGACTTTACCCAAACGGTCCCAGCCGAAGAAGAACAGACCTACAAAGGTGGATTCGAGGAAGAAGGCCATCAAACCTTCAATCGCCAGCGGTGCACCGAAAATATCCCCTACATAGTGGGAATAGTAAGACCAGTTAGTCCCGAACTGGAACTCCATGGTCAGACCGGTTGCCACACCCAGAGCGAAGTTGATACCAAACAACTTGCCCCAGAACTTGGTCATATCTTTATAAATCTGTTTGCCGGAAAGGACGTAGACCGTTTCCATGATGGCCAACAAGAACGCCATACCGAGCGTTAGTGGCACAAACAGGAAGTGGTACATCGCGGTCAAGGCAAACTGTAAGCGCGACAGTTCGACTATATCTAACATCATGACTCCTTGCTCATCGCATGAAGACTCCGAGAGTGAACCCCGTTAGAAAGGGTCACACGCATGCCCCAATACAAATTTATTTGCTTCCTTCCCCCGCTGCTCTTTCTTCTCATTTGAAGAAAGGACAATGATGAAAAGTTACAAACATGTTAATAAAACACTCAAATTGATCCCGCAATTATATTACGCCGTAAAATCCTTACAATAAACAGGTTTTTATCGAGGTAAATTTGCATTTTTCGATAGTGATCAATTTATAGCTAATTTATCACCTTCAGACCAATTTGATCTGCAGCAATTTAACCTCATTTGATGATGTTTACCAAGTTTTAAACATTGATTTAAATCAATTTTCAATTTTAATGTTAATAGTGTTTATCGCTAGTGCGACTAGTGAACACCATGTTAACGATATGTTTTTCAATGAGTAATTGCCGTTACTACAAATGATAGGATATTTATTTAAATCTACACGATCTTTTAACCAGTCAGGCAGACAAAATTATGGACAGATAAAGAGTCACTCTTGCTGGGTAGCTCACAGTTTTTTGTTTAGCAAGTCCTGCAATCATTATTTAATACAAATTATTCATTTTAAATTTACTTATAATTAACACCGCAATGTAACTATCTCAACCGGAAGCGAAGCGGCTAACATTGACCAACGCCCTGAGCTTTGGCGATCTCTCAGCAGAGACCTGCCGTTTCGCTTAAATCATCATTATAAGTTATCACTCCCACCACAACATCGCTTCTGTGCCAAAGAATAAATATATCACGAACAATTCATTATCATTTTTATCTTAAATTTAACAAAAAATATTTACGACATATAAGATTAATAAATAAAAAACCGTTATGCCGTTCACAATTTATTTAGCGAATATCATTTTCGAAATTATTAAAAACGCCACAAATAAAGCCCGCAACACAAAATAAGATTTTGATCACAAACATGGCAAGTTGTTTATTACGCAATTCGCTAATAAATAAGGTAACCAATAGAAACTAATTTATAACATACTGATTTAAATGCCTTTTTATAAAAATAAAATATAACAATCGTTTTATGCAGGATATTTTGAAAATAGATCAATTGCTTCCTTTTTCGCTTCCACAGAAACTCCAACCCTATTAAGAGGTTGTCACAATCCATGTTCTAAATATTAGAAATATTTTTTACTTATTGACCATCAGCCCTACAGAGGATTACCCATGAAGAAATCTACACTTGTTATTGGCGTCATCGGTGCTGACTGCCATGCAGTAGGCAATAAAGTTCTGGATCGCGTTTTTACTGCTCATGATTTTCACGTAATCAACCTCGGGGTGATGGTGAGCCAGGATGAATATATTGATGCCGCAATTGAAACAGGCGCCGATGCCATCGTGGTGTCCTCCATCTACGGCCACGGCGACATTGACTGCCTCGGCCTGCGTGAGCGCTGCATTGAACGCGGCCTGGGCGACATTCTGCTGTATGTCGGCGGTAACCTTGTCGTGGGCAAACATGATTTTGCCGATGTCGAAGTGAAGTTTAAAGAAATGGGCTTCAACCGCGTTTTCGCCCCCAGCCATGACCTGGAAGATGTCTGCTCGCTTATCACTAACGATATTCACCAACACAATGGCCTCGAACAGCGTTGCCTGGAAGAGGCCATCTGATGCAAACAGTTTCTGTCGATATCGGCTCGACATGGACCAAGGCAGCCCTCTTCGCACAGGAAGGAGAGGTGTTAACGCTGGTCAATCATGTCCTGACCCCAACCACCACACATCATCTGGCAGACGGTTTTTTTGCCAGCCTGAATCAGGTGCTGAATGTTGCCGATGCTCGCCCGTTACTGAAAAGTGGTGAAGTGCAGTTGAAGTACTCCTCCTCAGCCAAAGGTGGACTCGCTGTTGCAGCAATGGGGCTGGTGCCTTCCATTACGCTGGAATCGGCGAAAGTTACCGCTCACTCGGCAGGAGCGAAAATCGCGCAATATTATTCGTACAAGCTGAACCGTCATGACATCCAGGAGCTGGAATCCGTACCGCCAGATATCCTGTTGTTTACGGGTGGTACAGATGGCGGTGAAGAAAGCTATGGATTGGCCAATGCGCGTGCACTGGCGGATTCGAAGCTTGATTGCGCCATCATCTATGCCGGAAACCGTGATATTCAGGACGAAATACAAACGATTCTGGGCCACAAAGATCTGACCACGGTAGACAACATCCTGCCGGATCTCGATCACCCGAATCCGTTTGCCGCTCGTCAGGCCATTTGCGATGTGTTCTTGTCACGCATCGTAAAAGGTAAAGGTCTTGACGTCATCGTGGGTGAAACAGGCGAAGACCCCATGCCGACGCCGTGGACGGTGTATGAACTGGTAAAAGCAATTAGCGATTACGACAGCGCATGGAAGGAATTCATGCTGATCGATATGGGTGGCGCCACCACGGATGTCTATTCAGCCAGCGCGAATACCCTCTCCCCCGATACTGTCCTGCATGGTGTCCCAGAACCTTTCGTCAAACGTACCGTTGAAGGTGATTTGGGCATGCGCGTTTCCGCCGTCGTGGTGGGAGAAAGCACGCAGGAGATGGTGAAAGTTGTTTTCGCCCAACAGCCACAACGTGAGGAGGCGTTTTATCGCTACCTGCGCCATCTGGTTGGGCAGCCGGACTACCTGCCAGTCAACGAGGAAGAGAAATATTTCGACACTCTGTTAGCAGGTTTGTGCGTGGGCTATGCCGCTGAGCGCCACGCGGGCACTAAGAAGCAGGTTTGCACCTGCGTCGGTAACGTGGATTTACAGATGGGTCGCGATCTCACCACCGTACGGAAAGTTGTCGGTTCAGGGGGATGGCTCTCTCGCGCCAGCCAGTTCGATATCCATAACTGGCTCAAATACCGGGAGCTGGACGACCAGGGTAAAAGAATTCTGTTACCGAATCAGTTTGAGTATTACCGCGATTCATATGGCCTGCTCCCGCTACTGGCAAACGTCGCCAGGCTGTACCCGCAAGCCGCTGCTCGCACCAGCATTCAGTGTTTAACCCTACAAAACTAAAGGCAGCTACGAATGGAACTTCGAAATAAAAAATTGACCCACGACGAATTCATGACCGAAAGGCATCAGGTATTGCAAACCTGGGAAACCGGCAAAGACGTTGAGAACTTCGAAGATGGCGTGAAGTACCAGCAATCAATTCCAGACTCAAAGCGCTTCTCCCTCGCGCTGTTGAAGGCCGATCAAGAAGGTAAAACGCTGAGCCAGCCGCGTGCGGGCGTCGCACTCATGGATGAGCATATTGAGCTGCTTAAAACATTGCAGGAAGAATGTGACCTCCTGCCAAGTACAATCGATGCTTATACCCGTCTGAACCGCTATGAAGAAGCGGCTGTCGGGATCCAAAAATCTATCGAGGCGGGCACCTCCAAACTGAATGGTTTACCTGTCGTCAATCATGGGGTTGCTGCCTGCCGCCGTATGACTGAGTCGCTGGAAAAACCAATCCAGGTCCGCCACGGTACGCCAGATGCCCGTCTGCTGGCAGAAATCGCCATGGCCAGTGGTTTTACCAGCTACGAAGGCGGCGGTATCTCCTACAACATCCCTTACGCCAAACGCGTCACCCTGGAAAAATCCATTCGTGACTGGCAGTACTGCGATCGCCTGATGGGACTGTACGAAGAAAATGGTATTCGCATCAACCGTGAACCGTTTGGCCCGTTGACTGGCACCCTGATCCCCCCGTTTATGTCCCACTCGGTAGCGATTATCGAAGGTCTGCTGGCACTGGAACAAGGCGTGAAGTCTATTACCGTCGGTTACGGCCAGGTCGGTAGTTTGACTCAGGATATCGCCGCCATTCAGGCACTGCGTGAACTGTCCCACGAATACTTCCATAACCACGGCTTCGATGATTATGAGCTGAGTACCGTATTCCACCAGTGGATGGGCGGATTCCCGGAAGATGAAGCAAAAGCCTTCTCCGTTATCGCCTGGGGTGCTGCGGTTGCTGGCATGTCCGGTGCCACAAAAGTCATTACCAAGAGCCCGCATGAAGCCTTCGGCATCCCAACCGCCGCGGCTAACGCTCAGGGTCTTAAAGCGTCACGCCAGATGCTTAACATGGTGAGCGACCAGAAGTTCCCGCAGTGCGCTGCCGTGGAACAGGAAGTCGAACTGATTAAGAGTGAAGTCCGCGCAGTACTGAAAAAAGTCTTCGAGCTGGGTAATGGCGACATTGCACGCGGTACGGTACTGGCCTTTGAAGCCGGTGTTCTGGATGTTCCCTTCGCCCCAGCCGCCTGCAACGCAGGCAAAATTCTGCCGGTGCGCGATAACACAGGTGCTATCCGTATTCTCGAAGCCGGTGCGGTTCCACTGCCGAAAGACATTCTCGCGCTGCACCACGACTACGTCTCAGAGCGCGCACATTTTGAAGGTCGCAAACCTTCTTTCCAGATGGTCATTGATGACATCAACGCCGTATCCCACAGTAAATTAATAGGAAGACCATAATGAAAATTAAACAGGCCCTTTTCACCGCTGGCTACTCCTCATTTTATTTTGACGATCAGCAGGCCATCAAAAACGGCGCAGGTCATGACGGCTTTATCTATACCGGTGATCCGGTAACGCCAGGCTTTACTTCTGTGCGTCAGGCAGGTGAATGCGTATCCGTACAGCTGGTTCTGGAAAACGGCGCGGTCGCAGTGGGTGATTGCGCGGCGGTGCAATATTCAGGTGCCGGCGGTCGTGATCCGCTGTTCCTGGCTGAGAACTTCATTCCGTTCCTCAACGATCACATCAAACCACTGCTGGAAGGTCGTGACGTTGATGCATTCCTGCCGAATGCCCGTTTCTTTGACCAACTGCGTATTGACGGCCATCTGCTGCATACCGCCGTTCGTTATGGTCTGTCTCAGGCACTGCTTGACGCGGCGGCACTGGCCACCGGTCGTCTGAAAACTGAAGTGGTATGCGACGAGTGGCAACTGCCGTGCGTACCGGAAGCCATTCCATTATTTGGTCAGAGTGGTGATGACCGCTATATCGCCGTCGACAAAATGATCCTCAAAGGTGTGGATGTCCTGCCGCATGCGCTGATCAACAACGTTGAAGAGAAGCTGGGCTTTAAAGGCGAAAAACTGCGTGAGTATGTGCGTTGGCTGTCCGACCGTATCTTAAGCCTGCGCACCAGCGAGCGTTATCACCCGACGCTACATATCGATGTGTACGGCACGATCGGCCTGATTTTTGATATGGACCCAGTGCGCTGCGCCGAATACATCGCCAGCCTGGAAGCCGAAGCGCAAGGCCTGCCGCTGTACATTGAAGGTCCGGTTGATGCCGGCAACAAACCGGATCAGATCCGCATGTTGACCGCCATCACCAAAGAGCTGACCCGTCTGGGCTCCGGCGTGAAAATCGTGGCTGATGAATGGTGTAACACCTATCAGGACATCGTGGACTTCACCGATGCGGGCAGCTGCCACATGGTGCAGATCAAAACCCCGGACCTGGGCGGTATTCACAACATCGTTGATGCGGTGCTGTATTGCAACAAACACGCCATGGAAGCTTATCAGGGCGGTACCTGCAACGAAACCGAGATCAGTGCTCGCACCTGCGTCCACGTCGCACTGGCCGCACGTCCAATGCGCATGCTGGTAAAACCGGGTATGGGATTCGATGAAGGTCTCAACATCGTGTTTAACGAAATGAACCGCACCATCGCGCTGTTGCAAACTAAGGATTAAGAGATGGCACGCACATTTAAGATCTTATCGCCTACGGCTATCCTGGGTTATGGCTTCCCGGAAGAGAGTTTTCGTAAAGCCATGGAAGAGTCACCGGATCTTATTGCTGTTGACGCAGGTTCCTCCGATCCGGGCCCCCACTACCTGGGGGCAGGTAAACCCTTCACTGACAGGGCCGGGGTAAAACGCGATCTACGCTATATGATCGTGGCGGGCGTTAAGAACAACATCCCAGTGGTCATCGGTACCGCGGGTGGTTCCGGTGCTGCTCCGCATCTGGAGTGGTGCCGCCAGATAATCCATGAGATTGCCCAGGAAGAAAAACTGTCTTTCTCAATGGCGCTGATTCCGTCTGATGTTGATAAAGAAGTGGTTCACCAGGCACTGGATAACGGCAAAATCACCGCGCTGGATTTCGTGCCTGAGTTAACCCACGAAGCCATCGAAGACAGCACCTACATCGTCGCACAGATGGGTGTCGAACCTTTCCAGCGTGCGCTGAAAGCGGGTGCACAGGTTGTTCTGGGCGGACGTGCTTACGATCCAGCCTGCTTCGCGGCGCTGCCCATCATGCAAGGCTTTGATGAAGGTCTGGCGCTACACTGCGGTAAGATCCTTGAGTGTGCTGCCATTGCAGCAACCCCTGGCTCCGGCTCGGATTGCGCAATGGGGATCATCGACGACAACGGCTTTACGCTGAAAGCGTTCAATCCAAAGCGTAAGTTCACCGAAACCTCCGCTGCGGCGCATACCTTGTACGAGAAGTCCGACCCGTACTTCCTGCCGGGACCGGGCGGCGTACTGAATCTGAAGGCATGTACTTTCACCGCAGTTAACGAAGGCGAAGTGTATGTCAGCGGTTCGCGTCATGAAGAAACGCCGTATGCGCTGAAACTGGAAGGCGCACGTCAGGTTGGCTTCCGCTGCCTGACTATCGCCGGGACGCGCGATCCGATAATGATTGCCGGTATCGACACCATTCTCGAAGAGGTACAGGCAAGCGTGGCACGTAACCTCTCACTGAATGATGACAGTATCCGCATGACGTTCCACCTCTACGGTAAGAATGGCGTGATGGGCAATCATGAACCGATGAAAACCGCCGGTCATGAACTGGGGATTTTACTGGACGTCGTCGCGCCAACGCAGGATATCGCCAACAGCGTTTGCTCGCTGGTGCGCTCTACCCTACTGCACTACGGCTATGAAAATCGTATTGCGACCGCGGGCAACCTCGCTTTCCCATTCTCACCATCTGATATTCAGAGTGGGCCGGTGTATGAGTTCTCGATCTATCACCTGATTGAAGCAAGCGATGCACTGCGGTTTGATTTCCACATTGAGCAGGTGACGCCAGAAGGAGTTCAGGCATGAAACAGTCAATTTGTTCACTGGCGCAGGTCATTCGCTCCAAAAATGCCGGACCGTACGAACTGGTTTTAGATATTTTGTTTAAAACCCGGGAAGACTATCAGCGAGTAAAGCGTTCGGAGCAATTAACTCCGCAGCTTATTGCTGGATTATATAATGTCGAACCTGACTTTATTCACAATATTGTCTGGTTTGACCCCGCGAACGCAGTAAAAATTGTCATGCCGCGCGATATTATTTCCGGAAATGTCGGTGACAATGATGTTTATGGCGCACAGCAACACGCACCATTATTAAGTATTGAATTCGATCTGTAACAAAAAAACACAATAACAGCCATTGGAGCACAGAGTTCAGCTGTATCACAGTGCTTCGAATATTCATGCGGTTGGTCACAACAGGCGTGCGTCTGAGCTGCTGTCCGGGCTCAGGCACACGCCACTCTACATTATTCCAATTACCAGCCTTTATCCGATGGAGTACACATGAAGAAAATTAGTTTAACGAAGATGATCATATTAGGCCTGATACTCGGCATGATTGCCGGGGTGGCTATTAATAATATGGCCGCGGCTGAAACAGCAAAATCATATGCACAGGATATTTCCATTTTCACCACTATATTCTTACGTATGGTGAAGATGATTATTGCGCCATTGGTTATTTCAACTCTGGTTGTCGGTATTGCCAAGATGGGCGATGCCAAAACGCTGGGGCGTATATTTTCTAAAACCTTTTTCCTGTTTATTTGTGCCTCACTGCTGTCGATCGCATTGGGTCTGGTTATCGTTAATATCTTCCAGCCGGGCGCAGGCATCAACTTTGTTGCTCATGACGCAGGCGCTGTTGCCGCTGTTAAGTCAGAGCCGTTCACGCTGAAAGTCTTTATCTCACATGCCGTACCAACCAGTATCGTTGACGCGATGGCGCGTAACGAAATCCTGCAGATCGTGGTGTTCTCCATTTTCCTTGGTTGCAGCCTGGCCGCAATCGGTGAAAAAGCCGAGCCTATCGTTAAGGTTCTGGATTCGCTGGTACACGTCATGCTGAAGCTGACAGGCTACGTCATGCTGTTTGCCCCACTGACCGTTTTCGCTGCTATTTCCGGCCTGATTGCCGAGCGAGGTCTGGGTGTAATGGTCAGCGCCGGTATCTTTATGGGCGAGTTCTACCTGACACTGGGCATGCTGTGGGCAATTCTGATTGGCCTGTCGACACTCATTGTTGGTCCTTGCATCAGCCGCCTCACCAAATCCATCTTCGAACCGGCGCTGCTGGCCTTTACCACGTCCAGTTCTGAAGCGGCCTTCCCTGGCACGCTGGATAAGCTGGAAAAATTCGGTGTATCGTCAAAAATTGCCAGCTTCGTGCTGCCGATCGGTTACTCCTTTAACCTCGTCGGCTCCATGGCCTATTGCTCCTTTGCCACCGTCTTTATTGCCCAGGCGTGCAACATAGAACTGAGCATGGGCGAGCAAATCACCATGCTGCTGATCCTGATGCTGACCTCAAAAGGGATGGCGGGTGTGCCACGTGCATCCATGGTGGTTATTGCCGCTACGCTGAACCAGTTCAACATTCCGGAAGCCGGTTTGATCCTGCTGATGGGCGTCGATCCGTTCCTGGATATGGGGCGTTCAGCCACTAACGTCATGAGTAATGCCATGGGGGCTGCCATTGTAGGTCGCTGGGAAGGTGAACACTTTGGTTCAGGCTGCCGCGGAACAGCACCCGTCAAAACACCGGAGCAAGAACGCCCGGTTACCGAAACAGAGGTCGCGTTGTCCTGATACCCCGTTATTGCCGGATGGCGCTTGCGCTTATCCGGCCTACATAACGTTTAACTATCCGTAAGCCGGATAAGGCGGTACGCCGCCATCCGGCACCATGATGAGTACCCCAACAGGATCGCACCATGACTAAAACTCTTCCCGGCGTGAGTCTCTTTGTTTTCAGCGTCTTGTTTAGCTCTGCCTCATTCGCGCAAACCACGCCGGACTACGCAAGGCTAATAGAGCAGGCACATCAGAAATACAAAAGTAACAATGATGGAAAAGTCGCCGACTACATCCCTGCCCTGGCGAGCTACAGTCCCAATAATTTTGCCATCACCGTTGCCACGGTAGACGGAAAAATCTACCAGGTGGGTGATGTTAAAAAGCCCTTCCCGATGGAGTCCCTGAGTAAAGTCTTCACTATGGCGCTGGCCATGGAGCAGCACGGTCCTCAGGTGGTTCTGGATAAACTCGGGGCCAATGCCACCGGCATGCCATTTAATTCAGGTTTAGCCGTTGAACTCACTAAAGGCGCGCCGGAAAACCCGCTGGTGAATGCAGGTGCAATGAGCACCGTCAGCCTGATTGAGGCCAAAGACAAAACCGATCGCTGGAACAAAATCCTCGACAACCTGAATGTCTGGGCGGATGCCTCACTGACGGTCAACGAACCGGTATTCAAATCCGAGATGGAAACCAATCAGCACAACCAGGCACTGGCGAAGCTGATGGAGTCCTATAACAGTTTCTACGGCAACACAGAGGAAGCGGTCGAAATTTATACCCGCCAATGCTCAGTGGACATCACCGTTGAGCAACTGGCCAAAATGGGTGCCGTACTCGCGAACAAAGGCAAATCGCCCTTCAACGGTAAGCAGTTGCTGAATGAAAGCTATGTACCACAGGTGCTGGCTGAAATGGCCATTGCCGGACTGTACGACGGCAGCGGTAAATGGTTGTACAGCGTCGGTATTCCGGCGAAAAGCGGCGTTGGCGGCGGAATGGTTGCTGTTGTCCCGGGTGAATATGCCATTGCCGTCTATTCTCCGCCGTTGGACGAAGCCGGTAACAGCGTTCGTGCACAGAAAACTATCGAATATGTCGCTGACGCGACCAAAGCCAATGTCTTTTTAGCAAAATAACGCTATGCCGGATGGCGCTTTGCTCATCCGGCCTACGATTAGCACATTTATTTACGCCGTCATCCGGCAAAAAATGAAGAGGTGAGAAGTAAACATGTCTAAACCATTTGTCTGGCAGGAGCTCTTTGTTCAGAGTAAAGATAATACCGAATATGAATTGCTCAGTAATCAACATATTACTGTGACAGAGTTAGACGGAGAGGAAGTTATTAAGGTTGCGCCGGAAGCGTTAACCTTGTTAGCACAGCAGGCATTTTATGAGGCCTCTTTTTTCCTGCGCGCCGGACATTTGAAACAGATTGCCAGCATTTTACACGATCCACAGGCCAGCAGTAATGACAAGTATGTCGCATTACAGCTGCTGCGCAATGCCGAAGTCTCAGCCAAAGGCGTACTACCAAACTGCCAGGACACTGGTACCGCCACCATTGTCGCCAGCAAAGGCCAGCAGGTCTGGACCGGTGGCGATGATGCCGAAGCATTAAGCAAGGGCGTATATACCACCTTTACGGAAAGTAACCTGCGTTATTCACAAAATGCCCCGCTGGACATGTATAACGAGGTCAATACCCAGACCAACCTGCCTGCACAAATCGACATCAGCGCGACGCCGGGTAGCGAATACCGTTTCCTGTTCGTCAACAAAGGTGGTGGTTCAGCTAACAAAGCCGCGCTGTTCCAGGAAACCAAATCTATTCTGCAGCCGGAGAAATTGACGGCTTTCCTGATCGAAAAAATGAAATCGCTGGGCACTGCCGCTTGTCCGCCGTACCACATTGCATTTGTGGTTGGCGGATTATCTGCCGATCAGTCGCTAAAAGTTGCGAAGCTGGCATCGACCAAATATTACGATAACCTGCCCACCAGCGGGAATGAACTGGGTCAGGCATTCCGCGATACAGCACTGGAAGCCGAACTGCTCAATGCCAGCCGCGAATTTGGCATTGGCGCGCAGTTTGGTGGCAAATACTTTGCCCACGACATTCGCGTTATTCGTCTGCCGCGCCACGGTGGCTCCTGCCCTATCGCCATGGCGCTCTCCTGCTCGGCTGACCGCAACATCAAGGCTAAAATTAATAAACACGGTATCTGGCTGGAGAAACTCGAACATAACCCAGGCAAGTTTATTCCCGACTCTCACCGCGTTGAAAACACCGCCCAGACGGTACAGCTCAACCTCGATCGCCCGTTGCGTGACATTCTGAATGATTTGTCAGCGCTGCCCATTGGCACCCGCCTGTCACTCAGCGGCCCGATTGTCGTCGCCCGTGATATTGCTCACGCCAAAATAAAAGCGCGCCTGGATAACGGCGAGCCAATGCCGGAGTACATGAAAAAGCACATTGTATATTACGCAGGTCCAGCAAAAACGCCGGATAATCAGGCCTGTGGCTCAATGGGGCCGACCACCGGCGGACGCATGGACGGTTATGTCGATGCCTTCCAGGCTGCGGGTGGCAGTCTGATCATGTTGTCAAAGGGCAACCGTAGCCAGCAAGTAACCGATGCTTGCCACAAGCATGGTGGCTTTAACCTCGGCAGCATCGGCGGCGCAGCGGCCCTACTGGCACAGCAATATGTGAAGAGCCTGCACTGCCTTGAGTACCCCGAACTGGGCATGGAAGCGGTCTGGATGATGGAAGTTAAAAATATGCCGGCCTTCGTCTTAGTGGATGACAAAGGCAATAACTTCTTCAGTCAGTTTGAGCAGCAGCATCGCTGCGCAACCTGCCCGGCAGGGCATTAAGGAGCTATCATGGAAGCGCGAGCCAACAATGACCGACATCGCCAGCGTCAGCAGAAGCTAAAAGCGCAGGTTGATACCCGCGTGGCGGCAGCCACCGAGAAAAAAGGGATTCTGATTGTCTTCACCGGCAATGGTAAAGGGAAATCCACCGCAGCCTTCGGCACGGCTACGCGCGCGGTTGGTCACGGAAAAACCGTTGGCGTCGCGCAGTTTATTAAAGGCCAGTGGGACAATGGCGAGTACAACACACTGCACCCTCTTGGCGTGGAGTTTCATATTATGGGTACCGGTTTTACCTGGGAAACTCAGAACCGGGAAGCCGATATTGAGGCGGCCACGGCAGTGTGGCAGGAAAGTAAGCGCATGCTAGCCGATGCGCATTACGATCTGGTCGTACTGGACGAACTCACTTATATGTTGGCTTATCACTATCTGGATACACAGGAGGTTATCAGCGCCATCGAAAATCGCCCTGCCGACCAGAGTGTGATAGTCACCGGGCGCGGTTGCCATGCGCTGTTACTTGAACTTGCCGATACGGTCAGCGAGCTGCGCCCAGTTAAACACGCTTTTGATAGCGGCATTCAGGCACAGCCAGGAATCGACTGGTAATCACTCCTTTGCCGGATAAGGCGTTTACGCCGCATCCGGCAATTTGCCCGATGCCGCGACGCTTATCGGGCCTATGGTGAACACCGAAACCAGTAGGCCTGATAATGCGCAAGTCGCCATCAGGCAGCCGACACCACGGATTTATTTAGCAACCAGTTGCGGAAGATCTCCAAATGCAGGGACTCCGATTTTTCCTCCCGCCACGTCATGATGAATCGATTACCGGTACGCATTGGAACATCGCAAGGAATCACCATATCCCCACTATCCAGATCGTGCTGAATGGCAAAACGGGGTAGCAATGCGACGCCAAGGTTGGAACGTACCGCCGCAATCAGCATCGACAAGAGATCAAATCGCGGACCTTTATTCACCAGTGGACTGCTGACATCGGACAGCGCAAACCATTCCTGCCAGCCTTTAATTCGGGTGCTTTGATGCAAAAGCGGGTATTCGTTCAGCAGTTCATCGACGGACAGCTTCCGGTCCGGTTCAGCAAGCAGGCAACGACTGCACACTGGCAGAATTTCCTCTTCGAACAGGTACTCTACCCCCGACCACGGAGAGTAAAAATCTTCCCGCATGATCGCTGCGTCATATTCCCGGTTAAGAAAATCACCAATATTCGCCAGAGAATGAATATTAACGATAATATCAGGATTGAGTTTATTGAACTCACGCAGGTTTGGGATCAGCCAGTGCGTACTGAACGTCGGGTTAACCGCCAGTTCGATCACTTGTACGGTCGGCTGCCATGTCATGATCGTCGTCGTATCTCGTTCAAGCTTGTTCAGCGTTTCTTTAACGATAGTTAAATAGTGTTTGCCTGCCGCATTTAAAAAAATGCGCTTTTTGGCATGATTAAATAGCGCTGTATTAAGAAAATCCTCTAGCGCATTCACCTGGCGGAAAACAGCACTTTGTGTTAAAGCCAGCTCTTCAGCTGCCCGGGTATAACTTTCGTGACGCGCAACCACTTCAAAAGTTACCAGCAACTCCGTTTTGGGTATTTTTCCTCTCATAACCTCTTCCATATGCAGCGTACAAAAATAGTTTAATTTATAAAAAAATAATTCATGTCACCCAAATAAACATCGAGTGTTATATTTTATTTCAGGCATTGATGTCATTGATCCAATCCATGATTTGTTCATACTGATGGCGGATAAATATTAACCAATAATACGCAAGCACAACAATAAACACAATTTAAATAAGGTTAAATTCAGACACATAGCGCCAATAAGTTCTTAATAATTTTTCAAGTCATCTTGTTTATTGTGGAAAAAACTTTGCGAGATTAATCAATATTATCCTTGCGATAATTTAGGAAAATTTAGCGTTATAACTTACAGGCAAACGACTGCTTTTAATCATTCTCCGGGGTGGTTCTGCCTTTTTTTGTTAGACGTGATAAAGGACACAATGTGAAAACTTTCGGAAAGGTCTGGCTCGTTGGCGCAGGTCCCGGTGATATTTCATTACTCACCCTCAAAGCAGTGATGTGCATTAAACAAGCAGATGTCATTATTTACGATCGGTTGGTCAATCCTAAGATTCTGGAATGGGCATCCGCTGACTGTGAGCTTATCAATGTCGGTAAGAATCCAGGATTTCATTGCGTACCACAGGATGAAATCAACGCGCTTCTCGTTCAGTATGCCCAGACGCATCACAATATCGTGCGCTTAAAAGGCGGCGATCCCTACGTATTTGGTCGTGGGGCCGAAGAAGCTGAAGGGCTTATCGAACCGGGGATCCCTTTTGAAGTCGTCCCCGGTATCAGTTCAACCATTGGGGGATTAACCTGCGCCGGGATCCCGGTAACACATCGCGATTACGCCTCTGGTTTTCACGTGGTGACCGGCCATACGCGCGAAGGTAACCAGCAACAGGACTGGCGCCAGCTGGCCAAACTGAACGGTACATTGGTTATCGTCATGGGTATCGCGAATCTGGCATTCATCTGTGAAGAGCTACTGATGGGCGGAAAACCTGCGGAGACACCCGCAGCCATTATCATGTCCGCGACCCGGGAGAATCAGCGCCGACTGACCTGTACCCTCGGATCATTACTGAGCAATGCGCAGGAAGCCAACATTACGCCGCCTGCACTGATCGTCATTGGTGATGTCGTCACGCTGAGCGATCGCCTGTCTTTCATTCCCGCCGCTATCGAACGCCCTGAACATCTTTACTGCGAGAGTCTGGCGTGACGAAAAGACTGGGGTGATGTTTGATGCGCCGCCCGGAAAACGCGACAAAAATAACTGGTTTGTGCGTACTGAAGTTTCCGGGCAATACTGTCTATTGAATGAACAGGATCATGTAATAACTCCCCCGCCTTTTGCATTTTTTTCTGATTTACCCAGGTTTTAAAATTAACGCCCTGGCGTTTCTTAAAAAATCGACTGAAATAATTTGCACTTAAACAGACATGTGCTGCCACAGACTCCAGGGATAAGTCACTATACAAGTTATCATCAATATAACGCAGTGCCGCCAGTAGTTTTTTCTCATGACGAGAAAGCTCCGTTAAATAGTGCCGGATGTTACTGACTGGTTTGTCGAACACTACTTCAGATTGTTTTTCTTGTCCCTCAAAATTATTAACAATAAAATGCAATAAATTAGCCGATGCCACCAGCGTATTATTATCAACCGCAACAAGCTGATCCCACTCGGCTTTTATTTCAGGATCGACCATCCATCGCGATTCATCTTCAACAATGATGGTTTTATATTCCTGGTACTTAGCCCGAACCTGACCACAGATAATAAAACCATGCAGATTTTCCTCATAAATTAATGGTATGGAGAACAGACTTAGCCCTGCATGACAGCTGAATATTCTGGGCTTACACTGTTTCAGAGCTTCAAAAGCACACTGTTTATCGCACGTTTGGCAACCAACACTGTAGCGTTTATTCGCTCTCATCAGCTTACAGAATGAATTAAAATTATGGCAATCAGAGAGCGCTCTACCTGTAACATCAACGACTACCGTTGCTAACCCCGTCGCATTGGAGAAGACTTCTGCTATAGAGAAAAAACATGGTAAGTAATCATCCTGAATTTTCAGCGACACGCCATCCTCCAACCTTAATATGACTAAAGGCGGTAATATGCAAAATCCAGGCAAAAGAAAGAATGATGTTCGCCGCAAAAAATAATCTCATTTGTGAAGATGATTATGATCAATTTGCATGATACGGGATGACAGAAAATAAAAAAGGCCATCAATAGATGGCCAACCATGTCGAAAACGAATCAGTCTTGCTTCCTTCGCGTAACAGCTGTTTTCTGCTACGCGAAAGAGTCGGACTTTATACTGCTTTTTGAGAATTACTTAATTACCGCTTTCAGCGCTTCGCCGATATCGGCCAGACTGCGCACGGTTTTCACACCAGCCGCTTCCAGTGCAGCGAATTTCTCATCCGCTGTCCCTTTACCGCCCGCGATGATCGCGCCCGCGTGACCCATACGCTTGCCTTTCGGCGCGGTCACACCTGCGATGTAACCCACAACCGGCTTAGTCACGTGGTCTTTAATGTACGCTGCTGCTTCTTCTTCTGCGCTACCGCCGATCTCACCGATCATCACGATCGCTTCAGTCTGCGGATCTTCCTGGAACAGTTTCAGGATGTCGATAAAGTTAGAGCCTGGGATCGGGTCACCGCCGATACCGACACAGGTAGACTGGCCAAAACCGTAGTCGGTGGTCTGCTTAACGGCTTCATAGGTCAGCGTACCGGAACGGGAAACAATACCCACTTTACCCGGTTTATGAATGTGGCCCGGCATGATGCCGATTTTACATTCGCCCGGGGTGATAACGCCTGGGCAGTTCGGGCCAATCATGCGTACGCCCGCTTCATCCAGTTTCACTTTCACCGTCAGCATATCCAGCGTCGGGATACCTTCGGTGATGGTGATGATCAGTTTGATGCCTGCATCAATCGCTTCCAGAATGGAATCTTTGCAAAACGGTGCCGGTACGTAGATAACGGTGGCGGTTGCGCCGGTCGCTTCTACGGCTTCACGTACGGTATTGAATACCGGCAGACCCAGATGCGTGGTGCCACCTTTGCCCGGCGTAACGCCGCCGACCATTTGCGTACCGTAAGCAATCGCTTGTTCAGAGTGGAATGTCCCCTGGCTACCGGTGAAGCCCTGGCAGATAACCTTGGTATCTTTATTAATTAAAACTGACATTATTTCCCCTCCACTGCGGCAACAACCTGCTGAGCTGCATCCGTCAGACTTTTCGCTGCAATAATATTCAGGCCGCTGTCAGCCAGTTTCTTCGCGCCGAGTTCGGCGTTGTTGCCTTCCAGACGTACAACAACAGGAACGTTAACACCCACTTCTGCTACCGCACCGATGATACCGTCAGCGATCAGATCGCAACGAACGATACCGCCGAAGATGTTAACCAGAACGGCTTTAACATTGTCGTCAGAGAGGATGATTTTGAATGCTTCGGTGACACGTTCTTTGGTCGCACCGCCGCCCACATCGAGGAAGTTAGCCGGTTCGCCGCCGTGCAGCTTAACGATGTCCATGGTGCCCATTGCCAGGCCCGCACCGTTAACCATACAACCAATGTTACCGTCCAGTGCGACGTAGTTCAGTTCCCACTGTGCAGCCTGTGCTTCACGCGGATCTTCCTGAGACTGGTCACGCATTTCACGCAGGTCAGCCTGGCGGAACAGCGCATTGCCGTCAGCCCCCAGTTTGCCATCGAGACAAATCAGATCGCCTTGTTTGGTGACCACCAGCGGGTTGATTTCGATCAGCGCCAGGTCGCGCTCCAGGAAAATCGTCGCCAGGCCCATGAAAATCTTGGTGAACTGCTGAACCTGTTTACCTTCCAGACCCAGTTTGAACGCCAGTTCACGCCCCTGGTAAGGCATTGGGCCTGCCAGCGGATCAAGTGCCACTTTGTGGATCAGGTGCGGCGTTTCTTCTGCGACTTTTTCAATTTCCACACCGCCTTCGGTAGAGGCCATAAAGACCACGCGACGGGAACTGCGGTCAACAACTGCGCCGAGGTAAAGTTCTTTACCAATGTCGGTCGCTGCTTCAACCAGAATCTGGTTTACCGGTTGACCATGTGCGTCTGTCTGGTAAGTGACCAGACGTTTACCCAGCCAATGTTCAGCAAAAGCGCGAATGTCTTCTTTGCTGTTAACAACTTTCACACCGCCCGCTTTACCACGGCCACCAGCGTGAACCTGACATTTTACTACCCACGGGCCCGCGCCGATTTTAGAGGCGGCTTCTTCGGCTTCACGCGGAGTAGTACAGGCATAACCCACCGGTGCCGGTAAGCCATAGCGGGCAAAAAGTTGTTTTGCCTGATATTCATGTAAGTTCATGTGTTCTGTCCATCCTTCAGGTAATCGTTATCTTTTACCCGTAGGCCTGATAAGGCGTCCAGACCTACGGGGCAGGTGATACTCTTTTTGGTTACACGTCCAGCAGCAGACGTGTTGGATCTTCCAGCAACTCTTTAATGGTTACCAGGAAGCCGACTGACTCACGACCATCAATCAGACGGTGGTCATAAGACAGCGCCAGATACATCATCGGCAGGATTTCAACCTTACCGTCTACCGCCATCGGACGGTCTTTGATGGCATGCATACCCAGGATAGCGCTCTGCGGCGGGTTGATGATAGGCGTAGACATCAGGGAACCGAACACACCACCGTTAGTGATGGTGAAGTTACCGCCCGTCAGATCTTCAACCGTCAACTTGCCGTCACGACCTTTTACTGCCAGTTCTTTAATATTCTTCTCGATGTCGGCCATACCCAACAGATCAACATCACGCAGTACCGGGGTCACCAGGCCACGCGGCGTGGAGACCGCCATGCTGACATCAAAGTAGTTGTGATAAACCACGTCATCACCATCGATAGACGCGTTGACTTCCGGATAGCGTTTCAGCGCTTCAACAACAGCTTTAACGTAGAAAGACATAAAGCCCAGACGGATACCGTGACGTTTTTCAAACGCGTCACCGTACTGCTTACGCAGGTCCATGATTGGCTTCATGTTGACTTCGTTGAAGGTCGTCAGCATCGCAGTGGAGTTTTTCGCTTCCAGCAGACGCTCAGCCACGCGCTTGCGCAGGCGGGTCATCGGAACGCGTTTTTCACCACGTGCGCCCAGCGCAGGCTGCGCAGCAGGTGCGGCGGCCGGTGCTTTGGCTTCAGCTTTCGCCGCCGGCGCTTTAGCCAGATGTTTTTCAACATCTTCACGCGTAATACGTCCACCGACACCCGTGCCATTGATAGCGCTGGCTTCGAGGTTATGCTCACCCAACAGGCGACGGATTGCCGGGCTCAGGGCATCGTTGTTCTGCTCGGCGAGGGACGCCTGCTGGCGCTGCGCCGGAGTAGAATCTTTCTCTTCAGACTTGGCGCTGGTCTCTTTACCGGCGCTGTTGCCTTCACGCAGGCGACCGAGGATCTGGCGAGAAGTTACAGTTGTCCCTTCATCTTCCAGGACCGCATCAAGAATACCGTCCGCTGATGCCGGTACTTCCAGTACCACTTTGTCAGTTTCGATTTCTACCAGTACTTCATCACGACGTACTGCATCGCCCGGTTTTTTATGCCAGGTTGCAACCGTTGCATCCGCGACGGATTCAGGCAGGTCGGGAACAAGAATATCTACGCTACTCATTATTTATCCTTTATTTAATCGACGTTCAGCGCGTCATTTACCAGATCTTGTTGCTGTTTCTGGTGAACGGACATATATCCTACTGCCGGAGAGGCAGAGGCCGGGCGACCTGCATAACGCAGAGCTGACCCAAATGGAATTACTTCACGGAAATGATGCTGGCTGCAGTACCATGCGCCCTGGTTAAGCGGCTCTTCCTGGCACCAGACAAAATCATGTACATGAGCAAACGGTTTCAGCGCTTCCTGCACCGCTTTATGCGGGAACGGATAGAGCTGTTCGATGCGCACAATGGCAACATCTTTTTGGCCATTCTTACGGCGTTGCTCCAGCAGGTCGTAATAAACCTTACCAGAACACATCACGACACGCTTCACGGCTTGTGGATCAAGTTCATCAATCTCACCAATGGCTGGCAGGAACGTACCGTTCGCCAGTTCGTCGAGCGTAGACACCGCCAGCGGATGACGCAGCAATGACTTCGGTGACATCACCACCAGCGGACGACGCATACCGCGCAGCGCCTGACGACGCAGCATGTGGTAAACCTGTGCCGGCGTAGATGGGACGCAAACCTGCATGTTTTGCTCAGCACAAAGTTGCAGATAACGTTCCAGGCGCGCGGAGGAGTGCTCCGGCCCCTGACCTTCATAGCCGTGCGGCAGCAACATCACCAGGCCACACATACGGCCCCATTTCTGCTCACCGGACGAGATGAACTGGTCGATAACGACCTGCGCACCGTTGGCGAAGTCACCAAACTGCGCTTCCCAGATGGTCAGGGTACGCGGTTCAGCCGTGGCATAACCGTATTCAAATGCCAGCACCGCTTCTTCAGACAGGACGGAGTCCCAGACGCGGAACGTCCCCTGCCCGTTATGCACATGCTGCAGCGGGGTGTAGGTTGAACCGTTCGCCTGGTTATGAATGACCGCATGACGGTGGAAGAAAGTACCGCGACCGGAGTCTTCACCCGACAGACGTACCGGAATGCCTTCGTCAACCAGCGTGGCGTAAGCCAGATTTTCTGCGCCACCCCAGTCGAACAACTTCTCGCCTGCCGCCATCGCCTGACGATCGCCATAAATCTTGGCAACGCGCGACTGCATTTCAACCGCTTCTGGTACGGTACTGATGCGTTTGGCCAGTTCCTGCAAACGCTTCATTTCAACTTTGCTGGGGTAGTTTTCATCCCACTCGTGGTTGAGGTACGGTGACCAGGTGAAGGAGTGCATGTTCATTGGACGCCACTCTTTCACGACGCATTCGCCAGCATCCAGCGCATCACGATAGAGGTTGACCATCTCGGTCGCATCTTCCAACGTCGCAACTTTATCGGCTTCCAGTTTGTCAGCGTAGATTTTGCGCGGGGTCGGATGCTTTTTGATTTTCTGATACATCAGCGGCTGGGTTGCGCTCGGCTCATCGGCTTCGTTATGGCCGTGACGGCGGTAGCACACCAGATCAATGAAGACATCACGTTTAAAGGTATTACGGAAATCCAGCGCCAGACGAGTCACGAAAGCAACCGCTTCGGGGTCATCCGCATTCACGTGGAAGATCGGCGCCTGAACCATCTTACCGATGTCGGTGCAGTACGGCGTAGAACGTGCGTCCAGCGGGTTAGAGGTGGTGAAGCCCACCTGGTTGTTGATGACGATACGAACGGTACCGCCCACTTCGTAACCACGCGCTTTCGACATGTTCAGGGTTTCCTGAACCACGCCCTGTCCGGTCACTGCCGCATCACCGTGAATCGTAATCGGCAATACTTTATTGCTGCTTGGCTCGTCCAGACGATCCAGACGCGCACGAACGGAACCGATAACCACCGGGCTAACGATTTCCAGGTGCGACGGGTTAAACGCCAGCGCCAGGTGCACCAGACCGCCTTCGGTTTCGATATCTGATGAGAAGCCCATGTGGTACTTCACATCACCGGTGCCGAGGTGTTCTTTATGTTTGCCTGCGAATTCGTCGAACAGTTCCTGTGGGCGTTTACCCAGCACGTTAACCAGTACGTTCAAACGACCGCGGTGCGCCATGCCCAGAACCACTTCACGGGTTCCACTGTTACCGGCGTGGCGGATCATTTCTTTAAGCATCGGGATTAACGCATCGCCACCTTCCAGTGAGAAGCGTTTTGCCCCTGGGAACTTCGCACCCAGGTAGCGTTCCAGGCCTTCAGCTGCAGTCAGTTCACTGAGGAAGCGTTTCTTCTCTTCACTACTGAATGCTGCACGACCGGACTCGATACGCTGCTGAAGCCAGCGTTTCTCTTCGGTGCTGGTGATGTGCATATACTCGGCGCCAATCGGGCCGCAGTAGGTTTGTTTCAGCGCGACAACCAGGTCGCTCAACTTCATGGTGTCTTTGCCGCCGGCAAAAGAACCAACGTTAAAGCTTTCCTGAAAATCAGCGTCGGTCAGATCGTGGAAAGACGGGTCCAGATCGGCCACATTTTCTTGTTGCCACAGCCCCAGCGGATCGAGGTTCGCATGCTGGTGACCGCGGAAACGATAGGCGTTAATGAGCTGCAGGACTTTAACCTGCTTCACATTGGCATCAGGGTCGGAAATAGAAGAAGAGTAACGTGGGGTAATCAACGCCTGTCGACGGAAATAATCACGTGTTTTTGAGTGGAGTTGATCCGGTTTGACTCCGGTACCAGGTAACTGCTGGAACGTCGAACGCCAGTTAGCATCTACCGAGTCAGGGTCGGTTAAGAAGTCTTCATAGAGCTGTTCTATCCAACTCTGGTTAGAACCGGAGAGGTAAGAAGAGTCCAACCAGGCTTTCAAAGCGCTGTTCTGCATCGTGATCCCTTAAGCATTTGTATGCTTACTTCGCCGTGGATACTACCACGCACACCGATGTGCGTGCCGGGGTTCACTTGTTGCGGACTGTCGTATCATCTGCGTCCGCTAAGGAACCTTTAAAAACTGTCTAATAATCTTCGTCGTTCGGACCGCGCCTTGTCGCGCTTCGAACGCCTCGATTATTGCTCTCTAATTTATGGCAGTTTTTAGAGGTTTCCTGCACTACCGGGGAATCACTTCCCCGGCAACAACAACTATTTATGCACTACGTTTCAGTAACATCGACTTAATATGACCAATCGCGCGCGTTGGGTTCAGCCCCTTAGGACAAACACTGACGCAGTTCATGATGCTATGGCAGCGGAATACGCTGAAAGCGTCACTCAAACCGTCCAGGCGGCTGTCGGTCTCGGTATCGCGGCTGTCGATCAGGAAACGATACGCGGCCAGTAAACCTGCCGGGCCAATAAACTTGTCCGGATTCCACCAGAATGATGGGCAAGACGTTGAGCAGCATGCACATAAAATACATTCATACAGCCCATCGAGCTTCTCACGCTGCTCTGGCATTTGTAAATGCTCACGAGCCGGTGGATTTTTCCCATTATTCAACAAGTAAGGTTTAATCTTCTCATACTGTGCGTAGAATTGCCCCATGTCTACCACCAAATCGCGCACAACCGGTAAACCCGGCAGCGGGCGAATGACAATCATCTTACCCGGCTGATTCAGCGCAGAAATAGGTGTGATACAGGCCAGTCCATTTTTACCGTTCATATTCAGACCGTCGGAGCCACAGACCCCTTCACGGCAGGAACGGCGGAACGATAGCGTAGGGTCTTTTTCTTTCAGCTGCATCAGTGCATCCAGCAGCATCATGTCGCGCCCTTCTTCCGCTTCCAGGGTGTAATCCTGCATGTGCGGAGCATCATCAACATCCGGGTTATAGCGATAAATTGAAAACTCGAGTCTCATTTTCCTGTCTCCGCATTAGTAAGTACGAATCTTCGGCGGGAATGCCGGGCGCAGTTTCGGTTCCATGTTGACTTGACGTCGGGTCATGGATTCCGACTCTGGCAGATACAGGGAATGGCACAGCCAGTTTTCATCATCACGTTCCGGGAAGTCGAAGCGACTGTGAGCGCCACGGCTTTCGGTACGGAAGTTGGCGGATACCGCCGTTGCGTACGCGGTTTCCATCAGGTTATCCAACTCCAGGCACTCGACGCGCTGGGTGTTGAACTCGCTGGAGGTATCATCCAGACGGGCATTTTTCAGGCGCTCACGAATGGCTTTCAGCTCTTCAAGACCTTTCGCCATCGCGTCACCTTCGCGGAATACCGAGAAGTTATGCTGCATACATTCCTGCAGCGCTTTACGGATCACAACCGGGTCTTCACCGTCGCGATTGCCGTTCCAGCGATTCAGACGCGCCAGAGAGGCATCGATCTCTTCTTCCGTCGCATCCTGCAGATTACCTTGCTCGGCGATAGATTCCTGCAGATGCAGGCCGACCGCACGACCAAAGACCACCAGGTCCAACAGCGAGTTGCCGCCCAGACGGTTGGCACCGTGAACCGATACGCAAGCGATCTCGCCCACGGCAAACAGTCCAGGAATGACCACATCTTCACCCTGCTCGTTCACGGTCAGCGCCTGGCCAGTCACCTTGGTCGGAATACCCCCCATCATGTAGTGACAGGTTGGAATGACCGGAATCGGCTCTTTCACTGGGTCAACGTGAGCAAATGTACGGGAAAGCTCCAGGATACCCGGTAGACGGGATTCCAGTACTTCTTTACCCAGATGGTCGAGTTTCAGTTTGGCGTGCGGACCCCATGGGCCATCGCAGCCGCGACCTTCACGGATTTCGATCATAATGGAGCGCGCCACCACGTCACGGCCCGCAAGGTCTTTCGCGTTCGGGGCATAACGCTCCATGAAGCGTTCGCCGTGTTTGTTCAACAGATAACCACCTTCACCACGGCAGCCTTCTGTTACCAGCACGCCCGCACCGGCGATACCGGTCGGGTGGAACTGCCACATTTCCATATCCTGCACCGGAACACCGGCACGGATTGCCATACCTACGCCATCACCCGTGTTGATGTGGGCGTTCGTTGTCGACTGATAAATACGGCCTGCACCACCGGTTGCCAGCACGGTCGCGCGGGCTTTGAAGTAAACCACTTCACCGGTTTCGATACACAGTGCGGTACAACCGACAATTGCGCCGTCGGCGTTTTTCACCAGATCTAACGCATACCACTCGGAGAAAATCGTGGTGTGGTTTTTCAGGTTTTGCTGATACAGCGTGTGCAACAGCGCGTGACCGGTACGGTCAGCCGCTGCTGCAGTACGTGCCGCTTGCTCGCCACCGAAGTTTTTCGACTGACCGCCAAACGGACGTTGATAAATGGTGCCATTTTCCAGCCGCGAGAACGGCAGCCCCATGTGGTCCAGTTCCAGAATCGCTTCCGGACCGGTTTTACACATATATTCAATGGCGTCCTGATCCCCAATGTAGTCCGACCCTTTTACCGTGTCGTACATGTGCCATTCCCAGTTATCTTCATGGGTATTACCGAGCGCAACGGTGATACCCCCCTGCGCAGAGACGGTATGGGAACGGGTTGGGAAGACTTTGGAGAGCAGCGCACAGGTCTGACCGCTCTGGGAAATTTGCAGCGCCGCGCGCATACCTGCACCACCGGCACCAATCACAACAGCATCAAATTCTCTGACTGGCAGTTTCATTACACACCCCACACCACAACAAATCCATAAATGACGTAAACCACCAGCGCAACGACAATGGCCAGTTGCAGAATCAGGCGAACTGCCAGCGGTTTAACGTAGTCGGTCAACACCTGCCACATGCCAACCCAGGCATGAATCAAGATGGAGAAAAGAGCCAGCAGGGTGAAGACTTTGGTGAATGCCGATGAGAAGAAACCGGTCCAGGCTTCAAAGGTCAGGTCGCCACTGGTGGCGAAGAAGCCGACCATATAGATGATGTATAACGTCAGAACGATAGCGGTGGCACGGACCAGAATGAAGTCATGTACGCCATTGCGTCCTAATGCGGAGGCGTTGCTTACCATACGAGGACTCCTGCGAGAAGTGAAAGCACGACAATGATTACAAAAGAAATTTTGGCGGAACGTGTCCCTGCTTCGAGGGTTTCTTCGAGGTAGCCAAAATCCATCAACAAATGGCGAATGCCCATGACGGCGTGATAGGCCAGCGCAATCAGAATCCCCCACAGAATCAACTCCACGAAGAAATTATTCATAATGGATGACGCGGCGAGGAAACCTTCAGGGGAGGACAGGCTGGTACCCAATAACCACAACAGGATCCCGACCGCCACGAAGGTGATCACTCCAGATACGCGATGGAGAATGGACGCTATCGCCGTGATTGGGAATCGGATCGTTTGCAGATCCAGATTGACAGGTCTTTGTTTTTTCACATTTCTTATCATGAATAACGCCCACATGCTGTTCTTATTATTCCCTTTGGACTTCGGGCACAGAAGAAAAAGACTTCTGTAGTCTGAAAGACGCCGGGATTTCCTTCCTCCGGTCTGCGTGCGGGTCAGACAGCGTCCTTACTATAACTACGCGTCATATAAAACACTGCTTCCAGTTGCTAAAACGACACGTTACAACGCTGGTTGGCTCGGGATTGCAGGGTATTCCGGAGACCTGGCGGCAGTATAGGACGTTCACAAAATCATTACAATTAACCTACATATAGTTTGTCGGGTTTTATCCCGAACAGTGACATAGGTCACGATAACAACATTATTTTAATTTTTAATCATCTGATTTGACAATCATTAAACAAAGTTGTTACAAACAACACCAGAAAAAGCATATAATGCGTAAAAGTTATGGGGTCACTCTTTCACCGGAGATTTAGTTATGTAACAGTGTGGAAGTATTGACCAATACCTTCAGGACAGTTATTAGTGATAGACAGGTTAAATAATTCGGATTGCTAAGTTGTTGATTTGTTGCTAATTCACCATGAGTTAACTGATTTACCTGCAAGCGCCCATTGCTCTGTACCCTGGTTTTCTCCTCTATCGCAGAGCGGCGAGCCGAATAACAAACTGGTAATGGTTAATTGATGAGTTGAAACAGATCTCACCTGAGTAGTCTTAAGTAATAAGGCGCTAAGGAGACCGTAAATGGCTGATACTAAAGCAAAACTCACTCTTAATGGTGACGCTGCTATTGAACTGGATGTGCTGAAAGGTACGCTCGGTCAAGATGTTATTGATATTCGTAGCCTTGGCTCAAAAGGGATGTTCACTTTTGACCCAGGTTTTACCTCTACCGCATCCTGCGAATCCAAAATTACTTTCATCGACGGTGACGAAGGTGTTTTGCTGCATCGCGGCTTCCCGATTGACCAGTTGGCAACCGAGTCCAACTATCTGGAAGTGTGTTATATCCTGCTGTACGGTGAAAAACCGTCACAGGAAGAGTACGACGAGTTCAAAACCACGGTCACTCGCCATACCATGATCCACGAACAGATTACCCGTCTGTTCCACGGTTTCCGCCGCGACTCTCACCCGATGGCCGTCATGTGCGGTGTTACCGGTGCGCTGGCCGCGTTCTACCATGACTCTCTGGATGTCAATAATGCGCGTCACCGTGAAATCGCCGCTTTCCGTCTGCTGTCCAAAATGCCAACCATGGCAGCAATGTGCTACAAATACTCCATCGGCCAGCCGTTTGTTTATCCGCGTAACGACCTTTCCTACGCCGGTAACTTCCTGAACATGATGTTCTCCACGCCGTGCGAAAAATACGAAGTAAACCCAATCCTGGAACGCGCAATGGATCGTATTCTGATCCTGCATGCTGACCACGAACAAAACGCTTCAACGTCAACCGTACGTACCGCTGGCTCTTCCGGCGCTAACCCGTTTGCCTGCATCGCAGCCGGTATCGCTTCCCTGTGGGGACCGGCGCACGGCGGCGCGAACGAAGCTGCACTGAAAATGCTGGAAGAAATCAGCTCAGTTAAACACATTCCGGAATTTGTTCGCCGCGCGAAAGACAAGAATGATTCTTTCCGTCTGATGGGCTTTGGTCACCGTGTTTACAAAAACTATGACCCGCGCGCCACCGTCATGCGTGAAACCTGCCATGAAGTGCTGAAAGAGCTGGGTACCAAAGATGACCTGCTGGAAGTGGCAATGGAGCTTGAGCACATCGCGCTCAACGACCCGTACTTTATCGAGAAGAAACTCTACCCGAACGTGGACTTCTACTCTGGCATCATTCTGAAAGCAATGGGTATCCCGTCTTCCATGTTCACCGTGATCTTCGCAATGGCGCGTACCGTTGGCTGGATTGCACACTGGAACGAAATGCACACCGACGGCATGAAAATCGCCCGTCCTCGCCAGTTGTACACCGGCTACGACAAGCGCGATTTTAAGTCCGACATTAAGCGTTAATCCCTGTTACCGGCTGGCGATGCTGTGGCGTCACCAGCCGGTATATTCCCTTTTTCTTGACATGCGTTGTGTTAATCCGCCCATCCTTTCTCTATGATTTACTGAGATTTCTCTAATTTTATTCAGGAGCATGGGATGCCTGTTTTGCAGTGGAGTGCACTGTTTATACTGTCACTTCTTCTTTCCCTGCTGTTTCTGCTTATCCATCTTCCGGGGCCATTACTGCTCGGGTCGATGATTGTCGGTATTATTTTCAGTATGCGCGGTATTTCGCTGCATCCCCCTCGCTGCACGTTTCTCGGTGCGCAGGCCATTCTCGGCTGTATGATTGCGCAAAACCTGACTGGCTCTATTTTAACCACGCTTGCGGCGCACTGGCCGGTGGTTATGGTCATCCTGCTGGCGACACTTGTCAGCAGCGCGGTCATCGGATGGCTGCTGGTTCGTTACAGCAACCTGCCCGGTAACACCGGTGCGTGGGGTTCATCGCCTGGCGGAGCCGCAGCAATGGTTGCAATGGCACAGGATTATGGCGCCGACATCCGCCTGGTGGCCTTTATGCAGTATCTGCGGGTACTGTTGGTGGTGGGGGCAGCCGCACTGGTCACCCGACTGGTAATGGGCGATCAGGCACAGGCGGTCAGCGCCCAAATGGTCTGGTTTCCGCCGCTGAGTATCAACCTGTTCAGTACCCTGATGTTGGCCGCCGTTGCCGGGGGGGCAGGACGATTGCTGCGTATCCCCTCTGGCGTCATGCTCCTGCCTATGCTGGTGGGCGCATTGCTGAACGCTGGCGGTGTCATGGTCATTGAACTGCCGGAATGGCTGCTGGCGATGGCGTATATGGCCATCGGCTGGCAAATAGGCCTGGGTTTTGACAAACAGATCTTTTTGATGGCACTGCGTCCGTTGCCACAAATTTTATTGTCTATTTTTTCACTGATGACTGTCTGTGCCGCCATGGCCTGGGGGCTGGCACATTATATGCGAATCGACTTTCTCACCGCCTATCTGGCGACCAGTCCGGGAGGTGTGGACTCCGTCGCAGTGATTGCCGCAGGAAGCCATGCCGACATGGCACTGGTCATGGCGATGCAGACCCTGCGACTGTTCAGTATTTTATTAACCGGACCGACAGTCGCGCGGTTTATTTCAGCGCATGCGCCAAAACAGCCAGCTTAGTGCTGGCATCCCGGGCACCAGTAAAACGGTCGTGAAGAGAGCATCGTTTTCTCAATAATGCCGCCACAGCGTTCACAGAGCTCGCCATCCCGATGGAACACCTTAAAGCGAAATAACGCCCCGTGATGCTTGTTCTCATCAGCCAGCCCACGGGTGTTGTAGGACAGGCGTGGAATCTCGAGCAGCGCATGCGCCAGCGCGCTGAGCTGTTCATCGCTCAGTTGCGATGCTTTATGCTGACCGGTCAGTCCAACCTGCCAGAGAATTTCTACCCGCAGATAGTTCCCCAGTCCCGCCAGAAACGCCTGATCCAACAGTAAGCCAGAAAACTGCCGATTGCGAAAACGGGGTGACAGCAACCGCGCTTTAACCTCCTCAGGCGTTAAACGCAGATCCAGCACGTCCGGCCCTACCCGTTGCAGAAACGGATGGGTCGCCAATTGTGCTGATGTCAGCATCTCAATATCAGACGCGCTATAGAGCAGGATGGTTTTATCGTGTGTTTGCAGTTTGACACGCAACACACGCGTCGTTTCCGGTATATTTCCGGTCTCCACCACCCGCCATACGCCGTAAAGCTGATTGTGGCTGTACAGCGTCAGTCCATTTGAAAAGTGGGTCAGTAATGCTTTTCCCCGCGTTTCAAGCTGGATGACGCGCTGCCCGATGAGTTGAGATTGATACGGTTTTAACTGCTCAAAGGCAAACCAGACATCCGTCAGCGGTTTGCCTTTGACTGCCGCCTCCAGGTTATCCGCCGCGCGGCGGATCTCCGGGCCTTCAGGCATAATACTGTCCTTTGTTAATGAGTTGCACCGCCCGTCACTGCGATATCGCGTTCCACCTGTAAGGCAGTGTCAATGGCAATTTCCAGCGCCCGGCGCACCGTTTCGCTCGCCATACTTGGCGCTCCGGGGTGCGCGGCGGCCTGTTGTGGCAGATAAGGGATATGGATAAACCCGCCCTTTACTGCCGGTGTGTCTCGTAGTTTGTGCAGCAAGCCATACATCACGTGGTTACAGACGAAGGTACCTGCGGTTTGCGAAACCGAGGCCGGAATACCCGCATTGCGCATGGCCGCCACCATTGCTTTGATCGGCAGCGTGCTAAACCATGCCGCCGGACCCTCGGCGACAATCGGCACATCAACAGGCTGCTGACCGTGGTTATCCGCAATACGCGCATCGTCCACATTGATCGCCACACGCTCAACGGTAATATCGGTACGACCTCCTGCCTGCCCCACCGCCAGCACCAACGACGGTGACAGCGCGTCAATCGCGGCATTAAGTACGGCCAGAGACTCGCCAAATACGCACGGTAGTTGACGCGCCACGACACGGCATCCGGCGATGATAGCATTGTCGAGCCCGGAGACCACTTCCCAGGAAGGGTTAACTGACTCGCCGCCAAAGGGTTCAAATCCGGTAATTAAGACCGTTTTCATCCTTTCTCCTTACAGGAACATCAGGAAATACATCAGGAACACGTTAACCAGCAACAGCAGTATGCCGGTTGGCACCTGCGCTTTAATCACCGCGTTTTTATCCGGTAACTCCAGCAGGGCTGCGGGCACGATGTTAAAGTTCGCTGCCATTGGCGTCATTAAGGTTCCGCAATAACCGGAGAACATCCCAATGGCCGCCATCACCGCGGGGTTACCACCATGCTGCAACACAAGAATTGGAATACCGATCCCGGCGGTCACAATCGGGAACGCAGCAAATGCGTTCCCCATGACCATCGTCAACAGCGCCATACCGATGGTGTACACCGCCACGGCGATAAAGCGGCTATCTACTGCGAGGTATTCCTGGGTCAGATACGATATACCACTGCCGACACCCGCCGCTGTAAACAACAGCCCAAGCGTTGCCAGAATTTGCGGCAGGATGAACGCCCAACCGATGGAATCCAGCAGACGACGGGCTTCCTGAATGGGCTGATGGACGCGCTCATGGGTCATTTTTATCGCCATCGCCAGGCCAATCAGCGAGCCTGCCGTCATAGAAAAGAGCGTGACCAGCGTGGCGTGATTCCCTGGCCCAAACAGTGCATCCTGCAAACCCGGAATATGGTTAAACATCAGTACACCGATAACGGTCACCAGCGGAATAGCCAGCGCCGGAAAAAACAAGCGGTTGCCCAGTCGGCTGGCGCTTTCTTCACGCTGCTGCTGGGTGCGTTGATGGTAGCTGCCCAGTTTCACACCGCCAAACCCGGCGATCAGCGCCAGTACAACCACCGCAATGCCGACGGCGATATGTACCGTACGTTTGTCGCCAAACAGTGAGTACGTCCAGTCTCCAAGCAGGAACAGCACACCATACAGTCCCCAAAACAGCCCTGTGCTCAGACGGCGTGGGTTCGCTTTGTCCTGCCAGGACATCACCGCCACAATCAACAGTACCGCACCCGCCAGCCAGTAGAGATAGCTTTGCTGAAAATTCATTGCGCTGCTCCTTTCGCTGCCGCATTGGCTTTCGCCACCTCACGCTGCAGATAGTTATCCAGACGCCACAAGCGCGTACCGTGGATCAAGAAGGCGCAAATTGCCGTTGGGATCCCCCACAGGGCAATATGCAGTGGCTCGGTCTGGATCCCACCGGACTCCAGCATAAAGTTGTGCATGAAAATGATCGCCCCAAAGGCAACGAAGATGTCTTCACCGAAAAACAGACCAACGTTGTCAGTCGCCGCAGACATTGCACGCAGTCGATAACGCACGGCCCCCGGCAATTCACCGTGGTTTTTCTCCGCAGCCCCTTCAGCCATCGGGGATAATAACGGGCGTACCATCTGAGGATGCCCACCCAGGCTGGTCAAGCCCAGCGCGGCGGTCACTTCACGAATAAACAGATAGACAATGAGCAGACGACCACTGGTGGCGCTACGGATTTTCGCGATCCACGTCTGGGCACGCTCTTTCAGCCCGTGACGTTCCAGCAGACCAATGACTGCCAGCGGAATCAGCAGGATAAACGGCAGGTTGCGGGTGTTGAGAAATCCTTCACCCAGCTTTTCAAGAATAGTGGCGATTGGCATATGCGCTGCCAGCCCGGTGACGATCCCGGCAACGATAACCACCAATACCGGGTTAAAACGTAAAAGAAATCCGACCACGATGACGGCGATCCCCGTCAATGGCCAGAGAGAAATAGCCTCTCCCATAATTCATTCCTGTTTAAATTCGTCATATTTCAAGCAGCATATCCGTTGACTGCGTTCGTTCCCCCCCTGCCACTCACTTATGTAAGCGCCAGGGAAGTCACTCACGGGTCATCTTCCCGCCACTCGAAATATTCAGAGTTGATGTTGTTGTGTAATATCTTATTGTTTTGTATAAGAATTTATGCGCTAATTTGAATATCACAGGCGCTGAACGCGCTGCGCAAACGACGGGCAAAAGCGAGTGCGTGCTCACCATCCCCATGAATGCATACCGTCTGCGCGGTCACGCTTGCCCATGTTCCACTCTGACTTTTTACTCTCCCGGACTGCACCATTTCTAACGTTTGCGCCAGCGCCTGCTCTTCGTCTTCGATCAGTGCACCTGGCTGACTACGCGGAACCAGACTACCATCAGCCTGATACCCCCGATCTGCAAAAACCTCCTGACGCGTCACCAGACCATAATGTTCACCGGCGCGGATCAATTCGCTCCCCGCCAGCCCTACCAGTATCAATGACGGATCGCAGGCATAAACTGCTCTGGCTATCGCATCGGCCAGCACAGGATCTTTTGCGGCCTGGTTATAGAGCATGCCGTGCGGTTTCACATGGCGCATCATGCCCCCTTCCGCCCGGGTGATCGCGGCCAGCGCACCGATTTGATACAGCGTTTGTGCGTAAACCGTTTCTACCGGCAAGGTCATGGCGCTACGACCAAAGTTTTCCCGATCCGGGAAACTGGGATGCGCCCCCACCGCGACGTCATTTTTAAGCGCCTCACGCACGCTTGACAGCATGGTTTGCGCGTCCCCGGCATGAAATCCACAGGCGATATTGGCCGATGACACCAGCTGGAGTAGCGTCGCGTCGTTCGCACAGCCTTCGCCGAGATCGGCATTCAAATCAATTTTCATCGTTAAGTCGCCATGTTAGCTGTTCCAGATAACGCTGCTGATCGTGACGCGCCTTCAACGCCTCTTCCAGAGAGCACTGAACAAAGTGAATCGGTTGTCCAAGAGGGATCTGCGCAAGGTGATACATATCCGCCTCGATGATACAGGCGATACGCGGATATCCGCCCGTGGTCTGGGCATCGTTCATCAGTACAATTGGCTGCCCGTTATGCGGGACCTGTACCACGCCGGGGAGCAAACCGTGTGACAACATCTCGCGGTCTGTCGTGCGTGTCAGTGGCTGCCCCTGCAGGCGATACCCCATACGGTTACTCTGTGGGCTCAGTCGCCACGGCGAGCGCCAGAACGATGCCTGCGATGCCTCGTCAAACTCCTGATATTCGGGTCCTGGTAACGCACGAATGTGGTTGCCCCACATCAACTGTTTTACCCCTTGTGGGCCATTGAATTGCCGTGTTGAAACGCCAATCGCCAACTTATCGCCATCGCGTAACAAACGTCCTTCAAATCCGCCAATACCGACTTTCAAATCGGTACTGCGCGATCCCATAACGTCGGGAACATCAATACCGCCCGCCACCGCCAGATAACTACGCATACCATGATGCGGGTGTTTTAATGACAGGCGTTGTCCGGCTTTAACTGGCAACCGCCAACCGCTCCATACCGGAGTACGATCCAAATGCGCTTCGCATCCCGCGCCGGTCAAGGCAAACCAACCATCCGCGTCAAACTCCACCACCAGCTGACCCAACGTGACTTCCAGCGCGGCAGCATTCGCATCATTTCCTACCAGCAGATTAGCGACGTTCAATGCCGGTTTGTCCAACGCACCGCAGTGGCTTACCCCTGACTGACGAAAGCCATGCCGCCCCCCATCCTGTACGGAGGTGTACATGCCAGCACGAATGATGTTTAACATACGCCCTCCTTCTGCGGGACAAAACGTACAGTATCTCCAGCCCGTAACAGGATCGGCTCCTCCCGCTGCGGATCAAAAAGCTTAACGGCGGTACGTCCTATCAGTTGCCACCCGCCGGGCGTTGCAATCGGGTAAATACCGGTTTGTGAACCGCCGATCCCCACCGAACCTGCCGGAACAAGTAAGCGCGGTTCGGCTCGTCTTGGCGTATGTAATGGTTCTGGTAAGCTCCCAAGATAGGGAAATCCCGGCTGAAACCCTAAAAACCAGACGACATAATCCACTGATGCATGCAATTCAACGACCTGCTTGCCGCTCAAACCACTGTGCCGGGCGACTTCGGCCAGATCGGGCCCATATTCGCCGCCATAGATAACGGGGATTTCGACAAAGCGCGAATCCGGCTCCATCGCCTCGCTCTCTTCCCACCAACGTTGCAGGCGTTCGATAGCATCCAGCGCCAGCGTCTGCGGGGAATTCAGGATCACCGTGATATTGTTCATTCCCGGAATGGCTTCAAGTACATTCGGAGCATCAGCCAGACGCTGGGCCAGACGCCAGATGCGTTTCTGAGTTGCCAGCGTAATCGGCGGTTCCAGCTCCAGAACCACCGCAGTTTCACCTAACAGATAACAACGCGCTCGCTGCACTTTCGTCCCTCTTTATCAGGCTGGGTTAGGGATGTCGACGAACGTCACATCCAGATCGGTATTTTCATTCAGCCATTCGCTCAATGCACGAATACCGCCGCGTTCGGTAGCATGGTGACCGGCAGCATAGAAATGCAGTCCCTGCTCGCGGGCAGAGTGAATGGTTTGTTCAGAAACTTCCCCGGTAATAAAGGCATCAACACCAAAACGGGCCGCGCTATCAATGAAACTTTGACCGCCCCCCGTACACCAGGCAACACGCTGAACGTTTTCGGGCCCGGTATCGCCGCACCATAACGGTTTACGTCCCAGACGCGCTTCAATCCAGGATGCCAGTTCCAGCCCAGGAACAGGCATGGAGAGTTCCCCCCACGGTACCAGAGGCTCTATCTCCCCCATCACAGTGATGCCCAACAGCGCGGCCAGCTGTGCGTTATTCCCCAGTTCGGGGTGGGCATCCAATGGCAGATGCCAGCCATACAGGTTGATGTCGTTTTCCAGCAGCGTTTTCAGACGCCGGCGCTTCATGCCGCGAATAACCGGAGATTCGCCCTTCCAGAAATAACCATGATGAACGATGACCGCATCGGCCCCAAGGCGAACAGCTTCATCCAGTAATGCCTGGCTTGCGGTTACACCGGTCACGATTTTTTGCACCGTTTCTTTGCCCTCAACCTGCAAACCATTCGGTGCATAGTCGCTTATGGCTGCGCTGTTCAGCTTGTCGTTAATCAGTTGTTCCAGCTCGGTGTTTTTCATCATCGCCCTCGTTGTCATAAATTCTGCCTGCTCAATCAGCAACACAGCTTCAGTTAAAATAGCGTCCTCACCTCCGTTCGTCGATAGCCATTTCGCTGACACATCAAGAAACAATCACGCGGCCTGTAAACGTAAATTGCTTACCACCACGAGATCGTATTCATGTATATTTATGCAATCAGACAGCATATTGCAAAAATAATCAGATCTGTATCAAAGTGACAACTTTAAGGAAACACACTCACACGGCACGTTCCTTCCGTCGTGAGGCATTTACTTCGAGAAAATAATGAATAAACAAGCATCTCAGCCGCGCGCGATTTATTACGTCGTCGCGCTGCAAATTTGGGAATACTTCAGTTTTTATGGCATGCGTGCACTGCTGATCCTGTATCTCACTAACCAGCTTAAGTACAACGATAACCACGCGTATGAACTGTTCAGTGCTTACTGTTCACTAGTGTATGTCACGCCGATTCTCGGGGGATACCTGGCGGATAAAGTGCTCGGTAACCGGATGGCGGTAATGATTGGCGCATTTCTGATGGCAGTGGGACATCTGGTCCTGGGTGCCAGTGAAATGGCTCCGGCGTTTCTCTACTTATCTCTGGCCATTATTGTCTGTGGCTACGGTTTGTTTAAATCCAACATCAGTTGCCTGCTGGGTGAATTGTATAAACCAGAAGATCCGCGCCGTGACGGCGGATTCTCTCTGCTCTATGCTGCCGGTAACATTGGTTCAATTATTGCCCCTATCGCCTGCGGCTATGTGCAGGAAGAGTACAGTTGGGCAATGGGCTTTGCGCTGGCCGCTATCGGTATGCTGGCCGGGCTGGTCATTTTCTTATGCGGGAATCGTCATTTTGCTCACACCACCGGCGTCAACAAAGCCGTACTGTGTGCCAAATCGTTCATTCTGCCGAACTGGGCCTGGCTGCTGGTTCTGCTGGTCGCCGCACCACTTTTCATTACTGTCCTGTTCTGGAAAGAGTGGTCCGTGTACGCGCTGATTGTCGCCACCGTCATTGGTTTGGCCGTTCTGGCAAAAATCTACCGTCAGGCGCAAACGCAGAAGCAGCGTAAAGAGCTGGGTCTGATCGTTACCCTGACCTTCTTCAGCTTGTTGTTCTGGGCCTTTGCACAGCAGGGTGGTAGTTCCATCAGCTTGTATATCGACCGCTTTGTTAATCGCGACGTGATGGGATATTCAGTTCCTACTGCCATGTTCCAGTCAGTAAACGCCTTCGCCGTCATGTTGTGCGGCATCGTGCTGGCCTGGGTGGTCAAAGAAAGCGTGAGTGGCAATCGTACCGTTCGTATCTGGGGTAAGTTTGCTCTCGGCCTGGGATTAATGAGTGCTGGTTTCTGTATTCTGACCTTAAGCGCCCGCTGGTCCGCCGCATATGGGCACTCCTCCATGCCGCTGATGGTTTTAGGGCTGGCCGTTATGGGTTTCGCCGAACTGTTTATCGACCCTGTCGCCATGTCACAAATTACACGCATTGAAATTCCGGGGGTAACCGGCGTACTAACCGGCATCTATATGCTGCTTTCCGGGGCTATTGCCAACTACCTGGCGGGTGTGATTGCCGACCAGACATCACAGGGCGCGTTTGATGCAACCGGTGCCATCAACTATTCCATCAACGCCTACATTGATGTCTTTAGCGAAATTACCTGGGGTGCGCTGGCCTGTGTGGCGCTGGTGCTGTTGATTTGGTTATATCAATCCCTCAAATTTAAAAACCGTCCGCTCGCGGTAGAGTCCTGAGTTTACGGGCCCGACGATGTTCTATGTCTCGGGCCTGTTTTTATCCGGCGATTACGAATGACTCGCTGCCTGATATGCTGCCAGCGTGGCTAACCTTGCCTGCTTATGATCGACAATCGGACGAGGATAATTGAGTGTCACCTGCATTTTTTCCGCCCACGTCCACGGTTCGTGAATGGCTTTTCCCGGTACATCACGTAATTCCGGTACCCATTGGCGGATAAAGTCACCATCACGGTCGAATTTCTCCCCCTGCGTGGTGGGATTAAAAATACGGAAATACGGCGCAGCATCTGTTCCGGTAGACGCAGCCCACTGCCAGCCACCATTATTCGCCGCCAGATCACCGTCAATCAGTTGTGACATGAAATACTGCTCACCTTGTCGCCAGTCAATCAGCAGATCCTTCACCAAAAAGCTAGCCGCGATCATGCGTAAACGATTATGCATCCACCCTGTGCCGTTAAGCTGGCGCATCGCCGCATCTACGATGGGATACCCTGTATTCCCCGTCTGCCACGCCTGAAAATGCGTCACGTTATTTTGCCATTGCACACGATCAGTCCAGCGAATAAAGGGGTGATGCCGACACAGCGCGGGATAGTACGTCAGTAGATGGCGATAAAATTCGCGCCAGATGAGCTCGTTTAACCAAACGCTCCCGGCGCCTCCCTCTAGCGCCTGCGGTTGCTCGACTAACAAACGGTGCAGACACTGGCGCGGTGATAGCCCGCCGGTGGCAAGGCTTGCAGATAACCGACTGGTACCTTCATTGGCCGGGAAATCACGTTGTTGTTCGTATTCTGCCGCCCCCTGCTGGCAAAACTGACGTAATTGCGCGATAACCGATTTTTCTTCTACCGGGAAAAGCGCCACATCAAAATCCTGCTGTGGATAGTTGAGCGTAATTGGCGTTGGTGGGGAGGGAATTGCGCCGCTTTCGCGGGCTTTTGGTGCCGCAACACACTCTGGGATACTGTCTTTTAACCGCTTCAGCCAGGCATTTTTAAACGGCGTAAAGACTTTATACATCTCATGATTCCCGGTCATTACCGCGCCCGGTGCCAGGATTACGCTATCGTCAAAGCCCTCACACACCACCTGCGGTAATGATTTTTCTACCTGAGCATCGCGCTGGCGTTCGTTGATTTCGTACTGATAGTTATAAAACAGTCGGCTAACGTCATGCTGTGCGCAGACATTTTTGACTCTCTCTACGCTGGCGGTGAAATCCCCGACGTCATAAACCAGCAGCGGGATGCCTTTTTCCGCCAGCGCCGTTTGCAACGCATTCAACTGCTTGCTGATAAACGCCGCCTGACGCGGTGACATATCATGCGCTTTCCACTGTGCGGGCGTGGCAATATATAACGCCAATACCCGCGCCGAACGATCCCGACATGCCGCTGCCAGCGCAAGATTGTCATGCAGACGTAAATCTCGCCGAAACCAGACCAGATGAGTGGTCATAAAACTCCCGAATAAAAATTAAGCTTTGCCATGTAAACGCAGAATCGCAGGCCAGAGTTCAAAGTAACGTTGCCCGGACAACCAACTGTTCGGGTGTTCCGTCATATAGTGTTGGAGGAGCATCAATGGCGCAAGCAGCGGCTGCATCTCACGTCGATAGTTATCGATTATTGAGGTCAGTTCCTGACGTTGACGAAGATTGAGTTGGTTACGGAAATAACCCTGCACATGCATCAGGACATTGGTATGGTTGCGTCGGGTCGCGTTATTAAACAGCAGATGAATCAACCGCAAACGGTACTCCGTATAAAAAGCATCGAGGCTTGCCCATTCGTGGATTGCGGCCACAAAAGGGCCGAGTTCACGATACTCCGGTTGGGAGTGTGCCAGTAACACCAGCTTGTAACGGGTGTGAAAATCAATCAATGCGCCACGTGATAATCCGCTCTGGCGCAGTCGGTGCAATTCATGCAAGGCATAAATACGTACCAGTGTATTCTCGTCAAACAGAAATTTATCGTTCGCTTCTGTGGTCAGACAGGCGCGGATACCAACAGAAATTCTCTTGCTCATCGCCACTCCTTATCCGTTACACAGATAAGTGTAGTCTGCGACGTATAAAAAAACCGCCACATTGCTGTTGGCGGTTTTTTTGAACCTGAACGGTAACTTAGTAGAAATCGCAGGTGGCTTTTTCAGCCTGCTCCATCCACACCGGCTTATCACTGGTTTTCGACCAGACGCGATGCAGGTAGCTGTAAAAACGGGCACGGTCTTTCCAGAACAGCATGACCGGCAGCGCCAGAACACCAGCCAGTACGGCAAAGGTACGGCGCAAGAAAACAATGTGTGCTGGATATTCTTTATAAAAGTCCATAATCCTCTCCCATATATCTGTTCGGTGAATCGCACCGGAAAAATAAACTTGGTTAACTGGTGAAAATAATACCGCTTTGTGTGTAATTTTGCTACTCATCCGACCACTTATTTTTATCTATTGATGCTCCGTTTAACTTAAATTCGTAAGTAAGTTACATAAAAGTTAAATTAATACTAATCATTAGTTAAATAATGGTCTTTGCCATTTTTATACTTTTTTTACACCCCGCCCGCAGATTTTTGCGAAATCTTTGCAACCAAAAACCTACGCTCTGGTTATCACATTTATGCCACGGGAGGTGCACTGTGAGTGCAGGCGTGATAACCGGCATTGTGCTGGTCTTTTTATTACTGGGTTATCTGGTGTATGCCTTGATTAATGCGGAGGCGTTCTGATGGCAGCGCAAGGATTTTTACTCCTCGCCAGTTTCCTGCTGGTGCTGTTTGTTATCGCCAGGCCGCTGGGCTTTGGGCTGGCGCGTCTTATCAACAATACATCCTTACCCGGCCTTGCAGGCGTTGAGCGTGTGCTGTGGCGTGGGTTGGGTATTTCGCAGCAGGAAATGACCTGGCTGCACTATTTGCTGGCGATCCTCGCACTTAATATCTTCGGTCTGCTGATACTGTTTGCGATGTTGATGGCGCAAAACCTGCTACCGCTGAATCCGCAACAGTTGCCGGGGCTATCGTGGGATCTCGCGCTCAATACTGCTGTTAGTTTTGTGACCAACACCAACTGGCAGTCCTATGCGGGTGAAACCACTTTAAGCTACTTCAGCCAGATGGCCGGCCTGACTGTGCAGAATTTCCTGTCTGCGGCGACAGGTATTGCGGTGATCTTTGCCCTGGCTCGCGCCTTTACGCGCCAGAGTATGAACACGCTGGGGAACGCCTGGGTGGATCTGGTACGCATCACATTGTGGATATTACTACCGATTTCTCTACTCATCGCGCTGTTTTTCATCCAGCAAGGTACGCTGCAAAACCTGCTGCCTTATCAGGCGATCACCACGCTTGAAGGGGCAAAACAACTGCTGCCGATGGGACCGGTCGCCTCACAAGAGGCCATTAAGATGCTCGGTACCAACGGCGGTGGCTTTTTTAATGCCAACTCCTCACATCCGTTTGAAAACCCAACCGCGCTGACCAACATGGTACAGATGTTGGCCATCTTCTTAATTCCCACGGCGCTGTGTTTCGCCTTTGGCGACGTCGTGGGCGATCGCCGACAGGGACGTACCTTGCTATGGGCTATGTCGCTCATTTTTGTTGTTTGCGTGGCGGTTGTTATGTGGGCCGAAGTGCAGGGTAACCCGCATCTGATAGCGTTTGGCGCAGACAGCAATATCAACATGGAAGGTAAAGAAAGCCGCTTTGGCGTGCTGGTCAGCAGTCTGTTTGCAGTCGTCACGACGGCAGCGTCCTGTGGCGCAGTCATCGCTATGCACGACTCCTTCACTGCGCTGGGTGGCATGGTACCGATGTGGTTGATGCAGATTGGCGAAGTGGTGTTCGGCGGTGTGGGGTCAGGGTTGTACGGCATGCTGCTGTTCGTGCTGCTGGCGGTCTTTATCGCCGGACTGATGATTGGCCGTACCCCGGAGTATCTGGGTAAAAAAATCGATGTCCGTGAAATGAAAATGACCGCGCTGGCGATTCTGGTTACCCCTGCGCTGGTGCTGCTTGGGACAGCGATAGCCATGATGAGCGATGCCGGGCGTAGCGCCATGCTCAATCCTGGGCCGCATGGTTTTAGCGAGGTGCTGTACGCGGTCTCGTCTGCCGCCAATAACAACGGTAGCGCTTTTGCCGGATTAAGTGCCAACAGTCCATTCTGGAACAGCCTGCTGGCCGCGTGCATGTTCTTCGGCCGCTTCGGCGTCATTATCCCGGTGATGGCGATTGCCGGTTCACTGGTCGGTAAAAAGAGTCAGCCAGCAAGTCCCGGCACGCTACCTACCCACGGTGCGCTGTTTGTTGGATTGTTGATCGGTACGGTGTTGCTGGTTGGCGCCCTCACCTTTGTTCCTGCGCTGGCGCTTGGCCCGGTCGCAGAATACCTCTCTTTACGTTGAGCGATGCGGAGCACATTGTTATGAGTCGCAAGCAACTGGCACTGTTCGAACCTTCTCTGGTCGTACAAGCGCTGATGGACGCCGTGAAAAAATTAAGTCCACATACTCAGTGGCGTAACCCGGTGATGTTTATCGTCTGGCTGGGCAGCCTGCTGACCACCCTGTTAACGGTAGCGATGGCGACAGGCCATATGTCAGGTAATCCACTGTTTACCGGCGCGATAAGCCTCTGGCTGTGGGTGACCGTTCTGTTCGCTAACTTTGCGGAGGCGCTGGCTGAAGGGCGTAGTAAAGCGCAGGCCAACAGCCTGAAAGGGGTCAAAAAAACCGCCTTTGCCCGCAAACTTCGTGAACCGAAATATGGCGCGCAAATGGATCACGTGCCGGCCGAAGAGCTACGCAAAGGCGATATCGTGCTGGTGGAAGCTGGCGATATTATCCCTTGTGACGGCGAAGTTATCGAAGGCGGCGCCTCGGTGGATGAAAGCGCCATTACCGGTGAATCCGCGCCAGTGATCCGTGAATCCGGCGGCGATTTTGCCTCCGTCACTGGCGGGACACGCATTCTCTCGGACTGGCTGGTGATCGAGTGTAGCGTCAATCCCGGAGAAACATTCCTCGATCGAATGATTGCCATGGTCGAAGGCGCACAGCGACGTAAAACGCCAAATGAAATCGCGCTGACGATCCTGCTGATTGCCCTGACTATCGTCTTTCTGCTGGCAACCGCCACGCTGTGGCCGTTCTCTGCCTGGGGCGGCAGTGCGGTCAGCGTCACGGTACTGGTTGCCCTGCTGGTCTGTTTGATCCCCACCACGATCGGTGGGCTGCTTTCCGCGATTGGCGTCGCCGGGATGAGCCGCATGCTGGGTGCGAACGTTATCGCCACCAGCGGACGTGCGGTAGAAGCGGCTGGCGACGTCGATGTGCTGCTGTTGGATAAAACCGGCACCATCACGCTGGGGAACCGTCAGGCCTCTGATTTTCTGCCTGCCCAGGGCGTGGACGAAAAAACACTGGCCGACGCGGCACAGCTTTCATCACTGGCCGACGAAACGCCGGAAGGCCGCAGCATCGTTGTCCTGGCTAAACAACGCTTTAACCTGCGTATACGTGATGTACAGTCGCTCCATGCCACCTTTGTGCCGTTTACCGCGCAAAGCCGGATGAGTGGTATCAACATCGACAACCGGATGATCCGCAAAGGTTCCGTAGATGCTATTCGTCGTCACGTCGAAGCCAACGGCGGCCACTTCCCTGCCGATGTGGAGCAGAAAGTCGAAAACGTTGCTCGCCTTGGCGCGACGCCGCTGGTCGTTGCTGAAGGTTCACGGGTGCTGGGCGTGATAGCCCTGAAAGATATTGTCAAAGGCGGGATTAAAGAACGTTTTGCCCAGCTGCGCAAAATGGGCATCAAAACGGTGATGATCACGGGCGACAACCGCCTGACTGCTGCAGCAATCGCCGCAGAGGCAGGAGTGGATGACTTTTTGGCAGAAGCGACACCGGAAGCCAAGCTGGCACTGATCCGTCAGTATCAGGCGGAAGGTCGTTTGGTGGCGATGACTGGTGACGGAACCAACGACGCCCCGGCACTGGCGCAGGCCGATGTCGCGGTCGCGATGAACTCCGGGACCCAGGCCGCGAAGGAAGCGGGCAACATGGTGGATCTCGACTCTAACCCCACCAAGCTGATTGAAGTGGTGCACATTGGTAAACAGATGCTGATGACGCGCGGGTCGCTGACCACCTTTAGTATCGCCAACGACGTTGCGAAATATTTCGCCATCATCCCGGCTGCGTTCGCCGCAACTTACCCGCAGCTTAACGCACTGAACGTCATGCGACTGCATTCGCCGGATTCGGCGATCCTGAGCGCCGTCATCTTCAATGCGTTGGTGATTGTCTTCCTGATCCCACTGGCGCTGAAGGGGGTGAGCTATAAGCCGTTATCCGCTTCCGCCATGCTGCGCCGCAATCTGTGGATCTACGGTCTGGGCGGCCTGGTTGTGCCGTTTATGGGTATCAAAGTCATTGATTTACTGCTGACCCTGCTGGGTCTGGTGTGAGGTTTCAGATGAGTGGATTACGTCCTGCATTATCAACATTGCTTTTCCTGATGCTTATCACCGGCGGTGTTTATCCGCTGCTAACCACCGCACTGGGACAGTGGTGGTTCCCCCACCAGGCTAACGGGTCACTTCTGCGTGAGGGTCAGATAATTCGCGGCTCTGAACTGATCGGACAAAATTTTACCGCCGCGGGTTATTTTCATGGACGCCCGTCGGCAACGGCAGAAGTACCCTATAATCCAATGGCTTCGGGTGGCAGCAACCTGGCAGCGAGCAACCCGGAGCTGGATAAGCAACTGCAAAGCCGGATAGCCGAACTGCGTGCGGCTAATCCACAGGCTAGCCCTGCTGTTCCCGTGGAGCTGGTCACAGCGTCCGCCAGTGGTCTGGACAATAACCTGACCCCCGATGCGGTCGCCTGGCAAATTCCCCGCGTGGCACAAGCCCGCAACCTCAGCGTTGAAGAGGTTACGCAGTTGGTTGCACACTATACGCAAAAACCGCTGGTCAGTTTCATCGGTCAACCGGTAGTGAACCTGGTGGAACTTAATTTAGCGCTGGATAAGCACTGAGAAAAAGGACATGCATAGCGAACCCCTACGTCCCAACCCCGATCGCCTGCTGGAGCAGACCACAGCGCCACACCGGGGAAAACTGAAAATTTTCTTTGGCGCCTGTGCGGGCGTAGGGAAAACCTGGGCCATGCTGGCGGAGGCACAACGGCTACGGTCGCAGGGGTTGGATGTGCTGATTGGTGTGGTGGAAACCCACGGGCGCAAGGAGACCGCCGCACTACTGGACGGTCTCACCGTACTCCCGTTGAAACGTCAGGCACACCGTGGGCGGCATATCAGCGAATTCGATCTTGATGCCGCCCTCGCCCGCCGCCCTGCGCTGATTTTGATGGACGAACTGGCGCACAGCAATGCGCCAGGCTCACGCCACCCCCGCCGCTGGCAAGATATTGAAGAACTCCTGGAAGCCGGGATTGATGTTTTTACCACCGTTAACGTTCAGCATCTGGAAAGCCTGAATGATGTGGTCAGCGGCGTCACCGGTATTCAGGTGCGCGAAACTGTTCCTGACCCGTTTTTCGATGCCGCTGACGATGTGGTACTGGTCGATCTCCCACCTGACGATTTGCGTCAGCGCCTGAACGAAGGCAAGGTCTATATTGCCGGTCAGGCAGAGCGTGCAATCGAGCATTTCTTCCGCAAAGGTAATCTGATAGCGCTGCGCGAACTGGCTCTGCGACGCACCGCCGATCGGGTAGACGAGCAGATGCGTGCCTGGCGGGGGCGTCCAGGAGAAGAAAAAGTCTGGCATACCCGCGATGCCATTTTACTGTGTATTGGGCACAACACCGGCAGCGAGAAACTGGTGCGCGCCGCTGCACGCCTGGCGGCACGTCTCGGCAGCGTCTGGCATGCGGTATATGTTGAAACACCTGCGCTACACCGGCTACCTGAAAAACAGCGGCGGGCAATCTTAAGCGCGCTGCGACTGGCACAGGAACTGGGGGCAGAAACCGCCACGCTCTCCGACCCTGCCGAAGATAAAGCCGTTGTCCGTTATGCCCGGGAACACAACCTGGGGAAAATTGTGCTTGGGCGTCCGACCACCCGTCGCTGGTGGCGCAGCGATTCCTTTGCAGACAAGCTGGCGCATCGCGCACCGGATCTTGACCTGATGATTGTCGCATTGGACGATCCGCCTTCTCGCCAGACATTGCAAACCACGGATAACCGCACCTTTAAGGATAAATGGCGGGTACAAATCCAGGGTTGTGTGGTCGCTGCTGCATTGTGTGCGGTTACGACGTTGATTGCCATGCAGTGGCTGGTTGCATTTGACGCAGCCAACCTGGTGATGCTCTATCTACTGGGCGTGGTGGTGATCGCCCTGTTCTACGGGCGCTGGCCGTCAGTGGTAGCCACTTTTATCAACGTCGCCAGCTTTGATCTCTTCTTTATTGCTCCACGCGGTACGCTTGCCGTGTCTGACGTCCAGTACCTGCTTACCTTCGCCGTGATGCTAACGGTCGGCTTGGTTATCGGTAATCTGACCGCGGGGGTACGTTATCAGGCCCGGGTTGCACGCTATCGTGAGCAACGAACGCGGCACCTGTATGAGATGTCAAAAGCCCTGGCTGTAGGGCGTAGCCAACAGGATATCGCGGCTACCAGCGAACAGTTTATTGCCTCGACGTTTCAGGCCCGCAGCCGGGTGTTATTGCCTGACGAAAACGGTAAGTTGGTTCCCCTGACGCATCAGCAGGGTATGACACCGTGGGATGATGCCATTGCCCAGTGGAGTTTTGACAAGGGGCAGATGGCAGGTGCCGGCACCGACACATTACCAGGCGTTCCCTATCAAATTTTGCCGTTAAAAAGCGCCGATAAAACCTATGGGCTACTGGTGGTGGAGCCAGGAAACCTGCGTCAGCTGATGATCCCGGAACAGCAACGTCTGCTGGAAACCTTCACTCTGCTGGTGGCCAGTGCGCTGGAGCGCCTGACTCTGACGGCCAGTGAAGAGCAGGCCCGCTTTGCCAGCGAGCGAGAAAGTATTCGCAATGCACTGCTCGCCGCCCTGTCCCACGATTTACGCACGCCGCTGACGGTGCTGTTCGGTCAGGCGGAGATATTAACGTTGGATCTGGCAAGTGAAGGTTCGCCACACGCTCGCCAGGCCAGCGAGATCCGCCAGCACGTACTGAATACCACCAGACTGGTCAATAATCTGCTGGATATGGCGCGGATCCAGTCTGGCGGCTTTAATCTTAAGAAAGAGTGGCTAACGCTGGAAGAAGTGGTAGGCAGCGCCCTGCAAATGTTGGAGCCTGGGCTGGCAGCACCAATTAACCTGTCTCTTCCGGAGCCGTTGACGCTGATACACGTTGATGGACCACTCTTTGAGCGGGTGCTGATCAATCTACTGGAAAATGCCGTCAAATACGCAGGTCCGCAGGCGCAAATCGGTATCGACGCCCAGGTCGACGGCGAGCATCTGTTGCTGGATGTTTGGGACAATGGGCCCGGTATTCCTGTCGGCCTGGAACAACGTATTTTCGACAAGTTTTCCCGTGGAAACAAAGAATCATCGGTACCGGGTGTTGGGTTGGGACTGGCAATTTGTCAGGCGATTGTCGACGTGCACGGTGGCACGATTTCTGCTCATAATCGTCCGCAGGGAGGGGTGTGTTTCCGTGTTACACTGCCGCAGGAAGCGCCCCCTGAACTTGAAGATTTTCATGAGGATATGTGACAAACGTACTGATTGTTGAAGATGAACAAGCCATTCGTCGCTTTCTGCGTACCGCGCTGGAAGCTGATGGCCTGCGTGTGTATGAAGCGGAAACGCTGCAACGTGGTCTGCTGGAAGCCGCCACACGAAAACCCGATCTCATCATTCTCGACCTCGGTCTTCCGGACGGTGACGGTATTGATTTTATCCGCGACCTGCGGCAGTGGAGCGCGATCCCGGTGATCGTGCTGTCAGCCCGCAGCGAAGAGAGCGATAAAATCGCCGCGCTGGATGCCGGTGCCGATGACTATCTCAGCAAGCCATTCGGCATTGGCGAGCTACAGGCTCGTTTACGCGTTGCACTGCGGCGCCACGCTACCGGCCCCTCTCCTGATCCCGTGGTGCAATTTTCTGATGTAAAGGTGGATATTGCCGCGCGTCTGGTTCGTCGCGGGGATGTGGAGGTTCATCTGACGCCAATTGAGTTTCGCCTGCTGGCCATACTACTCAATAATGCCGGAAAAGTGCTGACCCAACGCCAGTTATTGAATCAGGTGTGGGGACCGAATGCCGTTGAACACAGCCACTACTTACGTATCTATATGGGTCATCTGCGCCAGAAACTGGAACTGGATCCGGCTCGCCCACGCCATTTTCTTACCGAAACCGGGATTGGCTACCGGTTTATGCCGTGAATATGCACTGAATAAAAAAGCCGGATCAGCACACAGGCTATCCGGCTTTTTTTATTCATACTGGATAGCGACGCAAGCGTCTTATCCGGCATAGGATTTATGCGTTCTTCAACACTTCGCTGACAATCTCAACAGCTTCTTTCTCAATCTGCTTGCGATGTTCTTCACCCAGGAAGCTTTCGCAGTAGATCTTGTAAGCGTCTTCGGTACCTGACGGGCGTGCGGCAAACCAACCGTTGTCAGTCATAACCTTCAGGCCGCCAATCGATGCGCCGTTACCTGGCGCTGCTGTCAGACGCGCAGTGATGGGATCCCCCGCCAGCGTGCTGGCGCTAACCATTTCCGGAGAGAGCTTAGACAACGCAGCTTTCTGCGCGGAGGTGGCTCCAGCCTGAATTCGGTTATAGCTCGGTGCACCAAAGCGCGCCGCCAGTTCGTTGTAATGCTCTTGCGGGTTCTTGCCTGTCACTGCCGTAATTTCCGCTGCCAGCAGGCACATGATGATGCCATCTTTGTCAGTGGACCACGGTGTACCGTCGAAACGCAGGAAAGATGCACCCGCACTTTCTTCGCCGCCGAAACCAAAGCTACCGTCGAACAGACCGTCAACGAACCATTTGAACCCCACCGGCACTTCGACCAGTTTACGTCCCAGGTCGTTTACCACACGATCGATCATCGCGGAGGACACCAGTGTTTTACCCACAGCAACATCTTTGCCCCACTGTGGGCGATGCTGGAACAGGTAGTTGATCGCGACCGCCAGATAGTGGTTTGGATTCATCAGTCCAGCAGGCGTTACGATACCGTGACGGTCATAGTCCGGGTCATTGGCAAACGCCAAATCGAACTTGTCACGCAGCGCCAGCAGACCGGCCATCGCGCACTCGGAAGAGCAGTCCATACGAATGGCGCCGTCTTTATCAAGATGCATAAAGCGGAAAGTCTGGTCGACCTGATCGTTAACGAGGGTCAGATTCAGGTTGTAGTGCTGAGCAATACGCTTCCAGTATTCAATACCGGAACCACCCAGTGGATCAACGCCCAACGTCAGACCCGCCTTCTGGATTGCTGCCATATCGACGATATCTGCCAGCCCTTCCACGAACGGCTGCACAAGATCCTGTTCTTTCACGTGACCGGACGCCAGTGCGGCATCCAGCGGAATACGCTTCACGCCTTTCAGACCATCCGCCAACAGTGCATTAGCCCTGTCTTCTACAACTTTGGTAACGTTGGTATCTGCCGGGCCGCCGTTTGGCGGGTTGTATTTAATTCCGCCGTCTTCTGGTGGGTTATGGGACGGTGTGATCACAATACCGTCAGCCAGCGGACCGCCTTTTTTATTGTGGACCAGGATAGCATTAGACACGGCAGGTGTTGGCGTAAAGCCGTTGTTTTCCTGCACGATGACATCAACACCGTTCGCCGCCAGCACTTCCAGCACAGAGATAAATGCCGGTTCAGACAACGCGTGGGTATCCTTGCCCACATAGCACGGGCCAGTAATCCCGTTTTTCGCACGTTCTTCGGCAATCGCCTGAGCGATAGCCAGAATATGCGGCTCATTAAAACTATGACGACCCGCACTACCGCGATGCCCGGATGTACCGAACTTCACCGCGTGCTCCGCATTCCCTGCCGTCGGTTTTAGTACATAGTATTGCGCCGTTAACTGGGCGACATTAATCAAATCACTCTGTTGCGCAGGTTGACCTGCACGGTTGTGGATTGCCATTGCCTGGTCCTTCTAGTGCAAGGATTAAATTGTTCCGCAAACCTTTTCAATCAACTCCGCGGGGAATTGCATTGACTGCATGATGTGTTCAACCATGCTGCATTTACGGCCGGTATTCGTGTTGGTGATCACCCAATATGGCGTGCCTGGCACGTGTTTTGGTTTGGTTTGATTACCATTTTTCAGCAACGTCTGTTCATCCGCTGCGAAGTAGACGCGCGTGCGGCCATGCAACGATTCTGTTGCTTGTGCAAACGCGTGTTGATCCAGTGAGTAAAGTGTAGACAGCACCAGCATAAAGCGATTCACTGCTTTTTTCTGTTCCGCATATTCATCGGAAAGCAGCAGTTCACGCATGGCGCGCACTTTGTCTTTCGCGGGGTTGACCGGCTTGGCTTCCACGACAGGTTGCACGGCGCGGACTTCTTTTACTACCGGAGTGACAGGCTGTGATGCGGCGGAAAACTTCAACATACGCCGTAAAATGTCGGATGCGCTCTCGCCAATATGCTTGGTGTGGCTGGCAATATAGCTATAGAGTTCATCATCAACTTCAATCGTTTTCATCTTAATCCAGTGCAATGTTTGGCTGAATACAAGTTGTCAGGACTTTACACGCTGTAGTGTAAAGGCAAATCCTGACAGCGGATAGCGTCAAGCCTGGTGACCAGCAAAACTCGGAGTAACCGTAGTTGTTGCAGCCATGTGGCAGAATGGTCAACATGATACCCTAACCCGTGAGTGTGAAAAAAAGAACTTTGCCATGAAATTGAATATCCGAGCGCAATCTGCGCAAAACCCGCACAATAATTCTCCCATCGTCCTGGTTCACGGTCTGTTTGGCAGCCTGGATAACCTGGGCATACTGGCGCGCGATCTGGTCGTTGATCACGATATTATCCAGGTCGATATGCGAAATCATGGCCTCTCTCCCCGCTCACCAGAGATGGATTATCCGGCAATGGCACAGGATCTGTTGGATACTCTCGATGAGCAACATATCGAAAAAGCGACCTTTATTGGGCACTCCATGGGGGGCAAAGCCGTCATGGCGCTCACTGCTCTCGCACCGGAACGGATCGACCAGCTTGTGGCTATCGATATCGCCCCGGTTGACTATCACGTACGCCGCCACGATGAGATTTTTGCCGCCATTAATGCGGTAACAGATGCCCAGGTTTCCTCACGCCAGCAGGCTGCGAGCATCATGCGTCAGCATTTGCAAGAAGAAGGCGTGATCCAGTTTCTGCTGAAGTCTTTCGTCGAGGGCGAGTGGCGCTTCAACGTCCCGGTGTTGTGGGAGCAGTATCCCCATATCGTGGGATGGGAAACCCTACCCGCCTGGGAACATCCGGCGTTGTTTATCCCCGGCGGTAATTCACCTTATGTGACTGAAGCGTATCGCGAGCAATTACTGGCCCAGTTTCCGCTGGCCCGCGCACACGTTATTGCCGGCGCAGGCCATTGGGTACATGCAGAAAAACCAGATGCCGTGCTGCGCGCTATCCGTCGTTATCTGAGTGAGAAGGTTAACTGATTAAAAACTCAGCGTCCGCGCGCGATTACGCGCGTGGGCGTTGGCGCGCCTCCCCTGCTGATGTATTATGGCGCGCTATCCATCCGGGCAGACGCCTGGCTGATTGTTTCCCCGAAGTCACCAAGATCATGGCCAAAGAACAAACGGACCGTACGACATTAGATCTGTTCGCGCAGGAGCGTCGCCCGGGACGACCCAAAACCAATCCGCTTTCGCGTGATGAACAGTTACGTATTAATAAACGTAATCAGCTTAAACGCGACAAAGTTCGTGGACTCAAGCGTGTCGAACTGAAACTGAACGCGGATGCCGTTGACGCTCTGAATGAATTGGCGGAAGCGCGCAACATGAGTCGCAGTGAACTCATCGAAGAGATGCTGATGAACCAACTCACCGCATTGCGCGGTCAGGCTTAGTCTGAATTTCTGCTCTAAATCATAAATCGTGTAGCACAGAGTGCAGTCCCGCATGTTTGCTGTTTCCGCATGCCGGACTGTTCTGCTATGATTGCCCTTATCCGTGGGCAATGCGCCACCACCATTTCAATAAGTTTCAAGAGGTTATTTTACTCATGGCAATCACTGGCATCTTTTTCGGCAGCGACACCGGTAATACCGAAAATATCGCAAAAATGATTCAAAAACAGCTTGGTAAAGACGTTGCCGATGTACATGACATTGCAAAAAGCAGCAAAGAAGACCTGGAAGGGTATGACATTCTGCTGCTCGGCATCCCAACCTGGTACTACGGTGAAGCGCAGTGCGACTGGGATGACTTCTTCCCTACTCTCGAAGACATTGATTTTAACGGTAAACTGGTGGCATTGTTCGGCTGCGGCGACCAGGAAGATTACGCAGAATATTTCTGTGATGCGTTAGGCACCATCCGCGACATCATTGAGCCGCGCGGCGCTACCATCGTCGGCCACTGGCCAACGGCGGGTTACCATTTTGAAGCGTCCAAAGGTCTGGCTGATGACGACCACTTTGTGGGTCTGGCTATCGATGAAGATCGCCAGCCGGAACTGACCGCTGAACGCGTAGAAAAATGGGTGAAGCAGATCGCTGAAGAGCTGCATCTCGACGAAATCATCAATGCCTGATTTCGTGCGGCGTAGATATTCATCTGCGCCGCATCAATAGATAAAACCAATCAAAATAATTGCTACAAATTTGTAACTTTTTCGCCTGACCCTGTACAATGGCTGGATGCCAATCGGGTATTGCACAGTGTGTTTGTCGGTGATACCACGTTTTGATTAACAATATTTGCCAGAGACTTGCAGTTTTCATTTAGGCATGGCAGTTCTATAATGATACGCATTATCTCAAGTGCAATTTCTGTCACTTCTGTTAATGAAGTGAACCGTTTAGCTACAGGACAGATTCCGCATGACTGACAACAATACCGCATTAAAGAAGGCTGGCCTGAAAGTAACGCTTCCTCGTTTAAAGATTCTGGAAGTTCTTCAGGAACCGGATAACCATCACGTCAGTGCGGAAGACTTATACAAACGCCTGATCGACATGGGTGAAGAAATTGGTCTGGCGACCGTGTATCGCGTGCTGAACCAATTTGATGATGCCGGTATCGTGACCCGCCATAATTTTGAAGGTGGTAAATCCGTCTTCGAACTGACCCAGCAACATCATCACGATCACCTGATTTGCCTTGACTGCGGCAAAGTGGTCGAGTTCAGCGATGACTCCATCGAAGCGCGTCAACGTGAGATTGCGGCTAAACATGGTATTCGTTTAACTAACCATAGCCTCTATCTGTACGGTCACTGCGCTGAAGGCGATTGCCGCGAAGACGATCATGCGCACGACGCCAAATAATGTGATGCTTTATGAAAAGCCAACCTTACGGTTGGCTTTTTTTATGGACTCAATCTGACCTTTCTCCCCTTCCTTCCAACTCAATGTTGCTTTACTTTAAAACTCACCTTGCCTTCATCGGAGAGTCGAAATGGAACTTCGCCAGTTACGCTATTTTGTTCGCATTGTAGAAACCGGCAGCATGGGCAGCGCGGCGCTCGACCTCAATATCGGTGTTTCGGCGCTCAGTCAGCAAATGACCCGCCTGGAAAACGAACTCGCCATACGTCTGCTGCAACGGACTTCTCGTGGCGTGACACCCACCAGCGCTGGACTGGCTTTTTACTCTCAGGCACAACTGGCATTACGCCACGCAGACGATGCCATCCTTGCAGCACGGGAGGCCAGACTTTCCGGGCACGTCAGTGTCGGCATGGCCCCCAGCACAGCTTCCGTTCTCGGGATGCCTTTCATCAGCGCCATGCGGGAAAGCTATGCCGATGTCCGCCTGCATGTAGTGGAAAGTCTCTCTGGCAATCTGGAACGAATGATTAATACCCGTCAAATTGATTTGGCCGTAGTATTTCAGAAGGAAAAAATCCTGCGCTGGAGCGCCAGAGCGATTCTTGAGGAACGGTTATTTTTGATTGGTACTCATACCTTGCTGGCAGGTATTGCGGATGACACTATCGCCCCTGCCGAACTGGTTAATATTCCATTGATAATGCCAAGCCCAGGACATGGTCTGCGCGGCAGACTGGATGCTATCAGCCAGGAGCATGCCCTGAACATTGAGATCGCCACAGAAATTGACGGTCTGACGCTACTGATGCACGCCGTTCGCAGCGGAATTGGTGCAACACTTCAGCCCGGTGCGGCAATTTCCCATCTCGATAAAGAGACATTAAGAGTGGTCGGCATCCATAACCCCATACTTAGCCGCCCCAACTTTTTGGTCAGCCTTTCTGACGATGAACTCACCCCGGCAGGTCTCGCTGCTCGTGTGGTACTAACGAAGTGATGCATCAACTGGTGGAATCTGGAAACTGGCCAGGTGCGATCCTTTACAATAATTAAAGAGCTGTTTAGCATCACGTTATAGCGTCCCCACAACTTACTCGTATACATTTTAATTACAAACTTAACAATTGGTTAAGTGGTAATGGAGTATGCGATGGTTGATGTTCTGGTGATTGGCGGCGGCAATGCTGCATTATGTGCCGCCTTAACCGCCCGGGAGCAAGGCGCTTCGGTACTGCTGCTTGAGGCGGCCCCGCGTGAATGGCGCGGAGGGAACTCCCAACACACGCGTAATTTACGCTGTATGCATGATGCGCCACAGGATGTACTGGTGGAGAGCTATCCAGAAGAGGAATTCTGGCAGGACCTCTGGCGTGTAACGGAAGGTAATACCAACGAAGCACTGGCACGGCTGGTGATCCGTACCTCTTCCCAATGCCGCGACTGGATGCGCCAGCACGGCGTTAACTTTCAACCTCCACTTTCTGGCGCTTTGCATGTCGCGCGAACGAATGCCTTCTTTATGGGCGGAGGAAAAGCACTCGTGAACGCCTATTATCGCAGCGCAGAAAAACTGGGGGTGCAAATCCGCTATAACACACCAGTCCAGGCGCTTGAACTGCATAATGGCAAGTTTGTGGCAGCACTGGCTGGCGCAGAGCGCATTCCGGCAAAGACCTGCGTGCTTGCTGCTGGCGGGTTTGAATCTAACCGCGAATGGCTGCGAGAAGCATGGGGTGAGAACGCCCGCGGTGAATGTCCTGCGGATAACTTCCTCATTCGCGGCACGCGCTTTAATCAGGGTGTACTACTCAAATTTATGATCGATGCCGGCGCGGACATTATCGGCGAACCCTCGCAATCACACTGCGTGGCGATTGATGCCCGAGCCCCCTTATATGACGGCGGAATTTGCACCCGGGTGGACTGTGTCTCTCTGGGCATCGTAGTGAACCGCGATGCAGAACGATTTTATGATGAAGGTGAGGATTTCTGGCCAAAACGTTATGCCATCTGGGGACGTCTGGTTGCCCACCAGCCCGGACAAATTGGTTACTCCATTATCGACAGTAAAGCGATCGGTCACTTCATGCCCCCAGTTTTTCCTGGTGCACAGGCCAATACGTTAGCAGAGCTGGCATGTCAGCTGGGACTGGATACTGAGCGCTTTACCCATACTGTCATGCAGTACAACAGCGCCTGCCTGCCAGGGCACTTTGACCACACCACTCTGGATAACTGTGCAACACAAAATCTGACACCGGCAAAAACACATTGGGCGCGACCACTGGATACGCCGCCTTACTATGGCTATGCCTTACGTCCAGGGATCACCTTCACCTACCTGGGGTTAAAGGTGAATGAACACGCCGCGGTGCATTTTGCCGGGCTTCCAAGTCGCAATCTGTTCGTAGCCGGAGAGATGATGGCGGGCAACGTACTGGGAAAAGGCTACACCGCAGGTGTAGGCATGTCGATAGGGACCACCTTTGGCCGTATTGCCGGAAAAGAAGCCGCTCTGGCAGCACGTGAGGAGGCGCATCATGAAACAGCTTGAGAAATTAATTATCGAAGCGAAAATGCTTACCGAGCCAGAAGCAGAAGTTGAACGAGTCATGCAAGTCTGCAATGCCTGCCGCTATTGCGAGGGTTTTTGCGCCGTTTTTCCGGCGATGACTCAGCGTCTGGAATTCGGTAAAGCGGATATTAACTATCTGGCCAACTTGTGCCATAACTGCGGCGCCTGCCTGCACGCGTGTCAATACGCACCGCCCCATGAGTTTGCTATCAATGTACCGAAAGCGATGGCAGAAGTAAGGCTGGAAACCTATCAACACTATACTCAACCCGCCACCTTTGGCGCACTTTATCGCCGGGCTGGCATGACCGTAACGCTGTCGCTGGTTTTCGGCCTGATCCTGTTTTTACTTCTTGCCATGGGGTTAAAAGGCTCCCTGTTCCATCCTCCGCTGGCTGGAGATTTTTATCAAATTTTCCCGCACAACCTGCTGGCATGGATGTTTGGTTCAGTCTTTATTCTGGCGATGGGGCTGCTCATGGCTGGCGTGATCCGCTTCTGGCGGGAGATTTCTCCGGGGATACCGCGTCCTGCTGACATTGCTGAAGCCTCACACAATGCGCTGACGCTGAAATATCTCGATGGTGGGCACGGTAAAGGTTGTAATGAAGCGGATGATGCTTTCACCCTGATTCGCCGCCGGTTTCATCACTTCACTTTCTACGGTTTTATGCTCTGTTTTGCCGCCACCGTCGTGGCGACAGGCTACCACTACTTCGCCGGTATCGAAGCCCCCTACCCGTTTTTCAGCATCCCGGTAATCCTTGGCACATTGGGTGGTATTGGTCTGGTTATAGGACCTGCAGGCTTGCTATGGCTGAATTTTAAACGCTCACCGCTACAAGGTGACGCAAGGCAAAAGCCGATGGACCGCGGTTTTATCCTGTTGCTGCTACTGACCAGTCTGACGGGCTTGGCGCTGTTGGCTGGCAGAGATACCTCATGGATGGCTATTTTGCTTGCTATTCATCTTGGTGTCGTCATAGCGCTATTTCTGACCATCCCATACGGAAAATTTGCCCACGGATTTTACCGTTGTGCGGCATTACTCAAGTGGGCAATTGAAAAACAACGCTAAAATGCAAACGGGCGAAGAGATCTCTCCGCCCGTTCTTGTTCATACCACGTTTTATTTCGCCGCATTATTACTGCGAATTTCCTGCCAGACCTTGTCGCAATCGGCCGAAACGGCCTGATCGTTACCCGTACGCGTTGCCTGGATACACTGCTGGTAATCCAGTACGCGCACGCTTTCTTCATTGGCAAACTGCTGGTGCTGTTTTTCTTTCTTCAGCACATTCAACACGCTTTGGCAGGCTTCGATTTTCTCCGGCGAGCCCTGCGCAGTATTGATACAAGCACTGTAAGCTTCCTTAAGATGGCTATCTTCTTTCGGCGCTGGTGATTGCGCGCAGGCAACCAGCCCTGATGCCATGACGGCGATGAGTATCAGCTTTTTCATAACACACTCCTCAACAAAACGGCAGGCTTGCGGCCTGCCGCTGTCGGCATTAGAAGATGGTGAACGGAGCAATAACGATGAATTTCACGTCACGCTCATCCTGGAAGATGTTACCGTAACCACCGCCCCAGCTCGGAATATCTGAATGGTTGTCGTACTGGGTGAAGTGCAGTTTAAACATAGTGCCCTTCGCACGGCCGTCCTGCAGGGTATAGACCGCATCCAGGCTGTAAGACGACTCTTCGATAGTACGATTTTTGTCGTAGTACGCATCCGGGTTGAGCTGCCAGGTAGCCGGTTTAGCATCCCACGCGTAAACGTAGGATGCACCCACAGCCCAGCCTGGCAGGTTCCAGTTCTTCAGGTCATACATCGCGCCGAAGAACACGGCCTTTTCACCATTGGCGTTGAAGTCAGAGCGGTTATCCCACCAAACGTCCAGACGACCGTTTGAAGACGCATAGGTCGGAGTCATACGCTGCAGGAAGTAGCCCTGCTGCCCGTCAGCTTTAACCCAGGTCCCTTCCAGTCGCAGATCAACGACTTCTGCCACTTTGTAGCCGAAGGTCAGTGCCTGCAGCCAGGCCGTGCCATCATAAATGTCGTTAACCGTGCGGTCATCAACCTTATCGCGGGCACCGTAGAACTGGTAGCTGGTTGTAAATGGGTTACCGCCTAGATCAAATTTGTAGCTGGCTTTGGCGAAATACTGATCGACGTAGCCTTCAGACTGACCGAATGCTGCCTCCAGCAACAGGTTATTTTTGAAGTCATACTTTGCGCCGATTGAATGGAGGTAATCAACTTTGGTCTTTTTATCGGCTTGATAGAATTTATCGACTTCGGTGTGCCACGGAGCTTTATATTCGTTGGCCCACATATAGGAGAAGCTCAGCGCACCCGCATCGCCATAATCGAAGTTGGCACCGGCTTCAGCACCCTGATAGGTACCAGGCATAAAGCTCCAGTGTGGTGCCAGCAGAGTTTGCCCGGTTGGTTGAATATAACCGGCGCGCGCCCAGGTCGGGCCAAATTTAAATTTAGCTGCCGCTTTATACAGGCTAATCCCGCTCTTATCGCCGGAGTAATCTTCGTCATAGCCTTTATTTTTTGAAGAGAATGCGATTTCGTTTGGATGGCCGCTTTCGCTACTTTCATTCATTTCAATAGCGGTAAATGCTGCGACATCAATACCAAACATATCCGCCACGTAACCGGACTGGAAGTCGAGGTTTGCGTTCCAGGTGGAGTGAGAAAGGTTAGTCTTGTATTTGTCATGATCGGTCACATCTTTACGGTCACGCTCACGCTGCCAGTAATAAATGCCACCAGTTAAAGTAGAGTCATCAATAAAACCTTCGGCGTGAACCTGGGGAGCGACAACAAAACCCGACATTGCTGTGATACCGGCGATAGCCAGCGCCAGCGTACTACGTTTGCCACTAAACGTACGCATATGTTAATCCTCTTTGACGTATAACCCTTCGTCTTTCAAGCCGCATCTGCGTTGGCTTTCCTCGCTCATCCCAGTCACGTACTGATGTACGCTCCCGGGAATTCACTGCGTCGCCGCCTTGATGCAACTCGAAATTCATTGGGTATAAAATGCTGCCGATAAAAGCGGTCAGCGAAAAAGCAAAAATAAAAAAGTAGCGCTGAGAAAACCTCATTGACTACAATGAATAGACTATTTTTCGCGACGCGAATTATCAATCTCTTTTTGTAACCAGTATGTAAGAACATGAGCAACCGCACATATTTCATTGCTTTCTGTTACATTTTCATTGGAAGATAAAAAAGCGTTGAAGAATTGAAAAAAGGCTTGTTTTCCATAAAGATGAAATCGGTTTCAGTCCAGAGTGGCTGATAACGCAAGGTTTTTTTAGAAAAATATAAACGGCAAAAATCATTCCTGAATAACAATTATTTCGCTGCGCAAATAGAGTCTGCTAACCGTTTTCAGGCGAAAAAAACGCCGCAGAGTGCGGCGCTTGAAAGGATGCGTAACGACGGTTTATTCGCCTACTTTAGCCCATGTATCGCGCAGACCCACGGTGCGGTTAAACACCAGTTTGTCAGCTGTTGCATAGCGGCTGTCGAGGCAGAAGTACCCTTCACGCTCGAACTGGAACGCTTTACCAGCAACCGCAGCCTGTAGCGAAGGCTCCCCATAGCCCTGTTTAATCACCAGCGATTCCGGGTTAATGACGGACAGGAAGTCTTCCGCCGCGCCAGGGTTTGGTACGCTGAACAGACGATCGTACAGACGGATTTCAATCGGCAGCGCATGAGCCGCACTTACCCAATGAATAACGCCTTTTACTTTACGTCCATCGGCCGGATCTTTGCTCAGGGTATCGGCATCGTAGGTGCAGAAAATGGTGGTGATATTACCTTCCGCATCTTTCTCTACGCGCTCGGCTTTAACAACATAAGCATTACGCAGACGGACTTCTTTGCCCATTACCAGACGCTTGTACTGCTTGTTGGCTTCTTCGCGGAAGTCAGCCCTGTCAATCCAGATTTCACCACTGAACGGCACTTCACGGCTGCCCATTTCCGGCTTGCTCGGATGGTTAGGCATCGTTACCAGTTCGCTTTCGCCCTGCGGATAGTTTTCGATAACCAGTTTCACCGGTTCGATAACGGCCATCGCGCGCGGTGCATTTTCGTTCAGATCTTCACGGATGCAGGATTCCAGAGAAGCTATTTCAATGGTGTTATCCTGTTTGGTCACACCAATGCGTTTGCAGAATTCACGAATCGCAGCAGCCGTGTAACCACGACGGCGCAGACCCGAGATAGTCGGCATACGCGGGTCGTCCCAGCCTTCAACGTGCTTGTCGGTCACCAGCAGGTTCAGCTTACGCTTGGACATCACGGTGTATTCCAGATTCAGGCGCGAGAATTCGTACTGACGCGGATGAACAGGAATGGTGATGTTGTCCAGCACCCAGTCGTACAGACGACGGTTATCCTGGAATTCCAGCGTACACAGTGAATGTGTGATGCCTTCCAGCGCATCGCTGATGCAGTGGGTGAAATCGTACATCGGATAGATGCACCACTTGTTGCCAGTCTGATGGTGTTCAGCAAACTTAATGCGGTACAGCACCGGGTCACGCATCACGATAAACGGCGAAGCCATATCGATTTTCGCACGCAGGCAGGCTTTACCCTCTTCAAAACCACCGGTACGCATTTTTTCAAACAGCGCGAGGTTCTCTTCAACGCTGCGATCGCGGAACGGGCTATTTTTACCAGGCTGAGTCAGCGTGCCACGGTATTCACGGATTTCGTCAGCAGACAGTTCGTCGACATACGCCAGACCTTTGTTAATAAGTTCTACCGCGTAAGCATGTAGCTGATCGAAGTAATCCGACGAGTAGCGAATGTCGCCAGTCCAGTGGAAACCTAACCATTCAACGTCATTTTTAATCGATTCAACGTACTCGATATCTTCTTTAACCGGGTTCGTATCATCAAAACGCAGGTTGCACTGGCCCTGGTAATCTTGCGCAATACCAAAGTTCAGACAAATGGATTTCGCGTGGCCAATGTGCAGATAGCCATTTGGCTCCGGCGGAAAACGGGTATGGATAGTGGTGTGCTTACCACTGGCCAGATCTTCATCGATGATCTGACGAATAAAGTTACTCGGGCGGGCTTCAGCCTCACTCATCGTGGATTCCTCAAAGCGTAAACAACGTATAACGGCATATGATCTTATAAGCAGGACTGACTGACAACCTTTAGTTACGCAAAATACGTATCTGACAGCTATTATGCGGGCAATCGCTGCAAAAAAAAGCGGCGGAGGATTTCCCCCGCCGCTTTTGATTCATCTCATATTACCGAATGGTGGCGCTTACGCCTTATCCACCCTACCGGCAACAAGCGACTTACTTAGCTTTAATCTCGTACAGTGGTGTTTGACCGGCAACCACATGACCTTCGGCTTTAACAACCAGACCACCGAAATCATCGCTATTGCTGCAAACTACCGGGCTAATCATGGAACGTGCGTTCGCGTTCAGGTATTCCAGATCCATTTCCAGAATCGGTTGACCTGCTGCAACAATCGCACCTTCTTCAACCAGACGTTTAAAGCCTTTACCTTCCAACGCCACGGTATCGATACCCATATGGACCACGATTTCCGCGCCTTTTTCTGTTTCCAGACAGAAGGCATGGTTGGTGTTGAAGATTTTCACGATGGTACCCGCTGCCGGAGAAACCACGATTTTATTCGTTGGTTTTACCGCCACGCCGTCACCCACTGCTTTGCTGGCGAATGCTTCATCAGGCACTTGCTCCAGTGCAACCACATCACCGGTAATCGGAGAAACCAGTGCTTCAATAGTGGCCGCATTCGCTACCGCCTGCGGTTTTGCAACCGGGGCAGCCGCTGCCGGAGTACTGTCAGTAGACGCTGCCGCAACCGGGCCACGCGCCACAACTTTCTTCATTTCGTCGCCGATAGATTCAGCTTTCGCACCCACGATGACCTGAATAGTTTGTTTATTCAGTTTAACCACACCCGATGCGCCTAAGCGTTTGCACATCGCATCATTTACGCGGGCAGAATCGCCAACGGTCAGACGCAGGCGGGTGATACAGGCATCAATCGCTTTCAGGTTATCCGTACCGCCAACCGCTGCAATGTAGTTGGTAGCCAGTTGAGCTAAACCTTCTTCGGTATTGCTGTTCGCTTCGTCAGTAACAATCTCGTCTTCTTTATCTTCGCGACCCGGCGTTTTCAGGTTAAACATACGAATAACCGCGCTGAACAGGACGAAGTAAATAACGAAGAACACCAGGCCCATGACGACCAGCATCCAGACGTTCTTACTTGCAGCCGGCAGGTTGTACATCAACACATAGTCGATAGCACCTGCGGAGAAGGAGAAGCCCGCATGAATCCCCAACAGCGTCGCAACAAACAGGCTGACACCTGTCAGAACAGCGTGCAGGAGGTACAGCAACGGCGCCAGGAACATAAACAGGAATTCCAGCGGCTCGGTAACACCGGTCAGGAATGCGGTGATAGCAACGGACAGCAGCATACCGCCGACCATCGGACGACGTGCTTTCGGCGCGGCGAAGTACATCGCCAGTGCCGCACCCGGCAGACCAAACATCATGATCGGGAAGAAGCCAGACATGAACATACCCGCAGTGCCGTCACCCGCGTAGAAGCGGTTGATATCACCATGGAATACCGTACCTGCAGCGTTAGTGAATTCGCCAATCTGGAACCAGGCGATGGTGTTCAGAACCTGATGCAGACCGGTAGGGATCAGCAGACGGTTGATGAAGCCAAAAATACCGGAACCCAGCGCGCCAGCGCCCACGATCCACTCACCACCCGCATGGATGGCGTTCTGCACCGGCGGCCACACGTAGCCGAAGATAGCAGCCAGCACCAGACAGAAGAAGCCAGTGGCGATGGGTACAAAACGTTTACCGCCGAAGAAGCTCAGGAAATCAGGCAGTTTGATGCCAGACCAACGGTTATACACCGCGCCGCCGACCAGACCGGTGATGATACCCGCCAGGACGCCCATGTTGATCGCCGGGTTAATGGTAACCATTGCTTTGGTCAATATGAAATAACCAACCGCACCTGCCAGCGCTGCCGCACCCGCGCTGTCTTTAGACCAGCTGGAAGCCACACCGATAGCAAAAATTAACGCGAGGTTATCAAAGATAGCCCCACCCGCTTGCGCGATGAAGGGTACGTTCAGTAAATCTGGTTGGCCGAATCGCAGCAACAGTGCCGCGACTGGCAGCACCGCGATGGGGAGCTGTAACGCCCTACCCAGCCGCTGGAAAAAACCTAAAATATTCATTTTATTCCCCCTACGAGACCCCGATTAGGCTCCTTTGAAGCCATATTTTTATTGTGCGACCATTCCTGACTGCAACAGCAAGAGATTCTGGAACAACAACATTAACCATTCATCTACATTCAGAGTGTGTGAAAAATTAATTCGTATCGCAAATTAAAAGCGTGTTTTTTGTGATTACTATCACCAAATATCGTTATTAACCCTCCCTTACACTGGCTAACTACGAAAACTTATTTTATCATTCAAAAAATCGAAACGGATTGATCCTTACCGATGCAAAACCAGGTTACGCTTAATACTGCACAGAGACTCAATCCGCCAACTGCTTACATTTACTTTTGAGGTGAAGAATGAGACTGATCCCCCTGAATACCGCTGAACAAGTCGGCAAATGGGCTGCTCGCCATATCGTTAACCGTATTAACGCGTTCAAACCAACGGCAGATCGTCCGTTCGTTCTGGGCCTGCCAACTGGCGGTACTCCGCTGACTGCCTATAAAGCATTAGTCGAAATGCACAAAGCGGGCCAGGTGAGCTTCAAACATGTTGTCACTTTCAATATGGACGAATATGTTGGCCTGCCGAAAGAGCATCCGGAAAGCTATCACAGCTTCATGCACCGTAACTTCTTTGATCATGTTGATATTCCAGCAGAAAACATCAACCTCCTCAATGGTAACGCGCCGGATATTGATGCAGAATGCCGTCAGTACGAAGAGAAAATCCGTTCTTACGGTAAAATCCATCTGTTTATGGGCGGTGTAGGTAACGATGGGCACATTGCGTTCAACGAACCCGCTTCTTCTTTAGCTTCCCGTACTCGTATCAAAACGCTGACCCACGACACCCGCGTAGCAAACTCACGCTTCTTTGACGGCGACGTAAGCCAGGTGCCTAAATATGCACTGACCGTAGGCGTGGGCACCCTGTTGGATGCTGAAGAAGTGATGATCCTGGTACTGGGTCACCAGAAAGCTCAGGCGCTGCAGGCGGCTGTTGAAGGTAACGTTAACCACATGTGGACTATCAGCTGTCTGCAACTGCATCCGAAAGCGGTTGTGGTCTGCGATGAGCCTTCCACTATGGAACTGAAAGTGAAGACGCTGAAATACTTTAACGAGTTAGAAGCGGAAAATATTAAAGGTCTGTAATGATGTCTCCGCCCTGCCGAAAACTTGCAGGGCGGCATTTTTTTGAAATCGGGGGGTCGGAATGTATGCTTTAACCCAGGGCCGGATTTTTACCGGTCACGAAATTCTTGATGACCATGCGATTGTTGTCGCCAATGGCCTGATCGATAGCGTTTGCCCACTGTCTGAATTGCCGTCAGGGATTGAACAGCGCTCACTGAATGGGGCCATTGTCTCCCCCGGTTTTATTGATGTGCAGTTAAACGGCTGTGGCGGTGTACAGTTTAACGATACGGCAGAGGCCGTTACCGTTGAGACGCTGGAAATCATGCAGAAAGCCAATGAGAAATCGGGCTGCACCAACTATCTGCCAACGCTAATCACCACCAGCGATGACCTGATGAAGCAGGGCGTTCGCGTCATGCGTGAATACCTCGCTAAGCATCCAAATCAGGCATTAGGGCTACACCTTGAAGGTCCGTGGCTGAATCTGGTGAAAAAAGGGACGCATAATCCGAGTTTTGTCCGCCAACCAGACGCTGCGCTGGTCGATTTCCTGTGCGATAATGCGGATGTCATCACCAAAGTGACGCTGGCGCCTGAAATGGTTCCTGCCAAAGTAATCACCCAACTGGTGAGTGCAGGTATTGTGGTGTCTGCGGGCCACTCTAACGCAACGCTGAAAGAAGCAAAAATCGGTTTCCGTGCGGGCATTTCCTTTGCAACACATCTGTTCAACGCGATGCCTTATATTACCGGCCGCGAACCAGGTCTGGCAGGTGCGATTCTTGATGAGGCCGATATTTATTGCGGTATCATCGCCGATGGCATGCATGTTGACTATGCCAACATCCGCAATGCCAAACGCCTGAAAGGTGACAAACTGTGCCTGGTGACCGACGCAACTGCACCGGCGGGTGCAAACATTGAACAGTTCATTTTCGCTGGTAAAACAATATACTACCGCAATGGACTGTGTGTTGATGAGAACGGCACACTGAGCGGTTCATCATTGACCATGATCGAAGGCGTACGCAATCTGGTTGAACATTGCGGTATCGCACTGGACGAAGTCCTGCGTATGGCAACGCTCTACCCTGCTCGCGCCATTGGCGTCGACAAACAACTCGGCAGTATCGCGCCAGGCAACGTAGCCAACCTGACCGCGTTCACGCACGACTTTAAAATTATCAAGACCATCGTTAATGGCAACGAGGTCGTTACTGAGTAAGAGAAAGAATGACACCAGGCGGACAAGCTCAAATAGGTAATGTTGATCTCGTAAAACAGCTTAACAGCGCGGCAGTTTATCGTCTGATTGACCAGCATGGGCCAATCTCGCGAATTCAGATTGCCGAGCAAAGCCAGCTTGCTCCCGCCAGCGTAACCAAAATTACGCGTCAACTGATTGAACGCGGGCTGATTAAAGAAGTCGATCAGCAGGCCTCCACCGGGGGCCGCCGCGCCATCTCTATCGTCACCGAAACCCGTAATTTCCACGCAATTGGCGTTCGCCTTGGCCGCCACGACACCACGCTGACGCTCTATGATATGAGCAGCAAAGTGGTTGCCGAAGAGCATTATCCGCTACCAGAGCGCACCCAGGAAACACTGGAGCACGCGCTGCTCAATACGATTGCCACCTTTATTGACAGTTGCCAGCGGAAAATCCGTGAGCTGATTGCAATCTCCGTTATCCTGCCAGGCCTCGTTGACCCCGAAAGTGGCGTCATCCGCTATATGCCGCATATTCAGGTTGAAAACTGGGGACTGGTCGAAGCTCTTGAAAAGCGGTTTCAGGTCACCTGTTTTGTCGGTCATGATATCCGCAGCCTGGCGCTTGCCGAGCACTATTTTGGGGCAAGTCAGGATTGCGAAGACTCTATTCTGGTGCGTGTCCATCGAGGAACCGGCGCAGGAATTATCTCCAACGGGCGTATTTTCATCGGACGCAACGGCAATGTGGGTGAAATCGGCCATATCCAGGTTGAGCCACTGGGCGAACGCTGCCATTGCGGTAACTTTGGTTGTCTGGAAACGATCGCAGCCAATGCGTCCATTGAACATCGCGTACAACATTTACTGAAACAAGGCTATCCGAGCCGCCTCACACTGGACGATTGCAGCATCAAAGCGATCTGTAAGGCAGCCAATAAAGGTGACAATCTGGCAGCAGAAGTTATCGAGCACGTTGGTCGCCATCTTGGAAAAACCATCGCGATTGCGATTAACCTGTTTAATCCGCAAAAAATCGTCATTGCCGGTGAGATTACCGAAGCAGATAAAGTTCTGCTTCCGGCAATAGAAAGCTGCATTAATAATCAGGCACTGAAGGCGTTTCGCCACAATTTACCGGTGGTACGTTCCACGCTGGATCACCGTTCAGCGATTGGTGCATTTGCGCTGGTGAAGCGCGCCATGCTCAATGGTTCATTGCTGCAACGTTTGCTGGAGAGCTAATACACGTCATCCTTCCTGCTGCCTCTGCGTTAGCGGGATCGGCTCACCCCAGCCACTTACTTCAGTATGCTCAGGGGATGAATGAGGGCCATTCATGTTCCTCACCGGAGGTCAGCCTTTGGCTGATCAAATTCGTTCCTGACGAATTTGTCACTCCCTTGCCGTCTTGATGCAACTCGGATGATTGCGTGTATTTTGTGTATAGTAATGCCTTCTTTTTTTAATGTCGGATTGTCTATGGCCATTAAGAATGTAATTTGTGATATCGACGGCGTGCTGATGCACGACAATGTTGCCGTACCGGGTGCGGCAGAATTTCTGACCGGCATTCTGGAGAAAGGTTTACCGTTAGTCCTGCTGACTAACTACCCTTCGCAGACCGGGCAAGATCTGGCAAACCGCTTCGCCACTGCGGGTGTAAATGTCCCCGATAGCGTCTTTTATACTTCCGCTATGGCTACTGCTGATTTTCTCCGTCGTCAGGAAGGGAAAAAAGCCTACGTGGTGGGTGAAGGTGCGTTAATCCATGAGCTGTATAAAGCGGGCTTTACTATTACCGACGTTAACCCTGATTTTGTCATTGTCGGAGAGACCCGCTCGTACAACTGGGACATGATGCATAAAGCGGCTTACTTTGTGGCTAACGGCGCACGTTTTATCGCCACTAACCCGGATACCCACGGTCGCGGCTTTTACCCTGCTTGTGGTGCGCTCTGCGCTGGTATTGAGAAGATCTCCGGTCGTAAACCGTTTTATGTCGGCAAACCGAGCCCGTGGATTATTCGCGCGGCACTCAACAAAATGCAGGCGCACTCAGAAGAAACGGTCATTGTTGGCGACAACCTGCGCACCGATATTCTGGCAGGCTTCCAGGCGGGTCTGGAAACTATCCTGGTACTGTCTGGCGTATCCAAGCTTGACGATATCGACAACATGCCATTCAGACCAAGCTGGATCTACCCCTCCGTTGCAGAGATTGATGTGATTTAATCCCCTGGCCGGATAAGACGCACGCGCGTCACCCTCCGGCAATGTTGCGGCGTGAATGCCGGATGACGGTGTAAGCGCCTCATTCGGCCAACAGAGAACCCACCATCTAATAAAAATGCCATTTTATTGATGATTCATCAATAAATGCGCTCATTACGTAATCTTTTTTCACCATTCAACAATCATCATTGAGTTTTTTATTTTCAGCACGCCAAACTCCTTGCGCCCCCAGCGGCTTTGCGGCATTTTCTTTATCAAGCAAACATAAAAAGCATCACGCAACAGGTTAACGGAGAAGGTTATGTGTTCTATTTTTGGCGTATTCGATATTAAAACAGACGCAGTTGAACTGCGTAAAAAGGCTCTGGAATTGTCCCGTCTGATGCGCCACCGCGGCCCGGACTGGTCTGGTATTTACGCCAGTGATAACGCCATTCTGGCGCATGAACGTCTGTCTATTGTCGACGTCAATGCGGGCGCTCAGCCGCTGTATAATGTGAAGAAAACACATATCCTGGCTGTTAACGGTGAGATTTATAACCATCAGGCGCTGCGTGCTGAATACGGCGATCGCTATCAGTTCCAGACCGGTTCTGACTGCGAAGTTATCCTTGCGCTGTATCAGGAAAAAGGTCCTGAGTTCCTCGACTCGCTGCAAGGCATGTTTGCCTTCGCACTGTATGACAGCGAGCAGGACGCTTACCTGATTGGCCGCGATCACATCGGGATCATCCCACTGTATATGGGCTACGACGAACACGGCAACTTCTATGTTGCGTCTGAAATGAAGGCGCTGGTTCCTGTTTGCCGTACGATTAAAGAATTCCCGGCCGGTAGCTATCTGTGGAGTAAAGACGGCGAAATTCGTCAGTATTACCAGCGTGACTGGTTTGATTACGATGCAGTAAAAGACAACGTTACGGATAAAAACGAGCTGCGTCAGGCACTGGAAGATGCCGTGAAAAGTCACCTGATGTCCGACGTTCCTTACGGAGTACTATTGTCCGGTGGTCTGGACTCCTCCGTTATTTCCGCCATCACGAAAAAGTATGCGGCGCGTCGTGTAGAAGATCAGGAACGCAGTGAAGCCTGGTGGCCGCAACTGCACTCTTTCGCGGTAGGCCTCGAAGGTGCACCGGACCTGAAAGCCGCGCAGGAAGTGGCAAACCACCTTGGTACTGTCCACCATGAGATCCATTTCACCGTGCAGGAAGGTCTGGATGCTATTCGCGACGTGATTTATCACATCGAAACCTATGATGTCACAACCATTCGTGCTTCAACGCCGATGTACTTAATGTCGCGCAAGATTAAGGCAATGGGCATTAAAATGGTGTTATCTGGCGAAGGCTCAGACGAAGTGTTTGGCGGTTATCTCTACTTCCACAAAGCGCCAGACGCGAAAGAGTTGCATGAAGAAACCGTGCGTAAACTGCAGGCGCTGCACATGTTCGACTGCGCCCGTGCCAACAAAGCAATGTCTGCCTGGGGTGTCGAAGCCCGTGTGCCTTTCCTGGACAAAAAATTCCTTGATGTGGCAATGCGCATCAACCCACAGGACAAAATGTGCGGCAACGGAAAAATGGAAAAACATGTCCTGCGCGAATGTTTTGAATCGTATCTGCCCGCCAGCGTGGCGTGGCGTCAGAAAGAGCAGTTCTCTGACGGCGTCGGTTACAGCTGGATTGACACGCTGAAAGAAGTCGCTGCAGAGCAAGTTTCCGACCAACAACTGGAAACCGCCAGCTTCCGCTTCCCGTATAACACGCCATCGTCTAAAGAAGCGTATTTGTATCGTGAGATTTTTGAAGAACTGTTCCCGGTAGCCAGCGCGGCTGAATGTGTTCCTGGTGGCCCTTCTGTTGCCTGTTCTTCAGCAAAAGCCATTGAATGGGATGAAGCGTTCAAAACCATGAACGATCCGTCTGGTCGCGCGGTTGGCGTGCATCAGTCAGCCTATAAGTAAGCGAATCATCAGCAAAGAGCCCTTCGGGGCTCTTTTTTTATGTCGATTTAACGCGCGAAAAAACAATTAATAACTAATAATTGCCGAATATTGCGTCATGCTGTTCGCAACCTAACCAAACAGTCACATTCCGGCTATTTTCAATGAAAAAGGGGTTGACGCTTCAAGGCTCAATACGCATAATGCGCCCCGCAACGCCGATAAGGTTACGCGAAAAAAAGATGGCTACGTAGCTCAGCTGGTTAGAGCACATCACTCATAATGATGGGGTCACAGGTTCGAATCCCGTCGTAGCCACCATCTTTTTTTGCGGGAGTGGCGAAATTGGTAGACGCACCAGATTTAGGTTCTGGCGCCGCAAGGTGTGCGAGTTCAAGTCTCGCCTCCCGCACCATTCACCGTAAGCGTTGCACGGATGGGGTATCGCCAAGCGGTAAGGCACCGGTTTTTGATACCGGCATTCCCTGGTTCGAATCCAGGTACCCCAGCCATTTTTTCTTCGATAAAGCGGTTCACCGCGACGGTCATTGGGGTATCGCCAAGCGGTAAGGCACCGGTTTTTGATACCGGCATTCCCTGGTTCGAATCCAGGTACCCCAGCCATCGAAGAATGTGTTAGTATTTGGCTACGTAGCTCAGCTGGTTAGAGCACATCACTCATAATGATGGGGTCACAGGTTCGAATCCCGTCGTAGCCACCATATTAAGATGTATCGGGTTAACCCGGTAAATCCAAAAAATTGTTGGGGTATCGCCAAGCGGTAAGGCTCTGGTTTCTGATACCAGCATTCCGAGGTTCGAATCCTCGTACCCCAGCCATATTAAAGAAGTCATCCACTTTGTGGGTGCACCCGTTGGGGTATCGCCAAGCGGTAAGGCTCTGGTTTCTGATACCAGCATTCCGAGGTTCGAATCCTCGTACCCCAGCCATCTTAAAAAAGCTCGCTTCGGCGAGCTTTTTGCTTTTCTAACGCCGGGTGACGACAAGCCTTACCCGGCCTACAAGTCATGTAGGCCTGATAAGCGTAACGACATCAGGCGCCACTCGAGCTACAACCCTAGCGCATACTTCAATGCCTGGCGTTTCAGCACGCCTGCGCGCTCTGCGGCCATGAGTCCCAGATTACGTATGATGCGCAACGGTTGCAGGTTATTACTGAACCCGGCGTAGAACAAATCCATGCCACTCTGCATGATGAAATTATCGGTCATGCGGCGATTCTGATAGCGTTTCAGTACTGGCTGGCTAGCCCAGGACTCACCGTAACTGCGGGCATTCACCAGCACGTCAATCAGTGCATCGACATCGCGAAATCCCAGATTTACGCCCTGCCCCGCCAATGGATGAATGGTATGTGCGGCATCACCGACCAGCGCCAGTCCCGGCTGGACATACTGCAACGCATGACGACGTGTAAGTGGAAATGCGCCTGCCGCCACAGGCAACACGTTACCCAGTCGCGATGGGAAGTGTTTGCCTATCTCTGTCTGGAGTTGCGCCATGCTTAAGCTTTGTAACTGGCGGATACGCGCCGGGGTGTCGTACCACACCAGCGAGGCCCAGTCGTCGAACAACGGTAAAAACGCACGCGGACCGTCAGGAGTAAACTGCTGCCAGGTGCTGTCTCCGGGTGCGTTTTCACACTGGACAGTTATCAGCATACAAGATTGCGCGTACTGCCAGGCATGAAGGCCAATCCCGGCCATTTTGCGTACCTGAGAGTTGGCACCATCAGCACCGATCACCAGCTTCGCGTTGATTTTTTCACCCTCTGCCAGCTCAAGTTCATGCCGGTCATTATGTCGATGTAAAGAAATCAGCGATGTGGGCACGCGCAACGTAACTTTAGGGTGAACTTCCAGCGCCTGCCAGAGCGCTTGTTGCAGGACGGTATTCTCCACCATGTAACCCAGCAACGGCAGCTTAAGCTCTGCAGCATCAAACACCACATGAGCATTTTCCCATTCCCACGTCTCCAGCCGACGATAAGGATGGCTGCGCATCCCCTGCACCGTATCCCAGACGCCCAGCCCTTTAAGCAGCGATACCGAGGCGGAACTGATGGCCGAAATTCTCACATCCGGCTGTCCATCAGCCACAAACGGCGCGGGCACAGCATGCTCGATAACCGTTACCGTAAATCCGTGCTGCGCCAGTCCCAGCGCCAGCGCGCCGCCGACCATCCCCCCGCCGACAATGGCAATTTCCGTTGGTTGATTTGTCATGGTCAATCATCCTGTTACCTGTATTGTGTAAGTTTACAGGATTTTTTACCCCTTGAGGCTGACATCCGTCATACTGGTCACAACCGCGCCAAAGCAGTACACTATGCGCCCTGCATTTCAGCCACAATTTCGCAAGAGCAAGTCGATGACCAAAAAACTCCATATTAAAACCTGGGGCTGTCAGATGAACGAATACGATTCATCGAAGATGGCCGATCTGCTGGATGCCACTCACGGGTATCAACTGACCGACGTGGCGGAAGAAGCGGATGTGCTGCTGCTGAATACCTGCTCAATCCGCGAGAAGGCTCAGGAAAAAGTCTTCCATCAATTAGGTCGCTGGAAGCTCTTAAAAGAGAAAAATCCCGATCTCATCATTGGTGTTGGTGGCTGCGTGGCTTCTCAGGAAGGCGACCATATTCGCCAACGCGCACACTACGTCGATATTATTTTCGGGCCGCAAACTCTGCATCGTCTGCCGGAAATGATCAACAAAGTGCGTGGTAGCAATACCCGTAGCCCTGTGGTAGATATCAGCTTCCCGGAGATCGAAAAGTTCGATCGTCTGCCGGAACCGCGTGCCGAAGGTCCAAGCGCGTTTGTGTCCATCATGGAAGGCTGCAATAAATATTGTACTTACTGCGTGGTGCCATACACCCGTGGTGAAGAAGTCAGCCGCCCGGCGGATGATATCCTGTTTGAAATCGCCCAGCTTGCGGCGCAAGGCGTACGCGAAGTGAACCTGCTGGGGCAAAACGTAAACGCCTGGCGTGGTGAAAACTACGATGGCACGATCGGTTCGTTCGCCGATTTACTCCGTCTGGTCGCTGCAATCGACGGCATTGACCGTATTCGATTTACCACCAGCCATCCAATCGAATTCACCGATGATATCGTTGAGGTCTACCGTGATACGCCAGAACTGGTGAGCTTCCTGCACCTGCCGGTACAGAGCGGTTCGGATCGTGTGCTGAACCTGATGGGTCGTACCCATACCGCGCTGGAATACAAAGCGATCATCCGTAAACTGCGCGCAGCACGTCCGGATATCCAGATTAGCTCCGACTTCATCGTCGGCTTCCCCGGTGAAACCACCCAGGACTTCGAGCAGACCATGAAGCTGATCGCTGATGTCAATTTCGACATGAGTTACAGCTTTATCTTCTCTGCGCGCCCAGGCACTCCAGCAGCCGATATGGTTGACGATGTGCCGGAAGAAGAGAAAAAACAGCGTCTGTACATCCTGCAGGAGCGCATCAACCAGCAGGCGATGGCCTGGAGTCGCCGCATGCTTGGCACGACTCAGCGTATTCTGGTAGAAGGTACATCGCGTAAGAGCATCATGGAGCTGTCAGGCCGTACCGAAAATAACCGCGTGGTGAACTTTGAAGGCACCCCGGAAATGATCGGCAAGTTCGTCGACGTTGAAATTACTGACGTCTGGACCAACTCCCTGCGCGGTAAAGTCGTGCGTACCGAAGACGAAATGGGATTGCGTATCGCGGAAAGCCCGGAATCCGTTATTGCTCGTACCCGTAAAGAAAACGATCTTGGCGTCGGTATTTACCAGCCTTAATCCTCAAAGCCCCCAGTCACAGAGATAACGATGTGGCTGGGGTGAGCCTTGTATTTCTTCTCAACGCCCCCATCTTTATCGCAATGCTTGCGCCTTTTCCCCGTGGCGTGAATAATTTCCTTATATGCCGGTCAATGTTCAACGTCCGGCGAGACATGCATAAGAGGAACAGTTTGAACATAGACACTCGCGAAATCACCCTTGAACCCGCAGACAATGCCCGCCTGTTGAGCCTTTGCGGGCCATTTGATGACAACATCAAACAACTGGAGCGTCGTCTCGGCATCGAAATTAACCGCCGCGATAACCACTTCAAACTGACCGGTCGTCCAATTTGTGTCACCGCTGCGGCAGATATTTTACGCAGCCTGTATGTCGATACGGCCCCAATGCGCGGCCAGACACAGGACATCGAGCCAGAACAAATTCACCTTGCGATCAAAGAAGCGCGTGTGCTTGAACAGAGCGCAGACAGCGTGCCAGAGTTCGGCAAAGCGGTGAATATCAAAACTAAGCGTGGCGTCATTAAACCGCGTACGCCGAACCAGGCGCAGTATATCGCTAATATTCTTGACCACGACATCACCTTCGGCGTTGGCCCGGCGGGTACTGGTAAAACGTACCTTGCTGTTGCTGCTGCGGTCGATGCGCTAGAGCGTCAGGAGATCCGCCGTATTCTGTTAACCCGCCCAGCGGTTGAAGCCGGTGAAAAACTGGGTTTCCTGCCAGGCGATCTGAGCCAGAAAGTCGATCCGTATTTGCGTCCACTGTATGACGCATTGTTCGAAATGCTGGGTTTTGAAAAGGTCGAGAAGCTGATTGAGCGCAACGTCATTGAGGTCGCACCGTTGGCCTATATGCGCGGCCGTACGTTAAACGATGCGTTCATCATTCTTGATGAGAGTCAGAACACCACCATCGAGCAGATGAAAATGTTCCTGACCCGTATTGGCTTTAACTCCAAAGCAGTCATTACCGGGGACATCACTCAGATTGACCTGCCGCGCAGCACCAAGTCTGGCCTGCGTCATGCCATTGAAGTGCTGGCCGAAGTCGATGAGATTAGCTTTAATTTCTTCCATAGCGAAGACGTGGTACGCCACCCCGTTGTTGCCCGTATCGTGACGGCATATGAAGCCTGGGAAGAAGCAGAACAAAAACGCAAAGCCGAGCTGGCGGCAGAACGCAAGCGCGAAGCTCAGGAGCAGGAACAAAAATGAGTCAGGTTATTCTCGATTTACAGCTGGCATGCGAAAACGAATCCGGCTTACCACCAGAAAGTCAGTTTCAGGCATGGCTGGATGCGGTGATCCCGCAGTTTCAGGAAGAATCAGAAGTGACCATTCGTCTGGTCGATGACGCTGAAAGCCACGAACTGAACCTGACCTATCGCGGGAAAGATAAGTCAACCAACGTACTCTCTTTCCCGTTTGAAGCGCCTCCTGGCATTGAAATGCCGCTGCTGGGCGATCTGGTCATCTGCCGTCAGGTGGTTGAGAAAGAAGCTCAAGAGCAAGGCAAACCACTTGAAGCCCACTGGGCGCATATGGTGGTACACGGTAGCCTGCATTTATTGGGCTACGACCATATCGAAGATGACGAAGCGGAAGAGATGGAATCCCTTGAAACAGAGATTATGCTTGCTCTGGGCTATGAGGATCCGTACATTGCCGAGAAAGAGTAAGCTGCCGGGCTGACGCCCGGCGGTTGTTGTTGCCGTCTGACGCAGAAACTATGCTCGACGCGCTTTATATTAACTAACATGAGAACCCATACGACGCCATGAGCGACGACAATTCACACAGTAGTGACACGTTAACCAGCAAAAAGGGATTTTTTTCCCTGTTACTGAGCCAACTTTTCCACGGTGAACCGAAAAACCGCGACGAACTGTTGGAGCTGATCCGTGATTCCGGGCAGAACGACCTTATCGATGAAGATACGCGCGATATGCTCGAAGGGGTGATGGACATTGCGGACCAGCGCGTTCGCGACATCATGATCCCCCGCTCTCAGATGATTACCCTGAAACGCAACCAGACTCTGGACGAATGCCTTGATGTCATTATCGAGTCTGCCCACTCGCGTTTTCCGGTGATCAGCGAAGACAAAGATCACATTGAAGGGATTCTGATGGCCAAGGATCTGCTGCCATTTATGCGCAGCGATGCCGAAGCATTCAGCATGGAGAAAGTGTTACGCCAGGCGGTTGTTGTCCCTGAGAGCAAGCGTGTTGATCGCATGCTGAAAGAGTTCCGCTCCCAGCGTTACCATATGGCAATCGTCATCGACGAATTCGGCGGAGTGTCTGGTCTGGTGACCATCGAAGACATTCTTGAGCTGATCGTCGGTGAAATTGAAGATGAGTACGACGAAGAAGACGATATCGATTTCCGTCAGCTCAGCCGTCACACCTGGACTATTCGCGCGCTGGCACCGATTGAAGACTTCAACGAAGCCTTCGGGACCCACTTTAGCGACGAAGAAGTTGATACCATTGGCGGGCTGGTTATGCAGGCCTTTGGTCATTTACCTGCTCGCGGTGAGACCATCGACATTGATGGTTACCAGTTCAAAGTGGCTATGGCTGACAGCCGTCGTATTATTCAGGTTCATGTCAGAATTCCGGACGACTCACCCCAGCCTAAACTGGACGAATAAACCCGAAACTGGATCATAGACTACATGGCATTAGCCCCATTAATTGAACGCCAGCGCATTCGCCTGCTGCTGGCGTTATTATTCGGTGCCTGCGGGACGCTGGCGTTCTCTCCGTATGACATCTGGCCCGCCGCGATTATTTCGCTGATGGGTCTGCAGGCCCTCACCCTCAACCGCCGCCCGCTCCAGTCTGCTGCTATTGGCTATTTCTGGGGAATGGGTCTTTTTGGCTCCGGTATCAACTGGGTCTATGTCAGCATTGCACAGTTTGGCGGTATGCCTGGCCCGGTTAACGTGTTTCTTGTGGTACTGCTTGCCGCCTACCTGTCACTTTACACCGGTCTTTTTGCTGGCATTTTGTCGCGTCTGTGGCCGAAAACCAGCTGGATTCGGGTAGCGATTGCCGCGCCGGTTATCTGGCAGATAACTGAATTCCTGCGCGGCTGGGTCCTGACTGGCTTCCCATGGTTGCAGTTTGGCTACAGCCAGATTGATGGCCCGCTGAAAGGGCTTGCACCGGTCATGGGCGTAGAGGCCATCAACTTCCTGTTGATGATAGTCAGCGGCCTGCTGGTGCTGGCGTTAGTCAGCCGTAACTGGCGTCCGCTGGTCGTAGCCGTGATACTTTTCGCACTGCCCTTCCCGCTGCGCTATATCCAGTGGTATACGCTGGAGCCTGAAAAAACCACGCAGGTATCGATGGTGCAAGGCGACATTCCACAGTCACTGAAGTGGGATGAGGGCCAGCTGCTTAACACGCTGAAGATTTACCTTGATGCTACCGAGCAAGAGATGGGTAAATCGCAGCTGATTATCTGGCCGGAGTCTGCAATTCCGGATCTGGAAATTAATCAGCAGCGTTTCCTGAGCATGATGGATGACCTGCTGAAATCCAAAAACAGCACGCTGATCACCGGCATTGTCGATGCTCGCCTCAACAAGCAGAACCGTTACGATACCTACAACACCATCATTACGCTGGGTAAAGACAGCCCGTACCGTTATGACTCGACCAATCGCTATAACAAAAATCACCTCGTCCCATTTGGTGAGTTTGTTCCGCTGGAATCGATTCTGCGCCCGTTAGCACCATTCTTTGATCTGCCGATGTCATCATTCAGCCGTGGGCCATATGTTCAGCCACAGCTCCATGCGCATGGTTTCAAACTGACAGCGGCAATCTGCTACGAAATTATTCTTGGCGAACAGGTACGTGATAACTTCCGCCCGGATACTGACTATCTGCTGACCATCTCTAACGATGCCTGGTTCGGTAAGTCGATCGGTCCGTGGCAGCATTTCCAGATGGCGCGTATGCGTTCTCTGGAGCTGGCACGCCCGCTGCTGCGTAGCACCAATAACGGAATTACCGCGGTGATTGGCCCGCAAGGTGAAATTCAGGCGATGATCCCGCAGTTTACCCGCCAGGTACTGACCACCAGCGTTACGCCAGCCACGGGCTTAACCCCTTATGCGCGAACCGGTAACTGGCCACTGTGGTTGCTTACCGCACTGTTTGGTTTCGCTGCAGTCGTGATGGGCCTGCGCCAGCGTCGTCAATAACCTCTGCTCTCATCATATTGCCGGATGTTGGCGCTCATGCGCCTTCTCCGGCCAACACATTGTCCCCATCTCCCATTCTGGCACGTCTATTGCTTTGTTATACAAGGAAAACACTGTTTTGGCTGAATGTGCAACCTGGTCGCACCAAAGTTGAGCGAAGGTAGCACCTGAAAAGTGCAACAAGATATTTTTGCCCCCAAATGGTGCGGCGCACTTCGCAAAAATAAACAATAACACAGCAAATTCTTTACATTCATCCAAACTAAATGTTAACAAACATATACAAGACTGCACGTTTAAGTAGCAAACAATAACAACATCACAATGGGTATCACTGCGTCACCGGCGCAGACGATAAAGGAGTTGGATATGCAATTACGTAAGCTCGCCACAGCTATGCTGGTTATGGGAATGTCCGCTGGTCTGGCGCACGCAGAAGACGCAGCACCAGCGGCAGGCAGCACGCTGGATAAGATCGCTAAAAATGGCGTAATCGTCGTCGGACACCGTGAATCCTCGGTACCGTTTTCTTACTACGATAATCAGCAAAAAGTGGTCGGCTATTCACAGGATTATTCCAACGCAATTGTTGAAGCTGTGAAGAAAAAGCTGAACAAGCCTGACCTGCAGGTGAAACTGATCCCGATTACCTCCCAGAACCGTATCCCGCTGCTGCAAAATGGCACCTTCGACTTTGAGTGTGGTTCCACCACCAACAACGTTGAGCGCCAGAAGCAAGCGGCTTTCTCTGACACTATTTTCGTTGTCGGCACCCGTCTGCTGGCGAAAAAAGGTGGCGATATCAAAGATTTCCCTGATCTGAAAGGGAAAGCGGTCGTCGTCACTTCCGGTACCACCTCAGAAGTGCTGCTGCACAAACTGAATGAAGAACAAAAAATGGATATGCGCATCATCAGCGCGAAAGACCACGGTGACTCTTTCCGCACCCTGGAAAGCGGTCGCGCCGTTGCTTTTATGATGGATGACGCACTGCTGGCCGGCGAGCGCGCGAAAGCGAAGAAACCGGACAACTGGGAGATCGTTGGCAAGCCGCAATCTCAGGAAGCTTACGGTTGTATGCTGCGTAAAGACGATGCTGAATTCAAGAAGCTGATGGATGACACCATTGCTCAGGCTCAGACTTCAGGCGAGGCGGAAAAATGGTTTGATAAGTGGTTTAAAAACCCCATTCCCCCGAAAAACCTGAACATGAATTTCGAACTGTCAGACGAAATGAAGGCTCTGTTCAAGTCACCGAATGATAAAGCGCTTAACTAACTAAAATAAATGGGGCGAGTTCACCTTGCCCTCTCGATTGTTACTTGGCACGGACAGACTATAAGCCTGATGGTCGTTCCCCATCAGGCCTGAAAACCGCTAAACGCTGAATAACAATCTTCGAGGGTAGCGCTGCTACCCTTTTTTTTCTGGAGTAGATTTATGTCTATAGACTGGAACTGGGGTATTTTTTTACAACAGGCCCCGTTCGGCAACACCACCTATCTTGGCTGGCTCTGGAGCGGTTTCCAGGTCACTGTCGCATTATCCATCACCGCCTGGATTATCGCTTTCCTGGTGGGTTCGTTATTCGGCATCTTACGTACCGTTCCGAACCGTTTCCTTTCCGGACTGGGTACGCTGTATGTCGAGCTTTTTCGTAACGTACCGCTGATCGTTCAATTTTTTACCTGGTACCTGGTCGTACCTGAGCTACTGCCGGAAAACATTGGCATGTGGTTTAAGTCAGAGCTGGACCCTAACATCCAGTTCTTCCTTTCATCCATGATTTGTCTGGGGCTGTTTACCGCCGCCCGCGTCTGTGAGCAGGTGCGTGCCGCAATTCAGTCACTGCCTCGCGGACAGAAAAACGCCGCACTGGCGATGGGGCTAACGCTGCCACAGGCCTACCGCTATGTTTTGCTGCCAAACGCCTACCGCGTGATTGTGCCGCCAATGACCTCAGAGATGATGAACCTGGTCAAAAACTCCGCCATCGCTTCGACTATCGGTCTGGTTGATATGGCGGCGCAGGCAGGCAAACTGCTGGATTACTCTGCCCACGCATGGGAATCGTTTACCGCCATTACCCTGGCCTACGTACTGATTAACGCCTTTATTATGCTGGTGATGAATCTTGTCGAACGTAAAATCCGCCTGCCTGGCAACATAGGAGGCAAATAATGTACGAATTTGACTGGAGTTCAATTGTCCCTTCCCTGCCATATCTGCTGGATGGGCTGCTTATCACGCTGAAAATCACCGTTACGGCTGTCATCATCGGCATCGTCTGGGGAACCCTCCTCGCGGTCATGCGTCTGTCCAGCTTCGCGCCAATTGCCTGGTTTGCGAAAATATACGTTAACGTATTCCGCTCCATTCCGCTGGTGATGGTACTGCTATGGTTCTACCTGATTGTTCCAGGCTTCCTGCAAAACGTATTAGGCCTGTCGCCGAAAACCGATATTCGCCTGATCTCAGCAATGGTCGCGTTTTCGATGTTCGAAGCTGCCTACTACTCGGAGATTATCCGTGCAGGGATCCAGAGTATTTCCCGTGGGCAGTCCAGCGCGGCACTGGCACTGGGGATGACCCACTGGCAATCGATGAAGCTCATCATATTGCCACAGGCATTTCGCGCCATGGTGCCGTTGCTGCTCACCCAGGGCATAGTCCTGTTCCAGGATACCTCGCTGGTTTACGTATTGAGTCTGGCAGATTTCTTCCGCACCGCCTCCACCATTGGCGAGCGTGACGGCACACAGGTTGAAATGATCCTGTTTGCTGGCGCCGTCTATTTTGTATTCAGTCTGAGCGCATCGTTGTTGGTCAGCTATTTGAAGAAAAGGACAGTTTAATGATTACCCTGAAAAATGTTTCGAAATGGTATGGTCACTTTCAGGTGCTGACCGACTGCTCCACAGAAGTGAAAAAAGGTGAAGTGGTGGTGGTCTGCGGCCCGTCAGGTTCCGGTAAATCAACGCTGATTAAAACGGTAAACGGTCTGGAACCTGTACAGCAGGGTGTCATCACCGTGGATGGCACCGTTGTAAATGACAAAAAAACCGATCTGGCAAAACTACGTTCCCGTGTCGGTATGGTGTTCCAGCACTTTGAACTGTTCCCACATCTGTCGATCATAGAAAACCTGACGCTGGCCCAGGTAAAAGTGCTCAAACGCGATAAAGCACCTGCGCGTGCAAAAGCGCAAAAACTGCTTGAACGCGTCGGTCTGGCGGCGCATGCCGAGAAGTTTCCGGCACAACTCTCAGGTGGTCAGCAACAACGTGTCGCTATCGCCCGGGCACTGTGTATGGATCCTATCGCCATGCTGTTTGACGAGCCGACGTCCGCACTGGACCCCGAAATGATCAACGAAGTACTGGACGTTATGGTTGAGCTGGCCAATGAAGGGATGACCATGATGGTGGTTACCCACGAAATGGGCTTTGCGCGGAAAGTGGCGAACCGGGTGATCTTTATGGACGAGGGGAAAATCGTTGAAGACTCGGAAAAAGAGGCCTTCTTCGCCAACCCGAAATCAGATCGTGCCAAAGACTTCCTGGCCAAAATTCTGCACTGATTTTTTTCGCGCACGCGGCAACGTGTGCGCCTTTTCGTGCAAAGATATCGCACCTCCGTACGGCTAAGTACAAGTGAATAATAAAGAAACGGGGTAAGCGTTAACCAGATCAATATTATCCAAAAATGAATAACCTTCGGTAATAATACTAACCATAGTCGCACCATGTATTATTCTTTCACCCACTTCTTTTTTTAGACTCCACATTCCTTTTAAAAATGTTATTATAGTCACGCTGTAAAAAATGAATTATTGGTTATATCAATACGCGGTCGCTATTGAATACTTTGCGAAATAATTTATTTTTTATTACATGGAGAATTTTATGAAAAAGGTATTTTTAGCCGCTGCAGTGATGGCTGCGCTGGCCTCCACCAGCGTGATGGCAGAGACCCTTACCATTGACGGCGAACTGCTTGAAAAAGGCTGCATTATTGGTAAAAACGGTAATGCGGATATTAATCTGAATAAAATCACCGTTGCTGAAGTCACAAATGCGGGTATCGGCACTAAATTCGCGGAAAAAGCGGCATCATTTAATATTCACAACTGCCCGAACTATGGTATCGCAATCACATTCCGTGGAGATATTCACCCAACGGATCCTGAGGCCATCGTCAACGACATTAAACCGTCCGGTGATGTTGTTGCACATTATATGGTAGACAATAGTGATAATATGAGCCTTCTGAACCTGAATGGGGGAATAACTCTGTCAGCAGAATATACTCCAGAAGAGCATAAAAAAGCGCTATCAGATGAAGGTTATGACTATCCCGTAATCGTGGGCTACAAAAAGGTCGCTGACGTGCAGTCCGGTGTCTCGCCCGCCGGTCTGACGCGTTCCGTCGTAACACTGGATATCACTTATTACCAGTAATCGACACTGTATGATACCAGTCTAATTAATCACCACCTCCTTCGGAGGTGGTTTATCTCTTATTGTGTTCTTCACTATCTGCGCACTCAAAGCTAAATAAATTCTTAAAAAAACCGCCCCCGCAATAAACAGAAACTTGCATCCTGCCATAAAAAACAAGGATAGCCTTATTTTTATCATATTTTCCTTAATTTCACATGCTAAGCACCACTAATAATTAAATTAATTCCATGAATAATTGTGCACGCTATGCTAATGTACAATTGTATCGCCTATACCTGCCCGCCATGATTAATGTTATTATACCTCGAGCTAAAAATGGATTATTGATTATATCAATGAGCGATCTAAATATAATACTTTGCAGCAATAATTCATTATTTAAACATGGAGTTTATATGAAAAAGGTATTTTTAGCTGCAGCGGTTATGGCTACATTGGTCTCTGGCAGCGCCATGGCCGAGAGCATCACCATTAATGGCGATATGATCGAAGAAGGTTGCAAATTCGGCAACAACGGCAAGGCCGATATCACGCTGAACAAACTCGCCTCGAAAGATGTACAAGCGGCGCCGCTGGGCAGCGAACTGCTGAACCAGGCGGATAGTTTTAAGATCAGCAACTGCCCAACCTACGACGTGCGCCTTGAATTTAGGGCGCAGGCACCAGACGGTTACCCGGGCGCCATCGTCAACACCGATGTGAACGGTGAATATATCGCCCACTTCCTGAGAGACGGCCGTGACTCGGAATACAAATCGCTGGCTGACCCAGATTCCAACCGTGTTTATCTGGCTAAAGCTGCAGCCGCAGCAGCACAAAGCCCGGAGGGGTATCAGTACCCGGTGCTGGCAGGTTATACCAAAATTAAAGAGGTGGGGAGTGGCGTATCTATTGCCGGTCCAACTAGCTCAACGATTGACCTCAGTATCACCTACGTTCAGTAATTCCCCCTTCGATTAGTACTGCATCGCCGGGTGTTTTCTCCTGAGTCAGGAAAAACGCCCGGCATTTTATTTTCCAGCAACGCATCTCTTCTAAATAAATTCCTAAAATCTTCCGCGTAATAGCATAACTGGAAACCTGCTTCTTGCAGTTCCATACGATTTTAATTATATATTCACTGTTTTATCGTGCCAGAAAGACACAAACAGGCGTTATTCATCACCCTGATTAATATCATTCAATATTTACAAGAACGCCCATCGCCCATCTTTTTTAAAAATATATTTTCAGATCCTCTGATATTGTATTATCCCCCCGCAAAGTATCAGGCGTTGATCGCAGTAATCATAATCTATTCATTTAGTGCACAACCTCAATTAGTATTTTTATCTAAATGGAGTTTTACATGAAAAAGGTATTTTTAGCCGCAGCCGTCATGGCCGCTCTGGCATCCGGTAGCGTAATAGCCGAAACCATCACAATTAATGGTGAAGTGATTGAAAAAGGCTGCGAGTTCGGCACTAACAACAACGCAGATATCTCGCTGAATAAAATCACCGTACAGCAGGCAAAAGTGGCGGCTATCGGCGCTCACCTGGGCAACCAGAATGACCATTTCAAACTGACAAACTGCCCGAATTACAACATTTATGTTCAGTTTGTTGCTGACACCGTCGACGGCAACGCAGACGCTATCGTCAACTCCAAAGCACCGTCCAACACCGTTTTGGCCCACTACCTGTACAACGGCACGAACACCGCCTCGCTGAGCAATACGACTCAGATCATTGAGCATGGTACTGCGGAAGCAACTGCGGCGCAGAGTGCTGTTGGCTATCTATTCCCGCTTAACGTCGGCTACACCAAAATTGGCGAAGTTGACGATCAGTCCTCTCCGGCTGGCCCGACCGAGTCTGTTGTTACGCTGAATATCACCTACAAAGATTAATTCTCAGTGAGAGTTTATCACGCGTAGCCAACATCTCCCCTGTGGGGGAGATGTTGTTATACCGAATTTAACCAGCCACCGCGCTGCATCACGATAAATAATCGAAATCAGCATTGCGGAGTTTGGCAAATTTAACCACAAGGCAGGGAGAATAAACGGGCTGATGAAAACTCGGAACACGATAATTGTGACGCTTATTCCTCTGGCGCTGGCCTGCTCGTTATCGGCATGGGCCGATACCGCAAAAACCTGGGGCACAAAACTGACGATCACAGCGTCACTGGTGAATTCTGCCTGTAAGGTCACCATTGAGGGCGGTTCTGGGATCAACCTCAGTCCCGTCACGGTAAAGGATATCCTGAGCGTTGCATTCGGCGCGCCGGTTCCCTCGGCGACCAAAATCGTTAACGTCACGCTCGAGCAATGTGAAGATGCCCAATATGCTCTGCGCTTTACCGGTCCCGATGGCGGTTTCCCCGAGGCCCTGGCAAATGAGCTCGAAGATGGCGCTAAAGGGGTGGGACACTATCTGAAATATATCGATCCCAGCGCTGCCTTTTACCCTAACAACACATTTCTCGGCGACGGTAGAACATCATCGGCAAAAAAGCAATCGACATTCACCTTTCAGCTTGAGGCCGGTTATATACGGCTGGCTGATGCGGTCACCAGCGGGAAAACCAGCACCACGGTCACGCTCGACGTTATGCAAAATTAATTCAGGACAGATTATTTAAGTACTAAGGATTTAAGTTATGAATGGAATTCAAAAAAACATTGTCGGTTTATTACTGGGTTTCTTCACGATGTCCAGCGCATCGGCCAGCGTATCGCTGATGGGTACGCGCGTGATCTATGATGGCGCAAAGAAAGAAGCCTCGGTTCAGCTCGAAAACCCGGATAAAACCCCCTATCTGGTACAGTCCTGGGTCAATATGCCTGATGGTGCGAAAGATAAAAAAGCGCCATTTGTTATTACGCCGCCGCTCTTTCGTCTCGACCCTCAGCAGAAAAACGTGCTGCGTATTATTCTCACCAGCCCGCTGCCGGAAGATAAAGAGTCGCTATTCTGGCTAAACGTAAAAGGTATTCCCGGCGGTCCTACCGGCGATAACAGCATCCAGATTGCGGTCAATACTGTCGTCAAGCTGATTTACCGCCCGAAATCACTCGGTCACTCCATCCCAACCGATCACAAAGATCAGTTGACCTGGCAGCGTTCCGGAATCCAGCTCCAGGTCTCTAATGCCTCACCTTATTACATCAATTTTGGCCGCATTAGCGTGGCCGGGAAAAAACTGGAAAAAGTCACTTACGTCGCACCTGGCAGCGTGGCGCACTTCGACCTCCCAAAAGACGTGACAGGCGGCGATGTTGCTTTCGCCATCATTAACGACCAGGGCGGCGTGAGCAAAGATTTCCATGCGCACATTTAAATAAAACGTTATCAGCTTAACATGGATGATGTAGATGATTATAGCGGCAGAACCCTCCCCCTTTCGCCTTAGCCGTCTGGCGTCCGGAGTCATCTTAGCCTGTGGGCTTTATACTTCGCTAGCCGTTGCAGTCGAGCCGCAAAAGCCAGCGGAGTCGGCCAACGCCACAGCGGCGACTCCCTATTTCAACCCAGCGTTTTTTAAGCATTCGGGGGCGGGCAACGGTGAAGCGCCCGTCGATTTGTCCTTATTCGAAAAAGGCGGGCAGGCACCAGGATCCTACCGTGTCGATATTTTCGTCAACAAACGTCGGGCAGAAACTCAGGACATTAACTTCAGCCTTGACGATCACGGCCAATTAGTTCCCTGTCTGAGCATGGCCCAGTTGAAAAAATATGGCGTGAATACCTCCGCTTATCCGAAGTTGCTTATCAAAGACAGCAGTTGCGCCAACATCGCGGCTATTGATCGCTTCAATACATTTTTTGACTTCAACAAACAGCAGTTGCAAATCAGTATCCCTCAGGCGGCGCTAGCCAACGATGTACGCGGGTATATTCCGCCAGAAGACTGGGATGAAGGGATTAACGCCGTTATTCTCAACTACGATTTTACCGGTGATCAAACCCGCCAGCGCCACGGCGGCGGCAGCTCGGACACCCAGTATGCTAACCTACGTCCCGGAATAAATATCGGCGCGTGGCGTATCCGCACCTACTCTACGTGGAACCGCAACGACGATGGTGAAAGCTCGTGGGATACGGCCTACACCTATGCTCAGCGCGATATTCCGGCCTGGGGCAGCCAGCTTACGCTGGGAGAAAGTACCACCAATGCCGATATTTTCGACGGAGTGCCCTTTACCGGCGTGCAGTTGGAAACCGACGATAGCATGCGCCCTGATTCACTGCGCGGCTATGCGCCTGTCGTTGAAGGCGTTGCGCGCACCAACGCGCAGATTATCATTCGCCAGAATAATTACGTGATTTATCAAAACTATGTTTCTGCGGGCGCATTTTCCATTAAGGATCTTTACTCTACCGGCGGCTCCGGCGATCTCTATGTCACGGTAAAGGAACAAGATGGCTCAGAGCAGCATTTTATTGTGCCCTACGCCTCGCTCACCAACCTGCAACGTCAGGGTACAATTGATTACGCTATCACCACCGGGCGCTATCGCCCGGATGATGGCAGCGTGGATGAAACACCGTTCACTCAGGTTTCTGCCAGCTATGGTTTACCCTGGAACTTAACCATCTACGGCGGCGGGCAGTTCGCCAGTCACTACCAGTCATTGGCGATTGGGCTCGGGAAAAATATGGGCAACTGGGGGGCGCTCTCCGCCGATGTCACGCAGTCATGGGCGACCCCGGAAGAACCAATTAACGGCGATGTGAAAGAAAGAGGTCAGTCGTGGCGGCTTCGTTACAGTAAATCAATCCTCGAAACCGGTACCACCTTCACCATGGCTGGCTATCGCTATAACAGCGACGGTTACTTTGAGATGGCGGACATTCTTGATACCTACGGCAATAAAGATAATCTGCCCGACCGCCAGCGTAACCGCTGGGAATTAAGCTTGAGCCAACCGTTAGGCCCGGGTTTCGGATCAATTTCCGGCTCGCTGGTGCGGGAAGATTACTGGAATACCAACCAGCAGATGGACTCATGGCGAATAAGCTGGAACAACCACTGGCGAGCCGTCAGCTATAGCCTGAGCTACAGCTACAACAAAAACACCCAGTCTTACGACAACAGTGAACGCTACGATAAAGACGAAGTGTTCTCGCTCAGCATTTCCGTACCGCTGGACAAACTGCTGCCGCGCGCCTGGCTTTCTTATAACCTCAACGCGACCAAAGGCGGCGACACCGTTCACTCCACCACGCTGAACGGTTATGCCCTCGAAGGCAATGCGCTTAACTGGAGCGTCCAGCAAGGCTATACCCAGAGCGACGAGGATGACAACAGCTATAACGGCAGCCTGCGCGCCACCTATAACGGCACCTACGGCACGCTGCAAGGCGGCTATAGCTATGATGACGACTCAGAACGTACCGATTACGGTTTATCCGGCGCGCTGATTGCTCACCGCAATGGCGTTACCCTGGCCCAGGAGTTAGGTGAAACCAACGCGCTCATCAAAATCCCGGAGGCTTCCGGCGTGCGGGTAGTTAACCGTGATGGCGTAAGCACCGACTTCCGTGGTTACACCATTGTCAATAACCTGACACCCTACCGTGAAAACGAAGTGAATCTGGACACGGAAACCCTGCCCACTGATGTCGACCTGCAGGATACCAACCGTATGCTGGTGCCAACGCGCGGCGCGCTGGTTCGTGCCGAATATGGTGCTAACGTTGGGGAAAGAGCACTTATTACCCTCCGGCGTCCCGATGGCAGTGTGGTGCCGTTTGGCGCAATTGTGACGCCAGAAGGCGGAACCGACGGTCAGAGCGGTATTGTCGCGAGCGACGGCGAGGTCTACCTCGGCGGGCTAAGTGACAACACCACGCTGGTGGCTCTGTGGGGAAATAACCAGACCTGCCGCTTCGTTTATCACAGTGCAGAGGCCCCTTCCGCCGTCGGTGTGAACATGGTTCAAGGAGAATGCAAATAATGAGAAGAAAGCTATTTTTGCTGCTGACCGGCGTACTGGTCGCGCTCTGGTCTCAGACCGGGCTAGCCTGGTGCGGAATATCGAACAACGGCACCGGCTATGGTCAAGTTTTTAACAGCAATGTCATACTCAACCAGCATCTCCCAGGTGAGGTGATAGAGAATTATAACCCTATGAGTGACGTATTCGTCATATGTAACAACGACGGTGGGTGGTTTGAATTAAGCATAACAGGAGCGCTGGTTCCAGCCTCTATTGGTAACGGCGTAATAAAAACCGATATTGATTTCATCGGCGTATCTATCACTGCCAAGGTGCTGAATGCCAATGCCAGCGGCTTAGCTTCAACCGTATTAACTGACGGCTCGTTCACCACCCGCCGTTGGGATATTCCTCGAATCAGTGGTTCCGAGTCTGACCTGCGTGCTTATAGAGTTGCAGAATTGGCTTCATATCAGTTTTGGGCTATCGGCCCGGAAGATCCCAAATCAGGCCGTTTCGGTACCAGAGATATTGTTACATTAACCGCAAGTGGTGGTGGCGATTACCCCGTTAACGATAAACAGGTCATTTTTGGATTCGGCAACAGGGCTACCGCCATAGCCAGCTGCTATATAGACACTTCTGCGTTGTATTTTGCCATGCCAGAAACCAAAACAACTGCCTTCAAAGAGCCCGGGCTCCTCAAAGCATCAGGAGAGCAACAAACTACACGCGGCGGTATCAACTGCGATCGAGACGTCAACGTGCAATTCACGCTTAGCGCAACGGATACCGTTCCAGGGCTGTCCAATGTCCTGGCGCCAGAACCGGGAGGAGCAGAGGGAGTCGGCGCAACCTTCAGATACCATTTTAATGATGCCGATGGCGGAGGCAAAAGCGAACCACGCGATCTGACGTTAGCCGAATCTTTTAATCTGCTTGATGGCCCGACAGGCAAGGTCAGACGAACCTATTTTTATCTTACGGCCTACTACTATCGTTTTGGAGAAGAGGTGAAAGCAGGCCATTTCCGTTCAACCGCCACTCTGAATGTCCATGTTCAATAGCGTGCAGAGGGAACGCCACTATGTTTACATTATTAATTCAGCGCTATGGGATTGCTGGACTGCTTTTTTGTGCAGGTCTCAGCCATCCATGGGGGGCTCTGGCGAAAAGCAGGATAGATGCCGGATCACCGGACTTTAATATCTCCATCACCGTTGAAGGCGATATCGTTCCGGACTGTACCCTGAGCACACAATTTCCGGAAGCCACCATCAATATGGGAACCGTGCAATTGGTCCCTGACGGTAAGGACTTCCCGGAGAAGCCTATGACTTCACCCACTATCATTTTCAGCGGGGACTGCCTCAGGACCAGCGGTGCTTATATCAGCGTTGATGGCGACGCCACCAGCGACGCCAACAGCAGCATCTTCCTGAATAATCTTTCGGGTGAGGGCGCAGCCGAGGGCGTGGGCGCCTATGTATCTATGTACACCACATACAGTAAAGGCACCAACGGCACGTTTGAGCACATTAAATCCGGCGAAAAATACCCGCTACAGTCAGCAGCAGATATCGGTGCAGACGACACGTTATCCCTCGACTTTAGCGCCCAGCTGGTGTACCTGCAAAACGCTGCGGCCGCTACGTCGGGGAACTATCAGTCGGTCATCACCATTAACCTGATGATCCCTTAAACATTTCTTCATCGATACGGCCCGCATTTCATCGGGCCGCTTTTCTGCAACATTACGGCTCAAACGGTCGGCGCTGGAACTGGTCATGCCCGCATTTCGGACACAACGGCAGCACGTCCGGTGTGTAAACGGCTAAATGGAAGTGACACTTCTCGCACACCAGATTGCCCAGCCCCACCACTTCACCACTGTGGTAAACCCCATGGTGACTGAGATCCTGAAACACTTCGCGCCATTCAAGCTGGGTTTTATCAGTAATATCGGCCAGCTCCTGCCAGATACTCTCTTTAATCACCCGCATAAAGACGCTGTCAGTCTCCTCGTCGAGACTCTCTTCATAACTCAGCGCAAACTCTTCGAGGTCGCGTCTGACGGCCCTTGTGAGTTCTTCCACCTCGGTTCGCGTTAACTCCCCGGTCTGCAAAACTCGCTGACGAGCCTGGTCCACCAGCGCATCAATATCGCGTTCGCCATTACGCAGACGTTCGCTGAGTGACGTCACCAGTTCACGGTAATATTGAGCAACCTTGTTCATCGCTTCGCCTCCTGGGTTGTTAACTGTCTATAATAATAGACGTTATTTACGCTACGCTTTGCAAGACTGCCCACAGAGTGTGTAAATTCGTGCAAGAATTATCCTTGCGGGAATTCAACGCTGAATGCGCGAAAGGCTGTTTTGACGCGGGCGTTTGGGCTATGCTATGCGGATCTGAAACACCACATCTAGAGCTACGTTTGTAGCTGTATTGAAAACAGGACCACTGGCTGCCATGCAAGAGCAATACCGCCCGGAAGAGATAGAATCCAAAGTACAGCTTCACTGGGATGAGAAGCGCACATTTGAAGTGACCGAAGACGAGAGCAAAGAGAAGTATTACTGCCTGTCTATGCTTCCCTATCCTTCTGGTCGACTACACATGGGCCACGTACGTAACTACACCATCGGTGACGTGATCGCCCGCTATCAGCGTATGTTGGGCAAAAACGTACTGCAGCCCATTGGCTGGGATGCGTTCGGTCTGCCGGCGGAAGGCGCTGCGGTTAAAAACAACACCGCTCCAGCGCCGTGGACGTACGACAACATCGCTTACATGAAAAACCAGCTCAAAATGCTGGGCTTTGGTTACGACTGGAGCCGCGAGCTGGCAACCTGCACCCCGGAATATTACCGTTGGGAGCAAAAGTTCTTCACCGAACTGTACAAAAAAGGTCTGGTATACAAGAAAACCTCTGCGGTGAACTGGTGCCCTAACGACCAGACCGTACTGGCAAATGAACAGGTTATCGACGGTTGCTGCTGGCGCTGCGACACCAAAGTTGAGCGTAAAGAGATCCCTCAGTGGTTCATCAAAATCACCGCTTATGCTGACGAACTGCTGCGTGATCTGGATAATCTGGATCACTGGCCTGACACCGTGAAAACGATGCAGCGTAACTGGATCGGTCGTTCTGAAGGTGTAGAGATCACCTTTGATGTCAACGGCTATGACAATACGCTGACCGTTTACACCACTCGTCCGGACACCTTTATGGGTGCCACTTACCTTGCTGTTGCGGCAGGCCACCCACTGGCGCAAAAAGCAGCGGCAAATAACCCGGAGCTGGCAGCATTTATCGATGAATGCCGCAACACCAAGGTTGCTGAAGCTGAAATGGCGACCATGGAGAAGAAAGGTGTCGACACTGGCTTTAAAGCCGTTCACCCGCTGACCGGCGAAGAGATCCCGGTTTGGGCAGCAAACTTTGTCCTGATGGAATACGGTACGGGTGCAGTTATGGCCGTTCCGGGCCACGATCAACGCGACTACGAGTTTGCAACTAAATATGGTCTGAGCATTAAGCCAGTTATTCTGGCCGCTGACGGCTCAGAGCCGGACCTGTCTGAGCAGGCACTGACTGAAAAAGGCGTCCTGTTTAACTCCGGCGAGTTTGACGGTCTGTCTTTCGAAGCCGCCTTTAACGCCATTGCCGACAAGCTGGTCGAAAAAGGTGTGGGGGAGCGAAAAGTTAACTACCGTCTGCGCGACTGGGGCGTTTCCCGCCAGCGTTACTGGGGTGCGCCAATCCCGATGGTCACGCTGGAAGATGGCACAGTACTGCCAACACCAGAAGATCAACTGCCGGTGATTCTGCCAGAAGATGTCGTCATGGATGGCATCACCAGCCCAATTAAAGCCGATCCTGAGTGGGCAAAAACCACCGTTAACGGCATGCCGGCACTGCGCGAGACCGACACCTTCGATACCTTCATGGAATCCTCCTGGTACTACGCGCGCTATACCTGCCCGCAGTACAACGAAGGCATGCTGGATCCGGAAGCGGCAAACTACTGGCTGCCGGTTGATATCTACATTGGTGGTATTGAACACGCCATCATGCACCTGCTCTACTTCCGCTTCTTCCACAAACTGATGCGCGACGCGGGCATGGTGAACTCTGACGAACCGGCTAAACAGCTGCTGTGCCAGGGTATGGTGCTGGCAGATGCGTTCTACTACGTTGGCGCAAACGGCGAGCGTAACTGGGTTTCTCCGGTTGATGCGATCGTTGAACGCGACGAGAAAGGCCGTATCGTTAAGGCGCAGGATGCCGAAGGTCATGAACTGGTGTATACCGGCATGAGCAAAATGTCCAAGTCGAAAAATAACGGTATCGACCCGCAGGTAATGGTTGAACGTTACGGTGCCGATACCGTGCGTCTGTTCATGATGTTTGCCTCTCCGGCTGATATGACGCTCGAATGGCAAGAATCTGGCGTAGAAGGGGCAAACCGCTTCCTGAAACGTGTCTGGAAACTGGTTTACGAGCACACCACCAAAGGTGATGTGGCTGCACTGAACGTTGATGCATTGAGCGAAGACCAAAAAACGCTGCGTCGTGACGTGCACAAAACTATCGCCAAAGTGACCGATGATATCGGCCGCCGTCAGACCTTTAACACCGCGATTGCGGCAATTATGGAACTGATGAACAAGCTGGCAAAAGCACCGCAGGAAGACGAACAGGACAGAGCCCTGATGCAGGAAGCGCTGTTGGCCGTTGTGCGTATGCTTAACCCGTTCACCCCACACGTTTGCTTCACCTTGTGGCAAGCGCTGAAAGGCGAAGGCGATATCGACAATGCACCGTGGCCTGTTGCTGACGAAAGCGCAATGGTCGAAGACTCTACGCTGGTAGTGGTTCAGGTCAACGGCAAAGTCCGTGGTAAAATTACCGTCCCGGTAAACGCCACTGAAGAGCAGGTTCGTGAACGTGCTGGCCAGGAGCATCTGGTGGCAAAATATCTTGATGGCGTTACCGTACGTAAAGTGATTTATGTACCGGGTAAACTCCTCAATCTGGTCGTTGGCTAAGCGCGGGAGGAAGCGTGCGACATCTGACAACATTGTTGTTATCCCTGGTGGTGCTTGTCACCGCCGGGTGTGGCTGGCATCTGCGTAGTACTACGCAGGTTCCCCCCACGATGAAAACCATGATTCTGGTCACGGGTGATCCGAACGGCCCGTTAAGCCGTGCGGTACGTAATCAGCTGCGTTTGAATGGCGTTACACTGCTGGAAGACAGCTCAACGCGCAAAGACGTTCCGTCCTTACGCCTTGGTGCAGTCAGCATTTCGCAGGATACCGCGTCCGTGTTCCAGAACGGTCAAACCGCTGAATACCAGATGGTGATGTCTGTTAGTGCCTCAGTCCTGATCCCGGGCCATGATATTTACCCGATCAGCGCTAAAGTCTATCGTTCATTCTTCGACAACCCGCAAGCGGCACTGGCGAAGGATAACGAGCAGGAGATAATCGTTAAAGAGATGTACGACAAGGCGGCCGAGCAGTTGATTCGTAAACTGCCAAGCGTACATATTGCTGATGTTCAGTCATCCAGTGATGGCGTTGAACCTGCAGTGAAAACAGCAGCGCCAGCGCCCTCCTCTCCGGCACATGTTTCCACCACCCTGGGTAACTGATGCTCAAGTTGTACCCTGAACAACTCCGCGCACAGCTCAACGAAGGGCTGCGCGCGGCGTATTTATTACTGGGCAATGATCCCCTGCAGTTGCAAGAGAGCCAGGACATCGTCCGTATGGCTGCCGCCGCGCAAGGGTTCGAAGAACACCATACGTTCACCCTCGATAACAGCACCGACTGGGGCGCAATCTTTTCCCTTTGCCAGGCGATGAGCCTGTTTGCCAACCGTCAAACGCTACTCCTGCAACTGCCAGAAAATGGCCCCAATGCCGCCATTAACGAACAACTTGCCTCGCTCGTCACGCTGCTACATGACGATCTGCTGCTTATTGTTCGTGGTAACAAGCTGACCAAAGCACAGGAAAACGCCGCATGGTATTCCGGACTGGCCAATAACGCGGTGCTGGTCAGTTGCCAGACACCTGAACAGGCACAGCTTCCGCGCTGGGTAGCCGCAAGGGCGAAACATCATAATCTGCAACTGGATGACGCCGCCAACCAGCTCTTATGCTATTGCTACGAAGGTAATCTGTTAGCGTTAGCGCAGGCACTGGAGCGGCTCTCACTACTTTGGCCTGACGGTAAATTAACGCTGCCTCGTGTAGAGCAAGCCGTTAATGATGCCGCGCACTTTACTCCCTTCCACTGGGTGGATGCACTGCTGATGGGCAAAAGCAAGCGCGCGCTGCATATTCTGCAACAGCTTCGTCTTGAAGGCAGTGAACCCGTTATTTTGTTACGTACTCTGCAGCGGGAATTATTACTGCTGGTGAATCTGAAACGGCAGTCGGCCCATACCCCATTACGGGCATTGTTTGACAAACATCGGGTATGGCAAAATCGCCGGGGCATGATGGGAGAAGCGTTAAACCGACTGACTCCCACGCAGTTACGTCAGGCAGTCACGCTGTTAACACGTACGGAAATTACGCTTAAACAAGACTATGGTCAGTTAGTGTGGGCGGAGCTTGAGGGACTTTCCCTGTTGCTTTGCCATAAATCACTGGCAGATGTTTTTATTGATGGTTGATATGAAATCATTGCAGGCTCTGTTCGGCGGCACCTTTGATCCGGTGCATTATGGTCATCTGAAACCCGTTGAAATTCTGGCTAATCTGATTGGCCTGTCTCGGGTCATTGTCATGCCCAATAACGTACCACCGCATCGTGCGCAACCGGAAGCCTCCAGCGCACAGCGTAAACATATGCTTGAACTGGCCATTGCCGACAAACCGTTATTTTCACTGGATGAGCGTGAGCTAAAACGCGATACCGCCTCGTACACCGCACAAACGCTGCAAGAGTGGCGCGTGGAACAAGGCCCGGATGCACCGCTGGCATTCATTATTGGTCAGGATTCACTGCTCACCTTTCCTTCCTGGCATGATTACGACACGATTCTGGATAACACCCATCTTATCGTGTGTCGACGACCGGGTTATCCCCTTGAGATGGAACAGGAACAGCACCAGCAGTGGTTGGAAAATCATCTGACCCATACGGCAGATGATCTACACAACCTGCCAGCAGGCAAGATTTACCTTGCCGAAACGCCCTGGTTCAATATCTCCGCCACGCTTATCCGCGAACGTCTGGAAAAAGGCGAGCCGTGCGACGACTTACTGCCACGCGCCGTGCTCGACTATATCAACCAGCAGGGTTTGTACCGCTAAGCGTGTTGTTTAATGCCACCAGCAGGCGATCATTTTCCTCCTGACTGCGAACAGCAACCCGGTAATAGCGCACATCCAACCCAGGGTAATTGGCACAACTACGGATCAAAACATGTTGTTCCAGCAATGATTTTTGCAAATCGATACCCGGTCGATCACAGCGTAACAGCCGATAGTTAGCCCGACCGGGATAGACTGTCAGGCCGGGCAGTATTTGCAATTGTTGATCAAATCGCCGTCCCTCCTGCGCTAGCCACTTCCACGTTGCCTGCTGATACGCGCTATCGCTGAGAATCATCTCTCCCGCCAGCGCGGCAAATGCGTTAATTGACCACGGCATTTGTCGGCTGCGCATTCGCGCTACGGCCTGTTCGTCGCTATTGACCAGATAACCCAGTCGCAACCCCGGTATCGCATAAAACTTGGTTAGCGAGCGAAGAACCCAAATGTGCGGATTCTCTTGTAGCAGCGGAATAAAACCTTCTTCCCCGGCAATAAAATCGATAAAGGCTTCATCCAGAATCAAGGTAATCCCCAATTCAGCGCAGCGCGTTGCTATCGCAGCAAGCAGACGATCATCGGGCAATAGCCCTGTAGGGTTGTTGGGCGTACAGAGAAAAAGGCAGTCCAGTTGTGGCGTTAACACATCAATGATCGTGGCGCTGAGCTGCCAGCCATCCTCCTCGCGCAGCGCAAATTCATGGATTGCACATTCTCCCCATTCCAGCGCCCGGCGGTATTCAGCAAATCCGGGGACGACAATCATCGCATGACGCGGCTTGAGCCCATTAACCAGGGTGAAAATAGATTCTGTTTCGCCATTCCCCGCGAGGATCCACGAAACAGGTACCTGATGATGCTGTGCCAGTGCCGCATGCAACTGGGTGTAGTCAACATCCGGGTAGCGTTCAGCCCTGTCCAGATTGTCGATAAGCGCGCATTTTAAGTTTTCGGGCATACCCAGCGGGTTAATATTCGCGCTAAAATCCAGCAATTGCTCAGGCGGGATGCCCAACAATGCGGCGGCTTCTCGGGTATTACCGCCGTGCGCGCTCTTCAATAAAGACATCGTGCCGCTCCAGTTAAAAAAAGGTATTTTATTGAAAAATCTCTGCGCAATCAGGGCCAACATCATGTTTTATGCGAATAGCCTCACGAGGAAGAAATGAGACTCTGGTTAGTACGTCACGGAGAAACCGAAGCCAATGTCGCCGGGTTATACAGCGGCCATGCCCCCACACCGCTAACGGAACGGGGGATTGCTCAGGCACAATCACTGAGTGGACTGTTACGCAATGTCCCTTTCGACAACGTTCTGTGCAGCGAACTCGAACGAGCCCGCCATACAACCCAACTGATTCTGGCGGAACGCGAGGTTCCTGTGCGTGTCATGCCTGAACTTAATGAGATGTTCTTTGGCGACTGGGAAATGCGCCATCATCGCGATCTGGCGCGTGAAGACGCTGAAAATTATGCCGTATGGTGTAACGACTGGCAGAATGCAACCCCAACCAACGGTGAAGGATTCCAGGCATTTTCACAACGTATTGAACGTTTCATTGCCCAACTTGCTGATTATAAAAATGTGCAGAACCTGCTGGTGGTCAGCCACCAGGGCGTACTCAGCGTGCTGATCGCCCGACTGCTGTCAATGCCGGCAGCATCAATGTGGCATTTCCGCGTTGAGCAGGGTTGCTGGAGCGCGATTGATTTCTGTGATGATTTTGCGGTTCTGAAAGTTCTCAATAGTCGCGCCGTGTGGCACGAGGGTGAGTGAATGCACTGTTTTTTCTGCCGAAGGGCCTCTCTCCCATTGACACCCTATGACAGGCTGCTATTCTCCGCAACCTGACTTTCCCCGCCTTTCAGAGCTTTGCAGAAATTGTTTTACAAAAATGGCGATGCATTCTGTTGCGCGGGGTGGGATGATAGCGCACTTCAAAAGCGCTTTCGGAGACATTTGTCCCGATATCGCCTCTGGTTCAGGTATACTAACAGACGTTTTTAACTCTTTTTCACCCAGGGGGAACACTTGCAGGGTAAAGCACTCCAGGATTTTGTAATCGACAAAATTGATGACCTGAAAGGTCAAGACATCATCGCCTTAGATGTTCAGGGCAAATCCAGTATCACTGATTGCATGATTATCTGCACCGGCACGTCCAGCCGCCATGTCATGTCTATCGCCGATCACGTTGTTCAGGAATCTCGCACCGCCGGTCTGCTGCCGCTTGGCGTAGAAGGCGAAAACGTCGCTGACTGGATCGTTGTCGATCTTGGCGACGTGATTGTCCACGTTATGCAGGAAGAGAGCCGTCGCCTGTATGAACTGGAAAAACTCTGGAGTTAATGCGTGAAGCTGCAACTTGTCGCCGTGGGTACGAAGATGCCTGACTGGGTGCAAACCGGTTTTACGGAGTACCTGCGTCGGTTTCCAAAAGACATGCCCTTTGAGCTGATTGAAATCCCGGCAGGAAAACGCGGCAAGAACGCGGACATTAAGCGCATTCTCGACAAAGAGGGTGAACAGATGCTGGCCGCCGCAGGCAAAAACCGCATCGTCACCCTTGATATTCCAGGGAAACCCTGGGACACACCACAGCTGGCGACCGAACTGGAACGCTGGAAACTGGATGGTCGTGACGTCAGTCTGTTGATTGGCGGACCCGAAGGGCTGTCCCCCGCCTGTAAAGCGGCAGCGGAGCAAAGCTGGTCACTCTCTGCGTTAACCCTTCCCCACCCTCTTGTTCGGGTGTTGGTCGCAGAGAGTCTGTACAGGGCGTGGAGCATTACCACCAACCATCCTTATCACCGTGAGTGATCATTGATTCTTGAGTAGATTAAGCAGCGGATGAAACTACAGAATTCTTTTCGCGACTATACGGCTGAGTCCGCGCTGTTTGTGCGCCGGGCGCTGGTCGCTTTTTTGGGGATTTTGCTGCTCACTGGCGTGCTAATCGCCAATCTTTATAATCTGCAAATCGTTCGTTTTACTGACTATCAGACCCGTTCGAACGAGAACCGCATCAAACTGGTGCCTATCGCCCCCAGCCGCGGCATCATTTATGACCGCAACGGAATTCCTCTCGCCCTTAACCGCACTATTTATCAGATAGAAATGATGCCGGAGAAGGTCGACAATATTCAGGATACCCTCGACGCGCTACGCAACGTCGTGGATCTGAGCGATGACGATATTGCAGCCTTTAAAAAAGAGCGTGCCCGCTCGCACCGCTTCACCTCGATCCCGGTAAAAACCAACCTGACTGAAGTTCAGGTCGCACGCTTTGCCGTGAATCAGTATCGTTTCCCCGGCGTCGAGGTCAAAGGCTATAAACGCCGCTATTATCCGTACGGTTCTGCACTGACCCACGTGATTGGTTACGTATCGAAGATCAACGATAAAGACGTTGAACGTCTGGATAAAGACGGCAAGCTGGCCAACTATGCAGCCACACATGACATCGGCAAGCTGGGTATCGAGCGCTATTACGAGGACGTACTTCATGGTCAAACAGGTTATGAAGAGGTTGAAGTCAATAACCGTGGCCGCGTAATTCGACAGCTCAAAGAAGTCGCCCCGCAGGCCGGGCACGATATCTATCTGACGCTTGATTTAAAACTCCAGCAATACATTGAAACGCTACTGGCAGGTAGCCGTGCCGCCGTCGTGGTCACAGACCCACGTACTGGCGGTGTCCTGGCACTGGTATCTATGCCCAGCTACGATCCGAACCTGTTCGTGGACGGCATCTCCAGCAAAGATTATTCCGGGTTACTCAATGACCCCAATACCCCTCTGGTTAACCGCGCCACGCAAGGTGTTTACCCTCCGGCGTCCACGGTTAAACCTTATGTTGCGGTCTCTGCGTTAAGCGCAGGTGTTATTACCCGCAATACCGGGCTATTCGATCCGGGTTGGTGGCAATTACCCGGTTCAGAGAAACGTTACCGCGACTGGAAAAAATGGGGACACGGTCATCTGAACATCACCCGTTCTCTGGAAGAGTCCGCTGATACGTTTTTCTATCAAATCGCCTATGATATGGGGATTGACCGTCTTTCTGAGTGGATGAGCAAGTTTGGTTACGGTCATTATACGGGCATCGATCTCGCTGAAGAGCGCGCGGGTAACATGCCAACCCGCGAGTGGAAGCAAAAACGGTTTAAAAAGCCCTGGTACCAGGGTGATACAATCCCTGTCGGTATCGGTCAGGGCTACTGGACAGCAACACCTATCCAGATGAGTAAGGCGCTGATGATCCTCATCAACGACGGCATGGTGAAAGTCCCGCATCTGCTGATGAGCACAGCGGAAAACGGCAAGCAAGTGCCGTGGATACAGCCGCATGAGCCTCCTGTCGGTGACATTCATTCTGGCTACTGGGAAATCGCCAAAGACGGTATGTACGGTGTAGCGAATCGCCCTAATGGGACTGCGCACAAGTATTTTGCTGGCGCCCCCTACAAAATTGCGGCGAAATCCGGTACCGCGCAGGTATTTGGCCTGAAAGCCAATGAAACCTATAACGCACATAAGATCGCCGAACGTTTACGCGACCACAAACTGATGACTGCATTCGCGCCCTATGACAAACCCGAGGTCGCCGTCGCGATGATCCTCGAAAACGGTGGGGCCGGTCCGGCGGTAGGTACACTCATGCGCCAGATCCTTGACCACATTATGTTGGGCGACAATAACACCAATCTGCCTGCTGAAAACCCGGCGGTTGCAGCAGGTGAGGACCAATAATCGTGACGGATAATCCGAACAAAAAGACATTCTGGGACAAAATTCATATCGATCCCACAATGTTACTTATCTTGCTGGCTCTGCTGGTATACAGCTCGCTGGTCATCTGGAGCGCCAGCGGCCAGGATATTGGCATGATGGAACGTAAGGTAGGCCAGATCGCTATGGGGCTGGTCATCATGGTGGTGATGGCGCAAATTCCCCCCAGAGTCTATGAAGGTTGGGCACCGTACCTCTATATCTTCTGTATCATCCTGTTGGTTGCTGTCGATGCCTTCGGCGCCATTTCCAAAGGCGCACAACGTTGGTTGGATTTGGGAATCGTGCGTTTTCAGCCCTCGGAAATTGCCAAGATAGCCGTCCCGCTGATGGTGGCGCGCTTTATCAACCGCGATGTCTGCCCACCTTCGCTGAAGAATACGGCTATTGCGCTGGTGCTCATTTTTATGCCCACGCTGCTGGTTGCCGCGCAGCCTGACCTTGGAACCTCAATCCTGGTTGCTCTTTCCGGCCTGTTTGTCTTGTTTCTCTCTGGCCTGAGCTGGCGTTTAATCGGCGTTGCTGTGGTTCTGGTGGCCGCATTTATTCCAATATTGTGGTTCTTCCTGATGCATGATTACCAGCGACAACGCGTGATGATGCTTCTCGACCCGGAAACCGATCCACTGGGCGCGGGCTATCACATTATTCAGTCTAAAATTGCTATTGGTTCAGGTGGGCTACGCGGCAAAGGCTGGTTGCATGGTACGCAGTCGCAGTTGGAGTTTTTGCCCGAACGTCATACTGACTTTATCTTTGCAGTACTGGCGGAAGAGCTGGGTCTGGTTGGGATTTTAATCCTGCTTGCCCTGTACATTTTGCTGATAATGCGCGGATTGTGGATTGCCGCCCACGCGCAAACAACCTTTGGTCGCGTCATGGCCGGTGGTTTAATGTTGATATTATTCGTTTATGTCTTCGTAAATATTGGTATGGTGAGCGGTATTCTGCCTGTAGTTGGGGTTCCACTCCCACTGGTCAGTTACGGAGGCTCTGCACTGATCGTGCTGATGGCCGGGTTCGGGATTGTCATGTCGATCCACACCCATAGAAAAATGTTGTCGAAAAGCGTGTAAGGGGTACGCAATGCGTAAGCAGTGGATTGGAATCTGCATCGCAGCAGGAATGCTCGCGGCGTGTTCAAGTGATGATGGTCAGCAGCAGGCTGCCGTCGCGCCGCAGCCTGCGGTGTGTAATGGTCCGATTGTTGAAATCAGCGGGGCCGATCCGCGCTTTGAACCCCTGAACCCAACGGCGAATCAGGACTATCAGCGTGACGGTAAGAGCTACAAGATAGTCCAGGATCCCTCCCGCTTTAGCCAGGCTGGACTGGCCGCCATTTACGATGCGGAGCCAGGAAGTAATTTAACCGCCTCAGGTGAAGCGTTCGACCCGATGCAGCTGACCGCTGCGCATCCGACACTCCCCATTCCAAGCTATGCCAGAATTACTAACCTGGCAAACGGTCGAATGATCGTCGTACGCATTAACGATCGTGGGCCATATGGCAACGATCGCGTCATTTCGCTGTCGCGAGCAGCAGCCGATCGTCTGAACACATCTAACAACACGAAAGTGCGTATCGATCCTATCATTGTCGCACAGGATGGCTCTCTGTCCGGCCCAGGTATGGCCTGTACGACAGTGGCCAAACAAACCTATGCCCTGCCCTCTCGCCCTGATTTAAGCGGTGGCGGCAGCATGCCTGCTACACCGGATGCGGGTCAGCCACAAGGTGATATCCGCCCGATCAGCAATTCCACGCTGAAAAGCGATGACCCTACCGGAGCACCAGTAAACAGCGGTGGTTTCCTCGGCGCACCTACCACGCTCGCTTCCGGCGTGCTTGAAGGTAGCGAACCGACGCCTGCGCCACAACCGGCCGCCCCAGTTACTGCACCAGCCACAACACCGACTGTCGCAGCAGCACCGGCCGCTGCCGTTGCCACTCCGGCAGCCGCAGCCAACGGTCGTTACGTCGTTCAGGTTGGTGCGGTAAGTGAACAGGCTCGTGCACAGCAGTATCAAAAGCGTTTAAGTCAGCAGTTTGGCGTTCCGGGCAGGGTAGTGCAAAACGGCGCCGTTTGGCGTATTCAGATGGGGCCATTCGCCAGCAAAGCTGAAGCCTCCACACTGCAACAGCGTCTTCAATCCGAGGCGCAATTACAGTCCTTCATCACCGGCGTGTAATAACGTAAACCCGGCATCTAAGTTGTCAGTTTCTGTAAACGACATTAACAAAGTCACGCGGAAAGTCAGATGCCTGTGAGTTATGCATTTGCTATAGTAGGGCACTTTTTTTTAATTTCACCACGGACGTCGTAGTTCAGACCATGAAGACCACTTTTTCCGCTCGTTTCGTGCAGCGCATGGCGCTCACCGCGGCTCTCTGCGCAGCCTCTCTTTCTGCTGCCCATGCAGATGACCTGAATATTAAAACCATGATCCCGGGTGTTCCGCAGATCGATGCGGAGTCGTATATCCTGATTGACTACAATTCAGGCAAAGTTCTGGCAGAACAGAATGCGGACTCTCGCCGCGATCCCGCCAGCCTGACCAAAATGATGACCAGCTACGTCATCGGACAGGCAATGAAAGCAGGGAAATTCAAAGAAACCGATTTGGTCACCGTCGGCAACGACGCCTGGGCTACGGGAAACCCTGTCTTTAAAGGTTCGTCCCTGATGTTCCTCAAGCCGGGCATGCAGGTGCCAGTATCGCAGCTAATCCGTGGTATCAACCTGCAATCCGGTAACGATGCCTGTGTGGCAATGGCAGACTTTTCTGCCGGAAGTCAGGATGCTTTCGTCGGCCTGATGAACAGCTATGTTAATGCGCTGGGGCTGAAAAACACCCACTTCCAGACCGTACATGGCCTGGATGCGGAAGGCCAGTACAGCTCAGCCCGCGATATGGCGCTGATTGGTCAGGCTCTGATCCGCGATGTACCTAACGAATACTCTATCTATAAAGAAAAAGAGTTCACCTTTAACGGCATCCGCCAGCTCAACCGTAACGGTCTGCTGTGGGATAACAGCCTGAATGTTGACGGTATCAAAACCGGCCATACTGACAAAGCGGGTTATAACCTTGTTGCCTCCGCGACGGAAGGTCAGATGCGTCTGATCTCAGCCGTGATGGGGGGTCGCACCTATAAAGGTCGTGAAACCGAAAGTAAAAAGCTGCTGACCTGGGGCTTCCGTTTCTTTGAAACCGTAAACCCGTTGAAAGTCGGCAAAGAGTTTGCCTCAGAGCCCGCCTGGTTTGGTAATACCGATCGTGCGTCGTTAGGTGTCGATAAAGATGTCTACCTGACTATTCCACGCGGCCGCATGAAAGATCTGAAAGCCAGCTATGTTCTGAACACCACGGAACTGCATGCTCCGCTGCAGAAAAACCAGGTTGTCGGCACCATCAACTTCCAGCTTGATGGCAAAACCATTGAGCAGCGTCCACTGGTGGTTCTGCAGGAAATCCCGGAAGGCAACTTCTTTGGTAAAATCATTGATTATATTAAATTAATGTTCCATCACTGGTTTGGCTAAAAATTGAACACTTGAAAGTGTGATTTACGTCCCCATATACTAAGTATCCAGATAACTCCCACGCTCTGTGGGAGTTATTATTTTTTGATGTAACGCCGGAGCTGACATGAAAACCAAACTTAACGAACTGCTTGAATTCCCTACTCCATTTACTTACAAAGTAATGGGGCAGGCGTTGCCTGAGCTGGTTGATCAGGTGGTTGAAGTGGTACAGCGCCATGCGCCAGGTGATTACTCCCCAACGGTAAAACCGAGCAGCAAAGGCAATTACCACTCGGTCTCAATCACTATTAATGCGACACACATTGAGCAGGTTGAAACGCTGTACGAAGAATTAGGTAATATCGATATCGTACGTATGGTGCTGTAAAAACCTGTCGGTTACCCGCTGCATTCTCGCTCGGGTAACCCCTCTCCCGCTGTGATATACTTTTCCCCTATTTTACATTCTCTACTGTATGGATTTCGAGCAGCAGCAAGGCGGCGACGCAGCGAATCTCCAGGAGCTTACAGAAGCAAGTGACCGGAGTGAGTGAGGCAAACTGGTGCAGCCAGTCTGAACAGCGCTTACGCTGACCCCGAAGGGGTGAGTAAAGCCAACGCTGTTGCAGCTTGAAAGACGACGAGTATCTACGGAGATGCCGTTTTGTACCAGGATAAAATTCTTGTCCGCCAGCTCGGTCTTCAGCCCTACGAGCCAGTCTCTCTGGCCATGCACGAATTCACCGATACCCGCGATGAAAACAGCCATGATGAAATCTGGCTGGTAGAGCATTACCCTGTCTTTACCCAGGGTCAGGCAGGTAAAGCAGAGCACGTACTGATGCCCGGTGATATTCCCGTTATCCAGAGCGATCGGGGCGGCCAGGTGACATACCACGGACCGGGTCAGCAGGTTATGTATGTTCTGTTGAACCTCAAACGCCGCAAACTGGGCGTACGTGAACTGGTAACACTGCTGGAACAAACCGTGGTGAATACGCTTGCGGAGATAGGTATTGAGGCCCATCCGCGCGCTGATGCGCCGGGAGTATATGTCGGCGAAAAAAAAATCTGCTCATTAGGGCTACGTATCCGTAGAGGCTGCTCGTTTCACGGCTTAGCGCTCAACGTAGATATGGATCTATCGCCTTTCCTGCGCATCAACCCCTGTGGTTATGCCGGAATGGAAATGGCAAAAGTCTCGCAGTGGGACAGTACGGCAACAACCGAGAGCGTTCGCCCTCGTCTGCTGGCTAACATTTTAGCGCTGTTGGGCAATCCCCCCCACGCGTACATTGAAGACTGAAAAACAGGTTATAGTTTGCCGCAGCATATGTTGTGGCAAATGGCACAAAACAACAACTATTTTACATTTTGCCAGCCTGTCAGGCTGCTTTCTGGCCCGTTTCAATGATATACTGCGTACCACTAATTCAAAAATAGTTGATAAATGCAACATTCCCTTGAATTGAAACGCTTTCCTTCGTAATTCGCAACTGGAACACGCAAGCTATGAGTAAACCCATTGTGATGGAACGCGGTGTTAAATACCGCGATGCCGATAAGATGGCTCTTATCCCGGTAAAAAATGTAGCAACAGAGCGCGAAGCCCTGCTGCGTAAACCGGAATGGATGAAAATAAAACTGCCAGCGGACTCCACTCGCATCCAGGGTATCAAAGCAGCGATGCGCAAAAATGGCCTGCACTCTGTCTGCGAAGAAGCGTCCTGCCCTAACCTGGCAGAATGTTTCAACCACGGGACCGCGACCTTTATGATCCTCGGCGCAATCTGTACCCGCCGCTGCCCATTCTGTGACGTTGCCCATGGTCGCCCGGTTGCCCCTGATGCTAACGAACCGTTAAAGCTGGCTCAGACGATTGCGGACATGGCGCTGCGCTATGTCGTCATCACCTCCGTTGACCGCGACGATCTCCGCGACGGTGGCGCTCAGCATTTCGCTGATTGTATCACCGCAATCCGCGAGAAAAGCCCGTCGATTAAAATCGAAACGCTGGTACCTGACTTCCGTGGCCGTATGGATCGTGCGCTGGATATCCTCACAGCCACCCCACCAGACGTGTTTAACCATAACCTCGAGAACGTTCCGCGTATTTACCGCAACGTACGCCCTGGGGCTGATTACAACTGGTCACTGAAGCTTCTGGAACGTTTCAAGGAAGCGCATCCTGAAATCCCAACCAAATCCGGTCTGATGGTGGGTCTGGGCGAAACCAATGCTGAAATCATTGAGGTTATGCGCGATCTGCGCAGTCACGGCGTGACAATGCTGACGCTGGGCCAGTATTTACAACCCAGCCGTCACCATCTGCCGGTTCAGCGCTACGTAAGCCCGGACGAGTTTGATGAAATGAAGGCTGAAGCCATGGCAATGGGCTTTACCCATGCAGCCTGTGGCCCATTTGTTCGTTCTTCTTACCATGCGGACATGCAGGCGAAAGGGTTGGAAGTGAAGTGATCGTGTAATACTCACTTACATTTCAGCAATAAAAAAACCGGCAATTGCCGGTTTTTTTTCATGCAGAGTATGCAGTATGAGCATCGTGCTCCTGACATTACTCTTTATGGGAAAGCTTCTCTGTCTGAACGCTACCGTCAGCATCTTTCTTAGCATCGGCATTATCATCGTTCATCGCTTTCTTGAAGCCTTTAATTGCCGTTCCCAGGTCTCCACCCAGTGTACGTAACTTCTTGGTACCAAACAGCAGAACGACCAGTGCGGCAACCACCAGCAGTTTGGTAATACTAATCTCACCCATAGATACCTTCTTAACTTAAACCAGGCTGCATAAAGCGCCATATTAACCTGAGAATATTAACGGCCTTTCGACGCGCGCACACAATAGCAATCTGTAACAAGGTGAATCAAGCCTTGTTTAAAAAAACGTCATAATAATTGCGGTGGCGCAAAGCGGCGGTTACGTAACACCGGAAGTTGCGCCCTGACCTGCCTCACCCGCTCAGCCGAAACCTCCGTCATTATCAGCGCGGGCGTTTCCGCCGCAGCGGCAATCGTCACGCCAAACGGATCGATAACCCGGCTTTGACCGATATTCTTGTTACCACACTCCCCTGCTGCAACCACATAACAGGTCGCATCGAGGGCCCTTGCCGCCAGCAGTGTTGTCCAATGATGCTCTTTCAGCGAACCACGAACCCAGGCAGCCGGTAAGACCAGGATTTCAGCCCCCTGTAACGCGAGCGCCAATGCCAGTTCAGGAAAGCGCAGGTCATAGCAGGTCATTAACCCTACCTTTAATCCGTCTACGTCCAGCAATGGCGCTACAGCCTCACCTGCATCGACATTCCGCGACTCCTGAATCGAAAAGGCATCATAGAGATGTAATTTTGCGTAGTGGGCAACAACCCGGCCTCCGCGTAGCGCAACCAGCATGTTCAACGCCCGGCCAGGCACAGAGGGAACATGAATCGTCAGAATCGTCGTCATCTCGTTTTGCGCGCTCTCTCGCTGTAGCCGCGTCAAAAAACCGCCCTCCAGTAGCTGAGCCGACTTCACCGATAGATCGGGGTCGAGATCGTCACGGGCCAACAGCGCTTCCGGCAAGACCAACAGAGATACTCCTTCTCCTGCGGCCTGAGACATTAACTGGACACACGTTTCCGCATTTTTTTCCCACGAGGGACCCACGGCAAATTGCCCTGCTGCAACAAACATATTCCCTCCAGAAAAATTGGTTAAGCTCGCCAACAGCGATTATTCGGCGTTACACTCACGCTATATACAATCAAATAGCAGGATTACGCAGTGTTACAACTCCTTTTAGCAGTTTTTATCGGTGGCGGTACAGGAAGCGTAGCAAGATGGATGTTAAGCATGCGGTTCAATCCGCTACATCAGGCCATCCCATTCGGTACGCTGGCAGCAAATCTGATTGGCGCGTTTATCATTGGCATGGGGCTGGCGTGGTTTAACCGCATGACAAACATTGATCCCATGTGGAAAGTGCTCATTACCACCGGTTTCTGCGGGGGATTGACGACGTTTTCAACCTTCTCGGCAGAAGTGGTATTTTTGCTGCAGGAAGGACGCTTTGGTTGGGCAATGGTGAATGTGCTGGTTAACCTGTTGGGGTCATTTGCGATGACGGCTCTGGCGTTCTGGCTGGTTTCAGCCTCTCCTGCACACTAAACGAAAAAAAACCCGCAATTAAGCGGGTTTTGAATTCTTGCTGTCGTATGCTTACAGAGCGATTACGTTTGCAGCAGAAGGGCCTTTGGCACCGTTAGTGATTTCGAACTCTACGCGCTGACCTTCAGCCAGAGTTTTAAAACCATTGGTCTGGATTGCAGAGAAGTGTACGAACACATCTTTGCTGCCATCTTCCGGAGTAATGAAACCGAATCCTTTGGACTCATTAAACCACTTAACGTTACCTTTAATCTTAGACATCAAAATTACCTTTACATGAAAAATAGACACAAATGCTGTGTCGGGTATCAGTACAACAATTGTGGTGCACTTTGTCCAGTCGAACTTTGTCAAAAAGTGATAAATGTCGCGTTATTTTTCAGACAAACAACATATATATCTGTTTTTAAACAAGTTTATAATAATCCACCTGACAATACAGGTAGTCTGTCAAAACTGGAAACGCATCCAGGCAAAGTAGACATTTCCGTTGTTATACGTACCCGGAATGTAGGTCATCTGGAACGTTGCCGGGCCATAGCCTATCGATGCCAACGGCAGGATCAATGGCACGGGAATATAGTTCCAGTTATCGCGCGCGGTGAAACCAGCTGTATAGCCCAGCCCAAGACGGAAATTATCATCGGCCAGCGGTCGCCAGGTTTTTTCCCAGCCATAGCCGCCAATCGGTTCCCACTTATTGAAGGAGTCCTTGAAGGCCATAATATAGAGCCCGTGCCAATTACCTTTATCATCCCAGCGGGACTGACCAAATCCTGCCCCCCAGGGACGTTCGTTGTACCGATCGGTTTTCTCTTTATCGTAGGCAAAACGCGCATGCCAGGTAATGGCCGGCACATACAGATCATAATGTTCGGGTTGCTGCCAGGTTTCACTGACATTATCTTTAAAAGTGTCAAACCAGCCTTTATCTTCAGCGATGACCTGTGGCATAACAGCCAACTGAGTAAAAAGAAATGAAAAAATAAGGAAATAGCGTTTTGCGACAATCACAACTTAATTACCATTTTGGAATCTCATATTTATTGTAGCAAATACATCCTAAATTTTAGCTTAACGAAATGGGCAAATATAAAAATAAGAATATTCTCTATGGATGAATTTCAGATTATTTCCATATATTTAATGAGGTTTATAAAAATGACTGTTATTTTCTTAATATCAGTAAATTGTTCTTTCCGCATGCAATGGTTAACAAAATAAACAACAACTTAACAATTAAATAACAATGCAATATCAAATAGCACACAACCACAGACTACTTCACACTTTTTGAATGTCGCATTCCCTGTTCATCCTCGATGTTAAAAAAATGGCTATACCATTGGTTGAATCCGTATTTTTATTGATTTTAATCAGCAAAGGGCAGGTGTTTATTAGGCACATTCTCACACCGCTTTATGCTTTTTTTAGTTTTTTTACTTTCCGGGCGTCAATATGACAGGGGAAACAATGTTGACATTTATAGAACTCCTTATTGGAGTCGTTGTTATTGTGGGTGTAGCTCGCTACATCATTAAAGGTTATTCCGCGACCGGCGTATTGTTTGTCGGGGGGCTGGTTTTATTGATTATCAGCGCCCTGATGGGACATAAAGTTCTGCCCGGCAGTGCCGAAAGTACCGGCTATACTGCGACAGATATTGTTGAATATATTAAAATTTTGCTAATGAGCCGCGGCGGCGACCTTGGCATGATGATTATGATGCTGTGTGGTTTTGCTGCCTACATGACGCATATCGGCGCAAACGATATGGTCGTTAAGCTGGCCTCCAAACCCCTGCAATATATCAACTCGCCTTACATGCTAATGATTGCCGCCTATTTTGTTGCCTGCCTGATGTCACTGGCCGTCTCTTCGGCAACCGGGCTGGGCGTGCTGCTGATGGCGACACTCTTTCCAGTCATGGTTAACGTTGGGATCAGTCGTGGTGCTGCGGCGGCCATTTGCGCCTCCCCTGCCGCAATCATTCTTTCTCCCACTTCCGGAGATGTCGTGCTGGCTGCAAAAGCAGCGGAAATGCCACTGATCGACTTTGCGTTTAAAACCACGCTGCCGATTTCCATTGCCGCCATTATTGGTATGGCGATTGCCCATTACTTCTGGCAGCGCTATCTGGATAAAAAAGAGAACATCTCTCACGAAATGTTAGATGTGGCAGAAATCACCACCACAGCCCCCTCGTTTTACGCCATTCTGCCGTTTACCCCGATCGTCGGTGTACTGATTTTTGATGGTAAATGGGGCCCGCAACTGCACATCATCACGATTCTGGTGCTGTGCATGCTTATTGCCGCAGTGCTGGAGTTCATCCGCGGATTCAACACCCAGAAGGTTTTTTCAGGTCTTGAAGTCGCCTACCGTGGAATGGCAGATGCCTTTGCTAACGTCGTCATGCTATTAGTTGCAGCCGGTGTATTTGCTCAGGGTCTGAGCACCATTGGCTTTATTCAGAGTCTGATCTCTATCGCCACCTCATTTGGTTCTGCGAGTATTATTCTGATGCTGGTCCTGGTGATCCTGACCATGCTGGCCGCAATGACCACGGGCTCCGGTAACGCGCCTTTCTACGCCTTCGTTGAGATGATCCCAAAACTGGCGCACTCTTCCGGTATCAACCCTGCCTACCTTTCGATCCCAATGCTGCAGGCGTCAAACCTCGGACGCACAATCTCCCCGGTATCCGGTGTGGTTGTGGCTGTCGCTGGGATGGCGAAGATTTCACCGTTTGAAGTCGTAAAACGGACTTCTGTTCCGGTGATGGTCGGACTGCTAATTGTGATTATCGCCACTGAGGTGATGGTACCCGCGACCTCCGCCCTGATTGGCGGTTGACGATAACTTTCATTATCCGACCGTGATACACAAAATCATTTAAGCTGCATCGAGGCGGCAAGTGAAGACATCCCCAGGAGCATAGATAACTATGTGACTGGGGTTTCTTCACGCAGCCAACCAGGAGGCAGCTTAAAAGATGACGTGTATTAGCCGCCGTGGTAAATACGTTGCGGTCTACCTACCTTCCCGTGAATAATCTCCGCAATGATCAAATGGCGGCTGGCACAGTACTCCAGGTAACGTCTGGATGTTGTACGGCTGATGGTAAGCGCCTGGGCGATCGTTTCCGCAGTATGGTGCACCGTCGGGTCAGCAAACAACTTCAGTACCGCATTCAGCGTTAGCGCGTCGATCCCCGTCGGTAAATCCCCTTTCGGCTCACCGCGCGCATAGGCATTAAACATTTCATCAATCTGTTTTTGGCTGGCACTGTCATTACCTGCCAGCATTCTTCTGCGTTGCTGATACCGGGTAAGCGTCTGCCCCAGTCGCTCGTAGGCTATGGGTTTAACCAGATAATCAAACGCTCCGCTGCGTACGGCTTCTGAGACCGTATCCATATCACTGGCCGCCGTGGTAAACACCACGCCGCCAGGGTAGCGTGCCTGAGTCAGCTCGTGTAACAGAGTTATGCCCTTGCCATCCGGCAAGTAGTTATCCAGAAGAATCAGACCTGGCTTGAAGCGCTCAATCATCATCCTTGCTTGCTCAAGATTACCCGCCAGCCATATCTGGCTGAAACCGGGTATATGGCGGATATATTCAGCATGCATTTCCGCCAGTAGCGTTTCATCCTCAACGATCAACAGCGTTAATGGTTCCGTCATTGTTTTTTTTCACTTTCGGAAGAAATAAAGAAAATAAGGTACCGCAGGGATCATTATCTTCGAGCGTAATAACCCCATTACAGCGCCTCACATAACTTGCAATCAGATACAAACCGATGCCATGTTCGCCTGGTTCATCGGTACGAGTGCTCACACCCTGTTCAAATATTTTTTCGCGCAATGCTTCCGGTACGCCACAACCTTGATCGGCGACTTCGATGATCACCTCATCGCCCTCATCGCTCAGATAGAGTTCAACGACCTTGTTACCCTGCTGGGTACGCAAACTGGCTTCAAAAGCATTATCAAGCAGATTACCAACAATTGCTGCAAACTCTGTGCTATCCAATCCCTCAGGAAGCTTATGCAGTTGACTGCCAGGTACAATGGTCATTGTGAGACCCAGTTCTCGCGCACGCTGCACCTTGCCAAACAGCAGGCCCGCAACCTGACGATCGGCAAAAGCGCCGCGCAGGCTATCAATGAGTTGCTGCTGCGCCTGCGACTCTCCCTGAACCATGGCCAGCACCCGGTCATACTCTTTCATTTGTAGCAGACCATTGATGGTGGACATCCAGTTCAGGTGTTCATGACGTAGCGTTCTCAGACTTTCTACATACTGTTTGATTTGTGTTAGCTGGGCATTCAGGGTCGCAATTTCATCTTTGCTACGAAAGCTGATGATAGCCCCGAGCAGTTCGTTGCCTGAGCGGATAGCCTCGCGGTTGGCAATAACACTCAACCCATTAAAGTTAACCATCGCATCCTGACGCTTTTCCGCAATCTGCTGGGTAAAAAAGTCTGCTGGCTGAACAACGTCTGCAACCGGCTTACCCAACCACTTACGTCCAGGCGACGAAAGCCCCAGCATTTTTCTCGCGCTGCGGTTTATCGCCGTAATGCACCCTTCAGGATCAACAGCAATTAAGCCTTCGTACACTGAGCTAAACAGCGCTTCCTGCTGACGTACTACCCGCGCGATTTGTTTGGGTTCCATACCCAACATCTGGCGTCGAATATGGGCGGCAAAAAACCAGGAAAGTAACATAAGCACCAGTAACAATAGAATGAACACCCCTGCCATCGGAAGTAAGAAATCCGAGCGCCAGCTGTCGATTTTACTGATCAGGTAGCCAATTGAGACAACACCGATGATTTTACCATCATCATCAAAGATAGGGGTTTTGGCGCGCATCGCCATCCCGATAGACCCTTTACCGGTAATAAAGTAGCTTTCCCCTTTCTCCAGTGCTCCGGGTTTGGTGAACTGCATGGGGTAGCCAATTTTATCCGGATTAGGGTGATAAAGACGGATCGAGTGGGTATCACCGATAACCACATAATCAAAGTCAGTCCCGCTCTGCAACTTATCCGCTATCGTTGCCAGACGCTTGTAATCACGGTGCTTCACAGCAGTAATAATGCTGTCGTTCGAGGCGATAATTTTCGCCTGATTCATTGCCATATCACGGACATGCGTTGCCAGATAATCTTCAAAGCTGGCGGTAAAGTATTGTGCTAATGCCGCGATGATAAAAACAGAAACGACCAGAATGAGTAGAAAGATACGCAACGGAAACGCCAGGCTGCGAAAAAAAGGAAACCGTGTTTTATTTTTCTTTTCCGACATGTTTTTTCCTCACCGACGTTAACCGAAACTTATTTTTCGTTGTATTTGTAATAAAAATGTTTTATTTACAAGTCACGGCCTAAAATAGGATCGTTACAGATTCCCCACCTTAAATCAATTAAACAAATAAAAACCACATGCTATTTCCGGGTTAAATTAATTAAAAAACTTAAAACCATAAAACACATAAAAACCATCTAAGTTATTGTGAAATAAATCAAAATTTACCTCCCAAATACTCCTTACGATGTATGCAGCAGGGAAAAAAAGAAATACTCCGTAATAAAAAAACATTCCCTTCAATTGCAAACAAAACGTTATCAGGTTGCTAAACAGAGCAACAAAAACAGAAACCCAGTAACAAATATACCATCGGGGCTCTATTTACTATGTTCGGTAATAATATATTCACGCAAGTTAAACGCTCAGAAAATAAAAAGATGGCGGTTATCGCTCAATTTCTGAAAGAGAACGATTTGAGCGTTGATACCACCGTCGAAGTATTTATCACCGTCACCCGTAACGACCGCCTAATCGCTTGTGGCGGTATCGCCGGCAATATCATTAAATGCGTCGCGATCTGTGAATCCGTTCGCGGTGAAGGCTTAGCGTTGACGCTGGCGACTGAGTTAATCAATCTCGCCTACGAGCGGCATTGCACCCATCTCTTCATCTATACCAAAACCGAGTATGAGTCACTGTTTAAGCAGTGCGGTTTTTCGACGCTGACCAGTGTGCCCGGCATTATGGTGCTGATGGAAAACAGCACCACTCGCCTCAAACGTTACGCTGAATCACTGACAAAACAGCGCCGTGAAGGGAAAAAAATTGGCTGTATCGTGATGAACGCCAACCCCTTCACCAACGGGCACCGTTTTCTGATCCAACAAGCCGCCGCACAGTGCGACTGGCTGCATGTGTTTTTGGTGAAAGAAGATACTTCGCGTTTCCCATATGAAGACCGACTGGACCTGGTACTCAAAGGGACAAAAGATATTCCACGTTTAACCGTACACCGCGGTTCGGAATACATCATCTCTCGCGCCACGTTCCCGTGCTACTTCATTAAAGAGCAGAGCGTTATTAACCACTGCTATACCGAAATAGACCTGAAAATTTTCCGTCAGTACCTGGCACCGGCACTCGGCGTTACGCACCGTTTCGTCGGTACTGAGCCGTATTGCACCGTCACCTCCCAGTACAACAACGATATGCGCTACTGGCTGGAGACCCCAACACTTCCCGCCCCGCCGATTGAACTGGTGGAAATTGAGCGGCTGTGTTTCCAGGAGATGCCGATTTCCGCCTCCTGGGTGCGCAAGCTGCTGGTTAAAAAAGATCTCACGGCTATCGCATCCCTGGTTCCCGAAGCCACGCTGCACTACTTGCAAAGCATGGTTGAGCGAACCTCATCGGCTGCGACAGTCCGCCAAAATACCCCCGCATTAGCAACAGGTGAAAAATGAAAATAAACCAGGCAGCCGTCGCAGGCACTCTCGAGTCCGGTGATGTGATGATCCGCATCGCCCCGCTCGATACGCAGGATATTGACCTGCAGGTTAACAGTAGCGTCGAAAAGCAGTTCGGTGATGCCATCAGGGCCACCATTCTGGACGTTCTGTCCCGCTATAACGTCCGCGGCGTGCAATTAAATGTTGATGATAAAGGCGCACTGGACTGCATTTTACGTGCGCGACTGGAAGCATTACTGGCCCGTGCCAGCGGCATTCCGGCACTGCCATGGGAGGATTGCCAATGATTTCCGATTCTTTACAACAACGTAAATCCCGCACACGTCGCAGCATGTTGTTCGTACCAGGCGCTAACGCCGCAATGGTCAGCAACTCATTCATCTACCCGGCAGATGCGCTGATGTTCGACCTGGAAGACTCCGTCGCTCTGCGGGAGAAAGACACTGCGCGCCGCATGGTATATCACGCGCTGCAGCATCCGCTGTATCACGATGTTGAAACTATCGTGCGCGTTAACGCCCTCGACTCCGAATGGGGCATCAATGACCTCGAAGCCGTCGTACGCGGTGGCGCTGACATCGTGCGTTTACCCAAAACGGATACCGCCCAGGATGTCACCGATATCGAAAGCGAAATCCTGCGTATTGAAAACGCCTGTGGTCGTGAACCCGGCAGCACCGGTCTGTTAGCCGCTATCGAATCACCATTAGGTATTACCCGCGCGGTAGAAATTGCCCACGCTTCCGAGCGTCTGATCGGTATTGCCCTCGGCGCAGAAGACTACGTACGTAACCTGCGTACCGAACGCTCCCCGGAAGGCACCGAACTGCTGTTTGCACGTTGCTCAATTCTGCAGGCTGCGCGTTCCGCCGGCATTCAGGCGTTCGATACCGTCTATTCCGATGCCAATAACGAAGCGGGTTTCCTGCACGAAGCAGCACACATCAAGCAACTGGGTTTTGATGGTAAGTCGCTCATCAACCCGCGTCAGATTGAACTCCTGCACAACCTGTATGCCCCGACGCGCAAAGAGCTGGCTCACGCACGTCTGGTGGTAGAAGCCGCTGAAGCCGCCGCCCGTGAAGGCCGTGGCGTCGTTTCCCTGAACGGCAAGATGGTCGACAGCCCGGTTATCGAGCGCGCCCTTCTGGTTATCTCCCGTGCAGAACTTTCCGGCATTCGCGAAGAATAAGGCAAAAAAATGACGCAGAAAATCGAACAGTCTCAACGACAGGATCGCGTGGCGACCTGGAGCCGTCATGCAGAAAGCGAGCTTTCCGCTTATCAGAGCACCGCAAAAGTTGAATTACAGGCGCAAAAACCGCGTAACAAAAAGCTGTGCGCTAACCTGGAAGAGGCCATTCGCCGTTCAGGCTTACAGGATGGCATGACCATCTCCTTCCACCACGCTTTCCGTGGTGGTGATCTGACGATCAACCTGGTGATGGATACCATCGCGGCAATGGGCTTTAAAAACCTGACGCTGGCTTCCAGCTCCCTGAGCGACTGCCATGCGCCGCTGGTTGAACACATTCGTCAGGGTGTCGTCAGCCGTATTTATACTTCTGGTCTGCGTGGCCCGCTGGCAGAAGAGATCTCTCGCGGTCTGCTGGCTGAACCTGTTCAGGTCCACTCTCACGGTGGTCGTGTACACCTGGTACAAAGCGGCGAGCTCAACATTGATGTCGCCTTCCTCGGCGTGCCGTCCTGTGACCCGTTTGGTAACGCCAACGGTTACACAGGTAAAGCCTGCTGTGGCTCACTGGGCTACGCTCGTGTCGATGCTGAAAACGCAAAACAGGTTGTCCTGCTGACCGAACAACTGCTGACCTACCCGCATAATCCAGCCAGCATTACCCAGGATCAGGTGGATCTGATTGTACAAATCGACCAGGTCGGTGATGCTGACAAAATTGGTGCTGATGCGACCCGCATGACCACCAACCCACGTGAACTGCTGATCGCCCGCAGCGCAGCAGACGTTATTGCTAACTCCGGCTACTTCAAAGAAGGTTTTTCATTGCAGACAGGAACCGGCGGCGCGTCTCTGGCCGTTACCCGTTTCCTGGAAGACAAAATGCGCAGCCGCGACATCCGTGCTGACTTTGCGCTGGGCGGCATCACTGCCACCATCGTTGACCTGCATGAGAAAGGCTTAATCCGCAAACTGCTGGATGTGCAGAGCTTCGACCGTAATGCGGCAGAATCTCTGGCACGCAATCCAAATCACATTGAAATCAGTGCTAACCAGTATGCCAACTGGGGCTCAAAAGGCGCCTCTGTCGATCGTCTGGATGTCGTGGTACTGAGCGCACTTGAAGTGGATACCAACTTCAACGTTAACGTACTGACCGGTTCTGACGGCGTACTGCGCGGCGCATCCGGTGGCCACTGTGATACAGCGGTTGCCGCAGCGCTTTCCATCATCGTCGCACCGCTGGTTCGTGGGCGCATCCCGACGCTGGTTGATAACGTCCTGACCTGCGTAACTCCGGGTTCCAGCGTTGATATCCTGGTCACTGACCACGGCATCGCCGTCAACCCTGCACGCCCTGAGCTGGCAGAACGTCTGCAAGAAGCTGGCATGAAAGTGGTGTCCATTGAATGGTTGCGCGAACGTGCGCAGCAACTTACCGGCCAGCCACGCGCAATTGAATTCACCGACCGCGTCATTGCCGTAGTGCGTTACCGCGATGGTTCAGTGATTGACGTTGTGCATCAGGTGAAGGAATAAGCCATGCACCTGCTCCCTGAACACGCCACCTGCCACGCGGTTTCCATTCCCGAGCTGCTCGCCAGCCGTGATGAGAGACAAGCGAGGCAAAATGCCTGGCTCACGCGTCATCACGCGCCATTGGTCTCTTTTACCGTGGTAGCGCCAGGCCCGATCAAAGACAGCGAATTAACCCGTCGCATCTTTAATCACGGCGTCATCGCCTTGCTTGCGCTGGCGAAACAATCATCCTGGATTGTCAGGGAGCAAACTGCGCTGGTCTCCGCCAGCGGTCCGGAAGGTCTGTTGTCCATCGAGGCGCCAGCCCACGACCTCAAGCTCGCCACTATCGAGCTTGAGCATTCACATCCGCTGGGACGGTTATGGGACATCGATGTCCTGACCCCTGAAGGAGAAATCCTGTCCCGCCGTCATTTCGCGCTTCCTGCCCGCCGCTGTCTGTTGTGCGAGCAAAGCGCTGCCGAATGTGCGCGGGGTAAAACCCACGCACTTTCCGACTTACTTATTCAAATGGAGGCACTGCTGCATGATGCCGATTCCCGCAACATCGACGAATAACGCAGTCCTTCCACTGGATCTGCCCGACGCCTACGCCACGCTTGCCTGGCGCGCCATGCTGACTGAAGTCAACTTATCGCCCAAACCGGGTCTGGTGGATCGCATTAATAACGGCGCACATAAAGATATGGCGCTGGAAGATTTTCATCGCAGCGCAGAGGCTATCCAGGCCTGGCTGCCACGTTTTATCGAATACGGCGCATTCAGCGCGCAGTTGTCACCCGAAGATGTACTGAAAGGACTGCGTCCGCTGGGTATGGCCTGCGAAGCCGATATGTTTCGCGCCACCGCTGGGGTGAACACCCATAAAGGCAGCATCTTTTCTCTGGGACTGCTGTGTGCCGCCATTGGCCGCCTGCACCAGCTCCAACTGACTGTTACCGCTGAAACCATTTGCTCTACGGCAGCAACATTTTGCCGAGGCCTGACCGAGCGCGAACTGCGCCAGAACAATCAACAACTCACGGCTGGCCAACGTCTTTATCAGCAACTGGGATTAACCGGCGCACGGGGCGAAGCCGAAGCGGGATACCCGCTCGTCATTCAGCATGCCCTGCCGCACTACCGCGCACTGCTGACTCAGGGTCGCGACCCTGAACTGGCATTACTCGACACATTATTGCTGCTGATGTCTCTCAATGGCGACACCAACGTGGCTTCACGTGGCGGCGCTGAGGGTCTGCGGTGGATACAACAGCAGGCCACCACATTATTGCAGCAAGGGGGAATTCGTACCCCTGCCGATCTCCATTACCTACGCCAGTTCGACCAACAGTGCATCGAACGCAACCTCAGCCCTGGAGGCTGCGCCGATCTGCTGATCGTCACCTGGTTCTTAGCTCAGATTTCGCAAGTTCATCATTATCACAATTAAAGATCCTTTCCGGAGAATCACACACATGTCTTTAGCAAAAGATAAAATATGGAAGTTACTGGCCCCATTGGTCGTGATGGGTGTCATGTTTCTAATCCCCGTCCCTGATGGAATGCCTCCACAGGCCTGGCACTACTTTGCCGTGTTTGTGGCAATGATCGTCGGTATGATCCTCGAGCCAATCCCGGCAACGGCGATCAGCTTTATCGCCGTCACGATCTGCGTTATTGGCAGCAACTACCTGCTGTTTGATGCTTCCGAACTGGCTGATCCGGCGTTTAAAGCGGGTAAGCAAGCGCTGAAATGGGGTCTGGCAGGCTTCTCCAGCACCACCGTGTGGTTGGTGTTCGGTGCATTTATTTTCGCACTGGGTTATGAAGTCACCGGTCTGGGTCGTCGTATCGCATTGTTCCTGGTGAAATTCATGGGTAAACGTACCCTGACGCTGGGCTATGCGATTGTTATTATCGACATCCTGCTGGCACCGTTTACACCGTCCAACACCGCGCGTACCGGTGGTACAGTGTTCCCGGTTATCAAAAACCTGCCGCCGCTGTTCAAATCCTTCCCTAACGATCCTTCCGCACGCCGTATCGGCGGATATCTGATGTGGATGATGGTTATCAGTACCAGCCTGAGCTCCTCTATGTTCGTTACCGGCGCTGCGCCAAACGTACTGGGTCTGGAATTCGTCAACAAAATTGCCGGTATTCAAATCAGCTGGTTGCAGTGGTTCCTCAGCTTCCTGCCAGTCGGTATTATTTTGCTGATCGTTGCGCCGTGGCTTTCTTACGTGCTGTACAAACCGGAAGTCACCCACAGTGCTGAAGTTGCAGCATGGGCCGGTGATGAACTGAAAGGCATGGGTAAACTGACCCGTAAAGAGATAACGCTGATCGGTCTGGTACTGCTCAGTCTGGGCCTGTGGGTATTTGGCGGCAAGCTGATTGACGCCACCGCAGTGGGTCTGCTGGCAGTCTCCCTGATGCTGGCTCTGCATGTTGTCCCGTGGAAAGACATTACTCGCTATAACAGCGCATGGAACACCCTGGTCAACCTTGCCACTCTGGTGGTAATGGCCAACGGTTTAACCCGTTCTGGTTTCATCGACTGGTTTGCCAACACCATGAGCACGCATCTGGAAGGTTTCTCGCCTAACGCGACAGTAATCGTTCTGGTACTGGTGTTCTACTTTGCTCACTACCTGTTTGCCAGCCTTTCTGCACACACCGCCACCATGCTGCCGGTTATTCTGGCGGTAGGTAAAGGTATCCCGGGCGTTCCAATGGAACATCTGTGTATCCTGCTGGTACTGTCCATCGGTATCATGGGCTGTCTGACTCCGTATGCAACTGGCCCTGGTGTTATCATCTATGGCTGTGGTTATGTGAAATCCAAAGACTATTGGCGTTTGGGTGCTATCTTCGGTGTCATCTACATCTCAATGCTGCTGCTGGTCGGCTGGCCGATTCTGGCAATGTGGAGCTAATCCGCGCACTTTACACATAGTCAAAACACATAGCTAAAATGATGCCAGTCAGCTAAACCTGACTGGCATTTTTTATGATTAAATAGATGATATTCAGAATTTATATAAGTGTCCGAATTCATCATGACATCAACATGGCGTTCTTTTTCTTTACTGGCAGCGCTTCTGCTGCCGGTTTCAGTAGCCGGAGCCTCCCAACTTGAGGCCAAACAGTACGGTGATTTTGACAGCTACGTGCTGGCCCTTTCCTGGCAAACCGGTTTTTGTCAGAGTCAGCATGAGCGTAATCGTCAGGAGCCTGACGAATGCCGTTTGCAAAAGGAGACCGACAATAAAGCAGATTTTCTGACGGTTCATGGCCTGTGGCCCAGCCTGCCAAACTCAATTGCCGCACGCGGTGTAGATAATCGCCGTTGGATGCGTTTTGGCTGCGCAACACGCCCCATCCCCAACCTGCCTGAAGCTCGCGCCAGCCGCAAATGCGCCGCACCGGAAACCGGTCTGTCACTGGAGAGTGCGGCGAAGTTGAGCGCCGTCATGCCCGGTGCTGGCGGAACATCTTGTCTGGAACGTTATGAGTATGCCAAACATGGTGCCTGTTTTGGTTTTGATCCCGATGCGTACTTCGACACCATGGTGCGGTTGAACAATGAGATTAAGAGTAGCGAGACGGGCAAGTTTCTGGCGGATAACTACGGCAAAACGGTTAGCCGTAGCGCATTTGACGCCGCATTCGCTAAAAACTGGGGCAAAGAGAATATCAAAGCAGTGAAGCTAAGTTGTCACGGCAACCCCGCTTATCTGACGGAGATCCAGTTTTCATTGAAAGCCGATGCCATCAACCAACCTTTATCATCCCGTTCATTCCTGCCGCAACCCCATCCGGGTAACTGCGGTAAACAGTTTATTATCGACAAAACGGGATACTAAACAGGGAGACCGACGCGCAAACCAGGCGTCGGTCTGACGGCTTAACGTTTTGGCCGAGCATCCGGACGCACCAGATCAAAGCGATGTGATTCATCAATTGAATAATACGCACCTGGCCCACCTGCACGCAGTACCGGGTTCGCTTTCGCCGTCTGGTAGATGCCCTCTTCCAGCAGCGATTCATCAATGTGGATACCGACCACCTCACCCAATATCAGCCAGGTTTCAACAAGCGTGCCATCTGCGGTCGTTAATTGCAGGCTCTGAGATAAACGACACTCAAAATTGACGGGACTTTGTGCCACGCGCGGCACATTAACTAACCGACTCTCTGCTTTGCAAAGCCCTGCGGCAAAAAACTCATCCTCGCCGTGAGGCAGACTGGCCGACGTTTCGTTCATCGCACTGGCCAACTCAAGGGTGGTCAGGTTCCAGACAAACTCACCTGTTTCGATAATATTCTGCACGCTGTCTTTCCAGCCGCTGCTGGCAAAGCCGATAATCGGCGGATGATAGTTAAAGCAGTTAAAAAAACTGTACGGTGCCAGATTATGCCGACCGTTGCTGTCACTTGACGCAATCCACCCAATAGGGCGCGGCCCAATAATGGCATTGAGCGGGTCATGTGGCAGGCCGTGTCCCTGCGACGGTTGATAGAAATACATCGTTTTCTCTGGTGAAGTTAGCCTCTGCTAAGCATAAATTATGCTTCGCTCATCCCCCTGACGGAAGAGGATCAGCGTAGAACAATCCACGAACGATTACGACTGGATAAAGCCGAGTAGATCGGCGTTGATCTGATGTTTATGGGTGGTGCAAATACCGTGAGATCCTCCGGCATACACCTTCAACTGTGCATCTGGTAGGATTTCTGCCGCGACCTTACCGCAGGTTTCAAACGGGACAATCTGATCGTCATCACCATGAATCACCAGCGTCGGGATGGTCATTTTTTTGAGATCTTCACGCAAGTCTGTTTCCGAGAAAGCATGTATACAGTCGTACAGTGCTTTAATTGATCCCTGTAAGCCCTGCTCGACAAAACTTTCGCGGACAGCCTTCGATTCCTTTGTACCCGGTCGATTGTAGCCATAGAATGCGGCCGTCAACTCATAGAAAAAGGCGGCACGATCGTTCACAACGCCTTCACGAATGCTATCGAACACCTCCCTCGGTACACCATTCGGGTTAAAGTCGGTTTTAATCATGATGGGTGTTACCGCACCAATGAGTACCGCTTTTGCTACCCTCTGCGTCCCATGGCGGCCAATATAACGAGCAACTTCGCCACCGCCGGTAGAGTGCCCGACATGCACAGCATCTTTGAGATTGAGATACGCGGTAAGTTCGGCCAAATCGTCAGCATACTGATCCATATTATTGCCATCCCAGGGTTGGGCCGAACGCCCATGCCCCCGTCGGTCATGGGCTATCACACGAAATCCTTTCGACCCGAGAAACAGCATCTGATCTTCAAACGCATCGGCAGTCAGCGGCCAACCATGGCTGAACACAATGGGCTGGCCGCTTCCCCAGTCTTTGAAATGCAAATAGCTGCCATCTTTTAAGGTAAGTTTGTCGTACTGGCTCATGAGATCTCCTGTCGAGGAACACTGAGTTGTCGTGGCGCGCCCGCAGCGAGCGCTTAAAAAGCATAATGCAAATTTGAGAACGATCACGTTTTTTGCCTCCCCCTTCATCTGCAGCAATATTGATGATTTGCCTGAATGTGAACTAAATCACTTCAAACCAGGGGTAAGTCTCAGTATCATCATAAAAGCTAAACCCTTGCCGCCTGACGGTGAGGGTTTTCTTTTGGGATTATTTACCTGCGCATCCGCAGTATCGACGACATGGAGTAATAAATGTCCAGACCAACTATTATCATTAACGACCTCGATGCGGAACGCATTGACCGCCTGTTGGAGCAACCTGCGTTTGCTGGTTTACCGATAGCGGACGCATTAAACGCTGAACTGGATCGCGCCCAAATGTGTTCCCCGGAAACCATGCCGCACGACGTGGTGACCATGAACAGCCGCGTGAAATTCCGCAATCTGAGCGATGGCGAAGTGCGTGTACGTACTCTGGTATATCCGGCCAATATGACTGACAGCAGTACACAGCTTTCGGTCATGGCGCCAGTCGGTGCAGCACTTCTGGGTCTGCGCGTTGGCGATACGATCCATTGGGAATTACCGGGCGGTACATCGACCCACCTCGAAGTCATCGAGCTTGAGTACCAGCCTGAAGCTGCAGGCGACTACCTGCGCTAACTCTGTCTTATCAAAGCGACTCGCTTTATCTTACAGGGGATGCATCCGCATCCTCTTTCCGCTTCCCCCTGCTTTCTTTCATTTACTGCACTTCCTTTTCTCCTGTTTGCAAAACATTAATCTGTGTCGTGACTGACAGAATCATTTTTAATACTATGCTGTTATGTGTTCATGTAATGACAAGGAGAATGTTTATGTACAACACAATCATAATGCCTGTTGATGTATTCGAAATGGAACTGAGCGACAAGGCTGTTCGCCATGCAGAATTTCTGGCACAAGATAAAGGGGTGATCCATCTGCTGCATGTACTGCCGGGTTCTGCCAGTCTGAGTCTGCACCGTTTTGCCGCTGACGTTCGTCGTTTTGAAGAGCATCTGCAACACGAAGCGGAAACCCGTCTGCAAACGATGGTCGGTCACTTCAGTATCGATCCTTCCCGCATTAAGCAGCACGTTCGCTTTGGTAGCGTGCGTGATGTGGTCAACGAGTTGGGTGAAGAGTTGAATGCAGATGTGGTGGTCATCGGATCACGCAACCCATCAATTAGCACCCATCTGCTCGGCTCTAATGCCTCCAGCGTTGTCCGCCACGCCACTCTGCCAGTGCTGGTTGTTCGCTAATAAAAAAAGAGGCTACCTTCCGGTAGCCTCTTCATTCTACAAACCGATGAAATCCCATTTGTAGGCCCGATATGCTTGTGCTATCGGGCATTTCGCTTCTTTTGCAGGTGAGTCTTACTTTCTTATACGGTTGTGGTGCGAATCAGATAATCAAATGAACTCAGTGAAGCTTTCGCGCCCTCGCCAGTAGCGATGATGATCTGTTTGTACGGTACGGTTGTACAATCCCCCGCAGCAAAAACCCCCTTCACGCTTGTTTCACACTTAGCATCGATAATGATTTCACCCATGCGGTTACGCTCAACGGCGCCTTCCAGCCAGTTCGTATTCGGCAACAGGCCAATCTGCACAAAGATACCCGCCAGTTCCACATTGTGGATATCACCGCTAACGCGATCGCGATATTCCAGACCGGTGACTTTAGTGCCGTCGCCTTTCACTTCTGTGGTTTGTGCATTCAAAATGATATCGACGTTTTTCAGACTGCGGACCTTATTCTGCAGAACCTGATCGGCCTTCATTTCCGGGGCAAACTCCAGCAACGTCACGTGTTCAACGATACCGGCCAGATCGATAGCCGCTTCAACACCGGAGTTACCACCGCCAATCACCGCGACACGCTTACCTTTAAACAGCGGGCCATCACAGTGCGGACAGTAGGTTACGCCCTTGGTGCGATACTGATCTTCACCCGGAACATTCATGTTGCGCCATTTTGCGCCGGTAGCAATGATGATGCTGCGTGCTTTCAACACCGCGCCGGAAGCCGTTTCAATCTGATGCAAACCACCTTCCTGTGCCGCCGGAACCAGCTTGCTCGCACTCTGGCTATCAATAACATCAACATCGTAATCATCAACGTGTGCTTTCAGCGCGCCAGCCAGCTTCTGGCCTTCGGTTTTCGGTACAGAGATGTAGTTTTCGATATCAACGGTATCAAGAACCTGACCGCCAAAGCGTTCGCCCATCAAACCGGTGCGAATACCTTTACGTGCAGAGTACACCGCAGCCGCTGCCCCGGCAGGACCCGAACCGACGATCAGCACATCGTAAGCATCACGCTGATTCAATTCTTCCGCTGCGCGTTTTTCTGCGCCAGTATCCACTTTCGCTACGATTTCAGTCAGCGTCATACGGCCCTGACCAAACTCTTTACCGTTCATATAGACCGCCGGAACGCCCATCACGTTACGGTCGGTAATTTCGTTCTGGAATGTACCGCCATCAATCGCCGTATGTTTGATACGCGGGTTCAGCACAGACATCAGGTTCAGCGCTTGCACCACATCCGGGCAGTTATGGCAGGACAGTGAATAATAGGTTTCGAACTCAAAATCGCCGTCAAGGTCGCGGATCTGCTCCAGCAGTGACTGTGCCTCTTTCGACGGATGACCACCTGTCCACAACAGCGCCAGAACCAGAGAGGTAAACTCATGGCCCAATGGAGAGCCAGCAAAACGTGGCCCCTGGTGAGAACCCGGATTGGTGATCAGGAACGATGGCTTACGTACGGCCAGAGTATTGTCTTCTTTAAAGGTGACTTTTTCTGACAGTTCAGCAATTTCAGTCAGCAGTTCCTTGATTTCTGCCGATTTAGCGCTGTCATCCAGCGTAGCAATCAGCTCAACAGGTTTGGTCAGTTTCTCAAGATAAGCCTTGAGTTGGGTTTTCATATTTGTGTCGAGCATTATTCTTCCCTCTCTGAAAACATCATCATGCAAGCCGAATTCGTTCAGGCAGTCTGAATACGTTTGCATCATGGTGTTGGAATAAAACGGGCGCGACGCACCCGCTTAAGGATTAATTCGCAAGAATTTCGTGTTACAGGCAGGCGGCAAGCTTATGAATCCCCGGGAGCTTACATAAGTAAGTGACCGGGGTGATTAAGCGTAGCCAACGCACCTGTAGCGCGAAAGGCGTAGCGAATTTTAGATTTTACCAACCAGGTCCAGAGACGGAGCCAGAGTTGCTTCGCCTTCTTTCCACTTAGCCGGGCAAACTTCGCCTGGGTGGGAAGCGACATACTGTGCAGCTTTAATTTTGCGCAGCAGGTCAGACGCATCACGGCCGATACCTTCAGCGGTAACTTCGATTGCCTGGATGATACCTTGCGGGTCAACAACGAATGTTGCACGGTCAGCCAGACCTTCATCTTCACGCATGTTGTCGAAGTTACGGGTCAGGGCGCCAGTCGGGTCGCCGATCATCGCATATTTGATTTTCGCGATGGTTTCAGAGCTGCTGTGCCATGCTTTATGAGTAAAGTGAGTGTCGGTAGAAACAGAGTAAACGTCCACACCCAGTTTCTGCAGTTCTTCGTAGTGGTCAGCAACGTCACCCAGTTCGGTCGGACATACGAAAGTAAAATCAGCCGGGTAGAAGAAGAAGACACTCCAGCGACCTTCGGTATCTTTCTCAGTGACTTCGATGAACTCACCGTTTTTGAACGCCTGGTTTTTGAAAGGTTTAATTTTGGTATTAATCAAAGACATTTGTACTTCCTCCGTGTTTTCGTTGAGGGATAAGTTAACGAAAATCATTGATAAGGGCTAATGCGTTTCCTTTATCAAATCAATAAGCGTTAACTAACAACCAACTCAACCGCATTTTGTAAACCCTGTTCTAAAAGTAAAAAAGGCTCCCTTTGCAGGGAGCCTCATTACCCGAGTTACCCGCAAGTAACTTCAGTGCCAGCAGAACTGGCTATGTGTTGCGCTCTACATTACCTTAACCAAGGTCGTAACAGCGATTGGGATTACATCACCCAACTACAGAAAGGGCAATCGACAGAGTGTCGATCTTACCTATGGCTGCGATAGGTTTTGCAATTTAACTCCCTTTCCTTCTGATTTTATAAGGAAAATCAATGTTTAAACGTACATTACTCTTAGCTCTGCTCCCTGCTGTCGTCCATGCTGAAGAGCTTCCTGCCCCTGTTAAAGCGATTGAGAAACAGGGCATTACAATTTTGAAGCCGTTCGACGCCCCTGGTGGCATGAAAGGGTACCTGGGCAAATACCAGGACATGGGGGTCACTATTTATGTCACGCCTGATGGAAAACATGCGATCTCCGGCTACATGTATAACGAGAAAGGTGAAAACCTGAGCAATACGCTGATAGAAAAAGAAATCTATGCACCTGCCGGGCGCGAGATGTGGCAAAGAATGGAAAAAGCGTCGTGGATTCTGGACGGCAAAAAAGACGCGCCGGTTATTGTGTATGTGTTTGCCGATCCCTTCTGTCCGTACTGCAAACAATTCTGGCAACAAGCACGTCCGTGGGTTGAGTCCGGCAAAGTTCAATTACGCACGCTGTTGGTCGGCGTGATTAAGCCCGAAAGTCCGGCAACCGCTGCGGCCATTCTGGCAAGCAAGGACCCCGCTAAAACCTGGCATGACTATGAAGCCTCTGGTGGGAAAATGACGCTGAACATCCCGGCGTCGCTCCCTCCTGAGCAGATGAAGGTATTGAATATCAATCAAAAATTGATGGATGATTTGGGAGCCAATGTAACGCCTGCTATCTATTACATGAGCAAAGACAATACGTTACAGCAGGAAGTAGGGTTACCTGATGAGGATAAATTAAATATTATCATGGGTAATAAATAAAGGTAATAAAATGAGTGGTTGTTATGGTTCTCATTTCAATCACTCATCATCATTTATTTTTCTCGTAAAAAGAACGCTGGCCGTGCTACTTTAGTATTAGTTAATTATTCATTAAGCACACAAACATAATTTTTTAGAATGATTAACGTTTAAAATATTAGCAAATCGAATTTTCAAAACCTAACCATTACACTAAGGTATGTATGGCAAACCTCTATGATCTCAAGAAATTTGATCTCAACCTGCTGGTCATTTTTGAATGTATTTATCAACATTTAAGCATCAGTAAAGCAGCTGAAACACTGTTCATTACGCCATCTGCCGTCAGCCAGTCACTACAGCGGTTACGCACTCAGTTTAATGACCCCCTGTTTATTCGTTCCGGCAAGGGAATTACCCCGACTGTGACAGGGATAAATCTTCATCACCATCTCGAAAACAATCTCAATAGTCTGGAGCAAACAATCAGCATAATGAACAGCTCTAACCTGAAAAAGAAATTTATCATTTACAGCCCACAAATTATAATTGCAACACGTGTGATGGACATTATTCATCATCTCAGAGATGATTCCAATATCGAAATAGAGCACCATGACATATTAATGTCAGCACAAACTGCCGAAGACTTACTGGCATATCGTAAAGCTGATTTGATTATTACACTGTCGCCAATTAATAACCGGTCAGTGATATGCACACCTTTCAAATCCAGTGACTGCGTCCTGGTTTGCCGTAGCGCGCACCCCAGAATCAATGAATCCAGCTCTTTTGAACACATACTGGAAGAGCAGTTCACTTATTTTCTATCTGAAGATCCAGGCATTAAAGCATTCCAGTCAAAAGCGAACGCTTTCCTGACTAATCGTCGCATTGGGTTTTGTAGCAACTCGCTGGTCTCTATTGCCAATATTATTGCCAACACGGATATTATTGGTCTGATACCCGTAGAGGTTTATCACTTTTACTCTCCCATCCTTAAGCTTAAAAAAATAAATATTGATGTTAATCCCCCATCAATACAGCTCTTCTTAATGTATAACCGGGCATCTCTCAGCAATAATGGATTCGCTGAATTAATCAAAAAAATCACACATAATGATTAATAAATGGATAACATAGCACGTCATTAAACACATTAATTTATAGCATGCAAAACAAAAAAACAATAATGTAAATGAATATATATTAATACTAAACCTGCTGTAAGCTGGCGTATTTAATGACAACCATTTATTATGGCTTTAAATAATAAACTTCAATATGGATTTGAGATGTCTGTTTATAAGATCCCTCTGAATCAAAATGTTCTGGAAGCCGCACAGGAACGAATCACCTGGGCGCTTGAGACGCTATCTCGAGTGTGCGTCTCCTTCTCAGGCGGTAAAGATTCAGGACTGATGTTACATCTGACAGCCATGCTGGCTCGTCAGTTACATAAGAAAATTAGCGTACTCTTCATCGATTGGGAGGCTCAGTTTTCTTGTACTATCGATTATGTGCAAGCATTACGCGAACATTATTCTGATGTCATTGAGCAATTTTACTGGGTGGCAGTCCCGCTAACCACGCAAAATTCCCTTTCGCAATATCAACCAGAATGGCAGTGCTGGGAACCGAATACACAGTGGGTTCGCCAACCACCAGAGGATGCAATTACCGACCCCAGTTTCTTTCATTTCTATCAACCTGGAATGACCTTTGAACAATTCGTCCGCGAGTTCGCTGACTGGTTTTCAGAAAAACGCCCCGCCGCGATGCTGGTCGGGATCCGCGCCGACGAGTCATATAACCGTTTTGTCGCTATTGCCAACTCGCATAAGCAACGCTTTTCTGATGATAAACCGTGGACTACCGCAGCGCCCGGCGGACACACCTGGTATATTTATCCAATATACGACTGGAAAACAGCCGATATCTGGACATGGTTTGCTAAAACAAAAATGCTATGCAACCCCTTGTATAACCTGATGTATCAGGCCGGAGTTCCAACACGATATATGCGCATTTGCGAACCCTTTGGCCCGGAACAACGCCAGGGGCTGTGGCTGTATCATGTTATTGAGCCACAGCGATGGGCAGCCATGTGCGCCCGGGTTAGCGGTGTTAAAAGCGGCGGGATTTACGCCGGTCATGACAACCATTTTTATGGTCATCGGAAAATATTAAAACCGGAACATTTGAGCTGGCAAGATTACGCCATGCTGCTATTAAACAGCATGCCGGAACAGACCGCAGAGCACTACCGCAATAAAATTGCCGTCTATATACAGTGGTACAAGAAAAAGGGGATCGATGAGATTCCTCAAACACAAGAAAGCGATATTGGTTCTAAAGACATTCCCTCATGGCGACGGATCTGCAAAGTCCTGCTGAATAATGACTACTGGTGTCGGGCACTCTCATTCAGCCCAACAAAATCCAAAAGCTACCAACGCTATAACGAACGTATGAAAACCAAACGCCAGGAATGGGGGATCTTATGCAACAGCGACTAACTCAGGAACTCACCGGTTTTCTTTCTGGTCTTTCAGAAGAGGAACGAATTGAAGCGATCAATGAATTCAGGATGGCAATCCATAGTGTCAGTCCTTTTCGTGAAGAACCGGTAGATTGTGTTTTATGGGTCAAAAACGGACATATCTCACCGAATGATTACAACCCTAATAACGTCGCACCTCCCGAGAAAAAACTGTTGCTAAAGTCCATCGAAGCGGATGGATTCACACAGCCTATTGTTGTAGTCCACTCATCAGAAGAAGAGTATGAAATCATTGATGGTTTTCATCGACATGAATTAGGCAAAAGTAAATCCTCGCTAAAATCGCGGCTCAAAGGTTATCTGCCGATCACCTGTTTACAACGCGAACGCCACGAACGCATAGCGGCAACCATTCGTCATAACCGTGCCCGCGGGCGGCATCAAATCCATGCCATGTCAGAAATCGTTCGTGAACTGTCACAATTAGGCTGGAGCGAAGAGAAAATCGGTAAAGAGCTGGGAATGGATAGTGACGAAGTCTTACGTCTGAAGCAAATCAACGGTCTGCAAGAATTATTTGCCGACCGCCAATTCTCCAGAGCCTGGACGGTGAAGTAGCGAAATCACGTCACTACAGCGCAACCAGGCATTCTGCCGCTGCCAGCAGCGTCGATTCTTGCTTAGCAAAACACAGGCGAATCAGCTTATGTGGGAAAGGATCGGCGCAGAAAACGGACAGTGGGATCGCCGCCACGCCGACCTCTTTAGTCAGCCATTGGCAAAATTCCACATCGTTGAGATCAGAAACAGCACTGTAATCAATCAGCAAAAAGTATGTCCCTTCGCAGGGCAGAATTTCCAGCCGACTGTCACGCAGCGCATTCACCAGCACATCACGTTTTCTCTGATAAAACGCGGGCAGCTCACGGTAGTGCGTCGGATCTTCCCGCAGCATATCCGCCAGCGCCAGTTGTGCCGGCGTGTTGACCGAGAAGGTTAAATACTGATGGACCTTACGTAACTCCGCGCTGATAGCCGGTGGCGCAACACAGTATCCCACTTTCCAGCCCGTCATATGATAAGTTTTGCCAAATGACGAAACGGCAACTGCACGCTCCCTTAGTTGCGGATGCGCCAGCACGCTGGCATGCCCATGCGTGGCAAAACAGATATGCTCGTAGACTTCGTCACTGACAACATAAATCTCATGCCCGTTAATGGCCTGCCATAACGCCTCAAAGTCCGCCTTCTGCCATACCGTAGCCGAAGGGTTATGCGGCGTATTTAGGATCACCAGTCGGGTACGATCGCTCAGCAACGCGGTAAATTCCTGCCAGTCCACGCGAAAAGACGGTGGCTGCAGCGCAATACGTTTCACGATACCTCCAGATAGCGCCACCGCGGGTGCATAACTGTCGTAGCTCGGGTCAAAACAGATAACCTCATCGCCGGGCCGTACTAAGGCCGTAATAGCCGCATACAGCGCTTCTGTCGCCCCTGCCGTTACCGTCACGTCACTATCAGCGTCCGGCAGGTATCCGTATAACTCGGCGGTTTTATCGGCAATGGCTTCTCGCAGCGGTTGCACACCCGTCATCGGTGCGTACTGGTTCGCACCCTGCGCCACATGAAATGCCAGTCGTTCCTGCAGATAGTGCGGACCATCAAAATCAGGAAATCCCTGTGAGAGATTAATCGCCTGGTGCTGCTGCGCCAGTGCGCTCATTTGCGTAAAGATAGTCGTGCCTAAGTTGGGGAGTTTGCTTTGCACAATCAGCGGGTTATTACTCATTATTGTTATCCCAGCGTGTGATGTTGTTGTTGATGCCACTATAGCACGATGCTAGTATTTGGCAATCAAGACGTTCAGACGTCTATATAAAAATAACCTGCCTGGACAGGACAGTCAAAAGGACAACACAACATGAGTAGTACTGAAATTCGCGTCGTCACTGGCCCCGCTAACTATTTTTCCCATACCGGTAGCCTCTGCAGATTAAACGATTTTTTCACCCCAGACAGACTCTCACGCGCAGTCTGGGTTTTCGGTGAACGCGCCATCGCTGCCGCACGCCCCTGGCTGCCTGACGCCTTTCATCTGAGCGGGGCCAGGCACCTGCTTTTTACCGGACACTGCAGTGAAAAAGATGTTGGGCAACTGGCAACAGATGCAGGAGACGACCGAAGCATCGTGATCGGTGTCGGCGGTGGTACCCTGCTCGACACCGCCAAAGCGCTGGCGCGCCGCCTTGGTTTGCCATTTGTGGCGATCCCAACCATTGCCGCCACCTGTGCAGCCTGGACGCCGCTCTCCGTGTGGTACAACGATGAAGGTCAGGCACTGCATTTCGAAATTTTCGATGATGCCAATTTTTTGGTGTTGGTAGAGCCGGAGATCGTGCTTAATGCGCCAGACGCGTATTTGCTGGCCGGTATTGGGGACACGTTGGCGAAATGGTACGAAGCGGTTGTGCTCGCCCCACAGCCTGAAACCTTGCCGCTGACTGTACGTCTGGGCATCAACGGCGCACTGGCGATCCGCGACGTTCTCCTTCAGAGCAGCGAACAGGCTCTGGCAGATAAACAGCGTGGAGAACTGACCCGTGCATTTTGCGACGTGGTGGATGCGATCATTGCTGGCGGTGGTATGGTCGGCGGTCTGGGCGAGCGTTACACCCGCGTGGCGGCGGCACATTCGGTGCATAATGGCCTGACCGTCCTCCCGCAAACGGAAAAGTTTTTACACGGCACCAAAGTGGCGTACGGCATTCTGGTGCAAAGCGCGCTGTTGGGACAAGATGATGTGCTAACGCAGTTAATTACCGCTTATCAGCGCTTCAATTTACCAACCCGGTTGGCTCAACTGGAAGTGGACATCACTAACCACGCCGAAATCGATAAGGTGATTGCGCACACCCTGCGCCCGGTGGAGTCCATTCATGCGTTGCCGGTGAAGCTAACACCGGAAACACTGCGTGCGGCATTTGAGAAGGTAGAGACGTTTACGGTGTGATTCAGGTGTAGGTTGCCTGACGGTGGTGTCGCCTTATCAGGCCTACGACGACTACTTACAATGGCAAATGCTCAAAATAATTCGAGTTGCAGGAAGGCGGCAACACAGCGAATCCCCGGGAGCTTACATCAATAAGTGACCGGGGTGAGCGAGGAGAGCCAACACACCTGCGGCTTGAATTATGAAGATCATTAACAGCAGCGGGCACCGCCTTTCCCCCCATAGCGCGCATCCTGGCGCTCGCGGAAAAATTCTTCATAAGTCATCGGCTCCTGGTCCGGGTGCGTAACACGCATATGCTCAACATAGTTGTCATAATCCGGCACACCAATCATCAGTCGGGCGGTTTGCCCTAAATACTTCCCAGCTTTTGAGAGTGTTTCAAACATAGTGATTCCCTGTCGTACAAACGCCCTCCCCATTAAGGAGAGGGCTTTTTCGTTAAGAGAATATTAGTGCGCGCCTTTCGCCTGCGCCACAATCTCTTCAACATTCTCGGGCATCGGTTCGTACGGTGTTTCTTTCGACGTTGGTTTGTCCTCTTTCAACGCTGCCAGCGCAGTTTTAATGGAGAACAGACCCAGTACCACCACGACCACCATGAAGAAGATGGTCAAGCCAGCATCAAGACGGTTGTTAAATACCAGTTGCGTCAGTTGCGACTGAGTGTACTGCGCCGGAATGTTACCGCTGTCGATCATCGCCTGGAACTTGTTAGCGATAGCCAGGAAGCCGATTTTCGCATCCGGGCTAAACGCTTTCTGCCAGCCCGCAGTCAGCGTACAAATCAGCAGCCAGGCCGTTGGCACCAGCGCTACCCATGCGTAGCGCTGACGTTTCATCTTGAACAATACGACCGCACACAGCATCAATGCCATACCGGCCAGCATCTGGTTCGCGATACCGAACAGCGGCCACAGGGTGTTAATACCGCCTAACGGATCCACCACGCCCTGGTGCAGGAAGTAACCCCAGGCCAGTACGCACAACGCGGTTGCCAGCAGGTTCGCCGGTAGCGAGTCGGTCCGTTTCAGCCCCGGTGAGACGACGCCCAGCAGATCCTGCAGCATAAAGCGCGCGGCACGGGTGCCCGCATCAACCGCCGTCAGGATGAACAGGGCTTCAAACAGAATGGCGAAGTGATACCAGAACGCCACATCCATCATGCCGCCCAGCGCACCGTGCAGAATGTAAGCCATCCCAACGGCCAGCGTGGGCGCTCCGCCTGCGCGGGAAATAATGGATTGCTCACCCACTTCATTGGCAATTTGGTGCAAGGTGTCCGGGGTAATCGCAAAGCCCCAACTGCTAACGACCTGCGCCGCAGAAGCGACCACATCCACCGTACCCGCAGGGGCCAGCACCGCCATCGGGCTGTTCATCGCAAAATACACACCCGGATCGATGATACATGCGGAGACCAGTGCCATAATGGCGACAAAGGACTCCATCAGCATCCCGCCGTAGCCAATAAAACAGGCCTGCCCTTCATTCGCCAACATCTTCGGTGTGGTGCCGGAAGAGATCAGCGCGTGGAAGCCAGATACGGCACCACAGGCAATGGTAATAAACAGGAATGGGAACAGGTTACCCGTCCATACCGGACCGGTACCGTCAACGAATTTGGTCAACGCAGGCATCGTCAGCGTTGGACGCATGATCAGAATACCCACCGCCAGACCAACAATGGTACCAATCTTCAGGAAGGTCGAGAGGTAATCTCGCGGTGCCAGCAGCAGCCATACCGGCAACACGGCAGCCACGAAACCGTAGCCCACCAGCATCCACGTCAACTGTACACCGGTAAAGTCAAAATACGGTGCCCAGGTCGGGCTTTCCGCAACCCAGCCGCCGGAAATAATGGCAAAAACCAGGAATACCAGACCGATGACTGACACTTCGCCAATACGCCCCGGACGCAGATAGCGCAGGTAAACCCCCATAAAGATCGCCAGCGGGATGGTGAATGCGACGGTGTAGGTTCCCCACGGGCTGTGCGTCAGTGCTTTCACGACGATCATTGCCAACACGGCAAGGATAATCACCATGATCATAAAACAGGCCACCAGCGCAATCACACCGGCGGTAGGGCCCATCTCTTCTTTCACCAGTTCGCCAAGGGAACGTCCATCGCGACGGGTAGAAACAAACAGCACCATAAAATCCTGCACCGCGCCAGCCAGTACCACCCCGGCAAGCAACCAGATCATCCCTGGCAGATAGCCCATTTGCGCCGCCAGTACCGGCCCCACTAATGGGCCAGCCCCGGCAATTGCCGCGAAATGATGGCCAAACAGTACTTTTTTATCGGTAGGAACGTAATCGAGCCCGTCGTTATGGCGCACGGCTGGCGTCATACGCGTCGGGTCAAGCGCCAGCACATTTTTCGCGATGTACAGGCCATAGAAACGGTAAGCGATAAGGTAGACACAAACCGACGCGACGACTATCCACAACGCGTTGATCTGTTCACCACGGTTTAACGCAATATAGCCGAGGGCAAATGCTCCCATCACAGAGAGCAATGTCCAGACGAGGTACTTCCCTGATTTGTTCATAGTTGTTATCCGTTGTCTGATCCAGAGAGATGTTACATTTTGTTTCTATAACATCTTTTCTGGATTTAACAACCTGACAACTATACAAACCCGAAGTATCACTGAGTATTTACATTGCATTGTTAACCAGATCACTTCATTTACCTGTTAACCCTGCAATTTCATTTTACTTTGCAGGTGACTTCACCCCATCACCGCCGTACCTAAACGGCAGGTGCAGCAACGCCGCCCCTGTTCATCAAAGATGACTATCTCCCAGCTTTGATTCTGTCGCCCGAGATGTAACGGCTGGCACACGCCGCGCACTTTCCCCTGCGATACCGCGCGGTGATGTGTGGCGTTCAACTCGGTTCCCACCACGCACTGCCCGTCGCGAGTCATCAGGTAACCCGCCATTGAACCCAACGTTTCTGCCAGCGCCGCTGACGCCCCACCGTGCAGCAGACCAAACGGCTGATGCGTGCGGCTATCCACCGGCATTTCGGCTTCCAGCACATCGTCCCCCAGTCGGGTATAGACAATGTCTAAATGCGCCACCAGCGTGTTCTGGCTGGTGGCATTCAGTTCATCAAGCGTTAAATGTCGTTTCCAGATCACCGTCATGCCCCCAGTGTCGAACCGCCATCGACCACAATGTCCTGCAACGTAATATGGCTGGCCAGATCGGAGGCAAGGAATAAGATGGTGTTGGCAATTTCCTGTGGACGCGCGATTTTCCCCAGCGGTATACCAAGCTTATACTGCTCGCCAAACCCACGAATACGCTGCTGTTCCGCGTCATCACTCACCCACAGCGTACGCTGCATGTCAGTGTCGGTCGATCCCGGAGAAACCACATTACAGCGTACTCCGCTACCCGCCAGCTCCAGCCCGACAGTCAGTGCAAGACTTTTCAGTGCGGCTTTTGATGCCCCATATGCACTCATACCGATTCGCGGCGTGTGCGCAGCATCGGATGCGACAGTGACAATCGCCCCCCCCTGCTGACGACGAAACTGCGCCATGGTCTGCTGAAACAAGTTGAACGCCCCGCCAACGTTGACGGCAAACGTCTGCTGCCACTCCACAGCACTTAACGCATCGGTAGCCCCCATGCGCAGGATCCCGGCTGCATTGACGAGTACGTCTAACCTCTCGCTCTGCGACAACACGCGTTGACATACCTCAGCCACCTGCCCGCCGTCCGCCACGTTCAGCACTTCTGTGGTAAACGGATACACCTGCTGAGTAAACTCGCGATCGAATCCGGTGACCTTCGCCCCGGCATCAACAAACGCCAGTGCCGTGGTGTAACCAATCCCTTTTCCCGCCCCAGTAACCCAGACAGTTTTACCGGTAAAATCAAAACCGGTCATTACTTCACCTCACGGGAAAGCAGTTTCCACCAGGCGTCAATCGTCGGGTTCTTCGCCAGCATCACGAAATCAATATCGCCATGCACTTTCCGCCAACGGGCCGCCAGCGCCATCATACGTACAGAGTCCAGACCGTAATCGATCAAATTTTCGTCATCCATTGGCTCTTCAGACTCATCGAGCAGCGGCAGAATCACGCTGCGCAGCGCATCTTTACTGTCCGGAACAGGCGTCGGCAGTAACTCCTGCGTCATCACCACGCGGCCGGAACGCCCCGCCACGTATTTCAGCGACATCAGGTGTTCATCACGACTAAAATCTGCCAACGCATCAGCGACCATAAACGGCTTAATATCACGCATGAAGGCATCAGTCGCGGTGGTCATGCAGCCAATATGCGCATACACGCCGGTGATGATCAGCTGGTTACGTCCAGTGTCTCTTAGCATCTGCTCCAGCGGTGAACGATGAAACGCGCTGTAACGCCATTTAACCAGAATGGTATCCGCTTCGTCCGGTGCCAGTGCATCGACGATTTTTTGCTGTTCAGGCGAGCGCGTCAGGCCTGGCCCCCACATATCGTTCAACAAAGCACGGTCTTCATCGCTTTGTTCTTTCGGCTGCGCAGTGTAATAGACCGGAATATTATGTGCTTTACAGTACTGACGCAGCGCGGCGATGTTAGCTACTACCTGTTCCATCATTGGGCAGTTCTCGCCCCAAAAGCCGATAAAATAGTCCTGCATGTCGTGGATTAGCAGCGCGGCGCGTTCTGGTTCAAATGCCCAGTCAACTTTATTTGCCGGAACATCAAGCGCCGTTGGCAGCGCATAAGCCTGCAGTTTAGGAATTGCCATTTCTTATTCTCCTTCAGGCCGGTGAACGTGATGCCAGCCACTGACGTAATTGTTTTTTATCCACTTTGCCGACCGGGGTCAGCGGCAATGACTCAACGCACTCGACACGGTCCGGCAATTTGAATTCCGCCACGCCCTGTTCGCGCAGAAAACGACGGACCTGTACTGCACGCAGCGGCTCTTTCACCACCAGGCAGGCGCAACTTTTCTCGCCCATCAGCTCATCGTCCATACTGACCAATGCGGCATGGATCACCATTGGGTGCCGCAACAACAGGTTTTCAATCTCTTCTGCTGCGATCTTCTCTCCGCCACGGTTGATCTGATCTTTCTCACGTCCCTGCACCGTGATGTAACCCTCCCGATCGATGGCGATCAGATCACCAGAGCAATAGAATCCGTTAGCATCAAACGCGCTGGCGTTATGCTCAGGGCTATTGAAGTAACCCCGGAAGGTGTACGGACCACGCGTCATCAGGCGTCCGGTCTCGCCCTGTGGTAAAGGATTCCCGTCTGCATCTGCCACCCAGACCTCATCGTCAGGGCACATCGGACGCCCCTGGGTATTGATAATGCGCTCCGGGCTGTCATCCAGACGGGTATAGTTCACCAGCCCTTCCGCCATCCCGAAGACCTGCTGCAACTGGCAGCCAATCTCTGCCGGAATGCGAGCGGCAAGCGAAGCCGAAAGCCGCGCGCCCCCCACTTGCAACAGTTTCAGCGAAGCCAGCTGTGCGTTACTCCCCCACTCCTGAATGGCCTGCAGCCACAGACTCACCGCAGGCGGTACCAACGCCGTAACGTTTACCTGATGCTGTTCAATCAACGGAAAGCACAACGTCGCGCTCGGGTCTGCCGCCAGCACCACCGTTCCACCTGCGAGGAAAACGCCCAGCGCGCCAGGCGAACTCATGGCGTAGTTGTGCGCTGCCGGGATCGCGCACAAATAGCGGGTCTCACCGGTGAAATGGCAAATCTCGTTACTACGGCGCACGCTGTAGTAGTAATCATTGTGGGTGCGTGGAATCAGCTTTGGCGTCCCGGTCGTGCCGCCGGAAAGCTGGAAGTAAGCCACTTCATCAGCCGGTGATGGTGTAGCGATAAACGCCGTTGCAGGTTGGCGTATTGCCGTTTGCAGATTGTGTTCGCCATCATCATTGAGCAACTGAACCACGCGCACTGAATTGTGTTCGGCAACAAAGGTATTCAGAAAGTCGTCGCCACTAAATAACGCATGCTGGCGATCGGCAATCACTAACACCGGTTTGATCTGCGTTGCGTAGGCGTTGAGTTCGTTACGCTGATGGCTAAACAGTGCCAATACGGGGGCCACACCCAGTTTGAGCAGTGCAAAGAAAGTGATATACAGTTCAGCTACGTTGCCTAATTGCACCAGTGCGGTCTCGCCGGGTTTGATCCCCTGGCGACGCAGGCTACAGGCAAGATTATCCGTCGCCTGGTTTAACTGGCGGTAGCTAAGATGGCGTTCCCCGGCAATCACCGCCGTATGGTCGCTATCGGCATGGCGGGTCAGAATGTCGGTCAGCGGCAAATCCTGCCAGTAGCCTTTTTCGCGGTAGCGGCGGGCAAACTCTTCCGGCCAACGGGTGAAAGGGATACTCATTATTGCTCCTTAGAGCCTGTCGATAAGGCCTGAATAGCCTGGTAGACCAGGCTATTAATGCAGTCCAAAAACATTCAACATGGTGGAAAGCTTGGCACCCGTTTCACGCCACTCCGCAATCGGTGACGAGGCTGGCACAATGCCGGCGCCGGCAAAGAAACGCACCTGATTGCGCAGCAGTTTCGCACAGCGAATCGTCACCACCCATTCGCCGTTGCCCTGCGAATCACACCAGCCCACAATGCCGCCAAACAGTTCGCGATCGAACGGCTCCAGTTCGGCAATCAGTTTCTGAGCAACCAGATGTGGGAAGCCACTCAGCGCAGGCGTCGGGTGCAGCAGACAAGCCAGCGTCAGTGCGTTTTCCTGCGCGTTGGCTTTACCTTCAAACGGGGTACCGAGATGCCAGAGCGTCGGCGTAGTAACCAGCTGCGGAGAAGAAGGCAGTTGCAGTTCACGGCTGCGATCGCGCAGAACCGCTTTCATCGCCTGGGTTACCAGCTCGTGTTCATGGCGATCCTTTTCGGAAGCTAACAGACGGATCCCAGCCTCCCTGTCCAGAACATCGTCCGGTTGGCGACGCGCAGATCCCGCCAGCGGCAGCGAACTGAAATGGTCGCCTTCTTTGCGTAACAGCAATTCCGGGCTGGCGCCGATCAGTACACCGCCATCTTCGATGGGTACATGAAAGTTGTAGCTTGCCGGGTTTTGTGCGATCAGCCGCTCCAGCAGTGCACCACTGTCGATATTGGCGTCGGCGGTCACATCAATCAGGCGTGACAGCACCACTTTGTCGACTTCCGGGGTTGCCGTCAGCGCCGCAGCTCTGGCGACCATATCTTCGAAAAAATCCTGCTCAGGAATCGATTTACGCTCAACCACATTCAGCGACTGATGGGCAGTAAAATAACGCGCTGATTGCTGCTTTGCCGTGCGTGAAAAGCTTTGCCATGATTCAGGAATAAATAGCGATGAGGGCTGGCGGGTATCAAAGGGTATGGCCCCTACCATAATGGGGTTTGTGATGCCCTGCGATTTGGCCTGCGCAAACAGCGCGTGCATTTTCTGTTGGAAGGGGCTGTCTGGTGAATCACCATCAATTGCCGGTTCCGCATAGCGGGCAAAGCATCCTGACGTCGTAAAACTACGATACGGCGACATAAAGAAAAAACTGTCGGGAGCGAGAGTTGCCATAGTCTGCGTTTTTTCCTCGGCCAGTGACGTGTCCATATTATCCTCCATAAAATGATAAAGGCTTTAATAATGATTATCATTTATATTTTCGGTCGCTAACCTAAAAGCAAAGCGTCGGTATGTCAACTCTTGTGGTAACACAATGTGCGACTTAGGCTTGCATCCCTGACGCGTAACAATGAAAATGAGAAGCATTAACTACATTGATAACAGGAAGCTTATTTGTGAGATTTTCCGCGTTTTACCGCACTGCGCTGTTACTGGTTGGACTCGTTATTTCAGGAATTTCTTTAAGCCATGCCGCCGACTGGCCGCGTCAGGTTACTGACAGCCGCGGCACGCACACGCTGGAACATAAACCACTGCGCATTGTCTCCACCAGCGTGACCCTCACCGGTTCTCTGCTGGCGATTGATGCCCCGGTCATCGCCAGCGGTGCCACAACACCGAATAACCGTATTGGTGACGCTCAGGGCTTTTTACGCCAGTGGAGCGACGTCGCCAAAGAACGCAAACTGAGCCGTTTGTATATTGGCGAACCCAGCGCCGAAGCCGTTGCCGCACAAATGCCGGACCTGATTCTGGTCAGCGCCACCGGGGGCGATTCCGCGCTTGCGCTGTACGATCAACTGTCCACCATAGCCCCTACGCTTATCATTAATTACGACGATAAAAGCTGGCAGTCACTGCTGACACAATTAGGTGAAATCACCGGACAGGAGCAACAGGCAGCGGCGCGTATTGCTGAGTTTGATAAGCAACTGCTCGCGGTAAAGCAACGTATCACCCTGCCGCCTCAGCCGGTCAGCGCGCTGGTGTATACCGCAGCCGCGCACAGCGCCAACCTGTGGACGCCGGAGTCCGCGCAAGGCAAGCTGATGGAACAGCTCGGTTTCACGCTGGCACCGCTACCTGCCGGACTACATACCAGCCAGAGCCAGGGTAAACGTCACGATATTATCCAGCTTGGTGGTGAGAATCTGGCGGCCGGTCTGAACGGTGAAGCGCTGTTCCTGTTTGCAGGCGACAGCAAAGATGCCGATGCGATTTACGCTAATCCACTGCTGGCGCATCTGCCTGCCGTACAAAACAAACGCGTTTATGCGCTGGGCACGGAAACCTTCCGTCTGGATTACTACAGCGCTACGCTACTGCTGCAACGTCTGTCAGCGCTCTTTTAATGGCTTTCGCCGGATGTGGCTAATACCTTATCCGGCTTACATACCGTAGAGCACAACGCTATCAGGCATTCACGGGTATCTGTCGGAAACGACGAAGCTCGCTCAGCAACAGCAGCAGCAACAGACCGACAATCACCAACCCAAACCCACTGACGCTTGCCGAGGCCGCAGGCGTCATCATCACCCCCAGCCCCCCTAACAGCGCCGCGCCAATCGCATCACCGGTTACGTTCTGCGCGGTCCACAAACCGTTAATTCGCCCGAGCATCGCTTCCGGCGTCTGCGTCTGTAACAGGGTGTATTGCAACAAAGAACTGACCGCGCTCAGCCAGCCGAACAGCGCCAGACACACAACGCCCAGCGCCCAGACCGGCATCAAGCCGAACAGACCGATAGCCAGGAAAGAGGCCACGGTTGATGCCAGCATAATCAGACCTGGACGCACGCTGTGTGCCAGTTGCCCGCTGGTTAAAGCTCCCACCGCCGCGCCAAGAGGAATGGCCGCATACAGCAGGCCAATTTGCGCACTCGACATCTGCCAGTTAATTGCCAGTGCCGGATACAGCACGCGCACGGCGCTCGCCATGGTCAACAGGCCGCCAAGCAGTGCAATACCGCCAATCAGCGGGCTGGCGAACAGAAAACGGAACGCCGCCACCAGTGATGTCAACGGATTCTCGCGCGGCTGCGGCGGAGGCGGCAACGCGGGAAGGCTCAGCAATGGGAGCAAGGTAATGAATGTACCCGCCGCAGCCAGGCCGTAGTTCCAGGCCACGCCCCCGGTCGCCAGCAGCACCCCACCAAGCATTGGCGAAATGACCGATCCCAGACGCACCGTCAGCATGGTAATCGCCCCGGCCTGCATCAGATTTTCACGCCCGACCAGCGCAGGTGTCGCTGCCAGCAGTGCGGTAACACCCAGCGAGGCAAAAAAGCCATCCCATAAGCCAAGAACATAGATAGCCAGCAACGACGGTTCGGGCAGCAGCGCGTTCAGGCACAGGCCAATAAAACCGATACCACAGGTTCCGCGGGCCAGCAGGATCACCTTTTTGCGCTCATAGCGATCGGCCAGTACACCGCCAACCATCAGACCAATAAACATGGCGCTCCCGGTCAGCGTAACCGACAAACCCACCTGCCAGGTCGACTGGGTCATCATCTGGATCTGTACCGGGACCGCAACCCCCAATAGTCCCAGAGAGACAATGGAAATAAAACGGGCGAGAAAAACAGCGCGAAATGCAGGATGGGTCTTTAACAGGCTGAGATTAAGCAGCCAGGATTGTCGATTCATTACAGAGCCTTACCAGGTACTTTTTCATTATCCATTCAATGGCTGCACATGCTAACATATCCAAATAAGATCGATAACGATAATTACTATCATTATCAGGGAAGTTGATATGTCATGCTCTGTTTCCGCGACACGCGCCTTCGCCGTGCCCGGACTGTTGTTACTACTTGTTCTCACTACGGCATTAAGTCTGGTTATTGGCGCAAAGTCGCTGCCCGCCTCCGTGGTATTTGATGCACTCACCGGCAGTTGTCAAAGCGCCGATTGCACCATCGTGCTGGACGCGCGACTTCCACGTACGCTGGCAGGGCTCCTCGCAGGGGGGGCGCTGGGCCTGGCGGGCGCGCTGATGCAAACGCTCACCCGTAACCCGCTGGCCGATCCAGGTATTCTTGGCGTCAATTCCGGCGCCAGCTTCGCGATTGTTTTAGGCGCATCGCTGTTTGGCTTTTCCTCCCCGCAAGAACAACTGCTAATGGCTTTTTCCGGGGCTCTCGCAGCCTCACTGATTGTGGCCTTTACCGGTAGTCAGGGCGGTGGGCAGCTCAGCCCGGTACGCCTGACATTGGCCGGTGTTGCGCTGGGTGCTGTTCTGGAAGGATTATCTACCGGCATCGCCCTGCTCAACCCGGATGTCTACGACCAGTTGCGTTTCTGGCAAGCCGGTTCACTGGATATCCGCAGCCTGCAGACGCTGAAAGTCGTGCTGATCCCGGTCCTGATTGCCGGTGCTGTCGCGCTGTTTCTTAGCCGTGCTCTGAATAGCCTCAGTCTGGGAAGCGATACCGCCACTGCGCTGGGCAGCAAAGTGGCGCGTACCCAGTTTATCGGCCTGTTGGTGATTACCGTACTGTGCGGAAGTGCGACCGCCATCGTCGGCCCTATCGCCTTTATCGGCCTGATGATGCCGCATATGGCACGCTGGCTGGTGGGCGCAGATCATCGCTGGTCGCTGCCCGTCACTCTGCTGGCCACCCCTTCTCTGCTGCTGATTGCCGATATCATCGGTCGTCTGATTGTGCCCGGCGAGCTGCGCGTCTCTGTAGTCAGCGCGTTTATCGGTGCGCCGGTTCTCATCTTCCTGGTACGCCGCAAACAGCACGGAGGTGGCGCATGATGCATCTCTCCCGTCGCCTGATTATCAGTTGTCTGCTACTGGTCGTCAGTTGCCTGGCCGTTGGATTGTGGAGCCTGCGCAGCGGTGCAGTTATGCTCGAGACCCAGCAAATTATAGCCGCCCTGCTCGGCGATGCACCGCGTAACATTACGCTGGTGGTGACCGAGTGGCGTTTACCACGCGTTTTGATGGCGCTGCTGATTGGCGCGGCGCTGGGCGTTAGCGGCGCGATATTCCAGTCATTGATGCGCAACCCGCTGGGTAGCCCGGACGTGATGGGTTTCAATACCGGTGCCTGGAGCGGCGTACTGGTGGCAATGGTGCTGTTTGGTCAGCATCTTACCGCCATCGCGCTGGCGGCCATGCTCGGCGGGATCCTGACTTCACTGGTGGTCTGGGCGCTGGCCTGGCGCAACGGCATCGACACCTTCCGACTGATCATCATCGGGATCGGCATTCGCGCAATGCTGGTGGCCTTCAACACCTGGCTGCTGCTGAAAGCGTCCTTAGAAACCGCACTGACCGCCGGGCTGTGGAACGCCGGATCGCTCAACGGTCTGACCTGGGCAAAGACCTGGCCTTCTGCGCCGCTGATTATCGTGATGCTGGGGTGCGCCGCGCTGTTGGTACGCCGCCTGCGTTTACTGGAAATGGGTGATGACAGCGCCTGTGCGCTCGGTGTCAGCGTTGAACGCTCGCGCCTGATGATGATGCTGGTCGCGGTGGTTCTGACCGCCGCAGCCACTGCGCTGGCTGGCCCTATCTCGTTTATTGCCCTGGTTGCCCCACACATCGCGCGTCGGCTTAGCGGCACGGCACGTTGGGGATTAACGCAGTCGGCGCTGTGCGGCGCCCTGTTACTGCTGATGGCCGATTTATGCGCTCAGCAGCTATTTATGCCTTATCAGCTTCCGGTAGGCGTTGTCACCGTAAGCCTCGGCGGTATTTACCTTATCGTCTTGTTAATTCAGGAGTCCCGCAAAAAATGACCGAATCAGTAGCCCGTTTGCGTGGCGACCAGTTAACGCTGGGTTATGGCAAATTTACCGTGGCGGAAAACCTTAATGTCTCGATCCCCGATGGTCACTTCACTGCCATTATTGGACCCAACGGTTGTGGCAAGTCCACACTGCTGCGGACATTGAGTCGTCTGATGACACCCGCGCACGGCAAAGTCTGGCTTGATGGTGAACATATTCAACATTACCCCAGTAAAGAGGTCGCACGCAAAATTGGTCTGCTGGCGCAAAATGCCACTACGCCGGGCGATATTACCGTGCAGGAGTTGGTTGCTCGTGGGCGTTATCCACATCAACCTTTATTTACCCGCTGGCGTAAAGAAGATGAGGATGCGGTCGTGCACGCCATGAACGCCACCGGGATCACCCACCTGGCGATGCAAAGCGTGGATACCCTTTCCGGTGGTCAACGCCAACGCGCGTGGATAGCGATGGTGCTGGCACAAGAAACGTCGATTATGCTGCTCGACGAACCGACCACCTGGCTGGATATCAGCCATCAAATTGATCTGCTGGAGCTGCTGAGTGAGCTAAACCGGGAGAAAGGTTACACGCTGGCCGCCGTTCTGCACGACCTGAATCAGGCATGTCGCTATGCCACCCATCTGATTGCACTTCGTGATGGAAAGATCGTTGCCGAGGGTGCGCCGAAAGAGATTGTCACGGCAGAGCTCATTGAAAAAATCTATGGGCTGCGGTGTATGATTATCGACGATCCGGTTGCCGGAACGCCGTTAGTGGTCCCGCTGGGACGTACAGCAAACAGATAAATCGCGCCACCTCCGCAGAGGTGGCGAGTCCATTTATTGGATGTCTTTGAGCAAGTCGCGCATGACTGGCCCAATCTTCTCGAACGCCATTGGCGTAATGATATCAACGTGCGCGCAGTCCTGGCGATAAACATCCAGACTGGAAATCCACGGCGACCAACTGCGTTCCGGGCTGACTCCCGGCGGTAACGTGCGTTCAGCAACAAACAGCGTCGCGTGTCCCGCAAAAGGTACGCTATGTGCCGTACTCAGCAGTCGAACCGCATCGGCGTAGTTACCTTCGATGGCGCTAAACAAGGCGTCGGACGCATTACCCTGCTGAGCAGTCAGAAACGCTTCACGCTCACGATCAATCTCCGCCAACACTTCCGGGTCGAGTCCATTGGCCTCTTTTTCCGACCAATTTTGCGTTTCCGGCGGCCAGGTATCCAGCAGGCCGAGAAACGCGACCGTTTCTCCGCGCGCGTGTAATCGGGCAGCAATGCCCTGCGCCAGCGTACCGCCCAATGAGTACCCTATCAGATAATAAGGTCCATGAGGTTGCTGACGAAGTAACGTTGCCAGGTGCTGTTCGCACACCGCATCCAGGTTTTCTGCTGTCTGCATCGGGCCATCCGGTCGCGGTGACTGGATACCCATAATCGACCACTGTGGAGGAAGGTAGCGTGACAACACGCTAAACTGCCAGGCGAAACCCGATGCCGGATGGAAGCAGAACAGCACAGGACCATCGCTTTCGCGCAGCGGCAGCAGTGTTTCAAATCCCAGCCGTTGCGACTGCTCGTCATCATTGTTATCCAGCAATGCGCTGAGCTGTTCGACAGTCGAGGCCACCATAATCTGCCCAGGAGTGACCTGGCGCGCAAAAATGCGGCTCAATTGTGCCGCCAGCTTCATCGCCAGCAGAGAATGCCCGCCAAGCGCAAAGAAATCCGCTTCAACATCATTGACCTCACAACCCAGCAAGGTCGCGAACGCCTGCGCAATCGTGGTTTCAGTCCCTACTCGCGGTGCCCGCCCTTCCTGGCGTGACGTCAGTTGTGGCATCGGTAACGCTTTACGATCCAGCTTCCCGTTGGCGCTGAGCGGTAGCTCCGCCAGTTGCAGCAGCACGGCCGGTACCATATGTGCAGGCAGGGTTGCGCGCAGATTCTCGCGCAATGCCGGAATATCCAGCGGTAAACCCGATTGTGACACCAGATAACCCACTAACTGGCGAGCATCGCCGCCTGTCGCTGCCGCCTGATTGAATACGCAGGCATGGGCAACAGCATGCTCAACATCTGGCAACTGCTGCATCACCCGATCAATCTCGCCCAGTTCAATACGCTGCCCGCGGATTTTTAGCTGGTCATCACTGCGCCCAAGATATTCCACCGCACCATTTTCCAGCCAGCGCGCCACGTCTCCGGTACGGTACATCCGTTCGCCAGGGTTAAATGGATCGGCAATAAAACGGCTCGCCGTCAGATCGGGTCGGCCGAGATATCCCTGCGCCAGTTGGATCCCCGTCAGGTACAGGTCACCGGCGACACCAATGGGCACTGGACGCATCATGGCATCGAGGATCCGCAAACCGGTATTCCAGACCGGATAGCCGATGGGTACGCTGTTGCCCGTCACGGCAGTGAGTTCCTCACCCCAGGCTGGATACCAGCTTACATCTACCGCCGCCTCGGTTGGCCCATACAAATTATGCAGCGGCGCGTGGGTCAGTTGCTCCCATTCGCGGCACAACTCTGCCGGCAGCGCTTCACCGCTACAAAACACCTGTTTCAACGTGGAGCAGCTTTTCTGCGCCGTTTCTGGTGTCAGTGAGGTCACAAACGCCGCCAGCATCGACGGTACAAAGTGCGTTGTCGTCACCCCAAACGTCGCGAAGAACTGTTGCATCGCCAGTGGGTCACGATGTGCCTCTGGTTCAGCCATTACCAGTTTTGCCCCGGCAATAAACGGCCAGAAAAACTCCCAGACCGAAACATCAAAACTGCATGGCGTTTTTTGCGCCACCACATCGTCGGCGGTCAGCGGATAGTGATTCTGCATCCACAGCAGGCGGTTAACGATGGCGGTTTGCCCTACCATCACCCCTTTTGGTCTGCCCGTCGATCCTGAGGTGAAGATGATATAGGCCGTATGATTTGGTCGTGATAATGCTAATGGTGTGTCATCCTGCGCTGGTAGCGGCGCGGTGTAGCACAGGCTTTCCAGCCCAGGGATATCGCTAAAACGAGCCAATTGTTCATCAGTGGTGATAAGCAAAGTAGGTTTAGCGTCTTCCAGCATCATCCGCAGGCGATCGTCCGGATATCCGGTATCCAGCGGTAACCAGGCAGCCCCTGCTTCGACGATACCGTGCAGCGCCAGCGTCAGGAAAACGGAGCGCGGTAAGGCGACCGCCACGCTGTCCCCCGGGCGCACACCGCGTTCGAGCAGCAGTTTTGCCAGTGCCACCACCTGCTGACGCATTTCGCGATAGCTAAACTGATAGCGGGCATCGGCCAGCGCCGGCGCATCCGGTGTTTTGCTGGCTTGCCCAGCCACCAGTGCACTTAATGTGGTGGAAGGGATCGTCACTGCCGTATTGTTAATTGTCGCCAGTTGTTCATGCTCAGACGCCAGCAGCATCTCCGCATCCCCGCAGCGTAACGCCGGATTTGCGGCAAATTGTGCAATAAGCGCCGTTAAACGCGAAGCATGCTGTGCCAACGTAGCGGCGTCATATCGCTGCTTATTCGCCAGAATTTCAATGCTCAACCCGCCATTTTCATCCGGGAACAGCGCCAGCTCCAGATCGTTAACCGGCCCCGTTGCCAGCGTATGCGTTTGTGCCTGCACGCCAGGAATATTCAACTGATAGTCAAAGATCTTCACGTTCAGCACCGGGCCAAACAACGGTTCAGCCCCGGCTGCACGCCCGCTGTCACGGACAATTTGTTCGGCATCATAGCGCTGGTGTCGGCGCATTTTCTTCATCTGGCCAGCCAGCCGTTGAGCAAGCGCAGGGAGACTTTCTGCTGCATCAAGTCTCACAGCAAAGGGCAGGACATTTAACACCGGTCCGGTAGCGGTAAGCGCCGCTGATCCCATGCGGCGCATAAAGATAAACCCGGCGGCATAGTCCATTCGGCTACATAAACGACCGAGCCATAATGCTACCAGCGCCAGTGCCAGATCCGCACGCTGAACATCTGGCATACGTGACGCGAGCTGGCGAAATGACCCTTCAGGCGCGGTTAACTTCATACGAATAATATCCGCGCTGGCTGAGCGACCCGGCAGCGGTTTGTTCGACAATGAAGCCGGCGGCGGCAGTTGTTGGCGTTGTTCAGCCCAGAATGCGCTATCACGTTGCCAGGCATCGCTTTGACGATACTGTTGATACTCTTCCACGACCTCGGCAAACGGCGTAAATGGCGAGGCTGGCGTGGATTCATCGCGCAGCCACGCTGTGTAAATTGCAGCAATCTGGCGGGTAATCGCCGGGAAACTAAAGCCATCAACCAGTAAGTGATGATAGCGCTGATACCAGTACCAGCGTTTATCTCCCACCTGAATGAGCAGATGGAAGACCAGCGGCTTACCGCCGTCAACGCGAAGATCCTGTTGCAGATCCGCCCGCATCAACGCGCGTGCCGCCTCGTGCGGACTGGATTCATCACGCAAATCGAGTATGTCAGGTTCAGCAAAGGTGAGCGTAGGATCAACCCATTGCCAGATTTCACCGTTATCCTCAGTGAACTGCATCCGCAGGGTATCTGCATGTTCCAGACCGGCCACGACCGCCTTTGCCAGCAGTGGTGCATTCAGTTCACCGGTTAATTCGACATAGTGTGCAACGCTCCACGCCGAGGGCAATGTGGAGAGCTTTTCTGCCATCCAGATCCCTGGCTGGGCCGCAACTAAGGGTAAGCGCTGGGTCATTGCGCCTCCTGTACATCGACATAGTTCGCTGGCATCAGCGTGGTCCAGTTCGCATCCAGCCATTGCTGGCAGAGTTCCTGCGACTGCGGTTCGCACACAACCGTCCAGCCAGCAGGAAGTGAACACTGCTGAGGCCAGAGGCTGAATTGACGTTGTGGGTTTTGCAGAATGTAAAACTGTCCCTGCGGGTTATCGAAGGGGTTACTGAATTCCATACTCAACTCCTGTCGTGGAACATCGTCCGGTTAAAGCGTGTCAGTGAGCGGTTGCCAGAGCGTCATCAGCCCTTGCATTAAGCCGCCGCGCCAGCAAAGCGCATCATGTCCACCCTCAACCTGACGCCAGAAAATAGACTGTGGTGCAGAGGGAAATTGGGTGAATAGCGCCTGATTAGCACGAAAAATAATCGGCTCGCGGGTCCCGGCCTCCAGCACAATACGTAGACCCTGAACGCCTACCGTTCCGGCCTTCAGTTGTTCAATAATCACGCCATCCTGATGACCACCGCGATGCGGCCACCAATAAGATCCGGACTGACTGAGTACGCAGCCAAAACGATCTGGCCAGTTCAGTCCAGCATACAGCGAAGACAAACCGCCAAAACTTTGCCCGGCAACTACCGTGCGCTGCGGGTCGTTGCTGAATGGCGTCGTGGTCTTCACCAACGGCAATAATTCCTGCTGAACGGCCAGCCAAAAATCAGGGTTACACGGCAACTCATGGCTGCGATGCGGCGTGTCAATGGCATCAATCAGGAGATATACCGCGGGTGGAAGCTGGCCACGATGAGTGAGTGAGGTGAGTGCCGGCCAGACCGGCATACTGTGTGCCCAAAACTGTCCGTCCAGCAGAATAGCCAGAGGACGTTCTTCCGGGTTGGCTTCACCGGTGGTAAAAACCCACACCCGGCGCGTATTACCCAACCGGTCGCTGTGCCATTGCAGGCATACTGCGGGCGAGTCAGGATTTTCAGGGCGATCCCATCCCGGCTGTACGGGAGCATCTGGCATCTCCAGTGCGGACACCGCATGCCCCCGCCCCCCTTTCCAGCTTTGAGTATTGAGAGGATCCGCAATAGCCTGTGGCAGCAGTTGCCGCCAGCCTTCACGTAGCACAGTACGATCGGGCGTTTCACCCGGTGCCAGTGAGGCAAAAATATCGTTTCGATCGGAGGGGATAAAACAGTAACTGCCGCGCCAGTTAGCGCTCAGGGAAATGCTCCAGCACCAAACATTCGTTCCATCAATACGTTGCATCGACTGGGGTACGGCATTTTGATGATGATCGGTAACGCCCGTGATGTAAACCCACACCCGGCGAATGGCTGACTCTTTTTCGGTGCCCTGTGGGTCACGCCACCAGAACGTTACGCGGTAATCTCCGTTGTCTTCACGCTCCCATTCCGGGCCATTTTTAGACTGCCACCACGCCTCGCTTCCCATCATTAACGCCGTCACCGTCATAACCCCATGTTTATTGTGAAATTTTATATATTTGCGTGAAATATATTGATAATATTATTGATAACTATTTGCATTTGCAATAGCGTATTGACGCGCTGTGGGAAGCGCGCACAGTTTTTCACCACTTATAAACCGACCTGGCGCTGCGTACTTTTTCTGGAACGGAGGGTTTACGCAGATGCGGGCGACATCAGGCCTGGTGCCCAAAACGGCACACGGGTACTCGTGGCTAAAAGAAAGCAGGACATACAATGAACAACAAGATTCATTCACTGGCCTTATTGGTCAATTTAGGGATTTACGGGGTAGCACTGCCCGCAATGGCAGAAGATAAAACCGATAGCGCCGCCGTCTCTCATGAAGACACCATCGTCGTCACCGCCGCTCAGCAGAACCTGCAGGCACCAGGCGTTTCAACCATCACCGCAGATGAGATCCGTAAGAACCCTCCGGCTCGCGACGTCTCGGAAATCATCCGTACCATGCCAGGTGTGAACCTGACCGGTAACTCAACCAGTGGCCAGCGCGGTAACAACCGGCAGATTGATATTCGCGGTATGGGCCCAGAAAACACCCTGATTTTGATCGACGGCAAGCCGGTGACCAGCCGCAACTCTGTGCGCCAGGGGTGGCGTGGTGAGCGTGATACCCGCGGTGATACCGCCTGGGTACCACCAGAAATGATTGAACGCATTGAAGTCCTGCGCGGCCCAGCAGCAGCACGCTACGGCAACGGCGCGGCAGGTGGTGTGGTGAATATCATCACCAAAAAAGGCAGCAGTGAATGGCACGGTTCATGGGATACCTATTTCAACGCGCCGGAGCACAAAGACGAAGGTTCAACCAAACGCACCAACTTTAGCCTGAATGGTCCAATGGGCGGAGATTTCAGCTTCCGTCTGTACGGTAACCTCGATAAAACCCAGGCCGATGCCTGGGATATCAACCAGGGCCATCAGTCAGAACGTACAGGTACGTATTCCAATACCTTACCGGCCGGTCGCGAAGGGGTGATCAACAAAGACATCAACGGTATTGTGCGTTGGGATTTCGCCCCACTGCAGTCACTGGAACTGGAAGCGGGTTATAGCCGCCAGGGCAACCTGTACGCGGGTGACACGCAAAATACCAACACTAACCAGTTGGTGAAAGATAACTACGGTAAAGAAACTAACCGTCTGTACCGTCAGAATTACTCGCTGACCTGGAACGGCGGCTGGGATAATGGTGTCACCACCAGCAACTGGGTGCAGTACGAACACACGCGTAACTCTCGCACGCCGGAAGGTCTGGCCGGTGGAACCGAGGGGATCTTCGACCCGACGGCTTCCCAAAAATATGTCGATGCCGACCTGAATGACGTCATGCTGCACAGTGAGATCAGCATTCCGTTGGATCTGCTGGTCAATCAAAACCTGACGCTGGGTACTGAATGGAACCAGCAGCGCATGAAGGACATGCTGTCTAACTCGCAGACCTTTATGGGCGGTAATATTCCAGGCTACAGCAGCACCGATCGCAGCCCATATTCGAAAGCCGAGATCTTCTCCCTGTTTGCCGAAAACAACATGGAGCTGACCGACAGCACCATGCTGACGCCGGGCCTGCGTTTCGATCACCACAGCATTGTAGGCGACAACTGGAGCCCGTCATTAAACCTGTCTCAAGGTTTGGGCGACGACTTTACGCTGAAAATGGGCATCGCACGCGCCTATAAAGCACCAAGCCTGTACCAACTCAACCCAAATTACATTCTGTACAGTAAAGGCCAGGGCTGCTATGCCACCGGTTCTGCCAGCGGTATTGGCTGCTACATGATGGGTAACGATGACCTGAAAGCAGAAACCAGCATCAACAAAGAGATTGGTCTCGAGTTCAAACGTGACGGCTGGCTGGCTGGCGTCACCTGGTTCCGCAACGATTACCGTAACAAGATTGAAGCGGGTACGGTACCGTTTGACAGAACCTCTATCAGCAAGAAAAACGCAACAACGGGCAAGACCACAACAACCTACACCGATATCTATCAGTGGGAAAACATTCCTAAAGCGGTGGTAGAAGGCCTGGAAGGAACGTTGAACGTACCGGTTAGCGAGACCGTTACCTGGACCAACAACATCACCTACATGTTGCAAAGCAAGAATAAAGAGACTGGCGAGCGTCTGTCGATTATTCCTGAGTACACGCTGAACTCCACATTGAGCTGGCAGGCTCGTGAAGATCTGTCACTGCAATCCACCTTTACCTGGTACGGCAAGCAGCAACCGAAGAAATACGATTATCAGGGTAAACCGGTGACCGGCAGCTCGGCACAAGAAGTGAGTCCGTACAGCATCGTCGGCCTGAGCGCGACCTGGGATGTGACCAAAAACGTCAGTCTGACCGGCGGTGTGGATAACGTCTTTGACAAACGTCTGTGGCGTGAAGGTAATGCCCAGACCACTGGCGATATCGTGACCGGAAATTATATGGCGGGCGCTGGTGCGTACACCTATAACGAACCGGGTCGTACGTGGTTCATGAGCGTGAATACACACTTCTGATAGCGTTGTTCCCTCTCCTCCCGGTGGGGAGAGGGAAACGATACAAAATCATGCGTACAATACACACATCAATCCCTTTCGCAGGCTATTCGCTGCAGAGCATCGAATTTGATCCCAACAGCTTTCACGAACACGATCTGCTCTGGCTCCCTCACCATGCCCTGCTAACCGCTGGCGCACGTAAACGTAAAGCAGAACACCTGGCAGGACGTATTGCCGCCGTGCATGCCCTGCGTGAATATGGCAGCAAAACGGTGCCCGGCATCGGCGAGCAGCGACGCCCCCTGTGGCCGCAAGGCCTGTTTGGCAGTATCAGTCATTGCGAAAACACGGCGCTGGCGGTTGTCTCACGCCACCCCGTCGGGCTGGACATTGAAGCCATTTTTTCGCCGCAGGTCGCAGCGGAACTGGCAAGCAGCATAGTGACAGATGAAGAAAAAGCATGGATGGTAGAGAGTGGATTGCCCTTTGAGCAGGCGCTCACACTGGCTTTTTCCGCCAAAGAGAGCGCCTTCAAAGCGACCCCAGCTTTACAGCAGGCAAACACCGGGTTTTTGCAATATCAAATTGTCAGTGTTCAGAAACAGCAACTGCTCCTGCTGACACACGCCCGGACATACCGTGTGCGGTGGCGGTTTTCAGATAGCCACGTTATGACTCTGGCCACAGAGTAGCATTCAAAGCATTTCGCGTGCCTGTGTTGCAATCGCCTGTGCGTCAAAACCGTGGTGCTGACGCATCCAGCCACGATCGGCCGCCACCGCATACTCACCATCAGGGATCCCCAAACGTTTCAGCCTCGTGCCGGCACCTGCTCCAGCCAAAACTTCAGCCACCAAACTCCCCAGTCCGCCATTAACATTATGCTCTTCAACGGTGATGACTGCTTTACAGCCATGTAATGCAGATAAAAGTGCTTTCGTATCACACGGTCGAATTGAAGGGACACTGACCACCGTCGCCTGAATACCGGAATCAGCCAACAGCGCGGCAGCATCAACGATTTCATGCACTGTCGAGCCTGTCGCCACCAGCGCAATATCTTCGCCTTCACGTAAGGTCACGATTGCACCAGGGATAAAGCGATAATTTTCATCATGACACTCCGGCAACGCCTTCCCGTCCATGCGGATATAGACCGGCCCCTGGTAGCCCAGCGCATAGTCGATAATCTGCCGACATTCACGCGGCGAAGATGGGGCAAAAATCTGAATGTTGCCGAAGCCGCGCATAATCGCGATATCATCAATCGCGTGGTGAGTACTCGCCAGCGGACCATAGCTGGCGCCCGCGTTAAGACCAAATAACTTCACATTGGTATTGTTGTAACAAACGTCGACCTTAATTTGCTCATTGGCTCGTGAGATCAGGAATGGTGCGGCATTACAAGTGACAGCCACCTTGCCGCCGAGGGCCAAACCAGCGGCCGTTCCAACCATGCTTTGCTCAGCAATACCTACATTTACCAAACGCCCCGGGAACTGTTTGATGAAGGGGGCAATTTTTGCGGTTGATGTAGAGTCCGCCACGACCGGCACCAGATCGACACCACGTTCTACTGCATCAATAAATGCCTGAACCATAACGTTTGCAAGGTGTTCTGCATTACTCATCTCTCAGTTCCTCCAGTGCCAGTTCAATTTCTTCACCTTTCGGTACGCGGTGGTGCCATTCGGGGCGCCCCTGAATAAAGGAGATACCAGCGCCTTTCGTGGTATTAGCAATAATGACATTGGGTTTACCTTCCTGCTTCAGTCCTTCCAGCGCGGCAACAACCGACGCCATATCATTCCCCAGGCATTCAGTCACCTGCATACCAAATGCCTGCCATTTTGCGGCGAGCGGATCGGTGTTCATGATTTCGCGCGTCGGCCCGGCTAACTGGAGGTTGTTTTTATCATTAATAATGACCAGGTTGTCGAGACCATAATGCGCCGCAGCCAGCGCCGCCTCCCAGTTACTGCCTTCAGCCAGTTCACCGTCACCGGTAATTAAAAAGATGCGGCGGGCGCTGTTGCTCTTCTTAGCCGCCAGTGCCAGCCCGACCGCAACAGGTAAACCATGGCCTAATGCGCCAGTATTCAGTTCAATGCCCGGGGTTTTCTGACGAACGGGGTGTCCGGGGAGATGGGAATTGGCATGTTGATACGTTTCCAGCCAGTCGATGGGGAAATAACCCGCCTCTGCCAGGACGCAGTAGTAACACCCTACTGCATGCCCCTTAGACTGGATATAAACATCGCGCTCATCATCATTGATACGATCCGGAGCAACATTAAGCATTCGGAAGTAGAGCGCAGTCAGCAGTTCGACCTGGGAAAGGTCTGCGCCAGTATGCCCCCCTGCAGGGCTGTTAGCATTCAGTCTAACGATGTGGCGGCGCACAGCCCGCGCTTTGCGCTCAAGTGTCTGGACATCATAGTTGTAGGGATTCATTTAATACCTCTGAATTTATTTTCAATACGGAATATTTATTCCATCAGGGACTAAAAAAACCAGAAATCCCCAGGCGTTGCATCACAAGGCTTGCGCGCTGCGTCATACTCAGGAACATTCTGCCTCCTTACCGCATGCAAACTGATGCCGGGTAATCTTCAGTTGATCTGAAGCCATCATGAATATATATTCACACATGACTCTTTATTCAATTATGCGGCCCGTTTTCTATTTTTGTCCATAGCTGTTTTTGAGTATTGGTTAAAGTTAGAGCTTTATCACACTTAACTGTCGTCATTTTTCGCGTATGATAAAACACTCTAAGATAATGGCTGTACGTAAATGATTTTCGGGGAAATATATGGCTAAGCAGGATGAACAACGGCTATTGGTTAAAATCGCAACCCTTTACTACCTTGAGGGACGCAAACAATCCGATATTGCTCAGCTTCTCTCGCTTTCTCAGTCGTTTATATCCAGAGCCATCACCCGCTGCCAAAAAGAAGGCGTGGTAAAAATCAGCGTCGTCCAGCCCTCAAATATCTTCCTGAATCTTGAGAAAGGCATCGAGGAACGCTACGGGCTTAAGCAGGCAATTGTGGTGGATACGGAAGAGGATGCCAGTGATTACACCATCAAGCGGGCCATCGGCTCTGCCGCCGCACACTATCTGGAAACACGCTTGCGGCCCAAAGATCTGGTCGGGGTATCTTCATGGAGTTCAACAATTCGCGCCATGGTTGATGAAGTCCACACCCAAAATCTTAAAGCAGGCGGCGTTATTCAACTACTGGGGGGTGTAGGACCTAACGGTAACGTACAGGCGACCATTCTGACACAGACACTTGCTCAACATTTGAACTGTGAAGCCTGGTTGCTTCCATCACAAAGCATCGAAGGCTCGGTCGAAGAGAAAAATCGCCTCATCGCCAGTAAAGACGTCGCTGACGTCATTTCTCGCTTCGATAATGTCGATATTGCTATTGTTGGTGTCGGTATTCTGGAACCTTCTCAGTTACTGAAAACCTCAGGTAACTACTATCACGAAGATATGCTGCAAGTCCTGGCCGATCGCGGTGCCGTTGGCGATATTTGTCTGCACTACTATGACAAAAATGGTCAACCGGTATTAACGGATGATGAAGATCCGGTTATCGGTATGGCTCTCGACAAAGTGAAAAAATGTCCGAATGTAGTGGCACTGGCGGGGGGAACGGATAAAGTTGCCGCGATTAAGGGTGCATTAAATGGCGGCTATATCGACGTACTGATCACCGACTACCCCACCGCCCGAATGCTGGTTACAGCCTGATTCTGATACCTCTTTTAGCCTTTGCATAAATGATATTTACGGCAAAGGCTTACCATAAAACCATTATATTTCAATGAACTGAAAGGATTCATCTCCAGTTATTTTTTTATTCTCCCTGCTCTTCCCCTGTCTGTGTAAGTGTGATTCTCAGCACAATTGATGATTTTTCCTGTAGCCCGACGGAAATAATCTGGCTAAGGTATTAAATAAATAATCAACATCGAATATATATTCAGCAATAAAAAACACAACGTCGCGGCCAGGCATGATGAAGTAATGAAACGACAGTTAAGGGTACTCTACCCTCTAAACCGGAACGCTACGTGGCTCAGGAGATAATCTATGTGTGCAGCGAAGAAAGAGTTCATTATTGCGCTGGATGAAGGTACGACCAACGCGAAGGCGGTCGTGCTTGATGCACAGGGCAACGTCGTGGCCAAGTTTTCTCAGCCGCTGGCGATTCAAACGCCACGTGAAGGTTGGGTTGAACAATCCGGTGAGATGTTGATTGACGCCTCCATTAACGTCATCGCCAAAGCGGTTAATCACGCTGGGGCAGAAAATGTGGCAGCACTGGCTATCAGTAATCAGCGAGAAACCGCGATTGGCTGGTATCGTCATACAGGTAAACCGCTGAATTCCGCTATCACCTGGCAATGTACCCGCAGCGCAGGTTACTGCGAGGCATTACGCCAGGACAATAAAGAGCAGTTGATTAAAACAACGACTGGCCTGCCGATAGCCCCACTGTTCTCAGCATCTAAAATGCGCTGGCTGCTGGAATCGGTGACTGATGGCCCACAGCTCGCGGAACAGGGACTGATCTGTCTTGGAACAATCGATAGCTGGCTGCTGTGGAACTTAACCGGCGGCGAAGCGTTCTCCTGCGACTATTCCAATGCCGCACGCACACAGTTACTCAATCTGCACACCGGGCAATGGGATGACACCATGCTGTCATTGTTCCACATTCCTCGCGCCGCATTGCCGGAAATCAAACCATCGAGCGGGTTATTTGGTCACACCCGTGGACTGAATGGGATCCCGGACGGCATTCCGGTGATGTCGATGGTCGGTGACTCACACGCCGCTTTGTTCGGCCATGCTCTCGGCGAGATGGGATGCGTTAAGGCCACGTACGGCACAGGCTCTTCTGTAATGGCACCGGTGAAATCCGCGCAGAGTGATATTGGTGCGCTGGCGACCACTATCGCCTGGCACGATGGCGACAGCATCATTTACGGTCTTGAAGGAAATATTCCACACACCGGCGATGCGGTAGCGTGGATGGCAGAAAGCACCGGGCTCAGCGAGCTGCCTGACGCCGAACTCACTCACGAGCTGAATACCCTTCCTGAATCTGTCGAATCAACGCTCGGCGTGTATTTTGTCCCTGCCCTCACCGGGCTAGGCGCGCCCTGGTGGAATGACAGCGCCCGTGGCGTTATCTGCGGACTCAGTCGGGGTGTAAAGCGGGCGCATTTAATTCGCGCCGCGCTCGAGTCGATGACTTATCAAATCGCCGACGTCGTGGTCACTATGCAACAGCATAATGATTTTAGCCTGTCAGCATTGATGGTTGATGGCGGACCGACCAGGAATGACTGGCTAATGCAATATCAGGCAGACCTATTGGGTTGCCCGGTGATGCGCAGCGATGTACCGGAACTTTCGGCCATTGGCGCTGCATTACTGGCGCGTAAAGCACTTCACCCCGGTTCGCTCACTGATTTAAAAGCCTTTTTAACCGTACACAGCACATTTCAACCCGACATGACGCGTCATCATCGTCTGCAAAAAAGATGGCAAGAATGGCGCCATGCGGTAGACAGAACATTATGGAAACCGGCCTCGTCCGTCTGACGCCTCACCAGGGAAAATACGTGACGATTTTTTACCAACAATAAAAGGAGAATTCCGGCCCATAAAAGAATTCAGGCTTTACGTTGTTTCACCGTACCCGACAATAACAACACAGAGAGAACATTGTCATGAAATTACGTTTAACGCTGCTAACTGCTGCAACCCTGACTGCTTTGTCTTTTACTGCCCATGCCGCAGATAAAGGGACAATCATGATTATGGTTAACTCACTGGATAACCCTTATTACGCCTCTGAGGCAAAAGGTGCCAGTGAAAAAGCACAACAGTTAGGTTACAAAACCACGATTCTTTCGCACAGTGAAGATGTTAAAAAACAGAATGAATTAATCGATACCGCCATCGGAAAAAAAGTCCAGGGTATTGTATTGGATAATGCAGACTCAACCGCAAGTGTTGCGGCAATTGAAAAAGCAAAAAAAGCTGGGATTCCTGTCATATTAATCAACAGGGAAATTCCGGTTGATGATGTTGCGCTTGTACAAATCACCCATAATAACTTCCAGGCTGGTTCTGAGGTGGCCAACGTATTTGTTGAGAAGATGGGCGAAAAAGGCAAATATGCCGAATTGACCTGTAACCTGGCTGATAATAACTGCGTTACTCGCTCTAAATCCTTCCACCAGGTTATTGACCAGTTCCCGGACATGACCAGCGTCGCCAAACAGGATGCCAAAGGTACGCTTATCGACGGTAAACGTATTATGGATAGCATTCTGCAGGCACATCCGGACGTTAAAGGTGTCATCTGCGGCAACGGTCCTGTTGCGCTTGGCGCCATCGCCGCGCTCAAAGCAGCCAACCGTAACGACGTTATTGTCGTTGGCATTGATGGCAGCAACGACGAACGTGATGCGGTAAAAGCAGGAACACTTCAAGCCACGGTGATGCTTCAGGCTCAGGCGATCGCTGCACAGGGCGTCGCGGATCTGGATAACTACCTGCAAAATGGCGTAAAACCAGCTAAACAACGCGTCATGTTCCGCGGCATTCTCATCACTAAAGATAACGCAGATAAAGTCCAGGATTTCAATATCAAATCCTGATCTCGGGTTATTGCGCCTCTCACGAGGCGCAAAGGAGAATATTATGACTAAAAAAGTCTGGCTGGCGCTGGCCGTATTGACCGTCGGAGGATGTCGCATCGTCTCGCAGCAAGAGCTGGCGGATCTCAAATCTCCACCAAACCCCAATATGGCGAATATAGACCAAACGTGGCAAAGCAAAATTGTCCCACAAATTGTTGGGCAGGCTCGTCCGGTTGCTGAATTAATGGCCGCGTTGCAAACCGAACCAGACATTGATAGCGCCTGTAAAAACCTTGGCTACCGCTCCCAGGAAGAGAATCCCTGTATCTTTTACGTGAAAGTAGAGGGGCCAATTAGCCATCTTGATACCACGTCCCGCAGTGGGAAAATGACTATCACGGATAAAAGCGGCAGCAATATTATCGTACAAATTGGCCCAACCCTGCGAGGCACGCAATTACGCGATGCTTATAAAGGCACCAGCTATGGCGACTTCAACGACCAGGTATTATTTGGTGAATATGGTCGAGCCATTAACGAACAAGCGATAAAAATGATTCAAGCGTCGCAACTAAAAACGGGTGAATCAACACAAGTCTATGGTGTTTTTTCTGCGTGGGATATTCCGCAAACGCTTCCGGATATTACACCAGCAAAAATAGAAAAGATGAGGGGACAATAAAATGCAACAGCAAGATATCATCGTTCCCCACCCAGTCGAATCAGACGTTATTATCGAAACCCGCGATCTGTCACGCATCTACCCTGGGGTAGTAGCATTAGATAACGTTAATTACCGGGTATATCGTAATAAAGTAAACGTGCTGATCGGAGAAAATGGTGCCGGTAAATCCACCATGATGAAAATGCTTGCTGGTGTTGAAAGCCCATCATCCGGTCAAATCTTTCTGGACGGCAAGCCCGTTTTTCTGAATTCAACTCATCAGGCTGAAAAACAGGGCATTAGCATTATTTTCCAGGAATTAAATCTCTTCCCAAATATGAACGTCATGGACAACATCTTCATGGCTAATGAGTTCTTTCAGAAAGGGAGAATTAACGAAAAGTACCAGTATGCACTGGCTAAATCTTTACTGGAAAGGCTTGAACTGGACGTTGATCCGTATACGCCCCTGGATGAACTCGGGATTGGCCACCAGCAACTGATTGAGATTGCCCGTGCCCTTTCCAAAGATACGCGTGTGCTAATTATGGACGAACCAACGTCAGCCCTCAGCCAGTCTGAGGTAAAGGTGTTGTTCAATGTGATTGAACAGCTCAAGCGGCGTGGCGTTACCATCATCTACATATCTCATCGTCTTGAAGAACTGATGGAAATTGGTGACTACATCACTATCTTTCGCGATGGCCGATTTATCAGTGAAAGAACGGTCAACGATGCCAGCGTTCCATGGATCATTGAACAAATGGTTGGCGATAAGAAAAAACATTTCGATTATCAGCCCGCACCAAAAAGTGACACGATCCTTACTGTTCAGGGACTCACAGCACTCCATCCCAGCGGTGGCTATAAGCTCAATGACGTAACATTTAGCTTAAGTAAAGGTGAAGTGATTGGAATCTACGGTCTGCTGGGCGCAGGACGTACAGAACTGTTCAAAGGCCTGGTTGGATTGATGCCTTGCCAGAGTGGGAATGTTCAGCTCAACGGTGAATGCATTAATAAAGCCCACTTTCAGTCCCGACTGAAAAAAGGGCTGGCGCTGGTACCAGAAGACAGACAGGGCGAAGGCGTCATTCAGATGATGTCAATTCAGTCCAACATGACGCTGTCTGACTTCAGCCTGAAAGGATTTCGCCGTGCCTGGAAATGGCTCAACCCGCATAAAGAACAGGCCAGCGTGAAGAATATGATCCAGCAGCTAGCCATCAAAGTCAGCGATCCCGAGCTGCCTATTACCTCATTGAGTGGAGGCAATCAACAAAAGGTTGTCCTCGGCAAAGCATTAATGACGCAGCCACAGGTGGTCTTCCTTGATGAACCTACTCGTGGCATCGATGTCGGTGCCAAAACTGACGTATATCACCTGATCGGCAAAATGGCTCAGCAAGGGCTGGCGGTGATGTTCTCCTCATCAGAACTGGATGAAGTGATGGCCCTGGCGGACCGAATTCTGGTGATGGCCGATGGCCGCATTACCGCAGATGTCCCTCGCCATGCGGTCACTCGTGAGAAATTGATCGCGGCTTCTACACCTCAAGATTAATCAGGCTGGAATCCATCATGAACCAGAAATATATGATTTATATGTACCTGCTGAAGGCCAGAACGTTTATCGCTCTGCTGCTGGTGATCGCATTCTTCAGCGTGATGGTACCGAATTTCCTGACCACATCTAACCTGCTGATTATGACCCAGCATGTTGCGATCACCGGACTACTGGCGATTGGTATGACGCTGGTGATCCTGACCGGCGGTATCGATCTTTCCGTCGGCGCAGTGGCAGGTATTTGCGGCATGGTTGCAGGGGCATTGCTCACTAACGGTCTGCCCATCTGGGGCGGCAATATTCTCTTTTTCAACGTGCCTGAAGTGATTCTCTGTGTCGCCATCTTCGGCATCATTGTTGGATTGGTTAACGGCGCGGTAATCACTCGCTTCGGTGTTGCCCCCTTTATCTGTACCCTCGGCATGATGTACGTCGCCAGGGGGTCAGCCTTGCTGTTTAATGACGGTAGCACCTACCCCAACCTCAACGGTATGGAAGCGCTGGGTAACACCGGTTTCGCCACGCTGGGTTCAGGCACGCTACTGGGGATTTATCTGCCTATCTGGTTGATGATCGCCTTCTTACTGCTGGGCTACTGGCTCACCACCAAAACCCCTCTCGGTCGCTATATCTACGCTATCGGGGGGAACGAATCTGCTGCGCGCCTGGCTGGCGTACCTATCGTAAAAGCGAAAATATTTGTCTATGCCTTCTCCGGGCTGTGTGCCGCTTTTGTCGGGCTGATTGTGGCTTCCCAGTTACAAACCGCACACCCGATGACCGGCAACATGTTTGAGATGGATGCCATTGGCGCGACTGTGCTGGGCGGAACCGCGCTTGCCGGGGGGCGCGGGCGCGTCTCCGGATCCATTATCGGTGCCTTCGTCATCGTCTTTCTGGCGGATGGCATGGTGATGATGGGTGTCAGCGATTTCTGGCAAATGGTGATTAAAGGCGTGGTTATTGTCACCGCCGTAGTCGTCGATCAGTTCCAGCAAAAGCTACAGAACAAGGTCATTCTGATGCGTCGCCATGAAGAAAAGCAGACGGCGACACCTTCAGCCAATACCGTATCCAGTTAAGCAGCATCATTCCGCCGGACGTGTGTTGCCCGGCTTATTCAGGAGATAAGAATATGCAACGTGATTTTCAGGGTAAGACTGTTGTCATCACCGGCGCCTGCCGGGGGATTGGCGCGGGCATCGCTGAACGTTTCGCCCGCGATGGCGCGAAACTGGTGATGGTCTCCAACGCCGAGCGCGTCCACGAAACGGCTGAACAACTGCGTCATCGTTACCAGGCCGACATTCTGTCTTTGCAGGTTGATGTCACCAATGAGGCGCAGGTGCAATCACTGTATGAACAGGCCGCCGCGCGCTTTGGCACCATTGATGTATCCATCCAGAACGCAGGTGTCATCACTATCGATTATTTCGACCGCATGCCGAAAGCGGATTTCGAAAAAGTCCTCGCCGTAAACACTACCGGAGTGTGGCTCTGCTGCCGGGAAGCCGCAAAATATATGGTTAAACAAAACCAGGGCTGCCTGATTAACACGTCCTCCGGTCAGGGACGCCAGGGGTTTATCTACACTCCGCATTATGCCGCCAGCAAGATGGGCGTGATCGGTATCACTCAAAGTCTGGCACATGAACTGGCTCCGTGGAATATCACCGTCAATGCCTTCTGCCCGGGCATTATTGAGAGTGAAATGTGGGATTACAACGACCGAGTATGGGGCGAGATCCTCAGCACGGAGGAAAAACGCTATGGCAAAGGTGAACTGATGGCGGAATGGGTTGAAGGCATTCCCATGAAACGTGCGGGTAAACCTGAGGATGTCGCCGGACTGGTCGCTTTCCTGGCCTCTGACGATGCACGTTATCTCACCGGACAGACCATCAATATCGATGGCGGCCTGATTATGTCGTAACGCCCGCAAGGGTATTTGCAGGGAGAGTTATCACTATGATCGCAAAAGATTTTGCTCAACAACTGTTTAACCTTGAAGGGCGCGTCGCTTTCGTGACCGGCGCGGGCAGCGGCATCGGTCAGACTATCGCGTATGCCCTCGCCAGTGCGGGTGCTCGCGTAGTTTGCTTTGACTTGCGCGAAGACGGCGGACTAAAAGAAACCGTCAATAATATCGAAGCCATTGGCGGGCAGGCTGCTCTCTATTCGGGCGATGTCCGGCAGTTTAATGACCTGCGCGCTGCAGTTGCGCTGGCAAAAGAGCGCTTCGGACACCTGAATATCGCGGTAAACGCCGCCGGTATTGCTAACGCCAATCCTGCGCTGGAAATGGAAAGCGAGCAGTGGCAACGCGTAATTGACATCAATCTCACTGGCGTATGGAACTCCTGTAAAGCGGAGGCAGAACTGATGATTGAATCCGGCGGCGGTTCGATCATCAACATCGCGTCCATGTCAGGAATCATTGTCAACCGGGGACTGGAACAGGCTCACTACAACAGTTCTAAAGCTGGCGTGATACATCTTTCGAAAAGCCTGGCGATGGAGTGGATTGGGAAAGGTATTCGCGTGAACTCAATCAGCCCTGGCTATACCGCCACGCCGATGAATACCCGTCCGGAGATGGTTCATCAGACGCGGGAATTTGAAAGTCAGACACCCATTCAGCGAATGGCCAGGGTGGAAGAAATGGCTGGCCCGGCGTTATTTCTTGCCAGCGATGCAGCCTCATTTTGTACCGGCGTCGACCTGGTGGTAGATGGTGGATTTATCTGCTGGTAACAGAAATTCGCCCGCAGACATCTCAAACTGCGGGCGTTAACTTAAATCGCTCTGCACGCCGCCAGTGACCGATGCTGCCGCCCCTGCGCATCAAAGTTTTCCGGGGCCAGCCAGCGCTGTAAAACAACGTCACACTGTGGCCACTCATCGTCAATCATTGATAGCCAGTCGCTATCGCGGTTGCGACCCTTACGCACCATCTTCTGGCGAAAGCGCCCTTCATGGATAAACCCTAAACGCTCCGCCGCACGGCGGGATGCGACGTTCAGAGAATCGCATTTCCACTCCACGCGGCGATAGCCCAGCGCAAATGCCTGACGCAGCAGCAGCCAGACGGTTTCTGTACCCAATACCGTATTCTTCATGCGTGGCGACCAGGTCACATGGCCTATCTCGACCGAGCCATTTACAAGGTCGATCGCCATGAATGAGACTAACCCCACGGCGCGCCCGGATTGTAAATCAATCACCGCATAGGGAACCAAAGAGGCATCCGTTGATTTGTCCGTCACCCAACGCACGGCCTCCTCTACGCACGCAGGACGCGTGCTGGCAAGCCAGGTCCAGTCACGTTCATCAGGTGCCTGTGCGTAGGCGTCAAACAAATCGGCAGCATGGTGGTCAGCATTCAGGGGCTCCAGACAGCAATATTGACCAATAAGCACACTCCGTGGCAGCGCGGTTGCGCCATTCCAGTCCGGCAGGGCATCACCCACCGTCTGCCCATACCGATTTATCTCTGGCACTGTTCAACCCCTGTTATGCAAACAAAAACCAAGTTATAGCACCCGCCATTTCGCCTTCAAAGTACCGGTCAGGAATTTTTAACGCAGAACCGAAAATCACCGCCCCTTCTATACTGATTAAAAATCAACGCTCAGGGGAACACGATGTCACTTCCCGATTTTCATATCTCTGACCCCTTCACGTTAGGTATTGAACTGGAAATGCAGGTAATCAATCCTCCGGGCTACGATCTGAGTCAGGACGCGTCCAGGTTGATTGACGCCGTGAAGTCAGAACTCACTGTCGGCGAGGTGAAGCACGATATCACCGAAAGTATGCTGGAAATGGCGACCGGGGTGTGTCGCGATATTGACCAGGCTGCCGCACAGTTTTCCACCATGCAGCACCTTGTTTTGCGCGCCGCCACAGCGCATCACCTCGAAATCTGCGGCGGTGGTACGCACCCGTTTCAAACATGGCAGCGTCAGGAAGTGTGTGATGACGAACGCTATCGGCGGAACCTGGAGAACTTCGGCTACCTTATTCAGCAGGCAACGGTTTTCGGTCAGCATGTTCATATCGGTTGCGCCAACGGTGACGACGCCATTTACCTGCTGCATGGCCTGTCGCGCTTTGTTCCGCATTTTATTGCGCTCTCTGCCGCCTCACCTTATATGCAGGAAGCAGACACGCGATTTGCCTGCGCGCGGCTGAACATTTTCTCCGGATTTCCCGATAATGGCCCGATGCCGTGGGTGCGCAACTGGCAGGAATTTGAGGGCTTATTTCGCCGACTGGCATGGACCAGCATCGTTGACAGTATTAAGGATTTGCACTGGGATATCCGCCCCAGCCCACACTTTGGAACGGTAGAAGTGCGGGTGATGGATACCCCGCTGACTCTTGAGCACGCACTCAACATAGCCGGGCTTATTCAGGCTACCGCCCACTGGTTACTCACTAAACGGCCATTCAGGCATCAGGAAAATGATTATCTGTTGTACAAATTCAACCGTTTTCAGGCCTGTCGTTTTGGTATGGAAGGAATACTCACCGACGTGAACACCGGGGATCACCATCACCTGGCGGATAACACGCTACGCTTACTGGACACTGTCGCAGCATCGGCGGAAAAAGTGGGGGCTGCCAGTGCCATAAACACCTTACATCAGCAGGTGAAAAAGGGTCACAATGAGGTCCGGCACATGCGTGATTTTGTGGCAAACGGTGGCTCGCTGAGTGGGCTGGTGAAAAAACATTGTGAGATCTGGGCGGGGCATTAAGCGCGACGTTTGCGTTAACCAACGATATCCCGGACAATGGCTTTTTAACTCAAGTTTAACAATGCCATGAAACACCCGCTTGAATCACTGATGACCGCCGCCGGGATACTGCTGTTGGCTCTGCTTTCCTGCCTGCTGCTGCCCGCCCCTTCGCTTGGCCTGGCGTTGGCGCAAAAGTTTGTCACAACCTTTCATTTAATGGATCTTAATCAGTTTTATACGTTGTTGTTTTGTCTGTGGTTCTTGCTTCTCGGGGTGATTGAGTATTTTGTGCTGCGTTTCATCTGGCGGCGTTGGTTCTCGCTGGCAGAATAGACCCGCGAGAACCCGTATCCCGTCAATGTGTACGGCTGTGATTTTCTTTACGATACGCCCCAGGTGGCTGGCTAAACGTACGGGTAAAAATACGCGTGAAAGTCTGCTGCGAATCGAAACCATACTTCAGGCAGATATCGTAAACTTTTTGGTCGGTATCGCGCAGATCGCGTGCCGCTAATAATAGCTTACGTTCACGGATATAACGCCCGAGGCTCTCACCTTTGTACTGCTGGAAAAGGCGTTGCAGATGCCATTTTGAATACCCCGCATGGCGTGCAATATCATCAATGCGCAAGGGTTGATTCAAATTATCATCAATCCATTCAACAATCGTATCAATTACCTGAGCAGAAATCGTCATCATGCTCTCCCCTCTGTTCATTGCGTTGCCTGCTGCCACCAGGCCGTAAACTGTTGGTCCGGTTCGGACAGTACTACCGGCTCACCCAGCATCGGCGTCAGCAATCGGTAATGTTGGCGGCGACTGGCGAGTGCCAGTCTTTTGTATGGATCATCCCAGGAGTGTTTCGCCAGAACGAAGCGACCCGCATGTCCGGGTAATACCGCTTTCGCGCGGAGATCGGCCGCGGCCTGGGCGGTCTCTTCTGGCATCATATGGATGAACTTCCAGTCCTGGTCATATTGACCATTTTCCATGATCGCCACATCGACCGTGCCGAACTGTTCGCCAATCGCTTTAAAATGCGGTCCGTAACCGGAGTCTCCGCTGTAGTAAACATTCTGTTCCGGCGTTTCAAACATGAAACTTGCCCACAGCGTTTGGTTACGTTTAATCCCCCGGCCAGAAAAATGGCGGGCAGGCAGTACATGGACGATCAGTGAATCTGTCACTTTGACGGATTGATTCCAGTCACGTTCCTCAATGATCTCGCTGTTCATTCCCCAGTAACGCAGGTGTGAACCTACGCCAAGCGGTGTAATCACGCGCTTAATCTTCGGCATCAGAGCCTTGATGGTGGCGAGATCCAGATGGTCGTAGTGATCATGCGAGATAATAAGAAGATCGATTTCCGGCATCGTCTGCGCGGTCCACGGATACTCACCGGCAAAGGCTTTATTCAGGAATGAAAACGGTGCGGCATAATGGCTAAACACCGGATCAATAAGAATACGCTGGCCCGCCAACTGCAAATACCACGAGGAATGCCCCAGCCAGACAAGGGTATCCTGCTGTGGCGATAAACTGGCGAGATCGGTCGCAACCAGTGGTAACGGCTGTGCAGGCCGCGCGTTTTCTCGTTTCGCGACCAGAAACTCCCACCAGGCCGCCAACATACCTTTGTTGCCGGTATAGCCCGGGGTCGGGACCTGATTATGAAACTGTCCATCACGATAGTGTGGCGACTGTTCAACCTGACTCAGTTGTGCTCCTTGCGGCACCTGACCAAATCCGGCATTGAATACAAACGGTAAACTTGCTGCAGCGGCAATGAGCATAATAACAACCACACAAACTGTGAGACGCTTCATATCCTGACCTTAAACGCGCCCCTTTCCGCTGGATTGCGCGACTGACTCTTGATTATGAGTGAGTAAGCACTCATTATAGAAATCGAAAGTTCGTCGTCAAGATGATTTTCAATCTTTGACATTCGCCGTTGCGGTGCGGTAAAGGCCGTGATTCAATCATGTTTTTTACAGAATTAAGGGTAAAGTGTAGTGGCTCGTCCGAAGAGTGAAGACAAAAAACAGGCATTACTGGAAGCTGCAACCGCAGCATTTGCACAATCAGGTATTGCGGCCTCTACCGCCGTTATTGCCCGGAATGCAGGTGTCGCAGAGGGAACATTGTTTCGCTATTTCGCGACAAAAGATGACCTGATCAACGAGCTTTATCTCCATTTAAAGCACGATATGTGCCAGTCGATGATGGCCAATCTGGACCGTTCAGTGACCGATGCCAAAACCATGACTCACTACATCTGGAACAGCTATATCAGTTGGGGTCTGAACCATACTTGTGGGCATCGTACTATCCGCCAACTGGCCGTCAGCGAGAAAATCAGCAAAGAAACCGAACAGCAGGCTGACGATATGTTCCCGGAACTGCGCGATTTATGTCATCGTTCCGTTCGCCCTGAATTTATGTCTGACGAATATCGTGCCTTCGGTGATGGGCTTTTTCTTTCACTTGCCGAGACAACCATGGAATTCGCCGCCCGCGATCCTGCCCGCGCGAATGATTACATTTCGATGGGGTTTGAGGCCATGTGGCGCGCACTCACCCGCGAGGAAAAATAATGAACGGCCAAACGCTGCATGCTTGTGCTAAACGTATTGCACTCGAACTCCCTTTTACCGAGCAATGCTGGCCGTTCGGCCCGGAATACGATGTCTTCAAAGTCGGCGGTAAGATTTTTATGATTGTCTCAGAGCAGCGCGGTCGTCCGTTGGTTAATTTGAAGTCAGACCCACAAAAATCGCTGCTGAATCAGCAGATTTACCGCAGTATCGAACCGGGCTATCACATGAATAAAAAGCACTGGATATCCGTCTACCCCGGCGATGATATTAACGAGTCATTACTGACTGACCTGGTGAACGACTCATGGCATCGGGTGGTAGACGGCCTGCCGAAGCGGGATCAAAAACGCCTGCGGCCTGGCTGATTTATCGTTAGCGTCGATAAGTGTTTTTGCATTTTTCGGTCTTATCATTTTCCCGCTAACCCTGTACCCTGCTGAAACAAAACGCACCCGCAGGGTACGAAAAACCACCAGGAGTAGTTATGGATATTGTTTCTGTCGCCTTAAAACGTTACTCCACTAAGGCATTCGATCCGAATAAAAAACTGACCGCTGAGCAAGCAGAAAAATTAAAAACACTGCTGCAGTTTAGTCCGTCCAGTACCAACTCTCAGCCGTGGCACTTTATCGTTGCCAGCACTGACGAAGGAAAAGCGCGGGTGGCTAAATCCGCAGCTGGCAGCTTTGTGTTCAACGAACGTAAAATGCTGGATGCTTCACACGTCGTGGTGTTCTGCGCCAAAACGGCGATGGACGATGCGTGGCTGGAACGCGTGGTGGATCAGGAAGAGATTGATGGTCGTTTCGCAACGCCAGAAGCCAAAGCTGCCAACCATAAAGGCCGTACATTCTTTGCCGACCTGCACCGCAAGGAACTTAAAGACGACAACCACTGGATGGCGAAACAGGTGTACCTGAACGTCGGTAACTTCCTGCTGGGTGTTGCGGCGATGGGCCTGGATGCCGTACCGATTGAAGGCTTTGATGCGGCCATCATGGATGCAGAATTTGGTCTGAAAGAAAAAGGGTACACCAGCGTTGTTGTAGTCCCGGTGGGTCATCACAGCGTAGAAGACTTCAACGCTGCCCTACCCAAATCACGTCTGCCGCAAGAAACGACGCTGACAGAAGTCTGATCCCCACATTTGCATAAGCTCCACACAGCGGTCATCATAGACCGCTGTTTATTAAGGAGACATTATGCAGGAATTGATATCTCAGGTAGAAGACCTCGGCATTGAAATGAATCACACCACCTCGCTGGTGATGATTTTTGGCATTATTTTTATCACCGCCATTATTGTTCACGTTATTTTGCACTGGGTGGTATTACGCGCATTTGAAAAGCGCGCCAACGCCAGCTCCCGCCTGTGGCTACAAATCATCACGCAGAACAAGTTATTTCACCGACTGGCATTCACGCTGCAAGGTATCATTGTCAATATACAGGCAGCCCTCTGGCTACAAAAAGGCAGCGAAGCCGCAGAAATATTAGTCACCTGCGCGCAGCTGTGGATCATGATGTACGCCCTGCTGTCAGTATTTTCTCTGCTCGACGTTATTCTCAATCTGTCGCAAAAACTTCCCGCCGCATCACAACTGCCGTTGAAAGGCATATTTCAGGGCATCAAGTTAATCGGCGCGATTATCGTCGGCATTCTGATGATTTCCCTGCTGATTGGTCAGTCACCGGCCATCCTGATAAGCGGTCTGGGTGCGATGGCCGCCGTCTTAATGCTGGTATTTAAAGATCCGATCCTCGGACTGGTCGCCGGTATTCAGCTTTCAGCCAACGATATGCTCAAGCTGGGCGACTGGCTGGAAATGCCGAAATATGGTGCCGATGGCGCAGTTATTGATATCGGCTTAACCACGGTAAAAGTCCGCAACTGGGATAACACCATCACCACTATCCCCACCTGGTCGCTGGTATCAGACTCGTTTAAAAACTGGAGCGGGATGTCAGCTTCCGGTGGTCGACGCATTAAACGCAGCATCAGCATCGATGCGACCAGCATTCATTTTCTCGATGAAGATGAACGCCAGCGATTGCATAAAGCGCACCTGCTGAAACCCTATTTAACCACGCGTCACCAGGAAATCAGCGAGTGGAACCAGCAATTAGATGCGCCGGAGTCCGTATTGAACCATCGCCAGATGACCAATATCGGCACCTTCCGCGCTTATCTGAACGAATATTTACGCCACCATCCGCGCATTCGCAAAGATATGACATTAATGGTGCGCCAGCTTGCACCAGATGACCACGGTTTACCGATTGAAATTTATGCGTTTACCAATACGGTGGTGTGGCTGGAATATGAAAGTATTCAGGCTGATATCTTCGACCATATTTTTGCCGTCGTCGAAGAGTTTGGTTTACGCATTCATCAATCCCCTACCGGAAATGATATTCGCGCACTGGCAGGCGTTTTTCAGCGTTAATCGGTAGCATGAAGAAAGGACCGATCTCATCACCAGGATGAGATCGGTTAGATATTAGCGGGACTTGCAACGCAGCAGTTTGAATGCCACGAACAGGAACAGGATCCACACGGGCAGCAGGATAGCGGACAGGCGCATATCATCCATGGTGCACATCAGCACCAGAATCATGCCGAGGAAGGCGATGCACAGGTAGTTACCCGCCGGATACAGCAACGCTTTAAACTGAGTATCACGCCCCTTATGACGCATTGCTGCCCGGAAACGCAGGTGCGCCAGACAGATCATAATCCAGTTCAATAGCAGCGTCGCAACCACCAGCGCCATCAACAGACTGAAGGCTTTTTGCGGCAACACATAGTTGATCAGCACCACCAGCGACGTAATCGCGCCGGAGAGAATCAATGAGTTCACCGGTACGCCACGACGGCTGACACGGGTTAAGAACTTCGGCGCATTTCCCTGTACCGACAGGCCAAACAGCATGCGGCTGTTCGAGTAAACACCGCTGTTATAGACCGACAGCGAAGCCACCAAAATGACAAAGTTCAGCGCAGATGCCACCACGTTGCTGTCAAGATTGTGGAAAATCATTACGAACGGGCTACTATTCGATTTGACTTCCACCCACGGATACAGCGCTAACAGCACCACCAGTGAACCGATGTAGAACAGCAAAATACGATACACCACCTGGTTTACCGCTTTCGGGATGCTTTTTTGTGGGTCCTGCGCTTCGGCAGCAGTAATCCCGATCAGCTCCAGACCACCAAACGAGAACATAATCACCGCTAACGACAGGATCAGTCCGTTCCAGCCAGTCGCAAAAAAGCCGTTATAACGCCAGAGGTTATCGATGCTTGCATGTTCGCCACCGTTGCCGGAAAACAGCATCCAGATACCAAAGCCAATCATGCCGATAATCGCCAGGACTTTGATCAGCGCAAACCAAAATTCCGTTTCGCCATACAGACGCACGTTGACCAGGTTGACCGCATTGATAATCACGAAGAAAGCCGCGGCCCAAATCCAGGTTGGGACATCAGGCAGCCAGTACTGCATATAAATTCCGGCTGCGGTGAGTTCTGCCATACCAACCAGCACAAACATCACCCAGTAGTTCCAGCCAGACAAGAAACCCGCGAACGGCCCCCAGTATTTATAGGCAAAGTGGGCAAACGATCCCGAAACGGGTTCTTCAACCACCATTTCGCCCAACTGACGCATAATCAGAAAAGCGATGATTCCGGCAACACCGTAACCGAGTAATACAGCAGGTCCCGCCATCTGAATAGCCGGGCCGATTCCCAGAAACAAGCCTGTACCAATTGCGCCGCCCAGCGCAATTAACTGAATATGGCGGTTTTGCAACCCCCGCTGAAGCGTCGGTTCATTCGTCGACGCGGCATCAGACACGCTGGTGTCAGATGCAGTTGACGCGTTTTTCACGCCCTACCCCTGTGTGGTTTTTATTGAAGGGGCTTCTTTTAACATTTCAACCTGGTTGTCGCAAGGCGCAATCGTTTGGATACGCCGGGCATCCTTGCCCAACGCACCGAGGCCCAGGAAAAAAATCAGAAGTCGTAACTGGCAGAAACCTTCAGCGTGCGTGGCTCGCCCTAGAACAGATAAGTCCCGGTATCATCAATACCTGACCAGTAATTCTCGTTGGTGACGTTATCGTAGCCTTGTACCGCCTGCACGCTCGCATCATTGGCGACAACATCGGCTACGGTCTTAGCTTGCTGATCAAAGTCTGACGACGTTGCCGGAGAGCGCTCCGGAAACGTGTTGTTATTATTTATTCAAGTCGATACGCACCACGTTATCTGGCGCGGAGGTGGAGTGGTCTTTATTGAATTTCTGTTTCACTGTGACAAACAGGGTTTGGCTATCAGCAGAGAGCAACAGGCTGTTTGGATTGGGGAGGAGATCCCAGCTTTTTTTCACGCTGTAATCCGTTGCATTCAGGCTAAGCAATTTCCCGGAATCACGCTGGGTAATATAGATTTCATTACGCTTCGCATTGAATTTCACCGCCAGCGAATCCCCGATATCCAGTTGTTTAAGCAGCTTGCCCGTATGAATATCCAACACCAATGTCGTTTTCGCTTTGGAATTGTCGGTGACAAACAGACGACCTGTTTGCGGGTCTTCCGCCATATTCAGCAGCAATGCGGGTTTATCGCCCAGCGGCTGCCAGCGTTTTTCAACGCGCTGAGTACGCGGGTTGATAACCAGAATTTCACCACCGCCATTTGCCGCATAAATACGCTGTGTCATTTCTGAGTAATGCAGCCCGGTCATCCATTTACCCGTGTTTTTAATCCGGGTTTTTAGTTTCAGCGTTTCAGCATCAACAACCCAGATCACCGCTGGATCGGCAACGGCGCCGATATAGAGCAGACCGTTATGCAACAGTACCTGCCGCGCGCCGTACGGGAAACCTTGCGCGTTACGTTCCGGGAACAGCACACGATTCTTCACTTTGCCGTCTGCGGTATTCAGCGCGCTTACCCCTCCATCCAGGGAGTTGGTGACATACACTGTTTTACCGTCTGGCGAGAGAGCCATACCAAAGTTTTTCAGATCGGTGTGGCTCAGACCGATGGTCTTCAGCGTTTGCGGATCCAGCTTGTAAACGACCCCACCCTGTACATCTTTGAACCCTTCCGCACTGGCAACGTACAGCGCATCACCCGCTGGGCTCAGCGCCATCTCATACAGGCCGTCGGCCAGTGCGCGCTGCTGAATATCCGTTGCTGCCGGTGCGATTGTTTTTTCCTGCGCCACCGGGTTACTGGCTGGCGTGGCGTTAGCTGTGCAGCCGCTTAATGCAACGGCAGTCAACAATGCCAGAGCGGATGTTGTTTTTTTCATTGTCGGGATCCTTACCAGTGTTCACGCAGATTGTTAATGACAAAAGAGAATGAGAACTATACGCATTATCTTTATCAGATCAAGAATAATTAACCGGTGAATAAAAAAGATGAAACGAGGGTTTAAAGACGCGAAGAAGTGCGCGGTAGTACCGCTTTTTCATAATTACAGTGAATTATTCTGGACGAAAAGGCATCGCAGGCCACAGAATGCACTTTACTGTTTTTCCAACATTTTCAAACGGGTGAAGCTGTCGTGGTTCAGTCACTCTTTTTTGAACCACGCCAGGCAACGACTGTCATGAATAAGATCATTAAACGACTTGAGATCGTCAAAAGCGCTATCGAACTGGAAGATGAAGAGATTATTTTCCAGCAGTTGGCGCATCTGAAAAATGAACCTTTGCCAGTCATTCCCGGCGCCATCGTGCAGGCGATTGAAGAACGACGTTTCGGCGATGCCCTGCGTGAAATTACGCACTGGCTACAATCCCAGCGCGCAGTATCAACGTGGCAGGACCCCGGCATTGCCGCCAGTAAGCTCGAACTGAAAGCGCTTGAAACCCAACTGCGTGATCTGATTGATAAGCGCAACACGCGTATTCAAATCCTCGATGATTTCAATGACCTGTACCATCTTCGCCTCGGACCGTTGATGAGCCGGATTCTCGAACTGCGTAAGCAGTTGGCTGCCAGTGCGCAACGGAGGCAGGAAGCAGAACGAAAACGTCGGGAAAAAGATTATCAGTCCTGCCAGCACTATATTTCACAGGCCGTTGATCAACTGGCGAAACTCAAGCAGCACTGGGTAAATCTGAGTTCGGACTCCCGCGAATCCGTGGAAACTCGCCAGCGCATTCAGCAACAGACTGAGCTTATCACCGCCCTGCTGGCGGAAATTCGTGAACTTGAAAACGACTTTTCTCGCCAGGACGACAGCGCAACCCGTCAGGCACAGGAGGAAGCCAGCCATGAATATGATGAATATCAGGAGCAACAGCAGGATGCTCAGCACCGTTACACCCGCGACCAGCGGCTTTCAACGGATGAACGTAATGAATTAAAACGCCTGTGGCGTCAGGCCAGTCGTCTTTGCCACCCTGACGTGGTAGCGGATGACCTGAAAGAGAAAGCCCATCAGATGATGGTGCAGCTTAATCAGGCACGACAAAATGCCGATCTGGCCGCGGTCAGGGCCTTGCTGACCCAGTTACAAACCGGACTCGAACCGATGATGGCAAGTGACCGGTTAAACGATCTGCAGCATTTACGTAGCAAGATTCAGCAGCTCAGGGAGCAAATTAATGCACTGCTCAAAGAGATTCGCGATCTGGAAGCGGAAAACGCCTGGCGTCTTGCCACTTCAGTAACCGACAAAGAGGCCTACTTCTCCGATCAGCAACGGGCACTGACGGAAATCCGCAATACGCTGGAAATGCAAGTACAACAAGTGGAGCAAGAGCTATTGGCTGGCTGAGAAAATGAGCGAACAAAAAGCGGGCAAAAAAGCGGCTGCAAGACTGATTTTTAGATTAAGCACGAAAAGCTCATTTTAGATTAAATACCCAAAAAAACCACAAACATAAAGAATATAAATCTAAATTATTTTCATTTGCAGCCCATTAATTCAAATTAAACAATATTTTCTTCTCAAGAACATTGACCGCCTTCCCTGTCCGGCCTTTGATTAAGAATTCTCCTGGTTATTTCCTTCCCTGTTAAGAAAATCACATATCCGTTTGAAATTAATAGCAATTAACAATATCCCCCTTCTAAACCTATAGGAATCCCCTGTCATTATCGAATCGGTGGACACTAAACCTCGCCGATCAATAAGCGAAATCTATCAATGTTCTTCACAGAGGTGATATAAACGATTTATCTTAAATTTTAACAAAGTGTAATATCCACTTTAAGAATAGTTAATGATTTAAATAAAGACAGATAATACCTGTTGATATCCGAATAAATAAGGATGCGTTCAAAACAAAGAGCAAAATATACCCATCATACTTCAAGTTACATATGCGTTGGCTGCGTTAGTTCACCTCAGCCACATAGTATCTGTACGCCTGGGAATTTACCTCCCGGACTTGCTGTAACTGGAATTAGTTAGGGCATACGAGTATTAATTAACATTTCATGCATCGCGAGAAACTCTTTTTTAAATAAAAAAAGAGGCGACTGCTTGCACCAAAATTTCAAGGAGATCGGTATGTCTAAAGCTATTTTTTTGGGTGACTCAATTTACCCCTGGCTAGGCATGCGAGAAATCCTACGTGGCTCATCATTATATATTGATATCGCGTACCACTCCTCCCAGACGCTTTCTGCCGTCCAAACGCTATCTCATGAAACGGATTGCATCATTATTAACCCTGACAAATCAGATTTTTTAAAATATGCCAGGATTATCCGCAACATGGCTTTAAGACCATCCACAACGGTCATCGTTTTAGCCGATGAAACCACTTTTTCTATTTTTCAAACTGTTTGCGGAATGGCCCTGCAGTTCCTGGATCAGGACACCAGCCTTGATCAGCTATTGCAAACAATCACTTGTATCACAAAAAACAAAAAGCCACGCAATATCAAAGAACTACAAACAAAAATAACGGCCAATGAATTCAACGTGATGATGATGTTAGCCCGGGGGTGGTCACTGACACAAATCGCCGGAGTATCGAAAAAAAGTGAAAAAACAATCGGGGCGTACAAAAGCAACATTGCCAGAAAGCTGGGTAAAAGTAATACCCGGCTCAAGTACACCATTTCTCACTATAGCCAGCCGTAACTGACTTATTTAAGGATAGTAATCACGGTTAATTATTAACAGGTTTTCTTTCGGCTCGTTTTTTTAATTCCGCATAGCCCGGAAGGGATCTCTATTTTCGAAAATCGACATACCGGGTAGCACATCCGCGTGCCAACCATAGCCAACAACTCAACGTATTAACACATACATAACAGGAATGTAAACGAGGGTTATATATGAATAAGGTTTACAGCATTATTTGGAACGCGGCACTCGGCATCTGGGTTGTCGTCTCTGAATTAACCAGAGGTAAGAAAAAAAGCAGTTCACGTAAAACTGTTGCCGTATTAGCGGCTGCCGCCTTAATGAGCACGTCCCCCCTCATGGCGGCGGATGTCACCGGCGATCACGATATTTCTGTCGATTATAATAATATTGTCATTCAGCCTGGTACAAATGACGACGTTCACAATGATGGTTTCCTCTACCAGAACACTACCAACGGTGCAGTGTTAAACGTCACCGGCGCATTGCCGAAGATAGAGCAAGGCCAAACCGGTATTGTCGAATCGGCGACTATTGAGCAGCTGCTGCAGCAAAAAAAGATCACCCTCACGGCGACCATTGGGGGCGTTACCACCCCGATTACAACCGTTGAAGAACTGGCAAAGTATTATTACAACCAGCCAAAGACGACGCCTGCGCAAGATGACAAAATCACCGTCATTGACCCTGCAATACAAGCCCCGGCAGATATGCAGGTCTACAACACCGATGAGCTGGTTCGCTATCTGACCAAAACCCCGTTAGATGGCATAACGTTAAACACCTATGACGCTACCCTGTCTAAAATCTATAACAACTTTGGCATTGCGCAGGCCAGCAACGGTTCAACGGCCAATCTGAACATTGGCAACGATCAGAAGAATGCCCGCGATGCTGAAAATACCATCAAGCTTCTTGCCAAAAACAGCTCTTTGCTTGAAGCCAGCGGCACAGGTAGCCAGGTTAACTGGATTTCCGACAACTACATCTCCTTTGGCGCCGCACCTGTCGTCCCGAACGAAACCTTTAATGGTTCTCAGACAATGGACCAGTTCGGCAAAGTGTTGACTATCGATACCTACGGATACGATAGCGACGGTAATGCGGTGAAAACCGGCACCCAGGAATTCGACATCACCAATACCCAGGAACTCGGCGACTTTAACGACTGGTTACTGGGTGAAAATGATGCCGCAGTCCTGAATACTCAGGGGCAAAAGGTAAGCCAGTTGCAACTGATGCTGGATGCCAATCGCGCCACCATGTCCCTCAAAGACGTTGAAGACTGGTATGCAAACCTGATTAGCAGTGTTTTGCAATCTGATACGGTAACCGGTTCGGTTGACTGGGATTATCAAGTCTGGGCTGATGGGAAGAGTCATACCAATAACGCCACGATCGGTAATACCGAGCTGCACGCCGTTTATGCGCATGGCGCGGGCGCAACCGGCACAGTGACAAAAGATTCAGTGCTGGCGGTAGACGGTAGCATTAATGGCGTGATGAAAGGCACGGAAGGCGCCATCATTACGAACCAGGGTTCTCTCAACGCATTGCGTACTTCCACAGGTCACAGTCTGGCCATCGGTATGCTGGCGGAAAACGCCACGGCAACCAACACCGGTACCATTAACTCCGGCTTGTTCATTGATAAAGATGGGCGACAGACCCTGAATAGCTATGGTGCTATCGGTATGCAAGGCAAAGGAACCAGTACCGTTACCAACGATGGCATCATTAACCAGGCTATCACAACGGGTAACTATGGCACCGCCTCAGCGGCCAACCCATGGGATACCGACACCACGGTAACAAAGCCAATTACGCTGGCCATCGGGATGCAGTTATCGGGGGATTCTGTCGGGGTTAACAACAAAACGATCAATGTGGTGGACGGTAACGCCGACGGAGCCTCGTTCGGGAAAGGTACAGCCTACGGTGTTGAAGTGGCCGATAATGCAACCTTCAAGAACAGCGCGGACGCCACGATTTATCTCGGCCGTGATGGTTCCAACCTCGCCCAGGATGTTGAATTAACTGGCGGCTCCAACCTCAGCGCCGGTATCCATGCGCGCGGTACAGGGACTGTGACTAACGCAGGGAATATTACCCTGGGTACCGGTGTACGTAACGCAGCAGGCATACTGGTTGCTGGCGCGACCGGGGATGTCATCAACTCCGGTGTTATCTCGGTCAACGGTAAATCATCCGGGCTGCAAAATTACGGGATGTCGGTGCATAACAGCGGTGCAAATGCCGGTCAGACTATCCGTAATGACGGCCAGATTGATGTTAACGGCAAGAATAATATCGGTATTCATGTCCGTGCAGACAGCACAGATGCCAAAGTCACCACCAGCCAGTCCGGTCAAATTACGGTGGATGGTGAAGGCGGAACCAACGAACGTAACTATGCCATTTGGGTCGAAGGCTCCGCCGGCAAGCAGGCGGTTGCTGATATCTCTTCCGGTATTACACTAAAGGGTACCGGGGACATTGGGGTACACGTTCGCGGCAGTGCAACCGCGAATATCAATAACGACAGCAGCCCTGTGTTTAACAGCACCGACCAGATAGGTTATTTCTTATACGGTGCCAATGCCGTTGCCAATATTGGTAAGACGGAGATGAATGATAATGGCCAGGCCAATACCACTATCTTCCGTATTGCTGAGGGCGCTAAATTTGCCGGTAACAGCAACGATCCGATAACCGGCACGGCTTCTGATCTTAAACTGACACTCAGCGGTAATAACTCTGTAGGTGTGCTGGGTACCGGGAATAACACTGTCGTTCAAACCGGTGAAGCGACCTTCAACGTCGGGGGTAAAGGCGCATCTGCCATTGTGATTGAAGGCGGCGCAAACGGTAATATCAGCGATAAAACCACCATCCATTTGACCGGTGAAGAGACCACCGCCGGGATTGTTGACGGCCAGGCGCATAATTTAAACGGCTCCACCCAGGGTAATCCTGTCGAAACGACCCTTATCTCTGACGCCAGCATTACCTCTGATGCCAGCGGGAAAAAGGTTATCGCTTACGTGGCGAAAAATCTGGGGAATATTATTCTCGATGCAAAATCGCTTATAGCTCTCGACAGTGTCAACAGCATCGGTGTCGATGTGCAACAAGGCGGACGTTTAACCAATAATTCATCCAGCGATTTGCATGTCAGCAACGGTATTGGCGTACGCGCTTCGGGTGCCAATGCGCAGATCAAAAGGCTGGGGAAAATCAAGGTTGACGATGGTACAGCAGGCGTTCTGCTGACAAACGGCGCCGAACTGGACATTACTGCCTCAGCCGGTGATTCCATCATCACCAATGGCACCGCCGACGGTATACGCCTGGATAAGGATGCCGGTTCACTGACGGCCAGAGGCGTTAGCATCAGCGCGTTGGGTACGGGTGCGGGGATCCAGAACGACGCCAACAGTAGCGACATTACACTCAACGATGTGACCATCAATGCCAACGATGGCTCTGGTATCCGTACCAGCGTTGCGCTGAATGTAAAAGATGGCGCAAACAATACGTTGAATGTGACAGGCAACGGAACCGGTTTTGCTTTTGAACAACGCGACGGGAGCGCCGTGACGGGCGATCTGAATATTGGTACCGGCTATACCGTGCTCGTACATAACGCGGCAGGTAATGCCACGGGTAGTGGGATTCGTGCGAATACTGACGGTAATGTCACGACCAGCGCCGATATTACCGTGCAGGACAGCACCGGTGATTCAGCCATTATCGCGAAAAATGTTAAATCGCTGACTAACAATGGGAAAATCATCTCTGGCAGCATCAATGGGCCGGTGATTGATGCCAGCGGTGCGAACAGTAAAACCATTACCAATACTGGAACTATCCGTGCCGCCAGCGATACCGCCGTGGCCATTCAGTCCGGTGACGGTAATGACACCATCAATATCAACGGCATCGAAACGGTCGGCGTCATCAACACGGGTGCTGGCACCGATACCGTGAACTGGTCGAAGGGTACCTTTGCAGGCGAAATGAATTTCGCGGGAACCGGCGGAAACAATAAAGCCAATATTGGTAACGTAGATCTGAGCAATACGCGCCATATCATCACCGCAGCAGGCGCAGGTAACGCCCTCACCTTCACGAACACGCATGGCACGGGTGCCAAAATCGGCAGCCTGAGTAGCGATAACCTCAGCACTGGCACCAATATCGGCGCAGGCTGGGATTCACTCACGCTTTCAGGCTCCCAGGCCGATATGCGCATCGTTGATCGCCTGACGCTGACAAGCAAAACCATCGCCGTCAACAACGGTGCAACACTGCGTACTGGCGACCACGGTGAGTCCAGCAGCAATGCCGCCACCATTGGCGATTACAACATCACCACTAACAATGCAGCCAGCAAAGTCATCTTTGATACAACGGGCGACAATAACCAGGCTCAAATCTATAACGGCACCATCAGCGGCAGCGGGAAATTTGAACGTGCGGCGGGCGGCACCACAGTATTTACCGCCAACAACACCTATACCGGATCCACTACCATTGATCAAAGCGGCACGCTGCAGCTAGGTTCGGGCGGAGATACCGGGGAAGTCAGCGCCGTGTCGAATATTATCGATAACGGCATACTCACCATTAATCGCGCCAATAACGTACTGCTCAACGGCATTATTTCCGGTATCGGTGCGTTACAACAAATCGGCGGCGGGATCACGCGTCTGGGCGGGAACAATACCTATACAGGTGATACTACCGTCACGAGCGGCGCACTGTTGGTCAATGGGAACCAGAGTGCTGCTACGGGTATCACCACCGTCAGCAATGCTGCCACACTGGGTGGTAATGGCATTATCGGCGGCAACGTGTTGATGAACGATGCCACAACGATTAGCGCTGGTGACGGCGGTGCAGGTACGTTATCCATTAACGGTAATCTGCAGCTTGGCAACAAAACGACTTCCGCTTTCGAGCTGGGCCAGGCCTATACACCGGGTGGTAAGCTTAATGACCTGATCAACGTCAAAGGCGATCTGCAACTGGACGGGACTCTGGATGTCACCACGTCATCGGGCGGGAGTTTCGGTCCCGGTGTGTACCGTATTTATAACTACGGCGGCACGCTGAATAACCAGGGGCTGGATCTGGGCACAATCCCGGACAGCCAGGATAAGAGCAACGTCTTTGTCCAGACCTCCATCGATAAGCAGGTTAACCTGGTCAACGCCAATGGCGTCACCCTGCAATTCTGGGACGGTGCGACCGTGAACCAGAGCCACGGCGCAACGGGTATTGAAGGTGACAGCAATATTGATGGCGGCGATGGTAAATGGATGGCGATTGGCAGCCAGGGCGATAACAACTGGACGACGGCAACCGGCGACGGCAATGCGCCGTGGGCACAGAAATCGTTCGCCGTCTTTACTGGCAACGCCGGTACTGTGACCGTCGATAATGCGGTGGGTGAAGTCAACTTCTCCGGGGCGCAGTTTGACGCCGATGGCTATGTCGTTAAAGGTGACGCACTCAATGCCTATGCCACCACAGAAAATGCGACGCACGCAGGCCAAACGCCAGGTACCGGCGAACTGCTGCTGCGCGTTGGGGCCGGTGGTGCGGGTCAAAACTATACCGCCACCATCGAATCCATCATCCGTGAAGCCAGCACCAGCGATAAGCTGACACTGGTGAAAACCGACCTCGGTCGTCTGATCCTGAGCGGTGATAATGAGTATCGTGGCGGTACCCGTATCGATGGCGGTACGCTGCAAATTTCTTCGGACACAAACCTCGGACAAAGCGGAACGGGTCTGGAGATTAACAACGCCTCAACCTTGCAACTGGGTGCAGATTTAAGCACCGATCGCACCATCACGCTGGGCGCAAATACTGATGCAGAAGTGTTCGACCTGAACTCACACCACTTCACCCCAACCGGCGATATCACCGGTGACGGCAAACTGAAAATCACCAGCAGCTCCAGCGATGCGGACAGTACGCTGACGCTCGACAGAGCGAACAGCTACAAAGGAGAAACCGAGGTTGCCGGTACGGGTAATGCTAACAATGTGACCGTCAACGTCAGCAAAACCGGTGCCTTTGGTAGCAATACGAGCAGCACCGTTACCGTTAATAAAGGTGCGACAGTAAACGTCAGCGGCACAGACACCAGCCTGCAATCGCTCACCATGAACATTGCCGACAGCCTGCTAACGCTGGCTGACAACGTCACTGCCGCAAGTGCCAAACTGAATCTGACCGGCAAAGCGAAAGCGATATTAACGCAGGATTCCACCGCCGGTGACGCAACGGTTAACGTCGGGGAAGACAGTACGCTGGCGCTGGAAGACAACGCCAGCGGCGGCAGTGCCGATGTTACCAACAGCGGATTGATGACCTTTGCTGACCTGGCAATGGCTGAAAACGCCGTTGTCAAAAACCAGGCTGGCGGTATGGTCGACATCAGCGCGGTGAACAGCGCAACATCCATCGGTTCGTTGTCCGGCGCAGGTAACGTTGAGCTGGGTAATAAATCCCTGTCTCTGGGTAACCTGAACTTTGATGACACCATCAGCGGTGTGATCAGTGGCAATGATGGCAATCTGGTGAAAATCGGTACCGGCACGTTGACCCTGGAAGGCGACAACACCTATACCGGCACCACCAATGTCGACGAAGGTGTGCTACTGGTGAACGGTAATCAGTCCGCCGCTACCGGTCAGGTCACGGTGAAATCCGGGGCGACGCTCGGGGGTAACGGTATTATCGGCGGCGCGGTTGATGTTCTGGACAACGGTCATATTACCGCCGGAGCTACCATCAACAGCGTGGGCAAACTGACCACCGGTTCTCTGACGCTCAGCGATAACGCACAACTGGACTACCAGTTCGGTCAGGCTTATACCCCAGGCGGAGCCTTCAATGACCTGATTGATGTGAATGGCGACCTGACGCTCGACGGTAAGCTCAACATTGAGACGTCACCAGGCGGTAGCTTCGACGTGGGTGTTTATCGCGTCATCAACTACACCGGCACATTGACCAACAATGTGATGGATATTGCTAACGCGCCGGAAGCCGCAGACAGCCTGTACGTACAAACCTCGGTTAAAAACCAGGTTAACCTGGTCAACCATGCCGGGCTGACGCTGCGCTTCTGGGACGGCACCGGCGGTGAAAATGGCGAGCTGAAAAATAACGGCGTCATCAACGGCGGTGATGGTATCTGGCAATCCAGCCAGGGGAACGACAACTGGACGACGGATGAGTCTACGCCAGAAGGCGCGCTGAATGCACCGTTTACCGATGCCGCATTTGCCGTCTTCCAGGGGGAAGCCGGTAATGTGACCGTCGATAACAGCAAAGGCGACGTCATCATCAGTGGCGCGCAGTTCGCTACCGATGGTTATCGCGTGGGCGGTGAAGCCATCACCACCGATACAGCCAATACGCTGATTCGCGTCGGCGATGGCACAGTAGACGGCATCAACTATACCGCCACTATCGACAGCGTGATCCGCGGCACTGGCGGTTTAAATAAAGGCGACCTCGGGACGCTGATTCTCACTGGCGATAACACCTACAGCGGTGGGACCACGATTACGTCAGGTACGTTACAAGTGGCAGGTGATACCAACCTCGGGGCAGCAGAGACCGGGATCACCTTCAACGGTGGTACGCTGAAATATGGCGACGCGTTTGATACCGCGCGTCAGGTTACGCTGGAATCCGGCGGCGGGACATTCGACACGAACGGCTATGATGTCTCCCTGCTGACGGAAGTCGAAGGTAACGGTCAATTGACTAAAACCGGCAAAGGCGTACTGACGCTGACGCTGGATAATACTTACACCGGCGGTACGACGATTAACCAGGGCGTATTACAACTGGGCAACGGCGGCAATATCGGCAGCGTGCAGGGAGATATTGTTGATAACGGTATTCTCAATATCGATCGTGCCGATACGCTGGAATTAACCAGTAATATCAGCGGTGAAGGTCAACTGTATCAGACGGGTAGCGGCACCACCGTTCTGCAAGGTTCCAATACCTACAGCGGCGCAACATTAGTTGCCAACGGTGTCCTCGAGGCCGGTAATACCGATACGCTGAGCTCAGCATCACATCACTATGTTGCGACAAACACGACGCTGAATACACAGGGTTACGACCAGACGGTAGCAGGACTCAACAACGGTGGTGATGTGTCGCTCATCGGCCAGCAACCTGGCACAACCTTAACCGTCAAAGGGGATTACACCGGCGAAAAAGGCACCATCAACATGGCGGCTATCCAGAATGGTAGTGGCGCAGGTATTGCCGACCGCCTGATTATTGATGGCGGTAAAGCCAGCGGCAGTACGCTGCTGAATGTCGACGGTTCAGGTCTGGGCGCCCCGACGGTCGGCGACGGGATTGAAGTGGTTACGGCGCTCAACGGCGCAACCACCACGGCGCAAACCACGCGGGATGCTTTCCATCTTGCCTCTGAACGCATGGCTGCAGGTGCTTTTGAGTATCAGTTGCAGGCAGGGAACGCGCAAGGTCAGGGTGAAAACTGGTACCTGAGGAGTGAATATCGCCCGGAAACCATGCTGTACTCCGGTCTTGCCAGCGTGGTTCGCCAGGGCGACATCAGTCTGTTGGGCAACATGCACCAACGTATGGGTGATGAGGTTAAACCGGGTATTGATGAAGACAACCGCGCATGGGCCAGAATGATTGGTTATTCCGGTAAAACCAAACTGGATGATGCAGTCGGTACGCAAACCAGCTCCCATACCATGGGTATTCAGGTCGGCGTCGATATGTACGCCAATGAAAGCTGGAAAGCCGGTATGTATACCAGCATTCTGGATATCGACAGCAATGTGAAAGGTACGAAGACTGGCAGCGACGGCAAAGGCGGTAATATCGACGACAACGCGTTTTATGTTGGCGGTTATGCCACCTGGTTCTCGGGTGACGGTATGTATGTCGATAACGTGCTGCAATACGGGAACCATAAATCCCGTCTGTCGGCATCGGGTAACAACGGCTCTTACACCGTCAAAGGCAATACGCTGACGGCCTCAACTGAAGTGGGTAAAGCATTCCGTTTAGGTGCCAGCGCCTGGAGCCTGGAACCGCAGGCCCAGCTGATCTATCAGTACAGCGATTTCGATAACAGCACGCTGGATGGTGTAACCCAAACGAGAGTGAATATGGACACTGCCGATTCATTTACCGCGCGTCTGGGCGTGCGTCTGGTCGCGGACTACGACACCAACCATGGCAAATTCCAGCCATACGGCAGGGTCAACGTCTGGCAGGGTCTGGGCTCTAAAGATAAAACGCACTTCAGCAATGCGGTCGCCACTACCACGCTGGAATCGTCACAGCAGTACTCCAGCACCGAGGTTGCGGCGGGTCTGTCGTGGTCTATCGACCGTAATCTGCAGGTCTACGGCGAACTGGGGACACAGTTCAGCAATGGCAGCAATAAATCGCAGGTTGAAGCCCCGGTCAATGCGTCCATTGGCTTTAAGAAATCGTTTTAAGCAGGCATAAACTCGCAAGCCCCCTGTTCACAGGGGGCTTTTTTTGTCGGTCCAGAATACAGCACAGCCTGATACGCAGCACTTATCACGCCTACGGATTTGCGTTCGTTCTTGCAGGCCGGATAAGGCGCAGGCGCCGCTACCCGACAACGTGAAAGGATCCAGACTAAGGGGAACAACAAAGAGGGATGAGATTAACGGTTATAGTGCGCGATGAGTGAAGGAATCTCTTCTGCCGACACAGGGGGAGAAATGAAGAAGCCTTGAATTTTGTCACAGCCGATCTGCGTCAGGCGATCCAGTTGAGACTGGGTTTCGACCCCTTCGGCCAGGACTTCAATGCCAAAATTGTGCGCTAAAGAAATGATGCCCTCAATAATCCTTGTCGATTTAGTATCGGGCTCTATTTCAGTGACAAATTCTTTATCAATTTTTAAGGTATCAAAAGGGTATTTCAACAGATAATTAAGATTAGCGTGCCCGGTGCCAAAATCATCGAGCGCTAATTTGACCCCTATAGCCTTCAGTTCCGTCATATTTTTCGCCGCTATTTGACTGTCACACAGCGGCGATGTTTCCGTTACTTCAATCTGGCATCGATGAACTGGAAGGCCGGAAGCGGCCAGGTTTTGTCTGACTCGTTGAGGTAAAAGAGGATCGCAGAATTCAAGCGCAGAAATATTTACTGATAATACAAGAGGTTCAGGCCAGGCACTCGCAACATTCCACGGCGGACTGGCAACCATATCTTCAATTGAAAATATATTGCCACTGTCTTCCAGTAACGTAATAAACACATCAGGAGAGATCATACCCATCTGGGGGCTGTTCCACCGCATTAATGCTTCAAACCCGCTAATACACTCGGTATGTAAATTAAAAATAGGCTGATAAACCATATAAAGCTGACTGGTATTCAATGCCTTTTCAAGCGCGGTGAGCACCTCATCGGAATTAAACATTCCCCCTCTCCCTCTACAAATCCTATAAATTAAAAACCAGTCAAAATCACTCCCGAGTTGTACCTGCTGTTAATGCATTACATCAGAAAAGAATAGCCAGGTTAGGGTAAAAAAGACATGCTATGGGTAAATCTGACAATCAGTTTATTCAGATCAGACGTATTGGTCAGTCCCAGCTTGGCGACAACCCTCATCTTATGCGCCTGAATAGTCTTATAGTTCAGACTAACCAACTCAGAGATTTCCCTGGCAGAATAACCACTTACCAATAAATTGAGGATTTGTTGTTCTCTTTCCGTCAATCTTTTCTGCGAACGATACAGTCGGGGATTCCATTTCCCGACCGACAACGTAGCCAACTGAGCAAAATCACGCAATGAAGATTTCTCAGTCAATACTATAGTTTTTTCAACGTATAATAATTCAATACATAATTTCGCCACCAAACTATCAGCTACGATGACGACGACGCTATTATAAAACTTGAACCGGTTTTTATTCAAAAACTGCACAATGGCGGAACACGGCTGTTCATTGTTAATGATATTAAAAACCATTGTCTGATGCTGGCATAATGACGACTGCTGCAACATATCCTCAAACTGGAATGTTTTTATCGGCACATGTTTGCTTGTCAGGTAGGCAAACATTCCATTGCCCACAAAATTATCACTGCCACACATCAACATCCTGTTCACCGCTCCTTATAAGCTTCTAATTTTATTACTCATTAAAAATTTAATAATGGTTTTCTCAACTTCAGCCTCTTCACGGCGATTCTTAAAATCGAATTCGCAAGAAACCTGATGACAGGAATACAATTGATTATCCTCATCAAATTCGTTGATCGCGACGACATCAATGACTTTTAAATCAAGCTGAAAACTGCCGAACGTATCAAAATCCAGAGCAGCATTTTTAATCACTGCATCCTTGTAAAGAAAACGGGCATTAACATCTTTAGCGATTAGTGCACAGCCACCCTGAGAGATGTTTTTAATCTTAAGTGAGTAGTTCTCTCCGTTTTTGTAACGACCAAAACAGAAAAAATCGAACCCCTTCAGAAAAGAAAACCGCTGATTCTGTCGCTGTTGGGCAAAGAAAATCATATCCGGGATGAGGTAGGATAATCCTGCCTCAGCACCTGTTGATGGGGTTGCTTCAAATCTGGCGCTAAATTTTATAATCCCGCTATCACTGTGCAGGATAAAGTATTGGATCTTTTCAGGAATGATGTCTTCATGGCCGGTGACCACAAAACGTTCGAAATCGATCCTTTCTAACTGCGTGATGGCGCTGGTGTTTTCACATAAAACTTCCAGCTTCGTCTTCTTATGCAGTTCTTCACGAAGGATAGCGATGATCTCAAACTTGTTGTCCTTTGCTAATCCAAAGTTCATTCTAAAACCCTTATTTCCATATTTAAGATATGTCTCGGCCCCGGTCTGATGACAGACAAAAACACGAGATCAGCATCCACCCCTGGCGCCTAATTACCATAGTGGATTCCATGTCGAACAGTTGATTAAAATTTAAGTTTTTAACTATCTTTTGTCATTTATTGATACGTAAAAACATTTAATCAGAATTAATTTTAGCTTAAGCCATGCCTAAAACCATGCAAACCTACGTAATTACTATAACAAAAGCGAATAACAAGACCTTTCAAAATGCGATTTTGAGATAATAAATAGCAATAATCGCATAGAAATAAAATAGAAAAAATGCTTTAAAACTAAGGGGTTGACAATACAGAGCGTGGACGGGTGTTTGCTGAACCTATAGGCAAGATATCCAGCGGGTGGGCATTAGCCAACTGATATCAATACAATGACGTCTCATTTCACAGGGAAGGCTGTATCATTCAGGTATATTAATCATAATTTAACTTAAGTGATAAAAAAGGCCAACATCATGCTGACCCCGGTAAATACCGAATTAAATTAGAGTGGCAAACTATCTTACAGAGGGCACAGCGTTAAAAATTCAATACCGTTGTTTAACGATTGCTCGGGCAGAATCAGCAATTTTCATTACTGCCCCAGCCAACATTAACGTGTCTTTTAGCACCACACGTCCCGCCCCCGATAAATACGGAAAACCGTGGTGTAAATCACCCAATGGCATAATCCATGCTTCTGGTGTGGTAATTAAAAACGACAAGGTGACAAGCGGCGTTGCAAATGCCAGCACTCCCCCCATCAATCCTAACCCAGAATAGCTGTTCGATAGTATTGTGCTGTATAACAATATGATAAAAAAAGCCCCACACAGGTGGGGCAAAGATGCAGACTCTATATTTATTATTGAACGAGAGAAAAAAGGTCGTTTAATGACTCACTCATACCTGGATGGGTAAATATTTGGTCACGCAACACGGTATATTGAAGGTGAGCGCTATCAGGGGTTATTTCTGGGTGCGATGCCTGTGTAGCCACATCAGCTTATACGCTGCCGGAATGATGAACAGTGACAGCAAAGGTGCCGTGATCATGCCGCCAATCATCGGTGCAGCGATACGGCTCATGACTTCAGACCCGGCACCCGTTCCCCATAGAATCGGCAGCAGACCCGCAATGATGACCGCTACAGTCATTGCTTTAGGACGCACACGCAGTACCGCTCCGTGGTACAACGCCTCATCCAGTTTATCCACGGTAAAGGTGTGCGGATTTTCCAGCGCAGGCTCTGCTTCAATTGCGTGGCGCAGGTACATCAGCATCACCACACCAAATTCAGCAGCCACGCCTGCCAGTGCGATGAATCCGGTTCCGGTCGCGACCGACATATGGAATCCCATCCAGTAAAGAAACCAAATTCCGCCTACCAGCGCAAAGGGCACACTGGTAATAATCAACAGTGCTTCGCCAAAACGACGGAATGCCAGATACAGCAGCACGAAGATAATCATCAATGTCATCGGCACCATCAGTTTGAGCTTATGACTGGCGCGCTCGAGCAGCTCAAATTGTCCCGAGAATGCCACGCTGGTCCCCGGTTTTAGCTGGACGTTTTCAGCAATCGCTTTTTTCAGATCGTTCACCACCGACACCATGTCGCGATCGCGGGCATCAATGTAGATCCAACTGGTTGGCCGCGCGTTCTCAGTTTTCAACATCGACGGCCCAGAAACCACCTGTACATCCGCCACATCCGCTAGCGTGATTTGCTGTTTCATTGGCGTCAGTATCGGCAGATTCCGTAGCGTTTCCGGGCTATCGCGATAGCTTTGTGGATAACGCAGATTGATCGGATAGCGGGCAATCCCTTCAACCGTTTCACTTACCATGGCGCCGCCTACCGCTGAGGTGATAAACAGCTGCACATCACCGACGGTCATCCCATAACGGGCGGCCTTTTCACGATGAATATCTACGCTAAGATAACGCCCGCCGACCAGACGTTCAGCCAATGCGGACGCCACGCCAGGCACCGTTCTTGCGACTTCTTCGATTTGTTCTGCCGTAGCGTCAATATCCGACAACACGGTACCCGATACCTTAATGCCAATAGGACTTTTAATCCCCGTAGAGAGCATATCGATACGGTTACGAATTGGTGGTACCCACAGGTTCGCCAGCCCCGGTAAACGAACGGTTTTGTCCAGTTCCTCAATGATTTTGTCCATCGTCATCCCCGGACGCCACTGATCCTGCGGTTTCAACTGGATGGTGGTTTCCACCATTTCCAACGGTGCGGAGTCGGTGGCGGTTTCAGCTTTACCGGTTTTACCAAACACACGCGCCACTTCAGGAACCGTCATGATGAGCTTATCGGTTTTTTGCAGCATATCTGCCGCCTGTGCTGCGGAAATTCCTGGCAAGGTTGAAGGCATATACAACAGATCGCCTTCGTTAATCTGCGGTAAGAATTCACCCCCAACCTTATTCAGCGGAAAGATGACTGTCAGGATCGATAGCACCGCCACCAGCAGGGTCGTTTTCGGCCAGTGCAGCACTTTCAACAATAACGGATGGTAAATACGAATCAGGAAACGGTTGAGCGGGTTGCTGCTTTCCGCCGGGATCTTGCCACGGATCCAAAATCCCATCAGGATCGGGATCACCGCAATGGCCAGAAACGCAGCACCTGCCATAGCGTAGGTTTTGGTAAACGCCAGCGGACCAAACAACCGTCCTTCCTGCCCTTCAAGCGTGAAGATAGGGATAAACGACAGCGTGATAATCAGTAAGCTAATGAACAGCGCCGGGCCGACTTCCACCGAGGCGTTGGTGATGACTTTCCAGCGCGTGTCGTTATCCAGCTTTTCACCCGGATGCTGATGCCCCCACTCTTCCAGCCGCTTATGCGCGTTCTCAATCATAACGATTGCGGCATCAACCATCGCGCCGACCGCGATGGCTATCCCCCCAAGCGACATAATGTTGGCGTTCAGTCCCTGGAAATGCATCACAATAAACGCGATACACAGTCCCAGCGGCAGAGAAATAATCGCCACCAGCGCCGAGCGGATATGCCACAGGAAAAGCGCGCACACCAGCGCCACAACGATAAATTCTTCCAGCAGCTTGTAGCTCAGGTTATCAATCGCGCGATCGATCAGTTGACTGCGATCGTATGTTGTAACTATTTCAACGCCTTCTGGCAGACTGCCCTTCAGCGTTTCAAGTTTAGCCTTAACCGCGGAAATCACCTCGCGCGCATTTTTACCGGAACGCAGGATCACTACACCGCCTGCCACTTCGCCTTCGCCATTCAGCTCGGCGATCCCGCGGCGCATTTCCGGCCCAATTTGTACGCGGGCAACATCACGCAGATAGACCGGTACGCCATCAGCGCCGGTTTTCAGCACGATACTATTGAAGTCATCAAGGGACTGCAGATACCCACTGGCGCGGACCATATATTCCGCTTCGGCCATTTCGACAGATGAACCACCGGCTTCCTGGTTTGAGGCATCCAGCGCCGATTTCACCTCACCCAGGCTGATGCCATATTGCGTCAGCTTCATCGGATCGATGACAACCTGATACTCTTTGACCACACCGCCCACCGAAGCCACTTCCGCCACGTTGGGGATCGTTTTCAGTTCATATTTTAAAAACCAGTCCTGCAGTGAGCGCAGTTCGGCCAGATCGTGTTTTCCGCTGCGATCTACCAGCGCATATTCAAAGATCCAGCCGACACCGGTGGCATCCGGCCCCATTTCCGCGCTGACGCCTGCGGGTAATTTCCCCTGCACCTGGTTGAGATATTCCAGAACCCGGGAGCGCGCCCAATAAGGATCGGTACCATCTTCAAAAATGACATACACGTAAGAGTCGCCAAATTGCGAGAAACCACGCACCGTTTTCGCTCCCGGCACCGACAGCATGGTGGTGGTCAGCGGATAGGTCACCTGATTTTCAACAATTTGCGGTGCTTGCCCCGGATAACTGGTTTTGATGATCACCTGCACATCAGAGAGATCGGGCAGCGCATCAACCGGCGTATTCACGATGGTCCAGGTGCCCCAGATGCTGAGAAACAGCGCCCCCATCATCACCAGGAAACGGTTTGCCACCGAGCGGCGAATAATCCATTCAATCATTTATCATATCCTCAGTGTGAATGGGTCGCCTGAGCTGGCATCGCGGGGACAGCGTGTGTCCCGTTTGTCTGGGCGCGCATACGATCCAGCGCGCCAGAAATATTCGCTTCGGAATCGATCAGAAACAGACCGCTGGACACCACGTTTTCACCTTCGCTCAGACCAGAGCGGATGGCCGTTAACCCCTGAGACTCATGGAATACGGCAACCTGCTTAGGTACAAATCGTCCTTCATTATCGACGGTGATAACCCGCTGTTCGGTACCGGTATCAATCAGCGCTTTAGACGGGATCAGCAGCATCGGTTCGCTTTGCGTTTTTAGTTGCAGATAGGCATTCATTCCCGGCTTAAGGGCCTCATCCGGGTTATCAACCTGTAGGCGAAGCTGGAGCGTGCGCGTCGTGGCATCCACACTCGGCAAAATACTCCATTTGCTAATGGTGAAGGGTTTACCCGGCCAGGCAGGTACGGTAATGGTGAATTGTGAGGCGTCTTTAATCAGCCAGGCGATAGATTCCGGGACTGCAGCGCTGACCCATACCGGATCCATCCCCTGAATTTTCGCGACCACATTATCTTTTGAGATGTTCATACCAGTTCGTAAATCAAACGCGGTAATCACCCCATCAATAGGGGCCTTCAGGGTAAAGCGGGTCTGAATTTTCCGCGTCGCTTTCAAGCGTTGAATGTCCGCCTCCGGCATTCCAGCCAGGCGTAATCTCTCCAGAATGCCTTCAACCTGCGTCGCGCTGCCGCCCGTTTCCCGCAGCAGTAAATATTCACTTTGTGCTTCTACCCAGTCAGGGATTGTCAGATCGATAAGCGGCGAGCCCTGCTTAATTTTGTCGCCCACGGTCAGCGGATAGACCTTCTCGATAAAACCTGCCGAACGCGCCTGAACAATGACAAATTGATATTCGTTATAACTGACGTTCGCCGGAAAAGTTTGTGCATATTGCAATGGCCCACGGCGCACGGGTTCGGTTTTTAGCCCCAGATTCTGGGTCTGTGTCGGGTCAATACGCACGCCCGGTGCGGATGTACTCGCCGTCTCTTCATCGGCATATTTCGGGATCAGATCCATATCCATAAACGGTGATTTACCCGGTTTATCAAACCGCGTGTTGGGATACATGGGGTCGTACCAGAATAAAACTTTACGCTCTTCTTTTTTTTGAGCAGCGCCGGTATCGGCCGATACTTTTGCGGAAGAATAATAGGTATACACACCGACAGAAATAATTCCGCCGACAATCATACTGCCAAGAATAAGCGCGGTATTTTTAATATTTAAAGACGCCATAGTGATTTCCATTGCGCGATAGTCTCGCCCGTGTTCAGGAAAACCCGGGCAAGAATAAAAGAGACCAGCGAGATCCGTTATTTACTGATATGAATATCGCGTAAGACAGAGAGATTTCCCTGCTGAACAAACGTAAATGCAACTTTATTACCAGGCTGAATATCGTCGGCCTTGGTATCAGGTACCAGCGTGAAACGCATCGTCATTGCCGGCCAGTTCACTGCGGGAATAGGCTCATGTTTAATCGTGACTTTTTTGCTATCCATATCAATAGCTTCAATCACACCTGTCGCACTAATCACTTGCTCCTGCTGGGCCACAGGCGCCATATTCATCATCTCGCCATGCTGATGTTCATTGGCCTGAGCGTTAAACATGACTACAGATAACAAAGTAAACAAAGCGGCTTCAACGGTAGTTTTCATGCAATATACTCCTGAGAATTTAAGATTAAAGATCATTCAACCCAGCCACCGCCTAAGGCAGCAAACAGCTTAATTTCATTAACCTGTTGGGCATAGTTAAGGTCGAGCAACGATTGCTGTGTAGTGAATAAAGAACGCTCGGCGTCCAATACTTCGATATAACTAACAGCACCATTTTGATAGAGTGCACGAGCGCGTTGCAGCGTGATTTGTAATGAGTCCAGATAACGCTGTTGACCGGTAATTTGATCGGCAAGGCTTTGACGCAACACCAGCGCATCCGCAACTTCTTTAAATGCGTTCTGAATTTTCTGCTCGTAATTCACCACCGATTGCTGCTGGCGGATTTCTGCTAAATCGAGATTTGACTGATTACGTCCAGCGTTAAAGATCGGAATGTCTATTTTCGGGACAAAATTCCACATGCCGCTGGCCGCATTAAAGAGACTGGAAAGATCGCCACTGCTGCTGGATACAGAGCTGGTCAGCGTAATCGATGGGAAAAACGCCGCTCGCGCAGCGCCAATATTGGCGTTCGCCGCCAGCAATCCATGTTCGGCTTCCATAATATCCGGACGCTGCAATAATATTTGCGATGGGAGTGCGGGGGGCAGTGTCACGGGTTTTATATCACCGCGACTGCGCACACGGTCGTCCGGTAATTTCCCGTACGTCCCCAACAATAATTGCAGTGCGTTGTTCGCCTGCGCCAGTTCACCTTGACGTTTGGCAATATCGCTGCGTGTGCTTTCAATCACGCCGCGAGCCTGTTCCAGTGCCAGCACGTTCGTACTGCCGGTCATCAACTGTTTCTCGACAAACGCAAAAGAGCGCTGGTAGTTTTGCAACGTTTCTTCGGCAATTTGCAGTTGCGCGTAAGCCAGACGCTGATTGAAATAGCTTTGCGCCACGTTAGAAATTAATGAAATATGCACCATTCGACGCGCTTCTTCACTGGCGAAAAAATTCTGCCGATCGGCTTCACTCATATTTTTCAGTCGTCCAAAGAAATCCAGATCGAAACTGAGATTCAGTCCCGCTTCAAATTCCCGGTTGGTGCTGCTATCACCTTTTAATTTCCCACTATAGGTACCGCTGGAACCGGCGTTAAGCTGCGGGTAACGATCGGCATCCGTCACACCATATTGCGCTTTCGCTTCCTGAACCTTCAGTACCGCCATGCGTAAATCACGGTTATTGACCAGCGCCTCACCAATCAACGCCTTCACCTGGGAGTCAACAAAAAAGGTACGCCAGCCCGTATCCTGATATCCCATCGGGGCTGAAACCAGCGTGTTCTGACTTAAGGAGAATTGCTGCGGAACCGGCAATGCAGGACGCTGATAGTCCGGAGCCAACGAGCAGCCAGCCAGAACAAAAATAGCGCTGAGGGTAAGAAGCTTAAATTTGTACATAGTTCTTCTCGTCCAGACCGGACTGATAACCATAAAAGATGTGTGAATTTATACCTGAATGACTCTGTTTAACCGGTGACAGGAAAATGACAAAACTGTCATTTTCCCAATAACCGATTGCTATCCGATCCGCCTTCTCTAGAATTGAAAATCCGCACAGCCAGTGCGTGATGGAGAATGTCATGAAGATTTTGATTGTCGAAGATGAAAAAAAAACCGGCGAATACCTGACGAAAGGCCTGACGGAAGCGGGTTTTGTTGTGGATTTGGCGGACAACGGTCTGAACGGATACCACCTGGCGATGACCGGTGATTATGACCTGCTCATTCTCGACATCATGCTGCCCGATGTAAACGGCTGGGATATCGTGCGAATGCTGCGCACCGCCAACAAAGGCATGCCCATTCTGCTTCTCACCGCACTGGGTACCATTGAGCATCGGGTTAAAGGTCTGGAGCTGGGGGCTGATGATTATTTGGTTAAACCGTTTGCCTTTGCAGAATTGCTGGCGCGGGTCAGAACGCTGCTGCGACGCGGAGCCGCGGTCATTGTCGAAAGTCAGTTTCAGGTCGCGGATTTAATGGTCGATCTGGTCAGCAGAAAAGTCACCCGCAACGGAACACGCATCACCCTGACCAGTAAAGAGTTTACGCTGCTTGAATTTTTCCTGCGTCATCAGGGAGAAGTATTGCCGCGTTCACTGATTGCCTCTCAAGTCTGGGATATGAATTTTGACAGCGACACCAATGCGATTGACGTCGCCGTGAAGCGTCTGCGGGCCAAAATCGATAATGACTTTGAGCCGAAACTGATTCAGACCGTGCGTGGTGTAGGGTACATGCTTGAGGTGCCGGATGGCCACTAAACGATTACAGCGCCCTTTTTCGCTGGCAACACGGTTAACCTTTTTTATCAGCCTGGCGACAATCGCCTCATTTTTCGCTTTCGCATGGATAATGATCCACTCGGTGAAAGTCCATTTCGCAGAGCAGGATATCAATGATTTAAAAGAAATCAGCGCGACGCTGGAGCGTATTATTAACCACCCGAACGAACCGGAATCGCGTCGGCTGGAAACACTAAAAAACGTAGTTTCGGGTTATTCTAACGTCATTATTTCTCTGGAAGATGCCAATCAGAGGGCCATTTTCCATTCACCTGATGCGCCAGATCTTCGTCAGTTTATCGCCACGGCAACGCCGGATAAAAATGCCCATACCCGTAATGTCTTTTTAATTTCCGGCCCAACACTGCAAACATCAGAACATGCACACGGTAAAAATGCGTCCTCCAACTGGCGAATGATTCGTTTACCCATTGGGCAGTTGCCAGACGGGAAACCGGCATATACGTTGTTTATGGCATTATCGATCGATTTTCATCTGCACTACATTAACGATTTGAAAAACAAGCTGATCATGACAGCATCGTTAATTAGCATGATGATTGTTTTTATCGTGCTGTTCGCCGTCTATAAAGGCCATGAACCGATCCGTAATGTCAGTCGGCGCATCCAAAATATCACCTCTAAAGATCTCGATGTTCGCCTGGACCCGCAGGCCGTGCCTATTGAGCTTGAGCAACTGGTCGAGTCGTTTAATCACATGATCGAACGAATCGAAGATGTGTTTAAACGTCAGTCCAATTTTTCTGCAGATATTGCTCACGAGATCCGCACACCAATCACCAACCTGGTGACGCAAACAGAAATTGCCCTCAGTCATCCCCGCAGCACGAAAGAGCTGGAAGATGTGCTCTACTCTAATCTCGAAGAGTTTGGGCGCATGTCGAAGATGGTGAGTGATATGTTGTTTCTGGCACAGGCAGACAATAACCAGCTGATCCCGGAAAAAACAGCGCTGAATCTTGCGGATGAAGTCAGTAAAGTGTTCGACTTTTTCGAAGCCTGGGCGGAAGAACGCGAAGTCAGCCTGCGCTTTGAAGGTCGGGCATGCTGGGTTTCTGGCGACCCGTTAATGTTACGCCGGGCAATGAGCAACCTGCTCTCTAACGCGATGCGCTATACGCCAAAAGGCGAGTCTGTCACCGTGCGAGTGAAAGAGGCTGATGATCTCGTGCATATTATTGTGGAAAATCCCGGTACGCCAATAGCCGCGGAACATCTGCCACGACTCTTTGACCGGTTTTATCGCGTCGATCCCTCACGACAGCGTAAAGGCGAAGGTAGCGGTATTGGCCTGGCGATAGTGAAATCGATTGTGATTGCCCACCAGGGCAAGGTCTCCGTAACATCCGACGCTCGCGCTACCCGCTTTATTCTGACATTACCCAAGTATGCCGCTTAATTATTATTGATGGCGCTAATGCGCCATCAATTAAACCTCATATTAATATTATTATTCTCTGACATAACCGTCATAATCCTGTCACGTCGCTGACTGTCCTCGCTCTTTATAATTTCTTCCGTAAACCCATACAGGAGAAATATGATGAATAAGATGTCCTCTTTTTTCGCTATCGCATTTTTTATCTCTGCTGGCGTTAATGCAGCAGAAACGTCACCCCATGCACAGTCATTTTCACAAATGAATGAACATGAAAAAGCGATGGTAGTACATCAGTCGATGAATAATGGTCATTCCTATGCCCATGAACAGCAGGCGGAAAAACACCGCGCACAGGCAAACTGTGCGCAGTAACAGATAACGCTAAAGAGCGCTGCGATCACAGCGCTCACAAAAGCCCTGAGCTACAGTATGTCGTTTTAATACTGGAGTCAGATGTGGCTTTAACCCTCACGGTATTGCTTGAAAACCGGCGCGCTGCGAGCGCAGATAAATCATTACGGGCAAAGCCTGGACTGAGTCTGTTAGTTCAGGATAAAACCACCACCATATTGTTTGATACCGGGCCGGATGACAGCTTCATACTTAACGCCGCGCAAATGGGGGTTGATTTATCGCAGCTTGACGCCGTGGTGCTTTCGCATGGCCATTACGATCATTGTGGCGGCGTGCCGTGGCTTGCAGATAACAGTCGTGTCATTTGCCATCCTCAAATCGCCTGTGAGCGTTACGCCTCAATAACTCTTGCGGGAACGCCGCGAAAAATAAAAAAACTCTCCCGCGATAACGACTACTCTCGACTCATCATGGAATACACCCGCAAACCGTTGGATATTAGCGATCGATTTTTATGGTCCGGGGAAATTAGCGTTCCCACTCCGCAGGCCTATGGCGTTATTAGTGAGGAAACACCTCAACCGGATTACATCAGCGATGAAGGTGTCTTGATTTATAAATCTGAGCGCGGATTAGTCATTATTACCGGCTGCGGACATCGGGGAATTGAGAATATCGTACGCCATTGCCAGAATATCACCGGTGTTAACAAAATTTACGCCCTCATCGGTGGGTTCCATTTACGCGCCGCCTCACCCGCTAAGCTATGGCGGACGCGAAAATTTATTAAGCAACAGCAACCGGAAAAGCTGCTCGGCTGCCATTGCACCGGTTCATGGGGACGTTTGTGGCTACCGGGAACTGACGCCCCGGCAACGGGAGATGTAATTGTTCTGGAAGAGTAACGACAGTAAAAGTTGCTAAAACAGAAAAAACGGGAACCTTTCGGTTCCCGTTTATCAGCCACCATTACATAGTGACGATTTCAGGCTCATCAAAAACAGTGAGTTTTGGTGCTTCACCGGTGAATTTTTCTGCGTATACCAGACTGGTATTCCCCGCACAGCCATTCGCCAGCCTTGACGTCGGGATATCTGCCGTCAGCACGTTCGCGCCACCGTTTTTGCAGATGCCGTTTTCAATATCCGGCCATGCACCTTCATGGATACAGATGATTCCCGGTTTGATACCGTCACTGACGTGTGCGCCAACAAGCACCTGTCCACGCGCATTCCATACGCGTACCAGATCGCCCTCGGCAATACCTCTGGCTTTCGCATCATCCGGGTGAATTGTTACCGGCTCCCGATTAGCAATCGCGTACTCTTTACGCAACGACGCGTAGTTCAACTGACTGTGCAGGCGATGTGCCGGGTGCGCCGTCAGTAGCTGCAGCTGATCCTTATCCGCCGTTCCTTTCCACTCATCAGGCTCAATCCACGACGCATGTGGCGGGCAGTCTTTGTACTGATAGCCTTCAATCGTTTTCGAGTAGATTTCAATCTTGCCACTCGGCGTTCCAAGCGCATTCATCACCGGATCGCTGCGGAATTCCGCATAGCGCACATATTTGTTGTTCTTTTCATTCTCACGCATTTCAATCAGTTTGTTCTGCTGCCAGAACGCATTGAACTGAGGCATGGCGACGCGCTGGGCACGGGCGGCTTTTTGCGCGACATCATAGAACTGCTTCAGCCACGCCATTTCATCTTTGCCTTCGGTGTAGACCGCTTTCCCGCCCGGCTTGAGCATCTCAGACAGATCGGCAAATACGTCAAAGTCGCTACGTGCTTCAAACTGCGGCGCGATGACCTGCTTCATCGGTACCAGATGCTGGTTACTGTAGTCACCGGTCATGGTCAGATCGTTGCGTTCGAACGACGTGGTGATCGGCAGAACAATATCGGCGTGTTTGGCCGCTGCGGTCCAGTAGCACTCAGAGATGACAACCAGTTCAGGCTTCTGCCAGGCTTTGATTAAGCGGTTGGTATCCTGATGATGGGTAAAGTTAGCGCCGCCCGCCCACCAGATCATTTTGATATCCGGGAAAGTTTGCTCTTTACCGTTATGCTGATATTTGCCGCCAGGGTTTTCCAGTGCTTCAACAATTCGCGCTACCGGCAGGCTGGTCACTGCATCGGAAACCGCCCAGTCGTTGCCCGCTGATGATCCACCTTCAATTTTGGCGGAGATTGCTGGCAATACCCCACCGGTGCGCGTTGGGTTACCGCCGTTAGAATAGTGATACGAGAACCCAAAGCCGCCGCCTTCGGTACCAATTTGCCCCAGCATCGCCGCCAGCGTCACCAGCATCCAGTGTTTTTGCTCACCGTATTGCTGGCGCTGAATCCCCCACCCCGCCATGAGCATCGTTTTATTACTGGAGAAAATTTCCGCCAACTTCTCAAGTTGCTCAGCAGGCACGCCGCACACGCCGGAAGCCCACTCGGCAGTTTTCTCTATTTTGTCACTCTTGCCGAGCAAATACTCTTCAAACTGCGGGTATCCGGTGGTGTATTTTTCCAGGAAAGCTTTGTCGTGGAGATTTTTCTTCACCAGCGTATGGGCGATCCCCAGCATCATCGCCACATCGGTCCCCATATGTGGCGCAATCCAGGTGGCATTATCACCAAAGAATTCGATGGTTTCAGAACGCATCGGATCGATGGCAATGACGCTTTTGCCTGATTTCTTCAGCAGATTAAAGTATTCGATCCCCTGTTCATCCGTGCTGCTCCAGGCAATCTTGAGAGTATTGAGCGGGTTCATCCCCCACAACACCACAACCTGACTGTGCTCAAGCACCATCGGCCAGGTGGTTTGCTGCTCATAGACCTCAACCGATCCCACAACGTAAGGCATGATCACCTGCGCGGCACCGGTTGAATAATCTCCGGTATGACCAGCGTAGCCACCCGCCATGCTCATATAGCGTTGCAGTAAGGTTTGCGCTTTATGCAGAACGCCGCTGGAGCGCCAGCCATATGAACCGGCAAATATCGAAGCCGGGCCATAGCTGCTACGGATCCGGCTATGCTGCTCATGAATGAGCTTCAGCGCCTGCTCCCAGCTAACCCGCACGAAGGGATCGTTTCCACGTTTTCCATCCGCTTTACCCGGGTTTTCAAGATAGCTTTTGCGCACCATCGGATATTTTACGCGGATATTGGTGTGGACCTGATCCGGTGCGGTTTGTTGTAGCGAGTTCGGTACCGTTTTAGGCAACGCGCCTTTTGAGGAAACCACTTTGCCGTCTTTTACTTCCACATATACCGCGCCCCAACGCGCTGCCGTCAGGATCGCCCCGCCATTTTGACCTTCGGCCCAGGCCGGCATTGGGATCACCGAAGAAATCGCCATTGTTCCGGTAGCCGCGCCAGCCGTCTTGATAAAGTCACGTCTTGTGAGTTTCATGATTTCTCCTGATCTATCGCTTATTTGTTCATGTCTTTAGCGTTGTACTGGAAGTAACGGCTCAGGATATCCAGTTCGTTTTCACTGATATTGGTACGAGCGCCCATCCCTTTCGCCACTGAAGGCCAGGCGTTGAGCGTGAAATGATTCGCCGGAATTGGCGCATGGCAGCCCGCGCAGTACACATTGTCGAGTTTGCGTGCGTAATCCCACATAGGCTCGCGGCTGGCGAGGGCCGAACCGCTCCATTCGCCCTGCAACACAACATCTCGCCACGCATTGCCGTAATCATCTGTTTTCCAGTCAGAGAGAATCTTCAGCGATTGCTGACCTTTTTCACTCAGGCTGGCAAGAATCAAACGCTGTCCTGCCGCGTAGTAAATGACCTGTTCACTTCCCTGCATCTGGCTACCACGAATCTCGACCAGACGCGTATTGTCCGTTGTTTTCAGAACCTGCATTTGTGTTGCCGGGTAAACGGTTCCCAGATCGCCCAACGCGGTGTTGCTTACGGCATAAATCTCAGTTGCCGAGGCCGGTGTGGAGGCTGACTGCGCTTCAAGCCCTTTGAGCGCACTGTCATCCATTTTGATTTCAGGTGGGAAGTGGGCTACCCCTTTGTGGCAATCAATACAGGTTTGCTTTTCTGCGATGCCCATTTTGTGCATTTTCTGGGCATCCGCGCTTTGTGCGGCAAGGTCCATCGCGTCCATGCTGTGACAGCTTCGGCAGGTCGCAGAATCACTCGCCTTAAGCTGGGCCCAGACGGTTTGCGCCATCTCCAGACGGTGTTCTTCAAATTTTTCCGGGGTATCAATCTTTTTGGTTATGAACTGATGGTAAACATCTTTTGAGGCCCGCAGCTTAGCCACCAGATAGTCCAGACCCCCTTGCGGGATATGACAGTCCGCACACTCTGCGCGAATACCTTTCTGGTTCTGGAAGTGGACCGAACCGGTATATTCCTCATAGGGTGCCTGCATCGTATGGCAAGACAAACAAAATTCCGTGCTCGAGGTTTTATGCAATGTCCATTGCCCGGCCAACACAATAATGGCACCCAGAACAATGCACAGCAGCATCGTCCAGAGGATGGTTTTATTTATTTTTCTCATCTTTTATTCCCGCAAGACAAATACCCTTTTATAGGTAGACAATAATTATCCGAAAGCGGCTGTTTATTGATATTCATCAACTGAATAGAGAAATGAGAATCAGCATGCGGGTAAATTTGAAGGGACTCGCATATTTAATGAGAACGAAATGTAAATACCAAATTTAGTTTAAAATCAGAACTTTAATCGGTGTTTTAGGTTTATTAATCTATTGATAATTGAAATGTCAGAATAAAAGATGGAAGACCGCATAACGCCGCTGAAATTAATCCCTTAGCAACACCCGTTATATAATTAAATATACAATGAAAGGAGATAAAAAACGACTTCTTTTCTATTTCACGATCGCGAGTGTTAAAAAAAATATCTTTCTTGCAGTTTTGCTCAGGCATACATTCCCGCCAGGACTTGCGGCACATACCTTTCATTGAAACACATTTATGCACGCAACCTTGATCTGGTCACTTATTATACAGAAACAACTTTCGCTACACTCAGGGTAGAGGTCAACAAACAGGAGGTAGTGAATATGTATCGCTCAATTCTGGTGCCCATTGATATCTCTGAAGCCGATTTAACCCGCCATGTTGTTCCACAAGTGCAGGCGCATGCCAAAACCGCGAAGGTCCACTTTTTAGCCGTTATTCCTACCGTTCCGTTTTATGCCTCGCTGGGGCTGGCCTATTCAACTGAATTCCCGGACAGAAGTGGTCTGCAGGCCAAGGCCAGCGAAAAACTCGAAGAGATTATTAAGCAGTTCAATATTCCTGCAGGCAGGAGTCAAACTCATGTCGTTTACGGCCCGCCAAAGGATCAGATCCTCAAACTGGCGGAATCAGTAGACGCCGAGCTTATCGTCATCGCCTCACATAAGCCGGGTTTCAGCACCTATCTGTTGGGGTCAACCGCCGCAGCTGTAGTACGTCATGCCAAATGCCCCGTGCTTGTTGTGCGGTGATATTGGTTAGAAAAACAGGAAAACGGGAGCGATCAGGCTCCCGTTTTTATATCCCCAAAACGCTGCAGAAAAAGTTAAATTCAGAGCTGCTGATGTAGACGTTATGCCTGCAGGAATAAGACCGTGCCGAGAGGATATTTTATCGAGATGGTACGCCCTGTAGGATTCGAACCTACGACCTACGGCTTAGAAGGCCGTTGCTCTATCCAACTGAGCTAAGGGCGCATAGAGAAGTGATGACTTCATGCAGATGAAACGCGTGAATTATACGGTCAGCGCCTGCTGAGTCAATGCCTTTTGTTCCGGTTGCTGACGAAGTGTACGAATGTTGTTTTTTCTGGTCGTTCATGGGGTTCCAGGAAATCACCTGGTAACAACTCAGCCAGCATAATGCGGGATTTAAGGTTACAAGTATTTAGAAAATTAATGATTTTGCTTAACATTCCCCAACCACTTCCCTGCAGTTCAGGACCTCGTCAATGTTAAGTATCGCTATCAAGGAAGAAAATAGTCATTTCGAACATGGGCTGAAAATCATCATCTCCCGCCTGGCAAATCAGTGGCGTCAGGACATCTGCTTCTTACCAACCGAAGATATCGATCGTGCAGACATCGCCTTTATTTCGCTGGATGACGATTGGCTCAGTGCAGGATGTTATCAGGTTCCCGTCCACACCAGACGCCAACATCGGGTTATCATCTGCAATGGAGGCGATAAAGATAAGCTGATGTTTCGCCCCTGCCTGTATATGCTGCCGCTGATCTATCGGGAAGATAATGTGGAAGCGATAACCCAAAAATTGATCCTGATTCTGCAAAAACGCGCGCTCCGCCACAGTGTGCCTGCAACCGTCTGCCATTTCTGTACCACCCGCAACTTTTCGGTGGAGGAACGCCAGTTCTTAATGCTACTTGCCAGCGGTAACACGCTCGCTGAAACGGCACATCTTCTCTCCATCAACGATATACAGGCCAGAGCAACTCGCCGCCGCATTATGAAAAAGCTGGATGTGAAAAATGATCAGCAATTTTTAAGGTATATCAGGGCACACCTGAGTTTTCTGCAACAATAGAGTGGGTCTTGCTGTCGGGCATTTTATTGAGAAATGTCTCATCATCAATTAAGTATTGGCACCTACTGTACCTAACCGCATGCTGCCAGAATACCCTATGTATATTATTTCCGGGGAAACAAATAGACGCACTCGGTAATATTTGCGCTGACGCCAGGGGGGATATCGTGGCACCGAGCCTGTTATTATGGAATGATAAATCTGAGCGCTCTGTCTTTACCGCCAAAAACAGCGATGCAGAACCCTTGCAATTCGCACTTAAATTCGAGCCCATTGTCGATTTGTCTACCGCGTTGAGATACGGTTGTGAGGTCCTCACACATCTTCCCGCGAATATAAACAGTGAAAAATATTTTCACCAACTGTCGGTTCAGCACCGACTGCATCTGTTTTATCAGCAAATTGACAAAATTAAGTGCTATCCACAGGGTCTGCGCTACTCATTGAATTTACCGATGCAAGCCTTCCTGAGTTGGCCGTTATTCCATTCTTTGATTACGCCCTCTCCGTCCAGCTTGATTATCGAAATACAAGATCCAAATACGTTTTATTCTTTAAGTACACCTCAGCGGGCGATCGTCTATGGCGTAATTCAACATCTTGAAAACCATGGTATCCCAATATGGCTGGATGACGTCAATGAGCAACTGCTGGGCGCATTCAGCGCAGCCAACTGGCATTTGTCAGGGGTAAAGTTGGATAAAAATACGTTCTGGACACTTAGTCATGTGCCGGAAAAACTCCGCCAGGTTATTCAGATGGGGCGCGCAATCGCCGGCCTGGTGGTAGTTGAAGGAATCGAAACGCAGAAACAGCAGGAAATTGCCCTGCTCGCTGGCGCAAATTTGGGTCAGGGATATTTGTGGCCAGCAATTTATCCAGAGCAGGCGCAATAGATACGGACAGGGAAAAAGGAAGGATGCGCAGTGTAAAACGCCGGGAACGGCATCGCCGTTTACGAAACGCCCACTGTACCTGGCAATATGATCACTGTGCACCGCAAGAATTTGACAGAATTGAGTATCTGGCTCAAAAACTTGATTACACATTACCGGATGACACGATATCTCAAGCAATCATCACAACAGACAACTATCTCGGCTACACGCTAAATCGCTATTTATTTTCTGGTACACACACGGCCATCTTCCAGACGATTGAATCGGCCCTACCACTGTTGAAGGCATCTGAAGTTAGTCAGTTAGTGGTTGATATGGATGGTGCATCAAGCTCATATTTCGATGTTCTGGAATATCTTCGCCGACTCATTAAAGAGCAGAGTAATATTCAAATTTTCATATTACTTCCCCGTCGCCACGAAGCGCTCAGGCACTTTATTGCGATGGCTGGGCCATTTGATATCCTGCCGCGCCGCCAGCGCCTCCCGGAGATGCGCCATGCTTTATTATCTATGGAGCAGGATCATATTGACTCAGGGTACATAAATCAGGCTGACTGGGCGATGATCTCATTACTCTTGCAAGGTAAATCATTAAAGAAGATTGCTCTCCTGCAGGCCCAACCCTATCACCGCATTATCTATCGCCTGAACCAACTGATCACACGGCTGGGGTTACCACATCGCCAACATTTTTTGCATCTGATACATCTCCTGAGCGTTACCTCTCCCCATTTAATTTAACACCCTAAGCCTCTGTGATATAAGAATTTATAGGAAATTACTTATTTTCAACTGAGAAAACGAATGTGATTTTTACAAACATTTAATATTTACAACTATTCCTGGTATTATATGTCGCACGGGTATCCTGCTTTAGCCGACAGATTCAGTACATTTCGACAAAAAAGAATTGCATCGCCGCCTTAACAAAACCTAAACAATTAGCCCATTGTGTCGTTTTTACTATTTAAAAAATTTTTTCAATCTGCCATAATTCAAACAGCAGGAGATTAATATCAATAGTCATTACCATACCCTGGTCTTTCAGGATATCCTAACAGACATTATGAACTTACGTGCTGTAAGCCTTTTCCGAAAGTGCAGAGCAGGTATAATCCTCACTGTTTTCTGATTAATTGTAAGTTTTCCCTGGTGTGAAATGGATATTCCACAAACTCATTGTTCTGACGTAGAACAACCGAATAAACAAGGATGATATAATATTTATTCGGTTCTTCTTCCAGAGCAATCCTTGGCTATTTGACAATATTATAACGCCTGATGTTTTATCAAAATCGCAAGATACACAAACAGTTTGAGGCATACAACAATGAAACCAGCATCCGTTATCATTATGGACGAACACCCTATTGTCAGAATGTCGATAGAAGTACTGCTCGAAAAGAATAGTAATATTCAGGTTGTTCTGGAAACCGACGACAGCCGCACGGCAATAGATCATCTGCGGACCTATCCAGTCGATTTGGTCATTCTGGATATTGAGCTACCTGGCTCCGATGGGTTTACATTACTCAAGAGAATAAAATCTCTGCAGGAAAAAACTCGGGTGTTGTTTCTATCCTCAAAGTCCGAATCATTTTATGCCGGACGGGCGATCCGTGCCGGAGCCAATGGTTTCGTCAGTAAACGAAAGGATCTCAATGATATCTATAACGCGGTAAAAATGATTTTATCAGGATATTCATTTTTCCCATCAGACACGCTTAATTTTATTAATAATATTAATATACGTAAAGGCATGCTGAATGACATGCCATTATCGAATCGCGAGGTTACGGTTTTACGTTATCTGGCGAATGGGTTATCTAATAAAGAAATTGCTGAGCAACTTTTATTGAGTAATAAAACAATCAGTGCTCACAAAGCTAACATCTATTCCAAGCTCGGACTACATACCATTGTTGAGCTAATCGATTATGCAAAGATGCATGAATTAATGTGATCGCACTCCCGGCGAGGTGTCGTTCGGGAGTGAATTATCAGCGCATGATGTCAATTGTAGTTAATCATAAACGTAGCATCTGCTTTCGCGATCCCCGGTTGAACGCCATCTGCCAGCGCAATATAGTTGGCAAAAAAAGTCAGCATAGCATTGCCATTTTCATCAATGTTCACTGTCTGGCTGGCTTGTTCAAGCGGTAATCGCGTACGGTCACTATCGTGCAATTCAATCGCGACCTTTTGTGCCATCACGGCATCGTCCAGCGCCAACAACGTGGTACCCGCTGCCGGCGTACCGGAAAAGGTTATCGAGGCCGACCCCGGCGGGCAGCCTTCAAGTTTTAACGTAAAAGGAACCGGTTGGGTCGTATCCCCGGTGGTCTTTAATTGTTTTGTTGGCCAGGTGCCTAATTCAACCAACTTATTGTTATCACTGGCAATAACCGCACAGGTGAAGTCCACGATATTACCGTGCAGTTCGATATTAATCTCACCCAGCGAGGTATCCGCCTGGCATAGCGAACTGGCTGACACTGCGGAAATCAATACGAAAAGCGCACGACGTCTCATTGTTCTCTGCTTATTCATAATCAACTCGCAGATAGCCACGGGCGGTGAAAGGCCCTTCTGCTGGTTTATTGCCCGTCACGCTGACTGGCCATGCTCTGATGCCAACCCGTGCGGCAGCGTTATCATCCAACTGAAAGGGAATGGTGCTGGACAGATTATTCGGGGTCAGCGGTTTACCGCTGCTGTCGGCCACGATAAAACCTAAATCGGGGTTGTCCGATATCATCATTTGCCCGGACGCTTTTTCGGCCTCGACCCGCATGGTCAGGTAAGCTTGTGCGGCAACGTTAGTGCACTTTATGGCGACCGTTTTCGTTTGCGTATTGATACCTTCTGGCCGGTTACCCGCTCCCGCCTTGCTGAACAACGAGGCGCCAATATCGCCAAAATCAAACTCCACGATTTGCCCGGCATTCACCTCGCAGTTTTGTGGGACTTCCACCTTGCCGCTGTAGCTTATGGTGTAAACCGGCGTACTCAGCGCATCTCCCGTGCTGGTTGTGACGTAGACACTGAACATCGTCTGTCGCGGGATCGGCACCATGTTGATAAATGAGCGAATCACTTTTAATTTAAATACCAGCTTAGAATCCATCACGCCAAAAGGCTGCTGTTTGGAAACGTTTGGGTGATTCCCCATGCGGATATAATTGCGAGGGGGATAAAACAACCCGGCGTAGCTGTCGGTAATACTCATGGCCCCCAACAGGTAATCATTGAGTTTCAGATACTGAAAGTTATTTTCCGTACTTTGCACAGGGAGTTCTGTCACATAACTTCGGTAGGTGTAATTCACCGTCGTCCCTGCCGGGCAGGTTGCATTCACCCCAACCCAGCCTGACTTTTCAGGCAATGTCACTACCTGGCCCGGTTGGTTATTGCTGCTGTTAAAAACATTCGACAGATCGTAATAAACGTCCGTTGGCGTTCCGTTCGAATTATGGCAGACCGTCGCCCATGACGTATTAGCTATAAGCAGTAAAGCGCTTCCCAGTAGCAAACCGGTTTGTCGTTTCATCATATTATCCCTGTCGTGCCGACGGTCGTTGGCACGTCACGTTGGTGAGCGTTACAGCCTGTTTCAGGCTCTCTTCAGGCAAGGTGTAGTGCGCTTCACAGCGTGCGTTTTCGCCTTCACCCCATTGGATCAGCAAGTTGCCTTTGAGCGGCAGACCACTCAGATAAATTTGTCCATCTTCACCCACCATGCTGGTGACACCGCTTGTGGTTTCGCGTACCACCGACCCAAATGGCACCGGTTTTCCATCCCGGTTAACCGTGATAAGCGCACGCACGCCAATGCGTGTATCAAACGCCGCACGTACCAGTGCCCCCTGCGTTGGCACGACGCTGCTAACGTTATTTTCCACATCGGTGTTGTTATTCATTGAATTGGTATCCAGCGCGACGCGGTTGTAGCGATAAACGGTGGCATATGGCATGACCGCGTAGCCACGCCAGTCGGTCTGCACGCCGGTCTGGTTTTCTATCCGCACTCCCTGGGCCCCTGGTGCTTTTATCAGTACGTTGGTATCGCCCAGTGGTTGGCTGAGCGTAATGCCGTCCGCATGTCCGATGACCCCCCCGGAGAGTTGCCAGTTATAGTCATGCTGGTCACGGTCATAGTTGTAACCCACGCCCAGCGTGCCATAGGCCGCCTGCCAGTTCGCGTTGGCGCTCCCGCTGTACCCGTTGGAGCTGCTGTGACCCTGATTTACGCTGTAGCTGAGATTTCGCCCATCTAACAGCGTGCCGCCAATACCGCTTTGCCAGCTGTTTTGTCCATTGCTGTTACGGTTCGCATTGAAAGTGGCGTAGGTGCGATCGAGTGCGTTATCACGTGAGTAGCGCCGCCCGGTCAGCAGACTGAACGGAACGGACACATTGAAGGCCACGATGCGGTCGGTATCGGAGATCCCGACCGATTCATTCCATGACCAGGAGAGCGAATAGCTAATCCCCTGCCAACCGCTGGCATACCCCAACTGGTACCAGGTATTGGTATCTGAGGTGTTCCAGTACGTTTGCTGGCTACCCGAGACATACAGTGAACCGTAATCGCCAAGGTTCTGCGAAATGTTGATCTGAAAACGGCCCTTTTTGCTGTAACTCAGATTGTGATAGCTCTTCACCTGTGGAACATCGTGGCGATTCCCTTCGCTGTCATATTCGTACTCGTAACCTTCCATACTGCGATACGCCACATCATCGAGGGTATAAAACCCGCGCGTCGAATAGCGGTACCCCAACAGCTGGAAGTTGGTGCCGAAGTTGTTCAATGATTTTGCATACAGAAAACGCAGCGATTGCCCCTGATGTGTACTGTCATCCGCCAGTTGGCTACGGGCATGCGTTACATCGACAGAGACGGCTCCCCAGTCCCCCAGGTTGCGGCCGGAGCCTAACACCAGTGCGGTGTAGCGTGAAGCTAACTGCGTGCCGCCATACGCGGTGTAACCTTCTGGTAGCCCGGCGATTAACGTTCCCTGGAAAAAGAATGGTGAAGACTGCTGGCTATTACCGCTACGAAAATCCCCAGCGACAACATCATATTTGAAACGCCCTTCACGCTGTAGCAGAGGTACCGTGGAATACGGCACCGTATAGCGCTGTTGACTGCCGTCCTTCTCATCAACCGTTACGTCCAGGTCACCACTCGACGAGGTGGGGTTGAGATCGGTTATCGAAAAAGCGCCTGGCGAAACATAGCTTTGATAAATCACGTAGCCATTCTGGCGAATAGTCAGTTTCGCTGCGGTACGTGCAATCCCACGGACGGTTGGTGCATAGCCCTGTAAACTGTCGGGATACATGCTGTCGGACGAGTAGAGACGCGCACCACGAAAACCGATGCTGTCAAAAACGTCGTTGCCAGTGTTACTGTCACCCATCACCAGCTCACCCTTCAGCGGAATAATCGCGCGCTGAAGCCATGTGCCAATATTTTTCCAGCTTTGCGAATGGTAGCCGTCACCTTTCGAGTAGTTCCATGCACCGTTATTCCTCAGCCGCCATGGGCCATAGTTCAGGCCGCTTAACATGCTTAAGAAATAGCTGTCGGTATCGCTGCCGCGACTGCCGGTAAAGCTGTAGTTAACCAGCGCCGCCGGAATACCCTCATCCCACTCCTCTGGTGGAATATAACCACGCGCGCTATTCAACATTGAAGCTTGCGGCAGGCTGACATTTAAGCGCAGCGTAGAAAAATCGAAGGCAATTTCGCTACCAGGAATCGTCTCTGGCAAATTAATACAGGTAGTGTTCGCATCCTGACTGAGTGCCGGAAACGCAGTGATATTGACGCCAAGGCGTTTAACCCAGTCGAGATCAAAGCACGGCATCAGCCCGCCGGATTTTTCTCCGGCTTTCCCCGCGCTGGTGGCGAAACGAATATCCTGGGTGGCCACAAACTCATCATTGCGCCAAATATCCACACGATAAACGCCTTCAGGCTGGTGATTCCCTTTTTCGAAACGAGACAAATCCGCCACGGTAGCGGTATCCGCAGATAAAAACGCCGGATTGAAATAGCTTTCACCATGGCTAAAGGAGGGAAAGAGCGCGGCCAGCGTGGACAACGCCACCCCCGCCAGCGGTGGCGTAACCCCCGGTAACAGGCCAGGAAAATACGTTGTCTTATTCATCGTTTTCTCAACGCACGCTAACCGTTTTAGCGGTGGTTACTGCGCCATAATCGTTCACCGTCTGGAACGTCACGTTTCCCTGAACGCCAGTCGGCAACAGGACCTGCGTGTCATTTTTCGGCGCAACCATGACGTTATCAATCTTCGTATTTCCGACATTGAGATTGACCAGCGTAACGTAATACGCTGACGGGTTGGTGATTTTCAGGTGGTTGCCGGTCCGGGAAAACTGCAGCATGCCTGGCGCATCTTCGGCGATTTGTGGCAGATTATTTGGGCGGACAAAGAGTTTGATGCGGGACAAAATCGCCAGTTGCAGAACGTTTTTCCCCTCAAGGCTGTTTTTATTGACCGACGGAATAGCCTTCACATTCATCCAGAACAGCGATTCACGGTCTTTGGGCAGCGGCTCGCCCGCGTAGATAATACGCAGCGTGTTTTCGCTTTTAGGTTCACTGACAAACAGCGGTGGAGTGACCACAAACGATTTATCTTTGATGCCTGCGCTGTTCTCGATCCATGAATTAATCAGGAAACGTTCTTTGGTATCACTATTACTAATGGCGAGGGACGTTTGTTTGGCCTCGGCAGGATAAATAACACGAGTTGCACCTAATGCAATTCCTCCAGATGCCTGCACACTGGTGGCAGAAAATAAGGCCAGTAAAATGATAAAGCCTGATTTTAGATAATTAAACATAGCTACAAATACCTTTGGCGTGATTATCGTCAGGAAATAAATCAGGGATACACCAACGTAAACCACACATCTGAACGAAGCGTTCCCGGCGTTATATATTCCGAGACAGCCCGATAGCGAGCAGTGAAATGAAACGTCATCTCTTGCGTTAAAATCGGGGCATAATGAAGCGGCAGCGCATTCGGAATTATTTGTCGTTGCCGCTCATCAAATAACGCCAAACCAATACCCGAAGCCGCAGACGCCTCGCCGCTGGCAAGAAAGACCTGTGGATCTTCGGCTGGCGTAACGCCCGCAAAGGCAATCCCCACGTGGTCATAAACATCAGCACTGCACGACGTCAGGCGCAACGAAAACGGTACGCTGGTAGAGGCAAAGCTTCCCGTCCCGGAGAACGCGTTAGTGCGATACTGCCCCATTTGCACCCGTAAACTCTGGCTGTCCGTGGCAACCGTACAGGCGCCATTAACAAGCTGCCCACGTAAATGAAGACGGCCACTTTCCAGTATCACTGTGTGTGCAAACGCCGGCATTACGCAGACCATTCCCGCCAGCGCTCCGCCTTTCCCTATCATCTGCCACATCCTTCATCATCCCCGGATAGTGCCTCATCCATTGAGGCGGTAGTCTTCCTTGCGCAAATCAGAACGGCTTATTCGTATTTCATGATGAAGGTAGCATCGGCGTTTGCCTGGCCTGGTGTGGCGCCAGCGGTAGTCGCTTTATAACGCGCGGAGAAACGCAGGGTGTTGGTCCCTTCTACCAGAGCCTGGGCAGTAGAGAAGGTTGCACCATCTGGTTTCAGTGCGGTGGACGTGTTGTCCAGGATTTCGATCCCTACACCGCCCGCTGTGGTGGTGTTATTCCCTGAAGAAACAGCCAGCAGGGCCGAGTTAGTGGCATCCGCCTGACCAGAGAAAGCAACAGCAGCAGTCGCAGCAACTTTCGGGTCACAGTCGTTCAGCACGATGGAGAACGGAATCTGCGCCGTGGTGTCGCCGACAGCGGTGAAGCTGGCGGTACGATATTGGCCTAATGTGACAACCTGGTCGGCTGACTGAGTGCTCACTGCACAGGCTGCATTAACCAGTTCACCTTCAAAGTGAACCGTACCGCCGCTCACGCTTACCGGATCTGCCGCCACCGCTGCGCCCGCCATTAACATCATGCTGGCAAAAACAGAAGAGGTCATTAATTTACGTTTCATGGATTTCCCTTGAATTACACACATCCGGCTCCAGCGTCCTGCGGGATCCGTTTGAATCATTATCGACATTAAATGTCAGGCAAATTATCTCTGCGTCCTGTAAAGATATATATCGAGAGAGAATTAGCGAAACGTGTACCCCCACTCTCCTGAGTATTTGATTCACTAATTAATCTTCACGAATATGACAATTCGTCACAGGGATAAATTAAACATTTCAATTAATGAAAAATACCTGTAATTCCTTTTAATGATCCTGGCTTATTCTTATTGAACCCTAAGAAAATTCCGGGTAGAAATGAGGCAAAAACAGCCATAACAAGACGTAACAGTCTGGTTTCTGAGATATTACCCATGAAAATACCAGGGTGATGAGTTGTTTCATTTAGGTTAAGTTTCATTAGCATGCTCATGAATCACGTGCCAACTTCCAACGCCTGTTGCCGCTCTCACTGGCTACGCGAAACAATCACCGCACGTAAAAACGCAAACGAAAACTGACAGCACGCCCCGCTTCTGACAAAATAGTCACATCCCCTTCGACTTAACGTAACAGACGGAATCCTCTCTCTGATGGCAGCAAAGATTATTGACGGTAAAACGATTGCGCAGCAGGTGCGCTCTGAGGTTGCTCAAAAAGTTCAGGCGCGTTTAGCGGCTGGATTACGCGCCCCAGGACTGGCTGTTGTGCTGGTAGGTAGCAACCCGGCTTCGCAGATTTACGTGGCAAGTAAACGCAAAGCCTGCGACGAAGTGGGGTTTGTCTCCCGCTCCTATGACCTGCCTGAAACCACCAGCGAGGCGGAGCTTCTTGAGCTGATCGATACGCTCAATGCAGATACCACCATCGATGGTATCCTGGTACAACTGCCGTTGCCGGCGGGTATTGACAACGTAAAAGTTCTGGAGCGTATTGCACCGGACAAAGACGTTGACGGTTTCCATCCGTATAACGTCGGTCGTTTGTGCCAACGCGCACCGCGCCTGCGCCCATGTACCCCACGCGGTATCGTGACCCTGCTTGAACGCTACAACATCGACACTTATGGCCTGAACGCCGTGGTGATTGGCGCCTCCAATATTGTCGGTCGCCCAATGAGCATGGAACTGCTGCTGGCGGGTTGTACCACCACGGTAACCCATCGCTTTACCAAAGATCTGCGTCGCCACGTTGAGCATGCCGACTTACTGATTGTTGCCGTTGGCAAACCGGGTTTTATTCCGGGTGAGTGGATCAAAGAAGGTGCAATTGTGATTGATGTCGGCATCAACCGTCTGGAGAATGGTAAGGTTGTTGGCGATGTGGTCTTTGAGGATGCTGCCGCACGTGCGTCGTATATTACGCCTGTGCCGGGTGGCGTTGGCCCAATGACTGTCGCCACGCTTATCGAAAACACGCTGCAGGCGTGTGTTGAATATCATGATGTAAAGGACGTTTAAGATGGCCACATTTTCACTGGGTAAACACCCTCACGTTGAACTCTGCGATTTGCTGAAGCTGGAAGGCTGGAGCGAAAGCGGCGCCCAGGCAAAAATTGCTATTGGCGAAGGGTTGGTGAAGGTCGATGGTGTTGTAGAAACGCGCAAGCGCTGCAAAATCGTTGCCGGACAGACCGTCAGCTTTGAAGGTCACAGCATTAACGTCGTCGCGTGATCCCAGGTGCCGGATGACGGTTTGTACCTTATCCGGCCCGTTCCCCGCATTTTCAGATAATTAACTTCACCATCACTTCACACCAGACTGTTAGCATGTTGTTTTCTCATTCGAAGCGACCATCATGCCAACCATCGTTACCCATGCAGCCGTACCGCTTTGCTTAGGATTGGGTCTGGGACTCAAAGCCATTCCACCACGCTTGTTGTTTGCCGGGGTTGTGCTGGCAATGCTGCCAGACGCCGACGTTCTGTCGTTTAAGTTCGGCGTCGCCTACGGCAACGTGTTTGGTCACCGTGGATTTACCCACTCGCTATTGTTCGCCTTCGTGGTGCCGCTACTGTGCGTAATGATTGGCCGGCGATGGTTTAAAGCTGGTCTGATTCGCTGCTGGCTATTCCTGACGGTTTCACTGCTGTCACACAGTTTGCTTGATTCAGTGACAACCGGAGGGAAAGGCGTTGGCTGGCTGTGGCCGTGGTCAGATGAACGCTTCTTTGCACCGTGGCAGGTGATTAAGGTCGCGCCGTTTGCGCTGTCGCGCTACGCCACGCCGTACGGGCATCAGGTGATTATTTCGGAATTGATGTGGGTATGGCTACCAGGAGCCGTCATGATGGGTGTGCTGTGGTGGTATAGAAAGCACTAATTTGCCGAATGGCGACGCATTGCGCCATCCGGCAATATGAGACTTACTTACGACGCCAGGTGGTTCCTTGTGGACCATCTTCCAGCACAATACCCATTTCGTTCAGGCGGTCACGTGCAGCATCCGCCGCTGCCCAGTCTTTCGCTTTACGGGCATCTAAACGCTGTTGAATCAACGCTTCGATTTCAGCAACTTCACCGTCATCCGCCTGCGCACCGCTTTGCAGGAATGTTTCTGGCTCCTGTTCCAGCAGACCCAGTACGCCGGACAGCTTACGCAGATGCGAAGCCATAGCGTTAGCCGCGGCCATATCTTCGCCCTTCAGACGGTTAACTTCACGCGCCATGTCAAACAGCACGGAGTAGGCTTCCGGCGTATTAAAGTCATCGTCCATTGCTTCAATGAAACGCGCCTCAAAGGCTTCGCCACCGGCTGGCGCCACGGACTTGTCGGTGCCGCGCAGCGCGGTATACAAGCGCTCCAGCGCTGAGCGAGCCTGTTTCAGGTTCTCTTCGCTGTAGTTCAGTTGGCTACGATAATGACCAGACATCAGGAAATAGCGAATGGTTTCGGCATCATAATATTTCAGCACGTCACGAACGGTGAAGAAGTTGCCCAGTGATTTGGACATTTTCTCACGATCAACCATCACCATCCCGGAGTGCATCCAGTAATTTACGTATTCACCGTCATGCGCACAGGTGGACTGCGCAATTTCGTTTTCATGGTGCGGGAACATCAGGTCAGAACCGCCGCCGTGAATATCGAAATGGTTACCCAGCTGTTTGCAGTTCATCGCCGAACATTCAATGTGCCAGCCCGGACGGCCTGCGCCCCACGGAGATGGCCAGCTCGGCTCACCCTCTTTGGACATTTTCCACAGCACGAAGTCCATCGGGTTACGCTTCACATCAACCACATCAACACGCGCACCCGCCTGCAGCTGATCCAGGTCCTGACGTGACAACTGACCGTAATTCGGGTCGGTCGGTACGTCGAACATGACATCGCCGTTATCGGCAACGTAAGCGTGACCTTTGGCAATCAGCTGTTCGGTGATTTCAATAATCTCAGGGATATGATGCGTAGCACGCGGTTCAAGATCCGGACGCAGAATATTCAGCGCATCGAAATCGTTGTGCATTTCCGCAATCATGCGATCAACCAGCGCCACAAAGCTCTCGCCATTTTCATTAGCGCGCTTAATGATTTTGTCGTCGATATCGGTAATGTTGCGCACATACTTCAGCTTGTAGCCGAGGAAGCGCAGATAACGGGCAACAACGTCGAAAGAAACAAAGGTACGCCCGTGTCCAATATGACAGAGATCGTAAACGGTGATGCCACACACGTACATGCCGACTTCCCCGGCATGAATGGGTTTGAATTCCTCTTTTTGGCGCGTCAGTGTATTAAAGATTTTTAACATCGAAGATTCCGTGTAGACGTGTGTGGATAACAAAGCCCTATAATACCTATAAATTGGCCCCGAAGCAGCACACTTTGCAAGGTGATCGAACCTTGCGGTTATGCTATAACAAGCCCCTATCATGTGACCCTGACCAGGGTCGAAGCACCACTCTATCGGAACAGGATGCAAAAATGGTTACTTTCCACACTAATCACGGCGATATCGTAATCAAAACGTTTGATGATAAAGCGCCTGAAACAGTTAAAAACTTCCTGGACTACTGCCGCGAAGGTTTTTACAACAACACCATTTTCCACCGTGTTATTAACGGTTTCATGATCCAGGGCGGCGGTTTTGAGCCGGGCATGAAGCAAAAAGCCACGAAAGAAGCTATCAAAAACGAAGCCAACAACGGTCTGAAAAACACCCGTGGAACGCTGGCAATGGCGCGTACTCAGGCTCCGCACTCCGCGACGGCTCAGTTCTTCATCAACGTTGCTGATAACGACTTCCTGAACTTCTCCGGCGAAAGCATGCAGGGTTGGGGTTACTGTGTATTCGCTGAAGTTGTTGAAGGTATGGATGTCGTTGATAAAATCAAAGGCGTTTCCACCGGTCGCAGCGGTATGCATCAGGATGTACCTAAAGAAGACGTTATCATCGAAAACGTGACCGTCAGCGAGTAATCGTGACGACACTGTTTATTGCAGATCTCCATCTCTGCACGGAAGAACCGGCGATCACCGCCGGTTTTCTGCGTTTTTTAGCCGGCGATGCACGAAAGGCCGATGCGCTGTACATTCTTGGCGATCTGTTTGAAGCCTGGATAGGCGATGACGATCCCAATCCCCTACATCGTGAAATGGCCGCAGCGATAAAAGCGCTGACAGATTCCGGTGTTCCCTGCTTTTTCATTCATGGCAATCGTGATTTTCTGATCGGCAAGCGTTTTGCCCGTGAGAGCGGCATGACCCTGTTACCTCAGGAAAAAGTGCTCAACTTGTATGGTCGCAACGTACTGATCATGCATGGCGACACATTGTGCACCGACGATACAGGCTATCAGGCATTTCGCGCTAAGGTTCATCAGCCCTGGCTACAAAAACTGTTTCTCTCCCTGCCATTATTCATTCGCCAACGTATTGCCGCGAAGATGCGCGCCAACAGCAAAGCCGCCAATAGCAGCAAGTCGCTGGAGATCATGGATGTAAATCCACAGGCCGTCATTACCGAAATGGAGAAACATCAGGTCCAGTGGTTAATTCACGGTCATACCCATCGCCCGGCAGTCCACGAACTCACGGCCAATGCGCAACCCGCTTTTCGCGTGGTGTTAGGTGCCTGGCACACCGAAGGTTCGATGATTAAAGTCACACCTGACGACGTTGAACTGATCGCTTTTCCATTTTAATTCTGCAGATACCCAGTTCCTCTTTACACAAAACTATTCGAGTTGCATCGAGGCGGCAAATCTGTGAGTCCCCTGGGGCTTACAAAAGTAAGTGACTGGGATGAGCAGATGCAGCCAACAAAGAGGCAGCCTGAAGAGTGAAATGTAAAGCAACGCAATCGTTTTCCTTGTTTTTAAAACGTGCTATTCTCTCTCGCCTCTAAAGCAGTGTGAAGCACACCCACAGGAGTTTTTAGACGCATGTCTTCCCGCAATAATCCGGCGCGTGTCGCCATCGTGATGGGGTCCAAAAGCGACTGGGCTACCATGCAGTTCGCCGCCGAAATCTTCGAAATGCTGGACGTTCCACACCATGTTGAAGTCGTCTCAGCCCACCGTACTCCTGACAAACTGTTCAGTTTCGCCGAAAGTGCTGAAGAAAACGGTTATCAGGTCATTATTGCGGGTGCTGGCGGTGCAGCGCATCTGCCGGGCATGATTGCAGCAAAAACGCTGGTCCCCGTGTTAGGCGTTCCGGTACAAAGCGCAGCGTTGAGCGGTGTAGATAGCCTCTACTCTATCGTGCAGATGCCACGCGGCATCCCTGTGGGTACGCTGGCGATTGGTAAAGCAGGTGCGGCCAATGCGGCCCTGCTGGCAGCACAAATTCTGGCAACACACGACATAGCATTACATCAGCGTCTGAGCGACTGGCGCAAAGCACAAACCGATGAGGTACTGGAGAACCCGGACCCGCGAGGTGCGGCATGAAGCAGGTCTGCGTACTCGGTAACGGTCAGTTAGGACGTATGCTGCGTCAGGCCGGCGAGCCGCTGGGCATTGCTGTCTGGCCAGTTGGGCTGGATGCCGAACCCGCCGCCGTTCCCTTTCAGCAAAGCGTGATTACCGCTGAGATCGAGCGCTGGCCGGAAACCGCGTTAACCCGCGAGCTGGCGCGCCATCCGGCGTTCGTGAATCGTGATGTCTTCCCGATTATTGCCGACCGCCTGACGCAAAAGCAGCTTTTTGACAAACTCAACCTGGCAACCGCGCCGTGGCAACTGCTGGCAGAGAAAAGCGAATGGCCTGCGGTATTCGACAAGCTGGGTGAGCTGGCGATTGTCAAACGTCGCGTCGGCGGCTATGACGGTCGCGGTCAGTGGCGTTTGCGCGCGAATGAAACTGAACAATTGCCGGATGATTGCTACGGCGAGTGTATCGTTGAGCAGGGCATTAACTTCTCTGGCGAAGTGTCACTGGTAGGCGCTCGTGCACACGACGGCAGCACGGTTTTCTATCCACTGACCCACAACCTGCATCAGGACGGCATTCTGCGTACCAGCGTGGTCTTCCCGCAGGCTAACGCCAGACAGCAGGAACAGGCCGAAGCGATGCTTTCCGCCATCATGCAGGAGCTGGGTTATGTCGGCGTGATGGCAATGGAATGTTTCATTACCCCGGAAGGTCTGCTGATTAACGAACTGGCGCCTCGCGTGCACAACAGCGGGCACTGGACACAAAACGGTGCCAGTATCAGCCAGTTCGAGTTGCACCTGCGCGCCATTACCGGCCTGCCGCTGCCGACGCCGGTGGTGAACAGTCCGTCAGTGATGGTGAACCTGATTGGCAGCGACCTGAACTACGACTGGCTGAAACTGCCGCTGGTCCATCTGCACTGGTACGACAAAGACGTGCGCGAAGGGCGTAAGGTCGGCCACCTGAACCTGAGCGACAGCGATACTGCACGTCTTAACGCCACGCTCGAAGCATTAATTCCCCTACTGCCGTCGGAATATGCCAGCGGAATTATCTGGGCGCAATCAAAGCTGAAATAAGCCATTAATGCCGGGGATTTGATTTTATCCTTCCCCGGCTCCTCTTCAGGCGCGTAAAATCCCCTCCATTGCTGTTTTGTATTTTCAGGACTAAACATGAACGATGGAACGGACTATCGCGCGATACTGCTCGCCGGTACGCCCTTAATCGATGTACGCGCCCCCGTCGAATTTCAGCAGGGTACGATGCCGGGTGCAATCAACCTCCCCCTAATGAACGATGACGAACGCGCCGCGGTCGGGACCTGCTATAAACGTCAGGGACCAGAGGCGGCGCTCGCATTGGGCCACCAACAGGTCTCGGGTGAAACCCGCCAGCAGCGAATGAACGCCTGGCTGGAAGCCTGTCGCCAGCATCCAGAGGGATACTTATGCTGTGCCCGCGGCGGCCAGCGCTCGCACATTGTGCAGCAATGGCTGCGTGAATCCGGCATTGACTACCCGCTGGTACGCGGCGGTTATAAGGCCCTGCGTCAGGCCGCGATACAGATAACCGAAGATTTAGTACAAAAGCCCATCGTCTTAATTGGCGGCTGTACCGGCAGCGGTAAAACGCTGTTGGTACAACAGCAGACAAACGGCGTGGATCTCGAAGGTCTGGCACATCATCGCGGTTCCTCTTTTGGCCGAACCGTTGAACCACAGCTCAGCCAGGCGAGCTTCGAAAACCTGCTGGCGGTCGAAATGCTGAAAACCGACAGCCGCCAGGATCTGCGTTTGTGGGTACTGGAAGATGAAGGCCGCATGATTGGTGCCAATCATCTGCCCGAATGTTTGCGTGATAGTATGACTCAGGCATCTATTGCGGTGGTGGAAGACCCCTTTGAGCTACGCCTGGAGCGACTGCGCGAAGAGTATTTTGTCCGTATGCACCACGATTTCACTCAGGCTTACGGGGAAACTCAGGGCTGGCAGGAGTACAGTGACTATCTGCATCACGGCCTGTTCGCCATCCGCCGCCGTCTGGGGTTACAGCGCTTTGCGGAGCTGACCGCTCTGCTGGATGTCGCCCTGCAAGCGCAACAAACCGACGGCAACACCGACGCGCATATGGGCTGGCTGGTGCCACTGCTTAACGAATATTACGACCCGATGTATCGCTATCAACTGGAGAAGAAAGCCGCGAAAATCGTTTTTCGCGGCACATGGCAGGATGTGAATGACTGGCTCCAGACGCATTAATGTCTGTCGCGTTTATCCGCGCGTTTCGCCAGCCAGTCGCCCAATACCTGAACGACCTGTACCAGAATAATCAGCGCCACCACGGTGACAATCATAACCTGGGTTTCGTAGCGGTAATAACCGAAGCGAATCGCCAGGTCGCCTACCCCACCGCCGCCAACAATCCCGGCCATTGCTGAATACCCGATCAGACTGACCAGCGTTATCGTCAAACCACGCAGCAGACCCGCGCTGGCTTCCGGTAACAGCACGGTGCAAATAATACGCATCGGGCTGGCGCCAAACGCTTCCGCGGCTTCGATAATGCCTTTATCAACCTCACGTAACGCGCTGTCCACCAGTCGGGCATAAAACGCAATCGCCGCCACCGACAGCGGAACAGACGCCGCAACCGGTCCGATGGTGTTCCCGAGCAGAAACTGGGTTAACGGCAGCAACAGCACCAGCAGGATCACAAACGGTACCGAACGGATAATGTTCACCAGCACAGAACTGAGCAGATACACAAAGCGGTTCTGCCAGAATAAATGGCGGTCGGTCACGAAGATTAAAAAGCCCAGAGGCAGGCCGCCAACGATCGCCAGTACGGTTGAGATACTCAGCATCTGGAAGGTTTCATTAAACGCCAGCGTCAAATCCGGCAATAGATCATCCACGAATCACCTCCACCTGTGCGGTACGTTGACGAATATGTTCCACAGCGGCATCGACCGCCGCAGGGTTATGCGGCGCGGTCAGTTGCACGACCAAAATACCCAGCGCCCGTTCGCCGATATATTCAATTTTGCCGTGCAGAATGTTCACCGCTACGCCAAACTTTACCGCCACTTCAGACAGCACCGGCTGCTCCGCCGAATCGCCGATAAATAAAATTTTCAGCAGTTGTCCAGGCAGATGTTGTCGCAGTCTCTCCGGGAGTGTCAGATTAAGCGTGTGCGAAACCAGTTGCTGAGTAAAAGCGTGCTGCGGGTGGGCAAAGACATCAAACACCTCACCTGACTCCACCACCTTGCCGCCGGACATGACCGCCACACGATCGCAAATGGATTTGATCACATTCATCTCGTGAGTGATCAGCACGATCGTGATCCCCAGTTGTTGGTTGATCTGTTTGAGCAGAGCCAGAATGGTGGCCGATGTTTCCAGATCTAACGCGGAAGTCGGTTCATCGCAAAGCAGTACATCCGGGTGGTTGGCTATGGCGCGGGCAATACCCACGCGCTGTTTTTGCCCACCACTGAGCTGTACCGGAAAACGGTTTGCTTTATCCGCTAACCCGACCAGCGCCAGAATTTCCGCCACGCGCGGGGCGATTTTGCTGCGTTCCCATCCGGCAGCCTTCAGGCTGAAAGCAACGTTTTGCGCCACCGTGCGGGTGTGCATCAAATTAAAATGTTGAAAAATCATCCCAATACGCTGACGGGCCTTACGTAAGTGCGTTCCTTCCAGCGCTGAAATTTCAACACCGTTCACCTTCACGCTTCCCTGGCTTGGGCGCGTTAAGGCGTTCAGGGTGCGCAGCAGCGTACTTTTCCCCGCCCCACTGGTCCCGACAATACCGAATATTTCACCTGCACCGATACGCAGGCTGACCTCATCAACCGCCCGGGTTGACGGTCCACGGCCTGCGCTGAAATCCACGCAAACCTTCTCTATCTCAATCATACCGACCTCAGAAATGCGAAAAGGGCAGTCGTTGCTGCCCTGTTAAACCTTAAGCGCAGCGATTATTGGGCTGCCGTCATCCATTCCGGTTTCTGGAAGGCGCTGTAGATATTTTTCGGATCGTCTATCACCGCACGATAAGCCGGAGATTTCACCGCTTCAACAATGTCTTTGGCGAACGATTTATCTGCATCTTCACTGCGTACCGCAATGATATTTTTCAGGTTTTCATCCAGCTGCTCTTGCTTGATCGCACTGGCGAGATCCAGTTTTGCCGCAACCGCAAAGTTACCGTTAACCAGTGCCCCGGTCACCCCATCCAGCGTACGCGGCAGCTGCGCAGCTTCCAGTGGTTTAAACACCAGCCCTTTCGGGTTGCTGGCGATATCACGTTCAGAGGCTTTAGTGGGATCAATATTGTCTTTGATGGTGATAAGGTCGATAGATTGCAGGAAGCGCAAACCGCGGGCCAGGTTAGTCGGATCGTTAGAAAGCGTGATGACATCACCTTTCTTCAGTTCATCCAGGCTCTTGATTTTATGCGAGTAAAAACCCATCCCCGCCGTTGGAACGACGATGAGCTTACTCAATTTCAACCCTTTATCGGCAGTGAATTTGTCAAAATAAAGCGAGTGCTGAAACAGGTTTGCGTCAATGCTGCCGTTGGAGAGCGCCATGTTTGGCTGAACATAGTCGCTAAATTCGCGCACCACCACCTTGTAGCCTTTCTCTTTCAACGTAGGGGCAATGGCTTGTTTTACCATATCGCCGTACGGACCCGGTGCGACGCCAAACACGATAGTATGCGGGTCACTGTTCGCATGAGCAAACTGTAATCCGCAGGCCAGCAACAGTGCTCCGGTCGCGACGCGTAAACTCTGACGCAATCCCATAATCTCTCCATTTTAACGTTGTGGTGTCATGTCTCACGCCGTTCTTGCGGCGTTGTTGTTGTTAACCTGTTTAACAGGCTGATTGTTAACATGACACAGATCACAACCTGCTGTCCTTGAAATTATTTCATGATGTTGCGAGATATGTCGTTGAATATACGCAGAAGGTACTTATGTGTTTTTCAGCAAAGGAGAGTAAAAAACCGGATAACCCTCTGGTTACCCGGTTTTGGAAGGGAAATTGACTTAGAAGTCGTAACGCAGACGAACCAGGTTCATATCACCCAGGTTGTCGGTGCTGGAGGTAAAGACGTGTTCGTAATCAACACGGAAACCGTAATCCAGCTGGAAGCTGATACCCACACCGTTGTCGGTACGCAGGTAGTTACGACCATTCACGTATTCAATACGATCGCCCATGAAGTAAGGCTGAACAGATTTCAGCGCATACTGACCGACCGGGAAGGTGTAACCCGCGAAGTATTCCAGACCCCAGGCATCACCGGCGAAGTAGTCGTTTACAGACACTTTTTTGGTGGTCATGAAGTTCTGATACCAGCCGCCGCCCAGCGAGAAGGTCCAGTTGTCCGGTTTCCAGCTCAGCGCGGTACCGACGATGTTTTGATCGTAAGTTTTGCTGGTGTTGCCACGCATCTCGGCGCGGGTGTAGTTCCACGCCGTACCCCAGGTCAGGTCATCCGTAATGTGATAATCCACACCCAGTGAACCGCCGCCTTTACGTTTGTAACGCAAACCGTTGTTCGGGTTGTAGTCATCGCTGAACAGATAAGACGCGTAAAGATCAACATCGCCTACCGTATTTTTATATTTCAGTGATTTACGTGTACGATAGGAACCATCGTAGTCGCCGTTGATCCCGTTACCTGGTGCCTGGCCGATCATGTCGTAGTCCCAGATATCCGTTTTCGCGCCAACCACATCATAGTAGATGCTGTTCTGTTGACCGAAGGTCAGCGTACCCCAGGTCGCGCTTTTCAGACCAGTGTACAGCATACGGCGCGTGGTATCGTTGGCGCCGTCAGCATAGTGATTATCCCAGTTGAACATGGCCGGGAAGTTAACGCCCAGCTCGTAGTAACTCACCCAACTAATGTCATCAAACAGATAGTAATCAGCAGCGAAACGGAAACGAGTACCGCCGTCGAAGCCATTACGTTTGTAACCATTCTTACCATCATCGCCAGCCATATTCTGGAACTGCGGACGAATACTCCCGCCAACGGTGAAGTTAAGACGACTCAGCGGATTGCCCGCCTGCGGATCTTGTTTCAGGACCGTGATTTCCGCCTGAGAGGCGAAAGTCGTTAATGCCACTGCTGCGCCGATCGATACCGCCAGCGCCGTTTTTTTTATAGTCATTATTTGTACCTTGATAGATAGCCTGCCAATTATTCAGCATACAAATATTAACGTTTATTAATACACTCGTGTTGTCGGGTTTTTATTGATTTGTGCTGTTAAATATCAAGTAGTTATCAATTTGTGCTCTATAGAAAAAAAATACGCACCGATGGCAAAATCGGTGCGTATTCATCACGGAAATGAATTAATTACTGAACTGACGGAAAAGTGCTTTGCCTTTTAACAGGCGCGAGCCGAGCCATCCACCGCATAGGGAGAGTAGCAACGCCCCACAGAAGGGTAATACTACCCACAGTCTCCAGTCAGGTTCCCAAGGGAAATCAAAGACTTTTGTTTGCAGAACCGCCAGCGCCGTTTCCGCCCCGATGGCCGCCACCAGTCCGGCGACCATCCCGAGCATAGCGAACTCGCACCACAGTGTGGTACGCAGCAGCTTCTTGCCCGCGCCCAGCGTACGCCAGACCACCAGTTCCTGATGACGCTGACGCATCCCCACCTGAACCTGCGCCAGCAGCAATAACATGCCGCACGCAGTGACCAGCACCACCATCACCTCCAGCGCGCGGCTCACCTGCTCCAGTACCTGGCTCACCTGTTTGAGAATAGCGCCAATATCCAGCAGGCTGATGGTCGGAAATTCCCGGTTAAGCTGCGTCAGCATGCCATTGCCGTTCTCCCAACGAAAGCTGGTTAACCAACTTTGCGGCTGCCCGTCCAGCGCACCGGATGGGAAGATAAAGAAAAAGTTTGGTCGCAGGCTTTCCCAGTCCACTTTGCGCAGACTGCTGACCGTGGCGCTGAAATCCTGAGTATCGCCCATAAAGGTGACCCGATCGCCGAGCCGGACGTTCAGCCGCTTCGCCAGTCCCTCTTCCATCGACACTTCACCCGCTTTTGGCGGCCAGCTTCCGGCGGTAATCGGGTTATGATCCGGCCGGGTATCCTGCCAGGTCAGATTAAGCTCACGGTTCAGCGCCTCATCCTGATTACCTTCGGTTGCCTTGTCATTGATAGCCGTCAGACGCGCCCGCACTATCGGGTAGAACGACTCCGGGATCACCTGATGTTCAGCCAGGAACGCTTTCAGCGGCACCACCTGCTCGCTGGCGATGTTAATAAGGAAGTAGTTGGGGCTTTCTGGCGGCATTTGCTGCTGCCAGCGATCGAGCAGATCGCCACGCAGTACCAACAGCAGCGCCAGCAGCATAAAGGAAAGCGAAAAAGCCGATAGCTGGCTCAGCGTCGACCACGGCTGGCGTAACAGACGACTGACCGCTAAACGGAGCGGTAGCGATGTTAACGTCAGACCACGCAGTACGTTGAGCAGCATCCAGCCCAGCACGCCGCACAAGAGCGCCAGTACAACCGCGCCGGCCAGCACCGCCCACAGCAGCATGCTACCCCCCATCAGCCCGGCAAGCAGCGCGACCACAACGATCAATACCACAGGCAAATAGAATTTCAGTGGCCAGACGTTGGCAACGACATCACGACGCAGTACCCGCAATGGCTGTGTCGCCAGCAGCAGCCGATAAGGACGTAGCCCCACCAACAGGGAAATGACAGTCATCGTGCCTAATGCCCACAGCCACGGCCACAGGCTGGCAGGCGGCAACTCGCCGGGCAGAACCGGTTTGAGCAACACCACCAGGACACGTTCAAATAACAGCCCAAACAGCCCCCCGGTCACACCAGACAGCGTCAGCACCATCAGCCACTGCCCGATAATCAGCTTGCGCAGCTGTACCCTGCCCGCGCCGAGTGTTTTCAGAATAGCCACCAGGTCGTAACGACTACGGCAATAATGGCTCATCGCCACAGCAACAGCGGCCACCGCCAGTAGCAACGTTAACAATGCAGAAAGCAGCAGGAATTGTTGCGAACGCTCAAGCGATTTCCCCAGAGCCCCCTCATCCTGCTCCAGCCCATACCAGCGCTGTTCGGGCTTCAGCTGTGGCAGCAGCCACTTTTCATAGCCTTCTAATTGCTGCGGTGTCCCGCCAAATTTATAGCGCCAGGTCACCCGGCTTCCCGGCTGGACCGCCCCCGTTTTTTCAACATCCGCCATGTTCATCATCAGACGCGGCGCTATCTGGAACGGATTAAAGCCAGAGTCAGGTTCTTGCACCACTTCACCCGCGATGCGCAACGTGGCATCGCCGACATCAATGGCGTCTCCGATTTTTAAGTTGAGCAGCGCCATCAGACGCGGAGCCAGCAGCACCGAGCCTGGCTGCGGTTTCAGTCCTGGTGGATGGGTTTGTAGCGTGCCATACATCGGATACACGCTATCTACCGCTTTGACGTTCGCCAATTGCGGCGTGTCCTGGGCAAAGGTCATGGTGGCAAAAGTCAGTTGCTCCCCCACCCGCAGACCACGCTGTCGCGCCGTGTCAATCCATGCTTTCGGTACTGCTCGTGAACTTTGCAGCGACCGGTCACCCGCCATAAATTCGCGACTTTGCTGGCTCAGACCTTTTTCCATTCGGTCGCTGATGTTACCCAGCGCAAGGACACAGGCCACCGCCAGACTCAGTGCCAGCCAGACTATCAGTAATGAAGGCGAGCGCCATTCGCGCCAGAACCAGCGTGCTATCATGCCTCCTCCTGCAACAACCCGTTCACCAGACGTAAACGCCGATCGCAGCGCGCCGCCAGTTGTGGGTCGTGCGTCACCAGAATCAGGGTCGTGCCGTGCTCGCGGTTCAAAGAAAACAGCAGATCGGCAATTTTGTCCCCAGTCTGTCGATCCAGATTGCCCGTAGGTTCATCGGCAAACAGGACATCAGGGCGCCCATTAAACGCCCTTGCCAGTGCCACACGCTGCTGCTCACCACCGGAAAGCTGAGCCGGAAGATGGTCGAGACGTTTTCCCAGCCCCAATTGTTCAAGCAGCGTTTTCGCACCATCACGGCTTTTCCCACTGTGTTCTCCTCGCAACAGTGCAGGAAGCTCAACGTTCTCCAGTGCGTTCAGCGTTGGAATTAACATGAATGACTGGAAGACAAAGCCAACATGTCGCGCCCGTAACTGCGCACGGGCCTCTTCGTCCATGGTATGCAGCGCCTGCCCCACCAGACTCACTTCACCGCTGGAGCCATCGTCCAGCCCGGCAAGGATCGCCAGTAGCGTGGATTTCCCCGATCCTGATTCGCCAATCAGCGCAATGGTCTCGGCGCGTTTGACAACCAGTTCAACTCCGGTAAGGATGGATAGCTCGTGATCACCCTGACCGACGGATTTCTTAAGATGATGAACTTCAACAATGTTTTCCGCTGGCATTTGCCTTTCCTGTTCCTGGTTCTGTTAACTTTCCGCGCCGCCGCGGCGGACACGTTACTTATTCTGGGTGACAGCCTGAGCGCCGGATACCGTATGTCAGCCAGTGCAGCGTGGCCTGCACTGCTTAATGATAAATGGCACAGCAGAACACCGGTGGTAAATGCCAGTATTAGCGGCGATACCTCGCAGCAGGGTCTGGCCCGTCTGCCCGCATTACTGCAACAACATCAGCCGCGCTGGGTGCTGGTCGAACTGGGTGGCAATGATGGCCTGCGCGGGTTTGCACCTGCCCAAACTGAACAAACCCTGCGTACCATTTTGCAGGACGTAAAAGCGGCGAATGCCGAACCGCTGCTGATGCAAATTCGTCTGCCAGCTAACTACGGTCGCCGTTATAATGAAACCTTTAGCGCGATTTATCCCAAGCTTGCCAAAGAGTTTGATATTCCTCTGCTGCCCTTTTTTATGGAAGAGGTCTATCTGAAACCCCAATGGATGCAGGATGATGGTATCCATCCTAATCGTGACGCCCAGCCGTTTATTGCCGACTGGATGGCGAAACAATTGACCCCTTTAGTAAATCACGACTCGTAAATCAACGGAGATCCTGACAGGTAAAGTTATGCAAAAATCGGTCTTAATAACAGGATGTTCCAGTGGTATTGGCCTGGAAAGTGCGCTTGAGCTTAAACGCCAGGGTTTTCGAATTCTGGCTGGCTGCCGCAAACCTGAGGATGTCGCGCGCATGAACGGCATGGGATTCACCGGCATATTGCTGGATCTGGACTCATCAGAAAGCGTGGATCGCGCCGCCGATGAGGTGATAGCCCTGACCGATAACCGTTTGTATGGGATCTTTAACAACGCCGGATTCGGCGTTTACGGCCCGCTGCCCACCATCAGCCGCGAGCAAATGGAACAGCAGTTTTCTGCCAACTTCTTTGGCGCACATCAGCTCACCATGCGTCTGCTACCCGCCATGTTACCTCATGGCGAAGGGCGTATTGTGATGACCTCTTCAGTCATGGGATTAATTTCCACGCCAGGCCGTGGCGCGTATGCCGCCAGCAAATATGCGCTGGAAGCCTGGTCCGATGCGCTGCGGATGGAACTGCGCCATAGCGGAATTAAGGTCAGCCTGATTGAACCCGGCCCCATTCGCACACGCTTTACTGAAAACGTCAACCAGACCCAGAGTGATAAGCCTGTCGAGAACCCCGGTATTGCTGCACGGTTTACATTGGGTCCGGAAGCCGTTGTCGCCAAAGTACGCCATGCTTTTGAGAGCGACAAACCCAAATTGCGTTATCCCGTTACGCTGGTGACCTGGGCTGTGACATTGCTCAAACGTCTGCTGCCGGGCCGCGCAATGGACAAAATTTTACACGGCTGAGTTGAAGCCTGCTCGTCAGCCCCCATGTAGAAATAAATAGACGAATAGAGAGTGACTCCATGTCCGTACAAAATATTGTCAATATTAACGAATCCAACCTGCAGCAGACCCTTGAACTGTCGATGACCACGCCGGTCCTGTTCTATTTCTGGTCTGAACGCAGCCAGCATTGCCAGCAACTGACCCCTGTGCTGGAAAGCCTGGTCGCCCAGTACAACGGTCAGTTCATTCTCGCCAAACTGGATTGCGATGCCGAGCAGATGATCGCCTCGCAGTTTGGCCTGCGCGCCATCCCAACAGTGTATCTGTTCCAGAACGGTCAGCCGGTCGATGGCTTCCAGGGACCACAGCCGGAAGAGGTGATCCGCGCACTACTTGAAAAAGTGTTGCCGAGTGAAGAAGAGCTGAAGGCACGCCAGGCGATTGAGTTTATTGAAGCGGGTAACCACGCCGACGCCCTGCCGCTGTTGAAAGAAGCGTGGCAAATCTCCAACCAGAGCAGTGAAATTGGTCTGCTGCTGGCGGAAACGCAAATCGCACTGAATCGTTCTGAAGATGCCGAAGCGGTACTTAAAACCATCCCATTGCAGGATCAGGATACCCGTTATCAGGGGCTGGTCGCGCAAATTGAACTGCTGAAGCAGGCGGCTGATACACCAGAAATTCAGCAGTTACAGCAACAGGTTACGAATAACCCACAGGATGCAGCACTGGCAACGCAGCTGGCTATTCAATTGCACCAGGTTGGACGTAACGAAGAAGCGCTGGAACTCCTGTTCAGCCATTTGAAGAAAGATCTCGCGGCGGCGGAGGGTCAGGCACGTAAGACCTTCCAGGAGATCCTCGCTGCGCTGGGTACCGGTGATGCGCTGGCGTCAAAATATCGTCGTCAGCTGTACGCTCTGTTGTACTAATCCGTTTCTTTGCCCGATGGCGCAGTGCTTATCGGGCCGGCAAATTCCACTCTCGCAGGCCGGATAAGCGGTAGCCGCTATCCGGCATCACATCACGGTTTCTTTAATGGCGTCACCACCAACTGGTGGCGTGAATTATAGAACTTCCGATAGGTTAAATAGCAGGCGATAATGGTCGACAGGCTGGCGGTAGAAAGCAGCATAAACGTCACCATGATCTGGTATTTAATCGCTTTTACCGGATCGATACCGGCAAAGATCAATCCTGACATCATCCCCGGTAAACTCACTAACCCGACGGTTTTCGCGGAATCGATCGTTGGGATCAGCGATGCGCGAATACTGTCCCGAATAAGCGGCGCGGACGCGACTTTCGGAGAAGCGCCAAGGCTTAATTTCTCCTGAATTTGCTGCTGCTCGCTGCTAAAGCGCTGCCCCAGGTTGTTGTAACATAACCCGACGGCCACCATCGCATTCCCAGCGATCATGCCGGAAATCGGGATCACCTGCATCGGTGCAAACTCGATGGAGCCTGACAGAACCAAAACGGCCAGCGTGACTCCCGCCCCCGAGGTAATGGCGATAAATGAGGAGATAAAAGCCTTATCAATATATTTACTGCGTTTTTGCGCGTTATAGGCGGCGTTAAAGCAGATAAACAACACCATCACTAAGGTCAGAATGCTGTGGTTCACGCCGAAGATATATTTCAGCACATAGCCTACGATAATAAGCTGGACAACCGCCCGGCAAACGCTCCAGAGAATATCTTTTTCCAGTGCCAGTTTTTCTTTGTGGCTGATCAGCATCGCCACCACCACCAGCATCATCGCTAACGCCAGTGATTCATTGGTAATATTATGCTCATTCATTGCTGACTTCCTGCATTTCTCCGGCATGCGGCTGAAGGATAATGACATTATCCGCATGATTAATTTCATCTTTGTCGTGCGTCACCCACAGCACAGCAATATTCTTATCGCGCACATAGCGGTGAATTAGCTCATTCACATTCCGTTTGTTGGCTTCATCCAGCGCACTGGTTATTTCATCAAGCAGCAGGATTTTAGGCAAAAACTGCAAGTTACGAATTAACGAGACGCGCTGCTTTTCGCCACCGGATAGCTCATTGATATTTTTTTTGAGGATCGTCTCGGGGAGCTCAAAACGAGCCAGATCGGCAAGAAACACATCCGGATCCGGACGTTTATTACGGATTTGCCAGGGGAAAATGAGGTTATCGTAGACGGTGTCACCAAACAAAGCGGGCGTTTGCGCACAATAGGAGACCTGCTGACGATACGCTTCAGGTTTGAGGGTCGTTATCTCCTTACCTTCAAAGATAATCTCACCCGCAGTCGGGCTAATTAACGATGCGACAATTTTCAACAACGTGCTTTTACCGCAACCGGACTGGCCGGTAATCAACTTAAATTCCCCGGCATTAAGATTAAAACTGATGTTATTAAGAATTTTCGTCGTTCCTGCCTGCCAGGCGACATTCTTTAACTGAAGCAGCATTCTGCTTTCTTCCATTACCGATCCCTTTTTGACTTCTTTCATACCGACAGTCTATGCCTGTAAATTATTATAGGGGAGCCCACCTTGATTAATCGGGTATAATTTGATTAATCAGGCAGTAAAGGACAGCACAACAGGAGGTTCCATCGATGCTCATTTTTATCCCTATTCTCATTTTTGTCGCGCTGGTGATCGTCGGTGCGGGCGTGAAAATCGTCCCGCAGGGATACCAGTGGACGGTGGAACGTTTCGGGCGTTACACCAAGACCCTGCAACCAGGGTTAAGTCTTGTTGTGCCATTTATGGACCGAATTGGTCGTAAGATCAACATGATGGAACAGGTTCTTGATATTCCATCGCAAGAGGTCATCTCCAAAGACAACGCTAATGTTGCCATTGATGCCGTTTGCTTTATTCAGGTCATCGACGCGCCAAAGGCGGCCTATGAAGTCAGTAACCTGGAGCTGGCGATCATCAACCTGACCATGACCAACATCCGTACCGTTCTCGGCTCTATGGAACTCGATGAGATGCTCTCCCAGCGCGACAACATCAATACGCGCTTGCTGCATATCGTTGATGAAGCCACCAATCCCTGGGGCATCAAAATTACCCGTATCGAGATCCGCGATGTTCGCCCACCGGCAGAGCTTATCGATGCGATGAACGCGCAGATGAAAGCAGAACGTACCAAGCGTGCCTACATTCTTGAAGCCGAGGGTATCCGTCAGGCGGAGATCGTCAAGGCCGAGGGTGAGAAACAGTCGAAAATCCTGAAAGCAGAAGGTGAACGCCAGTCCGCGTTTTTACAGGCCGAAGCACGTGAACGTTCAGCGGAAGCGGAAGCTCGTGCAACGCAGATGGTATCTGAAGCCATTGCCGCTGGGGACATTCAGGCTGTGAACTACTTTGTGGCACAGAAATACACCGAAGCGCTGCAACATATCGGTTCGTCAAATAACAGCAAAGTGGTGATGATGCCGCTAGATGCCAGCAGCCTGATGGGCTCCATCGCCGGGATCACTGAACTGATTAAGGACAGCGCCAGCGAACGGAAAAAATCATGATAGCGATGATTCTGGTTCACCCGCATATCTTCTGGCTTAGCCTCGGGGGTCTGTTACTGGCCGCCGAGATGCTGGGCGGTAACGGCTATCTGCTATGGAGCGGTGTAGCGGCGGTGATAACCGGGCTGGTTATCTGGCTCGTACCGCTCGACTGGGCGTGGCAGGGAGCAATGTTCGCCGTATTAACACTGCTGGCGGCCTGGTTGTGGTGGAAATGGCTGGCGAAGCGCGTGCAAGCGCAGAAACCGGCCGACAGTCATCTCAATCAGCGCGGACAACAGCTAGTCGGTCGTCGATTTACACTGGAAACCGGGCTGGTCAATGGTCGCGGGCATATGCGCGTCGGCGACAGCTCGTGGCCCGTCAGCGCCAATGATGACTTAAGTGCCGGAACACACGTTGAAGTGGTTGCCGTTGAAGGTATTACTCTGGTAATCAAAGCCGTATCACAATAAAACAGACAGGAAATAAGACTATGGTCAGGAAGACACCCCTCGCCTTTGCCCTTTTCACACTACTGGCAGCCGCTCCCCAGGCGTTTGCCTCATCAGATATAGAAGATTGCAAATGGAGCGATGACCACTGTCTGCTGAAAGGCACGCCAACCTTCAGCCCCGGAAACGACAGCCGTGATAACCTGCTACGACTGCTGAGTCAGGAAAAATCATTCGCCCTGCCTATACAGGCGATGCCTGAGGATATCACCCGCTCCCGAGATTTCTATTTTGCGTATCATCCGCAGTGGGATGACATCACGTCGCCCGCAGCCACCGCCCCGGAGCAAAATGCAGATGACACGCTAACCCGGCAAATGGCTGAACTGCACATCAGCGCGGATGAGGTAATCCGCAATGATGATGATCTCGAAAACCGCCATGTTTCGAATAATATGGGCAGTACCAGTCAATTCTTTGCTGCACTGCTCGCCGATACCTCGTTGACAGTTGAACAACGTCAGGCTCTGGCACAAGCACGTATGGGGCTGTTGTCCGGCGCAACCCGTGAGCAGATTGATGCCTCATTGTCCACTCTGCCTGAGGATTCCGGTGCCCAACGCTATAAAACGTACCTGATTGCCGCCGCCAATTTCTATGCCGGTGATTATGTGAATGCCGAACAAACGTTTACTCAGCTAGCGAAAAGCGATCGCCCGTGGCTGGCAGAGACCGCGCAATACATGCTGATGCGTGCGGCGTTGAACAAGAGCAGCCAGAACAGCGTGGGCGAGTACGGCGATTTTGATATTGCAAAAATTAACCGCGAGGATGCGACTCAGGCTCAGACGCAGGCACAAGCCTATCTGCAACGCTACCCGCAAGGCCTGTATGCCGACTCCGCGCGCGGTATGCTGCGTCGCATCAACTGGTATTTACAGGCGTGGCCGCAGTTGGCCGGGTTGTATGAGCAGACGCTCCAGCAGTCGGCTGACGCACGGCAACTGCGTGAAATTGTCATCGAATACGATAATGTCTACGGTATGGCGTTCTACGAACAGTCCGTGGTGGAAGCATTCCCCGATGCGCCGCTTGTCAGCTATATCGAACTGCTGCGCGCGCTGCGTCTGGATAACAACGGTAAACCAACGCTGACGCAGGCGCAGCTCGATACCAGCAAACCAGTGTTTGAGCAGAGCCAAAAATTGCCGCTATGGCGCGATCTGCAACTGAATCTCTGGCTGGCGACCGGGAACTACGCGGCGATTATTCAGGCAGTTACGCCAGCACAAAAACTTGCCGCTCACGATACGCTCGCTTTCAGTGAACAGGTGCTGTACGGCGAAGCGCTGATGGGCCAGAAGAATTGGAGCGCGGCGCGTGATTTCTGGCAGCAGTTGCTAAAACTCAGCCAGGACAACGAACAGCAGCAGTATGTGCAGGCTAAGCTCGCCGCAACGCTGGTTTATAGCGGCGACGTGGCGGCGGTTTTTGCCCCAGAAAGCGCAGTAACCAACCTGCGTTTTCGCTCGCAGGTACTGAAAACACAGGCATCGCCTGAACTACTGCGCCAGCAGGCCGTTCATGGACCTAACAATGAAGAGCGAACCATCGCCCTGCATACGCTGCTGGTACGCGATCTTACCGAAAATCGCTTTGGCGACTGGTTGAATGACCGAAAACTGGCCAGTGCCATTACTCCACCGGTGATGGGCGACGCGTTTGATGACGTTAATCTGAGTATTTTCGACTGGAATGGCGATGCCGCTCAAGCCGGTTACACCTGTCGCAGCCTCAATGAAACGGTCACGGTATTAAGCAAAAAAGCGGATGATGCCCACGCGCTGAACTGCTTAGGCGAATTCTTCCGCACCACGCAAACCCACGTTGATTTGTGGAAAAACAGTGCCGGCAACGATGTGCTCGAATCAGCAATCTCACGCAAGGCGCCGTTCGGCCAGTTCGACAGGCAGCGCTATTATCAACAGGTTATCGCGTCTCCAAAAGCAGAAGTCGAGGATAAAAGCTTTGCGCTGTATCGGGCCATCATGTGCTACTCCCCGTCAGGCTATAACGAATGTGGCGGCGAAGACGTGGATAAATCACAACGAAAAGACTGGTTCACGCAGTTAAAGACACAGTATCCGGGAAGTCCGTGGGCGCAAAAACTCAAATACTACTGGTAATCGCGCTGCTGGCCGGTCAGACACAGGCGGCGGATATCGTCGCTGCCCGGGAGCATCCGGCCTTCTGGCTGTGGTCCGGCGTGAAGGCCAGTGACGAGCTGAAAGACGCACAAACGGTCTATCTGCATCAGGGTGAAGTGCTGATTCGTTCGGGTAACGTGGTTTTCCAGCGTCTCGGGCTGCCGGTCAGCCGCCTGTCTTTTCCCTCAATCTGGCTGACCGTGCGCTTTACCACGCTCGACGTACCGGAGGCGCTCCCGGCTCGCATCATTCGGCTGTTGCAACGCTGGCAGACCGCCGGGAATCACGTGGTCGGCCTGCAGGTTGATTTTGACGCGGCGACCCATCAGCTTGCTGATTACGCCCATTTTCTGCAGCAATTGCGTCAACAGTTGCCGCCAGAGTTTGCGCTTGGTGTGACTGGTCTGCTGGACTGGGCAAAAACCGGGGATATCGCCACGCTGAATGCGCTGGCGGTCGATGAACTGGTGGTCCAGAGCTATCAGGGCCGTCATACGGTAACGAATTATCAGGCGTATCTGCCCGCACTCAGTCGTCTGCGCATTCCGTTTAAGCTGGGGCTGGTGCAAAACGGTAGCCGGGACCCGCAGGCTGAAGCGCAGCTTGAGAAATCCCCGTGGTACCGCGGCACGGTGGTGTTTATGCTTAATCCCCCTCGCCGTTAAGCCTTCGCTTTATGGTGGCAGCAGCCGGAGAGGTTATCAATGATCGGGCATTCGGCGCTGTCATCGCCAGGGCAACTCTCCGCCAGCGCCAGCAAATGCAAGCGCATGGCCTGCAGCTCGCTGATATGCCGCTCAATATCCGCTACCTTTTCTAAGGTACGCTTTTTGACATCTGCGCTGTGACGCGCCGGATCGTTAAACAGGTTCACCAGTTCGCCACACTCTTCGAGATTAAAACCAACCTGGCGTGCCTGGCGCAGTAGCGTCAGTTCATTCAGATGCTGTTGGTTGTATGTGCGATAGCCATTTTCGCTACGCAGCGGCGGCGTCACTAAGCCTTTTTCTTCATAAAAGCGTATCGCTTTGCTGGTCAAACCGGTTCTTTTCGCAACATCGCTAATATTCACATTTCCCCCGCGGATCGTGTTGGTACTGAGCCCCATTATAGCCCAGATTGTCGTAATGCTTTACCCGAGAACCCTGCACATTTCTCACCTGCACCGTGATGCACAAATCCTTTTAATTCACATTGTTATATCCGATTCACATCACATTTCTGTATTTAATGACCGCACGAAATTGACTCAAATCAAAAGATATATTGGTTCTACATCTTTCATCTTGAATAAAGAGAAACAATTTTATATATAAACGCGAATGATAATGATGATCATTTACATTCAAATAAAGGTTCTCTTATGTTGCCACGGAATTACCAAAGGCCATTTATTCTTTCAACCCTGACATTATGCATCTCTGGCACTGCTTTCGCAGCGACAACCCCCCCGGCACACTCTTCGACATCGCACGACGATACCGTGATCGTCACGGCTAGCCGCACCGAAAGTAGTCTCTGGGATAGCCCGGCAACCATTCAGGTTATCGATCGTCAGACGTTACAAAACTCCACCAGCGTATCTATCGCCGACGATCTGCAGGATATTCCCGGCGTCGAAGTCACCGATAACGCCCTCGCAGGGCGAAAACAAATCCGTATCCGTGGCGAAGCGTCTTCACGGGTGCTGATTTTGATCGACGGCCAGGTCGTCAGCTACCAGCGTGCCGGACAAAATTACGGAGCCGGTTTGCTAATTGACGAATCCGCGCTGGAACGCATTGAGGTGGTCAAAGGCCCCTATTCTGTCCTCTACGGTTCGCAGGCGATTGGTGGCGTCGTGAACTTTATTACCAAAAAAGGCGGTGATAAACCACTCGGCGGCAGTATCAAAGCCGTTTATAACTCCGCGACCGCTGGCTGGGAAGAATCGGCTGCAGCCTGGGGCAGTATCGGAAACTTTGACTACCGCATCAATGGCAGCTATTCCGACCAGGGGGACCGCGACACACCTGACGGAAGATTGCCCGACACCAATTTCCGTAACAACAGCCAGGGTGTGTGGCTTGGCTACAACTTCGATCGCCACAAAATTGGCCTCTCCCTCGACCGTTATAAGCTGTCCACTCAAACCTGGTTTGACGATCCGGAAGGCCAGTTCGACGACTTTAGCGTCAAAATTCCTAAGCTGGAACGCGAGAAAATCGGTCTTTTCTACGACTACGCGGCCGATGGGGATTACCTGAAGAACATCCATGTTGACGCATACACCCAGACAATAGAGCGCAAATTTGAAAACCGGGTCAAAACAACCCAGGTAATCCCCAGCCCGATGATTAAAGCGCTGACGGTAAGCAATCAGACCAATACCAACGACAAACAGTATACCCAGGGGGTAACGCTACAGAGCAACTTCTCCCTGCCTGCTAACAACGAGCTGGTGATTGGTACTCAGTACCAGCATGACAAAATAAAACAGGACACGAACGGCAGTACGCGCCAGACCGCGGCTACCGGCTTCTTCGATACGCAAACCCGCACCTTGTCATACAACGAAGCAGAGCAAAGCAACACCTCGTTATTCGCGCAAAACGACTGGCGCTTTGCCGATGACTGGACGTGGACCGTGGGCGCACGCCAGTACTGGCTGTCTTCGAAACTCAATCGCAACGATACGCAAACTATGCAAAGCAGCGGTACGAGCTGGCAATCTACCGGGGGCAATTCCGTTCACGATGATGAACTGGTGACCTCAACCAGCCTGCGTTATTCCGGTTTTGAAGATCTTGAACTCCGGGCAGCATACGCCCAGGGCTATGTTTTCCCTACGCTGACTCAGCTGTTCACACAGACGTCCGCTGGCGGCAGCGTGACCTACGGCAACCCAAATCTGAAGGCGGAACACTCGAATAACTATGAGTTAGGCGCGCGGTATAAAGGGAATATGTGGCTGATAGACGGCGCCATTTATTACTCCGAAGCTAAAGACTATATCGCCAGTCTGGCCTGTTCAGGTCAACCCGTTTGCTATGGTAACAGCACCTCTTCACGCGGCGGCTACAACTACTATGACAACATCGATCGGGCCAAAACCTGGGGTATGGAACTCACCGCAGAATACAACGGCTGGGCAGTTTCACCTTACCTGAGCGGTAATCTTATTCGCCGTCAGTACGAGGGTGACACGATTAAAACCTGGGATACCGGCGAACCTACACTGACCGGGCGCGTGGGTCTGAAACATACCTGGTTGATGAATGTCGCTAACGTAACGTCCGATGTCTTTATTCGCGCGGCGTCCAGCGCCAAAGATAATACCGGTAGTACAGAAATTAATTACCCAGGCTGGGCCACGCTTAACCTCGCATTCAACACCGAGTTTGGTCCGCAAGACCAGTATCAGGTCAACCTCGCGCTTAACAACCTGACCGACAAGCGTTACAGAACCGCGCATGAATCTATCCCAAGCGCGGGTTTCAACGCCGCCGTTGGCTTTGCGTGGAATTTCTGACGATGAAAAAACGCCTGATTGGCTTACTGAGTCTCGCCTGCGTTTTCAGCGCCCACTCCGCCGACCGCCTGGTAGTGGCGGGCGGCTCGCTTAGCGAACTGATTTACGCCATGGGCGTCGGCAACCGGGTGGTCGGCGTTGATGAAACCACCTCGTACCCGCCCGAAACTGCCGCACTCCCGCATATCGGCTACTGGAAACAGTTAAGCAGCGAGGGCATTTTATCGCTGCATCCGGACAGCTTTATCACCTGGCAGGACGCAGGCCCTCAAATCGTGTTGGATCAGCTGCGAGCGCAAAAAGTGAACGTTGTGACGTTGCCGCGCGTCCCGGCCACCGTTGCGCAGATGTACGCCAACATTCGGGAACTGGCTCAAACCCTGCGTATTCCCGAACAAGGTGAGACGTTGATCGATCGCATAGGTCGACGTCTGGATCGCGTTCAGCACAGCGTGGAGGCAAAAAACGCGCCGATCAAAGCCATGTTCATTCTCTCCGCGGGCGGCAGCGCGCCGCAGGTCGCCGGCAAAGGTAGCGTTGCCGATGCCATTATGACCCTCGCAGGCGCACAAAATGTCGCCACTCACGCACAGTACAAAAGCTACAGCGCGGAATCGCTGATCGCGGCCAACCCGGAGGTCATCGTGGTGACGTCGCAAATGGTCGATGGCGATCTGAATCGTCTGAGCGCCATCGCCGGTATTACCCACACTGCAGCCTGGAAAAATCAGCGCATTGTGGCGGTAGACCAGGCATTGATTCTGGGAATGGGTCCCCGCGTCGCGGACGCTGTTGAAGCTCTGCACCAACAATTCTGGCCACAGTAAAGGGAATTTAAAAGAAGTATGAACACTCAAAGCACGCTGAATCTCACCCCACATTTTGCCCTGGAGGGAAGCCAGCCCTTTAAGGACAGACGCGCCACGATGCCCTGGCGCGGCGCGATCCCCGTCGCCAAAGAGCACCTGTCACAAACCTGGCAGGAGCTCCTCAGTCAGCCTACACCGGCACGTAAACGGCTGGTGTATTTGCACATCCCTTTTTGCGCAACCCATTGTACTTTCTGTGGGTTTTATCAAAACCGGTTTGAAGAAGATCACTGCGCCCGCTACACCAACGCGCTGTTGCGCGAAATAGAGATGGAGGCCGACAGCGCATTGCATCAGTCAGCGCCCATTCACGCAGTTTATTTTGGCGGCGGTACACCGTCTGCGCTGTCAGCACGGGATCTGGCCAGAATCATCACCGCACTGCGTGAAAAGCTACCGCTCGCGCCGGACTGCGAAATCACCATCGAGGGACGGGTTCTCAATTTTGACGATGCCCGCATCGATGCCTGCCTTGACGCTGGTGCCAATCGGTTTTCGATCGGTATTCAATCCTTTAACAGCCGGATCCGCAAGAAAATGGCGCGCACCTCGGACGGCCCGACCGCCATAGCCTTTATGCAGGGGCTGGTAAAACGGGATCGTGCCGCCGTGGTGTGCGATCTGCTGTTTGGTCTGCCAGGACAGGACGCCAAACTGTGGGGCGACGATCTGGCGATTGCCCGCGACATCGGCCTCGACGGCGTAGATCTTTATGCGCTGAACCTGATCCCCAATACGCCGCTTGGCAAAGCGGTTGAAACCGGGCGCACAACGGTTCCCTCCCCTGCCGAACGTCGCGATCTCTATCTTCAGGGCTGCGATTTTATGGACAGCGCAGGCTGGCGTTGCATCAGTAACAGTCACTGGGCGCGAACCACGCGGGAACGCAATCTGTACAACCTGCTGATTAAACAGGGCGCTGACTGTCTGGCATTCGGCTCTGGCGCAGGGGGGTCGGTCAATGGCTATTCCTGGATGGTCGAGCGCAATCTGACCACATGGCATGAATCCATCGCCGCCGGAAAAAAACCGCTAATGATGATGATGCGTACCGCCGAGCGCGGTTTCCAGTGGCGGCACACCCTCCAGGCCGGCATTGAAACGGCCCGCGTCCCGCTGGATGAACTGACGCCTCATGCCCAAAAACTGGCCCCGCTACTGACCCAATGGCATCACGCAGGATTGACGCGAGATGCCAGCACCTGTTTGCGCCTGACCAATGAAGGGCGTTTTTGGGCGAGCAATATTTTGCAGTCTCTTGATGAACTGATTCAGACACTTAACGCGCCGCGTATTGCGGTAGAGCAACCATAACAGGAGTGAAGTATGAGCCATGTCTCTTTACAGGATTTTTTGAAAACTGAGCCGGACGGTACGCTGGAAGCTATCGCGGCCCGGTACAACACCACGCTGCTGGAGGTGGTGAAAAGTCTCCCCTCCCCGACGCTGGTTTCCGGCGATCAGTTTGATACCGTCTGGGAAACCGTCAGCGAATGGGGCAAAGTCACTACCCTGGTCCATACTGCTGATGTCATTCTGGAATTTACCGGTGAATTACCTTCCGGATTCCACCGCCACGGTTACTTCAACCTGCGCGGCAAAAAAGGCATGACCGGTCATATCAAGGCAGAAAACTGCACGCATATTGCCCTGATTGAACGCAAATTTATGGGCATGGACACCGCGTCCATTCTCTTCTTTAACCAGGCGGGTAGCGCTATGTTCAAAATTTTCCTTGGTCGGGATGAGCATCGCCAGCTACTGGCCGAGCAGATCAGTGCCTTTCACGCGCTGTCTTCATCCTTAAAGGAACATGCCTGATGGCTCCATGGCTCATTTTTGGTGCGGGTGGTAGCGGCGTCGGCGCAAAAACGCTGGCACTCGCACTGGCGGAACAACGCCCGGTGATTGCCGTCGTTCGCAACGCGCAGGTCGCTGCCGGGTTACAGGAAAAAGGTGTGCAGGTCTTCATTGGCGACGCCTGCGACAGCCAGGTCACCGCCTGTGCCTGTCGCGCTGCTGGTCAACATGCGACGGTGATCTCCTCCATGGGCGGTGCCCACGATTATCTGGCGCACAGAACCGTCATTGATGAAGCAGAAAAAGCGGAGATCAAACGCATGATTCTGGTGACGTCGCTGGGCTGTGGCGACAGTTGGCTCTTTTTATCCCCACACGCCAGGGCCGCATTTGGTCAGGCGGTACGGGAAAAATCGTTGGCTGAAAGCTGGCTACAAACCAGTCAACTGGACTACGCCATTCTCCGCCCCGGCGGTTTGCTGAACGGTGCTGCCACAGGCCAGGCGCAACGGATACAGGCCCGGGAGTGTCATGGTTTTGTGATGCGTGCAGATGTTGCAAAGCACATTCACGAACTGGCTACAGCCCCGTCACTCAATAACCAGATTTACAGTTTGGTTGAGCCAGGACTCAAACCTGCGTAAACCCCTCGCGGCGCGGGAACGTCGCGCCGCAAAGACGTTATGGAGCGTTGCGTGCTTAAGGACTCGCTTTCTTCCGTCAGCATTCTGACGGTTCTTTCTCTCTTGCTGGTCGCTCTGATGCTCTTCGGTGCCAGCCAGGGCGCGCTGAACATTAGTTTCAGCGCGCTGTTCAACGACGAATACCGTGACATCTGGTTGAACATCCGCTTGCCCCGCGTATTGCTGGCCGTTCTGGTAGGCGCGGCGCTGGCGACGGCAGGGGTCATCATGCAGGGGCTTTTTCGCAATCCGATGGCCGATCCTGGCCTGCTTGGCGTCAGCAGCGGCTCCGCGCTGATGGTCGGCATCGCGATAGTTATCCCCTTTTCGTTTCCAGTTGTTCTGGTGCTGTATGAACAGATGATTTTTGCCGTCGCGGGCAGCATGGTGGTCTGCACGATTATTTTCCTGATAAGCCAGCGTCATAGCCACGGCGGAATGATGCAACTGTTGTTAGCCGGTATCGCTATCAATGCTCTGTGCGGTTCGGCTATTGGCGTGCTGAGCTATGTGGGCGACGAGCAGCAGCTACGTCAACTTACGCTGTGGATGATGGGCAATCTCGGCCAGGCCCAGTGGCCAACGCTGCTGGTTGCCAGCACGTTTGTTCTGCCTGCCATTGCTGTCACCGTCTGTATGGCGGGAACGCTTAATTTGCTGCAACTGGGGGATGAAGAAGCGCATTACCTCGGCGTGAACGTCAAACGTAAGCGCCAGCAATTACTGTTGCTTAGTTCGCTACTGGTTGGCGCTGCCGTTTCCGTCAGCGGCGTAATTGGCTTTATTGGCCTGGTGATCCCGCATCTGATCAGAATGACTACCGGCGCCGATCATCGCTGGTTGATTCCCTGCTCTACGCTGGCGGGCGCCTGTTTACTCCTGATTGCCGATACACTGGCCCGTACTCTGGTGCAGCCTGCCGAAATGCCCGTTGGCCTGTTAACCAGCCTGATCGGTGGACCGTATTTTCTGTGGTTAATACTGCGTAGCCGGAGGATGTCATGATCGTCGCAGAAAATCTGGTCTACCACATTCAGGGGAGACGACTGACCGACGATGTTTCCCTGACGCTACCCCAAGGAGAGATCATCGCGATCCTTGGCCCGAATGGCGCCGGGAAATCGACGCTGCTACGCCAGCTTACGGGTTATCTGCAACCTCACAGTGGGCGCTGTAGCTTATTCGGCAAGCCGTTGGATGAATGGTCGATTACCGAGCTGGCAAAAACCCGTGCGGTGATGCGCCAGAATAGTCATATGGCCTTCCCGTTTAGCGTTCAGGAGGTCATTCGCATGGGCAGGCATCCGTATCGCACGCGCAATACGGGCGATGAAACGGCGCATATCATGACGTTGTGTGATTGCCAGGCGCTGGCCGCGCGCGATTATCGGCATCTGTCGGGAGGAGAACAACAGCGGGTACAGCTGGCGCGTCTGCTGGTTCAGCTTTGGGAGCCCGAACCTGTGCCAAAATGGTTGTTTCTCGATGAACCCACCTCCGCCCTGGATATTCACCACCAGCAACACCTTTTTCGTCTGCTGCGTCGTCTGGTGCGTGAACGACAGTTTAGCGTCTGCTGCGTCCTGCACGATCTCAACCTCGCGGCGCGTTATGCCGACCGCGTGGTATTGATGGAACGCGGCAGGATCGTTGATAACGGGTATCCGCAGGATGTCCTGAAGCAACGGTCGCTGAACGCGCTGTACGGTGCCGATCTCACGGTCATAAATGAACCGGAGCATCGAACGCCGCTTATCGTCCTCAATCAATAACAGACCGGGAACGCTCTGACGTAACGTTCCCGTTTTTTCCCCTTCGCCCCCTTTTTTCATCTTTTCTAAAAACGCCCTTGACCTTCCCCTTGCTGGAAGGTTTAACCTTTATCACAGTCAGTTAATCCTGCAATCAAGGAGTTGGTTATGTCTCAAACAATCGATCTAACCCTGGACGGTTTGTCCTGTGGTCACTGCGTAAAACGCGTTAAAGAAAGTCTGGAACAACGTCCGGATGTTGAGCAAGCGGATGTCACCGTGACAGAGGCGCATGTTACCGGGAGCGCCAGCGCAGAAGCGCTGATTGAAACCATCAAACAAGCCGGTTACGGGGCGGAGTTAAGCCACCCAAAGGCTAAACCGCTGACGGAGTCATCAATCCCGTCGGAAGCACTGGCAGCGGTCCCTTCCGAGCTTCCGGCAGCTACGGCTGATGATGACAGCCAACAGTTGCTGTTAAACGGCATGAGCTGCGCCAGTTGTGTGACCCGTGTACAAAATGCATTGCAAAGCGTACCGGGTGTCACCCAGGCACGGGTAAACCTGGCGGAACGCACTGCGCTGGTAATGGGCAGTGCCTCCGCCGCAGATTTAGTCCAGGCGGTGGAAAAAGCCGGCTATGGTGCAGAAGCGATCGAAGACGACGCTAAGCGCCGCGAACGCCAGCAGGAAACCGCCGTGGCAACCATGAAGCGTTTTCGCTGGCAGGCGGCCGTCGCGCTGCTGCTGGGTATCCCGGTGATGGTATGGGGCATGATTGGCGATAACATGATGGTGAGCGATGACAACCGCAGCCTATGGCTGGTCATTGGTCTGGCAACACTCGCCATCATGGTCTTCGCAGGCGGTCACTTCTACCGCAGTGCCTGGAAGAGCCTGATGAATGGCACCGCAACCATGGATACTCTGGTTGCGCTGGGCACGGGCGTCGCCTGGCTCTATTCCATGAGCGTCAACCTCTGGCCGCAATGGTTCCCGATGGAAGCACGGCATCTCTATTATGAAGCCAGCGCCATGATTATCGGTCTGATTAACCTTGGCCATATGCTGGAAGCCCGCGCCCGCCAACGCTCTTCCAAAGCGCTGGAAAAACTACTCGATTTAACACCGCCAACCGCACGTGTCGTAACCGATGACGGTGAAAAAAGCGTACCACTGGCCGATGTACAGTCAGGTATGTTGCTACGTCTGACTACCGGCGATCGCGTTCCGGTCGATGGCGAAATTACGCAGGGCGAAGCCTGGCTGGATGAAGCGATGCTGACCGGCGAACCGATCCCGCAACAAAAAGGAGAAGGTGATAGCGTCCATGCCGGTACTGTGGTTCAGGATGGCAGCGTGCTGTTCCGCGCCAGTGCCGTCGGCAGCCACACGACGTTATCGCGTATTATTCGCATGGTGCGTCAGGCGCAAAGCAGTAAGCCCGAGATTGGTAAGCTGGCCGACCGGATTTCCTCGGTATTCGTTCCGGTGGTGGTAGTGATTGCGCTGGTGAGTGCAGCAATTTGGTACTTCTTTGGCCCGGCGCCACAAATTGTTTATACGCTGGTGATTGCCACCACCGTACTGATTATTGCCTGTCCTTGTGCGCTGGGTCTGGCAACGCCGATGTCGATTATTTCCGGGGTTGGTCGTGCCGCTGAGTTTGGTGTGCTGGTACGTGATGCCGATGCGCTGCAGCGCGCCAGCACGCTTGATACCGTCGTCTTTGACAAGACTGGTACGCTGACCGAGGGTAAACCGCAGGTTGTCGCCATCAAAACGTTTGGCAATACCGATGAAGCGCTGGCTGTTCGCCTGGCTGCGGCCCTTGAACAGGGTTCCAGCCATCCGCTGGCCCGCGCGATCCTCGACAAAGCGGGCGATGTTACGCTGTCGCAGGTCAATGGTTTCCGTACGCTGCGTGGTTTAGGCGTCAGCGGCGAAGCGGAAGGTCATACGCTGCTGCTGGGCAACCAGGCGCTGCTCAATGAGCAGCAGGTCGATACCACAGAAATGGAGGCTGAAATCACCGCTCAGGCTTCCCAGGGCTCAACTCCGGTGCTGTTGGCCATTGACGGGCAAGCGGCAGCCTTGTTAGCGGTACGTGATCCACTGCGTAGCGACAGCGTGGCAGCGCTCCAGCGCCTGCACCGCGCCGGGTATCGTCTGGTGATGCTCACCGGTGATAACCCAACTACAGCCAATGCCATTGCCAAAGAAGCAGGTATTGATGAGGTGATAGCCGGCGTTCTGCCAGACGGTAAGGCCGAGGCGATTAAGCGTCTGCAGAGCCAGGGGCGTCAGGTCGCCATGGTCGGTGACGGCATTAACGATGCGCCTGCGCTGGCTCAGGCCGATGTAGGGATCGCCATGGGGGGCGGCAGCGATGTGGCAATTGAAACCGCTGCGATCACGCTGATGCGTCATAGCCTGATGGGCGTTGCAGATGCGCTCTCTATCTCGCGAGCAACGCTGCGTAATATGAAGCAGAACCTGCTCGGCGCATTTATCTACAACAGCATCGGTATCCCCGTCGCCGCCGGGATTCTGTGGCCGTTCACTGGAACCTTGCTGAACCCGGTCGTTGCCGGAGCGGCAATGGCACTTTCTTCCATTACCGTGGTGAGCAACGCTAACCGACTTCTGCGCTTCAAACCGAAAGAGTAACCCTTTGCCGGATGGCGCTATCAACTACGCCATCCGGCAATTCACACATTGCGACTTTTCCAGCCACGCGCTAGCATGGCTTTACACTTAGGGAGGTCGTATGGATTTGTTATACCGGGTAAAAGCATTATGGTCTGCACTGCGCGGTAACCATTATACCTGGCCGGCCATCGATATCTCTTTGCCTGGCAACCGCCATTTTCATCTGATTGGCAGCATTCATATGGGTAGCCGGGGGATGGCCCCTCTGCCTGCCAGGTTACTGAAAAAACTCAGCCGCGCTGACGCACTGATTGTCGAAGCCGATGTCTCCGGTGACGATGCGCCGTTTGCCAATCTTCCGGTTTTTGCTGCTCTGGAAGAACGTATCAGCGAAGCGCAGTTGCGCAATCTGCAAAAAGTTTCTGGCGATCTTGGTATTTCCCCTTCCCTGTTTTCGACTCAACCCCTGTGGCAAATAGCCATGATCTTACAAGCCACGCAGGCGCAACAGCTGGGATTACGGGCGGAATATGGCATTGACTACCAACTGCTCAAAGCGGCTAAACAGACGCAAAAACCCATTATTGAACTGGAAGGCGCCTCCAGCCAAATCGACCTGTTATGCCAGTTGCCTGATAACGGTTTGGCTTTGCTCGACGATACCCTGACGCACTGGCACACCAACGCCAGGTTGCTGCAACAAATGATGGGGTGGTGGCTTGAATCACCACCACAAAATGGCGAACTCACATTACCCAACACATTCAGCCAGTCGTTATATGACGTACTCATGCACCAGCGTAATGAGGCCTGGCGGGACAAACTCAGGGCAATGCCTGCGGGCCACTATGTGGTCGCTGTCGGCGCACTGCATCTGTATGGAGAGGGAAACTTACCGGAGATGATGCGATAAAAAAATGGCCAATATTTCTATTGGCCCGTCAAAGAGGAATTTCATCATTATTATTATGCCGACGCTTAAAGCATCGGTGTAGGTCGATTGTCGCTCAAAGTCGTCATCCTGCCAATACTATTGCGCAAGATGGTACTATTTTTTAGACAGACATCAGGCGTATGCTTGTGTCGTATTTTGTCTGAGCCAGGAAAAATTGCTATGACACCCGCCGTTAAACTACTCGAAAAAAACAAAATTTCTTTTCAGATCCACACCTACGATCACGATCCGTCTGAGACCAACTTTGGCGACGAAGTGGTCCGTAAATTAGGGCTGAATGCGGATCAGGTCTACAAAACACTGCTGGTTGCCGTGAATGGCGATATGAAACATCTGGCGGTTGCCGTCACTCCGGTAGCCGGACAGCTGGATCTTAAAAAGGTCGCGAAGGCGCTGGGCGCTAAAAAAGTCGATATGGCTGACCCAATGGTTGCGCAACGTACAACGGGATATCTGGTCGGCGGTATTAGCCCGCTGGGGCAGAAAAAACGGTTGCCAACGCTGATTGATGCCCCCGCCCAGACATTCGACACGATTTATGTTTCCGGTGGCAAACGCGGGCTGGATATTGAACTGGCGGCGAACGATCTGGCGAAAATTCTGGATGCGAAGTTCGCCGATATCGCCCGCCGGGATTAAGTACCCGTAGGCCGGATAAGGTGCTTGCACCGCCATCCGGCACTCCGCCCTGTTACTGCCAGGTCACTTCACCCTTCGGCTCATACATACTGGCATCCAGCGGTGAGTTTTTCTGCACGTACTCTTTCAGCACTTCCGCATCAATAAACCCGGTATTCACATAGCCGGGTTTGTTATCAATACGCGGATAGCCATCACCGCCGGTAGCGTTGAAGCTCAGCGTTGCCATGCGATAGGTTTTAGCCGGGTCAACAGCTTCACCCTTGATTTTCAAATCGTTAAGCTTGCCGTCTTTCGCCACAAAGCTGACGTTGGCAAACTGTGGGTACGCCCCCGAGTCTGGCTTCATCTGAGCCACGGCGGTCAGATAGTCAATAACCTCCTTCCCGCTCATATCGGCATACACTACGATGTTGCCGAACGGTTGTACCTTCAGCACGCTCTTATAGGTGATATCGCCGCCTTCGATGGAGTCACGGATACCGCCACCGCTCATCACGCCAAAATCAGCGCTGGTTCGCGCCATTTGCGCAGCCAGCAGCAGACGTCCCATATTGGTCTGCACAAAACGGACTTTACTGCGATCCCCTTCCAGACGCGCATTGACACTGCCAATTTTAACATCCAACTGCGCTTTGCCTTTATTCTGGAATGGTGTCAGTAACGACAGCATTTGCTGGTTTTCAGCAATTTCTGGGGTGTAAAGTACGCGCTCACTTTTACCGTTATTCCAGGTCACTTTTTTCTTCAGGTTTACCGGAATGAGTTGGTAGTTGACCATTTTCATTTCGCCATTGCGGAATTCAAAGTCCGCCCGGCCAACGTATTTACCCCACTCATGCGCCTGCACAATCCAGATACCGTTTTGCTTATCTGGTGCACATGGCGTACCCGGTACGTAATCAACCTGCTTTTTGTTTTCCGATGCCATGCACACCGGATCCTGTGAGTGACCACCCACAATCATCGCCAGCGCCCCGGTGGGCAGGCTACGCGCCATTTCCACATCGCCCGGTGCGTTCGAGCCGTGATTGCCGTTGTCATAATGCCCCATATGCGTGGTAGCGATGATGATGTCTGGCTTTTCATTCATATTGAGTTCCTGGATAACCAGCTTTGCTTCTTCCGCAGGTTTGCGAAACTCAATATCGGTGAAGAACTCCGGGTTGCCAATTTTCGCCGTATCATCGGTTGTTAAACCAAGAACCGCGATTTTTAAATCCTGGCGCTTAAAAATAGCCCACGGCTTAAACAAGCGTTCGCCAGTGCTTTTTTGATAGATATTGGCGGAGAGAAAAGGAAACTTCGCCCACTTTTCCTGCTGGCGCAATACGGTGAGCGGATTATCAAATTCGTGGTTACCCACCGCCATCGCATCATAACCAATCAGATTCATTCCACGAAAATCAGGTTCTGCATCCTGGAGATCGGATTCTGGTACGCCGGTATTAATATCACCGCCGGAAAGTAGCAGTACGCTTCCCCCTTCTTCAGCGACCTCTTTACGAATACCGTCCACCAGCGTTTTTTGTGCGGAAAGCCCGTATTCGCCGTATTCACTGCGCCAGAAGTGACCGTGGTGATCGTTGGTATGCAGAATGGTTATCTTGTAGGTTTTATCTTTTTCGTACGCCTGAGCAGGCTGACCTGCCAGCGCAAATGCGGCCAATAACGCCAGCGCCACACCCCGTGTTAAAAATTTCATGAACTCTCCCTGAGCCAATATCAACGACTGAAATTACAATGATATGAAATAATAGTCGAAAATGTTTTCAGAAATGAGACTTCCTTCAAACACCTTCCGCAGGTATGTTAGGCAAGTAATAATAACAAATTAGATTACCCTCATAATCGCAACCCAAACAGAAGTGACTTTCTATGGCAATAAGTGAACCAACCCAGCCAGTGGCTGGCGCGTCAGCGTCGGTTGCTAAAGCACGCACCTCATTTGGCATTTTAGGGGCGATCAGTCTCTCTCATCTGCTAAACGATATGATCCAATCGCTGATTCTGGCGATTTATCCGCTTTTACAGTCAGAATTTTCACTGACGTTTATGCAGATCGGGATGATTACGCTAACCTTCCAGCTCGCCTCCTCGCTGCTGCAACCGGTTGTCGGCTATTGGACGGACAAATACCCGATGCCATGGTCGCTACCTATTGGAATGTGCTTCACGCTGAGTGGGCTTGTGCTACTGGCGATGGCAGGCAGTTTCCATATGGTTTTGCTCGCCGCAGCGCTGGTCGGTACCGGGTCTTCAGTATTCCACCCGGAATCCTCTCGCGTGGCACGTATGGCCTCCGGTGGCCGTCATGGGTTGGCGCAATCTATTTTCCAGGTCGGTGGTAACTTCGGTAGTTCTCTGGGGCCACTACTGGCCGCTGTCATCATCGCGCCATATGGTAAGGGTAATGTGGCCTGGTTCGTGCTGGCGGCCCTGCTGGCGATTGTTGTACTGGCACAGATTAGCCGTTGGTACGCCGCACAACATCGGATGAGTAAAGGAAAACCGAAGGTCGCCATCGTCAATCCGCTACCACGAAATAAAGTGGTACTGGCGGTGGGTATTCTGCTGGTGCTGATTTTCTCCAAATACTTCTATATGGCGAGCATCAGTAGCTATTACACCTTTTATCTGATGCAAAAATTCGGATTATCGGTACAAAATGCCCAGTTCCACCTGTTTGCCTTCCTGTTTGCCGTTGCGGCCGGTACGGTAATTGGAGGGCCATTAGGCGATAAAATTGGCAGAAAATATGTTATTTGGGGCTCTATCCTCGGCGTAGCGCCGTTTACCCTCATTTTGCCCTATGCAACCCTTGAATGGACTGGGATTTTAACCGTGATCATTGGTTTTATCCTCGCATCGGCCTTTTCTGCCATTCTGGTCTATGCACAGGAGCTACTTCCGGGGCGTATCGGTATGGTTTCCGGGCTATTTTTCGGTTTTGCCTTCGGCATGGGCGGCTTGGGTGCCGCGGTGTTAGGGCTTATTGCCGACCATACCAGTATCGATTTGGTCTATAAAATATGTGCTTTCCTGCCTCTCCTTGGGATACTGACCATATTCTTACCTGATAACCGACATAAAGCCTGATTTTCTGACGGCCAAAAGTAAACTTTGGCCGTCATCACTTACAGTGACCATCAGCCTTTGCCTCATACATCTCCCCGTAGTTTTCCGATCCGTGCTTTTTTACGCTTAAAATCCTATTTTCATCAAAATTCAATAATTATTCATAAACATAAACATTAAAATTGTCATAAACTATTACTCGGAATTTGAGTTTTCAGGATCAACACAGCAACCAAAGGAGACGGAATGCATCACGCCACCCCGCTTATCACCACCATTGTCGGCGGCCTTGTGCTCGCTTTTATATTAGGCATGATTGCCAATAAACTGCGTATTTCTCCTCTGGTGGGATATCTGTTAGCGGGCGTTCTGGCCGGTCCATTTACACCTGGTTTTGTTGCTGATACCAAGCTCGCGCCTGAACTGGCTGAACTTGGTGTAATCCTGTTGATGTTCGGCGTCGGGCTGCACTTTTCCCTGAAGGATTTGATGGCGGTAAAGTCTATCGCCATTCCCGGCGCGATTGCCCAGATAGCGGTAGCAACACTGCTGGGCATGGCGCTTTCTGCCGTATTAGGCTGGTCGCTGATGGTCGGTATCGTGTTTGGTCTGTGTCTTTCAACCGCCAGTACCGTGGTGCTGTTACGTGCGCTTGAAGAACGGCAGCTCATTGATAGCCAACGCGGGCAAATCGCCATTGGCTGGCTGATTGTCGAAGACCTGATGATGGTGCTGACGCTGGTTCTCCTGCCTGCTGTCGCCGGAATGCTGGAAAAAGAAGATGTCGGCTTTACTTCGCTGGCCGTCGATATGGGCATCACCATCGGTAAGGTCGTGGCGTTTATCGCCATTATGATGCTGGTTGGTCGTCGCCTGGTGCCATGGATTATGGCCCGCAGCGCCGCAACCGGTTCCCGCGAACTGTTTACCCTGTCGGTGCTGGCGCTGGCGCTGGGTATCGCCTTTGGCGCGGTGGAGCTGTTCGATGTTTCCTTTGCACTGGGCGCGTTTTTTGCCGGTATGGTGCTGAACGAGTCAGAATTGAGCCACCGCGCGGCGCACGATACCCTACCGCTACGCGATGCTTTCGCCGTACTGTTCTTTGTTTCTGTCGGTATGCTGTTTGATCCATTAGTCCTGATCCAGCAGCCTCTGGCCGTGCTGGGTACACTGGCGATTATTATCTTCGGTAAATCCGTCGCTGCCTACTTCCTGGTACGCCTGTTTGGTCACTCTCAGCGTACAGCGCTCACCATTGCTACCAGCCTGGCGCAGATTGGTGAATTTGCCTTTATCCTGGCGGGCCTTGGTATGGCGCTGAACCTGTTACCACAAGCCGGACAAAACCTGGTGCTGGCAGGTGCGATTCTCTCCATTATGCTCAACCCGGTGCTGTTTGCGGTATTAGAAAAATATCTCGCCAAAACCGAAACGCTGGAAGAGCAGACTCTGGAAGAGGCTATCGAAGAAGAGAAACAGATCCCGGTTGATATTTGTAATCATGCCCTGCTGGTCGGTTTTGGTCGTGTCGGCAGCCTGTTAGGTGAAAAGCTGATGGCGGCGGGTATCCCGCTGGTCGTTATTGAAACATCGCGTACCCGCGTGGATGAACTGCGTGAACGTGGGATCCGTGCCGTGCTGGGCAATGCGGCCAACGAAGAGATCATGAATCTGGCGCATCTGGACTGCGCGCGCTGGCTGCTGCTGACCATCCCCAATGGTTATGAAGCAGGAGAGATTGTCGCTTCCGCACGTGAGAAATGCCCTTCGATTGAGATTATCGCCCGCGCGCATTATGACGATGAGGTTGAGTACATCACTGAGCGTGGTGCCAATCAGGTGGTGATGGGTGAACGTGAAATCGCACGGACTATGCTGGAACTGATTGAAACACCGCCAGCAGGTGACGTTGCCACTGCCAGCTAGTTTTGCGTTGCCGGATGGCGCTATCGCTGCTTATCCGGCATCTATTTTGCCATGTTCTGCGTAGGCCCGATAGGCGATAGCGCTATCGGGCAGTAACTCAACGATCCCAGTACGACTCTTCGAGACTGTCTTCACGCTCCGGCAAACCACGCGTCAGACGCGGTGAATGCTGATTCAGCACCTGATAACTCACGCGGTTGGCATATTTACACACCTGGGCTAAAGATGAATAAGTCAGCCAGGTATATTTGTGCTTGCTGGAGTTAGGTACATTGCCACGGTGATAGCTGTTCGCTGTAATATCATGCAGCAATGCAGCCAATGCACCGTCGCCCGCTCCGTTAGTGTTCATGATTTTTTCCGGCCCGCCCATATATGGCGCGATATGTGAATAAACACGCAGCGGATTCGTACAATCTTTATGGCGCATTGCGCGGCTGAATTCGTACTGGTTGAATTCAGCGATAGCGCCTGGCAGCAGCGGATGCTGAGTTTTGCGTTTCGCCTCGTCTTCAGTAAAGCCGGCCATATACAGCCCCACCGGCCCGGCAGTACACAAGACTAAATCCACCCAATCCAGTGCTTTATCTGACGCCAGCAGCGGATCGTTTTCACCGGTCAGCGCTTCAGCTTCTTCTTCGTTCATCGCCAGAATAGAGACATTCTCTTTCAGAAATTCCTGCCACCACTGCGGGTTATCCGCAATAACGAATTTGGTCCCCAGAGTCAGTACCACCGGAACGTTGTGCTTTTTGGCAAATTCAATCGCCTTCATGGTCGCTTCCGGCATCGGTTCGCCCGGCTTACAGCGTACCAGATAGGAGGTCAGCACCAGTGCGGAAGCCCCGGCAATCACCGATTCAGGGATGCTATCCGCGCGCAACTGGTTCATGTGACCGGGGCTGATGGCAAATGTGCGCTCGCCGGATTCACCAATCAGCGTAAAGCAACGGCCAATCGGGCCATCTACCCCCTGTAGATAGTTCAAATCGGTGCGGCTGGAGGTGTTGCATAAATAGCGATACGCGTAGCTACCAATCTCGATATTGCTGCACATCACACCCAACAGTACCGAGCGGTCATCTGCCAGCACGGAGTAGTTATGCATGGTGTTACCGATGGTGCCACCTGCAAACTGATGGGTGATCAGGTTTTCGCGTACCAGCTCCTGGTAGAGAGCTTCCGCAACATCATCTTCAATCACCAGAGAGTGCCCGGCGCTTAATCCATAACGTTTTACAAAATCATCATCCACTTTGGCTTCAATATCCACCAGCGTTTGGTCGATACCGACTACCCAGGCCGCGCTGGTCTCATTTTCAGGCTGAATTTGTTGCAGCAACGGATCGCGCGCGCTGACGGGGAAATAGTGTTTGGATTTACGTTTACCGGGAAATTTCATGGTCGACTATATGGGTGGTTAACTGAGCGATGCATGGTAGCACATTACCGGATATGCATGCGATGCGGCGCTAAGTTTCAATATCGGACGGCGGGATCGCAGTTTATCCGGTCTCAGTTTCTACAATAAATCATCGTCCACAAGGAGCGTTTTATGAAGCCGGATAACAAGATCCCCGTACTCGACAGAATTTCAGATGAAATGAAGGTCGTGATGAATTTTCATCGCGATGACCTGCCACCATGGCCCGCTGCCGATGATATCGTGGCTCAACGAAAGTACTACATACATGAACGGCAATTCTGGAATGCTAATGCACCGCAAATGAGCACTCAGGAGTGCGCAGTTTCCACCCGCTATGGCTCTGTTAACACACGTATTTACTCACCGCAGCCTCACAGCCAGGCCACGCTATATTATTTACACGGTGGCGGCTTTATTCTCGGTAATCTGGATACGCACGATCGCATTATGCGTCTACTGGCGCACTACACGCAGTGCACTGTTATTGGCATCGACTACTCACTGTCGCCAGAAGCGCGCTTCCCGCAAGCCATCGAAGAGATTGTCGCCGTCTGCCAATATTTCCATCACCACGCCGACGATTATTCTCTCAATGTGAAACATATTGGTTTTGCCGGCGATTCCGCAGGCGCCATGCTGGCACTCGCCAGTGCGTTGTGGTTGCGTGATAAACAGGTCCCCTGCGGCAAGGTCATTGCCGTACTGTTATGGTACGGGCTGTATGGTCTGCAGGATTCGCTTAGCCGCCGACTGATGGGCGGAGCATGGGATGGCTTAGGGCGTGAGGATCTGCAGATGTACGAAAACGCCTATCTGCGTAGCGCCGACGATCGTGAGTCGCCGTATTATTGCCTGTTTAATAACGATCTTACGCACGACGTGCCACCCTGCTTTATCGCCAGCGCCGAGTTCGATCCGTTGATTGATGACAGCCGGTTACTTTTCCAGACGCTGCATGCGCATCAGCAGACCTGTCAGTATCAAATGTACCCCGGCATGCTGCACGCCTTCCTGCATTATTCGCGGATGATGAAAACCGCCGACGAGGCTCTGCAGGATGGCGCGCGTTTCTTTGAACAACAGCTTTAGCGGTAGGCTTCGGTCAGTTTAACCATCATTTCGATATGCTCCGGCGCGGCATTCAGCGCCGGAATATACGCATATTTCTTACCACCCGCCTCAAGGAAAATTTCCCGGTTTTGCACCGCAATCTCTTCCAGTGTTTCAAGACAATCTGCGGCAAAGCCTGGGCACATCACCTGGATATGTCCGGTCCCTTTCTCCGCGAGCATTTTTAACGTTTCGTCAGTATATGGCGTCAGCCACGGCTCACGGCCAAAGCGAGACTGGAAGGTCATCATTACTTTCTCCGGGGCTAAGCCAAGCGCAGAGACCAGCTCACGGGTGGTATCACGGCAGCGCTGCGGATAATCGTCGCCTTCATCAGCATAGCGTTGTGGAATACCGTGATAAGAAAGCAGCAGTAAATCAGGCTCACCGTGCTGTGCAAACGAATCGCGGGCGCTTTTGGCCAGTGCATCAATATAGCTGTTGTCGTCCGCGTAATCACGGATAAAGGAAACCCCAGGAATACCGCGCTTACGCGCCAGGATACGTGCCAGTTCGTCCCATACGGCGGCTACCGTCGAACAGGAGTATTGCGGGTACAGCGTTAACACCACAATGTGGTCAACGCCGCTGGCCAGCAATTCATCAACCGCACTTTCCAGCGAAGGTGAACCGTAACTCATTCCCAGTGCGACGGGCGTATCGGGTAAACGCTCCGCCAGTGCCTGCTGCTGTGCACGACTGTAAACCATCAGTGGAGAACCGTCCTCCATCCAGATTGACTGGTACAGCTTTGCCACTCGCGGCGCACGCAACGGCAGGATCACGCCACGCAGCAACGGCCACCATAGTAGACGGGACGTATCAACTACGCGGGTGTCGCTCAAAAACTGGCGCAGGTAACGTTTAACAGCTTCAGGGGTTGGGGCATCGGGAGTGCCGAGATTAGCCAGCAGGATACCGGTTTTCGTCTGACGCATTACCGCCTCTTATCGATTCAAATTGTTGATAATTGTAGCGGAAAAGCGGGGAAGAAGAACTAATTGCTGTGAGAGGTAAAGTAAGAATTTGCCTGATAGTGCTGCGCTTATCAGCCCTATAAAAAATCGTAGGCCGGATAAGGTGTGTACACCGCTATCCGGCATTAACCGCGAAAAAATTAACCGAGGATTTTTTCCAGCGCTGCGCGAACGTCGGCCACGGCCTGAGTGCCGTCAACTTTCGCGTATTTGGTGTTACCCGCCTGCGCTTCTTTAGAGTAGTAGCCGATCAGCGGAGCCGTCATCTGATGGTATTCCACCAGGCGCTTACGTACGGTCTCTTCCTGATCGTCTTTACGGGTGGTCAGCTCTTCGCCGGTCACGTCGTCTTTACCTTCCACCTTAGGCGGATTGAATTTGATGTGGTAAACGCGGCCAGAAGCAGCGTGTACGCGACGACCAACGATACGATCAACGATCAGTTCGTCCGGAACGTCAAACTCCAGAACGTAGTCCACATTGATGCCCGCTTCTTTCATGGCATCAGCCTGCGGGATAGTACGCGGGAAGCCGTCCAGCAGGAAACCATTACGGCAGTCTTCCTGAGCAATACGCTCTTTTACCAGCGCGATCACCAGCTCATCAGTCACCAGCTTACCGGCGTCCATGATGTCTTTCGCTTGTTTGCCCAGCTCGGAGCCAGATTTCACGGCGGCACGCAGCATATCACCGGTGGAGATTTGCGGAATACCATATTTCTCCATGATGAACTGAGCCTGAGTTCCTTTACCCGCGCCCGGAGCGCCAAGCAGAATGATACGCATTACGAAAATCCCCTTAAAGGTTGTCGATATTTTTTAAAAAGCGCTAAACGATACCACCATCACGCAATTGGCTCAAGAAAGACGCCTGACGCTGAAACGGTTAACGGAGGAAAATTAAGAAAAGAGAAGATAAAAAATTGCCCGATAGCGCTACGCTTATCGGGCTTACAGACGAAACCTGCTCCTGTGCCGGATAAGACGCACAGCGTCGCTATCCGGCATACCGAACTCAGGAAACCAGCAGTTGGTTCATGCGACGGATGAACTGGTTAGGGTCTTCCAGCGTACCGCGCTCAGCAAACAACGCCTGATCCAGCAGCAGTTCGACCCACTCTTTAAACTGAGCTTCGTCCTGAGTATCCGCCGTGCGTTTTACCAACACGTGGTCCGGGTTCAGTTCAAAGATGTATTTCACTTCCGGTACAGCCTGGCCCGCAGCGGCAAACAGCTTCGCCATCTGGGTGCTCATTTCGTCTGCGTCAGTGGTGACAATCGCTGGCGTATCGGTCAGACGGTGCGTCAGACGCACTTCTTTCACACGATCACCCAGCAGGGTTTTCACGCGCTCAACAAACGGCGTCAGCGCTTTTTCCGCTTCTTTTGCCGATTCATCAACTTCATCTGCCAGTTTGTCGATAGACTCGTCAGCTTTGGCTACAGACTGGAATGCCTTACCGTCGAATTCAGTCAGATAGTTCATCATCCACTCATCGATGCGGTCAGAAAGCAGCAGGACTTCGATGCCTTTCTTACGCAGCAGCTCCAGGTGTGGGCTGCTCTTCGCCGCCGCATAGCTGTCTGCAGTAATGTAGTAGATCTTCTCCTGACCTTCTTTCATCCGCGACACGTAGTCTTCCAGCGATACGGTCTGCGCAGAAGAGTCGGTGTGCGTGGATGCGAAGCGCATCAGCTTAGCGATGGTTTCCTGGTTAGCGTGATCTTCCGCCGGCCCTTCTTTCAGTACCAGGCCAAACTGTTTCCAGAAGGTCTGGTATTTTTCTGCATCGTCTTTCGCCAGTTTTTCCAGCATCTGCAACACGCGTTTAGTCAGGGCGCTGCGCAGGTTACGGGTGACGGTGCTGTCCTGCAGGATCTCACGGGACACGTTCAGCGGCAGATCGTTGGAATCTATCAGACCGCGCACAAAGCGCAGATAGTTCGGCATGAACTGCTCAGCGTCATCCATGATGAATACACGTTGAACGTACAGTTTCAGGCCATGCTTGTGATCGCGGTTCCACATATCCCACGGGGCCTGTGACGGGATGTACAGCAGGCTGGTGTATTCCTGCTTACCTTCCACACGGTTGTGGCTCCAGGTCAGCGGATCGGTGAAGTCGTGCGCGATATGCTTGTAGAATTCGTTGTATTCGTCGTCTTTGATTTCTGACTTGTTACGCGTCCACAGCGCCTGTGCCTTGTTGATTTTCTCCCAGGAAACAACGGTTTCACCGTCTTTTTCTTCCTGTTTTTCAATCTCTACCGGCAGCGCGATATGATCGGAATATTTGCTGATGATGGAACGCACGCGCCAGTCATCCAGAAACTCGTCTTCCCCTTCACGCAGGTGCAGAGTGATTTCGGTACCGCGGTCTTCTTTGGTAATGTCGGCAACGGTGTACTCACCTTCGCCCGCAGATTCCCAGAACACACCGTTTTCAGGCTTATCACCCGCAGCACGGGTACGCACAGTGACTTTATCCGCCACAATAAACGCGGAGTAGAAGCCAACCCCGAACTGGCCGATCAACTGGCTGTCTTTTGCCTGATCGGAGCCCATGGATTCGAGGAAAGATTTCGTACCAGATTTTGCAATGGTCCCCAGATGATCGATAACGTCATCGCGGTTCATCCCCACGCCGTTATCAGCAATGGTCAACGTACGCTTATCTTTATCGAAGGAAACACGCACACGCAGCTCACCATCACCTTCATACAGGTCCGGATTAGACAGGGCGCGGAAACGCAGCTTGTCTGCCGCATCCGAGGCGTTAGAGATAAGCTCACGCAGGAAGATTTCTTTATTGGAATACAGAGAATGGATCATCAGGTGCAGAAGCTGTTTTACTTCTGACTGAAAACCACGAGTTTCTTGTCCTTTCATGTAGATCTACCTCAACAATGCCATTTTTAATGGTAAAAACACGTTGAGGGTGAAATGGGGACAAGCGGGTAGGATTTCAAGCGGAAGCCGCCATCGCGGCCTCCGTTTGTTCAGAATTTAATCTTGTGTCGTCCTGCCAGAGAGTGCGACAGTGTCGTACCGTCGACCATTTCCAGCTCGCCGCCTACCGGTACGCCATGGGCGATACGGCTGGCTTCAACGCCATATTGCATACAAAGATCAGCAATATAGTTGGCGGTTGCCTCTCCTTCGACCGTGGGATTGGTCGCCAGGATCAGTTCGTTGATGTGTTCAGACGCCAGTCGCTGCTCCAGACGATCGAGCCCGATATCATCAGGCCCGATGCCATCCAGCGGCGACAGGTGTCCCATCAGCACAAAGTAACGTCCGGAAAACTGCCCTGTTTGTTCAATGGCATAGATGTCCGCAGGACTCTCCACCACACAAATCTGACCATTTTCCTGGCGACGCGGGTTTGAACAGATGTTGCAGACGTCTTGCTCCGTAAAGGTGCGGCAATCGGCACAGTGGCCGATTTCCGACATCGCTTTCGTTAACGCCTGCGCCAGACGCATCCCGCCGCTGCGATCGCGCTGCAGGAGCGTGAACGCCATGCGCTGCGCCGACTTCGGGCCAACGCCCGGCAGACAGCGCAATGCTTCCATAAGCTGAGTTAACAGCGGGCTGGTTTGCATCAGAACGGCATCTTAAAGCCAGGTGGCAGTTGCATACCGGAGGAAACGGAGGCCATTTTCTCTTTCTGCGTTTCTTCAATGCGACGTGCCGCATCGTTGAATGCTGCAGCAACCAGATCTTCCAGCATCTCTTTGTCGTCCTCCAGCAGGCTTGGATCGATCTCCACGCGACGGCAGTTATGCGCACCGTTGATGGTCACTTTCACCAGACCTGCGCCAGATTCACCGGTGACTTCCAGCTTGGCGACTTCTTCCTGCATCTGCTGCATTTTTTCTTGCATCTGCTGGGCCTGTTTCATCAGGTTACCCAGACCGCCTTTACCAAACATAGGCTTCTCTCTCAATCACGTTAAGGGATGACGACCGTCAAACCATTAGGCTGACGATCAAATGGGGCGAATACTCTCTTCGTCCAGGTCCGCGTCGAAAAAACGACGCAGCGTCTGAATGTTATTATCCGCAATAATCGACTCACGCGCCTGCGCGAGTTTCTCTTCGTAAATGGCCTGACGCCACTCCAGCGGCGTGCGCACCGCTGGATTATCATCTTCAACGATGGTCAATTCAACCGTTGACCCCGTTAAGGTACTCAATGCTTCGGCCAGTTTTTGCTGCGCGCCACTGGAATTAAGATGGCGCTGCGTAGAACGCAGATGCAGGCAAACCACATTGCCATTTTCTTCTTTCCAGGCGTTCAGCGCTACCTGCTCCACCAGCTTGGGCAACGAAAGCTGACTCACCTGCGCAGCCCAGGGATCGCGCTCAATAGCTTCAGCCGCAAGCTTTGCAGCCAGCTCTGGCGTTTTTTCGTGCTCCAGCGCTTTTTTCAGCGCTTTCGGCGTGGCGACGTCTTCTTTGACTTCTGCAACTGGATTGGTTGCTTTCCAGCGGTAGGCTTCTTTTTTCGCCGGCGTTTGTTCCAGTGCGGAGACAGCCGGACGCGCCTGAACACGTTCAGACACCGAAGCCAGTCTTTCCAGCGCAGCATTATTCACCGGCCGCGCGCGGGAAGCGGCTGCCGGTTCACTCTTTTTTGGTTTGGTTGCTCCCTGAGCGCGCTGCAACTGACTACGTGCCGCCAGCACCTGGCTGGTGGCGTCAGATAACGGCACATCATGATGCACCGGTGCAGACTGTTGTGGTGGGACCAGCGTTGGGGTCATCACCGCGGTGGGTGCGACCGGGGCAAACGACTGTCGCGGGACTTCAGGCTCCGGAAGCGGCAGGCGCGGATGAAAAGCCAGCGCACGCAACAGCGTCATTTCTACCCCCATACGTCGGTCTGGCGCATACGGTAATTCTTTGCGCCCAATTAACAACGTCTGGTAGTAAAGCTGCACATCGGTCGGAGGTACGGTCCGCGCCAGCTCGCGTAAACGCTGCTCAATTGCAGCCATATCACTGCCAAGCGCGGCGGGTGAAAGCTGTACCATCGCAATACGATGCAGCAAGGCCGACATCTCAACCAACAACGCTTCCCATTCAATACCGCGCGCGGCGGCGTCGTGCAGCAGCGTCATGACGCGCTCACCATCCGCAGAAACAACCGCCTCAACGAGCGACAGCGCCTGATCGTCATCCAGCGTACCGAGCATGGTGCTCACCGCCTGGGTAGAGACCTGTCCATCGCCGCTGGCAATCGCCTGATCGGTCAGACTTAGCGCATCACGCAGGCTGCCATCCGCTGCACGGGCCAGCAACTGCAGCGCACGAGGCTCATGAGCGATGTGCTCTTCATTGAGGATATGCTCAAGCTGATGACGAATCTGCTCAACATCCAACGCCTTAAGGTGGAATTGCAGACAACGTGACAGGATAGTAACAGGCAGTTTTTGCGGATCGGTGGTCGCCAGCAGGAATTTGACGTGCGCCGGCGGCTCTTCGAGCGTTTTCAGTAAAGCGTTAAAACTGTGACGCGACAGCATGTGCACTTCGTCGATCAGATAGACCTTAAAGCGACCGCGCGCTGGCGCATACTGGACGTTATCCAGCAGATCGCGGGTGTCTTCGACTTTGGTGCGCGACGCAGCATCGATCTCAATCAGATCGACAAAACGCCCCTGCTCGATTTCGCGGCAGTTATCACACACACCACAAGGCGTAGCCGTGATGCCGGTTTCACAGTTCAGTCCCTTCGCCAACAAACGGGCGATCGAGGTTTTTCCGACGCCACGGGTGCCGGAAAAAAGATATGCATGATGAATACGCCCTAACGACAAGCCGTTCGCCAGTGCCGTCAGCACATGTTCCTGGCCGACGACGTCAGCAAAGGTTTGTGGGCGCCATTTTCGGGCTAAGACCTGATAACTCATTGGCAGGCTCTGAAAGGCTGGAGGGTGGATTCACAAGAGGGTAATGCTAACACAACCTCGCACCGACGGCGAGGTTGACACGTTATATTCGGGCGTTATCGTTGCAGCCAGTTTGGTTTCGGGCAGCGCGCAGAAACCGGAGCGTACACGTAGTACGTGAGGATTTTGAGCACTGACCGGAGCCAGAATGGCAAAAAAGAGAGTCCGAACTTAGTGGCCCGGGAATGGGACCAGGCTGTAACAGGTCAGCCCCTGTTTTTCCAGACGTTGTTCGCCGCCCAGATCGAACAGATTAATGATAAAAGCAGCGTCGGTCACTTCGCCGCCCAGACGACGGATCAGCTTCACGGTCGCTTCAATCGTGCCACCGGTTGCCAGCAGATCGTCAACGACCAGAACTTTATCGCCTGGTTTGATGGCATCAACGTGGATTTCCAGCTGATCGGTGCCGTATTCCAGCTCGTAGCTCTCAGCAATGACTTCACGCGGAAGCTTACGCGGTTTACGCACGGGAACAAATCCGACGCCCAGGCCCAACGCGACCGGTGCGCCAAACAGGAAGCCACGCGCTTCGGTACCGACCACTTTGGTAATACCGGCATTTTTGTAACGCTCAACCAGCAATTCGATGCTGAGCGCGTACGCTTTCGGGTCTTCCAGCAAACTGGTGACATCACGGAAAAGAATGCCCGGTTTCGGGTAGTCGTGGATGCTTTTGATGCTATTTTTGAGAAACTCAAGCTGCTGTGCAGTCGCGGTCATAAGTTTGTGCCTGATTAATACAGTATTACTTCACGGCGCACTATACACTTTATCCTTCAAGCGGCCTTTTGATTGGCTACCTTCATTCATCCCAGTCACTTACTGATGTAAGCTCCGGGGATTCATTCAGTGCCGTCTCGACGCGACTTGAATGATTTTGTGTCTATATAAGAGTCAAAGTTACACTTGCTTAACCTTTGACCACCTGCGCCTGTGCTCGAAAACGGTCGAATTTACTGGCTGTGAGAGACAATTGCAACAGCGATTATTGTGCTTCAGTGCTTTTATTGCTTTTCATCAACCACCGGGATTCGCCACATAAAAATCAGCAAACAGGTGAGAATCACCAGCAGCAGCACGCGAACCCACAACATATTAACGAACCACAACGAAACGCTAAATGTCAGCACGATTAACAAAATAGCGCGAGGTTTGGCTCCCGGCGGCATCGCGCGGTATTTTTGCCAATGGCGCAAATAACCACCGAACCACGAACGATAAAGCAGCCAGGCGTGAAAGCGAGGCGATGAACGAGCAAAACACCAGGCTGCCAGCAGGATAAATGGCGTGGTAGGCAACAGTGGCAATACAACGCCCAACGTGCCTAACACTACCGCTATCCAGCCAATGATGATTAGAATAATGCGTTGCATAATATGAGTACTTAACACAGAGAATCGCTACTTTAGCATAACAGTTCTCATTTTCATCGGAGTGTTGTCGTGAAAACCGTCATGCTACTACAGAAGCTCGAAAGTCAACTCAACAGCCTGCGCCAGCAATGTGCGCCCCAGGCTCATCACGCAACGCTCAGCGCCCGTTTCGATCGTCATCTTTTTCGTACTCGCAGCACGCTGTTGCAGGCTTGTCTGGATGAAGCTGGCGATAATCTTGCCGCCCTGCGGCGTGCCGTTGAGCAGCAACAATTACCGCAAATTGCCTGGCTTGCGGAACATCTCGCCTCACAGTTAGAAGCGATTTCACGCGAATCCGCCACCTGGTCACTGAGGGAGTGGGACAACGCCTCGCCGGGTCTTGCCCGCTGGCAGCGCAAACGCGTTCAGCATCAGGAATTTGAGCGGCGTCTGGTTGAGATGACACGTGAACGTAAAGAGCGATTAGCTCAGGCCTCGGGGTTAGAGGAGCAGCAAAAGTTGCACCGAGAAGTCGAGGCGTTCGAAGCACGACTGGCACGCTGCCGTCATGCGCTGGCAAGGATTGAAAACGTGCTGGCGCGTTTAACCCGCTAATCACCGGAGAATGTATGTCTCTTGAAAACGCCCCGGACGACGTCAAATTGGCCGTCGATTTAATTGTTTTGCTTGAAGAGAATCAGGTGGAACCTGAAACCGTACTGAAAGCTCTGGAGATTGTGAAGCGGGATTACGAGAAGAAACAGCTCTCTTTATCAAAAAAAGAGCGGTAGCTGAAATGGCCTGTCGGCGGTGCATTATCCGGCCTACGAATGAATCGAAGCTCACAGGCCGGATAAGACGTTTAGCTCACCATCAACCTGCGGCTGGCGTCGGATCGTCACCTTTGATGATGTCACGCTTAACCTCCGTCACTGTGTCACCTTTGGCATTATGCAGGTGCACTTCGAGTTGGTTAAAGGCGATATCAATATTGTTTTCACGGCATAAACGATCAACCGCGCGGTTCAGTTCATCGACCGTGTGGCTGCGATCCCGCAGTTCACGAACGTATAAACGCAGTTCATGATCCAACGTGCTGGCACCGAAAGCAGTAAAGAACACTGCCGGCTCCGGATCGTGCATCACTTTCGGATGTTCCGTTGCCGCCTGCAGCAGCACTTTCTTCACTTTATCCAGATCTGAACCATAAGCCACACCAATACGAATAACCAAACGTGTGGTGGTATCAGACAGTGACCAGTTGATCAGACGCTCCGTCACAAAAGCCTTATTCGGGATAATGACCTCTTTGCGATCGAAGTCGGTAATCGTTGTGGCACGAATACGGATCTTGCTGACCGTACCAGAGAACGTACCAATGGTAACCGTATCGCCAATACGTACCGGACGTTCAAACAGAATAATCAGACCCGAGACGAAGTTACCGAAGATTTCCTGTAAGCCAAAACCCAGACCAACCGACAGGGCCGCAGCCAGCCACTGGAGTTTGTCCCACGATACGCCGAGCGATCCGAAGACTGTCATTGCCCCGATAGCGATAATCGCGTAATTGAGGATTGTGGTGATAGCATACGATGCGCCCTGGCGCATTTTGAGTCGCGAGAGCACCAGCACTTCGAGCAAACCGGGTAAGTTGCGGATCAGTGCCCACGCCACCATCGAGGCAATAATGGCAAACAACAAACTGCCCATGGTGACATCTTTCACCACTGCAGCTCCCGCTTCAGTACCGTTGTAATGCCAAAGCGTAATGCTGTCGAGATAACTAAACACGGTGATCAGATCGGACCAGATTGCCCAGAACAGAACACCAAACAGAGCCACCATCAACAGCATCGTAATACGCAGCGTTTGCTGGTTTACCTGTTCCAGCGCTATGGTCGGTTCTTCCTGCGGTTCTGCGCCTTCGGCCCCTTCTTTCACCAGATTCTGGCGACGCGCCAACGCACGACGCCAGGCGATGCGGCGTGCCGCCACGCTCAACCCACGCAGCACCGTCTGGTATAGCAGGTTCCAGACAATAACCAGATAAACCGTTTCAATCCAACGACCGGACAGGCGCAGCGTGGTATAGAAATAACCAGTCGCCGTCAGCACCATCAACGCAAGCGGGATAATAGACAACACGGTAATAGTGACCAGACGCAGACCATGCGACTCTTTGTCACGCCAGCTTTCACGGCACATTGGCCACACCAGGAAGGCGATCAGCAGCAGGTTAAGGAAAATAACGACTTGCCCTAACACATCATCCATCAGATTAAGCGGCGACAGTTCAGCAATAACTGACCAGAAGTTAAGCGGCAACAGCGCAAGGCTAATACGCACAATCTGGCGACGCCAGTGGCTGGTCTGTTTCGCTGGCATGCCAAAATGACGTATCGCCACGCCATCTTTTTCCAGAACCTTCCAGCACAGACCGAACACCAGCCAGAAAACGGTCATCTTCTTACTGAATGCCCACAGCAGATCGCTGACGTTTAATTGCATCGTCAGCAGAATCAAGCCTACAGCGAGAATAATCAGACATGCGGGTAAGGCTCTGATCAAATCAATCAGTATCGCTTTTGGCGTGTTGAGTTGGCTGTCATTACGCAAGTTCCCCACCGCCGCGGCGAGTTTTGCCTGATACTCTTTCAGCCATTTAAGACGCCAGCGGATGAGCCCGGCAATAAGCAGCAACGGCAGACCAGCCAGGAACGCAATGAATACCGCCGGCCAGGCTTTTTCCCAGTTCACGGTAATTTTCATCGACTTAAACTGGTCTTTAAGCGTTTGTGGGAACGCCTTGATCCAGTCCCAGTCCATCGGGCGGTTACTGTTTACCCAGAAGATTTGCTGCGTGAGGATCCCTTTCAGGTTTTTCGATACGCTCATTAACTGTTGTTGATTAATTTGCAGGTTAATGGCCATCATCAATTGGTTACCCAACTGCTTATTCAACTGGTCCAACAGTTCACGACGCATATCCACAACCTGCAGCAAGGCATCATGGACTTCGCCATTCACTTCATTGCTGTGCCCTTCTTCTAGCCTGGCGACAAACGCATCATTCTGGAATAGCGCATCACGCTGCTGGTTAACCTCGAACTGCTCCAGACGCAAGTCGGCGATCCGGTTGGTCATGTCGGCAAGTTCATCCGCCGACGGCAGCGTTTGTTGTTGCTGGTACAGAATGCGTGACAACAGCAGGCTGCCTTTCAGCACGGCGATTTGTTCTTTAATATTGCGTTCAGATTGCAGCGCACGATCAAGCCAATTTTTGACTTTAATGTTTTGCTGCATCAGCGTGTTGCCGTTTTCGGTGGCAGATATCAGACGCTGACTGAGCTGATGGTTAATATCAAGTTCTTGTTTAACTAACGGGTTGGTCTGGATACGCGCCGCTTCGTCTGGTGTTACCGCTTCCTGCGCCGTCTTTTCGGTTAGCGTCAGACGTTTGCTGTTCACCGCTTCTTGCAGCAACTGAAGCTGATGTTCAAGACGATTCGTATTCGCCGTTACATAATCACGCTGTTTCTGCAAGGTATCCTGCAAAACCGTGTTGCCTTCCAGACTCTTACGCTGTTGATCGATCTGCGCGCTCAGCAACGCTTGCTGCGCCTGCAGCAATACCTGTTGGCTGGGGCGTAATGCCGCCTCACCCACATTAGTTCCATCCAGGCGATTGCGGATTTGCTGCATTTGCTGTGATGCGGTGTACATCGCATTTTGCACGCGCTCTGGCTGCGTTTGCAGCGAAACCAACTGACTGTTGTATGCTGCAAGGTCGTTTTGCGCGCTTTGCAGATCGTCCAGCACCTGTGCGACACGAGATTCAAGCTGGCGCAGGGAGAGCGTACTCAGCGTTTTCCGCGTTTCATCGTCATTATCGACATCGCTGAGTGAATTCAACGCATCCGTTGCCTGGCGCATTTTCTCCGGCGCCTGAGCCACTTTCTGACGAAGCTGTACGGTCTCATCTTTCACGCGATCTATTTTATCCAGCGTGGCGATAGTATCGATGAGATCCTGCTGAACCAGTTTGTCCTGCGCGGAAAGATCTTTTTGTTTATTCAGCGCATCCAACTGGCTCTGAATATCCGCTTTTGTCGGCAGTTCACCATTCTGTTGCGCTCGCGCAAATGCTGATGACTGGCTGGACAGCAATAGAATGAAGAAAAGAATGCTTATAGCAATAAGATGCTGTGAACGTTTATAGAGCTGCAACATAGTCATGAGAATGAACGTTTCTGAACCGGGAAAGTGACCGAAAATAGTCAAGCGGCAAGAATATCACGGCTGTGACGGACAGAATAGCAGGAGGGAAACCCTCCAGGAGAATTCCTGGTGCAGAAATGGTAAGTTAGCGTGTCTCCCCTGTCTGCAGGCGCAAGGTTGGACAAAGCAGGCACATCTCCAGCAACACCGCCACGTAGTGGCGAGCCTCATTCTTCAGATCAAAAGATTCGGGGGCAAATAACCAGTTCTCCATGATCCCGGAAATATAGCTACGCATTAACACCGCTACACGACGGGTGTTCAGGTTTTCCGGCAGCATGTTGACATCCATACAGTGGCGTAACGTTTTTTCTATACGGTCATAGTTTTCCAGGCACAGACTACGTTCGACTAACTGAACTGATGCTATTTCCCCGACAAATTCGCATTTGTGGAATATAATCTCCATCAATAAACGTCGGCGTTCTTCTGTCACGGTAGTTTCAAGAACGTAAATTAAAATTTCTCTTAATACTGATAGTGGATCGTCGGGGAATTTTGCCTGATACTCAGTTTCTAACTCATCAATGTTAGGTTTTGCCAGCTCCCAGATTTCACTGAATAAATCCGACTTGTTTTTGAAATGCCAATAGATAGCACCGCGAGTTACACCAGCGGCTTTTGCGATCTCCGCAAGCGAGGTGGATGAGACCCCTTGTTGCGAAAACAAACGCAGAGCGACATCGAGAATGTGCTGTCGTGTTTCCTGTGCTTGTTGTTTGGTTTTTCGTGCCATAGGTCAGTGAATTTACAGGCGTTAGATTTACATACATTTGTGAATGTATGTACCATAGCACGACGATAATATAAACGCAGCAATGGGTTTATGGGCTTTCAGCCATTGATCAATTTGAAATCGGACACTCGAGGTTTACATATGAACAAAAACAGAGGGTTAACGCCTCTGGCAGTCGTTCTGATGCTCTCAGGCAGCTTAGCGCTAACAGGATGTGACGACAAACAGGCCCAACAAGGGGGCCAGCAGATGCCAGAGGTTGGAGTTGTGACACTCAAAACTGAACCTCTACAGATCACCACTGAACTCCCGGGTCGCACCAGTGCTTACCGCATTGCAGAAGTTCGCCCTCAGGTTAGCGGCATCATCCTGAAGCGTAATTTCACAGAAGGCGGCGACATTGAAGCGGGTGTGTCTCTCTATCAGATTGATCCTGCTACTTACCAGGCCGCTTATGAAAGCGCAAAAGGCGATCTGGCCAAGGCACAAGCCGCAGCAAATATCGCTCAGCTGACGGTTAAACGTTATCAGAAACTGTTAGGTACGAAGTACATCAGTCAACAGGACTATGATAGCGCGCAGGCAGATGCACAGCAGGCGAACGCTGCTGTTGTCGCTGCGAAAGCCGCGGTAGAAACTGCACGCATCAATCTGGCTTATACCAAAGTGACATCGCCGATCAGCGGTCGCATTGGTAAATCATCCGTTACGGAAGGCGCTCTGGTGCAAAACGGTCAGGCGACCGCACTGGCGACCGTTCAGCAGTTGGATCCCATCTATGTGGACGTAACGCAGTCAAGTAACGACTTCCTGCGCCTGAAACAAGAGTTAGCCAATGGCACGCTGAAACAAGAAAACGGTAAAGCGAAAGTCGAACTGGTCACCAGCGACGGTATTAAATTCCCGCAGTCCGGTACGCTGGAATTTTCTGATGTGACGGTAGATCAAACCACCGGATCGATTACGTTACGCGCAATCTTCCCGAACCCGGATCACACCTTACTGCCGGGTATGTTCGTCCGTGCCCGTCTGGAAGAAGGGGTTAACCCAACGGCAATACTGGTTCCGCAGCAAGGCGTGACCCGTACACCACGCGGTGAAGCCAGTGCGTTGGTTATCGGTGCTGATGACAAAGTTGAAACGCGTCAAATTGTCGCCGCACAAGCGATTGGCGACAAATGGTTAGTCACTGATGGACTTAAGCCGGGCGACCGCGTGATTGTCACAGGGCTGCAAAAAGTACGTCCTGGCGCGCAGGTAAAAGCGCAGGAAATCACCGCGGATAACAACCAGCAAGGCGCAAGCGGTAGCCAGTCTGAGCAGTCCAAGTCTTAACTTAAACAGGAGCCGTTAAGACATGCCTAATTTCTTTATCGATCGCCCCATATTTGCGTGGGTGATCGCCATTATCATCATGTTGGCAGGGGGGCTCGCGATCCTCAAATTGCCGGTGGCGCAATATCCGACTATTGCACCGCCAGCAGTGACGATCTCCGCGACCTACCCTGGCGCTGATGCCAAAACAGTACAGGATACTGTTACGCAGGTTATCGAACAGAATATGAACGGTATCGATAACCTGATGTATATGTCCTCTAACAGTGACTCAACCGGTACGGTTCAGATCACCCTGACATTCCAGTCAGGTACTGATGCTGACATTGCGCAGGTTCAGGTGCAGAACAAACTGCAGCTGGCGATGCCGCTGCTGCCGCAGGAAGTACAACAACAGGGCGTGAGCGTCGAGAAATCGTCCAGTAGCTTCCTGATGGTTGTCGGCGTCATCAACACCAATGGCACCATGACGCAGGAGGATATTTCCGACTACGTGGGCGCCAACATGAAGGATGCGATCAGCCGTACTTCAGGTGTGGGCGACGTGCAGCTGTTCGGTTCCCAGTACGCGATGCGTATCTGGATGGATCCGAATAAACTGAACAACTTCCAACTCACGCCAGTTGATGTGATCAGCGCCATTAAAGCGCAGAACGCCCAGGTTGCAGCCGGTCAGTTAGGCGGTACGCCGCCGGTGAAAGGCCAGCAACTTAACGCGTCGATCATCGCGCAAACCCGTCTGACCTCCGCAGATGAGTTCAGCAAAATTCTGCTGAAAGTGAATCAGGATGGCTCTCAGGTACGTCTGCGTGACGTCGCGAAAGTCGAACTGGGCGGCGAGAACTACGACATCATTGCGAAGTTCAACGGCAAGCCTGCGTCTGGTCTGGGTATCAAACTGGCTACCGGTGCGAACGCCCTGGATACCGCAGCGGCCATCCGCGAAGAACTGAAGAAGATGGAACCGTTCTTCCCGTCAGGCCTGAAAATTGTTTATCCGTATGACACAACACCGTTCGTGAAAATCTCTATTCACGAAGTAGTGAAGACGCTGGCGGAAGCAATCATCCTCGTGTTCCTGGTTATGTATCTGTTCCTGCAGAACTTCCGCGCGACGTTGATTCCGACCATCGCCGTCCCGGTCGTCTTGTTGGGTACTTTTGCTGTGCTGGCGATTTTCGGCTTCTCGATAAACACGCTAACGATGTTCGGGATGGTGCTCGCCATCGGCCTGTTGGTGGATGACGCCATCGTGGTGGTCGAGAACGTTGAACGTGTCATGGCTGAAGAAGGGCTACCACCGAAAGAAGCAACGCGTAAATCAATGGGCCAGATTCAGGGCGCATTGGTGGGTATCGCGATGGTATTGTCAGCGGTCTTTATCCCAATGGCCTTCTTCGGGGGTTCTACCGGTGCGATTTACCGTCAGTTCTCCATCACCATTGTTTCCGCAATGGCGTTGTCTGTACTGGTGGCGTTGATTCTGACCCCAGCCCTGTGTGCAACAATGCTTAAACCGATTGCTAAGGGTGATCACGGAGAAGGCAAAAAAGGCTTCTTCGGCTGGTTTAACCGCATGTTCGATAAGAGCACGCACCATTACACCGACAGTGTGGGCGGTATTCTGCGCAGCACCGGTCGTTATCTGGCGCTGTATCTGATCATCGTCGTGGGTATGGCCTATCTGTTCGTTCGTCTGCCAAGCTCCTTCCTGCCTGATGAAGACCAGGGGGTATTCCTTTCTATGGCTCAGCTACCCGCGGGTGCAACGCAAGAGCGTACCCAGAAGGTGCTGGACGAAATGACGGATTACTACCTGACCAAAGAAAAAGCGAACGTTGAATCGGTGTTTGCGGTTAACGGCTTCGGCTTTGCTGGTCGTGGTCAGAACACCGGTATCGCCTTCGTCTCTCTGAAAGACTGGAGTGAACGTCCAGGTGAAGAGAACAAGGTAGAAGCGATTACTCAGCGTGCGATGGGGGCATTCTCGCAGATTAAAGACGCCATGGTATTCGCCTTTAACCTGCCAGCAATCGTAGAACTGGGCACCGCGACTGGTTTCGACTTCCAGTTGATTGACCAGGCCGGTCTGGGCCATGAAAAATTGACTCAGGCGCGTAACCAACTGTTTGGTGAAGTCGCGAAACATCCTGATCTGTTAGTGGGCGTACGTCCTAACGGTCTGGAAGATACTCCGCAATTCAAGATCGATATCGATCAGGAAAAAGCGCAGGCTCTGGGTGTTTCCATTAGTGACATTAATACAACGCTGGGCGCTGCATGGGGCGGAAGCTACGTGAACGACTTCATCGACCGTGGTCGTGTGAAGAAAGTTTACGTCATGTCTGAAGCCAAATACCGTATGTTGCCGGAAGATATTGGAAACTGGTATGTCCGCGGTAGCGATGGACAAATGGTGCCATTCTCGGCTTTCTCTTCCTCGCGTTGGGAATATGGTTCACCGCGTCTGGAACGCTATAACGGTCTGCCGTCCATGGAAATCTTAGGCCAGGCCGCACCGGGTAAAAGTACCGGTGAAGCGATGGCAATGATGGAGCAACTGGCCAGCAAACTGCCATCCGGTATCGGCTATGACTGGACAGGTATGTCCTACCAGGAACGACTGTCCGGTAACCAGGCACCTGCCCTGTATGCTATTTCACTGATCGTCGTCTTCCTGTGTCTGGCGGCATTGTACGAGAGCTGGTCAATTCCATTCTCCGTTATGCTGGTCGTTCCGCTGGGGGTTATCGGTGCGCTGCTGGCGGCAACGTTCCGTGGTTTGACCAACGACGTTTACTTCCAGGTGGGCCTGCTCACAACCATTGGGTTGTCGGCGAAGAACGCGATATTGATCGTCGAATTCGCCAAAGACTTGATGGATAAAGAAGGTAAAGGTCTGGTAGAAGCGACTCTGGATGCAGTTCGCATGCGTTTACGTCCGATTCTGATGACATCATTAGCCTTTATCCTCGGCGTAATGCCACTGGTTATCAGCTCCGGTGCAGGTAGTGGCGCGCAGAACGCCGTCGGTACTGGCGTAATGGGCGGGATGGTCACAGCAACCGTATTGGCTATCTTCTTTGTTCCGGTGTTCTTTGTGGTGGTCCGCCGCCGCTTTAGCCGCAAGAACGAAGATGTTGAACATAGCCACTCAGTTGAGCATCATTGATACATTCCTAAAGATAAGGCCGCGCAAGCGGCCTTTTTTCTGGAAAAAAATCATAAAAATCGCTTATTGCGATTTCGTTTATTTTCTCTTGTTTAAATAAGCGATATAATCCTTGCGAGCTTAAAGGCTATTCTTAAAAAGCGTCACGAATCCTTATTTACTTAAATAAATATTAAGACTATTCCTAGTTTTCGTTCACAGAGCCGGTTGTCGCCTTTCGTTGCTAAACCTAAACAAGATAACTTGATGATTGGCCGAGAATAAAGAAGTTGTTCCATTTCGAATACCGGCATTTATCTGTTAAAATGTAAAAATGGGACTGCATCATAATTTTACATAATTGTAATTTTTCGTGATATGACGATGAAATCTTTTTTAGAGTAGATTATAGTTAAATCATCAGGAGTCGCGGGCAAGTTCCAGGTCGTTTGTTGTATCCATCCCGAAAGGTGTTCGGTTAGTCTAAACCACTAAGAAGGGGATGCGTTATGGATGAATACTCACCGAAAAGACATGATATCGCGCAGCTTAAATTTCTCTGCGAAACTCTGTATCATGACTGTCTTGCAAACCTTGAACAAAGCAACCATGGTTGGGTAAATGACCCTACCTCTGCAACCAGCTTGCAGCTCAATGAACTGATAGAGCATATTGCAACCTTCGCACTTAATTATAAAATTAAGTACAATGAGGACAATAAGCTGATCGCACAGATTGATGAATACCTGGATGACACTTTTATGTTGTTCAGCAGTTATGGTATTAATACGCAGGATCTGCAGAAATGGCGGAAGTCAGGTAATCGACTGTTTCGCTGTTTTGTCAATGCCACCAGGGCTAATCCTGTCAGTTTGTCTTGTTAAAAATTATTACAATCATAGGTAAGAGTTATGTCCGATAAACCATTAACTAAAACAGATTATTTGATGCGCCTACGACGCTGTCAAACAATTGACACGCTTGAGCGTGTTATTGAGAAAAATAAATATGAATTGTCTGACAATGAACTGGCTGTATTTTACTCAGCCGCCGATCATCGTCTTGCTGAATTGACAATGAATAAGCTCTACGACAAGATCCCAACATCTGTTTGGAAATTTATTCGTTAATTGCTCATGAGGTTAAGTCAGGTATCGCGAAACATTTGTTTGTCTGACTGACCATTTCCCGTACCAACAACCATTATTTAATTCAAATCACGTGATTGCGATCACAGCGAGAAAACGGGAACGTTCCCCTTCCCTGCATTGCGTTTTAAGGTACTGTGACGGCCTATCAGCAAACAGGAAAGTTCGTAATGAGTGAAGATAAGCAAAAGATGATCGCCGGCGAATTGTATCGCCCGGCAGATGAAACATTGCGCAACGACCGTCTCCGTGCACGCCAACTCATCCACCGATACAATGCCACCGCACCCGATGCGCAGAGTGAACGTCAGGCTATCTTGCACGATCTATTGGGTCAAAGCGAAGGCGCTTACATTGAGCCCTCTTTTCGTTGCGACTACGGCTATAACATTTATCTCGGCAAAGCATTTTACGCCAACTTCGACTGCGTCATGCTTGATGTCTGCCCAATCCACATCGGTGATAACTGTATGCTGGCACCGGGAGTCCATATCTATACGGCAACCCATCCATTGGACGCTAACGAACGCAACAGCGGAGTTGAACTAGGGAAACCTGTAACCATCGGGAATAATGTCTGGATCGGGGGGCGCGCAGTAATAAATCCGGGTGTAACACTGGGCGACAACGTGGTTGTGGCGTCAGGCGCAGTGGTGACTAAAAGCGTTCCGGCAAACACCGTCGTCGGAGGCAATCCGGCACGGAGCATCAAAACACTGTGATCTGATATGTAACTGTTATGCTAAATTGTGGTTAATCTGTTACTTTTCTCAGACGGTATCCCCTTTTAAAATGGGCTGATCCCTCCTGACTATTGCAGACTTCACGAAGGCAAGAGATGACAGAAATACAACGCCTGCTTACCGAAACCATCGACGACTTAAATATTCGCGAAAAGCGCGACAACAAACCGCGCTTTAGCATCAGCTTTATTCGTAAACATCCAGGGCTATTTATCGGCATGTATGTTGCGTTTTTTGCCACGCTGGCGGTAATGCTGCAATCAGAAACACTGGTCGATTCGGTATGGCTGTTGGTTGTACTGTTCGTCTTACTCAACGCCTTTTTCTTTTTTGATGTTGCGCCGCGTTACCGCTTTGAAGACATTGACGTACTGGATTTCAGAGTCTGCTATAACGGTGAATGGTACAATACGCGCTTTGTGCCGCCCTCGCTCATCGACACTATCCTGCACTCTCCCCAAGTCGACAATGAGCATAAGGCCCAATTGCAAAAAATGATTACGCGGAAAGGTGAACTGTCATTTTATGATGTCTTCACATTAACCCGCGCACAGGTCAGTCAGTGATTAAACTCTGTCACAAACAAAAAAGTGCGTCCCCCGAGGGGAACGCACTTCAGTCCCTGTAATGCTGGCAAAGTGACTAACGTCTTTTTTTACGGCCCTGTACCGCTTTAAACCGCGGATTCGTTTTGCAGATGACGTACAAACGCCCTTTGCGTTTGACTATCTGGCAGTCAGGGTGCCGCTGTTTGGCGCTGCGAAGTGAATTGAGTACCTGCATCTTAACCTCGCTTAGTGCCAATGAAGTGGCCGAAACGTTTCTGGAAACGCGCCGCGCTGCCTTCGTTATCGAAGGTTTTTTGTTTACCGGTGTAGTACGGATGTGACTTAGACGAGATATCAAGCGTTACGTACGGGTACATTTGGCCCTCGAACTCAATCTCTCGTTCGGTTTTGATAGTCGAACCGACCTTAAAGTATTCATTGGCACTGGTATCGTGAAACACCACAGGGCGATAAAAAGGGTGGATATCCGGCTTCATGGTAACCTCAATTTGTTACGTTATAACATAACCAACAAAATACACCACTCCCGTACAGATCTCAACCTGATTTATGCTATGGGTAATTTATCGGAGTGATAAGTGCCCCTAAATATATGATGCCAATCGAATTGCTTTATTAGCTTTCGGATATACTTTCTCTACGCTGTGTTAATAAGGATATCACTGTGACAACACGACATCTGATTGGCCTGGTGACGGGAATACTGGTTCTGTCTATCCTCGTACCGGTGTGTTTAAGCCTATGGCTGGCACATCGTCAGGTCGAAACGAAATTTATAGATGAACTTGATTCATTCTCTACCCGGGTCGCTTTGCGTACGGAACGCGTTGGCGAACAGGCCAAAAAAGCGCTACAAAAAATAGAAGCCTTCCAGGGTGTGCCCTGCTCAGAGGAACATTTGCTGGAAATGCGCCGGTTGTCCTACAGCTACCGTTATATTCAGGAAGTGATGTACCTCAAAAACAATGTTCCACAATGTTCCTCCCTTGAAAAAAGGAGCCTGGCTGCTGCGTTTCCACCACCAATGAAAATTACGCTTGATGGCTATCGTGCCTGGTTAACTTCGCAAAATGACCTCGGGATAAAGCGTTTTATGGCAGCGCTCGGCAGCGAACATTATGTCGTGATGATCGATCCGGGATCGTTCATTGATGTTATCCCATTTGGTTCATGGCCTATCGAAGTCGCCATTGTGGGTACAGTAAGCGACGTCGTGGTGGCCAGTAGTGCCGATCTCCCTTTAGACGTGTTGCACCATCTGCAAAAAGACAGTTCTATCAGCCATTTTCAAAAAGATGGCAGTATTTATAATTCTCGCCCGTTCCCCGAACTGGGTATCACGATCGTAAGCTGGGCGTCGGCATTACCTTTGCAAAAATCCTGGCACCGACAGGCGCTTATCTGGCTCCCGGCAGGGCTCATTATTGGCCTGCTCACCGCCCTCTTTATTCTGCGTATTTTGCGCCGCTTGCAGTCTCCCCATCACCAATTGCAAGACGCTATTCAGAACCGGGATATCAAGGTCCATTACCAGCCCATTATTTCGCTCAAAACGGGAAAGGTTGTGGGTGCAGAAGCACTGGCTCGTTGGCGACAAGCTGACGGTAGCTATCTCTCACCAGATATTTTTATCCCCCTGGCCGAAGAGACCGGCCTGACAGAACCACTCACACGTTTGATTATTGAAAACGTCTTCGAAGATCTAGGTAAATGGCTGCATCAACATCCTCAACAGCATATATCACTCAACCTTGAGTCGGCCGATTTGAAGTCCGAAACACTTCCGGCACTGTTACACCGCATGGTTAACCACTGGCAACTAAGACCAGCACAAATTGCCCTGGAATTGACTGAGCGTGAATTTGCCGACCCGAAAAACAGTGCACCATTTATCGCCAAATACCGTCAGGCTGGCCACTCTATTTATATTGATGATTTTGGTACAGGTTATTCCAGCCTGAGTTATTTGCAGGATCTGGATGTAGACATCCTGAAGATAGACAAATCGTTTGTTGATGCGCTGGAATACAATAACGTCACGCCACATATTATCGAGATAGCCAAAACGCTGAAGCTGGAAATGGTGGCAGAAGGTATCGAGACCGAGAACCAGGAAAGCTGGCTACGTCAACATGGCGTACAGTATGGCCAAGGCTGGCTGTACAGCAAAGCACTGCCAAAGGCGGAATTTATTCTGTGGGCGGAACAACGGATCTAACATAGCACTGGCGTGTATTGAGATGGCTGGCGGCACGCCGCACAGCCAGTCACGTCAGTCATCCATAATGGGCGAGAATCCACCGTAGATCATTCGCTTACCATCAAATGGCATAGACTCACCAAACTCCTTCATACGGGGATCGGACATCATCTTCTGGTTCGCCGCATCGCGGACTTCTTTGGAAGGGTATTCAATCCAGCTGAATACCACTTCTTCATGATCCTGCGCTTTTACCGCCATACGAAAATCGGTCAACTTCCCGTCGGGAACATCATCAGCCCAACACTCCACAACGCGCAGTGCACCGAATTCTTTGAAAAGCGGCGCAGCCTTTGCCGCCATCGCGATATATGCCTCCTTGTTTTCGGCGGGAACGGCAACAACAAAACCATCAACATACTTCATCAGATAAACCTCCGAAGTGTACTGCGCGGCAAGCCGATTCCGGCCGCGTCAGTCGAGGTTAAGTTTAGTCGTCAGCAGGCGATTACGCCGTAGGCTCATTCCGAACACGAATACGTGACTGCGGCTGATGACGAAACCACGGCAAGCAAATCTGAATTAACGGTCCAATAGCTAACGCATACAGTACCGTTCCAACACCCACGGTTCCGCCAAGAAGCCAACCACTGAGCAAAACCGACACCTCAATTGCGGTCCGGATAGTCCGTACAGACCAACCAGTACGCGCATGAATGCCGGTCATCAAGCCGTCACGTGGGCCCGCACCAAAACCGGCTCCGATATACAGGCTGGTCGCCAGTGCATTCAAGATAACCGCCGCAACCAGCAGTCCACTGCGCGTCAGTAGCGATTCAAATCCCGGGATCACTGCCAGCGCGGTATCTGCCGCCAAACCAATCATAATGACATTGCTGAGAGTGCCAAATCCGGGACGCTGGCGCAGTGGTATCCATGCCAGCAGAACCAGTCCCCCCACGGCGATGATCACCAGGCCGATATTCATCGATAATAGATTTGCCACGCCCAGATGAAATACGTTCCACGGGTCAGCCCCTAAATCTGCACGTACAAACATCGCCGTCGAAACACCGTACAGCGCCAGTCCGACATACAGCTGAAGTAAACGACGCAGCATAATTTTCTCCTCACCTCTCAGATAGCTTTCATCTTCACCGCAATTGGCACTATGATTAATGTCCAGTTTTCAGAAAGTGGACTGCTATGTCATCTCGCCGTTATGGAAGTCAGTCCTTGCAGCGCCTGCTCGGGCACTGGCAGGAGACCCCCTCGCGTACCCCTATCTGGCGACAGTTGGCAGAGGCACTGCGCCTGCTGATCCTGGATGGTCGACTGGCACTGGATACCCGCTTACCCGGCGAACGCGAACTGGCCGCCGTGCTTGAAGTCAGTCGTACGACAATTGCCAGCGCAATGGCGCAACTGCGGGAAGAAGGGTATCTGGAAAGCCGTCATGGAAGTGGTTCACGCGTGATTCTGCCGGAACATATCCGTCATGTACCGACGCGAACCCGCACCAGCACCGCGCTGGATTTGTCCACCGCGGCCCTCAGCGCCGGGCCAGAAATTCATCAGGCGTACCAGCAAGCCCTGCTCGCGATGCCACCGCATTTGCTAAGTTCAGGGTATTTGCCCCAGGGGTTACCAACGCTGCGCGAATCTATCGCCCGACATTATTGCGAACGTGGATTACCCACACAGCCGGATGAAATAATGGTGGTGAATGGCGCAGTCAGCGGCCTGGCGCTGATCCTGCGTTTGCTCACGGGTCCCGGCGATCGTGTGTTGGTCGATCATCCTACCTATCCGCTCGCCATTGCCGCCATTCAAGGTGCATCCTGCCGCCCCGTGGGCGTGTCACTGCCTGAACACGGTTGGGATACATCGGGCCTTGTCGCCACTATTGCGCAAACCGCGCCGAGAATGGCCTACCTGATGCCAGATTTTCACAATCCTACCGGACGTTGTATGGATGCGGCGACGCGCCAGATTATCGCCGATATCTCCGCCAGAACCCGCACGACACTGGTGGTGGACGAAACCATGGTCAATCTGTGGTATGACGCCCCACCACCACCGCCTCTGGCGGCATTCCATGATGACGCGCCCATCATCATGCTGGGATCTGCGGGGAAAAGTTTTTGGGGAGGTCTGCGGCTGGGATGGATTAGGGCCTCGTCGCGTACCATTGCCGCGCTGGTACAGACTCGCGACACATTTGATTTAGGATCACCAGTACTTGAACAACTTGCGACGGGTTGGTTGCTGGACAATGCAGCCAATTTTCTTCCCAACAGACGGCAATTGCTCACCACCCGGCGCGATCTGTGCCATGACCTGATGAAGACACATTTCCCGGAGTGGCTGTTTACTCAACCGCAAGGTGGGCTCTCTTTCTGGGTTGAATTACCCGATACGCTGGCGACGTTGTTTGCCGCGCGCGCTGAAAGTGCAGGTATTCAATTGGGTACCGGGACGCGCTTCGGCCTGGATGGCGCATTCGATCGCTTCTTACGCATGCCCTTCGCACTGCCCGATGACACAATGCGCTCGGCCTTCCGGACGTTGCAACCCATTTGGGACAACCTGCGTTTACAGGCCAATCACGGGAAAATACGCAAAATAATATGAGCGACGAGCCACAAGGCTCGTCATGCGCTACTTAAACCATCAATAACTACAGTTGGCGGGGAACCGGAAAACCTTTCAGGGAAATCACAAAATTCTCGCCGTCTTTCTTAATTTTCGCCCCGGCGTCGCACCAGTCGGAAGCAATACGGAAAAATTCATCGCTACCGACATTCCAGCTCAGACGAACATGTTTCACATAACCGGAACGTAGCAATTCACAGGCTTCGCCATAATTACAGGCGGTTGAGAGCGGTTGTTGTTTCATTTTTTCTTCTTCAGTAATCTGCGCAGCGCTTTGATTTCTTTAGGAGTCAGTGCTTCAACCACGGATTCTTCCGTATGCTGGCTATCAATATCTTCAGCGGAGACTCCCGCCTCTTCAATGGCGGAAAACGCGATAAGCAGCAATTTTTCCGTCGAGATACTTAGGTTCTCGTTATTCACTTCAGCGTAATGACGCAGCTTTTCTTTTAGCGCCTCATCAATTTTGACATTCAATACTGCGGTCGACATCGTAAAAAATCCTTGTGGTCAGCCAAAGTCCACCGGGCGCAAGACTCATATCTCTACGCGATACGCGATGGCGACGGCAAAAGCATCAAATAACATCCCTGAAACACATTGACAGCATTTGATGACAATAAAATGACAATACGATGACAAAGAAAAGAAGATGAGAAAAACTGAGATTGCCGGACGGCAGAATTGGGTGGGGGCCCTGCCAGCTACATCCCGGCACACACGTCATCTGCCCTGGCTGCTTCCTTCCGGACCTGACCTGGTGAACAGAGTAGCGTTGCGGGAGAACCAACAGAGCCCCCATTGAGAGCGTTGTTAACCAACGCGCAGGCGCATTATCACTGCTGCCCCCTGTAATTGCAACCCATGCCGCATCAGATGCTGTTTTCTTGTGCAATGAAGCTTCACTACCTCGTCATTCGGGATTATGCTGGAGGATTAGCGCAGGAATAAACGATGGATATACAAGACTCTTTCCCTCAACGCGTCTGGCAAATCGTTGCCTCAATCCCCGAAGGATTCGTCACCACCTATGGCGATGTCGCCAGGCTTGCTGGCTCACCGCGCGCTGCGCGTCAGGTGGGCGGTGTACTCAAGCGACTGCCTGAAGGTAGCACCCTGCCCTGGTATCGCGTGGTTAATCGTCACGGAATGATTTCACTGACAGGTCCTGACCTGCAACGACAACGCCAGGCATTGCTGGCGGAAGGTATTGTGGTTTCAGGGAGTGGGCAAATCGATTTACAGCGCTATCGCTGGGTGTACTAACCCTCTCCGGACGGAGAGGGGTAGTATGCCCTTAGTACTGTGTCGGGGCAGGAACTGCGGAAGACGGATTCACCTGCGTGGGTGACGTTGACGGTACCGTTGTCGCGGCACCACCGCTCGCCTGTACTGGAACGGCCGTCTGCTGGACCGGGACCAGGGTCAGGTCGGCTTTAGTCCCCCCCTGATTGATCACCGTCTGGACGGTATCAGTAATAAAGACCAGTTTATCATTCACTGTAATCGCCGCACTCAGCAGAATACGCGCGTTCGGCTGAATATCTGCCGGATTAAACGGGAGCACGAAACTAAATGGTGCCTGTTTTCCCTCGGTACGCACAACTTTTTGCGACAGCACTTTTGACGGTGCATCGGCAAGCGACGCATCTGACAGCGTGACGGTCAGCACGGCATCCGGCGGTAAGGCAACTTTCTGGCGGATCCATACCGTACCAGACACATTCGGCTGTTGAATTTTTGACTGTGTGTCAGCAATTGACGTATTAGGACTCGGCGCAGGTGTTTGAATATCTGCGCTTTTACCAGCACAGGCCGCCAGAGCGACCGCAACCGCTAAACCACTTACCATGTGCACGAGTTTCATTAGATTCTCCTTCTCATCTATGCACCAGCGAGAACTTTCCTCGCCAGAAGAGTGGTTAACAAAAACATAACGTGACTAAGTGTGGCACAAATTAGCAATTTCTGCTTGTAATAGGCCTGTAATTCAGACAATTGCACCCATCGGACCACTTTCAAAATTGCGTTATACTCTGCCTACCTCGCTGCGAGATCGCTATTACCTGGAGAGTACGTATGAGTCTGGCACTGAAAAATTTGCTGACATTGTTAAATCTGGAAAAAATTGAAGAAGGACTCTTTCGGGGCCAAAGCGAAGACTTAGGGTTACGTCAGGTTTTTGGTGGACAGGTTGTCGGTCAGGCGTTGTACGCCGCGAAAGAGACCGTGCCGGAAGAACGTCTGGTGCATTCCTTCCACAGCTACTTTTTACGGCCAGGCGATAGCCAAAAGCCCATCATCTATGATGTAGAAGTGCTGCGCGATGGTAACAGCTTCAGCGCCCGCCGCGTTGCCGCGATCCAGAATGGGAAACCTATTTTTTATATGACCGCCTCTTTCCAGGCACCAGAAGATGGGTTTGAGCATCAAAAAGAGATGCCGGATGCGCCTGGCCCTGAAGAGCTTAAATCAGAAACTGAGATCGCCCGTTCAGTAGCTCACCTGCTGCCACCGCTGTTGAAAGAAAAATTTATCAACGACCGCCCACTGGAAGTACGTCCGGTGGAATTTCATAATCCGTTAAAAGGTCACGTTGCCAACCCGACTCGCCAGGTGTGGATACGCGCTAACGGCACGCTGCAGGACGATCTTCGTGTACATCAGTATCTGCTTGGTTACGCCTCCGATCTGAACTTCCTGCCTGTTGCTTTACAACCATATGGCATTGGTTTTCTGGAAAAAGGGATTCAGATAGCCACGATCGACCATTCGATGTGGTTCCATCGTCCTTTTAATATCAATGAGTGGTTGTTGTACAACGTAGAAAGTACATCTGCCTCCGGTGCCAGGGGGTTTGTACGCGGGGAGTTTTATACTCAGGATGGCGTGCTGGTCGCCTCTACCGTGCAGGAAGGGGTAATGCGTAATCGTAATTGATTTCTTTTCCGGCCTACAGGATAAATTGTCGTAGGCCGGAAAAGCATTTAGCACCATCCGAGAAATTGAAACATCAGGCGTTGTAGGCGTTTTCGCCGTGGCTGTTCACATCCAGCCCTTCACGCTCCTGCTCTTCCGGTACGCGCAGACCTACCGTCATGTCCGCCAACTTATAGCCGATAAATGCCACGACACCGGACCAGACAATGGTGATCGCCACACTTTCCAGTTGGACCAGAAGCTGATGCCCCATGGTAACGCCTTCGGCAAATCCTACCCCCCCTAAAGAGCTGGCGGCAAATACGCCAGTCAGGATACATCCGACAATGCCACAGACACCGTGAACACCGAAGACATCACACGGGTCATCAACACGCAGAAAGCGCTTCAGCATCGTCACCCCCCACAGCCCCGCCAAACCAGCAACCACGCCGATGATCAACGCACCACCAACACCGATGTAACCACAGGCAGGCGTCACACCAACCAGACCCGCAATGGCACCAGAACAGGCTCCCAGCAATGATGGTTTGCCACGCAGCGCCCATTCACCGAAGATCCAGCCGAGAATAGCGGCCGCGGTTGCAACAACGGTATTCACGAAGGCCAGCGCGGCAATTTCATTCGCCATACCCGCGGAGCCAGCGTTAAAGCCAAACCAGCCGATATAGAGAATAGCCGTGCCGGTAAAAACCATTGGCAGGTTATGTGGCTTAAATGCTTCTTTGCCAAAACCGACCCGTTTACCAATCAGATAAGCCCCAACCAGACCGGCAATCGCGGCGTTGATATGTACTACCGTGCCGCCAGCAAAATCCAGCGCACCATGAGTAGCCAGCAAACCACCGCCCCAGACCATGTGTGCAATAGGGATGTAAGACAGCGTCAGCCACACCACCACAAAAATCAGCACCGCCGAGAACCGTATACGCTCCGCCAGCGCACCGACGATAAGCCCAACAGTGATACAGGCGAAAGACCCCTGAAAAGCAACGTGAATATACTGATAGATACTCCCCGTCACCGCCGTCAGTGCAATATTCTTCAACATGACCCAGTTGAAGTTACCAAAAAAATTATTTCCTTCGCCGAAAGTCAGCGAGTAGCCATAAACGACCCACAAAATACAGACCAGAGCGAATGTCACCGTAACCTGGGTCAGCATTGACAGCACGTTCTTACCGCGAATTAAACCGCCGTAGAACAACGCAATACCAGGGATGGTCATAAACAGCACCAGCGCAGTGCAAATCATCATAAAAGCGTTATCGGCTTTATCCGCGACCGCCGGTGCCGCCATCACCAGTCCCGGCAGCAGCGCCAGTGATGCAATACCCGTTTTCATCGTTGCTATCTTCATTTTTTGGTTTCCTATCACTGTGTGCCAGACGTTACAGTGCGGCTTCGTCGGCTTCGCCGGTACGAATACGAATCACGCGTTGTAGCTCGGCGACGAAAATTTTGCCGTCGCCAATTTTTCCGGTGTAGGCGGCCTTACTGATGACATCAATTACGCCATCCAGTTGGTCATCAGCAATTGCCACATCAATCTTCACTTTGGGTAAAAAATTGACGCTGTATTCCGCTCCCCGGTACAACTCGGCATGACCTTTTTGTCGGCCAAACCCTTTCACTTCGGTGACGGTCAGCCCCTGAATACCAATAGACGACAATGCTTCACGGACGTCTTCCAGTTTGAACGGTTTGATTACCACGGTAACCAGCTTCATAGATCCCCTCCAGTCAGAATTCAGTAGTGGCTGCAGATACACATGCTGAACATTGCAAGGGGTGTGCCAGGAATGAAAAACGCGGGATGATTCAGCCGCGCGGGGTACGGTCAGGATAGAAAAAGAAAAAACGCACTAAAACGGTGCATAGTGCGTTACATTTTTGCACCAGATTGTTGAATGCAGGATGGCGGCGAAAACGCTTCATCAGGCCGACAAAACCACACTGGCTGTAGGCCTGATAAACGCAGCGCCATCAGGCGATTGCTGAATCTTCGTTTACGCTAGCCGCCAGCTCTTCGCCCGCCAACTGCAGTTGATACATTTGCCAGTAGCGGCCCTGTGCGGCAAGCAGTTGCTGGTGCGTGCCGCGCTCAACGGCCTGCCCCCGGTGCAATACCAGAATGGTGTCGGCATCGACAATGGTGGATAACCGATGCGCAATCACCACCAGCGTGGTGTGCTCACGCACCGCTGCCAACGCCTGCTGAATAGCCTGTTCTGTACCGGAGTCAATGCTGGCCGTCGCTTCGTCCAGAATCAGCACCTGCGGCGTTTCGACCAGCACGCGCGCCAGCGCCAGCAGCTGTTTCTGCCCGACTGATAAATTATTGCCCTGCTCGCCCAGTCGGGTATGAATACCGTCACTCAGCCCGCGCGCCAGTTCTGCCAGTTGCACCGTCTCCAGCGCCTGCCATACCCGCTCTTCAGAAATATCGCGACCCAGCGTCACGTTGGCCAGAAAGGTATCCGCCATCACCACCGGATCCTGCTGCACCATCGCAACGCCCTGGCGTAACACACTGTGGCTCAACGAAGACAGCGGTCGTCCGTCCAGACGAATATCACCCTGAGTCAACGGGTAGTACCCCATCAGCAGGCTGGCGAGCGTACTCTTGCCGCTACCGGTATGCCCAACCAACGCAACAAAACTACGAGAAGGTACGGACAAACTGATGTTTTGCAGCACCAGATTGTCGTCACGATAGGCAAAAGAGACGTTATCAACCTCAATGTCCCCACTTTTCAGGGGTTGGATATCCTCACCATAACGCTGGCGTGGGCCATCCATCAGTTCAAATACACGTTCACCCGCGACCACCGCCTGTTGCAGCATTGATTGCTGGGTCGTCAGCTCGATCAACGGCTCGTTCAAACGCCCCAGATAGCTGATAAACGCATACAGCACCCCAACCTCAATGGACGTACCGGATGTAAAGCTAAACAGCATCAGCAAACCGCAGAGGATCAGGGCAGAAAACAAGCTGAGCAACGGGCGCAACAAAAAGCCATCCAGGCGCAGCGTTTGCATGCGCGCCATATAGTGCGAACGGCTGGCTTCGCCCATTCGCTCACCAAAACGCGCCTGCTGGCGGAACTGCTGGATCACGCTCATGCCGTTAATCACTTCGTTAAAGCCATCGTTAATATCCGCCAGATAGGCGCGAACGCGACGCACAATGGGGGTGCTATAGCGCTGATAAATCACCATCACCACCAGCACAGCCGGGAATATGACCATCGCAACCAGCGCCATTCGCCATTCAAGGCTGAACATCGCTACCAGCATGGCACCGATTAAGGCGGCGCTGCGCAGTACCGTCGCGACTACCGTCACGTACAGGTCGCGGATCACTTCGGTATCATTGGTCACCCGGGAGATAAGCTGCCCGACAGGCTGAGTATCAAAAGCACTGAGCGGCTGACGCAGCGCGGCATCCATCACATCGGTACGTAGCTGCTGCACCACACCAACGGCCGCCTGGTTAAAGAGTAATGATTGCGCGTAATGCAGGCCCGCCGCCAACAGTTGCAGACCGACATATGCCGCCACCAGCCCAGCCACCATCGCCAGCGGCAGATTGTTTTTCGCCACCATGTTGTCGATAAAATAGCTGATGAGCAGCGGACCACTAACTTCCGCCGCTGCCGCTACCCACAGCATGACAACAGCGATAGACAGCTGTTTTCGCCACGGCGAGCCGTACGCCAGCAGCCTTTTCAGGGTCGGCCATAATTGTCCAAAACTACGCATTAACCGCCTCCTCGTCGATCGCTGGCGCATCAGACAATGCCGCTTCCAGTTGCTGATAACGGTACATATCACGATACCAGCCAGGTTGTTGCACCAGCGCATCGTGTTTGCCACGCTGAGCAATATGTCCGTGCTGCATCACGATAATTTCATTGGCTTCTGTCAGCGCAGATAAACGGTGAGCGCTGATTATCACGGTTCTGCCTTCTCCCCACTGGCGCAGGTTATGCAGAATTTGATGTTCAGTACGACCATCCACCGCCGATAACGCATCGTCAAGAATCAGGATTTCAGCATTCAGCAGCAGCGCACGAGCGATAGAAATACGCTGTTTTTGTCCACCGGACAGCATCACGCCGCGTTCACCCACTTCAGTGTCATACCCCTGAGGAAGACGTAAAATATCCTCATGCACGCTGGCCAGACGTGCAACATGTTCAATTTCATCCTGTGTGGCCTGCGGGCGTCCAAGCGCTATGTTGTTGGCGACCGTATCCGAGAACAAGAAAGGTGTCTGGCTGACCACTGCCAGGCGGCTACGCCAGCTATCAAGCTGCAAGCACGTTAACGGAGTACCATGAAAACGCACATCCCCTTGAGTGATATCGAAATGGCGCTGGAGCAACGATAGTACGGTACTTTTCCCTGCCCCAGTTGGACCACAAATACCCAGCATCTGCCCTGGCTTAAGCTGGAAATTCACATTCTCCAGCACCGGATGAGCCGTTTGCGGGTAGCGAAATTCGCGAATGGCCACCGCTAACTCACCACGTCCTTCTGGTACGGGTTCTGTGCCATCATCCACCACGGGGGCTTCAGACAGCATCGCGCGAATACGGCTATACGCGGCGCTGCCGCGCTCAACAATGTTAAACATCCATGCCAGTGCCAGCATCGGCCAAATCATCAGACCGAGATACATCATAAAGCTGGTTAACTGACCAAGGGTCAGAGAACCATGAACCACCATCCAACTTCCTCCGGCGATTGCCAGCAGGTTAGCCATACCAATAGCGATATAAATCGTGGGGTCAAAACGGGCGTCAATGCGGGCGACCCGCAAGTTTTTCTTGCCGGTATCTTTAGCATCTGCGGCAAATAGCGCCGACTGTCGGTCTTCCAGACCAAAAGCCTTAATCATACGGATACTGGTAAGACTTTCCTGAGTACGATCGTTAAGACTGGAGAACGCTGCTTGCGCAACCTTAAAGCGGTTATGGAGTCGATCGCCATAACGTTTGATCATTATCGCCATCACCGGCATTGGGAGTAGCGCGATCAGTGTCAGCTCCCAGCTGATTTGCGTAGACATCACGATCAACACCGCGCACCCCATGACCAGTGAGTCCACCAGCGTCAATACACCTTCGCCAGCCGCAAACACCACCCGATCAACATCGTTAGTTGCACGCGCCATCAGATCGCCTGTGCGATGACGCAGATAAAATTCGGGATGCTGGCGGCTCAACTGGCGGTAATAGTCTTCGCGTAATTCAACTGCCAGCTGGTAGGATGCGCCAAACAACAGTACGCGCCAGACATAGCGCAACAAATAGACCACCACCGCAATCAGGGCAATCGTGCCGACCCACATCAGCAACCGCTCGGTTGTGAAGCGCTGTGTCGTCACGCCGTCCACGATGATACCGACCACTTTTGGCGGGATAAGCTGAAGAATAGCGATGATGATAAGCAAGGCCACAGCCCCGAGGTAGCGACGCCACTCCCGGCGGAAGTACCAGCTTAATTGAGCAAATAATCGCACGCGTTATGTCCTGACAAGATTTCCGGCAATGACCACCGGCAGAGTTATTCAATAGGTAGAGCAGTCGTGTATTTAATCTGTTCCATCGCAAAACTGGAGGTCACATCAGACAGGCCCGGTACGCTATTCACCAGACGCTTATAGAAATCATCATAACGTTTCATATCAGCAACCTGCACCCGCATCAGGTAATCGTACTCCCCAGCCATTCGCCAGAAACCCAGTACCTCTGGCATCCCGGTCACTTCGGTGACAAAGCGGCAGTACCACTCGCTGCTGTGATGCTGGGTTTTAATCAGCACAAACGCGGTTAAGCCCAACCCCAGTTTTTCTGGATCCAGCAGGGCAACCTTGCCCAGCAGAATGCCGTCATCCTCAAGCCGCTTGAGGCGTTTCCAGCAGGGGGTGGTAGTCAGATTAACGGCATCGGCTAACGCCTGCAAAGAAAGGGTGCAGTCTTGTTGTAGTAGGCCAAGCAGCTTACGGTCAATTTTGTCTAACATACCCACTCCACAGAGAAGAATTTTCTCCTTACATTCTATTTTAAAGGCTAAATGGCAACAATTTTTTCCGTGCTTTTCGCTATTCTGGGCACAAAATGACAAATGGATATTAATGATGAATAGCTCCTGGGTTAAAAACGCTATCAATGAAATCAATGCGGATTACCAGCGTTCTGCCGATACGCATCTCATTCGCCTGTCGCTTCCGGCGTTTCCAGGTATTCAGCTCTATTTGAAAGATGAGAGCACGCATCCAACCGGTAGCCTGAAACATCGCCTGGCACGTTCACTGTTTCTCTACGGACTCTGTAATGGCTGGATTAAAGAAGGCACCACGATTATCGAATCGTCATCGGGTTCAACGGCGGTCTCTGAGGCCTATTTCGCCCGTCTGCTTGGACTGCCATTTATTGCCGTTATGCCTTCCTGTACGGCAAAACGCAAAATTGAACAGATTGAATTCTATGGCGGTCGCTGCCACTTCGTGGAAAGCGCCTGTGAAATCTATGCAGCTTCTGAACAGCTGGCACGTGAACTGAACGGGCATTATATGGACCAGTTCACTTACGCTGAACGCGCTACTGACTGGCGTGGTAACAACAATATTGCCGACAGTATCTTCCGCCAGATGCAGTGTGAGCCAAACCCCGTGCCTCGCCATATCGTGATGAGCGCCGGAACCGGCGGTACATCAGCAACCATAGGCCGTTATATTCGCTGTCAGGGTTACGACACACACCTGATGGTCGTTGACCCGGAAAACTCGGTCTTTCTGCCTTACTGGCAGGATCGCGATGCGTCGTTACGCAGTCCGGTCGGCAGCAAAATTGAAGGCATTGGCCGCCCACGCGTAGAGCCTTCTTTCATTCCTGATGTGGTTGATGAAATGTTGCGCGTTCCGGATGCCGCAAGCGTTGCCACCGCGCACTGGCTGGAGACGCAGCTAGGTCGTAAAGTGGGTGCCTCAACCGGTACCAACATGTGGGGAGCATTACAACTTGCCGCTCGGATGCGCGACGCCGGAGAAACAGGGTCGCTGGTTACGTTGCTGTGTGACAGTGGCGAACGTTATCTGGAAACCTATTACAACCCGCAATGGGTCGAGTCACACATCGGTGATTTAACACCATCGAAAGCAGAACTTGCCCAGTTGCTGAATACACACTGAGCAGACAAAAAAAAGCCAGACGCGAAGCCTGGCTTGCTGGAAGGGATCTCTCATTCGGGGGAATAAGGTAGATGCGGATTGTCCAGCCAATGCGTCAAAAAGTGAGATACAGCCTGATTGCGGCAATGCCCAATCACCGATAAATGAGGCAGCGCAGCAATAAGCTGCGGCATCGCGTTCCCCATAATCAGACCACGCCCAACGCGGCCCAACATTTCACGATCGTTCATGGCATCGCCAAACGCCATGCAGTCAGCCATGGAATAACCCAAGTGCTCGCTTAGCACTGCCAGTGCGGAGCCTTTATTGCAGCCCAGCGGCAGCACTTCAAGACAATCGATAGCGGAAAAACAGAGATTCGCCTGCTCGCCCAGCGCGTCATTCAACTGAATACGCAGGCGGACCAAATCGTCATGATCGCCACAGAAGCAGATTTTCGTGACCTGATGAGCAGGAATACGCTTCACATCCACTATCTGGTAACGAAATCCGCTGTACACATGCGCTTGCAACAGTGACGGAATCTCTTGCCCGGTGAACCAGCCGTTGTCATTAAAAACATGCATACTGGCCTGCGTTTCCCACCGCTGGTGCAATACGATATCGGCAACCGAGGGAGCCAGATCCTGACGATGCAATACATCGCCTTCCAGCGAGTGAATACGTGTCCCGTTACCGGTGATTAAAAAGGCGTCCAGCGAGATCGAGCCCAAAATATGACGCATCTCCAGCACATGACGACCGGTCGCAAACGTCAGCGTGATGTCTCGTTCACGCAGGCGTGCCAGCGTCGAAAGGGTTTCATCACCTAAGTGGTGATTCGGCATCAAAAGGGTGCCATCCATATCAAATGCAGCCAGACGAGCCATTTCATTCTCCACACTGTGACGCGGTTAACTTGTGATTCAGTATCTCCTGAGATATACGGAAGTAATAGTGAATAGATAAAGAAAATTGTTCCGGTTTTTTCTACGTAAAACCGCTAGTGGGCATCTTGAAGGATGATGTATCAATGCGTTTGCTTAATCGCCTGAATCAGTACCAACGTCTGTGGCAACCTTCAAACGGAGAACCGCAGTCAGTCACCGTCGGGGAACTGGCTGAACGCTGCTTTTGCAGCGAGCGCCATGTACGTACTCTGCTCAGGCAAGCGCAGGATGCCGGTTGGTTGGTATGGCAAGCGCACTCCGGACGCGGGAAACGCGGAGCATTACGTTTTTTGGTAACTCCGGACTCTCTGCGCAACACGATGATGGAGCAGGCACTGCAAAAGGGTGAACAGCTCAGCGTACTGGAACTGGCTCAACTGGCCCCCGGGGAATTAAGAACCCTGCTGCAGCCGTTTATGGGCGGACAATGGCAAAATGATACGCCCACCCTGCGTATCCCCTATTATCGCCAGCTCGAACCTTTGCATCCTGGATTCCTACCCGGTCGTGCGGAGCAGCACCTTGCCGGACAGGTATTCTCTGGCCTGACACGTTTTGACAGCCACACTCAACGACCCTGCGGCGATTTAGCTCACCACTGGAATATCTCTGCCGACGGTCTGCGCTGGGATTTCTATATTCGCTCAACGCTGCACTGGCATAACGGTGACGTTGTCAACAGTGCTCAGTTACACCAACGGCTGTTGATGTTGCTTGAACTGCCCGCGCTGGCCAGATTGTTTATCAGCGTTAAACGCATAGAGGTGACGCACCCTCAATGTCTGACTTTTATTTTGCATCGACCTGACTTTTGGCTGGCACACCGCCTGGCAAGTTACAGCAGTCATCTCGCGCACCCAGAACAACCCTTTGTCGGGACTGGCCCGTTCCGGCTGACGCTGTTTACACCTGAATGGGTTCGCATCGAGAGCCACGATAGTTACCATCTTGGCCATCCGCTGCTGAAAGCGATTGAATACTGGATAACCCCGCAACTCTTTTCCCAGGATCTGGGCACCAGCTGCCGCCACCCGGTGCAAATTGCGATTGGTAAACCCGAAGAGCTCGCCATGCTGAGCCAGGTCAGCAGCGGGATCAGCCTGGGCTTTTGCTATTTAACGCTGAAGAAAAGTTCACGCCTGAACACGCTCCAGGCTCGCAGGCTGATCAATATTATTCACCGTTCTTCGCTGCTACAGACGCTGGAGGTGGATGAAAACCTCATTACCCCCAGCAATGCCCTGCTGCCAGGATGGACGATCCCACAATGGGATGAGCTGGACGAGGTGGCGTTGCCGGAAAAACTGACACTGGCCTACCACTTACCTGTCGAACTGCATACGATGGCGGAACAGCTTCGCCAGGCACTGGCAAAACTGGGTTGTGAATTAACGCTTATTTTTCATAATGCTAAAAACTGGGATGGCGATCATCCTTTAGCCCAGGCCGATCTGATGATGGGAGACAGGCTGATTGGCGAAGCCCCCGAGTATACCCTCGAACAGTGGTTACGTTGCGATCAGCTATGGTCACATGTTCTGAATGCGCCCGCATATACTCATCTGCAGACCACGCTGGATGCTTTGCAAGTTCAGGCCGATGAGGACGATCGTCATGCGGCTTTACAGCAGGTTTTCGCAACGTTAATGCATGACGCCACGCTTACTCCGCTGTTTAATTATCACTATCGAATTAGCGCTCCGCCGGGCGTAAATGGCGTACGTTTGAATCCGCGCGGCTGGTTTGAGTTCACCGAGGCCTGGTTACCGCCCCCTTCAGCGTGAAGAAGCTGGTCGACACCACACCCAGACGCTACCATAGGGTTTTGTTCTTTTTTCAGGAAATGCCATGAAACGTGCCGTTGTTGTATTTAGTGGAGGTCAGGACTCCACGACCTGTCTGGTGCAAGCGCTACATCAGTATGATGAAGTGCACTGTGTGACCTTTGATTATGGTCAGCGCCATCGCGCTGAAATTGACGTCGCACGTGATCTGGCCTTAAAACTCGGCGCCCGTGCACACAAAGTTCTCGACGTGACGCTGCTCAGCGAACTGGCTGTCAGCAGCCTGACCCGCGATAATATCCCGGTACCCGATTATGAACCGGACGCGAACGGTATCCCGAATACTTTTGTGCCTGGACGTAACATTCTGTTCTTAACGCTGGCTGCAATTTACGCTTACCAGGTACAGGCAGAGGCGGTAATTACCGGCGTTTGCGAGACCGATTTCTCTGGTTATCCGGACTGTCGTGACGAGTTTGTCAAAGCCCTGAATCATGCCATCAGTCTGGGAATGGCAAAAGACATCCGTTTCGAAACCCCGTTGATGTGGATTGATAAAGCCGAAACCTGGGCGCTGGCCGACTACTGGGGTAAGCTGGATCTGGTACGTGAAGAGACGCTGACCTGTTATAACGGGATCAAGGGTAACGGTTGCGGCCATTGTGCTGCCTGTAATCTGCGTGCCAACGGTCTGAACCATTATCTGGCGGATAAGCTGGCAGTGATGGCAGCTATGAAGCAGAAAACCGGGTTAAAGTAATGTGTTGAGTGATGCCGGATGGCGCTTTGCTTATCCGGCCTACAGACACTCGCAGCAACTCATATAGGCCGGATAAGACGCTTGAGCGTCGCCATCCGGCAGTCACAGTCACTACTTCACCATTTGTTCCAGTTTCTCGCGTAACTCCCCTTCCAACGGCAGCGCTTTCTGCGTTTTCAAATCAATACAGACGAAAGTAATCAACGCATCAGCCACTACTTGCCCTTCTGGCTCCAGTGTGATGGTCTGGTTTAATACGCCACTTTTGCCATTTAGCTGTTGTACCTGACTGGTTATGGTCAGCAGATCGCTCAGCACGGCAGGACGGCGATAGTTGATATTGATGTTAACAACCACAAACGCGATGTGATGTGCAGTCATCCATTGAAAACTGTCACTGTTTTCCAGACCATCCCAGCGGGCTTCTTCCAGAAACTCAAGATAGCGGGCATTGTTAACGTGCTGATAGACATCAAGATGAAAACCACGGACTTTGATTTGTGTTTGCATAGCACAGGAACCTTAGTTTGTTTTTATAGGAATACACTTCAGGGTAGAAAGGCCATAACTGGTATGACCTCTACATTCTGGCAAACTTTCAGCACTCTGCAAGTTATTAAAGTGTTAAAAATGCCAGATTACGTTCCACCAGCGAACTGCCCATCCCCGGCACCTGCTTTAAATCATCGACGGTTTTAAATGGTCCGTACTCCTCACGATAGCTGACAATGGCCTGTGCTTTCTTCAGCCCAACCCCATTCATCACTCGCGCTAAATCCTCCGCTGAAGCGCTGTTGATGCTTACCCTGGTACCTTCATCATCACTCGACTTTGTCGCTGGCGTGGCTTTGCTGTGTGTACTTCCTGATGCATCCGCTTTGGTCTGAACCGCCTGACTTTTGGCGACGGGTTCCGCTGCGAGTGCAGTTTGCACCATACCGGCACCGGTCAATGAAAAGGTGATAAGCAAAGCTTTAATTCCATGTTTCATACTGTTTTGCTCCTTGTTGGTTAACAGTGGAGCCACGATAGCGGGGGGATAAACGGCAGACAAATGGCAATTTTCAGAAATGGAAAAGGCCGCGAAAGCGGCCTTTGGTATATACAACTTTTTGCAATTTTTTGCGAGAAGCCTCGGTTATTGCTGCTGTTCCAGCGCGTCACCAACTTTAATTTTTGCCGCTTTACGCAGGTTGCTCATCAGTGCTTCGAAGACAATCTGAGCGTTGTTCTGAGTAATCCCCTGAACCATCGCTTTTTTCTGTGCTTCTGGCATTGAGCCGGCTTTTACTTCGTCCAGCGCCAACAGTACAACGTTACCCTGCATATCGTTCGCCACACCGTAGCTCGGCTTGTCTTTCGCAGGCAGACTCAGGCCAAATGCCGCCTGACTCAGCGGATCCTGGCCCGTACGGCTCAGCGTTTTCGCTTCGCCAAAGCTCAGACCCGCCGCTTTCAGCGCTTCGTCGCCTTTACCAGCTTTCAGATCGGCCAGCAATTTATCAGCATCCAGTTTCGCCTGCTGCTCAGCTTTATTGTGCTTAACGAGCGCGGTAACCTGCTCTTTCACTTCCGCTAACGGCTTAACGGCTTCTGCTTTGTGTTCGCTAATACGCAGCACAAACGCACGATCGCCATCCACGGTGATGATGTCAGAGTTACTGCCCGGCGTACCGTTCTCGCCTATCAGACCACCATTGAAAATGATGTCAGCAACAGGTTTGAAATTCAGTTCTTCCGGCAGACTGTCACGGCTAAACCAGCCCGTCTCAACCGCTTTCATCCCTGCAGCCTGCTCCGCACCCGCCAGAGATTCGTTATCATTGCTGGCAGCATCACTCACTTTCTGCTGCAACGCATAATAGGCATCCAGCGCTTTTTCCTGCTTAACTTTCGCTGCAATGTCGTCACGGGCTTCACTCAGCGGTTTAACCTGCGCAGGTTGCACATCATCAAGGCGCGCAACGAGGAAACCAACAGAAGACTTAATCACGCCTGACAGTTGGCCTTTTTCTTTCAGACCGGCATTTTTCAGTTCATCTGGGGTGGTGGAGTCTTCCAGCCAACCCATATCACCGCCGTTACGGGCAGAGATGATATCGGCAGATTTTTCTTTCGCCAGGGTCGCAAAATCACCACCTTTGTTCAGCGCATCAAGCACCGCTTTTGCTTCATCTTCTGTTTTAGTCTGGATGATGCTGTAGCGGTTACGCTGCGGCTGAGTGAACTGATCCTGATGCTGGTCATAATAAGACTGAATATCAGCATCGCTGGCGGTTTCCTGCATTGCTGCAGCGTCCAGCTTGATATAGCTCACACGGAACTGTTCCGGCGTCATAAAGCGGTTTTTATTCTGCTCGTAGTAACTGGCCACTTCTTCGTCGGTAACCGACTGCTTCGCAGCAAGAGCATTAACATCAATCGTCGCTTCACGTACGATACGTTGCTGTGCAACCAGTGCAGCCAGTTCGTCCGTTTCCCCCTTCAGCATGAAGTCGGTTCCGGCAACGCCGTTGATCAACTGTTGCGTGGTGAGCTGGTTACGCAATGCCTGAGCATACTGATCTGCAGTCATTCCCATCTGATTCACAATCGCATTGTAGCGGTTGTTATCAAATTTGCCGTCAACCTGGAAAGCCGGAGTGGCGAAAATAGCCTGCTTAATCTGATCGTCGCTAATGTTGAGCTTAAGCTCACGGGAGTACTGATCCAGCAGCGCTTCGTCCACAAGACGATTAAGCACCTGCTGACGCAGCGTTTTCATATAACCTTCGTTCGCCGCCAGCTCAGAATATTGATCGCCCAGCCGTTGCTGCATGCGGTTACGTTCGCTGTTGAACGCATTCTCGAACTGCCCGCGGCTGATCTCCTGGCCATTCACTTTAGCGGCGTAGTTATTGCCCCCGCCAATCAGGTAACCACTCACGCCGGTCAAAATGAACGACACGATAATGATACCGAAAATAATCTTGAGCACGAGACTGTTAGCAGCCGTGCGTAAGCTGTCCATCATGGTGTAACCACACTCCGCTGTAGATGACTATACGCGTTATCCTTCAGGCCGCCTGCACGTTGACACAACAACGGCGGCAAGGATTTTGAGTATATATGCTTCACGCAGCATAGCGTTTCCTGAACGCTGCGCACAAAGGTCTATTGTGACAAGAAACTGGGGCAATTGTCAGCCCACAACGCGTAGAAAGTACCGGAATCAGAAATAAAAAAGGCACATCGGTTGATGCGCCCTTGTACTTAGTCACATCCCCAAAGGGGAAATCACTTAGTTTACCGCGTCTTTCAGTGCTTTACCTGCACGGAAGCCCGGTACCTTAGCCGCGGCGATGGTGATCTCTTTACCTGTTTGCGGGTTGCGACCAGTACGGGCAGCACGCTCTTTAACGGCAAAAGTACCAAAACCTACCAGTGCTACGTCATCACCTTCTTTCAGGGATTCGGTAACAGAAGCAATAATTGCATCTAACGCACGTCCAGCCGCAGCTTTAGAGATATCAGCCCCTGCAGCAATTTTGTCGATCAGTTGAGATTTATTCACTCTTCTCTTCCTCTTTATAATATATATCGCACCTGAATCCTTCAAAGTGCGACCGCGCAGCAGTTATATCAGGCCTGCCATGCCCTTACAACACCCGATAATGATGGCAAGCCCAATCCGTTATCTAAATTAGCTATACAAAAAAAGGCTGGCAAGCCCGAAATGGCCTGCCAGCCCTGTTTTTATTAATGCTCTTTGCGCGAGGTCACTATTTTGCCGTCACAACCTGCATTCCAGAGGGTTCATTTTGCAACGCAAGAGTCAGAACTTCCTCAATACGTTTCACCGGATGAATGTCCAGATCGGCGATAACGTTGTCCGGAATCTCTTCCAGGTCACGTTTGTTTTCGTCTGGAATTAAGACCGTCTTAATGCCACCACGGTGCGCCGCCAACAGTTTTTCTTTCAAACCACCGATAGGCAGAACCTGACCACGCAGGGTGATCTCGCCGGTCATCGCTACATCGGCACGAACCGGGTTACCGGTCAGGCATGAGACCAGCGCAGTGCACATGGCAATACCCGCACTTGGACCATCTTTCGGCGTCGCGCCTTCAGGTACGTGAACGTGGATGTCGCGTTTTTCGTAAAAGTCCGGGTTAATACCCAGTTTTTCCGCACGCGCACGCACCACGGTCAGTGCTGCCTGAATGGATTCCTGCATCACTTCGCCGAGCGATCCGGTGTAAGTCAGCTTGCCTTTACCAGGAACACAGGCGGTTTCAATGGTCAGCAGATCGCCGCCCACTTCTGTCCATGCCAGACCCGTGACCTGACCGACGCGGTTTTCGTTATCCGCACGGCCATAGTCAAAGCGCTGCACACCCAGGTAGTCGTGCAGGTTATCGCCATTGATCTCAATGTGTTTCAGTGACTTATCGAGCAACAATTGCTTAACTGCTTTACGGCACAGTTTGGAGATTTCACGCTCCAGACTACGCACGCCCGCTTCACGGGTGTAGTAACGAATGATGCCCACAATGGCGCTATCATCAACCGTCAGCTCGCCTTTTTTCAGCGCATTACGCTCAATCTGTTTTGGCAACAGATGACGTTTAGCTATATTAAGCTTCTCGTCTTCGGTATAGCCAGACAGACGAATCACTTCCATACGATCCAGCAACGGTGCTGGAATGTTCATGGAGTTCGACGTCGCAACGAACATGACGTCGCTGAGGTCGTAGTCCACTTCCAGGTAGTGATCGCTGAACGCCACGTTCTGCTCTGGATCCAGCACCTCAAGCAGCGCTGATGCCGGATCGCCACGCATGTCAGAAGACATTTTGTCGATCTCATCAAGCAGGAACAGCGGGTTTTTCACGCCCACTTTGGCCATTTTCTGGATCAGTTTGCCCGGCATCGAACCGATATAGGTCCGGCGGTGACCACGAATTTCAGCCTCATCACGCACGCCACCCAGCGCCATACGGATGTATTTACGTCCTGTCGCCTTCGCGATGGACTGACCAAGAGAGGTTTTACCCACCCCCGGCGGTCCAACCAGACACAGGATCGGTCCCTTGATTTTGTTCACACGGCTCTGGACCGCAAGATACTCAAGAATACGGTCTTTCACACGCTCCAGACCATAATGGTCGGTATCGAGGATTTCCTGTGCCTGACGCAGGTCTTTTTTGACCTTGCTACGCGCATTCCACGGAACCTGTACCATCCAGTCGATGTAGCCACGCACGACCGTCGCTTCCGCCGACATCGGAGACATCATTTTCAGCTTCTGCAGCTCTGCTTCCGCTTTCTCTTTTGCCTCTTTCGGCATCTTCGCCGCGTCGATCTTACGTTTCAGCGCTTCGTTTTCATCCGGCGCATCGTCCATCTCGCCGAGCTCTTTCTGAATCGCTTTCATTTGCTCGTTCAGATAGTACTCACGCTGAGACTTCTCCATCTGCTTTTTCACGCGGTTGCGAATGCGTTTTTCAACCTGCAGCAGATCGATTTCGGATTCCATCATTGCCATCAGATATTCCAGACGTTCATTCACGTCGGACATCTCCAGTACGGACTGCTTATCCGCCAGCTTCAGCGGCATATGGGCAGCGATGGTGTCCGCCAGACGCGCGGGATCGTCAATGCTGTTAAGCGACGTCAGCACCTCTGGTGGGATTTTTTTGTTTAGCTTGATATAGCCTTCGAACTGGCTGATAGCGGTACGCACCAGCACTTCCTGTTCGCGCTCATCGATAGCAGGCGAATCAAGGTACTCCGCTTTCGCAGAGAAATGCTCGCCGTTGTCTGACAGCGCAGAAATACGCGCGCGCTGTAACCCCTCGACCAGCACTTTTACGGTGCCGTCAGGCAGTTTCAGCATCTGCAAAATAGAGGCCACGGTCCCGACGGTGAAAAGATCGTTTACACCCGGCTCATCCGTTGACGCTTCTTTCTGTGCGACCAACATGATTTTTTTATCATGGTCCATGGCCGCTTCAAGACAACGGATAGATTTTTCCCGCCCTACAAATAAGGGTATGACCATGTGCGGATAAACCACCACATCGCGCAACGGCAATACGGGGATTTCAATGCGTTCAGAACGCTCAGGATTCATAGAGCTCTCTCTTAGTTTAGTTTCCGCCAGGTAATCAGGTGGTACGACTGTGCTTCACACCACCTTTAACATGTATGTCAGTATATGGGGATGTTTCCCACACATTCAACGCCATGTTTACGGAAAAATAAAAGGGGAGATAAAATCCCCCCTTTTTGGTTAAACGTCTGTATGAATTGATGAATTATTCGCCAGATGCCTGCTGTGCTTCCGGCTTACCGTAAATCAGCAACGGCTTGCTCTGACCGCCAATCACAGACTCGTCGATCACCACTTTTTCAACGTCTTCCATAGAAGGCAGATCGTACATGGTGTCCAGCAACGCGGCTTCCACGATAGAACGCAGACCACGCGCACCGGTTTTACGAATCATCGCTTTCCTGGCGATAGCATCCAGCGCTTCCTCGCGGAATTCCAGATCCACACCTTCAAGATTGAACAGCGCCTGATACTGCTTAGTCAGGGCGTTTTTCGGTTCTTTCAGGATCTGGATCAGCGCTTCTTCACTCAGTTCGCTCAGCGTTGCCACAACGGGCAGACGGCCGATGAACTCAGGGATCAAACCAAATTTGATCAGATCTTCTGGTTCAACCTGCGACAGCAGTTCACCTTCGCTGGCCTTATCGGACTGGGCTTTTACCGTCGCGCCAAAACCAATGCCGGAGCCGGTTTCAACACGGTTAGCAATCACCTTATCCAGACCGGCAAACGCACCACCACAGATAAACAGAATCTTGGAGGTATCAACCTGCAAGAACTCCTGCTGCGGATGTTTGCGTCCACCCTGTGGCGGAACGGCAGCAACCGTACCTTCGATCAGTTTCAACAGCGCCTGCTGTACGCCTTCACCGGAAACGTCACGCGTAATAGACGGATTGTCTGATTTACGCGAAATCTTGTCGATCTCATCGATATAGACGATACCGCGCTGCGCTTTCTGCACGTCGTAATCGCACTTCTGCAACAGCTTCTGAATAATATTTTCAACATCTTCACCCACATAACCGGCTTCGGTCAGGGTGGTGGCATCGGCCATTGTGAACGGAACGTCCAGCAGACGTGCCAGCGTTTCAGCCAACAGCGTTTTACCAGAACCCGTCGGACCAATTAGCAGGATGTTACTTTTGCCCAACTCGACGCCATTGCTGGTGTCGCCGTTGCGCAGACGTTTGTAATGGTTGTATACCGCGACCGCCAGCACTTTCTTCGCCTGTTCCTGGCCAATAACGTAATCGTCCAGGTGGTTGCGAATTTCATGTGGCGTCGGCAGCGCACTGCGTTCACGGTGCGGTGCTACTTCCTTAATCTCTTCGCGAATGATGTCGTTACATAAATCAACACATTCGTCGCAGATATACACGGATGGTCCGGCAATCAGCTTACGCACTTCATGCTGGCTTTTGCCGCAAAAAGAGCAGTACAACAATTTGCCCGAGCCATCTTTGCGTTTATCTGTCATGGGTCAAAACCTCTTCTTTGTTCTTTGTGCCGCACACGACGACGCAAATGCCATTCTCAGGCGCAAGACGCTAGTCAGCGTTGTGCCGCTCCAGGTAATTATAGCGGCACACCTGCGCCCTGGGCATTAATTACGATGGGTCAAAATCGAGTCGACCAGACCGTACTCCACCGCTTCAGAAGCGGAGAGGAAGCGATCGCGCTCGGTATCACGTTCAATCTGCTCGAGAGATTGACCCGTATGATGCGCCATAAGTTCGTTCATGCGCCCTTTTACCTTCAGGATTTCACGGGCATGAATTTCAATATCCGTTGCCTGACCCTGGTAACCGCCCAGAGGCTGGTGGATCATGACGCGAGAGTTAGGCAGGCAAAAACGTTTACCTTTCGCCCCGGCAGTCAGCAGAAACGCGCCCATTGAGGCCGCCTGGCCCATACAAATGGTGCTAACGTCCGGCTTAATAAACTGCATGGTGTCATAGATAGACATCCCTGCAGTAATCACGCCACCAGGGGAGTTAATATACAGGTAGATATCTTTTTCCGGGTTTTCTGCTTCCAGGAACAGCATCTGCGCCACAATCAGGTTAGCCATATGGTCTTCGACCTGGCCGGTCAGAAAAATGACGCGTTCCTTAAGTAGACGAGAATAGATATCAAAAGAGCGCTCACCACGCGAGGTCTGTTCAATGACCATCGGCACCAGCGCCATATGGGGTGCAAAGTTATCTCGTTCGCCGCTGTATGACATTTCCGTCTCCTGGATAAAATTTGAAAAAACCTGCTGTGCTGATTGTAACCTTATGGACGGATTATCAGCTAGTCCCTCTGTAATGGGTACGACATCGCCATAATTCAAGCATAACAATCTTTTGTTGTAACGCTAACACTGAAACGCTGTTTTCGCACCCTTCCCATGCAAAATGCGTGACAAAAAAAAACCCGCCACCAGAAGGTGACGGGTTTATGTGCGAATTTCGTGCTATAAAAGCAACGAATTACGCCTGCTGGTTCATCAGTTCGTTGAAAGTAGTGGCTTTTTCAGTCACTTTAGCTTTCGCCAGAACCGCTTCAACAGCCTGTTCTTCCAGAGCGACGTTACGCATGTTGTCCATCAGCTCTTTGTTTTTGCTGTAGAACTCAACAACTTCTTTCGGATCTTCGTAAGCAGAAGCCATTTCTTCGATCAGGCCTTTTACGCGATCTTCGTCAGCTTTCAGTTCGTTGGTACGAATCACTTCGCCCAGCAGCAGACCAACAACTACGCGACGCTTAGCCTGTTCTTCGAACAGTTCACGCGGCAGTTCCAGAGCTTGCTTCTCGTTGCCACCGAAACGCTGTGCAGCCTGACGACGCAGAACGTCGATTTCGCTGTCGATCAGTGCAGCAGGAACGTCGATGTCGTTGGCTTTAACCAGACCTTCGATCGCCTGAGACTTAACGCGGTTACGTACAGCGCCTTTCAGCTCACGTTCCATGTTTTTACGCACTTCTGCGCGCAGACCTGCTACGGAACCATCTTCAACGCCAAAACGTTTGATGAATTCTTCGGTCAGTTCCGGCAGTTCACGTTCTTCAACTTTCTTCAGGTTGATAACGAATTTAGCGGCTTTACCTTTCAGGTTTTCAGCGTGGTACTCTTCCGGGAAGGTCACGTCGATGGTGAACTCTTCGCCAGCTTTGTGGCCTTTAACGCCTTCTTCAAAGCCCGGGATCATACGACCCTGGCCCATCGCCAGTACGAAGTCAGACGCTTTGCCGCCTTCGAACTCTTCGCCGTCTACAGAACCGGTAAAGTCGATGGTGACACGGTCTTCTGCGTCAGCAGCGCCGTCTTTGTCTTTCCAGGTAGCCTGCTGCTTACGCAGGGTATCCAGCATAACATCAACGTCAGCGTCGGTAACTTCAACAACCGGTTTTTCAACTTCGATTGCATCCAGACCGGTCAGCTCAACTTCCGGGTAAACTTCGAACTCTACCGCGTAAGTGAAATCTTCACCCAGTTTGTATTCGCCCGGAACGTAGTTCGGTGCGCCAGCCGGATTAATTTTTTCTTTGATGATGGCATCAACGAAGTTACGGCTCATCAGGTCACCCAGAACGTCCTGGCGAACAGAAGCGCCATAACGCTGAGCAACGACATTCATCGGTACTTTTCCTTTGCGGAAACCGTCAATACGCACTTTCTTCGCTACGTTGACCAGCTCGCTTTTCACAGCGGTCTCGATGCTGTCAGCAGCGATAGTAATCGTTACACGGCGGCCAAGGCCTTGAGTGGTTTCAACTGAAACTTGCATCTTGTTACCTCAAAAAATCACAGTGCTCGGTCAACTCTTCTCCGCAAGCACAGGTTGTTGGCTTCGCGGAACTGGGATGTTCTCATAATCAATCACATTCCCTGTCGTCAGAATCATCCCGAAGACATTCCGAAAAATAAGACGCGCATTATAGCGGCATCACTTTTATGAGTCGAGAACGGTTATCGCGCGTTGCTGCGGCTTTTTTCACAATTCCCGGCTAATTTTTGTCTGAATACTGGACGACCTACTCAGAATTCAGACAAAACAAAACGGCCCGCAGGCCGTTTTCACATAATCTGTAGCAACATACTGGAAAAGCGCCGGTTGTTGCAAATCCGTTTTTTAGGCGATGCTTCCCGCCCCACGACATGGAGGTGATGCAAAAATGGTGTCCTGCAACGCCTCCCACTCCTTAATGGTGTAGGTATGCAGGGCCAGAGCATGTACGGTTGTGGAAAGCTCCGCCGTTAACGTGCTGTAAATCATCCGATGACGATTAAGAAAACGTTCACCTGTAAAGCGATCGCTGACCAGCACAACCTTAAAGTGGCTTTCAGAACCTGCCGGGACATTGTGACGATAGCTTTCATCCACAACTTCGAGGAACACGGGTTGGAACGCTGCCCTTAATTTTTCTTCTATTTGCTCACGAATCATCATGAAATTTTTCCTCCGACAACGCTGAGATGTCACCCATCCCTTTAAATATTAGCCGCTTTTACCGTTTTCATTACACCTTAGCAACAAAAAATTAGCGCTTGTCTGATTTTCTCACCCAAACGAATGAAGTTCACTGATTCTTGTGTTCGCGTTATTGCAAAAAGGCCATTTATGGTCTCTACAACATCATCAAACGGACAACATGATGAATTTACATGCGTTACCCACTTCCCCTCATCGTTGGCGATGTTATGATGGCGGGAATTTTCTCTAACCATACAATTTAGATTCGCTGAGAGCCCTGGCATGTTTAAAAAAATCCTCTTCCCTTTAGTCGCGTTGTTTATGTTGGCTGGCTGCGCAACTCCGCCCACTACCATCAACGTATCGCCGAAAATTACCCTGCCACAGCAGGATCCGAGTCTGATGGGAGTGACTGTCAGCATCAACGGCGCCGACCAGCGTCAGGATCAGGCGCTGGCAAAAGTGACCCGCGACAATCAACTGGTTACTCTGACTGCGTCTCGCGATCTGCGCTTCCTGCTGCAAGAAGTGCTGGAAAAGCAGATGACTGCACGCGGTTATATGGTGGGTCCAAACGGTGCAGTTAACCTGCAAATCATCGTAAGCCAGCTGTATGCTGACGTGTCTCAGGGTAGCGTGCGCTATAACATCGCAACCAAAGCAGACATCGCCATTATTGCAACGGCTGCCAACGGCAACAAGATGACCAAAAACTACCGTGCCAGCTACTCTGTTGAAGGCGCATTCCAGGCCTCTAACAAAAATATTGCTGATGCCGTTAACAGCGTCCTGACCGACACCATCGCTGATATGTCCCAGGACACCAGCGTTCACGATTTCATCAAGCAGAACGCTCGCTAATTTAAGCCTCCTGACCCGGCATTTCGCCGGGTCAGCTTTTAATGCCCATGTCCAATCACTATTTACGTATTTTTCAGCAACCAAAATCAGCGATTCTGCTGATGTTAGGTTTTGCTTCCGGTTTACCGCTCGCCCTGACCTCCGGTACGCTTCAGGCGTGGATGACGGTCGAAAACATCGATCTGAAAACTATCGGTTTCTTTTCTCTGGTCGGCCAGGCCTACGTCTTTAAGTTTCTCTGGTCCCCGGTGATGGACCGCTACACGCCACCGTTTTTAGGTCGTCGTCGCGGTTGGCTGTTGACGACCCAGGTGATGCTTCTTATTTCCATCGCCGCGATGGGTTTTCTGGAATCAGGAACGCAGTTACGCTGGATGGCGGCACTCGCAGTGGTGATCGCATTTTGTTCCGCGTCGCAGGATATTGTTTTTGACGCCTGGAAAACAGACGTTTTACCGGCAGAAGAACGTGGTACCGGTGCAGCAATCAGCGTACTGGGTTACCGCCTGGGGATGCTGGTTTCCGGTGGTCTGGCACTGTGGATGGCCGACCGCTGGCTCGGCTGGCAAGGTATGTACTGGCTGATGGCGGCACTACTAATTCCCTGCATTATCGCCACCCTGTTAGCGCCCGAACCCACTGACACCATTCCGGTGCCCAAAACACTGGAACAAGCGGTTGCTGCGCCACTGCGTGACTTTTTTGGCCGTAACAACGCCTGGCTGATTTTGCTGCTCATTGTGCTGTATAAGCTTGGTGATGCTTTCGCCATGAGCCTGACCACGACGTTTTTAATCCGCGGCGTCGGGTTTGATGCCGGTGAAGTCGGCGTCGTTAATAAAACGCTGGGACTGCTGGCGACAATAGTCGGTGCGCTGTACGGCGGGATCCTGATGCAGCGCCTTTCGCTGTTTCGCGCGTTACTCATTTTCGGCATTCTGCAGGGCGTATCGAACGCCGGATACTGGCTGCTTTCTATTACAGACAAGCACATGTTCAGTATGGCGGCAGCGGTTTTCTTCGAAAACCTGTGCGGCGGAATGGGTACTGCGGCGTTTGTCGCCTTATTAATGACGCTGTGTAATAAATCGTTCTCCGCAACCCAGTTTGCCCTACTCTCTGCCCTTTCGGCTGTTGGCCGCGTCTATGTGGGCCCAGTGGCAGGTTGGTTCGTCGAGGCTCACGGTTGGCCAACGTTTTATCTGTTTTCCGTGTTTGCCGCGATCCCTGGACTCCTGCTGCTGCTGGTTTGTCGCCAGACGCTGGAACATAGCTGGCAAAATGAGAGTTTTATTCCACGCACAGAGTTTCGTGGTGCGTACAATCTGGCTTTGATAACGTTAGTGGCAGGCTGCTGTTTGCTGGCTGTCTGGCTGCTACTTCTGACGATGAACGCCCTCGATTACACCAACTTCTCTTTCCTGGCGGGGCTGCTTGAAGTGGCCGTCGTGGTCGCCGTCTGCGGTGTGGTATTCGGTGGACTGCTGGATTATTTGGCACTACGCAAAACTCGTCTGCCGTAATCTGACCGGTTTATTTGGCCGTTGTAATCACCCTGCGTAATTATAACGGCTAAATAAAAAGCAGTTAATAAAAATATAATTTGTTGTTTTGTGCGCCATAGAATTTGGAAATTATTGACTCCTTTTATAAATTCTATTTTCCTTACTCGATTCAGCCGAATCAGATTTATTTTTTGTTCGCTATTTGTCTTTTTATTGATAATCAATTGTTAAACAATTGTTTTATTTTCGTATTGGTTATACCAATTGCCCTCAACACCTCCCCTGCTCGCCCGCTTTCGTTATAACGTGATGTTGCAACAGGTTCTTAAAGCCGAGGCGACATATATTGCAACATATGTGACATGCACGGCAGAACCCGGTAACACAGATCCAATGATGTTTACAGTAATGTAACCTTCCCGTAAAATGCCCTCACACTTTAAACGCCACCCGGTCCCGTGGAATTGAGGTCGTTAAATGAGACTCAGGAAATACAATAAAAGTTTGGGATGGTTGTCATTAATTGCAGGCACTGCATTACTCAGTGGTTGTAATTCTGCGCTGCTTGACCCTAAAGGACAGATTGGACTGGAGCAACGGTCATTGATACTGACGGCATTTGGCCTGATGTTGATTGTCGTTATTCCTGCCATCTTGATGGCTGTTGGTTTTGCCTGGAAGTATCGTGCAAGCAATAAAGATGCGAAGTACAGCCCGAACTGGTCACACTCCAATAAAGTGGAAGCTGTGGTCTGGACGGTGCCTATCTTAATCATTATTTTCCTTGCCGTTCTGACCTGGAAAACCACTCACGCTCTTGAACCAAGCAAACCGCTGGCGCATGACGAGAAGCCCATTACCATCGAAGTGGTTTCCATGGACTGGAAATGGTTCTTCATCTATCCGGAACAAGGTATCGCTACCGTGAATGAAATCGCCTTCCCGGCGAATACTCCGGTTGAATTCAAAGTGACATCCAACTCCGTGATGAACTCCTTCTTTATCCCGCGTCTGGGTAGCCAGATTTATGCCATGGCCGGTATGCAGACTCGACTGCATCTGATCGCCAACGAAGTCGGTACTTATGATGGTATCTCCGCAAGTTATAGCGGACCCGGCTTCTCCGGTATGAAGTTCAAGGCTATCGCAACAAAGGACCGCGCCGAATTCGACCAATGGGTTGCTAAAGCGAAACAGTCCACGAACACCATGAGCGACATGGCTGCGTTCGAGAAAGTGGCTGCGCCAAGCGAATACAACCAGGTGGAATACTTCTCCAACGTGAAACCCGATTTGTTTAAAGACGTTATTAACAAATTTATGGCTCACGGTAAGAGCATGGACATGACCCAACCCGAAGGTGAGCACAACGCACACGAAGGCATGGAAGGCATGGACATGAGCCACGCGGAATCCGCTCACTAAGGGGCCGAGGAAGAATACGATGTTCGGAAAATTGACGCTGGATGCAGTGCCGTTCCATGAACCCATTGTCATGGTTACGATCGCTGCCATTATCATCGGTGGTGCGGCCTTACTCGGCCTTATCACTTACTTCGGTAAGTGGACCTACCTGTGGAAAGAATGGTTAACTTCGGTTGACCACAAACGCCTTGGCATCATGTATGTCATCGTCGCAATCGTCATGTTAATTCGTGGCTTTGCCGACGCCATCATGATGCGTAGTCAGCAAGCGCTGGCTTCTGCAGGTGAAGCAGGCTTCCTGCCTCCTCACCACTACGACCAGATCTTCACGGCTCACGGCGTGATCATGATCTTCTTCGTGGCAATGCCATTTGTTATCGGTCTGATGAACCTGGTGGTTCCGCTGCAGATCGGCGCACGTGACGTTGCTTTCCCATTCCTGAACAACCTGAGCTTCTGGTTCACCGTTGTCGGCGTAATCCTGGTTAACCTGTCTCTGGGCGTAGGTGAATTCGCACAGACCGGTTGGCTGGCGTATCCGCCGCTCTCGGGAATAGAGTACAGTCCAAGCGTCGGGGTCGATTATTGGATATGGGCAGTCCAGTTGTCCGGTATCGGTACAACGCTGACCGGTATCAACTTCTTTGTGACCATCATTAAGATGCGTGCACCAGGTATGACCATGTTCAAGATGCCAGTATTTAGCTGGGCATCTCTGTGCGCCAACATCCTGATTATCGCGTCTTTCCCAATCCTGACGGTTACCGTCGCGTTGCTGACCCTGGATCGCTATCTGGGCACCCATTTCTTTACCAACGATATGGGCGGCAACATGATGATGTACATCAACCTGATTTGGGCCTGGGGCCATCCGGAAGTGTACATTCTGGTTCTGCCGGTCTTCGGTGTGTTCTCCGAAATCGCAGCAACCTTCTCACGTAAACGTCTGTTTGGTTACACCTCTCTGGTGTGGGCAACCGTGTGTATCACCGTTCTGTCGTTCGTTGTTTGGCTGCACCACTTCTTCACCATGGGTGCAGGCGCTAACGTAAACGCCTTCTTCGGTATTACCACCATGATTATCGCCATCCCGACCGGGGTGAAGATCTTCAACTGGCTGTTCACCATGTATCAGGGCCGTATCGTATTCCACTCAGCGATGCTGTGGACGATTGGCTTTATCGTGACCTTCTCAGTCGGCGGTATGACCGGCGTGCTGTTGGCGGTTCCGGGTGCGGACTTCGTACTGCACAACAGTCTGTTCCTGATTGCGCACTTCCATAACGTTATCATCGGCGGCGTCGTATTTGGCTGCTTCGCAGGTATGACCTACTGGTGGCCAAAAGCGTTCGGCTTCACGCTGAACGAAACCTGGGGTAAACGTGCATTCTGGTTCTGGATCATCGGCTTCTTCGTGGCATTTATGCCGCTGTACGTGCTGGGCTTCATGGGTATGACTCGTCGTCTCAGCCAGCAGATTGACCCACAGTTCCATCCAATGCTGGTCGTTGCCGCCTGCGGTGCCGCACTGATTGCACTGGGTATCCTGTGCCAGCTGATTCAGATCTACGTGTCTATTCGTGACCGCGAGCAGAATCGTGACCTGACCGGTGACCCATGGGGTGGTCGTACGCTGGAGTGGGCAACCTCTTCCCCGCCGCCGTTCTATAACTTTGCCGTTGTGCCACACGTCCACGAACGTGATGCCTTCTGGGAAATGAAAGAAAAAGGTGAAGCGTACAAGCAGCCTGCGCACTATGAAGAAATTCATATGCCGAAGAATAGCGGTGCCGGTATCGTCATTACCGCCTTCGCAACACTGTTTGGTTTCGCCATGATCTGGCATATCTGGTGGCTGGCGATTGCAAGCTTCGCAGGCATGATCATCAGCTGGATCGTGAAAAGCTTTGATGAAGACGTGGATTACTACGTGCCGGTACCGGAAGTCGAAAAACTGGAAAACCAGCATTTCGATGAGATTACTAAGGCAGGGCTGAAAAATGGCAACTGATACTTTAACGCACGCGAATGCCCACGCGCACGAACACGGGCACCACGATGCAGGCCAGACCAAAATCTTCGGATTTTGGATCTACCTGATGAGCGACTGCATTCTGTTCTCTATTCTGTTTGCAACCTATGCCGTTCTGGTGAACGGCACCGCAGGTGGCCCAACAGGTAAGGACATTTTTGAACTGCCGTTCGTTCTGGTTGAAACATTCCTGCTGTTATTCAGCTCCATTACTTACGGCATGGCGGCGATCGCCATGTACAAGAACAACAAGAGCCAGGTTATCTCCTGGCTGGCGTTGACCTTCTTGTTTGGTGCCGGATTCATCGGGATGGAACTCTATGAATTCCATCACCTGATTGTTAACGGTATGGGCCCGGATCGCAGCGGCTTCCTGTCTGCGTTCTTCGCGCTGGTCGGCACGCACGGTCTGCACGTCACCTCCGGTCTTATCTGGATGGCGGTGCTGATGGTGCAAGTTGCTCGTCGCGGCCTGACCAGTACTAACCGCACCCGCATCATGTGCCTGAGCCTGTTCTGGCACTTCCTTGATGTGGTGTGGATCTGTGTGTTCACTGTTGTTTATCTGATGGGGGCGATGTAATGAGTCATGCTAACGAGAGCGGCGGCGCATCCCATGGCAGCGTAAAAACCTACATGACAGGTTTTATCCTGTCGATCATCCTGACGGTCATTCCGTTCTGGATGGTCATGACAGGTTCTGCCTCTCCGGCCGTCATTCTGGGAACTATTCTGGCAATGGCAGTGGTACAGATTCTGGTGCACCTGGTGTGCTTCCTGCACATGAATAGTAAATCTGATGAAGGTTGGAACATGACGGCCTTTGTCTTTACTGTGCTAATCATCGCCATCCTGGTTGTGGGCTCCATCTGGATTATGTGGAACCTTAACTACAACATGATGATGCACTAAGAGCGGCGATTATGATGTTTAAGCAATACCTGCAAGTAACGAAACCAGGCATCATCTTTGGCAACCTGATCTCGGTGATTGGGGGGTTCCTGCTGGCCTCTAAGGGCAGTATCGATTATCCCCTGTTTATCTACACGTTGGTTGGGGTGTCACTGGTTGTGGCGTCAGGTTGTGTATTTAACAACTACATCGACAGGGATATCGACAGGAAGATGGAGAGGACCAAAAACCGCGTGTTGGTTAAAGGTCTGATATCACCTGCGGTCTCGCTGGTATACGCCACCTTGCTGGGTATTGCTGGCTTTATGCTGCTGTGGTTTGGCGCAAACCCTCTGGCCTGCTGGCTGGGGGTAATGGGCTTCGTGGTCTATGTGGGCGTTTATAGCCTGTATATGAAGCGCCACTCCGTTTATGGCACGCTGATTGGCTCACTCTCCGGCGCTGCGCCGCCGGTGATTGGCTACTGCGCCGTAACCGGTGAGTTCGATAGCGGTGCGCTGATTCTGCTGGCTATTTTCAGCCTGTGGCAGATGCCGCACTCTTACGCCATTGCGATTTTCCGCTTTAAGGATTATCAGGCTGCCAACATCCCGGTGTTGCCAGTGGTGAAAGGCATTTCGGTCGCAAAAAACCATATCACGCTGTACATCGTGGCGTTTGCTATTGCCACGCTGATGCTAACCCTGGGCGGCTATGCAGGTTATAAGTACCTGATTGTTGCTGCGGCGGTGAGTGTCTGGTGGTTAGGTATGGCGCTGCGCGGTTATAAAGTGGAAGATGACAAAGTCTGGGCGCGCAAGCTGTTCGGGTTCTCCATCATCGCCATTACCGCGCTTTCCGTGATGATGTCCGTCGACTTTATGGTGCCAAACTCGCAGAACCTGCTGACTTACGTCTGGTAAAAATCTGCTCATGCAAAAAGGGTGCTTCGGCACCCTTTTTTTATTCGCATCATAAATACAACACAATGTCATATTTGTTAAATAACCATGTATTTACCCTGCCTGCATACCGCTTTACACTAGGCGCGAAATTAATACAGAGGTGGGAATGAACGATTACAAAATGACGCCCGGTGAGTTGCGCGCCACCTGGGGTTTAGGGACCGTATTCTCGTTGCGCATGCTTGGCATGTTTATGGTCCTGCCAGTTCTGACCACATACGGCATGGCGCTACAGGGCGCAAGCGAAGCGCTGATAGGCCTTGCCATCGGCATTTATGGCCTGGCACAGGCCATCTTTCAAATCCCCTTTGGCCTGCTCTCTGACCGCATCGGTCGTAAGCCGCTTATCGTTGGCGGACTGGCGGTATTCGTTCTCGGCAGCGTGATTGCCGCCCTCTCCGATTCAATCTGGGGAATTATTCTTGGCCGGGCTCTGCAAGGCTCTGGCGCGATTGCCGCTGCCGTAATGGCGCTGCTTTCCGACTTAACCCGTGAGCAAAACCGCACCAAAGCGATGGCCTTTATCGGCGTCAGCTTTGGTATCACCTTTGCTATTGCGATGGTGCTGGGGCCAATCGTCACCCATGCGCTGGGGTTGCATGCGCTGTTCTGGATGATTGCCGCGCTTGCCACCACTGGTATTGTGCTGACCATTTGGGTCGTTCCCAATAGCACCAACCACGTGCTGAACCGCGAGTCGGGCATGGTAAAAGACAGCTTCAGCAAAGTGCTGGCGGAGCCCAAACTGCTGAAACTCAATGTTGGCATCATGTGTCTGCACATTTTACTGATGTCCACCTTCGTCGCCTTACCGGGACAACTGGCGAAAGCAGGCTTCCCCGCCGCCGAACACTGGAAAATTTATCTGGTGACGATGCTACTGTCTTTTGTTTCTGTCGTGCCGTTCATCATTTACGCCGAAGTGAAGCGCCGGATGAAACGCGTGTTCCTCGCCTGCGTGTTACTGATTCTTATTGCAGAGATTGTATTGTGGGCCGCTAACATTCGTTTCTGGGGGCTGATTGCGGGCGTGCAGATATTCTTCCTCGCCTTTAACCTGATGGAAGCCCTCCTCCCCTCGCTTATCAGTAAAGAGTCTCCGGCTGGCTATAAAGGCACGGCGATGGGCGTTTACTCCACCAGCCAGTTTCTTGGCGTGGCGATTGGCGGTTCGCTGGGCGGTTGGGTGGTCGAAATGTTTGACGGTCAGGCGGTATTCCTGGCTGGCGCGCTTCTGGCAGCAGTATGGTTATTGGTGGCAAGTACAATGAAAGAGCCGCCGTATGTCAGCAGCCTGCGCGTGGAAATCCCACCTGAGATTGCTGCGGATGACACCCTGAAACAGCGTCTGCTGGCAAAAGAAGGCGTGAGTGAGGTATTAATTGTGGCAAAAGAGCATTCAGCCTACGTGAAAATCGACAGCAAAGTGACCAACCGATATGAAATTGAGCAGGCGATAAGCCAGGCGTGATGATGAGATTGTCAGATGGCGGTTTGCGCCATCTGACATAACGACTTAGTCGCGGAAGTTTTTGAACTGGAACGGCTGGCCGAGATCGCCACCGCGAACCAGCGCCATAACGGATTGCAGATCGTCACGCGCCTTACCGGTTACACGAATTTCTTCGCCCTGAATCTGCGCCTGCACCTTCAGTTTGCTGTCTTTGATCAGCTTGACGATTTTCTTCTGCACAGCGCTTTCAATACCTTGCTTCAGCTTAGCTTCGACAAACCAGGTTTTACCGCTGTGCACAAAAGTTTCTGGTACATCCAGCGACGTGCCTTCAATACCACGTTTCAGCAGTTTGGCACGCAAAATATCCAGCAACTGATTAACCTGGAAATCAGACTCGCTCAGCACCTTAATCGTCTTATTTGACTCGTTCAGCTCAAAGGTGGCCTCAACGCCACGAAAATCGAAGCGTGACTCCACTTCGCGGCTGGCATTATCGACCGCGTTACGGGCTTCCTGAAGATCAACTTCAGAAACAATATCGAAAGATGGCATCTTTTCCTCTCCCTTCATTTTTGATGCGAAGCATAATACCTGCAAAGTTACTCAACAGACAGCGCTATACTAGGCTGTATCCTTTAATTGTACGTGGTACTGATAGCTGCGAACAATAATGGGATGTAGCGGATATGGATTAACACCTGGTGCTGTTGCAGGTGAGGAGGAAGAATGAGAATTACCGTACTGGGATGCGGAGCGTTAGGACAGCTGTGGCTTACAGCGCTGTGCAAACATGGGCATGAGGTGCAAGGGTGGCTACGCGTGCCGCAACCTTATTGCAGCGTGAACCTGATTGACACGGATGGATCCGTTTTTAATGAATCCCTGACGGCAAACGACCCCGATTTTTTGGCGAAAAGCGATCTGCTGCTGGTGACACTAAAAGCCTGGCAGGTTTCTGACGCAGTCAAAAGCCTGGCCGCTATTCTGCCTGAAACCACACCCATTCTGTTAATTCACAACGGTATGGGGACAATTGAAGAACTGCGTAGCATTCGGCAACCCCTGTTGATGGGTACGACCACTCACGCGGCACGCCGTGACGGGAACGTCATTATTCATGTCGCCCAGGGCACAACACGTATTGGCCCGGCACGTGAACAAGATGGTGATTTCAGCTATCTGGCTGAAATTCTGCAAGATGTCCTGCCCGATGTCGCCTGGCACAACACTATTCGCGCGGAGCTGTGGCGCAAGCTGGCTGTGAACTGTGTCATTAACCCACTCACCGCACTCTGGAACTGTCCCAACGGCGAACTGCGTCAGCATCCAGAAAAAATAGCATTGATATGCGAGGAAGTGGCGGCGGTCATCGAGCGCGAAGGTCACCACACATCAGCGGATGATTTACGTTATTATGTCGAGCAAGTGATTGACAGCACAGCGGAAAATATCTCATCAATGCTGCAGGACATTCGTGCCTTGCGTCATACTGAGATCGACTACATTACCGGTTATTTGTTAAAACGCGCACGTGCGCACGGCATCGCCGTCCCGGAAAATGCCCGCCTGTTTGAAATGGTAAAGCGAAAGGAGAGTGAGTATGAGCGCTCAGGCACTGGTTTGCCTCGCCCCTGGTAGTGAAGAGACCGAAGCGGTCACCACTATCGATCTGCTGGTTCGTGGCGGCATTAAGGTCACGACCGCAAGCGTCGCCAGCGATGGCAACCTGACGATTGTCTGTTCGCGTGGCGTGAAGTTACTGGCTGATGCGCCCCTGGTCGAAGTTGCGGACGGTGATTTCGACATTATCGTGTTGCCTGGTGGCATTAAAGGCGCTGAATGTTTTCGTGACAGCCCGTTGCTTATCGAAACAGTGAAGCAATTCCATCGCTCCGGACGCATTGTCGCCGCGATTTGTGCCGCTGCCGCCACCGTGCTCGTCCCGCACGATATTTTCCCCATCGGTAATATGACCGGTTTCCCCGCGCTGAAAGAGAAGATTCCAGCCGAACAGTGGCAGGACAAGCGCGTCGTATGGGATCCGCGCGTTAACCTGTTAACCAGCCAGGGACCGGGCACCGCCATCGATTTTGGTTTAAAAATCATCGATCTGCTGGTGAGTCGCGAAAAAGCCCATGAGGTGGCATCACAACTGGTGATGGCTGCGGGAATTTATAACTACTACGAGTAAATCTTCAGGCCACTTCCTTACAAGGAAATATGATGAAAGGATATCTGAGCGGAGTGGCTTTACTGCTCCTTTCCGGCTACACCGCAGCAACCCAGCTTGAAATAAAGAACATTGAGTACCGCTATCCCAACAGCACTGAGATGCAGTATCGCCTGCCGTGGTTTAGCTCGGCGGATAACCCGACAGTCGCTAAACGCATTAATGATTATATTTTCGCTAGCTTTATCAACCAGCTACCGGGTAATAATCCGCAGGCTACAGTGAATCAGTTTGCGAAATCAGAGAGGAATCCCACCGCAAACCTTGACTACACGGTTGAGTATCGCGACGCCAAGGTTCTGACCCTGAATATGTTTGTCGAAGGCTGCGGGGCGTATTGCGAGTCGTACAATGTACCGCTGAGCTTCGATTTAGCCAACGGCGCCGCTATTACCCTTAACGATCTGTTTTCCCGCGCCACGATGGCCGAATTAAACACCCGCATCAGAAAAGATATCCGTGGCCAAATCGATGCCTTCGTTGCGGCGCATAAATCACAGACGCCCGAGCAAATAAAAGAAGAAAAAGGTGAGGATTTTGACTATGCCGATTTCTACGCTTCATGCGCTACCTACACTGAAGGGTTGTACTACATCGACAAATTCTCCCTGCAAAAAGACCACCTGGCTTTTCTGAACGGACGCTGTAGCAACCACGCCAGTCGTGCGCTCGACGATCTGGGCGATTTCACCACGAAAATACCTACCGCAGAACTGCATAATCAGTTCACGCCGTACGGCCACTATCTGACTGGCGCAAAGAGTACAACACCGGTTGAGCCAGCGCCCGGCATTGACGGCAAGGTGATGTACGGCACACTGGGAAAAAGCATGCGTATTGTGCTGAAGGTGGACTGCAAATACGGTGATTCTTTTGAAGGGGCTTACTTTTACCAGAAATTTGGCGCACCGATTGAATTAACCGGCAAGTGCGACGTTGAAAACAATCAACATTATGAACTGAAGACATCTGCCGCTGAACAAACGCAAGAGAAGATAACGCTGGATTTAAAAGACGGGGTTTATCAGGGCGTCTGGGAATCGAACGGGAAAACGCTCCCCGTGCGTTTTGAATAATATCGTTATATTGCCGGATGGCGGCATAGTTCTTCGCCATCCGGCGTGCAACACACTGGGTTTGAAGAGGGAAAAATATCCCCACTTAGAACCATGGCGCTCCGCTCATGACATTACTGTAAAACAGCATTCTTCCCGCCAGTTCGCCAGTCAAAATAACAGCCCCCCAAACGTAAGCGCTCACCCCAACATTCCGGCGAGAAATGCACCATACCGCAACGCCAATACTGGCAAATAGCTGCCACCAGAACAGAGGACTTGAGGCATCAGATCCTGGAACCTGAAAGCGAATCCACAACGCACCTGCGCTTAACAGAATTCCGATGATGGCCCCAGCTTTGCATAAGGTCGAGGATGAGTTATGCCAGTAACCAAATGCCGCGGCCACACTTATAAAACCGAGCAAAATAGCCGTTGCCAAAAAGCCGACCGGTGTGGCAATCGAAGACCAGAGCGGATGCAGCGTCATCTGATAATAAACCTGAGAAGTCACCAAAATTGACGCCAGCCCAATAAGCGCCGTCATCCCCCCCAGAGGGTTAACAGCCCAATGCTGAGGCTTAAACCAACATAACCCCATCCAACAAAATATCATTGTATTCAGCGCAATAAACATAACCACTTCCCTGCTAAGCCAGGATATTCCCAACCCTGCCAGTGCACGGTATGCTCCGGTGGGTGTTCCCAGATGCGCCAGAGATGCTAATGACCCCAACACTGTGATGCTCCAAAAAAGCAATGCCAACATACGATACTGGTTTGCACTGAATTTAGTTGTACTGAAACTCTGACACAGCGTAAGCGCCAATACCCCGCCAACCCCCCATTGCGCAAAGACCGTGAAAAAAACGAGTGGTAGTTCATAATGTTCCATTTTTTCACCTCAGTCCTGTGCCGGAATAATCACAATATTGGGCTTACTGATGTTATGGTCAGGTAGGTTGTAGCGTTTTTCCAACACAGTCCATTGAGTAGTGTATTCTTTGCGTAGCGCCGCTATATCCCCAAAACGTAATACTCCCGCAGGGCAAGACTCGACACATCGCGGCTGCAATCCCTCATCTAATCTTTCTGCACACAGATTGCATTTGCTGGTTTTTCCCTCATTAGGATCATAAACCGGCGCACTCCAGGGACAGGCCATGATGCACATTCGACACCCGATACATCGTTCGTGGTCCTGCACAACAATACCGTCCGCCCGTTTAGTATATGTTCCTGCCGGGCACACTTTCATACACTGAGGGTCGTCGCAGTGGTTACATGACATGCTAATAAATGCCTGGGTGTTGGGCTCATCCGTACGACATTCGCGAACCCGACGCCATAGCACCCCGAGCGGCGTCATATTTTCCGATTTACAGGCCATGCTGCAGGTCTTGCAGCCATAACAGTTTTGCATATCAATAAGAAATCCATACTGCTTTATCATGATTGAGCCTCCCTTCTGACATCAACCAGCGTACTGTTACAGCAGTGACCATTTCCCAGCAATTCCACCTGATCGTTGGTGACATGACTACTGCTTCCGCCCTGCTGTTCCCACCAGCCGTTATCCAGACTGACAACACCTCGTTTAATATGCGTTGTAACATCAGCAATGGCGCGGTGTTCCCCACGATGATTGAAGACGACAACCCATTCTCCTGCTCGTATCTGGCGATGTTGGGCATCTTCCGGGTGAATCATAACGTTCGGGCGGTTGCGCTGAACTTCAAGGATCCACTCATTCATGCCGTGGCTGGAATGCACACTGCGCGCCAGCTTCCGCTGTACCGCCATAAGGGGATACTTATGGGCAAGTTCAGGCGAACCTTTCACCGATTCCGTCACCTGTTTCCAGGTCACCACAGGCATAAATTTCTTTTTCGCCCACTCTTCTATATAAAAATGTGCTTTGCCAGTCGACGTGCGGAACTGACCATCTTTAAACGGGATCCAGTCCTCTTCAACAGGGCACACAGGCCCTTTTTTCAACATTTCACGGGTAATACCCGAGCCTTTAAGACAAGTATCGATGTAGTGCTCAATGGGCTGGTTAAAGACGTCGCCAAAGCCAAAGCGCTCGGCCAGGCGGGCAAAAATCCAGTAATCGGGTTTTGCTTCTCCCGGCGGTTCCACCGCTTTTTCCATCAACTGAACATAATGGCTGCGCACGCCAGCCATCAGGCTGATGTCCTCAAAAATCGTCGTGACAGGCAGCACCAGGTCGGCATACAACGCGGATGAACTCATCAGGTTGTCCGCAACCACAACAAACGGAACTTTTTTAAATGCTTCTCTGACCTGGTTAGTATTAGGAAGCTGCGTCATCGCGCCCAGCGTCATATTCCACCAGAACTTAACAGGATGAGGCTTTTCGTTAACAAGCCAGTCGCCAATTTTAGAAATGGGAATGGAGGGAATTTTTTCCACATGAGGTGCTGGTGGAATAATCGGTGAAAATTTAGCCATCTGCCGGACGCCTCCAGCATCACAGACACCCGCTCCACGTTTTCCGATGTTGCCGGTAATCAGTGCCAGATAAAACTGGCTTGCGGCCACGTACGTTCCAAACTCGGTTCTCTGTGCACCGGACATATTCTGAACAATCATGGCGGGCTGTGTGGAAGCGTAATCGCGCGCCAGACGTAACACGGTCTGTGCAGGAACATCGGTTTCCTCCTCAACCTTCTTCGCCGACCAGGGTTTGGCCTGCGCCCAAACGGTATCCAGCACAGTCATAAAGTGACAATCAACGGGTAGTTCATCGCTCAGTAACGCAGGGATTACACCAGGCTCATCATGTCGTTTCAGCGTCTGAGTTCGCGTATCAAAAACCAGGTAGCTGTCAATATCCAGGGGATCTGCACGCATCAGTTGCTGCTGGTCATCAACCAGGTAGACGGCTCCTGTATGTGCTCGCAAAAAATCAGCGTCATAACGTTTTTCTTCCATAATGATGTTGATCATCCCCAGCGCCAATGCGATATCCGTACCGGGCACGATAGGAACCCATTCATCTGCTTTGGCTGCTGTTTCGTTAAAGCGTGGATCGATAACGACTATCCGCGCTCCGTTATGCTGCGCCTGTGAATAATATTTGAAGTACGCGTGCATAGTGACAGCAGGGTTATTTCCCCAGCACAGGATATATCGACTATCGGCTATCGTATCCCGGGTATCCGCGTACCTTAATCCCACCATTGGCATCATGGCGGCAGTTACCGCCGCACAGCATAACGATCCAGCGTGTTTCGTTGCTCCACCGAGATAATCAAAAAAAGCCTTACCCATATCATTTTTAATAGAATCCATATTTCCGGATGCTGCGGTAAGGAATAGGCCTTTATTACCGTCAGTTGCGATAGTTTCTCTGATTTTTTTTTCAATCAAATCCAGCGCGGCGTCCCAACCGATCGGCTTAAACTTACCTTCTCCCTTTTCTCCTGTACGGAGCAGAGGCTGCGTTAAACGCAAAGGGTGGTAGACCCATTTCGTTCGGCTAATCCCTCGTAAACAACACTTCACATTGAAATCTTTCGTCGCTTCAATTTTCATTAAGCGATCTTTCCAGACATAGGCTGTGAGATTGCAGTGCAAACACTCCATCGCACAGGTAGAACGAAACGTCTGGTAATCCGCTTGCTTTAGACGAAATCGGGGCAGCGGTGAGCCATTGGCCTGTCGTAACGTTAAAAAAACGCCCCCCAGAGAAGACAATCCCACCACGCCCAGCCCTTTTAGCAGGGTTCTTCTTTTTAAACGTATCTTATTTAATGTTTCCATAATTGCCCCTCACAAAGTTCATCATCAGTGAACCAAAGGACACCATTGGTTAACTTGCGGTGTATCAAGTTCTAATCATTTAGGAGTAGAGTTGTTTTTTAAAATTGCGAAGGCAGTAATGATTTAAAGCACAGTGATATAATTGAGAGGATCTTAAATAGAGAAGAAATATGACTGAGACATCTCAAGGGGTAAATTCGGTTGATATCGCCGTCGGCATTCTGACTTTTGTTGCGCGTTACGACGGCCAGGCAAGAGCTATCGATATCGCTAATGGATGCAATCTGTCCAAAAGCCGCCTGCATAAGTATCTGATTTCATTGTGTAGAACAGGGATGCTGAGCCAGAATGAGAAAGGAATTTACTCACTGGGGGCAACTCTTCATCAGTTGTCCGGAAACGGCTCAGGCGAAAGCGATCCGATCAGCAAACTCAATGACGTACTCACCGCTTTTCGCGATAAGTTTAACTATTCTACGGGGGTGGTTGTCAGCACTGGCGAAGGACTCATACTTAAGCACTATAACCGTAGCTTTCGTAATGTTGATATTGATTTTCTCCCCAACACCCCTGTACCGCTTCATCACAGCGCTGCCGGGCAGATTTTCATGGGCTTTACAGACCATCCGCAAGATGATCAGCATGCTTCACTGATTGCTCAAATCCGGCTACAGGGTTTTGCTGTGCGTTATCAACCTACCCACGGCATTCCAGGGGCGCAGTCTATTGCCTGCCCACTGCTGGATAATAAAGAGAAGTTGATTGCAATTGCTGTGACGATGGGTTTTTTTTGTACAGAAGACATTCCACAGATTGCGGTACAACTTATGAACACTGTGGGTTCGCTTAGCCGATAGACTTATGTTGCCCCGGCACCTAAAGCCAGGGCAACAAAAGGGACTACGGACGATACACCTTCACGTTTTCAAAGCCCTGTTCGCGCAGATAAAGCGCCTGCAGACGGCTCATCACACCGCGTTCACACCACAGCAGCCAGGTTTTATTCTGGTCCAGATCGCCGAATTTAGTGCTCAACTTGTAGAACGGCAGAGAAACCACGTCCACACCTTCCACCTTCAGCGGTTTGTCATCCTGTTCATCCACGGAGCGAATATCCAGAATCACATCGTTCGGGCCAAAGCCGCTCACGGTTTCGACTTCCACCACGGTCTGCTGCGTCTGCTGGGCGATGTCGCGAATGTCAATATTGTTCGCTTCTTCAACCACTTTATCGAGGATCGAGAAATCGAAGTTTTCTTCTTCGGCCTCAATCTTCGCTTTAATCGCTTTCACCGTCGGGCTTTTCGAGATCACCCCGCAGTATTCCGGCATGGTACGGGCGAAGTCTTCAGTACCGATTTCACGCGCCAGATTAATGATGTGCTCTTTATCATGAGAGATTAGCGGACGCAGGATCAGCGTATCAGAAACGTTATCGATCAAACGCAGGTTGGTTAGCGTCTGGCTGGAGACCTGGCCCAGCGCTTCACCGGTTACCAGCGCCTGTACGCCATAGCGCTCAGCGACTTTAGACGCCGCGCGGACCATCATGCGCTTAAGGACCACGCCCATCTGACCGTCGTCGACTTTTTCCAGGATCTCACCGACTACCGGCTCAAAGTTGATAGCAACAAAGCGTACGCGATGTGAGCTACCAAAGCGGTTCCACAGATAATGCGCCACCTGGCGAACGCCGATTTCATGTGCAGCGCCGCCGAGGTTAAAGAAACAGTAATGTACGCGGCAACCACGACGCATCAGCATGTAGCTGGACACACCTGAGTCAAAACCACCGGAAATCAGCGACAGAACGTCTTCTTGTGTACCAATCGGGAAACCGCCGATACCTTCATAGCGGCCTTTTACCAGCAGCAGACGGTCATTTTCGATTTCAAGATTGACGGTAACATCCGGCTTCGTCAGCTTCACGCGTGCAGATTCAATATGCTGATTCAGTCCGCCGCCAACATAACGTTCCACCTCGATGGAGCTAAACTCATGCTTACCGCGGCGCTTGACGCGCACACAGAAAGTTTTTCCTTCCAGTTGATCGCGGTATTGCACCAGTGCTTTCTCGAAAATGTCGTGCATATCGGTAAACGGCACGTCTTCTACTTCGAGAATATGGTGGATCCCCGGAATACGGGTCAGCGCGTCACGAATATCCAGACGCTGGGTTTCATCTTTGGCGCGAACCTCAACGTGATCCCAGTGACGGACAACGGCAAGGTCTTCATCGTAGTGCTTTAAAACGTTACGGATGTTCCCTGTCAGAATTTTTATAAAGCGCAAACGCACAGATTGGCTTTTGATGGTGATTTCTGGGAACAATTTAATGATAAACTTCATGGCGGCAATGGTTCTTAGGCAAGTCTGAACGACTTGTAATGGAAAAAAATACAGCAGCCCATACCCGCGACTGCATCCAGGCGCGCAAGTATATCACCATCACACGGCTACTGTGCACATTGCGCGTTATTTGCTTATCAGTGCGAGTCCGTTACCATAGTCTTGTGCTGCCAATACAGAGAGTCAGACATTCATTATGCCGAAGAAAAATGAAGCGCCCGCCAGTTTTGAAACAGCGCTGAGCGAGCTGGAACAGATTGTTACCCGTCTGGAAAGTGGCGACCTGCCGCTGGAAGAAGCGTTGAACGAATTCGAACGTGGCGTACAGCTTGCACGTCAGGGACAGGTTAAACTGCAGCAGGCTGAACAGCGCGTGCAAATCCTGCTGTCAGAAACTGAAGACGCCGCCCTCACGCCTTTTACACCGGATAATGAGTAAATGGATTTTACGCAGCAGCTACAGGCTTGCGTTGAGCAGGCTAACCAGGCACTGAGCCGTTTTATCGCGCCACTGCCCTTTCAGAACACTCCCGTGGTCGAAACCATGCAATATGGCGCATTATTAGGCGGCAAACGTCTGCGCCCATTTTTGGTTTATGCTACCGGTCAGATGTTTGGTGTGAGTCTGAGTACGCTTGATGCCCCCGCCGCAGCGGTTGAGTGTATCCATGCCTATTCGCTGATGCACGACGATTTGCCCGCGATGGACGACGATGATCTGCGACGCGGCCTGCCAACTTGCCACGTCAAGTTTGGCGAGGCGAATGCGATTCTGGCCGGTGATGCTCTGCAAACGCTGGCATTCTCTATTATCAGCGACGCCCCGATGCCAGAAGTCACCGACCGTGACCGCATCGCCATGATCTCTGAACTGGCTCAGGCCAGCGGTATCGCCGGTATGTGTGGCGGTCAGGCGCTGGATCTGGCAGCAGAAGGTCAGCAGGTAGAACTGGCGGCGCTGGAGCGTATTCACCGCCATAAAACCGGCGCACTGATTCGCGCGGCCGTTCGTTTGGGTGCGTTAAGTGCCGGCGATAAAGGGCGAAACGTCCTGCCGATACTCGACAAATACGCCGAAAGTATCGGTCTGGCCTTCCAGGTTCAGGATGACATACTGGATGTGGTAGGCGATACTGCAACATTGGGTAAACGCCAGGGTGCCGACCAGCAGCTTGGCAAAAGTACCTATCCTGCACTTCTGGGTCTTGAGCAAGCCCGGAATAAAGCCCGGGATTTAATTGAGGATGCCCGCCAGTCGTTAAATTTGCTGGCCGCACAATCTCTCGATACCTCGGCACTGGAAGCGCTAGCGGACTACATAATCCAGCGTGATAAATAAACCAACATATCCCATGAGCTTGCGATGAGTTTTGATATAGCCAAATACCCGACCCTGGCGCTGGTCGACTCCACTCCGGAGTTACGCCTGCTGCCAAAAGAGAGCCTGCCAAAGCTTTGCGACGAACTGCGCCGCTATTTACTCGACAGCGTGAGCCGTTCCAGCGGGCATTTCGCCTCTGGTCTGGGCACGGTGGAGCTCACCGTCGCGCTGCACTACGTCTACAATACCCCGTTTGATCAGTTAATCTGGGATGTGGGACATCAGGCTTATCCGCACAAAATCCTGACTGGCCGCCGCGATAAAATCGGCACCATCCGTCAGAAAGGCGGCCTGCATCCGTTCCCGTGGCGCGGGGAGAGCGAGTATGACGTACTGAGCGTTGGCCACTCCTCGACCTCCATCAGCGCAGGTATCGGCATTGCGGTTGCAGCCGAGAAAGAAGGTAAAGAGCGCCGTACTGTATGCGTCATTGGCGACGGTGCTATCACCGCCGGGATGGCGTTTGAAGCGATGAACCATGCGGGCGATATTAAGCCTGACATGCTGGTTATCCTCAACGACAATGAAATGTCGATTTCGGAAAACGTCGGTGCGCTGAATAACCACCTGGCACAATTGCTCTCTGGAAAACTCTATTCGTCGCTGCGCGAAGGCGGGAAGAAAGTCTTTTCCGGCGTACCGCCGATTAAAGAACTGCTCAAACGTACCGAAGAACACATTAAAGGCATGGTCGTGCCGGGCACGCTGTTTGAAGAACTGGGTTTTAACTACATCGGCCCGGTAGACGGTCACGACGTTCTGGGGCTTATCACCACACTGAAGAACATGCGCGATCTGAAAGGCCCACAGTTCCTGCACATCATGACCAAGAAAGGTCGTGGCTACGAGCCGGCAGAAAAAGATCCGATCACCTTCCACGCAGTGCCAAAATTCGATCCGTCCAGCGGATGTCTGCCGAAAAGCAGCGGCGGTCTGCCGAGCTATTCAAAAATCTTCGGTGACTGGCTGTGTGAAACCGCAGCAAAAGACAACAAGCTGATGGCGATTACCCCGGCAATGCGTGAAGGCTCCGGTATGGTGGAGTTTTCCCGTAAATTCCCGGACCGCTACTTCGACGTGGCCATTGCCGAGCAGCATGCAGTAACCTTTGCTGCAGGTCTGGCGATTGGTGGTTATAAACCCATCGTCGCTATCTATTCCACGTTCCTGCAACGCGCCTACGATCAGGTGCTGCACGATGTTGCCATTCAGAAACTGCCGGTACTGTTCGCCGTTGACAGGGCTGGGATCGTGGGTGCCGATGGGCAAACCCACCAGGGTGCGTTCGATCTTTCTTTCCTGCGCTGCATCCCGGAAATGGTCATTATGACCCCGAGCGATGAAAACGAATGCCGCCAGATGCTGTTTACCGGCTATCACTACAACAATGGCCCAACGGTCGTGCGTTATCCACGCGGTACTGCCGTAGGTGTAGAGCTGACACCGCTGGAGCAATTGCCTGTCGGTAAAGGTATCGTCAAGCGTCACGGCGAGAAACTGGCGATTCTGAACTTTGGTACGCTGATGCCGGAAGCGGCTCAGGTCGCGGAGTCGCTGAACGCCACACTGGTCGATATGCGCTTCGTGAAACCGCTGGATGAAGCACTGATCCTGGAAATGGCAGCACAGCATGACGTGCTGGTAACGATTGAAGAAAACGCCATTATGGGCGGCGCAGGTAGCGGTGTAAACGAAGTGCTGATGGCGCATCGTAAGCCGGTTCCGGTGCTGAACATCGGTCTGCCTGACTTCTTCATTCCTCAGGGAACTCAGGACGAGGCTCGCGCCGAACTGGGCCTGAATGCAGCCGGAATTGAGGCCAAAATCAAGGCCTGGCTGGCATAATCCCCCCCTCGCTCCTGCTATGCTTAATGAATAACACGCTAAGCAGGAGCGAATTTATGCAATACAACACATTAGGAAAAACAGACCTTCGGGTCTCCCGCCTTTGCCTGGGCTGCATGACGTTTGGCGAACCCAACCGCGGCAATCACGCCTGGACGCTACCGGAAGAAAGTAGCCGCCCGATTATCAAACATGCCCTTGAGGGTGGTATTAACTTTTTCGATACCGCAAACAGTTACTCCGCAGGCAGCAGTGAGGAAATTGTCGGCCGTGCGCTGCGCGATTTCGCACGTCGTGATGACGTCGTAGTAGCCACCAAAGTTTTTCACCGTGTTAACGACCTGCCGGAAGGATTATCCCGTGCGCAAATTCTGCGTTCTATTGATGACAGTCTGAAACGTCTTGGTATGGACTATGTCGATATCCTGCAAATTCACCGCTGGGATTACAACACGCCGATTGAAGAAACGCTGGAAGCGCTTAATGACGTCGTGAAAGCCGGAAAAGCGCGCTACATCGGCGCATCATCCATGCACGCTTCGCAGTTTGCAGAGGCACTGGCCTTACAGAAGCAACACGGCTGGGCGCAGTTCGTCAGCATGCAGGATCACTACAACCTGATCTATCGCGAAGAAGAACGCGAAATGCTGCCGCTTTGCTCTCAGGAAGGCGTGGCGGTGATCCCATGGAGTCCGCTGGCGCGTGGTCGCCTGACACGTCCCTGGGGGGAAACCACCGCACGTCTGGTATCCGATGAAGTCGGTAAAAATTTGTACAACGAGAGCGATGAAAACGACGCGCAAATTGCTGCACGATTGACTGGCGTCAGTGAAGAACTGGGCGCTACACGAGCGCAGGTCGCTCTGGCATGGCTGTTAAGCAAACCCGGCGTCGCCGCACCGATTATCGGCACATCGCGCAAGGAACAGCTTGATGAGTTGCTCAATGCGGTGGATTTAACACTCAAGCCGGAGCAGATTGCTGAGCTGGAAACGCCGTACAAACAGCATCCGGTAGTGGGATTTAAATAAGTCTCGGTTGGCCGGATAAGGCGATTACGCCACCATCCGGCAAACCCATTTAAATAATCCCTATCGGCCAGTGATGGCCGATAAAATACAGGATCCCGGCAGAAAGTATCCCGGCCACAATATCGTCGATCATGATCCCCGTGCCGCCATGTACGTTACGATCGAACCAGCGAATCGGCCAGGGTTTCCACATATCCAGAATACGGAAAATCACAAATCCAGCGGCAACCCACTGCCAGTCGTTGGTCGGCAGCGCCATCAGGGTTATCCACATTCCGACAAACTCGTCCCAGACAATGCTTCCGTGATCGTGCACGCCCATATCTTTTGCCGTTTGATGGCACAGATAGACGCCGATACAGATCGACAGCATGACCACCAGTGAATAGAGTTGCCACGGCAGAAATGTCATTAAATACCAAAATGGGATCGCCGCCAGCGATCCCATGGTGCCCGGTACAATCGGGCTCAATCCGCTGCCAAATCCGGTAGCCAGCAGGTGCCACGGATTGCGCATGCTCAAACGGCTTTTTGCGACATCTTTTTTAAGGCGCGGCAAAATGGTCATATCCTTTCCAGTCAAACGTGACGGGTTTTCCATCACGCGTAAAATGAATGCCTTCCACATCCGCGCTCATCTGCCCAATGCAGGTAAACGGTGTGCCGAGATGTCCCAGCGCGACGTCCAGCGCCCCACGATTCATTTCCGGTACGGTAAAGCATAACTCATAATCTTCACCGCCCGAGAGCGCCCAACGCAACGCCTGTTCAGGCTCGACGTGTTGGGTAAACGCTGTGGAATATGGCAGCGCATCGACGTTAATCCGTGCGCCGCAGCCACTGGCATTAACGATATGCCCCAGATCTGAAATCAGACCGTCCGAAAGATCGATAGCGGCGCTCGCCAGGTCGCGCAGGGCTTGCCCTTGTAAAATTCGCGGCGTGGGACGCAGGTGGCGCTTGAGCAGATAGTCAGCATCTTGTGCATCGGCAACCTGCAACCGCTGCTGCAAAATTGCCAACCCGGCGGCACTGTCGCCCGGCGTACCGGTAACGTAAATCCAGTCACCCGGCTTCGCACCGGAGCGTTTTAAGGCCCGTCCAACCGGGACGTAGCCATGAATCCCCAGCGTCATTGACAACGGCCCACGTGTGGTGTCACCGCCAATCAGCTGCATATCATAATAATTCAGGAGCTCAAACAGGCCATCACTGAAAGCTTCAAGCCAGGCTTCATCGACATCAGGCAATGTAATGGCCAGCGTCAGCCATGCAGGATCGGCCCCCATCGCCGCCAGATCGCTCAAGTTCACCGCCAGCGCTTTCCAGGCAAGGTCTGTGGGATCGATATCGGGGAGGAAGTGGTTGCCTGCCACCAGCGTATCGGTGCTGATCGCCAGCGTCTGTTTTTCAGGGATGTTCAGAAGTGCGCAATCGTCGCCAATACCGGTTTCGACATCAAGACGAGAGCTTCTTACGCGGTCAAAATAACGGGCAATCAGGGAAAACTCGCCACATGCCATACGTTATGCCTCAGCAGGAAAAAAGAAAAAGCCGGGGACAGTGGAAACAGGTTCCACCATCCAGCCGGCCTCGGGATCACTTTTTGTTGGGGCGAATCACAGGTGCTGCTTTATCCAGTACGCCGTTGACGAATTTGTGGCTATCTTCAGCGCCGAAGGTTTTCGCCAGTTCAATCGCTTCGTTAATGGCCACTTTATACGGCACATCACTACGCTTAGACAGTTCAAACAGCGCAATACGCAGCACGGCTTTTTCTACCTGACCCAGCTCTTCCAACAGGCGAGACAGGTAAGGCTTCATTAGTCCATCCAGGTACGCGCTGTTAGTCGCCACCCCGGACAGCAGTTCACGGAAATACAGAACGTCGACATCTTTTACGTCCTGTTCCGCCAGGAACTGGTATTCAACATCAGCGATGTCGTTCTGGGACAACTGCCAGGAGTAGAGCGCCTGGACGGCACACTCACGGGCGCGGCGACGAGCAGCAGGTTTCACGGATTTCCCCTTACAAAAATCAGGCCTTGATGGCTTTCAATACATTAATCATTTCAAGCGCAGTCAGTGCAGCTTCTGCGCCTTTGTTGCCGGCTTTGGTGCCAGCACGTTCGATGGCTTGTTCAATACTTTCGGTGGTCAGAACACCGAAGGCTACCGGAATGCCGCTGTCCTGAGCGACATGCGCCAGGCCATTGCTTGCACCGCCAGCCACATATTCGAAGTGTGCGGTACCGCCACGGATCACCGTACCTAACGCAATCACCGCGTCATATTTACCGGTTTTTGCCAGTGCGTCAGCCGCCAGCGGCAGCTCATACGCGCCTGGAACCCAAACGACGGTAATATTTTCATCTTTAACCTGACCAATACGTTTCAGGGCGTCGATCGCACCTTCCAGCAGGCTGTCATTGATAAAGTTGTTGAAACGCGCAATGGTGATGGCGACGCGAGCGTCCGGGGTAGCAACGTTAGCTTCAATAATGTTCATATTCTTCCTTCGGATTCACTAGACCCCGCAGGGGGGCGGATTTTATCATAATAATCTGTGCGCTGCTTCCCTTTCGAACCGGGAGATCATGCGCCCACTAAATGCAGGCAAAGGTCCGGACCTACATGGCGTATTTCGTTGAATTTGAAATGGGGGGCGTCAGCCAGTTTCTCAAGGCCTGGAAGCACACATAATCCTCGGGCATCGCTCCCTAACAGTTTAGGCGCAACATAGACGATTAGCTCATCCACCACGCCGGCCTGTAATAACGCACCTGCAAGTGTTGGCCCCGCCTCAACCCAAATACTGTTAATTTGCTGCTTGCCCAACTGCATCATCAACACCACCAGATCCAGATGCCCGTTATGTTCCGGAACCTTCAGGCTATGAACCGTTTCCGGCCAGCTGCGAGGATCGTCCTGGGTACGGACAATCCAGGTTTCTCCGGGCTGTTGCACAATACGATGCGCCGGTGTCACCTGGTTTTGGCTATCAAGTACAATACGGATCGGCTGACGCAGATTTTCCTGCGGATAACTCGCCTGGGTTGATTCCCCCAGTTCTTCCCAACGGACGGTAAGCTGAGGGTCATCCGCCAGTACCGTGGCACTGCTGGTTAAAATGGCATGACTTTGCGCACGCAGGCGCTGAACATCGCGACGTGCCTGCGACGAGGTGATCCACTGGCTCTCACCACTGGCCATTGCCGTGCGGCCATCAAGCGAGGCCCCCAGCTTGAGCTGGACGTAGGGGAATCCGGTACGCATCCGTTTGAGAAAGCCCTTATTGAGTTGCTCAACTTCGCTCATCATCAGGCCATGGCTGACGTCAACGCCCGCCTGCTGCAAGCGATAAAGCCCGCGGCCAGCGACCTGTGGATTAGGATCCTGCATAGCGGCAACAACACGCGTCACACCGGCGGCGATCAGCGCATCGCAGCACGGCGGCGTGCGACCATGATGACTACAGGGCTCAAGCGTAACGTAGGCGGTTGCCCCCTGTGCTTTTTCTCCCGCCATACGCAGAGCATGGACTTCGGCATGAGGCTCGCCCGCGCGATGGTGATACCCCTCACCAACGATTTCCCCATCTTTAACAATCACACAGCCCACGTTGGGATTGGGGTGAGTAGTAAAACGTCCGCGCGCAGCAAGCTTCAACGCTCGCGCCATGTACAATTCATCCTGCATGGCTTAGTCCTGTAGGCGAGCGATCTCTTCGCCAAATTCTTTGATATCTTCGAAACTCCGGTAAACCGAAGCAAAACGGATATAGGCGACTTTATCGAGCTTTTTCAACTGCTCCATCACCAGGTTGCCGATCATCTTACTCGGCACTTCACGTTCGCCTGTCGCGCGCAGCTGTGATTTTATATGGTTTAACGCCATTTCGACGTCATCTGCGCTGACCGGACGTTTTTCAAGTGCTCTGAGCATGCCGCTACGCAGCTTCTCTTCATTAAAGGGTTCACGCACATCGTTGCTTTTTACAACGCGCGGCATAACAAGTTCAGCCACCTCAAAGGTGGTGAAACGTTCGTTACAGACCAGACACTGTCGGCGGCGGCGTACCGAAGAGCCCTCGCCTACAAGACGAGAGTCAATTACCTTAGTGTCTACGGCGAAACAGAATGGGCAATGCATACGGCGTCCTGTACCTTAGTGGTTCGCAGAAATCTATTTTACCCTGAACTGGCGTGACAACAAAGGCGGAGCGCTTTTGAGACAAAGGATCGATGCCTTCGAGCTCTGCGCACACTACCATTATGCTATCGCGACAATGAAGGAAGTAATCACAATGACAAGACGTTACCTAAGAATTCTCCTGGTGGGAAGCCTCTTTAGCCTCAGCGCCTGTGCACAGCAAAGCGAAGTACGCCAGATGCATCAAAGCGTTAGTACGTTGAGCCAGGAGATGACGCAGCTGAATCAGGAAACGGTAAAAATTACGCAACAAAATATGTTGAATGCAAAATCGACCAGCGGAGCCTACCTGCTACCCGGTTCCAAAACGCCTGCCCGGCTGGATAGTCAGATCGGCACATTGCGTATGTCTCTGGTGAATATTGCGCCAAATGCGGCTGGAACGCGCCTGACACTGCGTATTCAGGGGGAATCGAATACCCCGCTCCCTGCCTTTAGCGGTACTGTAGAGTACGGACAGATTCAGGGCACCACAGACAACTACCAGGAAGTGAATGTACAGAATCAGTTGATAAACGCCCCGGCGAGTATCCTTGCCCCCAGCGATGTAGACATTCCGTTGCAGTTAAACGGACTGTCTCCTGACCAGTTAGGTTTTATTCGCATCCACGACATCCAGCCTGTTAGCCAATAAACTTTTTGCGGAACGTTTTTGTGCGTTCCGCAACACCAGCCCACCTCATTTTGTTACTCCTCTGACATAAACGATATTTCTGGTAAAACTTGGCAACATTCACTGGAGCCAGTACAATTCGCCGCCTAAAGTACGCAAACGTGAACGCAATCGATTACGTGAATGATAGAACTGTGAAACAAGACATATTTTTGTGAACAATGATTTTTATAATAGGCTCCGAAGAAATACGAAATATTTAGAAACGCAATTTGCGCCTTTTTCACTCCCGAAAGGGATTTCAAACAGTGGCATACATATGAAAAAAACATTACTTGCAGCCGGTGCAGTGCTGGCGCTCTCCTCGTCATTTACTGTTGCAAACGCGGCAGAAAATGACAAACCGCAATATCTTTCCGACTGGTGGCATCAGAGCGTTAACGTTGTGGGTAGCTACCACACTCGCTTCGGACCGCAGCTCCGTAACGATACCTACCTGGAATACGAAGCGTTTGCCAAGAAAGATTGGTTCGACTTCTATGGTTACATGGATGCACCGGTATTCTTCGGTGGTAACACCGATGCGAAAGGTATCTGGAACCACGGCTCTCCGCTGTTCATGGAAATCGAACCCCGTTTCTCCATCGACAAACTGACCGGTACCGACCTGAGCTTCGGTCCGTTCAAAGAGTGGTATTTCGCGAACAACTACATCTACGACATGGGTCGTAACAAAGATGGCCGCCAGAGTACCTGGTACATGGGTCTGGGTACCGACATCGACACCGGCTTGCCGATGAGCCTGTCCATGAACGTGTACGCTAAGTACCAGTGGCAGAACTACGGTGCTGAGAACGAAAATGATTGGGACGGCTACCGTTTCAAAGTGAAGTACTTTGTACCAATTACCGAACTGTGGGGCGGTAACCTGAGCTACATCGGTTTTACCAACTTTGACTGGGGTTCCGATCTGGGTGATAAGAGCGCCTACGCTGAGAATGGCATTAAACAGCGTACTAACAACTCTATCGCCTCCAGCCACATTCTGGCGCTAAACTATGACCACTGGCATTATTCTGTCGTTGCCCGTTACTGGCACAACGGTGGTCAGTGGAACGATAACGCGGATCTGAACTGGATGAATGAAAACGTTCGTTCTACCGGTTGGGGTGGTTACCTGGTTGTAGGTTACAACTTCTAATCCAGTAAATTAATCAAAGACAAGCCAGCTTAACCGCTGGCTTTTTTATGGCCGATCTTCACAGCGTACTTTACGTAAAAAGTCACTTAGCGAACGATCTGCGGATTCGCGGAAATGCCTGTCGAGCGGCGTGATCTTCAGACAACGATCAACGCGAAAACAGCGATAATCGTCACGATTCTCACACCATGCAACCAGTAGCCAGTGCTCGCCCCAGAAAAATAACCCCAACGGCTGAACATCTCGCCAGGAGAGATTCCCGGACTCATCGCGATAATGTAGCGCCAAAATCTGCTGCACCGAAACCGCGCGATGAATAAGATCGAACGCACGGCGTGAATGCGGCTGATTGCCAAAATCAGGTGCGTAAATCCGCGCTTGTTCGGCCCTGCGCCGACTCTCTGGCGGCAATATCGCCAGCACTTTTTCCTGCGCAGATTCCAGCGCCTGTGAGAGTGAATCCCCACCCCATGTTTTCAGTAGCCGAATAGCCACCATCAACGCTTCTGATTCGTGCTGCGTTAACATCAACGGCGGCAGATCATATCCGGCCATTAAGCGATATCCACTGCCCGCTTCGCCTTCAATGGGCACACCGGATAAAGAGAGATCGCGGATATCGCGATAAATCGTGCGTTCAGAAACCTCAAGACGTTCTGCCAGCAGCGCCGCCGTTGTCACTCGCCTGCCACGCAGGATTTGTACAATCTGAAACAAGCGGTCGGCGCGTCTGGTCATCTTTACTCTCTCTCAGGAATTATTACGCAGGCTGATGTAAGCCAACACGATTGCCTTCGCTGTCGGTAAATAACGCAATCGTGCCGATATCCTGCCCCAGTTCAAGTGGCCCAAACACACATTTGCCACCCGCCGTTGTGACACGATCGAGCGTTGCCGCCAAATCGTCCGTATGCAGGTAAATAATAGCGCCCTGCTGCGAAGGTATCATTCCGTCAAATTTTGCCAGTGCGCCGCCGGGAGCCGGATCCTGATGCGGAAATACCGCCAGATCGGCACAATCCATCTTCTCCCGGCGCAGCGAAACCTGCATCACCGGCTCATAAAATGCAACGGCGCGATCCATTTCCACTACTGGAATTTCAAACCAGTTAATGACATTTTTCATACATCCTCCTGCCTTAATGAGTAAGTTCAGGAGGACTATAAAACAGGACTACTGACAGCATACTGTCAGTAGTATTGTGACGATATACAAACAAAAAAAATCCCGACCTTGCGATCGGGATTCCAGTTCTTTTGCTCTTCGTCGATTAAGGCAGAATTGACGGCTGATCCGCCCCTTCTTTCTCAACCTTCTGCTGCAGCATGTGTTCACGCTTCATACCCAGCTTCAGCGCCAGCGCCGATGCTACGTAGATAGACGACGCCGTACCGATGGACACACCGATCAGCATGGTCAGCGAGAAACCTTCCAGTACCGGGCCACCGAACAGGAACAGCATCAAAATAACCATCAACGTGGTACCGGATGTAATCAACGTACGGTGCAGCGTCTGGGTCAATGACACGTTAAAGATTTCGTAAGGCGTACCGCGACGGATCTTGCGGAAGTTTTCACGAATACGGTCAGATACCACGATACTGTCGTTCAACGAGTAACCGATTACCGACATCAGTGATGCAACGATAGTCAGGTCAATCTCAATATGGAACAACGACAGGATCCCGAGCGTAATGATAACGTCGTGCGCCAATGCGATAACCACACCTGCCGCCAGTCGCCACTCGAAGCGGAAACCAACATATACCAGGATGGAGATCAGCGCCGCCATCAGCGCCATCGCACCGGTTTGTGCAAGATCGGCCCCCACGCTCGGCCCAACGAATTCAATTCGCTTCACCGCCGCGTTCTGGTTGGTGGATTCGTTAATCACACTCAACACTTTGCTGCCCAACACCTGGCCGCCGTTTGCCCCTTCAGTTGGCGGCATACGCACCATAATGTCGTGGCTACTGCCGAAGTTCTGCAGCAGCGGATCCACAAAGCCCGCTTTCTCCAGCGCATCGCGCATCACGTCCATGTCCGCTGGTTTTTCCAGCGTAATTTCAATCACCGTACCACCGGTGAAATCGAGCCCCCAGTTAAACCCACGCACGCCCATCACAATGATGGCCGCAATCAGCAGGAAACCAGAAATGCCGAAAGCCCAGTAGTCCCAGCGCATAAAGTCCCAGACTTTACGGCCGTGGTTCAATTGTTCAACAGTATATTCCTGTGCCACATCGCACTCCTCAGATTGACAGCTTTTTGACGCGCTTGCCGCCATACAACAGGTTTACGATGGCACGTGTACCGACAATCGCGGTAAACATCGACGTCGCCACACCAATACCAGTAGTAATCGCGAACCCTTTAATTGCCCCGGTGCCGACTGCGTACAGGATGATGACCTTGATCAGCGTCGTAATGTTCGCATCGAAGATGGAGCTAAATGCACCCGCATAACCTTCATTGATGGCTTGCTGCACCGAACGTCCGTTGCTCAACTCTTCTTTGATACGTTCGTTGATCAGTACGTTAGCATCGACCGCGACGGCAAGGGTTAAGACGATCCCCGCAATACCCGGCATACTCAACGTCGCCCCCGGCAACAGTGACATAATGCCGACAATCAATACCAGGTTGGCAATCAGCGCGCTTGTCGCAATCAGACCGAACTTCTTATAGAAGAAGATCATGAACAGAATTGAAACCACCAGACCAGCCAGACACGCTTCCAGACCCTGTTTAATGTTCTGCATACCCAGGGTTGGGCCGATTGTCCTTTCTTCAACAATCTGAATCGGCGCAATCAATGCACCGGCACGTAGCAGCAGGGAAAGCTGACGCGCTTCGTTCGGGTTGTTGATACCGGTAATACGGAAGCTGTTGCCCAGGCGAGACTGGATGTTGGCAATGTTAATCACCTCTTCCTGTTTCACCAGCACGGCACGACCGTTGGCATCTTTCTTACCGCTGTCTTTGTACTCCACGAACAGGGTCGCCATCGGTTTACCGATGTTGTCCTTGGTGAAGTTAGACATGATGTTACCACCTGCACTATCCAGCGAGATGTTAACCTGCGGCTGATTGTATTCGTCCTGGCTGGAAGTGGAGTCGGTAATATGGTCACCGGTCAGGATCACGCGCTTGTACAGCACTACTGGCTGACCTTCACGAGATTGTTTCACTTCCGAATCACCCGGAACACGTCCGGATGCCGCAGCAGACTGGTCAACGTTGGTATTTACCAGACGGAATTCCAGCGTCGCGGTTGCGCCCAAAATTTCTTTCGCACGCGCGGTATCCTGGATACCAGGCAGTTCGACGACGATACGGTCAGCACCCTGACGCTGAACAACAGGTTCAGCAACACCCAGTTGGTTAACACGGTTACGCAGGATGTTGATGTTCTGCTGGACCGCGTATTCACGAGCTTCACTCAGGCGCGCATCGGTCATCACCGCACGCAGCGCATTGCTGCCCTGGCTGGAAATCACCAGATCCTGGTGACGCTTGCTCAGGTAAGAGATAGCTTCATCACGGGCATTTCCATCACGGAAGGTGATGCTCAGACCGTAGTTATCTTCTTTACGAACGGTGGTATAAGGAATGCCTTTTTCACGCAGATCGCTGCGCAGGCTATCGATATTTTGTTCCTGCAATTTACCCAGTGCGGTGTCCATATCCACTTCCATCAGGAAGTGAACGCCGCCACGCAGATCAAGACCGAGTTTCATCGGTTCTGCATGAATGGCTGCCAACCAACGGGGTGTTGCCGGAGCAAGGTTAAGCGCCACGACATATTGATCACCCAGCACGCCCATCAACACTTCACGTGCGCGCAGTTGGGTATCGGTGGAGTCAAAGCGCGCAAGAATAGCGCCCTCTTCCAGAGCCACAGACTTAGGTGTGATTTTATCTTCTTGTAACGTTTTCTGGACCTGGATCAGCGTTTGCTCACTGGCGGCGGCACCGCGCACGCCAGTGATTTGAACAGCCGGATCCTCACCATACAGGTTGGGAAGTGCGTAAAGCAGGCCGACGATAATAACGACGACCAGCATAATGTACTTCCACAAAGGATAACGGTTTAACACGGCAGTTCCCTTTGGGAAAACAATAAATTACAGCGCCTTCATCGTGCCTTTCGGCAGAACGGCAGCTACGAAATCACGTTTGATAACCACTTCAGTGGTGTCGTTCAGCGCGATAGCGATGTAGCCAGTTTCTGCTACTTTGGTCACGCGACCTACCAGGCCACCGTTAGTCAGCACTTCATCACCCTTGGCAATGGAGTTCATCAGGTTTTTATGTTCTTTGGTACGCTTTTGCTGTGGGCGCAGAATCATGAAGTAGAAAATCAGACCAAACACCACCAGCATCAGAATCAGAGACATCGGGCTGCCCTGCGCCGGAGCACCTGTTGCCGCTACCGCATCAGAAATAAAAAAGCTCATTCAAATTCCCTCATTATTAAAATTAATCAACGTTCAAAGGTGGAACAGGTCGACCCTGACGTTGGTAAAAATCGGTCACGAAGCTCTCTAATTTACCCTCTTCAATAGCCTTGCGTAAACCCGCCATCAAACGCTGGTAGTAACGAAGGTTATGAATCGTATTGAGTCGCGCGCCCAATATTTCGTTGCAACGATCAAGATGATGCAAGTAAGCACGCGAATAATTGCGACAGGTGTAGCAATCACACTCGGCATCGAGCGGACTGGTGTCGCTTTTATGTTTCGCATTACGAATTTTTACCACGCCGTCAGTCACAAACAAATGACCATTACGGGCATTTCGCGTTGGCATCACGCAGTCAAACATATCGATACCACGACGCACGCCTTCAACCAGATCTTCTGGTTTGCCAACGCCCATCAGATAGCGAGGTTTATCTGCCGGAATTTGCGGGCAAACATGTTCCAGAATGCGGTGCATATCTGCTTTCGGCTCACCGACAGCCAAACCGCCGACAGCGTAGCCATCAAAGCCAATATCTACCAGACCTTTGACAGAGATATCACGTAAATCTTCGTAAACACTGCCCTGAATGATGCCAAAAAGCGCATTTTTGTTGCCAAGGCCATCAAAACGGTCACGGCTGCGCTTCGCCCAACGCAAAGACATCTCCATTGAGCGTTTAGCATAGTCCCAGTCAGCCGGATACGGTGTACATTCATCGAAAATCATCACGATATCGGAACCGAGATCGTATTGAATCTCCATCGACTTCTCTGGATCGAGGAAAATCGGATCACCATTGATCGGATTACGGAAATGCACACCCTGTTCGGTGATCTTACGAATATCACCCAGGCTGAAAACCTGGAAACCACCGGAATCGGTGAGGATCGGTCCTTTCCACTGCATGAAATCGTGCAGGTCGCCGTGCAGCTTCATGATTTCCTGGCCTGGGCGTAGCCACAGGTGGAAGGTGTTGCCAAGGATGATCTGTGCGCCAGTCGCTTCAACTTCTTCCGGCGTCATACCCTTGACAGTGCCGTAAGTACCGACCGGCATAAAGGCAGGTGTTTCCACTACGCCACGATCAAAAACCAGGCGGCCGCGGCGAGCGCGGCCGTCTGTGGTATCCAGTTCAAATTTCATTTTTTCTCCTGCATCAGAGAGACAGTCTGATGATTAAACTTTCCCCATGGATTCACTCCACGGAGTAAAAATATTTTAACCCACTGGCGAAGGCGCAATCGGCGCAGCCAGTTTGGGGGCGACCAGCGCACAACCACCGGAGCGTACATGCAGTACGTGAGGATGGCGAGCACTGCCCGCCATCAAAATGGCAAGTGAGATAGCCTTCTCACGGTCGCTCAGAAATAGCCTGCGGATTGTACGTGATAAACATGGCATCCCCGTAACTAAAAAAGCGATATTCCGCTTTTACCGCTTCATGATAGGCGTGCATGGTGTTTTTGTAGCCAGCAAAGGCGGAAACCAGCATGATCAGCGTCGATTCCGGCAGATGGAAGTTGGTCACCAACGCGTCTATCACTTTGTATTGATAGCCGGGATAGATGAAGATCTGCGTATCGCCGAAGAACGGTTCAATAAGGTCGTTTTTGGCTGCTTGCGCTGCGCTTTCCAGCGAACGAACTGACGTCGTCCCTACCGCAATAACGCGATTGCCGCGCGCTTTCGCCGCCAGCACTGCATCAACGACATCCTGCGGCACTTCGGCATATTCGGAGTGCATGATGTGATCTTCAATGGTGTCTACACGCACCGGCTGGAACGTCCCCGCCCCAACGTGCAGCGTCACGAACGCCATCTCAATGCCTTTATCACGCAGTTTTGCCAACAGCGGATCGTCAAAGTGCAGGCCCGCGGTCGGCGCGGCGACGGCGCCCGGTTTTTCGCTATACACGGTCTGGTACAGTTCGCGATCGGCATCTTCATCCGGGCGATCGATATACGGCGGCAGCGGCATATGGCCGATGGCGTTGAGGATATCCAGCACGCTGCGTTCGTCGTTAAACTCAACTTCAAACAGCGCGTCATGACGAGCAACCATCGTCGCTTTAATACTTTCGTCGTCACCCAGCAGCAGTTCAGCGCCAGGTTTCGGCGCTTTCGAGGCGCGAATATGCGCCAGAATACGTTTGTCATCCAGCATACGCTCGACCAGCACTTCAATCTTGCCGCCGCTAGCTTTACGGCCAAACAGACGTGCCGGGATCACGCGGGTGTTATTAAAGACCAGCAGATCTCCAGGGTTGAGCTTATCGAGCAAATCGGTGAAAGTACCGTGCGTCAGCGCGCCCGTCGGCCCATCCAGTGACAGCAAGCGGCAACTGCTGCGCTCAGCCTGCGGATAATGAGCAATCAGGGAATCGGGTAATTCAAAGGTGAAATCGGTAACGCGCATGACACTGACTCAGACTAAAATAAGAGGCGGGTAGTCTAGTGCCGGGGCGTCCTCCCTGCAACCTTTACCCCTCTGGATAAACGTTTAACTATGAATTTTCTTGCACACCTGCACTTAGCACATTTAGCAGACAGCTCGCTTTCCGGCAATCTGCTGGCGGATTTTGTCCGGGGTAATCCGGAAACGCACTACTCGCCTGACGTGGTGGAAGGCATTTTTATGCATCGTCGAATCGACGTCATGACCGATAACCTGCCACAAGTCCTTGAAGCCAGAGCGTGGTTTCGTAGCGAAACGCGTCGCGTCGCACCGATTACGCTGGACGTCATGTGGGATCACTTCCTGTCCCGACACTGGTCAGAAATCTCTCCCGATTTCCCGCTGACGGATTTTGTTCGCTACGCGCACACCCAGGTTGCCACTATTCTGCCAGAATCACCGCCGCGCTTTATTAATCTGAACAATTATATGTGGTCAGAGAAATGGCTTGAGCGCTATCGCGACATGGATTTTATCCAGAACGTACTCAACGGGATGGCCAGTCGTCGTCCACGTCTCGATGCCCTGCGCGATTCATGGTACGACCTGGATACCCATTACGATGCGTTAGAAGAACGTTTCTGGCAGTTTTACCCGCAGATGATGGAACAGGCACGCCGTAAAACGCTTTGATTGCAGCATGTGTTGTAGGGCCGGATAAGGCGAGGCCACTATCCGGCGAACATTGATAGTCAAAACCTGTCTCATTGATTGCCAGCGCCTCTTTGTCTTATTCCCAAACACTCTCTATACTGGCCCGCGTTGCGTTCCAAAACCCCTTAACTTTGCAGGAGAATTTATATGGTACTGGTAACTCGTCAGGCTCCGGATTTCACAGCAGCTGCGGTACTGGGTAGCGGTGAGATTGTTGAAAACTTCAACTTCAAACAGCATACCAACGGTAAAACCACCGTTCTGTTCTTCTGGCCAATGGACTTCACCTTCGTTTGCCCGTCTGAACTGATCGCATTCGACAAGCGTTACGAAGAATTCCAGAAACGTGGCGTTGAAGTGGTTGGCGTTTCTTTTGACTCTGAATTTGTCCACAACGCATGGCGTAACACCCCTGTCGACAAAGGCGGCATCGGTGCAGTGAAATACGCAATGGTTGCTGACATCAAACGCGAAATCCAGAAAGCCTACGGCATTGAGCACCCGGAAGCGGGCGTTGCTCTGCGTGGTTCTTTCCTGATCGATGCTAACGGCGTTGTTCGCCATCAGGTTGTTAACGACCTGCCGCTGGGCCGTAACATCGACGAAATGCTGCGCATGGTTGACGCGCTGCAGTTCCACGAAGAGCACGGTGACGTTTGCCCGGCGCAGTGGGAAAAAGGTAAAGAAGGTATGAACGCATCTCCGGACGGCGTAGCAAAATACCTGACCGAAAACGTTTCCAGCCTGTAATTGGCATGAATCGAAAAAAGGCTCGCATTCGCGAGCCTTTTTTATTTTCTGTCGCCAGAACCTGGATCAGAACGCAAAGCACGAACATCCCAATGCGCCCCAGAACGCCCGGTCATCTGATACCGGAATCCCTGATTTACGCGCAATATCATGCTGATGACCATGCACACCACAGCTTCCGCAGCACTGATGCATCTGAACCATCGCCCCAACCTTCGCGGCAGCTGGCGGCGCTGAACGATAATGTCCCGGTACTTTCACAACGGGCGACCAGTCAGGAACAACCGGAATCGCTGGGGGGGCTAGCGGGGTGAAATGTCCAGCCGCATAAACCACTTTGCCATCGACAATGGTCATCACTGACTCAATGCCTTTGATCTCTTCTTCCGGCACACTGAAATAGTCTTTTGACAGTACCACCAGATCTGCCAGTTGATCCTTTTCAATACGCCCTTTCTTACCCTGCTCGCTGGAGAACCAGGCGCTACCAGCGGTCCACAGTTCCAGGGCAACATCTCGCGCCAGGCGGTTGTTATCATCGTACATCGCCATACCGCCAACGGTGCGTCCTGATACCAGCCAGTACAAGGCTGTCCACGGGTTGTAACTTGCCACACGCGTAGCATCGGTACCCAGACCAACCGGTACATCAGCCGCCAGCATTTTTGCGACCGGCGGCGTATGTTTAACCGCCTCTTTGCCATAGCGATCGATAAAATATTCGCCCTGGAATGCCATACGATGCTGAACGGCAATGCCACCGCCCAGCGCTTTTACCCTTTCGATGTTGCGTTCGGTAATCGTTTCGGCGTGATCGAAGAACCAGTGCAGGCCATTGAATGGGATGTCACGGTTCACCTTCTCAAACACGTCGAGCATACGGCTGATCGATTCATCATAGGTGGCGTGCAGACGGAACGGCCAGCGATGTTCCACCAGGTGGCGCACCACGCGCTCCAGTTCATCTTCCATGCCTTCCGGTAAATCCGGGCGCGGCTGCAGGAAATCTTCGAAATCTGCCGCCGAAAATACCAACATTTCCCCCGCCCCGTTAGCACGATAGAAGTCGGTTCCCTGCCCGGGTTTGAGCATATCCGTCCAGCGCTCAAAATCCTCCAGCTCCTGCTTTGGACGCTGGGTAAACAGGTTATACGCAATACGCACCGTCATCTGCTGGTTCGCGTGCAGTTGCTCGATGATCTCGTAATCTTCCGGATAGTTCTGGAAGCCGCCGCCGGCATCGATGGCGCTGGTCAACCCGAGGCGGTTCAGCTCACGCATAAATTGGCGGGTCGAGTTAACCTGCATCTCCAGCGGGAGTTTTGGCCCTTTCGCCAGCGTCGAATAGAGGATCATGGCATTCGGTTTGGCTATCAACATTCCGGTTGGATTACCATTGCCGTCACGCACAATCTCTCCCCCCGCCGGATCCGGTGTGGCTTTGGTGTAGCCAACGGCTTTCAGCGCCGCGCGATTCAGCAACGCCCGGTCGTAGAGGTGCAAAACAAATACCGGTGTATCCGGTGCAGCATCGTTGAGCTCTTCCAGGGTCGGCATACGGCGTTCGGCAAACTGAAACTCGCTCCAGCCGCCGACCACCCGCACCCATTGTGGAGACGGCGTGCGGTCAGCCTGCTCTTTGAGCATACGCAGTGCGTCCGCCAGTGACGGGACCCCTTCCCAGCGCAGCTCCAGGTTGTAGTTCAACCCACCGCGAATGAGGTGCAGGTGCGAATCATTTAAACCCGGGATCACGGTGTGTCCCTGCAGATCGACAATCTGCGTACCATCGGTCGCAAAGCTCATTACCCGATCGTGACTACCCGTTGCGAGGATCTTCCCGTTGGCGATCGCCACCGCCTCTACCTGCGGGCTTTGCTTTTCGAGAGTATGAATTTTTCCGTGCGTCAGAATCAGTGTGGCAGTTTGAGGCATAACAATCTCCTGAGAAACCGGTCAGGCTTTTTTCAGCCATCCGGCAAACAGACGGGTTACGATGGGCATCCACAACCAGACCACCAGCGCAACCACACAGGCATCATTAATCAGATGCAGGAGTAACGAGCCTTTCATTGAAGGCAGCAGAAAACCGGTCAGCCACGGCACCAGGTTGGTACTGGGGAAAATCACCAGCAGCGTTATCAAAAACTGCTTCCAGCGTTTGGGCTGGCGTACATGGGGGGCTGGCGGCGTAAACCAGAAGGCCGCTTCGGTGCGCACTTCTGTTTTATCGCCTTCGGCCAGCAGCGGTGCAATTTCCTCAACCAGCTCCCGACGTGTATCGGATTGAGTCCAGTTATACAGATGCTCAAGGCTGTCGAAACGGATAATGATGTTCCACAGGTTTTGTCCATCTGTGGGTCGAATGACATTCGCCCCAAGATGCCCGGGAAACTCGGCGGCCAGCGGCATGATCTTCCCCAGCCACTGCTCATAACGCTGCGCCTGTTCAGGCTGCAGGGTGTGAGTAATTACCAACGTCACATGTTTGTTCTGCGCCATGAAGGGTTCCTTGATGAAGGGAAACAGGCCCGCTTAGGCCACGGAAGCAATACACAAAATCATTCATGGTGCATCGAGGGGCAAGGTTGTGTATCCCCGGGAGCTTACATAAGTAAGTGACCGGGGTACGCAAACGAAGCCAACAAAGAGGCAACATGAAGGATGACGTGTATTTAGGCTTTGCGCTCAGGCGCGCCATGCACCATGGTATACGCGTAATCCACACCCATACCGTAAGCACCGCTGTGTTCACGCACTAAATCCATGACGGCGTCGTAGGTTTCTTTACGTGACCAGTCACGCTGATACTCCAACAAAACCTGCTGCCAGGTGACCGGCACGGCACCCGCCTGCACCATACGGTCAATAGAACGTTCATGGGCATCCACAGAAGTACCGCCAGAAGTGTCGGTCACCACATACACTTCATAACCTTCTTCCAGCGCCATTAACGCCGGGAAGGTCAGACAAACTTCCGTCCATAACGCAGAGATAATCAGTTTTTTACGCCCGGTCGCTTTCACCGCTTTCACAAACGCGGCATCTTCCCAGGAGTTCATCGACGTGCGTTCAATGGGCTTCACATCAGGATGCACGGCTAATAATTCCGGCCAGATATAACCACTAAAGCTTTTGGTTTCAACTGATGTATAAATGACGGGGACATTAAATATTTTCCCGGCTTTAGCTAATGCGACGGTATTATTTTTCAGCGTCTGGCGGTCAATATTCGCCACGCCAAATGACATTTGTGGCTGATGATCAATAAAAATAAGCGTTGAGTTTTGTGGGTCAATCAGTTCCCGGATAGACATAGCACACCTTCTTAATCAATGAGTTAAAAGGTAACAGCCTGTAACTGCCGTCAGTAGCAGGATCCTGAATCAGAAAGCTTGTTGAGTATAGCGGGAAATTTCTAACGAGTTATTAAAGAAAACTTACCATCCCGTGAAACTATTAATTCTGTATTGCGATATATCCTAAACAACATCAAAAAAATGAGCATGACTCATCTAATTTATTCACTGGTATTGTTTTTCTCATTTCGGTACAACAGAGGGGTTTAATTATCAGGATATTTTCTGCTTATGCGCCTCAATCTGGATGTTCTGCTGATCCTCGATGCACTCGACAAGCACGGCTCTTTTGCCGCAGCGGCCGAATCGCTATTTAAAACACCTGCAGCACTCAGCTATATGATTCAGAAGCTGGAAAGCGATCTGAACATTGAATTGCTTGACCGTTCCGGACACCGGGCAAAATTCACCGACACCGGACGGATGATGCTGGAAAAGGGGCGTCTACTGTTGAATGCGGCAAAAGATCTCGAAAAGCAAGCAATACAGCTAAGTTCCGGCTGGGAAAAGGAGCTGGCAATAGCGCTCGATGACTCCTTCCCCTTTGCCACATTGCTACCCATTATTGATGAATTTCATGCGCTTAATAAACAAACCCGTCTCAACTTTACCCACCATACGCTGGCGGGTTCATGGGAGGAACTGACCCACAACGGGGCAGATATTATCCTCGGCGCAATTAATGAACCGCCCACATCCGCCGCCTGGTCCTACAAAATGCTCGGCACGCTGGACAATGTCTTTGTCGTCGCCCCAGGACACCCGCTGGCGAGCGCGCCTGATGACCTGACGAATGAGCAATTGTGCCTGCACCGGGCAATTGTTATCAGCGACAGCGCTCGCTTTTGCCATCCGTTACAGACCAACCTGATGGATGAACAGGCGCAAATTCGCGTCGATGATTTCCACAGTAAGGTGATGCTGTTGCGGGCGGGAATGGGCTGCGGATTTCTCCCCCGCCACATTGCCAGCCCATGGCTTGCAACGGGCGAGTTGGTAGAAAAAACGGTTATCTCATTTCGCCAAAAAGACGTCGCCTATATGGCATGGCGCAATAGTAGCGAAGGACTGGCGCAGCGCTGGTGGCGAGAAACGCTGCTGGCCAGTGAGGAAATTACGCTTTTGTATCAATGACTCATCCAGACTGAAGCCGATATTGCGGGCAGCATCAGGATATCATCGACGAGTTGGCCTTTGCCCTCTTTGTGCTGCCATTGACTGACATCAAGCAACGGTGAGGCTGGCAGCACGACTTCACAAGCGTGACCGCGATTGATCGCCACCAGCACGCGCTGTCGGTTCAGTACCCGCACAAACACCACCACGTTGTCCTCGGCATAAATCACCTGACAACCGCCATGGCGTAACGCCTGGTTACCGTGACGCATTTTTGCCAGCCGTTGGTATAACGCCAGCAGCTCGCTATCCTGTTTTTCCTTTTGCCACGGGAACGTCTTGCGGCAAAACGGATCGTTATTCCCGTCAAGCCCCACTTCATCACCGTAGTAAATACAAGGAACGCCAGGCCACGTGAACAGCCACACCACCGCTAATGGCAGGCGGGCGACATCTTTTCCGAGCAATGATTTAAAGCGGGCGGTATCGTGACTATCGAGCTGGTTGAACATGCGCAACTGCTGCTGATGCGAAAGACCCGCGCGGTAGTTATCCATCCACGCCATACAGGTCTGGGCGTCAATAAACTGCGGATCGTAAGAGATATCGGTGTTGGCGAGAAAGCCCCAGACAGGAAAGGTAAAGCCGCGATAGTTCATGGCGGCATCTTCAGCATCAGCCTGTAGCCACTGACGGGCATCGCCAAAATGCTCACCCACCACATACGCTTCTGACTGCGTTTCTTTCGCCGCCTGGGTAATCCCGGCCACATGCTGCAAGTTGTTACGTGCGCCACCCGCCTCACCCAGCATATGCACGACATCCAGTCGCCAGCCGTCCATACTCCACGGTGCTTTTAGCCAGTGGCGAACAATACTGTCTTCGCCACGATAAATTTCATTCACCAGGCTTTCGGAGGAAAAGTCCAGTTTGGGTAGGCTTGAGTACCCCAACCAGTCCAGCGCAACCCCTTCATCAGAGAAATGGTACCAGTCGCGCCAGGGGGAATCCGGATTATGGCACGCTCCGTCCGTCCCGCGATGATGCCGGTCAAACCAGGCATGTGAGTCGCCGCTATGGTTAAAAACACCGTCAGAATCAGGCGCATCCCCTGCTGTTGCGTGTTCTGCCGCAAACGCAGCAACGCCCGATCGCCGCCAAACTGCGGATCAACATGGCGATAATCTTCGGTATCGTATTTATGTACACTTGGTGCGGTAAATACCGGATTCAGGTACAGCGCCGTTACCCCTAACGTTTTCAGATACGGCAGTTTCTCGCTGATGCCGTCCAAATCTCCGCCATAAAACGTCGAACCACCCGCCTGAGCAGTGAGAGGTTCATCCCAGTCACGTCGCACAATATCCTGCCCAGCGGCGTGGTGATAATAGACGTTATCCTGCCCCGCATCACGCGACTGGCTGCGGGCAAAGCGATCCGGGAAAATCTGATAGAAAACCTGGTCAGCCACCCATTGCGGACCGTTGTCCGGTACATCGACAGCAAACTGCTCCAGACGCGCAGGCGGAAAGCGGTTAAATCCCTGCGGGGTGAACCACAACTGGCGATCGAGCCAAAGCAATTTAAAGCTATAGCGTCGACGGGGCTGCCCGCTGGTAAGATCGAGCGCCGCGCGCCATGCGGTGACACCTGGGTGCGGTTGACTGCGCTGTTTGTGCATGCACAGGGAAATTTCTTCGTTATCGTTTTCAGCGCGAAGCGTCACGCGCTGAGGAGGATTTTCCCCTGCCAGCCATATCGTAATCGTCAGTTGATCTTTGTTTTGCTTCACAAATGGGGCAACCGGAAGGTGCCAGGCGTTCAACATCACGTATCCCCTTTGATGATAATGACGACACCTTGCCATAGCGAAGTGCAGGATCACTCATCATCTTAACGTTTATTGGGGGAGGAGTTCGGGGGAGGAGATGTTGCCGGGTGTCGACACTGTCTTACCCGGCAAACAAATTACTGTACTTCAGCCAGTTGACGCTCGCGGCGGCGTTTGAATACCCAACCTGCCAGCAGCAGGATAATCCACGCAAAGCCAACATACAGCGAAATACGGGTATCCGGATGGTAGCCGATAAGCCCGATGATAAAGACCAGGAACACCAGCCCCACGATAGTGGTAACCACGCCGCCAGGCACTTTAAACGTCAGCGCTTTGACTTCTTCCGGCGGCAGACGACGACGGAAGGCAATCTGCGACAGCAGGATCATGATCCACACCCATACCGTGGCGAACGTTGCCAGCGAAGCGATCACCAGGAAGACATTTTCCGGCATGATGTAGTTTAGATATACCGCAAACAGCAGCGCAATCGTCATCACCATCACTGTTACCCACGGCACGCCGCGGCGCGAGGTTTTAGCAAACATTTTTGGTGCGCTACCCTGCTCAGCCATACCGTGCAGCATACGGCCTACACCGAAGACATCAGAGTTAATGGCTGACAGCGACGCAGTCAGAACCACAAAGTTGAGAATGCCCGCCGCAAAGGTAATACCCATGTGCTGGAATGTCAGGACGAACGGGCTGCCGTCTGTGCCGACCTGGTTCCACGGGTAGATAGACATAATGACGAACAGCGTCCCCACATAAAACACCAGAATGCGCATGGGGACAGAATTGATTGCGCGCGGAATAGATTTTTCCGGGTCTTTTGCTTCACCCGCGGTAATACCAATAATCTCAATCCCGCCGTAGGCGAACATCACCATTTGCAGCGACATCACCATCCCGAGCCAGCCGTTGCTAAAGAACCCGCCGTTACTCCACAGGTTATGGATGCCGGTCGGTTGCCCGCCGTTGCCAATCCCCCAAATGATAATGCCGAAACCAGCAACAATCATGATGATAATGGTGGCAACTTTGAAGAACGAGAACCAGAATTCCAGCTCACCAAACACCTTCACGCTCATCAGGTTAATAGCGCAGATAATCAGCACGACACTGAGTACCCAAATCCAGTGCGGTACGGCCGGGAACCAGACGCCCATGTAAATACCGAAGGCTGTCACATCGGCAATGGCGACAATCAGGATTTCAAAACAGTAGGTCCAGCCGGTAATGTAGCCAGCCAACGGTCCGAGGTTTTCCTGCGCATAGCGCGAGAAAGAGCTGGCTGCGGGGTTATGGACTGACATTTCGCCCAGCGCACGCATAATAATGTACGCCGCGACGCCACCGATAATATAGGCCAGCAACACGCTCGGCCCCGCCATTTTGATGGCATCGGCTGAACCGTAGAACAACCCGGTACCAATTGCTGAACCTAGTGCCATAAAGCGAATGTGCCGGGTGCTCAGCCCACGCTTTAGCTTGTTATTACTTTCCATCGATTCCTAACCTGTTAACACAATAAAAAACCACGGGGCCATATTAATAGCCCCGTGGTTAAAACTTATTGTCAGTGATATTAGTGTGCGCTGGAGGTCACTTGTCGACCCGCTGCGCGATCCCAGATAACGGCCAGGACCACCATCACGACTGTTGGCATCAACCACGCCAGCCCTTGTTCTGCCAGCGGTAAACGCTGGGTCCAGGCTGGTAAGACATCGCCAATTGCAGAAGCTTTAATGCCATCAAGGATACCAAAAATCAGGCTGATAAACATCGCAGGTGCAATGACGCGGGAAGAATTATGCCACCATGAGCGGGTAAAACTTAATACAACCAGTGCGATACATGGCGGATAGATAGCCGTCAGCACTGGAATAGAGATCTGAATCAGATGGCTCAGGCCAAGGTTAGAGACCACCATGGAGAAGCCGCCAAGGATAAACACCAGCGTACGATAAGACAGTGGAACATACTGTGCGAAGAACTCGGCGCACGCACAGGTCAGGCCAACCGCAGTCACTAGGCAAGCGATGAAAATCAACGCCGCCAGCAGGAAGCTGCCTGCACCACCGAAGGTGTGCTGAACATACGCATGCAGAATTGCCGCACCGTTAGCAGATTGATCGACCAGCGTCGCACTGTCTGAACCCAGACGGAACAACGCGAGGTACAGCAACGTTAAGCCGATACCCGCCATCAAACCCGCCCAGACGGTATAACGCGTCAGCAGACGTGCTTCGGTAACGCCACGCGAGCGAGCGGCGTTCACAATAACAATACCAAAGACCATCGCACCCAGCGTATCCATCGTCAGATAGCCGTTCACAAAGCCATTCGAGAATGCTGCGTTTTGATAGGCTTCCATCGCATTGCTGATCGGACCCGCGGGCCAGACAATCGCCGCCACGGAAAGCACAACCAGTGCCAGAATTTTCAACGGAGCAAGGAAGTTGCCCACGGTATCCAGCAGTTTGCCGGGGTACAGTGAAACCAGAATCACAATCGCGAAGTACACCACGCTGTAGATGAACAGCGGCAGCGCGGAATCACCGGTCAGCGGTGCAATCCCAACTTCGAACGAAACCGTTGCGGTACGCGGCGTGGCGAATAATGGCCCCACGGCCAGATAGCAGACGGTAGCCAGCAGCAGACCGGCAACTTTACCGATAGGCGTGCTCAGGCTGTCCACGCCGCCGCCTACTTTCGCCAGTGCGACCACGGTAAGTACCGGAAGGCCAACGGCGGTAATCAGGAAGCCAAAGGCTGCAGTCCAGACGTGTTCGCCTGCCTGCAAACCAACCATTGGGGGGAAAATAATGTTACCTGCACCAACGAACAGTGCAAATGTCATAAATCCCAGAGCGATAATATCGCGCGATTTTAACTGATGGGTCATAAAGTCTTACAGCCTGTGGATGTGGTGTTGAAAACGTTTAATTTTCTGCCTTTCCCCGCGGGATGATACAGCGGAATTTTTAAGCAATTCCAGCGGGAAATTCTCCCTGCATGGCGCGGCGAAGAATAGTTTTTCGATTTACCGCGTAAATGCAGTCGGTATGACAGCATTTGATGCGCAATTTAAACGCTTATAACGTTTTAAAGCAAGGTGGGATCTAAAAACCAGAACAATATAGCGATATGAAAAATTGAGCCAGCACAAAACACCATTCCCGGGAAAAAGACATGGGTAATCATGCGAACAAAAAACAATCAAACGTCGTAAAATTCAGGATCTGTTTATTGACTACAACAAAAAAAGCCAGCTTACGCTGGCTTTTGGAAAGATAAGCTTACGAATACGTTTCAACCGTTATTTTTGGCAATTAAACGTTCCGCAAGCACAAAACTAAAACGTGTTCCTTTGCCTGGGGTGCTGTCAATATTCAAACGGCTGTCGTGATGATGCAGAGCATGCTTCACAATCGCCAGTCCTAATCCGCTCCCCCCCGTTTGTCGGGATCGTGCTTTATCTACACGATAAAAACGCTCAGTCAGACGTGGAATATGCTCAGCAGCAATACCCGGACCGTTATCTTCCACGCTAAACTCCGCTCCCGACGCCACATGCTGCCAGCGTACGGTAATATGCGTTCCCGCAGGCGTGTGATTCACTGCGTTATACACGAGGTTTGAGATTGCGCTACGCAGTTGTTCTTCGTTGCCCCGCACGTTCAGTTGGCTATCAACATCAAAAGTAAAGGAGTGTTTATGCTGGCTCAGCGTTTGTGCTTCGTGTTCAACCACGCGCAGCATCATCGGCACATCCACCTTTTCATTGAGCATCATCGTCGGTGCAGCTTCAATTTTCGACAGTGTCAGCAACTGCTTCACCAGCCCTTCCATACGGTAGGTTTGCTCACGCATGGTATGCAGCGCTTTTTCTCGCGTCGTCCCTTCCAGCGGATGCTCCTGCATCATCTCCAGATAACCTTGCAACACCGTCAGCGGTGTGCGCAGCTCATGGCTGGCGTTGGCGAAAAAATTACGTCGGGAACCTTCCAGCTGGTGCATTTGCGTAACATCACGCGCCACCATCAGCAATTGCTTATCGGTGTAGGGCATTACACGAATTTCCAGATGCCGTCCGGTGTTGAGTACCAGATTAATTGGCCGACTAAAGTCGCGTGTTTTCAGATACAGCGTAAATTCCGGATAGCGCAGCAGGTTAAGAATGTTTTGCCCGCTATCATCCGGCCAGCGTAATCCTAAAACCTGCTGTGCCAGTCCGTTACACCAGAAAATCCCGCCTTCTTCAGTGGTCAGCACCACTGCGTCGGGCAGTGATTCGGCACCGCTGCGAAAACGTTTAATCAGGTTACCCAATTCGCGACGGCGCTTTTTGTTACGCAACTGCATTTGATGCAGGCCGTAGAGCAGTGGCTCCCAACTGCCACGACCCGGTGGAGGCGTCATACTCCTGTCGACCCACAGCCACCAGGACAAACGCAATAAATTCCAGAAATGCCAAATAAGCAGGCCCGTTACCGACGCCAGTAAAAACCAGGGTAGATAACCCAAAAAAGCGCTAAGGATAAAAGCCGGTATGCAGCAGAGGATCAGCTCCAGTACCAGCCTTTTCCATGACAATCGTTCAAGCAAACGTCATACTCCATTTACAGCCTAATCCCTCAGGCTCTTATTACCTGCAGTCAGAAGCGAGTCGAAAAGCGATATCCCGTCCCGCGTACCGTCTGCACCATACGATCGTGTCCACTATGCTCCAACGCTTTACGCAACCGACGAATATGCACATCGACCGTCCGGTCCTCTACATATACGTTGGTTCCCCACACATGATTGAGTAATTGCTCGCGGCTGTAGACACGCTCAGGATGGGTCATAAAGAAATGGAGCAATTTGAATTCGGTAGGTCCCATATCCAGCGGGTCCTCACCGGTCATCACACGGTGCGAGGTAGGGTCAAGACTCAGCCCCTGCATCTCGATAATCTCTTCCACCGCCATGGGGGAAATACGTCGTAATACGGCTTTAATACGCGCCACCAGCTCCTTCGGAGAGAACGGCTTAGTAATATAGTCATCCGCGCCGGTTTCCAGCCCCCGCACACGGTCTTCTTCTTCACCGCGCGCCGTCAGCATCATCACGGGGATATCCCGCGTCATCGCTTCCCGCTTGAGGTGTTTAATAAACTGTAGACCCGAGCCGCCGGGAAGCATCCAGTCAAGCAGGACAAGATCCGGCCAGGGTTCATTAAGTTGGTTCACAGCACTGTCATAGTCTTCGGCTTCTACGGGTTGAAAACCGTTTTGCTCGAGCACGAAGCAGACCATTTCACGAATTGGAGCTTCATCTTCTACGACCAGAATACGTCTCGCCATGATTTGCCCTGTTTATAATTAAATCGTTTGCCATCAATACCGTGGCATTATGCGTCACTTTTATGACAGATTTATGAAAAGATAGTCCAGGTTTAACGCAGCCAGGCGAATTATGACAGCCCGGAAACAAGATATTACCGCCCTTGCAAGGTTATAATCTCCGCCATCGTTTTTTTGTCATGGAACTCTTATGCGCATCCTCCACACGTCTGACTGGCATCTGGGCCAAAATTTCTACAGCAAGAGCCGCGCCGCTGAACATAAGGCCTTTCTCGACTGGCTGCTGGAAACGGCACAATCCCATCAGGTGGATGCCATTATTGTGGCAGGTGATATTTTTGATACCGGTTCACCGCCAAGCTACGCCCGCGAGCTCTATAACCGTTTTGTTGTCAATCTACAGCAAACAGGCTGTCATCTGGTCGTGCTGGCAGGAAACCATGACTCCGTTGCCACACTCAATGAATCCCGCGATATTCTGGCGTTCCTCAACACCACCGTCGTGGCCAGCGCGGGCCATGCACCGCAAGTGCTACTTCAACGCGACGGCATGCCGGGCGCGATCCTCTGTCCGGTTCCTTTTTTACGCCCACGTGACATCATTACCAGCCAGGCGGGGCTAACCGGTCACGAAAAACAGCAGCATGTATTAGGTGCAATCACCGACTATTACCAACAGCAATATCAGGACGCCTGCGTGCTGCGTGGCGACCAGAATCTGCCGATTATTGCGACAGGACATCTGACCACCGTCGGTGCCAGTAAAAGTGACGCCGTACGTGATATTTATATTGGGACGCTGGATGCTTTTCCGGCACAAAATTTCCCACCAGCGGATTACATCGCGCTGGGACATATTCACCGGGCACAGGTCATCGGCGGTACAGAACATATTCGCTATTGCGGCTCCCCAATTGCACTCAGTTTTGACGAGTGCGGCAAAAGCAAATGCGTCCACCTGGTGAGCTTTGAAAACGGTAAGCTGAGCGCCGTTGAAAACCTCATCGTGCCAGTAACCCAACAGCTTGCCGTGTTGAAAGGCGATATAGCGACGATTAGCGCACAGCTGGAACAATGGCGTGACACGCAACAGGAACCGCCGGTGTGGTTAGATATAGAAATCGCAACCGATGACTATCTGCACGATATGCAGCGCAAAATCCAGGCCCTGACCGAGGATTTACCGGTAGAAGTCTTATTGGTGCGTCGTAGCCGTGAACAACGCGAGCGCATCATGGCCAATGAACGACGTGAAACGTTGAGTGAATTGAGCGTGACAGAGGTATTTGACCGCCGTCTGGCGCTGGAAGAACTCGACGATCCACAGCGTGAGCGCCTGAATCACCTGTTTAACACGACCTTACACACGCTCGCCGGGGAGACCGAAGCATGAAAATTCTCAGCCTGCGTCTGAAAAACCTCAACTCCCTGAAAGGGGAATGGAAAGTTGATTTCACGGCAGAGCCTTTTGCCAGCAACGGGCTGTTTGCCATCACCGGTCCAACCGGTGCCGGGAAGACCACCCTGCTGGACGCCATTTGCCTCGCGCTGTACCACGAAACACCACGACTCAATACCGTATCGCAGTCGCAAAATGACCTGATGACTCGTGACACGGCGGAATGTCTTGCCGAAGTTGAATTCGAGGTCAGAGGCGAAGCCTATCGCGCATTCTGGAGTCAGAACCGCGCGCGCAATCAACCAGAAGGTAATCTGCAGGTTCCGCGTGTCGAACTGGCTCGCTGCGCCGATGGCAAAATTCTCGCCGATAAAGTTAAAGACAAGCTGGAAATCACTGCCGAACTTACCGGGCTGGACTACGGACGCTTTACCCGTTCTATGCTGCTGTCTCAGGGACAGTTCGCTGCTTTTCTCAATGCCAAACCGAAAGAACGCGCCGAACTATTGGAAGAACTGACGGGGACCGAGATTTATGGACAAATCTCCGCCATGGTGTTCGAAAAACATAAAGCGGCGCGCACTGCGCTGGAAAAGCTACAGGCGCAGGCCAGCGGTGTTGCCCTGCTCGCCACAGAGCAGGTGCAGTCCCTGACAGAAAGTTTGCAGGTACTTACTGACGAAGAGAAACAGCATCTTACCCGTCAGCAAATCCAGCAACAGCATCTTAATTGGCTCACCCGACAAAATGAGCTGCAGGCAGAAATACGCCGCCACCAGCAAGCATTACAAACCGCAAAAGAGGCACAAGAAAAAGCACAGCCGCAGTTGGCGACACTCAGCCTGGCACATCCCGCCAGAGCGTTACGCCCGCACTGGGAGCGAATTCAGGAACAATCCGCCACGCTTAGCCGAACACGACAGAATATTCAGGAAGTGAATGCTCGCTTACAAAGCAGCTTAACGCTGCGTGGGCGCATCCGTCAGCAGGCACAAAAACAGTCGGTGACCTTGCTCACCGAACAGCAGACGCTAACCGACTGGCTGAACGAACATGACCGTTTCCGCTTATGGAGCAGCGAACTGGCAGGATGGAAAGCGCTATTGGCACAGCAATCTGACGCTAACGACCAGCTACATCAGTGGCAAAAACTACGCGACAGCGACGTACGCAAGCTGGATGCACTGCCGCTTCCCTCGTTGGCCCTTAACGCGCAGGAGGTCACGGTAGCACTGGCGCAGCACTCACAGTGGCGTCCATTACGCCAGCAACTGAGTAATCTGCATGGACAAATTGCGCCGAAACAAAAACAGCTGGTACAGCTACGCAGCACAATTCAGCAGCGGCAGCAGGAGCAAGCTCAACGCAACGCGGCCCTGGCAGAAAAACGTCAGCGTTATAAAGATAAAAATCAGCATCTGACCGATGTAAAAACGCTCTGCGAGCAGGAAGCACGGATTAAAGATCTGGAAAGCCAGCGTGCTTTACTGCAATCCGGACAGCCTTGTCCACTTTGTGGCTCCACGACGCATCCGGCCATTGAGCACTATCAGACACTCGAACTCAGCGTCAATCAGGCGCGACGGGATGCATTAGAAAAAGAGGTCAAAACGCTGGCCGATGAGGGGTCAACGCTACGCGGACAGCTCGACGCGATAACCCAACAGTTACAGCGCGATGAACGCGAGGTACAGACGCTTTCTCAGGAGGAGCAAGCACTTACTAAAGAGTGGCAGGCGCTGACTACCCGTCTGAACATAACGTTACAACCGCAGGATGATATCGCCCCCTGGCTTGCAGCCCAGGAGGAACACGAACAACAGCTTCACCAGTTGAGCCTGCGTCATGCCCTGCAGGCTCAAATTACTGCGCATTCCGAACAGATAACCCAGCTTCAGCGGCATATTGAAAAGCGGCAGACTACGCTTCTCGCTGAATTAACCCGCTACGGTCTGTCGCTTCCTGCCGATGACGATATCACCGCCTGGCTTAACGCACGTGCGGGCGAAGCGCAGATGTGGCAGCGTCGTCAGAATGAACTGACCGAGCTCCAGGCGAAAATGGCACAGCTTGCGCCATTGCTGGAAACATTGCCCGAAACCGGCACGAAGGAAGAAACGACAGAAAGCCTGGCGCTGGAAAACTGGCGGCAGGTGCACGACGACTGCCTCTCATTACAGGGCCAGTGGCAGTCGCTGCAACAACAGGAAGCCCAGGAAGCTCAACGCGCAATTGAGATACAGGCACAATTTGATAGCGCATTGCAGGCCAGTGTTTTTGACGATCGCGACGCCTTCCTTGCTGCCCTGCTGGATGAAGAGGCATTTAACCATCTTGAGCAGCTTAAGCAGTCGCTGGAAGGCCAGCGACAACAGGCGCAAACACTGCTTAACCAGGCTCAGCAGGCGCTGGCAACGCATCAGCAGCAACCGCCTGCTGGCGCGGATCTCACACTCACCGTGGAATATCTTCGCGATGCACTGGCACTGCTCACGCAACAACTGCGGGATAACACCACGCGCCAGGGCGAAATTCGCCAGCAGCTCCGGCAGGATGCCGAAAACCGGCAGCAACAGCAGACCCTGATGCAAGAGATTGAAAAGGCCTCACAGCAGGTCGAAGACTGGGGCTATCTGAATGCGCTGATCGGCTCGAAAGAAGGTGATAAATTCCGCAAATTTGCCCAGGGACTGACGCTGGATAACCTTGTCTGGTTGGCCAACAATCAGCTGACCCGCCTGCACGGTCGCTATCTGTTGCAACGCAAGGCCAGTGAGGCGCTGGAACTTGAAGTGGTGGACACCTGGCAGGCCGATGCCGTACGTGATACCCGCACGCTATCCGGCGGCGAGAGCTTCCTCGTGAGTCTGGCGCTGGCGCTGGCGTTGTCCGATCTGGTCAGTCACAAAACACGCATTGACTCCCTGTTCCTCGATGAAGGCTTCGGTACGCTGGATAGCGAAACGCTGGATACCGCCCTCGACGCGCTGGACGCCCTGAACGCCACGGGCAAGACCATTGGTGTGATAAGCCACGTCGAAGCGATGAAAGAACGTATTCCCGTGCAGATCAAGGTTAAAAAAATCAATGGATTAGGTTACAGCAAACTCGACAAGATGTTTGCGGTGGAGTAATCGACCAGTGGGTGCGATTTCGCAGGCCGGATAAGCGCAAGCACCATCCGGCATAATACATAGCACGATCGTGAATACACAAAGACGGATATGAAATGGCAATCTCTCTTTCTTATCCGCAAGCTATCCCTTTATTGGCGGCGAGCATTCGGCGCTGTGGCGCATATCCTGCGTCTTTATTGTTGGCAGGTAGTATGAAAAAAGTCATTTTCTCTTTAGCCCTCGGGACGTTTGGGCTGGGCATGGCCGAGTTTGGCATGATGGGCGTATTAACCGAACTGGCACGTGACGTGGGCATTTCCATCCCCGATGCTGGCCATATGATTTCGTTTTACGCCTTTGGCGTTGTCATCGGCGCCCCCATTATCGCCGTGTTTTCCAATCGTTTTTCCCTCAAACATATTCTGCTGTTTCTGGTCACACTGTGTGTAGCCGGGAACGCTATCTTCACCTTCTCCTCCTCCTTGTTCATGCTGGCGGTAGGCCGGCTAATCTCCGGTTTTCCACACGGGGCATTTTTTGGCGTCGGCGCGATTATCCTGTCAAAGCTGGCGCGTCCTGGTAAAGTCACCGCCGCCGTAGCGGGTATGATTTCCGGCATGACCGTCGCCAATCTGATTGGCATCCCTGTTGGCACCTGGCTGAGTCAGACATTTAGCTGGCGCTACACGTTTCTGCTGATTGCCGTGTTTAACATCGCCGTTATTCTGTCGGTTATCTTTTGGGTACCCAACCTCCGCGACGAAGCAAAAGGCGGACTACGTGAGCAATTTCACTTTCTGAAAAGTCCCGAACCGTGGCTCATTTTCTCCGCCACCATGTTTGGGAACGCCGGTGTTTTTGCCTGGTTCAGCTACGTAAAACCCTACATGATGTACATCTCGGGATTCTCCGCAGCGCTGATGACTTTCATCATGATGCTGGTTGGGCTGGGGATGGTGTTGGGCAACCTGATGAGCGGACGACTGTCTGGTCGCTACACGCCGCTACGCATTGCGATAGTAACCGATTTTGTGATTGTCGTGGCCCTGCTGCTGCTGTTTGCATTCGGCGGCATCAAAGCCGCATCGCTGACGTTCGCCTTTATTTGCTGTGCAGGGCTATTTGCGCTATCAGCACCGCTGCAAATTTTACTGCTGCAAAACGCGAAGGGCGGTGAACTGCTGGGAGCGGCCGGAGGGCAAATGGCCTTTAATCTGGGTAGCGCAATTGGCGCTTACTTCGGCGGCTTAATGTTGACGCTGGGCTTTGCCTACAACTACGTAACGATCCCTGCGGCGCTACTGTCTTTTTCCGCGATGTCATCACTGCTGATCTATGGTCGTCTGAAGCGCGGTGTGCAACACGTTGCACCCGCGACGTAAAAGTTTATGCCTGCGGCCACAGCCAGGCCGCGCCGCGCACGCCACTGGAGTCACCGTGTAACGCCTTGCGCAGAGGCGTTTCACACTCACCACCAAAAACAAACTGCTTAATCAGTGACGGAACGTTTTGGTACAGCCTGTCGACATTGCTCATTCCCCCGCCCAGCACAATCACATCCGGGTCGAGAATATTCACCACATGCGCTAACGATTTTGCCAGGCGTAATTCATATCGGCTCAGCGCCTGTTCCGCCAGCGCATCCTGTTCGTTAACCAGACGGATAATTTCACTGCCTTTTAGCGGGTTCCCACTCAGACGATGATAATCAGTAGCAAAACCGGTCCCTGAGATAAAGGTTTCAATACAGCCTTGTTTACCGCAATAGCAAGGTACCTCTTGCCGATAGCGCAACTCATCATCATCCATCCACGGCAGCGGATTATGCCCCCACTCGCCCGCCGTGCCATTACCACCGGTATGCACCCGACCATTGAGCGCCACGCCGGAACCACAGCCGGTACCAATTATCACCGCAAACACGGTCTGCGCCCCCGCTGCTGCGCCATCGACCGCTTCAGACACCGCCAGGCAGTTAGCATCGTTTGCCAGGCGGACTTCACGGTTCAGTCGCGTACTCAGGTCTTTGTCAAAGGGTTGTCCATTGAGCCAGGTCGAGTTGGCATTTTTCACCACCCCGGTATAGGGCGACAGCGATCCGGGGATCCCTATCCCCACAGTTCCCGCCTGCCCGGTGTCTTTTTCCGCCATCTCCACCAGCGCGGCGATGGTTTCTATGGTTTGTCGATAATCATCACGCGGCGTCGGCAGGCGATAGCGAAAAAGCTGTTCACCCGCATCGCCAAGCGCGATAACTTCCGTTTTCGTACCGCCTAAATCGATACCAATACGCACGGTTTACTCCTCTTCCCGATTAACAATGCAAGCATAGCGACAATTCGCTATCATGCCCGCTGGATTTAACGACAAGGCCGTGGAAATTATCATGCTGTGGTTCAAAAATTTAATGGTTTACCGTCTTAGCCGCGATGTTTCTTTGCGTGCCGAAGAGATGGAAAAACAGCTGGCATCAATGACGTTCACCCCTTGCGGTAGCCAGGATATGGCAAAAATGGGCTGGGTTCCGCCGATGGGATCGCACAGCGATGCATTAACGCATACCGCCAATGGCCAAATTATTATCTGCGCCCGCAAAGAAGAAAAAATTCTGCCGTCGCCGGTTATCAAACAGGCGCTGGAAGCAAAAATAGTCAAACTGGAAGCTGAGCAGGGTCGCAAGCTCAAAAAGACCGAAAAAGACTCGCTGAAAGATGAAGTGTTGCACTCATTGCTGCCGCGCGCCTTTAGCCGCTTCAGCCAGACAATGATGTGGATCGACACCGTCAATGACCTGATCATTGTCGACTGTGCAAGCGCAAAGAAAGCAGAGGACACGCTGGCTCTGCTGCGTAAAAGCCTCGGTTCACTGCCGGTTGTCCCGCTGACGATGGAAAACCCAATCGAACTGACGCTGACCGAATGGGTCCGTTCCGGCACGACGGCGCAAGGTTTCCAGTTACTGGATGAAGCCGAACTGAAAGCGATGCTGGAAGATGGCGGCGTGATCCGCGCGAAGAAACAGGATCTGGTTTGCGATGAAATTGCCGTACACATCGAAGCAGGCAAACTGGTCACCAAGCTGGCTCTCGACTGGCAGCAGCGTATTCAGTTTGTCATGTGCGACGACGGTTCCATTAAGCGTCTGAAGTTCAGCGATGAACTACGCGATCAGAATGAAGACATCGACCGTGAAGACTATGCTCAACGTTTTGATGCCGATTTCATCCTGATGACGGGTGAACTGGCCGCGTTGATTAAAAGCCTGGTGGAAGGATTAGGCGGCGAAGCACAGCGCTGAGTGGCTTTGTTTTGCCAGATGTCACCCTTGCGACTTATCTGGCCTACGCATATTGTAGGCCAGATAAGTGAGTATTATCAGGCACTAAACAATTACAGATAACGGCAAAGGTAGGATGTTGGCTCTGCCACTTGCAGATGAAATTCGCTGTTGCCCGGTACGTTAAACACATCCCCTGCGGCATATACTTTCCACTCAGTTTCCCCCGGCAGTAACACATTTAACGCACCGCTTACCACCGTCATCTCTTCAGGTGCTGCTGTACCAAAGGTGTATTCACCTTCCGCCATAACGCCAACGCTGGCGCGGCCAGTACTGCTGCTGGTAAAACCAATCGATTTTACTTTGCCGGAAAAGTATTCATTACTTTGAAGCATACAACTGGCCCTATCTCGTGATTAAGTTGATAACCAATATAGGGGCCTGATGTTGTACCTGTCACGCAAAATTAAGCGAGCAACTCGGATGCCAGTCGGGCAATCAGTACGTTAGACAGAAGAACCGGGACATCCAGCGACGTTTGCAGTAAATCACGATGGCGTTGGTTAAAACCCAAACAATCCAGCATAATCACATCCGCGCCTTGCTCAAGCAGATCTTTTCCTGCATCAATCAGCTGTTGTTCAGAACCGTGAATCGGGTTTGCCACGGCATAGACGGGGGACGTCTGTAGCACCTGCCACTTTTGTTCCTGGGCCTGGAGCAATTCGGCGACCGGCACAATCACCCCAACCTGATGCCCTTCCACAATTGAGGCCACCAGGGGAGGAATTATTCGTAAAGGCTCCAGCAGGATACTATTGCGGGCCGTCAGGCGGGTAATTGAGGCCGTGCTCATCAGCAAAATAACGTCAAACCCCTGGTTATCCAGCACTTCAACAATACTTTGCAAATCGCGCTCGACTTTCTGGCGCGAGACATGAGCCAGTTGATGATCGCTCAGCAGCGTTAATAACACATCTTCGCCGGGCGAGACCGCATACTCGGCCATCACATCTTCCCGCCGCATCTGTCCCAGCAGGCTGTGGTGAGTAATGTGTTGTTCCTCAATATATTCCGTCAGGAGCGGTAATACCTCACATATCGGCACAACACCAATCGTGAGGATAGCCAACGACGTACTCATTTATTGCTCCACCGTCTTCTTACTTTGCTGTGAATTCCCGGACAAATGCCGGGTACTGACCTGCGCTACAAATGCTCAAAAGCGTAGCAGCAGATCGGTGATGCATAGTGTAAAGATTCCAAATCATTCCAGTATTATATTGTTATCGTTTAACTTTCAATTTCCGCGGTATACCGGGAGGTTCGAAAATTGTGATACAGGCACGCTCCGACAGAGGACAGATAATTTGTCTGCGCGCCCGGGATTGAGTGGAAGGGTTGGTCTATATCGGGAAGCCCTTAACAATAAGCTCCGCCCTGTAGTCGTGACCGGGCTTGCGACAGTATCGCAAGAATATCGGCCACAACCTGCGAAGGTTCATTCGTCGCATCAACAATATAATGTGCCGCTTCACGATACAGTGCATCGCGCTGCTCAAGAACTTCCTGCACTTCTTCGGTTAATGGTTTACCGGTTAAGGTCGGGCGCAATCCTTCCTCAGGCGCCACTTCCAGGCGGTTTACCAGTACCGATACTGGTGCACTTAAATAGATGACCATGCCGTGACTACGCATGTAGTGACGATTATATTCAGTAAGAATAATACCGCCGCCGGTCGCCACGACTGTTGAGGGGGCCGTAACGGCCTGCAAGGCGGTCGTTTCCTGGGCGCGAAAACCTTCCCATCCTTCTCTTTCAACAATTTCAGCCACGGTCATCTGCACGTGTGATTGCAACCAACGATCGGTATCAACGAACTGAAAGTCGATGGCTTTCGCCAGTGCCATACCGGTTGTCGTCTTACCACACCCCCGGGGGCCAACAAGATAAAGCGGTTGTGTCATCACAGAAGTTCCCCAGAGAACCGCAGGTAAGCGGGATCTGATGCTGTTAAAGTTATAATCATACCATCAAACTAGTACATCGCCAAAGCGTAAAGAATACGTTCCAGTAAGGCGATGAAATCGATTAAACCCTACTATAACAAGAATTCACCACGAAGAAAGTGTAAAAAATAAATTACAGTCATTATTTTCTACGTTGAACTTCCAGCCACCATTTGTCCAGTTCAGCCGCAAAATGTTGCCTGTCACGCGGTGAAAGGCTATCAGGCCCTCCGGTCTGGATCCCGCTGGCACGCAGCGTATCCATAAAATCACGCATCGTCAGACGTTCACGGATTGTCGCCTCGGTATAGCGTTCACCGCGTGGGTTGAGTGCCGCAGCGCCTTTTTCAATGACTTCAGAAGCCAGCGGGATATCCGCCGTGATCACCAGGTCTCCAGCGCTGCACTGGCGCACGATTTCGTTATCGGCGACATCAAACCCGGCCGGAACACGTAAGGTGCGGATAAAACGCGAAGGCGGAACGCGCAAACTCTGATTTGCGACCAAAATGAGCGGCATCTGCATCCGCTCGGAAGCCCGATATAAAATTTCTTTAATCACATTCGGACACGCATCCGCATCCACCCAAATCGTCATAACACCTCCAGACACATGTGCAATTGCACATTGTCTCGTGCTTTTACTTTCAGGCAAAGCGCTGTTTCTCCTTCTGAACGCCTTCATTCCGCGCTAAGCTTAGCTTTCCCAGATTTACCCTAACTAATTCAAGTTACTTGAAGGATGACGGGTATAAAACAATGAATATCACGCATAGGGAGTGACAAGATGGACAAGAAAATTGGTTTTATCGGCTGCGGAAATATGGGTAAAGCAATTCTTGGCGGCCTGATCGCCAGCGGCCAGGTACTCCCCGGACAAATCTGGGTCTATACCCCCTCTCCCGATAAAGTCGCAGCACTGCACGATCAGTACGGCATAAATGCGGCGCAGTCTGCGCAAGAAGTCGCGCAGATCGCAGATATTGTCTTTGGCGCCGTGAAGCCTGGTATCATGATTAAGGTGCTGAGTGAAATCACCTCCAGTCTGAACAAAGATTCTCTGGTGGTATCCATTGCCGCGGGCGTCACCCTCGATCAACTCGCCCGCGCACTGGGTCATGACCGTAAAATTATCCGCGCAATGCCTAACACGCCGTCACTGGTCAATGCAGGAATGACTTCCGTCACCCCAAATGCGCTGGTGACACCGGAAGATACTGCTGATGTGTTGAATATTTTCCGCTGCTTTGGCGAAGCCGAAGTCATCGCAGAATCGATGATTCACCCGGTCGTTGGCGTCAGTGGTTCAGCCCCGGCCTATGTGTTTATGTTTATCGAAGCCATGGCGGATGCCGCCGTTCAGGGCGGCATGCCACGCGCACAAGCATATAAATTCGCGGCACAGGCGGTCATGGGATCGGCGAAGATGGTACTGGAAACGGGTAAACATCCCGGAGAACTGAAAGATATGGTGTGCTCACCAGGTGGAACCACCATTGAGGCAGTGCGCGTCCTCGAAGAACGCGGCTTCCGTTCGTCAGTCATCGAAGCGATGGTTAAGTGCATGGAACAATCAGAGAAACTCAGCAAATCCTGAGTGCAAGTCGGACGTCAGGCCGCCGCTTCAGTACGGTTACGTCCGGCATTCTTTGCTTTGTAAAGCGCCATATCCGCTGACTTCAACCATTCCCGATAGTGCTCTGTTTCAGAAGTCAGCGGAGCAACACCGACGCTAATCCGCAGGGCTACTTGCGGAGCACAGGACAAGCGTAACTGGCTAAGTCGTTCATGGACGCGCGACATCGCTGCGATTGCGCTGGTTGCAGGTGTACCGCACATAATTACCGCAAACTCATCACCACCAAAACGCCCAATCACATCACTGCCGCGCAGCGTCATTTGCAACTGACGCGTCAGCGCAACAATCGCCTGATCCCCAACGTCATGACCCCAGGTATCATTGATGCTCTTAAAATGGTCGATATCGATAATAAGCAGAGTGGCATCACGTTGTTGACGACGGCAATTATCAAATTCATTGCGCAGCAGTAGCTCCCAATGGCGCCGATTATAAACTCCGGTCATTCCATCCCGCGTACTCATTACCTGCAGGCGGCGTTTATGCTCCGCCAATTTGATCACCGTCTGGTAGCTAACCCAGGCAAACAGTAGCGGATAAATCACCAGTACCGGCAGCGACAACAACACGCTCAGTTGCGAACTGCTAAACACGACCGGAATATCCGTTAACTGTAGCGTCACCAGACATGAAACCACCATCAACACGACGCCAGCGATGAATAATCGCACCCCACCTGCGCCCATCAGGTTGATGCAGATAATCATCAGCAGCGCCGTGGATGGCAGCAGGTTTGCCCCCATGATCCCCATCCACATGCCAGCGAGGATCGCATCGGCTTTAATATTCGTAAATTCACTGTACAGCGGATCTTCCGCTTTGCTCGCCAATTGCCACGCCAGGTGTGGCCAGACAAACGCCCACCCCACCAGTAATAGCCACCAACCTCCGGTTATAGGTTGCGAGACTAATACCGACGCGATGGGGAAAAACATTCCCCCCAGCCCGACTGCGCGAGGCAGCCTTATCCGTCGGGCAAATCGCAGACCGGAACGTTGGTGGTCGTTTTGATGAAGCGATATAAATGCTTCATTCGGTGCGGCCTTCTTTTGATAAAAGTTTTCATCATTCATCGTATTTGGGAATATTCTGAAACAAATTTCCCAAATTATAGAAAGGGGTCTGGCGGCGGAAGTATGATATTTCGGGTGAGCGATTTTATCCGCTCACCCGTATGTATTACGCAGCTTTTTTCAGGCAAGCGCTCATAAATTTTTTACGATCGTCGCCTTTCAGCGACTGCTCTGTTGCCTGAACATTGCATTCACGCATTTTCTGCTGCTGCGGCGTCAGACTCTTTTCATCAGGCGCAGACTTACTGTTTTTCAGGCAATCACTCATATATGTCTTCCGGGCATCCCCTTTTAAGGTCTGCGCCGTCGCCTGCTGGTTGCAGGTGGTCATACGCTGTTGTTGCGGGGTTAGCGTCTTCTCGGCAGCGCCGACAGTAGTTAAGAAAACCAGGCCAAACAATAGGGTAACGAGCAATGTTATTTTCATAGCACCATCCTGTTGTGAGTATTCACTCTACACGTCACCTTTCAAGCGACCTCGATGTTGGCTGCCTGAAGGATGACGTGTAGTAAGTCTGGTTGCTGACGCAAAAATAGCCACCTCATAATTAAAATTAAGTGACCAAATAGCCGGTTACTTCAGCCCTAACGCCGCTTTCATGGTGTAAAACAGGTCGGTCTGATCGGTCAGGCCGACCACATTCGCCGCATGCGGGCCATAGGCGGCAATACGCAACTGGCTGCCGGTATGCTCCTGTGATTCCTCTTCCGAGTTGCCATAGCTGATAACCATCACCGCGCCATCTTTGGTATTCAGCGCCTGAGTCAGGCCAGGGGCTTTGGTGTCTGGCGCAACAATCTGGCTGGCATGCGCGTGGTCAGCAGTCACGACGACCAGCGTATTGCCGTCTTTCTTCGCGAAAGCCAGCGCGCGCTGCACGGCTTCATCCAGATCGACCGTTTCACCAATCTGACCACACGGGTTTGCGGCGTGATCCTGCTTATCGATGGACGCGCCTTCTACCTGCAGGAAAAAGCCTTTTTCATTCTTGCTTAATAGCTCAATCGCTTTATCCGTCATCTGCGCAAGCGTTGGTACCGTGTCGTTACGTTTTGGATTTGGCGTACAGGTCACGGCTGGCTTATCAAGGTTACCGTGGTAAGACGCTTTTGGCCCTTCCCAGCGTACCGGCATGTTGCCGTCAGAGAACAAGCCTAACAGCGGTTTATCCTGATTCGCTTCGGTAATGGCTGCAAGCGTCGCGGTATCACTGACCATCTGATAACCACGGGCCTGAGCCTGCTCACGCAGCGTTTTACCCTGCCACTCGCCCGCTGCAGCGGTCTCAGCAAAGGTTTTTGCCCCGCCACCCAGCGTAACATCAGCGCGGGCATTCAATAATTGTTCGGTGATTGACCCTTTTCCGCCTTTTTCCAGCGCATTCGTCGGGCATTTCTCAGCGGTGACGCTCGGACCATAACATTTACGCGACGTCACATGTGCAACCAGCGCGGCCGGGGTGGCATCCTGCAATTCAGCAGTGGATACGTTGCCTGTCGCCAGACCGGCAGCTTTGGCCATTTCCAGAATAGTAGCGTGATCTTTTTCGTGAATATCAACGCCCAGCGCACCGTTATATGTTTTAACCCCGGTCGTCCATGCCGTCGCAGAGGCTGCAGAATCGGTCACATAGTCAGGTTTACCCGTTTTTTTATCCAACGCGTAGTGCGTGTATTGTCCGGTCAGAGGTAACGCATCAATACCTTTAAAAAAACCACCCGCGCCTTCAGCATAATTTCGCGCAGCGGTAATTTCCGAGTCTCCCATACCATCACCGATCAATAAAATAATATTTTTGGCTGGTTTATCGCTCAAAGAATCTCGTAGTGCTGCCGTTTGATCAGTCGTTAATCGACGCGCGCCACCCGGTGTGGTGATATCTCCCTGTGCGGCACGATTATCCATAGCCACTACGGTAGATGTTTCTGCATTAATAACCGGGGTAAACAGCAAGGGTAACAGGGCAATAGCGAGTGCGCTTTGTTTCACTTTATTTTCTCCATGTACAAATACGGTAAAATTAAAACAAAGCGACTATAAGTATTTGATGTGACACTTTTATGATAATTCGTGGATAAGTAACTGCAGATATCTCAACACGTTTTGGGTAGGTTCTCGCCAGCACTTTGCATAGTCGTTAGAAATGCGGGCATTTGACTTACCCCTGCCAGCGCATCTTCTATTTGACGAATCAGCGTTTGCTGCTCATTTATTGCCATGTTGCGCAGCATTTCCATGATGACCCGCTCCAACGTTGCGACTTGCGCGGCCAGGTCTTGCGACTCTTCTTCTTTTTGGGCGAGCTTAAGTAACAACTCAGTGATGAGATTTTTCATTTTCGTATTCCCTTAACCAAATAAAGGCCACGTTATCACTAAGACTCACAACTTCCTAGAGGATGAAAGTTGTATTTATTGCAGAAATAAAACGTTTTGCGAAAACAATCACAACACAAAATAAGGGGGAATGACGCTTACTGCAGAATAATTCAATATAAAAGGGTAAGGAGATTAATAGTCACCCTGATATATAATCTTCAATTATGGATTAACAACGCTGGCAACCCGCGTTGTTAATCCGCTATTCAGCGAGCGAGACGCCGGCGTCGCAACGCGATAGCCAGTTGCCAGATGTTAATAAGCACAATGCTCGCGGTAGCAATAAAGACCCAGCGGAAACCCGCCATTGCCGATACGGTTGCGCCCATCAAGGGCCCAGCGACGTTTCCAAGATACATAAACGACTGATTATACCCAAAGATGCGCCCGGTAATCTGCTCACTGGAGTATTTCACTAATAGCGTTTGCACCGCAGGCAGCATTGCACCATCGGCAAAGCCGAGCAGAAAACGTAATATCCCTAACTGCAACGGAGTGGTAACCCATGACATGGCGAAAAACAGCACCACGGCGAAGATAAGCGTTGCCATTAGAATCCGTTCAGTACCAATTCTGTCACCCAACTTGCCAAGACGTGGCGCTGAAATCAAAGCGGATATGCCGGGAACCGAGGCAATCAGCCCGCTAAGAAAAGCAATATTTGAGCTATCTGGCACCATCGATTTGATAAACAGCACCAAAATGGGGCCAATAGAGCCGTTACACAGTTGAATCACCATGGTGGTAAAAAACAGGCTAATAACCAGCGCTGGATACGGTAACGAAGCAAAAACAGCTTTTCCGCTTAAACGCTCGCTTTTTTTAATCGTCGGACGGACACCCTCTTTAATTAAGAACAGTGTGACCAAAAAACTCACCACCAACAGCGCGGCGGTAATGCAAAATACTGCACGTAAGCCAACATGGTCAGCAATAAAACCGCCCATCAGCGGCCCGCCAATCACCCCACTAATTTGCGCCGTTGAGAGCGTACTCAACGCCCAACCACTACGCTCGCGCGGGACTTGCGACGCCACCAACGCCATCGCATTAGGAATATATCCCGATGTTAACCCCATCACTCCTCGCAGCAGAAAAAGCTGCCAGACGTTCGTTGCAAATGCCTGCAGCAAAATGGCAATTGCCATACCCAGCGAGGCCCGTAACAGCATCAGCTTACGCCCTTTACGGTCAGCTAAACTGCCCCACATCGGTGAAACAATGGCAGAAATAAGAAACGTGACGCTAAACGTTAACCCGGACCACATTGAGAGCGCTTCGTGCGAGGTGACGCCCAGTTGGGAGATATAGAGCGGTAGAAAAGGCAGGATTTGGCTGATCGCCAGGCCGGTGAAAAAGCAACCGAACCACACGGAAATAAGGTTAACTCTCCAGGATTCCATAAGGACTCATAACGGTAATTAGCTGAAAACTGCGAGCAGCTTAACAAATTACGCCTTCAAACGAGGGCCCAGAGGTGCGATGTTTCACAGTTTAGTATTTTATCTCCCCGCTCATCATATTTGTGACATTCATCACATCAAATCCACATTGTATGCAGGGGATTATGCTTCGAACATGACCTGTAGATTTGTGCGTATTCATTCCCGGGTAATCCACCAAAACAATCTGCCAGAAGCCGAGGAATCCTGCGTTTTGTCGTGGTAATGTATGTGCTTTGCATTCAAGGAATGGGTTTTTAAGATGGCAAAGTTGCGAGTAGGAATCGTATTTGGTGGTAAATCAGCGGAACATGAAGTGTCATTGCAATCGGCAAAAAATATTGTCGATGCCATCGACAAGACTCGCTTTGACGTTGTGCTGTTAGGTATTGATAAACAAGGGCAGTGGCACGTGAGCGATGCCAGCAACTATCTGCTCAACTCTGACGATCCGGCACGCATTGCGTTGCGTCCTTCCGCGACCAGCCTGGCGCAGGTACCGGGTAAACAAGAACAGCAGTTGATCGATGCTCAAAACGGCCAGCCACTGCCTACGGTCGATGTTATTTTCCCTATCGTGCACGGCACGCTGGGTGAAGATGGTTCACTGCAAGGCATGCTGCGCGTGGCGAATTTACCGTTCGTCGGTTCTGATGTACTGGGCTCTGCGGCCTGCATGGATAAAGACGTCACCAAACGTCTGCTGCGCGATGCCGGATTAAACATCGCGCCATTTATTACGCTCACCCGCGCCAATCGCAATGCCATCAGCTTTGCTGAGGTCGAATCGCGTCTGGGTCTGCCGCTGTTTGTGAAGCCAGCCAATCAGGGATCATCCGTTGGCGTCAGCAAAGTCACCAGCGAAGCGCAATACGACCAGGCTGTTGCACTGGCGTTTGAGTTCGATCATAAAGTGGTGGTGGAACAAGGGATCAAAGGCCGCGAGATCGAGTGTGCGGTACTGGGTAACGATCACCCGCAGGCCAGCACCTGTGGCGAGATCGTCCTGAACAGCGATTTCTATGCTTACGATACCAAATATATTGACGATAACGGGGCCAAAGTCGTGGTTCCGGCGGCAATTGCGCCAGAAATTAACGACAAGATCCGTGAGATCGCTATTCAGGCTTACCAGACGCTGGGTTGCGCCGGGATGGCGCGGGTGGATGTGTTCCTGACCGCAGAGAATGATGTGGTGATCAACGAGATCAACACGCTGCCGGGCTTTACCAACATCAGTATGTATCCCAAACTGTGGCAGGCCAGCGGCTTAGGCTATACCGATCTGATCACACGTCTGATCGAGCTGGCGCTGGAGCGCCACGCTGCCGATAGCGCGCTGAAAACCAGCATGTAAAAGCAGACAGGATGCCCGATAACTATTGGGCATCCTTGACATCTTCATCCTCATCGGCACGGCGACGAATAATAAGTCCGGCGAGCCAAAAGCTAATCACCCACGTAACCAGCCCCACCGCATAGGTTTGCCATCCTTTCGCTTCAAAACCCAATAATCCCACCACGCCATTCAAAATAAAGATCAGCCCAATGGCAAACGCGTAATAGTGCCAGTCGCGGCGAATTTTTACAGGCAGATTCATAACAGCTCCGGTGGAAGTACATCGTTGATGTAGCATCCTCGCACATTTCCCTGCGGGCGTCTGTGTCCTGTGCGGAAATTCTGAAATGTGAGTTAATTTAACTTAAGGTTACATGTTTGTGGCGCTCAACAAAAAACCAAAATCCAGGAATAATCTCTACCTGAAATTACCATCATTCTGATATTGACAATCCCGATCACCTGTCAGACTCACTGTCAGTAACGGGTATGGCATCGACAACGCAGGATATTTCTGGAGGTCCCTATGGCTGATTTTACGCTCTCAAAATCCCTGTTTAAGGGCAAGCATCGGGATCCCTCCTCTCTGACCGGCAACATTGCGTATGCCGTTTTTGTGCTGTTTTGCTTCTGGGCCGGGGCTCAGGTTTTAAATCTGTTAGCCCATGCACCCGGTATCTATGAAGAACTGATGCAGCTACAGATGCAAGAGACCGGACGCCCGCGTGTTGAAATTGGCTTAGGCGTAGGCACCCTGTTTGGACTGATTCCCTTCCTCACTGGATGCCTTATCCTTGGCGTCATCGCGGCGGTGGTGCGCTGGCGCCATCGTCATCATAACGATGACTGACCCATACACTTCGCCCGACGATCGTCCACGCGTTTAGCAAACCATGCCGTGGTCAAATTACGCGTAATCTTCGGGCTTTCCAGTTGAATACCTGGCAGCATTTCCCGTGGTAACGCTTTTCCTGCCTTTGCTTCCGCCAGCTTATACATCTTCTCGTACAGCGCCGTCTCCTCGAAGGCCAGGCTGTCGCCTTTTTGCAACTGACGATGGATATCGCTCTCACTCATCCCCAGCTTCCCGGCAAGCTTGCGTACCGCCAGCTCCGTTTTACCCGGTTCTTTGCTGTTGTAGAGAATCAAATCCCCATCCAGCGCCAGCTTTACACCACTGGCTTTGCTGACGGCATTCTGAAACGCCGCATTACGACTGGCGTACCATCCCGCATTAAAATCTGCGAAACGGAAGATGGGCGCGCTATAGTTTGCCGGGTAATTCAGCAAGTGATACGTGCCGAACCAGAGTCCACCGCGCAGGGTGAAGACTTCCTGACGTACCGTTCCTGCCATTTTCCACGGATACCCGGAAGTATGCTGTTCGGCAAACGCAATGCTGACCTGCATCGGTCCCCCGGTATGCACCGGGTTGAGCGAACCAAACAATGTCTGTCCCATCGGCACCATATTGATGAAATCATCAAAAATAGCGCTAAGCTGCTTTTCCGTCTTTACCGAATCCAGACGCTCGCTGTAGCTTTTCCCATTTGGCGAGTTAATCTTCAGTGCGGTATGAACCAAAAACACCGGGATATGCATACGCTCGGCGCGACGGTCAATCTCTTTCCAGGCTATTTTACTTAAATTCGGGACCACCGGATCGGCCTGATAGTTGGACTCCTGCTGCGCCACCGCCAGCACCGAACAGATATTTTCAACCGTCGGTGCCAGCTTCTGGCTTGCAAACGTTGTTGCCAGGTCCTGTGCCCACGCGTCCCGGTCTTTCACACTGGCAGGCATTTTTTGCCGCACCACACTCGCCACATCAACGGCTTGCTCCCCTTTTTTTAATGGTTGCGCGGGTTGGCTACTACACCCCACCAGCACCAACGCCGCCAGACCAGACCAAGGGTAAAGACGGGAAACCGTCGACATAACATCTCCTTTTGTTAGCTAAGCGTATGGGTAACAGCCTGAATTTCCTGACCATCCAGTTCACGTTCGAAACTGCGCAGACGCTTATAGATAGACATCAGCTCAACCAGCGTCGTCCACGAATTAATCAAATACTGGAACGAGCCGCGTACCTGACCAAACACGTTGGTGATTTGCGTCATCAGACCGAGCGTAATCGTACCGGCAACAATCGATGGAAACAGCAGGAACAAGCCGAAAACGTTATCAACCTGCAGGTAAAGAATACGGGCAATATTGAAGTACATATAGTGAAAATAGAGGCGAAAATAGTTTTGGCGCACCGCGTGGAACAGCTCGCGAACCGTCGGCGGCGTCGCGCGATTGCCATCATCTTCACCGTACACCAGCTCTTTACGGTACGCCGCTTCCACCCGCTGATTTTTGAACTCCAGCCCAGGCAGTTTGATCCCCACCACGGCCAACAGCCCGGTCCCCATCAACGACCAGACAATCGCGGCAATCACCAGACCGTAGGGAATATGTCCAACAATCGGCAGATCCGGGACATGCGCAGAGAGCGTAACCAGTACCGGCAGGAAGGCAATCAGCGTCATGATCGCGTTAATAAAACTCACGCCCATGTCTTCCAGCGTAGAAGCGAAACGCATGGTGTCTTCCTGCACACGCTGTGCCGCACCTTCGATATGACGCAGATGCTGCCAGTGCGCCATATAATGTTCGTTCATCGCGGTACGCCAGCGGAAGACGTAATGGCTGACGAAGAAGTTGTTCATCACGCCAATGACGACGGCTATCAGCGCAATCCCGAGAAAGATCCCCACTTCCTGATAGAACTGCTCAATTTTCACCTTATGCGGCGTGCTGAGCGCGGTTTGAATCAGGTCATAGAACGGCGCATACCATGCGTTGACGGCGACGCCGACTTCAACCAGAAACCAGGTGACGAAGATAATCAGCGAGGTACCGAGTATCGACCAGTACTGCCAGCGGTGCGGGCTGTAGAGAAACCAGAACAGCGCGAACACGCCAACGCACAGAATGTAGTACGCATAAAAAATCAGATAATCCAGCGACCAGAATCGCGCGGCGCTAATCGGTACATCCCCCGAAGCGCCGGTAATCTGTGCAACCCAGGCTCCCCCGCCAGCCTGCCAAAATACAACAGCGACCAGTGCCCAAATAAATGCCGAAATAAAGAACGGCCCCGGCTTTGGGAAAAAAGACTTAAACATAGTGCTCTCCTGCTAACTTCTTATCGTTATGACGACTGCTGTGCATTTGCCACGGTGGTTTACCGCGGCAAGACGGCTTACGCCCAATAAACACAAGCTGAAACCGACAATTGTGACCAGAACCGACGCACTTAGTTCGCTATCTGGTTTTGTAGAATTGTTTCTGCGGTTTTCACACCGACAGCGTTCCGGCATGTTCAGATTATTACAGCGTGAGATCACAAAAGCGAACATCCACTCTCCGGGAAAAACCCACGTTTACTCATCGTTACGTTTTTCCCACTATCATTGGCTGATAAGCGCTTTGCAATATGCCAACGAGTAGTATAAATACGCATACGCACGTCATCTTTTATTTCCTCTAACTCATGGACACCACCGTTGAAACGTAGTCTGCTTTTTTCTGCCGCGCTGTGTGCGGCGTCATTGACATCTGTCCAGGCGGCACAGCCTATAACCGATCCCGTCTTTGCCTCTGACATTGTCGACCGTTATGCCGACCATATTTTCTACGGCAGCGGAGCGACAGGGATGGCGCTTGTGGTGATTGATGGTAATCAGCGCGTGTTTCGTAGCTTTGGTGAAACGCGCCCCGGCAATAATGTTCACCCGCAGTTGGATTCCGTCATTCGCATCGCGTCGTTGACCAAATTAATGACCAGCGAAATGTTAGTGAAATTACTCGATCAGGGCACAGTAAAACTCAACGATCCATTGAGTAAATATGCACCACCAGGCGCACGCGTTCCGACATATCAGGGAACGCCTATTACACTAGTGAATCTGGCGACGCACACCAGCGCACTGCCACGCGAGCAGCCTGGCGGCGCGGCAAAACGCCCGGTCTTTGTCTGGCCGACTCGCGAGCAACGCTGGAGCTATCTCTCTACCGCAACGCTAAAAGCCGCACCGGGCTCCCAGGCATCCTATTCGAACCTGGCGTTTGACCTGCTGGCCGATGCGCTGGGAACCGCGTCCGGCAAACCTTATCCGCAGTTGTTTGAAGAGAAAATCACCCGACCGCTCGGGATGAAAGACACCACCTTTACCCCATCACCCGATCAGTGCGCACGCCTGATGGTCGCGGAAAAAGGTGCCAGCCCGTGTAACAATACGCTGGCGGCCATGGGCAGCGGCGGCGTCTATTCTACGCCCGGCGATATGATGCGCTGGATGCAACAGTATCTCTCCTCTGATTTTTATCATCGTAGCCAGCAGGCCGACCGGATGCAGACGTTGATTTATCAGCGTACGCAATTAACCAAAGTGATAGGGATGGATGTTCCGGGTAGGGCCGATGCGCTAGGTTTGGGCTGGGTCTATATGGCGCCGAAGAATGGGCGTCCAGGAATTATTCAAAAAACCGGTGGTGGCGGTGGATTCATTACTTATATGGCGATGATCCCACAGCAAAACGTGGGAGCCTTTGTCGTGGTGACCCGCTCCCCGCTGACCCGCTTTACCGCGATGAGCGACGGAATCAACAATCTGGTGAGCGAACTGAGCGGCAACAAACCGCAAGTGATCCCCGCTTCCTGATTCAGCACGCCACAGGCAACGGGTTGAAATCTCCCGTTTGCCTGTGCTCACAAACGCTTTCCTGGCGGATGCGGCATAAAGGCAACTTTCATAAACTCCCTTGCATCAGGTTCGGGTATACTACGGCCTTCGATTTCACAAACATCAGGCATACCATGACAGACCTAATCCAACGCCCTCGCCGCCTGCGCAAATCCCCTGCGCTGCGCGCTATGTTTGAAGAGACAACACTGAGCTTAAATGACCTGGTGTTGCCGATTTTTGTTGAAGAAGAACTCGACGATTACAAAGCCATCGAGGCCATGCCAGGCGTGATGCGCATTCCGGAAAAACATCTGGCACGCGAGATTGAACGCATTGCCAACGCCGGAATCCGTTCGGTGATGACCTTCGGTATTTCCCACCACACCGATGACACTGGCAGCGACGCCTGGAAAGAAGACGGTTTGGTAGCGCGTATGTCGCGCATCTGCAAGCAGACCGTGCCGGAAATGATTGTCATGTCAGACACCTGCTTTTGCGAATACACCTCGCACGGCCACTGCGGCGTATTATGTGAACACGGCGTTGATAACGATTTAACCCTGGCCAATCTTGGCAAGCAGGCGGTGGTTGCCGCCGCTGCGGGTGCTGACTTCATCGCCCCTTCCGCCGCGATGGACGGCCAGGTACAGGCGATTCGCCAGGCGCTGGACGCGGCAGGCTTCACCGATACGGCGATCATGTCCTATTCCACCAAGTTTGCCTCTTCGTTCTACGGTCCGTTCCGTGAAGCCGCAGGTACTGCGCTGAAGGGCGATCGTAAAACCTATCAGATGAACCCGATGAACCGTCGCGAGGCAATTCGCGAATCATTGCTGGATGAAGCTCAGGGTGCAGACTGCCTGATGGTGAAACCGGCAGGTGCCTATCTGGATATCCTGCGCGATATCCGCGAGCGCACCGAACTGCCAATTGGTGCCTACCAGGTAAGTGGTGAATACGCGATGATTAAGTTCGCAGCCATGGCCGGTGCCATCGACGAAGAGAAAGTGGTGCTGGAAAGCTTAGGCTCGATCAAACGCGCGGGTGCAGATCTGATTTTCAGCTACTTCGCACGCGATCTGGCTGAGAAAAAAATCCTGCGTTAATTCCTTTCAACGCCCCGCAATGCGGGGCGTTTTATCATAAAACGTCACCAAACCGCCATCTAACCGACACATCGCCCTTCTACTGTCACAAAAGGACAGAGGAGGAGCCGCTATGTTTAGTCTCGACAATGTCATCGACGACCTGTGGCCAGAGGCGAGGCCCGCCCCGTGGCAAAAAAAAGTACTGAGAAAACTGTTACATGAAGAGGAATTCCAACAGTTTGCTGTTCGTCACCGCCATCTGAAAGGGTTAGATACCGTCGAACAGGTGCTGGAGCATCTCAACATTCACTGTCAAATTCCGGTCCGTAGTCTGGAACAAATTCCCGAACAAGGGCCGCTGGTTATCATCGCCAACCACCCTACCGGCACACTCGACGGCCTGGCCCTGCTGTACGCCGTCTCGCGCGTTCGCCGCGATGTTAAAGTCGTCACCAACCGCATGCTCACCCATCTCGAACCGCTCAGTTCGCTGTTTATTCCGGTGGATAATGTCAATGGCCGCACTGCTAAAGCGGCGCTACAGCTGATGGACCGACAGTTGCAAAACGGCGGTGTACTGATCTTCTTCCCGGCCGGTGAAGTTTCGCGCATAACCCGGCGTGGTATTCACGATAAAAAATGGCACTCCGGCTTTATTAAGCTCGCCGCCAAATACCGTGCACCGCTCTTACCTGCGTGGATTGAGGCACGTAACAGTACGCTGTTTTATGCCAGCACCCTGGTGTCGCAGAACCTGCCGATGCTGTTGTTAATGCAGCAGATGTTCCGCCGCCGGAACAGCAACCTGCCGGTGACCATTGGCGAGCAAATTGCGTGGTCGACATGGTGCACCCCGCAAACCACGCCGCGAGAAATGACAGACAAGTGCTACCGACACGTTCAGCTACTGGGGAAAGGACTGCCGGGCATCTTTAAAACCGAAAGCGCGATCGCTCGCCCGGAACCCCGTGCCCTGCTCAAGCGCGAGCTACACCAGGCCGAGTGCCTGGGGCGTACAGCAGACGGTAAGGTTATCTATCTTTGGCAACGTAACGGTCAGGAAGAGGTTCCGTTGCTACGCGAGCTGGGCCGTCTGCGGGAAATCGCCTTCCGCGCGGTAGGTGAAGGCAGCGGCAGACGCCGCGACATCGACAGTTATGACGATGACTACCTGCATCTGATCCTGTGGGATGAAGACGATTTGGAGATCGTCGGTGCCTACCGCTTTATGCCGACCGCCCTACAGATGGAAAAGCGCGGGCTGGACGGCATTTACAGCTATAGCCTGTTTCATTACGACGAACGGATGGACGATATCCTCCAGCACGGCATCGAGCTGGGGCGCAGCTTTATTCAGCCACGCTACTGGGGACGCCGCGGGCTGGACTATCTGTGGTCCGGTATCGGCGCATATCTGGCGCGCCATCCCCACTATCGCTACCTGTTTGGCCCGGTTTCTATTTCCGGTGGGCTACCGCCTTCGGCCCGCGATTTGCTGGTTGCCTTTTATCGCCTATGGTTTCCGGCAATGCATCCGCTGGCGGAGTCGCGCCGACCGTACCCGGCCTCGTTACCCGACGCACTGGCGCAGTTTGGCGGGGAAGATTACAGCGAAGACCTGACGCGGCTGAAGTCGCTACTCGGCAACCTTGGTTGTGGTATTCCACCACTCTACAAGCAATATTCCGAAGTGTGTGAGCCAGGTGGCGTACAGTTTATCGACTTTGGCAGCGACCCGGACTTTAACAACTGCGTGGATGGCCTGGTACTGGTGGATTTAACGTATCTGAAGGCAAATCGCTACCAGCGGTATATCGAACCGCATTTGGTTTCGCAGGCAGAATAAGACGTTTGTGTCGCCATTCGGCACGGTGCCGCATCGTGCCGAATGGTGTAATTCTCTGTTACGACGCACGATAGAACGGCTTATCCCCTAAAATCGTGGCCCGATGCATAATGCGCCGCTGCGGCAGATAATCCGCATTGGCGTAGTGCTGCGTCACGCGGTTATCCCAAATCGCCACATCGTCAGGCTGCCAGCGCCAGCGCACCTGAAACTCTGGTTTAGTGACATGCGCAAACAAGAACCCGAGTAGCGCTTCGCTCTCTTTCTCCGTGACATCCACAATCCGCGTAGTAAATCCCTCGTTCACAAACAGCGCCTGTTTACCGCTTACCGGATGCGTTCGCACCACCGGATGCAGCAACGGGGGATGTTTGGCGACCGCTTCCAGCCAGCGCTGATGCTCTTCTTCCGTCTTACGGTATTTGTACTCCTGGAACGATTTGCGGAAATCATGCTCTGCCCGCAGGCCGCTCAGCAACTGACGAAACGGCTCAGAGAGCGCCTCATAAGCGGCAATTCCACTGGTCCACAGCGTATCGCCTCCGGTCGAAGGCAGCGTTTTTGCTGCCAGAATTGCCCCGGCTGGCGGCGTGTCGATAAAGGTCACATCGGTGTGCCAGTTATCGTTATCTGGCGGATTATCGTTGTGCGTATCCAGCACGATAATCTCCTCCACGTCCTCGGCGTGCGGGTAGACCGGATGAATATGCAGATCGCCAAAACGTAGTGCCAGCGCTCTCTGCTGCTGCGGCGTAATCCCCTGCTCACGCAGGAACACCACCTGATGGCGCAGCACCGCATGATAAAGCTGCTCAAACTGGTTATCGCTTAGCGGACGCGTCAGGTCCGCACCGGAAATTTGTGCGCCAATATACGGCCCCAGCGGGGTAATGCTCAGACGTTCACTCATTGTACTTCTCCATGCCAGGGCGTCAGACGACGCTGAAGCGCGCGCAGACCCAGTTCTAAAATAAAGGCGATAACGGCAATTACCGCGATCCCTGCCAGCACCACATCCGTTGCCAGAAATTCACCGGCGGACTGGACCATAAAACCTAAACCTCGCGTGGCGGCAATCAACTCCGCGGCCACCAGCGTTGACCAGCCGACCCCCAGCCCGATGCGCAGCCCGGTCAGAATTTCAGGCAATGCACCGGGTAAAATAACAAACCACAGCACCTGCACGCGGCTGGCCCCTAGTGATTGTGCAGCGCGCACTCTTACCTGCTGCGCGCTGCGGACACCGGCCAGCGCCGACATCGCAACAGGCGCGAAAATCGCCAGGTAGATCAATAAGATCTTGGAGGTCTCACCGATACCAAACCAGATCACCATCAGCGGTAAATAGGCCAGCGGCGGAACCGGACGGTACAATTCAATGATCGGATCGAGAATGCCGCGAATTGTCGGGCTCAGTCCCATCGCGATCCCGACCGGAACACCCAGCAGCACGGCCGCCAGCAGCGCGATGACAATTCGCGCCAGGCTCGCTGCCAAATGTTGCCACAGCGTGGCATCCATAAATCCTTGTGGCCCGGCGATGGTGATCAACTTTTGCAGTACCTGACCGGGCGCGGGCAAAAACAGCGGGCTGATTAATTGCAGCGCTGCCACCGTCCACCACACCGCCAGAATGACGACCAACGTCCCAAGACTTAACGTTATCTGGCGTGAAAACGGCCAGCGCCAGTTCAGCGTACGCTGTCGCGGTTTATCATTAATAACTACGCTCATGAGAACGCCTCCCGTTGCGCAAAGACGCGGCTTAACACGTACTCGCGCATGGCAATAAACTGCGGATCGGATTTAATGCTGCGGCTCGCTTCCCCGGCCACAAAGCGCCGGGCAAAGTTTAGCGGCAGACGCTCCATCACCCGACCAGGGCCGGATGAGAGCAGCACCAGCTCGGTGGCCATAAATACCGCTTCTTCAATATCGTGCGTAATTAACAACACCTGTTTACCGGTCTCATGCCAGAGCTTCAGCAGCAGGGTTTGCATCTGCTCGCGGGTAAACGCGTCAAGTGCACCAAACGGTTCATCGAGCAGCAGGAGCTGTGGATTGGCCGCCAGCGCCCGGGCAATGCCAACACGCTGACGCTGGCCGCCAGAAAGCTGCCAGATAAAACGTTTTCCTGCACCGTCCAGCCCTACTTTCTGCAACATCTCCTGGGCGATACGCTGACGCTGCACTTTCTCCACCCCTGCCAGTTGCAGACCAAAGGCCACATTATCCTGCACGTTACGCCAGGGCAGCAGACCTTCGTTCTGGAATACCACCCCGCGTTCCGCGCCCGGACCTTCCACCTTCATACCGGACAGCGTAATGCTGCCGTGCTGATACGGCACGAACCCGGCAATCAGATTTAGCAGCGTGGTTTTGCCGCAGCCGGAAGGCCCGAGTACCACCAGCAGTTCGCCGCTATCAAGCGTCAGATTGATATCGTCCAGCACCGTTTTTCCACCGTAGCTGGCTGCGAGATGAGAGATTTGCAGCATCAGCGCCTCCTTTTATTGCACGAAGCGATCGGTAACGTACTGGCTGTAATCCGTCGCGACAGCTGGCACTTTGCCCTGCTCTTTGAGGAACTGCGCAGTATCGACAATCGCTTTGTTTACCGGTCCGGTAAGCTCGGCGGTTTGCTGTTGCACAGTCAGGTAGGTATTCCCTTTCACCAGCCCCGGCACATCCGCCTCCGGTACGCCGCTTAAGCGCGACAGCTTGCTGATATTCTCCGGCTGTTTCAGCCATTCATCGGGGTTAGCAATATAGGGTTGCTGCGCATCAATCGCGCTTTTGGCAAAGGCTTTCACCACCTCGGGATGTTTCTCGGCAAAATCTTTACGCACCACCCACACGTCCAGCGTCGGCGCGCCCCACTCGCCAACCTTTTCAGAATCGGTTAATACCTTGCCATCTTTTTCCAGCGCATTGACGGCCGGCGCCCAGACGTAAGCACCATCAATATCGCCGCGCTGCCAGGCGGCAATAATTGCCGGCGGCTGCAGGTTCACAATCTCCACCTGACCGGGTTTGATACCCCAGTGTTTGAGCGCAGCCAGCAGGCTGTAATGGGTTGTGGAAATAAACGGCACGGCAATGCGTTTGCCGATCAAATCCTCCGGCTTACTGATATTTTTCTTCACTACCAGCGCTTCAGAGCTACCCAGTTTTGACGCCAGCAGGAAAACTTCAATCGGTACCTGTTGACTGGCAGCGACGGCCAGCGGGCTGGAGCCGAGATTGCCAATCTGCACATCGCCGGACGCCAGTGCGCGCACGATGCTCGCCCCGCTGTCGAATTTTCGCCAGTCAACGGTGGCCCCGCTCTCTTTAGCAAAGGTGTTATCCGCCTGCGCCACTTTGGCCGGTTCGGCGGAGGTTTGATAGGCGACAGTGACGTTTACCGCCTGTGCCTGGAATGCCGCGAGTGCCAATGCGGCAATGAGTGTGATACGCGATGTTAGTGCCATAGTGTCTGCTCCCCTTATTTGTTATGGGTGCAGTATTTCCGGCGCGATGCGTTTGATGAAGTAATTAAAAATTCTGGCTAATAGCGATCTGTTTTTAGAAAAAAAGCGGCAATGGTTAGCGATTTTGCTCATTACAGATGGAATTCGTAAGCCTGATAAGCGCAGCGCCATCAGGCATGAGCTGCTGGCATGCCTCATGTCATTTCAGATAAGGGTTCCGTTCGCCTTACGTTCATTGTTCCTCTGGGTACAATTCACCCGCGAACGTGTTAAGGGCGTTCTCCGCCACGCCCTTAACAATCCCGGCTCCCGGGTTGCAAGGGAGCCGGCGGCGAGCCTCCCTTGCCCGTTCACGTCCGCGGCAATTCCAGAGAGGCAACACACATGAGGTGAACGGAAAAGTCTCTCTTGTTTACATATACTGCAGTTTGCTATCCCTCAATGCCTGATAAGCGCAGCGCCATCAGCCACACCGACAAAACATTACATTTTTGTTACATCCATTACATAACTGCATCTGACTGATTGCCAGCGCGGCGCTGGCAGGCATCATAGATATCCTTGTCAGGCAAGAGAGCAATATCATGATTCATGTTGTGCTGGTGGATGACCATGTGGTAGTGCGTTCCGGCTTTGCGCAATTACTCGGTCTCGAAGAGGATCTCGCCGTTATCGGCCAGTACAGCAGTGCGGCAGAGGCCTGGTCGGCATTACTGCGCGAGGACGTCAATGTCGCGGTCATGGATATCGCCATGCCGGATGAAAATGGTCTGAGTCTGCTAAAACGGCTGCGGGCGCAAAAACCCGGCTTTCGCGCCATTATTCTCAGCATTTATGACGCGCCGACGTTTGTACAAAGCGCGCTGGATGCCGGGGCCAGCGGTTATCTGACCAAACGCTGTGGACCGGAAGAGTTGGTACAGGCAGTGCGCTCAGTCGGTATGGGAGGCCATTACCTGTGCGCCGATGCGCTGCGGGCGTTACGCGGTGGGGAGCAACCTGCGCAGGTGCTGGAGGTATTAACCCCGCGCGAACGCGAAGTGTTTGATCTGCTGGTCAAAGGTGACAGCGTGAAAGAGGTAGCCTTTAAGCTCGACCTCAGTCATAAAACGGTCCACGTCCACCGCGCGAATGTACTGGGCAAGCTGCAATGCCACAGCACCATCGATCTGGTGCATTTTGCTCTCGACCACCAGTTGCTGACGGGGCATTAATGTCTCGCTCTGCTCGCCACTGGGTTATCTCTCTGTTTATTCTACTGGCCTGGGGTTCAGGCTGGCTAATGCTGTGGACGTTAGGTTTTTACCTGACCCATAACGGTCAGCAGGCGGCATTATTTCTGCCGCACGGCGTCTATCTCGCCCTACTGATCCTGCTGTCCCGCCGCTACTGGCCCGCGCTGGTATTGCCGCCGGTGTTGATCCTGTTCTGGCTGCACAACGAACAGTTACTCAATGGTTATCTTCTGCCAGCCGCACCGCTGATAAGCCTGATACCGGCCAGTATCGGTCAGTCATACTGGCATCGCTTCCCGCTCTACTGGCAGCGGCTCACCTTACTGCTGGCCGCCGTGACAATCACGTCGCTGCTCAATACTGCGCTGCTGTCTCCCTTTATTCAAAGCCCGGCGATGTTGATTGGGCTGGCATCGTTTACCGGTGGTGTGCTGCTCACCCCGTTTGTCTATCTGATCTACGAATTTCTGCGCCAGCAACACCGCTATCATTTACTCGGTCTGGATACCACCAATCCACCGCTGCGCACTTCACTTATCATTTGGTGCAGTCTGTTCTTTATTATTGGTATCGGCACGCAGATGGTGCTCTCGCCAGACATCGAACGCCTGTTGCTGATTGTCGTGTTCCTGCCCAACGTGGTGATGGCATGGAAATTCGGTTGGCAGGGCGGCGTTTTGTCCGGACTGCTCGGCAGTATGATGATCACCATCGCCCGCCAGATAGGCGTAGGATTTAGCAACCTGGTCGAACTGGAGATTTTCCTCACCACCCAGGCGCTGCTGGGCATAGGGCTGGGAATAGCCATCAGCCGCCAGCAGCATCTGGCGCAAAACCTGCACCATTATCGCCAGCGTCTGGAAAGCGAACTGGCGGCCCGCCGCGCATTGACTGAACAACTGATCCGCACGGAAGAAAACACGCGCAAAAGCCTGGCGCGGGAACTGCATGATGAAATTGGCCAGAACATTACCGCCATTCAAATTCAGTCTCAGTTGGTTAAACGTTCGCAGGGTCCTGAGCAAACGCTCGAAGCGGCGAACCAGATCAACGATCTTGCCCGGCGTATCCACCATTCAACCCGCCAGTTACTGCGCCAGCTACGCCCGCCCGCGCTTGACGAGCTGTCTTTTAAAGATGCGCTGCACCATTTGGTTAATGAATTTGCCTTTGCCGAACGGGGTATTCACTGCCGGTTTGATTACCGACTGGAAAATACGCCAGAAAATGAAACGGTGCGCTTTACGCTGTACCGTCTGTTGCAGGAATTGCTCAATAACGTCTGTAAACATGCCGATGCCAGCGAGGTGTCGATTGCGCTGCGCCAACAGGATCACTGCCTGTTGCTGGAAGTCGATGATAACGGCGTGGGCATTCTTCCTGAAAAAATTCCCGGTTTTGGTATCCAGGGGATGCGTGAACGGGTCAGCGCGCTCGGCGGCGAGCTGACGCTCGAATCTCACCACGGTACGCGGGTAATTGTTAACCTGCCCACAAATTTGCAACAAATCGCCCCTTAACCAGGAAAAAGTCTTAGTCACTCCGGACTTTCTCTCATCCCCTTTTGCTTTCGCTTACCTATAGTCAGCACAAACGGAGACAGCTATGCATGCACGCTCAGCCAGCGAAACAGACCAACGCTACCGGACACTACGTCCCCGGCTGCTGATGTGTATGGTGGTGGGATATGCCGCATTTTACCTGACGCGCAAAAGCGTTAACTACGTGCTCCCGGCACTGCAAACGGATCTGGGACTGGATAAAAGTGATATCGGTCTGTTGGGATCGCTGTTTTACCTGACCTATGGTTTGTCGAAGTTTACCGCGGGACTCTGGCATGACAGCCACGGGCAGCGCGCATTTATGGGAATAGGCCTGTTCGCTACCGGCATCCTGAACGTGGTGTTCGCGTTTGGTGAATCGCTGACGCTGCTGCTGGCGGTCTGGACGCTCAACGGATTTTTTCAGGGCTGGGGCTGGCCGCCCTGCGCCCGCCTGCTGACCCACTGGTATTCGCGTAACGAACGCGGCTTCTGGTGGGGCTGCTGGAATATGTCAATCAACATCGGTGGGGCCATCATCCCACTGATTAGCGCCTTTGCCGCCCACTGGTGGGGCTGGCAGGCGGCGATGCTGGCACCAGGGATCATCAGCATGGCATTAGGTATCTGGCTGACGCTGCAACTGAAAGGCACGCCCCAGGAAGAGGGATTACCGACAGTGGGGGAGTGGCGGCACGACCCGCTGGAGCTACGCCAGGAACAGCAAAGCCCACCGATGGGATTGTGGCAAATGTTACGCACTACCATGCTGAAGAATCCGATGATCTGGCTGCTGGGGGTGTCGTATGTGCTGGTGTATTTGATCCGCATCGCGCTTAACGACTGGGGCAACATCTGGCTGACGGAAAGCCACGGCGTCAACCTGCTCAGCGCCAACGCCACGGTGATGTTGTTTGAGGTCGGCGGCTTGCTCGGTGCGCTGTTTGCCGGTTGGGGATCGGATTTGCTGTTCAGCGGTCAGCGCGCCCCGATGATTTTGCTGTTCACGTTAGGGCTGATGGTTTCCGTCGCCGCGTTGTGGCTGGCGCCGGTTCACCACTACGCACTGCTGGCGGTCTGTTTCTTTACCGTGGGCTTTTTTGTGTTTGGCCCGCAGATGTTGATTGGTCTGGCGGCCGTCGAATGCGGACACAAGGCGGCGGCAGGTTCAATCACCGGTTTTCTCGGGCTGTTCGCCTATCTGGGGGCCGCGTTGGCGGGCTGGCCGCTGTCGTTGGTCATAGAACATTACGGCTGGTCGGGGATGTTCAGTTTGCTCTCGGTTGCCGCTGTCTTTATGGGTTTATTGCTGATGCCGCTGCTCATCGCGGGTATCGCCCCTTCTCTCAGTCAAAGGATAAAACAATGAAACTGACGCTTACCTCTACCCTGATTGCCTCTACTCTGGCGCTGGCTGCCTTCAGCAGTGCGGCACAAGCACAAGGTCGTCTGGTGGTCTATTGCAGCGCCACTAACGAGATGTGTGAAACCGAAACCAAAGCCTTCGGCGACAAATATGACGTGAAGACATCGTTCATTCGCAACGGCTCCGGCAGTACGCTGGCGAAAGTCGATGCCGAGAAGAAAAACCCACAGGCAGATGTGTGGTACGGCGGTACGCTGGACCCGCAATCTCAGGCCGGGGAAATGGGTCTGCTGCAACCGTATAAATCACCGAACCTCACACAAATCATGGAGAAATTCCGCGATCCGGCAAAAGTAAAAGGCAACCTCTCCTCCGCGGTTTACGTCGGTATTCTGGGCTTTGGCGTCAATACTCAGCGCCTGAAAGAGAAAAACCTGCCGGTGCCAAAATGCTGGAAAGATCTGACCAAACCGGAATACAAAGGTGAAATCCAGATTGCTGACCCGCAGAGTTCAGGCACCGCCTACACCGCACTGGCGACCTTTGCTCAACTGTGGGGTGAAGATCAGGCCTTTGACTACCTGAAACAGCTCAACGCCAACGTCTCTCAATACACTAAATCAGGCATTGCCCCGGCACGTAACGCCGCCCGTGGCGAAACGGCGATTGGCATTGGCTTCCTGCACGACTACTCGCTGGAAAAAGAACAGGGTGCCCCACTGGAGCTAATCTCCCCATGCGAAGGTACCGGCTATGAAATTGGCGGTGTCAGCATCCTGAAAGGCGCGCGTAACCTCGACAACGCCAAACTGTTCGTTGACTGGGTACTGTCAAAAGAGGCTCAGGAGCTGGCGTGGAAGAAAGGCAAGTCCTATCAGATCCTGACCAACACCACCGCCGAGACCTCGCCGAACTCGCTGAAACTCGACGATCTGAAGCTTATCAATTACGACATGGATAAGTACGGCTCTACCGATGTGCGTAAAGCGTTGATCAATAAGTGGGTTAGCGAAGTGAAGATGGGTAAATAAGCCCACGTTGCGTTCATTTGCCGGGTGCGGCGTAAACGCCTGACCCGGCCTACATTATCGGAACCGCTATGTCACATACACTTGCACTCCATCCCGTGAAAAAACGGGATGCGATATTCCTTTGGGTTTTGCTCGGCTGGCTGGCGTTTGCCTTGCTGCCAAGCTGGAGCCTGGACTATGGCCTGCTGGAGTCCACGCGCGACGAAATTCTCGACGCCTACAGCTGGTCACATTTCAACATTAGCTGGCTATGGTATCTGCTGCCGAGCCTGCTGCTGGTGCGTCCGTTTAATGAAGCCCGACGCGAACAGCGCAGCCGCCATTATCTTGACGCGGGCTGGGCGTTTTTCTGCATGGCCTTTATCGTTGCCAGCGCCACCCTTGAAGGGCGCGGCTTAGGTTATGCCACCATCGTACTGTTTGTGGCACTTGGCGCGATTATGACCCTGGCGCTCACCCGCCTCGAATGGTTGGGCGGCGACCGTTTCGTTATCGGCTCGCTCACCGCCATTGTCGCGCTGATCGGTATTTTTATCGTCTGGCCGAGCATCGCGATTTTCATTCCGATGTTCACCAACGACGCCGGGGAGTTTGCCCCGCTGGCGTTTATGAATGTGCTGTCCCAGGCGCATATTATTCAGGTGATCCTCAACTCGATTATGCTGTCGATCGCCGTTGGTATTGGCTGCACCTTCTTCGGTCTGGTGCTGGCTATCTACACCACCCGCATCGCCAAACGCAGCGCCATCATTGGCCGTATTTTCTCGATTTTGCCGATCGTTACCCCGCCGTTTGTCGTTGGCCTGGGTGTCACCCTGATGATGGGACGCTCCGGCTACATCACCGAATTTATGGTTGAGTGGTTCGGGCTGACCAACACCAACTGGCTGTACGGCTTTACCGGCATCTGGCTGGCGCAGGTACTGGCCTTTACCCCAATGGCATTTATGATCCTCGATGGCGCGATCAAAACCATTCATCCCTCACTGGAAGAGGCGTCATATACCCTGCGTGCCAGCCGCTGGCAGACCTTTAACGGCGTATTTGTCCCGCTGCTGAAACCGGCGCTGGCGAACGCCTTTTTGATCGTGGTGGTACAGTCGCTGGCCGACTTCAGTAACCCGTTGGTGCTCGGCGGCAACTTCGACGTGCTGGCAACGCAAATTTACTTCTATATCACCGGATCACAACTCGACTACCAGGCCGCCAGTACGCTGGGCGCTTTCCTGCTGCTGTTCTCACTGCTGGTATTCTGCGTGCAGTACATGTGGATCGGTAAACGCTCGTACGTCACCGTTTCAGGTAAATCCTACCGTGGCGACGTGCAGCCGCTACCCGTCACGCTGGTGTGGAGCGTGGTTGCCCTGCTGGCGGTGTGGATTGCCTTCAACGCCCTGCTGTACGGCAGCATTTTCTACGGCAGCTTCACCGTCAACTGGGGCGTGGACTACACCCTGACGCTGGCGAACTTTACCAAATTGTTCGGCCAGGGAATGAGCGACGGTGCATGGCCTTCACTGCTCGATACCCTGCTCTACGCCGGGATTGCTGCGCCGATCACCGCCATCTTCGGTCTGCTTATCGCCTGGATTGTGGTACGTCAGCAGTTCAAAGGTAAGAAGACCATCGAGTTCACCACCATGCTGTGCTTTGCCGTACCGGGCACCGTCGCGGGTGTGTCATATATTCTGGCCTTTAACAGCGCCCCGGTGTACCTCACCGGTACCGCAGCAATCGTCATTATCTCGATGGTGATGCGTAACGTACCGGTCGGCATTCGTGCGGGTATCGCAGGATTAGGCCAGATCGATAAATCACTGGATGAAGCCTCACTCAGCCTGCGCGCCGGTTCGCTGCGTACGATTACGCACATCCTGCTGCCGCTGCTGCGCCCGGCAATCCTCTCTGCGCTGATCTACAGCTTTGTCCGCGCTATTACGACCGTCAGCGCCATTGTGTTCCTCGTCACGCCGGATACCCGTGTGGCGACGGCTTACATCCTGAACCGCGTAGAAGACGGCGAATACGGCGTGGCGATTGCCTACGGTTCCATTCTGATCGTGGTGATGCTGGCGATTATTTTTATCTTTGACTGGCTGATCGGTGAATCACGAACCTCCCGTTCAAAAGCCAAAAACCAGGCGTAATGGAGCGCACTATGACCCAGAAAAATTTCGTTGAACTGCGCAACGTCACCAAACGATTTGGCAGCAACACGGTTATCGACAATATCAATCTCACCATCCCACAGGGACAAATGGTGACGCTGCTCGGCCCGTCCGGTTGTGGCAAAACCACCATTTTGCGCCTGGTTGCCGGACTGGAAAAACCGAGCGAAGGGCAGATTTTTATTGATGGCGAAGACGTCACCCACCGCTCTATTCAACAGCGCGATATCTGTATGGTGTTTCAGTCCTACGCCCTGTTCCCGCATATGTCGCTGGGAGAAAACGTCGGCTATGGCCTGAAAATGCTTGGCGTATCGCGCCCAGAGGTGAAGGCTCGCGTCAAAGAAGCGCTGGCGATGGTCGATCTGGAGGGTTTCGAAGAACGCTATGTCGATCAGATCTCCGGGGGGCAGCAGCAGCGTGTAGCGCTGGCGCGCGCGCTGATCCTCAAACCAAAGGTACTGCTGTTTGATGAGCCGCTGAGTAATCTCGATGCCAACCTGCGTCGCAGCATGCGCGATAAGATCCGCGAACTGCAAAAACAGTTTGATATCACCTCACTGTACGTCACCCACGATCAGAGCGAAGCCTTTGCGGTGTCCGATACCGTACTGGTCATGAACAAGGGGCACATCATGCAGATTGGCTCGCCGCAGGAGCTCTATCGCCAGCCGGCCTCACGCTTTATGGCGAGTTTTATGGGCGATGCTAACCTGTTCCCGGCCACCTTCAGCGACAGATACGTCGATATATACGGCTACCATCTGCCGCGCCCGTTGCACTTTGACACGCAGGGGGAAGGCATGGTCGGCGTGCGCCCGGAGGCCATCACGCTTAGCGATCGCGGCGAAGAGAGTCAGCGCTGCGTGATCCGCCACGTGGCCTATATGGGGCCGCAGTATGAGGTCACGGTAGAGTGGCACGGTCAGGAGATTCTATTGCAGGTTAACGCCACGCGTCTGCAGCCGGACGTTGGCGAACAGTATTACCTCGAAATCCATCCGTACGGCATGTTTGTTCTGGCGGATGCGGCATGATTTGTGCCGGGTAGCGCTGCGCTAACCCGGCCTACAGTTCGTGCGAGTTGCAGGCCCGATAAGGCGTAAACCGCCATCGGGCAATAAGTCTCAGCTTTGCGCTTTTAACGCGGCGATATCCGCAGGCGTGGTGCGACAGCACCCGCCAATCAACCGCGCGCCCGCCGCCTGCCATTGCAGCAAATAGTCCACCAGCCGCGCACAGTGTTCACCGTGACGATGCCAGGTTTTGCTCACCGCATCGTAATGCTCGCCGGAATTGGGATACACCACCAGCGGCAGCGCCGTTAAGCCATGCAGATGCTGCAACGCAGCGGTGGTCTTTTCCAGCGCAATGCAGTTAATGCCTAACGCCACCACCTGCGGATATTGCGCAAGGAAAGCGACCACGTCGCGCAGCGCTGTACCATCGCTCAGATGTTCGCTGTCACGCAGGGTAAACGAGAACCATGCCCGCGCACGCGGATACATGGTTAACAACTCAGCCAGCGCGCGAATTTCAGCAAAATTCGGCATCGTTTCACAGGCCAGCAGATCGGCCCCGGCATCCAGCAACGCTTCAACACGCGGACGATGAAATGCCTGTAACGCTTCAATGCTTAACGCGTAATCGCCACGATACTCGGAGCCATCGGCCAGAAAGGCACCGTAAGGCCCGACGGACCCCGCAACCAGTAACGTCCCGGCCTGCGGATTTTCCGCCAGATACGCCTCACGCGCTTTGCGCGCCAGCTCCACGCTTTTGCCAATCAGCGCTTTCGACTGCGCCTCATCCAGACCGAGCGCGGCAAAACCCGCCGGTGTTGCCTGATAGCTGGCGGTGATTGCGCACTGTGCCCCTGCCCGGAAGTAATCCAGGTGAACTTCGCGGATAAGCTCCGGGTTTTCTACCAGCACCCTGGCAGACCACAGGCTGTCGGCTAAATTACACCCTCGCGCTTCCAGCTCCGTCGCCAGAGCACCATCCAGCAACAGGAAATCCTGTTTATCGAGGAGGGCGCGTAACGGATTATTCTGCGACATGTTCTGGCTCCTGTTTTGCTTTACGGGGTTGAGTAAGGAAATAAGCACCATAACACAACGCGACAAACGGTAACCCGCACCACAACGCAATTCTCTGCGCCGGATCGAATGCCAGTCCCACACAGGCCACCAGGCACAGCACAAAACCCAGTACGGGTACCAGCGGATACCACGGGGCGCGATAATGCAATTCACTCAATGCCTTACCCTGCTGCAGATGGCGGCGGCGAAACACAAAATGCGAAGCGCAGATACTCAGCCACACCGCCACTACCGCAAATCCGGAGATCGCCGACAATGCGACAAACACCGTATCCGGGGCCACTACGCTGGAAAACAGCGCCAGCACACCGCCAAGCATACTGACAGACAGCGCCGTCAACGGTACGCCATTTTTCGTGACCTGCGCAAAACAGGCTGGCAGCGTTCGTTCATTCGACAGCGACCACAGCATGCGTCCGGAAGCATACAGCCCGGAGTTCGCCGCAGAAAGAATGGCGGTCAGGATCACGAAGTTAAAAATATCAGCGGCGTACGGAATGCCCACTTTCTCAAATACCAGCACAAACGGGCTCTTCTCCACGCCTGCCTGTTGCATTGGGATTAGCGCCGCCAGCACAAACACAGTGCCGATAAAGAAAATAATCAACCGGGCGATGGTGGTACGAATCGCCACCGGGATCACCTTGCGCGGATTTTCCGTTTCGCCAGCGGCAATACCGATAAGCTCAGTCCCCGAAAAGGCAAAGTTCACCGCGACCATGGTCATCAGGATCGGCAGGCCGCCGTGCGGGAACCAGCCTTCCGCCGTGATGTTACTCAGTCCCGGTGCGGGTGAACCATCCTGCATCGGGATAAAGCCGAAAATAGCCGCTCCGCCGAGGAGAATAAACGCGATGATGGTGACCACTTTCACCAGCGAAAACCAGAACTCCCCTTCGGCAAAAAAGCGTGTAGAGATAACGTTGAGAGCAAAAATAATCGCGCAGAACACCACACACCAGACCCATACCGGCACCTGAGGAAACCAGTACTGCATGCAGAATCCGGCAGCGGTAAAGCTTGAACCCAGCGCCACAGTCCAGGTCAGCCAGTAGAGCCAGGCGACGGTATACCCCGTCGCTGGTCCGAGATAGCGCGCAGCATAGACGTGAAACGCCCCGGTTTCCGGCATTGCGACCGACAACTCGCCCAGGCACTGCATCACCAGCCAGACCACCAGCGCACCAATCAGATAAGCCAGTAGCGTTCCCGCCGCCCCCGTGGTCGAGATGATGTACCCGGTATTGAAGAATAACCCTGTGCCAATCACGCCGCCTAAGGAGAGCATAATCAGGTGACGCGTTTTCATCGTGCGCTTCAGTGGCGCATTTTGTTGTGTTGTTTGCATATAACCTTCCAAACGTATGGACATCTAAACATCCAAAGAAGGTTTGTTATACCGTGTTTGTTAACAGAATGCAAAGTCACCCCTGCACCAGACGCAGATGACCACGCCTGGCGCTTAATACCGGGTGAGGATTAATAATCAGATACAAAAAGGGCCGCCAGCTCATAACGCCTCCGTTGCCAGGCTTTATATAAACTCTGGCAACGTGGTCGTCGGCTGGCGTTCACCCGGAAGTGGGAACCGTATCTCCCCCGCTCATACAACCGAATGAGCGCTTAAGCACCGCTGTCTGGAATCGGCATCTGAGATTTGCGGTTCATCAGGATAAATACTGCCAGACCGGCCAGCAGAATGCCCGGCGCGGAGGCCGCCATCACGCCTACCGTTCCGGTGCCCAGCGCCAGCATTTTGCCCGCCAGCAGCGGGCCGCTCATCGCGCCTAAGCGCCCAACCGCCACGGCAGTGCCTACGCCGGTGGCGCGGATTGACGTGTTGTAAAACAGCGGCGCCAGCGCATACAGCACGCTTTGTCCTCCGGTGGCAAACATGCCAGCAACAAAGCCGGCCATCAGCATGCCGCTCCATGACGAAACCGTCCCCAACGCCAGCAACGAGACCAGCATACCGGTGTAAATCAGTAATGACATCACCACCGGGCGCAGTTTGTCCATCAACGCCCCGAGGATTAACGTGCCGCTGGCCGCACCGATTTGCAGGGCAAACATCACGCCTGCCGCCTGGGATGGGCGAAAGCCCTGCTCGACCAGCAGCATCGGCAGCCAGTTGATCAGCATGTACACCACCAGCAGGGTGAAGAAATAGCACAGCCACAGCAGCAGCGTGGCGGTCGCGGTCGCGGGTGCGAACAGCGCGCGCAGCGGCGCAGGTGCCGCCTGTATTTGCTGGGTATAAACCTGTGATTCCGGCAGCCAGCGCATCAACAGCGGCACCAGCAGCAGCGGGATCACGCCTCCTACCCAGAATACCGTTTGCCAGGCAGACGCCAGGCCGCTAAACCCGAGCGCCGCCGCCAGCGCCGCACCAATTGGCACACCGCAGTACATCAGGCTCACCGCCGTACCACGAAAACGCGGGCCCGCGGCTTCGGAGGTTAACGCAATCAGGTTCGGCAATGCGGCTCCCAGCCCGACGCCGGTCATCAGGCGGGCGATGACTAACGTTGAAAAGTCCCACGACAGCGCCGTTGCCAGGGAGAACAGGCCAAACAGCGCCACGGAGCCAATGAGAATGCGCTTGCGCCCATAGCGGTCGGCCAGCATGCCGCCCACCAACGCGCCGGGCAGTAATCCCAAAATCCCGGCGCTGAAGATCCAGCCCATTTGCATTTTATCCAGCGCAAAGGCTTGAGCGATACCAACGGCAGCGATACCGGCGGCTTGTAAATCCAGCCCCTCCATCAGGGCAACTAAAAAACACAGCCCGACGGTCAGCGTCAGGCGCGAAGAGGATGCGGAGGTACGGGTCGTCATAAGATGTCCCTCAGAGGTCACGATGCAGGTGAATCGCGGCTGATACATTGCCAGCCGCGTAATCATTTTTACTTGCTGTTGCGCAGATCCAGCGCCACATCAACGATCATATCTTCCTGGCCGCCGACCATTCGGCGTTTGCCCAGTTCCACCAAAATATCTACCGCGCTCAGACCGTAACGCGCTGCCGCCACTTCGCAATGGCGCAGGAAGCTGGAGTACACCCCGGCATAACCCAGCGCCAGTGTTTCACGATCCACCCGCACCGGGCGATCCTGCAGCGGGCGCACCAGATCGTCGGCGGCGTCCATCAACGCATAAAGATCGGTGCCGTGCTGCCAGCCGAGCTTATCCGCTGCGGCGATAAACACCTCCAGCGGCGCATTACCTGCACCTGCGCCCATCCCCGCGAGGCTGGCATCAATACGATCGCAGCCCTCTTCTACCGCGGCAATTGAATTCGCCACACCGAGGCTCAGGTTATGGTGGGCGTGCATCCCGGTTTCTGTTTCCGGTTTCAGTACGGCTTTCAGGGCGCGGAAGCGGTCGCGGATATCGCTCATATTCATCGCCCCGCCGGAATCAACCACATAAATACAGGTTGCGCCGTAGTTTTCCATCAGCTTCGCCTGCTGAGCGAGGTTTTCCGGCGTGGTCATGTGGCTCATCATCAGAAAGCCGACGGTGTCCATACCCAGCTCGCGCGCATACTGAATATGCTGGGCTGACACATCCGCTTCGGTGCAGTGGGTCGCCACGCGCACCACCCGCGCACCGGCCTGCCAGGCATTTTTCAGGTCGTGAATGGTGCCGATACCTGGCAGCAACAGCGTGGCGATTTTAGCGTGCTTCACCACCTCCGCCGCGGCCTCAATCCACTCCAGGTCGCTGTGTGCACCAAAGCCGTAGTTAAAACTGGAACCCTGTAGACCGTCGCCGTGCGCCACTTCAATGGAATCGACTCGCGCGTCGTCCAGCGCTTTGGCAATCTGGCGCACGTTTTCCAGCGAATACTGGTGACGAATGGCGTGCATGCCGTCGCGCAGGGTCACGTCAGAGATATAGAGTTTTTTACCGTTCATGCTGCTTCTCCTGCCTGACAGGTAAGTGACTGCGCCATTTTCTCGGCGGTCGCCAGCGCACTGGAGGTCATAATATCGAGGTTACCGGCGTAGGCTGGCAGGTAGTGCGCCGCGCCTTCCACTTCCAGATAGACGGCGGTTTTCAGCCCGGAGAACTGACCGATGCCCGGCAGATTGACCGGTTTATCCTCAGGGATGACGTCAAACTGCACGCGCTGTTTCAGGCGATAGCCCGGCACATACGCCTGTACCGCCGCCGCCATTTCATTAATCGACGCCTCAATTTCCGCCTGAGAAGCGTCTTCGCTCAGCACATACACCGTATCGCGCATCATCAGCGGCGGCTCTGCCGGGTTAAGCACAATAATGGCTTTACCTTTTTCCGCGCCACCCACCACTTCAATCGCCTTCGACGTGGTTTCAGTAAACTCATCAATATTGGCGCGGGTGCCCGGCCCCGCCGATTTGCTGGCAATTGAGGCAATAATCTCGGCGTAATGGACGCGTGCCACGCGAGAAACCGCCGCGACCATTGGGATAGTCGCCTGCCCGCCGCAGGTCACCATATTGACGTTCTGCTGATCGACGTTAGCGTCCAGATTCACCACCGGTACGCAGTATGGGCCAATGGCCGCGGGTGTGAGATCGATCAGGCGAATGCCCGGTTTCACCGCCCGTAAGGCGGCGTCGTTTTTCACGTGCGCGCCCGCGCTGGTGGCATCAAACACGATGTCGATGTCGGCAAATTCAGGCATGGCTATTAACCCCGTCACACCTTCATGGGTGGTGGCGACGCCCATACGCCTGGCGCGTGCCAGACCATCGGATTCTGGGTCAATACCAACCATCACCGCCATTTCCAGATACGTGCCGTGACGCAGAATTTTTATCATCAAATCGGTGCCGATGTTGCCGGAGCCGATAATGGCGACTTTACGCTTACTCATGACTGACTTCCTTTTGACACCGCCGCAGAAAACGTGGCGGCAACTGAACCAATACCCTCAATATGGGCTTCAAAACGATCGCCCGCATTCACCGCCACCATTGGACCTAACGCCCCGGTGAGAATGATGTCTCCCGCACGCAGAGGCTCACCGAGGCTGGCCATTTTGCGTGCCAGCCAGACAGCGGCGTTGATCGGATGCCCCAGACATTCGCTGCCGCGCCCGCTGGAGACCTCTTCGTTATTGCGCGTCATTTTCATCGCGCAGTTTTTCAAATCTAACCCTGCCAGACGCTGTGCCGGGCCACCGACCACATACACGCCGCAGGAGGCGTTATCCGCCACGGTATCAACAAACTTGATTGACCAGTCGCGGATACGGCTGCCGACCACTTCCAGTGCCGGTAATACCCACGCGATGGCGTTAACCAGCTCGTCAAAGGTGGTGTCGGCATTGGGCAGATCTCGGTTCAGAACCAGCGCAATCTCCGCTTCAATACGCGGTTGCAGCACGCGCTCAAACGCAATGGTTTCGTTATCGCCATAGCACATGTCGGCAAACAGCGTGCCGAAGTCCGGTTGATTGACGCCCAGCTGTTGCTGCACCTTCGGGTGCGTCAGCCCCACTTTGCGCCCGACCACGCGACGCCCACGCGCCACGTCGTACTGCACGTTGATGCGTTGAATAGCGTAAGCCGCCTCGGCGTTGTCCATGCCAATCAGCTCACGCAATGGCCCTATCGCTTCGCCCTTTTCCTCCGCCTGACGTAAATCGGCGGCTAACTGTTCAAGATTTTGCTTCGTCATATCCATTCCTTAAGGGCGTGCGAGGAAGTTCAGCACCAGCTGATTAAAGGCTTCCGCATGTTCCCACTGCGCCCAGTGCCCACAGTCGCGGTAGATGTGCAGTTCAGAACCGGCAATTCCGGAGAGCAGGCGCAGACCGGCGTCCATCGGCACAAAGCGGTCGTTGCGTCCCCAGACAATCAGGGTCTGGGCTTTAATTTCCGCCAGACGCGGGCCAAAGTCAGGGAACTGTTTCGGGTTCGCTTCCAGGCTCTGAACAAAGTTTTCCAGGTGGTCGCGGCGCGACAGCATGTTGTTCAGACGCGCTTCAAACAGCGCTTCGGTGAGATCGCTTGTGTCGAAAACAAAGATCTCCATCATCAGTTTCAGGTTCTCGATGGTCGGTTCGCGGTACAGCTGATTCAGGCGCTTGATGCCTTCGGTTGGCATCGGCGTAAACAGGCTCATGCCGCCCGTCCCGCCGCCCATCAGCACCAGCTTGCCCACGCGCTCCGGCCAGCTCAGGGTAAATGCTACGGAACTGTGCCCCCCCATCGAGTTGCCCAGCAGGTGGATTTTCTGAATATCCAGTTGATCGACCACGCTTTTCAGGATGCGGGCATTGAGATCGGATCGCGACCCACGGTTAACGATCCCATCGCTTTTGCCCCAGCCAGGACAATCCAGCAGGATCACCCGGTAACCGGCCTCCACCAGCGGATCGATATTACGGCTGAAGTTCGCCCAGCCCGTCGCGCCCGGACCGGAGCCATGTAACAGCACGACGGTTTCTTCGCCCTGTCCACAGTCATTAAAATGCACACGCAGGGTTTCACCTGCTTCCTGCACCTCAAGAAAACGGCTGGTGGAGGCTTCGGTTTGCGGTTGGTAAGTCATCATGTTCTCCTGCATATTCAGTTCTGTTTCAGTTCTGTTTCAGTTCTGTGTAGTGGCGCTCAGGGAGCCAAATCCGGCGATCCACTCCGGGATCGGGCGGTAATAACGGCCTTCGCTGCGCCAGTTACCAAAGGCAGAAATGGCGGCAAAGGCAGCAACCCAGGTTTTCACTTCGTGCGTTGATTTGCCCGCCATCGCGGACAGCTCTTCGTTACTGACCGTGTCCAGCTCCTGCAAACGTCCCTGCTCAAGCAGGGTCATAAAGCGGTTATCCCAGACGGGGTTAAGCGGGTGCAGCGTGTTTTGATCGGTCACGAACTTCTCGGCGGCGCTGATTACCCGCTGCTGGCGCAGTTCTCGCTCGTTTTCGGGTAGCTGTTTGCCGCTGCCGAGCAGGCGGTCACGCATGTGCGCATCAGCCTTTGCCAGCTCCGGTACCGGCGGCTGATGCGACAGCCCGCCGGAGCCTAAAAACAGCACGCGCTTATTCAGCGAACTGGCGAAACGACCAATCGCTTCGCCGAGCATGCGGGTACGCTGGAAGCCCGGTAGCGGCGTGGCGACGCCGTTAATAAACACGGGTAACACTGGCACCTTATCCAGACCGCCGAGCAGAAACTCCAGCGGCTGCGCGAAGCCGTGATCGACCTGCATGTTGTAGGACACGGCGAGATCGATGCCGCTTTTCATCACCGCGTGGGCACAAGCTTCAGCGAGATCTGTTGGCACCGGCAGTTCCCCCGCTGCGCTGCCGAAATCGCCAATCGCCGTGGCCCCCACGCCTAAACAGAAGGGCGGCATCACGTCGTAGAAAAAACCGTTGTAATGATCGGGGGCAAACAACACCACCAGTTCAGGATCGAACGCCGCAATGCGCGCACGGGCGCTGGCGATCACGCCGTTGACTTCATCGAGCACGGCCTGCGCCGGGTCGACATAGCCCACCAGCGGCGAATGGGAAAGACAGTGAAGATAAGCGTGCATATCAGGCTACCTTTTCAACGGGAACAGCGGCATTGGCGCGGGTAAGCGTCATCACCGACGCCAGTTTATTCAGGGTATTGCCCAGGGTTTGCGGAATGGCAACGGCAGCAACAAAGCGATCCGGGCGCATCACCACCAGCGCGGCGTTATGCTGAGAAAACCAGGCACGCAAGCGGTTCTGCGTATCACCAATGCGGATAACGCCGTCATGGTTATCCTGCTCGGTATTAATCTGGGTATCCGGCACCACCTGGATAAACCGCGTGCCAAGCGCGCGCCACTGCTGGATTTGCGCCTCGTTCATGCCCCACTGCGGATTACAGCCCCAGCCAATCACCGCAAAATTCGCTCCGATAACGTTGTCGAGCAGCGTCACCTCGCCTGTTTCCAGCGTCACTTTCGGCTGGATAAACATCTTGCCGACCGGTGACGTTTTCGCCTCGCCTTCACGCACCAGCGCCCCGACGTGGTACTGCGGCATCGGTTTAAAACGCATTTCCAGGAAGTAGCGTTTGACCGGCGGAATGTAGTTCAGCAGCCAGGAAACCCCGTCGCGCACCGCGCCGTGCCAGCGTTTCGGCGGTGCCAGCACGTTGCCTGCGGTAACGGACAAATCAATCATCGCTTTGGCGTGGTCACGGCGTTCCTGCTGGTAGGTATCCAGCAGCGCATCACCGGCTTTACCGTTGATAACCAGCGCCAGTTTCCACGCCAGGTTGAAGGCATCGCGCATGCCGCTGTTGTAACCCTGCCCCTGCCAGACCGGCATAATGTGCGCCGCGTCGCCAGCCAGCAGTACGCGGTCAATGCGAAAACGTTCGGCCAGACGGGCGTTATGGGTATAGACGCGTTGGCGGATCAGTTCGACGTTATCCGGGTTCGGCAGTACTTTGCTCAACAGCTGGCGCATATTTTGCGGCTCACTCAGTTGCGCTTCGGTTTCCCCCGGCATCACCATAAACTCAAAACGACGCACCGCATGCGGCAGTGCGGCAGAGACATAGGGACGCACCGGATCGCAGCACAAATAGACATGCGGCGTGCTGAGCGGATCGTTGGCGATATCCACCACAATCCACTGATTCGGCGCGGTTTTTCCTTCAAACGGTACATTCAACGAACGTCTGACATTGCTGCCACCACCATCGCAGGCCACCAGCCACTGCGCTTTCACCGTTTCACGCTGACCGTCTGGCGCTTTCAGGTTCAGTGTCACTTCGCCGTTTTGTTGGCCGAAGGCTTCCAGTTCGCGGGAGAACAGGCAGCGCACATTGGGAAAACGCGACAGCCCTTCCAGCATCACTGCGTCCACCTGTGGCTGAATAAACGCGTTACGGCGCGACCAGCCAAATTCATCGGTCATCGGCTGGATATCGGCAAAGCAACGGCCTTTCGGGGTAAGAAAGCGCATCGCGTGCCACGGCGTGGTGTGCGGCAAAACGTTTTCGACCAGGCCAACGGACTGCATGGTGCGCAGCGCTTCATCGTCAATGCCGATGGCACGGGGATAGTCGATCAGTTTGTCGAGTTTCTCCACCACCAGTACCTCAATGCCCATCTGGCCAAGGTAGTTAGCCATCATCAGCCCTACCGGGCCGGCACCGGCAATCGCCACCTGCACGGCGTGCTGTACAGCGGGCTGGATATCCGGGTTTATCGTTGTCATTTCAGAACCTCACTACTCGGACAAAACGCAATTGCAGGCCCTGGCGAGACGCAATTCATTTTGTTAAAAAGATGTAAATTATTTTTTATTGTGCGGTCAGTATAGGAGTGAGTTTTTGCGCTACAATCAAAACATGCCTGGACGTGCACTAAGTGCACAACGTTGTTTTACCTGTAGATTTGTCAATAAATATGAAAAATGACGACGGTACCGAATACAAAACCGTACGCGGATTAACGCGCGGATTAATGTTATTAAATATGTTAAACCGACTCGATGGTGGAGCCAGTGTTGGCCTGCTGGCTGAGCTGAGCGGCCTGCACCGCACTACGGTCAGGCGACTGCTGGAAACGTTACAGGATGAGGGTTACGTCCGGCGCAGTCTTTCCGATGACAGCTTTCGTTTAACCATTAAAGTCCGCCAGCTCAGTGAGGGATTTCGTGACGAGCAGTGGATTTCTGCCCTGGCTGCCCCGCTGCTGGGAGATTTGCTGCGCGAGGTCATCTGGCCGACCGATGTTTCCACCCTGGATGTGGATGCAATGGTGGTACGTGAAACCACCCACCGCTTCAGCCGCTTATCGTTTCACCGCGCGATGGTTGGACGTCGCTTACCGCTATTGAAAACCGCCTCCGGCCTGACCTGGCTGGCATTTTGCCCGGAGAATGAACGTCAGGAACTGATCGAGATGCTGGCCTCGCGACCCGGAGAAGAATACCAGTTAGCGCGAGAGCCACTGAAGCTCAATGCCATCCTGACCCGCGCGCGAAAAGACGGCTTTGGCCAGAACTATCGCGGCTGGGATCAGGAGGAGAAAATCGCCTCCATCGCCGTCCCCATTCGCAGTGAACAGCGGGTGATCGGTTGCCTGAATCTGGTGTATATGGCCAGCGCGATGAGCATCGAACAGGCTGCAGAAAAACATCTTCCGGCCTTACAAAAGGTGGCAAAACAGATAGAGGATGGCGTCGAGTCGCAGGAAATTTTGGTTGCCGGGAGGTGAGGTGGATCACAGTTATACACATCATCTGATTGATAGCTGGAATGATTCACTCATCAGTCGATATCACGTGGTGTCATCTTGCTTAAATAATATCTTCATTGCAGAGTGTGCATTCATTTTCTGCCAGGAGGCTACATGTTAAAGGTCATTGCTGAAGATTTTATCAAACCTGAATATATTGAAACCGTTCTCCCTTTGTATCGTGAACTCATATCCGCCACGAAGAAAGAACCGCTCTGTCTTGCTTATGACCTCTATATTGATGAAAAAGATCCCGGGCATTTTATTTTTATAGAAGAATGGCCAAACCACGCGGCGCTCGATGAACATTGTGCGAGTGAGCATTTCAGACGACTTGTGCCGTTAATCGATCAATACACGCGCAAAGAAGCACGTTACATATTGATGAATGGTATCGTAAATCCAGGGGTGCAAAGTCTCTTGTGAAGAAGAGTTAATCTTTCCTCCTGTATAAGGATACGCTACTCTCACAAATGCGTTCGCTGGTAACATACTTCGGGACATGCAGGGTGATTAAGTCATGGAAAGACTTAGGCTAAAATATGATATTTGATTGCAAATCAAAGGATAAAAAATGAAAAAAACGACGCCAGAATATACGACTGTTGACTTATCTCATTGGGCGAGGAAAGAGCATTTTGAGGTATTTCAGTCTTTTGCTCAAAGTACAATTAACCAAACTGTTCTGTTAGACATTACCGCAGTACTAAAACATATAAAAAAGATTGGCTGGAAATTCTACCCTACTATGATTTCCCTCCTTTCTAAAGTTGTCAACAAGCATACTGAATTCCGTATGGCCGTAAAGAACAATGAGCTTGTCATATGGAATGAAATTCATCCAAGCTATACCATTTTCCATAATGAAACTGAGACTTTTTCATCATTATGGAGCCGCTACGATGGCAATATTCATCACTTTCAAAACACTTATTCAGAAGACGTGACACGCTATTGTAATAATCTTTCTTATTGGCCGAAGGGAGAATCTCCGGAAAATGTATTTTTCGTATCGGCTATTCCTTGGGTAAGTTTTACCAGTTTTAATATCAACATTGCGAACATGCAGAACTTTTTTGCCCCCATGTTTACACTTGGAAAATACTATGAACAAGATGGGAAAGTCTTGTTACCTCTCGCCGTTCAGGTACATCACTCCGTGTGCGATGGTTTCCATTTAGCAAGACTAATCAATGAACTACAGGAAATGAGTCATGACCTGCGGCACCATTCAGAAGAACGTAACGTCTGATGCAGCAGACGTTTCTTTATATGGCGTGAGCAGCAAGAATAGTCGCCCCGTCTGCGAACAAGAGGGGTTGACATGAACAGTCCGGGAAGAACATAAATTTGGGTTCGCGATGGCAAAGGTAATACTTAAAGCTTTCGCAAAAGTCTGGCCGGATTGCCAGCATACACGCCTTTTACCAGCACGGGCTTTGTCACCACACTACCGGCACCAATCACCGCACCACTGCAAATTTCCGTTGTTAAAATTGTGGCTCCACTCCCCACCGTTACTGCGTTGCCTAATACAATATTAATCCAGCTTTTTGCAGAAGCGTCAGGACTTCCGCTCTTGAAAAGATCGTTAGCAAAGGTCACGCCATGCCCTATAAAGCAGTCCTCGCCTAAGGTAACGTTCTCACAGATGAAAGTATGGGACTGCACTTTAGTTCTATCGCCTATGACGCATCCCTTTTGTATCTCAACAAATGGTCCGACAAACACATCATGGCCCAGCTCGCATTCATAAAGATTCACAGGCATGACTATTGTGACATTTTTACCTTGTTTTACGTCACGAATACCACTTTCAATAATATTCATATCAGCATTGTCCTTACTCAAGATAATACGGTTCAGTATTGAAAACCTGAACGTGCAGGAGCTCCTTTGCCATAGATTATCAGATAGTTAAGGCCAGGAATTTAAATTAATGCTTTTCTTTTAGTAATAGTATTTTATCTGTTTTTTATAATCAACACATCTTATCAGACATGTTGATCATAACAAACTTACAATTTATAAAATCTGCCACAATGACAGATTTCTTTAATTTATAATTAGAGATTTGCAACGTTATGATATATTTTTTGAACATCATCATCATCTTCAAGGGCATCAACAAGTCCTTCAAAGATTTCTAAATCTTCTGGTGAAAGTTCAATTTCTGATTGAGCAATCATTTCTAATTCTGTTGTTGAAAACTCAGTAATTCCAGCTGCTTTGAGGGCTGCAATGCCTTTATGAAGATCCGTAGCTTCAGTATAAATAACAATACTACCTTCTTCTTCGGTTACATCACGAACATCAACTTCAGCTTCAAGCAAAATTTCAAAAATATGATCTGGGTCAGTGCCTTTAAATACAATGACTCCGGTATTGTCAAACATATAGCTGACAGAACCCGCCGCACCGATATTTCCGCCTTTTTTATTGAAGATTGAGCGAATATTAGCAATCGTACGGTTAACATTTGAAGTCAACGTTTCAGCGATAATCATTGAACCGCTTGGTCCAAAGCCTTCATAACGCCCTGCCATGAACGTTTCATCGCCGCCACCTTTGGCTTTATCTATTGCTTTATCAATAACATGCTTTGGAACTTGTGCTTGTTTTGCACGTTCAATAACGAATTTTAAAGCTGTGTTTAATTCCGGGTCTGGTTCACCTTGTTTAGCAGCAGCATAGATTTCCACACCGAATTTTGAATATACTTTAGACGTTGCACCGTCTTTAGCCGTTTTTTTACCAACAATATTGGCCCATTTACGTCCCACTGGAAGAGTCTCCTCGACAATTTATTTGCATGACAGGCAGGTTAATAACCAGCCTGTTTTTCCCGGCACATTATATCATCATATGTAAATTCTCGTCTATGGAAAATAAAAATATCCAAACTTTACGGGGTGTTACTTTAATTTCATCAATAATTAACATTATGGATAAGATATTTCCAAACTCCCTTTTGGGGCTTTTGTTTTTATTATTAATCATTGAGCCGCAGCAATAATAGATAAGACAAGAGAAGCAAAAGGGATAATCCAGATATTTCCGCAGCACTATGTACAGGACGTTACAGGTCATCGTGCGAAGCACCTTACTGATCGCGTTCGCTCATCGGCGGGATCGTCTACCGGAACGGGGCAATCCCATCGACAATGCGGGATTTGGCATTACACAGGTCATAAACGGGGTCGACTCTGGAGGTTGTTATTTCAAATGGCATTTATGCAAAGTACCGACTTCGCCTTTTATATAAAACATTTACGTCTGCTTCTGGCGGGAGGCGCATGGTGCTGAAGCTCCGTTGTGAGCGAGCAGTGGATCTCGTAGAATATTGTGTGTATCTACAGAGAGCAGACCAATTGAGCAATACACATGTATCACCCTCTCTTTTATGAGGTGTAAACGCGCTGTAGACATCTGTGATGTAGCTTAAAATAGGCCTCTTTCTGAAAAAAACTAACGTTACAAGTGATCTCGTTTCCAAAAATTATTTCTAATTCACTGTTTTTCTTTCAATACTTTCGCTAAATTCTCAGCCACTTCATTACAGAAAGTGAGGCAGGAATTATAACTATTCCAGAATAACTCTTTATTTTGCAAACCAGGATCTGTTTGAATATGCCTAGAAATAAATTCATGTATTTCGTGATCTAATGAGCACCATGCTTTAGACCGAAAAAATGTATTTACTTCGCCCTGCAAATCAATTTCCTTGCAAAGCCTGTCAAGCAATATCATATAATTTATTGCCAGATTTTTCGATGTTTCAACACTGAAAGTAAAGCGAGACATTGTGAAAAGAGCATTAGTAAAATAACATTCCTCATCGTTTCCAAATAAAGATACAATAGAGGCTTTCTTTGCAAAGGCTTCTCCATACTCAGCATACGTTGTACATTTACCAGACTCCAGCATGTTACAACCGTCAGAATATATTTCACTATTGAATCTCACCATATAACAAAAGGTAGAGAGATCAGAAAAATATTCACTGCCTATCTTAATGAAACTCTCTGATTGGGGGTAGTTATCCAGCAACATTGTAGATGCGAGTTTATGAGATCTATCATTACCTTCATCAAAACGATTGAACATTTCTGAAACGTTGTACAAACCTAACTTGTTGGGCTCAAAGGAGGTACAGTTATCACGCTCAGACAATGATGCGCTTTTTAAATTCATCTTAATTCCAGTAATCACTTCCAACCACTTTTATTAATTATAATGTATTGCGCATTATACGCACATGTTGAAAAGCGAGCAACGATATGTGCAACTCACTGATTTATTTAAACTCCAAAAGCATTTGATGAGGTTGCATGTAAGAGTATAACCCTATTATTGCTATGAGTGTCATAAAATTGTCAAAGAGATTGATTTGTAGTTTACATTAAATATTTAAAGATAAAAACCCACATTAACTCTTAAAAAACTTAAGTTTTATTGTTATGGTTTTGTACGGAAATTTAATCTTAAAAACGAATTTTATTTAACACGTCGAACCAAACATTTTACAGGGAATAGTCTGTAATAGAGCGTCAGATATGGTCTTATTGTGCCATGAAATAGCCTATCCCAAATTTATTCGTACACTGTCGTATTAGTAATGTCCGCTTCTGTCACTCAAAAGACATTCAAGCCAGCATGGCCAGGGCGAACCTCCGTCATCCAGGGCAGCCATGTACTTCCGTCGAGCGCATCAGCCAGTGAAAGGCTATCTCAGTAAAAACTGCATCAGCTGAACAAAAATAAACACTATCGCAGCCAGTTGTATTGCCCGCCCTCCCCATCTGAGATATCGCCATTCATGGCGTTCTCTGGCGTCGGCTTCTTCAATGGCAGGGTCAGAATGCTTTTTTTTCTTTGTCCTGAATTCATTTATTACCCACAGAACAAAAACAACGGTAATGATGGTTTTCTGAAGTATCGGATTATCCACAAAGAGTGACTCCTGCCTGCTCGCTGATGCAAGCAGAATAGATGAACGCCCTGCACATAACCACCAAAAAATGTAGTGTGAATATTCATTTTCGTCCTGGCTGGACGTTGAGTTAATTCGGCCCATCGCAGGTTGCTCGACTGCTGACAGGCGTCCGGTATGACTGGCTGCGCTGTGCGAGGGACGGATGTTCGCAATTGTTCTCTCAGCTGGTTGCGAAATAACCAACGTTATCATATTTTATATCCACGGGGAGCGTATAACATAATGACTGTAGAGCGAACAATGCATGGATATGCTTAATTAAACAAAGAGATAAATTTCAGGTGTGATAATTATCTCATTTTTTAATTTATTATACCCAGGAGAAATAATGACTACTGCGTTACTGGTTGTTGATATGCAAAATTTTGTGACAGACAGAATAAATCAGGGCGTGGAAATGTTCCCACATAACGCAATGGATAACATGCGAACCATTCTGGACATATTCAGAAACAGCATGATTCCAGTGATACACATACGGCATCACTCCACCGAAGAGGGATCGTTATTGCATCACAGTACCCCCCTTTCTCAGCCTGTAAAAGGTTTTGAAGAAAAACAGGGGGAGCCTGTATTTGTAAAAAATACCTCATCCGCATTCAGCTCAACCGGGCTGTTAACGTATTTAAAAGACCATCAACTCTCAACGTGTATTGTTATCGGTGCCGTCGCTGGATTTTGCGTCACTTCCACGGTTAGAGCGGGGGCTGATGCAGGTCTTAAGATGACCGTGATTCAGGATGCTGTTATTAGTTTTGCACTGAAAGGCGGTGAACCGGGGGCAAAAACCATCCTGGATGTCACACTTGCGCTTCTGGCTGCGGATTTTGCTACCGTGGTAACAACAAAAGAGTTAAATGAACGGCTATCAAAAAAACCGAAACCCTGCTTTTGAAAAGAGCAGCGTTTCGGCATTCATTCACTCTGAAGGACGTCAGACTTTCAGCAGTTTCACCGTCTCGTCGATGTCGATTTCATCTTCGGAAAAGATCAGCGTCGTGCCCTGGAAGGTAGTGATCGCCAGCTTTTTCAGCGTGCGCATTTCGCCAGGCTTCACATCTGATTTCGGTCGGATGCTGTTCATCAGCACGCCGACAGACAGCACCGCGTTTTCTTTGTCGATACGGGTTTCAACCGGCACTTCTTCGCTGTACACCAGGTAAGACTTGATCGCCGTGAGCTTCAGGCGCTCGCCCGCGATATAGATGTATTTGCTGTCGGGTATGACTTTCACCGCATAGGCAGACAGGCCTTTGTTGTTGGTGGTGGGCTCAAAAGTCACCGCCGCGTCTTTCTTGATCAGCTCAGGATTAGCAACCTTAATCACATGAAAATAGCGGTTGTCGCCGTTTTCATCTTTGATAAATCCAAAGCCTTTATCTTTAAACCACGTTGTGATTGTTCCGTTCATTGCTGTTTCCGCCTGATTAAACCGAATACTCGTAGAGCATACCTACTCAATTTGCGCGCAGTGTAAAACACAGACCCTGTCTTTGGCTACTCGTTACCCCAGCGATTGAGGAACTCCGCGATATCATCAATACGCTGTGCGTCAACTCCGGCCACAGTTGCCATCTCCTGCTGCGCGTCTTCGCTGATCTCTTCGTTGTTCATCAAACGGGTGATCAGCTGCTGGAAGTAGTGCGCCAGCGCATCGCGTTCGGCATCGCTCACCGGCTTTGCGGCTTCGGTCGCGTACTCATCGGCGATATCATAATATTTTAGCGGAATGTCGTTGTTCATCAGGTGCTCCGGGGTAAATACGTGTGCCAGCAGTTGCCTGCCGCGTCTGGGGTGAATGATAGCATTGTTATTTCATGGTTCGCGATCTGTTTTATTCACTGTGATACGTTGCATTTATCCATTATATTTTCTGGAACCACTTCGTACTTAATAAACCTTCCCATACTTGATTAACTGTATTTTTATTCAGTTCGGTACAATAGTGGAGAATTAAATAGTGCTATCAAAAAGAAACATAAGCTTAGTTTAAATCAACTACCTTTAATCATTTTCCAGCACATTAAATAATTTAGACAATAACCCGGTGATTAAAAACAGCAAATAAAGGTTCGTCCCGTAGGGCTGATAAACGCCCCGCCATCTCCTACTGACATCATTGCGTTGCAATTGGCCCAATCCCATCGTTAGTCGCCCATTTGCCCACATTCATCTTCTGGACAACACTCTACGATGACACCACTGACCCAACACGTAGAGCGCACACCATGAACATCACGCAAATCCGTAATGCCACACAGCACATCACCTTTGGTGGAATGACTTTTCTGGTCGATCCTATGCTGGCAGCGAAAGGCGCATATCCGGGTTTTGCCGGAACCGCACGTGCCGAAATTCGCAACCCAACCGTCGACCTGCCCATCGACCTCGATACCCTGCTTAATGTCGATGCGCTGATCGTGACCCATCTGCATGAAGATCACTGGGACGAGGTTGCCGCTCGTGTCGTGCCGAAAGACAAACCAATCTATGTGCAAAATGACCATGATGCACACGTGCTGCGGGAGCAGGGTTTCACGCAACTCACCGTGCTGACGCAAAATACCGTCGTCGGCGCTATCACTCTGCGTAAAACTGGCGGCCAGCACGGCTCCGATCGCGCCTATGCGATTCCACAAATGGCAGAGCGCCTGGGCGATGCCTGTGGCGTTATCTTTATGCATCCGGCGGAAAAAACGCTGTATCTGGTCGGCGACACCCTCTGGCGCGACGAGGTGGAAGCCAACATGCATACATTCCAGCCCGGCGTGGTCATTCTGAACGCGGGTTTTGCCCACGTCATCGGGTTTGGCCCAATTATCATGGGTGCGGAAGATGTGCTGAAAACCCACTTCACCTTACCCGAAGCACAAATTGTAGCGACCCATATGGAGGCGATTAACCACTGTCTGCTGACCCGCGCGGCCCTGAAAGAGTACGCTCGTGATAACCAGATTGAACATTGCGTCAACGTGCCGGAAGATGGGGAAACCCTGACATTTTAATCCCGACAAAGGAATCGTATGCAGCCGCTTAACGTCGCCATTGTTGCCGTGGAAGATTTCAGCCCGTTTCACTTCTCGGTGCCATGCATCATTTTCAGTGACAAAATGGCGGCGCAAAAGCGCTTTGAGGTACAGATGTGCGCCGAAAAACCGGGCATCATCTCCTCGCAGGATGGTTTCTCCGTTACCGCAACTCACGGTTATGAAGCGGTGGAGGCCGCCGATATCGTGGTGATCCCCTGGTGGGGCACCACCGCGCATTGTCCACCGCAAAGCCTGCTTGATACGCTCAACCGTGCGCGACAAAACGGCGCACAGATTGTCGGGCTGTGCCTGGGGGCGTTTGTCCTCGGCTATGCGGGGTTACTGGATGGTAAACGGGCCGCTACGCACTGGGAGTTCGAGCAGGATTTTCAGGCACGCTTTCCGGCGGCCCACCTGGATATCAACGCCCTGTACGTGGATGACGACGGCATTATTACCTCAGCAGGTACCGCCGCCGCGCTGGATTGCTGTTTGTACGTGATCCGCCAGCGTTTTGGCAGCACGGTGGCGAATCAGATTGCCCGACGGATGATTGTGCCACCGCATCGTGAGGGCGGTCAGGCACAGTTTATTGAACAACCGGTAGCGAAAAATACCCAGGATCAACGCATCAACGCCCTGCTCGACTATTTGCGCCAGCATCTCCACGAGCCGCATCATCTCGACGTTCTGGCGCAGCGGGTGATGATGAGTCGTCGCACGCTAACCCGTCATTTTATGAAGGCCACCGGGTCAAGCGTGGCTGAATGGTTGATTACCGAGCGCCTGCGCCGCAGCCAAATCTTGCTGGAGTCCAGTCAGTTACCCGTTGAACGCATTGCCGAACAGGTCGGTTTTCTCTCCCCTATCACCTGGCGGCAGCATTTTAAATCCCACTTCGGCGTCAGTCCGGCTGAATGGCGTAAAACCTTTCGCGGCGATTAACCTCTTTTTTGCGCCAGCCAGATGGTGTGCCCGGTACAGTGCGGATCTTCCATCACCCTCTCAATCACCGTAAAGCCGTGTGCCGACAGCAATGCGTGGTACTCATCAGGCGCGAGGCTGGCGTGAAACAGTGGCTCCCCCTCAAATTGTCCCATGGCGATGCCGTTGTCCGTGCCGCTGGTAAACATCAGCGCGCTACCGGGATGGCTGAGGCGGTCAAAAATGGGGAACATCTTTTGCTGGTCCAACTGGGTTAAATGGAAAAAGCTGTCCCAGGCGATCAGACCGTCAAAAGTTTCATTTAGCGTGAGCTCGCGCATATCCTGCTCCAGCCAGCGCTGTGCGGGAAAAACGTGCCGGGCGCGCGCCAGCATCGCCGCCGAGCCATCAATCCCCGTTAGCTGCAAACCTTGCTGGATAAAATAACCGGCAATCGGCTGACCGTTTCCGCAGCCAATGTCCACAATATGGCCCTGCCCGCCCATCACCGCGATGAACTTATCCAGCCAGTTTTTTTCAAACAGCGCGCGTGAACGCTGACGGGCAAAAGCCTCCGCATGACGCCGATAGATAGAAAGAATGTTGTTTGCCGCAGCATCGCTCACGATGTCCTCACTTTTCTGCTGTTCTGTCATTATGTTAAGCATAAAGGCTGTTGACCTGCCATCGCCCAATTCATGTCCCTGGAATGCGCCTCGCAGAACCCGACCACAAATAGCCAAAAATAGTCTGCGCTGTGGCATGATAGCGCGTGGATAATGTCATGATCAGGGTGAATAATGTGAAACCGGTAACGCTATACGATGTCGCAGACCATGCAGGCGTCTCTTACCAGACCGTCTCACGCGTCGTGAATCAGGCCAGCCACGTTTCCACCAAAACCCGGCAAAAAGTTGAGGCCGCGATGGCGGAGCTCAATTACATTCCTAACCGCGTCGCGCAGCAACTGGCGGGCAAACAAACCCCGCTGATTGGCGTGGTGACCGCTAACCTTGCCCTGCACGCGCCCTCGCAGATCGTTGCCGCCATAAAAAGCCGCGCCGACCAGTCTGCCGCCAGCGTGGTGATCGCCATGGTTGAGCGCAGTGGCGTTGAGGCGTGTAAAGCCGCGGTACACAACCTGCTTTCTCAACGCGTAACCGGGCTTATCATCAACTATCCACTGGATGAAGAAGACGCCATGATGGTCGCCGCCACCTGCGGCACGGTGCCCGTATTGTTTCTCGATGTCTCTGACAAGGCGCCGATTAATAGCGTCGTTTTCTCCCATGATGACGGCGCACGACTCGGCGTTGAACATTTGATTCAACACGGACATCGGCGCATTGCCCTGCTGGCCGGGCCGCACTCATCGGTCTCCGCCAGGTTAAGGCATAGCGGCTGGCATAAATATCTGGCGCACTATCAGCTACGTCCCATTGCGGAACGTGAAGGTGACTGGAGTGCCATGTCCGGCTTTCATCAAACCATGCACATGCTTAACGACGGTATCATTCCAACCGCGATGCTGGTCGCCAACGATCAAATGGCGCTGGGCGCAATGCGGGCAATCAGCGAGTCTGGGCTACGAGTTGCCGCGGACATCTCCGTGATCGGTTACGACGACACCGAGGACAGTGCCTGCTACATCCCGCCGCTGACCACCATCAGGCAGGATTTCCCCACTCTCGGACAGACCAGCGTTGACCGGTTGTTGCAGCTTACGCAGGGAATGTCCGCCCCCGGCAATCTGCTGCTGCCGGTCACGCTGGTCGAACGGAAAACCGTACTGCCGCCTGACACACAAACCGCCACGCCTCAGGTGCTGGCGGAGTCGTTGATGCAGCTGGCGCGTCAGGTGTCTCTGCTGCCATCCGGCGAACGCTAATTACTGTGAGTCAGTTCACCCATTAAACCCGCCCGGCTTTACAGCGTCTCACCGCACGCCTTATGTTTATTAAATTGTGAGCGAATAACAAATATGAGATACCGCTATGGCTCTGAGCTCGGACTCACTTGCCGCCGTACTGGCGCGCCGTGACTGGGAAAACCCCGGCGTCACACAGATAAACCGTCTGGAAGCACATCCACCGTTTTATAGCTGGCGCTGTGTGGATGATGCCCGTAACAACCGGCCTTCATCCCAACGGATTTCGTTAAACGGCGAGTGGCAGTTCGCCTGGTTTGCCGCACCAGAGGCAGTGCCAGAAAGTTGGCTTGAGCATGATTTACCGCAGGCCGATGCCCTCTGCGTACCGTCTAACTGGCAGATGAGCGGTTATGATGCGCCAATCTACTCCAATATCACCTATCCATTCCCGGTCAATCCGCCCTGTGTGCCGACGCAGAACCCTACCGGATGTTACTCGCTCACATTCAGTATCGAAGACGTGTGGTTAGATGAGGGTCAGACGCGTATTATTTTTGACGGTGTGAACTCCGCGTTTCATCTGTGGTGCAACGGTCGTTGGGTCGGCTACGGTCAGGACAGCCGCCTGCCGTCTGAATTTGATCTTCGCGATTATCTGCTGCGCGGCGAAAACCGCCTGGCCGTCATGGTGCTGCGCTGGAGCGATGGCAGCTATCTGGAAGATCAGGATATGTGGCGCATGAGCGGCATCTTTCGCGACGTTTCTTTGCTGCATAAACCCGCAACGCAGATCCGTGACCTACGCATCTGCACCCGCTTTAATGATGATTTCAGTCGTGCGGTGCTGGAAGCGGAAGTCCGGATAGCAGGCGATGAGCGTGAGGATATACGCGTGACCCTGCAATTGTGGAACGGCGAAACGTTGGTTGGCGAATTCACCTCACCGCCCGGCAGCGAGATTGTTGATGAACGCGGCGCTTATCATGATCGCACTACGCTGCGCCTCCACGTTCAACACCCGGCGTTGTGGAGTGCCGAAACGCCTAATCTGTACCGCGCCGTTGTGCAGCTTCATACCGCTGACGGTACGCTGATTGAAGCCGAGGCCTGTGACGTCGGCTTCCGCGAGGTCCGCATCGAAAACGGCCTGCTGTTGCTTAACGGTCAACCGCTGCTGATTCGTGGTGCTAACCGCCACGAACATCACCCGCAAAACGGTCAGGTGATGGACGAAGCGACGATGGTGCAGGACATCATGCTGATGAAACAGAACAACTTTAACGCCGTACGTTGTTCGCATTACCCAAACCACCCGCTATGGTACACCCTGTGTGACCGCTATGGCCTGTATGTGGTGGATGAGGCCAATATCGAAACCCACGGTATGGTGCCCATGAATCGCCTGAGCGACGACCCAACATGGCTTCCCGCCATGAGCCAGCGCGTCACGCGCATGGTACAGCGTGACCGCAATCACCCAAGTATCATCATCTGGTCGTTGGGCAATGAGTCCGGTCACGGCGCGAACCACGACGCGCTGTATCGTTGGCTGAAATCGGAAGATCCCTCTCGCCCGGTGCAGTACGAAGGCGGCGGCGCGGATACCGTAGCCACAGACATTATTTGCCCGATGTACGCCCGCGTAGACCAGGATCAACTCTTCCCGGCGGTCCCCAAATGGTCAATCAAAAAATGGCTGTCGATGCCCGGCGAGCAGCGCCCGCTGATCCTCTGCGAATATGCTCATGCGATGGGTAACAGCCTTGGCGGCTACGCCAAATACTGGCAGGCATTCCGCCAGTATCCGCGTCTGCAAGGAGGATTCGTCTGGGACTGGGTCGATCAGTCGCTCATTAAATATGACAACAACGGTAATCCGTGGTCAGCCTACGGCGGGGATTTTGGCGACACACCGAACGACCGCCAGTTTTGCATGGATGGGCTGGTATTTGCCGACCGCACACCGCATCCGTCGCTGTATGAGGCCAAACACGCGCAGCAGTTTTTCCAGTTTACGCTATTGCCTGGCCCCCAACGCCAGATTGAAGTTCGCAGTGAATACCTGTTCCGCCACAGCGATAACGAAATCCTGCATTGGTCCATCGCCCAGGACGGCAATCCGCTGGCCGCCGGAAAAATCACTCTGAATATCGCCCCACAGGGCCGCCAGTTGATCACCCTGCCGGCTATCCCGATGCCGGAAACCGCAGGCCAGCTATGGCTGACAGTCCGCGTGGAACAACCCCAGGCTACTGCGTGGTCAGACGCCGGGCATATCAGTGCCTGGCAGCAGTGGAAGCTGGAAGAGAAACTCAATCTGGCGCGTAAACCTCACACCAGCACAGCGCCACAGCTGACGATCCGCGATGACGCGTTTACGGTAATCATCAGCGATAAACGCTGGGAATTCTGCCGCCGGACTGGCTTACTGACGCAATACTGGCTGGCCGAAGAAGCACAGCTGTTCGCGCCGTTAATCGATCAGTTTACCCGCGCGCCGCTGGATAACGACATCGGCATCAGCGAAGTAACGCGCATCGATCCTAATGCCTGGGTCGAACGCTGGAAGGCCGCGGGCCATTACCGTGCTGAGCCATGGCTATTGCAATGCGAGGCCGAAGCGCTGTCGAACAGCATCCTTATCACCACCGCGCATGCCTGGCAGTATCAGGGCGAAACGCTGTTTGTCAGCCGTAAATCGTATCATCTCGACGGCCACGGCGAGATGCAGATTACTGTGGATGTCGATGTGTCCAGCGGCACGCCGCATCCGGCGCGTATCGGCCTGAGTTGCCAGTTGGCGCAGGTGGCTGAGCGGGTGAACTGGTTGGGTCTTGGGCCGCACGAGAACTACCCGGATCGCCTGAGCGCTGCCTGTTTTGATCGTTGGGATCTGACGCTGGATGAGATGTATACGCCGTACGTCTTCCCGAGTGAAAACGGCCTGCGCTGCGGGACACGCGAATTACGCTACGGGGAGCATCTGTGGCGTGGTGACTTCCAGTTCAACATCAGCCGTTACAGCCAGAAGCAGCTGATGGAAACCAGCCATCGCCATCTGCTGCAGCCGGAAGCAGGAACATGGCTCAACATTGACGGTTTCCATATGGGCGTCGGCGGGGATGATTCGTGGAGCCCTTCAGTGTCGCCGGAATTTCAGTTGAGCGCAGGGCGTTATCATTATCAGCTGAGTTGGCGCTAACCCTACGCCGGAGGGCGCTGCGCTTATCCGGCCTGGGGAGTGTCATGTCGCTGTCGCAGGCCCGGTAAGCATCGCGCCACCGGGCCAATTCATCACGGCTACTCTTCTATCGCCTGGCGAATTTGCTGTAACGATGTCGGATCGTCAATGGTCGTGAGATCGCCGGGATCGCGGCCTTCGCAGATCGCCTGGATCGTACGCCTGAGCATTTTTCCGGAGCGTGTTTTCGGCAGTTGCGACACAAACCAGACATGTGCCGGACGACCAAAGTTACCAATCTGGCTGTCCACCAGCGCCATAATCGCCTTCTCTTCAGAATGCGCAATGTCGCGGTCTTCCAGACTGTCACTCTGCTTTGGAATGACAAACGCGACGGCCACCTGCCCTTTTAGCGCATCTTTCACCCCCACTACCGCTACCTCAGCAACGTTCGGGTAGCTGGAGATACTCTCTTCTATCTCGCGCGTGCCCAGGCGGTGTCCGGCGACGTTGATCACGTCATCCGTACGCCCCAGAATGAAGTAGTAACCGTCGTCGTCACGAATGCCCCAGTCAAAGGTGGCGTAAACCTGGCGGGAGAACAGCGACCAGTAGGTATTCACAAACCGTTCGTCATCACCCCAGATGGTCTGAATACAGCCCGGCGGCAGCGGCCCTTCAATCACCAGCATCCCCTTCTCATTTGCAGCACAAGGTTCGCCAGTCACTTCATTGAGGAGTTGCACGTTGTAGCCGTACATCGGCACACCAGGACTGCCCAGGCGCGACGGTCGGTCGTCCAGCCCACGGGCAATCGCCATAATCGGCCAGCCAGATTCGGTCTGCCAGTAGTTGTCGATAACCGGAACACCCAGCGTTTCCGTTACCCAACTCGCGGTCGGTTCATCCAGCGGTTCACCCGCCAGATACAACACTTCCAGCGAGGAGAGATCGTGATTACGGATCTGCGCGGTGGGGAATTTCTTCAGCACACGGATAGCTGTCGGTGCCGAGAACATCCGACTGACCTGATACTTCTCAACAATCTTCCACCATACACCGCAGTCCGGATACGTTGGCAGCCCTTCGTACACCACTGTCGCCATCCCCGCCAGCAACGGGGCATAGACGATGTACGAGTGTCCCACCACCCAGCCGATATCCGACGCGCAGAAGAAAACGCCGCCCGCTTTGCCGCCGAAAATGGTGTCCATCGACGTCGCCAGCGCTACCGCATAACCGCCCACATCACGCTGCACGCCTTTCGGTTTACCGGTTGTACCGGACGTGTAGAGAATGCAGGAGGTTTCATTCGATTCCAGCCAGACCACCGGCACGCGTGCGCCGAGATGCTGTTGGCGGAGCGCGGCAAAGTCGAGGTCGCGTCCTTCAACCCACGCCATTTTCGCCAGACCACGATCAACCAGTACCACATGGCGCGGCTGATGCTGAGCCTGCGCAATGGCATCATCGAGCAGCTTTTTATACGGCAGGATCTTGCCGCCGCGCGCCCCGGCATCCGCCGATACAATGACCTTTGGCTGGGCATCGTCGATCCGCGCCGCCACACTGTGTGAGGCAAATCCGCCAAAGACCACGGAATGGATCGCCCCAATACGCGCACAGGCCAGCAGCGTAATGTGCGCCTCGGCGATCATCGGCATATAGACCAGCACCCTGTCGCCGCGCTGTACGCCCAGCGACAGCAACATCGCCGCCGCGACGTTTACCTCGTCATACAACTGACGAAAGGTAAATGTGCGCTCTTCTTCGGTTTCCGATGAAACCGCGATCAGCGCCAGCGCGTCAGGCTGTTTCTCCAGCCAGCGGTCGATGGCGTTATGGCACAGATTAGTCGTCCCGCCACAAAACCAGCGAGCAAACGGTGGATGACGATGATCCAGTACCTGAGCAAACGGCTGCTGCCAGTCAATACGCTGGGCCTGCCCGGCCCAGAACGACTCAGGTTGCGTAATCGAACGCTGATAAAAATCGCTATAAGACATAATGCTCTCCTGTTGAACTTACGCCTTGCCGCACGCAGGTTTAGATAACGAACAAATCAAGGTATTCGTTGACTGGCATCTGCTCCAGGCTTGCTCTGTTCAGGGAGACATCCAGAATGCGCTGCTGCTGACGGGTCGGGAACTGACGCGCCAGGTTGATTTTGAATTTTTCGACCAGTTTCGGCATCCCGTCATTACGACGACGCGCGTGGCCAATGGGGTACTCCACCACCACTTCTTCAAAACGTGATCCATCGGTAAATTCCACGGTGATGGCGTTAGCGATGGCGCGTTTTTCCGGGTCGTGATAATCCGCGGTAAAGGTTGGATCTTCGAAGCAGTTGATCTTCTCGCGCAGCGCATCAATGCGTTTGTCCTGCGCCACGCCGTCTTCGTAATCAGCTGCGGTTAAGCGTCCGAACAGCAGTGGGATAGCCACCATGTACTGAATGCAGTGGTCACGATCCGCCGGGTTATTCAGCGGACCTTTTTTATCGATGATACGAATACAGGCTTCGTGCGTACGAATGGTCACTTTTTCAATATCCGCCGCCGTTTTACCCGCCGCCTGCAGTTGTTCATACAGAGTCATCGCCGCTTCAACCGCTGTTTGTGAGTGGAACTCAGCCGGGAAGGAGATTTTAAACAGCACGTTTTCCATCACGTAAGAGCCGTACGGACGCTGGAAGCGGAACGATTCCCCTTTGAAGGAGACATCATAGAAGCCCCAGGTTTTCGCCGTCAGCGCAGACGGATAACCCATCTCGCCGGTTTTCGCCATCAGCGCCAGACGCACTGCGCGTGAAGTGGCATCCCCTGCCGCCCAGGATTTACGTGTGCCGGTATTCGGCGCATGACGATAGGTGCGCAGCGACTGTCCGTCGACCCACGCCAGCGACACCGCATTGAGGATCTCATCGCGGGTTAATCCGAGCATTTCGGCAACAACGGCGGTCGAGGCGACTTTCACCAGCAGGACATGGTCGAGTCCAACGCGGTTAAAGGAGTTTTCCAGCGCGATACAGCCCTGAATTTCGTGGGCTTTAATCATGCCAGTCAGCACTTTTTTCATGGTTAACGGCGCTTTGCCGACCGCCACCGCATTGCGTGACAACCAGTCAGCCGTCGCCAGAATACCACCGAGGTTATCGGAAGGATGGCCCCATTCAGCGGCCAGCCAGGTGTCGTTGAAGTCCAGCCAACGGATCATCGCGCCGATATTAAATGCCGCCTGAACGGGATCGAGCTGGAACTGGGTGCCCGGTACACGAACACCGTTCGGCACCACCGTACCCGGCACAATCGGCCCTAACAGCTTTTTACAGGCCGGATATTCCAGCGCTTCCAGGCCGCAGCCGAGGGTATCAAGCAGGCAATAATGTGCAGTGTCATACGCCACCTTTGAGGTGATCTCGTAATTCATAACGTAATCAACGATATCAACAATTTCACGGTCAAATTCAGGGCGAATGTTCGAAATATGAGCGGACATAAAAGGGGTTCCTGTTTTTATCTTTAGAGGTTTTGCATTAGCAACGTTTTTCAATTGCGACGAATTCGCGATCTTCCGGGCCAACATAATTGGCGGAAGGACGGATAATTTTGTTGTCCTGACGCTGTTCGATAATGTGCGCCGCCCAGCCAGTAACACGGGCGATGACAAACAGCGGTGTGAACATTTCGGTGGGGACGCCCATCATGTTGTAGGAGACCGCCGAGAACCAGTCGAGGTTGGGGAACATCTTTTTGGTGTCCCACATCACGGTTTCCAGACGGTCAGCGATGTTGTACATTTTCAGCGAACCGCCTTCCTGAGAGAGCTGTTTCGCCACGCGCTTAATCACCTGATGACGCGGGTCGGCAATGGTGTAAACCGGATGTCCAAAGCCAATCACCACCTCTTTGTTTTCCACGCGTTTGCGGATATCCGCTTCGGCTTCATCTGGTGTCTCATAGCGCTGCTGGATTTCCAGCGATACCTCGTTGGCTCCGCCATGTTTCGGGCCGCGCAGTGCGCCAATCGCCCCGATAATCGCGGAATACATGTCTGAGCCAGTACCGGCGATCACTCTGCTGGTAAAGGTGGAGGCGTTAAATTCATGTTCGGCATACAACACCAGCGAAATATGCATGGCTTTTTCCCAGCTTTGCGAGGGTTTTTCGCCATGCAGCAGATGCAGGAAGTGGCCACCAATCGAATCATCGTCAGTTTCCGGCTGGATACGCTCGCCGTTGTGACTGTAGTGATACCAGTACAACAGGATTGAGCTGAGTGAGGCTAAAAGTTTGTCAGCGATGTCGCGCGCACCAGAGACGGTATGCCCCTCTTTTTCCGGCAACGTACAACCTAACGCGGAGACGCCAGTGCGCATGACGTCCATCGGGTGTGATGCTGCTGGCAGCGCTTCCAGCACAGTACGGACATTGGCGGGTAAGCCACGCAGCGCTTTTAATTTGCTCTTATAGGCATTGAGTTCATCACGGGTGGGTAATTTCCCATGAATCAACAGGTGCGCAACTTCTTCAAATTCACACTGCTGCGCCAGGTCGAGAATATCGTAGCCACGATAGTGTAAATCGTTACCGCTTTTACCTACGGTACACAACGCCGTATTTCCGGCGGGTACGCCGGACAGCGCGACTGATTTTTTCGGCTTAATGACATGGGTACTGTTTTGCAGGATCGTTGTGTCGCTCATGTTGTCCTCGTCATTTTTATAATATGTAGGGTACAAATTTATTGCCGGATGGCGGCTACATCTTATCCGGCCTACGACGGCTTACTTTTGGGTATACAGCGCGTCAAGTTTCTCTTCGAACTGGTAGTAGTTGATGCTTTCGTACAGCTCGTTGCGTGTCTGCATAATGTCGATCACGCTCTTTTGCGTCCCTTCCTGGCGCAGCACGTTGTATACCCGTTCAGCGGCGCGGTTCATGGCACGGAAGGCCGACAGCGGATACAGCGCCATCGCCACGTTCGCACTGCGCAGTTCATCAGTGGTGAACAACGGCGTCGCGCCAAATTCAGTAATGTTGGCAAGGATCGGCACCTGTACCGCATCGGCAAACTGGCGGTACATCGCAAGCTCGGTGATTGCTTCCGGGAACAGCATGTCAGCGCCCGCTTCGACATACGCCTGCGCGCGATCGATAGCCGCGTCCAGCCCTTCCACCGCCAGCGCATCGGTACGCGCCATGACAACGAAGTCAGGATCGGTACGCGCATCAACGGCCGCGCGGATCCTGTCGACCATCTCTTCTTTTGAAACGATCGCCTTGTTCGGACGATGGCCGCAGCGCTTAGCGCCGATCTGATCTTCAATGTGCAGCGCAGCAGCACCAGCTTTGGAAATCGACTTCACGGTACGCGCTACGTTAAATGCCGACGATCCAAACCCGATATCAGCGTCCACCAGCAGCGGCAGCGGGCAAACGTCGGTGATACGGCGGATATCGGTCAGCACATCATCCAGCGTAGAGATACCGAGATCGGGCAATCCCAATGAGCCGGCCGCCACGCCGCCGCCAGACAGGTAAATCGCCTGGTATCCGGCGCGTTGGGCCAAGAGCGCATGGTTGGCGTTAATGGTGCCAACGATTTGTAATGGATTTTCTTTAGTGAGCGCAGCGCGGAACGCCTGCCCTGGGGAGTGTAGAGACATATCCCGTCCTCTTGTTATCAACTTGTTATCGTTCGTTGATAAACCTAAAGCAAGGGGTATGCCAAAGACCTGAATTTTTGCTGAAATCCTATTTTTTATTTTTAAAACAAAGAATTACATTTAACCCCTGCATTTTTTATGTACAAAAGCGTGTCAGCTATCGTTTCATGAAACCGAGATGAACGTTTCATTGCAACATGTATGAAACACAACTAAACCCAATATTCGGTTCCTTACTTTTTGAGTTGGTTATGGCTGATACGCATCTTCCGCCGCGGGTGAATGACGACAAACCGGTTATCTGGACGGTCTCTGTTACGCGTCTGTTTGAACTGTTCCGCGACATCAGCCTGGAGTTCGATCACCTGGCGACCATCACCCCTATCCAGCTTGGTTTTGAAAAAGCGGTCGCCTATATCCGCAAGAAGCTGGCGAGCGAGCGTTGTGATGCGATCATTGCGGCGGGCTCCAACGGTGCCTATCTGAAAAGCCGCTTATCAATTCCGGTGATCCTGATTAAACCCAGCGGCTTCGATGTGCTACAGGCATTGGCGAAAGCGGGAAAACTCACGTCATCAATTGGCGTCATTACCTATCAGGAAACCATTCCTGCGCTTCTCGCCTTTCAAAAGACCTTCAATTTACAGCTTGAACAGCGTAGCTATATCACCGAAGAAGATGCCCGAGGACAAATCAACGAGCTGAAGGCCAACGGCACTCAAGCAGTGGTCGGAGCGGGACTCATTACCGATCTGGCGGAAGAAGCCGGTATGACCGGCATCTTTATCTATTCAGCAGCTACCGTGCGCCAGGCCTTTGTCGATGCGCTGGATATGACGCGCCTGACGCTACGGCGAAACGGTCAATACGCTTCTGGCGATACACTGCGCACCCGCTATGCACTGGGAGATATGCGCGGTCATTCGGCACAGATGGAACAGGTTCGCCACACCATAATGCTCTACGCCCGTTCTCGCGCACCGGTGTTGATTCAGGGCGAAACGGGTACGGGGAAAGAGCTGGCGGCGCAGGCCATTCATCGTGAATATTTCACCCGTCAGGAGAATCGACGCGGTAAACCCTCACCACCGTTTGTTGCCGTCAACTGCGGGGCAATCAGCGAATCCTTACTGGAAGCGGAGTTGTTCGGCTATGAGGATGGCGCTTTTACCGGCTCACGGCGGGGCGGACGCGCGGGTCTGTTTGAAATCGCCCACGGCGGAACACTGTTTCTTGATGAGATAGGTGAAATGCCGTTGCCGCTACAAACCCGACTGCTGCGCGTACTGGAAGAAAAAGAGGTCACCCGGGTAGGCGGACATCACCCCATTCCGGTAGAGGTACGGGTGATTAGCGCCACGCACTGCAACCTGGAACAAGAGATGAAACAAGGCGAGTTTCGTACCGATCTGTTTTATCGCCTGAGCATTCTGCGCCTCAAACTCCCCCCGCTACGCGAACGGCTACCTGATATTTTACCGCTGGCGGAAGGCTTTTTAAAACAGTCACTGGCGGAATTAGATGTGCCGTTTTCTGAGTCTGTGCGCAAAGGACTGGGGCTCAGCGAACATACGCTGCTGAATTACGGCTGGCCGGGGAATATTCGTGAGCTGCGCAATATGATGGAGCGTCTGGCATTGTTTTTAAGCGTCGAGCCACAACCAGAGCTTAACGTCCATTTCTTGCAACAATTATTGCCAGAGCTGGCGATTGTCGCCGAAATACCCCAGATATCATCACTGACGCCACAACAGGTGCTGGCACAATTCAACGGTGATAAAACAGCGGCGGCGCGATATCTCGGTATCAGCCGGACCACGTTTTGGCGCAGGTTAAAAGAATAACCCGCCAGTACAGAGACTGGCGGGTATTTTATCTTTCAATGCAACGTATTATTTTTTCTTGTAAATATTGGCAGTGCCATGGATTTTGTTATCCGTTTGGCCAGATGTTAATACCACAACATCTGCGCCTTTCTCTTCGGCTTTTTTCAGAAGATCTTCTTTCGCATCAGAGGTGGAGACTTCATTACTGGTTGAGATATCACCAATTTTTGTATATTGCGACTCAACCTTTTCAAACTCAACCTTTGTCATAAATTCCGCTGCATACACGTTGGTTACGACAAACGCTAGCGCACCAATTAATACCTTATATCCAGTTTTCATATAAAAACTCCAGGTTTTGTTATTTATGCCATCATCGACCCCTGAACATCCAGCATGCAAGTCAAGGATGATTAATAAGTAGTTCAGCCTGATTAAAAGATCCAGAGCCAACGGAAATATAAAGAAATCTTGCGCCGTAGCCACAACAGGAAATCCACAACTGCCGCGTTATCCGACGATTCCGGTGATACAAATAGCATTAATGATGACATTAAGAAATTAACTGCGTTTGATGGTGCACTGTGAGTGAATACTCAGAATAGTGATTGCACTAAAACTATAGTAGGTGCAGATGCTTAAATGACCTGCGGGTAAACATTCATTTTCTCACCGATGGAATCGTTGTCTATGGAACCTCTGCACGCCGTTGTGCTCACCGTTAGCCTGTTTGTTTTAACCTTTTTCAACCCCGGTGCAAACCTGTTCGTGGTGGTGCAAACCAGCCTGGCGTCGGGACGACGCGCGGGTGTGATGACCGGTCTGGGCGTTGCCTTAGGCGATGCGTTCTACTCCGGGCTTGGCCTGTTTGGTATGGCGACGCTTATCACCCAATGTGAAGAGATATTCTCACTGATAAAAATCGTCGGCGGTGCATACTTACTGTGGTTTGCCTGGAATAGCATACGTCATCAGGCCACACCGCAAATGCCCACGTTACAGCAACCAATCTCCGCCCCCTGGTACGTATTCTTTCGTCGCGGGCTGTTAACGGATTTATCCAATCCGCAAACCGTACTGTTTTTTATTAGTATTTTCTCAGTCACCTTAAGTGCAGAAACCCCGACCTGGGCCAGACTGATGGCATGGGCAGGCATTGTGCTTTCTTCTGTTATCTGGCGTATTTTTCTCAGCCAGGCGTTTTCTCTTCCTGCAGTGCGCCGTGCATATGGTCGCATTCAGCGCGTTGCCAGCCGGGTGATTGGTGCCATCATCGGCGTCTTCGCCTTAAGGCTGATTTATGAAGGTATTAGCCATCGTTAATACGTAAAGAGAGTTTCACTTGACCATCGTGACGTAATTGTCCGTAATACCGCCTGAATTTTTCAATCACATTTTGAGTGGCTGTGAGATGGAACAGGTTGATCCCGTAAACGACACATTACTCCTTACAGAATGGCGGGCGCTAATACGCCAGACATCCCCTGACGTTCATACGATCCTCACAGGGTTAAGCGACGATGAGATCCGCCATTTAGTGACCGTTTTTTATGACTACATGCTCTCTCATGCGGAGAGCGCGTTGTTTCTGAATACGGAGCAGGTCAGTACGCGACTGAGCGGCAGTATGTTTGACTGGCTACGCAGCGTGCTCGGCAGCGCATATGAAGATCTCTCACTCTTGCTGGCAAAACAGCGTGAAATTGGTGTAGTACACGCCCGTATCGGCCTGCCTATCGATCTGGTTAACCGCGGGGCGCGTAAGCTAAAAGAAGAGCTGTATCAGTTGCTGAAAAGTAAGGCCGACGACTCTGTCAGCCTGTTGAGCGATGCTATCTGTTTTAGCAGTCTGGCGATGGACACCGCGCTGGAGGCCATGACCGTTTCCTACTCTCCGAGCTATCAAAACTCGATGCACACCCAGGAGCAGTATCGGCTGCAGACCATTTACGACGACGTCAACGTCGAGCGCGAACGGCAAATCCGTTCATTTACCGATTGGGAAAATCAGTTTATCTACAACATTGCGACTGGATTACCGCCCGGTGATCTGGTGTTCCTGGCGGACTCAGATTTTGGTATGTGGTTCTCTCATAAGGGGAAACACATTCTTGGCAGCGGTAATCTGTTGGCAGAAATGGAATCCGTGATCGCTGAGATCGATAACCGTCTGACACAGACACTCTCGAATCAGCATCAGCCTGGCGAAACCGAACGGATGAGCTTATTGCAGGACGTCCGACAACTCTCGGCCAAAATCCATTTTCTCCTCGCCTCAATGTTTGAAGCGCTGGTCAAACAGGAAAATGGCAAAGATTCGCTGACCCAACTGCTTAATCGCCGCTTTATTCCAACTATTATGCGCCGTGAAATCTCGCTGGCGTTACATTCACGAAAACCCTTTACCCTGGCAATGCTGGACATTGATTATTTTAAGCAGATCAACGACAGCTACGGACATAATACTGGCGATATGACGCTGAAAAACGTCGCGGCCGTAATTTATGAGCACATCCGCAGCAGCGATTACGTATTCCGCTATGGTGGTGAGGAGTTTATGATCCTGCTCGTCGAATCAGACGAATCGCAGGCCTCGATTATTCTGGAAACCCTGCGTAAGAAAATTTCCGAGCTGCGTATAGCTGCTTCCATGACTGAATCCTTCTCTATTACTGTCAGTATCGGCGTTGCCGAATATGACTATCATCCCGACTACAAACAACTGGTTGATAAAGCCGATCGCGCGCTCTATCTGGCGAAAAGCCATGGCCGTAACCGCGTAGAAACGTACCAGGAATGACTGTCGTCCCCCACAGATAAATAAATACCTCGTTCAGGGTATTTATCTGACCTGTGATAAATATCGTGCTGTTATTTTTATACATGCTCATTAGCGTGATAGAAATGGCAGCCGATTAATAAGATGCAAATCAAATACACTATATCTTTATAGCGGTAGCATATCCCGGTGATGAGTCTTCCTGAATGCAGGGGGAAATATGAAGGATAATAAAAGATCATGAACGGGAAGAAGAAAACGCGCTGGCAGCGCCGCCCTGGCACAGCCGGAGGGAAACTGCCCTGGAATGACTGGCGCAATGCCAGTAGCTGGAGAAAAGCCACCCAGTTTCTCCTGTTGGCCATCAATATCTATATTGGCGTGACGTTCTGGTATTGGGTTCGCTATTTCGAAACAGCCGGTACCAGCGTTTATATCCCAAGACCCGGCGGTATTGAGGGATGGCTTCCCATTGCCGGTCTGATGAATATCAGATACACACTGGAAACTGGTTTTCTTCCCCCCATTCACGCCGCGTCCATGCTGCTGCTTGTTGCCTTTATCCTGATGAGTTTGCTGTTAAAAAAAGCGTTCTGCTCGTGGTTGTGCCCGGTGGGTACGCTGTCTGAGCTGATTGGTAATCTGGGCAAAAAAATAGCGGGTCGCAATTTCACCCTGCCGCGTTGGCTGGATCTCCCCTTACTGAGCCTGAAATATCTGCTGCTGAGCTTCTTTCTGTATATCGCCCTGTCGATGCCAGCACAGGGGATTCAGTATTTTCTGATGTCAGCCTACGGCATGATTATCGACGTTAAGATGCTCGATTTCTTTCGTCATGTCGGCACGACGACGCTCATCGTGGTAGCGGTTATCAGCATCATGAGCCTGTTTATTCGCAATGCGTGGTGCCGTTATCTGTGCCCCTATGGCGCATTGCTTGGACTGTTCTCTTTGCTTTCGCCGTTTAAGATCCGCCGTAATGCCGACAGTTGCATTGATTGCGGCAAATGCGCAAAGAACTGCCCGTCGAATATTCCGGTCGATCGTTTAATTCAGGTACGCACCGTTGAGTGCACGGGGTGTATGACCTGTGTGGAATCCTGTCCGGTAGCCTCGACGCTGACCATGTCACTGAAAACACCGCCTGGCGCGCAATCAGGGCACTGCGCAGCGCCGAAACCAGGGTGGCGACAAGGTAGGTTATCAGGGTGGACAATGACGCTACTGCTGCTCGGTATTCTGTTTGCCGCCGTAGGCTATGCGGTGTACGCCAACGTCTGGCAGACGCCGGTGCCGGATCATATGTATTTCCAGTTGATCCCGAAGGCCGGCATGATCGGTCATTAATGGTTTGATCTGTCTGCATTTATGCCGGGTGGCGACGGCCCCCTACCCGGCCTGCACATCGAGTATCATCGGTTTATTTCTTCGCCCCGGATTTACCAATACCCCGGTACAGTTCGTTAATCCGCTTCACGGATTTAATTGATCGCTGCGGTGCGGTAGAAGCGACAGACAGCACAATCATTTCCAGACACACCAGCACCGTACCGTGGAGCGGCATTTTCCCATTCTCGCCGCCGCGTGGCACGTTAATCACCACATCCGCTTCTTTACTAAAACGGGAATCCAGCGCGTTCGTCAGTAAAATAACCGGGACCCCCAACCGCCTGGCCTCGCGAATTGTCGTCAGCCCTTCCCGGTGCGGTGATTTCTGCGCCATCATGATCAGCACATCTCCACGCTGCAATGCGATCAGTTGCTCCGCGAGGTTAATCCCGGTGCGATTGAACGCTACCGCAGGCAGGCCAATGCGGCTGAGCAGACGAGCGGTATAATCCGCCAATACGCCGGATGCGCCAATACCAAAAATCCCCACCTGACGGGCTTCTACCAATAATGCTACCGCCTGCGCAATTGCATAGCGGTTTTGCGGTGTAGAAAGAGCGTCACAAGTACGCTGATGCCCCTGCAATACAAAATCAATACTGGAGTTCACATCGCAAGAGAGCGTATTCACCGTAGTGGTCATCTTCTCTTCTGAGGTCACGCCCGGGCCGAACCAGTGTTCAATGGTCTGCTTTAAATCGCGCAACCCGGCAAACCCCAGCGCCTGAATTGCCCTGACGACCGTCGCGTCAGAGGTTTGAGTGGCGGCCGCGATTTCTATCGCCGTAAACTCCAGCACCACTTCGCGGTTCTCGTTGATATAACGCGCCACAGCCTGCATACGTGGCGAGAGTAAATGCGCCCTGGCGCGAAAACGGTCACCGTAGACATCAATACGATTTTTGGCTTTTTTCGCCGTCAGCATGGTTATTTAGCCTCCGGTAGCCATCGTCCGGCGATGTGCGTTTGCACCTGCGCCACCATCAGGCTCAGCGAGGCATAGGAATTAGATATCGCCTCTTCACGGGAGAGTAAAATGTAATGCCCGCGTTGGCAGGCGGTCAGGAACTCACACCAGCCGGGCATCACCGCGTCCATCGCCGTGATTTCATCCTGCGGTTTACCGCCGGTATCCCCACGCCAGGTCGCGAAGACAAAATCGGCATCCAGTTCAGGCAGACGTTCCGCGCTGACATCAATGCGCCCACCCGGCGGAATGCTATCGATAAGCGTCGGGAAGGTGAAGCCTGCATCGCGTAAAACTCGCCCCAGAGAATGATAGGTGTGCAACGCATTGATTTTACCCTGATTAGCCTGTATTACCGCCACAGAGATGTGCTGCGTATCTACCGTCCGCTTGAGTTGGGCAATTTCTTCACGGTAGCGCCGTTCCAGCAATGCCAGCCGGTTCTGCGTACCTGTAAGCTGCGCCAGCTTGCGGTAGATCTCCGGCGCACCGCCATCGAGATGGTCGATACTGACCGTCGGCGCTATTTTTTCCAGTTGCTCAATCGGCGTGTTACGGCTGGGTTCGGTGATAATTAAATCCGGCTTCGAGGCCACAATGGCTTCAATATCAATGTCTGCTGTACCGATATACGTCATGTTCGAATTATCAAAATCCACGCCGGTCAGCAGCACGCCGGAGCGTAAAAAATGGCTGCCATCCGGGCGCGTTCGACCGTGGCTGGCCACCGGAGGCACGCCCAGTTCGATCAGCGGAATAGTGATGTCGAGATCGTGCAATGACACAATGCGCTGCGGATGCAGCGGCACGTTCACTACCCGCCCGAGATCGTCAGTAAATGACTGAACCGGCACCGCCGCCTGGACGGTGCAGCCGACCAGCAGCAGCAATGAAAAGATTAAATGCATATACCCTCTTAACAATTACAAACGATCCCGGCGACGCCAGAGCAACAGTAAAAAGAACGGTCCACCGACCAGGGCAATGACAATCCCGGCAGGGATTTGCAATGGTGCAAACGCCAGACGACCCACGGTATCGGTGAGCAGCACCAGCAACGCACCGATCAACGCACTTCCCCACAGCAGCGCTGTTTGCCCGCCACGCAGCCAGAATCGAGCCATGTGTGGCGCCATCAACCCGACAAAACCGAGGCTGCCCACGCAGGCAACACTGGCGGCAGTGAGTACAACCGGCGCGAGAAAACGCAACAACGCCAGTCGGGGTAAACGTACACCCAGCCCCGTTGCCGTCGCATTGCCTAGCAGCGCCACATCCGAAGCTCGCGCCGTGGCAAATAAGATGATGGCTGCAGGCAACGTCCAGACCAGCGCCACCAGCAGCAGTGGCCAGGTGGCGGCATGAAGGCTGCCCGCCAGCCAGACCAGTGCAGTTTGTACGTCACGGACATCGGCGGTGGTCATAAATACGCCCATTCCCGCCGCAAAGAACCATGACACACCAATGCCTATCAACACGAAGCGAGGCCGGGAGAAATCACGGGCCAGCAGCATCACCAGTGTGGCGACCAGTGCGCCACCGGCCATTCCCGCCAGGGGCCGCCAAACCAGACTTGCGGACGGGAAAAACAGCACCAGGGCCAGCACCACCACGCAACTCCCTTCTTTGACACCGATAAGCCCGGGATCGGCCAACCCGTTGCGGGTGATAGATTGCATCGCCGCCCCGGCCAATCCGAGCATCGCACCGCACAGAAGCGCCATCAGCAGTCGCGGCAGTCGTACATCCCAAACGACATACTGTTGCTGAGTCGTCAACGCCTGAGGGTCAAACAACGCCCGTCCGATAGCGGAAGCCGGAACCGGGAGTGAACCCTGCATCACGCCGAACAGCAGTAATGCGATTGCCAGCACCGTCAGGCCGAGGCTGTACAGCACGGTTTTGGGGCGAATGACACGAGAAAATCCCCCCACCCGCCATGCACGAAGCCCTGCACGCTGCAGCATATCGTTCATTTCAAAAACCTCGACGCAATGAAGATAAATGCCGGTGCGCCCACCAGGGCAGTCATGATCCCTGTAGCCAGCTCCTGCGGAGCCAGCACCGTGCGGGCGGCAATATCCGCCAGCAGCAGCAGCGCCGCACCCAGCAATGCCGAAGTCGGTAGCATCTGACGAATATCTTCTGTTACCAGACGGCGGATCACGTTAGGCACTAACAGGCCGATAAACCCCAGCGGCCCCACGACAGAGACTGCCGCACCGCACAACAACGCAATGGCGATCATTGCCAGCAAGCGTATGCGCAGAATGTTCACCCCTAATCCACAGGCCATACGGTCTCCGAGGGCCAGAATATTCAGGCCCGGCGCGATAACAAGCGCCAGCACCATACCGGCAAGCGATGGGGGAACGGCACTTTTGACACTTTCCCAACTCAAACCCGCGAGATCACCCGCCAGCCAGGTGCGCATTGCCAACAGGGTTTGTTCATCCAGAATCAGGATGGCCGCAGTAAGCGATGACACCATGGCCGACAGCGCCACGCCGCACAACGTGACCTTCAGTGGCGTTATGCCACCGTGCCCGGCAGATGAAAGCGCCATCACCAACGAAAAGAGTGCCGCAGCTCCGCCTGCCGCCAGCAATGGCTGGCTTGCCCCCGTCACGCCAAGCGCGGCGCACAACACAACGACAAACGCCGCACCGGCATTCAGCCCCAGAATATGCGGCTCTCCCAGCGGATTACGAATCAACGCCTGCAACAGCACACCCGCAACACCTAACGCCGCGCCGACCAGCATCGCCGCCGCCATGCGCAGCAGACGTAAGGAGACAATAATCCGGTGGTCGAAATTTTTCGCGTCAAAGTGGAACAGCGCCTGCACGACGGTCTGCGGGCTGATAGTGCGTGCGCCAACACCCAGGTGCACCACCGCCAGAACACACAACAGCAGCATTAACACGGGGAGCGCCAGCATAAACCGGCCACGGCGACGAGCCAGTGTGCTTGCCATGACCGTCATTGCTCTTCCCCGCCCGGCGCGCGAAACGGCATAAAGAACGGTTTGCCGGTGAGAGGATTCACCGACATCTGCACGTCGACGTCAAATACGTGCTTAATCAACTCGGGCGTGCAGTTTTCGCCATCATGCACGACGCCCTGCAACCTCCCCTGTTTGAGGAACACCAGCATGTCCCCATAATTCACGGCAAAATTCAGGTCGTGCAGGACCACAACCACAGTACGGCCATGATGGCGAGTCAGTGAATGCAGCAGTTCGAGGATCTCCACCTGATAGCGCAGATCGAGAAACGTAGTCGGCTCATCCAACAAGATGACCGGCGTTTGTTGTGCCAGCGCCATGGCAATCCAGCAGCGCTGACGTTGCCCACCGGAAAGGCTCTCTACCGGTAAATGCGCAAAATCAGCCGTTCCGGTTAACTGGAGTGCCTGCTCCACGGCGCGTTCGTCATCGTCCGTCCATTGCGAAAGCATGTTCTGCCAGGGAAAACGCCCGCGCGATACCAGTTCGAAAACAGTGAGTCCTTCGGGCACCAGTGGGGATTGCGGCAGGATGCCGAGCTGGCGTGAAACCGCTTTGGTGGGCTGCTGATGAGTGGCTTTGCCATCCAGCAATACGCTACCACCGTGCGGTTTCAACATACGGGCGATCGTGCTTAACAACGTTGATTTACCCGAGCCATTCGCCCCCACCAGCACCGTCATTTTGCCTTGCGGGATAGTGAGACAGATATCGTGGACAATGGTGTTATGGCGATAACCCGCAGAAAGCTGTTGTAGTTCAATGCCCGTTCTGTGGGCGGTATTTTCCACATGCTGTGGCATGTTCACTCCTGCGCCGCCGCATGGCAAAGCTTGCATGCGTAACTCTCTAAATAAAAATAAAACTCATTCTCCTTGTGATCTTGCTGGCTTGCATTGTAGTAGTCAAGCAATTACACCCTGTAGTTACATCACCTGTAGCCAACAACTAAAGCACAAATAAAAAACGCTGAAAAATCAATAAAAACCATTCTTTTTCAATAGATTAAAAATAAAATACCCTTAAAAAAACGACGGTTAAATTGCGTCAAATCACCTGTAGTTTCTTTTTCATTTTTACGTTTACTACTACAAACGCTCATGGTTGAATGATTCTCAATTACACATCTGACGCCAGTAACGGCGGCTTACAGATGGATAAATGCAGGGCTGGTAAGCCGGGCAATGAATTGAATCAACCTGTTTCCCTGCCCATTTTTGGCAGGGTCTTTTGCGGAATAAATAAAATAATGGCTGAGTTAACGACTTACTTTTCGGGGATGAAAGGGCGGGCATTGTGCTCTGCTCTCTTTCTGGGCATAACAACAACACCGACGGTATTCGCAGCGGAGAAAGAGACGACTCCGCCTAAAGGGGAAGATACCATCACCGTTCGGGCTGATGCGTCTTCTGCCGATCAGGCCGTAACATCGGGTTACCAACCGCTGAGCTCGTCCACCGCGACGCTGACATCCATGCCATTGTTGGATATCCCACAAGTGGTGAACACTGTCAGCGATCACGTTCTGGAAGATCAGCATGTCACGACGCTGGACGAAGCTTTGTATAACGTCAGTAACGTCGTGCAAACCAACACATTAGGTGGCACACAGGATGCGTTTGTCCGCCGTGGCTTCGGCGCAAACCGTGACGGCTCGGTGATGACCAACGGTCTGAAAACCGTATTGCCGCGCAGCTTTAACGCCGCCACCTCACGCGTGGAAGTGCTGAAAGGCCCGGCCTCAACCCTGTACGGGATTCTCGATCCCGGCGGCCTGATTAATGTCGTCACCAAGCGTCCAGAAACGCAGTTTGGCGGGTCGATTTCAGCCACCTCCAGCAGCTTCGGCGGCGGCACAGGACAATTTGACGTGACCGGGCCGATTGAAGGCACGCAGTTGGCCTATCGCCTGATTGGCGAATATCAGCATGAGGATTACTGGCGTAACTTCGGCACGAATAAAAGCAGCTTCATCTCCCCGTCCCTGACCTGGTTTGGCGACAACGCCACCGTCAATGTGCTCTATTCACATCGTGACTATAAAGCCCCGTTCGATCGCGGCACCATTTTCGATCTCAACACCAAACACGCGGTGAATGTGGATAGCAAAACCCGTTTTGATGAGCCGTTTAATATCACCGATGGCGAATCGGATCTGGCGCAACTGAATGCTGAATACCGCTTCAACAGCGAATGGACAGCGAAATTCGACTACAGCTTTAGCCAGGATAAATACAGCGATAATCAGGCTCGCGTGATGGCTTATGATTCTGCAACCGGAAATCTGACCCGCCGTGTTGATGCCACTCAAGGCTCCACCCAGCGCATGCACGCCACGCGTGCCGATTTGCAGGGCAACGTCGATATCGCTGGCTTTTATAACGAGATCCTCACCGGTGTCTCTTATGAGAACTACGATCTGCTACGCACCGACATGATCCGCTGCAAGAACGTAAAAGGGTTCAATATTTATAATCCTGTCTACGGTACGTTGGGTAAATGTACTAACGTTTCTGCCGCTGATAGCGATCAGACCATTCAACAAGAGAGCTATTCCGCGTATGTGCAGGACGCGCTGTACCTGACCGATAAATGGATCGCCGTCGCCGGGATGCGTTATCAGTACTACACCGAATATGCTGGCAAAGGCCGTCCGTTCAACGTCAACACCGACAGTACCGACCAACAGTGGGTGCCCAAATTCGGTATGGTTTATAAACTGACGCCGTCCATATCGTTATTTGGTAACGTGTCACGCTCCTTCATGCCGCAATATTCTATCGCCAGTTATATTGGCGAACTGCCACCTGAAACCTCAACGGCTTATGAAGTGGGGGCAAAATTCGATATCTTTGACGGTATCACCGCCAATATTGCCCTGTTTGATATTGATAAACGCAATGTGCTGTACAACGAAATGATCAATGGTGAAACCGTGGCGAAAACGGCGGGTCGCGTGCGTTCACAAGGCGTGGAAGTGGATGTCGCCGGTTCGTTGACCACCAACACCAATATCATCGCCAGCTATGGTTATACCGCCGCGAAAGTGACAGAAGATCCTGATTACAAAGGTAAGCCACTGCCTAATGTACCAAAGCATACCGGCTCATTATTCCTCACCTACGATATTCAGAATGCTTTTATGGGCAATACCCTGACAATTGGCGGTGGTGGTCATGGGGTGAGTCGCCGTTCCGCAACCAATGGCGCAGACTATTATCTGCCAGGCTATTTTGTCGCCGATGCTTTTGCCGCTTATAAGATGAAGCTGCAGTATCCAGTCACATTGCAGCTCAATGTGAAAAACCTGTTTGATAAGACCTATTACACCTCGTCCATTGCCACCAATAATCTGGGTAATCAGATTGGCGACCCACGAGAAGTGCAGTTCACGGTGAAAATGGAATTCTGATCCTCTTTATCTATTAACCCTGCCAATTCTGGCAGGGTTTCCCGCTTATTCCACCATTTTAAGATAATTGCACTTGTGCTGTCGTCACCCCGTTTATACAACTCTAAAGATCACCTGTAATACGTTTTCTTTTATTTTGTTATGGGCGACTGGGGACCACAATAATGAATGGGATAATATCATGACTAAAACAAAACTGACGCTGCTATTACCTTTATTTTTAGCTGGCTGTTCAATGAGTGACGGGGAATTAAGAAATACCTATGCTCAGCATTATCAACAGCCTGCGGCTTACGTTGAAGTCTATAAGCAAAAAATAGCTGGCATGGATATTAATGCGCTGGCGCAATATGCCGCCGCAGAAGATAAGAAAAAAATGCGCGGGCAGCCAAGACTGAAAATTGACGAGTTCATTACCATTGAGAACGTTCAGGCGAAAGATAATCGGGTAGTCTACGATTATACGCTGTCAGAACGCTGGCTGGCGCTGTCTGCAGATAAACAGCGCGAGAAGCAGAGCAATATGAATAAAGATTTGGTCTACCGAACCTGTTCGTTGGAAACGGTACGTCTGGCGCAGGCAAAAGGGCTGGAAGAAGAACATAACTATTACAGCCACTATCCTGACAAGTTAGCCTTTACCCTGAGAACCAGCGCGCAGATTTGTATGCAAAACGGTTTTACGCAATAGCCGTTCTGGTCATCAACGGGCAATGAATGCCTGATGGCGCTTCGCTTATCAGGCCGACATCGGGGTGCCCCTGTAGGCCGGATAAGGCGCCAGCGCCATCATCCGGCTAAAAAACGAGGGTTAACATCAGAATTTCCACGACACGCTACCCACAATGCTGCGTTCTGCGCCAAAGTAACAATAAGAAAGCGAGTTACAGGCCGCTACATAGCGTTTATCGGTCAGGTTGTTAACGTTGAGCTGCGCACTGAGTCCTTTTATACCGATGTTCGTTAAGTCATAACCCACCGCCAGATCCACCAGCGTATACGATGGCAGGGTGTGAGTATTCTGGCGATCGCTGGTAATACCATTAACGTAGCGCACGCCTGAGCCCAACGTCAGCCCCTCCAGTGGGCCACTTTTCACATCGTAGCTTAACCATGTACTGGCCTGATTGCGCGGTGCATAAACGGCACGCTTACCCTGTTCCTCCGGGCTGCTTTTCTTATAGCGAATATCGGTGTAGGTATACGCCGCCTGCAAACGGAAACTGTCTGTCAGTTGGCTAATAGCTTCCAGCTCCACCCCTTCAGATTCAATTTCGCCAATCGAACGGTACGGATCGGTCGGCTCTTCTTTGGTGGCAATATTGGTCTGATTAATGCGGAACACCGACGCGCTAAACTGGCTATTCAACCCTTCCGGTTCATATTTCAGTCCGGCTTCCCACTGCTTGCCCTTCATCGGTTCCAACAGGTTACCGTTCTCATCAGCAAAACTGGTTGGCGTAAAGGCGGTGGAATAGCTGATGTACGGCGCAACACCGTTATCGAACAAGTAAAGCAGCGCAGCGCGACTGCTGAAGTTATTTTTGTCCAGATCGCTGCGAGTGCCGTTTTGCTTATCAATATTAGATATGCTCACCTGATCGTAGCGGCCACCGAGCGTTATACGCCAGCGATCCCATGACATCTGATCCTGCAAATAGTAGCCCGTCTGGCGCAACTTGTGTTTCTCGCGCGCATACATATTGATGTAATCCGGCTTCGCCCCGTACACCGGGTTAAACGCATCGATCGGCGGAAATGCCCCGTAATAGCCGGTAGTATTGTTGCTGCGATCCTGATAATCGATGCCCACCAGCAAGCGGTGATTGACCAGCCAGGTATCAAAGCTACCATCCAGTTGATTATCCAGAGCAATCGCCGACATTTTTTCATCTGATCCGGAATAGCCGCGATTAAGCTCTGTTTCATTCAACCAGCCTGCCGCATACACCTGGTTCAGCTCAACGTCGGTATGCAAATAGCGTAACTTTTGCCGCACCGACCAGCCGTTATCAAACATGTGCTCAATGTTGTAGCCGACCATATTTTCACGGCGATCGTATTTGTCGTATTCGTCCTCGCCTTCGTAGAAGGTGTTGGCGATCTTCTGCCCATAGTGTGGCACAACGGTGCCGTCATACGGCAGGCCAGAGTGGCTGCCACCTTCCGGGTCACGGTGCAGATAGGCCATCAGGTCAAGACGCGTCTGGTCAGTGATGCGCCAGGTCAGGCTGGGCATCAACGCGTAGCGCTCTTCTTTCAACGGGCCAAACTGCGAATCCGCATAGCGCGTCATGCCACTCAGGCGCGCCGCCACGCGATCGTTATCGTCCAGAGCCCCGGTGACATCAAACGCGGCCCCGCGCTGATTGTTGTTTCCGGCAAACAGTTTCACTTCTCCACCCGCATCAAACGACGGTTTACGCGATGTCAGCGCCACGATCCCGCCCGGAGAAGATCGGCCGTACAACACGGAAGCCGGACCGCGCACCACTTCAATCGTATCGAGGAACCACGGATCGACCACCAGCGAACTGTGCGAGTTAGTGTCGCCCATCATTTTCAGGCCGTCGAGATAGACGTTGTCCAGACTACCATCGGAAAAACCGCGCAGCACAATGTAGTCAAAGCGGCTGGAGGCACCGATCTGGTTACTGTACACCCCAGGCGTGTAGCTAACAGCCTGCCGCACGCTGGTTGCACCTTGCTCTTCAAATTGTTCACGGGTAACGATAGAGACCGATTGCGGCGTTTCTATATCCGGTGTGGCAAGCTTGGTCGCCCCACTCTGCATTTGCGAAGTGACAACCACCGTATCGTTTTTTGGTGTTTCCTGCGCCAGCAGAGGAAAAGCCACGCTGCCGGTCACCCATCCTACCAGCAGCGCCAACCGAGTCTTTGCGAACATGAACATCTCCCAAGGCATGTCTAATTGTAAATGAGAATTATTGCCCTTTTTGTATCAGGAGTAGCTATGCCGAATGCCAGGTTGCGTATGCGCAGCGCCAAATAATTAATCTGCCTCGCGCATAAAACGGGAAAATGGATTAGCAAAGTTTGAGAACATCACCAGGCGGAAAGCCATAGCGACGACGAAAGGCTGTAGAAAAGTTGGTGGCGTGCTGGTAGCCAGACATCCAGGCCGCTTGCTGTACGCTATATCCTTCCAGCAAATAGCCACGCGCACGTTCCAGGCGGCAGTCGCGCAGGTAGTCAAACACCGAGCAGCCATAGGCCATGCGAAATTTACTGCGCAAACTGCTGGGGCTCATCGCTGCGCGCTGCGCCAGCTCGTAAAGCGTGTAGTCATTTTCAGGGGTTTGCTCCAACAGGCGACGAACACTTTCCAGCCGTTGCTGCTCGCCACTGGCAGCGAGGCATTTACCGCTCTCTACCTGGCAAACACTGAGACCGTGACCAAATAATTGTAAAATCAGTCCTTCCAGCATCAACTGGCGGGAAACCTGACTCAGCGAGCCCTGCTGCGCATATTGTAATCCACTGAGTAAAAACCCCGGCACCTGCCAAATAAGCGTTGGCGTCTGGCAACTTTCCCACTCACGCATAAGGGATTCAAGTAATCCTGTACGCCATGTCCCGTCAGGATATAACCCAAGCGATAGCGTCCGTAGCTTGCAGTCTGCAGGGTGACGGGCGCTCATCGCCTGGTGTTCACTCAGACGCGAACTAAACGCCATGCCGGAACGTACCACATGTTCCTGCCCGTTGAGCGTCAGTATCACGCAACCTTCCAGCACCACCAGCATATACAAGGGGCTACTGTGCCGGGAGGTGGTTTCATACGGTTGCAGCACCTGTACATCAGAGTGTGTGACGCACATCCCGCAAGGGAGCATCATCTCCTCTACTTCCCCTTGCAACACGGCACTGGAACACGGAAGACCCGGTTTTTGCGCCAGCAACGGAAAACGGTAATCGATCCCGTAACGCTCACCAAAGTCCCTAAACTCACTGACGGTGAAGGTGCGGGTAAAACGTCCGGATGCATTCTGGGCGGTGGTGTTGTTCATGCTGTCTTCTGCACAGGAAATGGAATTTGCAACGTACGACGGGTGGCAACATTACCATTACCCGCACAACACAACAATAATAATGAGAACTGTTATCAATATGGTGTTCGGCGGGTTATTCCAGCCAGAGCAGTTCTGCCATGTCAGCCTCAGGCGCAGCGTCTTTTAACCAGCGATAAAGCAACTCAATATTTCGTAGTCGGGTTGAAGCTTTTGGCCAGACGAGGTAATACCCCTCTCCTGTCGCGACTGCCTGTTTAAACGGTAACGCCAGCATCCCGCCCTGAATAGCTGTCAGGCTTAATAGCAGATCGGCGACCGCGATCCCATGCCCGCTCATTGCCGCAAGACTTCCCTGTTCCAGGGTATCGAACACTTTGCCACGAGCCAGGTTCAACGCAGGAAATGCCCCGGTACGCTGCAACCAGCGACGCCAGTCGCGGCGATCGACGGAAGGATGAATCAATTCACAGACGGCGATATCACTTTGCGCCTGAGCCTGCAACACAGGCGCGCATACCGGGATAAGCCACTCCTGAAACAGCAAACGGCTGTCCGTATCCTCACCAAAATAACCATTCCCCAACAGGATTGCACAGTCATACGGTTCGCGACTGAATGCGACGGAATCGGTGTCCATCCACACGCTGGAGATTTCAATCACCGGCGTTGGATGGGCTTCCCGGAAATGCCGCAGCACATCCAGTAGCCAGCGCATGGTCAACGTTGAGGGTGCTTTCAACCGCAGCTCATGACTGCTGCTACGAAAAGCATGGCAGGCATGTTCTAAACTCTGAAACCCGGCTGTCAGCTGTTGCGCTAACCCCTGTCCTGAAGGCGTTATCTCAATACGGGGGCCGCTACGAACAAACAGTTCGCAGCCAAACCAGGCTTCCAGTGTGCGAATATGACGGCTTACCGCACCAGGCGTGACGTTCAATTGAATAGCCGCTTTACTAAAGGACCCCAGACGGGCAGCAGCTTCAAAAGCTCTCAGGGCATACAACGGGGGTAGCGTCATCATCGGTTTCTATGTTGAGTTTTACTCACAGTAGAGCGCAGTTTTATTCGTTTTTCAATGTGGCCCGCAAGCGGAATACTGATGAAAAATAACGTCAGGATCATCAGATATGAATCTCACTTTACTGGCTGTATACAGCCTCTCGGTGCTAACACTGTTACTAACGCCTGGCCCTGTTGTGGCGCTGATTACCGCGACAGCGGCACAATACGGCTATCGCCAGGCCTTTATGACCCTATGCGGAACTAACGGTGCTTCATTGCTACTGCTTACGCTTGCTGCGCTGATGCTGGCGGGGGTGGTATCACTCTCTCCTCTGTTGCTGTGTGTGCTGGGTCTCGCCGGATCGCTGTATATCGGCTATAGCGCGTTTTGTAGCCTGTGGGCACGAAATCAAGCCGCCAGCGAAGACTCTCGCCAGCCGTCTCATGGGGGATTTATCAACGGTTTTCTGATTGGCGTGTCAAACCCGAAAGATATTCTGTTTTTCGTTTCATTCTTTCCACAATTCATCACCATTACACATAATTTCGCCGCCAGCATGCTGATACTCACGCTGGTATAGGTCATTTTTGACGTTGCCGTTTTGTCATTTTATATCGTGATTTTCAAACGCTGGATGCCCGCGCGGTTTGTCAGATACAACGTTTTTATCTCATCCCTGTTCCTGCTGGCGGTAGCGGTGTTTGGCATAATCTATAACACCAATGCAATACGGATGTTGTAGCCCGCGTAATCAGGTCATGATGACTGTACCGATGTCTGATGTAATTTATCGGTGTTAATATTCAGCACATCAGAGAATATATACCATAATATTTCCCCGACTATCTGCCGGAGCTCTGACCCAGGATAATGCGTCAACCGTGATAATCGCCATTTCATTTTCTAACCTTAGCAGGGGAGTCTTGTCATCAGGAACAGATGAACTTTCGCATATTTCGATTACCCCTCGAAAAGCGATGAATACACTGTCAGGAACATCAGATAACTTTATCCATTCAGTCGTGATCGTTAACTTTCGCGTAAACATCCCGGTCCCTATTTCGCGATTTATATCTCATGATGTAAAGTCTGTTTACAGCAACATATTATGACTGGTAAATTTTCTTTATGTATCGCCAGTATTTATCGCTCATCTAAATTAAAATAAAAGTAGTAAAATTCATTTGAAGCATGCTTCACAATCTCAACCGGAAGACTATTTTTGATGAACAGCGACTTTGCAAATTCAACATCACCATAAACCCGAAGACAGAAAGGCTTTAATATCTCGCCCTGAGTGCCAAAGCACTCCTGAAGTCGGGTGTCATCCATAAAAATAAAATTGCCTTTGCGAACCTTAACATTTTCACTCAAATCACGCCATTTCCCTGGTGTAAGAAGAAAACTCGCCCAGCCATTATTCCTCAGCCTTTCAATAACATGAGTAAATTTAAAATAGTAGCTCTGCATTGTGACATCACCACTTGATGTAGCATATAAATACTCTATCTTAAATTTAAGTTGAGCATTTATACTTTTCCTTTTCCCCTCTTCAATTAACCACTGAAGTTCGTTGGCGATAGTTTTTGAAAATATCTTCCTTTTTTTCGCAATCACCAGCCAGTTCATAATGAACAGATGCTCTGATATTTTAGAGCAAACCTTCTGGTCCTGTATTGCGATACCCACGGCAACTAATGCACTCCAGGTAAACGTTTCAAGTTCATCCTGATAATTGTGCCTCGATGCGCTGACCTTTCCTAAATCACTGACCACTTAAAACCCACCCAGATAAATCGTTATCACATTTGGACCTGGCATTACTTCATTTAAAAAGCTACTACAATTAAAACCAGCATCATATGATCCAGATTAATTAATTCACACGTATGAAAAACACCAGATTAACATATTACCTTCCCTAACCATTCATCTATATAAGACACCGTGACCGAACAATAAGAATAATGCGATAAAGATGAAAACAAATAATAACTCATGACAACCAGTTTTATTTGAGGTTATAAAAACATTATCAAGCAAACCTCCGCGACCCGGAGGTTTGCTTGCAGCCGTTACGGCTAATAGAAAATACCGATAATCAAAGTATGGGTGACAAAGCCCACAATAAGCGGCACGGCAGTACGTTTAACCACATCGAAAGGTGTAATTTTCGCCCCACTTGAAACCGCAATAACAACACCGGATACCGGCGAAATAGCCCGCCCCATATGTGATGCCTGCTGCATAGGTAGGATCATGGCTACTGCGTTAGCGCCCATGCTCGCGGCAATTTGTGGGATTAACTCAACAAATGCCAGGAATGGCGCATTCCCCGAGCCCATAATAATTGCTGCCGCAAGCGTCACCAGTGCAAAGACGACGGCCATCGCAAAGGGGGGTAATCCGACATGTTCTGCCATCAAAATTAACTGATCAATGGCACCAATGACTTTGATGCCATGCGCGAAAACCCCGGCAGCGACCAGCAGGCCCACAACACCGGTAAACGCCGCGCCCATTCCTTTCAGAAAATGGCTGAACCCTTCACACACCGACTTTAAATCACGCGCTCGTATCCATTCAATCAGCATACAAATAGCCATCGCGATAAGCACGATGGTGATTATGTTCAGATTAATTCCACTGACAAACATCGCGGATGATCCTACCGCCATCAGTATTGGCAACATGGGAAGCACAGCATAAAAAGCCGGCGCCTTTCCTGAATCGACAATCTCAGCGCTCCCGATTTCCCGAGGTAACGTCCCCGCTTTGCGATCGCAATGACGTTGCCAGAAAAAGTGGCAAACGCCGACAACCAGTACGGTTGCAAGTGCTGCTGGCCCCTGGTGGTAAACAACGTATTCCACTACATCCATATTGACGGCTTTCGCTCCCCTGATGGCATCAATCGCTGTTGGGGTATATGCCACCCCCAACGAGGTGGCGATGACCCCGGCGGCCGAAGCCGCAGAGAGCCCCAGGCCCAGCATAATCGGGAACATTGTTCCCATCAGTAACACGGCAAGCCCGGTTGCTGAAGGGATGGCCAGTTGCAGGAGACTGGCAAGCAGATAGGAAAAAAACAGCAGAATATAAGGAGATCGTAGTGCCCGTAACGGTTTCGTCACCACGCGCACCACAGCTTCATTTGCCCCGATATGATCCATGTAATGAGCAAATCCCATCAACGCCATGATCATCAGACCGAGATCGGCTGCACGTGTGCTGAACAGATCGCGCATGACTTCAAATGGATCGAGAAAAGCAATCCCGGTACTGGCAACCCCCTTCGGCAATACGGAGCCCCATCCGGTTAATCCGGTACAAATCATCAGCACCAGACCCGCGATAAATAACACAGGTTCGGCCCGGTACCCCTTCAGGATCAGACGAGCGACCACAACGATAACCAGAAGGGCAACTAAAACCTGAATCATGACTGAGTTCTCCCCTCAGCGAACTCAGCGTAGGTTTCTTCAATTACTGCGACCACAACATCACTGGCTGCCCGTAGCGATCGCACCGGCAAGTATTCATAAATTGAATGGAAATTATGCGCACCGGTAAAAATATTCGGGCACGGTAACCCTTTCTGCGACAAAACCGCGCCATCATACCCCCCACGCATGGCGACAGGTTGCGGAGTGATTCCGCATTTCTGATAAGCACGCATAGCAATATCGATAGGATAATGCGCATTGCCCTGTAGGCTATTAAACACATTCGCATAGCGGTCGGTTAAATGGCAGACCACGCTATTTTCGCCCCATAGTGCACAGGCACTCACTGCAAGCTGGCGAATAAATGCCATACGGGACTTATAACCTTCTTCACTAAAGTCGCGAATATCCAGTTTCAGTACGGTACGGGCACTGTTACCCTGCAGCTGTTTTACCCAGTAATATCCTTCACGACCTTCCGTATATTCAGGTGCTTCTCCGCCCGGCAGCATCGCAATAAACTTATGCGCCATCAGCAGAGAATTCTTCAGCTTACCTTTAGCTGACATTGGGTGCGCAGATTGACCGGTGAAGATAATTTCCGCATCGCCTGCATTCCAGTTTTCATAGACAAACTCACCTATGCCGCAGCAATCCAGGGTATAGCCAAAATCAGCGCCAAACGCGGCAACATCAAAGGCTTTGGCACCACGTAGCCCCTGCTCTTCATCAGGAACAAAACCGACCTTCACCGGTCCATGTTTAATCTCCGGGTGTGCAACCAGATACTGTATGGCATTCATGATGGCAGCGATGGCAGCTTTATCATCAGCACCTAACAGGCTGGTTCCATCCGTCACGAGCAGGTCATCACCGATATAATTTTTCAGTTCCGGAAATTCACTTTCGCGCAGATAGATATTTTGTTCTTTGTTCAGGCATAAATCTCCACCGCGATAGTGAAGGCGTTGCGCGTGCGTATCTGCAGTCTGTTCTGCACTGGTATCCAGATGTCCAAAAAAGGAAACGACAGGAATATTATCGTCAGTATTTCCAGGTAATGTTGCCGTTACAATCGCCGTATCCCTGACTTCAATGTTTTGCATCCCTAATGCTTCAAGCTCTGCTGCGAGCAGTTTTGCCAGCACCATCTGGCCAGGGGAAGACGGCATGATGCCATTTGCGCCATTTTCCCGTGAGGTTGTGGTATTGATTTTGGTGTAGTTAATAAAGCGTTCAACAATATCCATTGTGGGACATCCTTTAATGTTTCATTTATGGGGTACTGCGAGGAGATACCTGCATGCAGCGCGAGTGGGATACATCTGAAGTGTCAAATAAAATCAGCGCTCATCCCAGACCACTGATCTTATGGGTGTTCTGACAACGATTTATATTAAGAAAGATACAAAACCGATCGTTATGTTTGTGATAAAAAACCGCCTTCTTGATGACCACATCCTATTCCATGCTTGTTTCTACGACTATTTTCCATGGTGTTAAGCTAATAGAAGTCATAACGGTTTTCGTCTACCCAAGAGATAATGGAAATCATTTAAATCACCATATCCTATAAAGGCATAAGGAAAACCATCGCTATATTTTTTTAATGAACGAATACCATTACAGCTACGTGCAACCGTTTGCACTTCTCTAGAAATAGCCATTTAGTGCATTAAAATCCATGAGCCAGGTCACATTTATCCCAACGACCAGAAAAACATATCACGCTGAAAAACAGACAATTATAAGCTCCACTATACTGTACCCTGGTAAATAGAGGGATAGTTGAACAATTCACTACGGAATAGAAACACTGCGGTACTATTATAAAATCATGACATCCGGCATCATTAATTAAAGTCGCCACAATAGCACCTGGCACAGTGTTAAATTATTATTAACAGGTGCTGCCCGATGAATTACAGGTAAAAAAAACCTCTACCCTGAGAAGAGATACAGAGCAGAGGAAATACGGGTGTTAAGGACAGATTTATAATATTTAATGATAACAGAAGAGCCTTTTGCAGAAACAAGTATACACATTTTTCAGCATAGAGAAAATTCTTAAACAGAAATAACTTACAAAACATTATCCTACGATAGCTATAATAAACACTGCTTATCATAAATAAAGCTATCAATCCTGACACGCTTAAATCAGACTAATATATTAGCGCGTGATATAAGAACAAAGAATGCAGAATAACTCAAAATTATATTTTCAAAAGCCATTTAACTATAAAATATTTTAATGATTTAATATATTAATAACATTACAACAATTTAAAGTTATTCGCTGCGAAGGGATGTCATTCAGGCCATTTTCCTGTTGCAGGTCACACTTTTACTGGCGCAAGGTTCCCCTCCAACATTTCACTGTTATCATTCACCATGTAAATATCTTTCAACTCTACCCGAGGCTTTGATGCTGGAGAATGTCATCATCAGATAATCAGTTTGCCGACCTTATCAGGCCGGACTGGTTATCAATGCGCCGAAATAGAATGCGGACACCGCAGCGTGTTTGCACGTTCTGCACATGATGATTAAACAGGTTTCCCAGTATGAATTTATCCCGTCAGGAACAACGTACCTTACACGTTCTCGCCAAAGGTGGCCGAATTGCGCACGTCCGCGATAGCGCTGGCCGCGTCACATCCGTTGAATGTTATAGCCGCGAAGGATTGCTGCTCTGCGACTGCACGCTTGAGGTGTTTAAAAAGCTCAGAACCAAAAAATTGATCAAATCCGTCAATGGTCAGCCCTACCGCATCAACACCACCGGATTAAACAATGTTCGCGCCCAGTTAGATAATCGCTAAGGAGAGAGTGATGGATATTCCCCAAATTTTTACTATCAGCGAAAGCGCTCATCGCATTCATAATCCATTCACTGTGCAAAAATATGCCACATTAGGTCAGGCGCTACGTATGACACCAGGACGCCATGTCACCTTCACCCGGGAATATCTCGGCTGGGGGGTATTCGTACTCATGCAACGGTAATTTTTTGCAGTCGGTATAGCCGGATGGGTTATACCGACCTGCAAAGCCGGTATCCGTTACTTCATTAATACTTCAACAAATTTAGCCAACCAGGCAGGATGGGCAGGCCACGCCGGCGCGGTAACCAGATTGCCGTCGACGTGCGCCTGGTCAATCCCGATATCGGCATAATGCCCACCGCTCAACCGAACTTCTGGCGCACACGCGGGATACGCGCTGCAGGTCCGATTTTCTAACACCCCGGCTGCAGCCAGCAATTGCGGGCCATGACACACAGCGGCGATAGGTTTACCCGCAGAGTTAAAGTCTTGTACCAGTTGAATGACATCCGGATTCAGACGCAAATACTCCGGAGCCCGCCCACCAGGAATCAACAAAGCGTCATAATCCGCCTCACGCGCATCAGAGAAATTCGCATTCAAGGTGAAGCGATGCCCTGGTTTCTCACTGTAGGTCTGCGCCCCATCAAAATCGTGAATGGCGGTTTGAACATAGTCACCTTGTTTTTTATCCGGGCAGACGGCATCAACCCGGTGACCGAGCATTTGCAGAGCCTGGAAAGGCACCATCGTTTCATAATCTTCGACATAATCCCCGACCAACATCAGAATCTTCTTCATGCACATCCCCCACTCACGGTTATTAATAATGAGAAATAACGGCCATCTTTACTATAGTTCACACGACTCAGGACATTAATAAATACCGCAGAACAATCGGCTGGATCACAGTCTACACAGAGTCCCGCCAGAAGGGTCTTCTGTGAGTCAAATAAAGCAAGCACATTTAATAAATATAAATTATCTATAAATATATCGTTGAGAAATTCTAATATTGGCAAATTTTACGCGTCATATTGAATATCGCCAATTGCAACCTATAATCTCTGTGTTATATTCCACCTGAAATTCAGGAGGATTTTTTTATTTATTATTTAATAAATAAAAACCTCCATGTTATTTATCTTCTATACACAAAATCATTCAAGTTGCATTGAGGCGGTAAGTGAGCACAGCCCATGCAGGGCTGCCTGAAGGATAACGTGTATATTATTATTTTATGCATCTGATATCAGGTGAATAAATACAGAGGTTATTCCCATGATAACAAGACGTTCATTTGTCAGGCAGAGCCTGGTGACTTCAACGAGTCTGCTACTCACCAGCATGACGGGGATCAGTTTCAGCCAGGTTGCCAGCGCTGCAGAGGGCCGCCGCTGGCAGATGCCGGATGAAGGGGCACCTCATGCTGCCACCTGGATGGCGTTTGGTGCCAGTGCGGCGATCTGGGAACCTCACCTGCTTCTCGTGGTACGGAAAAATCTGGCGCTGGTCGCGAATACCATTGCCGCCTTTGAACCCGTGAATATGCTGGTGCGCGAAGAAGACCACGCGCTCGCGGCAAAGCTATGCGGGCCATCAGTTAACCTGCTGGTTCATCCGATTGACGACCTGTGGATCCGCGATACCGGACCGGTATTTGTGAAAAGCCCCCACGGCGTGCCCGGCGGCGTTGGATTTAACTTCAACGGCTGGGGCGAGAAGCAGGAACACGATCGCGATGCCGAAGTGGCTGAGTTTGTCACGGATCATGCTAAAGCTGAATTTATCCGCTCAACATTGATTCTTGAAGGTGGTGGGATAGAGGTAGACGGCGAAGGGACAGCCATGATTACCGAAAGTTGTGTGCTCAATCCCAACCGCAACCCGGGCGTCAGTAAAGTTGAATGTGAAGCCGAATTAAAGCGCCTGCTGGGACTGGATAAGATCATCTGGCTACCAGGTATTGCCGGAAAGGATATTACCGACGGCCATACGGACTTTTACGCCAGGTTCACACATCCGGGTACGGTGGTAGCGGGTCTTGAGCAGGATCCATCATCGTTTGACTACGCCGTAACTCGGCGACATCTGGAAATCTTACGCACAGCCACAGATGCAAAAGGACAACACCTGAACGTGATCACACTGGAAGGACCATCAACTATTCGCCAGAGCTATGCGAACGGTGATTTTGCCGCCGGTTATATCAATTTCTATCTGTGCAATGATGCCGTCATTGCACCGGAGTTTGGCGATAAACGCACAGACCGTAACACGCGCGATATTTTGCAGGAGCAATTTACCGGGCGTGAGATTATTCAATTGAATATCGACGCTATCGCAGCCGGTGGCGGCGGTATTCACTGTGCGACCCAGCAACAGCCTCGTTAGCGGCTAGTTATGCCCGTCTGGGTTCAGGCGTGTTACATGTACAACAGTGATAGCATACCTACCGGATGTATTCTGTTTTGCAACCTCACAACGTGAGGGGAAATGCAAACAGGATACAACTCTTATCACCAATTATTCTTTCCAGCCTGAAGGTAATTTTGGAAAAGAGAAATAAAAGTATACTTTTATTATCCGAAAATTTGATATTTCGAATGAAGAAAAGCAAGGTCATCCCAAAATAATACTCACATCACATAAGTGAAATATTCTGCTCTAATATGCTTTAAAAAAGAAAAACCGTTAAGTCATAGATAAGTTCTCGTAGTAAAAACGGCCCCTACGGATAACACTCATCGCAACTACCAATCTTAATGGTGATTTAATTATTGACTCAGATCAATCTATATGTTCACTATTTCAGCCATGTATGAAAACAAGCATATAAAGTTAAGATAAATTCACATTGTGAATAAATCAGGTATACTCAGGACGAGCTTTTTTATGTTCAGTGAGAAGAGGAAACTCCTCTGGTAACCGCACTATTGCTCATTTCAGCATAACTTACGTCGTATGAAGGCTCAACAACCTGGTTTATGTAAACAGCATAAATTATATAAAAATCAAATAGTTCACATTAAAACAATAATAAAACAAAGTTAGTAATTGTTATTCCACCACCAATAGTAACGCAATGAAATTAATACACCACTTAGTATTGTGGTTTTATTGTATTACCGGGGTAAAAGTTATCACGTTATAAAAAATACAGAATTTCATTTTGCCCTATATGAAATCGCTACTTATGCGAAATTTAATCACCACACAGCTTTTTATCGTTGCTAATTTATGATTTAAGGAAAAACAAAAGTGAACTCTTTTAACCGAAATGCTGCTTGTCTGCTAATTTCCGCAACATTACTGCTGAGCGGTTGCGCCAATACTGGAAGCACTCTGCTGTCAGGAGCAAAACCGGATCCACGTCTGACAACCACCGAGCAATCCCAGTTTTTTAGCGCTTCTGGCGCACAAGGTTGTGGTATTGGTGCGGTATCAGGCGCTGCGCTTGGTGCTGTAGTTGGTGCTCTGGCTGGTGACACCAAGAAAGCAATTGCAGGTGCAGCTATTGGTGGTGCAGCTGGGTGCGCAGCGGGTATGACGGCTAACTACTATCTTGATGGCCTGAAAAAAGATTATGCCTCCACAGCCGATCGCCTGCAGGCAATGGATACGGATATCAGCAAAGATACCGCTGCAGTAGAAAAATCTACCCTCGCTATGAAACAAGTTATCAGTGAAAACCAGGCAACCTTAACCAAAATTAGCATCCAAAAAGATAAGGCTGGCTTTGATAAAGCAGGTGCTAAAACGCAATTAGCACAAATCGATGCCAACATCAGCAAGATGAAAGAGACCGTGAAAGGCATGAAAGACAAAGAGTCTGCCTATAAGGTCGCTTTGCAAGGTCAAACTACTGCCACATCTGCAGAGAAAACCAAGCTTGCTAATTTGAACAAAGAGTACAGCAGCCTGAATAGCAAGATTAGTGACCTGGAAAAAGAAACTAACGAGTTTTTCGAACAACGCCAGGCTATTTCTCTGGGCTAACAACTTTAGGCCGATAGGATTATCGGCCTTTTTTAGACCGCTTTGACATGTAAAGCATCGTTATTTGACTAAATTTATGGATTATTTGATGAGAAAATATCTGCTTCTCGCCACTATTGTGCTTACCGGCTGTACCACATCGCCACAGGACTGTGATTTACACGCACAAGATCCGAGTTTTATTACCAAACTAAGCTGCGCCACATCCGGCGGTTATCGTCAGCAAGTTGATCAAAAAGAGCAGCAGGTTCGACTCAGCCAGTATGAAAATGAGTCGGCGAAGCAACAGCTGGCTTATACCCAAAACCGACAGCAGAACGTCAATCAGAAGCTGGCCGATGAACAAGCAAGGTTAAATGCCGTGCGTTCAGACCTGTCACAGACCCTTGCACAACTGAAGTCCAGCAAAATAAAAAGCAGTGAACGCCAGAAGGAAATTCAACAATTGCAGGACTTGCAACGGCAGTCTCAGCATGCCAGTGGCGCAAGTGAAATTGCTGCAATTGAAAAGAAAGTCGCAGAAGCCAAGCAGAAAATCAAAGTTCTGGAAGAAGCAAATACCCTTCGCTAAGGCTGCACTAAAAGTGGCGCTGGTCACCTGACCACTTTTTCTGCTGGTGAAGAAAACGGCTCTGGCTTGCTGATATGCAGCTGCATGCATACCACGCATACAACTCACAACAATAATGATTTCGGTTATGCAACGATTAACAACTGCTGCGCCTATTGATGAAGCGACTCTGACAATCTACGAGGAGACGGTTGCGATCATACACCGTCATCTTCCACCGTCTCTGGCACTACTCTACGCCACTGCTCGTCGTGGTTCACAAGGACATCTGGAATGGTGGACTGAACGCCAGGGGCTGGCAAAGCCCTTTTCTGCGCTAAGCGATGCGGAACAATCCGCCGTCCAGAGTAAACGCCAGCAGTACCAGGATATTCTGGCCGGTTTGATTGAGCAGCTACTCGCACGCGGCGAAGAACATTCAGCGCATGCCTTACAAAGACTGCTAACGCATTCGCGCGATCTTAACTGCTATAGCGTAGGTGGCGAACCTGTGCTAATCAACTGGGCCATTGTCAGTGAAGCCCCCCTACCTCCCGTGATCGTTATCCCGTGGTGGCGACGCTTCCTGCCATGGCTATTGTTGCTGTTATTGTTGCTGCTGATCGCTTGCGCCTGGTGGTGGTGGCATAAAAATGCCTTAGCCCCGCCCCCTCCTCCGGTACATCACGATGTGCCTGCTGCTGCGCCTGCTGTCGCCCCCGCCAGCACGAACTTAACCCAGGCAAACCCCAGCATAAATCTGGAGAAACGCAAAGATTTTGGGCGGATTAAAATCAACCTGACCTGGCAACAGGGAAGCCATAAAGAGCCTATCGACCTCGATATCGCCGCTTTTATTCGTTTTAAAAACGGCAAGATCAGTGGTGCCGAAGCGTTGAGTAAGTTCCTGGGTAACTATGACAAACCGCCATATCTGTTGCTGCAACAAGATCTTCGTGAGGGTAACGATCAAGATGGTGAATGGCTCTTCATTAATGGCAGCCACTGGCAGGATATAGATGAGGTTCTGATTTATAGCTTCATTTACGGCGGTGCCGACAACTGGCAAGGGACCAATGCCACCATCACGATTTATGTGCCCGATCAACCCCCCATTATATCCACGCTGACTGACAGCAATCAGCGCAATAACGTTGCGGCGATAGCCAGACTCAAAAACGTCGATGGCAATATCAACGTTGAACGTCTGGACCGTTTCTTCCCTGACCGGACGTCGCTGGATAAGCACTATGGCTGGGGTTTTGAATGGACTCCTGGTGCGAGTAAAAAATAGCCTGCATCACTGTGGCTTATGTTAAATCACAGCCTTACAAGGTTTAGACAATGCGAAATTCGATTCAGGGACCACTGCTGCGTACCGGGCATAATTCCTCATTTAAGGCTCTGGGTGAAACGGGCTATCCCGTTTTTAAGATGGCGTTCCAGTTACGTGAAGCAATCTACCGTCTTGATGCAGGGCGCGATTTGGCTCGTCATTTAGCTATCCCACAAAACGATCAGGGTGGTGACAGAACCGATTGGTACAGCAGCTTCCCTGGCGATGTCATCCCATGGAGCGGTGCGAGTGAAGCGGAGCGGGAATCAGCGCGCCAGCAATTTACTGCGTTTCAAATGTCAGTGCAGGCGTTAAGTGAACAGTTACTCAATGCTGAGCAAAACGGGACCGGGGGCGATCGCCGCGTCTTCGCGCAGTTGCTGAAGTCAGTCACACATTTCCCGGATTACGAATTTGTGTATCTCGTAAACGGGATCCTGGTGATTACCTTTTGGGGGTTTGTCCATCCGGAAGGCGAACAACGTAATCCTATGCATTGGCTGAGTCCGGCATCACTACCAGCAACCCCTCTCGCGGCCTCAACCCCTCTGGCTCCTGTAGACGCCGCCGTAACCCCGGCTGTTACACCTGTTGTAGATACCGTTGTGCGCAGACGCTGGAGCTGGCGCTGGCGCTGGCGCTGGTTACTCTGGTTGCTACTTGCGTTGCTGCTGCTGGCATTATTATTAGGTCTACTACGCGGATGTGTGCCATCACTCTCCATTCCGGGGCTCCCTGCCATCGCCACGGATAAAACGGCGATCGATACGACTCCTGCCATCGAACGTCCAGCCGTAGGCGTTTCCGATGTAACAACGCAGGTTTCCCGCACAGGTTCAGAAACCGTCGTGGGTTCAGCTGTCGTCCCTGGCATATCTGAGGGTACTCCAGTCGATGTACAGCAAGCACTCGAACCAACATCGCCAGCTGTTCCGGCAGCGACAACAACCGCACAGGTCGGTGACGACACAATTCCACCAGCCGTTCCTGCAAGTGATGCCAACGCCGATGCGTCGACTACTCCGGCACCTCCTGCTGTACCTGGCGCCGCAGACGCTCAAACGCCACCCGCAGTTCAACCCGTCACCACGCCGCCAGTCATCCCGGCACAGGGCACTCCGTTGACGCTTCCTCCGGCCCTTCCCGATGGCCCAGCGCAGTTTCTTAACGGCGAATGGCGCGTGAATGGTGGTATTCAGGACAAGCTCACCGGGCGACCGTTGCAACTGCAATATAACTTTGCCCAGGGCAATGGCACCGTCAGCATACGTCAGTCCAGCGGTGTTACCTGTCGTGGCCCTGCCAGCGGCAATGTGCAGCAAGGGGCGCTGAGTATCACCAATCCTGAGCAGATGAAATGTAGCGACGGTTCAAACTTTATTGTGCCGACAATCGAGTGCAAATCACCCGCTGCTGGCCACGCCGATTGTATTGGCAGCAATGATGGGGAAAAAACATTCCCTATTCGCATGCTTCAACCTAATTCCTGAACAGGGACGAGATAACTATGTTGCCTGAGATTGTATCTTTCGATCGTCAAATTACCCTCGTGGGTGACTCTGGGATCCAGTTTATGGATTTCGGATTGTCCCTTGGCCGCCTGCCTGCTGGCGAGTTTGTCAAATTAGCAAACGGTGTACTCACCCGTTTAATTTACAACGAGCAGCGCGATTACTATTTCTATCAGCCGACCCCCGATAACATCGAGAAGGCCAAAAGCCAGTACGATATCCCTGTTGAACAGAGCCTGAAGTTGTTCGACGGCATCTGGTTACCGCTTCCTTTGTTTCGCTTTAGCCCACCGAATGTGTACCAGGAGGGACCGCTAAACTGGGCTCGTTTTCGTTTAGTCAAACTACCAGAACCCGATTTAGATGGTCATAGCCATCGCATGACGCTGGCGATCGACACCCGTATTATGGCTAAACAGCAGGCTGCCGCTGACCTCAGCCCGAACCAGGAAGATGTGAATGCCGGGGCAACCTTCGCCGTCGCAACTGCAACCTATGCCCTAAATTGGTACCTGACTCAGGACTGGATAACCGACTGGCTCAAAGAAGTATTCAAAGAAGCGAGCAAAGGCCGGGATATCGACGAGCGTGAACAGGAACTTGCACAGCAATACCCGCTGGCACATTACCTGAACCTTCTGTCATTGATGGCGATTCCAGTCGAAGGTCTGCAAACCCAGACTGAACCCGTCATTGAACTGCCGCAGTTCAGGGTGATCGCCAATCGGGAAACCAATGCTATTAAACCCATCGCCGTCGACCTGATACTCGACGTGGGCAACTCGCGCACCTGTGGCATTCTTATTGAAGATCACGGGCAATCAGGTTCAGGCATGAGGCATAACTATGTGCTGAAACTACGTGATCTCAGTGCCCCCGAACATATCTATACCGATCCTTTTGAAAGCCGGGTCGAATTTTCGCAAGCCTTCTTCGGCAAAGATCACTGCTCTGTACGCAGCGGTCGCCACGACGCGTTCCAGTGGCCGACTATCGCACGTATTGGTGGTGAAGCCAGCCGTCTGGCGGCTCGTCGTAAAGGCAGCGAAGGTTCAACAGGCCTATCCAGCCCTAAACGCTATCTGTGGGATGAGAAGTTTTATGGTCAGGGTTGGCGTTTTAATGGCAGCTATGTGCAGGACAGCAATCCATTGGCAACGGCAGCACCGTTTGCCAACCTGATCGATGAAAGAGGCGAAGCCCTGCACACCATTGAAGATGAGATGGATCGCATCCCCGTCTTTACGCCACGCTACTCACGCAGTTCGCTGATGACCTTTATGCTGGCAGAAGTTCTGACCCAGGCCATTAGTCAGATTAACAGCCCGGAGCAGCGTATTCGTCAGGGACACGCAGGGATCCCGCGTCAGCTACGCCATATTATTCTGACGGTTCCGCCTGGTATGCCCATGGCTGAACGCTGTGTGTTGGATGAACGCATGCGTCAGGCTGTCGGCCTGGTGTGGAAATCGTTACGCTGGCACAACGGCGAGAACGATCCGTATGAGGACGTACAAGAAGAGCATACGGAAGCAAACATCAAGATCCCATTACCTAAAATCAGGGTGGAGTGGGACGAAGCCTCCTGTGCACAGTTGGTTTACCTGTACACCGAGATTAATCAGAACTTTGCCGGTCATCCGGAAGAGTTTTTCGACGCAATTGGCCGACCAGACCGTACCGATCGTGAAAGTATCACTATCGCGTCAATTGATATTGGCGGCGGGACCACCGATCTGGTGATCACCGATTACCGCCTCGATCATAATGGGCACACTGGTGGTGGTACTAACGTACATATCATCCCGCACCAGCGCTTTCGCGACAGTTTTAAGATCGCAGGTGATGACATTTTGCTGGATGTTATTCAGTCATACGTTCTCCCCGCTTTTGAGCAAGCCCTGCGTGAAGCCGGTGTGATGTCCACTGAAACATTGATGTCCCAGTTGTGCGGATCGCAGAATATTAGTGCAGCCGAAGCCGTGCTTCGCCAGCAACTGAGCCTGCAACTGTTCGTCCCGCTCGCATTACATATCCTGGGAACATACGAACATTACGATCCGCTTGATGAACAAACGCATACCCTGATTAACCAACGTGTCGGCGATTTGCTACCGGTGGGTTGTATTCGTGATGAAGTCGAAGGATTCGTGCGCCGGGAAGTTCAGAAAGCGGGAGGTCCGACCGACTTTAAGCTCGCAGATATCATGCTTAATCTGCCACTCGCCAAACTCCATGGCGATCTCTGTGCAGGTAAGTTCAGCATCGATAAAGTCCTGACTGCACTCTGTGAAGTGCTGTCTTATTATCATTGCGATCTGCTGCTACTCACCGGCCGGCCATCTCAGTTACCTGGGATTCAGGCGATTATTCGTCGCAACCTTCCGTTACCGCCAGGGCGTATTCTGCCGTTACATGGTTATCAGACGGGTACCTGGTACCCGTTCCATAAAAACGGTCATATCGACGATCCGAAAAGTACGGCTTCAGTGGGTGCCATGCTCACGCAGTTGTGTGCAAACCACAGCATCCCTAACTTCCATTTCCGCACCTCAGAGCTGAAACCATATTCAACGATTCGCCATATCGGCACCATTGATATGGATAACCTGATTCGCGATGCCGACATCGTTTATCAACATATCGAGTCTGAAAACGGGCAGATCAAGCTTCCGGCCATCACCGATGAAAATGGCGAGAAAACCACACAAAGCATCGTTATGCGTGGCGACCTGCGCTTAGGCTATCGCCAGTTGGATGCAGAACGCTGGACTGCAGCACCGCTGTATACCCTCCGTTTTAGCGAAGAAGGACGTAAAAAATTCTCTTCGGCTCAGTCCACGGATAATGGCTCCCCGTATCTCAAAGTCAGACTGACGATCGATAAGGGTAAACGAGCTCGTCAGCTTGGACTGATTAGCGATCGCCTGACGATCGCCGATGTCAGCAGCAACACCGATAAGTCATTTAGCAAACGTGATTTGGATCTGGAACTCAATACGATGCCCGACAGAGGGCTCATTGATAGCCGTCACTGGCTCGATAGCGGGAGTGTTAAAAAATAATGAATAGCGAACAAAAATCTCTCACTCAGGGTTGGGCTGCTATCGCTCAGGGATGCCTGGACGCACTCGGATGGGTCGACAACGTACGCCCCGGTTCACGTCGTTTAGACAACGAAGCAGACAAACTCAACTTGAGTTTGCTGCGTACGAGGAATCTGGCCAATAGCCTGACTCAGGTTGCCAAAACACCGATGACCGTCGGTTTTTTCGGTATTTCTCAGGCAGGGAAATCGTACCTCATTTCAGCGCTCGCTGCTGGTAGCAATGGGTCGCTGGAAGCACTCTACGGCGAAAGGCGTGTTGACTTTATCAAAGAGGTAAACCCTGTCGGCGGAGGTAAAGAAGCGACGGGGCTGGTCACTCGCTTTACCCGTCAGGCGCCTGCCGCGCCGGCTGGATACCCAGTGCCGTTGCGCCTGTTCAGTGAAATCGATTTGGCTAAGATTCTGGCCAACGCCTGGTTTAACGACTTCAACCATGAGCAATTGAGCTATCAGCTTGACCAAAGCCGGGTTGAAGAGCACCTGCGCCCATTCCTGCAGCGTGCTGTGCAGGTTCAGGAATATAACGGCGTCAGCCAGGAAGATGTCGTCGCCTTGTGGGATTACCTTAACGCCTCCTTTAAAAAGTCAGTTGAGAAGCTTGAACACGCCTGGTGGCCGCAGGTGTTGAAAATTGCCCCGACGCTGAGCCCAAATGATCGTGCAGAGCTCTTTTCCCTGTTGTGGGGAGAACAGCCGGCTCTCACCGAAACCTACCGTTCATTAGCCAATGTACTGGCGAAACTGAACCATACCCGGATGGTATTTGCCCCGCTGGAAACGCTGACTGACCATAGCAGCGGCAGCATCATGAACGTAGATAGCCTGAACAGGTTGGGCTCCAACCAGGATCGCAACGTTGAGATCCGTTATTGGAAAGAAGAACAACAAATTGGTAGCGCCAACTTAACGCAGGCGGAACTGGCGGCCTTAACCACAGAGCTGATTTTCCCTCTGGCAGAAGTTGAAACCAACAGCGTTGTAGAACAGGTTGATCTGCTCGACTTCCCTGGCTATCGCGGTCGTCTCAAGATCACCGCACTTGAACAGGCTGGCCGGGATGGACTTAACGCGATTTCGCAGCTCCTGCTTCGCGGAAAAGTTGCTTACCTGTTCGAACGCTATACCGATAACCAGGAAATGAATGCGCTTGTCGTATGCGCCAGCTCAGCCAAACAGAGCGACGTTGCTGATGTGGGCCCGGTATTAAACCGCTGGGTAGAGAAAACCCAGGGTAAGAGTGCCGAAGAGCGCGGGGGCCGCAACCCGGGTTTGTTCTGGGCAATCACCATGTGTGATATGCGTATCGTCAACAGCCTGCAACATACCGAAAGCCAGTTAAAAGAAGGCTGGGAAGGTATGATGCACATGACTTTACTGGAGCGTTTCTCGAACTATGAATGGCTTTCACAATGGGCACCCAACCAGCCTTTCAACAACTGTTTCCTGGTACGCAAACCCGGGCTTGATAACCCTTTCCTGAGACTTGAAGGTGATGCCGGGCAGGAGAGACTCCAGGAAGTGGGTATCAGCGATCGTTACCGCGATGTACTCGATACTATGGGCAGCACCTTCGTCTGCGGAAAACATGTGAATAAACATGTTGCAGAACCGAAAGCAGCCTGGCAGGCAATGCTCGAACTCAACGACGGTGGAATGTCTCGCCTGACGAAAGCACTGCGCGGCGTCGCCCATCTCGACTTCAAGCTAAAACGTTTACAGCAACAACTGCTGCAATGTCGCATGGAAACCGGCGATCAACGTCTTGGCCGGTGGTACGAAAAAGACGGTGATGGGCAGATTGTGAAAAAACAAGCAATTGCCAAAGAGTTATGGCAGGGCTTGTCTGCATGTTCCCACAGTATGGGGGAACTTATCGAACGCCTGGTTCTGCCGACTCAGGAGCTCAACAACATTTATTTGAGTATTCGCGACCTCGAGCAGGCACCGCAAAACGAAGGCGAAAGCCCGACCATCAATGCTTTCGCAACCAGTCCGTTTGGTGGTAATCCGTTCGCTGATAACCCCTTTGCCAGCGATCCCTTTGCGACTACCCCTGTTGAAACCGCCGTTGTTGATGCGCCAGCAACTGCTGCAGCGGAACGCGTAGGCCAGGATGATGATTTCGCGCATCAGGCCTTTAAAGCCTGGGTAGCCCACCTACGGGAGTTGCCGCAGCAACCGTTGCAGTGGCGTCAACTGGGCATGAGCAGTGAGCTGATTAATCAACTCAGCGAAGAGCTAATCACCGCCGCCACACGTTTGGATTTGGAAGGGACATTGAAACATGCCCTGGCGGGTCAAGAGCAGGCTGAAACAACTCGCGTACACATGCGAGCACGTCAGGTTTTACGCGCTCAACTGACCATTCGTGATTTTATTGCCTGGTTTGGTTATCTCGCCCTGCCAGCAGACAAGGTACCCAACAGCTATGTTGGCGAGAAAAACAAAGTGTTTCTGCGTCAGAAGCAGCTCGCTAACGATGAGTTGCCACAACTCGCCGCCGTTGCACCACAGCCCGGCGTTTCCTATCTGGGTGACTGGCTTTCTGCTTTGATGAGCGTTGTCCTGGACAATGCGGGTCATAGCGCCACACGGGATATTTCCTTCGAACAGAATCGTCAACTTGGTCAGATTATCAGCCAATTGAAACAAGAGAACATGCCATGCTAGCTAAAATCATCGCCTGCCAGCCGGCAGAGCCAGGTACTGCACAATTGATGGTCCGCCTGCGTGGTGAAACCGCAATATTGACTAATCTGACCTTTACTCTGTGCAATAACGAGCAGAACTACCTGCAACCCGATGGCAGTTGGAGCCCGGCGCAACACTGGTTTACCATGAACGGTGGTTATGCGTTAAATAATGGTAGCGGTTTTCGTATTGGCCCAACATTGCTTGACCCATTGCTGGCGACGGCAAGCCAGGTACAAATTCAGATCAAGTTGGATTCTGGAGAAACACGCAATACCACGTTACAGCTGGTGCGCGACGAACTGCTCTCTTCTGAAGCAAGAGGTGAAACAGGTAACTATAGCGGCAGCAGCATGCTGGCTACTCCAGAAGTTCCTTCTGAGCCCGTCATTGCGACAGAAACCGTTGTTGCCCCTGAACCTGTAGAGCCGGTAATTCATACTGAAGCGAGAACTCCGGCGAAATCGGGGTCCTCCCGCCTTCCTGTTATAGGCGCGGCAATACTGGCATTAGTCGTGATAGCTGGTGCACTGTGGTGGTTTTTAGGCCGGGATAAATCACCGGAAGTCCCTCCCGTTGAACAAACACAGCAAGAAACACCGGCGTCTGCACCCGCCGCCGCACCAGAGCCTGTCGCTCATAGCACCTGTTCTGCACAGGGTTTGAACAGCCAGAACGAGCTTGATTTCGTCCAGAGCTGCGTTCAGGAAAAACTCGACAGTGACAAACTGCTGACCATTATCCAGGCCGCAAAAGAGGCTAAAAAATGTGGTGTTGCACAGCGTCTGTATGCTAACCGTGCCCAGGGTGGCGATACCAAAATCGCGCTCGTGTACGCAGGTGAATACGACCCGAAATACCACCAGCCAAGTGAATGTTTCAAAACACCGGATAAAGATACTGCAGCATATTGGTACGAAACAGTTCTGCAAACGGAGCCTGACAACCAAACAGCCAAACAGCGCCTTGAGGAGCTAGGAAAATGACCTGGAATCCGATGAGTCGTCTGGCTCTGCCATTATGTGGTCTGTTGCTCAGCGGGCATGTATTTGCCGCTGATGGCGACAAACCTCTGCTCCAGGAAGGTAAGAAAACGTTATATCAACGTGTTCTCACTACCCCGGGCTGCAAACTTGGGACTGCCGCAGGTGATGATAAAGGTCAGCTACAGCCGGCCTTCAGCAGCCTGTATGTTTATCAAAAAGAAGATGCAAACGGCCAGAGCTGGCTTAAGGTCGGGCCGGATAGCTTTGGTAAAACTATAGGCTGGTTACCAAAGTCATGTACCGTCGACTGGAAAATGCAGCTCACATTGGCATTTACCAACCCGGCAAACCGTGACCGTTTGCTGTTCTTTAAAGAGAGAAAAAGCCTTGATGATATTCTCTCTGCCCCCGATCCCGTATCGCTGGTTGCCCCACTTCGCGCCAAGTTAAAACGGGATGGCCACGCCGAAGGTATTCAGGCTGAAGAGCCTGAATATTTTGTCGATCTGCAAAAGCAGTTTTATCTGCTGCCAATCCTGAGCGGCGAAGAGGTCATGACCGAAGATGGCTTCTATACTCGCCTGCTTAACGTAGCCTCCGTCAGTAAAGCTGAAACGGCTAAAAAACAAGAAGATAACGTAAATCAATTGAAAGGGTTTAACGCCTCGGTGGTCTTCGTTATTGACTCAACCATTTCAATGGGGCCTTACATTGAACGCACCAAAGAAGCGGTTAATAAGATCTATGGCAAGATCAAACAAGAGCATCTGGATGGGCAGGTTAAGTTTGGGTTGATCTCATTTCGCTCAAATACCAAAGCCGTTCCGGGCCTTGAGTACCGCACAAAGATTTACGCAGATCCTAACCATGTGAAAGATGGTACGGATTTCCTGAAGAAAGTCGCTGATTTAAAAGAAGCGAAAGTCTCCAGTTCTCTGTATGACGAGGATGCGTATTCCGGCGTGCTATCAGCTATTGATGACATTGACTGGAGCCCGTTTGGCGCTCGTTACATGGTCCTGATTACCGATGCAGGTGCTATTGACGGTAGCAACAAGCTGTCAGGTACCGGTCTGGATGCCAGCCAGCTTCGCCTTGAGGCGGGTAACCGCGGTATTGCTATCTATACGCTGCACCTAAAAACATCAGGCGGCAAAGATAACCATGCCAAAGCCGAAAGCCAGTACCGCGATCTCTCCAATTTTGACAGCACCCAGTCCAACCTTTACCAGGCCGTAAATGCCGGTGATATCAAGATGTTTGGCCAGCAGGTAGATGCGCTAGCCTCCGCCATTACTGAGCAGGTTAAATCCGCTTACATGGGTGATGCTGCGATTGGTAGTGCGCTTTACGCGAAAGACGATGGACAGAAACTGACACCGGAACAAAAGCTGCTTCAGGATACGGCATTAATTGGACATGCCATGCAGTTGGCCTATCTGGGTAAGCGTAACAGCACACAAGCCCCGTTAGTCTTTCAGGCATGGATTAGCGACCGCGACCTGATTAAGCAAAACATTCCTACCACCGACGTTCGTGTTCTCTTGACCAAAGGTCAGCTAAGCGACTTAAGCGATGCTGTCAGCCAGATCCTTAAAGCAGCAAATGAGGGGATGATCTCACCGACCAAAATGTTTGAGCAACTGCGAACTGTTGCGGCAACCATGGGTGCTGATCCTAACCAGCTGAAACAACAGGACAATGCCCGCATTGGCGATCTGGGGGTACTGGGAGAATATCTGGCCGATCTTCCCTATAAGAGCGATGTCCTGAACCTCGACGAAGAGACCTGGAAAAGCTGGGATGGATTGTCACAGGAGAAATTTATCCGCACGCTGTCATCCAAACTGCGTCATTACCAAAAATATAACGCCGATGTTGATCGCTGGGTTGAGCTGGCAAAAGGAAGCGATCCGCGCGATCGCGTTTATCCCATCCCGCTGGAAATGATGCCCTGATGCTGCGCATAGAAGAGTTGTGCGTTGTTCGTGGTCAGGGCAGCCATGCTCACCGGGTTTACCTGCCGCAGCTCACGCTGCGGTCAGGCCAGGTGGTCGCGGTCACAGGTGAAAGTGGATGTGGTAAAAGCACGCTACTGGAAGCCATCGGCTTATTACTGCAGCCCAGTAAAATCGGGTGCTTTGAGCTGGACGAAGGTGCACAGCAATTTGATATCGCAACGCTGATAAAGGATGAACAACATAATGAACTGGCGGGTATTCGCGCCCGCCAGCTTGGCTTTGTGTTGCAAAATGGGGGGTTGCTTCCCTATCTGAGCGTCAAAGATAACATCCTTCTGCCGTGCCAGTTGCTGGGATTACGCCCCGACAACGCGCTGCTGGACAGAGTAATCGATGCCCTCAAACTTGCGCCATTATTGGCCAAATATCCAACGCAGTTGTCGTTTGGTGAACGACAGAGAACCGCTTTCGCACGTGCGATATTGCACCGTCCAAAGCTGGTACTGGCGGATGAACCAACAGCCGCACTTGATCCCTACAACGCAAAGAAATTATTTAGCCTGTTTATTGAGTTGGTCCGCCAGGAAGGCATGATGGCGCTGATTGTTTGCCACGACTGGCCACTGGTACAACATTTCAATTTACCCTGTTTAACTGCCCAGCCTGAACCGTTAGTGGCATCGTCGAAGCACGAACAGGGAGGAACCTATTTTGTCCTTTAACCGAGCCAGACTGCTGGGCCGCCTGGCTATGCAAGACCTGTGGCACGATCGCATCATTTCTTTTTGCATCGTCTCTTCTCTTGTCGCTGTCATCGCACCTTTATTACTTCTTTTCGGTTTGCGTTTTGGGATTGTGAACCAGCTACAAGAAGATCTGGCCAGTGACCCTCGCAACCTGGAAATCCGTATGCTGAGTAGCGGCAGCTACAACCAAAACTGGATCGAAGAGTTACGGCAGCGACCCGATGTGGGTTTCGCCATCGGGCAAACGCGTTCGCTAAATACGCTTGCTGACCTGCAAACAGACAGCACACATTTCATTGAGAACGCTGAAGTTATTCCAACAGACTCAGGGGACCCTTTACTCAAGTCCCTTGAACTCCATCAGGAAAACGAGGTTGTCATTACCCAGGAAGCCGCACGTAAATTAGCGGTCAGTGTCGGTGATTCGCTCTCTTTGCGAGTAAGCAGAATGCTTGATGAACGCCGGGAATGGGGACGAAAAAGCGTTACCGTCGTGGGGATTTTGCCTGCGACCTATTTTAATCGTGCCGCGATCTTTACCCAGCCTTCGTTATTGCTGGCGCTTGAACATTTCCGCGATGGCTTTGCGGTAACCGGGTTGGGGGTGGCCAGCGGTGCACAGCTTGACGGTAAACCACCGCTCTACGCACGCGCCAGATTATACGCCCGCGATATTGATCAGGTTGCCAGCCTTGAGCGCGATCTCCGGGAACAGCGTATCGAAACCACCAGCCGTCTGGCTGATATAGAAAATGTGAAAAGCATCAATCGGGTTTTGGGCATTATTTTTAATACCATTGCCGCCACTGCACTGGTTGGCTGTATTGCCTCACTTATTGGCTCATTTATCGCGAATGTTGACCGCAAACGTAAACATATTGCTGTCCTCCGCCTGCTCGGTTTTACCCGTCCCGCAGTGGGTGCCTATGTGATTTTTCAAGGCTGTCTGCTTAGTCTGGTGGCTTATATCGGCGGCTTTGCGATCTACCTTTTAGCCAGTCAGGTCTTTAACCAGGCGTTAGCGGGCAGTCAGGCAACAGGTCAGATGATTTGTAAGATTACCCCGTTGCACGGCCTCGTCGCTCTGATACTCACCATTGTCGTGGCGACACTGGTCGCCGGCATTGGTGCCTGGCGCGCCATTAATATTGAACCTGCGCAGAGCCTGCGCGAGGCATAACCCATATTCCTACTTGCCCAAGGCATTTATCATTTGCGGAGAACGTTCATGACCCTTACCCCTTCCACATTATCACGCTGGCTGGCGCTGGCTCTGCTGGTGAAGATGTCGCCCGTGCTGGCCGAACCGTGGGCAGAGAAAATCTATAACCCCAAGCCGGATAGCGAAGATATTATTTTGCCCATGCCCTGTGAAGGTGCCATGGTATTCCGTCAGGTAGAGATCCCGGTCTCGGGCCCTCTGGATGATATGCCGATCACCTTAGGAGAAGATGGCGGAGAATGGGGGTTTGTTGAACACAGTTATCCAACCTTTATCGCCGGTAGCTTTACCGAAAGCAAAAAAAGCAAAGGTCGTTACTATTTGATGGCCAAATATGAACTGACAGCATTGCAATACCAGGCATTAACCAGCGGTACCTGCCCCACGCCATCACGTAAGTTAAGCATCGCAGAAACCAATATCAGTTGGTTCGATGCGGTAAATTTTGCCGATAAATATAACCAGTGGTTACGCACGAATGCTCTCGACAAATTACCGAAAGAGGATGGCAACCCTGGATTTTTACGCCTGCCCACTGAAGTAGAATGGGAATTTGCAGCACGCGGCGGCCTCAAGGTAAACAGTGCGGAATTCCGTGATTCCCACTACCCGATGGATGACATGAAAAATTACGAGTGGTATTCCGGTTCGCAGTCCTCTAACGGCAAAGTACAGCTTATTGGGCTGTTGAACCCTAACCCCCTCGGCCTACACGATATGCTGGGCAACGTCTCTGAGATGATGTTCACCCCGTTCTATCTCAATAAAATCAACAGACTTCACGGCCAGGCTGGTGGTTTTGTGGTTCGCGGAGGCAGCGTCATCTCGAATGAATCAGAGATCCGTAGCGCGACCCGTAAAGAAATTAACTACTACGATGAAGCCCATCCTTTCACCAGCAAAACCACCGGATTGCGTCTGGTTCTGGTCTCTCCGACCATTACATCAACAGACCGAGTGAAACAGCTGGAGAAAAATTGGGCTACTCTCGGTGCAGATAAACCGGGCATAGATAAGAGCAAAGACGCCCCCACAGACACCGCGAAAGCACTGGGAAGCCTGGCATCAGGCGTTGAAGACACAGAGCTGAAAAAGAAACTGAAGGATCTGGAAAATCAGCTCCGCGCCAGTAATCAGCAACAGCAGGAAGAACGGGCACAATCGATCCGCGCCAGCCTTAACCTCGGCTCCTTCCTTTGCACAAAATTGCAGGATGATGGCCGCTTTCTTGACTTCCTCAATCACAACTATGAATTGCTGTGTAAGGATAAAGATGACAGTGATAAAAATTGCGCGATCCGAAAAACAAAACTGGGCGAGCAAACAGGTCGCCTGCAACAACTGACGAGTTACTACGCCAGTAGTCTGGTTGATTCAGCCACACTTTATGGTCAGGAAGGTCTGAAACATGAAGTGACGGTTTTCGATCAAATGCTCACCCTGAACAAACGTCTTGCAGGTCTTAAGCCATTTCTTGCCGCGCACTGGCAGAATCAGCAAAAATATCTGGCAAACGGGAAAATTGATGCCGCCGGGTGGCTGGATACTTGTAAGCAAATTAAAAGCGGAAATTAATCTCACACAACGATTAAACACACATGTTTATTAAGGAGTGAAGAACGTGAAGTTTAGCTTAAAAATTGCGGCAATAGTCTTAGGCTGTATTGCCGCCGCCCAGACATCTTTTGCCGAGACCTATAGTTCAGAGGATCAGGAACAGTTAACACTTGAGTGTCTGCTAACCAATAATAAATTTGCCAGCGCTTTTATTGCCCAGGATGCTGCCGGATATGCTCTGGGAACAGCATCTTCTCCTATTGCGGAGCTGAATCTTGTCACTAATCAGCCGGGAGTCACAGCGTATTACAGCGCAGAAACGATCGCCGGAGGATCTTTATACTGGATTCGCATCGTAAAAGGGATCTATGAATATATTGTTTACGACAAAGAGCAACACGGTGATATGTCTGGCGTCGTCGTCACAAAAAATGGAAAAAAAGTATTCCACAAAGATTGTAAAGAACCAATCAAGGTAGGTACACAAAGCGACAGTAGTATCTTTAGTCGGGTGGCACAGGAAGATGCTGAAGGCGATCGTATTATCGACTTAATCAATAAGTAATATACGTGCGCCAGATCAGACAGGGGATATCGCAGGATATCCCCTGTAGAAACACAGACGAACTACTTACCGTGTCCTACGCTAATTTTCAGCGGTTGATAATATTGAGGGTCAAAAACTGATAATGGAAGTGCATGCCATGAGCCATCCTGCGAGGCTTCATCAACTTTAGTAATGATAATACTGACCGTATTTTCAACTGAATCACTGCTAAATTCTGTTGCTGCATTAATTGAGCGAGTCGCATCACTATCACCAAATGCCTGAACGTGAAGCGCCCCCGTTTCCAGGGTCGCACCTGATTTATCGGTGAGCTGAAGGGTAATAGTAAGGTCATTAAACGCGCCATTCCCCCCGTTATCCAGAGCAAATACCAACGCCCCCCCCTGAACCCAGCCGCTGTCAGTATTGCGAATATTGATATAGCGACTCTCACTTTCTGCGCTCATAACTGGATTGATCGTTCCACAAAACCCACCTACCAAAAATAAACCGGCCAATGCATGTTTCATTTTTATATTTCTCTGTTGTGATTTTCCAAAGACATATAAATAGTGTATCTTATCTAAATATTTAAAAATTGAAACGAGCTCATAATTATACGTTAAAAATGTTTAACATATTAATATTATCTCAACGTAAACCAGACATCATCGATTTGTTTTAAATTTGTTCTAAGTATTAGAGATGTAGATAATCCTGTAAATTTAACTTTAGACACGGATAACTCGCCACATGAGAAACACATTTTTTGCCTTTACTTTGCTATGCAGTCTGCCTGTTCTCGCATCCGAACCATCCTTAATTGTATGTGAACCGCAAAATACTAACGATCAGTCAGCAACAGGAATCTGGCCAGCCCCTTATTTATCAAAAGATAAACTCTGCCTTGATATTCGTGCTGATTCGGGAGACACATGCGTAAGCAATGGTCAAAGTACGAATTGGTTTACAGAGGCAGTCATTGTAGATATTGATGGGCAGCCTCAAGGACGTGATGATACCTGGTTCAGAGTCGTACACCCGATAATCACCGATAAGACCATCGAATACAAAATCGAAGGGTCACGAGACAATAAAACATGGGGGCTGGTATCCCATGTATCTATCAATCGACTGTCAGGACAAGCTGTTGATTGGTTAATTGGCGAGCATGGCGGTATTTCTTACCAGTGCCATCTGGAAGGGCGTAAAATCTGACCAGGAATGAGGCCAACATACCTGCCCTAATCCCAAAAACAAATAATACACATAAGGTGAATATCATGATGTCGGGAAAAGCAGTTTTCAGTTTTTTCATTTTGATGTTGTTATCCTCTGTTGCGAGTGCCACCACCTACAGAACAGACAGCTTTGGAACGACGCGTGATGATCAAGGAAATAGCTGGCGCACGGACAGTTTTGGAACAACGCGTGGCAGCGATGGGAGCGTCTCACGCACTGACTCATTCGGAACAACAAGGGTAACCAGTGCTAACGGAAATACGACCAGTTATCGAACCGATTCATTTGGCACGACCCGCGGTAGCGATGGTTCTGTATCTCGTACAGACAGCTTTGGTACAACCCGAACAACTGACGCCCAAGGAAACACGACAACCTGTCGCACAGACTCATTTGGGACCACGCGCTGCGATTAAATAGGCGCCTCTCTCTTTGCTAATAAAGCGGTATTATAAAAATAAACGGCAGGTCAATTTATAGGCATCGATAATGAATAAAGCATGGTCTGCGCGGTTTACAGCATGCAAGAACCTTCACTCATACCGAGAGGACAGGACCATGAAGATGCACGCCATGACGAAAATACTGCCGTTGATTTGCCTGATCTCAGGCGGGCTGCTCTACTCCGCTGCAGCCAGCGCCATGGGAAATGACGATACCACCACACCAACGTGCCCGAAGGGTCAGGTCTACGACAACAAAACCCAAAAATGTTTGCCAGAAAAAAGCAGCATGATCGACGATCAGGATAAAACGCAGTATGCGTATCACCTGGCGAAAACCGGCCATTATCAGGATGCCATTAATTTACTCGATACCTTACAGCAGCCCAATACGCGTGAAGCCTGGAACTATCGAGGCTATGCGACACGCAAGCTAGGGCGTACGGATGAAGGGATAAGTTACTACCAGCGATCGATTGCCCTCGATCCGCACTATGCGAAAGTGCGCGAATATCTTGGGGAAGCATGGATGGTTAAAGGCCGCCCCGACCTGGCGAAAGCGGAGCTGGCAACCATTAAGACTATCTGCGGCACCCAATGCGAAGAGTATCGCGATCTGAAAGCCGCGATCGACGGACACCCGGAGTCATAGATCGAAAGATCCAAAAAAATACCGTCAACGATGCGCATTCTCAATGAATACAGCCGTTGGATCGCATCGTCGACATACCGTTTTTTGTCTCAGAAATTCGCGGAGAATGTAGGCAGTTCACAACTCTGTCGTCCCTCGATTACGGTTCGTATTTTCGCATGATAGGCTTTTCAGATGACCCTTTCTGCTCTGGCCGCTGCGGACTACATGAAACTCAGATTGTCCTTTCAGGTAAAGCTGTTCCTCTCACTGGTGGCTTTTTCCTGCCTTCTGCTGGCGCTGCTTGGTGTATTGCTGTTTCACTTTATCGACCGCCAATTGCACCACGATTTGGGCCAACGCGCGCGAGTACAGGCCAGCGAAATTGCCCTGATTCCCGGCCTGGCAGAAAAAGTACAGCAGCGGGATATTCCCGGTATCGCACAACTGATTCAGCCACTGCGCGCCGAAAGCGACGCCAGCTATATTGTGATTGGTGATGCGCGCGAACAGCATCTTTACCACTCAGAATCCCCGGAGCGCCTTAACCTGCCGATGATCGGCGGCGACAATGCTGACGTACTGAAGGGCAAAACCATTATCACAGTGCGTAAGGGCGGGATCGGTGTCTCGTTACGCAGTAAGGCACCTATTTTCGATAGCCAGCATCAGGTCATCGGTATTGTCTCCGTCGGTTACCTCACCTCCTACATCGCCAATATCAACGCCCGCCTGCTGTGGCGCACCGGAATGTACGGCCTTGCCCTGCTGCTGCTGCTGTTTATTTTTTCCTGGTTACTGACCCGCACACTGAAAAAACAGATGTTCGGACTGGAACCAAAAGATATCGCCCAGTTGGTGCTACAGCAAAAGGCGTTACTGGAAGCCATGTACGAAGGTGTATTTGCGGTGAATGCCGATAAGCAGCTCATACTCATCAACCGCGCCGCCAGGGAAATGCTCAATATTCGCCAGAGTGAACAAGCGTTGCTCGGCAAGCCGCTGGATGAGGTGATTCAACTGCCACCGTCGTTTTTTGCGCCGGGCAATACCGCTTATGACAGCCGCCATCACGATCATATTACCGTCCTGAATCAACGGGAAACCATCGTCAACCGCGTGGCTATTGAAGTCGAGCCGGGAACCCAAAGCGGTTGGGTATTCAGCTTCCGCGATAAGAACGATATCAATACGCTCAGCAGCCAACTCAGCCAGGTGACCCGCTATGCCGATAACCTGCGCATCATGCGCCACGAGCAGCTCAACTGGACGGCGACGCTCGTCGGCTTGCTGCAAATGCAGCGCTATGACGACGCACTGCGTTATATCCAGGTACAGTCAGAGGGGGCCCAGCAGGTACTGGATTTCCTCTCCAGGCAGTTTGTCTCTCCGGCGCTGTGCGGCCTGCTGCTGGGGAAATATGTCGGTGCCCGCGAGAAAGGTGTTGAACTGATTTTCGACCCTGCCTGCCAGCTCTCGCGCCTGCCGGAAGGGCTGAGCGAAACAGAGCTGATGTCAGTAATTGGTAATCTGGTGGACAATGCTGTCGATGCCACGCTGAAAACGCCAGCCCGTACCGCGCCGGTGGAAGTGTATATATCGGATCGCAACCACGAACTGGTGATTGAAGTGGCTGACCGGGGCTGTGGCGTTGATGAGGCCATGAAGCCGCATATTTTTGAGCAAGGCTTCACCAGTAAACCCACCGACAGCAGCGAACTCACCGGTTCAGAACATGGTATTGGCCTGTACCTGGTCGCGGGCTACGTTCGCCGAGCCGGTGGCAGCATCGAAATGAGCGATAACATCCCGCAGGGTACCGTATTTTCGGTTTTCATCCCGTTCCAGATTTCACTTTCGACAGGACCTTCCCATGACTGATATCCGCCCTCTTGAGGTTGTTATTGTTGAAGATGAGCCGCATCTCGCACAGCTGCATCGGGAGTTTATTGAGCAAAACTTCCACCTGCGCATCGTGGGGATCGCCGGCTCGCTGGAACAGGCCCGCGAGCTGATCCTCCGTCATCGGCCACGTCTGCTGCTGCTCGACAACTATTTGCCGGACGGTCAGGGCGTTGAGCTTATTGATAGCCCGCTGCTCAAACAGTTTGAGTGCTCGGTGATATTCATCACCGCCGCCAGCGATATGCAAACCTGCAGCCACGCTATGCGCAGCGGCGCGTTTGACTACCTGCTAAAACCCGTGTTTTCCCACCGTCTGCGGGCATCGCTGGAGCGCTTTATGTTGCTGGTACACACTCTGCGTCAGGTGAAGGTTGTTGACCAACATGCACTGGATAAACTGTTCAATTTACCCGCGGGTGAGGCATCAACCCAGCCATCAACAAAGGGCATTGAACCTGCAACGCTTGAGCGGGTGAAGCGTATTTTCAGCGAACATCCGGACACCAGTTGGTCAGTCGAACAGGTGGTGGAAGACGCAGGGATCAGCAAAACTACGGGTCGCCGCTATCTGGAGTATTGCGTGGAAATTGGTTTTATTGTGATTGAGATTCAGTATGGAAATATTGGGCATCCCAGGCGGTTGTACCGGAAAGCCGATCGGGGATAAGTGCTTTATCGCAAAAATGAGGTGGATTAAGCGCTGCGCTCACGGTTTCTATGGTGTTAATTACCGAAACAACGTCAACAATCACATTTCCACCAGTCGGCTCTCTCCCCCCTCTTGTCTCTCCCCTTTCATCCGCTATGTTGACTTTTAGTTCCTCAAATGTAATTAAAAGGTTAATAATAATGGCGAACACATTCCGCATCTCTCTGATCTCTGCTGCTGTTTTCATGTCGTTTTCTGCCCTGTCCGCGCTGCCGCAGGGGTATCCGGCTGACTACCAAAAGGTGGTTGATGCCGCCACCAAAGAAGGCAAAGTCGTGGTTTACTCCACAACGGATACCAAAGCGGCGGGGCCGCTGATTCAGGGCTTTGAAGCCACCTATCCGGGCATCAAAGTTGAATATAACGATATGAACAGCACCGAGCTGTATAACCGTTATATCAGCGAACAGGCTGCCGGCGGCGGCAGCGGTGACGTCATCTGGAGCTCCTCCATGGACACCGCGATGAAGCTCGCGACCGACTATGCCATGGAGTATGTTTCAGCAGAGCAGAATCAGCTACCGAAATGGGCGGTCTGGCACAACAAAGCATACGGCACCACCTACGAGCCGGTGGTGTTTATTTACAACAAGCGCCTCATCCCGGCGAACGAGGTTCCGGATTCTCACGCCGCGCTGGCAAAGCTGATTGCAGGCCAGGTGGATAAATTCAAAAGCAAAGTCACCACCTACGATATCGAAAAATCCGGGGTTGGCTTCATGCTATCGGTGCTGGATTACAAGGCCGATCCGAACTACTTCAAAACATTGTCCGACGTGGCGAAAGGCGGGTTAGCCGTGCAATCGTCCACCGGTACTATGATGGAGAGGGTTTCATCGGGTGAAAATCTGATTGGTTATAATATCCTCGGCTCTTACGCCGAAGCGCGTGCCAAAAACGACCCGTCACTTGGGATCGCCTATCCGAAGGACTACACCCTGGTACTGTCACGAGTTTCTTTCATCAGCCAGCAGGCAGAACATAGCAATGCCGCCAAACTGTGGCTGGACTATGTGCTGTCTGAAAAAGGGCAAAACATCCTCGCCAACCAGGCCGATATTCCGTCTATTCGTAACGATATCGAAGGTAAAAATGACATCGACGGTATGACCAAAATGCTGGGTAGCGCGCTGAAACCGATCCCGGTTGATGAGTCATTACTTGAATACCTGCAACCGAAAAAACGTCTGGATTACATCAAACAGTGGCGTGAAGCCGCGGCCAAATAAGAGCCAGAACCGGGCGCACGGTTCACTGGTGCGCCTGGTACTCGTTTCCTGAATACGTGTTACCGGATCTCCGCTTATGAATGCATTACGCAGAAAGTGGCAAAGCTTGCCGCGTGGCATCGTCGTGCTGTTAACCGCGCTGGTTATCTACACGCCGTTGTCGTTCATCGTGATACAAAGCTTTTTGTCCGCGCCGTTCTTCTCGCCGGCAAAGGACTGGAGCCTTGAATCCTTTGGCTTTATTTTTACCGACCCTGACTTCTATAAGGCGCTGAAAAGCGGCTTTATTCTCGCATTCGGTCTGGTCATTATCGCCATTCCTCTGGGCGGCATACTGGCCTTCCTGATGGTACGTACCGACTTACCGGGTAGACGTCTGATTGAGCCGCTGATCCTGGTGCCTATTTTTGTTTCACCGATGGTGCTGGGTTTTGGCTATGTGGTGGCCGCAGGCCCGGTAGGCTTCCTGTCACTGTGGGCACAATCGCTGATTGGCTTCGTGCCGTGGAATATCTACGACATGTCGAGCATCGTGGTCATTGCAGGCCTGACACACGTACCGCACTCTTATCTGTATATCTCGTCAGCGCTGCGCAGCGTGAGCTCAGACGTGGAGGAAGCCGCGCGTATTTCCGGCGCTTCCCCGCTGCAGGTCATGACATCAGTCAGCCTGCCGATGGTTCGCCCATCTATTCTGTACGCCGTGGTGCTGTTATTTTTCCTTGGTCTGGAAGTCTTTGGTCTGATGCTGGTACTGGGCGATCCGGAAGGCAACATGGTGCTGGCGACTTACCTGTATCAGTTGACCAATAAACTGGGTACGCCGTCGTATCACCTGATGGCGGCAGTTGCCGTGGTACTAATCTGCCTGACCATCCCACTGGTAATGCTACAGCGTCGCCTGATGCGTACCGCTAACCGCTTCGTCACCATGAAGGGTAAAGCCTCGCAGGCCCGCGCGTTACCGCTGGGTAAATGGCGCTGGATAGCGGGTGCTGTGGTCGCGTTATGGCTGACCATCACCATTGGCGTACCGTTGATGGGCGTGGTGCTGCGTGCGTTTATCTCCAACTGGGGGGTGGGTGTGTCGCTGTGGGATGAGCTGTCCCTCAGCACCTTCCGTACCATCTGGGAACAGCCGAATCTGTTGCGGGCCATCGTCAACTCCATGGCGATTGGCGTGATCGGCGGCGCGCTGGCGGTAGGTTGTTATCTGTTTATCGGCATCGCGATGCACCGCAAGCCGGATAACACCACACGTTTTCTCGACTACAGTGTGCTGGTGCCCCGTGCAGTGCCGGGACTGCTCGCGGGTCTGGCGTTTCTGTGGGTGTTCCTGTTCTTACCGATGTGGCTCGATAACGCGCTGAAATCCGGCTGGTTATCCGGCATGCCGTGGTCGCAGTGGTTGCGAGACACGCTGATTGTCTGGCTGCGCTCGCTGCGTAGCACCATTTTCAGCGTCTGGCTGGCGTATACGGTGGTGTGGATGGCCTACGGTCTGCGCCTCATCTCCTCAACATTGCTGCAAGTAGGGCCAGAACTGGAGGAAGCGGCTCGCAGCACCGGTGCGACGCGTGGGCAGATTACCCGCCACGTTACCATTCCGCTTTCGCGGTATGGGCTGATTGGCTCATGGCTGCTGATGTTCCTGATCTTTGAGCGTGAGTATTCAACGGGCGTCTATCTGCTGTCGCCGGGCACGGAAACCATCGGTTCGATGCTGGTATCTCTGTGGGCGGCAGGTGCTATCGACATCGTCGCCGCACTCTCGTTTATCAATATTCTGTTGGTAGTGGTGGGCCTGGGTATTGCCCTTCGTTTTGGAGTGAAATTACATGATTGAATTATCGGTCGAGAACCTGCACTTAACCTACGGCGATAACCCGGTGCTAAAGGGTGTGACCATGGAGCTCAAACGGGGCGAAGTGGTTTCGTTACTGGGGCCGTCCGGGAGCGGTAAAACCACCCTCCTGCGCGCGGTGGCCGGGCTGGAAAAACCGACACAAGGGTCAATTACCATCGGCAACAACAAAGTCTACGACGGCACGCCGCGCAGCGAAATCCCAGCCGAAGAGCGTAACCTGGGGCTGGTGTTCCAGTCCTACGCCTTGTGGCCGCATAAAACCGTATTTGAGAATGTGGCCTACCCGTTAAAGTTGCGCAAAGTCCCCACCGCAGAGATCAACCAACGGGTACAGGGTGTGTTGGATCAGCTGGGCCTGGGACATCTGGGTAAGCGCCATCCGCATCAACTTTCTGGTGGCCAGCAACAGCGTGTAGCGATTGGCCGGGCGCTGGTTTATAACCCACCCGTGATCCTGCTCGATGAGCCGCTATCCAACCTTGATGCAAAACTGCGGGAAGAAGCGCGCGTATTCCTGCGTGAGCTGATTATTAATCTCGGGTTGTCCGCGCTGATGGTGACGCATGACCAGGGAGAAGCGATGTCGATTTCTGACCGCATTCTGCTGCTTAACAACGGCAAAATTGAACAACAGGGTACGCCGCAAGAGATGTATGGTTCCCCAAAAACGCTGTTCACCGCTGAATTTATGGGCAGCAACAACCGTCTGCATGGCAAAGTCACTGAAGTGCGTGACGGCAAGGCACGTATTGAAGGACGTGACTGGGTACTGTGGGGTCAGGCGGGTGACGGCGTTCAGGTTGGCCATGAGGGCACCGCGGTGATCCGCGTTGAACGTGTGGCGCTGGCCGACGAGCCAGGCGAAAACCAGTTGGCTCTCCCGTTGCTCACCAGCATGTATCTCGGTGACCGCTGGGAGTACTTGTTCCGCACCGTGGCTGATGATTTTGTCATCCGCGCCTACGGCAACGAAGTACGTGATCCGCAACACTGCCACCTGGCGTTACCCGAAAAACATGTTTGGGTGTTCCCAAAGTCCTGATGCCAGAAGGGAGCGGCTGTCGCTGCTCCTTTTTCTGGAGGAAGGATAGCGGTAATACAGATTTTCCTGTGCCTCGGTAACAACCAGCCGATCGTGCCGCTGGAGGCCGAGAGCCACCAAAGCACACCAGGCTAAATGTCCAAGATTGACGAAAGAAGAATCTTTGTTCATGAGCAAAAGAACCAACGTCATTAATGCTAAAAAAGGAAACGTCCCTTGATGGGACGTTTCCTGCCGATTACTCAAGGTCAGCGTGTCTCTTAAACATCGTGTCGCTGGTTTCGCCGAGCTGGGCCATCAGCTCAAGCACGATTGCGTCATAGGTGATAAAGCATAGCTGCTCAAAAGCCGAACCCATAGGCTGTGAAAAAGCACCGTCTTCACGATCGTTGTCTTCTTTCACGGTTCCAGGTAACACAAGAGTACTTTTGGCAAGTTTGCCGATTGTGGACTCCGCTTTCATTGTGACAAGCGCCACATCCACGTCACAGGCTACCGCCTTCTGCGCCAGGCTCACCAGACTGCCAGTCTCACCACTGCCGGAGCCAATAATAACCAGGTCGCCCGGTTTCGTATGAGGAGAAGAAATTTCGCCGACAACGCTTACCGAAAAACCGAGGTGGAGAAGACGGTTTGCAAAGCCGCGGATGGCGATGCCGCTACGACCCGCACCTTGCAGAAAGATATGTTTGGCATTCTTAATCTGTGAGACGAATTGGGCAGCCTGGGCATCATCAATCTTCATCGCATTTTGCTGCAGCTCGCTCAGGATATTTAAAGTATTTTGTTGAACACTCATGTGATTCCCTCCCTTTAAGCGATGGTACGGCCACCATCCATCAGGATGGTTTGCCCCTGGATGTACGAGTTATCTTTATCAGCCAAAAAGATTGCCAGGTTAGCCACATCATCAATGGTGCCAAGACGGCGCACCGGAATTTTTTCCAGAACAGCATCAAGATCGGCCTGGGTAGGATAATTGACGCGCATCATTTCGCCTGTATCAATCAGACGAGGAGCGATAGCGTTAACATTGACCCCCTTAGGCCCCAGTTCTTTTGCCAGACCACGAATCAATCCTTCACCGCCTGCTTTGCTGGCCGGGTAACTCACACCGCCGCCAGTACCGGAAAGCGCGGAGCCGGATGAGATATAAACGATAGATCCATGGTTGGTGGTGAAGTCGTCGTAAAATGCTTTAACTGTGTTAAACAGACCAGTAAGGTTAATTGCAATCGTTTTATTCCACTCTTCAAAAGTGATGTTATTAACCTTATTAGCAAACGCCACGCCAGCGTTTAATACCAAAATATCAATGCGTCCGAAGGTTTGAAAAACCTGCTCGCGAACGTTTTCCAAAGCTTTCGGATCGGATACATCGGTTTTAACGAATAAGGATTTAACATTATCGAAAGTTAACTCTTCGGCCGTCTTTGCCCCATTTTCTTCGTTATAATCGACAATGACAGTATGAGCTCCACGGTCTGCGAATTGCTTAGCAATTCCTTTACCGATTCCATGTGCCCCACCGGTTACTAGCGCGACTTTACCTTCAAAATTACTCATTTCACTATACTCCTCAAAATCTCATGACAAAGGGGGGGACAACTCCCCTTTCAGGTAATTGGTGATTTGATGAATGCCAATAATAGCGTGTAGGGTTACTGGGTTTATTTGGTACCAAACTTCTATTGGATCGCTGCTCTTAATGCCTGATAACTTTCTTTCGGTGAATCATTAAATAACGCGCCACCAACGACAATTAAATCAGCACCCGCTTCCTTCACCTTTTTAGCAATTTCAGCGTTAACGCCGCCATCAACTTCAATCTGAATGTTGCGACCAGCAACCATTTCTTTAGTATTACTGATCTTTTTCAGACTTTTTTCAATAAATGTCTGACCTGGCTGACCTGGATTAATAGTCATAATCAAAATATAATCAATATCATCCAAAAGGTATTCAATTACGTGTTCCGGAGTCCCCGGATTGAGTACTACACCGGCTTTGCGTCCGGCTTTCTTAATCTTCTGGATAATATAATGCACATGTGGAGTTGATTCATAATGAACTGAAATCATTTCCGCCCCGGTTTTAATAACATCATCGATATGTCTTTCCGGGTTTGCCAGCATCATATGCACATCGAATGTCATTGAACTGGCTTTTTTCATTGCCGCAATTTGGTTAGGACCAAAAGCAATATTGCTTACATAAGTTCCATCCATTAAATCAACATGCAGAATTTCTGTTTTTTCTGTTTCCAGAAACTGAATCTCTTCCTGCAAACGTAATATGTTCGCACCAAATACTGATGGTAAAATTTGTGCCATTTTAGTCAACTCCGTAAATTAATGAGTAACTGTGCTCAACCAGTAGGTCAGAATCTCCCATGGGCCGGTTAATACGAAGTCCGTACCCTGGCCATTCAGGCCGACGCCAGCACCGTTCAGGAACTGAGTTGCACCGGGCGCGACATATCCCCCCAGATACATAACTACCACACAGAACAGTAAGGTTGAGATAATTGAGCGAATAACGTTGCCGTTACTGACCATGACTGTCATGGTCGTCATGTAGATAATTGACATCAGCACGCCGATTGGGAATATCTGAATACCCGGTAAAACCAGCGCACAAAGCATTGTCAGAGGGATAGTAATAACGGTGACAGTAACCGTTGCTGGGTCGCCAAGCGCCAGGGCGCAGTCCATCCCGATATTCAGTTCCGCATCTTTACCCATTTGCTTTTGCATAATTTCTTTAGCACTCTTACCTATCGGGTTAAGTCCTTCCATAAGGACCCCAACTACTTTTGGCAACAGCACCATGACGCCAGCCACACCCATCGCCATTGGCACGATGGTTGTAATGGGTTGTTTGGTTAACAATCCCAGGAGACAACCGACAATCACGCCGATGATTGCGGGTTCACCGAATACGCCCAGTCGCTTCTGAACACTCTCTAAATCCACATCCAGCTTATTTAACCCCGGAATGAAATCGATAATTTTGTTCACAACCCATGCAAATGGAAGTGTCCATCCGATGTGGATCATTGTGGTACAGGTCGTCCCCTCCAGGCCGTAGTATTTCTGCCATCTGGGCGCAATAAGATCGCCAATAAACAGTGCAGCGACGCTCAGAGCCACGGCAACACCCAACCCAAGGAAAAAGCTGTCAAAGACGAAATACGCAAGAGCCCCCGGAACCAGGAAATGCATGTAGTTCCAGATGTCCACATTGAGAGTTTTGGTAAGCTTCAGACGAACCAGGATCAGGTTCAGGATAATGCCGATAGGAATAACCATTGCGGCAAATGGGGCAACCCACGCAGCTGCGCCAACGGCAGGCCATCCAATATCAGCCACGGTGAACCCACTGCCAATTTTCGAGTAATACGCAATTGCTGGCTGCAGGGCTGTGTTTAGCAGCCCAACCACCAGTCCCAGACCGATGAAACCGATACCTACAGTGATGCCAGATTTAATGGCGGCACCAATTTTCATTCGAAAAACCAGACCTAAAAGGAAAATAACAAGCGGCAATATTGCTGTTGCGCCCATGCTTGTAATAGTAAACATGATGCTTTTTAACATTTCCATTTAACCATCCCCCGTCTTTTTTAGACTTTAGCCTTTGGAAATTTCGCTTAACAGCTCACCTAATTTTTTACGCAGCGCGGCTTCGTTAATACCTGTAATAAAACCTGCGACGCTCATGTGCGGCTTACCAATATCACCTTTATAATTATTCGTCGTCAGGACCACATCAGCGCTTTGCATTTCGGAGGCCAGTTCGGACATGCTGCATTTATTAATCTTAAAGTTGGCAATACCGTATTCAGCACAAACCGATTTAACTTCATCAGCGGCAAGAGTGGAGGTTGCTACACCGCTTCCGCAGGCTACGAGAATAGTAATCATGGTAAGATCTCCGGGTAATTGTTATTTAATTATCGTGTTAATAAACAATGCCTTTGCTTCTTCAGCAGGAAGTTCCAGCATCTGGTGGTAAAAATCAGCTAGCTGAAGATGGTTAAACAACGCCTTCAACAATTGCAATTGATCCGCTGGCTGAGTAACAACCAGATTTACAACCAGGCGAACCCACAATTTTTCATCACCATCAGCCTGATTAACTTCTATTTCTTGAGGCAAACGGATGATATAAATCGCCGGGCTGATAGCGTGCTGGCTATCGCAATGTGGGATGGCGACAGCATAGCCATCAAGTAAAATTCCAGTAGGATAGTCGGCTTCACGATCACGCAACGCCTGGAGGTAAGTCTCTCTTACGATCCCATCGGCCTGATGTTTCTCGTGAATGTGCTCCAGCACTTCATCATACGTTTTGTATGCCGCCCCATCCGCGACACTGATAGAAATTGTACCCACTTAATTCTCCTCACCTCACCGAATGCTCATGTGAGCATCCAATTAATCACATGAGCAGTTATAGCACATCAGTGATTTGCTAAAATGGGGAGATTTCAAAAGTTATAGCTCGATCACACAAAATCACATAAGCGCATTACAACAAACGCTCATATGAGCAATGATTATCAGAAACCAATACGCATTTAACATGTAATATCATGATTATTATCGTATTTTAATGGTTTGCTTTATTCTGATGATTTTTTTGATGGCGATACATGAAATGCTCTTATGAGCATCGCGTCAGGTTGATGTTGTTTCTGCGGGACAACGGCACATGCTATGTACCGTTATTGGAATTATTGAATTTAAAATCAACAGGTTATTACTTTCGTATGCTTCGCAACCTCTGCAACACCGTCTTTATCAGCAATATCATTAGTGATTAGCGCGGTAATCTCAGACCAGTCGCAGATTTTAAATAAGCTGCTTCGCTGGAACTTAGTGTAATCGCCCAGGATATATTTCTTCTCGGAATGGGCAATGATCGTTCGATCCAGAAAGGCATCCGAGGAGGAGGGAGTGGATGGGCCTGTCATATTGTTGAAGCCGTCGGTGCCGATAAAACAGAGATCAACGTTAATATCATTAATCATTGACACAGCCCACCCGCCAAAAACAGAAGAGCTTTTCTTCCTCAGTTCTCCACCGAACAGAAAGATCTGGTTATCTGACTCTATCAGCACGCTGGCCACCGGCAGAGAATCGGTAAAAATTTTAAAGCCAGATTTCATGCACAATAGATTGGCCAGTTCAAAGTTAGAACTCCCTGTACCAATGATCATTGAGCTATTGGGGGGGATAAAGTCCAGCGCTTTCCTGGCTATAGCTTGTTTGAAGGTACTGTTTTCTTTTTCCCTGACCTGGAAAGGATGCTCGACAGCCCCCTGCTTTAAGGTTGCCCCTCCATGGCTTTTAACCAGCAGCCCTTTTTTTTCAAGATAGGTGAGATCTTTGCGGATAGTTTCATAAGTGACCTCATACTTTTTAGCAAGGTCGCTAACGTACACGGTACCCGCCGAAATAATCTCTTCAAGGATCAATTTTCTCCTTTCTTCAACCAGGTACATCCTTCCCCCTATAACCTTTCAACCCAATGCAATGAAGCGAATCATAACACAGAAGATGCAAACTAAAACAAACTCCAGGAGAAGACGAGTCGCCATGGCATGTGAACGGTCATTTGTGAGAACAACGGTCAAATAAAAATAAATTAATTTAAAATCAACTGATTAATAAAATCAAATCGGGTCACATCACTACAACCTGTAGATATCCCTTCCCTGAACCGCACTATAAAATTGGCATAAATTAGCTTTTATTTGCTTTTGTTGGTTTTTAATTTAATAAAAATCAATAAGTTACTAATTTTGTGATTTAGATCTCAGTTGACAACCAATATTTACCAACCTCATACTTGGCTTAAGTTCTTTATGACGGGTTAGTTGAGATGAAAACGAAAATTGCAATCGCATGTGATGATGTGGGATTTGATCGTAAGGAGGAAATTAAAAAATACCTCGAAGAAGAGAAAAATGCCGAGGTCGTGTACGATCCCGTTAAACGAAAAGAAGACGGTTTCAACAACTTCGCTCGTCTTGCGGATGAAATGGCGGGAGTTATTCAGCGGGACGAATGTCGCCTCGGTATCTACATTTGCGGAACTGGAATTGGCTTTACTTGCCAGATAAATAAGCACTGGGGGATTCGTGCTGTCGCCGTCACCAACCCCTACTCGGCCAAGCGAGCAAGACTCAGTAACAATGCGCAGGTGATTGGACTTGGCTGCAGAGTTAATGATCTTGAATACACAAAAATGATCATTGATGCCTGGTATGACAACGCGTTCGACTTTGCCACTGCAAGAGAAAATTCCAAAAAGAATCTACTGGAAGCAGAGCGCAATGACAACGCATTGCTGACGAAACCTGAAGATGTTCGATGGAATATGGGTTTCAGACCAGATGATGAGAAATCTGAGGGCTAATAAATGGAACTGATCACGCAGTTTATCAATGACCTGGGTAACTTTATTTTTATACCGGTCATCTTCCTTATACTGATGAAACTTCTGGGGCGTCCCCTGTCGGAATGTATTTCATCCGCCATTAAAGTCGGCATCGGTTTTATTGCATTAACAATGACCATCAAGCTGATGCTTGAAAAAATGCAGCCTGCTGTGACAGGACTTGCCGAGGCTACCGGCTCCTCGCTGAGCGCCATTGATGTTGGCGGCGCAGCCACCGCCGTAATGGGCTTTGGCTCAAGTATGGGGGCGATTATCATCCCTCTGTGTGTTGCGGTGAATATTGCCATGCTGGTAGCACGTCTGACGGACTGTGTAAACGTTGACGTATTTAACCTTCACCAGAATGCCTCAATGGGGGCGATCGTTGGAGTTTACTCCGGCAGCTTCCTTTACGGTGTTCTTACGGCTGCATTGTTCCATGTCTGGGCGCTTATTGCGGCTGACCTGGGTGCTAAAAACAACGAAAAATTCTTCAACCTTCCAAAAGGCGTTGCCATCTCCCACCCGGTTGCAAACACCTATTTGCTGTTCGCTTATCCGTTTAACTGGATATACGATCGCATCCCTGGATTCCGTAATCTGAACGTTACGGCGGAAAGCATTCAGAAACGCTTTGGTATCCTTGGCGATCCGACCATGGTTGGTTTCATTATTGGTATTCTTCTTGGCTTCTGTGGTTATAGTTGGGAATCTCCGTATCACACCATTATCGCCAGCCTGCAGTTGGGTATGTACCTTGCCGCTGTGATGCTCCTGCTGCCACGTATGACCTCAATCATGATGGAAGGTCTGGTTCCGCTGTCCAACGTGGCACGTAAGAAACTGGTTAAACGTTTCCCGGATCGTGAGATCACTGTCGGGATGGATACCGCACTGATTGTTGGTCATCCTTCAGTTATCGCGCCTGCACTGCTGCTGATCCCGGTCATTGTTATCCTCGCCGTTGTCCTTCCCGGCAACCGAGTGATGCCTCTGGGGGACCTCTCGCAGTTCGTATTCTTTATTGCGTGCATGGTACCTGTTTTTAATGGCAACATTATTCGTACCTGGGTGACCTCCATCATCCTGTTTGGCGGCGGCTTATACATCGCTTCCTGGATGGCCCCAGCAACGAATGAAGTGTTCCAGAAATTCGGCACCAATCCTGATGCCAGCGTGATGTACTCATCACTTAACCCGTCAGCTAACCCGTTCACCGGTCTCTTTGCTGGACTCAGCCATGTCGGCATCGCAGGCTATGCTCTCGCCGCTGTATTGCTGTTGTCCGTAGGCTACTTACTCAAACAGAAAGCGCGCCGTCAGCTGAAAACTGAGGCAGAAGAAACGGCTTAAAACTTCATAAGGTGATTGAAAATGAAAAAGATTTTAGTTGTATGTGGAAACGGTATCGCCTCTTCTTCCATTATGGTTTCTGTCCTGCAGGACTACCTGAAAGAACAGAATATCGAAGCGCAGGTAGATAAATCCTCATTGATGGCTTGTACCACTGACACGTTTAACAGTTATGACCTGATTGTTTCTTCAACCAAGCTGGATAACCCAGGCATCACTACTCGTGTGATTGTGGGAGCAGGCCTGTTAACGGGTCTCGGCGAAGATGAGATTTTTGATGCTGTTAAAGAAGAAATGCTTAACCAGGTGAAATGATGAAACTTGAGATTCTGGTAAATGACGTCGAGGGTACGATCGCTGACTGGCATGCAGCAATTGAGTTTGCAGGCCAGAAGCTTTTGGAAAAAGGCTATATCACTCCCGAGTATATTCAGGCCTGCCTGGAGCGTGAGAAGACTTATCCAACTGGTTTATTGATGGCGAACGGTCAGGGCATTGCCATCCCACATGCAGACTATACGCTGGTAAAAACCAACAGCATAAGCATTGTGCGTTTTGATAATGGAGTCGTGTTTGGTCAGATGGAAGATGCTGACCTCACAGTGGAATGCAGCATTATGTTTAATCTCGCATTCGCAACCAGCGATCAGCATATGTCTGTGCTGCGCCGCCTCTTTACGCTCTTCCAGGATATTTCGTTCATCGAGTCGTGCCGTAACCTTAAAACACACGAAGTCGGGAAATATGTTGAAGAGATGCTTGCCGCATCCTGATAAACAAAAGGCAGATATCCCCTATCTGCCTTTTTCAATAAAAAGAATGACCATCATGAAAAAGTACGCCCTCGTTTTGCACGAGCTATCCTCACTTGTGGATAAAATAGATGAGATAGAATTTAACTCACTCGTTGATTCTATTATCACTGCCGGTCATGTATTTCTTGCCGGTGCTGGACGTTCAGGGCAAATGATAAATGCTTTTGCCAACCGACTGATGCACCTTGGCCTGTCCGTCAGCGTGGTAGGAGAAATCAGTTCTCCACATTCTCGCAAAAACGACCTGATGATCGTTGGTTCAGGTTCCGGAGAGACCCAACGCCTGATCAACCAAGTGAAAATAGCAAAGAATAATGGCGTGTATATCGCGCTCATCACTACCGCACCAGATTCAACTCTGGCGACCCTGGCGGATCACGTACTCACGATCCCGGCAGGTTACAGCACCCAACCGATGGGCTCTCTTTTCGAACAGGCTTCCCTGCTGACCTATGACACTATTGTTCTGTCATTAATGGCCAATCTTAATGAAACGAGTCAGACGATGAAGGAACGCCACGCCGATATTGAATAATACCGGCATGGCGTAAAACGCTAGCGGCTATTAATCCAGAAGTTTAATAGCCGTATCAAAATCAGTAATCAGCACATTCAGAAGACCTGATTTGAGAGAGGCAACTATACCTTCATATTTTTCATCCCCCCCAGCCACACCAATCAGTTTCTTTGTAGCACGCAATTGATCTGTCGTAATTCCGAAACCCAGTCGGTTCAGCGGACTATCCAGAATTTCCCCTTTGCTATTTACCAGTGTTACGCATACATCAGCAGTAATGTCATGGCTTATTAAAGCCTCACGCCACGCTTCAGGGAATATATCGCATAGACTGGAAGAACCCGTTTTCCAGGCCCCAATGCCCGTAATAACGACATCCATATTTGAGTAAAATTTTTGCGTATCCTGAACAGCCTGATCGTCAGCGAGTTTCTGGGCTAAACTTTCGTCATCCACCCACATGGGGACATACATCGGGTGCGCTCTTCCGTGGGAAATTGCGGCAACTTTGTGTATTAGATCAATCGGTCCCTGACTAAACTCAATGCCAGGATGAACGCCAGAAAGCTGAACCACATCCAGAACAGGTAATGTCGTCAGTTGACTCACCGTACTTGAAAGAACCCGCCCCCAGGCCAGACCAAACTTCATACCTTCTTTGAGAATCTCACTCAAGTAGGTCGCCGTTATCCCTCCCAGCTTGACGTTTAATTGTTCCTGAGAAGACCAGGACTCGGAAACGGAAAGCACAACCGCATCCTGCAATCCGTATTTCTTACAAAGATTTTGCGCTATTTCCTCATCAAGAGCCTGCTGTTTAGGGAAGGTAAATTTTACATACTCTTGCGCAATGGCTTCATCAATCAGGCGTGCAACTTTGAAGCGAGACAGACCGAGCTCCTCTGCAATTTCTACTTTCGTCTTCATCTCGGAGAAGTAACGCTTAACAACAAGAGAATAGATAAAACGAGGATCGTTGTTGCGCAGCTTCGGATTTTTGTTCTCTTTTGGCATAGCGGTTATCCATACGTAACAGGAGGTATCATAAATTTGTTGAGCTATCCGCTCAGATGCAATACTCAAAAGAGTACACTTTTAGCCGCTCATCAGATACCTTTGCAGGAGGGGATTTTGTATTTTGTGATGTAAAACGCCCCGCCAATGTACGAATAGGATCACGGAAAAGACTCAGCGCAAAAATGTAACATGGCTGCCCAAAGAGTTTTTATTGCAAGTTTTTGCACATGCCAGTTCGTATTGTAAGTATCCCGCCAAAACGGTCCATTCACTTTTAGTGACCTTCCGACATGCTGATTATTTCACCTGCGTCGATAGCTGAACGTAACGTTCAATACCTGTTTTAGTCTCTCACAAGTGTGTATTTCCCTTTTCGAAAGCAACAGCCTTCCACGTAATGTTAAAGACCTCACCGGTACGGCAATCTGTCCAAAGAGTCAGACACTATATGGCTACCAGCAACGCTTAAGTCATTGTTGGCGAGTGAGATTCATCCACTAATAGAGATGCGATGAACATTCGCAAGGTTTGATTCAAATTCAGAGCGGGCACGTTATGCTCGCTATATCATATCATGCCAAACAAGTACGCCAGTAAGTACGCGAGAAAGGGGTTAGTGAGATTTGAGGGAAAGAAAAACTTATAACTATTTGATTTAAATGGTGCGATAATAGGAACCGATAAACAACATCAATACAATGATTTTATTGATAAAAATAAAATCGAAAAACATTCCTATACACACCACTATACACATTGACGGGTGCGTTCATTTTTCATACGAACTAATTAACAGAAAAAAACTTTTTTTTAGAAAAACTGTTCACACTGTTCACTAATGGTTTTTGTTTATAATATTCATTAACTTATGCGGTGAATGGTTGGTGAACAGTGAACACTTTACTGTTCACTTTTGCCGTTTTGCAGGTAAAAAAAGACCGGCGATTGCCGGTCAGAGTAAGTTATCTCGCTATGGGATCATCGCATTTCGGCAGCCAGTCGGCGTTGCTTTCTTCCCTGAGCGCCAGATTGGTCTGTATGCCCTGATTTTTCCGGCGCTTTTCATAGCTCAGCCCGTACTCTTTCAGCATGGCTGGCAGCCCCTTGCCGAACATGGTGAGGCTCAGGGTATTCCTGTAGCCGTGGGCTTCCATATACGCCAGATAGGCATGATACAGATACAGACGCGGCTGACGCGGTATGATGCTGGCATTGCCAATATACATACCCTCAGGCTCCGGCAGGGCTTCCAGATAGCCGCAAAAATCAAATGTCGGGTCGGCATCGCGCTTGATGCTGAGCGCCTCGTCGGAGTTCTGCTGTGACTGGAGCAGTGCGCGGGCAGTCATCGGATCGCTGAACTTCTGCATTAGCTGGCGCACAATCACGGCCAGCTCACGGGCGATTTTGTTCTTAAGCTGCGGGTCGCGTTCCTCCGGCGCAATCTGCTCCGGGAAATGCAGGATCACCCGGCGACGGGAAACACCGCCGCTGCGGTCAGTGAAGCGCATCGGGTTATTGTTCACGGCCAGAACCACCGCCGGAATATGGGTGGAGTACGCATCCTTGTATTTCGGGTCAACGGAGACCGCATCCCCGCCAGTGATGGCCTTGAGTCCTGCCCCGTCACCGCTCCACTTTTCCTGGTCAGGCAGGCGAATCAGCGAGAAGCCAATTAGCGCGGCACGTTCGCGCGGTGATTCCAGCGTTTCGATGGTGGCCGATGTGGCGTTATCTTCCCCGGCAAGCATGGTCGCAATTTCGGCCAGAATACTTTTCCCGCTGCCACCCGGCCCGGTCACTTCGAGAAAGAGCTGCCAGTCGTAGCGGTTCGCCAGCACCATAAACAGCGCGGCCAGAATCACGTCGCGTTTTTCCGGTCTGCCACCGGCGGCGCGGTCGAGCCAGCGCCAGAAATCCGGGGCGTGAGTTTCCAGCGTTTCACCCTCGACCGGCGGGGTAAAATCGACATCACAGAGCGTGCGCAGCCAGTGTGATTTATGGTGAGGGTTGAATGTGCCGGTGGCGGTATCGAGTACGCCGTTGCGAAAACCAATCAGACGGCGCGCCGGGGCGTCCTGCTGCGGAATAATCAGTTTCAGGGTCTCCACAACTGAGGCGATTTTCCCCGACGAGAACGGCGCGCGCAGACGCTGGAACAATCCGGCCACATCGCGGGCAAAATCCGACGGTGGAATGATTTTCCATATCCCGGCCTCATAGCGGGACAGGAGCTGGCCGTTCGCGTCCACGGCCAGCGCTTCGCCGTAATGTTCATGCACCCGCATTGCCTTTTCACTGGTGCTCATGGCGGTAAATTCCGCCTCACTCATGGTAGTGAAAGGACTGTCAGCCGGTGGCCGGATGGCGTCATAAATGGCTTTCCGCGTGGCCTCCTCTCCTTTCTCTATAAACGCATCATTCCAGTCACCGAACACCGGCGGCAGGGCGACAATGCCTTCACAGGCTTCTGCGGCCGCCGCGGCTTTGTTCTGGCCGTCACCGTTAAGGTCACGGTCGGCGGCGAGCACAATCTGACAGGCCGGGTGTTTCTGACGGGCAAGGCTCGCCAGAGAAAGGAGGTTCACGGACGACAGCGCCACCATAACGGTTTCGCCGGTCAGGTGATGCACGGTGAGCGCGGTCGCATAACCCTCCGCTATCCACAGGCGTTTTCCGGCCTGTTTTTTCCCTTCGATGGTATGGCTCGCTCCTTTTACCGCCCCGCCTTTCAGGGTGCGTTTGAGACCGTCAGAATTAATAAGCTGAACGTTAACCAGTGCCCCGGCATCGTCATACAGCGGGACAACCATATCACCGGCGCGGAACGTCACGCCGCCGGTTTTGTGTGTGGCCGTCAGCATGACACACTCATGACCGGGGAATCCCTTGCGGGTGAGGTAGGCGTTGCCGCTGGCCGTGCGGGTTTTCTCCATGAGCTTAACGGCCAGCCCGGCCGCCGCTTTGCGGTCAGCATCGGTTTCAGCTTCTGCGGCCGCAATCACTTCCGGGGCGACCGGCGACAGATTTCCGGTGACGGCATTCACCTTTTGGGCGGCCTCAGAGGCAGATACATCGAATACCTTCTCAATCAGTTTCAGTCCGTCACCCGCGCCGCACTGGTTACAGAACCACGTCCCCCGCCCCTCTTTGTCATCGAAGCGGAAGCGGTCAGAGCCGCCGCACACCGGGCAGGACTGATGGCGGTTTTTAATCACCTTCACACCCAGCGCCGGGAGGATACGCGGCCAGTGGCCGCACGCCTGTTTTACGGTTTCCGTTACGTTCATTTTCATGGTTATTTTCTCCCTCAGTGCAATACAGGCGATGTGATATGACGGGCGCAAAGTTCATCCATCACCGCGAGCCCGAGAAAGGACAGTGAGGGCGCGGCCTTGAGTGGTCCGGCTTCCATTAAATCTTCCAGCAGTGCGCAGGCAATCTGACGGCCTTTTTCCTCACCGTGCTGACGCAGATAGAAACCCTCCAGCTCGGCGGCAATGGCGCTTTCCAGTGCATCGAGGGTGAGGTAGGGATAGCGGTGCTGACGCTCGCATACCGTCAGCCATGCACAGGCCACGGCGCGACGATACAGCGCGGCGCGTAATACGGGGGGTAATGGCTTTTTCATACATTCCCTTCCCCGGTCAGCCACTGCTGATTGCAGCGTTCGACCACACCGTCGAGCTGGGCGGTCATGAGGTAAATCACGGAGGTGAGCTGTGACTGCTGCACCGGGTCACGCCTGACGGTCGCACAGTCCTGCACCTGCATCAGCTCATTGACGAGCTGGCCGATGTTGCGCATGTGCTCAAGGCATTCGAGGTCACGGGCGGTAATGGTGGTGTGTTTCATGCGCGCACCTCCGCAACCGGCAGGCGGCCAGCGAACGAGAGGACGTAATCGCGAACGAGGGAAAGCCGTGCGGCGTGTTCATCACCGGCAACAGTGCGGAGCATACAGATACGGGGTTTACGGTCTGCACGACGAACGGCGGCAAACACAAAGACAAACTGCGGGTGTGACGGAGTGAGGGTCGTAGCCATAGGGGCAACCTCCTTGAAGTAGCGGTTATTGCCACCACCGGAGTTCCTACGCTCATGGGTGGTGACCCGAACGGGGGTAGGAATACCGGCCTTCAAGGAAACCGGCCAGCCCGAAGGCTGCCCCGCCCGGACCACCATTATCTGACAGGGGCTAAGGTATAAGCACCACAGCCCGAAAAATGGGTGTGCCTGAGCAACGACATAAAAAAAGACGCATGGCGCGTCTGGTGTCGCCTTGAAGTAACTCGGGTTCCTACGCCCGGCTGCCGATTTTGCGACAGCGGGGAAACTATACCTGGAAACGGCGAAAAGAAGCAAGCCAGAAAAAGGGACGGTTTGCTGAACGGTCATCATCATGCGTCATAGCCCCGGTTGCGTTCGGCAATACGATCTGCCATCCATGCGGTGATTTCAGACTGCGCCCACGCCACGTTTTTACCGCCCAGGCTGATTTGTTTCGGGAAAGCCTCGCGGCTGATGAGGTCGTAAATGGTCGACCGGGACAGGCCGCACAGATGCATCACTTCGGGCAGACGGATAAAGCGCTCATGAACGGTATCAGAGACCGGCATCAGCGGCGCGGCAGGGGCAGAAGACGGGGAAGAAAAAGCGGTGTGCATCGGGCTACCTCACAAAGTCCATACAGTGCCGGTCGTGTCCGTCCGGCTTCGGGTAGCTCTCTATTTTGTGAATATTTTCCCTCAGGGCAACAAGTCTTTCTATAGCTCCTCGTCACACAACAGAGCGATTTTTAAACAATGGCAAACGCTGGCAAACAGATGCAAATCAATGCATTACATTGCAGTAACTTTAAGTACTTTCACTTATATATTTCCTCATAATTAATCGGAAAAAAGACTAAATCCGACACCCCAGGCAAAAAGCAAAATGTGAACAGTAGTGAACAGTCGGTGAACAGTTACATCCTCAACTGTTCACCCTTTATCTTACTGTATTACTTATCTTTTTCTTTTCAGTGAACAGTAGTGAATAGTTATAAGTAAAAAAACAAACAGTGAGTAAGGTTTTCCTGAGACCTTTCTCTGGCCAGCCGGGTTTTAAGGTCTGTTTGTGCCATTTTTGCCACAACGGCAATGAATCGTGTTGTTGTGTCTGGCGCGGCAGAATCTCCTCAGGTTGAAACGAAGAGGAGACCCGACATGACTCAGACCGCTGTTATTCCCGACTACCTTAAACCTGCAATGGAACGCCTTGAGACTGCCCGCTCGGCGCATCTCGTCAATGCCAGCCGTATGGATGAAACCACGACGGCCATCAGCCAGGTGCAAACGCAAAAAAAGGAACTGGAGCAGGAAAACGGCAATGATTCCGGCGCATGGCGCGCCGCCTTTCGTGCCGGTGGTGCTGTCATTACCGACGAGCTGAAACAACGCCATCTGGCGCGCGTGGCACGGCGGGAACTGGCGCAGGAATGTGACAGCATGAACGAGGTACTGTCTTTTGAGCTGGACAGGCTCAAAGGAGCCTGTGACCGCACGGCCAGAGCATACCGTCAGGCACATCACGGCGTCCTCAGTCAGTATGCAGAGCATGAACTTGATGCTGCCCTGCGTGAAAGCTGCAGTGCCCTCATCAGAGCAATGAAACTCAACATACTGGTTCTGAATAATCCGCTTGCTAATACGACCGGGCATCAGGGATATATCGAACCGGAAAAAGTTGTAATGCAGCAGGTGAAAGCGTGGCTTGAACAGGCCGTAAAGGGCTGCAATATCCGTCTGACCGATGAACCGGTGCTGTTTAAAACAGGGCTGTCGGCTTCCACACTGCCGCATATGGAACATGACGTTGCGACCACGCCCGGTCAGCGAAAAGTCTGGCAGGAAAAAATGCGGGAACGTGAAGCTGACCTGAAAGCACGGGGGTTATTGTCATGATGCGCTGCCCTTTCTGCCGCACGGCGGCACACGTTCGCACCAGCCGCTATATGTCTGACAGCGTCAAAGAGAGTTACCTGCAGTGCCAGAATGTGCACTGCTCGGCGACATTCAAAACGCATGAGTCCATCTTTGAAGTGATACGTTCGCCGGTCGTCGATGAGAAACCCGCGCCGGTGCCGACAGCCCCCGTGGCACCCCGTCGGGTAAAAGGCTGCTACAGCTCGCCGTTCCGCCATTAATCAGGAGAGACAACCCGTGACCACTCTGACCTTACAGCAGGCCTATGACGCCTGTCAGACGAACAAAACCGCGTGGCTGAACCGTAAAACCGAACTGGCCGCCGCAATGCAGGAATATCAGGAATTATTGCTGGATGACAATGTATCAGGCTCCCGCAGATTACCGATGCTGCGTGACCTGATTGACGTAAAAAAATGGGAAGTTAATCAGGCCGCCGGTCGCTACATCTTCTCGCACGAGGAGGTGCAGCGCATCAGCATCCGTAACCGGCTGCATGATTTTATGCAGCAGAACGGCGCAGAGCTGGCCGCCGCACTGGCACCGGAGCTGATGGGGATTAAAAACCAGCCCGCGATGATAAAAAATCGCGCGCTTGACCGTTCAGTCGCTTACCTGAGGGAAGCTCTTTCCGTCTGGCTGACCGCTGGAAATGACATTAATTATTCTGCACAGGATAAAGATATTTTAACGGCCATCGGATACAGGCCTGACGCGCCTTCGCGGGATGATAATCGTGAAAAATTCACCCCTGCACAGAACATGATTTACACCCGTCGACGCGCCGGACTGGCCGCGCAGTAGCCTGTCAAAAAATCCCCGTAAATCCCGCTATTTTTAACGAAATAAGCCATGCATCCATAAGGTGCATGGTTTTGCATGCATTTTCTCGCTCCGGCATGCCAGACCAGCGCCAGTCGTGGCGCGGCCTGAGACCATCTTTGCACCTGCATTAAAAGCGGCCCATTAAGCGGGCAGGCGTGGCGGGGAGAGCATTGCGCGCTGAGGCTGATAATTTAATTTCCTATAAATTTTTTGGTTTTCAGGCATTATTCGCCAGAAGGAACGTTTAGAAAAAGACCACTACAATGAATTGCAGTGGTCTTGCGGGATATCTAGCGTTGCATTTCAGTTACTATGAAATTTTCCTCTGTAATAGAATTCATTATTTCAAAGTACAATTCTTCAGGTTGAATAAATGCTAGCTCTTTGCAAAGGCTGACAATGGAATCACTATAAGTGATACCCATTCGAGGATTGAAAAGTTCAAACCTCTTGATAGGTCTTTTATTCTTTGAGTAAAAGTTTAAGGTGAAATATATAAGCACCTGTCTAAGATCGTAAACACTAAACTTCCTGTCTCCTGATTTTATTTCAACAAGAACATTTGAATAGTAAATATCGCCATATGAGTTATTAATTACTCCGCATCCATCGAACTGTGGAGATACTTCAACTTGGTTTTCCATTCCATATCGAGAGAAAATATTTCTTGCAATTTCCCTGATGGTATTATATTCGATCATACTTAAAGGTAGTTTGAAGTTAGAACCATAAGAGAATCGCTGTAGATATTCTTTTGTTTTTTCAAAAATACCCTGAAAATCAGCGCGATGGAATATATCTTGCGCTAAAAGAATATCCCTGTCTAATAAATCATTCTGTATTGCTGTATATAAATTAAATGCACATTCATTGACAAAGACGTTATTTGACCTGTTAGCAGTATCATCTAGAGGGGGATAAACGTCATCTATGAGACTGCCGTTAATAATGCGTATGAAGTTATTAGCATTTGGAAGTAATTGATTCCAAAATGAAGTGAATTTTCTAGAAAATGTTAATTCAGAAATCATAGCGCATCCTCAAGATTTCTTGCGGTATGTCTTTGACTTGCCCAATCCCTATAAATCATCTCTATAAAGTTGAATGATTTCTTATTATGCTCTCTCCAGTGCCTTCCTTCATCACCCAAGATATAACTTGAAACAATCAATAGTCTTCTCTGTAACGGATGCATTGCAGAAAAGTTTTTTTTGATGTCAGAAAGCCATGCGTAAGAATTAATCTTTGCCATTGACTGAGTAACTATGTTTTTGACTAAGATGCTTTCTGGATTCTTATTGTATATATCACTAAGAATTAGAGTGGATTTTTCTGAATTTTCTTTTGAGAGCATTCGGGCTACATAGGCTAAGTTAAGCTCAGTACTCAAAATATATGAATCTTCTTTAATTAGTGCAGTTATCTTATCAAGAATTATATCTTTGGTTTCTGTGCTTAACTTTTGCCAGTTGGAATTAGCCACTTGAATTATTGTTGTAAATATTGGATACAACTCATGCAAGTTATTGAACATTACTTTGAAAGCACTGCTTATTATTTCGTCTGATGTTGCTGAGAATGCCTTTATCAAATGCTTGCTAAAAGATTGATTGATTTTTGATTTTTGTAATTCGCTACTCAACATTGCTAACAAGTCAAAATCTTTTAAGGATTCCTTTATCTCTTCATATTCTTCTATTGCGTTCGCTGAATAAGGATCAAACCTTATAGGCAGACTCATAAATTTAGCCTTCATAGGAGATTCTTCATCTTCATCATTACCATGCAATTTAGCTTTAGTAACTGAAAGAAACTCTTCTTTAGTAACAATATTGGTTTTTTGTTTCTGTAAAGTCAGCCCTTCATTTTCCATCAATTTTTTACTAAGCAAAGTTAAAACCTTATGAGCATCCTCCCTAGAGTGACAAAAGATAACAAAATCGTCGACATAACGTTTGTAGTTAATTCCATTCATAGACAATAATTTATCAATAGAATCTAGCGCTAGTTCTGCTAATATTCTAGATGCAGGGCATCCAACTGGTACTCCATATGATTTTGTTTCACTAAATGTCTGCAATAATTTCTTAATTTTGCCAGCGTAATCTTTGTTGGGATCTATTCTGTCTAACGCATTTTCTAAACGGTGATGATAAATACGCGGATAGAAATCTGCTATATCGCATGTAAGCACATATTTTATTTCATCATTAGAACATTCAGTGATACTGTCTTCTTGATATTTTCTCCATGAAATATCCTTATCAAAAAGAGAACCATCTGCAAGGTTTGGTTTAAAGCGATATGAATAAACCTGAGTTCTGGTAGATCTATTCCTTTCTATATCATCTGCGATTTTTAAAACCAAACCAAGAAAGAAAGCATTCCAAAATGGGTCTATTTGACTTGCCCACCTGTAACCATAATAACCGATACTCGAAAAACTATTAATTATGTTTGGTGGAATCTCGATCCGTTTATTTTCAAAGTCATCAAATGTTTGCATTAATGCAGTTTTTACTTTCTCCTTATCATCTTCAAACAACCGACTTTCGAATGGATAAGGGAAAATATCTGTATCACCGTGTTTAATGATATTTTCCAACGCAAGCTCAAAACAATTTTCTAATTTGTTACTATCAAACTCGTTACTCATTCACAATCTCCTTATTTAAAATATAACTTGAATACCACTGCATCATATCTCGGCGCTTATCAATATATTGAGCATGATTATACGTACCTCTAATATTATTCTTATCTATATGCGCAAGTTGTATTTCTATCCAAGCTGAATCATATCCTTTTTCATGGAGGATAGTAGATAAGGAATGTCGAAATCCATGACCAGTGACTTTACCGCCATAACCAATGCGTTTGATTACCTGATTTATGCTTGCTTCACTCATCGGCTTGTTCGGATCGTTCCGCCCCGGAAATGCATAACGATAATTCCCTGTCATCATTTTGAGTTCATTAAGTAAATCTAACGCTTGAGACGACAGTGGCACAAGGTGTGCCCTACGCATTTTCATCCTTTCTGCTGGAATTTCCCAAATAGCGTTATCCAGATCAAATTCCGACCATAATGCAGCCCGTAATTCGATGGTTCTTACACCCGTAATCATCAGTAACTTCGTAGCAATCTGGACAAGCCGACTACCTGTGTAACTGTCTAAAGCACACAGAAAATCAGGTATCTCATCAGCCTTTAAGAACGGGAAATGATTGGATTGATGTACTTCAAGAGCACTGGAGAGATCCGCTGCAGGATTAAATTCAGCCCTTCCTGTAGCAATGGCATAGCGGAAAACTTCTGAGCATCGCTGCCGAACTTTGCGCATTTTTTCTAATGCACCGCGCTTTTCGATTTTACGCAGCACATTAAGCAGTTCTAGCGGTTTAATTTCGCCGACAGGTCTCGTACCCACATAAGGAAAAATATCGTTCTGAAACGCTTCCATGATATCTGACGCATATCCTACCGACCATTTGGCGGACTTCATCTGATGCCACTCTGTGGCTATCTTTTCAAACGCGCTTTCGGATTCCGTTTGCAAAGCAATCTTCTGCTCTTTTCTAACCTCACTCGGATTCTTTCCTTCGGCTACCAGTTTTCGAGCATCGTCGCGACGAGAACGCGCATCGGCAAGTGTGATCGTCGGGTACACACCCAGCGAGATCATTTTTGGTTTACCGGCAAAACGATAGCGGAACCGCCAGCTCTTGCTTCCATTAGGTTCTATAAGCAAAGACAGCCCTTGCCCATCTCCAAGTGTATAGGCTTTAGCTTCAGGCTTAGCGCGGCGAATCTGCATATCGTTTAAAGGCATGTGTATAGGAATCCAGACCGAACAGGAACATATACACAATCCTATACACATTCAGTACCGGATTCTACTGGATGGTTACGGACTACTATGGACTCAAAATAAGAAAAAACGTTATAAATCAGTAGATTTACGGACTAATACGGACGTTTGAGGAAGTTGAGATGGTGCCGATAATAGGAGTCGAACCTACGACCTTCGCATTACGAATGCGCTGCTCTACCAACTGAGCTATATCGGCCCTGAAAAGGACATGTCCATGAATGTGAACACGGGGTAGAAGGTTAAAACTAACCGGGCGATGCGTCAATGGCCTTGCGAATCAAACGCCTATTTTTGCATCACCCAGTTTCAATTACGCACGAATCGTGTCGTCACCAAAGCCAATCCACTTGTAAGTGGTCAGTGCTTCCAGCCCCATTGGGCCACGCGCGTGTAATTTTTGCGTACTCACGGCGACTTCCGCACCGAGACCAAACTGACCGCCATCGGTAAAACGGGTGGAAGCGTTAACGTATACGGCTGAAGAGTCCACTTCATTCACAAAACGATCGGCGTTGCGCAGCGTACGCGTCAGAATCGCATCAGAATGCTGAGTACCATGCTCACGAATATGGGCAATGGCGTCATCCAGATCGGCGACAATCTTCACGTTCAGATCCAGCGATAAAAACTCATCGTCATACTGTTCCGCTTTTACCGCCACGACGTTTGCCGGTCCGGCCTGCAACGCGGCCAGTGCGGCATCATCGGCATGAAGCGTCACACCGCTTTCTGCCATTTGCTGGCTTAGTGCAGGCAGAAAACGCGCAGCGATATCCTGATGCACCAGCAGGGTTTCTACAGTGTTACACGTGCTCGGACGCTGGGTTTTGGCGTTGACGATAATCTTCAGCGCCGGGGCGATCTCAGCCGTATCATCTACATAGATATGACATACACCAATACCACCGGTGATAACCGGGATAGTCGACTGTTCACGACACAGCTTGTGCAGCCCTGCGCCACCACGAGGGATCAGCATATCGATGTACTTATCCATCCGCAGCATTTCAGTGACCAGCGCGCGATCCGGGTTATCAATCGACTGCACCGCAGCAGCCGGTAAGCCACAGGCTTGCAGCGCATGCTGGATCACGGCAACAGTGGCGGCGTTAGTCCGATACGTCTCTTTCCCACCGCGCAAAATTGCCGCATTGCCCGTTTTCAGGCACAACGAAGCCACATCAACGGTGACGTTAGGACGCGCTTCATAAATCACGCCAATCACGCCCAGCGGCACGCGGCGACGCTCCAGACGCAGACCACTATCCAGCAGACCGCCGTCAATCACCTGCCCTACCGGGTCGGCGAGATTACACACCTGACGCACGTCGTCTGCGATGGCTTTCAGGCGTGCCGGGGTCAGTGCGAGGCGATCAAGCATCGCTTCGCTCAGGCCATTTTCACGCGCCTGTTCAACATCCTGTGCGTTCGCGCTGAGGATGCTTTCCGTTTGCGCTTCCAGCTCATCAGCAATGGTTTCCAGCACGCGGTTTTTTTCGCGGCTGGAGAGTAGCGCCAGCTTATATGACGCAGCTTTGGCAGCAATGCCCATTTGTTCCAGCATATGCCTGTTCCTTAACGGGTAATCATATCGTCACGATGGACAGCAACCGGGCCGTATTCATAGCCAAGAATAGTGTCAATCTGTTGTGAGTGGTGCCCGGCAATACGGCGTAGCGCATCACTATTATAGCGAGTGACGCCGTGGGCAATATCACGCCCTTCGAGGTTGCAGATGCGGATCACTTCACCACGAGAGAAGTCGCCTGTCACGCTTTTAATGCCTTTTGGCAGCAGTGAACTGCCGCGCTCAAGAATCGCCGCGGTAGCGCCTTCATCGACGGTAATCTCCCCGGCAGGCGGCGCGCCGAAAATCCAGCGTTTACGGTTTTCCAACGGAGAAGCCTGAGCATGAAAACGTGTACCGACAGAAACACCTTCCATCACATCGCCAATGACGCCCGGCTTGCTGCCTGCGGCAATAATGGTGTCGATACCCGCGCGGCAGGCCACGTCGGCAGCCTGTAATTTTGTCCCCATACCACCGGTTCCCAGACCAGAGACGCTGTCCCCGGCAATGGCGCGCAGCGCATCATCAACACCGTGAACATCTTTGATCAGTTCAGCCTGCGGGTTAGTACGCGGATCGGCGGTGAACAGACCCTGTTGATCGGTCAACAGCAGCAGCTTATCGGCACCGGCCAGGATCGCCGCCAGCGCCGAAAGGTTGTCATTATCACCGACTTTAATTTCAGCCGTCGCCACTGCATCGTTCTCATTAATGACGGGAACAATGTTGTTATCCAGTAGTGCACGCAACGTATCGCGGGCATTAAGGAAACGTTCACGATCTTCCATATCCGCACGCGTCAGCAGCATCTGGCCGATATGAATACCGTAAATTGAGAACAGCTGTTCCCATAGTTGAATCAATCGACTCTGCCCTACCGCCGCCAACAGTTGTTTCGACGCTATCGTCGCCGGGAGTTCAGGGTAACCAAGATGCTCGCGTCCGGCGGCAATGGCGCCCGAAGTAACGATAACAATACGATGCCCTGCGGCATGGAGCTGCGCACACTGGCGAACCAGTTCTACGATATGGGCGCGGTTCAGGCGGCGCGATCCGCCCGTTAACACACTGGTGCCAAGTTTTACCACCAGCGTCTGGCTGTCACTCATGATTCTCTGCCATTCAAAATTGGGGAAAATGATATCAAACGAACGTTTTAGCAGGACTGGCCCCGGTTGCCAACAACCAGAGCACAAAGCATGAAATTTTATTGCGCAGGATCAGCAAGCGTAGCGGCAGATTTTGACGCATTTATTACAGACACAAAAAAACATTCTTTTTTAAAAATATTCTTACTTTGTCATAAAACGTTCATTGCCAGACGTTAAAAACCCTCCTGTCTTTTAACGGGGATCACACCCAGTAAATATTAGCGCGTACTTTAAATCAGGAATGAAAATGAAAAAGAGCACTCTGGCATTAGTGGTGATGGGTATTATTGCATCGGCGTCCGTACAGGCGGCAGAAGTCTATAACAAGAACAGTAATAAACTGGACTTGTATGGCAAAGTCAAAGCGATGCACTACATGACTGATTATGACAGCAAAGACGGCGACCAGAGCTATATCCGCTTAGGTTTTAAAGGCGAAACGCAAATTAACGATCAACTGACCGGTTATGGTCGTTGGGAAGCTGAGTTTGCAGGGAATAAAGCTGAAAGCGAAACCAATCAGCAAAAAACACGTCTGGCTTTCGCCGGTGTGAAATTAAAAGATTTTGGTTCGTTTGATTATGGTCGTAACCTGGGTGCGCTGTATGACGTGGAAGCGTGGACGGATATGTTCCCGGAATTCGGTGGTGACTCTTCCGCACAGACCGATAACTTTATGACCAAACGTGCCAGCGGCCTGGCCACTTACCGCAATACCGACTTCTTCGGCGTCGTTGATGGTCTGGATCTTACCCTGCAATATCAGGGAAAAAACCAGGACCGCGATGTGAAAAAACAGAACGGCGACGGCTTTGGTACCTCCGTGACATATGACTTTGGCGGCAGCGATTTCGCCATCAGTGGTGCCTATACCAACTCCGACCGTACCAATCAGCAGAACCTGCAAAACCGTGGTACTGGCGATAAAGCCGAATCCTGGGCGACAGGTTTAAAATATGATGCCAACGATATTTATCTGGCAACGTTCTATTCTGAAACACGCAATATGACACCTATTTCCGGTGGCTTTGCTAACAAAACTCAGAACTTCGAAGTGGTCGCTCAGTACCAGTTTGACTTTGGTCTGCGTCCATCCCTGGGTTATGTGCTGTCAAAAGGCAAAGATATCGAAGGCATAGGCGATGAAGATCTGGTGAATTATATCGACGTAGGTGCGACCTATTATTTCAACAAAAATATGTCGGCATTTGTTGATTATAAAATCAACCAACTGGATAGCAATAATAAACTGGGTATCAACGATGATGATATCGTTGCTGTCGGTATGGTCTATCAGTTCTGATGTAACATAAAAAATGCCGGATGGGGTTGCGCCGCCATCCGGCATTTTTCTGTTCGTTATGCCGTTAATTTAACCGGCTCATCCTTAAAGTCGTCAGCTGGTTCCAGCGCCAGATTCAGCGTCGTTAATAACCCACGCAATTTTTCATGAAACTCGCGTAAGGTGTATTCCAGTCGCTCTACCACTTCAGTCTCTTTAATCGGCACGGCGGTCCAGTTGCCGTCTTTATCGAACAAACCAAACTGGTAGCTGTATGTAAAGCGTTTTTCCTGCGCTTCCAGCTCCATCCACCAGCCCCAAAATTCACGTTTCTCTGGTGCCGGTTTCACGTTGACGCAAACAGCCAGACAATCGAAAAAGAATCGATTATCTTCGCACTGCCCTTCGCGGATGTAAGGGCCAAGCGCGGTGAATTTTTTGATCAATCTGCTTTTCGGGTGTCCACTCGGTAACGTCATTGCGATCTCCTTAGGTGAAGCAACTGTTTTACCAAACCAATAAAATTTAGCAATCTATTAACACAATCTATGATTGATCCACCCGGTAATTTCTTGCAGCGCTTTGTCAAAATTGCGATACACCGGGTTGAACGGAACCTCCAGCAGCTTACCGTCAGAAGATGACGACGTAATTAAGCGAGACTCCTCTTCCGGACTAAACGGATCGTTTTTCCAGAACCCCGAGAGCATTGGCGTTGGACAGCGACGGCCCAGCAGCCCTTGTACCTTTAATGAATAGCGGTTTAGCTCGACGCGTAGTGCTTCATCGGATGCATCGTGCATCCCCAGCCGGCTGGCCAGAACGTCAAGATACATTTCCGGTACTGAAGCCTGACGCTGTGGGTCACTAAGAAGCGCATGGACCACCGGTCCCAGACAGGCCACAGCCTTCAGGCGCGATGATTCAAGATAGGCCAGGCGAACTGCGACATTAGCGCCAAAGCGAAAACCGAATGCCGCCACACGGGTGTGATCGACCCAGGGAATATTTGGCAGCGCTTTTAATACATGTTGATGCAGCAGGCTGGAATCCTGGGTCAATTTCCATTTTGACGAGAATCCAACCGAAGGCATATCCAGCGTCAGCATGGCAATACCACGCGGAGCGAAATAGCGCTCATACAGGGTGTAGTAGTCGGTTTGCATGGAATCCAGGCCGCCGCACATCAGCACTGTCGGGAACGGGCCGTCGCCTTTTGGCATGTGCAGGAAGCCAGTGACCGGCGCACCGCCGGCAACGGCAAATTCCATCTCGCGCAGCGTCCCTGGCAGTCGTTGGGCCGCCTCTTCGTAAGCGCGGTTGGCCAGGGCCTGCGCCTGCTCTGCCAGCTCATCACCTTTTAAATGCGGGTATGCTGCAATGTTGTACAGCGTGGAGGCATGCAGCCAGTGGCGACCACTCACCTGCGGGTCCTCTTCCATAGATGCTTTCTGTTGCCAGTCCATCGCCTGCTTCGCCCACTCGTAGATCCAGTTCCCGCCGCGATAGCCAATGACCGTGTCATAAAGTTCTTTATCCGTGCGCTCGGCTTCGCTCATCACAATACGCGCCTGCACTTCGAGGATTTCACGCGGATCGACGCCACGCCAGATCCACATCAGGCGATTCACCATGCGATACCAGTGCGGGATTGTTTTGCCATCCAGGGCAGACTGCACAGGCGGCTGCGCGCCGTGATTAAATCGACGAACCAGCGTTGACGTTTCAGGGTGTTTGAAGCGGGGTTTAAACAGGACTTCGCTGAGGTTAGCCTGCGACATAATTACGGCCTCCATGAGTACTCACTAAGGCATAGTGTAACCCGATGGAGACGAAAAAGAACAACGCCCGGCATAGCCAGGCGTTGAAAACTTTTAGATTAGCGACCAGAGATTGGCGGAACGAACACGACTCCCATATCCCACGGCTGCTCAATCCAGGTATCCTGAGGGATATCAACCACATAATCATTCACCAGCGGGCGACCTGCCGGCTTAGCAAAGATGGTGACGAAATGCGCTTTAGGGTACATTTCGCGGATCGCAACAGCAGTGCCACCGGTGTCTACCAGGTCATCGATCACGATGAAACCTTCACCGTCACCTTCCGCACGTTTCAGCACTTTCAGTTCGCGCTGGTTATCGTGATCGTAGCTGGAGATGCATACGGTATCGACATGACGAATACCCAATTCACGCGCCAGCAATGCGCCTGGCACCAGACCACCGCGGCTAACGGCAATAATGCCTTTCCACTGTTCAGAAGGCATCAGGCGGCTTGCCAGTTTACGTGCATGGATCTGCAACATGTCCCAGGTGACGACGTATTTTTCGCTCATGTGAAGTGTCCCAGCCTGTTTATCTACGGCTTAAAAAGTGTTCGAGGGGGAAATAGGTTGCGCGAGATTATAGAGATCTGACGCACTAAAAACCAGTGTTTCGCGGAATCCGCGCCTCTTTTTGCATGCTTTATACTAGCCGCCAGCGAAGAAAGTGGTATTCTCAATCGCATCGCGCAAGCCTGACTTGTGGTGTTTTTAATTCCGCTAACCCCGTGGCCTGCAAGTCAATTTTGTAGGACATCGCCAAGGAGACTCAACGTGTCTGAACTGTCTCAGTTATCCCCGCAACCGCTGTGGGATATTTTTGCCAAAATCTGTTCTATTCCTCATCCGTCCTACCATGAAGAGCAACTCGCTGAACACATTCTGAGCTGGGCCCAGGAGAAAGGTTTCCACGTCGAGCGCGATCAGGTGGGTAATATCCTGATTCGTAAACCCGCTACCGCAGGAATGGAAAATCGCAAGCCGGTCGTTTTGCAGGCGCACCTGGATATGGTCCCGCAAAAAAATAACGACACTGTGCACGATTTCACTAAAGATCCGATCCAGCCTTATATTGATGGCGAATGGGTAAAAGCCCGTGGTACCACGCTGGGTGCAGATAACGGTATCGGTATGGCGTCTGCGCTGGCGGTACTGGCTGATGACAACGTGGCACACGGTCCGCTGGAAGTGCTGCTGACCATGACCGAAGAAGCGGGCATGGACGGCGCATTTGGTCTGCAGGCGAACTGGCTGCAGGCGGATATCCTGATCAACACCGACTCTGAAGAAGAAGGTGAGATCTACATGGGTTGCGCGGGGGGTATTGACTTCACCTCTAACCTGAAGCTCGAGCGTGAAGCCATTCCTGCTGGCTTCCAGAACTTTAAGCTGACCTTAAAAGGCCTGAAAGGCGGTCACTCCGGTGGCGAAATTCACGTTGGCCTCGGTAATGCCAATAAGCTGCTGGTACGTTTCCTGGCAGGCCACGCCCAAGAGCTGGATCTGCGCCTGGTTGACTTCAACGGCGGTACGCTGCGCAACGCTATTCCGCGCGAAGCCTTTGCGACTCTCGCTGTTGCTGCCGATAAAGTTGATGCGTTAAAAGCGCTGGTCAGCACATATCAGGAGATCCTGAAAAACGAGCTGGAAGCAAAAGAGAAGAATCTGGCGCTGCTGCTGGATGCCGTCAGCAATGACAAAGCCGCACTGACTGCTCAGTCTCGCGATACCTTTGTTCGTCTGCTGAACGCCACCCCGAACGGTGTGATCCGCAATTCTGACGTGGCGAAAGGCGTGGTGGAAACCTCCCTGAACGTCGGCGTGGTCACCATGACTGACGATAACGTGCAGATCCACTGCCTGGTTCGCTCGCTGATCGACAGCGGTAAAGACTATGTCGTGAGCATGCTGGATTCTCTTGGCAAGCTGGCTGGCGCCAAAACCGAAGCCAAAGGCGCGTATCCTGGCTGGCAGCCGGACGCGAACTCTCCGGTCATGCACCTGGTGCGTGAAACCTATCAGCGCCTGTTCAACAAGACGCCGAACATCCAGATTATCCACGCCGGCCTGGAATGCGGTCTGTTCAAGAAACCGTATCCGGATATGGACATGGTTTCCATCGGGCCGACCATCACCGGTCCGCACTCTCCGGATGAACAGGTTCATATTGAAAGCGTCGGTCATTACTGGACCCTGCTGACTGAACTGCTGAAGTCTATTCCGGCGAAGTAAGTCTCTGCACTAAATGCCGGATGGCACTGTGCTTATCCGGCCCACACGCTACGCACTGATTTGTGGGCTGGATAAGGCATTTACGCCGCCAACCGGCAATACATCAGCGTCAAATCCCCAACAGTAGTTGCCTTTCCAGTTGCGGATCCAGCAGCGTAACGTGTAATCCCACCAGCCTTACCCCACGCCCTCCCCGACGTTCGTTCCAGGTATTACGTGCCGTCGCGATCAGTTCCTCTTTATTTAAGCGCGGCCAGACGTGTTCCTGCGTCGTCTGCTGAAAATCATTAAACTTTAGCTTCACCCCCTGACGGGCGATAAAGAGATCAGGCTTAACCTTTGCCAGCCGCCGCTCCAGTTCCGGGTAGAGTCGCTCAATAATTGCCTCACACTCCGACCATTCATGAATATCTTCCGCCAGCGTGCGCTCGACGCCGACTGACTTTCGCAGCCTGTCGTTATTCACATCGCGTTCATCAATACCCTGACTGCGTTCCCACAGCACACGACCAAACTTACCAAACCGCTTAAGCAGCAGGGCCAGATCGTATTTTTGTACATCCTCGCAGGTGCGCAATCCAATGGCTTCGAGCTTTGCAGCAGAAACCTTCCCGACGCCGGGGATTTTCCCCAGGGGTAACGTTCTGAGGAATTCGGGAACATCCGCGGGAGTAATCACATATTGCCCGTTGGGTTTATTTAAATCTGAGGCTATTTTGGCCAGAAACTTAACCGGCGCAATCCCCGCCGAGGCGGTGAGCTGTAGTTCGTTGAAAATCGTCTGACGGATCTCCTGTGCTATCAGTGTGGCCGAGCCGTGGCAGTGCGGACTGTCGGTCACATCAAGATAGGCTTCATCCAGCGAAAGGGGTTCGATGAGGGAAGTGTAGCGAGAGAAGATGGCCTGAATCTGGCGAGAAACCTCTTTATAAGCGTCGTAACGGCCGGGTAATAAGGTGAGATGCGGACACAGTTTTAGCGCCATTCCCGTAGGCATTGCGCTACTCACACCAAACTTTCGTGCCGGGTAATTGGCGGTGCTGATGACCCCCCGACGTTCACGACTGCCACCAATAGCAATGGGGATATCGCGCAGGGCCGGGTTATCACGCATTTCCACCGCCGCGAAAAAGCAGTCCATATCGACATGTATGATTTTGCGCATCGCTCGCCTCCCACAACACTGTTTAAGTATACAGTGTTTTTGTGCTGTGAGAAGTATGAACATACCTTATATTGTCTCATTTATAACGCGACAGAAAACGCCACAAACACAACTCGCAGAATCGGCAGATAATAAAATACGCCCGTTTCTGACTGTCTTTAATCCCAATTTTCCGTATAAAGACAAACTAAAGTGTAAACAGCGCACGAGAGACTTGCGAAAAACTCTCTTGGTGCTAATGTGAGCGCTCCAAATGCAGACTTTTCTGATTTGGGGACTCTTTTTGCCGTCCTGGCGTGTGTAATCGTTTTATCAAGGAATAAGCAGTATGCGTAAAATCGCATTTTTTCTTGCGATGCTTTTATTGCCGTGCGTTTCATTTGCCGGTTTGCTGAGCAGCGGCAGCCCGACCACGCCAATCAGCAAAGAATATAAGCAGCAATTGATGGGGTCCCCTGTCTATATTCAGATCTTTAAAGAAGAGCGGACGCTCGATCTGTACGTCAAGATGGGCGAACAGTATCAGCTGCTCGACAGCTATAAAATCTGTAACTACTCCGGTGGATTAGGGCCAAAACAACGTCAGGGTGATTTTAAAAGTCCGGAAGGGTTCTACAGCGTTCAGCGCGGGCAACTCAAACCAGACAGCCGCTTTTATAAAGCAATTAACATTGGCTTCCCTAACGCCTACGATCGTGCGCACGGCTACGAAGGTAAGTACCTGATGATCCACGGTGCCTGCGTTTCTGTCGGTTGCTATGCAATGACCGACAACGGTATTGATGAGATTTTCCAGTTTGTGACCGGCGCTCTGGTATTCGGCCAGTCCAGCGTTCAGGTAAGCATTTACCCGTTCCGCATGACTGACGCTAACATGCAGCGCCATAAGTTTTCGTATTACAAAGATTTCTGGTCGCAGCTAAAACCGGGATACGATTACTTTGAACAAACGCGTAAGCCACCAACCGTTTCCGTTGTCGATGGCCGTTATATCGTCAGCAAGCCGTTGAGTCACGAAGTGGTTCAGCCGCAACTGGCGTCAAACTACACGCTCCCCGAGACAAAATAGCGCCCACTCGCCTGGCATAATCTTTTGCCAGGTTTCATTGCCCGTCAGTGGCTGAGTAGCAATCACAGTGACCACATCATTGGGTGTGGTCTCTGAGCTAAAATCAATTTCCACATCCTGATCCAGCAATGTCGCCACGCCAAACGGTGCCCGACGCGTGATCCAGAACAAATTGGTTGAGCAGAAGGCCATGACATACCGTCCGTCGGACAACAGCATGTTGAAAACACCTTTCTCACGTAATACCCCGGCCAGTACCGCAATATATCTAAATACTGCCGTCATGTTACCCGGCGTACGCGGATAACGCTCGGTCAGCTTATGCAGCAGCCAGCAGAAGGCTTTTTCACTGTCGGTTTCGCCGACCGGACGGAAATTACCGGTTTCCAGCGATTTATAGCCGTTCAGCTGTCCGTTATGGGCATAGGTCCAGTTGCGTCCCCACAGTTCACGCGTAAACGGGTGGGTATTTTCCAGCGCCACTTCCCCCCGATTCGCCTGACGAATATGGGCAACCACGGAACAGGATTTAATGGGATAGTCTTGAACCAGTTTGGCGATAGGCGAATTAAAGCTGGGTTGCGGATCTTTAAACGTACGGCAACCCTTACCCTCGTAAAATGTAATACCCCAGCCGTCTTTGTGCGGCCCGGTACCTCCGCCGCGCTGAACCAGCCCGGTGAAGCTAAAGCAAATATCGGTTGGCACATTGGCGCTCATCCCGAGCAGTTCGCACATACATCACCTCCACAAACGCCTTAAAGCGGGAAGGCGTAATTGTTGCATCCAGTTTGGATTCAAAGTAGCAAATAAAATCGCCTCCTATACCCTAAATAATTCGAGTTGCAGGTAGGCGGCAAGGGAAGGACAAATTCGTCTGGAACGAATTTGAACAGCCAAAGGCTGCCTTCGGTGAGGGACATGGATGTCCCTCATTAAATCCCCAGGAGCATAGATAACTATGTGACTGGGGTTTCTGAGTGCAGCCAACGCACCTGCAGCTTGAAGTATGACGGGTATAGTTACTTAACCATCTCTTTTTCGATCAACTGAATCAGGATATGGATCACTTTGATATGAATTTCCTGAATACGGTCAGCATAGCCAAAGTGCGGCACGCGAATTTCAATATCTGCGCTACCGGCCATTTTACCGCCATCTTTGCCGGTCAGGGTGATGACTTTCATTCCCTTCTCACGCGCCGCAGCAATCGCTTTAATCACGTTACCGGAGTTACCCGAAGTGGAGATGCCTAGCAGGACATCGCCTTCACGGCCAACCGCTTCAACGTAGCGGGAGAATACATAATCGTAACCAAAATCGTTGCTGACGCAGGATATATGGCTGACGTCAGAGATAGCGATAGCCGGGTAGCCCGGACGGTTTTCACGATAGCGTCCAGTCAGCTCTTCGGCGAAATGCATCGCATCGCAATGGGAGCCGCCATTACCACAGGAAAGTACCTTCCCACCGGCTTTGAAGCTATCTGCCAACAGGACCGCCGCGCGTTGAATGGCGTGAATATTGGCGTCATCTTTAAGAAAATTAGCCAGCGTTTCCGCCGCTTCGCTCAGTTCGTTACGAATAAGATCCTGGTACATGAGGATATCCTTCAGCATGAATGTAAATGACAAGATGCAGTGTACCGGATAGCGCTACCAGCGAGAAGTACAAGCCACAGGAATGGCTGTCGCTTTTGATTTTTTGTGCCGGTTAAAACAACAACAATGTGAGCTTTGTTGTAATTATTTTGTAAACGCATTGCTAAAAGATTTTACATACACTACAACCATATCATCACAAGTGGTCAGACCTCCTACAAGCAAGGGAGCTTTTCGTTATGATGATTTTGAGTATTATCGCTACGGTTGTTCTGCTCAGCGTTCTGTTCTATCACCGCGTGAGCTTATTCCTCAGCAGCTTAATTTTGCTCGCCTGGACGGCTGCGCTCGGCGTGGCTGGCCTGTGGTCAGTCTGGCTGCTGGTTCCTCTGGCCATTATTCTCGTACCGTTTAACTTTACCCCGATGCGTAAATCCATGATTTCCGCTCCCGTGTTCCGCGGTTTCCGTAAAGTCATGCCGCCGATGTCGCGTACTGAAAAAGAAGCGATCGATGCCGGTACAACCTGGTGGGAAGGTGACCTGTTCCAGGGCAAACCTGACTGGAAAAAACTGCACAACTATCCGCAGCCGCATCTGACTGCTGAAGAGCAGGCGTTTATCGATGGCCCAGTGGAAGAAGCATGCCGCATGGCGAACGATTTCCAGATCACCCATGAATTAGCGGATCTGCCGCCGGAATTGTGGGCATATCTGAAAGAACACCGCTTCTTCGCAATGATCATCAAGAAAGAGTACGGCGGGCTGGAATTCTCTGCGTATGCCCAGGCTCGCGTACTGCAGAAGCTCTCCGGTGTTTCAGGGATCCTGGCGATCACCGTCGGCGTACCTAACTCATTAGGCCCAGGTGAACTGCTGCAGCATTACGGCACCGAAGAACAGAAAAACCACTATCTGCCGCGTCTGGCACGTGGTCAGGAAATCCCATGCTTTGCACTGACCAGCCCGGAAGCCGGCTCCGATGCAGGTGCGATCCCTGATACCGGTGTGGTTTGTATGGGCGACTGGCAGGGCCAGCAGGTGCTGGGTATGCGCCTGACCTGGAACAAACGTTATATCACGCTGGCCCCTATCGCTACCGTTCTGGGTCTGGCGTTTAAACTCTCTGACCCGGAAAAACTGCTGGGTGGCGAAGAAGATCTTGGCATTACCTGTGCGCTGATTCCAACCTCAACGCCGGGCGTACAAATTGGCCGTCGTCACTTCCCGCTGAACGTGCCGTTCCAGAACGGACCAACGCTGGGTAAAGATGTCTTTGTCCCTATTGATTACATCATCGGTGGCCCGAAAATGGCCGGTCAGGGCTGGCGTATGCTGGTGGAATGTCTGTCCGTAGGACGCGGCATTACCCTGCCATCTAACTCTACGGGTGGCGTTAAATCCGTCGCCATGGCGACTGGCGCCTATGCGCATATCCGTCGCCAGTTCAAAATCTCTATCGGCAAGATGGAAGGTATTGAAGAACCGTTGGCGCGTATCGCCGGTAACGCCTATGTGATGGATGCCGCAGCGTCGCTGATTACCTACGGCATTATGCTGGGTGAGAAGCCAGCGGTGCTGTCGGCTATCGTGAAATATCACTGTACTCACCGTGGACAGCAATCAATCATCGATGCAATGGATATTACTGGCGGCAAAGGTATTATGCTTGGCGAAAGTAACTTCCTGGCCCGTGCTTATCAGGGTGCACCGATCGCCATTACCGTCGAAGGCGCCAACATCCTGACGCGTAGCATGATGATCTTCGGTCAGGGCGCAATTCGCTGCCATCCGTATGTACTTGAAGAGATGGCTGCGGCGCAGAATAACGACGTGAATGCGTTCGACAAACTGCTGTTTAAACATATTGGTCACGTAGGCAGTAATAAAGTGCGCAGCTTCTGGCTTGGTTTGACTCGCGGGTTAACCAGCAGCACGCCAACCGGTGATGCCACCAAGCGTTACTATCAGCACCTGAACCGTTTGAGCGCCAACCTGGCATTACTTTCAGATGTGTCCATGGCCGTATTGGGTGGTAGCCTGAAGCGTCGTGAACGTATCTCTGCTCGACTGGGTGATGTGTTAAGTCAGCTGTATCTTGCCTCCGCCGTGCTGAAGCGTTATGACGATGAAGGCCGAAATGAAGCAGACTTGCCGCTGGTTCACTGGGGCGTACAGGATGCGTTGTACAAAGCTGAACAGGCGATGGACGACTTGCTGAAGAACTTCCCGAACCGTCTGGTTGCCGGGTTGCTGAATGTGGTCATCTTCCCTACCGGTCGCCACTACCATGCACCGTCTGACAAGCTGGATCATAAAGTCGCGAAGATTCTGCAGGTTCCAAGCGCCACCCGTTCTCGTCTTGGCCGCGGTCAGTACCTGACGCCAAGCGAGCACAACCCGGTTGGGTTACTGGAAGAGGCGCTGTTGGATGTCATTGCTGCCGACCCAATCCACCAGCGGATCTGCAAAGAGTTGGGTAAAAATCTACCGTTTACCCGCCTGGACGAGCTGGCACATAACGCGCTGGCCAAAGGGCTGATTGATAAAGACGAAGCGGCGATTCTGGTAAAAGCCGAAGCAAGCCGCCTGCGCAGTATCAATGTTGATGATTTTGAACCCGAGGCGCTGGCGACTCAGCCGGTAAAGTTGCCAGAGAAAGTGCGTAAGGTCGAAGCAGCATAACGCTAACGCACAACGTTCAGCCCCGCTAAATGCGGGGCTTTTTATTGCCACATTTTCGTTAATGCTCATGCTACAGTGTCAAAATGCCGTTCAACGAGGAGCCTCGATCGTGCCAGGTTTAAAAATTACTCTGCTGCAACAACCGCTGATCTGGATGGATGGCCCAGCCAACCTGCGCCATTTCGACAGACAACTGGAAACCGTCACCGGGCGTGACGTTATTGTGTTGCCCGAGATGTTTACCAGTGGATTTGCGATGGAAGCGGCAAACAAATCGTTGCCGCAGGAGGAGGTTGTAAGCTGGATGCGTAGCAAAGCGCAGCAGACGAATGCCCTTATAGCAGGTAGCGCGGCGATACAGTCTGAACGGGGAGCGGTAAATCGTTTTTTACTGGTTGAACCCGAAGGCACCGTGCATCGCTATGACAAACGCCATCTGTTCCGCATGGCAGACGAACATCAGTATTATCAGGCAGGTGAAGAACGCATCATCTTTGAATGGCGTGGCTGGCGTATTCTGCCGCTGGTCTGTTATGACCTGCGTTTTCCAGTGTGGTCACGTAACCGTAACGACTACGACCTCGCTTTGTATGTTGCCAACTGGCCCGCACCGCGCTCGCTGCACTGGCAGGTTCTGCTCACCGCACGGGCAATTGAAAATCAGGCGTATGTAGCAGGATGTAACCGTGTGGGAACCGATGGTAACGGCCATCATTATCGCGGTGACAGCCGGGTCATCAACCCACAGGGTGAAGTCATTGCCACCGCCGAGCCGCATCAGGCAACGCGGATTGATGCTGAGCTGTCGCTTTCGGCGCTACGCGAGTACCGCGAGAAATTTCCTGCCTGGCAGGATGCTGACGCTTTCACCCTGTAGAGATCGCCTTCCCTCCCGCCACGGACCATGTATCCACCGCGGGATTGTTTCACTCCGTAACCAACCGCAAAACAAATTCGCGTGGCGACATGCATCGGGCAACGTATTCTGCAAGGGATAATCACGCGTCACTGACGGGTGATCTACACTATCAATAATTCCCTTATCAGGATGTCTAAATGAAGAACTTCGTACGTATGACCTTGCTGGCTGCCACTCTGGCTGGCGCCTCTTTTAGCACGCTTGCAGCAAACGTATCCAACGTTCCCGCCCCGGCCCAGGATCCGGTCGTTCAACACCTTAAGTTGACCAACGACCAGGTGGCGCAGATTAAAAAACTGCACCAACAGCTGGAAAACAATGTTGATCAGATTTCAGTGAAAGACGTTAAAGACGGCGCACTGATTGACGTCATCAAGTCCGGGAAATGGGATGATGCCGCCGTTAAGAAACAACTTGCCGCGTTCAGCAACATCGAACAACAGGCGCGTTATTATCGCGTGAAATACTACTTTGATCTGAGCAAAGTGCTCACCCCAGAGCAGCGAAAGCTGGTGCAAAAAGATATCGCACAGACGCTGGGCGAGTAACGACAGAGGCCTGCAATGAAACATTATTGCAGGCTTTTATTTTGGGTGGATTAAAACGACGAAAGCCTGAATCATTTCTGATTCAGGCTTTCTGAATAGTGGCGGAATGGACGGGACTCGAACCCGCGACCCCCTGCGTGACAGGCAGGTATTCTAACCAACTGAACTACCACTCCGCGTTGTGTTCCGCTTGGGAACGAAGCGAATATTACGGATTGCCTCGCGCCTCGTCAACGCTTTTTCTCACGTTTTTTAATCGTTTGCTGCAAAAATCACCCGAATGGCCATTTCTGTACTGTAAATACCAGAACTAGGCCCGCCAGAGGCAACTTCCGCCCTTCTTCTGTACCAGGTCAAGGCGCGACTCATGGGCTGCCAGCTCTTCATCAGTAGCGAAAACAACGCGTAATTTACTGGACTGACGCACAATGCGCTGGATCCCCGTATCATTCTGCTGCTGGCTGTCACCTTCCATAGAGAACGCCATGCTGGTCTGCCCGCCGGTCATCATCAGATAAACGTCGGCCAGAATCTGGGCATCGAGCAATGCGCCGTGCAGAGTACGCTTACTGTTGTCTATCTCATAGCGCGAGCATAACGCATCAAGGCTGTTACGCTTGCCAGGAAACATTTTCCTCGCCAACGCCAGGCTGTCGGTCACTTTACAGAAGGTGTTTGTCTTTGGGATATCGCGATTGAGTTTCGCGAACTCGTAGTCCATAAAGCCGATATCAAACGATGCATTATGGATGACCAGCTCCGCGCCACGGATATAGTCGAGAAACTCATCGGCGACATCGGCGAATGTGGGTTTATCAAGCAGGAATTCATCGGCGATTCCGTGTACGCCAAATGCCTCCGGGTCCACCAGCCGATCCGGCTTCAGGTAGACGTGGAAGTTATTTCCGGTCAAACGGCGGTTTACCACTTCAACCGCACCGATCTCAATGATCTTGTGGCCTTCGTAGTGGGCGCCAATCTGGTTCATACCGGTGGTTTCGGTATCGAGGACGATCTGCCGTGTAATTCCAGTGCTCATAGCGGTCATTTATGTCAGACTTATCGTTTGATTTCGATTTGCTAAAACAGGAAGTCTACCAGAGATGCTTAAACAGGTAGAAATTTTCACCGATGGTTCTTGCCTGGGAAACCCAGGCCCTGGCGGTTATGGGGCTATTTTACGCTATCGCGGGCGCGAAAAAACCTTTGCCGAAGGGTACAACCTCACCACCAATAACCGTATGGAGTTGATGGCGGCAATTGTCGCGCTGGAAGCACTTAAAGAGCCATGTGAAGTGGTACTCAGCACCGACAGCCAGTACGTGCGCCAGGGCATTACACAATGGATCCACAACTGGAAAAAACGCGGCTGGAAAACCGCAGATAAAAAGCCGGTGAAGAACGTCGATCTGTGGAAACGTCTGGATGCCGCGCTTGGACCACACCAAATCAAATGGGAATGGGTTAAAGGGCATGCGGGCCATCCGGAAAACGAACGCTGTGATGAGCTTGCACGTGCTGCGGCAATGAGTCCCACCCAGGATGATGTTGGGTATCAAGCAGAGTCTTAAGCGTCTGGCTTGCGGAATTGTCGGGTTGCCCCAACAGCCTGGCGGATGCGTGCCTTACTTTTACTTTGTTTCATCGGATTGAGCGTAAGCGGAATTGTTCGCTTGCGCGCGACAACCAACTGTAGACAGCCCAGTGCCGGAATATGCGCACCTAACATTTTACCGCCCTGCTTCGCCCAGGGCAGCACGTGGAACCGGCTATAGTGCAGCACCTCAAAATTCAGCAAAGAGAGCCAATCCAGTTGACGCATCAGGGTAAACATCCGGCTGTTGTAAGGCGGTGTTTTACGTAGCACTGGCACCAGCTTACGCAATCCCATCAGGCTAACCGGGTTAAACCCGCTCAGTATTAACCAGCCATCATCAATCAGTACCCGGTCGGCTTCACGCAATAAGCGATGCGGATCGGCGCACCACGGTAGTGTATGAGCCAGCAGACAGACATCCACGGATTTATCGGCAAAAGGAAGGTGTAAAGGATCGGCCGTAACCTGCATGGGCGAACCTTGCAAAGAAACATTTACCTGATGAGAAACCGCGCACGCTTCAGAATCGATTTCTGCGCTTAAATTACCAATCTTAAGCAGATGAAAACCGTACATTTTTGCGAACCACGGGTTAAGCTGATGTTCCAGCGCCTCACGATAGTGCTCACCCCAGGGTAAATCATCCCAGCTAACGGGCGCTACGACAGTTTGAGGGATCCTTGCCGGTTTCATCACAACCTTCCGTTACGCATTGAGAGGTAATTTATGAATCTTAACAGTATTCCCGCATTTCAGGACAATTACATCTGGGTCCTGACAAATAATGAAAACCGTTGCCTGATTGTCGATCCGGGCGAAGCCGCTCCCGTTCTGAAAGCGATGGCAGAACATCACTGGGTGCCAGAGGCCATTTTCCTGACCCATCACCACCATGATCATGTTGGCGGTGTGAAAGAACTTTTGCAACATTTCCCACAATTAGTGGTTTACGGACCGGCTGAAACGCAAGATAAGGGAACGACCCACATAGTCAAAGATGGCGATATTGCACTCGTTTTAGGGCATGAATTTAAGGTAATTGCTACGCCGGGTCACACTTTAGGACATATTTGTTACTTTAGCCAACCTTATCTATTTTGTGGTGACACGCTATTTTCAGGCGGCTGTGGCAGACTATTTGAAGGTACAGCTCTGCAGATGTATCAATCACTTAGTAAATTGAATGCGCTTCCTGATGATACGCTTATCTGCTGTGCTCATGAATACACATTAGCAAACATGAAGTTTGCCTTAAGCATTCTGCCGCACGATTCGTGCATAAATGAATATTATCGTAAAGTTAATGAGTTACGCGTAAAAAAACAAATGACACTCCCCGTAATTCTGAAAAATGAGCGGCGAAATAATCTTTTTTTAAGAACAGAAGATATTGATTTAATTAATGAAATAAACAAAGAAACAATATTGCAACAACCTGAAGAGCGTTTTGCCTGGTTAAGGTCAAAGAAAGATACGTTCTGACAATTCCGGGTTGCCTTTTGAAAACTTCGCCGTTATGATCGGTCGTCTTTTAAGCAACTATTGACACACACATGAAGGCAAAAGCGATATTACTCGCCTCTGTCCTGCTTGTTGGGTGCCAGAATACTGGTAACGTCCAACAACATGCACAGAGCCTTTCTGCAGCTGGTCAAGGGGAAGCAGGAAAGTTTACAAGTCAGGCGCGATGGATGGACGATGGAACATCTATCGCTGCTGATCAGGATTTGTGGGCTTTCATTGGTGACGAGCTAAAGATGGGAATTCCGGAAAACAACCGGATTCGCGAACAAAAACAGAAGTATTTACGCAATAAGAGCTATCTCCACGATGTAACTTTACGGGCAGAGCCGTATATGTACTGGATAGCCGGGCAAGTTAAGAAACGTAACATGCCTATGGAACTGGTACTACTACCCATAGTGGAGAGCGCTTTTGATCCTCACGCAACGTCTGGCGCCAATGCCGCAGGTATTTGGCAGATCATTCCGAGCACGGGGCGCAATTATGGTTTAAAACAGACCCGTAGTTATGATGCACGTCGCGACATTGTGGCTTCCACCACTGCCGCGCTGGACATGATGCAGCGTCTGAACAAGATGTTTGATGGCGACTGGCTGCTGACCGTTGCCGCGTATAATAGCGGTGAAGGTCGCGTGATGAAGGCAATCAAAGCGAACAAGTCTCGGGGTAAATCCACCGATTTCTGGTCGCTCCCTTTGCCTCAGGAAACGAAGCAGTATGTGCCCAAAATGCTGGCGTTGAGTGATATTCTCAAAAACAGCAAACGCTATGGCGTGCGTCTGCCTACCACAGACGAAAGCCGTGCGTTGGCACGTGTTCGCCTGAACAGTCCGGTTGAGATGGCTCAGGTTGCCGATATGGCGGGTATTTCCGTCAGCAAACTGAAGACCTTCAATGCAGGTGTGAAAGGCTCCACGTTGGGTGCCAGCGGTCCGCAATACGTGATGGTACCAAAGAAGCATGCAGAGAAACTGCGTGAGTCTCTGGCTTCCGGCGAAATTGCAGCCGTACAGTCAACGTTGGTTGCAGATAACACGCCGCTGAACAGCCGTAGCTACAAAGTTCGCTCTGGCGATACGCTTTCTGGCGTCGCGGCACGTCTTGGCGTGAGCACGAAGGATCTGCAGCAGTGGAATAATCTGCGTGGATCATCCCTGAAAGTGGGCCAAAGCCTGACCGTAGGTGCTGGCACCAGTGCACAGCGACTGGCTAACAACAGCGATAGCATCACCTATCGTGTGCGTAAAGGCGACTCTCTGTCGAGCATTGCCAAACGCCATGGTGTTAACATCAAGGATGTAATGCGCTGGAACAGTGATACGGACAATCTGCAGCCGGGCGATCAGCTCACGTTGTTTGTCAAAAACAACGGCATGCCTGACTCCTGATAACATTGTAAAAATGAAGGCACTGGTTTCCCCCCAGTGCCTTTTTTATTTATCCCGCTTTATGTGCCTCAACCATTATCGTATCACTGGTGAATGAACCATCCTCCTGTAATGCGAAGTAGACTTTCACTTCAGCAGATGCACTCTGCTGATATAAACGAATAGCTTCAGTCAACGCGGCAGGTGTGCGCATCCGCGCCACCCACGAACTGAACTCCAGCGGCAGGCGATCCGTCAACAGGGTATCGGTAATCAAACCAGCGTCGTTGATTAAAGACAGCCACTCACCGCTGGAATAGTTGCGCACATGCGAGGTATCGCGCAGCGCTTCAACGGTTTGCAGCCAGATATCACGCACCGGATGCCCAGGTGACATCACATCCATTACGATAGCCACACCACCGGGTTTCAGTACACGATTGACTTCACGCAGCGCACGTCCGACATCATGCCAGTGATGCGCTGAATAGCGGCTAATCACTACATCAAAAGCGCAATCGCCGAACGGCAGGCTCTCTGCATATCCCTGTTGCGTGGTGATATTGTCCAGGCCCTTCTCTTTTGCAGCCTCTGCAACCACCTCAAGCATTTGAGACGATAAATCATAAGCCACAACCCGTTGTACGTTTTGCGCAGCCACAAAACTGGCGTGCCCTGCTCCACATCCCATATCCAGTATCCGTGCCTGTGGAAAAACAGACAGCCTTTCCGCCAGTCGTTGTAAATCACGACCAGTAGCATGAACGGTACTGGTTAAATAGGCATTAGCCTGGGAGCCAAACTGCTTTTCGACGTTGTCATGGTGGGAGCGTGTTGTCATTGTGTTGTCCTTCGGTTGTTGTGAAATATGAAGGGCAGCACCATCACAGGCCTGCCCTACGGCAGACCTGACACACCTTTATTGCTCAGGCTTGCCGGGACTGAATTCAACGAGTAGCGGGTTGTGATCGGATGCGCGGGTGACCAGCACAGAGGCCTCACTCACGTTCAAACCACGATAGAACACAAAATCAAGAGGACGGCCAAACGCGCGTCGGCGCTGATCGTCGGTAAAGCGCACCTGACGCAGCGACATTTCACGCGCAAAGCGATACAACGCATTCATTCGACGTCGGCTCCAGGCATTGAAATCACCGGCCATAATCACCGGGCCACTGTGATGGGCGATTTGATCCCCAATGGGAAGTAACTGCTTACTATAGACATCGACGCCGAGGCTGAAGTTTACCGCGTGGATATTCACCACCATCAATAAACGCGAGTCAGGTAGCGGGTACACTGTCACCAGAGCTGATTTTGCCAGGCGTAAAATTGGCTCACGCTCACGCAATGGACAGCAGTAGACCGGATGTGCAGCAGAAAGCGTCATGACACCAGAGGGATGCTGAGGCAGCACAAAAGCGGGAACCTGATCGGCGGCAAGATAGTTAGCGGTTGCGAACTGAACCAACTCGGGTGTCGTCTGTGCCTCCTGCAATAAAACCAGATGGGCATCTTTGCCAAAATTTTTCAGCACCGACAACCATTCTGCCCGTTGTTGCTTAAAAATATTCCACACCAGCACGCGAATGCGATCTTCACTGCTTAACGGTACGCCTGCAGGTAATGCCTGGCCGATATGCGCAAATGACCCTGGCGGTAAAATCCGCTCAACGGGCTGTCCGGCAACATAGCGCATGGCATAGGTGTTTTTTCGCACTTTAGACTTTCAAACCTCTATAACGTCAACCAGTCCGCAGCCGGACTGGTTCTTCTGTTATAGGGACTTTAACACTCACTTTCAACGAACAATTGCAGTTTGTTTTGTAAGTGGGCACTTACATCAACAATTTATCCCAATACTACCCGCGCCGGTTTATCCAGGCGACCGCTGATACCCATCAGTAAAAAAGCGGCCAGAACAATCAGTGCGCCAATCCACGGTGTCTGTGCTAAACCATAATGCGCTACCGTTTGTCCGCCAATCACAGAGCCAAGCGCAATGCCAATATTAAACGCAGCAATGTTCAGACCGGATGCTACATCCACCGCATTGGGGGTAAATTGTTCCGCTTTCTGTACCACGTAAACCTGCAAACCCGGAACATTGCCGAAGGCGAAGATCCCCATCACCAGAATCGTAACTAACGCAGCGTATTGCGTAGAGGCTGTCAGTTGAAAGATCATCAGCAGGACAAACAACGCCGCGAAGATAAATTTCAGCGCCGGGACAGCACCATGTTTATCCGCCAGCTTACCTCCCCAGATATTACCGATAGCGACCGATACGCCATAACCCAGTAAGATCCAGCTTACCGCTGCCGGCGAGAAACCTGCCAGGTCCTGCATCATAGGTGCCAGGAAGGTGAACGCAGTGAAGACACCACCGTACCCCAATGCCGTAACAGCGTAGATAAGCAACAGGCGTGGATGGGTTAACACTTTTACCTGATCACGAATACTGGCGGCCGCCCGACCCGGAATATTCGCAGGGATCAGCAGTTGGCTGCTAATCAGTGCAATCACCCCCAACAGTGATACGGCAAGGAAAGTCTCGCGCCAGCCAAAGTGTTGTCCGATAAATGTACCCAGCGGTACTCCCGTCACCAGTGCAACGGTTAAACCACCAAACATAATCGCGATGGCAGAGGCGGCTTTCTCTTTTGGCACCAGGCTTGTCGCAATCGTAGAACCAATTGAGAAGAAGACACCATGTGCCAGGCCTGTCAGCAGGCGGGCAACAATTAATGTCGTATAACCAGGTGCCTGCCATGCCAGCAAGTTACCGGCCGTAAACAGGACCATCAGCGCAACCAACAGTTGCTTACGTGGCAGGCGTCCGGTCAGGGCGGTAAGTACCGGCGCGCCAATTGCCACACCCAGCGCATAGATTGAAACCAGCATCCCGGCAGAAGGTAAAGAGATCGCCAGTTGTTCAGCAATGGTCGGCACCAGGCCGACAATCACAAATTCAGTCGTGCCAATAGCGAAGGCACTTATTGTCAGTGCAAATAAAGCGAGAGGCATAAATAGCTCCATATCATCAGTAATCGGATGACAGGCAGTATGCCTGGATGTTTTAATAACAAAAATATTCAAAATATCAATATAATTTTGCTTCAGGTGCAAAAATGAAAGCAACCTCCGAAGAACTGGCAATTTTTGTCGCGGTCGTGGAAAGCGGTAGCTTTAGCCGGGCCGCAGAGCAGCTTGGGCAGGCCAATTCCGCGGTCAGTCGGGCAGTAAAGAAACTGGAGATGAAACTGGGCGTCAGTTTGCTCAATCGAACAACCCGGCAACTCAGTCTGACAGAAGAAGGTGAACGCTACTTCAGGCGCGTACAACAGATACTGCAGGATATGGCTGCGGCGGAAACAGAAATCATGGAGTCGCGTAATACGCCGCGCGGTTTGCTGCGTATTGATGCCGCAACACCGGTGATGTTGCATTTCCTGATGCCACTGATCAAACCTTTCCGTGAGCGCTATCCCGAGATGACGTTGTCGCTGGTTTCCTCAGAGACATTTATCAATCTTATTGAACGAAAAGTGGATGTTGCGATACGTGCCGGTACCTTGACTGACTCAAGTCTGCGCGCACGGCCACTCTTTACCAGCTACCGCAAGATTATTGCTTCGCCTGACTATATTGCCCGCTTCGGTAAGCCAGAGACTGTTGAAGAGTTAAAGCAGCACCTGTGTCTGGGGTTTTCTGAACCCATTTCGCTCAATACCTGGCCCATAGCCTGTAGTGACGGACAATTGCATGAGGTTGATTGCGGTCTATCTTCGAACAGTGGCGAAACGCTGAAGCAGCTTTGCCTGAGCGGCAACGGTATTGCTTGTCTTTCAGATTATATGATTGATAAGGAGATCGCTCAGGGTAAGCTGGTCGAATTGATGGCGGATAAACGACTGCCCGTCGAGATGCCTTTCAGCGCGGTGTATTACAGCGATCGTGCCGTCAGTACCCGTATTCGGGCATTTATCGATTTTTTAAGTGAATATATAAGAACAGCTCCCGGAGGAGCTGTAAAAGAGGGTTAAAGGCAAAGAGGGTCAGACGATTAATCCCATTCAGGCGCCAGACCTTCCGGGCTAACCAGGCGGTCGTTGCAATCCAGAGCAGCGATTGCCGCTTTATCTTCCGCATCAAGCTGCAGTTCCAGTGCCAGCAGATTGCTTGCCAGGTTTTCACGCTTGGTAGAAGAAGGGATCACCGAGTAACCTTCCCCCATCGCCCATGCCAGAATCACCTGGGCCGGCGTCGCGTTATGTTTAGCAGCAATACGAGCAATCACGTCATCTTTCAGCGCCTTACCGTAAGCCAGCGTCATGTAAGAAGTGATGTGGATACCGTGCTTTTTCGCCCAGTCAACAACCTTACGGCTTTGCAGATACGGAGATAACTCAATCTGATTAGTCGCAATATTCTCTGCCCCCACAGCAGCAATAGCTTTTTCCATCAATGGGATAGTGAAGTTAGAGATACCAATTTCACGAGTCAGTCCTTGCTCTTTGGCTTCGAGCAAGGCATGCATAAACTCTTCAACAGAGACGACATCATTTGGTGATGGCCAGTGGATCAGCGTCAGATCAACATAATCTGTGCGCAGTTTTTTCAGGCTCTCTTTCAGGCTTGGGATCAGTTTGTCTTTGCCAAGATTTTCAATCCAGATCTTAGTTGTGATGTACAACTCATTACGCGGTACGCCGCTTTCGGCAATCGCCTGGCCAACAGCTGCTTCATTATCATAGATTTGTGCAGTGTCGACTGCGCGATAACCCAGCTCAAGAGCTGTTTTAACGGAAGCGATAACCACGTCGTCTTTCAGGCGGAAAGTACCTAAACCAAATGCAGGGACAGTCATAGAATTCCTCTTTTTAATCACAATATTCGTTAACTGAGGGGATTATGACCTTCTACTCTTTATAGAAAAAGAGCGAAAAATGCAGAGGATTTTTGCAAATTTAGCAATAATAAAGTTACAGGCAAAGAAAAAGCCCTGAGCAAATGCTCAGGGCTCTTAATAAGTGGCGGAACGGACGGGACTCGAACCCGCGACCCCCTGCGTGACAGGCAGGTATTCTAACCAACTGAACTACCG
>NZ_JAOWIF010000029.1 GCF_030332225.1 Citrobacter sp. Cu233
GTTAATGCTGACGGAACGGTGCTGATCAAAACCTATCACCGGGTTCACGTATCATCGCCATTATTTGCTCAGAACAGAATAGGAAACACAGATGAACACGGTGTGTTTACGGAAACGGTGACCGATGGCGAGCCAGTAGACATACCGACAGATGCGTTTGTCTCGGTTCGTGTGCAGATGCCATCAGACAGTATCTGGAACAAGAGTAATGCCGATGCGATGGCGGCAATGAAAAACACTGAACTGGAGCTTGAGCAAATTCAACAGGATCCTCAGCAATAGATCATTGCCGCAGCTGCGTCGCATGCAATGACGTCACTGCGGCATATTGTCCCTTAATCTGACACCAGCCACATATCAGCCTCTTCAAACAATTCCTGAACAGTACGGCTTATCTGTTCTTTCTCATGCTTGCTGGCGTCAGTGTTGATCGCTGGTGGTATTCAGCACATAGATACTAAAAATGGCGCTGTATATGCGCCATTTTACTATCTCATTGATGGTATCAGCGGGTTGTCCCCAAAGGGATTTCCGGATCCGGTTGGTGAGTAATCCTGTTACGTAGATCTCGTCGAATAATTTCGATTGACCAGAACCAGATTAAATGACCAAAAATTTCGGATACATTCTCATACCATGGAAGGTCAGCGAGAGGAGGGGTCAGTCCCATGAGAGGGAAGGAAATCATATGTACGAAAAGCTGGGCTAATGCACCAGCCAACAACCCCTGCCAGAGTTTAATTTTGGGAAAGACTTCTGCAACTACACAATAGCCTACGGCGAACACAATAGAAAAAATGATGTGTGTTACACCAACCCAGTTAAACACATGCCCGGCAAAGGTGTAGACCGCTGCGTTAGGATCTGCAAGTCCCATCCAGTCCCGAAGGAAAATATATGGAGGGTTCAGGAAATTGCGGGAGCAATCAATTTGTCCCGCCGCTCTGATTAATGATTCCGGAACACATGCAGTAGTGAACATATCAGACGGGCTACGGGGCGGCAAGGGTACTTCAGCACCCCATTTAACGAATGCTGATACGATACCGGCGATTAACCCGATAAAAGCAGCCAGGCCATAACGTCTGCGGTTAGGTGGTGTTTGTTCAAATATATTCATATTTCATCCATTGAATTTCATTACATCAACGTAATTACTAAGTAGTATTCATAAAAAACAATGAATGTAAAGAATTGTATGTGGCTATATGTTCTGCTCCTGAGTGAGTAATAGGAATCCCTAAATCAAACTACCTCATATGCTCCGGCAGAAAGACGGTGATGGAGGTAACAAGAATGGCGAGCAGGTCTGAGAGTGGGTATATGTTGGAAATAACGGCATCATTATGATTTTGCAGAATATCGTGAGGTCGCCGTTGCAGCAGGTGAAATAGCTAGAGTGGTAATTAAAGAGCGAAAAGAGAAAAAATTGGATGCAACAACCTACCTCAGTCAATAAAAATCATAGTGCCACCGCGCCGTCGTATACAAGAACGGGCGGCGGCAAACTGGCGATTGTTCGATAGTGCGAGTATTGAATGATTGCCAGTCGCGGCGAATTGTAACTGTACAGCTATGGCAATCAATATGTTTAATCCGAAACCAGCCAGAACTCAGCCTCTTCAAACATTTCCTGAACAGTACGGCTTATCTGTTCTTTCTCATGCTTGCTGGCGTCAGTGTTGATCGCCGGCAGTGTCATCATCGGTTTAACCCGAACATTAGCATCGGGGGAGAACTAGTGTAAGGCATATGATAGATGACCTAGCGAACAGGGAATGCTGGAAGGACAGCTTTTTGTAACACTCGGCCAGCTTCTGAAGAGAAAGATAATGTTTCCCCCACAGTCTGTGTTTCAACAATTCGTCCCTCATCCATCACCATAACCCGATGGCAAAAACGTTCCACAAGGCGCAGATCGTGGGTGATAAACAGGCAAGCAGTGCCAAACTGTTTTTGCAGTTTTTTGAGCAGACGTATTACCCCAGCTTGCAGTACCAAATCGAGGTTTGAAACTGCTTCATCTAAAATTAAGAGTTTTGGTTCAACGCTCAATGCGCGGGCAAGGCAGACGCGTTGAAGTTGTCCGCCGCTGAGTTGTGGCGGGCGTTTATCAAGTATGCTGTCATCCAGATCGACTGCGTGAAGCATTTCACTGGCACGGGCGAACTGTTCTGACTTACTAAGTGATAACAGGTGACACATAGGCTCACGTAATATTTCACGTACGGTTTTACGAGGATTCACTGCGCTGACAGAGTCCTGAAACACCATCTGAATATCGCGGCGAAAGGCTTTTTGTTTTGTACGATTCAGTTGGGAGATGGGTTCCCCCTGCCAACTGACGTAACCCTTTGTCGGAAATTCCAGACCAACAAGCAGACGTGCCAGCGTACTTTTCCCACAGCCACTGCGCCCCAGTAGAGCAACCGTTTCACCACTTCTCAGAGTTAAAGAAACATCCTTCAGTACAGACTGATACTGATTTTTGCCACTCACATTCGCATGTTTATACTGATGCGAAATATCAGTAACCGTCAGAAGTGTCATAAAGCTAACTCCAGGCCGTACAAAGCTAAATGCGCCGATACCAGATTACGTGTGACGGTATGCTTAGGCGCACTAAACACCGTTTCGACGTCGCCATATTCAACAATATTGCCATGATCCATAACCGCCACGTCGTCTGCCAGGCGCGCCACAACCCCCATATCATGAGTGACCAGCAACATTCCCGGAGACCGGGTTTGCATGATGTTGTCCAGCAAGTCAAGGATGCGTGCCTGCGCAACCACATCAAGATCGGTGGTCGGCTCATCCGCCACTATATATGGCACATCACATAGCAAAGCCATTGCGATCATCATTCGTTGCAGCATTCCCCCGCTCATTTCAAAGGGATAGAGCCTCAGCACTCGGGAGGCATTTTCTAATCCCACAGCCTCCAGCGTAGTGATCAACGTTTCTTCATCTGCAGGTTTACCAAGCACCATGCAGGTTTCCCGCGCATGTGCGGCCATGGTTCGCAGCGGATTAAACGCGCTGCGCGGGTTCTGCATAATGGTCGCGACTTTAACGCCGCGCAGATCACGAGGGGAAACGGGATTTCCATCTGCCAGAACAGTTCCTGAGACTTGATGAACACCTGAAGGTAGAATGCCGAGCGCGGCTGCGCATGTCAGTGATTTTCCGCTTCCACTTCCCCCAACCAGTGCCAGCACACGCCCGCGTTTAATCGACAGCGACACACCGTTAACCAATGGCTTCTCTGCATGCAGCACAATATTTTGCAGTTCAATTTGTTGCGGCATCAGTGGGCATGCTCCGTGACAAGATGTGGATCGAGGTGATCGCGCAGCGCATCCCCCACCAGGTTGAAGGCCATTACACTGATAAATAATGCCAGCCCAGGCCAGAACATTTGCAATGGCTGAGTCCAGATATACTGGCGAGCGTCGTTAATCATTACCCCCCATTCGGCTGTTGGTGCTGTAACGCCAAGGCCGAGGAATGACATCCCGGCAACGTGCAGCATCATGTGGCCAATATCAAGTGTTGCCAGCACCAACAATGAAGGGATGACCGCCCCAGCCAGATGGTCGATAAATACCCGGATATGGCCTGCACCTGAAAGCCGGGAAGCCAGGATGAACTCTCGCTGACGAAGTGAGATAACCAGGCTACGAACCATTCGTGCATACCATGCCCAATGTGACAAAGCGATGGCAATAATGACGTTAGTTAGCCCCGTCCCCAAAACGCCGACAAGGAAAAAAGATAAGATCGAGGTGGGAAATGTCATGAACATATCAGCGACGCGCATTGTGGCCTGATCAACGCGACCACCAATGAGTCCTGCGCTACCTCCGACGACCAGCCCCAGCGCCAGTACCAACACGAGGCAGGCCATCACGGAACCGAGTGATACGCGGGTTGCCGCCAGCAGACGTGAAAAGATATCACGGCCCAGATGGTCGGTGCCCAGCCAGTGCTGACTATCGGGTGACAACAGTCGGGATGGCAAATCAATGGCCTGCGGATCGTAAGGCAGCCACCACTGACTGGTAAACGCAATGATAGCCAGTGAAGCAATGATGATGATTGCCAGACGGACCGACCAGCGTGAAGAGAGAAAAAAACTCACGAGTGCGCTCCTTCATGACGGCGAATACGGGGATCGACGGCTGCATTTAGTAAATCAACCACCAGATTACAAACCACGAACACCACGACCATGATTAGCGTAAAGCATTGGATCACGGGATAATCACGGTTAAAAATTGCCGAGACCGCATAGCGACCAACACCAGGCCAGGCAAAAATATTCTCTATGATCATCGTCCCACCAATCAGCTCACCAATATGCATTCCCACGGCGGTGATCATCGGCAATGAAGCATTTCGCAGAATATGACCACGTTCGATTTGCTTCTCGTTCAGACCGCGCAGACGCGCCCAGGTAACATGGCGTTGCCCGGCGACTTCCAGCATGCTGGCACGTAACAGTCGAGCATTGATCGCCAGCGACATGAAAGCAATCGACACTGCAGGCAAAATGATATGCTGCCAGCCGCCATATCCCAGCGCTGGCAGCCACTTCAAATAAACAGAGAAGAACATTACCAGCAGGAATGCGAGCCAGAAATTAGGCATCGATACGCCAAGAAAGGCGATAACCCGCACAATGAAATCCGGCAGACGATCACGATGACGTGCAGCCCAAATTCCCAGCGGCACCGAAGTAAGTAAGATCAGCACCAGTGCAGCCCCCGCCAGTTGTAGTGTGGCTGGCAGAAAGTGCATAACATCATCCAGCACAGGCCGCTGAGTGGCAAACGAAATACCAAAATCCAGATGGAGGGCTTTCCACAGCCAAGTACCGTACTGCACGATAAGTGGCTGGTCCAGGCCAAGCATAATGCGTGTGGAGGCAACCATATCCGGCGTGGGTGGCAGGTTAGATAAGCGCAGATAATCAAGCGCCGGGTCACCCGTACCCAGGCGCAGCATCAAAAAGATTATCACCGACGCGGCAAAAATCATCGGGATCAGCAGCAGTATGCGCCGCAAAGCATAACGAAACATCAGGGTTTCACCGGCGTTATCTGTTCAAACGGAATTTCCGAAGCGATCGGCGCGTAAGGAATTTCGCCCAGCTCAGGTTTGGCGACCACCATCATCGACATGTAACTAATAGGCAGATAAACCGCCTCATTGTGTAGCCGAGTCAGAATGTCACGATACAGCGCCTGACGTTGGGTTTTATCAGTGGAAATAAGTACTTCGCCAATCTCTTTATCAATCTGGACTTTATCTGGCAGGCCAAGCTGTGCCTGATAGTCTGCGTGGGATGGTACGCGCATTGAGCTCATAAAAGCATGTGGATCATAGGGGGCACCCCATGTGCGATTAAAAATCATACCGAAACGACCATCGCGCTGGCGGGCATATATACTGCTTTCCTCTTCACCTACCAGAGCAACGTCTGCACCAATCTGGCGCATATTTGCCTGCATAATCTCAGCCATTGATTTGCTAAGCGCATCGGTACCGACATAGGCCAGTTCGATATGCAAAGGTTGCCCGTTTTTTTCACGGATTGTTTTTCCTGCAGGCAACGACCAGCCAGCTTGCTCCAGTAAAGATTTCGCCTTCTGTGGATCAAACTGGCGCGGCTTCAAACCGATATCAGCGTAGGGTACAGATGGTGCAAACAGTGTATCAGCCACCTGCTGAGTACCGTACAACGCGTTTTTAATCAGCGTTTTTTTATCAACCGCATAGTTTAATGCTTCTCGTACAGCCAGTTCATTTGTTGGTGGTTTAGCAGAGTTGAGCGCAAGCATCACGGTTTCAACAGGTGCAGAAAGTTGTGTCCTGTATTCGGGGTTCTGACTAAAACGTGCAAAAGTATCGAGTGGCAACAACCCTTCATTACCGTATAACAAATCAATATCGCCGGTTTCAAAAGCCACGGCTCGGGTAGTTGGATCCGGGATGACCTTAACGGTGATCTTTTGAATCTGCGGTTTCTCACCCCAGTAATGTTCATTACGCACCAGCACGTCATACTGATTAAGTTTGGATTCCTTCAGTACCCATGGCCCGGTACCAATCGGTGCTTTAATTCCGTTAAGCGTTTCATTGTTTTTAAACTGAGAAGGCGCGATAAAGCGGAAAGGTCGCGGTAGAGCTAATTCCTGCAGGAATGGATAATAGGCATCTTTCAGGGTGATTTGCAGTTCTGTTTTACTTAGTGCTTTAACATCCGTGATTTGATTTGTTAGTTCCAGCCAGGCATGACGTTTACGGTTATCCAGCACGGCCCGGAAGTTTTCCGCTGCCGCCTGGGCATCAAATACTTCACCGTTAGAAAATTTAACATCATCACGTAAATGAAACGTCCATACTTTACCGTTTTCCGAATGGCTCCAGCTTTTTGCCAGCCACGGGATCACAGAACCATCCGCCTGATATTTCACCAATGGTTCATAGACCATGCTCTGAGCGAACATCTGGTTAGGTGTATAAAGATGTGGGTTTAATGGCCCAACATTCACCGGCCATGCAGTGGTTATTTCATCAGAAGGGGCGGCTTGAGCAAAAAAAGATGCGCATGCCAGCAGCGCTATAAGTGTGCGATTTAATCCGGACAAAATGATGACCTTATAAAGGGTTCTTAACCAAAAAGTATGATGATTATATAAAAACATCATACTTTTTATGTGCGACAGATCAATGTAAAGTCGCCAAACTAAACAGTAAAAATAAATAAAATTATCTGAATCGCTTGATGGGGAAATGTCAGATAGGTAGTACTTATTATGCTACTTGTATCCTGCGCTCTCGTTTGTTTTGATTTTCGCTGATGGGGGGCTCATTGATGTTCAGGCCTGGTTTTTTACCAGAGGCTGATACCACTAAAAGTATGGGGTGTTAATTCTTGATGAAGGGGGTTGCTTGTCACAACCCACAAATGACACAGCTTGATGACAATTATGATAAGTGCGGAGCCCCAGATACCTTAGGATGCAGATGGCTTCAGGAGACAAACTGCGAAAAATCGTTCTCCAAAACTCATTAGCAACTACATGATTTTATTGGGGTTGGCATGCAGTTTACTGGAAGGTAAAAAGCATGCCAAAAATCAACTTAACCTATTGAGTAATATAGATTAACTGTCTATGTCGCTAACCTTCTTGTTCAGCAAGCGGGAAGCGCGCCAGTAGATCAGCAACATCAGCCCCATGACGATGGTCAGGGTAATACTGGTGGCGGCCCCAAACGGCCAGTCGCGGATGTTCAGGAACTGCACTTTAATCACATTACCAATCAGCAGGTTTTTCGCGCCGCCCATCAGGTCGGATACGTAAAACAGCCCCATGGCTGGCAGCATAACCAGCAAACATCCGGCAATAATTCCCGGCATTGTCAGCGGGATAATAATGCGGGTAAAGGTCTGAAGTTTGCTGGCACCCAGATCGCGCGCAGCTTCGAGTAACGGTTTATCCAGTTTCTCAATGCTGGAGTAGAGCGGCATCACCATAAATGGCAGCAGGATATACACCAGGCCAATAATGACCGCGCTGGGGGTAAACATAATGCGAATGGGCGTATCAATCACGCCGAGCCAGAGTAGAAACTCGTTGAGATAGCCTTTGGTACTGAGGAAAATCTTGAGTCCGTAGATGCGAATAAGCGAGTTGGTCCAGAACGGAACAATCAGGAGGAAAAGCAGCAGTGGACGTACTTTCTCCGGCAGCTTTACCAAAAACCAGGCAAACGGATAGCCGAGCACCAGGCAGGCGAGTGTGGCAATCAGCGCCATATTGAGGGAGTGAACCAGCACCTCAAAATAGAGCGGATCGAGCAGGCGTGCATAGTTTTCCAGCGTAAAGACCATTTTGACGAAATTAGCGTCGTCACGGGTCAAAAAGCTGGTGCCGATGATCATCAGGTTGGGCAGAAAGACAAACAACACAAGCCAACCGACAATGGTGACGATCACCACACTCTGGAATTTACTTGTGTTCTTCATCAGCTAGTACGACCTCCCAGCTTTCTACCCAGTTAATCGCCATTTTCTGGTCGAGCGAGTGGTCGAAGTCAGGATCGTCTTCGTTGAAGAATTCGCTGACCATGACCATCTTGCCGTTTTCCAGTTCAACAACTGATTCCAGCGTCATGCCTTTATAGTTACGTTCACGCACGTAACCGATAAGTCCTTCAATATGATTACCGTCGTTGATCTCGTCAACACGCAGATCTTCCGGGCGCAACAGTACGTGTAGCTTCTGTCCGGGGACCACCGCGAAGTTCACGTAAATATTACACTCGCGACCTTCCACGTTAGCACGAACACGCTGTTCGTCCAGACGTTCAATGACCGTCGCGTTAAACATATTGATTTCACCAATGAATCCGGCGACGAACAGATTCTTCGGTTCTTCGTAGATTTCTCGCGGTGTGCCATCCTGCTCAATTTTGCCATCACGCATGACCACAATACGGTCTGACATTGTCAGTGCTTCTTCCTGATCGTGGGTGACAAAAACAAAAGTGATACCGAGTTTGCGCTGTAGCGCTTTCAGTTCGTTCTGCATCTGCTTACGCAGTTTATAGTCCAGCGCAGAGAGAGACTCATCCAGCAAAAGCAAACGCGGTTTATTGACCACCGCACGGGCAATCGCCACGCGCTGCTGTTGGCCACCGGAGAGTTGATGCGGTTTTCGCTGAGCGAACTCTTCCAGTTGCACCATGCGCAGGGCTTCGGTGACGCGCGAAGGAATATCGGCTGCGGGGGTTTTTTGCATGCGTAAACCAAAGGCCACATTTTCAAAAACGGTCATGTGGGGGAATAAGGCATAACTTTGGAATACGGTATTCACGTAGCGGTTTTCCGCAGGAACGTGAGTGATGTCCTGGTTGTCCAGCATAATATGACCGGAATCAACCGTTTCCAGACCGGCAATCAGGCGAAGAACGGTTGTTTTACCGCAGCCAGAGGGGCCAAGTAGCGTGAGAAATTCGCCATGATTGATGGTCAAATCCAGGTCGGAAATCACCTCTTTGCCATCGAAACTCTTGCGAATTCCCGCTAGTTGCACCAGTGGAGAAAGCGAACGCGGTTGTTTATTCAATTTTTTACTCTGTCCCATGTAAACGCAACGGATGGCTGACCGATGCGGGGTTTGTGGTTAACCACCTTGATGACTCTTAATGAGGGCCGTTATTCTACGGCAAAGCGTTGTAATCGCCAATCCTTGTTGCGAATTACTGACTTAGCTTTATATTCAGAAGGATGTCATGGCGAAATATTCTCACTTGCGGGGATAAAAGTGACCTGACGCAATATTTGTCTTTTGTTGCTTATTGATAATGTTGTCACAAAAAGTGAGGGTGACTGCATGGATAAACTACTTGAGCGTTTTTTACACTACGTGTCGCTGGACACCCAATCAAAATCGGGCGTGCGGCAGGTACCCAGCACTGAAGGACAGTGGAAGTTATTACAGTTGCTTAAGCAGCAACTCGAAGAGATGGGGTTGGTCAATATTACCTTGAGCGACAAGGGGACGTTGATGGCAACGTTGCCTGCAAACGTTGCCGGCAATATTCCCGCTATCGGTTTTATTTCCCATGTGGATACCTCACCGGATTTCAGTGGTAAAAATGTCAATCCGCAAATCGTTGAAAATTACCGTGGCGGCGATATTGCGCTCGGTATAGGTGATGAGGTTCTGTCGCCGGTGATGTTCCCGGTGCTGCATCAACTTCTGGGTCAGACGTTGATCACCACAGACGGCAAAACGCTGCTGGGTGCGGATGATAAAGCCGGTATTGCCGAAATTATGACCGCACTGGCCGTGTTAATACAGAAAGATATTCCGCACGGCGATATTCGTGTGGCCTTTACGCCAGATGAAGAGGTCGGTAAAGGCGCGAAGCATTTCGACGTTGCCGCATTTGATGCGAAGTGGGCCTATACCGTCGACGGTGGCGGCGTGGGCGAACTGGAGTTTGAAAACTTCAACGCGGCGTCGGTCAATATCAAGATCGTCGGTAACAATGTGCATCCGGGTACGGCAAAAGGGGTGATGGTGAACGCGTTGTCGCTGGCGGCTCGCATTCATGCCGAAGTTCCCGCCGATGAAAGTCCGGAAGCGACGGAAGGCTATGAAGGTTTTTACCATCTGGCGAGTATGAAGGGTACCGTTGACCGGGCGGATATGCACTACATTATCCGTGATTTCGACCGTAAGCAGTTTGAAGCGCGTAAACGCAAAATCATGGATATCGCCAAAAAGGTCGGTAAAGGGTTACATCCGGACTGCTATATCGAACTGGTGATCGAAGACAGTTATTACAACATGCGCGAGAAAGTGATCGAGCATCCGCACGTTCTGGATATCGCCCAGCAGGCAATGCGTGATTGTGATATTGAGCCGGATCTTAAACCCATTCGTGGTGGCACCGACGGTGCGCAGCTGTCGTTCATGGGATTACCTTGCCCGAATCTGTTCACCGGTGGCTATAACTATCATGGTAAGCATGAGTTTGTGACACTGGAAGGAATGGAAAAAGCCGTGCAGGTGATTGTGCGTATTGCCGAGTTGACGGCGAAACAGCAGTAATAAGCCTTGCGTCAGATGCCGGATGCGCGAAGCGTCATCCGGCATAACGACAATAATTACCCTTCGAAGAACCAGTATCCGCTATTCACCAGTGCGGCAAGCATGGCGAGGAAAGACGGATCTTCCAGCGCATCCTCAAAGTTTTCCGCTGTCAGCACAATATGGCTGGCGAGCGCGTCCAGCGCCGGACGGTGCGGTGAGTCAATTTTCTCACCATTTACATAAACGTCATCACCAATGCGCAGTACGCGCAACCCACCCAGACGGACCAGGACATCGCCTTGTTTCAGGGCATCATAGATTTCGTCAGGCTGATAAGGCGGCTCAGGCGGAGCAACGTCCAGTTCATGACGCGACTGAGAGATAAACTCGCCAAACCACTGTTTAAAATGCTCCGGCTGGTTAATGAGCCCCAGCATCATTTCGCGCAGCTTGTCCATTTCCTGTGGCAGCACGTCTGCTGGATGGTCGCGCGGCGGCAGATCTGGATCGCTGTAGTACGTGCTACCCAGTTCGCGTTGCAGAACGTAATCAGCAAACCCGCTGATCAGCTCCCGGGTATTCGGTGCGCGGAAACCTACCGAGTAATTCATCGCGTTTTCCAACGCGTAGCCTTCGTGCGGGAATCCTGGTGGAATATACAGAATATCGCCTGGCTCCAGCTCTTCATCAATGATGGCTTCAAACGGATCAACCTGGAGCAGGTCAGGGTGTGGACAATGCTGCTTCAACTGCAGTTTTTCACCCACACGCCAGCGACGGCGACCGGTTCCCTGGATGATGAACACATCATATTGATCCAGATGCGGGCCAACACCGCCGCCGGGTACAGAAAATGAGATCATCAAATCGTCAATGCGCCAGTCCGGCAATTCTCGGAATGGCCGCATCAGCGCTGCGGTAGGTTCGTGCCAGTGGTTTACGGCCTGGACCAGCAATGACCAGTTGCTTTCACCAAGATGGTCATAGCTCTCGAAAGGACCGTGGCTAACCTGCCATTTGCCATCCTGGTGGCTGACCAACCGGCTGTCGACTTCGCTTTCCATTGCCAGCCCAGCCAGTTCGTCAGGGGAGAGTGGATCAATAAAGTTGTTAAAGCCGCGTTTTAAGACCACCGGACGCTTTTGCCAGTGACGTTCGAGAAAATCGGGCCAGTTAAGAGTGAGTTGGTATTCCATAATGAGCATCCCGCAGGCTGGTATCTGCAACCGATTATAACGGATACTTAACCGCAAGCGTGAAGTCAGTACATATTTATTACATATAAAGATTACTCGTCTTTTTGTCCCGGATGCTGGCGGCCGAAAATAACTTCCATGCGCGCCCCGCCCAGCAGACTGTCGCCAGCGATAATCTGCCCGTCATATTGCTCGGTGATCTCACGTGCGACGGCCAGGCCCACACCTTGCCCGGGGCGTAAGGTATCCACGCGCTGACCACGGTCGAACACCACTTCACGTTTACTGCGTGGAATGCCGGGACCGTCATCTTCTACCACAATGTGCAGATGATCTTCCGTTAATTGCGCTGAGATCTCGACAAATTCCAGGCAATATTTACAGGCGTTATCAAGGACATTGCCCAGCACTTCGACGAAATCGTTCTGTTCACCCACAAAGCTTATCTCAGGCGAAATGTCGAGATTAATGTTAACCCCTTTACGCTGGTACACCTTGTTTAATGCTGAGGTCAGTTTATCCAGCAACGGTGCAACCGGATGCAATTCCCGGCTGAGAAGGGCGCTACTGCCACGCATGCTGGCACGATGCAGATAATAGCCAATTTGCTGAGAAATACGGCTGATTTGCTCCAGCATGACGGGTTCAGCATCGCTCACGCTCATTTTCTCATTACGCATCGAACGTAGCGTGCTTTGCAACACGGCCAGCGGTGTTTTCAGACTGTGGGTGAGATCCGTTAACGTGGTGCGGTATTTATCGTAGCGTTCACGTTCGCTCTTTAATAAGCGGTTGAGGTTCCGCACCAGACTAGTGAGTTCACGCGTGGTGGCAGGATTAAGCATTTCGCGATGATGCTCTTCAAGCTCACGGACTTCGCGCGCCAGTGATTCGATTGGTCTCAGGCTCCACCAGGCTGCAACTAACAGCAGCGGGATAACCAACAGCAAATTGGCAACCAGCACATAAACAAACCAGCTCCAGACCATATATGAGCGTTTGAGCTCAATAGGAATGGTATCAACAACCACAATGGTCAGTTGTGGCATTCTGGCGGTGGCAGGGTAGATGTTCACTGCCACGGAGTGGGTCATTTCTGCGTTATCGTCATCTTCTCTGACTTCTCTTAGCTTCTGTTGCGCCGAATGATCTTCGCGTAGCAATGTGCTGGTGGCGTCGACATTGGCTTCAATCTCATGAAAACCATTTGTCTTTAGCCAGTCCGGTTGAATACGTTGTACCAGCCAGGGAACGTCGCGTTGGGCCCAGAGCAGTTTGCCGTTTTCATTATAAATCAGCGACATTGTGGGGCTTTGCATATCGAGGTTTTCAGGTAGCTCGACATTAATTTTGCCGTTTTCCCATTTGGCCAGTGTATAGAACAGATTACTTTCGCCCCGCAGCAGACGAAATGTTGTTTTATCAAAGCTGACGCTGTAACCAACCAAAGCCACCATGCCGTAAGCCAGCGAGAGGACCAGCACGACACCTGCGGTTGCCAGCAAAAAGCGCAGCCGCAGCGATAACGGGAAAAAATGACGCAGTAATTTATTCATCAGCGCAGTTCAAAAAGATAACCTTGCCCACGTACCGTGGTGATCACATCATCCGGATATTGCGCCTGAATTTTCTTGCGCAGACGACCCATCAATACATCGATGGTGTGGCTTTCACGCAGTTCAGCGTCCGGGTAAAGCTGTAACATAAGCGAATCTTTACTAACAACTTTGCCGCTATTACGGATCAGCGTTTCCATAATGGTGTATTCGAACGCCGTGAGTTTGATCACTTCATCGTTCACGGACAGTTCGCGGCGAGAAAGGTCCACCTGAAATGGCGGAAGCGAGATTATCTGCGAGGCCAGACCACTATTGCGGCGCATCAGTGCCTGCATTCTTGCAGCCACTTCTTCAATGTGAAACGGTTTTGTGACGTAATCATCTGCACCGGCGCTGAGCACTTCCACTTTGTCCTGCCAGCCTTCACGCGCGGTTAATACCAGAATGGGCAATGACACGTCATTACTGCGCCAGCGGCGGATCAGTGACAGTCCGTCTTCATCGGGGAGCCCTAAATCGACGATCGCAATATCCGGCAGGTGTTCATTCAGAAAATAGTCTGCTTCCTTTGCATCTTCTGCATCATCCACCTGGTGGCCTAAATCCTGTAGCTGAACCTTAAGGTGGTGGCGTAATAATGCATTATCCTCAACAACCAGCACGCGCATCATTGTTTCTCCCCAAATTCACGGTACGAATAGTTTAACGCTGATTATGTAGATTGAAAGCAGCGCTATGAAATGAAATAACTTTTTTCATGCTCCCTCGCCCGTGGGGGCGTCCTGGGGGCAGTGCTGTTGGCATCTGATTGTTCAGCATGTTGACCTGATCCTGGTTCATGTCGCCAGTCCACCTGGAGTAAACCTCGTACACCATTCGCGCATCTTCATGTTCCATCTGACTCGCTATGAATGACGAATCTGCACTCAGTGAAAAAACGAAGCGAAGAGATTGCTGCTCAGTTTTTCTGTTCTCCCGATGATGAAATCGAATGTCTTGCTTCGGATTCGAGCCGGTGATTGCGTATTGTTCCTTCCGCGCATCCAGAGCAGGCCTCATCCCCGTATGTACGGCAACAATGATGATTAATGCCTGGCAACGGGGAAGGGCGGCTATCAGTGCCTGGTACTCATGAAGTAAAAGTGGGTCGGGATCATTTTTAGATAACTTGAGTCGCGACACGCCTTCATAAGGAGCATGCAATATAAACTGGCTTCGGTTTGCGAGCTTAAGCATTTCTGATAAAACTGCCATCTGTTTATTGATTGTTGAGGGCGCACGGCCCTGCCTGGCCAGATTCGGCATTGCCGGGTTAATAATTGTCCCGGTCGGTTCAGTGGTGGCGATAAATGGCGATAACGGATATCTATATCATGGGAGGCGGCTGTAGCATGGGGCGTTTGGCGTGAGCGCTCATCGCATCATCAAACAACGTCCACCCTTGATTAAGGATAGCGTTGCATCGACCCGTTGAACTCACAGCGAAAAGCGAACGCCCGCATAGCGTAAACAGGCGTCCGATATCTTGAAGTGGACAGATTACTTAACCCGCTTCCCCGTTTCGTCAGTGACCTTCTCGCCATCCTCTTTGGTAAAGGCTCCTTTCTGACCTTCCGGTAGAATATCCAGCACTCTCTCTGAAGGGCGGCAAAGACGAGTGCCAAGCGGCGTAACGACTACCGGCCGATTAATCAGGATCGGATGTTGAATCATGAAATCAATCAACTGCTCATCACTAAATTTCTCATCATCAAGACCCAGGTGTTCATAAGGCTCAACGTTTTTACGCAGTAAGGCGCGCACTGTAATCCCCATATCTGAAATAAGTTTAATAAGCTCATCACGGGTCGGGGGAGTATCGAGATAATAAATTATTGTCGGTTCGTTGCCGCTGTTGCGGATCATCTCCAGCGTGTTGCGAGAGGTGCCACAGGCCGGGTTGTGATAGATGGTTATGTTGCTCATATCAGTATCTCATTACAAAGTGACAGAGAGCCGCCACGCCAGCGCGGCCAGAGTGACAAACAGCACGGGTACAGTCATGACAATGCCGGTACGGAAGTAATATCCCCAGGTAATTGTTATATTTTTCTGAGCAAGCACATGCAGCCACAGCAGGGTAGCCAGACTGCCAATCGGGGTGATTTTCGGGCCTAAATCGCAGCCAATCACGTTGGCATAAATCATTGCCTCTTTGACGACGCCGGTCGCTGTACTCCCGTCAATTGACAGCGCGCCAATCAGCACTGTTGGCATATTGTTCATCACTGATGAGAGAAATGCCGTCAGGAAGCCAGTGCCGAAAGCCGCTGTCCATAACCCCTTGTCTGCCAGCAGATTCAGCACGCCAGACAGGTACTCTGTGAGCCCTGCATTGCGCAGGCCGTAGACCACCAGGTACATGCCAAGCGAGAAAATAACGATCTGCCATGGCGCACCGCGCAGGACTTTCCCGGTATTGATGGCATGGCCTTTTTTCGCCACCACAAACAGCACTGCTGCGCCAACCGCTGCTATCGCACTGACCGGGATCCCCATCGGCTCCAGAACAAAGAAACCGACCAGCAACAATAACAGTACAATCCAGCCCGCCCTGAAGGTCGCCGGATCCTTTATCGCACTGGCTGGCGTCTTTAGCAGCGAAACGTCATATGTCGCCGGAATATCCCTGCGAAAAAAGAGATGCAGCATGGCCAGCGTGGCCGCAATCGCTGCAAGGTTCACAGGCACCATAATGGAGGCGTACTGCGTAAAGCCCAGACCGAAGAAGTCCGCCGAGACGATATTAACCAGGTTAGAAACAATGAGTGGCAGGCTGGCTGTATCTGCAATAAATCCTGCCGCCATGACAAAAGCCAGTGTCGTGCCCTGACTGAATCCCAGTGCGAGCAGCATCGCAATTACAATCGGCGTCAGGATCAGCGCGGCGCCGTCATTGGCAAACAACGCAGCAACAGCGGCGCCAAGCAAGACTATCCAGGTAAACAAAAGGCGGCCACGTCCGTTACCCCAGCGGGAGACGTGTAATGCCGCCCATTCAAAGAAGCCAGATTCATCGAGCAGCAGACTGATGATGATGACCGCAATAAATGCCGCTGTCGCGTTCCAGACGATATTCCAGACAACGGGAATATCAGCGATATGGATGACACCGGTTCCCAGCGCCAGCGCAGCTCCGATACTCGCACTCCAGCCAATACTCAGGCCTCTGGGTTGCCAGATCACCAGTATCAGCGTCAGTAAAAATATACTCCCTGCCAAAAACATTTTAGATCCCATTATATATATGATTATGTGAATGTGTTTCCCTGCTTCAGCAGGAAGTGCAGGCCGACTTTGCCAGCCATTCGCGCACATCCTCCCGAAGGCACTGCCAGGACGACGTGATTGTCTCAGCGGCCCACGCCGGTATATGTGGTGACAGACGATAGTGGATCCATTTCCCTTCCCGACGATCAAGAACAAGCTTAGCCTCGCGAAGGACAGCCATGTGACGTGATATTTTCGGCTGTGATTCTGAGGTGGCAGCACAGATATCGCACACGCACAGTTCTCCGGACTCCCGCAGAAGCATGACGATGGCGAGCCGTGTCTCATCCGACAGGATTTTGAAAAGCTGAACAGGTTGTAGCATTTTTCGCTCCGTTCTCCTTGGGATACACATATGGTATATCATATATATTGAGTTTGAAATCACCAAATGGTAATGCAGGTCTGCGGCGGTTCACAGACCTTCAATGCCGTGAACCAGATGCGTATTCTGGGTCGCTGGATGCGGATGTTTACGATCCCCAACCAGTCCTCCGTAGCCAAGTCATGGCAAGAGTTCGACGAAAACGGACGAATGAAACCTTCGTCATGGTATGACCGCATCGTCGATGTAGCCGAGGAACTGTTTAAAATCACACTACTGCTGAAGGGACAAACCGGTTATCTTGCGGATCGTTACAGCGAGCGAAAAGAGAGCCATCAGGAGCTTTCATCCCGCGTCAATCAGGACAAAATATAACCTCTGTTCTTCGTGAGGCCATACTTCATGAGCTTAACAACGTCCGCCTGGCACAAAGCGGACGAACCAACTGAGAAGAAGGTCCGATGTGAGCGAGGAGCGGATGTTGAACCTCTAGTAAAACTGACATGAAAACGTCCAGACCCCCTCTGGTGACTTGTGAAAGTAGCCGATCCCATTATCCGCCCACATCCAGTTTACTTTTTCTTCTGATCCCACCTGAAAGACAAAATCTTGAATTCCCACACCATGTTGTATCTCCATCGGATATCCTCCGACCTTGGTTCCCCTGTATCGGTTAAAACCATCATAGAATCTATCACTTGCATCCTCATCATCGTTTACGTCAGACAGGTCAATAATATCCCAGGCATCCTCCCATCCCGGAGTATCATCATTGACACTCACCCAACGAACCGGAAATGCGTGATATTGAGTGTCAATTGCAGGCAATAACTCAAGCCCATCAAGGGTGGTATATTCTCGTATTAGCCACCCCTCACCATGAGGTTTATCAAATGGATGGTTTTCCATATTGTGATAAAGCACTAAGAGCGCGACCCCCTTCAGTTGCTCAGGAATCACGGGAAGCTCATCAATACGAATCTGAAGCAGCGGAAACATCGGCTGCTCCTGCCAAACTGGCAGTCCTTCACCTGGTAGAGAGACTCCTTTCAAAAACCAGGATGTAATGGGGTCTGCAATGGGGCGAAAACCGCCGACTTGCGCCACAGATGCAGGACGTAATTTGGATCTGAGTTCTTCTAAAACTAACGCACTCTTGGGATTCATAATTGCAGCCTTGCGTATGAAGATACTCTAGGACTCTGAGATAGAGACGTTTTTATTATAAATCGTAATTATTACCCAACGGATCTACATATTTCTGCGTTTCCTCTTCAGAAGGGTAGTGGAGGTCCACTCCTGACACGAAACGGACAGAAAGCAAGGTCCCAAGGTCCGCTGTGAGCGAGGAGCGGACGTTACTAACAGCATTCTGTATGAATCAACGAGGGAACAGGTCATCGACAATGTCTGCTTCTGGCACATTACTGTGAGGGTAACATCTTATTTAAATCGGGATACCCGTTTTGAGATCGAGCTTAAAAGATTCCCAACCTCCTGGCGGGTCCCACTCTCCCTGGCCCAGAACCGTCTCATTCTCTATTGATGTAATGATCACGCCATCAATAGCACACTGCCTAGATTTCCAGAGAATGCCCGCAGCAATATCCATCAGAAAAACGTGGCTGTAAGTGGTAACCAAAACCCGATTATGCAGCCTGTCAGAATGGATATCAGGAACTGAATAAATATGGCTAACGTAATCACCTAGTGGATGGCTTCTGAACGAGTGTGTGGCCATCTCAAAAACATGAAAGTGGTCGCCACAAATGATTGCCACCAGGGATTCATTCAGGAGGAAATCAGAAAAGGCGCTGGAAATCAGCCAGCCCTCCTCATCGGCACGTACGTATAACTGTAAAATCAGAATGGGTTCACCGTCCTTTCTGATTAACAGTCGCCGCTCCTTTTCTCCATTAGTGCCAAAAGGATTGACGTCGATGATTAAAACACCTTCCGTTTCATCACCGGGCGTTGGCTGTTCAAGATAGGTTACTTGTAATGTCATTGAGCATCCAGAGTTGGGCAGGATAAGAACCATACTACTTTACAAGCTGATGTCACGACAGCACCGTTTTTGCTCCTGTTCATGTTGCATATTGTGTTGACCAGCCACCACAGATTAGTGCATTCCGATATCAGCGACGTCCACTCCTGGCACTAACCAGCCCCATTGCGATTGAAAAATATGTATGAAAGTTGAATTAACGATTGATCGCATGAAAGAACGTCCTAAAGACGCGGTTTCGGCATAGAAAAAGAACTGCTTCAACGCCTGAATGATCACTATGACAATTGCAGACTCACAATCCGGCGCGCCGGGTCGGATGGGTTATGTGTTTTCGGTAGGGACAAGGACGATAAAAAGAAAATCGAATTCATCCTCCAGGCATTCCCGACCTCGCTACGGCGGAGTTTTTGCTTTCTGGCAATACGATGGGTATTCACCTGGCACGCTATCTCCGTTCCCAAATCATAGTGCTGCCCTCAATACTGACAGATACATCAAGCCACTATGGGATGTTTCATCCTGGACTTAATTCGGTTCATTTATTGACACAGAGAATAATGCTTAGTTAACTTATTGATGTGGTGAATCCCCCTGTGCGGTGGGGCGTCCGGTCAGGTCAAGATCCCTTTGACGCATGATGCAACGCGAGGCTTGTTGTCCGGGGCAGTCTCACCGGGAGGCACCCGGCACCACAACTGAACTCAAACCTGTCATACTGTTATCATGGTGTGGGGAGATAACGTTATAAAAATATCCTTCAGAAATAGCGTGATCGGACTCGGTATATCTATAGGTGTTGCAATAATTATTGTTTCCCTGGTTGTTTTTCTGAATGGCATTGGATTATGGTAACCCGCACTTTTACTGTTTTGGATCCCTGCATTTGTCGGTGCCTTCCGGTTATGGGCTTTTATTATATAATTAACAATAAAATCAATTATTTTCTGTGAGAGCTTTAGTTATCAAGGTTGAAAGTGTTTCAAGCTGGATTGCAAGCTGGATGCTTAACCAGACATATCCATGAACGGCACTTTCCATTACTTCATCACTTTCATTCGCGAGTAAAAGGCCATGCAACTCTTGTGTGATTTCATTAAGACGTTCGCTGTTTGATGCTATTGGAGACGGGTTACCTTCATGCAGCGCATGAGCCAGCGTACTGAGAGTGTTGCGGGTCATTTGTTCCATGTCGGAAAGTGTATGAGAGTTCAATATCAGAAACCGGCTGCCGCGCGATGCCCAGTGGGCATTTATCTGAAATTTTTGGGCAGCAATCATATCTCGGGTTATTGACTGAATATCCTCAAGCAGGCTCTTTGCAATCTTTGTTTCTTTATTCACTGGTGTAATCAGACCACGCATTTTGACTACATTAGTCAACGCACGCGTTTGAAGCCCGGTCATTCTGGGCTGGTTCAGAACGTTTCGTGAGACCCCGGCTGAAGTGATTTTTAAGTAATCAGCCAGAAAGTCAGCAAGTTGGATACGCCAGTTAATGAATGCTCTTTGGGGATAAATACTGGTAAACAGCATAGCCAGAATACATCCCAAAATAATATTGGTGCTTCGCCATAATGCTGTCTGTAAGTCCCCGGCAGGAGCGCTGCTGACTACGGCAAGCGTTATCCCAACAAGTAATGCAGCATACGGGCGTTTACTCATGGCCAGATAGCCGCAAAGGAAAGCAGCGCATCCGCACCAGAGCATCATCAGGGTAAGAGAGTACATTTCAATGTGTAATGCAATGATCCCCAGAATTGCACCACCTACAGTTCCTGCCATTCGCTCAAGTGCTCTGGGGATAACGTTACCCATGTAGCTTACAGGTCCCATGACGACAACGAGTGTAATCAGGGGCCACGAGTGGTCTGGTAAACTCAACATTCTTATCAATAAGAACGTAATAACGAACGCTACAGCAATTCGAATCCCATGCACTATACGGTAGTTGCGGTAGATTTTAAGTTCTAATGGACTTATCGGTTTGTTGCGTTTAACGGAAAAAATGTTCTTTTTCATTGTTTAAAGTCTTTAACAAAGAGCAAACGATAAAGAATATTCAGGTATACACTGAAAAAAACAGGGCGTCTTACTTTTTTAAATTATAAAACCGGTGCGTGCTATTAAGACTTTACCATTGTTAATTATTTGCTAATTGAGCGATAAAGAAGGGAGTGATCTGTAATGTTCATTTTATATTTTGGGTTGTTATTATGAGTATAAGTAGTGGAGAACAGATTGAATGATAATCTGGCATAAATTCAACTTGTTGACTTTAATAGTTATTAAAGAGTTGTGTGGTTTCTGGGAAATGGTTAACATGATTTAGATGAATGACTTCTTCGATCAGATCAATCTGGTTTGATGGTGTTTCTGGACGATTTTAAATCGGCAACAGTATCTGGGTAAAATGCATGATGAGCAAATACAAAATTGCAGCTCTGATGACTACAGCGTCAACGGTCGCACTGTTTTGGTCAGTGGCATTAATCTTTGGGTTGCTTCATTCTCTGGGTATGTAGTCGGAATTGATTTAAGGCTTATAAAACATAATATTACGCAGGCAGTTATGAGACGAAGGGTATGAGTATTAGAATGTCTGATATTCTTATCGCTGTATGTTTTTTATGAGCTAAGGTTTGAACCAAAGCTCATCATATAAAATAAACTTATATTAGAAAAAAGTATGCAACTAAACGATGTGTATCATCGAAATGCAACTGTATAAAGAGACAGTGCAATAGCCAGAAATATCCAATATTGAGAGTGATAATGGAAAAGTTTAAGCATTAATATTCTCCACAGAGTTGGTCATTAATTAATGGCAGATTTAAATGTCAACAACAAACAAAAAATCATGCTCACCGACTATTTAATTATTTCATAATGTTTCAGCCTGGCGCGATGGCGGTGCATTTGCACCAGTAATGGGAATTTTGCATTATTATGGTGAGATTAATGGCAGAAGTACTTTATGAACTGCTCAAACTACCAGTACAGACGACAATCATCATTCGTGCCTGCCAAACGGCGGCGATGATGCAGGCGATGAGGATGCTCGGCTTCAGAATTCACGAACAGCAGAGGCAGGTGAAATCGGAGGTGGCATTATTTATAGATGTTAATGCATTGCTGAATATCCAGTTGGCTGACGTGTGAATCAATTACGCGACATCCCTACTTTAACATAACCTGACTTCCGAAATTGATAAGTAATTTTTTCTGCTAACAGTATAATTTTGCTTATAAATCTGATGGGAGGAATTATGCGCAAATATATTACCCGAGGCGAATGGGAAACTTTTTTTAGAGCTATAAATGGTACGCGAAATGAAATCCGCGATAAAGCTTTGTTACAGATGACATATATCCATGGATTGCGAGTCAGTGAGCTATTAGACCTGAGACTGGGCGATCTTGATATGACCGAAAAAATTGTTTTCATCCGGCGGCTAAAAAATGGGTTGTCAACATCTCATCCATTGCAGCCAGAAACCATAGAATTATTGCAACGCTGGATTCAGGTCAGGAAAACTTACGCTAAAGGTAATCAAGAGGATTATCTTTTTCTGTCAACTCACGGGAAAAAAATGTCCAGGCAGTGGGTGTATAAATTATGTGCTCGATACAGTCAGCGCGCGGGTCTGAAAGTTAAGGTTCATCCGCATATGCTACGTCACGCTTGTGGTTATGCTCTTGCAAACCAGGGACTGGATACACGGCTTATCCAGGACTATCTTGGGCACAGGAATATTCATCATACTGTATTGTATACAGCCAGTAATCCCCGGCGCTTTCAGCGGGCCTGGCAAGGATAAGTCTTCAGACAGGGAATAAGGAACTGCACGTTCATAATATCTTTATTATCAGTTCTGTGGAATAAAGTATACATAGGGCCCTTTTTTAAAATGCTTTTATTATTGCAGAGTGCTCCCATTGCATCGTACATCTGGAACTCAAAAATATGCTCGAATGTTCCTTTGAATTTCTGGCTGACGTATAAGCCACCCGGTAGGATTTTTTCTGGCTGGGTGGATTTGCCTATTTTTGTTAAAGTGTAAATGATTTCTGAATCAGTGTCTTCAGCGGGAACCATTTCTCCAGAAATCATAAAGTGTGACATGTTATAAGTTGGTTCGTAAATTGACATCATGGACTGAAAAAGATTCCTGTTATAAACAAGGCGACCCTCTTTTGTTGTATGTATAAAGTCCATTCCCAGTCGAATGCGTTTTTTGTTCCGGAGAGCCGGGGGGAGATTTCTTTCTACGATCTCCATTAACTTAAATTCAGTACCCTTTGTCGTTCTGTAGAGGGCAGGCTGGGCGTACTGCATATCCCATGCCTTTGCGTTCCGGTATCGTATAGGGGAGAGTGTAAACTGTTGTCTGAAAGAACGGGAGAATGTCTGAGGGGAGCTGAAGTCATACATCAGTGATATGTTGGTTACCAGAATGCTGGTATGACGCAACAGTAAAGCCGAAAGTGTCAGCTTTCTGCGACGAATATACTGTGCCACACTCATCCCGGTCTCTTTCAGAAACAGACTGTACAGCCAGCGTTCTGAATAGCCGGAACGTTCCGCAAGCTTTTTTACCGGCAAGGCGCTGTTCAGATTGTCTTCGATGATAATCACCAGTTGCTGAATTAAGTCCATCTCTTCTCTCTTTTTCGGCACAGCAGGGGCTGAGTGTTAAGAACAGTCTGATTTCACTGTGTTCCCCGACGTTAGCACGTTTCGCCCCACCAGTGTTTTTTATCGTGCCATCCTCCATTGCTCTGTTTCATCAAACCGGAATTTGCGCGTTACCCGGCACTGATAAGCCGACACATACGGCAACAGATGTCCGTTGTTATTACTGGAGTGGAGGGATGTCAGTGCTTCGTATTTCATACTTCTGACGGAGAGATATTCAGGTGGTGGGTATGCCTGAGAGACGCCGCCCGGGAAAACAAAGTGTCACTGTGGTGGATCTGACCAGTCATGAGTCATCAGTGATGGTGAAGGCGTTGTGATTTTTGTGGGATCATCCGTTAGGGGCATGACTTGGGGCGATAAAACTAACAAGCCGGATAACGTTCGCGCGTATCCGGCCAGGGAATGGCATCAGCAGTGGGCCGGATGAGGCGAAATTGCTATCCGGCACCTGTCCTGATTATTTCAGTTCATCAACCATGGTGATGGCGCGGCCAATATAGTTGGCCGGTGTCATCGCTTTCAGGCGGATTTTCTCTTCTTCCGGCAGGGCCAGACCGTCGATAAACTGCTTCATGCCTTCAGCATCAACGCGCTTGCCACGGGTCAGTTCTTTCAGCTTCTCGTATGGTTTTTCAATGCCATAACGACGCATCACGGTTTGAATCGGCTCAGCCAGCACTTCCCAGTTATGATCCAGTTCGTCCAGCAGGTGATCGCGGTTGACTTCCAGTTTGCTTACCCCCTTCAACGTAGACTGATAAGCGATCAGCGCATAGCCGATACCTACACCCAGGTTACGCAGTACGGTAGAATCTGTCAGGTCACGCTGCCAGCGTGAAACCGGCAGTTTGCTTGCCAGGTGCTGCAGAACCGCATTGGACAGGCCCAGATTACCTTCGGAGTTTTCGAAGTCGATCGGATTAACCTTATGCGGCATGGTGGAAGAACCAATCTCACCGGCGATGGTTTTCTGTTTGAAGTGATTCAGCGCGACATAACCCCAGACATCACGGTCGAAATCGATAAGGATAGTGTTAAAACGGGCAATACAATCAAACAGTTCGGCAATGTAGTCGTGCGGTTCAATCTGTGTGGTGTACGGGTTCCACTGAATGCCCAGAGACGTGACAAATTCTTCACTGAACTGATGCCAGTCAACTTCCGGGTAAGCGGCGATGTGGGCATTATAGTTACCGACGGCACCGTTGATTTTACCGAGAATTTCGACCTGATTTAGCTGGCGATACTGGCGCTCCATACGGTAAGCCACGTTGGCCATTTCTTTGCCCAGTGTTGATGGGGTGGCCGGCTGACCGTGGGTACGGGAGAGCAGTGGAATGTCGCGATACTGCACAGACAAGTCTTTCACCGCATCGATCAGTTGGCGCCAGTAAGGCAGGATCACTTCATCGCGCGCAGTCTTCAGCATCAGCGCATGAGACAGGTTGTTGATGTCTTCAGAGGTGCAAGCGAAGTGGATAAACTCGGCAACGTCATGCAGCTCCGGGATATCCGCCACTTTCTCTTTCAGGAAATACTCCACTGCCTTCACATCATGATTGGTCGTACGCTCGATGGTTTTGATACGTGCAGCATCTTCTTCATTGAAGTTAGCGACGATCGCATCAAGGAAACCGATTGCGTCGGCAGCAAAAGCAGGAACTTCCTTGATCGCTGCGTGCGCGGCCAGTTTTTGCAGCCAGCGTACTTCAACCTGTACACGGAATTTCAGCAAACCATATTCGCTGAAAATCCCGCGCAGCGCGCTGACTTTATCGCCGTAGCGTCCATCGACAGGGGAAACGGCGGTCAGTGAGGATAATTCCATAGATCACAACTCCGGGGTTAAATGAGCAAGAATTTGTTTTGCCTGAGTCGTCAGGCGATTACGAGAAAACATGAGTTGCAGACGGCCTCCACCAACCTGATGCCAGAGCACGGCAGCGCGAATGCCAGCCAGAAGCGAAGCGCGAACCTTAGCCTGAACCTGCGGGCTCTGGAGAATGGCCGGAGAACCCGTAACCTGAATACGTGGGCCGAGTGGGCTGATGACGTCAACATAGATACCAGCCATCGCACTCATCAACGTTTCTGACTGCAAATCAAAATGGTCCAACTGGCGCTGCAAGCCGTTGATACGGTCTCCCAGCGTGTCCATAGCGCCTTTGGCTGCTGATAGCTTACGCTCCAACACCATCAGGCTTAACGTGTAGCGGGTGAGTTCTGCATTCAGTCCCTGACGACTGCTGGCATTAAGCACGCCGAGCAATGTTTCAAGGCCAAGGCGCAGGTTGGCTTCACTGCCGCCGAACACGCCCAGCGTAGAGCTGGGATTCATATCGATGACACTGTTCAGTGAAACGTGTAGTGCATCGGCATCACAATGCCCCTGGTGCGCCAGTTCTTGTACCAGGCGTGCCGACTGGCAAATACCTGCCAGGGCGAGGGTGATGTCATAATAATTCTTTGCCACGTTCACTGCTTCCTTGTATCAAATGTGTAAATAATTATACCGGCAGAGGCAGACGCTGCTCGATAATGCCGCCGCCGAGGCACACTTCACCGTTGTAAAAGACCGCCGACTGACCCGGTGTTACCGCCGCGACGGGTTCGTCAAAAATCACTTCAATACGCTCAGCATCCAGTGCTTTAACGGTGCACGGAATGTCGGTTTGACGATAGCGGGTTTTCACTGTGCAGCGCATGGTGCCGGTGAACGGTTGGCGGTCGACCCAATGTAATTGCTGTGCAATCAGACCAACGGACATCAGGCGCGGGTGTTCATGACCCTGAGCCACAACCAGAATATTGTTCTCAACGTCTTTATCCACGACATACCATGGATCTTCGGTACCTTCTTTTGTTCCACCAATACCCAGACCTTTACGCTGACCCAGGGTGTGATACATCAGCCCCTGATGCTGGCCAATTTCTTCACCGTCAACGGTAATGATCTTGCCTGGTTGTGCCGGAAGGTAACGACCGAGGAACTCGCGGAATTTGCGCTCGCCGATAAAGCAAATACCGGTGGAGTCTTTTTTCTTCGCAGTAACCAGACCCAGATCTTCGGCAATTTTGCGTACCTGTGGTTTTTCCAGTTCACCTACCGGGAACAGACTTTGTGCGATCTGCTCATGGCCGAGGGTATAGAGGAAGTAGCTCTGGTCCTTGTTACCATCGAGTCCCCGCAGCAGGCGGCTTTTGCCGTCCACATCCGCGCGACGCACGTAGTGGCCAGTAGCGATGTAATCGGCACCTAAATCTTCAGCGGCAAATTCGAGGAAGGCTTTAAACTTGATTTCTTTATTGCACAGAATATCCGGGTTCGGCGTCCGACCCGCTTTGTATTCTTCAAGGAACAATTCAAAGACGTTGTCCCAGTATTCTGCAGCAAAGTTAACGGTATGCAGTTCAATGCCGAGTTTGTCGCAGACGGCCTGTGCATCCGCAAGATCGGCGGCCGCTGTGCAGTATTCCTCACCATCGTCCTCTTCCCAGTTCTTCATGAACAGGCCTTCTACCTGATAACCCTGTTGTTGCAACAGCCAGGCAGAAACGGAGGAATCGACACCGCCGGACATGCCGACGATCACTTTTTTTTGGCTTTCAGACATAGGAATACTCACGACATTGAACTTCAAGGCGGCATATTCTAGCACGCAGCCCTTTACTTGACACCCTCTGTAAACGGCCAGTTAAATTCGCCAATCATTGCGAGTGGATAACGCTGTCCGCTTTGATAACAACGAATACTTTCGGCAACCAGCGGCGAACGCAGGTTTGGCGCAGAGAAGATCTCTTGCGCACTGACCCAACGACAGCAATCTATATCGTCGTCATGAGGTTCAGTAACGCACATATTGGCAAGCTCGATAGAAAACAGAAAGCGCAAAAAGGGTGTTCTGTCTGGGGCAATCCATTGATGCATTCGGATAAAGTGTTGTGGTTGCGCTTTTATCCCGGTTTCTTCCCACAGTTCGCGTGCAGCGGCTTGTATCAGTGTTTCATCGGCTTCCAGGTGCCCGGCGGGTTGATTCCACAAAGCTTTGCCGTTGATGGTTTCCTCAACGACTAAAAACTTATCTTCTGCATGCACAATGCAGGCAACGGTGACGTGCGGTTTAAACATACCTGTTCCTTATACAGTTGCATCCCGCCATTGACCATTAGCGAGATTATCCAGCGTGTAATTCCCCATCGCATAACGAATTAACCGCAGTGTAGGAAAGCCGACGTGTGCTGTCATGCGACGTACCTGACGATTACGGCCTTCATATAAGGTCACTTTTAACCAGGTGGTAGGGATATTTTTCCGCTCGCGAATGGGCGGGGTTCGCGGCCACAACCATTCTGGCTCTGCCACCAATTCAATACCTGCTGGCAGTGTGGGGCCATCGTTCAGCGTTACGCCGGTGCGCAGAGCGTTCAGCGCTTCGGGTGTTGGCTCACCTTCCACCTGGACATAATAGATTTTCCCCGTACGTTTACCGGGTTGCGTCAACCGGGCCTGTAGCGCGCCGTCGTTGGTCAGCACCAGAAGTCCTTCGCTGTCGCGGTCAAGACGACCAGCAGCATAGACACCCTGAACAGGAATAAAATCTTTTAACGTTTTGCGTCCTGCTTCGTCAGTAAATTGTGGCAAAACATCGTATGGTTTATTGAACAAAACCACCCGTTTTGGCTGGTTTTCTTTACGCTGTTTAGTGACTTGTCTTGAGCTGAATCGCTCAACCCGGTGATTTCTAAAAGAAGTTTTTTGCATGGTATTTTCAGATTATATCAATTGCCGCATTATAGCCTAAGAACGAGTGTCTTTCATGGCGACGAACAATAGGGTAGTATTGACACGCTCATTACAAATCATTAACAAAAAGTTGCTCTAACGCATCCGTGTAGCAGGACGCAAATGCACATGCAGCGTGATGACAGACGAGCAGAACCAGAAGCGCTCGAAGGAGAGGTGAATGGAAAGCAAAGTAGTTGTTCCGGCGGAAGGTAAGAAGATCACCCTGCAAAACGGCAAACTCAACGTTCCTGAAAATCCGATTATCCCGTTCATTGAAGGCGACGGTATCGGCGTTGATGTAACCCCACCGATGATCAAAGTTGTCGATGCTGCTGTCGAGAAAGCCTATAAAGGCGAGCGTAAAATCTCCTGGATGGAAATCTACACCGGTGAGAAATCCACTCAGGTTTATGGCCAGGATGTCTGGCTGCCTGCTGAAACCCTGGATCTTATTCGTGAGTATCGTGTTGCCATCAAAGGCCCACTGACCACCCCAGTTGGCGGCGGTATTCGCTCTCTGAACGTTGCACTGCGTCAGGAACTTGACCTGTACGTGTGTCTGCGCCCGGTTCGTTACTACCAGGGCACCCCAAGCCCGGTTAAACATCCTGAACTGACCGATATGGTCATTTTCCGTGAAAACTCAGAAGACATCTATGCGGGTATTGAGTGGAAAGCTGACTCCGCTGATGCTGAGAAAGTGATTAAATTCCTGCGCGAAGAGATGGGCGTGAAGAAAATCCGCTTCCCGGAACATTGCGGTATCGGTATCAAGCCATGCTCCGAAGAAGGGACCAAGCGTCTGGTTCGTGCAGCGATTGAGTACGCCATCGCTAACGATCGTGATTCTGTTACCCTGGTTCATAAAGGTAACATTATGAAATTCACCGAAGGTGCATTCAAAGACTGGGGTTACCAGTTGGCGCGTGAAGAATTCGGTGGTGAACTGATCGATGGCGGTCCGTGGGTTAAAATCAAGAACCCGAAAACCGGTAAAGAGATCGTGGTTAAGGACGTTATCGCCGATGCGTTCCTGCAACAGATCCTGCTGCGTCCAGCTGAGTACGACGTTATCGCTTGTATGAACCTGAACGGTGACTACATCTCCGATGCCCTGGCTGCGCAGGTTGGTGGTATTGGTATCGCACCGGGAGCCAACATTGGTGACGAATGTGCACTGTTCGAAGCAACCCACGGTACCGCACCGAAGTACGCGGGTCAGGATAAAGTGAACCCAGGTTCCATCATCCTGTCTGCAGAAATGATGCTGCGCCACATGGGGTGGACCGAAGCGGCTGATTTAATTGTTAAAGGTATGGAAGGCGCGATTAACGCCAAGACCGTAACCTATGACTTCGAACGTCTGATGGACGGCGCTAAGCTGCTGAAATGTTCAGAGTTTGGTGACGCGATCATCGAAAACATGTAATTTCCACATGTGTTAAAAACTGTAACGGGCGTATAACACGCCCGTTGTTTTTTGTTAGTCTGCTAACGGTTATCAAAATTTTATCAAAACAAGTTATCAAAACCCCCTGGTAGTTTGGGGTAGGTTGGGGGGAGGAGATGGTAGTTATATCGTCAAGCTCCAATTAGGCATACCTCAGTTTATTATAATTATTGCTGATGACCCTCGTTTATATTTAGGTCCGTTCTTCGCTCAGGCTGTGTGAAAACTCCTGATCACTTCTTGGTCTAAGCGATGGTTTCATATGATCAACCATTCTTGATAAACCCATGCGACGAAATGACTTTTTCATTAAAATTAGAAATATACGAATGAATACTGCGGATACCGACATGGCCAATCACATTCAAGGACAAGGCAGGCACCAGGTGACATTACTCCCTGATGCACTGGATGATTTTGTCACTGAAGATAACCCCGTCAGAGTCGTTGATATCTTTGTTGATGGACTAAAGCTCGATTCTCTTGGTTTCAGAAGAGTTGATGCAAAGCGAACCGGACGACCCGGATATCACCCTGCAACCCTACTGAAGTTGTACATTTACGGATATCTCAACCGAATTCAGTCCTCCCGCAGACTGGAAAAAGAGGCCCATCGGAACGTTGAACTGATGTGGTTACTTGAACGATTAACGCCTGATTTTAAAACCATTGCAGACTTCAGAAAAGATAACGGTGAAGGTATCAGGAATGCCTGTAGGGCCTTTATTGGCCTGTGCCGGCAAATGCAAATGTTCACTGATGTCGTTGTTGCCATCGACGGCAGCAAATTTAAAGCAGTAAACAGCAAACCCAACAACTTCACATCTCAGAAAGCCAAAGACCATATTGAGCGCGTTGAGCAAAGTATTACTTATTATTTAAACAAGCTGGATGAAGCCGACAAGAATACTGAGCCAGATGCAAACACAAAGTTAACTGCCACTAAACTGGCCTGGCTAAAAAAGCGTTTACGTGAGCTTCAGGAGATCCAACAAGCAGTCGCACAACAGCCAGATAAACAACTCTCTTTAACCGACCCTGACTCCCGGTTGGTGAAAACAAATAATATGAATCGGCAAGTTTGCTACAACGTTCAGACAGCTGTGGATACGAAGAACCACTTGATTGTTGCGCATAAAGTTACCAACACAACAGATAATGGTCAACTTGGTTCAGTAGCAACACTGGCTCAGAAAGCTGTTGGCCGGAAGGACATAACAGTACTTGCCGACAAAGGGTATTACAGTCGCAGCGATATTAAAACAGTTCTGGATAGCGGAGCCGTGGCGTTAGTGCCAAAAGGAGATACCTCTGGTGCTGAACGTAAGGGGCTCTATAATCGCTCAATATTCAGATATAACAGGGAAAAAGATGTTTATGTATGCCCAATGGGCAATGAGCTTCAGAATCGATTTATCTCAATAGAGGACGGACTGGAGCAACATTTATACTTTAACAATATTGCCTGTCGCGATTGCAGCCAGCGCTCCAGGTGCACTACATCGAAACGCGATCCAAGGCGTATACGGCGTTGGGTTCATGAAGCTGAAATGGAAGAAATGCATGCGAGGCTTGAGTCATTTCCTCAGGCGGTAGTCATGCGAAAGCAAACGGTAGAACATCCGTTTGGGACAATTAAAATGTGGATGGGTGCAACGCACTTCCTGATGCGGAAATTTAAAAATGTCAGTACGGAAATAAGTCTACATATATTGGCTTATAACCTGAAAAGGATGATATCGATATGGGGTACTACAGGATTGATATTTCAGCTTCAGGAACAATACGGCTAACGGTTCCGGCCGTTTTATCCTCCAGAAACAAATATTAGGCGCTTTCCCGCAATAAAAATCTCTGAAACACCCGAATAAAATCACAGATTAACTCGTCAACTTAAACAGCATTCTCAAAACACAGATGAGAAATATTTTTTGGCTACTCAAAGCTATGAGTTTTCACACAGCCTGCGCTCAAAGTGGCCTGTAGTTCTGTAAGCGGACATTTCTAACGTTTTGAATCCTAATCAATAGGAAGTTGATCATCCTGAGTGACCTAGATCACAGGGAGGTTGAAATCCTATATCGGTAATTCACGATTACTGTAATAATATAAAATACATTACATAGATTTTTTATAGTTTTTCAAGGAGGATACATGGCAGTTCCTGTTCATCATAGACACCGAAATGCATATCACTTTACGTCCGTAGAGAATCTTGAATCAATAATTGAAACTGGACTGTTTTCGACCAATCAGAAAATTGCACGTCGTATATCGCATGTGAATGTCGCTGATGAAGGAATACAGGGGCGTAGGGCATTGATGCAGGTACCTAATACGAATGGTCGCTGTGTTCATGATTATGTTCCTTTTTATTTTGCAAAAAAAACGCCTATGCAATTGGCTGTTCTTCATAAAAAAAACGTAGATCAGCAATTTATTATCTATCTTTCAGTTTCTATATTATCACTCGAAACAAGGATTGGGTCATATTTTACAGATGCTTCCGCAAATACAGCTAATCCACCGAGATTTTATTCTGGTAACACTCAAGCTGACCAGCTTGATGCACTAAATTGGACTACCATCGATAATAATGCATGGAGTTATGCTGACGATGCTCTGAGGCATAAAAAGATGGCAGAACTTTTGCTACCAGATCATGTTTCTTTAAGCGAAATAAATCAGATAATTACATGGAATCGTTCTATGTCTGATATTGTGAGGAATATTTTCCAGGAAAAAGGTATTGCAGCACCAAATATTGTTGAGGGTGATTTTCAACATTATTATCACCAACCTGGAAACTGGTCCTCATCCTTAGTCACGGGACCTGTAGTGCTAAAAATGCTCTTTGATGAAGCTATTGAATATGTAACTTCATTTCAACGAGAAACGAGGCCAAAATTTCAAAGTATTAGTGATGCTTTAAGTGCAATTCGTGGCAATTTCTCCGCCATCCAAGAGCTTGATGATATCGATGGATTGGGTGCGAACTACGGACCTCATAATGAAGATGTTGGCTCTCATAGTCGACGAGTGGCTGGTCTTGTAGTTAATTCACCAGAGTTTCATCAATTAGACCCTATTCATCAGGAAGTTTTGGAGTTGGCCGCCTATTTGCATGATATAGGCAAAGGGCCTAAAACACGTTGGAACAATAATTACATGCATGAGGCAGATGGGGAGCATCCCAGGAAGTCACTTCCGATGCTGCAACGAATTTTGACAGAAGATCTGCCAGCCATACAAACCGATCTAGTTAGAAAAATAATGATGTTAGTTACGTATGATGATTTATTGGGTGAAATAGTAGCTAAAGGAAGAAATAAAAATCAGTTGTTCGATATAGTTACATCTTCTGAAGATATCAATATGCTAGTAGCCCTAAGTAAGGCTGATATTGGCTCATTAAATCCAGTTTGGTTAGCTGAGGTTTCTGACGGGATCGATGATCTCCGGGATGAAGTGCTCCAAAGATTGTAGGGGAACAGTTTATGAGGAAATTTTTGAATTTGATGCAGATCTTATGATTAACATAGTCACTTTGATGGTGGAAGTGTAATGCTTGTATTCAATAAAATAACCTGCAATATTCGGGTATTATGTCGAATAATTTCGTTCGGCAAATTTTCAGCTGAGAAATAATCCGAAAAATATGTTCTCTAAAAAATATATAGCATGTACTTCCCCATCAAAGACTATTGGCAAAATCCATCTGTATATATTCAGATGGATTTATAATGACTTTGACTATATAAAAGAGTTTTATGATATTAATGGACTTAAACCAACAATCCTATTTACTTGAAGGATGTTGTAACTCATAGCTGAAGGGGCGTCAGTGTACTAATTACAGAGCTTGCATTCAACGAACTGTTAGAACGAAAACAGCTTGTTGCACCGCTTTACGCATATGTTCACGATATTGTCAGAAGGTCTAATTTAGATCGTAAGGTAATCCAAAATTCAATAAGAAAAAGGTGGCAGTCGTAATTTATTATGTTCTTTTGGCGATTTAATAGCACATGACTGATATGGATAATAAATGCAGAAAATAACAAGTATAAAGTTTGCTATAGATATGTTGATTTTAATTTCAAAATGCGCTATGAGCTATATTGATGCAGAATTTGTAAAAGTTTTTGACAATGAAATTGAAGAATTAAAAACAAGGATGTATACTTAGCCAGAGGGGGTTTTATGATTAGATATGTTGATGGTGATTTTTTCGATTATACTGCTGACATTAGAATTAATACAGTTAACTGTGTTGGTGTAATGGGGGCAGGGGTTGCTTTTGCTTTTAAAAATAAGTTTCCTGAAATGTATAATGAATACGTATTGCTGTGTAAAAAAGGGGAAATATCCCCAGGTAAACCAGCTGTTTGGAAAGGTATTGATACGTATGGTAAGGAAATAGAAATCATTAATTTCCCCACCAAGGATCATTGGAGAAATAAGTCTAAGTACGAATATATCGAAAAAGGGCTGCAATGGCTCTCGAAGTATTTGGATAATAAACATGGAAAAACAATCACCCTACCAGCTTTAGGTTGTGGTCATGGTGGTCTTGATTGGGAAATTGTAAAAAAAATGATACAAGATTATCTGTATAATAATAATAATGAAATTTTAGTTTTTAGTCCGCAGGCATCAAAAAATAATAAACGCGAAAAAGTCTCACCGAACTTTAGCTATCCATCCTTAACAGATCTTAATGTGTCCGAAATTAAACATGATGATAAAATATTTCCTGTAAAGTTGTCAACTTTCTCCGACAAAAAACTTTATTATACTGGACAGTTATTTACTGATTTTGATCTTTCGATAATTTCGAGCACGTCACCAAGTGATATAGAAAAACAAGTTGTTCTTGATACTATTGATCTTTCTGTTAAGAAAGGGTATTCCTTGCTATTTGGTGGGACTGCTTTCGATAAAATGATGGCTGTTGTTGCTTTACGTAAAGGTATCAAGACAGGTGTTTTTTTACCAAGTGGTATAGCCAAATCAGCTGAAAAATTGAATTCGCATGGTGAATTTAATCATCTAACTATTCTTTCTTTAGGTGACCCTTTTATTCCATTTAATAGAAGTGAATATCTTCCATCAGTTTTTAGCCGCATTTTGCTACCGCGTAAAGTATTGTTCACTACAGGTAAATTACAATGGCTCAAGAAGTATAAGAAAATTATTTTGCAAAATCAGGTTGATTCATTTTTCCTTATTTCTGAGGCAAGTGACAATGACATAGAAGCCGCGAACTTAATTAGTTCAAAGGCTGTAGATGAACATGGGTTATCTGATTTAATTTAATCTTGTATTTATAAGAATCTATTTCATGATTGTGCTTCAAACTTCTTTGAATTAAAAATGCACGCGGTGCATTTCTTATATGAATTGGAAAATTTACTGAATATACTCCATGGAGTTACTGTTCAACAATAGTTCTTCGCTCAGAGCGGGCTGTTTGGGTCTGTTACATGTGTGATGAGAGAATTAATGTGGCGTTGAGAAACTTAAACGTTCACAAAGCTACTTTGCCCCAACCTTTCCCTCGGTCATCATGGTAACGATCGGTTTGTTGTTGTGTTTTATGCCCAAGTAGCTTTCTGGTATCTATCCCTTGTTCTTTGTACAGGCGTTCAGATAAAGACCTTTGTTCATGGAATGTGGCAGGGGAACCTCGCCCCCAGTCAATTCCTGCCAAATTCCTCGCTTTACTGAAATTCATGGTTAATGTATTGGATTTAACCTGCGCCCCGCGTTCTGATTGTGAAGTTGAACGGAAAAAATGTACTAAGTATGGACTGACGGCATAATCACGGCAGCGAGTTACTACATCGCGTAAACTCCAATTGATCACATTCAAACGTAAGGAAAGGGGAATTGCGATTTTGCTGCCAGTTTTCTCCTGCTCGACATGAAGATGATCATCCCAAATATCGCTGAATTTCATTTTAGATATATCCCCCAAACGTTGACCGGTAACCAGCGCTAACAACATGGCATTCCCCATATAACGATGGCTGGCATCTGCGATAGCAAAAATTTTTTGCCATTCTTCCAGGCTGAGGCGTTGACGAGTAATTTTCCTTCTTGGTTGCTTCGTCGCAAGAGCAGGGTTATACCCTGGCGGAACTTCGCCATAATGCTGTGCTTCCTTAAACACATCGATCAATACAGACCTTACGACTTGGGCCATTCTAGGCTGTCCAGCAGAGATATACTCTTCAAGCAATTGTGCTATATCTCTGACATCAACGGCTGAGATTAACTTCATTCCTGCTCGTTCCCTGAGCAAGGATACTGGTTTGGCTTTCTGCTTATAGGTGTTGAGTCTTATATCACCACTTTTCAGCCTGTCATCCTGGATCGCTTGATAGCGATCTAACCAGGTTGACGTTGTGATCGCTTTTCCTTTGCTGGTTGCGATCCTGTCACTGATAGCAAGAATCTGCCGCGTTCGTTGCTCAACCAGACGGGTGTTATCGAAGCCTACGCGCTGCACGCCAGCGGTGTGGTGAACATCATCGTATTCGATCCGAAAGGCTGGTCACTGTTCCGTTCCTTCAAAGCCGTCAAGGAGAAGCTGGATACCCGTCGTGGCTCGAATTCAGAGCTGGAAACAGCAGTGAAAGACCTGGGCAAAGCCGTGTCATACAAGGGGATGTATGGCGACGTGGCCATTGTCGTGTATTCCGGACAGTACGTGGAAGATGGCGTCAAAAAGAACTACCTGCCCGACAACACGATGGTACTGGGTAACACCCAGGCACGTGGTCTGCGAACTTATGGCTGCATTCAGGATGCGGACGCACAGCGTGAAGGCATTAATGCCTCTGCCCGGTACCCGAAAAACTGGGTGACCACCGGCGATCCGGCGCGGGAGTTCACCATGATTCAGTCAGCGCCACTGATGCTGCTGGCTGATCCTGATGAGTTTGTATCCGTACAACTGGCGTAATTATGGCCCTTCGGGGCCATTTTTATCACCGTGGAGGAGTCCATGACGAAAGATGAACTGATTGCTCGTCTCCGGGCGCTGGGTGAGCAACTGAACCGCGATGTCAGCCTGACGGGGACGAAAGAGGAGCTGGCGCTTCGGGTGGCGGAACTGGAAGAGGAACTTGATGATGCGAGTGATATTGCCAGTCAGGATGTGCATTCCCTGCCGACAGTTGAGCTGACCGGGCATGAAAATGAAGTGGAATCAGCGCCGCCAGATACTGTGGTTAAGGATAGGGTCACGTTAGTGGCGCTGGTGACACTGCATACCGAAGCACTTCACGCCACACGGGATGAGCCTGTCACGTTTGTGTTGCCGGGTACTGAATTTCGTGTGTCAGCAGATGTGGCGGCAACCATGACAGCGCGTGGCCTGGCGAAAATGTGCTGACGGGAGGCGCAGTGGCTGATTTCGATAATCTGTTCGATGCGGCCATTTCCCGCGCAGACGAAACGATACGCGGGTACATGGGCTCGTTAGCCACCATTACGTCCGGCGTGCAAGCCGGTGATGTGCTGCGTGGTGTTTTTGATGATCCGGAAAACATCGGCTATGCGGGGCTGGGGGTTCGTGTGGAAGGCTCCAGCCCGTCGCTGTTCGTTCGGTCTGATGCGGTGGCACAACTGCGGCGTGGTGATGTGCTGACCATCGGTGGTGAAAGTTTCTGGATAGACAGAATTTCGCCGGACGATGGTGGCAGCTGCTATCTGTGGCTTGGACGTGGCGCCCCACCTGCGGGAAACCGGCGCCGTTGAAGGAGGGCACTTGTCTATAAAAGGCCTCGAGCAGGCGGTAGAGAACCTCAGCCGCATCAGCAATACGGCAGTACCGGGGGCTGCTGCAATGGCCATTAACCGGGTTGCCTCATCGGCAATGGCGCAGTCTGCGTCTCAGGTTGCCCGTGAGACGAAGGTACGGCGGAAACTGGTCAAAGAAAGGGCAAAGCTGAAAAGGGCCACAGTCAACAATCCACAGGCCAGAATCACTGTCAATCGTGGTGATTTACCGGTGATTAAGCTGGGTAACGCGAGGGTCGTGTTGTCCCGCCGTAAGCGCAGGAAAAAAGGGCAACGTTCTTCGCTGAAAGGCGGCGGCAGTGTTCTTGTTGTGGGGAATCGCCGTACTCACATATCAGCTTCTTCAAACCTTATCCTTTTTCTGTATTGCTGGTCGTTGAGGACAAATACAGTCAGAATTTCGCTGTATTTCCTGAATTTAGCACGTTTTGCCCTCGCCAGTGGTTTCTGTCATGTCACCCTCCATAGCTCTGTTTCATCAAACCGGAGCAATGAATGTCTTCCCGAAAATTTCTCACCCACCATGAAGTTTCTTTGCTGCTGCAGGCAGTGGTGACCAGCCGTCACCCTGAACGCGACACCTGTATGATACTCCTGGCCTTTCTCCACGGACTTCGGGTCAGTGAACTGCTGTCACTGCGGCTTGCTGACCTTGAACTTGTATCCCGAAAACTGTGTGTCCGGCGTCTCAAAAACGGGTTCAGTACCGTTCATCCTTTACTGGCAGAAGAGGTGAAATGCCTCAGAAGCTGGCTTGGGGCCAGGGAAACGATTACATCTCCGGCTGCAGAAGAAGAAGGGGACTGGCTTTTTATTTCCCGGTCGGGACGTCCGCTTACCCGTCAGCGGTTCTATGACCTGCTGGCTGATGCCGGGAGGAAAGCCGGACTGGCTGTCTCTGTCCACCCCCATATGCTCAGGCATGGCTGTGGTTATGCGCTGGCGGATAATGGTATTGATACGCGGCTGATTCAGGATTATCTGGGACACCGGAATATCCGGCATACGGTGATTTATACGGCTTCAAATTCGGCCCGTTTTGAGCGGGTATGGAATCGGTCAAAAAAGGGGAAAAAGCAACTTTTTGACCCAAACTGTAAACTGCCTGTATTGCATCCACAAATGTTAAAAAA
>NZ_JAOWIF010000030.1 GCF_030332225.1 Citrobacter sp. Cu233
TCAGACAGTATCTGGAACAGGAGTAATGACGATGCGATGGCGGCAATGAAAAACACTGAACTGGAGCTTGAGCAAATTCAACAGGATCCTCAGCAATAGATCGTTGCCGCAGCTGCGTCGCATGCAATGAAAGAATAACAATAGGAATGGAGTTGATAGCTCCGGCAATCACTAAAAATTGCATTGCCGGAGCAAACAGGAAAAACAATGTGTACATTTTTGTGTATTAAAATCAGTGAATTCACGAAATGAAATTTTCTAATCTACTGATTTTTATGATTTTATTTGTATTGTTTATAAGTGCTATCGTAGGGCATACCATTCCTTATGTTTCAGAGGGTTAGCCATAGCACCCAAAATATCAGAGATGACGTTAACGATAATAACCAGCGAGCCAATCACCATCACCCCCGCTGAAATCGCGGCGTAGTCTTGCTGGCGAATAGCGTTAATCAACCAACGCCCCAGTCCAGGCCAGCTAAAGACCATCTCGGTGATCATCGCCAGCGTCAGCATGGTGGAAAACTGTAATCCCAGACGAGGAATGACCGGCGGAAGGGCGTTGTGCAATACGTGGCGACGCAGAATGGTGAAGCGTGACAAACCGCGCGTGGCTGCCGCTTTGACATAGTTCTGATCGAAAACCTCAATGGTACTGATCCTCATCAGGCGAATGACCTCCGTCGTGGGCGCGACGGAAAGCGTCAATACCGGAAGCACCATATGACGGATTGCGCTGACCACCATTTCGTCGCGCCAGGGGGAGTCAGAGATCCACGCATCAATAATGGCGAAACCGGTCACCGGTTTTACTTCGTAAAGCAAATCGAAACGTCCCGAAACGGGTAACCAGCCGAGAGTCAGTGAGAAGAGGAGTGTCAGCAGCAGCGCCAGCCAAAAAACAGGAATGGAAAACCCCATCAGCGCCAATGCGCTGATGCAGCGATCCTGCCATTTATTGCGCGTGATGCCGGCCAGCATGCCGATGGGGATCCCGACCATCAGCGCAAACCCAAAGGCAAGAATACACAGCTCCATCGTGGCGGGGAAAACCTCTTTCAGCTGTTCTGAGATTAACTGACCGTTAATACTGGAAACGCCAAAATCCCAGTGAATCAGACCGTTGAACCAGAATATCCAGGCGTTCCACAGCGATGCGCCTTGTAATGGCGCATGGGGGGTGAAGTAGCTCAGGCTGAATCCAATGAATGTCAGGAAGAACAGGGTGACCAGCAGTAATAAGAAGCGACGCAGGGTGAAGATAATCATGGTTTTTTCACCTCATCAGTCTTTTCCCTGGAAACTCCGGCAAAGGAGGCATTCCCGAACGGACTTAGCACCAGACCTTTGATGTCATAGCGGTAAGCCTGTAGACGCAATGATGAGGCCAACGGCAGGATCGGCAACTCTTGCGCCAGGATATTTTGTGCTTCGTCATAGGCGTCAATACGTGAGGAGAGCTGCTGCGAGGACAATGCTTTGCGCAGTATGTTGTCGAACTGCGGATTACACCAGTGCGCGAAGTTGGTCTGTGAGTTGATGGCGGCACAACTGAGCAGCGGTCGGAAAAAGCTGTCAGGATCGTTACTGTCCGTCGCCCAACCGGACAACGTCAGATCATGGTTCATATCCATTAATCGCGCCTCCTGAAAACGACCTTCAACCGGGATGATCTTCACTTTCACACCCACCTGCGCCATATCTGCCTGGATCAGTTCCGCTGTTTTCAGCGGACTCGGGTTCCAGGCCTGAGAGCTGGTCGGGACCCACAATTGCAACGTCAGGTTCTCCAGTCCCAGTGCTTTTAACTGTTCACGGGATTTAGCTGGGTTGTATTCAGTAATCTTAGCTTCGTTGTCATAAGCCCACGAGGCGCGGGGTAAAATAGATGCTGCAGTTTCTGCCGTACCGTAGTAGATAGACTGCATCAGACGCTGGTTGTTAATGGCCAGTGCCAGCGCATGCCGCACTGCGGGGTTATCCAGCGGCGGTTTATTGGTGTTGAATGCCAGATAGGCAATGTTCATTCCAGGACGCAGTGTCAGGCGCAGACGTGGGTCATCACGTAATATGGTGAGCTGACTGGCCGCAGGCCAGGCCAGAACGTCGCACTCCCCGGTCAGGAGCTTTGATAACCGTCCGGTTCCGCCTGAACCGAGATCCACAACGACCTGTGGCATCAGGGGCGTGCCGCGCCAGAATTTTTCGTGACGTTGTAGACGAATATATTGTCCCGCGCGGTTTTCTGAAAGCAGGAACGGTCCTGTGCCGACGGGCTGTCTGTCGAGTAATTCCTGGCGATCTTGTTTGGCCAGTTGTGTGGCATATTCAGCTGACATTACAGAGGCATAATGTGTCGCCAGGTGCCACAGGAAGGAGGCATCTGGCTGAGTCAGACGAAATTCGACCGTGTTGTTATCCAGCTTGCGCACGCTTTGCACGTTGTCAGCGAATTGCAGACTATCGAAGTAGGGAAAATTGCTGCCATTGACGTTGTGCCACGGATGGTGGCGGTCAAATATGCGCTCGAAGGTAAACACCACATCATCTGCATTTAGCTTACGGGTAGGCGTAAACCAGGCTGTCTTTTGAAACGAGACGTCGCGGCGCAAGTGGAAACGGTAGGTTGCACCGTTGTCCAGCACTTCCCAGCTCTCAGCCAGTTCTGGCACCAGTCGATAGGTGTACGGGTCCACATCAAGCAGCCGGTCATAGAGTTGGGCAGCCAGGGTGTCGACAATCAGGCCGCTGCTCGCTTTCTGTGGGTTGAATGTATTGACTTGCCCGCTGACGCAATAGACAAAGCCGCTGTCACGAATATCAGCGTGCGTGGTCTGCTCAGGCGTGGCAACAGCCTGACCACTCAGAAGTCCAGCCATCACGATCAGAGTTGATAAAACCAGGCGCATAATTTTAAGGGGCTATGAATAAAGAAGCTATCTTACTAATATTTAATGACATTCGCCATTACCGTTTGAGTTTGGGCGCAACCATACAGTTCGTTGCAAATTCAACGTTGCGGCCTGGTCAATATTCATACCAGCGATCCACTTTGAATATAACTCATAAACTATCTTAGCATTTTCATGCCCCATCTGACCCGTAATAAACGAAGCGCGAGCCTCGTGAGGGTATAGCTAAGCCAAATTTATGCGCTGTAGTGCCGCAAGTGCCGAAACTTAAGGAAGAGATAGCGTTAAAGGGAATCTGGAAGAGGTACAGAAATCATATGAATGCTGAACTATAATCATTCAGGTAGTGGTTGATGTTAAATACAGAGCAAGAAAGAAAAAATATCTAATTATTTCATCGTATTACTAACCCACCTTTTTTCTGGCGTCTTTATTTTCTACACCCGGCGTAGGTTAATGGTTTCTATTGGTCATTACAGGTGAGTTGACTATCCGGTTATCAATGACCTTCTCGCGGCCATCTAACCATTAATGGAATGATTACTATGAAGAAATTATTTGGTTTTGCTGTTTCACTGATCCTTTTATCGGGTCCCGTTTTTGCGACTCCGGCGCCAGAATGTGTGAAGGTGAACAATGCGCAAATCGAAGCGCTATTCGACAAGTGGAATGAATCACTGAAAACGGGTAATGCGAAGACGGTATCCGAAAATTATCTTAGTGATGCAGTATTACTACCCACAGTATCGAATAAAGCCCGTTTAACAGATGCTGAACGTGAGGATTATTTTGAGCATTTCCTGGCGAAAAAACCTACCGGGAAAATTGACAGTCGAACCATTCGCCTTGGCTGTAATAAGGCGATTGATGCTGGTACTTATACCTTCACCTTCGCAGATAAATCGACTGTCTCGGCCCGTTATACGTTTACTTACGCATGGGATGGGAAGGCGTGGAAAATTTCCACCCACCACTCTTCAGCAATGCCTGAGGGGTAACAGAACAGATACGCAGGGGCGGGGATCCTCCGCCTCTTGCGTACTTATTGTACGCTCGATTGGCCAGGGCTAACCGATAATGGCAATCCCAAGCCGTTCCAGGATCAAAGAGGCCTGGTAGCTGTCCAGCTTAACGCCTTGTAAATCGACACCCCGAACATCTAAATCACCCAGTTCAGAATTGGTCAGATCGCAATGCGTGAAGTTCGCGGCTCGCCAGTCGAACGATGTAAACTCACCACCAGAGAGATCGGAGCCGCTAAATGTTGCACCGAGGATCTGCGTGCCAATCCAGCGGTTTTCCCACAGCTCACACTTTTCTAACACGACTTTTGAAAAATTGGCGTAGCTCAGGTTGGTGTTGGTGATATATGCGCTGCAGAACCAGGTACGTGTGGTTATCATATTCATAAAACTTGCGCCGCGAAAATCCGCACCCTGAGCGCGGCATCCGCGGATTTCAACACCCAGTGCGCTGATATTTCTGAAGTCTGCCATTGATAAATCACAGTTTTTAAAGATGGCATCCTTCAGGATAGCCCGGCTGAAATGACACCCTTTTTGGCCCTCACGGTCGTAAAACTGACAACCGACAAATTCAGTGCCACTAAGATCGGTGCCAGAAAAGTCGCAGTTAAAAAACGTGCTGTTTTCAATTTTCGCCCCGGTAAAGCGGTTCCTGTCGATTTTTTCACCCACTAACGCTAGAGTCATAATGCTAATCCTGTTTTTTTATACAGTATTCGCAGCATGGTAAACTGATTCCAGCCCTCGCGTCAAACGACCAACTTATTCGCCGATAGCGTTAGCCTGACGGGCGTACAGGTAGGCGGTTGCTCTGGACACCCCCAGATGCTGCGCCACCGTATCCATGGATTTTCGTACGTTCAGTAAACCTTCCTTACGCAATTGTTGAATCAGTACCTTTCTGTCTTCTGTTTTCAGCGCCCGCGCCGTTGTTGCGCGTTTAGCCGCAAAGTCATCAATACGCTGGCGAATCACTTCATTACTGCCAGGATCGAGGTGCTCGCTGACCGGTGAGCACTCGGTTTCAGTAAACCGTGCAAGCGCACTCTGCATCCCGCGAAATAGCGTCATATCAACATTCAGGCAGAGCGCCGCGACGTATATGCCTTGCTCGTCCTTGATGCCAATAGAGGTACTTTTTACCGGACGACCATCAGCAAACTGATTGCTGTAGTTGGCAACGATGTTGGGAAAATCAGGTGATGCGATCCGCGCCAGTCCAAGCTCCGTTGCGGGCTGACCAGCTTTGCGACCGGACAGATTATTGTGTATGGATAAGATCGCATGCTCAGGGTTCTTGAGGTCATGAACCACAACCTCGCAAAACGGAGAGAATGTGTCGCTCAGTCCTTTGGCGATGGTATCGATTTGATTGAGTAGCGAGTTATCGTTGGTTTTTGGCATGCCAGTCTCCTGCAGTGATGCCTGTTGCCATTTTGGCGGCCAGTTTACAGCGTCCCGGGACCTCTTTTCCAGACTGGAACAGGCGCATAGGGATAAGGCATCCGCACCGCAGATACCTTAATGAGATTACCCGGCAAGGAATTCACTGTAGCGGCTGATATCAACATTACCACCACTGATGATAATGCCAACTTTCTTTCCTCGAAGGTCCGCTTTTCGCGCTCTTGCGGCGGCAAAACCAAGACAGCCCGTCGGCTCCACGACCATTTTCATTCGTTCCGCGATAAATTTCATCGCGGCAATTAATTCATCATCTGAAACCGTCAGAATAGCGTTAACATGTTTCTGGATCAGTGGAAAGGTATGCTGTCCAAGATGTTGGGTCTGCGCGCCATCTGCAATGGTTTTCGGCGTATCGATGTGCACAATTTTGCCACTGCGAAACGACTGTTGACCGTCGTTGCCTGCCTCAGGCTCTACACCATAGATAAGACAATCAGGGGACAAGTGTCGCGCGGCCAGTGCGGAACCAGACAGAAGACCGCCACCACCCAGACAAACAAAAAGGGCATCCAGAGCACCAACTTCTTCAATCAGTTCTTTCGTGGCGGTACCCTGGCCTGCAATAACGTGAGGGTGATCGTAAGGCGGGATCAGCGTCAGTCCCTGTTTTTCTGCCAGATCCCGGCCAATTTTTTCACGATCTTCAGTGTAACGGTCGTACATCACAACATGTCCGCCATACCCTTTTGTGGCCGCAACTTTAGCGGCTGGCGCGTCGTGAGGCATGATAATCGTCGCTGGAATGCCCAGCAATTTTGCGGACAGAGCGATTGCCTGAGCATGATTTCCGGATGAAAATGCCACGACGCCGGCCGCGCTCTGTTCTGGCGTAAACTGACGCAGGGCATTCATCGCGCCACGGAACTTAAATGCCCCCATCCGCTGGAAGTTTTCGCATTTAAAGAAAACCTCAGCGCCAAACTCCTCATTCACCGTTCGTGATGTCATAACCGGTGTCTTGTTCGCATAACCTGCGATGCGCTCAGCGGCTGCGGCAACATCGTGGTAATCAGGTAGTGTCATTTCAGTCATTGTTGTTCACCTGTAGCAGTTAAAAGTCACACTTGTTGTGCTAACGCAATGGCTTCGATTTCTACAGCAAAGCCGTAATGAAGCTCGGAAACACCAGCAACAGCACGGGCTGGACGGGAATCACCGATCCATTCGCCGTAGAGCCGGTTAAATGTCGGCCACTGGTTAATGTCCGTGACATAAACGCGTACCGATACCAGTTGCTGGCGAGAAACGCCGGCCCCCGCCAGACAAGCATCAACATTCTGTAGAGCCAGTCTGGTCTGTTCTTCAAAAGAAGCATCCGCTTTTCTTTCACCATTAGTCGTGACAGGTAACTGTCCGGAAATGAAAACGAATCCTCCGGCAGTCACACTGTGTGAGTAATGGCCCGCTGGTGGGAAGCTATCCGTCGTTGTGTTCAGGGTAATATTTGTGGGCATGGTTCAATCTCCAGCTTAAATAATGATGATTCATTTGGTATAAAATAATACTATTTGTATTATCTTATACACCTTCGTCATCCATGCATCCAGTCTCTTTTTGCAGCGACTGCTGCCCCTGTGAGCGGCGTAAAGCGCTCGGCATATCAGCTGAGATATTTGTATAACATCAGGGTGTATGGCTGTAAGGCCGGATAGAAATGATGAGATCGCAGAAATGATTTTTTGTTTTTTCTCGTGGTTGGGATCTCAGGTGCAATCCACCATTAATTGTACAAATTGATACGTTGTGTATTGATCGTGTTGATGTCCGCAATACCCACTTCTGGCGCGAAGTGGGTAGGGGACAGATCAGAAAACAGGCGAGAAACGAATTTTATTTGAGCAGTTTTGACATTAAATCAGGGAACACAGGCACATCTGTGGCTAATGAGAACGCAGGGTTAATAGCCTTACGGGCAATCAGTCCGTCAATAAATGCAAACAGAATGATGGTTATCGCTTCCGGGTTAATATCCCGACGAAACTCTCCTGCGGCGATACCTTGCGCAATTATTCCCGCAATGCTTTGTCGCATTATGTTATCGCTGGCGATAAACGCTTCCCTGAGCGCCGGGTTGCGTGCCGATTCGGCCATGATTTCTATCCAAAGGTGGTGCGTGACAGGGTAACCGACATCGCTTATACAAGAAACGACCTGCCTGCAAAGACGATCAAAAAACGATCCGCTACAGGGCTCATTATGGGCAGCCAGGGCAGTGTTTTGCTCTTCCAGAACGATTGCCCGTATAAGCTCATCCTTACTTTTGAAGTAAGTGTACATAGCTCCCTGGCTGATACCTGCACGCGTGGAAATTTCGCGCACGCTGGTAGCATTGAATCCTTTCTCAGCAAAACAGGCTGCAGCCGCGGTAATAAGCTTATGGTAGGTTTCAGTATTCTTTAGCATATCGACCTTTATCTTTGAATCTATGGCGAAACTTTACCGCGCTTTAAGGCCTGGAACCAGCGATGAGATGGATAGATATCTTGCGTTACTTCATGAGAGGTAATGCACTGAGCATATTCTTGAGATTTACCATATCCCATGGCAGATGTTCAGCAATGGTCAGCCCGACGGCCTCTGCGTTTGCGGTGGCAAGATTAACCAGCTTAAGCACCTCTTCAATAGTCAGTTTACCCTCAGCCACATCGCCAAAATCATGTTCCCCTCTGCCTGGTTGGGCGAACAAAACAGAACGGAAAAGTGACGGGTCCAGAACATCCAGATCAATATGAATCGCCAGATATTCAATGTGCTCACGGACAATCCACGCCATAACCTCGTTTGCACCGTTTTTAACATCATCAGGGCCAGTCGTCGCAATACTGTGATGGGTCAGATAGTCGCTTTCGTATATCAATGGATTGTGAATGCCGGCAATCATAATTTTTGACGGAGAAATCTTGTGTGTGACGTGGGCTACTAAATCTTTATCGCCCGTGCCGATCAGCGCGCCAAGTACATGGGCATGCGCATTTGGATACTGTTCAGCCGTCTGCACGTCGGGGTGAGAGTCGATCCAAAGCACCCCCAGCGTATCACCGTACTTATGCAGCAGATGCGCGAAGGGCACCAAAGAAACCAGGCAGTCACCACCTAATACGACAATTGCGTCGGGATCGTGTTTTTCAATAAGCGTCGCTGCATCGTTTAACTGTTTAAGAATCTGTGGTTTACCAGTAATGCCATCGATTACAGCCAGCGGCTCACTTTCTGGCAAAGCAACGGGAACATCCTCGACGGGGCCATTCGCTTCAGGCGAGAGAAAAGACAACAGAAGTGATCCGAGATGATAGGGGGGATTGTTGCCTCCCTGCCATTGGGGGAAGGAAAGTCGAAGCGTTTTTTTGGCCATAATTTACCTGCTGTCAGTTTCTAAGGAGGATCGTCAAGGTGTATCCGTTTTGGTCGCCTTGTGATGACCAAATGAATGAACATTCATTCATTATGGGGTCGATACGAAACTTATGCAAGAATGCGGCGCAATATTCTCTATCCCTGCCTGATTTTGACGTCTGTCAAATTTACCACCAGACATTTGTTACCGTAGAATAGGATTTTGTATAACCATGAATCGCTAAATCTGGTGTTTTTTAAGCAACGCGCGGAGCTGATGGTACGTCAGCCCAAGCAGTTCGGCGGCCTTTTTCTGGTTGAATTTTGCCTGCTGTAAGCTGGTTTGCAGAAACGTCTTTTCTTGCTGTTGCTGGAATGCGCGGAGATCCAGCGGTAATGTTGCCATTGTAGAGTGGGTTTCCTGCTGCTGAACGTCTGTGGTGTGGCGCTTAAACGGATCTATCACTACCTCGTCCAGTGGATATTCGCTGGTACCATGTCGGTATACCGAGCGTTCAACAACGTTTTTCAATTCACGGATATTGCCCGGCCAACGATAGTGGAGAAGTGTTTCTCTGGCTTGTGCGCTAAAACCGGGAAACAGCGGCAATCCAATCTCGCGGCACATTTGAATCGCAAAATGTTCGGCCATCAACATGATGTCGCTTTTACGTTCCCGTAAAGGTGGAAGTTGCACGACATCAAAGGCCAGTCTATCCAACAGGTCCGCGCGGAAAGTACCTTCACTGACCATTCCCGGTAAGTCGGCATTGGTGGCACAGACCAGTCGCACGTTAACCTGCAGCGGCTGGCTACCGCCTACGCGCTCGAGTTCTCCATACTCAATAACGCGCAGTAATTTCTCTTGTACCAGCATCGGTGCGGTTGCCAGTTCATCAAGAAAAAGCGTCCCGCCGTCGGCGCGTTCGAAGCGACCAGGATGGCGTTTTTGCGCCCCGGTAAAAGCGCCAGCTTCGTGGCCGAAGAGTTCGGAATCGAGTAAATTTTCGTTGAGCGCCGCACAATTAAGAGAAATAAACGGTCCTTGCCAACGTGTGGAAAGGTAGTGCAGACGGTTGGCGATTAACTCTTTTCCTGTGCCACGCTCACCGATAACCAGCACAGGTTTTTCCAGGGGGGCCAGATGGGAGACTTGTTCCAGCACTTCAATGAAGCTGTTTGCTTCGCCCAGAAGATTATCTTTGTATCCTGCCATGATGAAATTCACCATTTGTTAGTGTTATTCACCAATCTACCCTAATTATCTCGTCAGGTAAAATTAGATATTATCATTAAAATCAATAAGATAAAAAATTGGCACGACAAGTGCATTATGGAAGCAGCAGGGCATTGCCCGATATCAGAACAGTAAGTGAGGATTACATTATGGGTATTTTTTCTCGTTTTGCCGACATCGTGAACGCCAATATTAATGCGTTGCTGGAAAAGGCCGAAGATCCGCAGAAACTGGTGCGGTTGATGATTCAGGAAATGGAAGACACGCTGGTTGAGGTTCGATCTAACTCAGCGCGTGCACTGGCAGAAAAGAAACAGCTGTCCCGCCGGATTGAACAGGCCAGTGCGCAGCAGGCTGAGTGGCAGGAAAAAGCGGAGCTGGCGCTGCGTAAAGAGAAAGAAGATCTGGCGCGTTCTGCATTAATTGAAAAGCAGAAACTGACAGATTTAATTGTTTCTCTGGAGCATGAAGTGACGCTGGTTGACGATACGCTGGCGCGTATGAAAAAAGAGATTGGTGAGCTGGAAAACAAACTCAGCGAAACCCGAGCTCGTCAGCAGGCATTGATGTTGCGTCATCAGGCGGCGAGTTCTTCCCGCGATGTCCGTCGTCAGTTGGATAGCGGCAAACTGGATGAAGCAATGGCCCGCTTTGAATCTTTTGAGCGCCGTATTGATCAGATGGAAGCGGAAGCCGAAAGCCATAACTTTGGTAAGCAAAAATCTCTGGATCAGCAATTTGCTGACCTGAAAGCAGATGATGAAATCAGCGAGCAGCTGGCGCAGCTTAAAGCCAAAATGCAGCAAGACAAGCAATAATAACAACTGGCGGCGCCCGAACGCGCCGCCGCTCATCACCTGTAAGGAGTACTCATGAGCGCGTTATTTCTGGCCATTCCGTTAACTATCTTTGTGCTGTTTGTTTTGCCGATCTGGCTGTGGCTGCATTACAGCAACCGTTCCAGCCGGGGTGAGCTGTCGCAAAGCGATCAGCAACGTCTGGTGGAACTCAACAATGATGCACAGCGCATGCGTGAACGTATTCAGGCGCTGGAAGATATCCTTGATGCCGAACATCCAAACTGGAGGGACCGCTAATGGGGGGCGTTAACCTGAACAAAAAACTGTGGCGTATCCCACAGCAGGGCATGGTAAAAGGGGTCTGTGCCGGTATTGCGCACTATCTCGATGTCCCCGTGAAGCTGGTAAGGATCCTGGTGGTACTGTCAGTCTTTTTTGGTCTGGCCTTTTTCACTGTAGTTGCCTACATCGTGTTGACGTTTGTGCTGGATCCAATGCCGGACAACGTCGCATCCGGCGAGCAACAGCCATCGAGCGGAGAACTGTTAGATTCCGTCGATCGTGAACTGGCTGCGAGCGAAAAGCGTTTGCGTGAAATGGAACGTTATGTGACATCGGATACCTTCACATTACGCAGTCGTTTCCGTCAATTGTGAGGATTGAAATGAATAATCGCTGGCAACGTGCCGGGCAAAGGGTTAAGCCGGGCTTTAAAATAGCAGGCAAGCTGGTGCTTCTGACTGCGCTTCGCTACGGCCCCGCGGGCGTTGCGGGGTGGGCGGTGAAATCCGTAGCTCGCCGTCCGTTAAAAATGTTGCTGGTGTTGGTACTGGAGCCATTATTAAACAAAGTAGCCAGGAAAATTTCCCAACGCTATGGCCAGTGATAGCATGCTCGCAATATTTCCTTAAGATCAAGTATATAGTGTTAGGTGACTTTCCATCATTTAACGGAACGAAAATATGTTGAAAAAAGGAGTATTAGCGCTGGCGCTGGTCATCGGCATGCCGGTATTTGCGGCCGAGCACTGGATTGATGTTCGTGTTCCTGAGCAATATCAGCAGGAACATGTTCAGGGGGCTATCAACATCCCTTTAAAGGATTTGCAGGCACGAATAGCAGCAGAAGTCCCTGATAAGACCGACACTGTGAAGTTGTATTGCAACTCAGGTCGTCAATCCGGGATGGCAAAAGATATGCTGAGCAGGATGGGCTATACACAGGTAACCAACGAAGGCGGTATCAGCGGGATTAATCTTCCTAAAGTAGAGAATAAATAATCTGCATGCTTTCTTTTGGCTAAAGGCGACATGAACGATGTCGCCTGATTTCTTTCAGGGAGTTGATAACCCAGTATTAAACCTTATCTTTACTTCCTGTTTGTTATAATTTCTTCGGTTCCTTCAGCATAACGGGATGGCGATGAAGCGACTTAAAAATGAACTCAATTCGCTGGTTAATCGCGGCGTAGATCGGCATCTGCGCCTGGCTGTCACCGGACTTAGCCGCAGCGGTAAAACAGCGTTTATTACCGCAATGGTAAACCAGTTACTCAATATTCATGCCGGTGCTCGTCTGCCGTTGCTCAGTTGTGTGCGTGAAGAGCGCCTGCTTGGCGTAAAGCGGGTTCCTCAGCGCGATTTTGGTATTCCGCGCTTTACCTATGACGAGGGGCTGGCCCAGCTTTATGGCTCTCCACCAACCTGGCCGACGCCGACGCGCGGCGTCAGTGAAATTCGCCTGGCGTTGCGCTACAAATCCAACGATTCTTTGCTGCGTCATTTTAAAGATACGTCCACGTTGTACCTGGAAATCGTCGATTATCCGGGGGAATGGCTGCTTGATTTACCGATGCTGGCCCAGGATTACCTTGGCTGGTCACGGCAAATGACCGGGTTATTGCAGGGGCAGCGGGCAGAATGGTCGGCAACATGGCGGCAGTTAAGTCAGGGATTAGATCCGTTAGCGCCTGCCGATGAGAATCGTCTGGCGGAGATTGCTGCTGCGTGGACGGACTATCTGCATCAGTGCAAACAACAGGGATTGCATTTTATTCAGCCCGGGCGCTTTGTGCTGCCGGGGGACATGGCTGGCGCACCTGCGCTGCAGTTTTTCCCGTGGCCGGATGTTGATGCTTTTGGTGAGTCAAAACTGGCACAGGCGGATAAACACACCAACGCAGGTATGTTGCGCGACAGGTTTAATTACTACTGCGAAAAGGTCGTGAAAGGGTTCTACAAGAATCACTTTCTGCGCTTTGATCGCCAAATTGTGTTGGTTGATTGCCTGCAACCGCTTAACAGCGGACCACAGGCGTTTAACGATATGCGTCTGGCACTGACACAACTGATGCAAAGCTTTCATTATGGTCAGCGCACGTTGTTCCGGCGGTTGTTCTCGCCGGTAATCGATAAGTTGCTGTTCGCTGCCACTAAGGCCGACCACGTCACGGTCGATCAGCATGCCAATATGGTGTCGTTGTTGCAGCAATTGATTCAGGACGCCTGGCAAAATGCCGCGTTTGAAGGCATCAGTATGGACTGTCTGGGACTGGCATCGGTGCAGGCAACCACCAGCGGGCTGATTGATGTGAAGGGCGAGAAGATCCCCGCGCTGCGCGGCAATCGTCTGAGCGACGGCGAGCCGTTGACCGTCTATCCGGGAGAAGTCCCTGCGCGTTTACCGGGCCAGGCTTTTTGGGATCGCCAGGGTTTTCAGTTTGAAGCCTTTCGCCCGCAGGTCATGGATGTGGATAAACCCTTACCGCATATTCGCCTGGATGCCGCGTTGGAGTTTTTAATAGGAGATAAATTGCGATGAGCGAGCCGTTAAAACCGCGTATCGATTTCTCAGGTCCTCTGGAAGTGGAACAAAACACGGCATTTAAAGCACAGCAAACGTTCAACGATACGGAAGCGCAGACTTTCTCTCCGGCGACAGTGGATGAACAGCTGGAAGACGAAGGTCAGGCTGAAGCCGTGATTGATGCCGCATTACGTCCTAAGCGCAGCCTGTGGCGCAAAATGGTGATGGGTGGGCTGGCACTGTTTGGCATCAGTGTGGTTGCTCAGGGCGTGCAGTGGACGATGAACGCCTGGCAGACTCAGGACTGGGTTGCGCTGGGGGGCTGTGCTGCGGGCGCGCTGATTATTGGCGCAGGCGTGGGGTCGGTGGCAACCGAGTGGCGTCGGCTGTGGCGTTTACGTCAACGCGCCCACGAACGTGATGAAGCGCGTGAACTGTTGCACAGTCACGGAACCGGAAAAGGTCGCGCATTTTGTGAAAAGTTGGCGCAACAGGCGGGTATCGATCAGTCTCATCCTGCGCTACAGCGCTGGTATGCCTCTATCCATGAAACGCAAAATGATCGGGAAGTTCTGAGCCTGTATGCCCATCTGGTGCAGCCGGTGCTGGATGCGCAAGCACGACGTGAGATCAGTCGTTCTGCGGCGGAATCCACGCTGATGATTGCCGTCAGCCCGTTAGCGTTGGTGGATATGGCGTTTATTGCCTGGCGAAATCTGCGTTTGATTAACCGCATTGCAACGCTGTATGGCATCGAACTCGGCTATTACAGCCGTTTGCGTCTGTTCCGTCTGGTGCTGTTGAATATCGCCTTTGCCGGGGCCAGCGAGCTGGTGCGGGAAGTAGGTATGGACTGGATGTCGCAGGATTTAGCGGCCCGGTTATCCACGCGTGCCGCGCAGGGTATTGGCGCGGGCTTGTTAACAGCGCGTCTGGGGATTAAAGCGATGGAGCTGTGCCGTCCATTACCGTGGATTGATGATGATAAACCGCGACTGGGTGATTTCCGCCGTCAGTTGATTGGTCAGGTGAAAGAGACCTTACAAAAGAACAAATCCCCGCGTGAAAGTTGAGTAAAAACGGGCGCCGATCGTATAACTTTACGCCCCGGCGTCCAATTTTCCAGCGTGCTGTCAATATTTGTTGACAGAGTCCTTCCTGCTAACCCAATACTGGCTTATCATCTAACACATAATCCCTTGTTCAGGTGAAGGTTCCTATGCGTTTGGAAGTCTTTTGTGAAGACCGTCTTGGTCTGACCCGCGAATTGCTCGATTTACTGGTGCTGAGAAGCATTGATTTACGCGGTATCGAGATTGACCCCATCGGGCGAATTTACCTTAATTTTGCGGAACTGGAGTTCACTAACTTTAGCAGCCTGATGGCTGAAATCCGCCGTATCGCAGGGGTAACGGACGTCCGTACCGTGCCCTGGATGCCTTCCGAACGCGAACATCTGGCGCTTAGCGCATTGCTTGAAGCATTGCCTGAACCCGTTCTTTCTCTGGATATGAAAAGCAAAGTGGAGATGGCAAACCCGGCAAGTTGCCAGCTTTTTGCCCACCCCCAGGAGCGGATGCGCAACCACACGGCTGCACAGCTCATCAATGGGTTTAACTTCCAACGCTGGCTGGAAAGTAATCCGCAGGATTCCCATAGTGAACATGTTGTGATTAACGGGCAAAACTTCCTGATGGAGATTACGCCAGTCCATTTGCAGGGTGAAAACCAGGAGCAGATGCTAACCGGTGCCGTGGTGATGTTACGTTCTACCCTCCGCATGGGCCGTCAATTGCAAAACATGACCACCCAGGATCTGAGCGCATTCAGCCAGATTATTGCCGTCAGCGCCAAAATGAAACACGTTGTTGAACAGGCGCGCAAGCTGGCGACGCTGAGTGCGCCGCTGCTGATCACCGGGAATACCGGTACGGGCAAAGATCTCTTTGCGCATGCCTGCCATCTGGCGAGCCCACGTGCGTCAAAACCCTATCTGGCGCTGAACTGCGCGTCTATTCCTGAAGATGCGGTAGAAAGCGAACTGTTTGGTCACGCACCGGAAGGTAAAAAAGGGTTTTTTGAGCAGGCGAATGGCGGTTCCGTGCTGTTGGATGAGATTGGCGAAATGTCGCCGCGCATGCAGACGAAATTGCTGCGCTTCCTCAATGACGGGACGTTCCGTCGTGTGGGGGAAGATCATGAAGTTCATGTTGATGTTCGCGTAATCTGCGCGACGCAAAAGAACCTGGTGGAACTGGTGCAGAAAGGTCTTTTCCGCGAGGACCTCTATTATCGTCTGAATGTCCTGACGCTTAATCTGCCGCCGCTACGCGATTGCCCACAAGATATTATGCCGCTCACCGAGTTGTTTGTGGCGCGTTTTGCCGACGAGCAGGGTGTACCTCGTCCGAAATTGTCTGCCGATCTCAGCACGGTGCTAACCCGCTACGGCTGGCCGGGTAATGTGCGTCAGCTTAAAAATGCTATCTATCGGGCGTTAACTCAGCTTGAAGGCTATGAACTGCGTCCGCAGGATATTTTATTGCCGGATTATGATGCAGCGACGGTTGCCGTCGGAGAAGAGGTGATGGAAGGGTCACTGGATGAAATTACCAGCCGCTTTGAACGTTCCGTGTTGACGCAGCTTTATATGAATTATCCCAGCACGCGTAAATTGGCCAAACGCCTGGGGGTTTCACATACCGCGATTGCCAATAAGTTACGCGAGTATGGTCTGAGTCAGCAGAAAAAAAGCGAAGAGTAATGATGCAAATAAAAATGCCTCCAACTGGCTGGAGGCATTTTTGTATTCAGGGCAACTTAGGCTTTCAGCACGGCCAACGCTGCATCATAGTCAGGCTCGTTGGTAATCTCATTTACCAGTTGGCTGAACACGATGTTGTCATTTTCGTCGATAACGACAACGGCACGAGCAGCCAGACCTTTCAGCGGACCTTCGGCAATTTCAACGCCGTAGTTTTTCAGGAATTCTGCGTTACGCAGGGTGGACAGCGTGATAACGTTGCTCAGACCTTCCGCGCCGCAAAAACGAGAGTGGGCGAATGGCAGGTCGGCTGAAATGCACAGTACAACGGTGTTGTCGATTTCTGTCGCCAGTTGGTTAAACTTACGTACCGATGCCGCGCACACGCCGGTATCAATGCTTGGGAAAATATTCAGCACTTTGCGCTTGCCTGCGAACTGGCCCAGCGTAACGTCAGACAGGTCTTTAGCCACAAGGGTAAAAGCCTGAGCTTTGCTTCCCGCCTGAGGAATGGAGCCGGCGACTGCGACCGGGTTGCCCTGGAAATGAACGGTTTGTGACATGGTTATCTTCCTGTTTACATATAGTTAACGTCAAGGCTAGTTTATGCCATCAGCAGTTAACACGGCAAACGCTATTTGCGGATATCCGCTTCAGGGACTGCATTAAGGAAAACAAATGAGATCAGTTAAGGTGTATGAGGAAGCCTGGCCGCTACACACTCCCTTTGTGATTGCCCGTGGGAGCCGGACCGAAGCGCATGTGGTGGTGGTTGAACTGGAAGAGAATGGTGTAAAAGGTACTGGAGAATGTACGCCTTATCCTCGCTATGGCGAAAGCGATGCGTCGGTACTGGCTCAAATTATGAGTGTTGTGCCACAACTGGAACACGGTTTGACGCGTGAAGCGCTGCAGGCATTGCTGCCCGCGGGGGCGGCGCGTAATGCCGTTGACTGTGCGCTTTGGGATCTCAATGCACGTCAGCAACAACAGTCTCTGGCCGACTACGTTGGTACTGAACTGGATGCAACAGTAACGACCGCGCAAACCGTCGTGATAGGCACGCCGGAGCAGATGGCAGCGAGTGCGACTGCGCTCTGGGATAACGGTGCCCGATTGCTGAAAGTCAAACTGGATGCACACTTAATCAGTGAAAGGATGGTTGCGATCCGGGAGGCTGTGCCTGAGGCGACAATTATTGTCGATGCTAATGAGTCCTGGCGTGCTGAAGGGCTGGCCGCACGCTGTCAGTTAATGGCGGATTTAGGCGTTGCGATGCTGGAGCAGCCTCTGCCGGCTCATGATGATGCCGCGCTGGAGAATTTCGTGCATCCGCTGCCTATCTGTGCAGATGAAAGCTGCCATACCCGAAGTAGTCTGAAAGCGCTGCATGGCCGCTATGAAATGGTGAATATTAAACTTGATAAGACAGGCGGACTGACGGAGGCGCTGGCGCTGGCGGCCGAAGCCCGCGAGCAGGGATTTGCGTTGATGCTCGGATGTATGTTGTGTACATCCAGGGCGATCGGCGCTGCATTGCCGCTTACGCCACAGGTCAGCTTTGCCGATCTGGATGGCCCAACCTGGCTGGCCCGAGATGCAGAACCTGCGTTGCATTTTACAACCGGGCAGCTTCATCTCAAGGATGCCAGCGCAAAAGGTTAGACATTGCCAGCAGATATTTTTCGCTCGCTTCATCCGATGAAATGGGCGGAAATTCTGCCGTAATGCAATGCAGATTTAGATCGGCGCACCAGCTACCAAAAGAACCTGGCGTTTCATAACCGACGCTGGTTACCAGCGGCAATTCGAACGACTGCGCCAGCCACGCGCCTAATTCGCTGTGTCTGGGATCTTCAATACAGGCCAGCGGATCGTGAAAAGAAACTACCCATGCAGGGTGAATGTGGTGAATAAGTTGGCATAGTGCCTGGGTCTCGGGCTCTGATCCCGGATGATCGCCGGTCAATAACACCACATCACGCTCTTCTGCGCTGCTGTTCCAACGATATACCGTTTCACCGGATTTCCAGTTTGCAGCCGGAAAGTTACGGTTAAGATCAACGCCGTTTGCATTTGCACGCAGACCCAACTGGCAACCGTCAGGGTTAACGGCCAGCACTACATGATGCCGACGCAGGGAAGGGTTCAGCGTACGTAAGGCACAGGACAGGGTGACGACTGATGAGTTTTCATCACCGTGAGTACCCGCCAGTATCAAACCGCTTTCACGATCGGCTGCCAGCGCCGGGAACCAGATTAGCGGGGCGCCCAATAGTGAACGTCCGTAATGTTCAGTTCCTGGCGGAAATGCGCCACGCTCGGCACGGGGACGGGTAACGGTCATAATCATCTCTGAATGCATGAATTGTTACTCGCAGTGTTGTGCAAAATGTATGGATAATCAAATCGTTTTCACACACTTATCTTTTCAGGTGTAATATCACTTTCCTGTTGGAAGTTAATTGCATTTCCTGCTGACGATACAAATAATGACTCATTCACTTAGTGGCCAGAATTGAGGGTATTTTATGAGGCATTCTGTTTCAGTAACCTGTTGTGCGCTGTTGGTTAGCAGCATTTCTTTATCTTATGCTGCGGATGTTCCCAGCGGGACGGTACTGGCAGAAAAGCAAGAACTGGTGCGTCATATAAAAGATGAGCCAGCGTCACTCGATCCGGCAAAAGCCGTGGGGCTTCCAGAAATTCAGGTTATTCGCGATTTATTCGAAGGGCTGGTCAATCAGAATGACAAGGGTGAGATTATTCCCGGTGTTGCCACACAGTGGAAGAGTAATGATAACCGCATCTGGACGTTTACGCTGCGCGATAATGCTCAATGGGCCGATGGTACGCCGGTAACAGCACAGGATTTTGTCTACAGTTGGCAGCGTCTGGTGGACCCGAAAACACTATCGCCTTTTGCCTGGTTTGCCGCGCTTGCGGGGATCAACAATGCCCAGGCGATCATCGATGGCAAAGCCGCGCCCGATAAGTTGGGTGTCAGCGCGGTGGATGCGCATACCTTCAAAGTACAGTTGGACAAACCGCTACCCTGGTTTGCCAACCTGACAGCGAGCTTTGCGTTTTATCCCGTTCAAAAAGCCAATGTCGAAAGCGGTAAAGAGTGGACGAAGCCAGGCAACCTTATCGGTAACGGTGCCTATGTGCTGAAAGACCGTGTGGTTAATGAGAAACTGGAAGTTGTGCCGAACACACATTATTGGGACAACGGCAAAACAGTGCTGCAAAAAGTGACTTTCCTGCCGATTAACCAGGAATCTGCCGCGACCAAACGCTATCTTGCTGGCGATATTGATATTACTGAGTCCTTCCCGAAAAATATGTATCAGAAGCTATTGAAGGATATTCCTGGCCAGGTTTATACGCCGCCGCAGCTTGGTACCTATTACTATGCGTTTAACACGCAAAAAGGGCCGACTGCCGATTCACGCGTGCGTCTGGCGCTCAGTATGACTATCGATCGCCGTCTGATGGCGGAGAAAGTATTGGGGACTGGAGAAAAACCCGCATGGCATTTTACGCCTGATGTGACGGCTGGATTTATCCCGGAACCTTCTCCGTTTGAACAAATGAGTCAGGAAGAGCTTAACGCTCAGGCGAAAACGCTGCTGCGTGCGGCCGGTTATGGTCCTCAGAAACCACTGAAATTGACGTTGTTGTATAACACGTCTGAAAATCATCAGAAGATTGCTATTGCTGTGGCTTCCATGTGGAAGAAAAATCTTGGTGTGGATGTGAAATTACAGAACCAGGAATGGAAAACGTACATTGATAGCCGTAATACCGGTAATTTTGATGTGATCCGCGCATCCTGGGTAGGAGATTACAACGAGCCATCCACATTCCTGTCGTTATTAACTTCGACCCATACGGGAAATATTTCCCGCTTTAACAATCCGGCATACGATAAAGTGTTGACTCAGGCGACGCTGGAAAATACAGAGAAAGCACGGAACGCTGATTATAACGCAGCAGAAAAGATCCTGATGGAACAGGCGCCTATTGCGCCGATTTATCAGTACACCAACGGGCGTTTAATTAAACCGTGGCTGAAGGGGTATCCGATTACCAATCCGGAAGATGTGGCATACAGTCGCACTATGTATATTGTGAAACACTAGTTGCGTACCTTCTCCTGTTAACCTTCGTTAACCACTTCAAAAACCAGGACTGGCGCTGACTTCAGCGCCAGCATCTCCGGATATCCAGTATTAACCTCATTAGCAGCAACATGTCATATTTGAAGGGAAAAGAGATCGTGCCGCCCAGTCCATAGCATTTAAGATACGTCAACTGATGAACAAAGTACTCGAAAATGTCATGGTTCGTAGTCCTGAAATTAATGATGATTGTCATCATTGCAATAAATCAACGCTTGTTAATATTATGTCATGTGTTTATGTCTGTGGTTAGACTTCAGTCTAATTAAGTCACTATTGGTATCTGGTCGGGTTATCAGATTGTGATTGCGGTTATTTGCAGGTGTGAAAAATAATATGGATTGCATGTGGGTTAGAATTAATTTTGTTGGCACTTTGCAAGAGATTTCTACTATCTACAGTGGTGCCATTGTCTGTTGAATAAACGGGTTTCTCTCCGGGGAAACCTTATGTAATCGGCATTGTAGCTTAACCGGACCCCAGCTATCGTAACGTTAGTATCTGTGCCAGACATATACTTTAACCTGTCTCTTCTCTGGGGGGAGGGTATTTCCTGGTGTTTCAGGGGCCTGCATTATATTGCTAAACAGCAGGGAAAAGCTGTATATTTCGCATGGTTGACATGCTCTGACTTGTAAGTGCAGTTACTCGCTTATAAACAAAGGATTATGGATGTTTTTGATTACTATCTGTTACGCGCTTTTCGTTTTGTGTCTTTTTGCAACATTGTATGTCCTGATGACATATGAACAACCGGGAAAATTGCATAACTGGGAAATTATAGTATTAATATTTATTTCTACATTCTGGCTTCCTGAACTGATTATTCTGGTTGTCTCTTTTGCGCTTCTGGGACCAATGCTTTTGGGGATCAGGCATCTGCGCCGGCAGAGTGTTTCCGCCTGAATCATAGGTACCTTAACCTTACCTTGTACAAACGATGCCCGGCATCTAAACGATAAATTAGGGTCGTGCAGGAGATCCATTTTAATTGTCCGGGTGTCGTTTCCTGGCGCACGACGGAGAGAATGCAGGTAACGATTATAGTCGTGAATTAGTATGAAATATATCCATAGAGACTTTTCCTTGCCGTGTTTCATCTGGTTATCTGACGCAATTTAGTTTGGTTCTCTGATTTTTATATTCTTGCCTGTATGTGTTACGACCTGTCATATCAATTTTGCTGCTGGCACGAAACCATCGTCTGCAATCTCCTCGGCTTCTTTCCCTCCAACATCCAGCTTCATCCATTCGCGCGCGGCCTCTGGCGGCAGCCCCATAGGTCACGGTAAATGACGCTCAGTTGAATACCTTCCTCTGTTTACCTTCGTTAACAACATCAAAAAATAAAGCTCCTCCAACAGTATCTCCAGACGTTCAATCTGCTGCTCATCCCACTGTTACTTTGCTTCAGTGCGTCACAACAAACGTTGTTTATTGGGTGAATTTGCAATCTGTTTAACAACTATTGAAATAGATAGATACACAATATTTTTTGGCTGAGGCAACTCTTCGTTGAGGCAACTCCATTTCACGTAGGGTAAAAATAAAAAAACATTATGAAGCAAGTACTTATATTGAAAGATGAAGACTTACTGGCACGAGGTAACGATCGCTACGTCTTCCAGCATCCACAGGATTGTAAACTGCTGGTTAAAATCGTGATTCCAGGCATCGCGAAGTATAAAAGCAAGCTACGTGAGGTCTACCGGGACATCAAAGAATGTAAGTTGAGTCACCAAACCGACGCATTTTATATGCAAAAAATTGAAGGACTGGTTGAAACAAATAAGGGCATAGGACAACTCACTGTGAAGGAGTGTGATGAGCATGGCCACATTGCTCAAACTCTTTATCAACTTGCTCTGAACAAAGAACTTGATGCCAGCAAATTGCAGAAGTTGAATGTTTTTTTAGCGTGGTTTGTCAGTACCGGTGTCATTATTAACTCCCTACATTGTAAAAACATCGTCTACGCCTGGGATGCCGCGCGCCAGGAATATTGCTTTAAAGTCATTGATGGTTTTGGTGACAAAACATTTTTTCAGCTCAGTAAGTTTTCAGCGGCAATACGCGATAAGAATAAAATCAAATGCCTCAAGCGGATGCTAAGGGATCTGAACCACCTGCAACATACGTAATCCGCAGAAATGTTGACGATATGGCGTAGGAACTCGGTTACCATGATGTCGACGCGTCAAATGCCTGGCGCGAGTGGTTATCCTGGAAAGCGGCAACCCGACCACATTGAAGACACTCATCAGAGAAGATTATACGTCCGGGGGCTGATGCTCCCGACAAATTAACGTCGAGTCATCCTCGCTCAGCGGTTCTTTCGTTAAATCACAAAAACCTCGACCATTTACTTTTTGGTGGAACCGGCAGCTCTGGCAAAGACCAAATCCCGGCACATTACTGGTGCGCTGAATGTCTCGCAGCAGTTCGAAAAGTAGCTCCTTGAGTAAACCCGCGCGTTCACCCATCGCAGATTCTCCCGCCACCAAAAATGAGGGGGGAAGTAGGGCATCCAGCAGATTTTTGGCCGACTCGGTGAGCTGCAGATGAACGCTACGCTTATCCCTGTCATCCTGCGTTCGTACCACCAGTCCTTTTGATTCCAACAACTTTAGCGATTGTGACACCGTTCCTTTGGTGAGGCCGAGGTAGTCCGTCACGGCGAGAGGCGTATTGGAGTAGCGATTACAGCGTGCGAGATACATCAACGCACTGAGCTGTACTGGCTGAAGATCCGCCAGTAAAGGATGCTGGCGAAACCACATCCGCGTCAGACCAGACAGCCGGTCCAGTACGTCAAAAAGTGACATGTCATGCATAACAAAATCCTCCTCGACATATAGTATCGACTAAAAACTATATTGACAAAGCATAAAACTGGCGTAGCATAAATTATAGTATCGAATCGATACTATAATTTAAAGGAGATATATCATGACCAAAGCCCGTTTTTATCATGCTGGTTGCCCGGTTTGCGTTTCCGCAGAAGAAACACTGCTGCAGTATCTGTCCCGCGATGTGGAAATCGACGTTATTCATTTGGGAGAACAACCTGATCGTGTTGCAGAGGCGGAGCGAATCGGAGTGAAGTCTGTTCCTGCACTGGTGATCGACGGCAATGTGTTGCATATCAACTTTGGCGCACCTATTGAAGCGCTGAAATAGCGGCGCATGTTCGGGAAGTCGCGTGAGCTATTTCCCGAACCGGCGTGGACATTGGAAAGGGGGCATTTATGTGTGCTGCAGAAAAGTACCATCCCGTAGATTGCGATCTGCATGACTATCTGGAGATTGCCTGTCTTTATCACTATTTGCTGCGCATTGAACTGACCACCGGGGAACACTTTGATGCCAGGGCTGTGACGACATGTACCACAGCAGACAAAGAGGAATTCTTGCTTGTGGAGTGCCATGAACACCATCACAGAATTCGCCTGGACTATCTGTCAGCCATTACCCCATTGACGGCTGGTGCCACTTTTAGCACCGTGATATTCCGTTGAATCTGTACGTAAAAGGACTGCGCCACCGTTATACGGTGTAAATGCGGATGTCATGCGCCTGAAAAGCGGTGCCATACTGTTTGCTGATGTTTTCCTCCACGACAATGACATCAATATTACTGCTGGCGGTGACAACATAACGTGCGACGGCAGGGATCTTATCCGCAGTCAGTGCGACGATAGTTTCGTTACACTGCTTAATTACTGCTTTTTTAAACTCACAATCGGCGTAATCAAACCCGGTTAGTCCGGACTCCGGTGCCATTGCACAACCACCAATAAAACCTTGATCAAATAAAATATCCTGTACCTGGGCAATGGCAGTCGGACCTACGCACCCACCGGACGATCGCTGCACTGGCCCACCTAACATGATGACCTCGAATAGCGGTTTTTTCAGCAGTACGGCGGCAATATCAGGTGAATTTGTCACGGCGGTTAATGCCAGCTCAGCGGGAAGGGCTTCAGCCATTGCCAGGTTGGTTGTTCCTGTGTCGATAAAAATACAGCTACCGGATTTCACTAGCCGGGCGCATCTTTGCGCGATGCTGCTCTTTTTCGCTGTATTAATATTCTTGCGTACTGCGATGTCAGCTGACTCTGGTAGTGAAATTACAGCTCCGCCATAGACTTTCTTGCATACACCTTCTTTACACAACTCATGTAAATCACGGCGGATTGTATGTTCTGACACCCCCAAACGGGCGGCCAGTTCAGTACAGATCACTCTGCCGTTTTCCTGCAGGATCTGATAGATAAGCGCCTGGCGTTGATCCGGGAATGCAGCGTAATCGAGCATGATAACTCCATAAAAATAAACATCGAGCAATAACGTGCATAATCGTGCATTATAATGCAGGATGTCAATATCCCTTAGCGGGGGCGTACTGTTCAGAATAAAACGATTAGAGGATTGCGATGAAAATTGCACACATGGCGTTATGGACCCGGGATCTTGAGCGACAAGCCCGGTTCTGGGTGTCGTTTTTTGATGGTGTGATAAACGAAAAATACTGCAGCAAAACCAATCCCGGGTTTGAATCTTATTTCGTCAACATTGGTGAGGACATTGCGATTGAGTTAATGACCAAACCGGGGCTGACCCACCCTGTACCTGACAATAACACTTCAGGGTGGGTGCATCTTGCTATCTCTGTCGGTGGTACGGGGCATGTTGATGCTCTGGCGATACGCGCAAAAGAGCAGGGCATTCTGGTCTCCGGACCACGAACCACCGGTGACGGGTATTACGAGGCCGTAATTCAGGACCCCGACGGTAATTTAATCGAGATTGTAGCGTAATACGTAGATTAGGCCGGATGACAAAACTGCCCGCGCAGGATCTGTGTTAGAAGTTCAAATACCAGCCTTACTCTGGCCGGTAGCAGCGGGAGATGTGGCCGAAAAATATAGAGTTGCCAGGGCTGATAGTTAAGTTCTGGCAGCAGGTTAACCAGTTCACCATTTTGCAAATAAGGCCGGGCAGAGATATCTGCCAACTGCCCAACCGTTCTTCCCGCCAGGGTGGCGGCCAGTTCGCTCTCAATATCGGAAGCGATAAACACCGGGTTTGCCGGAAAGAAACTGTTGCCATCGGCAAACTGCCATGGCCAGACGCGCCCTGAATTACTGTTGGTCAGGGCACTGAGCGGGTAGTTATGTTGCAAATCCTGGCGGTTCTTTGGCTTGCCCATTTTTTCAACTAAGTGGGGCGATGCAACGATATTGACACCTACCGGGCAGATTGTTTTAACGATATAACGGTTATCCGGGACGGTGCCAATACGAATACCCATGTCGATCTGCTCGTCAATAATATTCAGATGTCTGCCGGTATTGTGCCACTCGATGCTGATTTCCGGATAACCGGCGAGGCCGTGCAGCAACTGGCGAATAATCTCACCGTTTTCGAATAGCGGGGGGAGGGTAATACGTACTTTGCCCGCTATCTCCTGCGGGTTGTGACGTTTACCTTCTGAGAATAGCGCTTCGCTTTCTGCCAGCAGACGCTCTGCTTTTGGCCAGAACTGCTGACCAAAAGGCGTCAACTTCATCTGCCGTGTATTGCGCAGAAACAACATTTCTCCAAGACTTTGTTCCAGCTCAGCAATACCTCGAGTGATTTGTTGGGGGGCCAGGCCGAGAGTTGCGGCAGCCTCTCTGAACTTCAGCGTTTCGGCTGCCGTACAAAATATCTTTAATGTGTCGAGTTTATCCAGCATACCGGGGGCACTTTTACGGGAAGATTATTTCGTCATTATATCAATATCTGGAATTCTGAAAGCATAAATGGTTCATATACGAGTGATAATTATGGCGTAATAATTATCTTCATTGAGATTCAGGGGGGCGTAATACCCCGGATGCATAACACTAAACACAATGAACAGGAGAGGATATGGTGCAACGTACATGGCTAATCACCGGCGTCAGCAGTGGGTTTGGTCGCGAGATGGCGCAGCAACTTCTTGAACGTGGTGAACGCGTGGTGGGAACCGTACGCGATCGCGCTAAAGTTAGCGATCTCCTGAGTCGCTGGCCCGTGACATTTGATGCACCGCAAGTGGATGTGACGGATAGTACTGCACTGCGCCACACAGTGGATAGTGCCTGGCAGCGCTATGGACGAGTTGATGCGGTCATCAGTAATGCGGGATACGGCTTGTTTGGTGCTGCGGAGGAATTGAGTGACGATCAGGTCCGCCAGATGCTTGAGACAAATCTGTTGGGATCAATTCAGTTAATCCGCTGTGCGTTGCCACATATGCGAAAACAAGGCGGTGGACGTATCATCCAGATCTCCTCTTATGGCGGACAGGTCGCATTTGCCGGAAACTCCCTGTATCACGCGACTAAATGGGGTATTGAAGGATTTGTCGAGTCGGTTGCCCAGGAAGTTGCTGCGTTTGATATCGGAATGACGATTGTTGAACCCGGCGGCGCACGGACTGAATTCCGTTATGGTAGTGCCCAGATTGCCACACTGATGCCGGAATATGACGCGACACCTGCGCACAGTTTTCTGAAAATGCTTGATCCTGTGAATGGGCTTGCGCCTGGCGATCCGGCGCGTATGGCAGCGCAAATCATTGCCAGCGCCGACCTTATTCCTGCGCCATTGCGTATGGTTCTGGGTTCGCAGGCGCTGCTAAGTACGCTCTCGGTGCTGCGTCAACGCGTCGCTGACTTTGAGACCCAGCATGCGCTTGCGGCATCAACGGATTTCCCCGTTGGTGAGTAGCACTTGCCGCAGCGCTATTCATGACTTGTCCTCATAAGTTTGTCCTTATTTAACCCTCTAATCGTCGATACGCTGAGCCTCTATAATTTTGTCGTTTTCAGCATCTGGCGGCAGAGACAGTCGCCTGTCCGGAGAATCGAACATGTCAAATCATTTGAATGCCAGACAGCTGGCAGTCGTCCCCATTGCAGCTTTCACCGCCACAGGACAGATAGATAAGCTGGAGGCCGCGCTTAATGCAAGGTTAGATGCAGGGCTAACCCTGAATGAAGTGAAAGAGATTTTACAGCAGCTTTACGCTTACTGTGGTTTTCCCCGTAGTCTGAATGGCCTGTCGTGCTTGATGTCGGTAGTGAATGGCCGTAAACAAAAAGGGATTGTGGATCCAGAAGGGGACTCCGCTACGCCGCAACCCGCTGACTGGAACAGCCTGCTGGCGGGAAGCCAAACGCAAACCCAACTGGTTGGACAGCCGGTTAGCGGACCGTTATTTGATTTTGCCCCTGCCATTGATACCTGGCTTAAAGCGCATCTGTTTGGCGATATTTTTCAGCGTGATGTGCTGGACTGGCCGACCCGTGAACTGGCAACCGTCTCTGCGTTAGCCGTACTGAGCGGCGTGAACAGCCAACTGAAAAGTCACTTTGCGATCAGCCTGAATGTTGGGTTCCGCCCTGAGCAACTTGTCGAGTTTATTACGCTACTTGAGCAGCACTGTGGTGCTGAGATTGCGGAAAATGCCCGTACAGTTCTTGATGAATGTGTTTCAGGAATACAGTCAGTTAATACCCCTGCAGGCGTCACGATGAACAAACAATTTGATGGCAACAGCGTCTTTCCCCGGGGAGAGAAAAATGAAGCCTACGCAAAGTATTTCACCGGGACCAGTTATCTGACCATGCTTTCAATGGAAGGCGTGGTGATTGGTAACGTGGCATTTGAACCTGGCTGCCGTAATTTTTGGCATATTCATCATCAGGGCGGTCAAATCCTGCTGGTGACTGGCGGCAGAGGCTGGTATCAGGCGTGGAATCAACCCGCGCGAGAACTGAAAACGGGGGATGTGGTTCATATTCCGGCGGGAGTGAAACACTGGCACGGTGCTGCTCGTGATAGTTGGTTTGCCCATATTGCGGTAGAAATCCCGGCAGCAGGCGCATCGAATGAATGGCTGGAGCCGGTCGCTGACGCCGAGTACAACCTGTTGCCCTGAGCTATGCTGGTTGAGGTGCACTTTATCCCTGAGGAGATCTGAATGGTCATGAATGTGAAGGGTTATGCCGCGCTGGCGGTGAAAGAAGATCTGGTCCCGCACAATTTTGTTCGCCGGGATCCGCGTGAAGATGATGTCGTCATTGATATTTTATTCAGTGGGGTGTGTCACTCCGACATCCACAGTGCCTACAATGACTGGGGTGGCGCTACATATCCGATGGTCCCCGGCCACGAAATAATTGGCCGTGTAGTGCATGTTGGGAAATTGGTAACAAAATTCGCGGTCGGCGATCTTGCCGGCGTGGGGTGTATGGTTGATTCATGTCAGCACTGTAGCGCCTGCGAGCAGGGTCTAGAGCAATATTGCGAAGAGGGGAACACCCTTACGTATAACGATACGGACCGTCATGACGGCCTGCCAACTTTCGGTGGCTATTCTGACAAGATTGTCGTGACCGAGAAATTCGTTGTGAGGGTGCCGGAAGGCATCGACTTACGTGGTGCGGCCCCGTTGTTGTGCGCCGGTATCACCACATGGTCGCCGTTACGTCACTGGCAGGTTGGGCCGGGGAGTAAAGTCGCTGTTGTTGGATTGGGTGGGCTGGGACACATGGCGATCAAGCTTGCTAAAGCATTGGGGGCTGAAGTTACGTTGTTCACGCGGTCGCCAGGCAAAGAAGCTGATGCCAGACGCCTGGGAGCCACTCATGTTGTGCTTTCAACAGACAGCGAGCAGATGAAAACTGCAGCGAATCAGTTTGACCTGATTATTGATACTGTTCCATACGTACATGATCTGAACCCGTATATTCCAACGCTGGCGCTTAGCGGAACGTTGGTGCTGGTTGGGTATCTGGGGCCGTTGGATCCGTTCCTGAATACGGTTCCGTTGATCCTCGGTAGAAGATCCGTTGCGGGTTCGGTCATTGGGGGGATTGCGGAAACTCAGGAGATGATGGATTTCTGCGGTCAGCATGGCATTACTGCCGATGTTGAGGTTATCAATATTCAGGATATTAATACCGCGTGGCAACGGATGTTGAAAAGCGATGTGAAATACCGCTTTGTCATTGATATCGCGTCACTCAAATAAATGCAAAAAGACGCGGATATCCGCGTCTTGGTTTTGGTTAGTGGGCAGAAGGTTGTGCCTCGGCGTTATCCATATACAACGTCTGACTGGGGAACGCAAAGTCAGCACCGTTTTCCTGAACTATTGTAATAATTTTCAGGTACACATCTTGTTGTACAGCAAGCCACTCCTGCCATACGGTGGTTTTCGTGAAGCAATACACCATGATATTCAGCGATGAATCGGCAAACTCATTAAAATAGACCAGCAGGGTTTGCTTTTGATCTATTCCGGGATGATTTTGCAGCATTTTTCTGACCGACTCGACAACTGCGCCAATTTTATCAGCATCTTCATAACGTAACCCGATCACCGTTTTTATTCGTCGATTACTCATCCGCCCCGGGTTTTCTACACTTATGGAAGAGAAAATTGAGTTCGGCACATATAACGGACGGTGGTCGAAGGTATTTATTTTGGTCATTCTCCAGCCAATTTCAGTCACCGTACCTTCGATATTTCGGTCCGGAGAGCGGATCCAGTCACCGATGCTAAACGGTCTGTCGAAGTAGAGCATAATGCCAGAGAAAAAATTGCTCAGGATATCTTTACCTGCCATACCGACAGCGATACCGCCGATGCCGCCGAACGTTAACAGCCCTGACAAGCTCATGCCGAAATGCTCGCCGTACAGCAAGATGATGGCGACGACGATCGTAATCTTAATGATGCGCGACATGATCCTCGCACTGGTGATATCTCTGCCCTTGTTAATCTGCGTTTTTTCAAACTGGTTGATGACCAGAAAGAGTTTTATCGTCAGGATCAACGCAATCAGCGAGGTACAGATAAAGTCGACCACGCTTGGGGAGATAAATTTCAGCTTATAACTATCGATGACGTTATTCGCAATAGTGCCAAACGTACCAATGATAATGGCATAAACAAAAAACTGTGCTGCATGGAATATGAATCCTTTGCAGTGTTTTTCACTACGATGAAACCAGACGCTCATCAGGACTAACGCTGCGCAGCTGCTGAGAATTACCGTTAAATTAAACGCATTATTTATAAAAAGTTCAGCGATCATGATTCTCCCTGGTAACTCCGTGTTAGCTAAATATCATCTGACATCCTTCATTAGCGGATATTTTACCCAGTTCAGGCTGTCAGATCATTAATCAAAAGGAGAGAGAAATAATACAATCAGCGTTATTTTCAGGCGAAGAGTGCGCATGTCAAGTCTGAACGTGGTGTATGTAGCAGACAGTGAGTTGATGTCATGGTATTGTTACTGCAAAGTAACACGGTTTTCATCTGCAAAAGGACGGTACTATGATCATGGCTAAGCTGAAGACAGCGAAGGGACGGAAGTTTCTGTTATGTCTGCTTGGGGTATTTATCATTGCGGCATCGGTTGTGACGCGCGCGACGATTGGTGGTGTCATTGAACAATATGACATTCCGCTTTCCGACTGGACAGCCTCGATGTATGCCATTCAATCCGCAATGATTTGCGTTTACAGTATGGTTTTTACTATTTTGCTGGCTATTCCGCTCGGTATCTATTTCCTCGGAGGCGAGGAGAAGCACTAAGTACATGTCATGCCGGATGACATCGCCATCCGGCATTTTGCTACAGGATTAATCGTCTTCTTCGTCGTCCAGCTCAATCGGGGTCTGGTACTGATCCGGTTTGATAACCAGCAGGTCGCAACGCAGATGGTCGATAACCTGTTCTGCGGTATTCCCCAGAAACGCAGCTGATATACCGGTGCGCCCAACGGTGCCGAGTACCACGATACCCGCCTGTAAATGCTCAGCTAAATCCGGGATGACCTCTTCAGGCAATCCTTTTTCAACGTGTGTAACTTTTTCATCAATACTGAATTTTTGGCGTAATGCCTTCATGGCCAGCAGATGTTGTCCACGGATGGCGTCGTTGTACACGCTGGGATCAAATTCAGGTAGCTCAATCGCAATGTTGATAGGCGTTACAGGATAGGCACCCACCAGGTGTACTTCGGTATGGTTAACCTGTTCTGCGAGCTGCAACGTTTCCTTGACCAGTTTTTCGTTGAGTGCATTGTGATATGCCTCTTCACTGGCGAGGTTTACCGCCACCAGTGCTTTACCACCTTCCGGCCACGGCTGATCTTTGACCATCCACACCGGGCTTGGACATTTACGCAATAAATGCCAGTCGGTTGGTGTGAAAATCACGGCTTCAAGGCGGTCGTGTTGGTGTGCCATTTTGAGCACCAGGTCATGCTTAGCACTGATAACTTCCTGGATGATGGCTTCGAAGGGACGGTTGTGCCAGACCACTTTAATATCAAGCGGGATCCCTGCTTCGATATAGTATTTCGCTTGTTCACGTATCCATGCCGTTCGCTGGCTGATGACCCCCTGACGCATTGCCGTACGCTCGTCCGGCGACAGCAGGGTGGTCATCTCGTAGGAAAAGTCATAGATCGGCAAAAAGGCTTTAATTTTGCCACCAATCCGTTGATGCAAATAAACAGCTCGCCGTAATGCTGGTTGATCGTCCTGGTTTGGATCGATGACTACCAGCATGTTTTGATACATAGCCATACAGGGTCTCCTTACAACTGTCACCGCAGTTTGTATTTAAAAGAGTAACCCAATAATGTCGATTGAAACAGGGGAGAACCTCTTGCCAGATCAATAAACTGGGGAAATCTCCAGCTTTTCCCCACATCCCGCTCAATTTAAACCATTTTCCGTTGTTTCTATTGTGCTTGCGCGCTGCACGGAAAAAGGTTGGGTGTGTGGACGTTTCAACTGCCCGGATAACGGGTTGACCTCTGTTGATGCGGGTGAGGAAGCCTGGGATACCCGGCGCGATAAAGATGCTCACCCAAATACGTTTTCCTGTGCCTGTCACCGTTGCTATTGATGTGCTGACTTCTGCTATCCTGCGCCATTATCCCGGCGGACAATATTGGATAATTTATAGAAGTAAACGCCTGACCATGGAATTGTCTGGTTATTTAATTGAATCACCTCAGAGGTTTTTTATGCTACCAGGCCGGAAAGCGTGTTTAACCGTAGTTATTGTGACAGCATTAATGATGGGGTATTTATATTGAGTACACTTAGAATATTTTATCTTTTAATTATGATCAGAGCAGAAGTGCCTTCTGCCAAACCATTAAATTGGGGTAATTTAGCAATTTGACAGAAGGTTAACTGAGAAGGTTACGCAACGTTACGCGTGTGTCCAGCAAGGACGGCCAGCGCGTCGCTATTCTCAATAGTGATATATTTACCTTTCACCGCCAGCATACCGCTTTTCTGGAAGCGACCGAGCAGGCGGCTGATGGTTTCAACCGTCAGACCGAGGTAATTACCGATATCACCACGGGTCATTGTCAGACGGAATTCGCGCGGAGAGAAGCCTCGCTGAGCAAAACGGCGGGACAGATTGTAGATAAAGGCCGCCAGGCGCTCTTCAGCATTTTTCTTCGACAACAGCAGGATCATGTCCTGGTCGCCTTTGATTTCGCCACTCATCAGGCGCATCATCTGTTGACGCAGGTTCGGCATTTTACCGGACAGGTCATCCAGGGTTTCGAAAGGAATTTCGCATACCATTGATGTTTCCAGCGCCTGGGCAAAGCTTGGGTGATGACCGCTGCCAATCGCGTCAAAACCAACCAGGTCGCCCGCCAAGTGGAAACCGGTGATTTGCTCATCGCCTTGTTCGGTAATGGTATAGCTTTTAATCGTTCCGGAACGGATAGCATAGAGTGACTTAAGTTCGTCACCTGCTTTAAAGAGCGTCTGCCCCTTTTGGATAGGCTTTTTGCGCTCGATGATGTTATCGAGCTGGTCAAGCTCATGCTCGTTAAGTGTGAACGGGATGCAAAGCTGGCTGATGCTGCAATCCTGGCAATGGATAGCACAACCGCCAGACTGAATGCGCCGTATAATTCGCTTTTCCGGGATCATAGGTCTGCTCAAGCCGTAATTGATATTTGTCAATTTTAACATCTTTTTGGGGAGCACGTAAGCCTGAGCTACTCCCAATAGAGAATAATTCAGGCATAAGCGAGTTGAATGTTTGTATCTATATGATTAACCGCACTTTATTTGTGGGCGTATTGTGTAGAAGTGTGATGAATAAGGCATTAATTGCCTGGATTCTAGAGTAGCAGATAGCCTTCATGGCGCAATAACCACTCTTTTCGCTGCACGCCACCCGCATATCCCGTCATTGTGCCATTCCGTCCAATCACGCGGTGGCACGGGACGACGATGCTGACAGGATTGGAACCATTAGCCGCGCCAACGGCTCTGGCGGCACCGGGGCGCCCCAGCTGTTCAGCCAGTTGTCCATAATGCATGACCTGCCCGCAGGGTATAGTACGCAACGCTTTCCAGACCTCGCGCTGGAAAGGGGTTCCCGCTGTTGCGGTTTCAAGCGTGTCTATAATGCTGAGATTTCCCGCAAAATACTCTGCCAGCTTATCGCTTAGCCCTCCGGGGTTTTTGGCAGCAATACGCTGATAACCCTCAGAACGATAATGAATATCCAGCAATTGCTCCATACGATCGCGATGTTGATCCCATTCAACCGCACGCAGGCGAAATTGCTCATCACAAATTACCCACAACGGGCCAAGGGGCGTTGCAATGATGTCTTCAAGTAAGTTCAGCATCCGTTTCTCTCATTACAGGCGGGGTTACACATTATCATGTCAGTGATAGTCGCATCTATACCCCCAAAAACGGATCTTAACTTGTGGGGGTAACGGAATGTCGAACGGTGCGTTATTGGAAATAACCGTAAACCGTTGTCGGTATAATAGTGCGCGGTTATGATAATGACCGTCGCAAGTAATCGCTGGAGGATGAAACATGAACCTTGATGACGCATCGCTGTTTCTTGACGCCATGGGGGATGTTCAACCACTGAAAGGATGCGCCGATGTTCACTGGCAGCCAACGCGTAATCTTCGTGCTCCGGCACGTATTGATACGCTGCAGCTGGATAACTTTCTCTCGACAGGTTTTCTGGATATCGTCCCGCTGAGCGTCCCGCTGGCGTTTCGTCGCGAAGGGGTACAGCATGGCGTGACTGACAAGCTGCGAACCGGGAAATATCCGCAACAAGCAAGCCTTAATCTTGTGCGACAGCCTGTTGAAATCTGCCGCCAGATGCTATTTAGCTTTATTTTACAGGCGCAGCAGGATGGGTTGCGCAACGTCCTGGTGATTCACGGTAAGGGGCGTGATGATAACTCTCATGCCAACATCGTTCGTAGCTACGTCGCGCGTTGGTTAACGGAGTTTGATGATGTGCAGGCCTTCTGCACCGCACTGCCGCACCATGGCGGCAGCGGGGCATGTTATGTGGCGCTACGTAAAACGGTACAGGCGAAACGGGATAACTGGGAGCGCCACGCTAAACGTAGTCGCTAGACAGGGCAGTCATCAGGCAGCCAACACTCTGTTTCTGCCTTCATTTTTGGCTTTGTACAATGCGTCGTCCACGCGCTTAAATAACTCATCAATACTTTCATTGGCTTCGTGTCGCGCCACACCAATACTGACGGTAAAGCGGGGAAGGCCAGGGAGGCTCACCTTGGCTACCGTCGCGCGTATGACTTCAGCGAGATTAAGGGCTGCATCTAAAGACGTTCGTGGCAAAAGCAGTACAAACTCTTCTCCCCCCCAACGAAAAACCAGATCGTCTTTTCTTGCACAAGATTCCAGGGTGCGTGACAGCGCGCAAAGTACATCATCCCCTTTTAAATGCCCGAAAAGATCGTTAATGCTTTTAAACCGATCGGTGTCGATTAGCAGCAAACTGTAATCCTGCGTTAACGATGTTGTGTGTGTCTGTTCTGGCTCAGTTATCTGATAAAAATGCCGCCGGTTGAGTAACCCGGTTAAAGCGTCATGCAAGGCGGCACGTTCCAGTTCCAGTTCCAGACGTTTTTGCTCGGTAATATCGTGAATAATGCACAGCATCAGCTTATTGCCGTAGATTTCGATAGGACCGGCATAGGTTTGTACGTGACGGGTGCTTCCATCAGCAAGTCTGTGGACAAAATGTAAAGGCTTATGGCCACCAGGTAGATGCGCAATTTTATGCATTACCGGCAATATGTGGCGCCCCAGCATATTGATTTCCCAGGTATGTTTCTGACACATCATGTCATGATCATAGCCATAGAAATTCAGGGCACTGAGGTTTGCATCCACAATCAATCCGTCGCGTGATGGATCGATAAGCAACATGGGGGCTGAGTTAGTCTGGAAAAAACGGGCATAGAATCCCTGTTTTTTCCGCTGATAGGTGGCTGAGCGACTGGCTTTCAGTCCTTGCGCTGTCGGTGTTTCAATGCCTTCATAGAGGATAACATCACCTATATCCTGAAGCGTTCTGATGGACAAACGACAGGCCAGCGCGATTTCCTCGCTTTCGCGGTAAACCGTGAGGATCTCCACTATGTCATGATGATTGCGCAAATCGCTGAGATACATAGGTAAATCATTTTGTGCGTGCGTGGAAAATGTGCCTTTTCTGAGAGGAGGGAAACACGGGGCCTGCATCAGTTCCCGAGCAACGGTATTGGCGAACACCAGTTCTTCGGTATGTGGCGAAACGATCCAGACCGGAATGGTTAATAAATCCAGTGAATGCAGCTCGTTTATGCTCATCGATAATCCCGTTATCTTCATATGCTGTGTTGCCGGTTTATTGGCGAATTTTTTTAATTATGCAATCTCACAATGTTATTGATTGTCGGTGAGACAATGGTTGTACCGTTGGTTTTACTTTTGTGGTGTTTTCAGTTTGTATCAATTCATAGATTTTATGTGCTGGCAGCGGTTTCGCATACAGGAAACCTTGCAGCACACCGCAGCCCATTTGGGTTAACAGCGTTTCCTGCTCCTGGGTCTCGATACCCTCCGCCACAACGCACATATTCATAGAGTGCGCTATGTCAATAATAGTAGACACGATTTTTGTATTTTTGCTGTTCTCACTAATATCTTTGACAAATATTCTGTCTATTTTTAATTCTCGCGCCGGAAGTGATTTCAGCATCAATATATTTGAATAACCGGTGCCAAAATCATCAATAGAAACGGTGATCCCCAAATCGGCAAACGCGTTCAGGACCTCCACGCTGCGTTTTAAGTTTTTAAGTGCCGTACTTTCAGTCAGTTCCAGCGTGAGATGTGCTGGTGAAAACTGATATTGCGCCAGGGTGTTGCAAACTATATCGACAATATCAGGTTGTTCAAACTGGGCCGGTGACAGATTAACGGCAAGAGTCCACTCTGTGTGGCCTTGTGACTTCCATTGATATAACTGACGGCATGACTGCTGGAGAACCCAGGTACCGACAGGAATAATCAGACCCGTTTCTTCAAGTGCGGGCAGGAATTCAGCCGGTAGCAAAATGCCGCGTTCAGGATGATGCCAGCGTAACAACGCTTCAAAACCCGTCAGAGAGTGATCCCCGGCGGTGTATTTAGGTTGATACCATAATTCGAATTGATTCCGCTCAAGCGCTTGTGACAGTTCCTGCAAGAACGTTGGTGGCGTATCAGCGATAGCCTCCATCTCTGGGGTATATATCGCCCAGCCGTTTCTGCCAGCCTGTTTGACATGATACATCGCAGTATCGGCTTTTACTTTTAGCTCATGTAACGTTGAGCCGTGTTCGGGATAAAGACTGCTTCCCGCGCTTAGCGAAACACGGATGGTATGTCCAAACAGTGTAAAAGGTTCTTTGACGGCGCTGGCAATGCCGCTCATCAGCACCGAAATTGCTTCCCGGTTGCTGTTTGGCACCAGCAGAATAAATTCATCACCGCCCAGCCGCGCCAGCGTCATTGTGTCATCAAGGCAGCTGTATATGCGTTGCGTGCTGGCGATAAGCAACTGATCGCCAATGTGATGGCCCCAGGTGTCGTTTACGATTTTGAATCGGTCAAGGTCGATAAAGACCAGGGCGAAGTGTTGTTGATGCAGTTTGGAATGACGCAGGCAGGTCTGTAAGCAGGCGTCTATTTGCGTTCGATTGGCAAGGCCGGTCAGCGCATCGAAGTGGACCTGGTGCTCAAGCTGGCAGTTCAGTTGATGCAGATTATCGGCCAGTCTTGAGGTGCGTAGCTGAGAATCTACCATCGAAATGACCAGCATAATACCCAGAATCACCAGCGTGACGGCGCAGACCCAGATAGAGAGTTCCAGTGTGCTCAGTCCATCGTGCGTAGTGTGTCCGAAATGAGTGAAGGTGGCCGCCCCCATCCCGGTGTAATGCATTGAGGCAATCGCCAGTGCCATTACCAGAGCGGCAATAAGTCGGTTTATTAATGCGCGTCGGGTATTTTGACGCAAATGAAAAGCTAACCACAGACCGATCCCTGACGCGATAATGGCAATGACCACGGAAAGCAAAATGAGTGAGAACTGCCAGTGGATAGCAACATGTTCAACGATTGCGACCATACCAACGTAGTGCATGGTTACAACACCGGTGCTTAATAGGCTTGTTGCAACAATAAGCCGCCTGGTCGAAAGCGTTTGACCTGATATTGCAATATTGATGGCAAGCGTCGCGGAAATGAGTGCGATCAAAAATGAAAATGCCGTGAGTGAAAAGTGATAATTAATCGGCATACTCATTTTCATGGCCAGCATGCCAATAAAATGCATCGACCAGATCCCCATCCCCAGCGTTGCCCCGCCAGATAAACGCCAGAAAGTCGATTCCCGACGACTGGAGATCGCCACTTTCCCTGCGCTATCGAGGGCAATAAACGAAGCAATGAATGCGACAACAAAGGAAATCCCAATCAGTACAGGGTCCCACGACACGTGCAACATCTTACTACCCATCGATAAAAAACCGTGATGATAAATCTAGCAGATTCTGTCCAGTTAACCTGGTAAAACCAGACGCGTTGTTATTTTCCTGTCAACAGTATTAGTCTGAGTCGCTATAACAGTGGAATATGTGATGCTCGCTTATGAAAACATTCACCATATTTATGATTTGGCGTATTTTTGTTCACGTTGGGCACTGAGTGACAATAGTCTGGCAACTGGCGTGAACGCCAGGTTATGCAGGATAAACAACCAGACTAATGTAAACTGGTGGTGTGATAGAGTGCCTTAAGTGAAAAGGCGACATGCTCTCATTAAAAGTGGAACTTTCGGTATCGCGGAATGGCAATCTGCATTGCAGGTGCTATAAAAAATAATACTCCGCGTTATTCTTTGGCAGGCAGGATTAAAATGTTAAATAATATAAGCGTCAGGACGTTTATTATTTTATTTCTGGTATGTACCATAGTTGCCCTCAATATCGTTGAGGTAATATTATCTGCAGGTTTTGATGTCATTATTGGCACCGATGTGGTTTGTACTATTTCACTATTATATTTATGGTGGTATATGACAAAATATCTCGTCGTGCCGATTAATACGGTAAAAGAAAGCATTGAAGAGGTGACCGCAGGGAATCTGGCGATGAGTATTCCTGAGTTCGGAAATAACTGTGCTGGCAGACTTATTCCGGGAATTAACAGTCTGGCAAGTAACATTTCCACCTTAGTCAGTGAGATCAGAACCTCTTCGCGTACCGTGATGACGCTTTCTGAACAGCTCGCAGAGCGTAGTGCCGAATTGTCAGTAAAAACGGAACAGCAGTCTGGCGCGTTAATGCAAACAGCTGCGAATATGGATGAGATAGCGGTTAGTACACGCAACAATGCAGAGAATACGCAAATGGCGAGCGCCCAGGCAAATATTGCGACACAATCTGCTCGTCAGGGAGGCGATTTAATGGTGCAGGTCGCTACCAATATGCGCTCGATCACCGACTGCGCCCAGCAGATGACTGAAATTATCGCATTAATCGATGGTATTGCATTCCAGACGAATATTCTGGCATTGAATGCGGCGGTTGAGGCGGCGAGAGCCGGCGAACATGGTAAAGGTTTTTCTGTCGTTGCAGGTGAAGTGAGAATATTGGCACATCGTAGCGCAGAAGCGGCAAAAAGTATTAAACGGCTTATCGATGAAACGCATCACAATGTCCAGCAGGGTGCGGCGGTTGTACGTGAAGCCGAAAAGAACATGCAGGATATTGTGGGTGGCGCAGGGCAATTAAATCAGCTGATGGCGGAGATATTAACAACCACACGGGAACAGGAAAATGGGATCATCAGAATTACCCAGGCTCTGACCGAACTGGAAAACGTGACGCAAAGTAATGTCAGTATGGTCGATGAGTTATCTGATTCGTCCGGTATCCTGAAAAGCCAGGTGAATGATCTTCTGTCACGCACACATAAATTTCGCTTAAGTAATAACATATCTGTCGAAACAACCACGCTTTTGCATCGAGATTCCTCCGTCTCCGGACTACGCCAACGGGTTAAATACGGTTCTTCATTTTAAGATTCAACATCTGCTGGCAACAGCGCCGAACCCGTCGGCGCTTTTCATTTTCTTGAACACTTTTATGAATCATTTCAGCATAATGGGACAATACGATATTGCTTAACATATACTGAAGACTAGACTAACGAAAAGTTTGAATGTTTATGGAGGCGCTGTGGAAGCCATTAAGGGAACTGAAGTTAATGTGCCGGATGCCGTGTTTGCCTGGCTGCTGGATGGTCGCGGTGGCGTAAAACCGCTGGAAGACAACGATGTTATTGACAGCACGCATCCGTGCTGGCTGCATCTTAATTACACCCATTCTGATAGCGCGCAATGGCTGGCGACAACGCCTCTGCTTCCTAATAATGTGCGTGATGCGCTGGCGGGAGAAAGTACTCGCCCACGCGTAAGCCGGGTCGGGGAAGGGACGCTGATTACGTTACGCTGTATTAATGGCAGCACCGACGAACGCCCTGATCAGCTTGTCGCCATGCGCTTATATATGGACGAACGCCTGATTGTCTCAACGCGCCAGCGTAAAGTGCTGGCACTGGATGATGTGGTGGGTGACTTGCAGGAGGGGACAGGACCGTCTGATTGTGGTAGCTGGCTTGTGGATGTTTGTGATGCCTTAACCGATCATGCCAGTGAGTTTATCGAACAATTGCATGACAAAATTATCGATCTGGAAGACAACCTGTTGGACCAGCAGATCCCGCCTCGTGGTTTTCTGGCATTGCTGCGCAAACAACTTATTGTTATGCGACGCTATATGGCTCCTCAACGCGACGTTTATGCGCGTCTGGCGAGTGAACGCTTACCGTGGATGACTGACGATCACCGACGTCGGATGCAGGATATCGCCGACAGGTTGGGAAGAGGGCTGGATGAGATCGACGCGTGTATCGCCCGGACGGGCATTATGGCGGATGAAATTGCTCAGGTTATGCAGGAGTCTCTGGCGCGAAGAACTTATACTATGTCGTTGATGGCAATGGTTTTTCTTCCCAGCACATTTTTAACCGGACTGTTTGGCGTCAATCTTGGGGGGATTCCCGGTGGCGGCTGGCAGTTTGGCTTTTCACTATTCTGTATTCTGTTAGTTGTCCTGATTGGTGGTGTTACTTTATGGTTGCATCGTAGTAAATGGTTGTAACAACTACGTTTTTTAGCGACTTTCGTGAGTGAAAACGGCGAAGTTTTTGAGCGAGGTCAATAAACCATCTACCTATTCGGGGCAATATCTCTCTCGCAGGTGAATGCAACGTCAAGCGATGGGCGTTGCGCTCCATATTGTCTTACTTCCTTTTTTGAATTACTGCATAGCACAATTGATTCGTACGACGCCGACTTAGATTAGTCGGCTTTTTTTTGCCTGCAGGAAACCAGCGTCTACCCTAAAAGGGTCAGTCTGAATCACTGGAGGGTAATATGACCTGCTTATTCGCCCCGTTGCCGTTGCAACGCCCCCATTCCGATACTGTCCCCACCGATCCGGTTCCGATTCCCGATTCCATACCTCGTCCGCAACCTATGCCAGACCCGTCACCGGATGAAGAACCGATTAAATTGTCGCATCACGGGCGCAGATCTGCGAGGATACGCGCCTGCTGAATGTGAGTTTTTACCGCGAGATTAAATTGTGACCGCTTTTTCAACCCTGAATGTTTTGCCTGCCGCCCAACTCGAGAATCTTAATGAGCTGGGTTATCTTGAAATGACGCCTGTTCAGGCTGCCGCGTTGCCGGCAATCCTGGCAGGAAAAGATGTTCGCGTGCAGGCAAAAACCGGCAGTGGCAAAACGGCCGCGTTTGGTCTTGGCCTGTTACAGCATATTGATGCTGCGCTTTTTCAGACTCAGTCGCTGGTATTGTGCCCGACACGCGAACTGGCTGACCAGGTCGCCGGTGAATTGCGTCGATTGGCGCGTTTTCTGCCAAATACCAAAATTTTAACGCTGTGCGGTGGTCAGCCCTTTGGCGCGCAGCGTGATTCTCTGCAACATGCCCCACATATTATTGTTGCCACGCCGGGGCGTTTACTCGATCACCTGCAAAAAGGTACTGTCTCCCTTGAGGCGTTGAATACACTGGTGATGGATGAAGCCGACCGGATGCTGGATATGGGATTTAGTGATGCAATTGATGACGTGATCCGTTTTGCGCCAGCGTCACGTCAGACATTGCTGTTTTCCGCAACCTGGCCGGAAGCGATTGCCGCGATCAGTGGTCGCGTGCAGAACAATCCGTTAACGATTGAGATTGATACAGTCGATGCGTTGCCAGCGATTGAACAACAATTCTTTGAAATCTCCTCACACGGCAAAATTCCGCTGTTGCAAAAATTGCTTAGCCAGCATCAGCCGGCATCATGTGTGGTTTTCTGTAACACCAAAAAAGACTGCCAGGCTGTTTGTGATGCACTGAACGCAGCAGGGCAAAGCGCCTTATCGCTTCATGGCGATCTTGAGCAACGAGATCGGGACCAGACGCTGGTACGTTTTGCCAACGGCAGCGCTCGTGTTCTGGTTGCCACCGATGTGGCGGCGCGTGGCCTGGATATTAAATCGCTCGAGCTGGTGGTTAACTTTGAACTGGCATGGGATCCGGAAGTTCATGTACACCGTATTGGACGTACTGCCCGTGCGGGTAACAGTGGCCTGGCGATTAGCTTCTGTGCGCCGGAAGAAGCGCAACGTGCCAATATTCTGTCCGAGATGCTGCAACTGAAGCTGAACTGGCTACCTGCACCAGGTAATGGCTCAATTCTGCCGCTGGAAGCTGAGATGGTGACGCTGTGCATCGATGGCGGTAAAAAAGCTAAAATGCGGCCTGGTGATGTATTAGGGGCGTTGACCGGAGATATTGGTCTGGACGGGGCAGATATCGGCAAGATTGCCGTTCATCCGGCGCATGTCTACGTGGCCGTTCGCCAGTCTGTGGCACATAAAGCGTGGAAGCAACTGCAGAACGGTAAGATCAAAGGCAAGAATTGCCGGGTTCGTCTATTAAAATAAATGTCCGCAGGAGTGCCTGATGGTGCTCTGCAGTAGGCCGGATACGGCATTTACGTCGTATCCGGCATTCTCTACATTACTTCACTTCCACCACGTTCAGACGCAATTCATCTAACTGGTTTTCATCTTCTTCCGGCTGCCATCCTGCAGGTTGCAGTGGGATCTCTTCACGATCGAATGCCAGATCACCGCCATCTACCACTTCTGAGCCGTGTTTGATGCCTTTAAAATCGAACAGATTGATATCGCTCAGGTGAGAAGGCACCACATTCTGCATCGCACTGAACATCGTTTCAATACGACCTGGATAGCGCTTGTCCCAGTCACGCAGCATATCAGCGATCACCTGACGTTGCAGGTTAGGCTGTGAACCACACAGGTTGCACGGAATAATCGGGAATCCTTTCGCTTCAGAGAAACGCTCAATATCTTTTTCGCGGCAATAGGCCAGCGGACGGATCACAATATGCTTACCATCATCGCTCATCAGCTTAGGCGGCATACCTTTCATTTTTCCGCCGTAGAACATGTTTAAAAACAGTGTTTGCAGGATGTCGTCGCGATGGTGTCCCAGCGCAATTTTGGTCGCACCTAATTCGGTTGCCGTGCGGTACAAAATGCCGCGGCGCAGTCGGGAACAGAGTGAGCAGGTCGTTTTGCCTTCAGGGATTTTATCTTTGACGATCCCGTAGGTATTTTCTTCGACAATTTTATACTCAACACCCAGTTGTTCCAGATACTCCGGCAGGATGTGCTCCGGGAAGCCCGGTTGTTTTTGATCCAAATTTACGGCGACCAACGAGAAACTGATCGGGGCGCTTTGCTGCAAATTCCGCAGGATTTCCAGCATGGTGTAGCTATCTTTCCCACCGGAAAGACACACCATAATGCGATCGCCGTCTTCTATCATATTGAAATCGGCAATAGCTTCACCCACATTACGGCGCAGGCGTTTCTGTAATTTGTTCAGGTTGTATTGTTCTTTCTTTGTAACTTGTTGATTATCTTGCATTATTACCGTTCTCAAAAACCAAAAGGAGCATATAAGGGGCAAACTTCCATCACAGGGCGAGTTTGTTATTCAACATTGCAACCCGATCGCCATTCATTTTTTCAATCCATGTACTGTAGGCGTCGTACACCATTTGCGCGTTTTCATGCCCCATCTGATTAGCTATAAATGATGGGTTTGCTCCAGCCGATAACAGCCAGCAGGCAAAAGTATGCCGCGTATGGTACGGATTACGGCGACGAATACCAGCACGTTTTACAGCGGCGTTCCATCTCGCACCGATGCTACTCATAGAGTAGTAAGGTTTTTGCTCTCCTTTTCGCATCCGGGGCATAAAAACAAAGTGTACGCGTTGGTTTTCGGTCTTACCGTACTCTCTATGGTGGAACACTGGCTGTAGGGCAATCACTTCACGCTGAGCGTTGAGTGCATCCAGTGCAGCTGTAAATAGACCCGTTTTAGTTCCAGGCATTTTTTGAGAACCCGGCCAAATTATCAGCAGGGTATTGCAGAAGTGAACTAATTAGCAGGTATTTCGTGTAAATCTGATATTGTGCCATTGTTGTATGCACTGGCAGTAAATGAGTTTTTGAGCCCGAGGTTAACGTCTTGGGTTTTTGCTTAAATTACCTTAGTTTTAGACTTAGACAGCAGAATTCTTATCAACTCAGTAAAGGGGACTGGCTTAAAAAAATAGTATCCCTGTAAAAAGGTGATGTTGTTCCGGTTGAGGTAGTTAAGTTGCTCCTGCGTTTCTACACCTTCGGCAACAATACTGATGTTGAGTTTACGCGCCAGATCTAATACTGAATCCAGTATTCTGGTCGAATCTTCATGCTCAGTGACCCGGCTGACAAAGCTCTGGTCGATTTTGATGTAATCGATATGCAGGTCATGCAAATAAGAAAGTCCTGAGTACCCTGTCCCGAAATCATCCAGAGCAATGGCAAAGCCATTTTCATGCAGCACATTTAAGGTCTGAACAATGCTTTCATTAACATCCAGATGCTCTCGTTCTGTGACTTCAATGACCAGGTTCAAATCTTGCCTGCAGAAACTGCCTTTATAGTTAATGCATTCTTCCACGAATGTGGGAGTAGCAATGTGCGAAGCGCTGTAGTTTATCCCAACGTGAAAGCCCTCAGGCAATTTGCTGGCAATGGCGTTCATATCGTTCGCAACCTGGGTCATCAGGCTTTGTGTCAGCGGAACAATTAACCCTGACTTTTCAGCTATCGGTATAAATGATGCGGGTGAAATATATCCGGCTTGCGGATGTTTCCACCGGGCCAGTACTTCAACGCCGCGTAGAGTCCCTTCCTTACCATTTACGATGGGCTGATAGAAGGGGATTACCTCACCTTTCGAAATCGCCCAACGTAGCGCTTCTTCAGGCAACGTATTTTTATTGAGATACTTAGCCAGTAAGTAACCGGCAAGACAGGAGATCAGCAATAAAAAGAGCAGGATCCCTCCAGCGCGGTAGATGAGTTTTGGTAGGCTAAAAACAGGAGGAGCGGTGTATTGAATACTATAAGGGTAGTTTTGAGCGTCAACTAAACGAAAGTGACTCAGGGTTTCATTTTCTGTCGTGACGTCACCGGATCTTCCAAGAGCGCTATTTCCTACTTTTAGTGAATACGAAATACCTTCCAGCGGAATATCCAAAGCATCACGTATATGTCGATCGCTCATGGTTACTACAATACGATTGTCGGCAACGTTCGTCTGGTACAACAGGACAGGGAGATTGTTTACTGTGCCCCTGGCCGGTACGAGAAGCAACTGCGAATCGGGTAATGAGTCAACGTTTACTAACAGGACACGATTCCCAGGTAGTGATGAACACCAGACCTTGCCATGTCTGAGGATAACGATAGTCCGGAGATGCGGAAGTAGGGCCGCTTCAGTGCCGAGTTGATATTGCTCTTCCAGACTACATCTGTTCTTAGCGATGTTTATTGCTGTCCGGGTGGCGAGGTGAGCTTCATCCAGGATGATATTCATATTTTTTATAGCATACTTAGCTCCCGCAAGACTGTCCGTCTGCGCGGAATACCATAGTTGTGTATTCAGAATAAAAACCCCTAACACAAACATTGATATGGCAACGGCGATTGGAATGAGAAAATTGCGCATTTGCATACCCGGGCATGAGTGAGTCCCCCGACGCGGCTGGTGTCAGAAGAGCCCTATCTGGATTTATAAAGAGCATGGTCGACAAAATTCAAAATAACCATACGAAGACAAAAATTCCGCATTGAAAGTTTTCGAAAAAAACGCCACCAAACGGCTATATACACAAAGATTGATTAAATGACCGGCCCGCTTCATGGGGGGCAGTCCATAAGTGGGCTTCTTATTCCTCCTTTTACACTTGCAGTTGAGCGAGGCGAGAGCATGAATCGTACGGGATGGAGATGATGCACTCTCAATAATGCTTGATCGCTTTCTCCTCACTTTGCGCAGTGATACTATCCAAATACCTTCCTTCTATAAGGACTATAGGATGAGTATCATTTATGTTGTTGTTTTAACTTATGTAAAACCGCTAGAAGAAGTTGACTCTCAAATTCCAGCGCATGTTGAGTGGCTTAAAAAAGGTTACGAAGACGGCGTGTTTTTGGCATCAGGAAGAAGAATTCCTCGTAATGGTGGGGTCATACTTGCGAAATGCGACAGTATTGAAGCATTAGAAGAACGTCTTCACCAGGACCCATTCCAGAAGTTAAATATTGCTAAAGTCGACATAATTCCCTTCGAAGCGAGTATGCGAGCTCAGTTCATGGAAAATATGCTCTGACCATGTATCGACTCATTTGCTCATATTGAGTTGAACATCGCTGATATGGGCAAATGACGATGAATTGATCTGCCGAAGCCACTAAAAAGTCTGCTATAAAAACTGTGGCGTGTATGGTACGGATAGTCGGGAAAAATGTCAGCACTGTTAAGTCAGGAATCGCGGGGTAAAAGAGGGATAAACAAAAAGCCCGCAACGGTGTGCGGGCCAGACAGCTTAGCGAACCACCAGAACTGAACACTCCGCGTGACGCACCACGGCTGCGGCGTTAGAGCCCAGCAGATAAGTGGTGATGTCCGGTCGGTGTGACGCAATAATGACCATATCTGCAGGTAATTTCCTGGCGATCTCCAGGATTTTATCTTTTGGTGCACCTTCAGCAACGTGAACATGCACTCTGTCCATTGGGATATTGAACTTCTTGATAATCTCTTCCAGTTGAGATTTCGCTTCGGCTTTCAGATCGTCCATGGCCGGTAACTCTGCCGAGTAGGCCAGTCCCAAAGAAGCGTAATAGGGCAGTGACGGAATAACGGTCAAAAAATGGACCTGGGCATCGTCAATTTTTGCCTCTGCTTCAACATGGGCAATAACACGTTGAGTTAATTCTGAGTCTGAAATATCGATGGGTACAAGAATCGTTCTGTTCATAAAACCTCCTGTTTAAGTATCCACCTAAAGCTTACCGCGTAATGGCACTTTATGTACAATGACAAAGATCACATTTTGGCATCACTTTATTTTGATTTCAGGAAATTTCCCTTTTATAACCCCATCATAAAATCGGCCTTTCGATACCACAGTCAGGAAATCACGAAAAATACGCGCAGGGACATGTTGATACTGCAATGTAGTCAGTTGATGAAAGCGAATTTCAAGTGTGCGAGAGGATTCGTCATAGCCGACGGATGCAATACGGGATGATTTAACAGGGTGATGATTCATTGCAGATATCCTCTACTACAGGTATTAATGCAAGATATCATCTATCAAAGGTGTGTTTTAACGCAATAGATATAATGTTTTGATCTACATAAAACGGAATTGTGATGCGGGGAAACAAGAGTAGCCCGCTGTTTCCAGCGGGCTGACAGATTAGAACTGGTAAACCATACCCAGTGCTACAACGTCATCGGTAGAGATATCGTTTTGGGTGTAGAAGTCTTTGTCTTCATCCAACAGGTTGATTTTGTAATCAACGTAGGTGGAGAAGTTTTTGTTGAAGTAGTAAGTCGCACCTACAGAGGCATATTTAACCAGATCCTGGTCGCCATCAGATCCGTTTACACCCAGATCCTGACCTTTAGACATCAGGAAAGAAACTTCCGGACGCAGGCCAAAATCGAACTGGTATTGCGCAGTCACTTCAAAGTTCTGAGTTTTGTTGGCAATAGTATTATTACTACCGTCTGAGCCGCCGTAAGGGGTCATATTCCGGGTTTCGGAGTACATGGTTGCCAGATAGATGTTGTTCGCATCATATTTCAGACCAACTGTCCATGCGTCAGCTTTATCACCACCCGCAGTAGAATCGTTAACCTGCTCGTTCGTACGGTCAGAAGAAGTATATGCCGCACCGAAGCTTACGCCCATACCCAAGTCATAGGTAGAGGAAATACCGAAGCCGTCACCGTTGGAATTCTTCATGTTACGATCGGCGCCACCGTTATTGGTGCCTTCCTGCTCTGGCGACTGATTTTCGTTCGCGCCCTGGTATTGCAGCGCCACGTTCAAACCGTTAACCAGACCGAAGAAATCGGTATTACGGTAGGTTGCTACGCCGTTTGCACGGCCGGTCATGAAGTTGTCGGCTTTGGTGTAGGAGTCACCGCCGAATTCCGGCAGCATATCGGTCCAGCCCTCCACATCATACATAACGCCGTAGTTACGACCGTAGTCGAATGAACCGTAATCACCCACTTTAATACCAGCGAAGGCCAGACGAGTCCAGGAATCGCCTTTATCACCTTCGGTGCCGTTAGCCTGAATCTGATATTCCCACTGGCCATAGCCGGTGATCATATCGTTAACCTGAGTTTCGCCTTTGAAACCCATACGCATATAAGTTTGATCGCCATCACTGTTAGCGTCATCAGAAAAATAACGCAAGCCATCAACTTTTCCGTAGAGATCTAATTTGTTGCCGTCTTTATTATAAACTTCAGCAGCGTGAGCTGCGCCAGCAGCTAACAATGCAGGAATGACAAGTGCCAATACTTTTCTGTTCATTGAAATAATCCTTTAGTTTTTTTATTAACCTGTGACTACCCGTGTAGGGAGTAAAAACATGCTAAAGGAGAAGTTCCGTAAAGAGATAAATATGAATTGTTACGCCTTAAGTAAAACCTTAAATAAATAATTCTGCTGAAATGATGATAATTATCATGAATGTTTTATTGTGGAAGTATATAAATTAAAAATTATACAAGAGAATCTTATTGCGCTATTCTGCGCAGGTTATATGCCTTTATTGTCACGATTTAATTTATTTTCGTTGGTCTGTTGGCAGGAATGCTCACTACCCAGCGAATAAATTGACAAGCCCGAACAAGTGTTCGGGCTTTTTTTTTGACTCCAGATTAATACCTCACTGAGCGTATTAATCTGTGCTGCTCTTTTCTGCTTTTCCTGCCAATTGCGCCAGGAAATCGTAGCGTTTTTGCAAGTCAGCCGTTGCGTCTTTCCACAATTGCTCCGCAACGTCGGGTTGTTGAGCATTCAGACGACGGAATCGCTGCTCATTAAGCAATGTTTCAGCCAGCGCATCTGATGGTGGACGAGAATCCAATGCCAGCGGCAATTTGCCTTCATCTGCACGACGCGGGTCAAAGCGATACAATGGCCAGAACCCGGTTGCGGTGAGCTGACGCATCTGATCGTGGCTCAGCGCGAGATCGTAGCCATGTTCTTCACAAGGGCTGTACGCAATAATCAACGATGGGCCCGGATAAGACTCCGCTTCCTGAATTGCTTTCACCGTCTGGTTTAGCTGTGCGCCCAACGAGATCTGTGCAACGTATACATGGCCGTACATCATCATACTGACACCAAGATCTTTGCGGGCCTTGCGTTTACCATGCTCGCCGAATTTAGTCACGGCACCGAGCGGTGTGGCTTTTGACGCTTGTCCGCCAGTGTTGGAGTAACACTGGGTATCCAGTACCAGAATGTTAACGTTCTCGGTCAGGCTTAAAACATGATCCAGACCACCAAAGCCTATGTCATAGGCCCAGCCATCACCACCAATCAGCCAGATGGATTTCTCCACCAGCGCATCGGCGTCGGTCAGTAACTGCTGTGCGCCTTCGACACCCTGCAGATGCTGGCGCAACGCGGCAACTTGCTCACGACGGACTTCTGGTGTTGCTTCCGTGTGCAGAGCGTCATTCAGCTCAGCCGGGATTTTGTCGGCAAACTGTTCCAGTAAACGCATGACGCGCACACGATGCTGATCTACCGTCAGACGGAAGCCCAAACCAAACTCGGCGTTATCTTCAAACAGTGAGTTCGCCCACGCCGGTCCACGGCCATTGGCATCGGTGGTATACGGCGTTGATGGCAGGTTACCGCCATAAATTGATGAACAGCCAGTGGCGTTGGCGATCAGCATACGATCGCCGTACAGCTGCGTAAGGAGTTTGATATACGGCGTTTCACCGCAACCAGAACAGGCTCCGGAATATTCAAACAGTGGGGTAATCAACTGAGATGTTCGGATATCAATGCGCTCCAGCTTGCTGCGATCGATCTCCGGCAGATTGAGGAAGAAGTCATAATTCACTTTTTCTTCTTCAACATGTTCAAGGCGAGACATCATATTGATGGCCTTGATCTCAGGATTCTGCCTGTCTTTCGCCGGGCACACTTCGACGCACAGATTACAGCCGGTGCAATCTTCAGGTGCAACCTGCAGTACGTACTTCTGACCGCGCATATCGCGTGATTTCACATCCAACGAATGCAGGCTGGCAGGGGCGTTTTCCATCGCTTCTGGTGATACCACTTTGGCACGAATGGCCGAGTGCGGACAGGCGGCAACGCAATGGTTACACTGTGTACACAGATCTTCTTTCCAGATAGGAATTTCTTCGGCGATATTGCGTTTTTCCCAGCGCGTGGTGCCCATCGGCCAGGTACCGTCCGGCGGTAACGCTGAAACGGGCAGGGCATCGCCGAGACCTGCGAGCATCGCTGCTGTCACTGTTTTTACAAAATCGGGCGCGGCATCAGAAACCACTGGCGGGCGGTTGGCGCTGTGCGGATCAACCGGTTGCAGTGCCACTTCGGCGACGGATTCACGTGCCAGCGCCAGCGCCTGCCAGTTACGTTCAACGAGATCCTGCCCTTTGCTGCTGTAGCTTTTGGCAATTGCACCTTGCAGTTCAGCCAGGGCGCTGTCACCTGGTAAGATTTGCGTCAGATGGAAAAACGCCATCTGCATGACGGTGTTAATACGTGCAGCCAGACCGCACTCACGCGCGATTTTGGCCGCATTAATCACATAGAAACGGGCTTTCTTCTGATTCAGTATCGCCTGAACTTCCTGTGGCAGGCGAGTCCAGACTTCATCCACGCTGTACGGCGTATTGAGCAGGAAAATACCGCCAGGCTTCAGACGCTCGGCCATTTGATATTTATCGATAAACTGCAACTGATGGCAGCCGACAAAATCAGCTTGTGATACCAGATACGCCGAACGGATAGGTTGCTCACTGACGCGCAGGTGAGAAACGGTCAGGCCACCTGCTTTTTTCGAATCATAGACGAAATAGCCCTGCGCGTACCACGGCGTGGAGTTACCGATAATCTTGATATTGTTTTTGGTGGCCGACACGCTACCGTCACTACCCAGCCCGTAAAACAGGGCTTCGAGTTTTGCGGTGCCGGGCAGGGTGTTTTCCGGCAGTGGCAGTGACAAATTGGTGACGTCGTCATAAATACCGACCGTAAAACGCGATTTGGGCCTGGCGCTGCTCAGTTCATTAAATACTGCCATCACACAGTCCGGGCCGAACTCTTTCGAGGAAAGGCCATAGCGCCCGCCAATGACGCGCGGTAACGTTTCACGCTCACCGCAGTTAAAGGCTTCGGCCAGCGCGGTCATCACATCCAGATACAACGGTTCTGCCTGGGCGCCAGGCTCTTTGGTGCGATCCAGAACGGCAACGCTACGCGCAGTTTCTGGTAATGCCTGTAGTAAATGTCTGGCGGAGAAGGGGCGGAACAGTCGAACTTTCAGGACGCCAACTTTCTCTCCACGAGCAAGTAACTCTTCGACGACTTCTTCGCAGGTACCAATCGCGGAACCCATCAGGATAATGACACGCTCCGCCTGTGGATGACCGTAATACTCAAATGGCTGGTACTGACGGCCTGTCGCCGTGGCGAAATCGTTCATCGCCTGTTCTACGTGATCGTAAACCGCGTTGTACCATGGGTTCGTCGCTTCGCGTGACTGGAAGTAAGTGTCCGGGTTGGCAGATGTCCCGCGAATAACGGGATGTTCTGGGTTCAGCGCGCGGGCACGATGCGCATCAATTTCAGCTTGCGGCATCAGGCTGAGGATCGTGTCATCTGCCAGGGGCACAATTTTATTGATTTCATGCGATGTGCGGAAACCATCAAAGAAATGAATAAAAGGGACACGGCTTTTCAGCGTGGCGATGTGTGAAATCAGCGCGAAATCCTGTGCTTCCTGGACGCTGCTGGCACAGAGCATAGCGCAGCCTGTCTGACGCACTGCCATTACGTCGGAATGGTCACCGAAGATAGACAGCGCATGAGTAGCAATGGTACGCGCGGCGACGTGCAGCACAAATGGCGTCAACTGACCGGCCAGTTTGTACAGCGTTGGGATCATCAACAGTAGGCCCTGCGATGAGGTAAACGACGTTGAGAGTGCACCGGTCTGCAATGCGCCGTGAACGGTCGCGATTGCGCCGCCTTCTGACTGCATTTCTACGACGCGAGGTGTATCTCCCCAGACGTTTTTAAGCCCGTTCCCGGCCCAGGCGTCTGCCTGTTCAGCCATCGTCGAACTCGGTGTAATCGGGTAGATGGCGATAACCTCGCTGGTACGAAAGGCGACCGAAGCAACCGCACCATTACCGTCAATTGTTTGCATACTGACACCCTTACATTGCGCAAAAAGAGGGACTCGCAAAACAGTAGCGAGTCCTGTAATTATTCTTTTATTTTAGCAAAAGGCTTTCAGGCACATTTTCGCTTTTGTGTCCCTGGAATAAACAGAATGAATGGTTTGATCAAAGGAGTAGCCAAAAAATTGCCAGAAAATGTAAACAGCACGCATAAATGCGCATTTTGCCTCTCGACGGCAGTGTTTCCGCTGCCTATTATTTATGGCTGTGTCGTTTGGTTAATATTCAGAGGGGAGTAAGATGCGCGCAGCGTTTTGGGTAGGATGTGCCGCGTTATTATTATCGGCTTGCAGCAGTGAACCTGTTCAGCAGGCAACGGCCGCACACGTTGCACCGGGTATGAAGGCAGCAATGTCCAGTTCCGGAGAAGCCAATTGTGCCATGATTGGCGGTTCGCTATCCGTTGCTCGTCAACTGGATGGTTCTGCTATCGGGATGTGTGCATTACCCAACGGCAAACGCTGTAGTGAGCAGTCGCTTGCCGCCGGAAGCTGTGGGAATTATTGAGTCACTGCTTTTACTACATTAAATCCGCCAGTTTAAACATCAACGTTTGTTCTGCCGTAGCCAGTGTTAACTGGTCAGCAGTCAGATCGACCTGTGCGCCTTGCTTAAACATCTCGCTGACGATGCCGTCGAGCGCGTTAAGCTGTGGATCGGCGCACATCATGCGTGTCATTGCCATGTCTTTCACTTTCAATTCTCCGTCGGACAGCTTGCCCTGACCGTGGAACTGATTACACATTTTTCCCGATACCGTCATATTTTCACCGAAACTTAATTCGGGTAGGGTATTGGCGACGGTTACCGGCTTGCCATTGACGCTCTGTAAAACAAAACGGTGGTGCTGTAACTGTTCGCGATTGACGGAAATTTTTCCATTGCTCACACAGCCAGCCATAAGCATGCTGAGCGCAATCAGCGTGACAATTTTCTTCATTAACTTTCTCTACGTTCGTGACGGGATTGCATTCATGATGATAATGATATCGCCAGATTTATCATTGAGGGTTATCTGAAAATGCTCCCCTGGGGGACAGGGGAGCGGAATGATTAGAAAAGGGCGTTCGGGCAGGTTTCGCCTTTGGCGATTTGTGCCAGATTCTGCAAGGTTGTTTCAGAAATGCTGGTCAACGCTTCGGCAGTCAGGAATGCCTGATGCCCGGTGAACAGGACGTTATGGCAGGCTGACAAACGACGGAACACATCATCCTGAATCACGTCATTGGACTTATCTTCAAAGAACAGGTCGCGTTCATTTTCATACACGTCCATACCCAGGGAACCGATCTTCTGGTTTTTCAGCGCATCGATTGCTGCCTGAGAATCAATCAGCGCACCACGGCTGGTGTTGATGACCATCACGCCATTTTTCATTTGCTCAAAGGCTTCGTGATTGAGCAGATGATAATTTTCCGGTGTTAACGGGCAGTGCAGGGAAATAACATCAGACTCCGCAAACAGTGTTTTAAGATCGACATATTCCACCCCTAACTCAAGGGCGGCGGCGCTGGGATACGGATCAAACGCCAGCAGGCGCATACCAAACCCTTTCAGGATCCGCAGTGCGGCAATACCGATTTTACCGGTACCAATCACCCCGGCGGTTTTGCCGTACATGGTAAAACCGGTCAGGCCTTCCAGAGAAAAGTTGGCGTCACGGGTGCGTTGATACGCGCGGTGAATACGGCGGTTCAGCGTCATCATCATACCGATTGCATGTTCGGCGACGGCTTCAGGTGAATAGGCAGGAACACGTACAACCTGCAAGCCCAACTCTTTCGCGGCGTCCAGATCGACGTTATTGAACCCGGCGCAGCGCAGCGCGATGTATTTCACACCGTGCTTTTTCAGCTCTTCCAGAACAGGGCGGCTGCCATCGTCGTTGACGAAAATACACACGGCTTCGCAGCCGTGGGCTGTTTTGGCCGTCTTTTCCGTCAACAGAAAGTCAAAAAATTCAAGTTCAAAACCAAAAGCCTCGTTAACCTGCTGCAGATACTTCTTGTCGTACTGTTTTGTACTATAGATGGCGAGTTTCATAAGACTTTCTCCAGTGATTTTGACGTCACATTAATTCAACTAAAATTATTTTACAAAATCTAAAAAATTATTGATAGTCATAGACGTAATGAATGATTTCGACGCATCTGTTGTTAGTGTGGGCAGGTTACTCGTTTTCAACAACTGGATAATTTTCATCCAGCTCAACGTCCGGTAAACATAACGTGGTTAAAAAGCCAGCTAAACCACATCCAGACAGCTACGCTTATACAGGTATCAGATATCGGGAGGGGTTATGCTAACCATAGTGATGGACAGCTGAGGCATCATTGAGCCTACATTTTCCGCTTCTGTGTTGAAATCATCCCTGACGGCACGCGTCACAGCGGGCATATCAAATCACCACCTATCTCATTGAATTAAATATTATTTTATGAGTAGCTCACTATTTATAGATAATCTGTATGTTTTGGTGGCACCGATTCTTAATGTGGGCATGCTTAGCTAAACATGCCACAATACAAGCCGAAACCGGCTTAAATTTTTGCTAAATCAGGATATTAACTACCCATGAAGGGTAAATATAAAGCCGTATTGGCGCTACTATTATTGTTGACCCTTGTGCCACTGACGTTGTTGATGACGCTGGGCCTGTGGGTTCCGACGCTGGCGGGCATCTGGTTGCCGGTCGGTACGCGCATTGCGATGGATGAGAGTCCGCGGCTTACCCGGCACGGACTGCATATTCCCGAACTCCGCTACCTGGTCGATGATTGCCCGCTCGCACGTATCACCCAGGCAGATTTGTCGCATCCCAGCCGTTGGCTGCTGAACGTCGGTAGTCTTGAACTGGATTCCGCCTGTCTGGCCAAACTTCCGCAGACGGAGCCATCGCCCGTCGCGCCTAAAACGCTGGCGGAATGGCAATCCATGCTGCCCAACACCTGGATTAACATCGATAAACTCATTCTCTCTCCGTGGCAGGAGTGGCAGGGCAAGCTGTCGCTCTCGCTGACGTCTGCCATTCAGCAGGTGAGTTATCAGGGTGAAAAGGTCAAATTCCAGGGCCGTCTGCATGGGCAAAATCTGACGGTAAATGAACTGGACGTCGCGGCATTTGAAGGGCAACCGCCGGTAAAACTGGTTGGGGAATTTACGATGCCGCTGGTTCCTGACGGGCTGCCAGTGAGCGGGCATGCGGTCGCAACGCTCAGTTTACCGCAGGAACCAACGCTTGTGGATGCGGAACTGGAATGGCAAGAAAATAGCGGACAACTGATCGTGATGGCACGGGATGCGGCCGATCCGCTTCTTGATCTGCCATGGGAAATAACGCGTCAGCAATTGACTATCAGTGACGGTCGCTGGAGCTGGCCGTATCAGGGGTTCCCGTTAAGTGGGCGTCTGGGGGTGAAAGTCGAAAACTGGCAGGCCGGTGTGGAAAATGCCGTGGTGAGTGGGCGTCTGAATATTCTGACGCAAGGTGAAGCTGGCAAAGGGAATGCGGTGTTAACCCTGGGGCCCGGTACGCTCAGCATGGATAACAGCGATATGCCGTTACAGTTAACCGGCGAGGCGAAGCAGGGCGACCTGATTTTTTATGCGATGTTACCCGCCAAACTCAGCGGCAGTCTGAACGATCCGCGGCTGGCTTTTGAACCTGGCGCGCTGCTGCGTTCCCGTGGCCGCGTCATCGACTCACTCGATATTGACGAAATTCGCTGGCCATTGGCTGGCGTTAAAGTGACACAGCGCGGTGTGGATGGGCGTCTACAGGCCATTTTACGAGCGCATGAAAACCAGATGGGCGGCTTTGAGTTGCACCTTGATGGTCTGGCAAATGATTTTCTTCCTGATGCCGGTCGCTGGCAGTGGCGGTATTGGGGCAAAGGCAGTTTTACGCCGATGCATGCGCTTTGGGATGTCGCGGGCAAAGGGGAGTGGCACGACAACACCCTGAGACTTTTCGATCTCTCGACCGGATTTGACCATCTGCAATACGGCACAATGAAGGTGGAAAACCCGCGTCTGGTAATGGATGAACCGATCGTGTGGGTGCGGGACGCGGCACAGCCGACGTTTAGCGGCGCGCTGTCGCTGGACGCCGGAAAAACCACCTTCTCCGGGGGCAGTACTCTGCCGCCTTCAACCCTGAAGTTCAGTGTCGAAGGGACCGACCCGACAATATTCCAGTTCAAAGGGCAGTTGCACGCGGGCGCAATTGGCCCGGTCCAGTTGAATGGCCGCTGGGATGGGATCCGCTTGCGTGGTCAGGCCTGGTGGCCAAAACAATCGCTCACCGTATTCCAGCCGCTGGTACCACCGGACTGGAAAATGAACCTGCGTGAAGGTGAACTGTATGCCCAGGTTGCTTTCTCCGCCGCGCCGGAACAGGGCTTTGAGGCGGGCGGTCATGGGGTATTAAAAGGCGGTAGCGCCTGGATGCCCGATAACCAGATCAATGGCGTCGATTTTGTGCTGCCGTTCCGTTTTAGCGAAGGGGCATGGCAACTTGGCACGCGCGGGCCGATTTCATTACGCATTGCGGAAGTCGTGAATCAGGTTACGGTGAAAAATATCACCGCCGACCTGCAGGGCGGCTATCCCTGGAGTGAAGATAACCCATTGCTGCTGAGCGATGTCAGCGCCGACTTGCTGGGCGGCAAAGTGGTGATGCAGCAACTGCGCATGCCGCAGCATGATCCGGCATTAGTGCGGGTGCAAAATATCTCTTCCAGTGAACTCATCAGTGCGGTAAATCCGAAGCAGTTTGCTATGTCGGGTCCGGTCAGCGGTGCGTTACCGTTATGGTTAAACAATGAAAAGTGGATTATCAAAGACGGCTGGCTGACCAACCCGGGACCGATGACGTTGCGTATCGACAAAGACACCGCGGATGCCGTTGTCAAAGATAACATGGCAGCTGGCGCGGCGATTAACTGGTTACGTTATATGGAAATCACCCATTCCTGGACGAAAATTAATCTGGATAACCTCGGTGTGTTAACCATGCAGGCCGCTGTCACTGGTAATAGCCGGGTGGATGGCAAAGTGGGAACGGTAAATTTGAATTACACCCATGAGGAAAACGTCTTTACGTTATGGCGCAGTTTGCGTTTTGGCGACAATTTACAGGCATGGCTTGAGCAAAATGCAGCGCTGCCAGAAACCCATTGCCCGGAAGGCAAGGAATGTGAGGAACAACAATGAAAACTATCGCGGCTATGCTGGGACTGCTGGCGTCATCTTTGCTGGTAGGGTGCACCCCGCGCATTGAAGTTGCAGCGCCGAAAGAGCCCATTACCATCAATATGAACGTCAAAATCGAGCATGAGATCCATATTAAAGTGGATAAAGACGTCGAGAGCCTGTTGAAATCACGCAGTGATTTATTCTGAGGTGACGATGAAAAAACAGCTAAAAGTGACCATACTGCTGCTGAGTTTGCTAAGCGCTAACGCCTTTGCCCTGACCCTGGCGGATGCCAGAACCCAGGGACGGGTGGGTGAAACGCTCAATGGCTACCTTGTGGCATTGAAGACCGATGCGGAAACCCAGTCGCTGGTGAGTGAGATTAACAAGGCGCGCAGTGCCAGCTACCAACAGCTGGCCGAGAGTAACAATATTCCCGTCGATGAAGTGGCAAAAATGGCCGGGCAAAAGCTGGTGGCTCGCGCCAAACCGGGGGAATACGTCCAGGGTATTAACGGGAAGTGGTTGAAAAAGTAATCTGATTTTTAATCAATGAGATGTATCTGGCAGGCAACGATTAATTGATCCAGTATAATTGGATCAACGAATTATCAAGGAGTGATGATGACGCTTTATCAGATAAAGCCTGCTTTTCAGGCTCTTTTACGCCCGGTCATGTTCTGGTTATATAAAAGAAGCGTCACGGCCAATCACGTTACCCTTGCCGCGATAGCGCTTTCTTTTGCGACCGGCGCGGTGTTGTTTCTTTTCCCCCAACCCGAACTCTTCGCGCTGCTGCCCATCGTATTGTTTGTGCGTATGGCGCTCAATGCGCTGGATGGCATGCTGGCGCGGGAATGCAATCAACAATCCCGCCTGGGGGCTATCCTGAATGAATCCGGGGATATTCTCTCCGACCTCGCGCTGTATCTGCCCTTTATGCTGCTCCCCGGCAGCAACGCGCTGCTGGTGCTGGTCATGCTGTTTTGCACGGTAATGACGGAGTTCTGCGGCGTGCTGGTACAAACCATCAATGGCGTGCGCAGCTATGCCGGGCCGCTGGGTAAAAGTGACAGGGCGCTGGTGTTTGGCGCATGGGGGCTGGCGCTGGCGCTGTGGCCGCAACTGGTGCAGTGGAACAACATCGTTTGGGGCATTGCCACATTATTGCTGCTGTGGACGGTCATTAACCGCTGCAAGAGCGCATTACGTGAAGAGGGGGCAAAATGATGCTGCTGGAAAAATCGCTGGCGGTGATTTTTGCCCTGCTGCTGATTGCGACGCTGGTGAACGGTCTGCTGGTATGGCGGCGTCCGGGTAAAGACTGGCGTGAGCTGACGCTGCGTATCCGCACCTGGTGGGTGATCATTGTTCTGTTTTCGCTGGCTATCTTAAGCCCGCACTGGCTAGCGTTGACCTTCTTCGCGCTGGTGAGTTTTATGGCGTTAAAGGAATTTTTAACGCTGGCCCCGTCGCGCCAGACCGATCGCATGCCGCTGTTGTGGATGTTTATTGCGATCCCCATCAACTACTGGCTGATTGGTATCAACTGGTACGGCATGTTTGTGGTGTTTATCCCGGTGTATGCATTTTTATTCTTACCTGTACGCATGGTGATCGCCGGCGACACCCAGGGATTTTTACGCTACGCCTCCCAGCATCACTGGAGCCTGATGACTACCGTGTTTGCGTTTAGTCACGTGGCATTTTTGCTGGTGCTGCCCGCAGACGGCAAGCAGACCGGCGCACTGCTGGTACTTTTCCTCGTCGGCTTAACGGAATTCAACGACATTGCGCAGTACCTGTGGGGTAAATCAATGGGCCGCATTAAGGTGATACCAAAGGTCAGCCCCAACAAAACGCTGGCAGGACTGGTCGGCGGCGTGGCGACCACCACGCTGGCGGCGGCGTTGCTGGGACCGTTAATGACGCCATTAAGCGTACCAATGGCGATGCTGGCAGGGTTTATCATCGGGATCAGCGGCTTTTGTGGCGATGTGGTGATGTCGGCCATTAAGCGCGACATTGGCGTGAAAGACAGCGGTACGCTGTTGCCCGGCCATGGCGGTATTCTCGATCGGCTGGATTCACTGATCTTCACCGCCCCGGTGTTTTTCCACTTCATTCGCTACTTTTACTACTAACTTATGATCAATTCATTTCTGCGAACGCTGTTTACACTGTGCATCGTCTGGCCGGTGATCTGGCTGTGGCTTGGGCTACGCGTCAGGCACCGGGATCGACTGCCGAAGCAGGGTCCGGCGATCGTGGTGGCGAATCACAACAGCCATATGGATGTTTTTGCGCTGTTGTCGCTGTTTCCGCTGCGTCGTCAGGGGGCTATCCATCCGGTGGCGGCGGCTGACTATTTTCTGCGGAATAAATGGATGGCCTGGTTTGCGCTCAATATTCTCAACATTATTCCGATTACGCGAAAGGGCGGCGAAACAAACCCGCTGGCGCAGTGCGAACAGGCATTACGCGACGGCAAAATACTGATCCTGTTCCCTGAAGGGACGCGTGGTGAACCGGGGCTGCTGGCCCCGCTGAAATCCGGTGTCTGGCACCTCAGCCAGCGCATACCGGAGGTGCCGATTATTCCCGTCTGGCTGCGCGGGACAGAGCACGTAATGGCGAAGGGGAATCGTATTCCTTTGCCGCTGTTTATTGACGTCAACATTGGCAGGCCGCTGGCCGCCGATTGCGATAAACACATCTTCATGGACGATCTCAGGCAGCAACTGTTGCTGCTTCAGCAACAAACCACAGGACAGCACCCTCATGACTAACACTCGAGTGCCGGATGAACGCCCGTTTTTGACCAGCGACAACACCGCGCTGTTTTTTCGCCACTGGCCGCCATTAGCCGCGGGTTCTGCGCCCAAAGTGATCGTCCTGTTTCATCGTGGGCACGAACATTCCGGGCGTTTGCAACATATAGTGGATGAACTGGCAATGCCGGATACCGCGTTCTATGCCTGGGATGCGCGAGGTCACGGACAGTCGCCGGGCCAGCGCGGGTATAGCCCGTCGCTGGCGCGTTCGGTGCAGGATGTTGACGAGTTTGTGCGTTTTGCTGCCGCCGACAGTCAGGCTGCAATGGAAGACGTGGTGGTGGTGGCGCAAAGCGTGGGGGCGGTGCTGGCAGCGACCTGGGCCCATGATTACGCGCCTTCTATTCGCGGGCTGGTGCTGGCGTCACCGGCATTTGAAGTCAAATTGTACGTGCCGTTTGCCCGTCCAGGGTTGGCGTTAATGCATCGCCTGCGCGGCCTGTTTTTCGTCAACTCCTACGTCAAAGGCAAATACCTGACCCACGATCCTGAGCGCGTGGCAAGCTTCAACCAGGATAAATACATCACCCGGGCGATTGCGGTGAACATCCTGCTCGATCTCTATAAAACCGCGGAACGCATTGTCAGCGATGCCAGCGCCATTACCTTGCCGGTGCAGTTGTTGGTCTCCGGGGACGATTTTGTTGTACATCGCCAGCCACAGATTGATTTTTACCAGCGCCTGAGAAGTCCGCTCAAGGAACTGCACGTGTTGCCGGGGTTTTATCATGACACGCTGGGTGAGAAGGACCGGCATCTGGCGTTTGACAAAATGCGTGATTTTATCGACACGCTGTATGCGATGCCGCCGCAGCGCTTTGATTACCGTAATGAAGACCGCTGGAGCCCCGGTGCGGATAGCTGGCGGATGCTGAGCGGTGGGCCTGCGCCATATTCGATTGACGATATTGCCTACCGCGGCCTGCGCTATGGCATGAAATTACTCGGGACGCAATCAACGGGCGTCCGTCTGGGGTTTGATACCGGTTTTGATTCGGGGAGTACGCTGGATTATGTCTATCGCAACCAACCTCAGGGCAGCAGCGCGCTGGGGCGCTTGATTGACAAAAACTATCTGAATAGCGTGGGCTGGAAGGGGATTCGCCAGCGTAAGGTCCATTTGCAGATGCTGATCCGCCAGGCGGTTGCACAGCTTGCAGAGCAGGGAAGTGCGGTGCATGTGGTGGATATCGCCGCCGGACACGGGCGCTATGTTCTCGACGCGCTGGAAGGCGAAACGGCGGTCAACTCGATTTTACTGCGCGATTACAGTGAACTGAACGTCAAGAAAGGCAGTGAGATGATTGCCAGTCGTGGCATGGCTGAAATTGCCCGCTTCGAGCAGGGCGATGCCTTCAACCGCGAACAGCTTGCGTCGCTGGAACCGCGTCCTACGCTGGGTATTGTCTCGGGTTTATATGAACTCTTCCCCGAAAACACGCTGGTACGCAATTCGCTCGCCGGTCTGGCAGACGCAATAGCGCCGGGGGGCGTGCTGATCTACACCGGTCAGCCCTGGCACCCGCAGTTAAAAACCATCGCCTGGTCGCTGACCAGCCACAAAGATGGCAAAGCCTGGGTGATGCGCGTACGTACGCAGGGCGAAATGGATGCGCTGGTGCGGGAAGCAGGATTTGATAAATGCACGCAGCTGATTGATGAATGGGGGATTTTCACCGTCTCCATGGCGGTGCGCCGTGGGGGCTGAACGTCGTAAGGTGATGGTGCAGGCGGTTGGTTGGTTATTGCTGCTGGCCCCTTTCTTTTTCCTTACGTACGGGAAGGTCAATCAGTTTACTGCCTGGCAGGACGCACAGCATGATAACGTCGGCAGTATCGTGTTTGGCTGGGAGTCCGCCATTCCTTTTATTCCGTGGACCATTCTGCCTTACTGGAGTCTGGATCTGTTTTACGGGCTGTCGCTGTTTGTCTGTGCTACGCGCTTCGAACAACGGCGGCTGGTGCTGCGTCTGATACTGGCGTCGGTTATCGCCTGCGTCGGTTTTTTGCTGTTCCCACTCCAGTTTAGTTTTACGCGCCCTGAAGTCAGCGGCGCGGCAGGCTGGCTGTTTGCCCAGCTTGAACAGTTCGACTTGCCCTATAACCAGTCGCCGTCACTGCATATTATTCTCTGCTGGCTGCTGTGGCGGCATTTTAGTCACCATCTTAGCGGTGGCTGGCGCAGGCTGTGTGACGGTTGGTTCTTATTGATCGCCGTGTCGGTGCTCACCACCTGGCAGCATCATTTTATCGATATCATTACCGGCCTGGCGGCAGGTATGCTGACTGACTGGATGGTGCCGGAACAGCGCCGCTGGCGCTGGTGTCAACCCGATGCGGCGCGATTAAGGTTGATGCGCCGCTATCTGTTGGGGGCCGTGTTGTGCCTTGCCGCTGGCGTATGGCTGACCTCCTGGCTGCTGTGGCCTGCCGTATCGTTGCTGATGGTGAGCTACGGCTATGGCGGATTCGGCACAGCGGCTACGGGTAAAGATGAGCAGGGCCGACTGCCCCCCGCCGTGTATGGGTTGACGCTGCCGTGGCGAGTCGGAATGTGGCTGTCGATGCGCGGATTTACCCGCCGTTTGCCGCCGGTGAGCAACATTGCTGCTGGCGTTTATCTCGGCAGCTTTCCGCGCTGTGTTCCTGAACAACATGCGGTGCTGGACCTCACTTTTGAGTTTGCGCGTGGGCGTGCTACCGCTATGCGTGCCTATTCTTGCATACCGATGTTGGATCTGGTTATTCCCGAGGAAGCAGAGTTACAACGGGCGGTAGACAGGCTGGAAACGCTGCGTCAGGAGCAGGGGACAGTGCTGGTGCATTGTGCGTTGGGGCTGTCGCGCAGTGCGATGGTGGTTGCGGCGTGGCTGTTGCAGTATGGCCATGTAGCGACGGCAGAGCAGGCGGTGGCACACATTCGCGAACGTCGGGCGCAGGTGGTGCTGACGGATAAACATCTGGAGATGCTACAGCAATGGCAACGGAAAGTGACGGTGTAACTAATCATGAAGCGCTGCAGCGTGATTTGCTGCGGCACACGCTGACAAGCTGGCGCTTTATTTTGCTTTTTAGCGTCCCGCCGATGGTGTGGGTGATTTTTGTCGCACAGCCAGGTGTGTTCCGTGCGGTTATCGCGCTGCTGTGCGCCAGCGTCTGGTTTGGCTGCTGGCGACTGTGGCTTGACGTTCGTTATTTTTCGCTGCTCGCTGAGCAAAACAACACGCAGGTCGGAGAGGCGCTCTACGCTATCTGGCGTCGCGACAGGCTGAAAACGCTCACCCTGGCCGAGCGCCAGGCGGGGGCGTTGACGCAGTTTCGGCGCACGCTTTATTGGGTTGCTGCGTTGTGGGCGGCCTGGTTGATGATGCTGGTTTAGTGTTTGTGGCAGCGCAATAGTTGCCACACGGCGCGGTGTTGATACTGATATAGTTCCCCTCCGGTAGCGTCCTGGGGTGAAATCATGTGGCTTTTCAAGTGGTATGTCTGGAATCGTTGGGTATTCAAACTGTTAAGCCGGGATGTCGCGGAGCCTGAACAATTTTTGCGTCATTGCTGGGAAGAGAATCTGGCGAAGTGCAGGGATTATGCAACTATCTGGCGTGATATTAATCGCATTCACGGCAAGCAGGCGCGGGCAAAAAAGTAACTGCGGGTGGGAACCCCTCCCACCGGATGGTGAGAGGGAAAGTTATCAGGCAGCGACGACGCTGTCGATTGCCGCTTTTGCATCGGACTGCGCTTTAGATGCCACTTCCGGACCGTAAGCAATACCTTCAGCAAACACGAAGTTCACATCGGTGATGCCGATAAAGCCCAGGAAGGTGGACAGATACGGGGTCACCAGGTCGGTCGGCGTATCTTTATGGATACCACCACGGCTGGTCAGCACGATAGCACGTTTGCCGGTTACCAGACCTTCCGGCCCTTTTTCGGTGTAACGGAAGGTTACGCCAGCACGCGCAATCAGGTCGAAGTAGTTTTTCAGCTGCGTCGGGATGTTAAAGTTATACATTGGCGCGGCGATCACAATTACGTCATGCGCTTTCAGCTCAGCGATCAGCTCATCAGACAGCGCCAGTGCTTCCTGTTGACGCGGCGTCAGCGGCGTATCGCTCGGGCGCATCGCACCCACCAGTTCGCCATCCAGTACCGGAACAGGATTTGCAGCCAGATCACGGACGGTGATTTCGTCAGCAGAGTGCTTTTCACGCCACTGTTCAACAAAATAATCAGACAACTGACCAGACTGAGAGTACCCTGCCAGAATACTGGATTTGAGAACTAATACCTTGCTCATGGGTGTTTCCTTTTATGTGTTTGAAGGGGATGAGCCCCGTTGCTTGTTGACACTTTATTCACAATCCTGCCGCAGTGATAGCGCAATATATCGAATCCTATGTTCGAAATTATTGAACAACACATGAAAAGCGCCGATGTGGTACTCTATACCCATCATCTACAAGAGATTTAACCCGGCAGAGCACTGCCCTCTAACGCTATGACAGAACAACAAAAATTAACCTTCAACATCCTGCAGCAACAGCTGGAATCGCTGATGCTGCGCGACAGACAGCGTTTTTCTCGTCGCCTGCACGGCGTGAAGAAGGTTAAAAATCCTGATGCACAACAGGCCATTTACCAGGAGATGGCGAAAGAGATTGATCAGGCAGCCGGTAAGGTTGTGCTGCGTGAAGCCACCCGACCGACAATTACCTACCCGGAAAACCTGCCTGTCAGTCAGAAAAAACAGGACATCCTGGACGCCATTCGCGACCATCAGGTGGTGATTGTTGCCGGGGAAACGGGTTCCGGTAAAACCACACAGCTACCAAAAATCTGTATGGAACTGGGCCGCGGGGTGAAAGGGCTGATTGGCCATACCCAACCGCGTCGTCTGGCTGCGCGTACCGTGGCTAACCGTATCGCCGAAGAGTTGCAAACCGAGCCGGGCGGCTGCATCGGCTATAAAGTGCGTTTCAGCGATCATGTCAGCGATAACACCATGGTTAAGCTGATGACGGACGGTATCTTGCTGGCGGAAATCCAGCAGGATCGGATGCTGATGCAGTACGACACCATCATCATCGATGAGGCCCACGAACGCAGCCTGAACATCGACTTTCTGCTCGGTTATTTGAAAGAGCTGCTGCCGCGCCGCCCGGATCTGAAAATCATCATCACCTCAGCGACCATCGATCCGGAGCGTTTTTCAAAGCATTTCAATAACGCGCCGATTATCGAAGTGTCCGGTCGGACGTACCCGGTGGAAGTGCGCTATCGCCCCATTGTGGAAGATGCGGACGACACCGAGCGCGACCAGCTGCAGGCCATTTTCGATGCAGTAGATGAACTGGGACGTGAAAGTCAGGGCGACATTCTGATCTTCATGAGCGGCGAGCGCGAAATTCGCGACACCGCCGATGCGCTGAATAAGCTGGATTTACGCCACACCGAAGTGCTGCCGCTGTATGCACGCCTCTCTAACAGTGAGCAAAATCGCGTGTTCCAGTCGCACAGCGGGCGGCGCATTGTGCTGGCGACTAACGTGGCGGAAACCTCGCTGACCGTGCCGGGGATCAAATACGTCATTGACCCTGGTACCGCGCGTATCAGCCGCTACAGCTACCGTACCAAAGTGCAGCGGTTGCCGATCGAACCGATATCTCAGGCGTCTGCCAACCAGCGTAAAGGTCGCTGTGGTCGTGTATCGGAAGGGATCTGTATTCGTCTGTATTCCGAAGACGACTTCCTGTCGCGCCCGGAGTTTACCGATCCGGAAATTCTGCGTACCAACCTGGCGTCCGTTATTTTGCAAATGACCGCGCTGGGTCTGGGGGATATCGCGGCATTCCCGTTTGTTGAAGCCCCGGATAAACGCAATATTCAGGATGGTGTGCGCCTGCTGGAAGAGCTGGGCGCGATCACCACCGATGAACAGCAAACAGCTTATAAACTAACCCCGTTAGGCCGTCAGTTATCACAGCTACCGGTCGATCCGCGTCTGGCACGAATGGTGCTGGAAGCGCAGAAACATGGCTGCGTGCGCGAGGCGATGATCATTACCTCAGCGCTGTCCATTCAGGACCCGCGCGAGCGCCCGATGGACAAACAGCAGGCGTCTGACGAAAAACACCGTCGTTTCCACGACAAAGAGTCCGATTTCCTTGCGTTTGTTAATCTGTGGAATTATCTCGGTGAGCAGCAAAAAGCGCTGTCATCGAACCAGTTCCGCCGTCAGTGCAAGCTCGACTTCCTCAACTATCTGCGCGTGCGTGAGTGGCAGGATATTTACACGCAACTGCGTCAGGTCGTGAAAGAGCTCGGTATTCCGGTGAACAGCGAACCCGCTGAGTATCGGGAGATCCACGTCGCGCTGCTGACCGGTTTACTGTCGCATATCGGGATGAAAGATGCCGATAAGCAGGAATTTACCGGCGCACGTAACGCCCGTTTCTCGATCTTCCCCGGTTCCGGTTTATTCAAAAAACCGCCTAAATGGACGATGGTGGCAGAACTGGTGGAAACCAGCCGACTGTGGGGACGTATTGCCGCGCGTATCGATCCCGAGTGGGTGGAGCCGGTTGCTCAGCATCTGATGAAACGCTCGTACAGTGAACCGCACTGGGAACGCGCGCAGGGCGCGGTGATGGCGACAGAAAAAGTCACCGTCTATGGCCTGCCAATTGTCGCTGCCCGTAAGGTGAACTACAGCCAGATCGATCCTGCGCTGTCGCGCGAACTGTTTATCCGTCATGCGCTGGTGGAAGGTGACTGGCAGACGCGCCACGCGTTTTTCCGCGATAACCTGAAGCTGCGAGCGGAAGTGGAAGAGTTAGAACACAAATCACGCCGCCGCGATATCCTGGTCGACGATGAGACGCTGTTTGAATTTTATGACCAGCGCATCAGCCATGATGTGGTTTCCGCCCGCCATTTTGATAACTGGTGGAAGAAGGTCAGCCGCGAAACGCCGGATCTGCTCAACTTTGAAAAGAGCATGCTCATCAAAGAGGGCGCGGAGAAAATCAGCAAGCTGGATTACCCGAACTTCTGGCATCAGGGCAATCTCAAACTGCGGTTAAGCTACCAGTTTGAACCCGGTGCTGACGCCGACGGTGTAACCGTGCATATTCCGCTGCCGCTGTTAAACCAGGTCGAAGAGGCCGGGTTTGAATGGCAAATTCCGGGGCTGCGTCGTGAACTGGTGATCGCGCTGATTAAATCACTGCCAAAACCGGTACGACGTAACTTTGTGCCCGCGCCAAACTATGCGGAAGCGTTTTTAGGCCGCGTGACGCCGCTGGAACTGCCGTTGCTGGACTCGCTGGAACGCGAGCTGCGCCGGATGACCGGCGTCACCGTTGACCGCGAAGACTGGCACTGGGATCAGGTGCCCGATCACCTGAAAATCACCTTCCGGGTGGTGGACGATAAAAACAAGAAGCTGCAGGAAGGGCGTTCGCTGCAGGCGTTGAAAGATCTGCTGAAGGGCAAAGTTCAGGAAACACTCTCGGCGGTGGCAGATGACGGCATCGAACAGAGCGGGCTGCATATTTGGAGCTTTGGTCAACTGCCGGAAAGTTACGAGCAAAAACGCGGCAACTACAAAGTGAAAGCGTGGCCGGCGCTGGTGGATGAGCGTGACAGCGTGGCCATCAAGCTGTTTGATAACCCGCTGGAGCAACAGCAGGCCATGTGGAGCGGGTTACGTCGTCTGTTGCTGCTGAATATCCCATCACCTATCAAATATTTACACGAGAAGCTGCCCAACAAAGCCAAGCTGGGGCTGTATTTTAACCCGTACGGCAAAGTGTTGGATTTGATTGACGACTGTATTTCCTGCGGTGTGGATAGGCTTATCGATGCTAACGGTGGTCCGGTATGGACGGAAGAGGGCTTTGCGGCGTTGCACGAAAAAGTGCGGGCTGAGCTGAATGACACAGTGGTTGATATTGCGAAGCAGGTCGAACAGATCCTGACGGCGGTGTTCAATATCAATAAACGCCTGAAAGGACGCGTGGATATGACCATGGCGCTGGGGCTTTCGGATATCAAAGCGCAAATGGGCGGGCTGGTGTACCGTGGATTTGTCACCGGCAACGGCTTCAAGCGTTTGGGCGATACTTTGCGTTATCTGCAGGCGATTGAAAAACGGCTGGAGAAACTGGCCATCGATCCGCACCGCGATCGCGCGCAGATGCTGAAAGTGGACAGCGTGCAGCAGGCCTGGCAGCAGTGGTTCAATAAACTGCCGCCTGCGCGCCGAGAAGATGACGATGTCAAAGAGATCCGCTGGATGATAGAAGAGCTGCGCGTCAGCTACTTTGCCCAGCAGCTCGGCACGCCATATCCTATTTCGGACAAACGTATTCTGCAGGCGATGGAGCAGATATCGGGTTAGACCGTATGCCGGATAAGGCGTAGTCGCCATCCGGCATGTGCACCCGGTAAAGAACAACGATCAGGAGTCATGAACATGAGACAGTTTCCGCCACTTTCCGCCACCACCCTTGCGGCGATTAACACCGTAGGGCAATGGCTGGCGCAGAATGATTTCGCTGAAAATATCACGGTTCAGGCAGATTGCGTGATTCTGGCCGGGAACGCGGTGATCCCGACCATCGATGCGGCCTGCCAGATAGCGAAAGAGCACCAGATTCCCTTGCTGATTAGCGGGGGAATAGGCCATTCCACAACGTTTCTGTATAACGCGATTGCTCAACATCCGCGCTATAACATCATCCGCACCAGCGGACGAGCAGAAGCTGCGATCCTGGCTGATATCGCGCACCAGTTCTGGCACATTCCCGGTGAGAAAATTTGGGTGGAGGATCAATCCACCAACTGTGGGGAAAACGCCCGGTTCAGTTGTGCGTTGCTGCGTCAGGCGGCCCAAACCATGGAGACCGTCATTGTGGTGCAGGATCCCACCATGCAGCGCCGTACAATGGCAACATTTCAGCGTGTAACGCGTGACGACCTGCAGGCGCCGCGCTGGCTCAGCTTTCCCGGTTTTGTCCCCGAGTTGACCGAGCAGGGCGACGGTGTGAATTTTGCGCCGACCGCGGAAGGTCTGTGGTCGGTAGATCGCTACCTGTCACTCATTACCGGTGAGCTTCCGCGTCTGCGTGATGATGAAACCGGTTATGGGCCCCGTGGTCGCGATTTTATTGCGCATGTGGATATTCCGCAGGCCGTTGAGGAGGCGTGGTTACATCTGCAACACGACGCCGCGCTGATTGACTTATTGAATAGCCGTTCTTTGTAATCTCCGTTGCCCGTTTGTCGCTTTTTTTGTGCAAACGGGCATTCATCCCGCGAGTTTTTTCCCTTCACGACGATGTTGCCTGACGCTTTTATGAAGCGGCTCACAGAACCACCATTGCAGTGGCAATGTGTTATGCATGATTGATATTAATTAACAATAGTTTTACTTGTTAAAAACAAATTAATCACAGGAGAAGCGCATGTCAGTACCCGTACAACATCCTATGTATATCGATGGGCAGTTTGTGACCTGGCACGATGACGCCTGGATTGATGTCGTCAATCCGGCGACGGAAGAGGTTATTTCCCGTATCCCTGATGGCCGCGCCGAGGATGCACGTAAGGCTATCGACGCCGCACATCGTGCCCAACCTGAATGGGAGGCGCTGCCCGCCATTGAACGCGCCGCCTGGTTACGCAAGATTTCCGCCGGGATCCGTGAACGCGCCGGTGAAATTAGCGCGCTGATTGTGGCTGAGGGCGGGAAGATCCAACAGCTGGCGGATATCGAAGTCTCGTTTACCGCCGACTACATCGATTATATGGCGGAGTGGGCGCGGCGTTATGAAGGCGAGATCCTGCAAAGCGATCGTCCGGGCGAAAACATCCTGCTGTTTAAGCGTGCGTTGGGCGTAACGACGGGCATTCTGCCGTGGAACTTCCCGTTTTTCCTGATTGCCCGCAAACTGGCGCCCGCACTGCTGACGGGGAATACCATTGTCATTAAACCCAGCGAATTCACGCCAAACAATGCTATCGCCTTCGCCAAAATTGTCGATGATATCGGTCTGCCGCGCGGGGTGTTTAACCTGGTGCTCGGGCGTGGCGAAACGGTGGGGCAGGAACTCGCCGGGAACCCGAAAGTGGCGATGGTGAGCATGACCGGCAGCGTGGTGGCGGGGGAGAAAATCATGGCTGCAGCGGCGAAAAATATCACCAAGGTGTGTCTGGAATTGGGTGGTAAAGCGCCGGCAATCGTCATGGATGATGCCGATCTTGAGCTGGCCGTGAAGGCAATTGTTGACTCGCGGGTGATTAACACCGGTCAGGTGTGCAACTGTGCCGAACGCGTGTACGTTCAGAAAGGTATTTACGACCAGTTCGTTAATCGTTTGGGCGAGGCAATGAAAGCTGTGCAGTTTGGCAACCCGGCCGAGCGTAATGACATCGCGATGGGGCCGCTGATTAACGCCGCCGCGCTGGCACGTGTGGAACAGAAAGTGGCGCGCGCGGTGCAGGAGGGAGCCCGTGTGGTGCTGGGCGGTAAAGCCATAGAGGGGAAAGGCTATTATTACCCGCCAACATTGTTGCTGGATGTGCGTCAGGAAATGGCAATAATGCACGAAGAGACATTTGGCCCAGTGCTACCGGTGGTGTCGTTTGACTCGCTGGATGAGGCAATTGCGATGGCTAACGACAGCGACTACGGACTGACTTCATCGATTTACACGCAAAACCTGAACACGGCGATGAAGGCGATTAAGGGACTGAAGTTTGGCGAAACCTATATTAATCGCGAAAACTTCGAGGCAATGCAGGGCTTCCACGCAGGCTGGCGCAAGTCCGGCATCGGTGGCGCAGACGGTAAGCACGGTCTGAACGAGTATCTGCAAACGCAGGTGGTTTATCTGCAGTCTTAATTTTTATGCCGGGTAGCACTGTCGTTACCCGGCATCCTTCAACACACTAAAGCGTGATAAATTTATCCAGTGTACGGATAAGTTGGGTGACAAAACCGTACTCGTTATCGTACCAGGCCACGGTTTTTACCAGTTGCAGATCGCCCACTTCGGTGATCTCGGTTTGTGTCGCATCAAATACTGAACCGAAATGTGAGCCAATGACATCGGACGAGACAATTTCTTCGTCGGTATAGCCGAATGATGCATTGTTCAGCGTTGCCTTTTTCAGTGCGTTGTTAACCTCTTCCGCAGTGACTTTTTTATCCAGAATCGACACCAGTTCAGTGACAGATCCGGTTTTTACCGGAACACGCTGGGCGTGGCCTTTTAATTTCCCACTCAGGGCCGGGATCACCAGACCAATCGCCTTCGCCGCACCGGTGGTATGAGGAATGATATTTTCTGCTGCCGCGCGTGAGGCGCGCAGATCCTTACCTCGTGGCCCATCAACAAGTGACTGTGTCCCGGTATAGGCATGGATGGTGGTCATGGTACCAAGCTGAATACCGAAGTTGTCATGCAGCGCTTTTGCCATCGGTGCCAGGCAGTTAGTGGTGCACGATGCGACAGAAATAATCCGATCGTTTGCATCCATCGTGTCGTCATTCACGTTAAAGACGATCGTCTTCATCTCTCCCGCAGGGGCGGATATCAGGACTTTTTGGGCGCCTGCATCCAGGTGGGCCTGTGATTTTTCTGTTGAGGTATAAAAGCCGGTGCACTCGATGATAATTTCCGCACCTGTGGTTCTCCACGGAATATTTTTGGCCTCTTTTTCGGCGTAAACGGCAATTTTTTTACCATCGACAATCAGTGCGTCCTCGGTAAAGTCGACGCTCCAGGGGAATGGTCCGTAGTTTGAATCGTGTTTTAACAGATAGGCGAGGATTTTCGGTGAGGTAAGGTCATTAATAGCGACAACCTCCACGCTGCTTTTGACTTCCAGTAGCCGACGCAATACCAGACGACCGATACGACCAAAACCGTTAATGCCAATTTTACTCATGGTTTTCTCCTGTCAGGATGAGACGGTACGACATATTTTCCCTACCAGGCATAGTCCAGTCAGGCATCCGCGGCAATAGCTGTTTTTGCGGCTAAACGTAACTGACTGAAAATGAGTGAACAAAACTTAATGAATTTTTAACAAAAGCCCGTTATGTTGACGCATTATTGTTTTTATTCGAGAAGTGTTATGGGGAATAAGTATTCTGGCCTGCAAATTGGCATTCACTGGCTGGTCTTTTTGTTGGTCATTGTGGCCTACAGTGCCATGGAGTTTCGCGGATTTTTCCCGCGCAGCTATCGTCCCGGGTTCAACATGGTGCATGTTTCCTGCGGTATCACGATTTTAGCGTTGATGGTGGCACGTCTGCTGGTCAGACTTAAGTATCCGGCACCACCGATTGAACCAAAACCGAAGCCGATGATGACGGGTATGGCACATCTGGGGCATCTGGTTATCTATCTGCTGTTTATTGCGCTGCCGATTATTGGCCTGGTGATGATGTATAACCGGGGAAATCCGTGGGTTGCATTCGGCATTGTTATGCCACATGCAGCAGAAGCCAACTTTGAACTGGCCGATATGTTGAAATCATGGCACGAAACGCTGGCAAACCTGGGTTATTTTGTCATTGGCCTGCATGCCGCCGCGGCTCTGTTACATCACTATTTCTGGAAGGATAATACGCTGTTGCGCATGATGCCGCGTAAGCGTTCGTAACATTGATTATCATCGCCCCGTGTTATGCGGGGCGTTTGTTTTAGGTCGATTATTTTTGGATACTCTGTACCTGCGCAGTTCGTTTTTTCAGGCTGACGATGGCCAGGGCCAGAACAATCAGTACGATGCCGCTGCCTTCGACAACACCAGGCTCCTCGCCCAGCAACCACCAGGAAAACAGTACCCCACAGACTGGCACCGCCAGTGTGCTTAAACTGGCAATACTGGCAGGCAGGTTACGCAACACAAACAGCCATAAACTCCATGCCAGCGCTGTGGCCAGTACGGCGCTATATCCTAATGCCCAGAATACGACAGGCTGCCAGTCAGGTGTTCGCTGTGGGACCAGCCAGGCTACCAGACTCATCACCAACGCGGCATACAGCATCTGCCACGAGGTTAGTGCTAACAGGTCGATATTGGGATGACGAACATACATACGTTTAGCGACAACCGCACTGGCTCCCCAACTGATGCCCGAGAGAATTGCCAGCAGCGCGCTCTTCATTGACGAAAAGTCCAGTTGCCACGGCTGTAATACCAGTATCAATCCAAACGCCGCCACCGCAATAGCGACGTACTGCAAACGACGCATGCGTTCACCAAGAAAAAGGGCGGCCATAATGACCACCCAGAAGGGCATGGTATAACTCAGAATGGCAACTTTCCCCGCACCGCCGCTGACCAGTGCCCACTGTGATAGCCCCACCATACCGCACGTTTGTAACAAGGCTATCGCCAACGTATAACCGAACGGGGTCGGGCGCATTCCGCGTCCGCGTAGCATCAGGACAATAAATAATAACAACGCCCCAAAAGAACAACGTAATGCGGTGAAGTCGAATGAGCCAATGTAGTGCGTGACCTGTTTCATGGCAATCCAGCTATAGCTCCAGATGAGCGTTAGCGCGATCAGGCCGCCAATGGCCAGCGGATTGCTTTTCCCTGCGGTAGTCATAGTGTGTCCGTTTTGATGATTTTATGGCGCTACTATACCCGGTTTCATGTCGCGATACTTTTGTGCAGACACTAGTCGTTATAATTCAGGTGAATAGCAATAGCGCCACAAAAAGCCTCTTGAACAACTGCTCAGATAAAACTACTGTATATAAATACAGTTAACATTGGATGAGTCATTATGTTGTTTCTCAAGCCAGCGGATCTCCGCGAAATCAATACAATCCCTTTGTTTAGTGACCTTGTTCAGTGCGGGTTTCCCAGCCCGGCTGCGGATTATGTTGAGCGGGGCATCGATTTGAATGAATTGCTAATTCAGCATCCCAGTGCCACGTACTTCGTGAAAGCAGCGGGGGATTCAATGATTGAGGGGGGGATCGATGATGGTGATTTGCTGGTTGTTGACAGTTCGCTGACGGCGGTACATGGCGATATTATTATCGCTGCCGTTGATGGCGAGTTCACGGTTAAGCGGCTGCAGCTTCGTCCAACGGTACAGCTCGTTCCAATGAACAGCGCTTATACACCGATCGTTATCGGTCGTGAAGAATCACTGAATGTATTCGGTGTCGTTACCTATGCCGTGAAGGCTCTGCGCTGATGTTTGCGCTCTGCGATGTAAATTCGTTTTACGCCAGCTGTGAGACCGTTTTCCGGCCTGATCTCTGTGATAAACCGGTTGTGGTTCTCTCAAATAACGATGGCTGTGTTATTGCCTGCAGCGCGGAGGCCAAAAAACTGGGGATCCAAATGGGGGCCCCGTACTTCAAACAAAAAGATCTGTTTCGACGTTACGGCGTGACGTGCTTTAGTTCAAATTACGAGCTGTATGCGGATATGAGCAGCAGAGTCATGTCCATTCTGGAGGAACTCTCTCCGCGCGTAGAAAGATACAGTATTGATGAAGCGTTCTGTGACTTGACGGGGGTGAGGAACTGCAGAGATCTTACTGATTTTGGTCGTGAGATGAGGGACTCTATTTTGCAGAAAACTCATCTTAAAGTGGGTGTCGGTATTGCCCAGACCAAAACACTGGCTAAGTTGGCAAACTATGCGGCTAAAAAGTGGCAGGATCAGACTGGCAGTGTGGTCGATTTATCGAATAGCGAGCGCCAACGCAAACTGATGGCCGCAGTTCCGGTAGATGAAGTCTGGGGCATTGGCCGCCGTATCGGTAAGAAACTGGATACAATGGGCATTAAAACGGTTTGCGACCTGGCCGAAACCGATATTCGCTTTATTCGCAAACATTTCAGCGTTGTGCTGGAAAGAACCGTACGGGAATTGCGCGGCGAATCGTGTCTGGCGCTGGAAGAGTTTGCGCCGGTAAAGCAGGAAATCATCTGCTCAAGGTCGTTTGGTGAACGGCTCACGGATTACAATGCCATGCGGGAGGCGATTTGCACCTATGCTTCACGTGCAGCGGAGAAGTTGCGCGGAGAGCACCAGTTCTGCCGCTTCATTTGTACGTTTATTAAAACCAGTCCATTTGCCCATAACGAACCTTACTATGGTAACAACGCGTCGGTAAAACTACTGACACCAACCCAGGACAGCCGGGATATTATTGGTGCGGCGACGCGTTGCCTTGACGCCATCTGGCGAGAGGGGCGGCATTATCAAAAAGCAGGCGTGATGCTAGGGGATTTTTTCAGTTCCGGTGTGGCTCAGCTAAATCTTTTTGATGAAAACGTCCCGCGGCATAATAGCGACAAGCTGATGACGGTTCTGGATACTCTTAATGCTAAAAATGGTAAAGGGACGCTCTGGTTTGCCGGACAAGGGATACAGCAGCCATGGGCAATGAAACGAGACATGCTCTCACCTCGCTATACGACGAGATACAGTGATTTACTGCGGGTGGGGGATCTCCAACGGTGTAACGCCGCATCTACGATTGCGTGTATCTGACATCGTGAGCTGCGGCGGGCGGAAAATAAAGTTCAGAAGTGGGAGCGTGTTTGTGCAGCGCTGCGGGAGCTGAATAAGCACCGGGATATAGTCGTCCAGCTTCGCAAGGAGGATGTTCAGGGAAGAACGATTAAACCCATGGGGTAATTTTTGAATAGATTAAAGGAAATCGCCCCATAAGGGGCGATAACAGTAGTTCTGCGGAAAATTTAGTTTATACGAAATAGGGGGCGCGAGCTCTTTGCGTTACAATGTTAGCCGTCAAAGTTCTATCTTCCCGTCAATTCATGAGAAATCTTAGCAATATCTTTATCAGAAAAAGTAATGTTACTTTTACGTCCAGAATCTGCCAGTATTTTTTGAGCTATCATTTCTGTTAATGGTGCAATGATATTGAAATGATCCCCGTTTGGAATTTTATAAATGAAAAGCGGGATTTTTTCTTTTTTCACTACTTTTTCGATATTGTCAAATGCTTGCCAATAAGCCTCTTCTCCTTCGAAATACCATGTGGGCTTTTTGATTGATTTAATGTAGCTTGCAGGTGAACGTAGTTGAAACTCCTTTTTTGTTTGTTTAAAAGGTACTATTACCGACATTTCGCCACCTTCAACGCGAGCTTTCAGGTCTGGTATTCCGCCAAGGCTGAAATATCCTCTAAATTTTGTACTATATTCACTTGCAAGCAGAACTCGTGTACCACCAGTGCTGTGGCCTGCAAGGTATATACGTTCTGGATCGACATAGCTCTGCCTCGATAACCAATCATAAGCTGCTTCAATATCATCTAATTCACCATAGAACATTTCATAGCGACCGGGATTTTTATCCTCGCCACGGAAACTTGGCAACATGACTACCAGACCCGCTTTACGAAATGCACTGGCGCTTTGGTCATTATCTCTGTCGTGTTCTCTCCAAAAAAAATCCTCACTGTCACTTAATCCACCATATCCACCCGATATCCATATTACGGCAGGATGCCGTTTACCATCCTTAGGGTCCGGGGTGACATAGGTAGTCATATCTCCAAGTTGTGTCGGATAATTTGTTAATATATAAGTGTCTCCTGGGGGGGTAAGTATCCGCCCTGAGTCAGTAAAGCTTTCAGCAATAATTTGAGTTGAGTAACCATTACGTGACTCTCGTAATGACTTGTTACTCATAAGTACCAGATGACCGGTATCAGGAATTTTAATCACAGGTATCTGGTTAAGCATTGCTTTCCTTTTCTCTTCTTTAGCCTTTACAATTTCAGCAGATTGAATGTTTTCTTTTTTTTGCAACTTCTTGTTTACGTCACTTTCATCACAACCGGCTAACATTAATGACAGAGCAATAATACAAAACTGATATTTTAATTTCATATGCAAATCACATGGTTATAAAATTGATTAAATCCGTTGCTTTTTATTGGCTTGTACATCTACATAATATATCTATAGGTTGCCCAGTAGAATTTCTCCTTAAAACCAAACACTAGTTGGCGAAGAACGAATACATGTCACAATCTTTAACCTGGTTATCCCTTCAGCTACCGTAAAGCCAGAAATTAGCAATGTATTTCATGCTGTTATGCATCAAGTTATCATTCATCCAGCCTGAAATCATTGTTTGTATGATCCTGGCTGGATGCTTTCCCAGGAATAGTAGAATTTATTCGACTGAACTTAATGGCTCATGTTCATCTGCAACATTAAGTGACATTTTGTCGTCAGATTTAGGATCTTTACCAAAACGGTTCTCACCTTCAGTGCCTTTTTGGCACAGAAATATTAATAGCACAATGTCACCAATGATGGGGATTAAAATCAATAAAACCCACCACCCAGAACGGTCGGTGTCATGTAATCGCCTAACTGTAATGGATATAATAAGTAAGGGGTGTATGATATTACATATTAATTTGACTATTTCGTTATCCACCCCCCCAAGGAGTACAGCCGCTGCAAGCGGGAGTATAATAAATAATACAACACCTAAGCGATAATACCAATATTCCCTTCTCCTGGTTCGGCCATTGAAGTTAGTGAGGTTTTTTAATGGGTTTTTGAAACAGTATGAGAACGTCAAAGACATTATTAAATCACCATAAATAATTTCGGCAAAAGAGTGTCATTGTTTTAAATAAACTTGTTAAACTAATTCTTCCGTGTTGTTGCGTGCTTTAATACCTCCTGTGTACCGGGCGAAATTCTACAGATGTGCCGTAGAGCATCGACCTTCAGAGTTAGAATATAAGACGCGACTTTCCAATTAACGGTATTCATTGAAAGCAATAGTAATAAAACGACTAGCGGCGTTCAAATTCCAGTTAAGATCAAGTGGTCAGCAGGGGGTGAATTGGAGCATTTTTTTGGAACCTGTCGTTTCGTTTTTAACCGCGCGCCCTTACTTTATAAAAACAGAGCCCATACCAGACAGGATGCAAATAACACAACGGTTGCAAATGGAATATAGAATGCATAATTATCTTCTTTCATAATCACGGTCTCCACATGGTTATCATTAAAAATACATTGCGACATAATTTTATTTTTTAACTGATGTCTTTTGGGTATTAGTCTATAACTATTTTACAACCATGATTAATCAAATTTTATGTTTTTATAACCAGTTTTGTCGATTAGGATTAATGATAAGAGGTCACTGCTGTTGATTGCTGCATCGGGTTGAATAAAAACCCCTTGCTTGATTAGCGGCAGGGAGAAGAAGAATTGACTCATCTTGAGGAGATGTTTCATGTTTTTAGAATATTGGTTTACTGGATAAAAAAAGGCACGACCAACGTCATTCTGGTCGTGGGACAAGGTCCGGGAATGTCTACGATGAAAACGAGGAGAAAAAAGAGCGCGGCTGTCGGATTAGAAGCCGCGGGACAATGTCCGTGATAATTAAACCAACTTGCCGTTCCATCCAGGGAACAGTGACACTATAAATATTAATCTTTATGGTTTAAATACCATAATTAACCTGAATTATAGGTAAGCCTTATTCCCCGGAACCTCACCTGGTATGCCTCTCAATCCTCTCTAAATAATTCCTGCGCAAAGGTGTCTGCAGGTGACTTTGCGTGGGTGTTATTGACGGGGCACTGGCGGCTCTGTTTATTTACAGCAGAACATTATGTCTGAACCCTTATCCGGGACGGGCACGGTTGCGGCGCCGGGAGGATATCCGTGCATACCCGGTGGGATGGCCGGAGGTGGAAAGTGAGTAAATTTACGACCCCTGCCGTGCGGCACATCAAAAGACAATGTGATTTCAGTCATTCACACCTCCGGGATATGAAGCAGGGCGCCGCAGCCACGTCGTATGCAAGAACGTTGCTGCGGCAGACTGGCGTTCGTTCGATATTGCGAGTATGGAATGACTGCCAGTCGGCGCAGAGTGTACTTGTCCAGTATGACGATTCAATGTGTTTAATCTGAAAACATCCACATATCAGCGTCTTCATCAAACCGGAGCAATGAATGTCTACCCGAAAATTTCTCACCCACCATGAAGTTTCTTTGCTGCTGCAGGCAGTGGTGACCAGCCGTCACCCGGAACGCGACACCTGCATGATACTCCTGGCCTTTCTCCACGGGCTTCGGGTCAGTGAACTGCTGTCACTGCGGCTTGCTGACCTTGAACTTGTATCCCGAAAACTGTGTGTCCGGCGTCTCAAAAACGGGTTCAGTACCGTTCATCCTTTACTGGCAGAAGAGGTGAAATGCCTCAGAAGCTGGCTTGGGGCCAGGGAAACGATTACATCTCCGGCTGCAGAAGAAGAAGGGGACTGGCTTTTTATTTCCCGGTCGGGACGTCCGCTTACCCGTCAGCGGTTCTATGACCTGCTGGCTGATGCCGGGAGGAAAGCCGGACTGGCTGTCTCTGTCCACCCCCATATGCTCAGGCATGGCTGTGGTTATGCGCTGGCGGATAATGGTATTGATACGCGGCTGATTCAGGATTATCTGGGACACCGGAATATCCGGCATACGGTGATTTATACGGCTTCAAATTCGGCCCGTTTTGAGCGGGTATGGAATCGGTCAAAAAAGGGGAAAAAGCAACTTTTTGACCCAAACTGTAAACTGCCTGTATTGCATCCACAAATGTTAAAAAA
>NZ_JAOWIF010000031.1 GCF_030332225.1 Citrobacter sp. Cu233
TTTTTTGCGTGTGCGCTGGACTGAACGTATTTTGCAGGCCTGGGCACATTGCCGGATGCGGCGTGCTGCCTTATCCGGCCTACAACTGCAACACTATCGGGTACAAAGCAACACCTCACTCTTCCCTCGAACATTTCTTAATCCTTTCCCTGCTAATTAAAATTGCGATCTATCTCTCACAATAAATAATAACAATTATATAACATTTGTTTTACTAAAATGGATACGAAACATCATTGATAGATTCATAAGATCCTGGCAGGGGTACAATTCTAATGGCTGATAGTAGTGTAACTGAGAACGGGGCGCTGGCAGATGGCGACACCCGTCGTCGTATATGGGCAATTGTTGGTGCATCGTCAGGGAATCTGGTTGAATGGTTTGATTTCTATATCTACTCTTTCTGTTCCCTTTATTTTGCCCACATATTTTTTCCTTCCGGAAATACCACCACTCAATTGTTACAAACCGCCGGCGTTTTCGCTGCAGGCTTTCTGATGCGGCCAATCGGGGGATGGCTTTTTGGCCGTATTGCGGATAAACACGGACGTAAAAAGTCTATGTTGTTATCTGTCTGCATGATGTGCATGGGATCGCTGGTGATCGCCTGTCTACCTGGATATGAGACGATCGGCACCTGGGCTCCCGCGCTATTACTGCTGGCCAGATTATTCCAGGGGCTATCTGTTGGTGGGGAATACGGTACTAGCGCGACTTACATGAGTGAAGTGGCAGTTGAAGGTAAGAAAGGATTCTATGCATCGTTCCAGTACGTTACGTTAATTGGTGGGCAACTACTGGCATTACTTGTTGTGGTCATACTACAGCAAACCCTGGACGATTCTGCGCTCAGAGCCTGGGGCTGGCGTATTCCGTTTGCACTGGGTGCTGTGTTAGCTATTGTGGCATTGTGGCTGCGTCGTCAACTGGATGAAACATCAAAACAGGATGTCCGTGCGTTGAAAGAAGCGGGTTCTCTGAAAGGGTTGTGGCGTAACCGCAAAGCCTTTCTTATGGTTCTGGGGTTCACCGCTGCTGGCTCTCTGTGTTTTTATACGTTTACGACCTACATGCAGAAATATCTGGTCAATACGGCGGGTATGCATGCCAACGTGGCCAGCGGCATTATGACGGCTGCATTGTGCGTGTTTATGTTGGTACAACCGCTGTTCGGTGCGTTGTCAGATAAAATAGGCCGACGGACTTCAATGCTATGCTTTGGTGCGCTGGCGACGATTTTCACTGTGCCTATTCTGTCTGCACTGCAGAATGTGAGTTCTCCGTTTGTGGCATTTGCCCTTGTGATGTGCGCCTTGCTGATCGTCAGTTTCTATACGTCCATCAGCGGGATACTGAAGGCAGAGATGTTTCCGGCGCAGGTCCGTGCGCTGGGGGTGGGATTATCGTATGCGGTAGCCAATGCCCTGTTTGGGGGGTCGGCTGAATATGTCGCGCTATCCCTAAAATCTGTCGGTATGGAAACGTCATTCTTCTGGTATGTCACTGCGATGGCGGTGGTCGCATTCCTGGTTTCGCTGATGTTACACCGTAAGGGAAAAGGCTTACGCCTCTAATGATGTGCCAGTTGCCAAACGGCATAGCCGGTTGATGCGCCCGCCACATCCCAGGCAAAGTCTTTCCAGCTCCAGCCGCTCCCAGTGGGTCGGCTGTCCCACAGCTCTTTTGATGCACCAAGGCTGACTGAGAACATCAAACCGATAGCTGCGCTACGATCGCGACTGTTTCCCTGATGTTGTGCATACTCGTTCCCTGCTGCGGCAAGCATGGCCGAGGCGATAAAGTGTTGAGCTTTGTCTTGCCCACTCCAGCTGTCGTTAGCCATGTGGCTACAACCGGAAAGAAGCAAAACACTGGCAAGAATACACAGGCGCACCGTTGCCTCCATAGGAAAAACCCCGTCACTGGACGGGGTCTTGATTACAGAATACGGCTGATTAATCTGTCGATTCGAATACGACGTAATCGACGGATAAGCTTACGCACTTTCACCGGATAGTCAGCAATACTTTGCAAGTCGCGATAGTGTTTCACGACGGTGGTGTGGGTGCGGATAAGCTCCAGCTCTTTATCACGCTGGGGAGTCAGTTCCTGCTGGGGATCATGGATAAGAATGGCGTTTTCCAAATCCAGCCGCCAGGCGCGGGGGTTAAGATTATTGCCGGTAAGCAGCATCCATTTATCATCAACCCACATGCCTTTCAGATGATAGGTGTTGTCATCATCTTTCCATAAGCGCACGACCAGCTGGTCAGTATTCACGTAATACTGCAGTCTGCTCAGGAAACGACGCAGATTTATTTCATACAGATAAGGCAGCGCACCGATGATCTTGAATGGCTCATCTTCCGGAATGAAAAAGTCGTTGGCGGTTTTATCACCGACAATGATTTCAACTTTTTTCCCTTCACGCAGCAGTTGAATGATATTGCGCACCAGTATGGCAGGCAGGTTGAAATAAGGGGTACAGATTGTGAGTTTGTGCTCCGCACAGGGCATGAGGTGGAAAATAGTCTTATTTAACAGACTGGATTTTCCGAGCCCAACCAGCGGCGTGACCGAAAGCTGTTCATTATCCGCATCACCCTGAAAATGGAAGGATGCATCGCGCAATTCCTGGCGGTACAGGCGGATATCGTTTTTAATTTCCGGACTTTTAGGACGATGGATATCATCGAGACGATTAACGCCGCGCCCATTCATCAGGTTTTGCGTAACCCAATCGTACATGATATCGGCCATCTTCGTGTTGCGAATCAGCTGATAGCGGTCATAGCGGTATTTATCATGTTGGTGTAAGTAAACATCGTTCAGACTGGCCCCGCTATACAGGACGCTATCATCAATGATAAAGCCTTTAAAATGCAGAACACCAAGCGCTTCGCGGGTGTTAATCGGCACGCCGTAGACAGGGATATCGATACCAGGGTTTTCTTGCGCCATGCGGCAATACCAGTCAGCGTTGGTATTGGATGCCGCAACACCAATGCGTCCACGCTGAGCTCGATGCCAGTCGACAAGCACCCGGATATCCAGTTCAGGACGCTGCCGCTTTGCCGCATAGAGCGCGTCGAGTATGCCTTTACCGCCGTCATCCTGTTCCAGATACAGCGCAATAATGCAGATCCGTCGCGTCGCGCTGGCAATTTTCTCCAGCAGAGTCTCCCTGAAATTTGCGGGAGCATAAAAGAAATCTACATCATCAACTGACTGAGAAATCTTAGGTAGTTGGGCAAGGTGTTGTTGATGTTTATTACGCTTAAATTTTGACAACATCACAGTGCATTTCTTCTCTGTTCATTGAAGGGTCCTCTGTGCTTTGCAGACGACATAAGCGGGCAATGATACCACCAGTACCCATGAATGTGGTCAACATTTCCAGTACCTTACTCACGATTCCTCATATTGGGCCAGATTCAGCGTTAGCCCAACAATTCCCTCTTCGAGCTGGACGTCGACATCAAACCCGAGTTTTCGGGCCAGGGCGACCATCCCACGATTGTTTGGCATCGTAATACCATTTAAACGTCTAAGTCCGTGATCTCGGGTGTATGCAATCAACTTTTCCATCAACCGGCGACCTAAACCCAGCCCTTTGAGGTCTGAACGAACCAGTACGGCAAATTCCGCATCGATATTATCCGGATCGGAGATGGCCCGCGTCACGCCGAGGATCTCTTCGTGGTTATCACGACAACGCACGGCCACAAAGGCCATTTCCCGATCGTAGTCGATCTGCGTCATGTTGGCTAAATCTTCATGGGTGAATTCGTTGATCTCACTGAAGTAGCGATAATAAAGATCTTCTTTCGTCACCTGTGAAATGAATTGCTGCAAATAGGGTTCATCTTCCGGCAGAATAGGGCGGAACAGACAGCGCTCGCCGTTCTTCATCTCGACCCACTCTTCAAGCTGATGGGGATAAGGGCGTATCGCCAGTCTGCTTTCGTTATCGCCCGTGAAAGGGCCAATATCCAGTGTGACGTCCAGTGCAGTAAATTCCCCAGCAGAGGCCAACAGAGGATGGATATCCAGGCGCTGAATTTCCGGACAGTCTACGATCAGGTTGGAGACCTGGACCAACAGTTGGCTTAAGCCTGCAATATCTAAGGGACGTAGTGCGCTGCGAGCGCGGATCTTTTTGTTTTTGATCCCCTGGATCACCAGATAACGCGCCAGGTTCATGTTGAGTGGTGGCAATGCGACAACAGCTTGCTCTTCAGGACGCCACTCAACGCCACCTTCACCCAACATAATCAGTGGGCCAAACACAGGATCATGTTCGACGACGACGCGCAGCTCCTGAGCACCGGCGCGGTTAGCCATACTTTGTACTAACAAACCGTGGATACGTGCCTGTGGCCAGGCCATTCTTACCCGATCAAAAATCGCATTCGCAGCCTGCTGCACTTCTATTGCCGTACGCAGGTACAACATAACCCCCTGAACTTCCGACTTATGCGGGATATCAGGAGAGCGAAGCTTCAGTGCTACCGGGTAACCGATTTGTTCTGCGATGTGTACGGCTTCCGCACTGTCGCTGGCGATCCAGGTAGGTAGAGTGTGTAAACCATAGGCTTGCAAAATCGGCTGCACTTCATGGGTATCCAGCGATGTTGCTCCCTCAGCAATCGCCTGCTGTAACAGACTATGCGCTTCGGCGGTGTTAGCGGTCAGGCTATCGGGTAGGGCTGGTGTTTCTCGCAGTTGCTTCTGGTTACGCCGATATTCGACCATATGCATGAAGGCCGTAATGGTACCTTCCGGTGTGCGATAGGTGGGTAATCCGGCTTCACTAAACAGCCTGCGAGCTTCCTGGGATGAAAACTCGCCGCACCAGTTGGTCAGCAAGGAGACGAACTTACCTCGCGGATGGTGTTTGACGGCTTCAATTAGCGCCTGTGCGCTCTCGGTTCCGGGGGCTGCCGCACTGGGTGAGTGAATGACCATCAGTGCGTCGAAATCCTGACTGGCGAGTAAAATATCCAGTGTCTTGACGTAATGTTCGCTGCTGGCATCGTCACGCAGATCCAGTGGATTGGCAATATCTACGTGAGCAGGTAAGGCATCGCGTAATTTCTGACAGGTTTCCTCACTCAGCGCGGCCAGCTTACCGTTTCTCGACCACAGCTCATCTAATGCCAGCGCCGCGGGAGCGGCCCCATTGCTAATGATCATCAGTCTGTCGCCGCGTAACGGGCGCATATGGCTCAGGGTTTCGACTGCCGAGAAAAGCTCATGAGTGTCCTGTACGCGCAATAAACCAGCACGTTGAATCGCTGCATCCCAGGCCGGGTCCATTCCGGCACTGGTATGCAGTAAACGCTGTGCTGCGGGGCTACGGCCGCTTTTAATCACCAGAATAGGTTTGTTACGCGAGGCGCTACGCGCGGCTGAGACAAAACGCCGGGCATCGCTTAAATGTTCGAGGTAGAGCAATATCGCGCTGGTTTTACTGTCGCGCGCCAGGTAATCCAGTAGTTCATCAACATCAATATCCAGGCTGTCGCCCAGCGCGATAAACCAGGAAAACCCCATATCGCGCTGCTGCGCCCAGTCCAGAATGGTGTTGGAAATCGCCGCCGACTGGGAGATAAAAGCAAGCTTGCCGCGTTTAATCGGAACGGGAGAAAAGCTGGCGTTAAGCCCTTGCCAGGGGGCCAGAACCCCGAGACTGTTAGGGCCCAGTAGACGAATTTTATAACGTGATGCGCAGGCCAGCAGTTCAGCATGCTGTGCCGCGGGAGCCGAGAGAATAATGCAGGTTTTGCAGCCTTTCTCGCCCAGTGCTTCCAGTAACGCCAGATTACGGCTGGCATTGGTACACAAAATGGCCAGGTCAGGAGAAAAAGGCAGGCTGCCAATATTGGGCCAGGCCAGTACGCCCAACACTGCTTTCCAGGCGGGTGTCACTGGTAAAACGGGGCCGTTGAACCCTCCTGCCAGCAGGTTACGCATCATCAGGTATCCTGCTCGATTTGGCTTCATTGACGCCCCAATCACTGCAATGGACTTCGGTCGCAGTAGCGCTTCCAGACCACGTTGACTCATATCGGCTTCCTTAATGACTCCAGTGACCGAATGATTTTAAACGCTTTCTATTGACTCTGCTGTGACGCTTCCCTGATGTTGAGTTTTTCCTGCCAGGTAGCGTGTTTTAAAGCGAGTAAAGTGGGCGCTTAAGCCCTCAGCTGCTTGCGTATCTCCTGCCAAATCCAACAAGGCAATGGCGACTTCGGCAGTGCAGTATTGTCCCTCGGCGTGCACCCCGCGCAGGTGGTAAGCGGAAAGGCGCGATAGATCGACGGAGATCACCGGCAGGTTGTCGAGGTAGGGACTTTTACGGAACATTTTACGTGCTTCCGGCCAGGTGCCATCAAGCATGATAAACAACGGTGGTTTACCGGCTGGTGGTGTGAAAATGACGTCACGTTCTTCACCGGCATAAGACGCGGGGAAAACGACCATTGGCTGATAATCAGGATGTTGCACCAGATCAAGCAGCTCCTGCGGTGGTTCGGTGCGAGACCACTGAAAAGCAGCAGTGTTGGGTAAAATATCGGCAATCAAACGTCCCGTGTTACTGGGCTTCATCGGTTCGGTATCGAACATCATCAGACAAAAACGGCTTTTGGCCTGAGAAGACACCCATGTGGCGCACAGACAGAGTTTTAGCGGTAGCAGACAACGCTGACAGCGACGAATGCGGTTGCCTCGGGCAAGAAAAGGACGTGTGGCGCGCGCGAGGCGCTCGGCGCGTAACTGAAGAACAGCGTTATCGGTCATGGGGAAACACGTTGAAAAACGCTATTGTCGCAGAGGTGAAAACGGGGCACAAGATGCGCCCCGCAGAGATTATAACGATTCGTTAAGCCAGCTATCAAACGGGGCTTTGGGTACAGCGCCATTCAGCATATCGACGACTTCACCCTTCCTGAAGATCATGATGGTCGGAATGCTGCGGATGCCGAAACGTGCACTGAGTTCGCGTTCAGCTTCCGTATTCACTTTAACAAAGCGCACTTTACCGCTACGCTCTTCCGCGACATCTTCAAAAATAGGTGCGAAGTTACGGCACGGACCACACCATGGTGCCCAAAAATCAACGACCACCGGAAGATCGTCTTTTAGCAGCTTATCCAGCGTTTCACCGGTCGCATTGATCACCTCCCCGTCAAACAGGTCGTGACCACAGCGTCCGCATTTGGCCGCTTCCTGAACACGATCGTCGGGAATGCGGTTGATAGCCTGGCAGCTGGTACAAACGGTATTCATAACTAACCTCTGGATGAGTAGGGTGGACTTTGCGGCAATGACGCCAGTATGTTTCTATTATGTTACATATTATCGGAGAGACTGTTTTAAACAACAATGCGTTTTATTCAATGAGTACAATAGTCATTAGCTTTTAAATGAAATAATGGCTAACGACGTGCACATCGGGTAATCTGCGCGCTTCGCGCAGAGCAGGTGGAGAAAAACATGAGCGACGAACTGAAGAACAAAAACGGCAAGGTCAAAGTGATGTACGTCCGCAGTGACGATGACTCGGATAAACGCACCCAAAATCCACGTACTGGCAAAGGCGGCGGTCGCCCCGGTACTTCCCGAGCCGAAGGCGGTCGTCGCCCTGCCCGTGATGACAGAAAGGGTCCGAACAGTGAACGCGGTCGTGAGCGTGGTCGTGACCGCGATGTAGAACGCGATCGCAGACGTGAAGATTCACCGTGGCGTACCGTATCCCGCGCACCGAATGATGATATTGCGGATAAAGCCGATCATGGTGGCATCAGCGGTAAGAGCTTTATCGATCCTGAAGTACTGCGTCGTCAGCGCGCGGAAGAAACCCGCGTTTATGGCGAAAATGCGTGTCAGGCGCTGTTCCAGAGCCGCCCGGATGCCATCGTCCGCGCCTGGTTTATTCAGAGCGTAACACCGCGATTCAAAGAAGCATTGCGCTGGATGGCGGCAAACCGCAAAGCCTATCACGTGGTTGATGAGGCCGAACTGGCGAAAGCGTCTGGTACTGAGCACCATGGCGGTGTTTGCTTCCTGATCAAAAAACGTAACGGTACTACCGTTAAGCAGTGGGTTGGTCAGGCGGGGGCGCAAGATTGTGTGCTGGCGCTGGAAGATATCGCCAATCCGCATAACCTGGGCGGTATGATGCGCAGCTGCGCACACTTCGGCGTGAAAGGCGTCGTGGTACAGGATGCAGCGCTGCTGGAATCCGGTGCAGCCATCCGTACTGCGGAAGGTGGTGCCGAGCATGTTCAACCGATTACTGGCGACAGTATTGTGGATGTGCTGGATGATTTCCGCCAGGCGGGTTACACCGTCGTCATGACCTCAAGCGACAAAGGTAAGCCGCTATTTAACACCACGCTGCCAGAAAAAATGGTGCTGGTGTTAGGCCGCGAACGTGAAGCTCTGCCAGAAGCAGCTTGCTCAGCAGACGACCTGTGCGTTGCGATTGATGGTACTGGCAACGTAGAAACGCTTAACGTCTCCGTTGCGACAGGTGTACTGCTCGCGGAGTGGTGGCGTCAGAACAAAGCCTGATAATAAAAATGCCAGCGATTCGCTGGCATTTTTTTACTCGCTCTCCGCCGGCAATACCGGCATCCAGTCGATCGGCTTTTCTCCCCGTTGTTCCAGCCATTCATTTGCCAGTACAAAGTGATTACAACCAAAGAAACCGCGATGGGCAGAAAGGGGGGACGGGTGCGGCGCTTTCAGCACATGGTGGCGCTGTGCATCAATAATGGACCCTTTCTTCTGGGCGTGAGAGCCCCAAAGCAGGAAAACAACGCCTTCACGATGTTCGTTAATCAGGCTAATGACTTTATCGGTAAAGGTTTCCCAACCCAGGCTGGCATGTGAATGTGCCTGACCTGCCCGAACGGTGAGAACAGTGTTCAGTAGCAACACTCCCTGACGAGCCCAGCTCTCCAGGTATCCATGCGTCGGACGGGTAAATCCTGGGATGGTGGCTTCCAGCTCTTTATACATGTTCAGTAATGACGGCGGAGTGGCGATGCCTGGACGTACAGAGAAAGCCAGACCATGGGCCTGCCCTGGACCGTGGTAAGGATCTTGTCCCAGAATGACAACTTTAACGTCGCCAAGCTCAGTAAAGCGAAAAGCGTTAAACACATCTTTTTGTGGCGGATAAATTGTCATACCTGACTGGCGTTCGCCGGCAACGGTATGCAACGTGTTCACAAAATAGGGCTGCTGTTTCTCTTCAGCCAGCACATCGTGCCAGGTTAATTCGGTGGCCATCTCGCTCTCCTGCGATTTTTTCAATCCCCATAGCTTAACTGCTTCTTTCAACGGCGCAAAATTCTGCACGTTTCTCAAAGAGCTACCCCTTAAAGATAGTTGAAAATTTATGTAAAAAGTTTACCTGCGCACATGGCGTAAGTTGATGTAAAACAATAAAATCCACCTATCACCACTTTTCATGTGTGGTTTTTGTTGATTTAAATCAAAGATTCAAGGGTGTGTGAGGGGTATATATACACTCAAGCAACAATGGTTTTACCAATTGGCCGGATGAGGCCAACCGAAATCAAATAATTTTGCCGGGGAGGCATCAACATGATTACAGGTATCCAGATTACTAAAGCTGCAAACGACGACCTGCTGAACTCTTTCTGGCTGCTGGACAGCGAAAAAGGCGAAGCACGCTGCATCGTTGCGAAAGCAGGTTTCAACGCTGATGAAGTCGTTGCCGTCAGCAAACTGGGCGAAATCGAATACCGTGAAGTACCGGTAGATGTACAGCCAGAAGTGCGCGTAGAAGGTGGCCAGCACCTGAACGTTAACGTTCTGCGTCGTGAAACGCTGGAAGATGCAGTTAAGCACCCGGAAAAATATCCGCAGCTGACCATCCGTGTTTCTGGTTATGCAGTACGTTTTAACTCGCTGACTCCAGAACAGCAGCGCGACGTTATTGCTCGTACCTTTACTGAGAGCCTGTAAGGCTCGCGGGGAGTAACCCCGATTAGCAGAAAATCAGAAGGCGGAAGATGTTAGTGCAGCTTCCGCCTTTTCACCTCCGTTAGTAAAAAATCCTCACCGCACAATAAACCAACAGTAATGCCAGAACGATATTCAGCTGCCGTCCATAGTGGCGAAAAATCCGCTGGAAAAGATGACCAGCCAGCGCCCAGCAGGCATTGCCAAAGGTTCCAATCAGCGCCAGCAAAATACTGACACTCACTAACCAGTAAGCATCCTGGGTATATGGCAACACAAACGTGGATAACGCGGTAATGCCGTACAAAATGATTTTGACGTTCACAAACTGCAAACCAAAACTCGCCCAAAAGCTAATCGGTTTCGCCTGTAGGCTATCGTTTGAGGCTGGGCTGGTGGCGATTTTCATTGCCAGCCATAAAATGTAGGCTGCCCCTGCCCAACTCAGCCAATGAATGATAGCCGGATCCAGGACGGCCAGCGAAAACGAGATCCCGGCGCACAGCAGCATGACGATTAAAAAGCCCAGGCTCATTCCTGCCAGAACACGCGTGCTCTGACGTAAGCCATGTGATGTTGCCGCACTCAGCGCGAGGATATTATTCGGGCCGGGTGTTAGCGCAGTAATCAGTGTATAGGTCCAGAATGCACTTAAAAGCATGGGGGTCACTTGTTATCTCCTCTGTTTTAGCAGACAGTACCCGAGACACAACATTTTAAAAAATGAATGTTTTTGCATTTTGAATTCGATAATTTCGATGGGTTGGTGAGGATGGATTTACGTCGGTTTATTACGTTAAAAACGGTAGTGGAAGAGGGCTCATTCCTTCGGGCTTCACAAAAACTTTGCTGTACGCAATCGACCGTAACGTTTCATATTCAACAGCTTGAACAAGAACTCTCAATACAGTTATTCGAAAAAATTGGTCGGCGGATGTGTCTCACCAGTGAGGGTAAACGGCTGATGCCGCATATACATGACCTGACTCGCGTGATGGCGTCGATCCGTCAGACGGCGCAACAAGATGCACAGCCGAGCGGTGATCTCCGCGTCGCAACCGGAGAAACGTTGCTGGCCTATAAAATGCCGCAGGTTTTACAGCGCTTTAAACAACGCGCTCCTAATGTTCGATTGTCCCTACAGTCGCTCAATTGTTATGTCATTCGTGATGCTCTGCTGGGTGATGAGGTTGATCTGGGGGTGTTTTATCGGGTGGGAAATGATGATGCGCTTGAGATGTTGTCACTGGGTGAACAGCCACTGGCGCTGGTCGCCTCTCCGGCTCTTCAGGATGTTGATTTCACTCAGCATAATCAGCATATTCCCTGCACTTTTATCATTAATGAACCGCAATGTATTTTTAGACAGCGTTTTGAAAGTATGCTGCGTAAGCGACAGATTACGCTGGAAAACACTATCGAGCTATGGAGTATCGAAAGCATCAAGCAGTGTGTTTCTGCGAATCTTGGTGTCAGTTTTTTACCGCGGTTTACCGTCGAGAAGGAATTACGCTCAGGTGAATTAATAGAGTTGCCATTCAGTCAGGAGCCTGAACTGATTACCGCATTGTGCGCACATCATGCCGGAAAAGTCGTTAGCCCGGCGATGCGGGTTTTTATAGAATGTATTTCAGAGAGCTTTGCCGTGCATGAAAAAATGCCGGGCTGACTGGCCCGGCATTCTGCTTACTCTTTGTCGGTCTGCTGTGGGGCAGTACCGCTTGGCTTGCGACGTTTGCCGATATTCTTGGCATCGCGGTGACGTTTCTTCACTCGCGGCTTTTCTTTATCTTTGGCTTTTTTCTCTGCGCGTTTCGCCAGTACTTTCTTGGATGGCTTGCCGTTAGACTTCTCACTTGGCGCACGCGTTGTTGGACGCAGTTCATCAATGACGCGTGCCTTCAATGGCTCGTCAATATAACGACTCGCTTTGCCGAGTAACAGGTGGTCATGCGCTTCAACCAGAGAAATCGCAGTACCTTTCCGCCCGGCACGACCAGTACGGCCAATGCGGTGCAGATAGGCATCGCCACTGCGCGGCATGTCGAAGTTAAACACGTGGCTGACGTCCGGGATGTCGATACCACGCGCAGCTACATCTGTTGCAACCAGTACGTTCACACGACCATCGGTCAGACGTTTGATCGCTTCGTTACGCTTAATCTGCACCATCTCGCCTTCGAGATAGCAGTTATTAATGCCAGCCTGGCGCAGCCAACCTGCCAGCTCGTGCACACGCTCACGTTTACGGACAAAGACGATTGAGCGGGTCGCTTCCGGCTGTTTTAGCAGATGGATCAGCAGAGCTGTTTTATGTTCGATGTCATCGGCACGGTAGTACCATTGATGGATCTTCTTGCGTTCGCGTGTCGACGGATCCGCAGAAACTTCAACCGGATCGTCCAGCAGACGTTCGGCAAAATCTTTTATCGCATCACCTTCCAGCGTGGCTGAGAACAGCATGGTCTGCTTACGCCAGCGGGTTTCACCGGCAATATGCTCGATGTCCTGGGCAAAGCCCATGTCCAGCATGCGATCGGCTTCATCAAGGATCAGTGTCTCAACCGCATGACAGTCAAAGTTCTCTTCTTTGATGTATTGCAGCAAACGACCCGTGGTGGCGACCACGATGTCCTGGTTTTCGCTGAAGACTTCCATGTGGTTCATGTAAGCCACGCCGCCAGTAATGGTGGCAATATCCAGATGCGTATTTTTGGCCAATTCACGGGCGTGTTCGGCAACCTGCATCGCCAGTTCGCGCGTTGGCGTCAGGATTAAAATGCGTGGTGGACCGGATTTCTTGCGCGGGAAGTCGAGCAGGTGCTGCAACGCTGGCAGCAAGTATGCCGCCGTTTTACCGGTGCCTGTCGGCGCAGAACCGAGTACATCACGGCCATCGAGCGCAGGCGGAATGGCGGCAGCCTGAATGGCGGTCGGGCGAGTGAAACCTTTTTCCTGGAGGGCTTCCAGCAGGCTTTCATCGAGTTCAAGTTCGGAAAAAGTCGTTACAGTCATGTTCTACCTCTGAGTGGGGCGCTGATTATAGACGTTACGGCTGCAATCTTCATCTGTTTGTATGGATATACCTTCTCAGGTATTGTTTTTATCCTATGTTATCGTTTTTTTCCCAGGAAGGTTGTTCTTCATGCCTCAGTCTACATCCGTACTTCGGCGTAATGGGTTTACTTTTAAGCAGTTTTTTGTGGCACACGATCGTTGTGCAATGAAAGTCGGAACGGACGGTATTTTATTGGGTGCCTGGGCCCCTGTGGCCGGCGTAAAACGGATCCTTGATATTGGTACCGGGAGTGGCCTGCTGGCGCTGATGCTGGCCCAACGTACAGACGAGAACGTCATCATTGATGCTGTTGAGCTTGATGTTGATGCTGCGCAGCAGGCGCAGGAAAACATCGCGCAATCTCCCTGGAGGCATCGTGTGACGGTGCATTCAGAGGATGCTCAGCAATGGGTACCGCGCCAGACCGTACGTTTTGACTTGATTATCAGCAATCCACCCTATTATGAACAGGGTGTGGAATGCGCAACCCCACAGCGAGAACAGGCGCGCTACACGACCACACTCGATCACGAAGCATTACTCACCCTGGCGGCTGACAGCATTACCGAAGAAGGTTTTTTTTGTGTGGTGCTACCGGAGCAAATTGGCAACGCGTTTACCCAACAGGCATTAAGTATGGGCTGGCATCTGCGTTTGCGTACGGATGTGGCGGAAACCGAGGCCCGGTTACCGCATCGGGTTTTGCTGGCTTTCTCCCCGCAGACCGGGGAGTGCTTTAGCGACAGGCTGGTTATCCGTGGGTCAGACCAGCGTTATTCTGAAGGCTACACGGCGCTGACCCAGGCATTTTATCTGTTTATGTGATGGCTTAGTGGCGAAAGAATAGAAGGGCCTGATTCAGGCAACTGCTCCGGATAATCCAGCGTGTAGTGCAGGCCCCGACTTTCTTTGCGCATCATCGCACAGCGTACAATTAATTCGGCGACCTGCACCAGATTGCGCAGTTCCAGCAAATTATTCGACACGCGGAAATGGGCGTAATATTCGTCGATTTCCTGCTGTAGCATAGTGATACGTCGCAGTGCACGCTCCAGACGTTTGGTCGTACGCACGATGCCGACGTAATCCCACATAAACAGCCGTAACTCATGCCAGTTATGCTGGATAACAACCAATTCATCCGGATTTTCTACCCGACTTTCATCCCAACCCGGCAGCGAGTTAACGCCGCGGGCATAAGGCATTCTGCGGTCAATATCTTCCGCAGCAGACCAGCCATACACCAGACACTCCAGCAGCGAGTTCGACGCCATGCGATTGGCACCATGCAGACCGGTATAGCTCACTTCGCCGATGGCATATAAACCGTCGACATCTGTGCGGCCAAAGTCATCAACCATCACACCGCCGCAGGTATAGTGTGCAGCGGGGACGATAGGGACCGGCTCTTTGGTCAGATCGATACCCAGGCCTAACAGTTTTTCATAAATCATCGGGAAATGCTGGCGGACAAATTCTTCTGGTTTATGGCTGATGTCGAGGAACATGCAGTCAGCACCCAAACGCTTCATTTCATGGTCGATGGCACGGGCGACAATATCACGTGGAGCCAGCTCGCCGCGCTTGTCAAAGTCGGGCATAAAACGTGAGCCGTCCGGGCGTTTCAGGTGCGCGCCTTCCCCACGCAGTGCTTCGGTCAGCAGAAAATTGCGCGCCTGTGGGTGATACAGTGCGGTTGGGTGAAACTGGTTAAATTCGAGATTGGCAACGCGGCAACCCGCACGCCAGGCCATGGCTATCCCATCACCGGAGGAAATATCCGGGTTGGTGGTGTATTGATACACTTTAGAAGCGCCGCCGGTAGCCAGCACGACTGACTTCGCATGACAGGTTTCAACAGCCTCTTTATTCCGGTTCCAAATCCATGCTCCAACAACCCGGCGCGTCCCCGGTAGACCAATTTTATCTGAGATGATCAGGTCCACGGCGTTACTGCGTTCCAGCACCCGAATATTCGGATGATTTTGCGCCTGGCTGACCAGCGTGGTTTCGACTTCTTTACCCGTAGCATCTGCCGCATGCAGGATTCGTCGATGGCTATGGCCGCCTTCTCGGGTCAGGTGATAGCTCTCTTCGCCGTTGGGCTGAACCTGAGTATCAAATAAGACGCCTTGATCAATCAGCCACTGGACACATGAACGGGCGTTGCTGGCAACAAACTCAACGGCATGACGATCGCAAAGACCGGCCCCTGCAATCAGCGTGTCTTCAACGTGAGAGTCAATGCTGTCGGTTTCATCAAAAACGGCGGCGATGCCACCCTGAGCATAAAATGTCGAGCCTTCGCTAACCGGCCCTTTGCTCAGGACAATGACCTGATGTTTTTCAGCCAGGCGTAGCGCCAGTGAAAGTCCGGCAGCCCCGCTGCCAATGATCAGTACATCACAGAATAATTCGGGAGTCGTATTCATGATTTTTGTTTAATTTACTAAACAGAGTTTGGTCACCATAGCACCACATTGCGCGATACTGCACGTTTTATTTTTAACTGTGTTGCAATGGCTAAACATAGAGGAAAGGCATGGGGATGAGTGAAAGAGCAAAAATATTTTGTGAAGCAGGCCGTTAGCATCAGATTATGAGGTGAAATAAAGTGGCTGTTGGGTTACTCTGCAAGCGGTGAAATGGGCATTTCTATACAGATAGTGCGTTGATCGGGTTATGTAGACTTATAATGAGAGATAAGACCTGTCTACAACATGACAAACAAAAACAAATGCGTAACGGAACTTTACGAAACTTGAGCACTCTAAGCTTTTGCTTGCTCATAGTGAAGCTTATGGAGTGGCGTTTCGAAAGCGCGTGGAAATTTGGTTTGGGGAGACTTTACCTCGGATGAGCGAGCAGTTAACGGACCAGGTCCTGGTTGAACGGGTCCAGAAGGGAGATCAGAAAGCCTTTAACTTACTGGTGGTTCGCTACCAGCATAAGGTGGCGAGTCTGGTTTCCCGCTATGTACCTTCGGGCGATGTTCCCGATGTTGTACAAGAAGCATTTATCAAGGCCTATCGTGCGCTGGACTCGTTCCGGGGAGATAGTGCTTTTTATACCTGGCTGTATCGTATTGCAGTCAATACAGCGAAGAATTACCTGGTCGCTCAGGGGCGTCGTCCACCTTCCAGTGATATAGATGCGATTGAAGCAGAAAATTACGAAAGTGGCGGAGCTCTGAAAGAAATTTCGAACCCTGAGAACTTAATGTTGTCAGAAGAACTGAGACAGATAGTTTTCCGAACTATTGAGTCCCTCCCGGAAGATTTACGCATGGCAATAACCTTGCGGGAGCTGGATGGCCTGAGCTATGAAGAGATAGCCGCTATCATGGATTGTCCGGTGGGTACGGTGCGTTCACGTATCTTCCGAGCGAGGGAAGCTATTGATAATAAAGTTCAACCGCTTATCAGGCGTTGACGATAGCGGGATACTGGAAAAGGTATTAGGCATGCAGAAAGAAAAACTTTCCGCTTTAATGGATGGCGAAACGCTGGACACTGAGTTACTTAAAGAGTTGACTCATGACCCGGAAATGCAAAAAACCTGGGAGAGTTATCACCTGATCCGCGATTCTATGCGAGGTGATACCGCCGACGTTCTCCATTTCGATATTTCCGACCGCGTAATGGCTGCCATCGCAGATGAGCCCGTACGTCAGGCGGCGCCATTGATCCCTGAGGCCCAGCCAGCACCGCATCAGTGGCAGAAAATGCCATTCTGGAAGAAAATGCGTCCGTGGGCCGCGCAGCTTACCCAGATGGGTGTGGCCGCGTGTGTATCACTTGCAGTTATTGTTGGCGTCCAGCACTATAATGGACAATCTGAAACGTCCCAGCAGCCCGAAACGCCGGTATTTAATACCTTACCGATGATGGGTAAAGCCAGTCCGGTGAGCCTGGGTGTACCTTCTGACGCGACAGCCAGTGGCGGTCAGCAACAGCAGGTACAGGAGCAGCGTCGTCGTATTAATGCCATGTTGCAGGATTACGAACTGCAACGTCGACTGCACTCCGAACAGCTTCAGTTTGAGCAGGCGCAAACACAGCAAGCCGCTGTCCAGGTGCCAGGAATTCAAACTTTAGGAACGCAATCGCAGTAATGAAGCAACTTTGGTTTGCCATGTCACTTGTGGCTGGTAGCCTGTTCTTCTCTGTAAACGCCTCGGCCAATCCTGCGTCCGGGGCGTTGTTGCAGCAGATGAATCTGGCCAGCCAGTCGCTCACCTATGAGCTGTCATTTGTCAGCATCAATAAACAGGGCGTTGAATCCCTACGTTATCGCCATGCCCGCCAGGACAACCGCCCTCTTGCACAGTTGTTGCAAATGGATGGACCGCGCCGGGAAGTGGTGCAACGTGGCAACGAAATCAGTTACTTTGAGCCAGGACTCGAACCGTTCACGCTGAATGGCGACTATATCGTTGATTCTCTGCCATCCCTGATTTACACCGACTTTAAACGTCTTGCTCCCTACTATGATTTTATCGCGGTAGGCCGCACGCGTATTGCAGACCGACTCTGTGAAGTTATCCGCGTGGTAGCGCGTGACGGTACGCGTTACAGCTACATCGTCTGGATGGACACCGAAACCAAGCTGCCAATGCGTGTCGATCTCCTCGATCGGGATGGCGAAACGCTGGAACAATTCCGCGTTATCGCCTTTACCGTCAATAGTGGGGTTAGCGACAGCATGCAGACGCTGGCGAAAGCAAATCTTCCGCCGTTACTGTCTGTTCCGGCGGGAGAGAAAACTAACTTCAACTGGAGTCCATCGTGGTTACCACAAGGATTCAGTGAGGTCTCCAGTAGCCGACGTCCACTGCCGACAATGGATAACATGCCGATTGAATCACGTCTGTATTCTGATGGCCTGTTCAGTTTTTCTGTGAACGTGAACCGCGCCTCGCAAAACAGCGCCGATCAACTGCTGCGCACCGGACGCCGAACGGTCAGTACTACCGTTCGGGATAACGCCGAAATAACCATTGTGGGCGAGCTCCCGCCGCAAACGGCAAAACGTATCGCGGACAATATTAAGTTCAGGGCAGCGCAATGATTAAGGAATGGGCAACGGTTGTTTCCTGGCAAAATGGTCTGGCGACGGTCAGCTGCGATGTTAAAGCATCGTGTAGCAGCTGCGCGTCGCGGGCGGGATGTGGCAGTCGTGTGCTGAACAAACTGGGGCCGCAAACAACACATACTATTGTGGTACCCAGCGATGAACCGCTGACGCCAGGGCAAAAAGTTGAACTGGGTATTGCCGAAGGGAGTCTGTTAGGTTCGGCGATGCTGGTTTATATGTCTCCGCTGGCGGGACTCTTTATTTTTGCTGCGCTGTTTCAGGTGCTGTTTGGCAGCGATATCGCCGCACTAAGCGGGGCGATACTGGGCGGCGTGGGGGGATTCCTGATTGCGCGAGGATATTCCCGTAAGCTTGCTGAGCGCGAAGCCTGGCAACCGGTTATTCTCAACATTGCTCTCCCGCCTGATCTGATTCGCGTTGAAACACCATCTACCGAAACGACCCCATGATATTCTTGCCGGATGGCGGCTTCGCCTTATCCGGCCTACAAACGATCAGTAAGCCCGATAAGCTTGTGCCATCGGGCATCACGCTTCTCTTACGATGTTTTACATCAGAAAAGCGATGCCGTTTCCAGTTCCCGCTATCCTTGCTCTATGAACATTTCCTCGCCTCGGCGATGTAGTGTAGAATGCGGCGTTTCACTAAAACAGACGTTAAGCTCAGAACAGCGACTTCTCAGAGCCTGCTCAGGCAGGCGTAAGGCACAATAATTACACTATATGAAGAACATACGTAACTTTTCAATCATAGCTCACATCGACCACGGTAAATCGACGCTGTCTGACCGTATTATCCAGATCTGCGGTGGCCTGTCTGACCGTGAAATGGAAGCGCAGGTTCTCGACTCGATGGATCTTGAGCGTGAGCGCGGTATTACTATCAAAGCGCAGAGCGTGACGCTCGATTTCAAAGCATCTGATGGTGAAACCTACCAGCTTAACTTTATCGACACGCCGGGCCACGTTGACTTCTCTTATGAAGTTTCTCGCTCGCTTGCCGCCTGTGAAGGCGCACTGCTGGTCGTTGATGCCGGGCAGGGTGTTGAAGCGCAAACACTGGCTAACTGCTATACCGCCATGGAAATGGATCTGGAAGTTGTGCCGGTGCTGAACAAAATTGACCTGCCAGCCGCCGATCCAGAGCGCGTGGCGGAAGAGATTGAAGATATCGTCGGTATCGATGCGGCTGACGCTGTCCGTTGCTCGGCGAAAACCGGGGTTGGCGTGACTGACGTTCTTGAACGTCTGGTACGTGATATTCCGCCGCCGGAAGGTGACCCGGAAGGCCCGTTACAGGCACTGATCATCGACTCCTGGTTCGACAACTATCTCGGTGTGGTCTCGCTGGTCCGTATTAAAAACGGAACCATGCGTAAAGGCGACAAAATCAAAGTGATGAGCACCGGTCAGGTCTACAATGCCGACCGTCTGGGCATCTTTACGCCGAAACAGGTTGACCGTACCGAACTGAAGTGTGGCGAGGTGGGTTGGTTAGTTTGCGCCATTAAAGACATCCTCGGCGCACCGGTAGGCGATACCCTGACATTGGCTCGTAACCCGGCGGATAAACCCCTGCCTGGCTTTAAAAAAGTGAAGCCGCAGGTTTACGCGGGTCTGTTCCCGGTTAGCTCCGACGACTACGAAAACTTCCGTGATGCGCTTGGTAAGCTGAGCCTGAACGATGCTTCCCTGTTCTACGAGCCGGAAAGCTCTACCGCGCTGGGCTTCGGCTTCCGCTGTGGCTTCCTGGGTCTGCTGCACATGGAGATCATTCAGGAACGTCTGGAACGTGAATACGATCTTGATCTGATCACCACCGCGCCGACCGTAGTTTACGAAGTGGAAACCACCGCGAAAGAGACTATCTACGTCGATAGCCCGTCCAAGCTGCCGCCGCTGAACAATATCTACGAACTGCGCGAACCGATTGCTGAATGTCACATGCTGTTGCCGCAGGCATACCTCGGTAACGTTATTACGCTGTGTATCGAGAAGCGTGGTGTACAGACCAACATGGTTTACCACGGTAACCAGGTTGCGCTGACCTATGAAATTCCAATGGCAGAAGTGGTCCTCGACTTCTTCGATCGTCTGAAGTCAACCTCTCGTGGCTACGCGTCGCTGGATTATAACTTCAAACGTTTCCAGGCCTCCGACATGGTACGTGTTGATGTTCTCATCAACAACGAACGCGTCGATGCACTGGCGCTGATTACTCACCGCGATAACTCCCAGAGCCGTGGCCGTGAACTGGTCGAGAAGATGAAAGATCTGATCCCTCGCCAGCAATTTGATATCGCAATTCAGGCGGCCATTGGTACGCACATCATTGCGCGTTCAACGGTTAAGCAACTGCGTAAAAACGTTCTGGCTAAGTGCTACGGTGGTGATATCAGCCGTAAGAAAAAACTGCTGCAAAAACAGAAAGAGGGTAAAAAGCGAATGAAGCAGATCGGTAACGTCGAACTGCCGCAGGAAGCCTTCCTCGCTATTCTGCATGTCGGTAAAGACAGCAAATAATCTTAAGGAGTTGGCATGGCGAACATGTTTGCCCTGATTCTGGTGATTGCCACACTGGTGACGGGCATTTTATGGTGCGTAGATAAGTTTGTCTTCGCGCCAAAACGCCGGGAGCGCCAGGCTGCGGCACAGGCCGCTGCAGGTGATTCACTGGATAAAGCGACGCTGAAAAAAGTTGCCCCTAAGCCGGGCTGGCTGGAAACCGGTGCATCCGTTTTCCCGGTACTGGCTATTGTGCTGGTGGTGCGTTCATTTATTTATGAACCCTTCCAGATCCCGTCGGGTTCGATGATGCCAACACTGTTGATTGGTGATTTTATTCTGGTAGAGAAATTTGCCTACGGAATTAAAGATCCTATTTATCAGAAAACGCTAGTCGAAACAGGCCACCCGAAACGCGGTGACATCGTGGTATTTAAATACCCGGAAGATCCGCGTCTGGACTACATCAAACGCGCTGTCGGTTTACCGGGAGATAAAGTGACGTACGATCCGGTGGCGAAAGAGGTCACTATTCAGCCAGGATGCAGTTCTGGTCAGGCGTGTGAAAACGCGCTGCCGGTAACCTATTCCGATGTTCAGCCAAGCGATTTTGTGCAGACGTTTGCTCGCCGTAACGGCGGGGAAGCGACTAGCGGTTTCTTTGAGGTTCCGCTGAACGAAACGAAAGACAACGGTATTCGCCTGACCGAGCGTAAAGAAACGCTGGGTGAGGTAACACATCGCATTCTGACCGTGCCAATTGCACAGGATCAGGTAGGGATGTATTACCGCCAGCCTGGTCAACAACTGGCAACCTGGATCGTTCCACCGGGGCATTACTTCATGATGGGTGATAACCGTGACAACAGTGCGGACAGCCGTTATTGGGGATTTGTACCGGAAGCGAATCTGGTAGGTAAAGCGACCGCAATCTGGATGAGTTTCGACAAACAAGAAGGTGAGTGGCCAACCGGCGTTCGTTTGAGCCGCATTGGTGGCATCCACTAATTGCTGATAATTGTTCACGCTGTCGTCTTAATAACGACAGCGTGAATTATTTCTCGGATTAATTCCCTCAGACTAACGACATCCCTTGTCGTTGTGTATAGAATATTCCCCCGAAGTTTTAGGTTGGCACCGTCAGGTTGCCACGGCACACGAAACAGCATTGGTCTCTCTAATGACGGGTGTATATCAGGTCTGTTTCGTGTGCTGAATTGTTGACGCATTCATTTATTGGTATCGCATGAATCCCATCGTAATTAATCGGCTTCAACGGAAGCTGGGCTACACTTTTAATCATCAGGAGCTGTTGCAGCAGGCATTAACTCACCGTAGTGCCAGCAGCAAACATAACGAGCGTTTAGAATTTTTAGGCGACTCTATTTTGAGCTTTGTTATTGCGAATGCGCTGTATCACCGTTTCCCGCGTGTGGATGAAGGTGACATGAGCCGCATGCGCGCCACGCTGGTGCGTGGAAATACGCTGGCTGAATTAGCCCGTGAATTTGACCTCGGTGAATGTTTACGCCTGGGACCGGGTGAACTGAAAAGCGGCGGTTTTCGTCGCGAATCAATTCTGGCGGATACCGTCGAAGCGTTGATCGGAGGGGTCTTCCTCGACAGCGATATTCAGACAGTTGAACAACTGATCCTGAACTGGTATCAAACGCGTCTGGACGAAATTAGTCCGGGCGACAAACAAAAAGATCCGAAAACGCGCTTGCAGGAATATTTGCAGGGCCGCCACCTGCCGCTGCCGTCTTATCTGGTGGTGCAGGTCCGTGGCGAAGCGCACGATCAAGAATTTACAATCCACTGCCAGGTCAGCGGCCTGAGTGAACCGGTGGTTGGCACAGGTTCGAGCCGACGTAAGGCTGAGCAGGCTGCCGCCGAACAGGCGTTGAAAAAACTGGAGCTGGAATGAGCGAAGAGAAAACTTACTGCGGATTTATTGCCATCGTCGGTCGCCCGAACGTCGGCAAATCCACCCTGTTGAATAATCTGCTTGGGCAGAAGATTTCCATTACCTCACGTAAGGCACAGACAACTCGTCACCGTATTGTTGGTATCCATACCGAAGGCGCGTATCAGGCGATTTATGTCGATACCCCGGGTCTGCATATGGAAGAGAAACGCGCCATCAACCGGCTGATGAACAAAGCGGCAAGCAGTTCTATCGGTGACGTTGAGCTGGTCATCTTTGTCGTGGAAGGTACGCGCTGGACGCCGGACGATGAGATGGTGCTCAACAAGCTGCGTGACGGTAAGGTCCCGGTTATTCTGGCTGTCAATAAAGTGGATAACGTCCAGGAAAAGGCCGATCTGTTGCCGCACCTGCAGTTCCTGGCAAGCCAGATGAATTTCCTTGATATCGTCCCGATGTCTGCCGAAACTGGACTGAATGTTGATACTATCGCGGGTATCGTGCGTAAACATCTGCCGGAAGCGATTCATCACTTCCCGGAAGATTACATCACCGATCGCTCCCAGCGTTTTATGGCCTCTGAGATCATCCGCGAAAAACTGATGCGTTTCCTGGGTGCTGAGCTGCCTTATTCTGTCACCGTCGAAATTGAACGTTTTATTTCCAACGAGCGCGGCGGTTACGATATCAACGGTCTGATCCTCGTTGAGCGTGAAGGGCAGAAGAAGATGGTGATTGGTAATAAAGGCGCCAAAATCAAAACCATCGGCATTGAAGCCCGTAAAGACATGCAGGAGATGTTCGAAGCGCCTGTACACCTGGAGTTGTGGGTGAAAGTGAAATCCGGCTGGGCCGATGACGAACGTGCGCTGCGCAGTCTCGGTTACGGCGACGACGTCTAATTTCACACAGGCTATGGCTTTCGAGGTGCTGGGCGGCGCTAAGGCCGCGAATCTCCGGGAGCTTACTCAAGTAAGTGATTGGGGTGAGTGGGCGCGGCCAACACACCTGCAGCTTGAAAGACGGCGGGTATGATGGAAGGATGGCAACGCGCCTTTGTCTTACATAGTCGCCCCTGGAGCGAAACCAGTCTCGTGCTGGATGTCTTCACGGAAGAGTCTGGCCGCGTGCGCCTTGTCGCCAAAGGCGCACGTTCTAAACGTTCCAATCTGAAAGGCGCACTCCAGCCTTTTACCCCGTTGTTACTTCGCTTTGGCGGCCGCGGTGAGGTGAAAACCTTACGCAGCGCGGAAGCCGTATCTTTGGCACTCCCCCTTAGCGGTATCACGTTGTACAGCGGCCTGTACATCAATGAACTCATCTCGCGCGTGCTTGAGTATGAAACCCGTTTTTCTGAACTCTTTTTCGACTACCTGAACTGCATTCAGGCACTGGCTGGCGCGACAGGTTCGCCAGAGCCGGCGCTGCGTCGCTTTGAACTGGCCTTACTTAACCACCTGGGTTACGGCGTGGATTTCACCCACTGTGCGGGCAGCGGCGAGCCGGTAGATGACACCATGACCTACCGCTATCGTGAAGAAAAAGGATTTATCGCCAGTGTCGTCATCGATAACAGCACCTTTACCGGACGCCATCTGAAAGCGCTTGAATCGCGTGAATTTCCGGATGCTGACACGCTGCGTGCTGCGAAACGCTTTACCCGTATGGCCTTAAAGCCGTATCTTGGTGGTAAGCCCTTAAAGAGCCGCGAATTATTCCGGCAGTTTCTGCCGAAGCGAAAATAAAATAACGAGGATTGTCATGGCTGAATTACTGTTAGGCGTCAACATTGATCACATTGCCACTTTACGTAATGCTCGTGGTACCGCATATCCGGACCCGGTTCAGGCCGCGTTTATCGTTGAACAGGCCGGAGCGGATGGCATCACCGTACACCTGCGTGAAGACCGTCGCCATATTACCGACCGCGACGTACGTATTCTGCGCCAGACGCTGGATACGCGAATGAATCTGGAAATGGCGGTAACCGAAGAAATGTTGGCTATCGCCGTAGAGACGAAGCCGCATTTTTGCTGCCTGGTGCCGGAAAAACGTCAGGAAGTCACGACGGAAGGGGGGCTGGACGTTGCGGGGCAGCGCGACAAAATGCGCGATGCCTGCAAGCGACTGGCTGATGCCGGAATTCTGGTCTCGTTGTTTATCGATGCGGATGAAGAACAAATTAAAGCGGCTGCCGACGTGGGCGCTCCATTCATTGAAATTCATACCGGTTGCTATGCGGATGCGAAAACCGATGCTGAACAGGCGAGTGAGCTGGCGCGTATTGCTAACGCGGCGACTTTTGCAGCCAGTTTGGGCCTGAAGGTGAATGCCGGTCACGGTTTGACGTACCATAACGTTAAAGCCATTGCGCGGATCCCGGAAATGCACGAGCTAAACATTGGGCATGCCATTATCGGACGTGCGGTGATGAGCGGGCTGAAGGACGCGGTAGTGGAAATGAAACGTCTGATGCTGGAAGCGCGTGGCTAATGGCGATTCTGGGTTTAGGCACGGATATCGTGGAGATTGCGCGGATCGAGGCGGTGATCTCCCGCTCCGGTGAACGCCTGGCCAGACGGGTCCTGAGTGACAACGAATGGGCCATCTGGGAAACGCATCAGCAACCGGTGCGTTTTCTGGCAAAGCGCTTTGCGGTAAAAGAGGCTGCAGCAAAAGCCTTCGGTACCGGCATTCGCAATGGGTTGGCGTTTAATCAGTTTGAAGTCTTCAACGATGAACTCGGTAAACCGCGCCTGCGGTTATGGGGGGAGGCGTTAAAACTGGCGGAAAAATTGGGTGTCGCGCATATGCATGTGACGCTGGCCGATGAACGGCACTACGCTTGTGCCACGGTGATTATCGAAAGCTAGTGTCAGGATTTTGTAGGCCGGATAAGGCGCTTACGCCGCCATCCGGCATGCTATCAGGGCGAGTTACAGCTTATCCGCGTGATGCATTAATACAAACTTATCCCACAGCTGTTCTTCGGTTTCGCTATGTGCCGGGTCTTTCAAAATGGTGTTGGGGATCGGACACACTTTCTGACAGGTTGGCGTGTCGTAATGGCCTACGCATTCCGTACATTTGTCGCTGTTAATCTCGTAGATGCTCTCACCCATTGAAATCGCCTCATTCGGGCATTCGGGTTCGCACATATCGCAATTGATACACTTTTTAGTGATTAACAGGGCCATCAGGAAACTCTCAAAACATCACAAATCGGGCGGGCATTATACGCGCATTCTTTGCTCAGACCAGTTTTTTTACCAGCGCTTCACTGTGGCGAATTCGTTCCGGGGCATGTTCTAAATCTTGCTGAACCAGCGCCATAAACAGTAAATCGGTCAGCATCATCTGCGCGTGCGTCGATGAAATTGCCGCGCTGCGCGTCGCTTGTTCTTCGGCAATCGTATACAGGCAATGGCTTGCTCGCTGTTGCAGGGCATTGGGTGTAAATCCGGTGATGGCAAGGATTTTGGCACCGGTACGCAATGTTTCATCCGCAGCCAGGTTGAGTTCACGACGTTCCCCGGTATAGGAAATCGCCAACAGGAGGTCGCCCGGTGAAAGTGCCTGTACCGTTGCCAGCAGGGCGTGCATATCGCGTTCCACTACCGCGTTAAAACCAATTTTCAACAGTTTCCAGGCAAAATTCTGTGCCACCAGCCCGGAGGCGCCAATTCCGGTCAGAACAATGCGTCGGGCTGAGCGTAACAAGGCGACGCTTTCCATCAGCTTTTCTTCGCTGTTGATATCCAGTGTGGCGTGCATGGCCGCAACGTTCTCCTGAATCAGTTTTTCACCAACCAGACGCATTGGGTCGTCGCCGCGGATCTGATTATGCACTGGGATAGAATGGGGATTGGGATTACTGGCCAGTGCTTCGCTGATTGCCAGTTTCAGTGCGGGAAACCCTTTAAACCCCATTTTTTGTGCGAACTTCACGACGCTGGACTGGCTGACGCCCGCTTCAAAAGCGAGTTGCTGTGAACTGAGATGACGCGCAGTATCCGGCTGTGCAAGGAGGTAATCCGCAAGCTTTTTATCGCTTTGCGCGAGGTCCGGGTAACGCTGACGAATGCGAATCAAACAGTTCATGCTGTCTCCTGGGCGAAACGTGATGGCGATTACAAAACAAAATTTCACTCGCCTGGATGAATATTATATTCCATTATAACGGATTACTATGAATTAAAAATTCCTAAGGAACAAGAAATGAATCTCGGTGCGTTAGTTTCAGAAAGCCGCAATCCTCAGACAATGGATCTTGATGCGTTATCCACGCTTGAGTTGGTTCATCGTTTTAATCAACAGGATACGCTGGTAGCCGTTGCTGTAAAAGCAACTCTGACTGAAGTTGCGCTTGCGGTTGATGCGGCGGCTGACGCATTAAAAGCGGGGGGACGGATTATCTACATGGGGGCGGGGACCAGTGGGCGTCTTGGCGTACTGGATGCGTCTGAGTGCCCACCGACTTTTGGTGTACCGCATGGACGGGTTGTTGGCCTGATTGCTGGCGGGCCGGGCGCATTGTTGAAGGCCGTCGAAGGTGCAGAAGATAACCCGCAGCTGGGTGAAGATGATCTTCGCTCGCTCAACCTTATGGCACAGGATTTGGTGGTGGGGCTGGCGGCATCCGGGCGTACACCGTATGTGATTGGCGGTTTGCAATATGCCCGTTCCGTAGGCTGCACCACGGTGGCGATTTCCTGTAACCCGGATTCCCCCATCGCGCGTGAAGCGGACATTGCCATATCACCGGTTGTTGGCCCAGAGGCCCTGACAGGGTCAACGCGACTGAAGTCCGGTACTGCGCAAAAACTGGTGCTCAATATGATTTCTACCGGCGCCATGGTGAAGTTTGGCAAGGTGTATCAGAACCTGATGGTGGATATGAAAGCGACCAACGTTAAGCTGGTAGACCGGGCGTGTCGCATGGTCGTGGAAGCCACCGGTATTGCGTATGACCAGGCGCAGGCTCTGCTGAAACAGACCGATTTTGATGTGAAGCCCGCCATTTTGATGGCTCTCACGGGGCTCGATGCCACTGCAGCCCGGGAAAAACTGGCTGCACATCAGGGTTTTTTACGCGCGGCGTTAGAACACTAAGAGGTTAATATGGATAAAACGGCGGTGCTTGCCAGCGATATCCTGCTGGGCGTGGGCGGAGAGAAAAATATTCTGCGCCTGGAAAACTGTATGACGCGCGTCAGAGTGGAAGTACAGGATGACGCTCAGCTCGATATTTCCCGACTCAAGCAACTGCCGGGCGTTAGCGGCTACGTGAAGCAGGGGGCGCAGCACCAGATTATTGTTGGTCCGGGCAAAGCCGGGAAAGTGGTCGATGCCATGCGTTCCCTGATTGCTGATGGCGGCGAGCGCTCCAGAGTGGGGGATATTGAGCGAACAAAATCAGAGGCCAAAGCGAAGTACAAAGCGCCAATGAGTGACGCGCTGCGCAAACTGGCTAACGTTTTTATCCCGCTTATTCCGGCGTTTATCGCCTCCGGTTTGATTACCGGCATCATTAACATCCTTAAACGTCCGGACATCGTGGGGGACTTTGCGACCCACTATCCGAATATGTTGGGGCTGTTAGGGATTTTCGGTAGCGCCGTGTTTGCCATTATGAACATCCTTGTCGGGGTGAATACTGCCAAAGTGTTTGGCGGTTCGCTGGCGATGGGGGGCGTGATGGCCGGTATTCTTTCCAGCCCGCAACTGGCGCAAATTACCTTGTTTGGCGAGGCATTGCAGCCGGGACGCGGTGGGGTGATCGCGGTGCTACTGGTGGTGGCGCTGATGTGCTGGATTGAGCGTAAATTCCGCGAAGTGCTGCCGGAGTCCCTTGAACTGATCCTTAATCCACTGCTGACCACCCTTATTACCGGGACAATCGCCATTGTGGCGCTGCAACCGCTTGGTGGCTGGATAGCCGAATCCATTGCCCATGGCGCTTCCTGGGCTATCGATCGCGGTGGCGTCCTGGTGGGGGCGGTGCTGGCAGGCACCTTTCTGCCACTGGTTCTCACCGGACTCCATCAGGGATTGGTCCCTATCCATGTAGAACTGGTGCAGGCGCACGGGTATAACGCACTCTTTCCAATTCTGGCGATGGCAGGAGTGGGGCAAATCGGTGCGGCTATTGCGGTACTGATGAAAACCCGTAACGCACGGCTGAAAAAAGTGATTAAAAGCGCGCTGCCGGTCGGATTGCTGGGTATTGGCGAACCGCTGATTTTTGGTGTGACATTGCCATTAGGCAAGCCGTTTATCGGTGCCTGCCTCGGTGGTGCTGTAGGTGGGGCGCTGATCAGCTACTGGAAGGTGGCGACGGTCATCACCTTTGGCATCTCGGGATTGCCGCTGGCACTGACGATTGTTGCCGGAAAAGTGATGTTCTATCTGTTAGGCTATCTGGTAGCGGTTATTGCCGGGTTCCTGTTTACCTGGCTATTGGGGTTCAACGATCCAGAGGAATAAGGTTTGACCAGTCACCAGCGTCGCGTTGTTTTTTTTGATTTGGATGGCACGTTACACCAGCAGGATATGTTCGGCAGTTTCTTACGTTTTCTGTTGCGTCGCCAACCGCTAAATGCGTTGCTGGTGCTGCCTCTGTTGCCGATTATTGCGCTGGCAATGTTAATTAAAGGGCGCGCTGCCCGCTGGCCCATGAGCCTGCTCTTGTGGGGCTGCACGTTTGGTCGCAGTGAAACGTGCCTGAAGGCACATCAGGCCGATTTTGTGCGCTGGTTTCGCGGTCATGTGACGGCATTTCCTGTCGTGCAGCAGCGCCTGACGACGTACTTGCTAAGCTCCGATGCTGATATTTGGCTTATCACCGGTTCCCCGCAGTCGCTGGTGGAGCAGGTTTACTTCGATACACCGTGGCTGCCGCGTGTCAATCTGATTGCCAGTCAAATGGCGCGTGGATACGGTGGCTGGGTATTGCCACTGCGCTGTCTGGGGCATGAAAAAGTAGCGCAACTGGAACAGCAGATTGGCGCGCCATTGCATCTATACAGCGGTTACAGCGACAGTAAGCAGGACAATCCACTGCTCTCTTTTTGCCAGCATCGCTGGCGCGTCACGCCGCGCGGGGAACTGCAACAACTCGAATAGCGAACGCGCATGCAATTTGGAGTATGACGGGTATAATGCGTCCGCTTTTTATTACTGGAGTTACCCCTTTGTCTGATGTTGAATTTAACCACGAATACTGGATGCGCCATGCTTTAACGTTAGCTAAGCGCGCCTGGGATGAGCGTGAAGTCCCGGTGGGTGCAGTATTGGTACTCAACAACCACGTTATTGGCGAAGGCTGGAATCGGCCGATTGGCCATCATGATCCTACCGCCCACGCTGAAATCATGGCGTTGCGCCAGGGCGGCATGGTGCTACAAAACTACCGTCTGCTGGATGCGACGTTGTATGTCACACTGGAACCGTGCGTCATGTGTGCCGGTGCGATGGTGCACAGCCGTATTGGTCGGGTGGTTTTTGGTGCGCGCGATGCGAAAACGGGGGCTGCTGGTTCGTTAATGGACGTACTGCATCATCCAGGCATGAACCATCGGGTTGACGTGACTGAAGGTGTGTTACGTGATGAATGCGCCACGTTGCTCAGCGATTTTTTCCGTATGCGTCGTCAGGAAATTAAAGCCCTGAAAAAATCCTCCAACAGGTAAATACCGAGCTGATTGCCTGAGGGCGTTGCGCTAATCAGCCCGATGGCCTCCCTTCAAAGACTACTTCTGCTCTTTTTTCTGCGTCGAAAATAGCAGAGAAGGGGTGTGCGACAGATAGCTTGATGAGGTCTGAGACAGGAATGCCGCCAGCGGCAACTTCTCCTCACCTAACAGTTCTGCGGGCGATACCGCCGGGTAATCCTGCGCCAGTTGCTGTGTTTCAATTGCCTGCTTTTCTTTCTCTTGCAGGTATCCCACCAGACTTATCTGGTATTTACGGATATTTTCCACATAGGCGTAGGCTTCGTGACCGCGCGCATAGCCATAGGTCAGCTTGTTGTAATACGGCTTTTGACTGAGCAGCGGCAGACGTTGTTTTACATCGGACCAACTGTTCGGGTTGCCTTTGGTTTTTACCGTCAGCGCCCGCGCATCCAGCATATGCGCGTAGCCCATATTGTAAGCGGCGAGTGCAAACCAGATACGTTCTCCTTCAGGGACGGTATCCGGCACTTTACTCATCATATCCTGTAAGTAGCGCGCGCCACCGCTGATGCTCTGTTCGGCATCGGTACGGTCAGTGAGCCCAAGGCTTTGGGCGGTATTTTTGGTTAGCATCATCAGACCGCGTACGCCGGTCGGGGAGGTTGCCTGGGCGTCCCAGTGTGATTCCTGATAAGAGATTGCCGCGAGCAGTCGCCAGTCTATTTCCTGCGCATATTTCTCAAAAAGTGGCTTCAGATCCGGTAACACGCTATCAACCGCACGCAGGAAGGTGCGGGTATCAACATAGTCAAAATCATCGCCATGCCCAAGGTACTTTTCTTCCAGCCGCGCAAGCGAGCCGTCTTCATTCATGGTATTGAAGAAATCCAGCAGGGCAGCGGACAGCGTATTGTCATCGTCCAGACGGCTGAACCAGGTAACGGGTTGTTCGTCGGAGACATCCAGCGCGACGGCCAGCTCAGGATGTACACGCTGGTACAGGCTGATGGCAACGGAATCAGCGATGGTATAGTCCAGCTTACCGGCGATGACATCATCAAGCAGTTCAGTGGTGCCCTTTTTCTTATCAACTTTCCAGCTCAGGTCCGGGTATTTTTTTTCTTTTATCTGCTGGAGGTCGTTTATCACCACGTGGCCCGGGGCAATGGTCAGCTGATTTTCGGTCACACTGGCAAGGCTGCGAGGTCGATATTGCCCAACCCGATACACCAGTTGTTGCGATACGGAATAGTAGGTCGGACCCGGCTGATAATTTTTAACACGCTCGCTGTTATACACCAGACCAGCGGCTAACAGATCGGCATTACCGTTATCCAGGTCGTCAAAAAGCTGGCTGATGTTCTGGCGTACGGTGATTTTCAGCTTCACACCCAGGTAGTTGGCGAAGGCTTTGGTCAGTTCGTAATCCAGTCCAAACTTTTTCCCATTAAGCGTGGCGTAAGTGAGCGGTGAGTCGATAGTACTGACGCGCAACTCTCCCCGCGACTGAATGGCGGCGATACGATTGTCGGCTTTACCGAACCAGGGGATAGATGGCCAGAGGGCCGCTGCCAACAACAGCGTCAAAATACCGATGAACAGATAATTAATCTTTAATTTTTTCAATTAGTTAATTCTCTGAACCGTACGTTGTCTCTGCGTGCTGTGGTATTGATTAAGAAGTGAATTAGTCATTAATGAGCGGCATTTTGCTTAAACTTGCGTCAGTTGGCAACTTATTCAGAAACCAGATCGCATTTGATGATAAGACAAGGTCGTGATTTTATTTCGACGCAAACGGTTTCGTCGGCGCGGTAGATTCTTTATAATGACGCCCGTTTCCCCCACTTGGGCACACCGAAAGCTTAGAAGACGAGAGACTTATGATGGAAATTCTGCGTGGTTCACCTGCACTGTCTGCATTCCGTATTAACAAACTGCTGGCACGTTTTCAGGCTGCCAACCTCCAGGTCCACAATATTTACGCCGAGTACGTCCATTTTGCCGATCTGAATGCACCATTAAATGAGGATGAGCGCGCGCAACTTGCCCGTCTGCTGAAATATGGTCCTGCTCTTCACAGTCATGCCCCTGAAGGCAAACTGCTGCTGGTCACGCCCCGCCCGGGCACCATCTCCCCGTGGTCTTCTAAAGCGACTGATATTGCCCATAACTGCGGCCTGCAACAAATTAGCCGTCTGGAACGTGGCATTGCCTGGTATGTTGAGGCTTCCACGCTGACTGCTGAGCAGTGGCTGACGGTTGCCGATATTCTGCATGACCGCATGATGGAAACGGTTTTCTCTGCGCTGAGCGATGCTGAAAAACTGTTTGTTCATCACCAGCCTGCGCCGGTTTCCAGCGTTGACCTGCTGGGTGAAGGGCGCCAGGCGTTGATTGACGCTAACCTGCGTCTGGGGCTGGCGCTGGCAGAGGATGAAATCGACTATCTGCAAGATGCGTTCACCAAACTGGGACGCAACCCGAACGATATCGAACTGTACATGTTTGCACAGGCCAACTCTGAGCACTGCCGCCATAAGATTTTTAATGCCGACTGGGTGATCGACGGTAAGCAGCAGCCGAAATCGCTGTTCAAGATGATCAAAAACACCTTCGAAACCACGCCGGATCACGTCCTGTCTGCCTATAAAGATAACGCAGCGGTGATGGAAGGTTCTGAAGTGGGTCGCTACTTTGCTGACCACCAGACCGGTCGCTACGATTTCCATCAGGAGCCTGCTCATATCCTGATGAAGGTTGAAACCCATAACCACCCGACGGCGATCTCGCCGTGGCCGGGTGCCGCAACGGGCTCTGGCGGTGAAATTCGTGATGAAGGCGCAACCGGGCGCGGTGCGAAACCGAAAGCCGGCCTGGTGGGTTTCTCCGTTTCCAACCTGCGTATCCCGGGCTTTGAGCAGCCGTGGGAAGAAGATTTTGGCAAGCCGGACCGTATTGTCACCGCACTGGACATCATGACTGAAGGCCCGCTGGGCGGCGCGGCGTTTAACAACGAATTTGGTCGTCCTGCGCTGACGGGCTACTTCCGCACCTATGAAGAGAAAGTGAACAGCCATAACGGTGAAGAGCTGCGCGGTTACCATAAACCGATCATGCTGGCGGGTGGGATCGGCAATATCCGTGAAGATCACGTACAGAAAGGCGAGATCGTGGTGGGTGCTAAGCTGATCGTCCTTGGCGGTCCGGCGATGAACATCGGTCTTGGTGGTGGGGCTGCATCATCTATGGCGTCCGGTCAGTCTGATGCCGATCTTGATTTTGCTTCTGTACAGCGCGACAACCCAGAAATGGAACGTCGCTGCCAGGAAGTTATCGACCGTTGCTGGCAAATGGGGGACGCAAACCCGATCCTGTTCATCCACGATGTGGGCGCGGGCGGCCTGTCTAATGCGATGCCGGAGCTGGTCAGTGACGGCGGACGTGGCGGTAAATTCCAGTTGCGCGATATCCTGAGTGATGAACCGGGTATGAGCCCGCTGGAAATCTGGTGTAACGAATCTCAGGAGCGCTATGTGCTGGCGGTGGCCGCCGATCAGCTGCCGCTGTTTGATGAGCTGTGTAAGCGCGAGCGTGCCCCCTATGCGGTGATTGGTGAAGCCACCGAAGAACAACACCTGACTCTGAGCGATAGCCACTTCGACAATCAGCCGATTGACATGCCGCTGGACGTTCTGCTGGGTAAAACGCCGAAAATGACCCGCGACGTACAAACGCTGAAAGCCAAAGGCGAGCAGCTTACACGTGAGCATATTACGATTGCTGACGCGGTAAACCGCGTGCTGCACCTGCCGACCGTGGCAGAGAAAACCTTCCTTGTTACCATCGGCGACCGTACTGTCACCGGGATGGTGGCGCGTGACCAAATGGTTGGGCCGTGGCAGATCCCGGTAGCGAACTGTGCGGTCACTACCGCCAGTCTGGATAGCTACTATGGCGAAGCGATGTCCATCGGTGAACGCGCACCTGTCGCGCTGCTGGACTTCTCCGCCTCTGCGCGTCTGGCAGTCGGTGAAGCGCTAACCAATATTGCGGCTACGCAGATTGGCGATATCAAACGTATCAAATTATCAGCAAACTGGATGGCTGCTGCTGGCCATCCCGGTGAAGATGCCGGGCTGTACGAAGCGGTAAAAGCCGTCGGGGAAGAGTTATGTCCGGCGCTTGGCCTGACTATCCCGGTGGGTAAAGACTCCATGTCGATGAAAACCCGCTGGCAGGAAGGTAACGAGCAGCGTGAAATGACCTCCCCGCTGTCACTGGTGATTACCGCCTTTGCTCGTGTGGAAGACGTGCGCCATACCATCACGCCGCAGCTGTCTACTGAAGACAATGCGCTGCTGTTAATTGATCTTGGCCTTGGTCACAATGCTCTGGGTGCGACATCGCTGGCACAGGTATACCGTCAACTGGGCGACAAACCTGCCGATGTGCGCGATGTAACGCAGTTGAAAGGCTTCTACGACGCCATTCAGGCGTTGGTCGCACAACGTAAGCTACTGGCTTACCATGACCGCTCCGACGGCGGTCTGCTGGTTACGCTGGCAGAAATGGCCTTTACCGGTCACTGTGGCGTTGAAGCAGATATCGGTACTCTGGGCGATGATCATCTGGCGGCGCTGTTTAATGAAGAGCTGGGGGCTGTCATTCAGGTTCGCGCCGCTGACCGTGACGCGGTAGAAGCGATTCTGGCGGCGAACGGTCTGGCTGATTGCGTACATTATCTCGGCCAGGCGGTAGGCGGCGATCGTTTCACTCTGACTGCCCACGGTCAGCCGGTGTTTAGCGAAAGCCGTACTACCCTGCGTATGTGGTGGGCGGAAACCACCTGGCAGATGCAGCGTCTACGCGATAACCCGGAATGTGCCGATCAGGAACACGACGCTAAAACCAACGATGCCGATCCTGGCCTAAACGTGAAACTGTCATTTGATATCAACGAAGATATTGCGGCCCCGTATATCGCTATCGGTGCGCGTCCAAAAGTGGCCGTGCTGCGCGAACAGGGCGTTAACTCCCACGTAGAAATGGCGGCAGCTTTCCACCGTGCGGGCTTTGACGCTATTGACGTTCATATGAGCGATCTGCTGGGCGGCCGTATTGGTCTGGGGAATTTCCAGGCGCTGGTGGCCTGTGGTGGTTTCTCTTACGGTGATGTGCTTGGCGCAGGCGAAGGTTGGGCGAAGTCGATTCTGTTCAACAATCGTGTTCGTGATGAGTTCGAAACCTTCTTCCATCGCCCGCAAACGCTGGCACTCGGCGTGTGTAACGGTTGTCAGATGATGTCTAACCTGCGCGAGCTGATCCCAGGAAGCGACCTGTGGCCGCGCTTTGTGCGTAACCAATCCGATCGCTTTGAAGCGCGTTTCAGCCTGGTCGAAGTGACACAAAGCCCGTCTCTGCTGCTGCAGGGTATGGTGGGGTCACAGATGCCAATCGCGGTTTCTCACGGCGAAGGTCGCGTAGAAGTGCGTGACGATGCGCATTTGGCAGGACTGGAGAGCAAAGGACTGGTGGCACTGCGCTACGTTGATAACTTCGGTAAGGTGACCGAAACCTATCCGGCTAACCCGAACGGTTCGCCAAACGGTATCACTGCTGTTACCACCGAAAATGGTCGTGTAACCATTATGATGCCACACCCGGAACGTGTATTCCGTACCGTGAGCAACTCCTGGCACCCGGAAAACTGGGGCGAGGATAGCCCGTGGATGCGCATCTTCCGTAATGCGCGTAAACAGCTCGGTTAATCTGGTCGAAAATCATGAAGCCCCTCTTGAGGGGCTTTTTTGTCGCCAGGATACAGGGTGGCTGATGGCGCTGCGCTTATCAGGCCTGCGGGGAAGGGCACTTGCAGGCCGGATACGGCGTTTCCGTCGCCATCCGGCAATAAACTCAGCGCTTATGCCGAAAAATAAAGTGTCGGGAAATCCCGACATTGGCAGGGTTGGCTTGTCGCCAAAAAGAGACACTTAATGATTTGATTTATAATGGTTTTGTTTTTAAGCACCGCGAGTGTTGCTGATTAGCGACATAGTGAACAAAAAACACTCACCCCTTATTTTTGCACGATTATTAATATTTCTTATATTTATCATTGTGTTAATAAAGTGTTTTGAATATTGGCACAGATGCTGCATAATATTAACCAGTGGCTCATTCACCTTCTTATGTCAGCCCCTTCGGGACGTGCTACATAAACTTCGAATGACGCACAACAAGGTGCCTGCCGTCCAACATCTGATATTAGCGAAGCTCATATCAACCTTCGGGCGAAACGTCGAGTTAGGCACCGCCTTATTCCATAACAAAGCCGGGTTAATCCCGGCTTTGTTGTATCTGACGTTCCCCTCAGTTAGCATCGTCTTATTCCCGTCTATTGAGAGTAACGCCTTGAAGCGCTGGTCTGTTTTCCCCCGATCCTTACGTCAGCTGGTGACACTGGCATTTTTGCTGATCCTGCTTCCTTTGCTCGTACTGGCCTGGCAGGCGTGGCAGAGCCTGAACGCCCTGAGCGCTCAGGCGGCGCTGACTAACAGAACCACGCTCATTGATGCCCGACGTAGCGAGGCAATGACCAACGCCGCGCTGGAGATGGAGCGTAGCTACCGACAGTATTGTGTGCTGGATGATCCGACGCTGGCAAAGGTTTACCAGAGCCAGCGTAAACGTTATAGCGACATGCTGGACGCGCATGCGGGCGTTTTACCGGACAATACGCTCTACAAGGCGTTGCGGCAGGATCTCAACGATCTGGCCCAGCTTCAGTGTAATAACAGCGGTCCTGACAGCCAGGCGGCTGCCCGCCTGGAAGCCTTCGCTAATGCGAATACCGACATGGTGCAGGCCACACGTACCGTGGTCTTCTCGCGCGGTCAGCAGTTACAACAAGAAATTGCCGAACGTGGCCAGTTCTTTGGCTGGCAGGCGCTGGTACTGTTTCTCGTTAGTCTGGCGATGGTACTGCTGTTTACCCGTATGATTATCGGCCCGGTGAAGGGTATTGAACGGATGATTAACCGTCTGGGGGAAGGTCGCTCACTGGGCGATAGCGTATTGTTTACAGGCCCCCGGGAACTGCGTTCCGTTGGCCAGCGCATAATCTGGTTGAGCGAGCGTCTTTCCTGGCTTGAGTCTCAGCGACATCAGTTTTTACGCCATCTCTCACACGAGCTGAAAACGCCGCTGGCAAGTATGCGTGAAGGCACGGAGTTGCTGGCCGATCAGGTCGTTGGGCCGCTCACTCCCGAGCAAAAAGAGGTTGTCGGTATTCTGGATGACAGTAGCCGCAATCTGCAAAAGCTGATTGAGCAATTGCTTGATTACAACCGCAAGCTGGCGGATGACGAAGTAGAACTTGAGCGCGTTGAAATCGCGCCGTTGGTGGAAAGTGTTGTTTCAGCACATAGCCTGCCCGCTCGCGCCAAAATGATACATACTGATGTTGCGCTGGCGGCAAACGCTTGTCTGGCCGAGCCAATGCTGTTAATGAGCGTACTGGACAATCTTTATTCCAATGCGGTGCACTATGGCGCTGAATCCGGTAACATTTGGATCCGCAGCAGTTTGCATGGCTCGACGGTATACATTGATGTCATAAATACCGGCACACCGATTCCAGAAGCAGAGCAGGCGATGATCTTCGAACCTTTTTTCCAGGGTAGCCATCAGCGAAAAGGGGCAGTCAAAGGAAGCGGGTTGGGACTGAGTATCGCCAGAGACTGTATCCGCCGGATGCGGGGAAAACTGTATTTGGTTGATGAGCATGTGCAAAGCGTTTGTTTTCGCATAGAACTGCCGCTATCTGCATCGAAAAACCACTAAAATGAACCTAAGTCTGGTGAGTATGCCACACGTTGTTGCCCGAATGCTTAAACGAGATTTTATTCGCCGCGTCTTACTCGCAAGTCTGCCATGCCTGGCGCTGGTCGGCTGCGTTCCAAACGCGGTGAATCACATTATCGGCGATCCTTCGCAGGAGAAAATCCCGCCTCATCAACTCGCTGATTACCTTGCTACCGAATGCACGGATATCTGGTCGCTGTCGGGCCAGTCCACAGATACCAACCCGCTCTACTGGCTGCGGACCATGGATTGTGCCGATCGCCTGATGCCTGTTCAGGCACGCAGTGAAGCCAGTACCCAACTCACGGATACCTGGCAGGGCGCTTTTAAGCGTGGGATCCTGCTTGATGGCGCCCACATTACACCGCCTGAAAGGCGTGAAATAATGACCCGTCTGGATGCGCTAAGCCCGCAAATTCCGGCCCAGGTACGTCCGCTTTATCAGGTCTGGCGCAGTAGTCAAACGCTGCAGTTACAGCTTGCAGAAGAACGTATGCGCTACAGTAAACTTCAGCAGTCATCCGACAGCGATCTTGATGCGCTGCGCCAACAGCAACAGAATTTGCAGAGCCAGCTCGATCTCACCACCCGTAAGCTGGAAAACCTGACCGATATTGAACGACAACTGTCCACCCGTAAACCTGCCGGCAGCTACAATCCCGATGCGTTGCATGGTAATGATAAACTCATGACGCCTGATGATGGGGAGGTCACGCCATGATAAGCCGCAAGCCCGCGCATTTGCTGCTCGTCGATGACGATCCGGGGTTGTTGAAATTGCTCGGTATGCGGCTGACCAGCGAAGGTTACAGCGTCGTCACTGCAGAAAGTGGGCTGGAAGGATTACGGGTACTACATCGTGAAAAAGTGGATCTGGTCATTAGCGACCTGCGCATGGATGAAATGGACGGCATGCAACTGTTCACTGAAATCCAGAAAGTGCAGCCGGGGATGCCGGTCATTATCCTGACTGCGCACGGCTCCATTCCCGATGCTGTCGCGGCAACGCAGCAGGGGGTTTTCAGCTTTCTCACCAAGCCGGTCGATAAAGACGCGCTATATAAAGCGATTGACGGTGCGCTGGAACAGTCCGCGCCTGCTACTGATGACAGCTGGCGTGAATCAATTGTTACCCGTAGCCCGTTAATGCTGCGTTTGTTAGAACAGGCGCGGATGGTAGCGCAATCGGATGTCAGTGTATTGATCAATGGTCAGAGCGGCACCGGGAAAGAGGTGTTTGCCCAGGCGATTCACAACGCCAGCCCACGCAGCCACAAGCCCTTTATCGCCATAAACTGCGGGGCGTTGCCGGAACAACTGCTGGAATCAGAGCTTTTTGGTCATGCGCGCGGTGCCTTTACCGGAGCGGTGAGCAATCGTGAAGGCTTGTTTCAGGCTGCAGAAGGCGGGACGTTATTTCTCGACGAAATAGGCGACATGCCCGCGCCGTTACAGGTTAAATTGCTGCGCGTACTGCAGGAGCGTAAAGTTCGTCCGCTTGGAAGCAATCGCGATATCGACATTGATGTGCGGATTGTTTCTGCAACGCACCGCGACCTGCCCAAAGCAATGGCGCGGGGCGAATTTCGTGAGGATCTCTATTACCGTCTTAATGTGGTGAGTCTGAAGATCCCGGCGCTGGCTGAGCGTACAGAAGATATACCACTGCTGGCAAACCATTTGCTGCGTCAGTCAGCCGAACGGCATAAACCGTTTGTCCGTGCTTTTTCGACTGATGCGATGAAACGTTTAATGACCGCCAGTTGGCCGGGCAACGTGCGTCAGTTGGTCAACGTGATTGAACAGTGCGTGGCGTTAACTTCTTCGCCGGTGATCAGTGACGCGCTGGTGGAGCAGGCGCTGGAAGGTGAAAATACGGCGCTGCCAACCTTTGTTGAAGCGCGCAATCAGTTTGAGCTCAACTACTTGCGTAAGCTGCTGCAAATCACCAAAGGCAATGTTACCCATGCTGCACGAATGGCGGGACGCAATCGCACAGAATTCTATAAATTGCTTTCTCGTCACGAGCTGGATGCAAACGACTTTAAAGAGTAGCACCGTCAATACGACTGATTTATGATACGGTGAGCAACCGGTTACGCGATAAAAACGACAGGAAAACCATGAAAAAAATTGATGCGATTATTAAACCCTTCAAGCTGGACGATGTCCGCGAAGCGCTGGCAGAAGTCGGCATTACCGGTATGACAGTGACAGAAGTGAAGGGGTTTGGCCGTCAGAAAGGCCACACCGAGCTGTACCGTGGCGCGGAATATATGGTGGATTTTCTACCGAAGGTAAAAATTGAAATCGTGGTTACCGACGATATTGTCGATACCTGTGTCGACACGATTATTCGTACTGCCCAGACTGGCAAAATCGGTGACGGTAAGATTTTTGTCTTCGATGTGGCGCGTGTTATTCGTATCCGTACCGGCGAAGAAGACGACGCGGCAATCTAAGTCGCGCCGTGCTTGCCGGATGGCGGTGTAAACACCTTATCCGGCCTACACACTCCCGTAGGCCTGATAAGCACAGCGCCATCAGGCATGACTTAATTACAAGACTTTATGTGGGCCGAAGCATTCGTAATGAATGTTTTCGTTTTTCACACCCAGACCGACCAGTTGCTTTGCAGCAAATTGCATAAAGCCAACCGGGCCGCACAGATAGAACTGCATCGTCGGGTCGCTGATAGCGCCTTCTAGTTTGTTCAGATCCATCAGCCCAACACTGTCAAACGTACCTTTCGCGCGATCGGCTTCGGTTGGTTCACGATACCAGGTGTGTGCACTAAAGCGTGGCAGCGTTTTGCCTAGTTCGTTGACTTCATCAGCAAAGGCATGCACGTCGCCGTTTTCCGCTGCGTGGAACCAGTTAACCTGTGCGGTATGATTCGCTTTTGCCAGCGTATCCAGCATGGCCAGCATTGGGGTCTGACCTACGCCTGCGGAAATCAGTGAAACGGGGATATCGGTGGCGACATCCATAAAGAAATCGCCCGCAGGTGCGGCTAAATGAACAACGTCACCCACATTTGCGTGGTTGTGCAACCAGGTTGAGACCTGGCCACCTTCTTCACGCTTAACGGCAATACGGTAGCCTTTGCCGTTCGGTTTACGGGTCAGTGAGTACTGACGAATCTCCTGATGTGGGAAGCCTTCTGGCTTCAGCCAAACGCCCAGATATTGTCCCGGGTGGTATTCAGCAACGGTTTTGCCGTCGACAGGTTCGAACTCAAAGCTGGTGATAAGCGCACTGCGAGGCGTTTTGGCCACGATACGGAAAGGACGGGTGCCTTCCCAGCCGCCATTTTTGCTGGCGTTCTCGCTGTAAATCTGCGCTTCACGGTTGATGAAGACGTTAGCCAGCACTCCATACGCTTTGCCCCACGCATCCAGTACTTCTTGTCCTGGGCTGAAAATCTCATCCAGCGTTGCCAACAGATGACCACCCACGATGTTGTATTGCTCGGGTTTAATCTGGAAGCTGGTATGCTTCTGGGCAATTTTCTCGACCGCTGGCAGCAGCGCCGGCAGGTTTTCGATATTGCTGGCATACGCGGCAATGGCGTTAAACAACGCTTCACGCTGATCGCCATTACGCTGGTTACTCATGTTGAAAATTTCTTTCAGCTCTGGGTTATGCGTAAACATGCGATCGTAGAAATGAGCGGTCAGTTTCGGACCTGTTTCAACCAGCAAGGGGATGGTGGCTTTCACTGTAGCGATGGTTTGTGCGTCAAGCATACGGTCTTCCTTTATCTGAGACTTTAATGATGTATGTCAAATACATCTTATAAAAAATACCCCTGCATTGTAAATGGTTCTTTGTAACTTTGCGTTGTAAAGGTTACAACGTGAAAAATCTGCATCACAAACCTGAAAAGAAATCCGTTGAAATTCGCCATCTCTTTATTCTCCAAAGCCTTGTGTGCTGTGGAGGTAATCGTTTGCGTAAAATCCTTTGTCAAGACCTGTTATCGAGGAATGATTCGGTTATACTGTTGGCCGTTGTCCTATGGACCGCCTTTATAAGGCCTAAAAATTTATCGTTAGCTGAGTCAGGAGATGCGGATGTTAAAGCGTGAAATGAACATTGCCGATTATGATGCCGAACTGTGGCAGGCTATGGAGCAGGAAAAAGTACGTCAGGAAGAGCACATCGAACTGATCGCCTCCGAAAACTACACCAGCCCGCGTGTTATGCAGGCACAGGGTTCTCAGCTGACCAACAAATACGCTGAAGGTTATCCGGGCAAGCGCTACTACGGCGGTTGCGAATACGTTGATATCGTTGAGCAACTGGCGATCGACCGCGCGAAAGCGCTGTTTGGTGCTGATTACGCTAACGTCCAACCGCACTCAGGTTCTCAGGCTAACTTCGCTGTTTATACCGCTCTGCTGCAACCGGGCGATACCGTTCTGGGTATGAACCTGGCACAAGGCGGCCACCTGACTCACGGCTCCCCGGTAAACTTCTCCGGTAAACTGTACAACATCATCCCTTACGGTATTGATGAGTCCGGCAAAATTGACTACGAAGACATGGCTAAGCAGGCCAAAGAGCACAAGCCGAAGATGATCATCGGTGGCTTCTCTGCTTATTCCGGTGTGGTTGACTGGGCAAAAATGCGTGAAATCGCCGACAGCATCGGCGCATACCTGTTTGTTGACATGGCGCACGTTGCGGGTCTGATTGCCGCAGGCGTTTACCCGAACCCAGTTCCGCATGCTCATGTTGTGACTACCACCACCCACAAAACCCTGGCGGGTCCGCGTGGCGGCCTGATCCTGGCGAAAGGCGGTGACGAAGAGCTGTACAAAAAACTGAATTCCGCTGTCTTCCCAAATGCGCAGGGCGGCCCTCTGATGCACGTGATTGCCGGTAAAGCGGTAGCACTGAAAGAAGCGATGGAGCCAGAGTTCAAAGTTTACCAACAGCAGGTTGCTAAAAATGCCAAAGCGATGGTGGAAGTGTTCCTGAACCGTGGTTACAAAGTGGTTTCTGGCGGGACTGAAAACCACCTGTTCCTGCTGGATCTGGTTGACAAAAACCTGACCGGTAAAGAAGCTGACGCCGCGCTGGGCCGTGCTAACATCACCGTTAACAAAAACAGCGTTCCGAACGATCCGAAGAGCCCGTTTGTAACGTCCGGTATCCGCATTGGTTCTCCGGCTGTGACTCGTCGTGGCTTTAAAGAAGCAGAAGTGAAAGAACTGGCTGGCTGGATGTGTGACGTTCTGGACAACATCAATGACGAAGCTGTTATTGAGCGTGTGAAAGGTAAAGTGCTGGATATCTGTGCACGCTTCCCGGTTTACGCGTAAGCGTTAATCGTTTGATGTGAAAAAGGCCGCGAATGCGGCCTTTTTTGTGCCCGATGGCGCTGTGTTTATCAGGCCGTTATCACAACGACTTCAACGTTACGCTTTCATCACACAGCGCTTCCTTGCTCACCGCTCGTCCAGACTGAATCAGCTTACGCAGCACGCGCACTTCGCGTCCGTTGTTGAGCGCTACTGCGCCAATCAATGCCTCATTGCGTAGCTGGAACCAGATAGCCTTGCCGTCATCTGGATTGCCGCGAACGACCCAGCTCTCTCCACGCATATCGCCAACAAATTGTAGATTGTCATTAAATTGGTCGGTCCAGAACCAGGACGGGGGCAGTGTCGGTAGAGGTAATTCGAGCATAGCCGCTGCGGCAGTTTGCGCCTGATTATTGGCGTTTTCCCAGCTTTCACAACGTTGCAGCGTTCCGTCTGGCAAACGCTGTACTGCCACATCACCGGCGGCAAAAATGTTCGGATCTGCGGTTGTGCATGAGGCATCAATGATAATGCCATTTGCCACATCAAGACCCGCCTCACGGGCAAGCTCGTCGTTGGCAATAATCCCGATACCGTAAATCACGCTATCAACCTGAAGCTGCTCACCGCTTTGCAATGTAAGAGTAAGACGCTCTCCCTCAAACACCTGCTCAATCGCATTGTTGAGAATAAGGTGTACGCCTGCCTGCTGGTGGCGGGCGGTCAGGTAACGTTGTATCGGCGGCGGTGCGTTGCGACCCATCACCGTGGCGGCCAGTTCAATGACGGTGACCTGGCAACCGCGCTGCGTGGCGCTGGCTGCCAGCTCAAGTCCAATGGTTCCAGCCCCGACAATGGCGATCGACTGCCCGGGGCTGAGCGCTTCCCGCAGGCGTGCCGCATCCCCGGCGTGGCGCAGCGTGAAGCAGCGTTCGCCGAGCGTATCCAGTAATGGGAACGGTCGCGCAGCCGCACCTGTGGCAATCAGTAGCTGATCCCACGGGTAGGTCTGCCCGTCAGCCAATGCCAGCTCGTGGGTTTGTCGTCCGAGCGTTCGCACGGTTACGCCCAGATGCAGCTGAACGTTATTGTCCCGCCACCAGTCCGTGCTCAGCACCGGCTGTAGCTGTGGGACGTCGTCCAGCAGCATGGCTTTGGACAATGGAGGGCGTTCGTACGGCAGATGCGGTTCATTGGAGAACAGATGTATCTCGCCGTCAAACCCTTGCTGGCGCAGTGCTACCGCCGCCATCGCTGCGGCCTGTCCACCGCCGACGATAGCAATAATTTTGTTGTGCATAATGCCTCCTCAGAGATCCAGCCCGGCGGCAACGTGGCGAATACCGCGAATACCCAGACCCGCGTCGGCATTGATCATCACACCGCTCAACGTACGGTTATTGCGCCGCGATGCCAGCATCACGTATGGACCGGTAAAATCTGCCGGATCAGGGAAAAATTGCAGCGGTAGGATGGCGGCGATTTTTTCCGGCGTCAGTGATTGCATAATTGATGTATCGTTCTGACCCAACGCCTGCGGGCCGCGCAGGTCGGTTGCCATTCCGCACGGCCCTACGCCGTTGACACGAACTTTCGGTGCTAACTCGTAGGCTAACTGACGAATGAGTCCGGTTGCGGCGTGCTTGCTTGCGGTATACAACGGGCCACCGCCGCCGGGATACCATGCGGCATTGGAAAGGGTAAAAATGATACTGCCTTCGCTGGCGATTAGCGCGGGGGCGCAGGCTTTGGCCCCCAACAGATAACCCAGCACGTTGACGTTGAATAACTCGTGAAAGCCTGTCTCCAGTGCCTCAGCAGAGGTGTTCACCAACGATGCGTTATGATCCCAAATTCCCGCATTGCCGATAAAACAGTCCAGCTTGCCGAAGGTGGTGAGGATCTGATCCACTGCGCGCTGATAGTCGGCGTAGCAGGTGACGTTTCCTTCGACCGCCAGCACGTGTTCGCCAAAACGCTGGCGCAGGCTGGCGACTTTGGCTGCAGAGAGTTCCAGCGTGGCGACCCGCGCGCCTTCTTCAATAAAGCGTTCGACCAGCGCCAGCCCAAGACCGGAGCCACCGCCGGTAATAAAGACCACGTTATCGCGTAAATCGCTCATCAGGCCTCCTCAGGCATATCAATAAACACCTCGCCACCTTCCACGTACACCGTGTAGGTGGTCAGCGGATCGGTGGCGGGCAGGCACAGCGCTTTGCCGGTTTTCAGGCAGAAGCTGGCGGCATGCAGCGGGCACTCCACGGTGGCATCGTCTTCCAGATAACCTTCAGACATCGAGGCGTTACCGTGGCTACAGCGATCGTTAATGGCATAAAACTCACCGCCAACATTAAACAGCGCGATGACCGGCGAGGTGTCGAGCCGCAGCGCTTCACCCTCCGGCAAATCCCCTACGGGGCAAGCAAATACACGATTCATCAGAACAGTACACTCAGGTTATGGGAGGTGATCACCACCTGATCCAGCACGATCTCACGCTCCAGTAAACGCCACTCATCACCCGGCAGACGGCGAACTTTGTCTACGCGCATGCCAACATAAAAGGTTTCATCTCGCTCTTTTTGCGCGCGGTACAGCAGGTAGTTAAGGCGCACCGCGAACACGTCGGGTTGGCCCGTTTCGCTGACCTGCAGGTTGCTGATCAGATGACGAGTGCGGGATGGGGGTTCTTCCGCCCAGGCCATGCCGGTTTCCAGTCGTGCAATGCGGCGCTCGAGCTGATCTTTGTTGTCGTTGAAAATCCAGGTGGTCGGTGGCTGCACCCCTTTGCGGCGGTCGCGGGTCTGGGCATTCACCGTGGTACGCATGGTGTAACGGATTTCGTCGTCAAGCTGCGCCAGCCAGTCGCGAAACTTCCAGTCATCCAACAAGCTGGCTTCGTGGTAAAGAAACTGGGAAATGCGATGATGCAGTTCCAGAGAGACTAACGCGCTCATTTCATCACCTCCTGCTGGTAAGCGGCGGTTTTTTCCTGCACTTCCTGCCAGCTTTCGCTGCTTAACAAATCGGCCCAACGTTGATACATCCCACGCGCGGCGGTTTCCGAGAAGATGTAGTTGGTGATCCCCGGAATGCCGTCTTCACGACGCTTTTCCTGACCTAAGCCCATTTCCAGACACAGCTGGCTGTTACGTGCGCGATGGCCTTTGAGTAACTTCTGGATTTCACACCAGTTTTCCGAGTCATCTTGTTCAAGAAAACCGGCCGGGCCAAAGGCGCGGGTGGCGCTGTTTTCAAACGCGGCTTTCACGTCGTCAGAGGCTGCTTTATCGGTAATACAGAACGCCCACACTTCGACTTGATCCGGCCCGCGCGGGTGCCAGACGCGCAGCGTGGCGGTGCCGTTCAGCCAGGACAGAGTGGGGAAAATATTGTTGTGACCGGCCAGACGCAAGGCACGAACCTTACCCAGACGCTGTTCGGCTTCGGCGTAAGTATCGCGGTAGTAGCTGGAGACCTCGCCGTCGACCCAGACGTTGGCATCGGGTTTCTCGGTAAAGAAAAATCCGCTGCCATGTCCGTCCTGGCCGAATTGCAGCGCATCTTTGGCGGTTTCCCACACTGGACGTGCGGTTTGTCCGTCGCCCAGACGCTTATCGCTGCCGTCGTCTTTGGCGCCGAGCACCTGCACGGCAGAAGCGTGGCTGAACAGCGCGTGGTACTGGTCGCTGGCGAACTGCTCAGCAGGGAATTTCCAGTTACAGTCGATGGTCCATTTCTGTACGCCGCCGACGATTTCGGTGCCGCCTTCACGACGATCCAGCACGCCGTCCAGATACCAGGCGATGTCGCCGAGATAATCACGCAGTGCTGGTGCGGTGGTGTCCCAGTTACCGAAAATCAGCCCCTTGTAACTCTCGACGCCGGGGACCTCATTCAGGCCCCAGTGGGACTTGCACAACCCTTGTGGGTAAGCACGCGGCTCCAGCGGGACATCGATTAGCTCGCCGTTAATACCGTATGACCAGCCGTGATACGGGCAGGTAAAGGCGCGGGTGTTGCCGCAGTCAGCGTAACTGACGCGCATGGCGCGGTGACGGCATTGGTTGAGAAAGGCTTTGATGCTGCCGTCTTTCTGACGCACCACCACGACCGCATCCTCGCCCATGTAGGTGTTAAAAAAATCACCGGGCTTGGGGATTTGGCTTTCGTGGGCGAGAAAGAGCCAGCAGCGTCCGAAGATACGTTCCAGCTCCAGTTGGTAAATTTCAGGGTCGGTATAAATCCGTGGAGTTACGCGACCGTTTTGGGTATCAATCAGTTGGTAGATGTCTAAATTTGAGGGTGTGGTCATATTTTTTAATCCTGAAAGCTAAGATGTATTGACCTTCTTTTTTTGTGCCATAAGGATGTTGCTGGTTAGTTATCAATCTGTGAAATAGTAAATTTCTACCAGTTGAGACATTTTTTCGATAACAAGGAGAAGGGCATGGAACTGAGGCACTTACGCTATTTTGTCGCGGTGGCGCAGGCGCTGAATTTCACCCGTGCGGCAGAAAAGCTGCATACCTCTCAGCCGTCGTTGAGTAGCCAGATCCGTGATCTGGAGACCTATGTGGGCGTTCCGTTGCTGGTACGCGATAAGCGAAAAGTGGCTCTGACAGCGGCGGGAGAGTGCTTTTTACAGGATGCGCTGGCTATCCTCGAACAGGCGGAGAACGCGAAAACGCGCGCCCGTAAAACGGTGCAGGAAGATAAGCATTTTACGATTGGTTTTGTTCCTTCAGCAGAGGTGAATCTGCTGCCGAAGGTGCTGCCTTTGTTTCGTTTAAAACAACCGGATACACACATTGAACTGGTGAGTCTGATAACCACGGAGCAGGAAGAGAAGATCCTGCGTGGGGCGCTGGATGTTGGCTTAATGCGCCATCCGGTGTACAGCCCGGAACTGGACTACCTGGAACTTTTCCATGAGCCGCTGGTGGTGGTGCTACCGGTTAACCATCCGTTAGCCAGTGAAAAGGCGATATCGGCACAGCAACTGAACGGTGTCAATTTTGTCAGCACCGATCCCGCTTATTCCGGTGCGTTAGCGATGATTGTAAAAAACTGGTTCCAGCAGCAAAAAAGCCAGCCCAATATTGTACAGGTGGCGACCAATATTCTGGTGACCATGAACCTGGTCGGTATGGGACTGGGGGTAACTTTGATACCCGGTTATATGAATAATTTTAATACCGGTCAGGTGGTTTTCCGGCCAATTGTCGGCGATATCCCGACCATTTCACTGCTGATGGCGTGGAAAAAGGGGACGATAAAACCCGCGCTTGCTGATTTTATCGCCACGGTACAGGAACGTTTAGAGGTGAGTCTGACGGAGTAATGGTTACAGCTCGCTCAGTTGTGATTCCACATACAGGTAGCCAATGCCCATCAGTTGCTGGGCTCGGGTCAGTTTGCCAAAACTGATTTGGGTAGCCCTGGTGCGCGTGGTGTCATGATGATCAAAGGGATTAAACCCCGTCTGCTTGATAATGATATTCAGCCATTCTTCCCCAAAATCACAACCGCGACCGTATAATAAAATATTATTTATATTCAATATATTAAGAAAGTTGTAGAGGCTAAGCCCAATGGCGTTTGCTGAGTCTTCAACCCAGGTGTGAAGGCGGGAATCCCCTTGCTGCCATTTTTCTATTAAGGTATCGATGCTGAGTGCCTCAGGATTATCCGCAAGACCAGGATGGGTTTTTAGCCACATCCTCGCCTGCTTTTTCAATGAGCTGAGTGAAGCCACGGTTTCCAGGCAGCCGTACCGGCCACAATCACAAGCCACACCGTCTGGATTGATAATCGTGTGTCCGATTTGCCCACTACCGTAAAGGCTACCGCGCCATACCTGATCGTTAATAACGAACGACGATCCGATGCCGTAATCGACATTGATTACGCAAAAGTCCCGATACTGACCCTCATTTTGCCATTTTTCTGCCAGTGCCAGCATTACGCAGTCATTGTCGACCATAACGCGGACATTGAGCTTTTCTTCCAGCAGATATTTTATCTCCACCGGGTGCTTCCAGGGAGCCTGTGGCATGGTCTGCGACACACCGGTTCCCGTGTCAACCTGACCATGAACTGCCAGTGCCAGATTGATTTTTCGATTAGGCCAATTTCTGCGGTACTGATGCCAGCATTTCTCGATGGCGGTAAGTAATGCCTGAGGATTGGGGGCGTCAATAACATGGCATTCCACATCACCTTTTGGGCTCAGGCAGGCGTTGCCAAGCTGGCATTCGATGCTGGTTGGCGTGATGTTCATGCATAAAGTCCAGTCGCCATCGGGTGCGATAAGCCAGGCGCCGCTGCTATTGCCGCGTGAAAGGTTACCGTCCTGAACGTTTACGACGCGGCCTTCTTCTTCCAGTTCCTGAAGAATATTGCTAACGGCAGGAATAGAGATTTGCGCCAGTCGCGCAAGGGTGGATTTACTGGCGCGTTTTTTGCGATACAGATACTCCAGCAGTACGCCCTTGTTGTAACGGCGAATTTGCTGATTGTTAATGCAGGTTTTCATAAACTAAACCTTGTTAACTAAAATGCGTGATTATTGTGCATTAACGCACTAATTACGTCTATTAAACTGCTCTCATTATTTCACTTCAGTATGTCTTGTTAACTTTGAGGGCATTATGAGTTCAGTAAACGTTTGGCAGGAAACGGTACATATTCCGACCTATGAAACGGGGGCGCAGGATGTTCATCCCATGTTTCTGGAAAATCGAGTCTATCAGGGGTCTTCCGGGGCTGTGTATCCCTATGGTGTGACGGATACGCTGAGCGAGGATAAAACCCTAAAAGCCTGGCAGGCGGTATGGCTGGAAAACGATTATATCAAGGTAATGATTCTGCCCCAGCTAGGCGGCCGCGTGCACCGTGCGTGGGATAAGGTCAGGCAGCGTGATTTTGTTTATCACAATGATGTTATCAAGCCTGCTCTGGTGGGCCTGCTTGGCCCATGGATCTCTGGAGGAATAGAATTCAACTGGCCGCAGCACCATCGCCCCACGACCTATATGCCAGTGGACTTTACCATTAGCGAAAATGAGGATGGTTCGAAAACCGTTTGGGTTGGTGAGACCGAGCCGATGCATGGGCTGCAGGTGATGACCGGATTTACTCTGCGTCCGGAACGTGCGGCACTGGAGATTGGTAGCAGGGTCTACAACAGTAATGCCACGCCGCGCCATTTCTTATGGTGGGCGAATCCGGCGGTGAAAGGCGGTGACGGGCATCAAAGTGTTTTCCCACCGGATGTTACCGCAGTATTTGATCACGGCAAACGCGCAGTTTCAGCCTTTCCGGTCGCTACCGGAACGTATTACAAGGTGGACTACTCAGCTGGCGTCGATATCTCGCGCTATAAAAATGTCCCGGTACCGACCTCTTACATGGCAGAAAAATCAGAGTACGATTTTGTCGGCGCCTGGTGCCATGATGAAAATGGCGGGCTACTGCACGTTGCGGATCATCATATCGCACCGGGGAAAAAACAGTGGAGTTGGGGCTTTAGCGAATTTGGTCAGGCATGGGATAAAAATCTGACTGATGATAACGGTCCTTATATTGAGCTGATGACCGGTATTTTTGCTGATAACCAGCCAGATTTTACCTGGCTCGATCCGTTTGAAGAAAAACGCTTTGAGCAATATTTCCTGCCTTACCATTCGCTAGGTATGGTACAGAACGCCTCGCGCGATGCGGTGATTAAACTGCAGCGTGACGAAGATGGCATTGCCTGGGGCGTGTATGCCATCTCTCCTCTTACCGCACACTGTCTTACCGTTCGTGAAGAGGGCAACCCACAGCCGTTGTTGGATAAGGTAATTGAGCTGACGCCATGCGCTGTAGAACAAGGGACGCTTACAGGTATAGATCCCGCGCGTCTGACGATAGAGTTGTTTGATAGCCAGGGCAAGTGTGTTTTGCGCTATCAGGAGCATCAACCGCAGGAAATCCCGCTGCCGGAAGTGGCGAAAGCTCCGTTGAGAGCAGATGAAATTGTCAGCGTGGATGAAGCATGGTTTATCGGTCAGCATCTGGAGCAGTATCACCACGCCAGCCGTTCACCTTTCGACTATTACCTTCGTGGCATTGAGCTGGATCCGCAGGATTACCGATGCAATCTGGCGCTGGCGATGCTGGAATATAATCGTGCTGATTACCCGCAAGCGATTGATTATGCGACGCAGGCCTTGGTGCGTGCGCATCGTTTAAATAAAAACCCTCAGTGCGGTCAGGCAAGTATGATCCGCGCCAGCGCCAGAGAACGATTACAACAGTGGCATGATGCACAGGAGGATTTTTGGCGCGCGGTTTGGAGCGGCAACAGCAAAGCGGGCGGATATTACGGGCTTGCCCGGTTGGCTACGCGAAACGAGCGTTATGACGATGCCCTAAATTTTTGTCGGCAGAGTTTGTTGGCATGTCAGACTAACCAGGATGTGTTGTCACTGGAAACATTCTTACTCCATCTCACCGGTCGTCGCAGTGAGGCACGACTGCAGGTTGAAAAACTTTTGCGCGACTATCCCCTGAATCCCACTCTCTGGTGGATTAAGTCGGTGCTATCTGAAGCGGAATCGGACATAGCTCAATGGATGCGCGTGTGTCAGTCTCGGGATATTAACGCTCTTCAGACAGCCGGATTATTGCTGAGCTGGGGAATGGCTGAGCGAGCGAAAGCCGTACTGGTTAGGCTTGGCTGCCAGAAAACACTGCCGCTCTATTTACAGGCCAGCCTGAGCGAGGGTAATGAGCGAATAGCGTTGATAAACCGCGCCCGCGAAGTTTTTCCTGACTTCGTACGCTTTCCCAATCTATTGGTAGAGGTGGCGGCTCTGGAGAAGGTGACTGAGTGCTATTTTGCTCAGCATCTGCTTGCCTGCTTCCACTACAATCGCCGTAACTATGAGAAAGCGACCCGCTTGTGGCAGCACTGCGTTGAAATGGCCCCTGATTTTGCCGATGCCTGGCGAGGGCTGGCGATTCATGCGTGGAATAAGCAATCAGACGCTGACATGGCGGCAATATATCTGGATAAAGCCTGTGAACAGCAACCGGAGGATGCTCGTCTGCTGTTTGAACGCGATTTGCTGGATAAGCTTACTGCCACAGAACCAGAAAAACGTCTTGCCCGGTTAGAGGCACATCTTGCCACCGCTATGAAGCGTGATGATTTAACGGCGGAACTATTACACCTTTGGCATCTTGCCGGGAAGACTGAACAAGCGGCTGACGTTCTTTCTTCGCGTAAGTTTCATCCATGGGAAGGCGGCGAAGGAAAAATCACCAGCCAGTTTATTATCAATCATCTGTTGCAGGCCTGGCAGCATATCTATCAGCAGCAACCGCAGCAGGCTGAAGCGCTACTGAACTCGGCGTTGCACTATCCGGATAACCTTAGCGAAGGGCGACTGCCGGGACAAACGGATAACGATATCTGGTTTTGGTTGGGCGTTTGCGCAAGGCAACAGGGAAAGGAAGAGCGTGCCATCGAGTGCTTCCACAAGGCAACATTGGGTGATAGAGCGATCAATATTCATAGCTACTACAACGATCAGCCGGTGGACTACCTCTTCTGGCAAGGTATTGCCTTGCAGATGATTGGCGAGCATTCGGCCAGCAACCAGCTTTTTAGCGATATGTTGCAGTGGTCGCAGCATATGGAGACCGAACTGGTGGAGGCCGATTTCTTCGCGGTATCCCAGCCGGATCTGCTCGCGCTATATGCCGATATTCAAAAACAGCATCAGGAGAAATGTTTGTTCGTACGTTCTCTGGCGACAGCAGGACTGGGTGGGGGGGCGAGATACGAGCAGGCGCTGTCTGAGCTGGAAGCGTTGAATCCGGCCTGGGCGAAGGCAGCGCTGTTCCGACAGACAATACCGTTTGTGCTGCATCTCATTCACTAAAGAGTGTTTACTGTAATCTTTGAGCGGCCTGACCCGCCGCTTTTCCTGAGATGTTTAGAATATGTGAAATCCATCGGCGGAATGTCCATTTTCTGCTGAAGTCAAACAACAATAAATGCCTGACCCTACAGGAGGCACGTATGTCTAAAAATAAAGCAGTCTCATTTTTCTCATGTTTGCTGTTAACGTTGTTGAGTATTTCATTCCCAGGTTTTAGCGCAGAGAAAGAGGTTACCGTCGGTGCCATCTATCTTGATACTCAGGGCTATTATGCCGGTGTTCGTCAGGGTGTTCAGGATTCGGCGAAAGAGAATCAGGCGAAAATCCAACTGATTGAAACTAACGCTCAGGGAGACATTTCCAAAGAGAGCTCGTTTATCGATACGCTGGTTGCGCGTAACGTTGACGCCATCATTCTTTCTGCGGTTTCAGAAAATGGCAGCAGCCGTGCGATTCGCCGGGCCAATGAAGCGGGTATACCGGTTATTTGCTACAACACCTGTATTAATGATAAAGGCGTGGATAAGTATGTCTCAGCCTATCTGGTTGGCGATCCGCTTGAATTTGGTGAAAAACTGGGTGATGCCGCAGCCGATTACTTTATTGCCAATAACATCAATGCACCAAAAATAGCGGTAATTAACTGTGAAGCGTTTGAAGTGTGCGTACAGCGCCGAAAAGGCTTTGAAGCTGCGCTCAAGGCTCGCGTTCCGGATATGCAGATCGTTGCTAATCAGGAAGGGACCGTCCTTGATAAAGCTATCTCCGTGGGCGAAAAGCTGATTATTTCCTCATCTGACCTGGACGCCATTATGGGCGAATCCGGCGGTGCGACACTGGGGGCGGTGAAAGCCGTTCGTAACCAGAATAAAGTGGGAAAAATTGCTGTGTTCGGCTCTGATATGACGACAGAAATCGCTCAGGAATTGCAAAGCAATCAGGTGTTGAAAGCCGTTGTAGACATTTCCGGTAAGAAAATGGGCAATGCCGTTTTCGCGCAAACCATTAATCTGATTAATAAGACTCCACCAGCAAACAAAATCATCCCCGTGGATATCGATACCTACGTTAAATCTGAAGATGGCAAGCAATGGCTGGCTACGCATGTCGACGGCCTGCCTTAACGACACCTGTCCGCTAACTGAGGTAGTGATGTTATGACGGCAATAGAAAAAATGTCGATGCCGGTTGCGAAGATCGTTGGGGGAAATAAGCGTTATCCCGGCGTTGTTGCGCTGAATAGCGTTGATTTTACGCTCTCAAAAGGTGAGGTTCGCGCTCTACTGGGGAAAAATGGCGCGGGAAAATCCACACTTATTCGCATGCTGACCGGTAGTGAAAGCCCGGATAGCGGTGAAATTTGGTTGGGGGGGATCCGCCTTGAGGGTAACGATGCAACGCTGACGCGGCGTGCGGCAGAACTGGGGGTCAGGGCGGTATATCAGGAACTGAGTCTGGTTGATGGATTAACGGTTGCGGAGAATCTCTGCCTTGGTCAGTGGCCGTACCGCAATGGCGTGATTGACCAGACTATGATGGCTTGCCAGGCCGCAGAGGCACTGGCTGCTCTTGGTGTTGATGTCCCCCCGGGTGCGCTTGTCGACACACTGAGCCCGGCACAAAAGCAGTTGGTAGAGATTGCCCGCGTGATGAAGGGCCAGCCGCAGGTCGTGATCCTTGACGAACCAACCAGTTCTTTGGCTAATGCGGAAGTTGAGCTGGTTATCAACGCGGTGAAACGGATGTCGGCGCTTGGCATTGCCGTGATTTATGTTAGCCATCGTATGGAGGAGATACGCCGAATCGCTTCCTGTGCAACCATCATGCGTGATGGTCAGGTGGCGGGCGATGTTTCTCTGGAGTGCACGACCACTCAGGAAATTGTCTCGTTGATGTTGGGCAGGGAGCATATCGCTCTCCCCTTAGTGAAATCAGACATCTCGTTAACGACTCCGGTTTTGCAGGTTGCTCAGCTATGCCACCCGCCTAAGCTGCAAAAGATTAATTTTACGTTGCATCGCGGCGAAGTGTTGGGGATTGCCGGACTGCTGGGATCGGGCCGTAGCGAGTTACTTAAGGCCATTATCGGATTAGAACCTTTTGCCAGCGGAGAAATCACGCTGAATGGGGTGAGTATTTCGCGGCCGGAATACAGTGCAATGCTGAAAAGCGGTATTGGCTATACCCCGGAAAATCGTAAGGAGGCGGGGATCATTCCGCTACTGGGTGTGGATGAAAATACGGTGATGACTAACCGACACAAAGTGAGTCAACGTGGCGTGTTGAACTGGCAGCGGATCCAGGAATTGACTGCGGCGGTGATGAGCCGGATGACGGTGAAAGCGGCGAATACGCAAACTGCAATTGGGACCTTATCGGGCGGCAATCAGCAAAAGGTGGTGATTGGACGCTGGGTTTATGCCGGAAGTGAAATTTTGCTCCTTGATGAGCCGACGCGCGGAGTCGATATTGAAGCTAAGCAGCAGATATATCACATTGTACGGGAGTTGGCCGCAGAAGGTAAAAGCGTCATATTTATTTCTAGCGAAGTAGAAGAGTTGCCTTTGGTTTGCGATCGTATTTTGTTGCTGCAAAACGGCGAGTTTACTCGTGAGCTTTTAGCCCCTGTAAATGTCGATGAATTAATGTCGGCAATTTTATCCACGCATTAGCGATTACGTTTATTGAGGAACTAACAGATGTCTGCCTCATCATTAACGCTGCCGCAAGGCAAAAATTCCACACCCAAGCAGTTTATCAGTCGCCATATTAATGAAATTGGTCTGCTGGTGGTTATTGCTATTTTATATCTGGTCTTTTCATTTAATGCACCAGGGTTTATTTCAATAAACAACCAAATGAACGTGTTACGTGATGCTGCAACGATTGGGATTGCTGCATGGGCGATGACACTCATTATTATCTCCGGTGAGATAGATGTGAGCGTTGGGCCGATGGTGGCGTTTATCTCCGTCTGCCTGGCTTTCTTGCTGCAGTTTCAGGTGCCACTTAGCGTAGCCTGCCTGTTAGTTTTAATACTGGGGGCTGCCCTGGGCACTCTCGCCGGAGTACTGAGAGGAGTATTCAACGTTCCAAGCTTTGTGGCCACATTAGGTTTGTGGAGCGCATTACGCGGTATGGGGCTGTTTATGACTAATGCGCTCCCGGTACCCATCGATGAAAATGAGATACTTGACTGGCTTGGAGGACAACTTTTCGGCATTCCTGTATCGGCATTAATTATGCTGATTCTGTTTGTCATCTTTGTTTTCATCAGTCGCAAGACCGCGTTTGGCCGTTCCGTTTTTGCTACCGGTGGTAATGCGACCGCAGCCCAACTCTGCGGGATTAACGTCAAGCGGGTGCGTATTTTAATATTTACGCTTTCTGGTTTGCTGGCCGCAATTACCGGCATTCTTTTGGCGGCAAGGCTCGGCTCAGGTAATGCGGGAGCAGCCAATGGCCTAGAATTTGACGTTATTGCGGCAGTAGTGGTCGGAGGTACTGCGCTGTCGGGAGGGCGCGGCTCGCTGTTTGGCACGCTACTCGGCGTATTGGTTATCACCCTTATTGGCAATGGATTGGTGCTGCTGGGCATTAATTCATTCTTCCAGCAGGTCGTTCGCGGATTGATTATTGTGGTGGCGGTGTTGGCTAATATATTGCTGACCCAGCGCAACAATAAACGAAAACATTAATATTCATTAATTTGTACAGAGGAAATTATGAAAACAATGTTAGCAGCGTATTTACCGGGTAATTCGACTGTTGAACTCAGAGAAGTACCGGTTCCAACACCGGGTATTAATCAGGTCCTGATAAAAATGAAATCATCAGGAATTTGCGGGAGCGATGTCCATTATATCTATCATCAGCATCGGGCGACTGCCGCCGCGCCAGATAAACCGTTGTATCAGGGTTTTATTAATGGTCATGAGCCTTGTGGGCAAATCATTGAGACGGGGGCGGGGTGTCGCCACTTTAAAGCAGGGGATCGGGTGCTGGTTTACCATATTTCCGGTTGTGGATTTTGTTCCAACTGTCGTCGGGGATATCCGATCTCCTGTACCGGGAAGGGAAAAGCGGCCTACGGTTGGCAGCGCGATGGCGGGCATGCTGAATATTTACTGGCGGAAGAAAAAGACCTGATTCATCTTCCGGATGCCCTGAACTATGAAGATGGGGCGTTTATTAGCTGCGGTGTGGGTACAGCGTATGAAGGTATTCTGCGCGGCGAGGTGTCTGGCAGCGACAACGTTCTGGTTGTTGGTTTAGGGCCTGTCGGCATGATGGCCATGATGTTAGCGAAAGGGCGCGGTGCAAAACGCGTTATTGGCGTCGATATGCTGCCGGATCGCCTGGCGACGGCAAAGCAACTGGGCGTGATGGACAATGGATTCCTGGCAACGACGGAAAATCTTCCAGCACTTGTTGCCGAACTGACGCACGGTGGTGCGGATGTGGCGCTCGATTGTTCCGGTAATGCTGCCGGCCGTCTCCTGGCGCTACAATCTACAGCGGACTGGGGACGGGTGGTGTATATCGGTGAAACCGGGAAAGTTGAATTTGAGGTGAGCGCTGACCTGATGCATCACCAGCGGCGTATTATTGGTTCATGGGTAACCAGTTTGTTTCATATGGAGAAATGTGCCCGCGACCTGACCGACTGGAAGTTGTGGCCGCATAGTGCGATTACCCATCGTTTTGCCCTTGAGCAAGCGGGAGAGGCCTACGCGCTGATGGCGAGTGGGAAGTGTGGCAAAGTGGTGATTAACTTCCCAGATTAAGGAGACCAGATGACGCTTTTTACTCTGGATAATGGTGAGTTGCGACTTCAGGTTGCGGATCAAGGTGGTGCGATTGAGGGGCTGTGGTGGCTGAGTAAGGGAAAAATGATCCCCGTGCTGCGCCCGGGCCTGAAAAGTGGCGTGGCTGTGGAGTCTTCTTGCTTCCCGCTGGTACCGTTTGGCAACAGGGTGAGTGGAAATAGGTTTTGCACCCCAACGGGAGAGCATCTGTTGCAGCCTAACGTTGAGTGGGATAGTCATTATCTTCACGGCGATGGCTGGCTGAATCTCTGGCGTTGCTTTGAGCAATCACCAACGCAGATTAAATTAGAATACGTCCATCGACAAGGTGTCTATTTTTATACGGTGCAGCAGATCTTTACCCTGAGCGAGTTGGGGGTCGAGGTTGAACTGGTCGTTACCAATGATGGCGATTCGCTGCCATTTGGCCTCGGCTGGCACCCTTATTTTCCGTTATCTCCGGAAACTCGTGTGCAGGCACATACTACAGGCTACTGGCTTGAGAAAGAGCACTGGCTAACCGGAGAACACCAGGAAAAGTTACCGCAGGAGCTGGATTTCAACCAGCCTACCTCGCTGCCTGAGCATTGGCTGAATAATGGTTTTTCTGGCTGGGATGGGACAGCGACAATCCAGCAGCCAGAGTTGGGTTATCATCTTTCACTAACCACTGAACCACCTTCGACCTGCTACTTTGTTTTTGTTTCCGATCCAGCGTTTGATAAAGGATATGCATTTGATTTCTTTTGTTTTGAACCCATGAGTCATGCGCCTGACGATCATCATCGTTCTGGTTTTGGCCAGTTGACCATGTTGTCATATGGTGAAAGTATGCGACAAAAGATGATGCTGAAGATTTATTCTCACTAAGCCTAACCTGCCCGGAGACGGGCAGGCATAACTTCACCTTGCACCCATCCCACTTTATCGCCAGACTATCGCCTCCAAACGGGAGGGATTCATGGCTCTGCATTCCACGCGCTGGCTGGCGCTCAGTTATTTCACCTATTTCTTTAGCTACGGTATTTTTCTGCCTTTCTGGAGCGTCTGGCTCGAAGGGTTAGGGCTGACGCCGGAAACCATTGGTGTGCTGCTGGGCGCGGGGCTGATTGCTCGTTTTCTGGGGAGTTTGCTGATTGCGCCGCGCGTGAGCGATCCCTCCCGCCTGATCTCTGCCTTGCGTATCCTGGCGCTCCTGACGCTGGTCTTTGCGCTGGCTTTCTGGGCGGGAACCCACGTCGCGTGGCTGATGGTGGTGATGGTCGGCTTTAACCTGTTTTTCTCACCGCTGGTGCCGCTGACGGATGCGCTGGCCAACACCTGGCAAAAACAGATCACCATGGATTATGGGCGGGTGCGCCTGTGGGGGTCTGTGGCATTTGTGATCGGCTCCGCGCTAACCGGTAAACTGGTGAGCTTGTTTGATTACCGGATGATCCTTGTACTGTTGTCGCTTGGGGTCGCGTCGATGCTGCTGGGGATGATGATCCGCCCGAGTGTTCAGCCTGCGGGTGAAAACCGTCAGCAGGAGAGCGCAGGATGGCCGGCCTGGCGCACGTTGATAGCCCAAAGCTGGCGTTTTCTCGCCTGCGTAAGCCTGCTGCAAGGGGCTCATGCGGCCTATTACGGTTTTAGCGCCCTCTACTGGCAGTCGGCTGGATATTCTGCCTCGGCGGTAGGGTACTTATGGTCGCTCGGTGTGGTGGCGGAAGTGATTATTTTTGCGCTCAGCCACAAGCTATTCCGTCGCTTTAGCGCTCGCGATCTGCTGCTGCTCTCTGCCGTTTGCGGCGTGGTGCGTTGGGGATTGATGGGCTGGAGTACCGAACTGCCGTGGCTGATTGTAGTGCAGATCCTGCATTGCGGCACATTTACGGTCTGTCATCTTGCGGCGATGCGTTATATCGCGACGCGACAGGGCAGCGAAGTCATTCGTTTGCAGGCGGTTTATTCCGCGGTGGCGATGGGGGGGAGTATCGCCATCATGACCGTGTTCGCCGGCTACCTGTATCAAAATCTGGGCAGCGGCGTATTCTGGGTGATGGCGCTGGTGGCGCTTCCCGCCATCGCCTTGCGGCCTAAAGTGACGGCGCAGGCATCGGCGTTATGATTCGAGGATTTTGCGGATCTGCTGCTGCTGATGCGGCGTAAGCGCCAGGTCCGCATGAATCAACGGGGGTGAAAACAGCGGCAGCGGCGTGGTGTATGGCGTGATAATCAGCGCCACACCACGCGGCGACCCCTGTTTCTGAAAGTCCTGCATCGGCATATGTTTGATATTCAGCGGCAGCAAAGTCAGTTCGCGTAGCTGTTGTTCTATATGGGTTTCGAGTCGTTCATTATTGCCGGTCAGCAGGATTATCTGCTTCTCGTGTAAATCCTTTTCCTGCATCAGCCAGGCGCCGAAAATGACGGCCACCAGCCCAGTCTCTTCCTCTGAAAAACGCACATCGTATTCCTCTTCGAATCCGTGTAACGCTTCACGCGTGGTACGTACTAACCGGGGATACAGCCGACTGAATTCTTCCGGCAGGGTGTTATCAATACCAATGGCGAACAGACTGCGGTTCAGCGCTTGAGCCAGATGGACATACAGTTGGTCATTTAGCCCCTGTTCATCGCTGAAGCGGACGTTGCCGTACTCACGAAACCGCAGCACCAACCGGGCAATCTCAAGGCGCAGACGACGATCCTGCTGGTGGTTATCACGGATCGGATCGGGGATGCGGATCATCGAAAACAGCAGCGCCATAAATAGCGATTCCCCCAACGGCGCACTCTGCATAACGTGCCGTTGCCAGTGGCGGCCGATTTCCTCAGCGAGTGGGTATTCGGCACAAGCTTGCGCCCAGCGTTGTTGCAGAGGATTAAACTCCGGGGTGATCCCTGCGTGATGCTGTAGCAGGCAGTACTGTAAATAAAGCCGCAGAAACTGGATATCTCGGCACTCAAACGACTTCTGCAAGCGTCGGGAACACAGGTTGATCAGCGCATGCAGATTGGTGTCGTCATACAGCGTCCGCGCAATACCGCGTTGTTTAAGTTCCATTTTTAACGCCGGGGTAAACTGCTGGGCAATAAACGTTGGACAAATCCGCAGGCCACGGCGCAGCCACTGTAACAGGCACAGACGCTGATTAAGCGGGGTTCCTTCTATTACATAACTTCCATTCTGAGCGGTGGTAATGGCGAGCCGATGATAGCGCTGGATTTCGAGCCCGGCACCGATAATATCTTCCCGAACCGTGGCATCATCGACCCCGTTCAGCGTGCTGAAAGTCTGCGCAGTGGCAACCTGCCCTGGCAGGAAAAGCGTCAGAAGCACCTGACAACGGCGCTGGGGAGCGGATAGTACAGATGGCGGGGCAAGCGTTGACATCATCTGTAGGATCTCCCGTAAGTATGTTTGATAAGAATAGCTAAAGTTTGCTTATTGAAATGGAGAATGGAATGCTTTCCGCCAGGAATGCTGGAGAACGTCACAGAATTTTTAACGTGAGGAACAGTGACCGGGAGTTAAACGCAGCGCGTTAACCCCCTTTTTCACTGTTTTATCTTTTGTTTAGATATGCCAGAGATGTACTGCATATCTGCTAAACATTATGGAGAACATTTTATTCTTCTATGGGGTTCCGTTCACCTCAACGGTGTTATTTCTCTGAAGCGCAGATACCCGTGAACGTGCAAGGGAGGCTCACCGCCGCCTCCCTTGCAACCCAGGCTCCCGGCGGGATTGTTAAGGGTACGGCGATAGTACCCTTAACACGCTCACAGGGAGGATTGTTTCAGAGAAGTGAAAAATATAAGGTGAACGTAGTAATATACCGGAGGCAACAGATTCATTACCTCCGGAACAGCTGCCTGGCGTTACTTACCACGGCTCAGCGTTAACCCCACATCACCGCCGGGATGCACAGACAACAACGTCTCCTTTGAGTAGCCGCTTTCGCTCATCAGGCAGGCGCAGGCGGCATCAAAGATTGCCAGTACCAGCATTATTGACGTGGTTGCCAGCATGTTTAGCGGATCGGCTTCGCGCTGTACGCCGGTGGAAATAACCAGTCGCGACGCCCTGGCGATAGCGGAGTTCGGGTTTTCAGTCACGCTGATTACCGATACATTCTTCTCAGCAAGCCCTGGCAGCAGCCGGGTGAGTTCATCTGAATTGCCCCCGCGTGACAGCATGATGACCAGATCATCGGCACGTAAAAAACCCAGGTCGCCATGTGCGGCGTCAGTGGCATTGAGGTAAATTGCCGGACGCTCCACGCAGGCAAGCATATGCGCCACTTTACGTGCTGCAATGCCAGACGTGCCGACGCCAGTGACGACGATTTTCCCCGTGCAATCGCGCAGTTCCGCCATCAGTGACAGCCAGGTTTGCTCGGTCAGATGCTCTCTCAGTCCCGCGAGAGCATCGCTGTAGAGTTGCCATACGCCGCTGGCCTGAGACCAGGAATCATTCATGCGTCCTCCTGCATCAGCTCGCGGTACTTCATGTGGTCCTGATACATCTCGTGGAATACCCGGTATTTGCGATCGTAGTACTGCTTAATACGGTTAGTTTGTGGTGTGACCGTCTTACCAATACGACTCATTGCCGACATGGCTTCCGGGAGGGTGTCAAAAACACCTGCCGCGATGGTTCCCATCATCGCGCTACCCAGCAGCATGGCTTCGCTCTCTTCTGGCAGCAACATTGCGCAACCCGTGGCGTTAGCATGTTCCTGAACGAAGATCGGGTTCTTTGTCCCGCCGCCGCTGGCCATAATCGTATCGATGGTGTAACCACTTTGATTCATCGTCTCGATAATATGACGTGTCCCCAGGGCAATGGCCTGGATAGTTGCCAGATACTGCAACGCCATGTCTTCTGGCGTGCGGGATAGCTTCAGCCCGGTGATTGCCCCTGTGAGCGTTGGGTTTGCGCGCGGTGAGCGGTTGCCGTGGAAATAGGGCAGGATATGCATGTCGCGGGTCAGGAAGGCGATATCTTCCGGCTCACCGGCCATTTTACGCAGCAGTGCGTTCAGGACTTCGTAAATGGTTTGTCCCTGGGACTTCGCTTGCGCCAGTAGTGTTTCATAGCACGGATGCGACTGAATGACGTGGTCGATTAACGCCCCGGTCGCTGACTGCCCGCCTTCATTCAGCCAATACCCTGGCAGAACAGCAGAGTAGTAGGGACCCCAGATGCCGCTGATAAAACGGGGTTCTTTGGAAATGGCCATATGGCCAGTGGAGGTCCCGCCAATCAGTGCGACACGACGGTCGAAATCCGCCACTTCGCCGGAAACGCCGCAGGCGCCGAGTGTGCCGAGCGTACCTGCGTGGGCATCGATGATCGATACGCTGACGGCAGTCCCCGGAATCAGCCCCATTTCGCTGGCGGCTCGTGCCGACAGCCCATGACCGAGTGGTTCACCCATGGTTTTTACGTAGCGGCCAATTTTGGCAGCATCGTGCTCCAGTAAATCTTCCAGACCGATCTGGCGGAAGTAGCTGGCATCCCATTTGTCTTCATGGCCCATATAGGTCCATTTGCATACCGTTGAGCACAGCGAGCGCGTGTCGTCTCCGGTCGCACGCCAGGTGAGGAAGTCTGGCAAATCAAAGTAGTAACCTGCATTGGCCCAAGTATTGGGCATATGCTGCTTCAGCCACAACAGTTTTGGCGTCTGCATTTCCGGCGAAATAATTCCGCCAACGTAGTCCAGCACCCGATGGTGCTGGGCGTTAATCCGCTCGGCCTGGGTAATGGCGCGGTGGTCCATCCACACGATAATGTTCTGTTCGCTGCGCCCGGAAGGGCTGATGGTCAGCGGTTTGCCTTCTTTATCCAGCACCACTAATGAACAGGTGGCGTCAAAGCCCAGACCTTTCACCTGAATCGGGTTGATATCTGACTGGTTGATGGCATCGCGAACCGCGTTACACACTGCCTGCCAGATGTTATCGGAGGACTGCTCAACGAAATCGGCTTGCGGACGGTAAATCTCGATGGCCCGACTGGCCTGGCCGACCATCCTGCCGTTGAGATCAAACACGCCTGCCCGGGCGCTTCCGGTTCCGACATCCACACCAATAAAGTAACTTGCCATAATTTTTTCTCCTGGAATCAGGCTTTACGATTCTGTAATGCGATAAAGAGGATCAGCACCGCGCCCCACAGCGCCATCGTCAGATAGCTACTGACCCCCAGCAAGTTAAGGCCGCTTTCCAGCATTTGCAGCACAATAAGCGCCAGCACCAGGCCGATAATGCGCCCGAAGCCGCCATCCGGGTTGATGCCGCCGAGTACGGAAGCAAGGATGGTCACCAACAGGTAGGATTCTCCATATCCGGCTTTCGCCGAGTTGAATTTCGCCATCATCAGAATGGCGGCTACCCAGCCGAGCAGTGCCGAAATGACGTACACGGAAATCTGTACCCGAACGGTATTCACACCGCTGTAGCGGGTTGCCTGTTCATTGGAGCCGACGAGATACAGGCTGCGCCCTAATGTGGTGTGTTCGAGCAGAACCCACAGCAGGATCGCCACAAGGAAAAAGAGCAGCAGCGCCACCGGAATCCCGGCAATCGTTGCGTTGCCAAGATATTGAATCGCCGTCGGGAAGCCGGAGATGACCGTCCCGTTAGACAGCAGAATATTCAGCCCGGAGATAAGCGTCATGGTGCCGAGCGTGGCGAGAATAGGCGACACACCGACCCAGGCGATCAGCGCGCCGTTCAGGGTGCCGATAGCAACTGCCACGGCGGCACCCGCCAGCAGGGCAATGACCAGAAACAGCGGGTTATCCGGATGGGTGACGATAACGGCTGCCATCACCAGCGAGCAGGCGTTCGCCCCGGCAATAATCGACAGGTTAATGCCGCCGGTCAGCATGGTCATGCCCATTCCCAGGGCCAGCATGCCGAGGATCGGTAACTGCGAGCCGATGGACTGAAAGTTAGCAATGCTGAAAAAACGGCTGCCGAGCAGAGCCGAGAAGACCAGTGCGACGACCACAATAATGACGCATTGCAGGCGAATGATGGCATCACCGGGTAAAAATCTGGCGATTGTTTTCATCTCAAAGCTCCCTTGCCAGTTTGCGTTTTTCGTTCCAGGCCGTGGCGCTGATGCTGACCAGGATAATGGCGCCGCTGAACACGGTATGCCAGTAAGAGGAGACGCTGAGCAGCGTCAGGCCGTTTTGTAAGAAGGCCAGCAGGACAACGCCAAGCAACGTTCCGGTTAACGTGCCACGTCCACCGCTCATGCTGGTTCCCCCGAGTACCACCGCTGCCAGCACTGTTAGCTCAAAACCAAGCAGTGAATTGGGGGCCACAGACTGGGTGATTTGCGCCTGCACCACGGCGGCGACACCCGCCAGAATGCCCATATAGCCATACACGTAGAAATGCAGTTTCAGCAGGTTAAGTCCCAGACGCGAGGCCGCATCACGGTTGCCGCCCATGGCGTAAACCTGACGGCCAAGACGGGTATAGTTCATCAGTACGGCCGTAAAGATGATTACAGCGGCCAGGCACAGCAGGGGCAGCGTCAAACCGTAGTCATAACCGTCCGCGGCGGTGAACGAGAGCCAGTTGATGCCGTTCATAAACCAGTCGGGGAAGCCATACAGCCAGGTGCCTTTGGTGGTGTAAACCAGTAGGCCGTAATAAACGTTCAACGTGGCGATAGTAATGATGATCGCCGGGACGCGCAGCCAGTAGACCAGGAAGCCGTTGATGAGTCCGAGCAGCAGACCCACTGCAACCGCAATCGCCAGCGCCAGTGCGAAGTTGCCGCCGTGGCCGATCACCCAACTGGCCATCGCGTATTGGGCAATGGCGGTCATGGCCGGGAAGGAGATGTCGATACCGCCGGAAATCAACACCACAAACAGCCCACAGGCAAGGATGCCAAGAATCGCGTAGCTGGTCGCCACATCTGTCAGGTTCCCCAGTGACAGAAACTCATCGGTGCTGATACTCAGCCCGACGGCAAGCGCCACGACCAGAAGGCCCAGCCAGAACTCATGTTGCCCGATTAAACGGGAGAAACGCAGACTATTCATTGATTACCTCGACCACTTCAGCAATCTCATCTTCACGACAGTGATGGGGGTTAAATTCCGCTACCAGCTTGCCGCGGCGCATCACCAGCACGCGATGGCTGTTGTAATACGCTTCCGGAATTTCATCGCAAATCATCAGTACCGCCATCCCCTGTTCCGCCAGGTCGCGGGCTATCTGATAAATGCCTTCTTTGTTGGCGATATCGACGCCAACGGTAGGCGAGTCGAGGATCAGGATGCGCGGATTGGTCGCCACCCATTTAGCAATGGCGATACGCTGGGCATTACCACCAGAAAGTGTTTTGACCGGCAGATGTGGATCGGAGACTTTAATGTTTAGCTCGTGGATCAGGTCAGCGACCAGCTTTTGCGCTTTGTGATGATCGAGCAGGCCGCTGCGGGTATGCAGTTGGTCAAATACCGTGACGATAGTGTTGTCATAGATCGACTGCTCCATGATAAGCCCCTGCGTCAGGCGATCTTCTGAGACGTAGCCTATCCCGTGCTTAATGGCATCGTGGTTATTGCGAAGCGTGACCGGTTGACCGTTAATGCGCATTTCACCGCTTTCAGGATGCGTCATACCGAACAGGCTCAGACAGAGCTCGGTACGTCCGGCACCCAGCAGACCAACAATGGAAACTATCTCGCCGCCGTGCAGCGACAGATTAATATCCTGATACTTCCCGCGACGACTCAGGTTGCGCAGCTCAAGCAGCGGTTCCCGATCGTCGAATGATTTCTCCGGCAGCGGGCTGTAGTGGAAGCGTTGTCCGGTCATCAGGAAGGCCAGCTCGTGGCTGTCCAGTTCGCTGGCAGGGTACGTGCCTACCAGTTTGCCGTCGCGCATCACGCTGATGCGGTCCGCCACTTCCATCACCTCATCAAGACGATGGCTGACAAACACCACGCAAATCCCGGCCGCTTTCAGTTCGTTGACCACCCGCAGCAGACCGTTAACTTCCTGGCGGGTCAGAGAGGCGGTGGGTTCATCCATAATGACCAGTCGGGCATCGGCGGCGATCGCCCGGCAAATAGCGACCAGTTGTCGGTCGGCAATCGAGAGTTTTTCGACTTTTTTATCGGGATCAATGTTCACTCCGATGCGTTTCATGGCCGCCAGCGCCTGCTGCTTCATGGCACCACGCCGTACCCAGATATCGCCGCCGGGCAGGTAGCGGTTAACCGCAATATTCTCCGCGACGCTAAAATTGGGAAACAACGACAGGTCCTGATAAATAACCTGAATACCATAGTGGGAAGAGAGTTGCGGTGTCAGATGATGGAACAGTTTGCCATCGAGTAAAATCTGCGCCCCTTTTTCAGGGTGATAGACCCCGGAAATCACTTTAATGATGGTGCTCTTACCACAGCCGTTTTGACCCGCCAGACAGTGAACTTCGCCTTTTTTCAGCGTCAGATTCACGTTATCCAGCGCCAGCACGCCCGGGAATTGTTTGCTGATATTCTCAAGAGTGATAAATGCGGTGGTGTCTGTCATGGACAATACCCCTGCGAGCGTCCTGACGGACGCTGAGTGTTAGTTTGGTAGATAGCGCCGACCAGACGGTCGGCGTTAAGGTTCCCTGGTGTTGGCTAAAGCCTTAGAAACCGAGTGATTGTGCGTTGTCTTTGGTGACTTCGAGGATCTTGTTAAAGCGGATCACTTTCTTCTCCATGTCGATATCGGCTTTCCCTAAACCATCGATACTCAGATCTGCATTGACCTCTTTGCCCTGTAACAGTTGATCGGCAACCGTGACCAGCGCGTAGCCTGCATCTTTCGGATCCCACAGCAACGCTTTTTTGATGTCGCCACGCATCAGGTAAGGCGCGGCTTGTGCTGGCATAGCGATACCGACGACGGCAATCTTATCTTTGGCGCGTTTTTTCTGAACCGCCTGGCCTGCACCGATAGGACCCAGCGAGCCGAAACCGATAATGCCTTTCATCTGCGGGTACGTTTTCATCAGATCCAGCGTGGTGGCATAGGACTTATCAATACTTTCCGCTACCGGCAGACGGGAGGTGACTTCGAACATCTCCGGGTATTTTTCTTTCTGATACTTAATCGCGTAGTCTGCCCACGCGTTATGCAACGGCACGGTCAGTGAGCCGACATAGATGGCATAACCCCCTTTGCCGCCCATACTTTTCGCCAGCTCATCAACGTTGGCCTGCGCGTATTTTTCACTGTCGATGGTTTCGATATCCCACTGGCCGATGTGCTCGTCCGGGGATTCGTGCGTCAGGACCACAATGCCTTTCTCGCGCGCTTTTTTCAGTACGGGTTCAAGGACTTTGGCATCGTTCGGCACCACGATGATCGCATTGACGTTTTTGGCGATCAGATCTTCAATCACCTTTACCTGCTGAGCCGGATCTGGCGTAGAGGGACCGGTCTGGTAAGCGTTCACATCGAGTTTTTTTGCTGCTTCGTTCACGCCGGTTTCCATGCGGTTAAACCAGGGAATACCGGTGACTTTGGCAACCACAGCAATTTCATATTTTTCCGCCGCAAAGGACGTACCGGACAACATGCATGCAGAAACCAGGGTTGCACTGAGTAATGCGAGTTTGAATTTCATAGTTGTACCTTTAGTAGGGGGCAGGGCATGTCACGGCGTGAAGTTAACAACGAATGGAAGAGGGAATGAACCATAAGTTTGAGGAATGTGATGTATGCCCATTATTGTTATTTTATGGATAAAGTATGGTTAATTTTTAGTTAAATTAAATGCGGATTGAATTTTTTATGGCATCATTTTTGTTAATTAAACATTAATATCAAACTTTTAATTAACATTTTCGTATCATTTGACGTAAATTGAAGCAATGAAATGTCTTTTTTACGGTTGCGGGAAAATAAGAAATTGTCGAAATTGAGAACTGAATCGATACCGGAAAAGGGGGCTCAACATTTTTCCGTTCGATGATATGCTCACCACTCTTTTCGCCCAGGACGTCATCATTGTGGCGGCCTGTATTTCTACCGTGGAGAACTCATGCAACGCGTTCAACGCATCATTGTCACGTTGATCCTGGCTATCCTGTCTTTTAATGTCGGTGCGCATCCCCACAGTTTTATCCATCTGAAAACTGAGATAGTGAGCGACAATAACCAGTTTGTAGCGCTGAAAATGCGCTGGACGATGGATGAAATCACCTCGGCTGACCTGCTGTACGATGCAGGCAATGCCAAACCGGGTGATGAGATCTGGAAAAAACTGGCGGCGGAAGTGATGGCCAATGTCCTCGGACAGCACTATTTCACCGAAGTGTGGCACAACGGGCAGAAAGTAAAGTTTAAAAACAGGCCGACGGAATATGGCATGGAGCGTGAGGAACATCAGGCGGTGTTGACGTTTGTTCTGCCGCTGGCCGAGCCGCAGCCGCTTTCCGGGCAGACCTATATTATTTCCACATTCGATCCCACCTACTACGTGGATATGAGCTATGACAAAGACAGCGATGCCTCTCTGGCGCGGACCCTACGCCAGCAATGTCGGATTTCCGTACATACGCCGACGCCGAATGAACAAACGCTGAGTTTTGCACAGTCGCTGGATAAAGAAGATGCACCGCCAGAGGATATGGAATTAGGTAAACAGTTTGCACAGACGGTGACGTTGCAATGTCAGTAATGTACCGACCACACACGGCCAGACGTCGTTGGCTTAGTCTATGGCCGTTGGCGCTGTTTTTGCTGCTGGCGACCGGTGGTGCACTGTGGTTATGGCAAGCCTGGCCGCAGGTGATGGTGAAAAGTATTGTCTGGCAGCGGGACGTTAATCAGCAGATGAGTGGGTTGCTCAAAGCGGTTGCTGCTAATCCGGCCCGGGCCGGGGGATCGCTGCTGTTGTTTAGTTTCCTGTATGGGGTACTACACGCGCTGGGGCCGGGACACGGGAAAATTGTTATTACCACCTGGCTTGCGACCCATCCGTCGAAGTTGAAGTCGAGTATCGGGCTGACGCTGGCTTCTTCGTTGTTACAGGGACTGGTCGCAATTGGGCTGGTGGTGGTGGTGCTCACGCTGCTGCAACTGCCCGCCCGGCAGCTGCATATGAGCAGTTTCTGGCTGGAGAAAGGGAGTTATGCGCTGGTTGGCGTGTTGGGCGTTTTATTGTGTGTCCGTGCGCTGAAGAAATTGCGCCAGCTGCTGTGCCGCCCGACATTCACCACCTTTACGCCGCACCATGTGCATCACGAGGGCTGTGGCTGCGGGCATCAGCATTTGCCCAACCCGGAACAACTGCAAAGCGGCGATGACTGGCGTGCGCGACTGATGATAATTCTCTCTATGGGCATGCGCCCGTGTTCCGGCGCAATCATGGTGCTGCTGTTTAGCAAAGTGGTTGGCGTCTTTAGCTGGGGGATGGCGTCGGCGCTGGCGATGGCCGCGGGAACCTCCCTGACCATTACCTCGCTGGCGTTACTGGTACACAGTTTCCGTACGCTGGCGGTAAGACTTAGCGGAAATAAAGCGCCTGTGTTGTGGCGACAGATTGGCTGGACCATGCTGGCATTGGCCGGTGGTGCAATGTTAGTGGTTGCTGCGGTGGTGATGTGGATGAGTGCGGTGCCAGTGGGAAGGGGATTACGACCGTTTTAAGTTGTCGGCCCGGTAAGCGATAGCACGTTACCGGGCACGTCTGAGATTAGCGCTTCAGTGCGTCGCTCAGTTCGTCACGCATGTTCGCCAGCATGGCTTTAACGACGCGCGGGTTACCAGCAACAATGTTGCCAGTCGCCATGTAGTTATGACCACCGGTAAAGTCGCACACCAGTGCGCCAGCTTCACGGGCAATCAGTTCACCTGCGGCAAAATCCCACGGGCGCAGGCCAATTTCAAAATAACCATCAACGCGTGCGGCGGCAACATATGCCAGATCCAGCGCTGCAGAACCGGTGCGACGGAAGTCCGCGCATTCGGTGAACATGTTGCCGAGGATTTTCATATAAGAAGCGGCGTGCTGCTTCGCTTTGAACGGGAAACCGGTGGCGATGATGGTGCCATCCAGATCGCGAGCCGTGCTGCCGCGCAGACGGTAACCGTTCAGCTGTGCGCCCTGACCGCGAGTCGCGGTGAACAGTTCGTTACGCATTGGATCGTAAACAACGGCGACTTCAGTACGGCCTTTGATGCGTACTGCGATAGATACCGCGAAGTGCGGCAGACGTTTTACGAAGTTGGTGGTGCCATCCAGTGGATCGATAACCCATTGAACATCCAAATCTTCACCAACATGTTCACCGCTTTCTTCGGTGATGATGGTGTGCTGAGGGTAAGATTTGCGGATTGTTTCGATAATAATCGCTTCGGCGGCTTTATCGACGTTAGTCACGAAATCATTGCTGCCTTTCTGGCTGGTTTCTACAGAGTCTGGTGTTTCGTAGTGTTTGGCAATTACATTACCCGCCTTGCGCGCTGCGCGCACGGCGATGGTCAGCATCGGATGCATCGGTCTCTCTCACTGGATGTTAAAGAACGGGAAAACGGCGCAGAGTATAGCAGCGAGTTCGGTATATGTCTTCGTTTTATGATAATATGGCCGAATAATCTTTAGCCGAAGAAATACAATGCTGCAAAATATTCGAATCGTGCTGGTGGAAACGTCTCACACTGGCAACATGGGCTCTGTTGCCCGCGCAATGAAAACGATGGGTTTAACCAATCTGTGGCTGGTCAATCCATTGGTAAAACCGGACTCCCAGGCCATCGCCCTGGCGGCCGGTGCCAGCGATGTGATTGGCAGTGCGCAAATCGTCGACACGCTCGATGAAGCGCTGGCGGGTTGTAGCCTGGTTGTCGGAACCAGCGCGCGTTCCCGTACCCTGCCGTGGCCGATGCTGGATCCGCGTGAGTGTGGTTTAAAAAGCGTAGCCGAAGCGGCGAATACCCCGGTAGCGCTGGTCTTTGGCCGTGAGCGCGTGGGGCTGACTAACGAAGAACTGCAAAAATGCCATTATCACGTCGCTATTGCCGCGAACCCGGAATACAGTTCGCTCAATCTGGCGATGGCGGTACAAGTCATCTCTTATGAAGTGCGCATGGCCTGGCTGGCCACGCAGGAAAGCGGTAAGACCACAGAATACGAAGAAACTGAGTATCCACTGGTCGATGATTTAGAGCGTTTTTACGGTCATCTGGAACAGACACTGCTGTCGACCGGGTTTATCCGTGAAGGCCATCCGGGGCAGGTGATGAACAAGCTGCGTCGTCTGTTCACTCGCGCACGTCCGGAGAGCCAGGAACTGAATATCCTGCGCGGGATTTTAGCGTCGATTGAACAACAGAATAAAGGGAAGTAGCTTGTCTTTACGCCGGATACGCGAAGCGCCATCCGGCAAACGAATACCGCACGGAACGCAAAATACCTGACTAAATTAGTCAAGTAAATAGTTGACTGATTTAGTCGGGAATGTCAGACTTGCCCCTGCTATGCAATACCCCCATTTTACAATAAAAAACCCCGGGCAGGGGCGAGTTTGAGGCTAAGTAAGACATGAGACTGACATCAAAAGGGCGTTATGCCGTGACCGCAATGTTGGACGTTGCGCTCAACTCCGAAACGGGCCCGGTACCGTTGGCTGATATTTCTGAACGTCAGGGAATTTCCCTTTCATACCTGGAGCAGCTGTTTTCCCGTTTGCGTAAAAACGGTCTGGTTTCCAGCGTACGTGGACCAGGCGGTGGATATCTGCTGGGTAAAGATGCAGGCAGCATCGCAGTAGGTGAAGTGATTAGCGCTGTTGACGAGTCTGTAGATGCGACCCGTTGCCAGGGCAAAGGCGGTTGTCAGGGCGGCGATAAGTGCCTGACCCACGCGCTGTGGCGCGATCTGAGTGACCGCCTGACCGGTTTCCTCAACAATATTACGTTGGGCGAACTGGTCAATAATCAGGAAGTCCTCGATGTGTCTGGTCGCCAGCACACGCATGACGCTCCACGCAGCAATCGTTCACAAGACGCGATCGACGTTAAGTTGCGCGCATAATAAAAAGTATTCAGAATCAGGCCGGGGTGTTGGACACCCCGTTAACTCGGTCGTACATCCAGCCGGTTGCCTGATTCCTTGCATTGAAGCGATGTACGGAGTTTATAGAGCAATGAAATTACCGATCTATCTCGACTACTCCGCAACCACGCCGGTGGACCCGCGTGTTGCCGAGAAAATGATGCAGTGTCTGACCCTGGACGGAAACTTTGGTAACCCAGCGTCCCGTTCACACCGTTTTGGCTGGCATGCTGAAGAGGCGGTAGATATCGCCCGCAATCAGATTGCCGATCTGGTAGGTGCCGATCCGCGTGAAATCGTCTTTACTTCCGGTGCGACCGAATCCGACAACCTGGCGATTAAAGGTGCGGCCAACTTTTATCAGAAAAAAGGCAAGCACATCATCACCAGCAAAACGGAGCACAAAGCCGTGCTGGACACCTGTCGTCAGCTGGAGCGTGAAGGGTTTGAAGTGACCTACCTCGCCCCGCAGCGCAACGGTATTATTGATCTGAAAGAACTCGAAGCGGCGATGCGTGATGACACCATCCTCGTTTCCATTATGCACGTGAATAATGAAATCGGCGTGGTGCAGGATATCGCGGCTATCGGCGAAATGTGCCGTGCGCGTGGCATCATCTACCATGTTGATGCGACCCAGAGCGTGGGCAAACTGCCTATCGATCTGAGCCAGCTGAAAGTTGACCTGATGTCCTTCTCCGGTCACAAAATTTACGGTCCGAAAGGTATCGGCGCGCTGTATGTTCGTCGTAAACCGCGTATTCGCATCGAAGCACAGATGCACGGCGGTGGTCACGAGCGCGGTATGCGTTCCGGTACGCTGCCTGTCCACCAGATTGTCGGTATGGGTGAAGCTTATCGTATCGCGAAAGAAGAGATGGAAACCGAGATGGCGCGTCTGCGCGGTCTGCGTAACCGTCTGTGGAACGGCGTAAAAGATATGGAAGAGGTGTACCTGAACGGTGACCTCGAGCATGGCGCACCGAACATTCTCAACGTCAGCTTCAACTTTGTTGAAGGCGAATCGCTGATTATGGCGCTGAAAGATCTGGCTGTATCTTCCGGTTCTGCATGTACTTCTGCAAGCCTGGAACCCTCCTATGTGCTGCGTGCGCTGGGGATGACTGACGAGCTGGCACACAGCTCAATTCGTTTCTCTTTAGGTCGTTTCACTACCGAAGAAGAGATTGACTACACCATCAATCTGGTTCGTAACTCCATCGGCCGTCTGCGTGACCTTTCTCCGCTGTGGGAAATGTTCAAGCAGGGCGTGGATCTGAACAGCATTGAATGGTCACATCACTAATCGGTACCGATAAGGAGAATTCATCATGGCTTACAGCGAAAAAGTAATCGATCATTACGAGAATCCACGTAACGTGGGCTCTTTTGACAACAGCGACGAGAACGTGGGCAGCGGCATGGTGGGTGCACCGGCCTGTGGCGACGTGATGAAGTTGCAGATCAAAGTCAACAATGAGGGTATCATTGAAGACGCGCGTTTCAAGACTTACGGCTGCGGTTCCGCTATTGCCTCCAGCTCTCTGGTTACCGAATGGGTAAAAGGGAAATCTCTGGACGAAGCACAGGCGATTAAGAACACCGATATCGCAGACGAACTTGAACTGCCGCCAGTGAAAATTCACTGTTCTATCCTGGCTGAAGACGCGATTAAAGCCGCGATTGCGGATTACAAAAGCAAACGTGAAGCAAAATAATTAAGAGTTGAGGTTTTATTATGTCGATTACCTTAAGCGACAGTGCAGCAGCGCGTGTAAATACCTTCTTGGCAAACCGCGGTAAAGGGTTTGGTCTGCGTCTGGGCGTGAGAACCTCCGGCTGCTCAGGTATGGCCTATGTACTGGAATTTGTTGACGAGCCGGCGGCTGAAGATACCGTGTTTGAAGACAAAGGCGTTAAAGTTGTGGTCGACGGCAAGAGCCTGCAATTCCTCGACGGTACGCAGTTAGACTTCGTCAAAGAAGGTCTGAACGAAGGGTTTAAGTTCACCAACCCTAACGTGAAAGACGAGTGTGGGTGCGGCGAAAGCTTCCACGTGTAACGTGCGTCACCCGAAAACCCCACCGTGGCTTTGCTACGTGTGGGGTTTGTTCTAATAGCTACCCCTGAGAATGTTATGGACTACTTCACCCTCTTTGGCTTACCGGCCCGTTATCAGCTCGATACTCAGGCGCTGAGCCTCCGTTTTCAGGATCTACAACGTCAGTATCATCCTGATAAATTCGCCAGCGGTTCTCAGGCGGAACAACTTGCTGCCGTTTCGCAGTCCGCCACTATCAACCAGGCCTGGCAAACGCTGCGTCATCCCTTGATGCGCGCCGAATACTTACTGTCTTTACACGGCTTTGATATCCGAAGCGAGCAGCACACGGTGCGCGATACCGCCTTCCTGATGGAGCAACTGGAACTTCGCGAAGAGCTGGACGAGATTGAACAGGCTAAAGACAGTCAACGTCTGGATGCGTTTATGCAGCGCGTCAGCGAGATGTACAACGTTCGTCATCAACTGATGGTTGAACAGCTGGACAGCGAGACGTGGGACGCGGCGGCAGATACCGTGCGTAAGCTGCGTTTTCTCGATAAACTACGAAGCAGTGCAGAACAACTCGAAGAAAAACTGCTCGATTTTTAATTTCCGGAAGCGAAAATGGCCTTATTACAAATTAGTGAGCCTGGTCTGAGCGCCGCGCCGCACCAGCGTCGTCTGGCGGTCGGTATCGATTTAGGCACCACCAACTCCCTGGTTGCGACTGTACGCAGCGGCCAGGCCGAAACGCTGGCTGACCACGAAGGTCGCCACCTGTTGCCGTCAGTGGTTCACTATCAGCAGCAGGGCTACTCTGTCGGTTACGATGCCCGCGCCAATGCCGCGTTGGACACCGCTAACACTGTCAGTTCGGTAAAACGCATGATGGGCCGCTCGCTTGCGGATATCCAGGCGCGTTACCCACATCTGCCGTATACGTTTCAGGCGAGTGAAAACGGTCTGCCGATGATCGAAACCGCTGCCGGTTTGCTTAATCCGGTGCGCGTATCCGCTGACATTCTGAAAGCGCTGGCCGCACGAGCAACAGAAGCACTGTCCGGCGAACTGGACGGCGTGGTGATCACCGTTCCGGCATACTTTGATGATGCTCAGCGTCAGGGCACCAAAGACGCCGCGCGTCTGGCGGGCCTGCACGTACTGCGTCTGCTGAACGAACCCACTGCTGCTGCAATCGCCTATGGCCTGGATTCAGGTCAGGAAGGTGTCATTGCCGTTTATGACCTTGGCGGCGGTACATTTGATATTTCTATTCTGCGCCTGAGCCGTGGCGTGTTTGAAGTGCTGGCGACCGGCGGGGATTCCGCGCTTGGCGGTGATGATTTTGACCATCTGCTGGCCGACTACATCCGTGAGCAGGCAGGCGTTGCCGATCGTAGCGACAACCGCGTACAGCGTGAACTGTTGGATGCCGCGATTGCCGCCAAAATTGCGCTGAGCGACGCCGAGTCTGTCACAGTTAACGTGGCGGGATGGCAGGGTGAAATTACCCGTGAAACGTTTAATGAACTGATCTCCGCGCTGGTTAAGCGCACGCTGTTGGCCTGTCGTCGCGCACTGAAAGATGCGGGCGTTGAGGCGCAGGATGTGCTGGAAGTGGTGATGGTCGGTGGTTCAACGCGCGTGCCGCTGGTGCGTGAACGCGTCGGCGAGTTCTTTGGCCGTACGCCGCTGACCTCAATCGACCCGGACAAAGTGGTCGCCATCGGCGCGGCAATCCAGGCCGATATTCTGGTTGGCAATAAACCGGACAGTGAAATGCTGTTACTGGACGTTATCCCGCTGTCCCTGGGACTGGAAACCATGGGCGGCCTGGTGGAGAAAGTTATTCCGCGTAACACCACGATTCCGGTGGCACGGGCACAAGACTTTACCACCTTCAAAGACGGGCAAACGGCGATGTCGATTCACGTGATGCAGGGCGAGCGTGAGCTGGTGCAGGACTGCCGTTCGCTGGCGCGTTTTGCGCTGCGTGGTATTCCGGCGCTGCCAGCAGGCGGTGCGCATATCCGCGTCACCTTCCAGGTCGATGCGGACGGACTGCTAAGCGTGACCGCCATGGAGAAATCCACCGGCGTGGAATCCTCCATTCAGGTCAAACCGTCCTACGGTCTGACCGACAGTGAAATCGCCTCTATGATTCAGGATTCGATGAGTTTTGCCGAGCAGGATGTCAAAGCGCGTATGCTGGCAGAACAAAAAGTCGAAGCAGCACGTGTACTGGAAAGCCTGTCCGGTGCGCTCGCTGCTGATGCCGCGCTGTTAAGCGCCGCAGAACGTCAGATTATCGACGCCGCCGCCGCGCATTTGAGCGAGGTTGCACAGGGCGACGATGTTGACGCAATCGAACAAGCCATTAAAAACGTAGACAAACAAACCCAGGATTTCGCCGCTCGCCGCATGGATAAATCTGTCCGTAGCGCGCTGAAAGGCCATTCTGTGGACGAGGTTTAATATGCCAAAGATTGTTATTTTGCCTCATCAGGATCTCTGTCCCGATGGTGCCGTTCTGGAAGCTGAGACTGGCGAAACGATACTCGACGTTGCCCTGCGTAACGGTATCGAGATTGAACACGCCTGTGAAAAATCCTGTGCCTGCACGACCTGTCACTGCATCGTACGTGAAGGTTTTGATTCTTTGCCGGAAAGCACAGAAGAAGAAGACGACATGCTGGATAAAGCCTGGGGTCTGGAGCCGGAGAGCCGTTTGAGCTGTCAGGCACGGGTCACTGAGGATGATTTAGTGGTCGAAATCCCACGTTACACAATCAATCATGCGCGTGAGCATTAACAGAGGGTAGTATGGGACTGAAGTGGACCGATAGCCGCGAAATCGGCGAGGCGTTGTACGACGCGTTCCCCGATCTCGATCCCAAGACCGTTCGTTTCACCGATCTGCACCAATGGATCTGTGACCTGGAAGAGTTCGATGATGATCCACAGGCATCGAACGAAAAAATCCTTGAGGCCATCTTGCTGGTCTGGCTGGACGAAGCCGAATAAGTCAACGGGCTGCCCACGGGTGGCCCGTTTTCCTGTATGCGCGAAAATAAGGATAAATAAAATGACAGAAGCCATGAAAATTACGCTTTCCACGCAACCTGCCGATGCCCGCTGGGGTGAAAAGGCAACATACAGTATCAATAATGATGGCATTACCCTGCACCTGAACGGAAAAGATGACCTTGGCCTTATCCAGCGTGCCGCGCGTAAAATTGACGGCCTGGGGATTAAACACGTTCAACTGGACGGTGAAGGCTGGGATACCGAGCGCAGTTGGGCATTCTGGCAGGGTTATAAAGGGCCGAAAGGCAGCCGAAAAGTTGAGTGGGCTGCTCTGGACGAGACGCAGCGTAAAGAGCTGGATAACCGTCTGAAAATTATCGACTGGGTGCGCGATACCATTAACGCCCCGGCGGAAGAACTGGGCCCGGAACAACTGGCGCAGCGTGCGGTTGATCTGCTGTGCTCTGTCGCGTGCGATAACGTGTCTTACCGCATCACCAAAGGTGAAGATCTGCGTGAGCAGAACTACATGGGACTGCATACCGTTGGACGCGGTTCCGAACGTCCGCCGGTGCTGCTGGCGCTGGACTACAACCCAACGGGCGATAAAGAAGCGCCGGTTTATGCCTGCCTGGTCGGCAAAGGCATCACCTTTGACTCCGGCGGTTACAGCATCAAACAAAGCGCATTTATGGACTCAATGAAGTCCGATATGGGCGGCGCAGCGACGGTGACGGGCGCACTGGCATTTGCTATTACTCGCGGTCTGAACAAGCGCGTGAAACTGTATCTGTGCTGTGCGGATAATTTGATTAGCGGTAATGCCTTTAAACTGGGTGATATTATTCACTATCGCAACGGCAAAAATGTTGAAGTGATGAACACCGACGCCGAAGGCCGTCTGGTTCTGGCGGATGGCCTGATTGACGCCAGTGCGCAGAAACCGGAGCTGATCATTGATGCCGCCACGCTGACAGGTGCCGCGAAAACTGCACTGGGTAATGATTATCACGCGCTGTTCAGCTTTGATGACCAACTGGCTGCTCGCTTGCTGGCAAGTGCCGCACAAGAAAACGAGTTGTTCTGGCGTCTGCCGCTGGCGGAATTCCACCGTAGCCAGCTGCCGTCTAACTTTGCCGAGTTGAATAACACCGGCAGTGCGGCTTACCCGGCTGGCGCAAGTACTGCAGCAGGCTTCCTGTCACACTTTGTGGAAAATTATCAGCAAGGCTGGCTGCACATCGATTGCTCTGCAACGTATCGCAAAGCGCCGGTTGAGCAGTGGTCCGCGGGCGCAACCGGTCTGGGCGTACGCACGATTGCCAACCTGCTGACCGCGTAATTTATGACTGTATGGCCGGATGGCATTTCGCGCATTCGGCCTACACGTACTTATCCAATTTGTGGTTCTTATGTCTGAAACAAAAAACGAATTAGAAACGTTGCTGGAACAAGCGGCGACTGAGCCTGCGCATCGCCCGGCATTTTTCCGTACGCTGCTGGAATCCACCGTCTGGGTTCCGGGAACAGCCGCAGAAGGCGAGGCGGTGGTTGAAGATAGCGCGCTGGATCTGCAGCACTGGGAAAAAGAAGACGGTACCACCGTGATCCCGTTTTTCACCTCTCTTGAAGCCTTGCAGCAGGCAGTTGAAGACGAACAGGCATTTGTTGTGATGCCGGTACGCACGCTGTTTGAAATGACGCTGGGCGAAACGCTGTTTCTCAACGCCAAACTGCCCACCGGCAAAGAGTTTATGCCACGCGAAATCAGTCTGCTGATGGGGGAAGAAGGCAATCCGCTGAGTACTCAGGAAGTGCTGGAAGGCGGCGAGTCGCTTATCCTCTCTGAGGTTGCGGAACCGCCGGCGCAGATGATTGACTCACTGACCACGCTGTTTAAACCCATTAAACCCGTTAAACGGGCATTTATCTGCTCGATTAAAGAGAGTCCTGATGCTCAGCCGAACCTGCTGATTGGCATTGAAGCCGATGGTGATATTGAAGAGATTATTCATGCCACGGGCAGTGTAGCAACGGATACCTTACCGGGTGATGAACCGATTGATATCTGCCAGGTGAAGAAAGGTGAGAAGGGCGTCAGCCACTTTATTACCGAGCACATCGCGCCGTTCTACGAGCGCCGCTGGGGCGGTTTCCTGCGCGATTTTAAACAGAATCGGATTATCTAAAAGACCTTGCCGGATGGTGACGCATACATCTTATCCGGCCTACGATTTGCGCTATTTTGTAGGCCGGATAAGCGAAGCGCCATCCGGCATTTCCAGCTTTATAATACCGGTTCTACCGGTAAATCGTTGCGCGCTCCCCATTCGCTCCACGCACCGTCATACAATGCGACGTTGGGGACACCCAGCGTGGTAAGCGCCAGCACCACCACGGCAGCTGTGACGCCGGAGCCGCAGCTGGCGATAATGGGTCTGTCAAAACTCACGCCGTGGCTGAAGAAAATCGCATCCAGTTCGTCGGTGGTTTTCAATTCTCCATCACGTACCAGTTCAGTCCAGGGCACGTTCAATGCGCCTGGAACATGACCGCGTTTCAGGCCTGGACGGGGTTCATCAACCTGGGCATTAAAACGTGCCGCCGGGCGGGCATCGACGATCTGAGCCGTTTTTTCATGGCTGGCCAGCAGCACATCAGTCACGCGTACAACCGCTTCAGGCGCGAATGCTGTGTCAAATTCACCTTCGGGTAAATCCACATTTCCTGTCTGCAAGGGGAGTTCATCACGCTGCCAGCCAGCCAAACCGCCAGCCAGAATAGAGACATTTTCAACGCCAAATGTCCGCAGCATCCACCATGCCCGCGGAGCAGAGAACAGGTTTCCTTCATCGTATATCACCAGGTGCTTATCCTGGTGTACGCCTGATTCGCGCATGGCGACGGCGAAGGCTTCCGGGCGCGGCATCATATGTGGAAAGGGGGAGGTGTGGTCAGAGAGGGCTTCAATATCAAAAAAGACAGCGCCAGGAATATGGCCTGCACGATATTCCTCGCCAACATCACGATCTTCCTGGCCTGGGGGTGCCATCCGGGCATCAAGAATTTGTATTTCCGGGTCGTCAATATGTTCGACAAGCCAGTCGGCAGCGACAAAGAAGGCGGTAGTCATAGGCATCTCCATTATTACCAGGTTTCGGCAAATTGTCGGATGTTTACTGTAAAGCGACAAGTAAAAGAGGCTGATTTGTCAGGTGGACCCACATTAATCACGAAAATTCAGATACAACATCCTATTACTGACTTCCACCACCAGAAATCTGACGCATAATAGTTGTTCTACGTAGCTAACGGGCCACTGCGGCCAGGGATGAAAAATGAAATATATTCGCGTAGTGGCCTGTATGCTGATGTTGGCGCTGGCGGGGTGCGATAATAATAACGATAAGCCGTCAACAGCGGCGAAAAATGATGCGCCAGCCCCGCAGAGCGCACCGGTAAAAGATCCGGCGCAATTACAAAAGCTGATGCAGCAAAGCCAGGGTAAACCGTTGACGCTGTTGGATGCCTCTGAAGTCCAGTTGGACGGTGCGGCGACGCTGGTGCTGACTTTCTCTATTCCTCTCAATCCCGAACAAGATTTTTCTCGCGTGCTGCACGTTGTCGATAAAAAAAGCGGCAAAGTGGATGGTGCCTGGGAGCTGGCACCGAATCTGAAAGAGCTGCGTTTACGCCACCTTGAACCCAACCGCGAGCTGGTAGTCACCATTGAACGTGACTTGTTGGCATTGAATAAAGCGACGTTTGGCATTGAGTATGAAAAAAATATTACCACGCGCGATGTTCAGCCGAGTGTAGGGTTTGCCAGTCGTGGCTCGCTACTGCCGGGCAAAGTGATTGAAGGATTACCGGTGATGACGCTGAACGTTAATAGCGTAGATGTGAACTTCTTTCGCGTGAAACCTGAATCGCTCGGTGCCTTTGTCAGCCAGTGGGAATACCGTAGCGCATTGTCCAACTGGGAATCCGATAACCTGCTGAAAATGGCGGAACTGGTGTATACCGGGCGCTTTGATCTCAATCCAACGCGTAATACCCGAGAGAAACTGTTGCTGCCGTTGAGCGATATCAAGCCGCTGCAGCAGGCGGGCGTGTACGTGGCGGTGATGAATCAGGCCGGGCATTACAACTACAGCAATGCCGCAACGTTGTTTACGCTCAGCGATATCGGTGTCTCTGTTCATCGTTACCACAACCAACTGGATGTTTTCACACAAAGCCTGGAAAACGGTGCTGCGCAACAGGGGATTGATATCACCTTACTCAATGAGAAAGGGCAGACATTGGCGCAAGCCACCAGTGATGCGCAGGGGCATGTAAAGCTTGAAACTGATAAAGATGCGGCTTTATTGCTGGCGCGAAAAGATGGGCAAACCACATTGTTGGATTTGAAGCTCCCGGCGCTGGATCTGGCCGAGTTTGATATCGCGGGGGCGCCGGGCTACAGCAAGCAGTTCTTTATGTTTGGTCCACGCGATCTCTATCGCCCTGGTGAAACGGTGATCCTCAACGGACTGCTGCGCGACAGCGACGGCAAAACGTTGCCCGATCAGCCGGTTAAGCTGGAGGTCGTGAAACCCGACGGACAGGTATTACGCACGGTGGTCAGCCAGCCCGAAAATGGTTTGTATCGCTTTAGCTGGCCGCTGGACAGCAGTGCGCCAACCGGCATGTGGCATATTCGGGCTAATACCGGTGATAACCAGTCGCGGATGTGGGACTTCCACGTCGAAGACTTTATGCCGGAGCGAATGGCGCTCAATCTCGCTGCGGAAAAAACGCCCGTAGCGCCGGCGGATGATGTGAAGTTTTCAGTTGTGGGCTACTACCTGTACGGCGCACCTGCCAACGGTAACGCCCTGCAAGGCCAGCTTTTCCTGCGGCCACTGCGTGAAGCGGTGCAGGTGCTACCGGGATTCCAGTTCGGTAATATTGCTGAAGAAAACCTGTCCCGTAGCCTCGATGAAGTTCAGCTTACGTTAGATGAACAAGGTCGCGGCGAGGTCATCGCCAGTAGCCAGTGGCAAGAAACGCATTCGCCGCTGCAGGTCATTTTGCAGGCCAGCCTGCTGGAGTCGGGGGGCCGTCCAGTGACCCGTCGGGCAGACCAAGCCATCTGGCCTGCGGATACGCTGCCGGGTATTCGTCCGCAGTTTGCGGCAAAAGCCGTTTATGACTACCGCACCGATACCACCGTGAATCAGCCCATCGTGGATGAAGACAGCAGCGCCGCCTTCGATATCGTGTATGCCGATGCGCAAGGCGAGAAAAAAGCGGTAACCGGTTTGCAGGTGCGTTTGATCCGTGAACGTCGGGATTATTACTGGAACTGGTCTGAGGGCGAAGGCTGGCAGTCTCAGTTCGATCAAAAGGATCTGGTCGAAGGCGAGCAGACGCTGGATCTTAAGGCCGATGAAACCGGTAAAGTGAGTTTCCCGGTAGAGTGGGGTGCATACCGCCTCGAGGTTAAAGCGCCAAACGATACGGTGAGCAGTGTACGCTTCTGGGCCGGATACAGCTGGCAGGATAACAGCGACGGTAGCGGAGCGGTCCGTCCCGATCGCGTGACGTTGAAACTGGACAAACCCAGTTATCGTCCCGGTGATACCATGAAGCTGCACATTGCCGCGCCGGCAGCGGGTAAAGGCTATGCGATGGTGGAATCGAGTGATGGTCCGCTGTGGTGGCAAGAAATCGAGGTGCCTGCGGATGGTCTTGAGCTCTCTATTCCGGTCGATAAAAGCTGGAACCGCCACGATTTGTATCTCAGTGCGCTGGTGATCCGCCCTGGCGACAAATCCCGTTCAGCAACGCCTAAACGTGCGGTTGGGCTGCTGCATTTGCCGTTGGGTGATGAGAACCGTCGTCTGGCGCTGGCCCTGGAAAACCCGGCGAAAATGCGCCCGAATCAGCCGCTGACCGTCAAGGTGAAAGCCAGTGTTAAAAATGGCGAGATACCAAAGCAGGTTAATGTACTGGTCTCTGCCGTTGATAGCGGGGTGTTGAATATCACGGATTACGCCACGCCAGATCCGTGGCAGGCATTTTTCGGGCAAAAACGCTATGGTGCGGATATTTATGATATTTATGGCCAGGTTATTGAAGGGCAAGGGCGTCAGGCGGCACTGCGTTTCGGGGGGGATGGCGATGCGTTAAAACGCGGCGGAAAACCGCCAGTCAATCACGTCAATATCGTCGCACAGCAGGCTCAGCCGGTTACGCTCAACGAGCAGGGTGAAGGCACAGTGACGTTACCGATTGGTGATTTCAACGGTGAGCTGCGGGTCATGGCGCAGGCCTGGACGGCGGATGATTTTGGCAGCAGCGAAAGTAAAGTGATTGTTGCCGCCCCGGTGATTGCTGAACTGAATACTCCGCGTTTCCTGGCCGGGGGCGATACGTCGCGACTGACGCTGGATGTGACTAACCTGACAGACAAACCGCAGACGCTGAATATCAAGCTTGCCGCCAGTGGATTACTGGAACTGAGGGGGCAAGATCCGGCACCCGTGAATCTGGCGCCAGGTGTACGCACCACGCTGCTTGTTCCGGTGCGAGCACGGGAAGGATTTGGCGAGGGTGAAGTTCAGGCTGAGATTACGGGGCTGGAACTGCCCGGCGAAACGCTACCTGTTCAGCATAAACAGTGGAAGATTGGCGTGCGCCCGGCGTTCCCGGCGCAAACTGTCAATAACGGTGTTGCCCTCCAGCCGGGTGAAATCTGGCAATTGCCAGGTGAAGAGTTGGTTAATTTCTCGCCGGTGACAGTGCAGGGACAACTGCTGTTCAGCGGCAAACCGCCGCTGAATCTGGCGCGCTACATCCGCGAATTGAAAGCCTATCCTTACGGTTGTCTGGAACAAACAGCCAGTGGGCTGTTCCCGTCGTTATATACCAACGCCGCGCAGTTGAAGGCGTTGGGCATTGCGGGCGATAGTGATGAGAAACGTCGCGCGGCGGTCGAGATCGGTATTTCCCGGTTGCTGCAGATGCAGCGTGACGACGGTGGGTTTGCATTGTGGGATAAAAACGGGCCGGAGGAGTACTGGCTGAGCGCCTATGTCATGGATTTCCTCGTCCGGGCAAATGAGCAGGGCTACAGCGTTCCGGCTGAAGTGATTAACCAGGGCAATGCGCGGTTGCTGCGCTATTTGCAGGATCCGGGCATGATGTCGATTCGCTACACTGATGATACCGCAGCCAGCCGGTTTGCCGTGCAGGCCTATGCCGCGTTGGTGTTGGCCCGTCAGCAGAAAGCCCCGCTTGGTGCACTGCGCGAGATCTGGGAGCGTCGTGCTCAGGCCGCCTCCGGTCTACCGCTGCTGCAATTGGGGGTTGCACTGAAAAACATGGGCGATGCGAATCGCAGTGAACAGGCTTTGACGCTGGCATTGAATACACCACGCCGCGATGCGCAGCAGTGGATGGCGGATTACGGCAGTCAGCTGCGCGATAATGCGCTGATGCTGGCATTGTTGGAAGAGAATAAGCTCAAACCTGACGTGCAGAATACGCTGTTGAACACGTTGTCAGAACAGGCCTTCGGCCAGCGCTGGCTCTCTACTCAGGAAAATAATGCGCTATTTCTTGCCGCGCGTACGCTACAGGATTTACCTGGCACGTGGCAGGCGCAGACGTCACTTGACGAACAGCCTCTGACAGGTGACAAATCGCAAACCCGCAACCTGGATGCCGATCGGCTGTCTACTCTGAGCGTCACCAATACCGGTAATTTGCCGCTGTGGCTGCGTCTGGATGTAAGTGGTTACCCGCAAACTTCGCCGCAGCCTGCCAGTAATGTCCTGCATATTGAACGTCAGATCCTGGGGCTGGATGGTCACAGCAAATCGCTGGACTCTCTGCGCAGCGGCGAACTGGTGCTGGTTTGGCTGACGGTGAAAGCCAGCCAGAATGTACCGGATGCGCTGGTGGTCGATCTCCTGCCTGCCGGACTGGAGCTGGAAAACCAGAATCTGGCTAACGGCAGCGCCAGCCTGCAGGATAGCGGCAGTGAAGTGGCGAATCTGCTCAATCAAATGCAGCAGGCTGATATTCAGCACATGGAGTTCCGCGACGACCGTTTTGTCGCGGCGGTCGCGGTCAACGAAGGCCAACCGGTCACGCTGGTGTATCTGGCGCGTGCGGTCACGCCGGGGACATATCAGATTCCTGTGCCGCAGGTGGAATCGATGTATGTTCCGCAGTGGCGCGCGACTGGCACGGCTGAGGGCCCGCTGATTGTCAGACCGTAAATGATGCTTCGATGGGCTAAACGCGGCGGCTGGCTGGCCGCCGTTATGCTATTACTTGTGGCGGTGGTTTGGTCGGCAGATAAAATCTGGCCGCTGCCGCTTCATGAAGTCGATCCTGCGCGTGTCGTGGTGGCGTACGATGGTACGCCGCTATGGCGTTTTGCCGATGCGGACGGTATCTGGCGTTATCCGGTCACTATTGATGAGGTTTCTCCCCGGTACCTCGATGCATTAATCAATTACGAAGATCGCTGGTTCTGGAAACATCCCGGTGTTAATCCGTTTTCGGTGCTGCGTGCCGCGTGGCAGGATCTCTCCTCTGGACGCGTTGTCTCAGGCGGCAGTACGCTCACCATGCAGGTAGCAAGATTACTTGACCCGCACTCACGTACCTTTGGCGGCAAATTTCGCCAGCTCTGGCGCGCACTCCAGCTTGAATGGCATCTCTCGAAACGCGACATCCTGACGCTGTACCTCAACCGCGCACCTTTCGGCGGCACGCTTCAGGGTGTTGGCGCAGCAAGCTGGGCATATCTTGGCAAATCCCCCGCCCAACTCAGTTATTCTGAGGCGGCATTACTGGCCGTACTGCCACAGGCGCCGAGCCGCTTGCGCCCGGATCGCTGGCCGGAACGCGCCGAAGTGGCACGCAATAAAGTGCTTGAGCGTATGGCGACGCAAGGGATTTGGCCCACGAAACAGGTACAGGAGTCGCGCGAAGAACCCGTCTGGTTGGCTCCCAGGCAGATGCCGCAGCTAGCACCGTTGTTCTCACGCATGATGTTGAGCAAAAGCCACAGTGACAAAATCTTGACCACGCTGGACGCCGGGCTGCAACGCCAGCTGGAAGAGCTGGCACAAAGCTGGAAGGGGCGGCTTCCTGCGCGCACTTCGCTGGCGATGATTGTTGTCGATCATACCGATATGAGCGTGCGTGGCTGGGTGGGGTCGGTAGATATGAATGACGATACCCGCTTTGGTCATGTTGATATGGTGAACGCGATTCGTTCTCCGGGATCGGTGCTGAAGCCATTTGTTTATGGCCTGGCGCTGGATGACGGATTGATTCACCCGGCTTCGTTGCTGCAGGACGTGCCGCGTCGTACCGGGGATTATCGTCCAGGGAATTTTGATAGTGGCTTTCATGGCCCGGTAAGCGTGAGTGAAGCGCTGGTGCGTTCGCTAAATTTACCCGCAGTTCAGGTGCTTGAAGCTTATGGTTCGAAGCGTTTTGCCGCAAAATTGCGCAATGTGGGTTTGCCGCTGTACTTACCTGCAGGAGCTGCGCCGAATCTGTCGTTGATCCTGGGCGGCGCGGGGGCGAGACTTGAAGATATGGCGGCGGCATACAGTGCGTTTGCCCGTCATGGTAAGGCGGGAAAACTGCGTTTGCAGCCGACAGATCCACTCCTGGAACGACCGTTGATGTCAGCAGGTGCGGCATGGATTATTCGCCGGATTATGGCTGACGAAGCGCAACCTCTTCCGGATAACGCGCTGAGCAGAGTGGTTCCGCTGGCATGGAAAACGGGCACCAGTTATGGCTATCGTGACGCATGGGCAATCGGCGTTAATTCACGTTATGTGATAGGTATCTGGACCGGCAGGCCAGATGGGACGCCGGTGGTCGGGCAGTTTGGTTTTGCCAGCGCGGTGCCTTTGCTGAATCAGGTCAACAACCTGCTGCTGGCGCGTGGGACACATCAGCCAGAAGATCCTCGTCCAGAGTCGGTCAGCCGAGGCGTGGTGTGCTGGCCGGGCGGGCAATTTTTGCCAGACGGGGACGGCAACTGTCGTCGCCGCTTAGCCACCTGGCTACTGGACGGTAGCCAGCCGCCGACGCTGTTATTACCCGAGCAGGAAGGGGTTAACGGTATTCGTTTTCCCGTCTGGTTAGATGAGGCAGGAAATCGCGTTGCGCCAGATTGCGCGCAGGCGCGCGAACATATGTTAATCGTCTGGCCCTTGCCGCTGGAGCCCTGGCTGCCGCAATCTGAGCGCCGGGCTGCACGGCTACCGCCGATTTCCGCTACCTGCCCGCCGTTGGGGCAGGACGCTTTCTTACCGCTCCAGTTGACAGGCATTCGTGATGGCGCGATTGTGAAACGCTTACCCGGTTCTCCGGAGGTCTCAGTACCGGTGCAAACCAGCGGTGGGACAGGTGAGCGCTGGTGGTTTCTTAACGGTGAACGGCTGGATGAGCGTGGGCGTCGTCTTACCCTGCGACTCACAGTCAAAGGGGATTACCAACTCCTGGTGATGGATGACGCGGGACAGGTGGCGACGGTGAGATTTTCTTTGCAATAGACCAGGTTGAGATGCTTTGTTGCTAAAAATCATCTTATTTTAAAGAAATGTTACCTTCGTCAATAGTCAACGGCCAGGATGCTCTTTATAATCCGCGCCAGGTAAACCATAACAGAACATCTTTTTTCAGAGGTAATCATGGCTATTGAACGTACTTTTTCCATCATCAAACCAAACGCGGTGGCAAAAAACGTTATTGGGAGCATCTTTGCGCGCTTCGAAGCAGCAGGGTTCAAAATTGTCGGTACTAAAATGCTGCACCTGACCGTTGAGCAGGCGCGTGGTTTCTATGCTGAGCACGACGGCAAACCGTTCTTTGATGGCCTGGTTGAATTCATGACTTCCGGTCCGATTGTTGTTTCTGTACTGGAAAGCGAAAACGCCGTTCAGCGTCATCGCGATCTGCTGGGCGCAACGAATCCGGCAAATGCGCTGGCTGGTACGCTGCGTGCCGACTACGCTGACAGCTTCACCGAAAATGGTACTCACGGTTCCGATTCCGTTGAATCTGCAGCCCGTGAAATCGCCTATTTCTTTGGTGAAGGCGAAGTGTGCGCTCGTACTCGTTAATTTAACGGGTTCGTTTACATATTATTTTCGCTAATGCTTCGTGCAAACGTGGCATCCCTGCGCCAGACTTTGTACAATGCAACGCCCCGGAAGAGCAGACCGCTTACCGGGGCGTTTCTTTTTAACCCTCCACGGGCCATAACGTGTAACAACGAGGCCGGAAAAAATTATGTCTGAATTAGTTAACACCTCTGAAGTCGTCATTGCTGCGGTTCCAAATAAAAATGGAAAAATTAACCTGCTGGATCTGAACCGTCAGCAGATGCGCGAATTCTTCAAAGAGATGGGCGAAAAACCGTTTCGTGCCGATCAGGTCATGAAATGGATGTACCACTATTGCAGCGACAATTTTGATGACATGACTGACATCAATAAGGTGCTGCGCAACAAATTGAAAGAAGTGGCTGAAATTCGCGCCCCGGAAGTGGTGGAAGAGCAGCGTTCTTCTGATGGCACTATCAAATGGGCCATCGCGGTTGGCGATCAGCGTGTTGAAACGGTTTATATCCCGGAAGACGATCGCGCGACCCTGTGTGTTTCTTCACAGGTTGGTTGTGCATTAGAGTGTAAATTCTGCTCTACGGCGCAGCAGGGCTTTAACCGTAACCTGCGTGTGTCGGAAATCATTGGTCAGGTCTGGCGTGCGGCGAAAATCGTCGGCGCGGTGAAAGCCACAGGCGTACGTCCAATCACCAACGTGGTGATGATGGGGATGGGGGAGCCACTGCTTAACCTGACTAACGTCGTTCCGGCGATGGAAATTATGCTTGATGACTTCGGTTTCGGGTTGTCCAAGCGTCGCGTTACGCTGTCCACCTCAGGCGTTGTCCCTGCGCTGGATAAGTTGGGCGATATGATTGATGTCGCACTGGCGATTTCTCTGCATGCGCCAAATGATGAAATTCGTGACGAAATTGTACCTATCAACAAAAAGTACAATATCGAAACGTTCCTCGGGGCCGTGCGCCGCTATCTGGAGAAATCCAATGCGAACCAGGGCCGCGTGACTATCGAGTATGTGATGTTGGATCACATCAACGATGGCACTGAGCATGCTCATCAGCTTGCAGAACTGCTGAAAGACACACCGTGTAAGATCAACCTGATTCCGTGGAACCCGTTCCCGGGCGCGCCGTATGGTCGTAGCTCTAACAGTCGTATCGATCGTTTCTCTAAAGTGTTGATGAGCTATGGTTTCACGACCATCGTGCGTAAAACACGTGGTGATGACATCGATGCAGCCTGTGGTCAGCTGGCGGGAGACGTTATCGACCGTACTAAGCGTACTCTGCGCAAGCGTATGCAGGGCGATGCTATCGATATCAAAACCGTTTGATGCCGAATGCACTACGGTATAAATAATGTACCGTAGTGCAATGTAAATTATATAAGGTCCTTTGTTGTAGTCGTCTGATCAATAATAACGGTGCGTTTTAGTCGACTTTAAGGCAGTATGTAGCGGGGCAACAAGAGTTTAGACCCTCAGATTTACGCTGTTTTGTTATTGATAGTCTGACCGTTTTATACTGTCTGACGAAGGTTAACTGACCAGATGTTTCGCGGTGTGGGTGAGCATTGTGACTCGCCGGCACCAGAACCCAAATTTACGCAGCTGTAGCGAATGAATACTGAAGCCACGCACGACAAAAATGAAGCACTATCCACCGGCGTTCGTCTGCGCAATGCCCGTGAACAACTCGGATTCAGCCAACAGGTGGTCGCGGAACGACTCTGCCTGAAGGTCTCCACGGTACGCGATATTGAAGAAGATAAGGCACCCGCCGATCTCGCTTCAACATTCCTGCGCGGGTATATCCGTTCTTATGCGCGTCTGGTGCATATTCCTGAAGAAGAACTGTTGCCAGGGCTGGAAAAACAGGCTCCGATTCGCCCTGCCAAAGTTGCGCCGATGCAGAGTTTTTCGCTCGGTAAGCGCCGCAAGAAGCGTGACGGCTGGCTAATGACCTTTACCTGGCTGGTACTGTTTGTCGTTGTCGGACTGACGGGTGCCTGGTGGTGGCAAAACCATAAAGCGCAGCAGGAAGAAATCACCACGATGGCCGATCAATCTTCCGCTGAACTGAATGCCGGTAAAGATAACGCACAGAGTGTACCGCTGGATACCAGCGCTGCCGCAAGCCAGGACAATACACCAGCTCCGGGTGATGGCGCAGTGGCTGATGCCGCTCAAACGCCGGATACTGCAGCGACCCCGGCTCCTGGCGCAGATCAAAACGCCGTTGTGGCTCCGTCTCAGGCCAATGTTGATACTGCAGCGACCACACCCACTGCACCGGCAACAGCGGCATCACTGCCGACTGACCAGGCCGGTATAACAACGCCGGCTGCCGATCCTAACGCGCTGGTGATGAATTTCACCGCTGACTGCTGGCTGGAAGTGACCGACGCAACCGGTAAAAAACTGTTTAGCGGCATGCAGCGTAAAGATGGCAATTTGAATCTGGCCGGTCAGGCGCCGTACAAACTGAAAATTGGTGCTCCGGCGGCAGTGCAGATTCAGTTCCAGGGTAAACCTGTCGACCTGAGTCGTTTTATCAGAACTAACCAGGTTGCGCGTCTGACCGTTAATGCCGAACAATCACCGGCTCAGTAACAGACGGCAATGCGGGAGATTTTTTAATGCATAATCAGGCTCCAATTCAACGTAGAAAATCGACACGCATTTACGTTGGGAACGTGCCGATCGGCGATGGGGCTCCCATCGCCGTACAGTCTATGACCAATACGCGTACCACGGATGTGGAAGCGACGGTTAATCAGATCAAAGCGCTGGAACGTGTAGGCGCAGATATTGTTCGTGTCTCTGTACCGACAATGGATGCTGCAGAAGCGTTCAAGCTTATCAAACAGCAGGTTAATGTCCCGCTGGTTGCCGATATTCACTTTGATTACCGTATTGCGCTGAAAGTGGCGGAATACGGTGTCGATTGTCTGCGTATCAACCCAGGTAACATCGGTAACGAAGAGCGTATTCGCATGGTGGTGGACTGCGCTCGTGACAAAAATATTCCTATCCGCATCGGCGTCAACGCCGGATCGCTGGAAAAAGATCTGCAGGAAAAATACGGTGAACCAACACCGCAGGCGCTGCTGGAATCCGCGATGCGCCATGTGGATCATCTCGATCGTCTGAACTTCGATCAGTTCAAAGTTAGCGTGAAAGCGTCTGATGTTTTCCTCGCCGTAGAATCTTATCGTCTGCTGGCAAAACAGATTGATCAACCGCTGCACCTGGGGATCACCGAAGCCGGTGGCGCACGTAGTGGTGCGGTAAAATCTGCGATCGGTCTGGGACTGCTGCTGTCAGAGGGCATCGGTGATACGCTGCGCGTTTCTCTGGCGGCGGATCCGGTCGAAGAGATCAAAGTGGGTTTTGATATTCTGAAATCACTGCGCATTCGCGCGCGTGGCATTAACTTTATCGCTTGTCCAACCTGCTCACGCCAGGAGTTCGACGTTATCGGCACGGTTAACGCGCTGGAGCAACGCCTGGAAGATATCATTACGCCAATGGACGTTTCGATCATCGGTTGCGTGGTAAACGGTCCTGGCGAAGCACTGGTTTCCACGCTGGGCGTGACGGGCGGCAACAAGAAAAGCGGCCTGTATGAAGACGGCGTGCGTAAAGACAGACTCGACAACGATGACATGATCACGCAGCTCGAAGCCCGTATTCGCGCCAAAGCGAGTATCCTCGACGAAGCGCGACGCATTGACGTGCAGCAGCTTGAAAAATAATAACGTGATGGGAAGCGGCGTGCTTCCCGTGTATGATTGAACCCGCATGGCGCCCGTATTGTTCGGGTTAGCGCTGAGGGTTCATTTTTATATCCATAAAGAGAATAAACGTGGCAAAAAACATTCAAGCCATTCGCGGCATGAACGATTATCTGCCTGGCGAAACCGCCATCTGGCAGCGCATTGAAGGCACTCTCAAAAACGTGCTCGGCAGCTACGGTTACAGTGAAATCCGCTTGCCGATTGTAGAGCAGACCCCGTTATTCAAACGTGCGATCGGTGAAGTGACCGACGTCGTTGAAAAAGAAATGTATACCTTTGAGGACCGCAATGGCGACAGCCTGACCCTGCGTCCTGAAGGCACTGCGGGCTGCGTACGCGCCGGCATCGAACATGGTCTCCTGTACAATCAGGAACAGCGTCTGTGGTACATCGGGCCGATGTTCCGCCACGAACGTCCGCAAAAAGGACGTTATCGCCAATTCCATCAGTTGGGTGTCGAAGTGTTTGGTCTGCAAGGACCGGACATTGATGCTGAACTGATTATGCTGACTGCCCGCTGGTGGCGTGCACTGGGTATTTCCCAGCATGTTAGCCTTGAGCTGAACTCTATTGGTTCGCTTGAAGCGCGTGCTAACTACCGTGATGCGCTGGTCGCCTACCTGGAACAGCACAAAGAAAAACTGGACGAAGATTGCAAGCGCCGCATGTACACCAACCCGCTGCGCGTTCTCGACTCCAAAAACCCGGAAGTGCAGGCGCTGCTGAACGATGCCCCTGCACTGGGTGACTATCTGGATGACGATTCTCGCGAACATTTCGCGGGTCTGTGCAAGCTGCTGGAATCCGCAGGTATTGCCTACACCGTTAATCAGCGCCTGGTTCGTGGTCTCGACTACTACAACCGCACCGTATTTGAGTGGGTAACCAACAGCCTGGGCTCACAGGGTACCGTATGTGCTGGTGGTCGCTATGATGGCCTGGTTGAGCAACTTGGCGGTCGTGCCACGCCAGCGGTAGGCTTTGCTATGGGTCTTGAACGACTTGTTTTGTTAGTTCAGGCAGTTAATCCGGAATTTAACGCAGATCCTGTTGTCGATATATACCTGGTTGCTTCAGGTGCGGATACACAGTCGGCTGCGATGCGGCTTGCTGAACGTCTGCGTGATGAAGTTCCCGGTGTGAAACTGATGACTAACCACGGTGGCGGCAACTTTAAGAAACAGTTTGCTCGCGCCGATAAGTGGGGCGCCCGCGTTGCACTGGTACTGGGTGAGTCCGAAGTGGCTGACGGTACCGTTGTAGTGAAGGATTTGCGCTCTGGTGAGCAAACGGCAGTAGCGCAGGATAGCGTTGCCACGCATTTGCGCACTCTACTGGGCTAAGGAGAAGGACAGCGTGGAAATTTACGAGAACGAACACGACCAGGTTGATGCGGTAAAACGCTTCTTTGCTGAAAACGGCAAAGCGCTGGTTGTTGGGGTAATTTTAGGGGTCGGCGCGCTGGTCGGCTGGCGTTACTGGACCAGTCATCAGACAGAGTCCGCACGCTCTGCTTCTCTGGCATATCAAAATACGGTGACTGCGGTTAGCGCAGGTAAGCCTGATAGCATTCCTGCCGCAGAGAAATTTGCAGCGGAAAACAAAAACACCTATGGCGCGTTAGCGTCAATGGAACTGGCACAGCAGTTTGTTGACCAAAACGAACTAGAGAAAGCCGCGGCCCAGTTACAACAAGGCCTGGCCGCAACCAGCGATGAGAATCTCAACGCGGTGCTTAATCTGCGCCTTGCTCGTGTTCAGGTTCAGCTTAAGCAGGCTGATACCGCGCTAAAAACACTTGATACCATTAAAGGTGAAGGGTGGGCGGCAATTGTGGCCGATCTGCGTGGTGAAGCGTTGCTGAGCAAAGGCGACAAACAAGGTGCGCGTAGCGCATGGGAAGCGGGCGTGAAAAGCGATGCCTCTCCTGCTCTGAGCGAAATGATGCAGATGAAAATCAATAATTTGTCCATCTGAGAGGGACCCGATGCAATTGCGTAAATTACTTCTGCCAGGGCTGCTTTCCGTTACCCTATTGAGCGGCTGTTCACTGTTTAGTGGCGAAGAAGATGTCGTTAAGATGTCCCCGTTACCGGTGGTTGAAAACCAGTTTACTCCGTCTACTGCCTGGAGCACGTCTGTAGGTAACGGTATTGGTGATTTCTACTCTAACCTTCATCCTGCGCTGGCGGATAACGTGGTCTATGCAGCCTCTCGCGCCGGTGTGGTGAAAGCGCTGAACGCAGACGACGGCAAAGAAGTCTGGTCTGTTAATCTGGGTGAGAAAGACGGTTGGTTCTCCCGTGCATCTGCTCAGCTTTCTGGCGGTGTAACCGTGTCGGGCGGCCATGTTTATATTGGCAGCGAAAAAGCACAGGTTTATGCGCTTAACACCAGTGACGGTACAACCGCATGGCAAACGAAAGTTGCCGGTGAAGCGTTGTCTCGCCCGGTGGTGAGCGATGGTGTGGTATTGATCCATACCAGTAACGGTCAGTTGCAGGCATTGAACGAAGCTGACGGTGCCATCAAATGGACCGTGAACCTCGACATGCCATCACTTTCCTTACGTGGTGAATCCGCTCCGGCGACCGCCTTTGGCGCAGCTATTGTGGGTGGCGATAATGGTCGCGTAAGTGCCGTACTGATGCAGCAGGGTCAGATGATTTGGCAGCAGCGTATCTCTCAGGCCACTGGCCCAACCGAAATCGACCGTCTGAGTGATGTCGATACCACGCCGGTTATCGTCAATGGCGTAGTTTACGCACTGGCTTATAATGGTAACCTGACGGCGCTGGATCTGCGCAGTGGTCAGATCATGTGGAAACGTGAGCTCGGCTCGGTGAATGATTTCATCGTCGATGGCAATCGTATCTATCTGGTTGATCAGAATGACCGTGTGCTGGCGCTGACTACCGATGGTGGCGTGACGCTGTGGACGCAAAGCGATCTGCTGCACCGTCTGCTGACGTCTCCGGCGCTGTATAACGGCAACCTGGTCGTAGGTGATAGCGAAGGCTACCTGCACTGGATTAACGTTGAAGATGGTCGCTTTGTCGCTCAGCAGAAAGTCGACAGCTCAGGTTTCCTGACCGAGCCGGTTTCTGCTGATGGTAAACTGCTGATCCAGGCGAAAGACGGTACGTTGTACTCCATTACGCGTTAATCGTCCTGGCCGCTCGCTTTGAAAAACGGCTCCTGGTGCAGGGGCCGTTTTACTGTTTTTAACAATGGCGCAAAAAGAGTGTCCATTGTCTGATGATTTTTTAAATGAGGCTTTAAACATGGTACCTGTGGTCGCGCTTGTCGGGCGCCCTAACGTTGGCAAATCCACGTTATTTAACCGTCTAACTCGCACCCGAGATGCGCTGGTTGCGGATTTCCCGGGTCTGACTCGTGACCGTAAGTACGGTCGTGCGGAAATTGAAGGCCGCGAGTTTATCTGCATTGATACTGGCGGTATTGATGGCACTGAAGACGGTGTTGAAACCCGTATGGCTGAGCAGTCGTTGCTGGCTATTGAAGAAGCGGACGTTGTGCTGTTCATGGTGGATGCGCGTGCTGGTCTGATGCCGGCAGATGAAGCCATTGCCAAGCATCTGCGTGCGCGCCAGAAACCAACCTTTCTCGTTGCCAACAAAACTGACGGACTCGATCCGGATCAGGCCGTTGTCGATTTTTACTCACTGGGGCTGGGTGAAATTTACCCCATCGCGGCTTCCCATGGTCGTGGAGTCCTTAGCCTGCTGGAGCACGTTCTGCTCCCGTGGATGGACGATGTCGCGCCGCAGGAAGAAGTCGATGAAGATGCGGAATACTGGGCGAAACTGGAAGCCGAAGAAAACGGCGAAGAAGAGCCTGAAGATGATTTCAATCCGCAGGATCTGCCCATCAAACTGGCAATTGTCGGGCGCCCGAACGTAGGTAAGTCCACACTGACTAACCGTATTCTCGGCGAAGACCGCGTGGTGGTTTACGATATGCCGGGGACCACGCGCGACAGTATTTATATTCCGATGGAACGTGATGAGCGCGAATATGTGCTGATTGATACTGCGGGTGTACGTAAGCGCGGTAAAATTACCGAAGCGGTAGAAAAATTCTCTGTAATCAAAACGTTGCAGGCAATTGAAGATGCCAACGTGGTGATGCTGGTGATTGACGCCCGCGAAGGGATCTCCGATCAGGACCTCTCGCTGCTGGGCTTTATCCTCAATAGTGGGCGCTCACTTGTTATCGTTGTCAACAAATGGGACGGCCTGACGCAGGAAGTGAAAGAACAGGTAAAAGAGACGCTGGACTTCCGCCTGGGCTTTATCGATTTTGCCCGCGTTCACTTTATTTCCGCGCTGCACGGCAGCGGTGTAGGTAACCTGTTCGAATCCGTGCGCGAAGCGTATGACAGCTCAACTCGCCGCGTTAGCACCGCGATGCTGACCCGCATCATGACCATGGCGGTAGAAGACCATCAGCCGCCGCTGGTACGTGGTCGCCGTGTGAAGCTTAAGTATGCGCACGCTGGTGGTTATAACCCGCCTATTGTGGTGATCCACGGTAACCAGGTGAAAGACCTGCCGGATTCGTACAAGCGCTATCTGATGAACTACTTCCGCAAATCACTGGAAGTAATGGGTACACCAATTCGTATTCAGTTCAAAGAAGGGGAAAACCCGTTTGCGAACAAACGTAATACACTGACACCAACGCAGATGCGTAAGCGTAAGCGTTTGATTAAGCACATCAAAAAAAGCAAGTAACTCCTGCTGATGGCGATAGAGGCCCGCGTAAATCGCGGGCTTTTTTTTCGCCCTTTTTTAGCCTGTACCTGTCTGTTTGCTGTCAATGACTATTCGCTTTTTACCAAGTTTAAATCTAAGAAAGTAGACAATTGTCGAATTTTCATCTTAAAGTCACCGGGTTGGTACTAGACAAAACTACTGTCAGGTTATCAAATGGTTAAATAACTCTTCGCCGTATGTAAAAAATCGACCAGCTACGTAACTGGCCGGCGTACATCACGGTGTTTACAAGCACACGACATATTTTTTCGGGAGAATTATGCAATCCTCTGTTAATCAAAAAGAAAGCCGAACGTTCTTCGGTCATCCTTATCCGCTCGGCTCATTGTTCTTCACTGAGATGTGGGAGCGTTTTTCGTTTTATGGCATTCGTCCGTTACTGATCCTGTTTATGGCAGCTACCGTTTATGACGGCGGTATGGGGCTGGCGCGTGAAAATGCGTCGGCAATTGTCGGTATCTTTGCCGGTACCATGTATCTTGCCGCGCTGCCGGGCGGTTGGCTGGCGGATAACTGGCTTGGTCAGCAAAGAGCTGTCTGGTATGGATCTATCCTGATTGCCCTCGGCCATTTATCGATTGCGCTCTCTGCCATCATGGGTGACAACCTGTTCTTTATCGGCCTGATGTTTATCGTGCTCGGCTCAGGTCTGTTCAAGACCTGTATCTCGGTAATGGTTGGGACGCTGTATAAAAAAGGCGATGCGCGTCGTGATGGCGGTTTCTCGCTGTTCTACATGGGTATCAATATGGGCTCCTTCATTGCGCCGTTGATCTCCGGGTGGCTGATTAAATCTCATGGCTGGCATTGGGGCTTTGGTATCGGTGGCATCGGGATGCTGGTTGCGTTGATTATCTTCCGCGTGTTTGCTGTTCCGGCGATGAAACGCTACGACAGCGAAGTCGGGCTGGACTCTACCTGGAACAGCCCGGTAGTTAAAAGAAAGGGCGTAGGCACGTGGTTGTTGGCGCTGGCGGTAGGTGTGGCTGTCATTGTTACCCTGATAGCTCAAGGTGTGATTGTGATTAACCCGGTCGCGGTAGCCAGCGTGTTGGTGTATGTGATTGCGGCATCCGTGGCCCTCTACTTCATCTACCTGTTTGTCTTTGCTGGCCTGAACCGTAAAGAGCGCGCCAGATTGTTGGTCTGCTTTATTCTGCTGGTTTCCGCCGCCTTCTTCTGGTCGGCATTTGAGCAAAAGCCAACGTCGTTTAACCTGTTCGCTAACGACTACACTAACCGTATGATCGGCGATTTTGAAATCCCGGCTGTCTGGTTCCAGTCGATTAACGCGCTGTTTATCATCCTGCTGGCCCCGGTCTTTAGCTGGGCGTGGCCGAAGCTTGCCAGCATGAACATTCGCCCGAGCAGTATCACTAAATTTGTTATCGGTATTCTGTGTGCCGCAGCGGGTTTTGGCCTGATGATGCTGGCAGCACAAAACGTGCTGAATAATGGCGGTGCAGGCGTTTCGCCTTTCTGGCTGGTGGGCAGCATCCTGATGCTGACACTGGGTGAACTGTGCCTGAGTCCGATTGGCCTGGCGACAATGACGCTGCTGGCGCCGGAAAGAATGCGCGGTCAGATGATGGGACTGTGGTTCTGTGCCAGTGCGCTGGGTAACCTGGCGGCGGGCCTGATTGGTGGTCACGTGAAGGCCGATCAGCTGGATATGCTGCCGGATCTGTTTGCGCGTTGCTCCATCGCGTTGATAATCTGTGCTGCGGTACTGGTAGTTCTCATTGTTCCGATACGCCGTATGCTGGAGAATGCGCAGACTAAACCGGTTACCAGCGCCTGATAACACCTCGACATTGCCGGGGCGGGCATTCTGCTCCGGCAATTCAATCAACGAGGTAAGAGTATGCTGTTAGGGTTTGTGGGGCTTGGCGCAGTGGTTGAAACGGCATACTTGCCCGCACTACGTCACATGTTCGGTGATTCACTCTGCTGTGTGGGATTTGATGTGCAACCTGCAAAACAGCCTGCAGATGTGACACGTTGCGCATCGCTCGCTGAACTTCTTGCAACACCGCTTGATACCTTGTTTATCACCACCGCATCCCTGCACCATCTTGAGGTGCTGGAACAGGCGCTGGCCGCTCCCATCGCACGAATCGTGGTCGAAAAACCGATTGTCGCCACGCTTTCCCAAATTGAAAAACTGAAAATGCTGCTGGTTCAACCCGGTGTCGGTGATCGCGTACTGGCGCTAGACCATTGGATGGCGCGTACTGGCGCACTGCAACTGGCATTGGGGAAACTCGGGGCGCAGTGGCAGGGCGATAACCCACAACCGGCACTGGTTTCCCACTTTTCGGACATTGTTAAAATTGAAGGATTCTTGCAAGAGCCAAGCGGGTTTAACACCGCCGGGGAACCTATCGCGCTCAACTTTGCCACCGGTGATCCGGATACGCGCGAGCTTCGCCATCCGGATGGCGTGATTCTGGATATTGGTACGCACGTGCTGGCAATGTTGCGTGAAACGGTACGTTACCTGGGCGGCAATGACAGTATGACTTTGCAGGTGAAGCGCGCTAAAGACCGTCTGGGACGAGATATCGCTCAGGGGGACCTGATAACGGCGGAAGGAGAAGCGCATTTACAGGGACAGATTAGCGGTATACCGCTGGATATCTGGCTGAATAAATACGCGGGTCCAACTGGCGGACAAAAAGGCCTGCGCCTGTATCTAAGCGATGGTCGTATCATCAGCCATGACCGGCGCGGCACCGGGGATGTGCTTGACTTGATTGACGGTGATGCTGTGCGTCGCTGGAGGCTTCCCGGTACGATTTACGCCCACTGCCTGGCAGAGCACATTCTGGGGGCGCAAAGTTTGTTTGAACGCAGCCCACAGGAGGTGGGACGCACAACACAACGCAGGCTTGAAGAAGTCGAGTACTTGCTAACGTTACAGCAACAGTTGCGTGGGGCACATTAAGCGCATCGTGTTAAAATTGAAGCACTATTACATCCCCTGAACAGGAGTCACCATGTCGATTAACTGCCCGGATTGCCATGCTGAACTGGAGCCACAAAACGGTGTGGCACACTGCGAAAACTGCAAAAAAGATATTCCGTTAGAAGCGCGTTGCCCGGAGTGCCATCAGCCTCTGCAGGTGTTAAAAGCCTGCGGTGCGGTGGACTATTTCTGCCAGAACGGTCATGGGCTGATTTCTAAAAAACGCGTGGAATTTGCACCGGTTTAATCCGGCTTTTTCTTACGCGTTTTCTTTGCCGCCGTTATGCCTTTTACTTCACTCACGACCCAGCCATCTGACAGTCGGGTCGTGAGCACATCACCAGCCTTCACTTGTTTGGTCTGCTTCAGCACGTTGCCGTCCGTCGCGGTAGTGACACTATAGCCGCGCGCCAGCGTAGCTAACGGGCTGACAGCTTCCAGATGCGTCACCGTATTACCGAAGCGTTCACGTTGCTCGCTCAGCCGTGTACGAATGTTCTGTGCCAGACGATGTTCCAGTTGCTGAATACGCGTCTGGCCACGATAAATTCGAGGCTGCGGGTTTTGCTGGTTCAATCGTTGGGTAATACGCAACTGACGTGACGCCGAGCGTTTTAGTTGATTATCCAGTGCGAAGTTCATCCGCTGACGCAGACGCTCAAGTGAAGTCTGCTGGCGTGCCAGACGCAACTGAGGGTGCTGTTGTTGCAAGCGATGATGGATCTGAGTAAAGCGACGGGTACGGTTGGCAAGGTAGTAATCCATCGCCATTTCCAGGCGTTGCTGTACAGACTGAATCTGGCGTAACAACTCCTGTTGATTGCGGCTGACAATTTCGGCAGCCGCAGAAGGCGTTGGTGCGCGCAGGTCGCCAACAAAATCAGCGATGGTCACGTCGGTTTCATGTCCGACGGCGCTGACCACGGGAATTGCACTGGCAAAAATCGCGCGCGCCACGCGTTCGTCGTTAAAGCTCCACAAATCTTCCAGTGAACCGCCGCCACGCCCGACGATTAAAACATCGCACTCCTGACGTGCGTTAGCCAGTTCAATGGCACGTACGATCTGGGTTGGTGCATCATCACCCTGCACGGCGGTTGGGTAAATTATCACGGGCAGGGAAGGGTCACGTCGCTTCAGTACGTGGAGAATATCGTGCAGCGCAGCGCCGGTTTTTGAGGTGATCACCCCGACGCAGTGGGCCGGTGAGGGCAGTAATTTCTTGAACTGCTGATCAAACAGTCCTTCAGCTTGTAGCTTCGCTTTGAGTTGTTCGTACTTCTGCTGCAGCAAACCTTCACCCGCAGGCTGCATGCTCTCAACGATAATCTGGTAGTCACCGCGCGGTTCATACAGCGTAATATTGGCGCGCACCAGCACTTGTTGTCCGTGCTGGGGACGAAACGTCACACGACGGTTGCTGTTGCGAAACATCGCGCAGCGTACCTGGGCGGTGTCATCTTTAAGCGTGAAATACCAGTGGCCTGAAGAAGGCTGGGTGAAATTCGAGATTTCACCGCTGATCCAGACTTGTCCCATCTCCTGCTCAAGCAGCAGACGTACCGTCTGATTCAGGCGGCTTACGGTAAAAATTGAGGTGGTCTGAGAGGATAACATGTGAGCGGGATCAAATTCTAAATCAGCAGGTTATTCAATCGAAAGTAACATGCTCACAGAGGAGCGCAAGGTTTTTTTGCAAAAAAGTGTGGATGCAATCGGTTACGCTCTGTATAATGCCGCGGCAATATTTAATAACCTCCCAGGTGAGATATTGCCCATGCTACGTATCGCTAAAGAAGCCCTGACGTTTGACGACGTCCTCCTCGTTCCCGCTCATTCTACCGTTCTGCCGAATACTGCTGATCTCAGCACGCAGTTGACGAAAACCATTCGCCTGAACATTCCTATGCTCTCTGCGGCAATGGACACCGTGACGGAAGCACGCCTGGCAATTGCCCTGGCTCAGGAAGGCGGCATCGGTTTTATCCACAAAAACATGTCCATCGAGCGCCAGGCCGAAGAAGTTAAACGTGTGAAAAAACACGAATCTGGCGTGGTGACTGACCCACAGACCGTACTGCCAACCACCACGCTGCGTGAAGTGAAAGAACTGACCGAGCGTAATGGCTTTGCAGGCTACCCGGTTGTAACGGAAGACAACGAACTGGTCGGTATCATCACCGGTCGTGACGTACGCTTTGTTACTGACCTCAGCCAGCCGGTTAGCGTTTACATGACGCCGAAAGAGCGTCTGGTCACCGTACGCGAAGGTGAAGCGCGTGATGTTGTGTTTGCAAAAATGCACGAAAAACGTGTTGAGAAAGCGCTGGTCGTTGATGACAGTTTCCATCTTCTCGGCATGATCACCGTAAAAGATTTCCAGAAAGCAGAACGTAAACCTAACGCCTGTAAAGATGAGCATGGTCGTCTGCGCGTGGGTGCTGCGGTTGGTGCCGGCGCAGGAAATGAAGAGCGTGTTGATGCGCTGGTTGCCGCCGGTGTTGACGTTCTGCTGATCGACTCCTCTCATGGCCACTCTGAAGGTGTTCTGCAGCGTATCCGCGAAACACGTGCAAAATACCCGGATCTGCAGATCATCGGCGGCAACGTTGCGACGGGTGCCGGTGCGCGCGCGCTGGCCGAAGCAGGCTGTAGCGCAGTTAAAGTCGGTATCGGTCCTGGCTCCATCTGTACTACCCGTATCGTTACCGGTGTGGGCGTTCCGCAGATTACCGCCGTTTCTGATGCGGTTGCAGCACTGGAAGGGACAGGCATTCCGGTTATCGCCGACGGCGGTATTCGTTTCTCTGGCGACATTGCTAAAGCGATTGCTGCAGGTGCTGCTGCTGTCATGGTGGGTTCTATGCTGGCAGGTACCGAAGAGTCTCCGGGGGAAATCGAACTGTACCAGGGGCGTTCTTACAAGTCTTACCGTGGTATGGGTTCCCTGGGTGCGATGTCCAAAGGTTCTTCTGACCGTTATTTCCAGAGCGATAACGCTGCTGACAAACTGGTTCCGGAAGGTATCGAAGGCCGTGTGGCGTATAAAGGTCGCCTGAAAGAGATCATTCACCAGCAGATGGGCGGCCTGCGCTCCTGTATGGGTCTGACCGGCTGTGGTACTATCGACGCGCTGCGTACTCAGGCTGAATTTGTCCGTATCAGTGGTGCGGGTATTCAGGAAAGTCACGTTCACGATGTGACCATCACCAAAGAGTCCCCTAACTACCGCATGGGCTCCTGATAAGTTTCCGCGCCCGGCTCTATGCCGGGCGAATTTGTTTCACTTGCCTCGGAATTAGCGTCAATGACAGACAATATTCATAAACATCGCATTCTCATCCTCGATTTCGGATCGCAGTACACTCAGCTGGTTGCACGTCGCGTACGTGAACTGGGCGTCTACTGTGAGCTGTGGGCATGGGATGTTACGGAAGCACAAATTCGCGAATTCAACCCAAGCGGTATTATTCTTTCCGGTGGTCCGGAAAGTACCACCGAAGCAAACAGCCCACGTGCACCAGAGTACGTGTTCAATGCTGGCGTGCCGGTCTTTGGCGTGTGCTATGGCATGCAGACCATGGCAATGCAACTGGGTGGACATGTTGAAGGTTCTAACGAGCGTGAGTTCGGTTATGCACAGGTTGAGGTCCAGACCGATAGCGCGCTGATCCGTGGTATCGAAGACTCCCTGACTGCAGAAGGCAAACCTCTGCTGGACGTATGGATGAGTCACGGCGATAAAGTGACTGCTATCCCGGAAGGTTTTGTTACCGTTGCCAGCACCGACAGTTGCCCGTTCGCCATCATGGCGCATGAAGAAAAACGCTTCTACGGTGTGCAGTTCCACCCGGAAGTGACCCATACCCGTCAAGGTATGCGCATGCTGGAGCGCTTTGTGCGTGACATCTGCCAGTGTGAAGCACTGTGGACACCGGAAAAAATCATCGACGACGCCGTGGCACGTATTCGTGAGCAGGTTGGTAATGACAAAGTGATCCTCGGTCTGTCCGGTGGCGTAGACTCCTCCGTCACCGCCATGCTGCTGCACCGCGCCATTGGCAAAAACCTGACCTGCGTCTTCGTGGATAACGGTCTGCTGCGTCTGAACGAAGCTCAGCAGGTGATGGATATGTTCGGTGACCATTTCGGTCTGAACATTGTTCATGTTGAAGGCGAGCAGCGTTTCCTGGATGCGCTGAAAGGCGAGAACGATCCGGAAGCCAAACGTAAAATCATCGGTCGTGTGTTCGTTGAAGTGTTCGATGAAGAAGCACTGAAACTGGAAGACGTTAAATGGCTGGCGCAGGGCACTATCTACCCTGACGTGATCGAATCCGCGGCTTCGGCAACCGGTAAAGCTCACGTCATCAAATCTCACCACAACGTGGGCGGCCTGCCGAAAGAGATGAAGATGGGGCTTGTTGAACCGCTGCGTGAGCTGTTCAAAGACGAAGTGCGCAAAATTGGTCTGGAACTGGGTCTGCCATACGACATGCTGTACCGTCACCCGTTCCCGGGGCCGGGTCTGGGCGTTCGTGTGCTGGGCGAGGTGAAGAAAGAGTACTGCGATTTGCTGCGTCGTGCGGATGCTATCTTCATCGAAGAACTGCACAAAGCTGACCTGTACAACAAAGTAAGTCAGGCGTTCACCGTGTTCCTGCCGGTTCGTTCCGTTGGCGTAATGGGCGATGGCCGTAAGTATGACTGGGTGGTTTCCCTGCGTGCTGTAGAAACCATCGACTTTATGACCGCACATTGGGCGCACCTGCCGTATGACTTCCTGGGCCGCGTGTCCAACCGCATCATCAACGAAGTGAACGGTATCTCCCGCGTGGTGTATGACATCAGCGGTAAGCCGCCAGCAACCATTGAGTGGGAATAAGCCGATAACCCTTCCTGAGTTTTCATGAACAGGTAAAACTGTAATCAACCCTCTGTTTTTACAGGGGGTTTTTATTTGTATACAAGAATCATACGGCTGGTCTTTACCTGGCCTGTCATTCAATGCTTTCCCTTTACTCATAGCATAAACAGCCCGCTGCCAACATAAGGTCGCGCGCGTTGCCTACATCTCACGAAGGGTGTGCGGCTTGCGTGCTTCAAAGCTGGCGTGATGATGCTGGTTGGCTGTATTACCCTAACAATATGTCCGCGCGTGAGATTGTGTAGAATATAAAAAAGGGCCACGATGTGGCCCGAGATATGCTTTGAACGCTTGTTACGTGATATTTAGTCTTCTGTTTGCCAGAGATCATCTCCTTGCAACGCCTTGTCTGCCGTTTGTTGTGAAGGTTGTGATGAAGGTTGTGCTGGTGTTTGGGCGGGTTCTGCCTGTGTTTGTGCTGACTCTGCTGGTGCGTTTACGTTAGTAGGTACAGGCGAGAAATGATTTATAAATGCTAAACCCAACCGCAATAATGGATGATGTTTGAATACCGGCGCGACCCAGTGCAGCGACAACGAAAAAGGCGAGGGTAATGTAACGGACGAGAGCGGTGAAAAGCTGGATGATGGTGATGTCGACTTTTCGCTTGAGGGGTAATTTTTCCCGCCCGCTGGAGAGCAGGCGAGAGATAAATTTACCGACAAACAGCAAAATGACGGCAGCGACGATGTTCCAGCCAAATTGAATTACCGCATCACTGTACCCGGCAAGCCATTCAAGACCGGTACGTATTTTGGGAAAGAGTGTAAAACTACTCACGGTATGGCTGTAGTATTAACAAATGTTAGAAATTCAAATAAACAATTAAATTTTTATACAAAATATTAATGTGTAGGCCGCTGATATTTTTTGAGTATATTAATTAGCGGTTATTTGAGTTGTGTAAGTCTTTTTATGTTCAGTAAAGGCGAACGTAAAATAACAGCGCAAATGGTGCGGTGAAGTGGGCGGAAAAGATTGTGTCATTGTGCGAAACGCCGCAGGCATATCCAATGTAGCAGTCAGTGTTGTTGGCTGGATAGGGCGAAAAATATTCGCTCAAATCCCTTACCGGATGGTTAAATGTCAGGCGATTAGCCATCCGGTAAGGAATCTTAAGACTGAGGGATCACAGATACGAGCGTTCAACGTTCGTCAGTTTGTGCAGGAGAAGTCTGTTGTGGCAAGGTGGTCTGCTGGGATTCTTTCTTGTCCTGGTGGTGGTGCCACGCACCGATAGCAGAGTAGACGAAGCGTCCGAAGAAGAAGATGAAGCTGATAAGCAGTACGATCCGGATCATGCGACTGTTAAATCGGTGTCGTTTGCGTAGGCTGGTAACCTGGCTCACAAAAGGTTCCTTAAAGTGTACCCAACCAGTGGGCGATACTTACATTAAGGCACACTAAGAGGGAATGGTCAATTCTTCGTTATGTAAAATTGCATCAACGCTTTTATCCCCTTATGTTATGGGAATTAATATTATTATTTGCATTAATAATGAATAAACGATCATAAATAAAGAAAAAAGTAATAATTGATTAATGGGGGATGTTTTTTTTGACATATATCAAACCTCATCGGTTATCCGTAACTAAAATCGATGAGTCATTGTGATGTGTATTACATCATCGTTTTAACGTCAGGTGGGATGCCTGTCTTAATGTCCTTCACAGAAAATACCCCTGCATGACGTGAGGGATTCTACTGAGCATCTATGAAACTCAATAAAAACTATATAAGTATTAGAGATAAATGGTGGGCGCTGCCCCTCATCTTACCATCTTTACTGTTGCCGTTATTAAGCACTGCCAATACCTACGCGCATATTAGTACCGGTACTGTCATCCTTTTCTACCTGCCTTTAGCGCTGACGATTAGCCTGATGTTGTTTTTTAGTTGGGCGGCACTGCCAGGAATAATCATTGCCATCGGTTGGTACAAATATCCGCAGGTTGGATTATTTGAAACGCTGTCAATTATTACGCACTTTATAGTTACAATGGTGCTTAGTTGGGGCGGATATAAAGTTTTTGCTCCCCGGCGAAACAACGTGGCTCATGGCGACTCCCATCTGATGTTTCAGCGAATGTTTTGGCAGGTTTTCTGTCCGGCAACGCTATTCCTGATCCTTTTCCAGTTCGCTGCGTTTGTTGGCGTATACGAGAGCAAATCAGGTATGGTGGGCGTTATGCCCTTTAATACAGGAACGTTGATCAACTACCAGGCTATGCTGGTAGGAAACCTTGTGGGTATTCCTCTGTGCTATTTTATAATCCGAACCATTCGAAATCCGCTGCATATACGGGGCTATTTTTCACAATTAAAGCAGCAGTTTGACACTAAAGTCACGCGAACAGAATTTGCTGTCTGGTTGATAATATTGACTTTATTGATGGCTTTGCTGTGTATGCCGTTAAATGAACAGAGTTCGATATTCAGCACAAATTATACCTTGTCTCTGTTACTGCCCCTCATGTTATGGGGCGCAATGCGTTACGGTTACCGATTTATTTCAATGATATGGACAGTCGTGTTGATAACTGCCATTCATTATTATCAGCGCTATATGCCCTGGTATTCGGGTTACGATACACAACTCGCAATTACCTCTTCGAGTTACCTCGTTTTTTCTTTCATCGTAAATTACATTGCCGTGCTGGCAACGCGTCAGCGATTTGTTACCCGACGCACACATCGTCTGGCATATTTTGATCCGATGGTGCATTTGCCAAACCTGCGGGCATTGAACCTAACGCTGAAAAAAGCGCCATGGTCAGTGCTCTGTTTTCTGCGTATACCGGGCATGGAACTGTTGGTGAAAAACTACGGCATTATGCTGCGTATCCAGTACAAGCAAAAACTTTCTCATTGGATAGCGCCGTTGCTGGAACAAGACGAATATGTTTTTCAACTATCCGGTAATGATTTAATTCTGCGTTTTAATACTGAGTCGCATCAGCAGCGCATTGAAGCGCTGGACAAACATATCAGGCAGTTTCGTTTTGTCTGGGATGGTATGTCCCTACAACCGCAGGTTGGGATCAGTTTTTGCTATGTTCGCTCACCTGTTAACCACATCTATCTGTTACTGGGGGAGTTAAGCACCATCGCCGAGCTCTCGCTGGCAACCAATATGCCGGAAAGTTTGCAACGACGTGGCGTAATGCACCTGCAGCGGGATCTGAAAGATAGAGTGGCGATGATGAACCGTTTGCAGCAGGCGCTGGAGCATGATCGCTTCTTCCTGCTGGCACAGCCGATTTTTGGCGTGCGGGGCGATGTTTATCATGAAATCCTGCTGCGTCTTCAGGGTGATGAAGGTGAAACGATTGCTCCTGATAATTTCTTACCGGTAGCCCATGAGTTTGGGTTGTCATCCAGCATTGATCTGTGGGTCATTGAAAATACGCTGAAATTTATGGCGCAGAATCGGGAGAAAATGCCCGCTCATCGTTTTGCGATCAATTTATCGCCCACGTCTGTATGTAGAGCCAGATTTCCTCAAGAAATCAGTCAGTTGTTGGTGAAATATCAGGTTGAAGCATGGCAATTGATCTTTGAGGTTACAGAGAGCAATGCGTTAACCAATGCGGAGCAGGCCCAGGCAACATTGCTGCAACTGCAAGTACTGGGCTGTCAGATCGCGATCGATGATTTTGGTACCGGCTATGCCAGCTATGCACGGTTGAAAAATGTGAGCGCTGACATCCTGAAGATTGACGGAAGCTTTATCCGTAACATTGTCTCAAATAGTCTCGACTACCAAATCGTGGCCTCGATTTGTCACCTGGCGCGGATGAAAAAAATGTTGGTGGTGGCGGAGTATGTCGAAAGCGAAGAAATACGTAGTGCGGTGATTTCTCTGGGGATTGATTATTTGCAGGGCTATCTGATCGGTGAGCCGCGGCCGCTGCATCAAACTCTGGAAGAACAGGTGCCAGCCACGCTGGCACCTGCCGATCACTCACGCAGCGATATCGGGTGAGTTTTCTTCCTCAATTTTAAGGCGCCAGCCTGTGACGGCCTCCCAGTATTGCTGTTCTTTTTCCAGATCGAGCAGCACCAGCGCGTTCTGGCTAAACCAGTCGTGCGGGAAGCGTAGCGTCCAGTGGTTATCGTCAGTAATCAACGTGAGCGTCGGCGGTGTAGTGGTTGCCTGGCGCTGGTTGTTGAGCAATACCCCAAGTCGCAACAGCTGAATTAGCGGCAGGAACTGCTTTTTCTTGAACAACGTAAAGCGGGGCAAATCATCCAGCTTAACCGCTTTACGATGATAGCGAACCAGGGTCGCCATCATCAGCTGTTGCTCCTGGTTGAAACCTGGCAGGTCGCTGTTTTGCAGAATATAAGCCGAGTGGCGATGCAGTCCGCTGTGGTTGATGTTCAGCCCGACTTCATGCAGCATAGCCGCCCACCGGAGCAATGCTTCCAGTTGCGGGTTTGCCAGTTTAGGTTGCTGCGCATGCCACTGATCGTACATCTGCATGGTAGTTTCCAGTACGCGTCGGGCTTGTTCGCTGTCGATATTGTACTGGTTTGCCAGACTACTGGCGGTACGGCTACGAACATCCTGGTGGCGAAAACGGCCTTCCATCTCATACAGTACGCCTTCACGCAGCGCGCCATCGGAAAGTCGGAGTTCACGAATAGCGAGGGCATCAAAAACACCGCACAGTATTGCCAGACCGGGAACAAAAACCGCCTTTCGTTCTTCTGACAGCCCCGGCATGCTGAGTGCCTCAAAGGAAGCATGCTTCAGGACTTCAGTTGTCAGCTTGTCCAGACGTTCTGGGGTGATAAAACCATCTTTCTCACCCATTTCCAGCAGCACTTCATGCGCTGCTTTGATGGTGCCTGAAGCTCCCAGTGCAACGTTCCAGCCCTGAATTCGAAATTGCCAGGTGAGCGTTTCCAGTTTTTGCGCTGCCGCCATACGGGCGCGCTGGAAGTTTTCCCGGCTGATCGCACCACCCGGAAAGTACATCTGGGCAAAACTGACGCAACCCATACGGCGGCTTTCGACCAGTTTAGGCTCGAAATCTTCACCGATCACCAGCTCTGTCGAACCACCACCGATGTCGATAACCAGCTTACGGCCCTTTTCTGGCTGCGTATGCTCCACGCCCATAAAAATCAGTCGGGCTTCTTCGTTACCGGAAATTATTTCGATCGGGTAGGGGATGACCTTTTCTGCTCGCTTAAGAAAATCAGTCGCATTTAGCGCCTGGCGCAAAGTATGGGTTCCCACGATGCAGACGCTGGAGGGAGGAAATCCCTGCAGACGTTCAGCGAAAAGTGACAGACAGCTTAAGCCGCGTTCCATCGCTTCTTCGCTTAGCTTGTTGTCCGCGCCAAGGCCGTCCGCCAGATGTACGCGTTGTTTCAGTCGCCCGATAATTTGCATTGCGCCATCGACCACGCGGGCAATGACCATATGGAAACTGTTTGAACCAAGGTCGACCGCAGCAAATTCCTGCGGTCGTGGAGACTTGTCGTGTATTGGCATAGAGTTAGTCAGGTTGCTCGAGTGATTTGATGTAGTCGTAAATCGCTAATTGTGACTGAACCTTACGACGGTTTCCGCGCGGTACGTAGCGATTACTCAGTTCTTTATCAATAAAGCGGGCTTTCACCGTGTCGCTGAACAGGATATCGATAATATCCAGCACGCGCTGCTTAAGGCGCGGGTCAAGAAGCGGTGTGGCAACTTCGATACGATAATCGATGTTTCTTGTCATCCAGTCAGCAGAGGAGAGATACACCTGCTTATCGCCCCCGTTCTCAAAGATATAGACCCGGTCGTGTTCGAGATAGCGGTCAACAATGCTGATAACGCGAATATTGTCACTGATGCCTTCCAGATTCGGGATCAGTGAGCACATACCGCGGATCAATAAATTAACGGGGACACCTGAACCTGAAGCCGCATACAGGCGGTCAACCAGCCCTTTATCGACCAGATTATTCAGCTTCAGGGTAATGCCAGAAGGCAGCCCTTGCTGTGCATTAGCGATCTCTTTGTCAATCATGCTGTACAGCAGGCGCCGTGAGTTTTGCGGGGAAACCAGCAGATAATCGAACGTTACCGGGCGATACGGGTTTTCGATGAAGTTAAACACCCGACGGACTTCGTTGGTAATGCGCGAATCGGCAGTCAGCAACGAGTAGTCGGTATACAGACGCGCTGTTTTTTCGTTGAAGTTCCCGGTGCCGATATGTGCATAGCGCACGACGTCATCACCTTCTTTACGCGAAATCAGGAACAGCTTGGCGTGAATTTTCAGCCCTGGCGCGGAGAAGATGACGTGGACCCCCGCTTCGGTAAGGCGTTTAGCCCAATGAATATTGGCCTCTTCATCGAAGCGCGCCTGCAGTTCCACCACCACGGTTACTTTTTTACCGTTATGCGCGGCATGGATCATCGAGTCGATGATGCGCGAATCTTTTGCCACACGGTAGATGTTAATTTTTATCGCCAGCACGCTCGGGTCGAATGAGGCCTGGCGCAGCAGTTCAAGAACGTGTTCAAAGGTGTGATACGGATAATAAAGTAACACATCGCGTTCACGTACGGCATCAAAGCCGTTGCGAAACTTCTCGTTATCGAACCAGATATGGCGCAGACGCGGCAAGGGTTTGTTCACCAGGTTAGCTTTGCCAACGTTGGGGAAATTAATAAAGTCTTTGAAGTTATGATAACGCCCGCCGGGGACAATGGAGTCGTAGCGAGAGATCGTCAGCTTTTCACGCAGTACTTCAACCAGCGCATTGGGCATATCGCGCTGATAAACAAAACGTACAGGCTCCGCGGTCAGACGTTGCTTCAGGCTGGAAGACATGAGCTCCATCAGGCTCGATTCCATCTCATGCACCAAATCGTACTCGGCGTCGCGGGTCATTTTCATCGAATAGGCATTCAGCGCATCGTAATCAAAGAACCCTTTAAAAATGTCATCAAGGCAATAACGTAAAATGTTGTCCAGCAGGATCATCGGTTTGCGACGGCGCGGGGTTTCCGGCGGCAAATTCACAAAGCGAGGAACCTTATCGGATGGAATTTCCAGCAAAGCGTAACGAATCGTATCTCCGCGGATAATTTCTACGGCCAGATAAGTGTAATCGTCTTTTAAAAACTGGACTAAATCCGTCTCACGGTTAATCAGGATCGGCGTGATGTGCTGACGCAGATATTGCTTGAAGTAGTGGCGTAACCAGCTCTGTTGATTTACTGACAACTGGCGTTCGTTGATCAAGAAGATCTGGTTGCGTGCCATCTCCAGCAGTAATTCGTTGTACAGGCCGTCAAATTCCTGATCGGCTTTTAATACGCGGGCCTGGATTTTGCCTAACAGATGGCGGGAGTGAGAGTTTGAACCCTGTTCTTCGCTAATAATGATACGGCGCTTCAGTTCGGCAAAACGCACCTTGTAAAACTCGTCAAGGTTATTGGAATAAATGCCTAAGAAACGCATCCGTTCGATCAACGGGTTTGATTTATCAGCTGCCTCCTGGAGCACGCGTTCGTTGAACGCCAACCAGCTGAGTTCTTTCTCGATATATAGCTTTTCCTGACCCATTACCACTTTTACTCCGTTTCATTCACGGGACACTACCGATTTATTATGGCGAGCATTGCTCTCAGATGTCCAACTGTGCCAGAAAAATATGACAATAAACCGTCTGATAGCAAAGAGAAAGGGGGAGCGTAGATGAATACCAGTGGTATTAACCGGAAAAGGTAGTTATGCCTGTAAGCCGGATGGTGACATTCGGCTTACAGGTTGAATTTTATTATTCGTCTGCCGCATAACCATGGGGGGGCAGACGATTGCCGTCCAGCCATGCTGCGTTATCGCGCATCTTCAGGCGACCGTCGGTAAACCAGCTGACGACCAGCGGATAAATCGCATGTTCCTGCGCCTGAACCCGGGCAGTAATATCATCTTCGCTATCACCTGCAAATACCGGCACCCTGGCCTGGAGAATAACCGGTCCGCCGTCCAGTTCATCGGTGACGAAATGGACTGAGGTTCCGTGTTCTTCATCCCCATTTTCCAGCACCTGACGATGGGTATGCAGGCCTGGATACTTGGGTAATAAAGAGGGATGGATATTCAGCAGTCGTTCAGAATAGTGAGCGACAAACGCCGGGCTGAGGATGCGCATATAGCCGGCCAGCACGACGACATCGGGCGCCCAGGCGTCAATCTCTTGTATTAGCTGGCGGTCGAATGCTTCGCGGCTGGCAAAGTGGCTTGCTTCCAGGGCATGTGCCGGAATATTTTCCTCTCGTGCACGAACAAGGCCGAACGCATCGGCCTTGTTGCTGAATACTGCACGTATGGTGCCACTGATTTTTTTCTGTTTGCAGGCATCGATTATTGCCTGCAAATTGCTTCCGTTGCCGGAAATGAGCACCACAATGTTTTTCATTCAATGACCACACGCTGTTCGGAATCAGACGCTTTGATGATACCGATTTTCCAGGCGTTTTCACCTTTTGCATTCAGCAGAGCGAGCGCACTTTCTACTTCGGATTCCGGCAGAGCAATGACCATGCCGACCCCACAGTTGAAGGTGCGGTACATCTCGTGCTGACTGACGTTACCCGCAGTTTGCAGCCAGTTGAAGACGGCCGGCCACTGCCATGAGGATTCGTCGATGACGGCCTGAGTATTGTCTGGCAGTACGCGCGGAATATTTTCCCAGAAACCCCCGCCGGTCAGGTGCGCGATAGCGTGCACATCAACCTTCTCGATCAGTTCCAGAATGGATTTCACATAAATGCGCGTCGGTGCCAGCAGGTGATCGGCCAGTGATTTACCATCCAGTTCGGTTGTTTCCGGGTCGCAGCCGCTGACTTCAACGATCTTACGCACCAGGGAATAACCATTGGAGTGTGGGCCACTGGAGCCGAGTGCAATCAGCACATCGCCATCAGCCACTTTTGAACCGTCGATAATCTCTGATTTTTCAACGACGCCGACACAGAAACCTGCCACGTCATAATCTTCACCGTGATACATCCCAGGCATTTCAGCCGTTTCACCACCAACCAATGCACAACCAGACTGCAGGCAACCTTCGGCAATACCGTTGATTACGCTGGCTGCGGTGTCCACATCCAGTTTACCCGTTGCATAGTAGTCGAGGAAAAACAGCGGTTCAGCGCCCTGAACCACGAGGTCGTTTACACACATCGCCACCAGATCAATGCCGATGGTATCGTGGCGTTTCAGATCCATCGCCAGACGCAGTTTTGTCCCTACGCCATCAGTGCCGGAAACCAGTACAGGTTCACGATATTTTTGCGGCAATGCGCACAGCGCACCGAAGCCACCCAGACCACCCATTACTTCCGGGCGACGAGTTTTCTTTACTACGCCTTTGATTCGATCAACCAGAGCATTACCTGCGTCAATATCAACACCGGCATCTTTGTAGCTAAGAGAGGTTTTATCGGTCACTGCCTGGTTCCCCACGTGTTTACTTGCAGTAAAAGTTAAATTCGGCGCAATTCTAACAGGGAAAGCAAACGTTTGCGAGCCTGCTTTGCATTGACGTTTATCTGCTGAATATTTCAGCATTTTCCAGTCGTTTATCCATTTGTTTGAACTGCGCCACGAAAATGAAACCGGGTTCAGTCTTGTGCTTGAAACCTGCCTGCTGAATGCACAGTATCGTACTGAAACCGGTTTCTGTTTTCTGTTGCGAACCACATCAGGTGTGTTTGAACAGTGCAATCACGAGAGGGGAAACGTATGCCTGGGTTTAAAGCAGATTTTATGTGGGGCGGCGCTGTGGCTGCTCATCAACTGGAAGGCGGCTGGCAGGAGGGCGGTAAAGGGATTAGCGTTGCCGATGTGATGACGGCTGGGGCCCATGGGGTAGCGCGTGAAATTACCGACGGCGTGATTGCAGGCAAAAATTACCCTAACCACGAGGCCATCGATTTTTATCATCGCTATCAAGATGATATTAAGCTGTTTGCCGAAATGGGCTTTACGTGCTTTCGTACCTCCATTGCATGGACGCGTATTTTCCCGCAAGGTGATGAAGCACTGCCCAATGAAGCCGGATTGCAATTCTACGACGATCTCTTTGATGAATGCCTGAAGTATGGGATTGAACCGGTGATTACACTGTCGCATTTCGAGATGCCTTATCACCTGGTGACGGAATATGGCGGATGGCGCAATCGTAAACTGATTGATTTCTTTGTCCGTTTTGCCGGGGTGGTTTTCACGCGCTACCAGCGTAAAGTGAAGTACTGGATGACGTTTAATGAAATCAACAACCAGGCTAACTTCCATGAAGATTTCGCGCCGTTTACCAACTCCGGCCTTAAGTATCAGCCGGGTGAAGACCGCGAACCGGTCATGTATCAGGCTGCACACTATGAACTGGTGGCGAGCGCGCTGGCAGTAAAGGTTGCACGTGAAATCAACCCGGCATTGCAGGTTGGGTGCATGATTGCTATGTGTCCTGTTTATCCACTGACCTGTGCGCCAGACGATATGATGATGGCGATTAACGCGATGCACCGTCGATACTGGTTTACCGACGTTCACGTACGGGGCAAGTATCCGCAGCATCTGTTGAACTACTTTGCGCGTCGCGGCTTCGAACTCGATATTACTGAAGAAGACCGACAAATACTGGCTCAGGGCTGCGTCGACTATATCGGTTTTAGCTACTATATGTCCTTCGCGACTCAGGCAACGGCAGATAACCCGCAGTTGGATTACGACGAATCGAAAAGTCTGGTGCCCAATCCGTATGTGCAGAAATCAGACTGGGGCTGGCAGATTGATCCGGTTGGTCTGCGCTATTCGCTGAACTGGTTCTGGGATCATTATCAGCTCCCGCTGTTTATTGTTGAAAACGGGTTTGGCGCGATTGATGTACAGGAAAGTGACGGCACGGTGAACGATCAGTACCGCATTGACTACCTGGCAGCCCATATTCGTGAGATGAAAAAAGCAGTGGTGGAAGATGGCGTGGATCTGATGGGCTACACTCCGTGGGGCTGCATTGATTTAGTGTCAGCGGGAACCGGCGAAATGAAAAAACGCTATGGATTTATTTATGTCGACAAAAATAATGACGGCAGTGGGACATTAGCACGGTCTCCTAAGAAATCTTTTTCATGGTATCAAAATGTTATCCGGAGTAACGCTGAATCTCTATAAAATTCAGTGTATTGATATTAAGCCCCGCCCATAGTACGGGGCTTGTTTTATACTCATCTTCCAGACGTAAATGACTTTGGTTGATCCATATCAAGCGTATCCAGTGTTGCGCCAGAGACGAAAAGCGGTATAATCCGGCGATTTTTTTTGTGGTTGCCACTCGTCTGAGGAAAGGAGAAGAGTATGAAGATCGTGGAAGTCAAACACCCACTCGTCAAACACAAGCTGGGACTGATGCGTGAAAACGACATCAGCACTAAACGCTTTCGTGAACTCGCCTCGGAAGTTGGCAGTCTGCTGACTTATGAAGCAACTGCAGGTCTGGAAACCGAAAAGGTGACCATTGAAGGTTGGAACGGCCCGGTTGAAGTAGACCAAATCAAAGGTAAAAAAATCACCGTTGTACCCATCCTGCGTGCGGGCCTGGGTATGATGGAAGGCGTACTGGAGAACGTTCCGAGCGCGCGTATCAGCGTTGTGGGTATGTACCGTAACGAAGAAACGCTGGAGCCGGTTCCATACTTCCAGAAGCTGGTATCTAATATTGATGAGCGCATGGCGCTGATCGTTGACCCGATGCTGGCAACCGGTGGTTCCGTTATCGCGACCATCGACCTGCTGAAGAATGCAGGCTGCACCAGCATTAAAGTACTGGTTCTGGTTGCGGCACCAGAAGGTATCGCGGCACTGGAAAAAGCACACCCGGATGTTGAGCTGTACACCGCATCTATCGATCAGGGGCTGAACGAGCATGGATACATTATTCCGGGACTCGGCGATGCCGGCGATAAGATTTTTGGTACCAAGTAAATGAATAAATAAAAAGAAGCCGACTTTAAGAGTCGGCTTTTTTTTGAATAAAACAACCCAATCGCTACTAACACACAATACTCAGAGGAAAACACTATGACGCGCCGTGCTATCGGGGTGAGTGAAAGACCGCCGCTTTTACAGACAATCCCGCTTAGTTTGCAGCACCTGTTCGCCATGTTTGGTGCAACGGTTCTGGTGCCAGTCCTGTTTCATATCAACCCGGCTACCGTCCTGCTGTTTAACGGCATTGGTACGTTGCTGTATCTCTTCATTTGCAAAGGTAAAATTCCAGCCTATCTGGGTTCGAGCTTTGCGTTTATCTCCCCGGTACTGTTGCTGCTGCCGTTAGGGTATGAAGTGGCGCTGGGCGGTTTTATTATGTGCGGCGTTCTGTTCTGCCTGGTTTCTTTCATTGTGAAGAAAGCCGGTACTGGCTGGCTGGATGTTATGTTCCCGCCTGCCGCGATGGGCGCAATCGTTGCCGTCATCGGGCTGGAGCTGGCGGGTGTTGCTGCGGGCATGGCGGGATTATTGCCTGCTGAAGGGCAATTACCAGACTCGAAAACCATCATCATCTCAATGGTGACGCTGGCCGTAACGGTATTTGGCTCTGTGCTGTTCCGCGGTTTTATGGCGATTATCCCGATTTTGATTGGTGTACTGGCCGGTTACGCGCTTTCCTTTGTGATGGGCGTTGTGGACACCACACCCATTGCGCAAGCTCACTGGTTTGCTCTGCCGACGTTCTACACACCGCGCTTTGAGTGGGTTGCTATTCTGACTATCCTGCCTGCGGCATTAGTCGTTATTGCCGAACACGTAGGCCACCTGGTCGTAACGGCCAATATTGTGAAGAAAGATTTGATTCGCGATCCTGGCCTGCACCGTTCGATGTTCGCCAACGGCCTGTCGACGGTGATCTCCGGCTTCTTTGGTTCGACGCCTAACACCACCTACGGTGAAAACATCGGTGTTATGGCGATTACTCGCGTATACAGTACCTGGGTTATCGGCGGAGCGGCGATTTTTGCGATTCTGCTCTCCTGTGTAGGTAAACTGGCGGCTGCAATCCAGATTATCCCGTTGCCGGTAATGGGGGGCGTATCGTTGTTGCTGTACGGCGTCATCGGCGCTTCCGGTATTCGCGTGTTGATCGAATCAAAAGTCGATTATAACAAGGCGCAAAACCTGATTCTGACGTCTGTTATTTTGATCATCGGCGTAAGTGGCGCGAAGGTTCACATTGGTGCTGCGGAACTGAAAGGTATGGCGCTGGCGACCATCGTCGGCGTTTGCCTGAGCCTGATTTTCAAAGTCATCAGTCTGCTGCGTCCGGAAGAAGTGGTTCTTGATGCTAAAGATGCGGATAGCCCGCAACAGTAAGTCTCTGACCGGGCAGCGCTGCTGCCCGGTTCTATCACGACGTATTTCTGTGTTAAACTCATCTCGATTTTATGAAATCCTGGGTTGAGGTATCTCTGAACACACCGGCACAGCTCTCTCTGCCACTTTATCTTCCTGACGATGAAACCTTCGCAAGTTTCTGGCCGGGGGATAACTCCTCTTTACTGGCTGCACTGCAAAACGTGCTGCGTCAGGAACATAGCGGGTACATTTATCTTTGGTCGCGTGAAGGCGCAGGCCGTAGTCACTTGCTGCATGCGGCATGTGCAGAACTGTCTGCACGCGGTGATGCGGTAGGGTATGTGCCGCTCGATAAACGAACCTGGTTCGTACCCGAGGTGCTTGATGGAATGGAGCATCTGTCGCTGGTATGCATCGATAATATCGAGTGTGTCGCCGGAGATTCTCTTTGGGAAATGGCGATCTTTGATCTCTACAACCGCATCCTGGAATCAGGGAAAACCCGCCTGTTGATCACCGGCGACCGTCCGCCGAGACAGCTGAATTTGGGGCTGCCGGACCTCGCCTCACGTCTGGACTGGGGGCAAATCTACAAGCTTCAGCCGCTTTCCGATGAAGACAAGCTACAGGCTTTGCAATTACGTGCCAGATTACGTGGGTTCGAACTGCCTGAAGATGTAGGACGTTTCCTGCTTAAGCGTCTGGATCGGGAGATGCGTACGCTGTTTATGACGCTGGATCAACTGGACCATGCTTCGATCACCGCTCAGCGTAAGCTGACGATTCCCTTCGTAAAAGAAATTTTGAAGCTGTAAGTGCCGCAGCCGAAAAACTGCGGCAGTCTTAAGATTAACCGACGATTTCCAGCACTTGCTCAGGTGGGCGACCAATCCGTGCCTGACCTTTCGCTACCACAATCGGGCGCTCCATCAGCTTCGGGTTTTCGACCATCGCCTGAATCAGCGCATCTTCACTCAAACTGCTGTCCGCCAGGTTGAGCGATTTGTAGAGATCTTCTTTCTGACGCATCAGTTCGCGAGCGCTGGACATTCCCAGCATCTTCAGCAATTCACGCAGTGTCGCTGCATCAGCCGGGGTTTCCAGATAGAGCACGACTTCTGGCTCTACACCGTTAGACTTGAGTAATTCCAGCGTTTCACGGCTCTTTGAGCAGCGTGGGTTATGGTAAATTTTAATCGCGTCTGACATGACTTCTCCTTGCATGACGATTCGGCCGACCTATTGTGCCTGCCGCAGGCCGGATAAGACGCAACAGCGCCGCTATCCGGCAAGTATTCAATAGTTACATTTTCGAGTACGGTTTAAAGCGCTCTTGCAGTTGGCGCAGTTGGTCGATACGGGCATCGTATCTGGCCTGCTGCTGGCTGCCGAGTTTCACCTGAGAACTGGCGTTACTGAGCATCGAGATTGCCTGATCAAGACGGCCCGCCAGCGCATACCCTTCAGCACGTGCGGCCAGCTCCTGATCGCGGTTATTCAGGTTCGCTTCCGTTTGCGCCAACAGATCCCAGCCGTTAGTGTCATCTTTATGGTTAAACGTATAGCGATTCAGGATGGTGGCAGCCTCTTTAGCTTGTCCTCCCTGCAAATACGCATTTGCCAGGTTGAGTTGCAATACTGGATTCACGCGCAGGTCGCGAGCGTTTTTCAGGCGATTAATGGCATCGCTGGTTTTCTTCTGGCCGAGATCGATGTCCGTTGCCAGGTCGAGGTACCATGCATTATTCGGATCTGCCGCGAGCAGCGGCTGAAGCGTTTTACGTGCTTCGTCGTATTTACTGGCTTCCATCGCTTGCAGCGCCCGACCGTACTGCGCAGCGCGCTGTTCGCGCACGTTGCCTTTCGACCAGTTATCCAGTAGATCGCTGGTTAACTGGTTGCGGCCTGAATTGTACATGCCCAAGGTTCGCGCTTTGGCCAAATAAAAATCTTCTGAAGATTGCACGACTACCGGGCGCATCTGGTTGGCGCGGTTACGCGCATCTGCCAGACGGCTTTCTGGCAGGGGGTGAGTCAGAAGAATTTCCGGGGGACGTGTAGAGTAACGGGCCTGATCGAGCAGTTTCTCCAGGAATGTTGGCATGGCCTGGGGATCGAATCCTGAACGTTGCAGCACCTGAATACCGATGCGGTCTGCTTCCTGTTCGTTCTGTTGAGTAAAGCTAATCATCCCCTGGCGAGTACCCGCCAGCGTACCGGTTAGCGCCGCCATACCTGCCTGCGGGCTGGCCATCGCTAATAAAATCGAGCCTAATGCACCGACCCATGTCAGCGGTGCGCTACGTTTCTGATCTTCCATCGCTCGCGCCAGGTGGCGCTGCGTGACGTGAGAAATTTCGTGCGCCATTACCGACGCCAGTTGGCTTTCGTTATCGGAATAGCGGAACAGTGCTGAGTGCAATACAACGTTGCCGCCAAAAAAAGCGAAGGCGTTTATTTCATCATTGTTAATTAAAAAGAAAGTGAAGGGCGTTTTTACGGAATCTGCATGCGAAACCAGGCGCATCCCCAGTGCATTAATATATTGGGTTAGCAGCGGATCGTTAATTAACGGCGCACTACCACGCAGCTGCCGAACGTAATAATCGCCCATCTGCATTTCTTGACCAATAGAAAGCGTACTCCCTGCTGAGGTTCCCATATCAGGTAGGGTATCCGCAGTGTCAGCAAATGCGGGTGCGACCTGACCGACGGTCAGTGCAGCAATGAGGGTAGCAACCAGGTTTTTTTTCAACTGCCTGAACATAACCTCTGTCCTGTATTCTTTTTTGAGATAGCCATTTGACCAATGCCGTGAAGTATCGTTCACACTCCGCAAGCTTAGCGAGTGTAACTGCGAAACCTGACGATGAACACCCAGGAAAAATGTCTTTTCACTTTGCGTAATCAGCCATAAAAAGCGAAGTCTTTTTTGTGACATTTCGATACAATTCGGGATCGCAATCCCGCTATTGAGGTTCAGGGAAGGTTTTATGCTCGAAATGTTGACGCAATGGTATCGCCGCCGCTTTAGCGACCCTGAGGCTATTGCCTTGCTGATAATTCTGGTTGCCGGTTTTGGCATCCTGTTCTTCTTTAGTGGTCTGTTAGCGCCGCTGCTGGTCGCGATTGTGCTGGCTTATTTGCTGGAATGGCCTACCGCCCGGCTGGAAAATATCGGTTGTTCGCGGCGCTGGGCGACGTCAATTGTGCTGGTAGTGTTTGTCGGTATTTTGCTGCTGATGGCGTTTGTGGTAATGCCTGTCGCATGGCAGCAAGGCATCTATTTGATACGCGATATGCCTGGCATGCTTAACAAATTGTCTGACTTTGCCGCCACCTTACCGCGACGTTATCCGGCGCTTATGGATGCGGGCATCATTGATGCGATGGCCGAGAATATGCGTTCCCGGATGCTCACCATGGGTGATTCAGTGGTGAAATATTCGCTGGCTTCTCTGGTTGGGCTGTTGACACTGGCGGTGTATCTGGTGCTTGTCCCACTGATGGTGTTCTTTTTGGTGAAGGATAAAAGCCAGATGTTGAATGCTGTGCGCCGGGTGCTGCCGCGAAATCGTGGACTGGCAGGACAGGTCTGGAAAGAGATGAACCAGCAAATCACCAACTATATCCGCGGTAAAGTCCTGGAGATGGTGGTGGTCGGTGTTGCAACCTGGCTGGGCTTCCTGATGTTTGGTCTTAACTACTCTCTGCTGTTGGCAGTGCTGGTGGGGTTCTCTGTGCTCATCCCGTACATCGGCGCGTTTGTGGTGACGATTCCGGTCGTTGGTGTGGCGTTGTTTCAGTTCGGACTCGGAACGGAGTTCTGGAGCTGTTTCGCCGTGTACCTGATAATCCAGGCGCTGGACGGCAATCTGCTGGTTCCCGTACTCTTCTCCGAAGCCGTAAACCTGCATCCACTGGTGATTATTCTGTCGGTAGTTATTTTCGGCGGTCTGTGGGGATTCTGGGGGGTATTCTTTGCCATTCCGTTGGCGACGCTCATCAAAGCCGTGGTGCATGCCTGGCCGGATGGTCAGACGGTTGACGATCGCTAATCCATCAGTTCCTACGGCGCAACGCCGTCGGCGGGATGCGATGCGGATATTCTGGTGCTGAACAGCGCGCTGGAAGTGAATGACCTGTGGGCGAAGGGGAAAGCCAGGGTGAAAGAGAAGAAAGCGTGTGTAAAAGGAACGTTTGAATAAACGATTTTTATGCCGGATGGCAGCGTAAACACCTTATTCGGCCTACAGATTTGTACAGATGTAGGCCTGATAAGACGTGTTCACGTCGCTATCAGGCTTTATTCAGCAAAACGTATCTCAGGCGTTTTCCAGAACCCAGTTCAGCACGATGTCGTGGTGATTGCTGGTTTTGAAATCATCAAACACATGTTCAATTTTGCCTTCGGCATCAATCAGGAAGCTGATGCGGTGGATGCCATCGTAGGTCTTACCCATAAATGACTTTTCACCCCAGACGCCAAACTGCTCGCAAACCTGATGATCTTCATCAGACAGGAGCGTGAAGTTAAGCACTTCTTTCTCCGCAAATCGGGAAAGCTTTTCTGGTTTATCGGTGCTTATTCCCAGCACCTCAACACCGGCTTTTTTTAACTGATCCATGTTATCGCGCAAGCCACAGGCCTGTACGGTACAGCCGGGCGTCATGGCTTTCGGGTAGAAATAAACCAGAACACGCTGTCCCTGGAAGTCGGTTAAATTTACTTGTTCTCCGTCTTGATCCGGCAAGCTAAATTTCGGTGCGATATCACCGGCTTTCAGTGGGTTCATTACTTAACTCCATCCTGTTCATCATGCTGTGAGTAATTGACAACGTTAATACTGCCTTGCGCATTGAGTTCTGTACAGAGTGCTTTAAACGCATCCTCAATATTTGCCGAATCATGTGACGCAGGACTATGTGCGGTAATTTGAATAAACAATTGTGCAGCCTTGCCGTTTTCAGCCGGCTGTGTGCGCGAAACCAGTTCCGCAATATTCATTTGGTGGCTGTCAAAAAGGGCGGTAAAGCGCTCAATCAAATGAGGAGAGTCGGGGACATCGACCTGCACCCATACCGTGGCGGGCATCGCCGGGCGGGGACGCGCGGTTGTACGCTTCATCACAATCAATAAATCCAGCTCTGCGCCTTTCAAAGGCAAGGTTGATTCAATCAGGGTGATGGCATTCCAGGTTCCGGATAACAACATGATAAACGTAAACTCGTCACCCAGCATGGCCAGTCGGCTGTCTTCGATATTACAGCCACAACTGCTGACATGACGGGTGATAGTGTTCACAATTCCCGGGCGGTCAGCACCCAGCGCAGTAATGACCAGATAGTGTTGCGATGACGATGTCAAACCTGTTCTTCCTTTGAGCGGTGAGGTAATCATAAGGAAAGCATAAAAAAAACATGCATACAACAATCAGAAGGGCTATGGCCGCTTGCTTTTATTGTCGTACCAAACGTACCATTGAGACACTTGTTTGCACAGAGGATGGCCCATGTTCACGGGAAGTATTGTCGCGCTTATTACGCCGATGGATGAGAAAGGTAAAGTCTGCCGGTCGAGCCTGAAAAAACTGATTGATTATCATGTCGCCAGCGGCACCTCGGCGATCGTTTCGGTTGGCACCACTGGTGAGTCCGCTACCCTGAGTCATGATGAACATGGCGATGTGGTAATGATGACGCTGGAGCTGGCCGATGGGCGTATTCCGGTTATTGCCGGAACGGGCGCCAATGCGACCGCAGAAGCCATTAGTCTGACGCAGCGTTTCAACGACAGCGGTGTTGTCGGCTGCCTGACGGTGACGCCTTATTACAACCGCCCAACTCAGGAGGGTTTGTTCCAGCATTTCAAAGCCATCGCGGAACATACTGACCTGCCGCAAATTCTGTATAATGTGCCGTCCCGTACTGGCTGCGATATGCTGCCGGAAACCGTTGGTCGCCTGGCGAAGGTAAAAAATATTGTCGCGATCAAAGAGGCCACAGGGAACTTAAGTCGTGTTCACCAGATCAAAGAGCTGGTTTCAGACGATTTTATTCTGCTCAGCGGTGATGATGCGACCGGACTGGACTTCATGCAGCTCGGTGGTCATGGCGTGATTTCCGTAACAGCTAACGTTGCGGCACGCGATATGGCTGAAATGTGCAAACTGGCGGCAGAAGGGCATTTTGCCGAGGCGCGGGTGATCAACCAACGTCTGATGCCGTTACACAACAAACTATTTGTCGAACCCAATCCTATCCCAGTGAAATGGGCATGTAAGGAGTTGGGACTTGTGGCGACCGATACGCTACGTTTGCCGATGACACCAATCACGGACAATGCTCGTGATATTGTCAAAGCGGCGCTTAAGCATGCCGGTTTGCTGTAAAGTTTAGGGAGATTTGATGGCTTACTCAGTACAAAAGTCGCGCCTGGCCAAGGTTGCGGGTGTTTCGCTTGTTATGTTGCTCGCGGCCTGTAGTTCTGACTCGCGCTATAAGCGCCAGGTGAGCGGTGATGAATCCTATCTGGAGGCCGCACCGCTTGCTGAGCTTCACGCGCCAGCTGGGATGATTCTGCCGGTTATGACCGGCGACTATAACATCCCGGTAACCAACGGTAGCGGTGCCGTGGGTAAAGCACTGGACATTCGCCCACCGGCTCAGCCGTTAGCATTAGTCACGGGCGCCCGTACTCAGATCGCGGGTGATACGGCGACATTGCTGGTGGAAAATGGTCGTGGCAACACGCTGTGGCCACAGGTCGTGAGCGTTGTGCAGTCTAAAAACTACACTATCGCGAAACGTGATGATACCAGCCAGACGCTGACCACCGATTGGGTTGACTGGAACCGTCTGGATGAAGATGAACAGTACCGTGGACGTTATCAAATCTCGGTTAAACCGCAGGGTTATCAGCAGGCGGTGACGGTGAAATTGATTAACCTCGAGCAGGCTGGAAAACCGGTAGCCGATCCGGCATCAATGCAGCGCTATAGCGCTGAGATGATGAACGTTATCTCTGCGGGTCTGGATAAGAACGCCACCGACGCTGCGAATGCCGCGCAGAACCGTTCTGCCGCGACTATGGACGTTCAGAGTGCTGCAGATGACACCGGTTTACCGATGCTGGTGGTACGTGGACCGTTCAACGTAGTGTGGCAGCGTCTGCCGGCAGCGCTGGAAAAAGTGGGCATGAAAGTGACCGACAGCACCCGTTCTCAGGGCAGTATCGCTGTGACTTACAAACCACTGTCAGACAGCAACTGGCAGGAACTGGGCGCCACCGATCCAGGACTTGTATCCGGTGACTATAAACTGCAGGTGGGTGATTTAGACAACCGCAGTAGTATGCAGTTTATCGATCCGAAGGGACATACCCTGACGCAAAGCCAGAACGACGCGCTGGTTGCCGTCTTCCAGGCAGCGTTCAGTAAGTAAAAATGAAGGGCTGGAGTTATCCAGCCCTTTTTTTCTGATATGATACGCAAACGTGTGCGTCGGCAGAAAAACGCAATATTTATCGTTAATTCACACCCAGGAGTAATAAAGATGCAAAAGCAAGCTGAGTTGTATCGTGGTAAAGCGAAGACCGTATACAGCACGGAAAACCCGGACCTGTTGGTGCTCGAATTCCGCAATGATACGTCAGCAGGGGATGGCGCGCGCATTGAACAGTTTGACCGTAAAGGTATGGTGAACAACAAGTTCAACCATTTCATTATGACCAAACTGCAAGAAGCAGGCATTCCTACCCAGATGGAGCGACTGTTATCCGATACCGAATGTCTGGTGAAAAAACTGGAAATGGTCCCGGTTGAGTGCGTGGTGCGTAACCGCGCGGCAGGTTCCCTGGTGAAGCGTTTAGGTGTTGAGGAAGGTATTGAACTGAATCCGCCGCTGTTTGATCTGTTCCTGAAAAATGATGCTATGCACGATCCAATGATTAACGATTCCTATTGCGAAACTTTTGGTTGGGTGAGCAAAGAGAATCTGGCACGTATGAAAGAGCTGACCTACAAAGCCAACGACGTGCTGAAAAAGATGTTTGATGACGCAGGCTTGATTCTGGTCGACTTTAAACTTGAGTTTGGCTTGTATAAAGGTGAAGTGGTGCTGGGCGACGAATTCTCACCGGACGGTAGTCGTCTGTGGGACAAAGAAACGCTGGATAAAATGGACAAAGACCGCTTCCGCCAGAGTCTGGGCGGCCTGATCGAAGCCTATGAAGCTGTCGCGCATCGTCTGGGTGTGAAGTTAGACTAACGCCTCCCTGAGCCGGCGATCGCTCTCCGGCTCATCAATCCCCCGATTTTGATTACTGTTTCTTATGGTAATCCTGTTCCGAACCGCCTACGATCATCAACATAATGAATAAAAAGTTGAGGTGACTATGCGCTGGCAAGGGCGTCGTGAAAGTGACAATGTGGAAGACAGACGAAATAGCGCCGGTGGTGGTCCTTCCATGGGCGGCCCCGGTTTTCGTTTGCCGAGTGGTAAAGGCGGTATCATTCTGCTGATTGTGGTGCTTGTCGCGGGCTATTATGGCGTGGATCTCACCGGACTCATGACCGGTCAGCCTGTTTCGCAACAGCAAACCACACGCTCCATCAGCCCGAATGATGACGAAGCCGCAAAATTTACCTCAGTGATACTGGCAACGACCGAAGATACCTGGGGGCAGCAGTTTGAAAAAATGGGGCGCACCTATCAACAGCCGAAGCTGGTGATGTATCGTGGCGCGACGCGTACTGGCTGCGGTGCGGGCCAGTCCGTGATGGGACCGTTTTATTGCCCGGCGGACGGCACGGTATATATCGATCTTTCCTTCTATGATGACATGAAAAATAAGCTGGGCGCGGATGGCGATTTTGCTCAGGGCTATGTCATCGCGCACGAAGTGGGCCACCATGTGCAGAAACTGCTGGGTATTGAACCGAAAGTTCGCCAGATGCAGCAGAATGCCTCTGAGGCTGAAGTGAATCGCCTTTCTGTTCGTATGGAACTGCAGGCGGATTGCTTTGCGGGTGTCTGGGGACACAGTATGCAGCAGCAGGGTGTACTTGAATCCGGCGATCTGGAAGAGGCGCTAAACGCCGCTCAGGCCATTGGTGATGATCGTTTGCAACAGCAAGGGCAAGGACGCGTGGTGCCCGATAGCTTTACTCACGGCACCTCGCAGCAACGTTACACCTGGTTTAAACGCGGCTTTGACAGTGGCGATCCGGGACAATGTAATACCTTTGGCAAAGGCATTTAAGATATTGAGGCAGGGATGTCTGACAATGCTGCACTGAGTGCGCTCACAGAACGCATGGCCCGAGAAGGGATTCGCCGTCTGCTGATAATCAGCGGCGAAGAAAACTGGTGCCAGGCCCAGGCGTTAGCGCTACGCAATACATTGCCCGGCGACTGGCTATGGGTGGGGGCAACAGCCCCTGCTGAGCCAGGTTGCACACCACAGGCGCTACAAACGCTGCTGGGGCGTGAATTTTGCCATGCCGTTTTTGATGCCGGACAGGGGTTTGACGCGGCGGCATTTGCCGCACTCAGCGGCACGCTCCGCGCCGGGAGTTGGCTGGTGTTGCTGACCCCCCCCTGGCAGGACTGGCAAACGTCTCCGGACGCGGATTCCCTGCGCTGGAGCGACTGCGCCGAACCTATCCCAACACCACACTTTGTTGAACACTTCAGGAGAGCAGTGACCCGTGAGGGGGAAACGCTGCACTGGCAACAGCATCAGGCGAAATCCTATCCGCATTTTCCTGTGCGAGCAGACTGGCTGGCGGCAAACGGCGATCCTCAGCCGGAACAGGCGAAGATTTTACATTACCTGCTGGATATGCCTCCGGGTGTGGTTGCGGTGACCGCCGCGCGTGGTCGGGGAAAATCCGCGCTGGCTGGGCAGTTGATTTCGCGTATGACGGGGACGGCTATCGTTACTGCACCGGCTAAAGCGGCAACGGATGTACTGGCGCAGTTTGCTGGGGAACGCTACTGCTTTATGGCGCCGGACGCGCTGTTAGCCAACGCTGAAACGGCTGACTGGCTCGTTGTTGATGAAGCGGCTGCTATTCCTGCGCCGCTTCTACATCAGCTGGTTTCACGCTTTCCCCGCACGCTGTTAACGACAACCGTTCAGGGCTATGAAGGAACCGGCAGAGGGTTTTTGTTGAAATTCTGCGCTCGCTTCCCACATCTGCGGCGCTTTGAATTACAACAGCCAGTGCGTTGGGCACAGGGATGCCCACTGGAAAAAATGGTCAGCGATGCGCTGGTGTTTGATGATGAAACCTTTACTCATGCGCCAGAGGGTGAGATTCGCTTCCGCGCATTTGATGCGAAAGTCTGGCATACCAACCCGACGCTACCGCTGGCGGTCTATCAATTGCTCTCCGGCGCGCATTATCGCACTTCACCACTGGATCTGCGCCGGATGATGGATGCGCCGGGGCAGCATTTTCTTCAGGCATCGGGCGTGGACTCTGTTGCGGGCGCTGTCTGGCTGGTGGATGAGGGGGGACTATCCGCAGCGTTAAGTCAGGCTGTGTGGGCGGGATATCGTCGGCCAAGAGGCAATCTGGTTGCGCAGTCACTGGCGGCGCATGGCAGCGATCCGCTGGCCGCAACGCTGGTTGGGCGGCGGGTTAGCCGTATTGCGGTTCATCCCGCTCGTCAGCGGGAAGGTATCGGGCAGCAACTGATTATGCAGGCCCATCAGTATTCCTCGCCGTGTGATTATCTTTCCGTCAGTTTTGGTTATACGGCCGAATTGTGGCGTTTTTGGCAGCGCTGCGGTTTTGTTATGGTGCGGATGGGGAATCATCGTGAAGCCAGCAGTGGGTGCTATACGGCAATGGCATTACTTCCTATCAGTGATGCAGGGCAGCGTCTGGCTGAGCGGGAACATCAGCGATTGCGTCGTGATGCGGCGATCCTCGCACAATGGAATGATGAGTGTATCCCGGTCGTTCCACTGAAAGAGTCTACGCTTAATGATGATGACTGGGATGAGCTGGCAGGGTTTGCCTTCGCGCATCGGCCGTTACTCACATCACTCGGCTGTCTGAGTCGTCTGCTCCAGCACTGTGAACAGCCTCTCCCGGCGCTGCGAGGGCGTTTACAGGAAAAATGCAGTGACGCGGAATTGTGCAAGCGGCTGAAGGTCTCGGGGCGCAAAGCGTTGTTGCTGGTTCAGCGTGAAGAGGCGGCACAGGCGTTAGCGCAGTTGGATACCGAACGTCAGCAACGGTTACGTAATCGCATTATGCAATGGCAATTTTTTCACTAACTTCTTCAATTTCCTGGCATGGTCATTGCGGTTAAGCGGCGTAGAATAATTCTCATCAGTTAAGGAGATCGCCATGAAACATGACCATTTTGTTGTTCAAAGTCCCGATAAACCCGCTCAACAGCTACTTCTGCTGTTTCATGGCGTCGGCGATAATCCGGTAGCCATGGGCGAAATTGGTTCCTGGTTTGCACCACTGTTTCCGGACGCGCTGATTGTCAGCATTGGTGGCGCTGAGCCTTATGGCGCTGCCGGTGGGCGTCAGTGGTTTTCTGTTCAGGGTGTAACAGAAGAGAACCGTCAGGCGCGTATTGATGCCATCATGCCGGTCTTTATTGACACCGTTCGCTACTGGCAGCAGCAGAGCGGCGTTTCCCCTCAGGCTACCGCGTTGATTGGTTTTTCTCAGGGGGCGATTATGTCACTTGAGAGTATCAAAGCTGAGCCGGGGTTGGCATCGCGGGTGATTGCGTTCAATGGCCGCTACGCCAGCTTGCCGGAAGTGGCAACCACAGCAACGACGGTGCATTTGATTCATGGTGGGGAAGATCGGGTCATTGAACTGTCTCACGCCGTCGCAGCGCAGGAAGCGTTAATTCGCGCTGGTGGGGATGTGACGTTGGATATCGTCGACGACCTGGGTCACGCCATTGACGATCGCAGCATGCAGTTTGCGCTCGATCATCTGCGTTTTACCGTACCGAAGCACTACTTTGATGAAGCGCTGAGCGGTGGTAAGCCTCACGATGATGATGTGATTGAGATGATTTAAACGAAAAGCCCGGAAAAGAAATGATTTTCCGGGCTTTTAAATCGTACTTACTTCTTAGGTTGGTCTTTGTTCGGCCAATCGTCGTCATCGTCCCATTTATCGTTAAAATCACGATGCGGGGGAAGCTCCGGCTTATTGGCAAGAAACTTCTTGTGGTCGACACGCTTAAGATCTTTAATCACATTCAGCAGTACCCCCACCAGAAACACCAGCACTAAAATCCACCAATATTTTGCCAGCCAGTCCATGCTCATTTCCTCTTGCAGGAACACTCATCAGGCGACGAGTTGTTCCATGATACGTTGATACATACGGGCAAGCAGCTGCAGGTCGGCGGCATTGACGCATTCATTTATTTTATGAATGGTGGCATTGACCGGCCCAAGTTCCACCACCTGTGCCCCCATACGGGCAATAAAGCGCCCGTCGGATGTCCCGCCTGTCGTCAGTAACTGCGGTTTAATCTCATTATAGTGCTCAATGGCGTTCACCACTGCATCCACCAGTTTACCGCGTTCGGTGAGGAACGGTTGGCCGGAAAGCCACCAGTCTACTGTGTAACGCAGTTGGTACTTGTCCAACAGTTCCAGTACCCGCGACTTAATCATTTCGTCGTTTAATTCGGTGCTGAAACGGAAGTTGAACTGAATAAACAGTTCGCCAGGGATGACGTTGTTGCTGCCCGTGCCTGCCTGAATATTGGCAATCTGCATGCTGGTTGCCGGGAAAAATTCATTGCCCTGATCCCATTCGATAGTCACCAGTTCATTCAGCATTGGTGCAGCCCGGTGTACCGGGTTATCGGCCAGATGCGGATAGGCCACATGCCCCTGAACGCCGTGGATCGTCAGGTTGCAGGTGAGGGAACCACGACGCCCATTTTTCACCACGTCACCGACGATTTCGGTGCTGGACGGCTCGCCGACCAGGCAATAATCCAGCCGCTCGTTGCGCGCCATCAGCGCTTCGACCACCTTAACGGTGCCGTTTTTAGCGCTGGCTTCTTCGTCTGAGGTGATTAAAAACGCCAGACGGCCTTTGTGGTTAGGGTGCTGGGCTACGAAACGCTCGGCTGCAACAACCATCGCCGCCAGCGAGCCTTTCATATCGGCAGCGCCACGCCCGAACAGCAGGCCGTCGCGGATCGTCGGTTCAAACGGCGGATTAATCCAACGATCAACGTCGCCGGCAGGCACTACGTCGGTGTGACCGGCAAATGCCAGCGTCTCACCTTGTCCGCGCCATGCCCAAAAATTCTGTGTGTCACCAAAATCCATACGCTCAACGGTAAAACCTACCGCGCGCAGGCGTTCAATCATTAACGCCTGGCACCCGGCATCATCCGGGCTCAGGGAGGGACGGCGAATAAGCTGCTGTGTCAGCTCAATAACCGGGCACGACATAGACTACACCTCATTAAAAAACTGCATATACTCGTTGTTTTTCAAGCCGCATGTGCGGCGACGGCGTTCACTCGCCCCAGTTACTTACTTCAGTAAGCTCCAGGGGACTTACTCGCTCGTTGCCTTCCCGCAACTCGAAATCCATAGAGTATAACTGGATTCACTAAAACCAAGCAGCATAGGCTTACCCGGCTCGCAGAGCAATGGGCGTTTGATAATTGCCGGCATTTCAATCATCAACGCAGCGGCGGAAGCTGCATCGGTGATTTGGCTGCGCGTGGATTCATCCAATTTACGCCAGGTAGTTCCGCGCGTATTGAGCAGCGCCTCCCAGCCTAACTCGCTGATAAAAGACTGTATGAGTGCATTGTCCAGACCGTCAACGCGATAATCATGGAAGCGGTAGTCAATGCCGTGTTCCTCCAGCCAGCGTCGGGCTTTTTTAATGGTATCGCAGTTTTTAATGCCGTAGAGGGTAATCATTTGAATCCTTATTGACGTATTTTGAATATTTATTCTTGAACGGTGTTATTCCGGATAATACATATTGTCACTCAATCGTTATAGAAAAATATAACATTGTTGTTGAAGAGTGAATAATGATTCCTGAAAGTTCCAGAACCTCGGCTGGGTTGAAATTCAGAATTTACCTGTTTGCATCCGACTGTTTTTCCATCAGATTGTCAAAGTCGTAGATTATGTATGAATATTTCAAAATATTGCCGTAAGTCACATAAAATTTATGGGTATGGCGCATAGTGATGACATGACCCCAGGCACTGGAGGATGTAATCACAAACATCGGTTAAATGTTCTTCTTTTGATGATGATGATTTTGTAGAATGCTCATAATAATAAGAGAGGTTGTTATGATTGAACGTGAACTGGGGAACTGGAAAGACTTTATCGAAGTGATGCTTCGTAAATAATTTTCTGGAAGAAATTCATATCCTGAAAAGGATGAAAAAGGCGACTCATCGTAAGTCGCCTTTTTTGTGCCTTATTCAGGCTTTGGCTTCAGCGGGAAGCGTCTACGCACCAGCACAAAGAACAGCGGAACGAAGTAAATCGCCAGAATGGTGGCTGAAATCATCCCACCCATTACACCGGTCCCCACCGCGTGCTGGCCGCCGGAGCCAGCACCGCTACTGATTGTCATCGGCAGCACCCCGAAGATAAACGCCAGCGATGTCATGAGAATCGGGCGTAAACGTTGGCGACACGCATGCAGCGTAGCATCGAGCAGGTCGTGTCCTTTTTCGTTCATCTCGTTGGCGAATTCAACAATCAGTATCGCGTTCTTCGCCGATAGCCCGATTACTGTTAATAAACCGACCTGGAAATAAACATCGTTTTCCAGACCCCGCATCCAGGTCGCCAGCAGCGCACCAATGACCCCTAACGGTACGACCAGCATGACGGAGAACGGAACCGACCAGCTCTCGTACAGCGCTGCCAGACACAGGAACACGACTAACAGTGAAATGGCGTACAGGGCAGGAGCCTGAGATCCCGAGAGCCGTTCCTGATACGACATTGCCGTCCATTCGAGGCCAAACCCGGTCGGTAGCTGATGCACCAGCGACTCCATCACGTCCATTGCTGTACCGGTACTGATGCCGGGCGCTGCTTCGCCGACAATCTCGACGGCGGAGTAGCCATTATAGCGTTCCAGACGCGGTGAACCGGTTTCCCAGCGCGAAGTGGCAAACGCCGAGAACGGCACCATGCCGCCGCTATTATTGCGTACGTACCACAGGTTGATATCGTCAGGGAGCATGCGATATTTCGCCGCCGCCTGCACGTAGACTTTTTTCACGCGACCACGGTCCATAAAGTCATTGACGTAGCTGGAGCCCCACGCTGTCTGCAAGGTGTCGTTGATATCATCAATAGATACACCCAGCGCCTGCGCTTTGCGCTGGTCGATATCAATTTGCAGCTGTGGGCTGTCGTCCAGACCATTATGGCGTACGCGGGTCAGGGACGTGTCTTTCCCGGCAAGTTCTATCAGTTTGTCGCGTGCGGCCATTAACGCGTCATGGCCTGCGCCTGCGTGATCCTGCAACTCCATATCAAAACCGGCAGAGCTCCCCAGACCACTAATAGCCGGAGGGCTGCTGGCGAAGACGCGAGCCTCTTTAATCTGGTTAAAGGCTTTGGTGGCGCGTTCGATAATGGCAAATGAGGTGCCGGTGGTGGCGTCACGATCGTCCCAGTCTTTTAAGCGGACAAACATGCGCGCCACGTTCTGTCCGTTCCCGCCAGGGCCGGAACCGACAGTCGAGAAGACCGACATGATGTTGTCTTTTTCATGAGTGAAGTAGTACTTCTCGACTTCCTCAACGACTTTTAATGTTTGCTGCTGCGTGGAGCCGCTCGGCAGCTGTACCGAAGTGGTAAACATGCCGCGGTCTTCCAGCGGCAGGAAGGACGTTGGCAGTCGCAGGAACAGGAATACCATGCCGCCGAGCAACAAGCCGTAGATCAGGATCCAACGCAGGCTACGATGCAAAATCCGGGCAACGCCTTTTTCGTAACGTTCAGCGTTGCGGTTAAACATTCGGTTAAACCAGCCAAAGAACCCGGTCTGGCCGTGATGTTCGCCCTTATGCAGCGGCTTGAGCAGCGTGGCGCACAGGGCCGGAGTCAGGATCATCGCCACCAGAACAGACAGCACCATTGCCGAGACAATGGTAATCGAGAACTGGCGGTAAATGGCCCCGGTGGTGCCGCCGAAGAAGGCCATTGGAATAAACACCGCCGACAGCACCATGGCAATACCCACCAACGCGCCCTGGATCTGCCCCATTGATTTACGCGTGGCTTCACGCGGCGAGAGGCCTTCTTCGCTCATGATGCGCTCGACGTTCTCCACTACTACAATGGCATCATCGACCAGCAGACCGATTGCCAGCACCATCGCAAACATCGTCAGCGTGTTGATGCTGTAGCCAAAGGCGTAAAGTACGGAGAAGGTGCCCATTAACACCACCGGGACGGCGATGGTCGGGATAAGCGTCGCGCGGAAGTTTTGCAGGAACAGGTACATTACGAGGAAGACCAGCGCGATAGCTTCGAGCAGCGTTTTCACCACATCGACAATCGACGCTTTGACGAAGGAGGTGGTTTCATACGCCACCTTGTATTCCAGCCCGTGCGGAAAATACTGCGACAGCTCATCGAGGCGGTTGATGACCCGTTCTGCTGTTGCCATTTCATTGGCACCAGAAGCCAGTTTGACCCCAAGTCCGGACGCGGGGTGGCCATTAAACCGGCTGAGGTAGTCGTACTTCTCGGCCCCCATTTCGACCGTTGCCACATCGCCTAGTCTGACTTCCGAGCCGTCCTGGTTAACACGTAGTGTAATGTCGCGGAACTGTTCCGGCGTTTGTAGTAGCGACTGCGCGTTGATCGTTGCATTCAACGCCTGTTTGTCCACAGAAGGCGTACCGCCAAGCTGCCCTACCGCAATTTGCGCATTCTGTGACTCAATAGCGTCCGTCACATCTTTGGCGGTCATCTGGAAGCTGTTAAGTTTGGCCGGGTCGAGCCAGATACGCATGGAATACTGTGAGCCGTAGGCGTCAATATCCCCGACCCCGTTAATACGGCTAAGCGGGTCCTGAATATTACTCGCCACGTAGTCGGCGATGTCCTGCTTATCCATTGAGCCATCGGTGGAGACGAAGGCGATGGTCAGAATATTGGTGTCCCCGGTCTTACGCACCGTGACCCCCTGATCCTGTACCGCCTGCGGCAGTTTACGCATTGCCGATTGCAGCTGGTTCTGCACCTGCTGGACGGCCTCGTCAGGATCGGTTCCGGCGACGAAGCTCAGCATCACCGTCGCCTGACCGGTTCCGCTGCTTTGGGATGACATATACATCAGGTTATCGAGGCCGGTCATGTTCTGTTCGATAACCTGGGTTACGGTGTTTTCCAGCGTTTGTGCCGATGCACCAGGATAGTTCGCGGTGACGCGTACGTTTGGTGGTGCCAGGTCGGGATATTGTTCAACGGGCAGCGAAAAAATAGCCAGGGTTCCTGTCAGGCACAACAGGATAGCTAACACCCAGGCAAAAATGGGGCGATCGATAAAAAAATTCGCCATTAAAAGGGGACCTCGTGTTTCTGCGTATCGTTATCGGTATGACTTGCTTCACTGTAGCGGCAAGGTACGGGCCAAACGTGGAGAAAAAAAGAAGATAATGTAAATTATCATGCCCGTTTACAGCGTACCTTTTGTACCAATGCCGTCAGGCCTGAATTCAGGCTTTCCGACGCGTTGTCGTTCTTTACGTTAGCTGACTGTCGGTCTCTGCCGATCGAAAGCTGATACTCACTAGCGTGCCGCCTCCGGAAGGTTGCGAGAAGGTCAACGTACCGCCGAGTCTCTCTGCGCGCTCACGCATAATATTCAAACCATAGTGCCCCGTAGGCTCATGGGGCTCACCGATGCCGACACCGTTATCACGGATATAAACGGTATGATTACCATCCGGCGCGGTCACACAACTGACAGCAATTTCGCTGGCATTGGCATGCTTAATGGCATTCAGCACCGCTTCACGGATGATCTGCAACAGATGCACCTGCATTTGCGCGTCCAGTGCCAGTGTTGGCAGCCGACAATCGAGAGTCAGTTTAGCCGATGTTTGATTTTGCAACGTTTCCAGCATTTCATGCAGGGCGGAAGGCAAATCGGCCTGCTGTAAGGTCAGGCGGAAGGTGGTAAGCAGTTCGCGCAATTGGCGATAGGCATCATTCAGTGCCTGGGAAAAGTCCGCCATGATGCTTTGCGCCGGAACGTTATCCTGCGGAATAGAGCGTTTCAGTAGCGTAAGCTGAATACGTAAATAAGAAAGTACCTGCGCCAGCGAGTCGTGGAGCTCGCGTGCGATGGTCGCTCGCTCTTCCATTAACAGCAGTTGCTGAAAATGTTTTTGCGCCTGATTGAAGTACAGCCCGCGCCCGAGCATGGATGACACGCTATTGAGCAGCGGTGTGGAAGCACTCACGTTAGGGCTTTGCCAGTGTAATTCACCATAAACGGTCTCCTGCATCGTGACCGGCAGGATCTGCATCGGCAGGTCGGGGCTTTTCGTTCCTTCGCTGATTCGCCAGTTATCACCGACGGTGAGCTCCAGGAAATACGCGGCGTCATGTTCGCGGACAATCTGTAAAATATGGCGGAAGCAGTACACGTCAATCTGGCTGGTATTCAGTGCCTGAGAACACTGATATAACACTTCCAGACGGCGATTGGCTTCGTGGAGATCGTGGGTTTTCTCGGCGACGGAGGCTTCCAGCGAGCGGTACAGCTTATGCAACTCACTCGACATCTGGCTAAACGTCTTCGCCAGTAATCCCAGTTCGTTGGGGAGTTGTGTATCCAGCGGTGAGATATCAAACCGACCGTGTTCAATATGCTGGCTGGCCGTCACCAGCTTATTCAGCGGGCGCACGACCTGCTGGCGAATACGCCGTAGCGTAAAGAAAACGAGGGTGAAGATGCCGATCCCCCCCGCCAGCGATATGCCAAAAACCAACATCACTTTGCGCTCGGCATAATGCTGAAGTGCCAACACAAAGAGATCTATCTGATCGACGTAGTTGTTGATATTAGACTGATACCACTGCAAGTCGCCATTAATCAGGCGGGCGTTCATTTCCAGCCAGTTAGCATGCAGGCGGCCATAGCGACTTTTTACCGCTTGCGGCACATACCAGGCGTTCAGATTTTGCAATGCTGGCGCGTTAAGCGCTTGCTGGAAAAGCTGACGGTGGGCGTTTAACTGCGGGCTCTGGCTTTGCAAATCGTAACCTAATCGATAGCTCTGCATACGCAGAGAGCCGGCAATATTGATGGCTTCAGCATCCCGCAAACTGCTGGTCAGCGTAAGCAGTGCAATACCCGTAGAGAGAATTGACAGCAGCACGATGTAGAAAAAAGCTTTGGCTAAACTGGCCGAGACAGGACGCTTTACCGTCACTCGCACATCCTCACACAATACGCGTCGCGCCTGGATACAGCCCGAACGACTCAGTGTAGTTGATAAATGTTAATAAAATCGCCATGAAACTGATTGCTAAATGAAACGCAATTTCATATTCGATGAAATAAATTGATCTGCCACAGGTTCTGGATAAATAGTTGTGCTTCCTGGGCAAATGAACATTGCCGCCCTCTTCAGGGTCGGTTAATAACAACAGTCATATAAAGAATAAGGTTTTCACAACCAAAAAAGAAGGAAGCCATGAATCGTTTTATTATGGTCAATAGCCAACAGTGCCTGGGATGCCATGCCTGTGAGGTCGCCTGCGTCATGGCCCACAATGACGAGCAACATGTCCTGAGCCAACGGCATTTTCAGCCCCGAATTACCGTCATCAAGCATCAGCAACAGCGCAGTGCAGTCACCTGCCACCACTGTGAAGATGCCCCTTGCGCCAGAAGTTGCCCGAATGGGGCCATTAGTCATGAGCACGACAGCGTTCAGGTGAATGCGCAAAAGTGTATTGGCTGCAAATCGTGCGTCGTTGCCTGTCCTTTTGGTACGATGCAGATCGTACTCACTCCCGTCGCTAAAGGAAAGGTAAAAGCAACGGCGCACAAATGCGACTTGTGTCAGGGGCGTGAAGAGGGTCCGGCTTGCGTGGAGAACTGTCCGGCGCAGGCGTTACAACTGGTGACGGAAAGCTCGCTGACCGGATTATCAAAAGCACGCCGGCTGCGTACGGCAAGTCTCGAAAGTCAGCCCTGGCATGCCAGCTCGACCGGTTTTACGGCCCATCGACTCACCAGGCGCGAGCAGATGCAGGCGACGCCACCGCGCGGTGAACCGGATAAATTGGCTATAGAAGCCCGTAAAACCAGCTTTGATGAAATATACCTGCCATTTCGTACGGCGCAGGCGGAGCGGGAAGCGTCCCGCTGCCTGAAGTGCGGAGAACACAGTATTTGCGAATGGACCTGCCCACTGCATAACCACATCCCACAGTGGATTGAACTGGTAAAAGCCGGGAACATTGATGCGGCGGTAGAGCTTTCTCACCAGACTAACTGCCTGCCAGAGGTGACTGGACGCGTCTGTCCACAGGACCGACTGTGCGAAGGGGCCTGTACGGTGCGGAACGAGCATGGCGCGGTGACTATCGGCAATATTGAACGTTATATTTCTGACCGTGCACTGAGCAAAGGATGGCGACCCGACCTAAGCCATGTACAGAAAGTCGATAAACGTGTCGCCATTATTGGCGCAGGTCCGGCAGGTCTTGCCTGTGCAGATGTGTTAGCGCGAAACGGCGTCAGCGCTACCGTGTTCGATCGTCATCCTGAAATTGGCGGTTTACTGACATTTGGTATTCCGGCTTTCAAGCTGGACAAATCGTTGCTGGCACGCCGTCGTGAAATCTTTAGCGCGATGGGTATTCATTTCGAACTGAATTGCGAAGTGGGTAAAGACGTGGCGCTGGCATCTCTGCTTGAAGACTACGATGCCGTCTTCGTCGGCGTCGGTACCTATCGCTCGATGAAAGCGGATCTGCCAAACGAGGATGCGCCCGGCGTGTATGACGCGCTGCCGTTCCTGATTGCCAACACCAAACAGGTGATGGGGCTGGATGAGCTGCCGGAAGAACCGTTTATTGATACCGCCGGGCTGAACGTGGTGGTGCTCGGCGGCGGCGATACGGCGATGGACTGTGTACGAACCGCGTTACGTCACGGTGCGAGTCAGGTGACCTGCGCTTACCGTCGCGATGAGGCCAACATGCCTGGCTCGAAAAAAGAGGTAAAAAATGCCCGCGAAGAAGGGGCTAACTTTGAATTTAACGTCCAACCGGTGGAACTGGTGCTGAATGCCGAAGGGCGCGTCAGCGGCGTGCGTTTCTTACGTACTCAGCTCGGTGAACCTGACGCACAAGGGCGTCGTCGTCCGGTACCCATTGCCGGGAGTGAATTTGTGATGCCTGCTGATGCGGTAATTATGGCGTTTGGTTTTCATCCTCACGGTATGCCGTGGCTGGAAACTCACGGCGTGAAGGTTGATAGCTGGGGGCGCATCGCTGCTGATGTTGAGAGCGCATACCGTTATCAAACCACTAACCCGAAGATCTTTGCCGGGGGGGATGCAGTTCGCGGTGCAGACCTGGTCGTTACTGCGATGGCGGAAGGGCGTCATGCTGCGCAGGGCATCATTGACTGGCTGGGTGTAAAATCAGTCAAATCTCACTAATCCACTGACAAGGCCGGGCAAGGCGCGTTAGCGTTGGCATCCGGCCTTGTACCGCATGATTGTCTGATGGCGCTTCGCTGTTCAGGCTCACATTGTACGCAGACAAACCCGGTTTCACGGCGTAGTATTATTTCTCACTTCTTGCTGTGGAGCCGGTATGTCGCAAAAAATTACCCTCATCAAAGATAAAGTTCTTTCTGATAACTACTTCATCCTGCGCAATATCACCTATGACCTGACCCGCAGCAATGGCGAGGTCATTCGCCACAAACGTGAGGTTTACGATCGTGGTAACGGTGCCACAGTTTTGCTGTATAACCCGGAGAAAAAAACCGTCGTGCTGACCCGTCAGTTCCGTATTGCGACCTGGGTCAACGGCAATGAAAGTGGACAACTGATTGAAGCCTGTGCCGGGTTGCTGGACAACGATGAGCCGGAAGTTTGTATTCGTAAAGAAGCCATTGAAGAGACCGGCTATGAAGTGGGCGAAGCACGAAAACTTTTTGAGTTATATATGTCGCCGGGCGGCGTGACGGAGATCATTCACTTTTTTATCGCGCAATACAGTGACAGCCAACGGGCAAATGCGGGTGGCGGTATTGAAGATGAGGATATTGATGTACTGGAATTGCCTTTTGAACAGGCACTATCAATGATCAAAACGGGCGAGATTCGCGACGGGAAAACGGTGCTTTTACTTAACTACCTGCAATCGTCGCATCTTATGGATTAGCGGTCAGAGTTTATATTTCTTTACAAAGATACAGGCCAATCCGACGATTCTTATTGAGCCACATCAGTCGCGCAAGGAAGATACTGCCTGGGCTGTGTGTTTTGATTTCGGGGTTGTACCGTCCATGCGCTATCGCATTATTTTCTTATTCCTGCTCGGCCTGCTACCGGCCCGCTTGCTGTGGGCGGCGCCTGCGCAGCAGGCATTTTCAGATTGGCAGGTGACCTGCAATAATCAAAACTTCTGCGTGGCGCGCAATACGGGAGATCATCACGGTCTGGTGATGACCCTGAGCCGCAGTGCCGGGGCGCATACCGATGCCGTGCTACGTATTGAACTTGGCGGTATGGATTCTCCTGATGTCAAAGAGGCCGATATTGCGCCGCGCTTGCTGCTGGACGGCGCGCCACTCCCCTTGGCCGGTGAACACTGGCGTATTACGCCCTGGCATTTGATGACGGATGATCCGGTTACCATCGGTACCTTTTTACAAACGGTGCAGGATGCGAAAGCCATTACCCTGCAAAAAGGTACGCAAACTCTTTCTCTGTCTGGGCTGAAAGCAGCATTGTTGTTTATTGATGCGCAACAAAAGCGCGTCGGGAGTGAAACCGCCTGGATTGAGAAAGGAGACGAGCCGCCGCTCAGCGTTCCACCGGCTCCTGCCCTGAAAGGTGTGGCGGTGGTTAATTCCACGCCAACGCCACTCACTCAACAGGAGCGTAGCGAGCTGTTGGATTATGGCAACTGGCGGATCAATGGCATCCGCTGTTCTCTCGATCCCATGCGTCGTGAGATGCGGGTTTTCGCCTTAACGGACGACAAAGCGCTGCTGATGATCGGCTGCGAAGCAGGGGCGTACAACACGATCGATCTGGCATGGACCGTTTCCCGCGCCACACCGTTTACCTCTCGCGCTGTACGCCTGAGCCTGCCATTTAAAACCGATGCAGACAGTACCGACATGGAACTGACCAATGCTACGTTTGACGAGAAATCTCGTGAGTTGGTCACTCTCGCCAAAGGCCGTGGATTGTCGGACTGCGGGATCCAGACGCGCTGGCGTTTTGACGGCCAGCGTTTTCGTCTGGTGCGTTACGCACAAGAGCCAAGCTGTGATAACTGGCATGGCCCCGATGCCTGGCCTACATTGTGGATCACGCGTTAAGCACTTTATGCGCTTTTTCGACGATGTTCTCCACCGTAAAGCCGAAGAAAGGGAATAGCTTGTCCGCAGGGGCGGATTCCCCGTAGCCGGTCATGCCGACAATTGCGCCTTTCAGCCCGACGTATTTGTACCAGTAGTCGGCAATGCCCGCTTCGACTGCTACCCGCGCGCTGACGTTTGCTGGCAGGACAGATTCCCGGTACGCCTCGTCCTGGGCGTCGAAGATATCCGTTGAGGGCAGGGAGACCACGCGGACGTTACGACCTTCACCCGTCAGTTTCTCCGCCGCCAGCAGCGTGATTTCCATTTCTGACCCGGTGGCAATCAGGATGACATCGGGTTTTCCTCCGCCGTCTTTCAGCACATAGCCACCGCGGGCAATCTGCTTCACCTGCTCGGGAGTACGTTCAATCTGTGCCAGATTCTGTCTGGAGAGGATCAACGCCGTGGGTCCGTCATGACGCTCCACCGCGAGCTTCCAGCCGACCGCCGCCTCCACCTGATCGCACGGACGCCAGGTGCTGAAATTTGGCGTCAGGCGCAGGCTGGCGAGTTGTTCGACGGCCTGGTGCGTCGGTCCATCTTCTCCCAGACCAATCGAGTCGTGGGTATAGACCATGATCTGCCTGGCTTTCATGAGTGCCGCCATGCGTGCGGCGTTACGGGCATACTCGACAAACATCAGGAAGGTCGCAGTGTACGGCACAAAACCACCGTGATGAGCGATGCCGTTGGCAATGGCAGTCATGCCGAATTCACGCACGCCGTAGTGAATATAATTGCCAGCGGGATCTTCTTTCAGGGATGTTGAGCCTTTCCAGATAGTCAGGTTGCTGGGCGCGAGATCTGCCGAACCACCAAGCAGTTCAGGGAGTATTGGCCCGTAGGCGTTCAGTGTATTTTGCGAAGCCTTGCGGCTGGCGATTTTGGCCGGATTAGCCTGTAATTCGGTAATGTATTTCTGGGTTGTTTTTTCCCATTCGTCGGGGAGTTCGCCGCGCATCCGGCGGGTAAACTCCGCTGCCAGTTCCGGGTATGCGTGTTGGTAAGCCGTGAATTTCGCCTTCCAGTTCTGCTGCGCTTTTTCCCCTTTTTCGCGTGCATCCCATGCCCGGTAAATGTCTTTCGGGATCTCAAAGGCTGGATGATGCCAGCCCAGCTTCTGACGGGTCAACGCCACTTCTTCTTCACCCAACGCCGCGCCGTGCGCCTCTTCTTTCCCGGCCTTATTCGGTGAGCCAAAGCCAATCACCGTCCGACAGATAATCAGCGACGGCTTATCGGTCACGCTTTGGGCTTCAAGAATGGCTTTCTTCACCGCCTCAGGATCGTGGCCGTCTATTTCGTGCACCACATGCCAGTGATACGCTTCAAAGCGTTTCGCGGTATCGTCGGTAAACCAGCCTTTGGTTTCGCCATCAATCGAGATACCGTTGTGATCGTAGAAACCGATCAGTTTACCCAGTCCCAGCGTGCCCGCCAGCGAACAGGCTTCGTGAGAAATCCCTTCCATCAGACAGCCGTCACCCATAAAGACGTAGGTGAAGTGGTCGACAATTTCGTGATCCGGCTGATTAAACTGTGCAGCCAGCGTCCGTTCAGCTATGGCCATCCCGACGGCGTTTGCGAGTCCCTGACCCAGTGGACCCGTGGTGGTTTCCACGCCCGGCGTGTAGCCAATTTCCGGATGTCCTGGCGTTTTCGAGTGCAGCTGGCGGAAATTCTTTAACTCTTCTAACGGCAGATCGTAGCCGGAAAGATGCAGCAGGCTGTAGAGCAGCATTGAGGCGTGACCGTTGGACAGGATAAACCGGTCACGATCGTACCAGTGAGGATCGCCTGGATTATGGCGGAGAAAATCGTTCCACAGCACTTCGGCGATATCGGCCATACCCATCGGTGCGCCGGGATGGCCTGAGTTGGCTTTTTGGACGGCATCCATACTCAGCGCACGAATGGCATTGGCAAGCTCTTTACGGGTCATAGGAAATACTCCTTGAAAAGTAAAGCGTTAGATGCGTGTTGTGATTCACACTTTTGGGAAAATTGCGGGCGTTGTCAGCAAAAAGCATAGCAGACAGGGATGGTATTGCTGGCTTAAGCAGGTAACATGGTTGTTATAAATTGATAACAAATTCTTTCTTTGAGTAGTGAGAGTTTGGGGACCTTCAAAGTTTGCGCCGCTAACTGAGGTGATAATGTGCGGCTCAGTATACCCGTCATACTTCAAGTTGCATGTTCGTTGGCTACGCTCGCTCACCCCAGTCACATAGTTCGCTATGCTCCTGGGGATTCACTTCCTTGCCGCCTTCATGCAACTCGAATTATCCAGGGTATAGAAGGGTTACCTGCGACACTTTTTGATCGATACGTGAAAGGAACAACAAGATGGATGACCAGTTAAAACAAAGCGCTCTCGATTTCCACGAATTTCCAGTACCAGGCAAAATTCAGGTTTCTCCGACCAAACCTCTTGCCACCCAACGTGACCTTGCGCTGGCCTATTCACCCGGTGTTGCAGCTCCGTGTCTGGAAATTGAAAAAGACCCGTTGGCGGCCTACAAATATACCGCGCGCGGTAATCTGGTTGCGGTTATTTCCAACGGTACTGCGGTGCTGGGACTGGGTAACATCGGTGCGCTAGCCGGTAAACCCGTGATGGAAGGTAAAGGCGTTCTGTTTAAGAAATTCGCCGGAATTGACGTGTTCGATATTGAAGTCGATGAACTCGATCCGGATAAATTTATCAATGTCGTGGCGGCCCTCGAACCGACATTTGGCGGTATCAACCTCGAAGACATCAAAGCGCCGGAATGTTTCTACATTGAGCAAAAGCTGCGTGAGCGCATGAATATTCCGGTATTCCATGATGACCAGCACGGCACTGCGATTATCAGTACGGCCGCAATTCTTAACGGTCTGCGGGTGGTAGAGAAGAATATTTCTGATGTGCGCATGGTGGTGTCCGGTGCAGGTGCTGCGGCGATTGCCTGTATGAACCTGCTGGTGGCGCTGGGTATGCAGAAGCACAACATTGTGGTCTGCGACTCCAAAGGCGTGATTTACAAAGACCGCGAACCGAATATGGCGGAAACCAAAGCGGCTTATGCGGTGGTAGATGACGGTAAGCGAACGCTGGATGACGTGATTGACGGCGCAGACATTTTCCTCGGCTGCTCGGGTCCAAAAGTATTGACTCAGGAAATGGTCAAGAAAATGGCCCGTGCGCCGATGATCCTCGCGCTGGCAAACCCGGAACCGGAAATCCTGCCGCCGCTGGCAAAAGAGGTGCGTTCCGACGCCATTATCTGTACCGGCCGTTCTGACTACCCGAACCAGGTTAACAACGTCCTGTGCTTCCCGTTCATCTTCCGTGGTGCGCTGGACGTTGGTGCTACCGCTATCAACGAAGAGATGAAACTGGCCGCGGTACACGCCATTGCTGAACTGGCGCATGCTGAACAGAGCGAAGTCGTGGCTTCGGCTTATGGCGACCAGGATCTGAGCTTCGGCCCGGAATACATTATTCCTAAACCGTTTGACCCACGTCTGATTGTCAAAATCGCGCCAGCGGTAGCGAAAGCGGCGATGGATTCCGGCGTGGCGACACGTCCGATTGCTGATTTTGACGCTTACATCGATAAGCTGACCGAATTCGTTTACAAAACCAACTTATTCATGAAGCCGATATTCTCGCTGGCACGTAAAGCGCCGAAGCGCGTGGTGCTGACGGAAGGGGAAGAAGCGCGTGTACTGCATGCAACGCAGGAATTGATCACCTTAGGCCTGGCGAAGCCGATCCTGATTGGTCGTCCGAGCGTGATCGAAATGCGTATCCAGAAGCTGGGTCTGCAGATCAAAGCGGGCGTCGATTTCGAGATCGTCAATAATGAATCCGATCCGCGCTTCAAAGAGTACTGGAGCGAGTATTACCAGATCATGAAGCGCCGCGGTATTACCCAGGAACAGGCGCAGCGCGCAGTGATCGCTAACACCACGGTGATCGGTGCGATCATGGTGCAGCGCGGCGAAGCAGATGCAATGATCTGCGGTACGATTGGCGACTACCATGAGCATTTCAGCGTGGTAAAAGAGGTGTTTGGTCATCGTGAAGGTGTCCATACGGCAGGGGCGATGAACGCGCTGCTGCTGCCAAGCGGAAACACCTTTATTGCGGATACCTACGTTAACGATGACCCTACGCCGGAACAGCTGGCTGAAATCGCCGTGATGGCGGCAGAAACGGTGCGTCGCTTCGGTATCGAACCGAAAGTGGCGTTGCTGTCGCACTCTAACTTTGGCTCCTCCAACTGCCCATCCGCCAGCAAAATGCGCGACGCGCTTGAGCTGATTAAGGCGCGTGCGCCTGAGCTGATGATCGACGGTGAAATGCACGGCGATGCGGCGCTGGTAGAGAGCATTCGTAACGACAGGATGCCGGACAGCCCGCTGAAAGGCTCAGCCAATATTCTGGTGATGCCGAATATGGAAGCGGCCCGTATTAGTTACAACTTACTACGCGTTTCCAGTTCGGAAGGTGTTACCGTGGGTCCGGTGCTGATGGGGGTCGCTAAACCGGTTCACGTATTAACGCCGATCGCCTCTGTTCGTCGTATCGTTAATATGGTGGCGCTGGCGGTCGTAGAAGCCCAAACGCAACCGCTGTAATTTCACTTTAATTAATTCCGGCGCGGGGTTCTCCCGCGCCTTTTTATTTTTCATTTCTTAGTGATCTACTTCACCTTTTAAACCCACTTGCCGAATTTTGTTATTTACTCTGACAAAAAATTGCCACGATGAGGACAGTTTTAGCAGAGGCGGTGAGCAATGGAAAAAGAACGCATCATTCAGGAATTTGTGCCGGGAAAACAGGTCACGCTGGCGCATCTGATTGCGCACCCCGGTGAAGAACTGGCGAAAAAGATCGGCGTTCCCGAAGCGGGTGCTATCGGCATCATGACGCTGACGCCGGGAGAAACCGCGATGATTGCCGGTGATTTTGCTATGAAGGCAGCAGATGTACATATCGGTTTTCTCGATAGATTCAGCGGTGCGCTGGTGATCTACGGCTCTGTTGGTGCGGTCGAAGAAGCATTATTACAGACCGTTAGCGGCCTGGGTCGGGTATTAAATTTCACTTTGTGCAACCTGACAAAAAGTTAATCAGAGGCGGCGATGAAACGTATTGCTTTTGTCGGTACGGTCGGGGCGGGGAAAACAACGCTTTTTAATGCGCTCCAGGGAAATTATTCCCTCGCCAGAAAAACGCAGGCCGTGGAGTTTAATGAAAACGGTGATATCGATACACCCGGAGAATATTTTAGCCATCCGCGCTGGTATCACGCCTTAATTACCACGCTGCAAGATGTTGATACGTTGATTTATATACACGCGGCAAATGATAAAGAAAGTCGCTTACCTGCCGGGCTGTTGGATATCGGCGCCAGTAAACGACAAATCGCCGTTATCAGCAAAACGGACATGCCGGATGCCGACGTCGCCGCAACGCGACAACTACTTCGCGGGATAGGGTTCCAGGAGCCAATTTTTGAACTCAATAGCCATGACCCGCGCAGCGTGCAGCACCTGGTGGATTATCTGACTGAGCTCAGCCAAAAGGAGGAAAGGGCAGGTGAAAAAACTCATCACAGCTAACGATATTCGTGCGGCCCACGCACGCGGCGAACAGGAATTGTCGGTTGTTCTGCGCGCCAGCATCATCACCCCGGAGGCTCGCGAGGTTGCGGAGCTGCTGGGCGTCACTATCACTGAATGCGATGAATCAGCGCCAGTTGCAGCAACTGCCGCTGCGGCCGCTCCAGTGGATGATGGCAAATCGGAAAGTCAGCGCATTCGCGAAACCATCATCGCGCAACTGCCGGAAGGGCAGTTCACCGAAAGTCTGGTCGCGCAGCTGATGGATAAAGTCATGAAGGAGAAGCAGTCGCTGGAGCAGGGCGGAATGCAGCCGAGCTTCACGTCGGTTACCGGCAAGGGCGGCGTGAAGGTCATTGACGGCAGCAGTGTGAAGTTTGGTCGTTTTGACGGTGCTCAACCGCACTGCGTCGGCTTAACCGACTTAGTGACCGATCAGGACGGCAGTAGCATGGCCGCCGGCTTCATGCAGTGGGATAACGCGTTTTTCCCATGGACGCTGAATTACGACGAAATCGACATGATTCTGGAAGGCGAACTGCACGTTCGTCATGAAGGCGAAACCATGATTGCGAAAGCCGGGGATGTGATGTTTATCCCGAAGGGTTCCAGCATCGAGTTTGGTACGCCATCGACTGTGAAATTCCTGTATGTGGCCTGGCCTGCGAACTGGCAGTCCTGCTAAGGCGGATGTATGAAGGATTTCATTACCGAAGCATGGCTCAGAGCGAACCATACGCTCAGCGAAGGGGCTGAAATTCACCTCCCCGCTGATGCTCGCCTGACGCCGTCTGCCCGGGAGTTGCTGGAAAGCCGTCGTCTGCGCATTAAGTATATCGACGAGCAGGGAAGCTTGTTTGTTGACGACGAGGAACAGCAGCCGCAGCCGGTGCATGGTTTAACCAGCAGCGATACACATCCGCAGGCGACCTGCGAGCTGTGTCATCAACCGGTGGCGAAGAAACCTGACACGTTGACGCATCTGACGGCAGACAAGATGGTTGCCAAAAGCGATCCGCGACTGGGATTTCGTGCGGCGCTGGACAGCACCATTGGTTTGGCGGTGTGGCTGCAGATTGAACTGGTGGAGCCGTGGCAGCCATGGCTGGCGGATATCCGCTCACGTTTGGGCAACATTATGCGTGCCGATGCCATGGACGAACCGCTGTCCGCGCAGTCAATCGTCGGTTTAAGCGACGAAGATTTACACCGACTCTCGCACCAGCCGCTGCGTTACCTGGACCACGATCATCTGGTGCCGGAAGCCAGCCACGGTCGTGACGCTGCACTGCTTAATCTGCTGCGCACCAAAGTACGTGAAACGGAAACCGTAGCGGCGCAGGTGTTTATCACCCGCAGTTTTGAAGTATTGCGACCGGACATTTTGCAGGCGCTGAATCGCCTGTCGAGTACGGTCTACGTGATGATGATTCTGAGTGTGGCGAAGCATCCGCTAAGCGTCAGCCAAATCCAACAGCGACTGGGGGAGAAGCAATGATCATTGAACGTGCTCGCCAACTCGCTCAGCGCGCACCCGCTCGGGTAGTGTTCCCGGATGCGCTGGATGTTCGGGTGTTGAAAGCCGCGAACTACCTGCATCAGCACGGGTTGGCGCATCCCATTCTCGTCGCCAGCCCGTTCGCGCTGCGCCAGTTTGCTCTCAGCCACCGCGTGGCAATGGACGGTATTCAGGTGATCGACCCACAAAGCAACCCGCAAATGCGAGAGGAATTTGCGCTGCGTTGGCTGGCTCGTGCGGGAGAGAAAACGCCGCCTGATGCACTTGAGAAACTCAACGATCCGCTAATGTTCGCCGCCGCGATGGTCAGCGCAGGTAAAGCCGATGTGTGTATTGCGGGCAACCTGTCATCAACCGCGAATGTGCTGCGTGCAGGGCTACGCATCATTGGGTTACAGCCGGGATGCAAAACGCTGTCGTCGATTTTCCTGATGCTGCCGCAGTACCTCGGGCCGTCATTAGGGTTTGCCGATTGCAGCGTGGTGCCGCAGCCAACTGCTGCGCAGTTAGCGGATATTGCGATTGCCAGTGCGCAGACCTGGCAGGCCATTACCGGAGAAGAACCGCGTGTCGCCATGCTGTCCTTTTCAAGTAATGGCAGCGCGCGCCATCCCAACGTGGCCAACGTGCAGCAGGCCACGGACATCGTTCGTGAACGCGCACCGCAGCTTACTGTTGATGGTGAACTGCAGTTTGATGCCGCTTTTGTACCGGATGTCGCCGCGCAAAAAGCGCCTGCCAGCCCGCTACACGGCAATGCCAATGTGATGGTCTTTCCGTCACTGGAGGCAGGCAACATTGGTTACAAAATCGCTCAGCGCCTGGGAGGGTATCGTGCTGTCGGTCCGTTGATTCAAGGGCTTGCCGCACCGCTTCATGACCTTTCTCGCGGCTGTAGCGTACAGGAAATTATCGAACTGGCGTTGGTGGCAGCAGTGCCGCGCCAGACTGACGTGAGTCGTGAAGACGCCTCACAAACACTGGTTGTTTAGGTCCCGTTCTGGACCCCTTCTACTTAAGAGGAAAGCACAATGGAAGCATTAGGAATGATTGAAACCCGGGGCCTGGTTGCACTGATTGAGGCTTCTGACGCAATGGTTAAAGCGGCACGCGTGAAACTGGTTGGCGTGAAGCAGATCGGTGGCGGTCTGGTTACTGCAATGGTTCGTGGCGACGTGGCGGCCTGCAAAGCGGCAACGGATGCGGGCGCAGCTGCAGCACAGCGCATTGGTGAACTGGTTTCTGTACACGTGATTCCGCGCCCGCATGGCGATCTGGAAGAAGTCTTCCCGATCAGCTTTAAAGGCGATAGCAACGACATGTAAGTAGTCCATGTGACGCCACATCATTGCTGGCGTCACCCTCTCTCCTTTTCACATTACCTTCTGCGGAGGGTAGGGGGAGGTTTTACCTGAAATATGCCACGGAGGCGGGTATGAAACTGGCAATCGTCACAGGACAAATCGTTTGTACCGTACGCCATCAGGGACTTGCGCACGATAAGTTGCTGATGGTGGAAATGATTGATGCCCAGGGAAATCCTGACGGGCAGTGTGCTGTTGCGATCGACAGCATCGGAGCGGGAAACGGAGAGTGGGTTCTGCTGGTCAGTGGAAGCTCCGCCCGTCAGGCGCACCATAACGAATCATCGCCTGTCGATCTGTGCGTGATTGGCATTGTCGATGAAGTGGTGGCAGGTGGTCAGGTGATCTTCCACAAATAAGGCAGAAAATCATGAATCAACAGGATATTGAACAGGTCGTGAAAGCGGTGCTGCTGAAAATGAAAGACAGCAGCCAGCCCGTTAATGCCGTTCAAGAAATGGGCGTTTTTGCCTCCCTGGATGACGCAGTGGCGGCCGCAAAACTGGCCCAGCAAGGGCTGAAAAGCGTCGCTATGCGTCAGTTAGCCATTCACGCCATTCGTGAAGCGGGCGAAAAACACGCCAGAGAATTAGCGGAATTTGCCGTCAGTGAAACCGGCATGGGACGCGTTGAAGATAAATTTGCCAAAAACGTGGCGCAGGCACGCGGCACGCCGGGCGTGGAATGCTTGTCTCCACAGGTACTGACCGGCGATAACGGCCTGACGCTGATTGAAAACGCGCCGTGGGGCGTAGTGGCGTCGGTAACGCCGTCCACCAACCCGGCTGCGACCGTCATTAATAACGCCATCAGTCTGATTGCCGCCGGCAACAGCGTGGTTTTTGCGCCGCATCCGGCAGCAAAAGGCGTTTCTCAGCGCGCGATCGGCCTGCTTAACCAGGCTGTAGTGGCTGCGGGTGGTCCGGCAAACCTGCTGGTTACCGTTGCCAATCCGGATATCGAAACCGCTCAGCGTCTGTTCAAGTATCCAGGCATTGGCCTGCTGGTGGTTACCGGCGGTGAAGCGGTGGTGGAATCTGCGCGTAAGCACACCAACAAACGTCTGATTGCCGCAGGTGCAGGTAACCCACCGGTGGTGGTGGATGAAACCGCCGATTTGGCTCGCGCCGCGCAATCCATCGTCAAAGGTGCGTCGTTTGATAACAACATTATCTGCGCCGATGAAAAAGTGTTGATCGTCGTGGATAGCGTTGCTGACGAGCTGATGCGTCTGATGGAAGGCCAGCACGCGGTCAAACTGACGACCGCTCAGGCTGAACAGCTGCAGCCGGTACTGCTTAAAAACGTCGACGAACGCGGTAAAGGCACGGTCAGCCGTGACTGGGTCGGGCGCGATGCGGCAAAAATCGCCGCAGCGATTGGCCTGAACGTCCCGGAGCAAACCTGCTTATTGTTCGTCGAAACCTCCGCCACGCATCCGTTTGCGGTGACTGAACTGATGATGCCGGTGCTGCCGGTAGTGCGGGTGGCTAACGTTGACGAAGCCATTGCGCTGGCGGTCACGCTCGAAGGTGGTTGCCACCATACGGCGGCGATGCACTCACGCAATATCGACAACATGAACCGCATGGCTAATGCCATCGATACCAGCATTTTCGTCAAGAACGGACCGTGCATTGCCGGTCTTGGACTGGGCGGCGAAGGCTGGACCACCATGACCATTACCACGCCAACCGGGGAAGGGGTGACCAGTGCGCGCACGTTTGTACGCCTGCGTCGCTGTGTGTTGGTGGACGCCTTCAGAATTGTATAAGGAGTGAAAGAGATGGCGCACGACGAACAGCTTTGGCTCACACCCAGACTGCAAAAAGCGGCAACGTTATGTAACCAGACGCCCGCTGCGAGCGATTCACCGCTGTGGCTGGGCGTTGATTTGGGAACCTGCGATGTGGTGTCGATGGTTGTCGACAGCGACGGGCAGCCGGTTGCGGTCTGTCTGGACTGGGCTGATGTTGTGCGTGATGGCATCGTTTGGGATTTCTTCGGTGCGGTGACCATCGTTCGTCGCCATCTCGATACGCTTGAACAACAGTTAGGTTGTCGTTTTACCCATGCGGCGACCTCGTTCCCGCCGGGAACGGACCCGCGTATTTCCATCAACGTGCTGGAGTCCGCCGGACTTGAGGTTAGCCATGTTCTGGATGAGCCAACCGCCGTGGCGGATCTGCTAAAGCTGGATAACGCCGGAGTCGTCGATATTGGTGGTGGTACGACCGGGATCGCCATTGTGAAGCAGGGCAAAGTGACCTACTCCGCCGACGAGGCGACCGGTGGACACCACATATCCCTGACGCTGGCCGGAAATCGCCGCATTCAGCTCGAAGAAGCTGAGCAGTACAAGCGCAGCAACGGTAAAGAAATTTGGCCGGTGGTGAAGCCGGTCTACGAAAAGATGGCGGAAATCGTAGCTCACCATATTGCAGGACAGGGAGTTACCGATTTATGGCTAGCCGGTGGTTCCTGCATGCAGCCGGGAGTCGATGAGCTGTTCCGTAAGCGTTTTCCGGAACTGCACGTGCACTTACCGCAGCACAGCCTGTTCATGACCCCGCTGGCGATTGCAAATAGCGGAAAAGAAAAAGCGGAAGGAATCTATGCAAGCTGAATTGCAGACCGCGCTCTTTCAGGCATTTGACACCCTGAATCTGCAACGCGTTAAAACGTTTAGTGTTCCCCCTGTCACATTGTGCGGATTGGGTGCGCTCAGCATCTGCGGGCAGGAAGCGCAAACGCGCGGACTGACGCATATGTTCGTCATGGTGGATAGCTTCCTGCATCAGGCGGGAATGACTGCCTCGCTTGAACGTAGCCTGGCGATGAAAGGTGTGGCGATGACGCTGTGGCCGTGCCCAGTGGGCGAACCGTGCATCACTGATGTCTGCGCTGCGGTAGCGCAACTGCGTGAATCGAAGTGCGACGGCGTCGTGGCCTTTGGCGGCGGCTCCGTGCTGGATGCCGCCAAAGCGGTGGCACTGCTGGTGACCAATCCGACCCAGACGCTGGCTGACATGGACGAACGCAGCGTGTTATGCCCACGGTTGCCACTGATTGCCGTACCGACCACAGCTGGAACAGGCTCAGAAACGACCAACGTCACGGTGATTATTGATGCCGCGACAGGGCTGAAGAAAGTGCTGGCGCATGCCACGCTGATGCCGGATGTGGCGATTCTGGATGCTGCGCTAACGGAAGGTGTGCCTGCGCACGTGACGGCAATGACCGGCATCGATGCGCTGACCCATGCAGTTGAAGCATATAGCGCCCTGAACGCGACGCCGTTTACCGACAGCCTGGCGATTGGCGCGATTGCGATGATCGGCAAATCGCTGCCGAAAGCGGTGGGCTACGGCCATGATCTGGCGGCGCGTGAAAGCATGTTACTGGCATCCTGTATGGCAGGAATGGCGTTTTCCAGTGCCGGGCTGGGCTTGTGTCACGCGATGGCGCACCAGCCGGGTGCGACGCTGCACATTCCTCACGGGCAGGCTAATGCCATGCTGTTACCCACGGTAATGGGGTTTAACCGCATGGTGTGCCGTGAGCGCTTCAGCCATATCGGGCGGGCATTAACCAATAAGAAATCAGACGATCGTGACGCCATCAGCGCTGTTAGCGATCTGATTAACGAAGTGGGCCAGACCAAACGACTCTCTGACGTTGGTGCTGAACCCGCGCATTACAGCGCATGGGCACACGCTGCGCTGGAGGACATTTGTATTCGCAGTAACCCACGAACCGCTACGCAGGCCGACATTATCGCGTTGTATGCGGCGGCACAATAAATACACATATGACAGGGAGTGAAGGTTATGGGAATTAACGAAATCATCATGTACATCATGATGTTCTTTATGCTGATTGCCGCCGTGGACAGGATCCTGTCGCAGTTCGGCGGTTCGGCACGCTTCCTCGGCAAGTTCGGTAAGAGTATTGAGGGATCGGGCGGTCAGTTTGAAGAAGGTTTTATGGCGATGGGCGCGCTGGGTCTGGCTATGGTCGGTATGACCGCGCTGGCGCCGGTACTGGCGCATGTACTCGGTCCGGTGATTATTCCGCTGTACGAAATGTTGGGCGCGAACCCGTCGATGTTTGCCGGAACGCTGCTGGCGTGCGATATGGGCGGTTTCTTCCTGGCGAAAGAACTGGCGGGCGGCGACGTTGCGGCGTGGCTCTACTCTGGTCTGATCCTCGGGGCGATGATGGGGCCGACACTGGTGTTCTCCATTCCGGTTGCACTGGGGATTATTGAACCGTCTGACCGTCGTTATCTGGCGCTGGGCGTGCTGGCCGGTATCGTCACCATTCCTATTGGGTGTATTGCGGGTGGTTTGATAGCGATGTACTCCGGCGTCGAAATCAACGGGCAGCCGGTGGAATTCACCTTTGCGCTGATCCTGATGAACATGATCCCGGTACTGATTGTTGCCGTGCTGGTGGCGCTGGGACTTAAATTCATTCCGGAAAAAATGATCAACGGCTTCCAGATCTTCGCCAAGTTCCTGGTGGCACTGATCACCATCGGTCTGGCTGCGGCAGTGATTAAGTTCCTGCTCGGCTGGGAGCTGATCCCGGGTCTTGATCCTATCTTCATGGCTCCGGGAGACACGCCGGGTGAAGTGATGCGCGCCATCGAAGTTATCGGTTCTATCTCCTGCGTACTGCTTGGTGCGTACCCAATGGTACTGCTGCTGACTCGCTGGTTCGAAAAACCGCTGATGAGCGTTGGTAATCTGTTAAAAATCAATAATATTGCAGCTGCTGGTATGGTGGCGACGCTGGCGAACAACATCCCAATGTTCGGCATGATGAAGAATATGGATACCCGCGGCAAAGTGATCAACTGCGCCTTTGCGGTCTCTGCGGCCTTCGCTTTGGGTGACCACTTAGGCTTCGCCGCAGCGAACATGAACGCCATGATCTTCCCGATGATTGTCGGCAAGCTGATTGGCGGCGTGACGGCGATTGGTGTGGCTATGCTGTTGGTACCGAAAGACGAAAACGTGTCTGCAGAAGTGGAAACCAACCCGGAGGCGCAATCGTGAACACTCGCCAGCTACTGAGCGTCGGTATCGATATCGGCACCACCACCACTCAGGTGATCTTCTCCCGCCTTGAGCTGGTTAACCGTGCGGCAGTGTCGCAGGTGCCGCGCTACGAATTCATCAAACGCGAAATTAGCTGGCAAAGCCCGGTTTTCTTTACCCCCGTTGATAAGCAGGGCGGGCTGAAAGAAGCCGAACTGAAAGCGTTGATCCTGGCACAGTATCAGGCCGCGGGCATCGCACCAGAAACCGTCGATTCCGGCGCGATCATCATTACCGGGGAAAGTGCGAAAACCCGCAATGCTCGTCCGGCGGTGATGACGCTCTCCCAGTCGTTGGGCGATTTCGTGGTGGCAAGCGCCGGTCCACATCTGGAATCGGTGATTGCTGGCCATGGTGCGGGTGCTCAGACCCTGTCAGAGCAGAAGTTGTGCCGTGTACTGAATATCGACATCGGCGGGGGGACTTCGAACTACGTGCTGTTCGACGCGGGAAAAGTCAGCGGTTCGGCCTGCCTGAACGTCGGTGGGCGTCTGCTGGAAACGGACGGCCAGGGGCGCGTGGTTCATGCGCATCAGCCGGGACAGATGATTGTCGATGACGTTTTTGGTCCTGGCACTGACGCTCGTTCGCTTAGCGCCACGCAACTGGTTCAGGTGGCGCGGCGTATGGCGGCGCTGATTGTGGAAGTGATTGAAGGCACGCTTTCACCACTGGCACAGGCACTGATGCAAACCGGTCTATTGCCTGCGGGCGTGAAACCGGAAGTGATTACGTTGTCCGGCGGGGTGGGCGAATGCTACCGCAATCAACCTGCCGATCCTTTCTGTTTTTCCGACATTGGGCCACTGCTCGCCACGGCGCTGCATGAGCATCCGCGTCTGCGAGAGATGAACGTGCAGTTCCCGGCGCAAACCGTGCGCGCCACGGTGATTGGCGCTGGTGCGCATACGCTGTCGCTTTCGGGCAGCACCATCTGGCTGGAGGGCGTTCAGCTTCCGCTGCGCAATCTGCCGGTGGCGATTCCGGTGGATGAGTCCGATTTGGTTGCTGCCTGGCAGCAGGCGTTGATGCAGCTCGATCTGGATCCACAAACGGATGCTTATGTGCTGGCGCTGCCCGGTTCGTTACCGGTGCGCTATGCCGCACTGTTAACGGTTATTGACGCGCTGCTGGCCTTCATCGCGCGTTATCCGAATCCGCATCCCCTGCTGGTGGTAGCCGAGCAGGATTTTGGTAAAGCCCTGGGCATGCTGTTACGCCCACAGTTACAGCAACACCCGCTGGCAGTCATCGATGAGGTGGTTGTCCGGGCGGGGGACTATATCGACATTGGTACGCCTCTTTTTGGCGGATCGGTTGTGCCGGTGACGGTGAAATCACTCGCATTTCCTTCCTGAGGGAACGACTTATGAAACTAAAGACCACATTGTTCGGCAATGTTTATCAGTTTAAGGATGTAAAAGAGGTGCTGGCAAAAGCCAACGAACTGCGTTCGGGGGATGTGCTGGCAGGAGTGGCCGCAACAAGCTCGCAGGAGCGTGTGGCTGCCAAGCAGGTGTTGTCGGAAATGACGGTGGCGGATATCCGCAACAACCCGGTGATTTCCTATGAAGAAGACTGCGTTACGCGTCTGATTCAGGATGACGTCAACGAAACGGCCTATAACCGCATCAAAAACTGGAGTATCAGTGAGCTGCGCGAGTATGTGCTGAGTGATGAAACCTCTGTCGATGACATTGCGTTTATGCGCAAAGGGTTAACGTCAGAAGTGGTCGCAGGCGTGGCTAAGATTTGCTCCAACGCGGATCTTATCTACGGCGGTAAGAAAATGCCGGTGATCAAAAAGGCGAACACCACCATTGGTTTGCCGGGCACCTTTAGCTGCCGTTTACAGCCGAATGATACCCGTGACGATGTACAGAGTATCGCGGCTCAGATCTATGAAGGCCTTTCCTTTGGTGCGGGTGATGCGGTCATTGGCGTCAACCCGGTAACGGATGATGTGGAGAACTTAAGCCGCGTCCTCGATACCGTGTATGGCGTAATCGACAAATTTAACATCCCGACCCAGGGCTGCGTACTGGCGCACGTTACCACTCAGATTGAAGCCATTCGTCGCGGCGCGCCGGGCGGGCTGATTTTCCAGAGTATCTGCGGGAGTGAAAAAGGCTTAAAAGAGTTTGGCGTTGAGTTAGCAATGCTGGATGAAGCACGTGCCGTGGGCGCGGAGTTTAACCGTATTGCCGGGGAAAACTGCCTGTACTTTGAAACCGGGCAGGGTTCTGCACTTTCCGCTGGCGCTAACTTCGGTGCCGATCAGGTGACGATGGAAGCGCGTAACTACGGGCTGGCGCGTCACTACGATCCATTCCTGGTGAACACCGTGGTGGGCTTTATCGGGCCAGAGTATCTCTACAACGACCGCCAGATTATTCGCGCCGGTCTGGAAGACCACTTCATGGGCAAGCTGAGCGGCATCTCAATGGGCTGTGACTGCTGCTACACCAACCATGCTGATGCCGACCAGAACCTCAACGAAAACCTGATGATTCTGCTCGCCACCGCTGGCTGCAACTACATCATGGGCATGCCGCTCGGTGACGACATCATGCTCAACTACCAGACCACCGCCTTCCACGATACCGCGACCGTGCGCCAGCTGCTGAACCTGCGTCCGTCGCCGGAGTTTGAACGCTGGCTGGAAACCATGGGCATTATGGCAAACGGTCGCCTGACCAAACGGGCGGGCGATCCGTCACTGTTCTTCTGATGACGCGGGGATGACATACGATGGATCAAAAACAGATTGAAGAAATTGTACGCAGCGTAATGGCGTCAATGGGGGAGTCACAGCCGCAGGCTCAGGCACCGTCACCGGAAGTGAAATGCAGCACCACGCAGTGTGCCGCACCAACGGGTGAAAGCTGTGCGATGGACTTAGGTTCAGCCGAAGCGAAAGCGTGGATTGGCGTTGAAAACCCACACCGCGCAGAAGTGCTGACAGAACTGCGCCGCAGCACTGCCGCGCGTGTATGTACCGGTCGTGCGGGTCCGCGTCCACGTACTCAGGCGCTACTGCGCTTCCTGGCTGACCACTCACGTTCGAAAGATACGGTATTGAAAGAAGTGCCGGAAGAGTGGGTAAAAGCACAAGGGCTGCTGGAGGTGCGCTCGGAAATCAGTGACAAAAACCTGTACCTGACGCGCCCGGACATGGGGCGTCGTCTGAGCGCAGAAGCCATTGAAGCGCTGAAATCACAGTGTGTAATGAACCCGGATGTGCAGGTGATTATCTCTGATGGTCTGTCTACCGACGCCATCACCGCCAACTACGAAGAGATCCTGCCGCCGCTGTTGTCAGGCTTAAAACAGGCCGGATTAAAAGTCGGGACACCGTTCTTTGTTCGCTATGGCCGCGTGAAAATTGAAGATCAGATCGGTGAACTGCTCGGCGCGAAAGCGGTGATCCTGCTGGTGGGTGAACGTCCGGGCCTCGGCCAGTCGGAAAGTCTTTCCTGCTACGCCGTCTATTCACCGCGCGTGGCGACCACCGTTGAAGCTGACCGCACCTGTATCTCGAACATTCACCAGGGCGGTACGCCTCCGGTAGAAGCGGCTGCGGTAATCGTCGATTTGGCCAAGCGCATGCTGGAGCAAAAAGCATCCGGCATCAATATGACCCGTTAAGGAGGCATCATGCCAGCATTAGATTTGATAAGACCATCAGTCACCGCGATGCGCGTGATTGCCTCGGTAAATGACGGTTTTGCTCGCGAACTTAAATTACCGCCACATATACGTAGCCTCGGGCTCATCACAGCAGATTCTGATGACGTGGCGTATATTGCCGCAGACGAAGCGACAAAACAGGCGATGGTGGAAGTGGTTTATGGCCGCTCATTGTATGCCGGTGCGGCGCACGGGCCTTCTCCCACTGCAGGTGAAGTGCTGATTATGCTCGGTGGGCCGAACCCGGCTGAAGTTCGCGCGGGTCTGGACGCCATGGTTGCCAATATTGAAAGTGGCGCGGCGTTCCAGTGGGCAAATGACGCAGAAAATACCGCCTTCCTGGCGCACGTCGTATCGCGCACGGGTTCGTATCTTTCTGCGACAGCGGGATGTCGACTTGGCGATCCCATGGCTTATCTGGTGGCCCCGCCGCTGGAAGCGACATTTGGTATTGATGCTGCACTGAAATCTGCCGATGTACAACTGGTGACCTACGTTCCACCACCGTCAGAAACCAACTACTCAGCGGCGTTTTTGACCGGCAGTCAGGCCGCATGTAAAGCTGCTTGTAACGCCTTTGCCGATGCCGTTCTGGATATTGCCCGTAATCCGGTACAACGCGCGTAAGAGAGGTTGTGATGATCAATGCACTGGGATTACTGGAAGTGGATGGCATGGTGGCTGCTGTTGATGCTGCGGACGCCATGCTGAAAGCTGCGAACGTGCGACTGCTTAGCCACGAAGTGCTCGATCCTGGCAGGCTGACGCTGGTGGTGGAAGGCGATCTGGCGGCATGCCGTGCTGCGCTGGATGCTGGCAGTGCTGCTGCTGCGCGTACAGGTCGTGTTATCAGCCGTAAAGAGATAGGACGGCCGGATGATGACACCCAGTGGCTGATCGGCGGTTTTAAACGTGCGCCGAAGAAATCTGCACCAAAGCCAGAAATGATGCCAGAAGCCAAAGCGGAAAAGACGCAGGAAACGCCTGTGACATCTGAATCTTCTGATGAGCTCCTGGCGTTGTTGGCATCGACCCGTCAAGGAATGACGGCAGGGGAAGTGGCCGCGCACTTTGGCTGGTCACTTGATAAAGCCAGAAATGCGCTGGAACAGCTCTTTTCTGACGGAGCGTTGCGTAAACGCAGTAGTCGCTATCGCTTAAAAAATTAACCTGTCGGAGGGCCGGGGGCTTCATTGAAGCTTCCGGCTTAAAAGATCATGAAAAAGACCCGTACTGCAAACCTGCACCATCTTTATCATGAAGCATTACCCGAAGACGTTAAACTTACGCCGAAGGTGGAGGTGGACAACGTTCACCAACGGCGCACAACAGATGTGTATGAGCATGCCCTGACGATTACCGCCTGGCAGCAGATTTACGATCAACTGCATCCGGGAAAATTTCATGGCGAGTTCACGGAAATCCTGCTTGATGATATTCAGGTGTTCCGTGAATACACCGGTCTTGCGCTGCGCCAGTCATGCCTGGTTTGGCCGAACTCGTTCTGGTTTGGTATTCCGGCTACGCGCGGCGAGCAGGGATTTATTGGTACGCAATGCCTTGGCAGTGCTGAAATTGCGACCCGCCCAGGCGGAACGGAGTTTGAACTGAGTACGCCGGATGACTACACCATTCTTGGTGTCGTTATCTCTGAAGACACCATTGCGCGTCAGGCTAACTTCCTGCATAACCCGGAAAGGGTGTTGCATATGCTGCGCAACCAGTCGGCGCTGGAAGTAAAAGAGCAGCATAAAGCAGCGTTATGGGGCTTTGTGCAACAGGCGCTGGCGACGTTTAGTGAAAATCCTGAGAACCTTCATCAACCGGCGGTGCGCAAAGTGTTGGGTGATAACCTGCTGCTGGCGATGGGCACTATGCTGGAGGACGCTCAGCCGATGATGACCGCTGAAAGCATCAGCCATCAGAGCTATCGCCGCCTGCTGTCGCGTGCGCGCGAATATGTGCTGGAAAATATGTCAGAGCCGCTGACCGTGCTCGACTTGTGCAACCAGCTACATGTGAGTCGTCGCACGCTGCAAAACGCGTTTCACGCGATCCTGGGTATCGGACCGAATGCCTGGTTAAAACGTATTCGTCTGAATGCTGTGCGCCGGGAGCTTATTAGCCCGTGGTCACAAAGTGCGACGGTGAAAGATGCTGCGATGCAGTGGGGATTCTGGCATTTAGGGCAGTTTGCTACCGATTACCAGCAGCTGTTTGCGGAAAAACCCTCGCTGACGCTGCATCAGCGCATGCGTCAGTGGGCGTGATGATATGAATTTTGTGCCGTGCCGGATGCGACGCTAACGCGTCTATCTCCGGCCAGGTAAATTACACCCAGTCGCGGACCTGAATAAACTCGTTAAGGGCGGCTTCCGGGCTGTTCGCTTCCGGCTGCCAGTCATATTCCCAGCGTACCAGCGGCGGCATTGACATCAAAATTGATTCCGTGCGTCCGCCGGTCTGTAAACCGAATAACGTGCCGCGATCCCACACCAGATTAAATTCCACATAGCGTCCGCGACGATAAAGCTGGAAATCGCGCTCGCGCTCGCCCCAGCTCATCGCTTTGCGGCGTTCGACGATCGGCAGATACGCCTCGGTGTAACCTTGCCCGACCGCCTGCATAAAGGCGAAGCAGTGGTCGAAATCTGGCGTATTTAAGTCATCGAAAAACAGCCCACCGATACCGCGCTGCTCGTTACGGTGCTTCAGAAAGAAGTAGTCGTCGCACCATTTTTTGTAACGCGGGTACACGTCATCACCAAACGGTTGGCAGAGTTCAAACGCGGTGCGATGCCAGTGAATGGCATCTTCTTCAAAACCATAGTAGGGCGTTAAATCAAAGCCACCGCCAAACCACCATACTGGATCGGCACCCGGTTTTTCTGCGATAAAAAAACGCACGTTGGCATGGCTGGTAGGGATATACGGATTGAGCGGATGCACGACCAGCGAGACACCCATCGCCTCAAAGCTGCGCCCGGCAAGCTCTGGGCGATGTGCGGTAGCAGAGGCTGGCATTGCGTCACCGTGTACGTGGGAGAAATTCACCCCCGCTTGTTCAAAGATACCGCCGTTACGTAGCACCCGGCTACGACCACCGCCGCCCGCTTCACGCTGCCAGTTATCTTCAACAAACGTTGCACCATCGACGGCAGATAACTGTTGGCAAATATTATCCTGCAGACTAAGCAGGAACTGTTTAACGCGCTGTGCATCGGGCTTCATAATTAACGCTTCTTCGAATGGGCTTTCTGATTATCAAACCAGTGGAAATAGCTGATGATGCCATTGGCGATAGCGGTGGCGATTTTCTGGCGAAATGCGGTTGTGCCCAGCAGCCGTTCTTCTTCCGGGTTGGTGATGAATGACGTTTCGACCAGTACCGACGGAATGGAAGGTGATTTTAGTACCACGAAAGCGGCTTGTTCCGTGCTGCGACTGTGCAGGCGGTGTACCGGCTTGATTTTCTTAAGAATGTGCGAACCGAGCGTCAGGCTGTTTTTAATGGTGTCAGTTTGTACCAAATCGAACAGTACCTGCTGCAATAAATGGTCTTTATCGGTGGCCTTTTTACCCGCGACTTCATCGGCACGGTTTTCACGATCGGACAGATACTTCGCCATGGCGCTACTGGCGCCGCGATTGGACAGGGCGAAGACCGATGCCCCCGCCGCGCTCGGATTGGTGAAGCCATCAGCGTGAATCGACATAAACAGATCGGCACCGTGCTTGTGGGCAATCTCAACGCGATCGTACAGTGGAATGAAGGTATCGCCGGAGCGGGTCAGGCGTGCATCAATTCCTTCATTGCGCAAAATCGAGCGTACATTCTTGGCAATCGCCAGCACCACGTGTTTTTCTTTCGAGCCGTTGCGGCCAATTGCCCCGGTATCAATACCACCGTGCCCTGGGTCAAGAACAACAACACGCTTAGCACCCGCTTTTTTGGCTTTCGGTTTGCTGTGACCATTACTGGTCTTTAGCGTTTCTTCCTTTGCGATGGCTTGCGACATGCCTGACAGCGTCAGGGCTGCCAGTCCGGCTTTCAGCACCTGGCGGCGCGATGTGAGAGTTTTTAGTGGTTTAAAAGTGCTCATACGGCCTGAGTTGTAAAAAAAGGTTCCAGACGTTATATCGTATCGCGTAGTCCGTTGCGACGGATCGGGATAAGAATTGTTTTACTTTTCATTTCAATACGTGACAATTCCGTATTATGCCATTTTTTCCGTCGCTTCGCGTCAGATATTGGCTAAATCAGTGGTTCGCGCCATAATCGCTTTTTAACGTCCTGAAAAGGAAACTAATACCATGGACATACGCGTATTTCGCCAGGAAGATTTCGAAGAGGTGATCACCCTCTGGGAGCGCTGTGATCTGCTGCGTCCATGGAATGACCCGGAAATGGACATTGAGCGCAAAGTCAATCATGACGTCAGTTTGTTTCTGGTCGCAGAAGTGAACGGTGAAGTTGTCGGCACAGTGATGGGGGGCTATGACGGTCATCGTGGTTCCGCTTATTACCTTGGCGTGCATCCTGAGTTCAGGGGGCGTGGTATTGCTAATGCGCTGCTGAACCGACTGGAGAAAAAGCTCATTGCCCGTGGTTGTCCAAAGATTCAAATCATGGTGCGTGACGATAATGACGTTGTGCTGGGAATGTATGAGCGTTTGGGCTATGAACATACCGATGTACTCCATCTGGGTAAACGTTTAATCGAAGATGAAGAGTACTGAGTTCCATCCCGCCGACTATGACGGTCATGGGCGTCTGCGTCTGCCATTTCTGTTCTGGTGCGTGCTGCTGCTCCAGGCGCGTACCTGGGTGTTGTTTGTGATTGCGGGGTCTTCCCGCGATCAGGGCAACACGTTGCTGAATTTGTTTTATCCCGATCATGACGCGTTCTGGCTGGGGTTACTTCCCGGTGTTCCGGCCGTACTGGCATTTTTACTCAGCGGGCGGCGTTTCACATTTCCAGTTTTGTGGCACAGGCTGCGCGGATTACTGATTCTGGCTCAACTGGCGCTGCTCTGCTGGCAGCCGATGCTGTGGCTGGAAGGCGATCCTGTCAACGGCGTTGGTCTGGCGCTGTTGGTGGCGGATATTGTCGCGCTGGTCTGGCTGTTAACCAATCAACGTTTGCGTGCCTGTTTTTCCCCCGAGAAAGAATAACGGCACTTTTTAGTGAAACCGGACTCAAAGCAGCGTTGATAAATATGGAAGGAAGTGAAATGAAATCACTGCGTTTGACGTTATGCGCGATACCGCTGGTGCTGACCGGGTGTTCAACCCTCTCATCGGTGAACTGGTCCGCCGCTAATCCGTGGAACTGGTTTGGTTCTTCGACCGAGGTCACTGAGCAAGGCGTGGGAAAACTCACGGGTGCGACAATACTGGAAGAAAAGACCATTGCTGATGCGCTGGATGGCGATTATCGCCTGCGTAGTGGGATGAAAACCAATAACGGCAATGTAGTGCGATTTTTTGAGGCGATGAAAGATGACAAGCTGGCAATGGTGATCAATGGCGACCAGGGAACCATCAGCCGCATTGATGTATTGGACAGCAACATCGCATCAGCCTCGGGTGTCGAAATCGGTACACCGTTTAGCGACCTTTACACTAAAGCGTTCGGTAATTGCCAGAAAGCAACCGGTGATGACAGTGCGCATGTTGAGTGTAAAGCCGAAGGAAGTCAGCATATTAGCTATATTTTCTCCGGCGAGTGGAGCGGCCCTGAAGGCATAATGCCGTCTGACGATACGCTGAAAGAGTGGAAAGTAAGCAAAATTATCTGGCGGCGTTAATTTGCGTCTGAACAAATCGACTTACTAAAAAAACAGGTAGAATAACGCCTATCAATGCCACGATGTCGTGGCAGCTTTTTTTCAGGAGGAACAATGTCTCAGGTTCAGAGTGGCATTTTGCCAGAACATTGCCGTGCGGCGATTTGGATTGAAGCCAATGTAAAAGGTGATGTTGAGGCTCTGCGAGCGGCCAGTAAAACATTTGCCGATAAGCTGGCAACCTTTGAAGCGAAATTCCCGGATGCGCACCTTGGCGCGGTAGTCGCCTTTGGCAACAATACCTGGCGCACACTGAGCGGCGGCGTGGGCGCTGAAGAGCTGAAAGACTTCATCCCCTACGGTAAAGGACTGGCTCCGGCGACCCAGTATGACGTACTGATCCATATTCTCTCCCTGCGTCATGACGTGAATTTCTCCGTTGCGCAGGCGGCGATGGAAGCCTTTGGCGACTGCATCGAGGTGAAAGAAGAGATCCACGGTTTCCGCTGGGTGGAAGAGCGCGATCTCAGCGGCTTTGTAGACGGCACGGAAAACCCGGCGGGAGAAGAAACGCGTCGTGAAGTCGCTGTCATCAAAGATGGCGTGGATGCCGGCGGCAGCTATGTGTTTGTGCAGCGTTGGGAGCACAACCTGAAGCAACTGAACCGCATGAGTATTCACGATCAGGAAATGATGATTGGCCGCACCAAGGAAGCCAACGAAGAGATCGATGGTGACGATCGTCCGGTAACATCTCACCTGAGCCGTGTGGATCTGAAAGAAGATGGCAAGGGTCTGAAAATTGTTCGTCAGAGCCTGCCATACGGTACAGCCAGCGGTACACATGGTCTCTATTTCTGCGCTTACTGCGCGCGTCTGCACAATATTGAGCAGCAACTGCTGAGCATGTTTGGTGATACCGACGGCAAACGTGACGCGATGCTGCGCTTTACTAAACCGGTCACCGGTGGCTATTACTTTGCACCGTCACTGGATCGACTGATGGCGCTGTAATTCTTGATTCCAGATGGCGGTTACGCCGCCATCTTTTACAAAATAGTTACCCTCCGAACCCCACAACGTTTGCCATGCTGATGTTGCCCCCGCATTGACGTTCATCGTAAAAAATCACATCCCAAATTCAGTGTTGTTTACCTGCTAGTTAGTGGGCTAAAGCGCCGATATTAATCACCGCCATTTAGAATTAATAAGTAATAGATTCCAGATAATTACTTTAAAGATTCCGAATGTATCTGAAATAAATCATCGTTTAAATGTGATGAAGATCTGATTTTTTTATTCTATTCATAAAAAATAAAATGCCTTATAAGTCTAATTAATTTCGTTATAAATTGATTTAATGACTTGATTTGTTGACAATTAAAATAATGGCCTTGTAATCTGAAAATGAGCGAAAAATAACGGAATTTCTGTTTAACCATTTGGCAACAAAAGTGCATTGGAGGTTTTATGTCTACAAAATTATGGGGTGGGCGTTTTGATATGCCTACAAATAAATTGGTCGAATCATACAACGCGACAATTATGCTGGAACAACGCCTCTGTCCTTTTGATATTCAAGGGAGTATTGCCCACGCGACTATGTTGGGCCGTCAGGGGATTATCACACAGGATGAAGCGAATGCGATTATTGGCGGGTTAAAGCAAGTAGGCAAAGAGATTGAAGAAGGGCAGTTCGTTTTTGATACTGTTGATGAAGATATTCATATGGCAATCGAAAGACGTATGACCGAAATAATTGGTCCTGTTGGCGGGAAACTTCATACAGGTCGAAGTCGTAATGACCAGACGACTGTCGATTCTAAAATGCACATGAGATCAACTATTCGTGATATTCAGCAGGATATTGTTAATCTGCAAAAAATCATTATCAACAAAGCTGAAAATAATATTAATGCGATTATGCCGGGCTATACTCATTTACAGACCGGTCAGCCCATTCTTTTATCGCACTGGATCATGGCATATTATTGGATGTTACGTCGTGACTGGACTCGTTTTGCAGACCTTTATCAACGCATGGGAGAATGTCCTTTAGGTTCAGCTGCTCTTGCAGGCACGACTTTCCCTATTGATCGTGATTTCACCGCTCAACAGCTTGGCTTTGATAAGCCGACTGAGAATAGTATTGATTCTGTCAGCGATCGTGACCATATGGTTGAATTCACTGCTGCAGCCGCTATGTGCTTTATGCATCTTACCCGTTTGTCAGAAGAACTGGTTTTATTCTCAAGTCAGGATTTTAAATTTATCGAGCTTTCTGATGATTTCTGCACCGGTTCCAGCATCATGCCACAGAAGAAAAATCCCGACGTGGCTGAAAAAATGCGCGGCAAAGGTGGTCGTATGTACGGAAATTTAATGGCGATGCTGACCATTATGAAAGGGATTCCTCTCGCCTATAATACTGATATGAGTGAGGATAAAGAGCAGGTCTATGATTCCATGGATACTTTGCAGACCAGTCTAAAAATTATGGCACCGATGCTCGATAAAATGGTTATTCTTTCTGATAATACTCGCAACGCGGCGGCAAGAGGTTTCTCAAATGCGACCGATATGGCTGACTACCTGGTTCGTAAGGGAATTCCTTTCAGGGAAGCTCACCATATTGTCGGCAGTGCTGTTAATTACTGTATAAAACATAGAAAAATGCTGGAAGAACTTACAATGGATGAGTTTCATTCATTTGATAATAAAATTGAAAATGATATTTATGAGAATATATCTCTGGAAGCCTGTATTAAAGCAAGGATGTCTTATGGTGGAACAGGGACGGATGCCGTTAAAAAACAGATCGAAATTGCAAAATCATATCTGAACTAATCCTGAGCATAATAATCAATATCTCCCGGATGCAATATCCGGGAGTCGCGTTGAGGTGAAAAAATGGATGCTTTGTTTTTTTTACAATTGTTTATTGTGCTCGCTTGTATTGGTATCGGCGGGCGTTATGGCGGAATGGGACTTGGTGCTGGTGGCGGACTTGGTGTTGCCATATTAGTTCTGGGGTTTGGACTTAAACCCTCCACACCATCTATTACTGCAATGCTAATTATTATTTGTGTTATTGGTGCAGTCAGTGTATTACAGGCTGCTGGTGGACTTGATTATCTTGTGCGCGTGGCTGAAAAATTACTCCGTAAAAAGCCACAGGCTATTACCTTTGTTGCCCCAATATTGACTTCAATATTTACGTTATTCTGCGGGACTACTTACGTTGCATTCTCTTTGTATCCGGTTGTTGCTGAGGTTGCCGCTGAAGCAAAGGTCCGCCCGGAGCGAGCATTGTCCGCAACGGTTATAGCGGCTAGCGTCGCGGTTGCCGCCAGCCCGATGAGTGCGGCAACCGCGGGGATGCTGGCTATTCTGCATGAATATGCTGGAATTAGCCTTGGGCAAATACTGGCTATTGCTCTTCCTTCATTTTTTATGGCTGCCATTGTTACCAGCTTTTCAGTGTACAAACGCGGAAAAGAGCTGGAGGATGATCCTGAGTTTCAAAGGCGAGTTGCCGCTGGTGAATATGAGTTCATGCATACTGAGCAGAAAAAAGAATTTGTTGCTTCAGCGGGCGCAAAAAAAGGGGTCGTTATCTTTGCGATTGGGGTGGTGCTGGTTCTTATTTTAGGTTCTTTTACCGGGTTACTCCCTTCCTGGGATGGAAAAAGACTGTCAACCCCGATGGTTATTCAGATGATCATGCTGACAGCTGCTTTGTTTATTATGATTGTCAGTAAAGTACCAAGTAGTACCTTGAACAGTGGCTCAGTCTTTCGTGCAGGCTTAATGGGGGTGGTTGCAATACTCGGCGTGTCATGGATGACGGCAACGTTTTTTGATGCTTATCAGCCAGAACTGATTAAGGTCTTTGGTGGTATGGTAAATGGCGCACCAATGCTTTTTGGTGTGGTTGTGTTCTTGTTCTCTCTGGTCATTATGAGCCCTGCGGCGACGGTCGCCGCCATCATGCCACTAGGTGTGACCTTGGGAATACCAGCACCGTTTCTTATCGCTATTTTTGCCTGTACCTGCGGTGATTTTATTATACCGGGAGCCAATCAAATCGGTTGTGTTGCATTTGACCGAACAGGTACTACAAAGATTGGACGTTTTGTTGTCAACCATAGCTACATACGTCCGGGTTTTGTAATGGTTATCTCTCAGGTAATTTTTGCCTACTTAATTGCTCAGGTTGTCCTGTAAAGCGTATTCTGTGGGAAATTACAGTAGCAATATTGAGAAGTAAGTAATGGCATCCTCTCTGAGGTGAATCAAGGGGGATGCCAGGAGAAAATAGGTATTACCCAATTAAATTGCTCTCCCGCGCTACATCAGCATACTGGAAAAAAGGAAGCAAAAAAGAGTTGATGCCACAACGGTAACAAGGCCTGGTAGCATATAGCTGTGATTAACCACATACTTGCCAATTCGAGTTGTCCCTGTACGATCAAACGCCACACAGCCAATCTGTGCTCCCCCTGGAATAATGAATGATCCACAGGTTAGCGGGAGCAGGGCGACCAAAGTTTCTGCCGGATATCCCATTAACACGCCTGCGGGGAGTAACGCTACAGCAGTTGCCGCTGGGCTATAAATTACGGCAGAAAGCCCAAAAACAATAATGCCGAACAATACTGGATTCTGAAAATCGTGGAAAGCCGTGTTAAATAATTCGTGCCAGGCTTCAAAAAAGGAGTTCATCATCCATGACAGACCAAATATGGCGACGACGCCTACAAGGCCGGCTTTGAAAACAGAACCTGAATCGAGTTTTGAAGGCGAAATTCGACACACCATCATAATAATACATGCCGTTGTCAGCATAACTATTTGCAGCGTGGTTGGGATACTCATACGCTCCATCCCTGTGCCGTTATTCCATTCAGGACGTAATTCAGGAATTGAACCCATAAGGACGACCAGGATGATCCCGATAAGAAAAATCAGTAATCCTCTCTTGGCCTCTTTAGTCACAATACTGGCTGCTCGCTCTTCAGCTTTTATCGATTCGAACTCACCTTCAGCAACTCTGCGTTGGAATTCTGGATCGCTGTTAAGCTCATGACCTCTTTTAAAGACGAACAGGCAGCCGACAAGACAACCAAGGAAAGTTCCGGGAATAGTGACTAATAAGATATCTAAAGCAGAGACATGTAATCCAGCAAGGACTGCAATTGTCCCTGTAACGACCGCACTGACCGGGCTGGCAATGAGTCCAAAATTGGCAGCGATGACTGACATCGACATGGCTCTTTCTGGCCGTACCCTCGCATCAGCTGCAATTTCTGCAATTACTGGATAAACGGAAAAGGCGACATATCCTGTTCCGCAGATTGCAGTAAAAAGGTAAGCGACTGCTGGTCCGAGAAAAGTGATAGCGCCCGGCCACTTTCTGAGGATCCGTTCAGCCATCGTCACGAATAAATCAAGCCCGCCAGCTGCCTGGAGGATTGTGATACAAGTGATAACAGCAAGGATAATAGAAATAACAGTAATAGGAGGAGAGTCGGGCGGGAGTCCAAAACCAAAAGTCAGGATAGCGAGTCCTAGCCCGCCTGCCGCCCCCAGGCCAATCCCGCCAAAACGCCCACCTATACCGATACATGTAAGCACTATCGCAAACTGAGTTACGAATAACACCATAATTAATTCCTTTTTATTAACAAATGGCTTGATATAGTTTGAATAATAGGGGCTATAATCTTACCATAACAGTATATTAAGCAATCTAACTTATTAGATTATTTATACTCATGCGTTTTGTAGCTCTTTAATCAGAGAGTGTTTATGGATAACAAAAACGAACTGTTTGAAAGTATTAAAAATTATCTGCTTGATGATGCTAACCGTGATGCCGATGGTCGCATTGAAACTGAGACTGAACTTGCTGTTCGTTTTAATACATCAAGATATAAAGTTCGTCAGGCGCTCAGCACACTGGTACAGATGGGAATGCTTGAGCGCTCTCCCCGGCGTGGCAGCGTTTTGAAAAATTTGGAACAGCACAACATAAATAACCAGTTGCTAATGCAGTTTGATTTGTCCGGGTTTGATATCACAGAATTTACAGAGGCAAGGATCCTGATTGAGTGTGCGATTATCCCTCTGGCAACGCGTAGAATTTTCCCGGCAATGCTCTCTAAACTTGAGAGCGAGTTAAGGCTTATTGAAGAAAATGCTGATAACCCGCAGGTGGCCGATCGTCACGACAGGGATTTTCATTTACTGTTGTTACAGGCGAGCGGCAACCGGGTGCTTCAGGTCTTCTCTGATGTTTTGATCACGTATTTCGAGAAAACCAGGGAGTCGTTACCTGTGAACGATCGTCAGTATTTTCTTGATACGGCGACGAAACAGAGAGAAATACTGCTTCATATCAAAAAAGGGGATGCACAGATGGCATCTGAGTTGATGAGAGCACATTTGCTGGAAAAAAGGCTGTAAGTCCTCTGTTCATCTGGTCAGATCGTGATTGTTGTTAGGTCCCCGCATCGTCGGGGATTTTTTTACCTGAGTTTAACCTGATTTAGTGAGCTATTCCTCAGCACTAATTTGTTATTGCTGTATCTTCTGCGTGATGAAGCGAAGGCTTCATATTCAAAAGGAGAATATTGAAATGGGAAAACTCACGGGCAAAACAGCATTGATTACAGGCGCATCTCAGGGTATTGGCGAGGGGATCGCCAGAACGTTTGCCCGCCATGGCGCGAACTTAATCCTGCTGGATATCTCCGATGAGATTGAAAAACTGGCGGATGAACTGGCTGGACGCGGGCATCGCTGCACAGCGGTTCACGCTGACGTCAGAGATTTTGCTTCTGTTACCGCCGCGGTGAAACGCGCGAAGAAGATTGAAGGCAAAATCGATATTCTGGTCAACAATGCGGGCGTATGTCGCCTCGGCAACTTCCTTGATATGAGCGATGAAGATCGCGATTTCCACATTGACGTCAACATTAAAGGCGTCTGGAACGTGACGAAGGCCGTTCTGCCGGAGATGATTGCGCGCAAAGACGGGCGCATCGTGATGATGTCATCAGTGACTGGCGATATGGTTGCCGATCCGGGTGAAACAGCCTATGCGCTGTCGAAAGCCGCGATCATCGGTTTGACCAAATCCCTGGCTGTGGAATACGCGCAGTCCGGCATTCGCGTTAATGCTATTTGCCCGGGCTACGTTCGTACGCCGATGGCAGAGAATATTGCTCGTCAGTCTAACCCGGACGATCCTGAATCCGTATTAGTCGAAATGGCGAAAGCGATTCCAATGCGCCGTCTGGCCTGCCCACTCGAAGTCGGTGAACTGGCGGCGTTCCTGGCGTCGGATGAGTCCAGTTACTTAACTGGCACGCAAAACGTGATTGATGGCGGCAGCACACTGCCTGAAAGCGTCAGCGTCGGCGTCTGATTGATGCCGGTCTCCTCCCCGTGCACTGGGGAGGAGGTACCTCTTATTCTCTTTTCAACTTTCAAATCATCAAACGGTATATAAAACCGTTACTCCTTTAGTGCCGGTTATAAATATGATGACCATAAGAAAGTCATTAAATTTATAAGGGTGCGCAATGGCCGTTAACTTACTGAAAAAAAGAACCCTGACGCTGGCGGCGCTGCTGTTGCTGGTGGGGCAGGCGCAGGCAACAGAGCTGTTGAACAGTTCATACGATGTGTCTCGCGAGCTGTTTGCCGCCCTTAATCCTCCGTTTGAGCAGCAATGGGCGAAGGATAACGGCGGTGACAAACTGACGATAAAGCAATCTCATGCCGGGTCATCAAAACAGGCGCTGGCGATTTTACAGGGACTGAAAGCCGATGTGGTGACCTATAACCAGGTGACCGACGTGCAGATCCTGCACGACAAAGGCAAGTTGCTCCCGGCCGACTGGCAAACTCGTCTGCCGAACAACAGTTCACCGTTCTATTCCACAATGGGATTCCTGGTGCGTAAAGGAAACCCCAAAAATATTCACGACTGGAATGACCTTGTTCGCTCTGACGTCAAGCTTATCTTCCCGAACCCGAAAACCTCCGGGAATGCGCGCTACACCTATTTAGCGGCGTGGGGCGCTGCGGATAAAGCAGACGGCGGCGATAAAGCCAAAACCGAACAGTTTATGACCCAGTTCCTGAAAAACGTCGAAGTGTTTGATACTGGCGGCCGTGGCGCGACCACCACTTTTGCTGAGCGTGGGCTCGGTGACGTATTGATCAGCTTCGAGTCAGAAGTGAATAACATTCGCAAGCAGTATGAAGCGCAGGGTTTTGAGGTTGTTATTCCGAAAACCAATATTCTTGCCGAGTTCCCGGTTGCCTGGGTAGATAAGAATGTGCAGGCCAACGGCACAGAGAAAGCGGCTAAAGCGTATCTGAACTGGCTGTACAGCCCGCAGGCGCAAACCATCATCACCGACTATTACTACCGTGTGAATAACCCACAGGTAATGGACAAGCTGCAAGATAAATTCCCGCAGACTGAATTGTTCCGCGTAGAAGACAAGTTCGGCTCCTGGCCTGAAGTGATGAAAACACACTTTGTCAGCGGTGGTGAGCTGGACAAGCTGTTGGCGGCGGGGCGCAAGTAAATGTTTGCTGTTTCTTCCCGACGCGTGCTGCCCGGCTTTACCTTAAGTCTGGGTACCAGCTTACTGTTTGTGTGCCTGATATTGCTGCTACCGCTTAGTGCGCTGGTAATGCAACTGGCGCAAATGAGCTGGGCGCAATATTGGGATGTGATTACTAACCCGCAGGTAGTGGCGGCCTATAAAGTCACGCTGCTGTCAGCATTTGTAGCGTCGATTTTTAACGGCGTGTTTGGTCTGTTAATGGCGTGGATCTTAACCCGCTACCGTTTTCCGGGCCGCACGTTGCTGGATGCGCTGATGGACCTGCCGTTTGCGCTGCCTACGGCGGTAGCGGGTCTGACGCTGGCGTCACTGTTTTCGGTCAACGGTTTCTACGGCGAATGGCTGGCGAAACTGGATATTAAGGTCACTTACACCTGGCTGGGTATTGCGGTGGCTATGGCATTTACCAGTATTCCGTTCGTGGTGCGTACCGTACAGCCGGTGCTGGAGGAGTTAGGCCCGGAGTATGAAGAAGCGGCGGAAACGCTTGGTGCTACGCGTTGGCAGAGTTTTCGTAAAGTGGTGCTGCCGGAGTTATCACCTGCGCTGGTTGCTGGTGTGGCGCTCTCCTTCACCCGCAGTCTGGGGGAGTTTGGCGCCGTTATTTTCATCGCCGGGAACATTGCGTGGAAAACGGAAGTGACCTCGCTGATGATTTTTGTCCGCTTGCAGGAGTTTGACTACCCGGCCGCCAGCGCGATTGCGTCAGTAATCCTTGGGGCTTCGTTGTTGCTGCTGTTTTCGATTAACACCCTGCAGAGTCGCTTTGGTCGACGCGTGGTAGGTCACTGATGGCAGAGATTACCCAATTGAAACGCTATGGCGCGCCCCGCATCAACTGGGGGAAATGGTTTCTGATTGGCACGGGCATGCTGGTGTCCGCGTTTATTTTGCTGGTGCCGATGATCTATATCTTCGTGCAGGCGTTCAGTAAAGGGGTACTGCCGGTATTACAGAATCTGGCTAATCCGGACATGCTGCATGCCATCTGGCTTACGGTGTTGATCGCACTGATCGCCGTGCCGGTGAACCTGGTGTTTGGCGTCTTGCTGGCCTGGCTGGTGACCCGTTTTAACTTCCCTGGTCGTCAGTTATTGCTGACGTTGCTGGATATCCCGTTTGCGGTGTCGCCGGTTGTTGCGGGTCTGGTGTATCTGCTGTTTTACGGCTCCAACGGCCCGCTCGGCGGCTGGCTGGATGAACATAACCTGCAAATCATGTTTGCCTGGCCGGGGATGGTGCTGGTTACGGTATTTGTGACCTGTCCGTTTGTGGTGCGCGAACTGGTGCCAGTGATGTTGAGCCAGGGCAGCAATGAAGACGAAGCGGCGGTTTTACTCGGTGCATCCGGCTGGCAGATGTTCCGTCGTGTGACGTTACCGAATATCCGCTGGGCGCTACTGTATGGCGTGGTGCTGACGAATGCCCGCGCGATTGGCGAATTTGGCGCGGTGTCGGTGGTTTCTGGTTCGATTCGCGGCGAAACCTTGTCGTTGCCATTGCAGATTGAATTACTGGAGCAGGATTACAACACTGTCGGCTCCTTTACCGCAGCGGCGTTGTTAACGCTGATGGCGATTATTACCCTGTTTTTGAAGAGCATGCTGCAATGGCGCCTGGAGAACCAGGAAAAACGCGCGCAGCAGGAGGAAAATCATGAGCATTGAGATTGCCAATATTAAGAAGTCTTTTGGTCGCACCCAGGTGCTGAACGATATCTCGCTGGATATTCCTTCAGGTCAGATGGTCGCGCTGCTGGGACCATCCGGTTCGGGTAAAACGACGCTGCTGCGCATCATTGCCGGGCTTGAGCATCAGTCCAGCGGGCATATCCGTTTTCACGGTACGGACGTCAGTCGTCTGCACGCCCGCGACCGTAAGGTGGGCTTCGTCTTTCAGCACTACGCGCTGTTTCGTCATATGACCGTGTTCGACAATATCGCCTTTGGCCTGACGGTACTGCCGCGTCGCGAACGTCCAAATGCCGCCGCCATCAAAGCAAAAGTCACCAAATTGCTGGAGATGGTGCAGCTTGCCCATCTGGCGGATCGCTTTCCGGCGCAGCTTTCCGGCGGGCAAAAACAGCGTGTGGCGCTGGCGCGTGCGTTGGCAGTGGAACCGCAGATCCTGCTGCTCGACGAACCGTTTGGCGCACTTGATGCTCAGGTGCGTAAAGAGTTGCGTCGCTGGTTGCGTCAGTTGCACGAAGAACTGAAATTCACCAGCGTGTTTGTCACCCACGATCAGGAAGAAGCGACGGAAGTGGCGGATCGCGTGGTGGTGATGAGCCAGGGACATATTGAGCAGGCTGATGCGCCGGACCAGGTATGGCGCGAACCGGCAACCCGCTTTGTGCTGGAGTTTATGGGCGAAGTTAACCGTCTGCAGGGCACGGTTCGTGGCGGTCAGTTCCACGTTGGCGCACATCGCTGGCCGCTGGGGTATACGCCCGCGTATCAGGGTCCGGTCGACCTGTTCCTGCGTCCGTGGGAAGTGGATGTGAGCCGTCGTACCAGCCTGGATTCCCCGTTGCCGGTACAGGTGCTGGAAGCCAGCCCGAAAGGTCACTACACCCAATTAGTTGTGCAACCACTGGGGTGGTATCACGAACCGCTGACAGTGGTCATGCAGGGAGACGATTCCCCAGCTCGTGGCGAACGCCTGTTTGTCGGGCTGCAAAATGCACGTCTGTACAACGGTGACCAGCGCATTGAAACGCGTGAAGCGGAACTTGCTCTGGCAGAATCGGCCTGATAGCTTAATTCGTATGTTTATCGCCCGGAGGCGCATTCCGCGATCCGGGCTTTTTTATGGACAGTGCTCGTGAACACATTAGAACAAACAATTGGCAATACGCCTCTGGTCAAACTGCAACGCCTTACGCCGGATAACGGCAGTGAAATTTGGGTCAAACTGGAAGGGAATAATCCAGCGGGCTCGGTGAAAGACCGGGCGGCGCTGTCGATGATTGTTGAAGCGGAGAAACGCGGAGAAATTAAGCCGGGCGATGTACTGATTGAAGCAACCAGCGGGAATACCGGCATTGCGCTGGCGATGATCGCCGCGCTGAAAGGCTATCGCATGAAGCTGCTGATGCCTGACAACATGAGTCAGGAACGCCGTTCGGCAATGCGTGCTTATGGCGCTGAACTGATTCTGGTGACTAAAGAGCAGGGCATGGAAGGGGCACGCGATTTAGCCCTGGAAATGGCCCAACGTGGCGAAGGAAAACTGCTCGATCAGTTTAACAATCCCGATAACCCGTATGCGCATTACACCACAACCGGCCCGGAAATCTGGCAGCAAACGTGCGGACGCATTACCCATTTCGTCTCCAGCATGGGCACCACAGGCACTATTACGGGGGTGTCGCGTTTTCTGCGTGAGCAGGCTAAACCGGTGACAATTGTCGGTCTGCAGCCGGAAGAGGGCAGCAGCATTCCGGGAATCCGCCGCTGGCCTGCGGAATATATGCCGGGTATTTTTAACGCTTCGCTGGTCGATGAAGTGCTGGATATTCATCAGACTGACGCCGAAAACACCATGCGTGAGCTGGCGGTTCGTGAAGGGATTTTCTGCGGCGTGAGCTCTGGCGGCGCGGTGGCGGGGGCGTTACGCGTGGCGCGTGCTACACCCGGATCTGTGGTGGTGGCGATCATCTGCGATCGCGGCGATCGCTACCTTTCGACCGGCGTTTTTGGTGAAGAGCACTTCAACTAGGGCGCAGGGATTTAATTTGTTTGCCTGATAAGCGTAGCGCCCTCTGGCAAACATACGACACGATCGCCGGATAAGACGTTGCGTGTTTTATCCGGCCTTCAATGACTAATCGTTACGGTTCTCTACCAGTTTATCCAGGAACTGCCACAGTTTTTCATTCATCTGTTGATAATCCCATTCGCGCATTTCAGCAACAGATCGGATAAAGCGTTTTCCTTCGGCCTCTGCTAACTCTTGTTCCGAATGCTGAATCAGCCCCTCTATTGCCTCGGCGGTGAATTCCATATGACACTGGAAGCCATAGATAAAATTACCGTATTGCACGATTTGTCTCGGACAGCCTTCACTTGTCGCAAGAATTGTCGCCTGATCGGTTAATCCAGGCATGTCGTTGTGCCAGTGACCGACCATCAGCGGCGATCCAAAGTGGGCGATCAGCGGGTTTGCTTTACCTGCTTCAGTCAGTGTAATGGGATAATGACCAATCTCTTTTTCCGGGCTTTGACATACCTTCGCGCCCAGCGCTTCGCCAATTAGCTGTGAACCTAAGCAGATCCCCAGCACAATTTTGCGTGCTGAAATCGCCTGATTGATCAGATGCTGTTCGGCCTGAGAATCAAAATACGGGCACTCCGCCAGCGTGGTGCGTGGAGACTGCGGGCCACCAAAGACAACCAGCATATCGAACCCATCAGCATTGGCGGGAACCGATTCTCCGGCGTAAACCTGTGACCAGGTGATGGTATAGCCACGCTGTTCTGCCCATGGCAGATACGCGCCAGCAGATTCAAAAGACTCATGAATAACAAAATGAACTCGCACTTTTTCTCTCCTGTTAGCGCTGTTGCGCCTGATGAATATCACCCGCCAGCTTATGAATATCGCTGTCGTTTAAGGTCGACAGCGTAATGCGCAGACCGTGCGAGGGTGTATTCACACCAAACACCTCGCCTTCGCGTACCAGCCAACCGGATTTTGCCAGGGCAAAAGCAAGTGATTGACTGTGGTCCGTCAGAGGCAGCCACAGATTTAGACCATCACCGACGGGCAGATCAATGCCATATCCTCTGAGAGCGGTGGTCAGTTTTTGCTGCTGTGCCGCGTAAAACTGCTGAGTCTGTACCAGCTTACGTTGATACTCCTCGTCATTCAGACAGGCGCAGGCTAAATCCTGAAGCAGATGGCTGACCCACTGACTGCCGGAGTTGAGTCGCAACCGCAGTTTCGCTGAAGTGACCGGATCGCTGGCAACAATGGCAAGGCGTAAGTCCGGGCCTAATGTTTTCGACATTGAACGGACGATTGCCCAGTGTGTGGTTTGCGTGGCAATCACCGGGTGCCAGCGGGAAGCGGACAGCAGTGCAAAGTGGTCGTCGACTATCACCAGTACCTGCGGATAGCGGGTCAGGATGTTTTGTAACTGGGCAGCGCGTGAGGCACTCAGGCTACATCCCGTCGGGTTGTGGGCGCGGGGGGTCAGGATCACTGCCCGCGCCCCTCTTTGTAACGCAGCCTCCAGCATGTCAGGTTGCATGCCTTCGTTGTCTACGGTGACCGGACTTGCTGAGAATCCTGCATAACGCAACATATTGATGCTACTTAAAAAGCAGGGATCTTCTACCGCGACACTATCGCCCGGCAATAAATGGGCGCACAGTAGTCGTTCAATGGCATCAATAGCACCGCTGGTGATATCAATTTCCCCCTCGCCAGGGAGGGCATCCTGCATCCAGCGTGTGGCCCAGGTTTTAAGCTCGGGCGATACGACGGCATCGCCATACAGACGTGGACTCTTATTTATTTTCGCGAAATAACGACTGAGATCGGGGAGACACGTCGGCGCAGGGTTACCGCCGGAAAGGTCGGTAAGCGGGGTATCCGGGTTACCTCCCTCCAGCGCGATAGGGGAGGGCATTCCTTTTATTACCGTCCCGTTTCTCCCAAGACTGAGTGCCAGCCCGGAGGTGACCAGTCGTTTATAAGCCGCCGCGACAGTATTGCGGTTGACGTTCAATGTCGTCGCCAGCTCGCGCACTGGCGGAAGCGTTTCGCCTGAGGCGAGGGTGCCTGTAGCGACATGTTGACGAATACTGTCAAAAATTTCGTTAGCGGTTTTTCCGTCGATCATTATTGACCTATGACAAAATGAATTTTAGCATATGACGATAATAGTGAGGCGATAGCCCGCTGTCCAGCGAGAGGAGAAGTTTATGCAGCAGGAGAGTGAAATACAGTCAGTGCTCTTCGACGACAAGCATCGGGCGTTACAAACCGATATCGTTGCCGTCCAGTCACAGGTGGTGTATGGCAGCGTAGGCAACAGTATCGCCGTGCCAGCCATCAAAGCGCAGGGATTACGCGTCACGGCGATCCCAACAGTGCTGTTCAGCAATACACCACATTATGAGACCTTTTATGGTGGTGTTATCCCGGCCGACTGGTTTAGCGGCTATCTTCGCGCCTTAAATGAACGCGATGCGTTACGTGAGCTAAAAGCGGTGACCACGGGGTATATGGGCAGTGCGGAACAAATCGCTCTGTTGGCACAGTGGCTGGAGACCGTTCGGGCGACCCACCCGGATCTGTGTATTCTGGTCGATCCGGTGATTGGCGATACGGACAGCGGCATGTACGTAAAGGCCGAAATACCGGAGGCGTATCGCAAACATCTGCTACCGCTGGCACAGGGGCTGACACCAAACGTGTTTGAGCTGCAGATGTTGAGCGGTAAACCGTGTCGCACACTTGATGAAGCGATATTGGCAGCCAAATCGCTGCTCACCGATACGCTGAAATGGGTGGTAATCACCAGCGCACCGGGAGAAACCGAGGAGGTCATTCAGGTTGCCGTCGTGACGGCTGAAACGGTTGAGGTGCTAGCCCATCCGCGGGTGAAAACGGATCTGAAAGGGACCGGCGATCTGTTCTGCGCTGAACTGGTGAGCGGTATCGTGCTGGGGAAACCCCTCACCACCGCCACGCACGATGCAGCACAGCGCGTGCTGGAAGTGATGACATGGACGCACTTGTGCGGTTGTGATGAGTTAATTCTGCCACCGGCAGGGGAGGCGCGATGAAGAGTTATCGACTGGTGGTTCGTCACCATGGACGCATCGTTGGGCATTTTGATACCAGCGGAACAGAAGCACTGGAAGATATCTGTGTGGCGCGCGCCATGTTTGGGATTGCCGGTGGCTATGATTGTGAACTGTTAGTGGCGGATTCGGAACGGCGGATGCTGGAAAGCGGGCCGGAAGGCATGAAAATCCTGATGCGCGAGGCGTGTTACCGACCGGTCACCTCACAAATTTAATGCCGCCATCCGGCAGGTTTTGACGTTCGTTAGATAAAAAAATGGCGCCATCTGGCGCCATTCTTCCCTGCGGCAAGAATTACTTCTTGATGCGGATAACCGGAGTTTCACCCACGGTCACGCTACCGGACAGTTTGATCAGTTCTTTGATTTCGTCCATGTTGGAGATAACAACCGGAGTCAGGGTAGACTTGGCCTTCTCTTCCAGCAGCGGCAGATCGAATTCAATAACCGGGTCGCCCACTTTCACACGTTGGCCTTCTTCAGCGATACGCTTGAAGCCTTCGCCTTTCAGTTCAACGGTATCAATACCGAAGTGAACAAACAGCTCAATGCCGCTATCAGATTCGATAGAGAACGCATGGTTGGTTTCAAAGATTTTGCCGATGGTGCCATCAACAGGGGCAACCATTTTGTTACCAGTTGGTTTGATAGCAATACCATCACCAACGATTTTTTCAGCAAAAACTACATCCGGCACGTCTTCGATGTTGACGATCTCGCCAGAGAGCGGAGCAACAATCTCAATAGTTCCGGTGTCTTTCTTATCATCAGAAACCAGAGATTTCAGTTTATCGAACAAACCCATGATCTTCTCCTAAGCAGTAAATTGGGCCGCATCTCGTGGATTAGCAGATTGTTTTTTCTTCAATGAACTTGTTAACCAGCGTCATTAACTCGTCCGTTGTCGGTTGAGCAAGAGCCTGCTCTGCTAACACCTTCGCATCTTCGAAGTTCGTGTTACGGATAATCTTCTTAATGCGCGGGATAGAAATGGCGCTCATAGAGAATTCGTCCAGACCCATCCCCAGCAACAGAAGTGTAGCACGTTCGTCGCCTGCAAGCTCACCACACATGCCGGTCCATTTGCCTTCAGCATGAGAAGCATCAATAACTTGCTTGATCAGCGTCAGAACAGATGGCGACATCGGTTGGTAAAGGTGTGAAATCATATCATTACCACGGTCAACTGCCAGGGTGTACTGCGTTAAATCATTGGTGCCGATACTAAAGAAATCAACTTCTTTGGCTAAATGACGTGCAATTGTTGCCGCAGCTGGTGTTTCCACCATCACGCCAATCTCAATGCTTTCGTCAAATGCTTTACCTTCGTCGCGCAGTTCCTGTTTGTAGATTTCGATCTCTTTGCGCAGTGCGCGCACTTCTTCAACAGAGATAATCATCGGGAACATGATGCGCAGTTTGCCGAAAGCAGAGGCACGCAGGATAGCGCGAACCTGGTCACGCAGGATCTCTTTGCGATCCATGGCAATACGTACTGCACGCCAGCCCAGGAACGGGTTCTCTTCTTTCGGGAAATTCATATACGGCAGTTCTTTATCGCCGCCGATGTCCATGGTACGTACGATAACCGCCTGAGAGCCACACGCTTCAGCAACGGCTTTATACGCAGCAAACTGTTCTTCTTCAGTTGGCAGCGATTCACGGTCCATGAACAGGAATTCGGTACGATACAGACCCACGCCTTCAGCACCGTTACGCTCAGCGCCTTCAACGTCACGAACGGTACCGATGTTGGCACACACTTCGACCTGATGACCGTCCAGCGTGATAGCGGGCAGATCTTTCAGCTTAGCGAGTTCCGCTTTCTCGGTAGCAACCTGCTCCTGAACGGCACGCAGTTGTTCGATAACGTCGTTAGTTGGGTTGACGTAAACCTGATTGTTTACGGCATCCAGAATCAGATAGTCGTCGTTTTTCACCTGAGAGGTGACGCTACCGGTACCTACGATGGCAGGCAGTTCCAGAGAACGCGCCATGATTGAGGTATGAGAGGTACGTCCGCCTGCGTCAGTGATGAAACCCAGCACCTTCTCGAGGTTCAGCTGTGCGGTTTCTGACGGGGTCAAATCAGCGGCAACCAGGATAACTTCTTCCTGGATAGCGCTCAGGTCGATAATTGCCAGACCCAGGATGTTACGCAGCAGGCGTTTACCGATGTCACGTACGTCAGCCGCACGTTCTTTCAGGTATTCATCATCCAGCTCTTCCAGGGCTGTGGCCTGGCCTTCGATAATCTCATGCGCAGCTGCGTCAGCCGTCATGTGCTTATCTTTAATCAGGGCTATGATTTCCTGCTCCAGCTCCTCATCTTCGAGCAGCATGATATGCCCTTCAAAGATGGCTTCTTTTTCTTCACCGAATGTTTCACCAGCTTTGGTTTTGATCGCTTCCAGTTGCGCAGATGCCTTGGCACGACCGCTCAGAAAACGTTCAACTTCCTGATCAACCTTGTCGGCAGAAATTTTTTTCCGGTCAATGACGATTTCGTCTTCTTTCAGCAGCAGTGCCTTGCCGAAAGCGATACCCGGGGATGCTAAAATGCCTGAAATCATAACCCTACCTTACTTGTGACTGATATTTAAAAGAACTCGTTGAACTTACTCGAGTTCAGCCATCAGTTTAACCAGATGCTCAACTGCTTTCTGCTCGTCTTCGCCTTCTGCGGAAAGGGTAACAACGGTGCCCTGGGTCAGGCCCAGAGTCTGCAGCTTAAACAGGCTTTTGGCGCTGGCGCTTTTGCCGTTGGAAGTCACAGTGATTTCAGACGTAAAGCCTTTTGCTTCTTTAACAAACTGAGCAGCAGGGCGAGTATGCAGACCGTTCGGAGCGGTAATGGTAACTTCTTGCTGGAACATTATATTTCCCCAACTTATAGGTTTAGTGTTGTGGAACTAAAGTCTAGCCTGGCGGTTCAACTTTAGCCTGTATTGTTAGCGTCGACGTAAACAGGACGCGACACAAAAGGAGTTCGGTGCAATCCGTTGCTGGCAACTTCTTGCCGCTGACGTTTCTTTCGTCATTAAACATTATGCCGCGAAAGGAAGAGTTGAACCAAATCATAAAATCGATTCAGCTAGCGCTTTTCCTGTAACGATTAATTTCGCGCATCAAAATAATTAGTTTGGTTAAATACCAGTTCCGGCGGGCTGAATCAATGCCAGGTGGGTTGAAACTTTGAAGCAGGCCACAAAAAAGCACCCAAAAGGGTGCTTTTTTACGCGCATTTAACATGCTGGCATTACTGTTGCAGTTCTTTCTCAGTGAAGAGATCGGCAAACAGTGCTGTGCTCAGATAACGCTCACCCGATGACGGTAGAATAACCACTATATTCTTATTGGTAAAGGTTTCATCTTCCTGGAGTTTAAGCGCAGCAGCTACCGCAGCACCTGAAGAGATACCTGCCAGAATGCCTTCTTCTTCCATCAGGTGGCGCGCCGTGGAAATCGCTTCATCATTGGTGATGGCAACCACTTTATCGATAAGTTTCAGGTCAAGGTTACCAGGAATGAAGCCTGCGCCAATGCCCTGAATTTTGTGCGGACCCGGTTTCAGCTCTTCACCCGCCAGCGCCTGGGCGATAACCGGAGAGTCTGTCGGCTCAACGGCAACGGTGATGAGGTCCGTTTTGCCCTTGGTCCCTTTGATGTAGCGGGTCACCCCGGTCAGCGTACCGCCGGTACCTACGCCAGAGATAAACACATCAACCTGACCATCGGTGTCTTCCCAGATTTCCGGGCCGGTGGTTTTCTCGTGGATTTCCGGGTTAGCCGGGTTGCTGAATTGCTGAAGCAGCAGGAATTTTTCTGGGTCGCTGGCAACAATCTCTTCCGCCTTTTGAATCGCGCCCTTCATACCTTTCGCACCTTCGGTCAACACCAGATTGGCACCCAATGCTTTCAGCAACTTGCGGCGTTCAATGCTCATGGTTTCTGGCATCGTCAGGGTGAGTTTGTAGCCACGGGCGGCAGCAACGTATGCCAGCGCGATCCCGGTGTTACCGCTGGTCGGTTCGACCAACTCAACGCCCGGCTTCAGTACACCACGTTTTTCGGCATCCCAAATCATATTGGCACCAATACGGCATTTGACGCTGAAGCTCGGGTTACGTGACTCCACCTTCGCCAGAATGCGTCCGTTACCGATACGGTTCAGTCGAACCAGCGGCGTATGACCGATAGTCAGCGAGTTGTCTTCAAAAATCTTACTCATGGCCTGTCCTTAACTGTATGAAATTGGGATACCGCTTCAGCATACCTGTTGAGAAAGTATGGGGAAGTAAGGATTTAGCATATCTATATTCAGAAAGGAAATATTCGACGTCAGTATGGAATAAGGGGCGGCATAAGCCACCCCTGTTTTACACATTTTTGCATTACTTCCATAACGCGTGTTTAGCACGGTAGCAGTCTACCCACATCGCCGTGGCACCACAAACAGCAACCGGCATGATGAACAAATTGAGCACCGGGATCATTGTAAACAAACTGGTTAGCGCACCAAACTGCATGTTGGTGACTTTGCGTGTGCGCAGGGCGATACGCATCTCTTTGAAAGGGACTTTGTGGTTGTCGAACGGATAATCACAATATTGAATGGCCAGCATCCACGCACTGAACAGGAACCATAGCACGGGTGCGACGGTCTGCCCCACGCCGGGGATAAAATAGAGGAGCAGTAACACAAAGGCGCGCGGGAGATACCACGCCAGCTTTTGCCATTCACGCTTCATAATACGCGGCACATCTTTCATGATGCCAAGAACGCCAGTGTCAGGCGGTGTCGCACCTGTCAGGCGGGCTTCGAGTTGTTCTGCCAATAAGCCGTTAAACGGTGCGGCAATCCAGTTGGCGATGGTGGAGAACAGGTAGCCAAATACCAGTAGCACGGAGATCGTGACAATCGGCCATAGCAAATAGCTAAGCCACTGTAGCCAGTTCGGGACGTGACTCATCAGCGCGGGGATCCAACTGTCCAGTTGTGTAAACAACCACCAGAATGCGCCGCCCATCAGCACAATATTCACCAGTAAAGGCAGGATAACAAAGCGACGAATTCCCGGTTGAGTGATGAGCTTCCATCCCTGAGAGAAGTAATAAAAACCGCTACGTGATATAACTGCAGATGATGAAACCATAGTCAGGATATGCTCCGTATTATATAAAACCCTGAGTAAACTTTGCTTATCTTACTCGGTTGTCGAGCATAGGCCAGTTCAGAAATGTTCGAAAAAACAGCAAAAAGCACGTTTTTATTCATCTTTATGCCGTGAAAGCCAAGAGTGCACTTGCACTTGGCGTAATCGGCAAATACTCTTAGTGAGTAAATGTTTGCCGTGGTGGCAAGGTGTTAGAACAACAGAGAATATAATGATGCAGGATTTGCGTCTGATATTAATCATTGTTGGCGCGATCGCCATAATCGCTTTACTGGTACATGGTTTCTGGACTAGCCGTAAAGAACGGTCTTCTATATTCCGCGATCGCCCACTGAAACGCATGAAGTCTAAACGTGATGACGAGGATTCCTATGACGACAACGTCGAGGAAGACGAAGGCGTGGGCGAAGTCCGCGTGCATCGTGTGAATCATGCTCCCGGCAGCGCTCAGGAACATGGTGTTCCTCCTCAGTCGCCGCAACACCAGTACCAGCCGCCTTATGCGTCTGCTCAGCCGCGTCAACACGCGCAGCAGCCTACTCAGGCGCCACAGGTACCGCAGCCGCATGCCCAGCATCCGCAGCAGCCAGTACAACAGCCACAACCGGTACAGCAGCAACCGATGCAACCTCAGCCGGCGGCTCCACAGGTACAGCAACCCGTGCAGCAAGCGCCACAACCTGCACCGCAGACCTTTCAGCCCGTAGAGCCTGTTGTTGAACCGCAACCGCAGCCTGAACCGGTTGTTGAAGAAGCACCCGTTGCTGAAAAACCGCAGCGTAAAGAAGCGGTCATCATTATGAACGTCGCGGCGCATCATGGCAGCGAGCTCAACGGTGAAGTGTTGCTCAACAGCATTCAGCAGGCCGGTTTTAAATTTGGCGATATGAATATTTTCCATCGTCATCTCAGCCCGGATGGTAGTGGTCCGTCGCTGTTCAGTCTTGCCAACATGGTTAACCCAGGGACGTTTGACCCTGAGATGACCGGCGATTTCAGCACACCGGGCGTCACTATCTTTATGCAGGTTCCGTCCTATGGCGACGAGCTGCAAAACTTCAAGCTGATGCTGCAGTCCGCACAACACATTGCCGATGAAGTGGGTGGTGTGGTGCTCGACGATCAACGTCGTATGATGACGCCGCAGAAACTGCGCGAGTATCAGGACCGCATCCGCGAAGTTAAAGAATCTCACGTCTGATTTTCATCTGGCGTGACCTCTCCTTTCTGAACCCCCGCCTGTCGGGGGTTTTTTATCATTGATGGTGCGATATGGAATCAATCGAACAACAACTGACAGAACTGCGAACCACGCTTCGCCATCATGAGTATCTTTACCATGTGATGGATGCGCCGGAAATCCCTGATGCGGAATATGATCGCCTGATGCGCGAACTGCGTGAACTGGAAGCGCAGCATCCTGAACTTGTCACGCCCGATTCACCCACCCAGCGCGTAGGAGCCGCACCACTGGCGGCATTCAGCCAGATCCGTCATGAAGTGCCTATGCTGTCGCTGGATAACGTGTTTGATGAGGAGAGTTTTCTCGCTTTCAATAAGCGCGTTCAGGACAGACTGAAGAGTACGGATAAGCTGACCTGGTGCTGTGAGCTGAAGCTGGATGGTCTGGCGGTCAGTATCCTGTATGAGAATGGTGTACTGGTCAGCGCAGCAACGCGTGGTGATGGTACGACTGGCGAGGACATTACCTCGAACGTGCGCACCATCCGCGCGATCCCGTTAAAACTGCGCGGCGATAATATTCCGGCTCGTCTGGAAGTGCGCGGCGAAGTGTTTTTGCCGCAGGCCGGGTTTGAAAAAATTAACGAAGAAGCCCGCCGCACTGGCAACAAAGTGTTTGCTAACCCGCGTAATGCGGCGGCAGGATCATTACGCCAGCTCGATCCGCGTATCACGGCGAAGCGACCGCTTACTTTCTTTTGCTATGGCGTCGGTGTGCTGGAAGGCGGCGAACTACCCGATACGCATTTGGGGCGCTTGCTGCAGTTTAAAGCGTGGGGCCTTCCGGTCAGCAACAGGGTAACGTTGTGCGACTCTCCGGAGGAAGTACTCGCTTACTATCATAAGGTTGAAGAAGACCGCCCAACGTTGGGATTCGATATTGACGGCGTGGTGATCAAAGTCAACTCCATGGCGCTGCAGGAGCAACTGGGCTTTGTTGCCCGCGCACCGCGCTGGGCGGTAGCCTTTAAGTTTCCGGCGCAGGAACAGATGACTTTTGTTCGCGATGTTGAGTTTCAGGTCGGGCGTACCGGCGCGATTACGCCCGTCGCCCGCCTCGAGCCGGTGCAAGTGGCTGGCGTGCTGGTCAGTAACGCTACGTTGCATAATGCCGATGAAATCGAGCGTTTGGGATTACGCATTGGCGACAAAGTCGTTATTCGTCGTGCGGGCGATGTGATCCCGCAGGTGGTAAACGTGGTGTTGTCCGAGCGTCCTGAAGACACGCGCGAAATCGAGTTTCCCACGCATTGTCCGGTGTGTAACTCTGACGTTGAACGCGTGGAAGGCGAAGCCGTGACTCGCTGCACTGGCGGTTTAATCTGTGGTGCGCAGCGTAAAGAGTCGCTCAAACACTTCGTTTCCCGTCGTGCGCTGGATGTTGACGGTATGGGCGACAAAATTATCGATCAACTGGTCGAGAAAGAGTACGTGCACACACCAGCGGATCTGTTCACGTTGACCGCAGGTAAGTTGACCGGTCTCGATCGTATGGGACCGAAATCGGCGCAAAACGTGGTGAACGCGCTGGAAAAAGCGAAAGAAACCACCTTTGCCCGTTTCCTGTATGCGCTGGGCATTCGCGAAGTCGGTGAAGCAACGGCTGCGGGTCTGGCCGCGTATTTCGGTACGCTGGATGCGCTGGAAGCGGCTTCCATTGAAGAGCTGCAAAAAGTACCGGATGTTGGCATCGTGGTGGCTACTCACGTGTTTAACTTCTTTGCCGAAGAGAGCAACCGCGAGGTGATCGTCCAGTTGCTGGCGCAGGGTATTCACTGGCCAGCACCCGTCGTCATCAATGCAGAAGAGATCGACAGCCCTTTCGCGGGGAAAACGGTGGTGCTGACCGGGAGTCTGAGCCAGATGTCGCGCGATGATGCCAAAACGCGGCTGGCTGAATTGGGGGCGAAAGTGGCAGGTAGCGTGTCGAAGAAAACCGATCTGGTTATTGCCGGTGAAGCGGCAGGCTCGAAGCTGGCAAAAGCGCAGGAGTTGGGCATTGCCATTATTGATGAAGCTGAAATGATCCGCTTACTGGGCGCCTGAGATGGAAAAAGAGCAACTGATTGAAATTGCCAATACCGTGATGCCTTTTGGAAAATATAAGGGGCGTCGGCTGATTGACGTCCCGGAAGAGTATCTGCTGTGGTTTGCCCGCAAAGATGAATTTCCGCCAGGCAAACTGGGTGAGCTAATGCAAATCACACTGCTGATTAAAACCGAGGGGCTGACACAGTTGGTACAGCCCCTGAAACGTCCGCTTTAAGCTTTCGCGGCGCGACTGTTCTGCTGCGCCGCCTGCAATGCGTCCGTCTGGCGCTTATAGCGACGCGCCAACACAGCGCATACCATCAGTTGGATTTGATGGAAGATCATCAACGGCAGCACCATCATACCAATCACCGAAGTCGGGAACAGAATATTGGCCATGGGGATCCCGTTCGCCAGACTCTTTTTCGACCCACAGAAGACAATGGTAATTTCATCGGCTTTGTTGAAGCCACATTTGCGCGCGACAAAAACGTTGATACCCATCACGATGGCCAGTAACACAAGGCTGACAATCACAATAAACAGCAGTGAACCGACCCCAACTTTGTGCCAGATCCCGTTCACGACCGCCTCACTGAAAGCGGAGTAAACCACCAGCAGAATGGATGACTGGTCCGTTTTGGCGATCCATTTTTTATGGCGCGACACCCAGTCGCCAATCCATGGGCGTGAAAGATGCCCCAGCACGAATGGCAGCAGCAGTTGCAGCATGATTTTCCCTACCTGCTCCAGGCTGCCCTCTGCACCATGCATATTCATCACCAGTCCGACCAACAGCGGGGAGAGAAAAATACCCAACAGGCTGGAGGCAGAGGCGGAGCACACGGCGGCGGCAACGTTACCTCCCGCCAGTGACGTAAAGGCAATTGCCGACTGCACCGTAGCGGGCAAAATGCACAGGTACAGGAAACCGGTGTAGAGCATCGGATCAACGTTGACCGGTGCCCACCAGGCAAACAGGACGCCCAGCACGGGGAAGACCACAAAGGTGCTGCACATGACCCACAGATGCAAACGCCAGTGGCTACCGCCGGCAATAATGGCTTCACGCGAGAGCTTTGCGCCGTGCATAAAAAAGAGCAGGGCAATAGCGGCGGTGGTTAGGCCTTCAAAAAAAGGAACAAAGCCGCCTTCGGCAGGGAAAAATGAGGCCAATAAAACGACGGTAATCAGCGTCAGCGTGAACGGATCAAGGATACGAAAAAGTTTCATAAAAGCTCCTGAAATTCGGTATTCACATTTTGCGTTTTTCTATTTGAGAAATAAAATTGATTTATTGCATCTATATATGAATTGAATCGATGAATTATTCTTTGCGCCAATTACGTATCTTTGTCACCGTCGCTCAGGCTAAAAGTTTTAGCCGGGCGGGGGATATCATCGGCTTAAGCCAGTCGGCGGTCAGTCATAGTGTAAAAGAGCTGGAAGGACAGACGGGTGTCCGGCTACTGGATCGTACAACGCGCGAGGTGGTGCTGACGGAAGCCGGGCAACAGCTGGCGGCACGGCTGGAACGCATTCTGGATGAACTGCACAGTACGCTGCGCGAAGCCGGGCAGGTGGGTACGCAGTTAACCGGTACGGTGCGTGTGGCTGCCAGCCAGACGATTTCCGCGCATCTCATTCCGCAGTGTATTGCGCAGAGCAATCAGCTTTATCCGGCAATCGATTTTGTCCTGCACGACAGGCCACAACAGTGGGTCCTGGAGAGTATTCGTCAGGGGGAAGTGGATTTTGGCATTGTGATTGACCCGGGAGCCGTAACCGATCTGCAGTGTGAAGCGGTGCTATCGGAGCCGTTTCTGTTGTTGTGTCGTCAGGATCACCCGCTAGCTCACCGGGAATGGATTAACTGGCAGGATCTGCAGCATGAGCGCCTGGTGTTGCAGGATTATGCCTCCGGTAGCCGACCGCTGATTGATGCGGCATTGTCTCATTTTTCTATTGATGCCAACATTGTTCAGGAGATTGGACACCCGGCAACGCTGTTCCCGATGGTCGAAGCAGGGATTGGTATCAGCGTGCTGCCCGCGCTGGCACTACCCTTACCACAGGGCAGCCATTTACAGGTTAAACGTTTAACGCCAGTTGTTGAGCGGCAACTGATGTTGGCGCGACGCAAAAATCGCTCTCTCTCAACTGCCGCTCAGGCATTGTGGGACGTGGTGCGTACGCAGGCCAGTGAATTAACTGCTGGCCGGGTACGCGATCCGCTCTATCAAATCTAACTATCTGGCTGGCGTAATGCGTTAAAACAGGTATTTAATGGAGTAAATAACGCCGTCCTGCAGGAAGGATTCTCCCAGTTTATTATCGGCGTAGCGGTATTGAATGCCAGCTGTCAGATGAGGGGTAGCATTCCACCAGAATGCGATCGCGCCATTAATGCCGTCTTTACCACCATTCCCTGCGGCGTAGGTTGCGTCACGGTCAAATTCGTACTCATTCCAGTTAGTCACACTGAATTTCTCACTGCCCAGCAAGAAGCTATATCCGGCCACCCAACCCATTACATAACCGTTATCCCCGGTGTAATAGGTCTGGTCGGTATAGCGTTTGGCAAAGAAGGGTTTAAACCAGTAGCCGTTACCTGTGAAGTTATAGCCCAAACCATAGAGAAACATATCATCATGAAAGTTAGCGCGGTTCGGTGAGCCATAGGTCCCGTAGGCATGAAGATAGAGGTTTAACCCTGTATCACCTAAATAGATACGGTTGGTATTTTTGAAGGTGTAGCGCTGTTCACTGCCGGGTTTAGCGTGGCGGCCATTGTAGAAATTCTCCCAGTCGAAGAATCCGTACATTTCCCCCCAGCTAAAGTTTGCACCGCCTTCAAGTTCCAGATAGCCAAAATCATCTTTATGTGATTTCTTACTGGTTCTTTCCGTGGTGTCTGATGTCCAGTCGAGGTAATGCAGACCAATATCGGCGAAGCCGCCTTTAAATTCAGCCTGTGCCAGTTGAGGTAAGGTTAATGAGGTTGCTAAACTTATTGCGATAAGTTTTTTATTCATTGAGTATTCCATCTGCCAAATAATAAATGCACTGAATATTTGTGCGTAATTTAGAATTGCTGCCAGGATGCAGCTATTCTTATGTTATTTGTGTGAGAGATGGCTCGTCCAATATTTAAATATTGATAATTGATAGGTATTGGATCTGAATTAATAAAAATAATCTATATCAAATCGATATTGAACTACGCAGTAAACGGTATTGGTAAGGCTCATGTGATTCCCGCTATAAACGAAGGGTGTCAGATTTCATTCAATTAATAAGCCCTTAGAAGGACATATCATGAGCCACTCTTTCTCGCAAAATCCCTGGTACAGTGCTGATATTATTCGTAGCTATAAACCCGACTTTACCCCTCGTGTTGCCTTTATTCTGGGATCCGGTCTGGGGGCGTTGGCTGAACAAATTGAAGGTGCTGTGGCTATCTCCTACGAAAAGCTGCCGGGTTTCCCGGTGAGTACCGTCCATGGGCATGCCGGAGAACTGGTGCTTGGTCATCTGGCAGGGGTCCCGGTAGCTTGCATGAAAGGGCGTGGCCATTTTTATGAAGGCCGTGGCATGGCGGTAATGACTGACGCCGTTCGTACGCTGAAATTACTGGGTTGCGAATTATTGTTCAGCACCAATGCTGCAGGATCTTTGCGCCCAGAAGTCGGCCCGGGGAGTCTGGTGGCGTTACGCGACCATATCAATACTATGCCGGGTACCCCGATGGTCGGGCTAAATGATGAGCGTTTTGGCGATCGCTTCTTCTCATTGGCGAATGCTTATGATGCAGATTACCGCGCCATTCTCCAGACCGTCGCGGCAGATGAAGGATTCCCTCTCACTGAAGGCGTATTTGTTTCTTATCCTGGACCGAACTTCGAAACAGCAGCTGAGATTCGCATGATGCAAATTATTGGCGGCGATGTGGTGGGCATGTCTGTTGTACCTGAAGTTATTGCTGCTCGTCATTGCGACCTGAAAGTTGTGGCAGTATCAGCGATTACCAATCTGGCGGAGGGATTGGGTGATGTAAAACTGTCCCATGAGCAAACACTGGCAGCAGCCGAACTTTCTCGTCAGAACTTTATTAATCTGATTTGTGGTTTCTTACGCAAGCTGGCCTAAATACACAATAACAATAGCCCCGCATCAGGGGCTTTACCCTACGGCAAGGAATAAAAATGGGTATTATTTCCCGATTAAAAATTATGTCGTTTTTGCAATATTTTATCTGGGGTAGTTGGTTGGTAACCCTGGGTTCATACATGATAAACACCTTACATTTTACGGGTGCCAACGTTGGTATGGTTTACAGCTCCAAAGGTCTGGCGGCGATTATCATGCCTGGCATTATGGGGATCATTGCCGACAAATGGTTACGCGCGGAACGTGCGTACATGCTGTGCCATCTGGTCTGTGCCGGTGTGTTGCTGTATGCCACAACCGTCACGGATTCGGACACGATGTTTTGGGTCATGTTAGTCAATGCCATGGCCTACATGCCGACGATCGCATTATCGAATAGTGTTTCCTACTCTTGCCTGGCAAAAGCGGGTCTGGACCCCGTCACATCATTTCCACCCGTACGCGTTTTTGGCACCATTGGGTTTATCGTGGCTATGTGGACAGTCAGTCTGATGGGGCTGGAACTGAGCAGCGCACAGTTGTATATCGCCTCCGGTGCATCGTTACTGCTTGCGCTTTATGCTCTCACGTTGCCGAAAATTCCGGTTGCAGAGAAAAAAGAATCAGCAACACTTGCCAGTAAGTTGGGACTGGATGCGTTTGTTCTGTTTAAAAACCCGCGTATGGCAATCTTCTTTTTGTTTGCAATGATGCTGGGGGCGGTGCTGCAGATTACCAACGTCTTTGGTAATCCGTTCCTGCATGATTTCGCCCGTAACCCTGAGTTTGCCAATAGCTTTGTGGTGCAATATCCTTCAATTCTACTGTCGGTTTCTCAGATGGCGGAAGTCGGCTTTATCCTCACTATCCCCTTCTTCCTCAAACGTTTTGGCATCAAAACGGTGATGCTGATGAGTATGCTGGCGTGGACGCTGCGCTTTGGGTTCTTTGCGTTCGGCGATCCCTCTCCGTTTGGTTTTGTACTGCTTCTTATGTCGATGATCGTCTACGGCTGTGCGTTTGATTTCTTCAACATCTCAGGTTCGGTGTTTGTGGAGCAGGAGGTTAGCTCCAATATACGTGCCAGTGCACAAGGGTTGTTTATGACGATGGTAAATGGTGTTGGTGCATGGGTAGGTTCGATTTTAAGCGGTATGGCCGTCGATTATTTCTCTATTGATGGAGTAAAAGACTGGCAAACCATCTGGCTGGTGTTTGCTGCTTATGCACTGGCGCTGGCGGTTGTATTCGCATTGTTCTTTAAGTACCAGCATCATCCAGAAAAGTTGGCGACTAAATCATTGGCACATTAATTTATATATCACTGGCGAGGAAATACTCGCCAGTTTGCTTTATAAGCGACAGTAATACGTAAAAGAAATAATTCCATTTTTGGGCATTGAGGCTGGCAATGGCACATTATTAACTTTACGCTATATATCTATTCTCATGTCTATCTTTTCCCAACGTACTGTCTATTATCTGTATGCATATCGGGTATCTGGTCGTTAAAACTCTTTTTTATCAGGTAATGTGGTAAATTCAAGACCTTATCCCTCATTCATGGAGTGCAACAGTTATGGAACGTGCCCATCGTATTGATCTGAAGTTATTGCGTTATTTCCTTGCTGTTGCAGAAGAGCTGCATTTTGGTCGGGCTGCTGCCCGGCTGAATATGTCGCAACCCCCTTTGAGTATTCATATCAAAGAACTTGAACAGCAACTTGGCACTCTGCTGTTCATTCGTCACTCCCGTAGTGTTGCGTTAACCCATGCAGGGACGATTTTGATGGAGGAGTCGCGCCGTTTGTTAGCCAGCGCCAATCAGGCGTTGGCACGCGTGGAACAGATTGGTCGGGGTGAAACAGGGCGAATTGAACTTGGCGTTATCGGTACGGCAATGTGGGGAAAAATGCGCCCGGTCATGCGGCGTTTTTTGAAGGATAACCCCAACGTTGAAGTGCTGTTTCGTGAACATATGCCGGCAATGCAGATGACGATGCTGGAGCGGCGTGAGCTGGATGCGGGAGTATGGCGGATGGCGACTGAACCTTCGCCTGGATTCACCAGCTTGCGTTTGCATGAGTCCTCTTTTCTGGTAGCGATGCCAGAAGAGCACCCACTGATCGCGCTTGCAGCGATACCATTGGAAGCGTTACGGAACGAATATTTTGTCACGATGCCTTCCGTTCATACTGACTGGACGTTTTTGCAGCGTGTTTGCCTGAGCGCCGGCTTCACGCCAATGATTATTCGCGAGGTGAGGGAGCCGCAAACGGTACTGGCGATGATCAGTATGGGGATTGGTATTACCTTAATCGCAGACAGTTATGCGCAGATGAACTGGCCGGGAGTGGTGTTTCGCCCACTGGAAGAACGGATCCCTGCTGATTTGTACATTGTGTACGACCAACAACAGGCAACGCCGGCACTGGAAAAACTGGTGGTGGCGCTAACGGTATGATGTCTGTGCCGGACGGCGATTAACGTCTTATCTGGCAGTTTTATAAATCGCAAATAGCAAAAAGGCGCCGCCAGCGCCCTCTCTTACATTGGTGGGTCGTGCAGGATGACTCGCTTCGCTCGCCCTTCGGGTCATCGCCGTCAACGGCTCCGTTGTCTCACTACGTTCGACCCGAACCTGCTGCAGGTTCGAATCATTAAATTTTGCGCATAGCAAAAAGGCGCCTTTAGGGCGCCTTTTTACATTGGTGGGTCGTGCAGGATTCGAACCTGCGACCAATTGATTAAAAGTCAACTGCTCTACCAACTGAGCTAACGACCCGAAGTGGTGGGTGATGACGGGATCGAACCGCCGACCCCCTCCTTGTAAGGGAGGTGCTCTCCCAGCTGAGCTAATCACCCACTTCGGTACTTCATTGTATTGTAAGAAATCCAGCTGGCGAGAAAGTGGTGGGTGATGACGGGATCGAACCGCCGACCCCCTCCTTGTAAGGGAGGTGCTCTCCCAGCTGAGCTAATCACCCACTTCTCAATTTCTTACTTAACACGGCGGAGACTACTTAAAGTAGTTGGTGGGTGATGACGGGTTCGAACCGCCGACCCCCTCCTTGTAAGGGAGGTGCTCTCCCAGCTGAGCTAATCACCCCCGCTGTGTGGAGTCGCATTATAGGGAGAGTTGAAAATGAGTCAACGCATTTTCTAAAGAAATTGTTCGTTCGTCGTAAATTTAAGCAAAACGATCGCAAAACAATCCATGCCGCATGATTTGTATACGAAAATGGCAAAGCGTGATGTTCCAACCTGAACAACATTGAGGAATCAGACCACAGTGATAGAATACCAGCCTGATAATCTTCCCAGGATTTGCCGGTTGTCGGCATCTTTATAAACGTAAGGCCATTTCATGAAAATCAAAACTCGCTTCGCGCCAAGCCCGACAGGTTACCTGCACGTCGGCGGTGCGCGTACTGCTCTTTATTCCTGGCTTTTTGCACGTAACCATGGCGGTGAGTTTGTGCTGCGTATTGAAGACACCGATCTCGAACGCTCCACTCCGGAAGCTATTGAAGCCATTATGGATGGCATGAACTGGCTGAATCTGGAGTGGGATGAAGGCCCGTATTTCCAGACTAAACGTTTTGATCGTTACAATGCTGTCATCGATGAGATGCTGGAAGCAGGTACGGCATATAAATGCTATTGCTCCAAAGAGCGTCTGGAACAGCTACGTGAAGATCAGATGGCAAAAGGTGAAAAACCACGTTACGACGGTCGCTGCCGTCATAGCCATGAACACCACGCGGACGACGAACCTTGCGTGGTGCGTTTTGCCAACCCGCAGGATGGTTCCGTTATTTTTGACGACCAGATCCGTGGGCCAATCGAATTCAGCAACCAGGAGCTGGACGACCTGATCATCCGCCGTACTGATGGTTCCCCGACCTATAACTTTTGCGTTGTGGTTGATGACTGGGATATGGAAATCACCCACGTCATTCGTGGTGAAGACCATATCAACAACACCCCGCGTCAGATCAACATCCTGAAAGCGTTGAATGCACCGGTCCCGGTTTATGCTCACGTATCGATGATCAACGGCGACGACGGCAAAAAACTCTCTAAACGTCACGGTGCGGTCAGCGTTATGCAGTATCGCGACGACGGCTACCTGCCGGAAGCGTTGCTGAACTATCTGGTACGTCTGGGGTGGTCCAGCGGCGATCAGGAGATCTTCACCCGTGAAGAAATGATCAAACTGTTCTCTCTCGGTGCGGTGAGCAAGTCTGCGAGCGCGTTCAACACTGAAAAACTGCAGTGGTTGAACCACCACTACATTAATGCACTGGCGCCAGAATATGTGGCGACACATCTGCAGTGGCACATCGAGCAGGAAAATATCGATACGCGCGTTGGCCCGCAGTTGTCTGAGCTGGTAAAACTGCTGGGCGAACGCTGCAAGACGCTGAAAGAGATGGCGCAGAGCTGCCGCTACTTCTACGAAGACTTTGCTGAGTTCGATGCCGATGCGGCGAAGAAACACCTGCGTCCGGTTGCTCGTCAGCCGCTGGAAGTGGTTCGCGACAAACTGGCTGCTATCAGCGAATGGACCGCGGAAAACGTGCACCACGCGATTCAGGCAACCGCTGACGAGCTGGAAGTGGGCATGGGTAAAGTCGGGATGCCGCTGCGCGTAGCCGTCACTGGTGCGGGTCAGTCTCCGGCGTTAGACGTTACTGTGCATGCGATTGGTAAATCTCGCAGCATTGAACGTATTAACAAAGCGCTCGCGTTTATTACTGAGCGTGAAAGTCAGCAGTAAGACGGGTTGAGAGATAAAATAACGGCAGGCGCATACCCTGCCGTTTTTTTGGTATTTATTCAGACTCATCAATGCCCAGACGGGTCAGGAAAGTGCGAATACCTTCGCGCGAAATATACATCGCCAGCTTTTCCTGTTCCGTTGGTGACATGTTATCCAGTGCGCTGATTATCTGACGGCAGGCGTGACTGCGAACCACGTGTGTATACTCGGCAAGCGGTTCTTCTGCCTGATAAAATTCTGGCACCTTGCGAAAAGCGGGAATATTGAGAAGAAACTCTCGGACAGCCGCATCAATATGAATAAGCCTTGCGCGACCACCTTTAACACCGGGAAACTTTTCGGTTGTCCAGTTTTGCTCTCTGATCCAGCGATTGACGGTTTGTTTGGCGACACCGAGACATTCAGCCAGCTCTTCGGTGGTCATTTTACTGCGTAATTTTTTCATATTATTTGTTGTCGCGAATCCCTAAGCGTTGTAACAAACCCGTAATGCCTTCACGCAGGATCAGCGACGTAAACATTTTCTGTTCTGATGGCGTCATTTCTTTGGCGAGTCTTATCAGTAGAGCTTCAATGGAGGTGTCACCTGATAAAGATAAACTATCTGATAAGCCTTCCGCTGAACGCTCAGCGCTGCGAATGTATTCACGAACTTGTTCGGTAACGTGAACCAGACGGGCTTTACCGCCCTGAACGCCTGGTTTGGGTGAGGTAGCCCAACCTTCCTTGCGCACCCATTTATTGATGGTCTGTCGGCTGTATCCGGTCAGATTAGCAAGTTCTTCTGGCGTCATCCGTTCCTTGAACATAACGATTCCCTGAATAGTCGTGGGGTTAATTAGTGGTTCATTTTATAGCACCATTTTAGTAGAAACCGTGACGCGTTTAACTACTGAATGCGAGTTGTTGCGCAATGTTCTTCATTTGCCTGCTTTTTCAGCGATTGAATTCTATGAGTTAATTTTGCCGTTGACACACGCGAAGGGAATTCATATGATGCCGCCCGTCAACTCGACAAGCTTTACGTGACGGGGCTATAGCTCAGCTGGGAGAGCGCTTGCATGGCATGCAAGAGGTCAGCGGTTCGATCCCGCTTAGCTCCACCAAATTTAATCCCAATGAATTTGGTACGTAAACGCATCGTGGGGCTATAGCTCAGCTGGGAGAGCGCTTGCATGGCATGCAAGAGGTCAGCGGTTCGATCCCGCTTAGCTCCACCAAAATTGAAACCCTCGCTGAAAAGCGGGGGTTTTTTGCATTTGATTCCTGCCTGCGTTTTTCGTTTATTTGCTTAGATTGCTGGATAACAGACATAAAAAAACCGGGGAGAATCTGAACTCCCCGGTTTGGTAACGGCTGTATTGATGTCGTCTTACAGTACCAGTGCTGCAATGGAAGCAGACAGTACGCTGACCAGTGTAGAACCGTAAACCAGTTTCAGACCAAAGCGGGAAACCACGTTACCTTGCTCTTCGTTCAGGCCTTTAATTGCGCCTGCAATGATACCGATAGAAGAGAAGTTCGCGAAGGAAACCAGGAACACAGAGATAATGCCTTCAGCGCGCGGAGAGAGCGTAGAGGCGATTTTCTGCAGGTCCATCATTGCGACGAATTCGTTGGAAACCAGTTTGGTTGCCATGATACTGCCCACCTGCAGCGCTTCGCTGGACGGCACACCCATCACCCACGCAATCGGGTAGAAGATGTAACCCAGGATGCCCTGGAAGGAGATGCTGTAGCCAAACCAACCGGTAACGGTAGCGAACAGGGCGTTCAGGGCAGCGATCAGCGCGATGAAACCAATCAGCATTGCTGCAACGATAATCGCAACTTTGAAGCCTGCCAGAATGTATTCACCCAACATTTCGAAGAAGCTCTGACCTTCGTGCAGATTGGACATCTGAATATTTTCTTCGCTGGCATCAACGGTATAAGGGTTGATCAGTGACAGAACGATAAAGGTGCTGAACATGTTCAGAACCAGCGCAGCAACAACGTATTTTGGTTCCAGCATCGTCATGTATGCGCCGACGATAGACATGGAAACGGTAGACATCGCTGTTGCTGCCATGGTGTACATGCGGTTGCGAGACATTTTACCGAGGATATCTTTATAGGCGATAAAGTTCTCGGACTGACCCAGGATCAGGGAGCTAACGGCGTTGAAGGATTCCAGTTTGCCCATACCGTTCACTTTGGATAACAGGAAACCAATCGCGCGGATGATAACCGGCAGAACACGGATATGCTGCAAAATACCGATCAGAGCGGAAATGAAGACGATTGGGCAAAGCACTTTCAGGAAGAAGAATGCCAGGCCTTTATCGTTCATGCTGCCGAAGACAAAGTTAGTCCCTTCATTAGCGAATCCGAGCAGTTTTTCAAACATCTCGGAAAAGCCTCTTACAAAGCCCAGGCCGACATCAGAGTTCAGGAAGAACCATGCCAGTAACACTTCAATAACAAGCAATTGAATAACATAACGAATGCGGATTTTTTTACGGTCACTGCTTACCAGCAGTGCGAGTACCGCAACCACGGCAAGGGCCAGGACAAAGTGAAGAACGCGGTCCATATTTGCTCCAAATTTGAGGCAGATTTAGTTTTCGTGCACATTCTATGTAACAACAGTAAAGAAAACGAGATCAAACACACACTATAATAAGGACCTGTGACGAGATTCAAAATTAGTGATCGGTGATACACTTCCGTTATGTTTAGTATGGAAGTGAAAAGTTATGTCACTGTGCTAATCTCATAACAATAATCAAACATCTTACCGGCATTTCCAAATTTCTTACCGTTCCATAGGCAAACGCTATCAGAGAAATCAACTTCACCCATTAAAATGAATTTGATAATCATTCTCAATAAGCGTAGCTTGAAACATAGCAAAGGCTATGTTTCTGAGGCACTAAAATGACTAACGATCGCGTTGAGAGTAGCAGTGGACGGGCAGCGCGCAAGTTGAAGCTCGCATTAATGGGACCTGCGTTCATCGCGGCTATCGGATATATCGATCCCGGTAACTTTGCTACGAATATCCAGGCAGGGGCCAGCTTTGGCTACAAACTGTTGTGGGTTGTGGTCTGGGCAAATCTGATGGCGATGCTGATTCAGGTGCTGTCGGCCAAGCTTGGCATTGCCACCGGCAAAAACCTGGCGGAACAGATCCGTGATCACTATCCTCGTCCAGTGGTTTGGTTTTACTGGGTACAGGCCGAAATTATTGCGATGGCGACCGATCTTGCAGAATTTATTGGCGCTGCGATTGGCTTTAAACTTATCCTTGGCGTTTCGCTGCTGCAGGGGGCTGTGCTCACTGGTATTGCGACATTTTTAATTCTGATGCTGCAGCGTCGCGGGCAAAAACCCCTGGAAAAAGTGATCGGCGGTTTGTTGTTGTTCGTGGCAGCGGCATACATTGTCGAGCTGATTTTTTCCCAACCGAACCTTGCGCAGCTTAGCAAAGGGATGGTTATACCGAGCCTGCCCAATTCCGAAGCGGTGTTCCTGGCGGCCGGTGTGCTTGGTGCCACCATCATGCCGCACGTCATTTATCTGCACTCCTCCTTAACCCAGCATTTGCACGGTGGTACGCGCCAACAGCGTTACGCAGCGACGAAATGGGATGTGGCAATCGCCATGACGATTGCTGGATTTGTGAATCTGGCAATGATGGCGACAGCAGCAGCCGCATTTCACTTTAGCGGGCATACCGGTATTGCAGACCTGGACCAGGCCTATCTGACGCTTGAACCGCTGCTGAGTCATGCTGCGGCTACCGTATTTGGTTTAAGCCTGGTGGCAGCAGGGCTTTCCTCTACTGTGGTTGGTACGCTGGCGGGGCAGGTGGTTATGCAAGGGTTTATCCGCTTTCATATCCCGCTCTGGGTGCGCCGTAGCGTCACCATGATGCCGTCATTTATCGTCATCCTGATGGGCCTGGATCCCACCCGTATTCTGGTCATGAGTCAGGTACTACTGAGTTTCGGTATCGCGCTGGCGCTGGTACCACTCCTGATATTCACCAGCAACAGTACGTTAATGGGGGATTTGGTTAACACTGTCTGGGTTAAATATGTTGGCTGGGTGATTGTGGTGCTGGTGGTGGCGCTGAATATCTGGTTGCTCGTCGGGACCGCGCTCGGACTGTAACAGGAATTTCATCTGCTGTGGTTACCCGGTCAAGCCGGGCAACCCTCATTATTATTTTTTATTTAAGTGGCTACGGTATGTATCAAGTACCACTGCAACGATTATTACGGCTCCTGTTATAAAACGTTTTGTCGGCTCGCTTGCGCCAATTTGCGCCAGTCCCGCCGCCAGAACGGAAATAATCAACGCGCCAAGAAACGTACAGATAATAGAGCCACGTCCTCCCATCAGGCTCGTGCCGCCAATCACAACTGCGGCAATCACCTGTAGTTCCATGCCAACGCCGCTATTGGGGTCGGCGGCTTCAAGACGGGCAACCTGAAACAGCGACGCCAGGCCGGATAATCCCCCCATCAAGGCAAAGACTGCGACCTTATAAGGACCTGGATTTATACCTGACAATCGAACGGCTTCTTCATTGGTGCCAATACCGATCAAATGGCGACCAAATACGGTTCGCGTCAGCACCAGATGCCCTGCAACAATGACAACGATCGCGATAATAAAAGAAGGGGAGACGCCAAAGAGAATGGGGTCGGCTAAATAATCATAAATAGAACCGATATACGCGGTCCGCGAGTCAGTTAACTGATATGCTGCTCCGCGGGCCATTTCCAGAACGCCCAGTGAGACGATAAACGCCGGAATACGCCAGGCAACGGTAATCAGGCCCGTTAACGCTCCAACGAATGTGGCGAGTGCTACGCCTGAAAGCGCGGCAAGCCAGGGCGTCCAATGAAAATTTAAATAGGTGACGCTGACGACTGCAGCAGCAAGCGCCAGCAACGATCCAACGGAAAGGTCGATGCCGGCAATGATTAAGATAAATGTCATCCCCACCGACATAACGATTAAATCGGGGATCTGATTCGCAATAGTGCTGAAAGTGTTCATGCTCCAGAAATGAGAACTGAGGCATGAAAATAGGACGATCATTGCGGCTAACGCCCCGAGCAACCCGATATAGCTACTTAGGCCTTTCCATGACGTCGGTGTATTTCTTTTCTCTGCTGCCGCTTGTTTTGTCGCAAAATTGTTTTTCATCTTTTATCCCCGGCTACTCGCTGACAGTCTCTTCTGAATGCTGATAGGCCGAAAATGCAGCCGCTAAAATGCGATCCTGGCTCCAGTTATCACGTGTAAATGTGTTCACTAACTTGCCATCGGAAATGACCGCAATACGATCGCAAACCAGCATCAGTTCGCGTAGGTCACTGGAAACGACAACAACGCCTTTTCCCTTCGCCGTTAACGTATTCAGCAATTGATAAATATCTTGTTTGGCACCTACATCAATACCGCGAGTCGGCTCATCAAATAAGACGACTTCACAGTCTCGTTCCAGCCACCGGCTAATGAGAACTTTCTGCTGATTACCACCTGACAGGCTTTCCACGGCCTGTGAGGTATTCGTTGTACGAACGCCTAAACTTTTGATGTGCTTATTCGCTAATGTGGTTTCACTCAATGCGTTAACGACCGACAGATGGCTAATTTTCTCGCTGTTACCCAACGAGATATTTGCGGCAACCGACTGTGGTAGCAGAAGCCCTTCACCTTTACGATCCTCCGTGACTAAGGCGATACCGTGTCGGATAGCTTGTGCAGGCGAACGGATCACCACTGGTTTTAGTGGAGTACCAATCAGTAATGTGCCACTGTCTATTTTGTCCGCGCCAAAAATAGCGCGTAGCAGCTCGGTCCTGCCAGAGCCGACAAGACCACTAATGCCGAGCACTTCGCCACTGTGCAAGGTAAACGACGTGTCCCGAATAATTTTTCCACGCTTAAAATTTTCCACTTTCAGGATGGGTTGACCGGCCTGGCGTCCACTTAAATCAAATGAACTTTCTAAATCGCGGCCGACCATCAACGAAACAAGTTGATCGCTGGTATAACGTTTAATATCGTCCACGCAAACCAAATGACCATCACGTAGCACCGCGATGTCATCAGCAATCATCGCAAGCTCATCCAGTCGGTGAGAAATATAAATTATTGAAACGCCTCGGGCTTTGAAGATCGCTATTTGTTTAAATAGCAGTTCGACCTCACGACTACTGAGCATGGCCGTCGGTTCATCCAGAATAAGTATCCGGCTTTCACCAATCAGGTTTCTGGCGATTTCGATCATCTGTTGGTGACCAATCCCCAATTCGCCCACCAGCGTATTTGGATCGACGGATTGCAGCCCAACCATTGCCATTACCGGACGGGCCATTTCTGCGAGTTTTTTTCGATCGATCCAGCCGAATCGATGCGGAAGTTGTTCGAGAAATAAGTTCTCTGCAACCGACAACGTAGGCAGTAAATTGAGTTCTTGCATAACCATGCGAACACCCAGCTTTTCCGCCTCTTTTCGGCTCGCAGGTGCGTAAGGCTGCCCCTGATAAACCATTTTCCCGGTCGTTGCGTTGGTTAACCCGCCGATAATTTTTGATAACGTACTTTTCCCGGCACCGTTTTCTCCCGTCAGGGCCAGTACTTTTCCTGGATATAATGCTAGCGTCACATCCACCAAAACAGGTTCACTGTAGGTTTTACCTACCCCCTGTATTGTGAGGATTTCTTGCCCACTTTTCATATTCTGGCCTTATCCGGTAAGCCGCTCTGATACTCAACTGATGCCAGTACCACAGCGGCGCACTGTTATCCGCTTATTGTTTGACGATCAGTTTTATTGGGGTTTCTACGTTGCTGGAGAGCTCACTCTGTTTTTTGCCATTTTTTAAGGCATCAAGGGCAGCATCAATACCAAATACAGCTTGTTGAGAGGCAAATTGGTCCGCAGTTGCTAAAACACGACCGTCATTTAACATAGGCTTAATTGCTTCGATATTGTCATAGCCGACAACCAGAACCTGTCCTTTTTTGCCGGCAGAGCGGATGGCGGAAACGGCACCTAATGCCATATTATCGTTATCGGCTAACAGTGCTTTGATATCAGGATACTCACTTAACATTGCTGCCGCGACCGCATTGGCGTTGTTAATCTCCCACTGGCCAGATTGAACAGAGACGACTTTCATGCCACCCTGCGCCATTGCATTTTGGAAGCCCAGAGTACGTTGCTGAGAGTTGCTGGAGGTAGGGATGCCTTCAATAATGCCAACCTGATCGCCGGCCTTAAGATGCTTCGCTAAATAATCGCCAATTTCTTTTGCACCTTTTTGGTTATCCGGGCCAACAAAAGGAATATTCAGGTTTTTATCTTTAAGTACACCGTCATCAAATTTGTTATCAATGTTGATGACAATAATACCTGCATCAATTGCCTTCTTAATGACCGGTACAAGGGCTTTCGAGTCTGATGGCGCAATGATAATCGCATCGGCTTTTGAGACAATCATTTGTTCAACGATCTGGATTTGATTTGCCGTATCCGTTTCGTTTTTGATGCCGTTAGAAATCAAATCAAACTTGTCGGCATTTTTTTTCTGATACTCTTTTGCTCCGGTTTCCATGGTCAGGAAAAACTCATTTGCCAGTGACTTCATCACCAGCGCGACTTTAGGTTTATGCGTCTGAGTATCGGCGGCAAAAGTGGGAGCGGTGAAAGTGGCGGAAAGCGCTAAACCGACTGTGGCACCGATAACACGATAAAACATTTTATTTTTCATGAGATTATCCTATAGGTGTAGGGGGCTGAATGATGCTCTAAACAGCTACTGCATACGATGATAAACGAGTGAATTGTTGGGCATGTTTGATGCACCTTTACGTTCAACTTTCAACGATGCAAACGCAGAAGCGTACTGCGCTGCATTGATGAGTCCTTTACCGTTTGCAATGCATGCAGCCAGTGCCCCGGTAAAGGCATCGCCTGCTCCACTGGTATCGACCACGGCTGATTTATAGGCAGGAATATGCGTGAAAACTGTGCCATCAAAGATCAGACAACCGTCGCTACCTAACGTGATAATGACGCATTTTGCGCCTTGCACATAAATGCTCCTGGCGGCATTTTTGGCCGAATAGATATCAATAATGTTGATACCAGATAACGCTTCAGCTTCAATTCTGTTTGGCGTAATAATGTCAATTAAATGCAATATTTCTTTGATCTCTGAAACATAAGGCGCCGGGTTCAGGACAACCAGCGATTTTCCCAGTTTTGCCTGCATGATAGCGAAACGCGTGATCGGGAAATTGTTCTCCAGTTGGGTTAAAAAAACTTTGCAATTACGGATGGTATCAATATCCAATAGAATATCTTCCTGGGTAAATGTTTCATTGGCCCCAAGATCGATACTGATCATATTGTCACCCGTGGCACCTGAAACCCATACCATTGCAATGCCCGTGGATGACATTTCATTTTCAAAAAAAGAAAAAGAAGAAATTTCAGTGTTGGTTAAATATCTTTTGGCTTTTTTTGAAAATTCATCGGCTCCTAACTTAACGGTGAGATGAACATTGTTATTGATTTTAGCTGCGGCAACCGCCTGGTTTGTGCCTTTTCCTCCGGCATAAAAACGGGTGGCAGAGGCTCGGATGGTCTGGCCAATCTGAGGAAATGTCGTCGTTTCAGAAACAATATCTATATTAAATGAACCAAGTATGTAAATGCTATCATCTATATAGCTATTTTGTTTGGCGTGAGTAGAAACCGATACAATTTCTTCTCTGTGGCTTTTGAACCCATTCAATATGGTGTTGGTGAAAGACTGTTCAAATAATGATTCATCAGATGCGCTTTTTAATTGCGCACCACCATGAAATAACGAGAAAAGGCTATTCTGACTTAATTCATTTAAGTCATTACGGATCGTGCGAGTTGTGACAGATAATTCCTTTGCTAATTCACTAACATAAACCTTTTTATCGGTGACTAACTTAACCCGAATGGCCTTTTGTCGTTCTTGTTTTTTCATTAGCGCTCACCCCAGGTTTTATAATATTAAATTAATGTTAATATTTATCGCGCAAAGTTCAAAAAAAACACGATAAATCGGAATTTTTTTTTCCGATTTTGCGAATTTGTGAAATGAACAGGAAATTTACGGGAAAACAGGGGAGAGCGGATGTGAACGCTCGTCATCTGGCGATTGACAAAGCGTGATGCAAAAAGGGCCTATGCATAGATACAGGCCCTGGGTAACTCGATGATTTGTGTGAACAGTACTCCCCGTATGATGGGGTTTTTTTACATTAATGGCGGTGCCCGTGGCCACGTCCACGCCCGCGATGGTCATCGCGATCGTTCCAGCCTTCACGATAGCCACGCTCATAAGCTTTGCGCTTATCCCAGCCGCGATGATAGCCGTTGTCATGACGCCACCAACGATTTTTACGCCATTCATAATTATGGTGCCAGTAATCCCGGTCACGCCAGCGCCCACCGTCCCAGTAGTTGCCGTAGTTATCGCGATCGCCAATTTGTAATTTAATTGACGGCAGCAGGGTGATTTCGCCAGCGTTTGCGGCCAGCGGTGCAAAAGCCAATAAGACTGCCGCCAGAATCAATGATCTGAACATTCTTTCTCTCCTTCACGATCGAGCCGTAGCCGGCCTGTTAACGCAATATTACGGGGCAGTAAAGCCCCGTTTCATCGCCTTAACTCTTAAATGATCTGAGAGAGCACTTTTTGTTAATAAATGTGTCTTTATTTCCATCAACCCAGGATGGTGTCGATCTCCGCACACTCTTCGGGAGAGAAATGACGGTTTGCCAGCATGCCAACGGCATCTTCAATTTGCGCAGGTTTGCTGGCGCCAATCAGTACTGATGTCACTTTATCATCGCGAAGAACCCAGGCTAACGCCATCTGAGACAGTTTTTGTCCCCGGCGCCCGGCCAGCGCATTCAGGGCACGGACTTTTTCCAGTTTTTGTGGGGTGATCTGGTCTGGGTTGAGAAAACGACTGGCACTCGCTGCCCGGGAATCCGCCGGAATACCGTTCAGATAGCGGTCAGTTAATTGCCCGCCAGCCAGCGGGGAAAAGGCGATACTGCCAACACCTTTCTCCTGTAAGAGTGACAGCAGTCCCCCCTCAACCTCGCGCTCAAACATAGAATATTTCGGTTGGTGGATGAGACATGGCGTCCCTAAATCATCGAGTATTTCGATCGCCTGTCTGGCGAGATCCGTCGGATAGTTAGAGAGTCCTACGTACAACGCTTTCCCCTGACGCACAATATGATCCAGCGCTTTCATGGTTTCTCTGAGCGGTGTTTGGGGATCGGGGCGGTGATGATAGAAGATATCAACATACTCCAGCCCCATACGTTTCAGGCTTTGATCGAGGCTGGCAATAAGGTACTTGCGCGACCCCCAGTCACCGTAGGGACCTTCCCACATGGTATAGCCCGCTTTGGTCGAGATTATCAGTTCATCCCGGTACGATAAAAAATCTTCCTGCAGGATACGACCGAAGTTTCGTTCAGCCGACCCCGGCGGCGGACCGTAGTTATTCGCCAGATCAAAATGGCTGATCCCCAGATCGAAGGCGTGCTGTAACAAGGTCCGGCTGTTTTCGACTTGAGTGGTATCACCAAAATTGTGCCACAGACCCAGGGAGACAATCGGCAGTTTGAGCCCGCTCTGACCGCAGCGGCGGTATTCCATTGTGTGATAGCGATTTTCGTTAGCCTGATAAACCATGTCGCCTCCTTCCAGAACATATGTGTCTTTCAGTGTATACGGTTACACAATCGATTCTTCAAGGCAATTTTATTCGCCAAAACTGTACATCCTGCTTTCCACCCCCTTCACGGCGACATTCCTGGACAGTCATCACAGTTCTTCGATACTCAACATGAGGTTACCGTCAGAAGGATAGCTGTCATGCAAACCCCGTATTCCATTGCTGATTATCTGCTGGACAGGCTGGCAGGCTGTGGCATTGACCATCTGTTTGGTGTGCCGGGCGATTACAATTTGCAGTTTCTTGACCACGTTATTGACCACTCAAGTGTGCGTTGGGTCGGGTGTGCGAATGAATTGAATGCGGCGTATGCCGCGGATGGCTACGCCCGGGTAGTCGGAGCGGGCGCGCTGCTTACCACTTTTGGTGTGGGCGAATTAAGCGCAATTAATGGCATTGCAGGAAGTTACGCGGAATACGTTCCTGTCCTGCATATTGTCGGGGCCCCATGTCGCAGCGCTCAGCGTCGTGGCGAGTTAATGCATCACACCCTTGGCGACGGTGACTTTCAGCATTTCTACCGTATGCAACAGTCAGTGACGGTAGCCAGTGCTGTGCTGGATGAACAAAATGCCTGCTATGAAATTGACCGTGTGCTGCAGGCGATGTTAACCGAAAGACGACCAGGTTACCTGATGCTACCTGCTGATGTTGCGAAACAACCTGCTACACCACCGAGTGACATACTTATTGTTCCCTTAAGCGAGCCGGAAAGAAGTGTCGCTGCTGCATTTCGCTATCATGCGCGTGAGCAGTTGCTGGACAGTTCGCGAGTGTCACTATTAGCCGATTTTCTCGCGCTACGCTTTGGCTTGCAGCCCGTTTTACAACGCTGGATGACAGAAACGCCGATGGCTCATGCCACGCTGTTGATGGGCAAAGGATTGTTTGACGAGCGACATCCGGCGTTTGTTGGCACATACAGTGCGGGGGCCAGCAGTGATTATGTGCGCCAGGCGATAGAAGATGCCGATACGATTATTTGCGTCGGTACCCAGTTTGTTGACACGCTGACTGCCGGGTTTACGCAAAACTTACCTCTCGAGCGAACTATTGAGGTTCAACCTCATGCGTCGCGGGTTGGAGGGAGCTGGTTTAACATCCCTATGGAACAGGCGGTCACTACGCTACGGGAACTGTGCCTGGAAATGTCGTTTTCGCTTCCGCCTGAACGTCCTTGTGCCGGGCGTCTGCAGGTTGAGAAAGGCCCTCTGACGCAGGGGAATTTCTGGCATACGGTGCAGCAGTATCTGGCCCCCGACGACATTATTCTTGTCGATCAGGGGACCGCAGCATTTGGCGCAGCTGCGCTGTCGCTTCCTGCTGGGGCGGAGGTACTGGTCCAGCCGCTGTGGGGGTCAATCGGTTACGCTTTGCCTGCTGCTTTCGGGGCGCAAACGGCCTTCCCGCACCGTAGGGTGATCCTGATTATTGGCGATGGCGCGGCACAGCTCACCATTCAGGAATTGGGTACCATGCTTAGAGACGGGCAAACTCCTGTTATTTTACTGCTCAATAATGACGGTTATACCGTGGAACGTGCCATTCATGGTGCGAACCAACGATACAATGATATCGCCGGATGGAGCTGGACGCTGGTGCCACAGGCGCTAAGTCGTGAATGCCAGGCGGAATGCTGGCGCGTGAAGCAGGCTGTCCAACTGGAAGAGGTTCTGGCTCGTCTGGTAAAACCGCAACGCCTCTCGTTGATAGAAGTGGTGTTGCCGAAAGCTGACCTTCCTGAACTCTTGCGCACGGTGACCCGTGCGCTGGAATCCCGTAACGGGGGGTAGCTACTTATCGGGACGGTCAGCAATCATCATTGGTTTTCCGGCTAATAGCAGCCAGGCAGGAAGCATAACGATGCACAACAGCGGTAGTAGGGTGGTGTCCGGCACCACCACTGCCGCCATAAACAGACTCAGCCATGCATCACGAGTGACGACCAGTACCAGTCCCATAATGGCGCAGGAGACCGTAATCGCGGCAGGAACGGCTTCGACATGGGCGTGCAGCATCAGCCCCAGCGCGACGCCAACGAATACCGCGGGGAAAATCCGCCCACCGCGAAAACCACTCGCTGCAGCCACGACCAGCGCTGCCAGCTTTATCACCGCCAGCATGAAATAGTCTGAGGCTCCCAGCGTCTGGCTAAATGCCATTTGCTGCATCTCATCCAGGCCCTTAAACAGGGTCAGTGGTCCTCCGATAACACCCAGAATACCAAGGATAAAGCCTCCAACGCCGAGGATCAGCACCGGGTGTTTCAGGCGATGTATCAGATGGTGCAAACGAGGCAGGCACCACACGGCCACCATCCCCGCTGCGATAGCAATGGCAGCAACGACCGCGCCGCTGAAGATATCGACCAGATGCATCTGCGTATAGTGCGCGATGGGCAATGAAAAGTGGGGATGAAAGAACAGGCTGGTGGTGAGTGATCCTGCCGCGGCGGCCATTAACGGTGCGAACAGACGGTCCCATAGGGGGACATCGTTGGAGCTGTTCAGCGTTTGCGAAAAGACCAGCGCAGCGGCAACTGGGGTGCCAAATAGCGCCCCGATGGTGCCAGCAGAGGCGAGGATGGTCCAGTCCAGCTTTGCAATTCGCGGAAACATGCGGCTACCTATCGCCACTGCCAGCGCAATGTTAACGGTCATGATGGGGTGCTCTGGGCCCAAACTGACGCCACCCGCGAGGCCAATAATCAGGGCCGCCAGCAGTCCTGGCAACGCAGAGGTCGAGACGGGCATACCGATTAAGGGTTCGCAGGCTGGGTCAGGGCCAGCATGACCATGACTGTAGCGGATGATGAGCCCGACCATGACCCCGGCAAGCGTGAGCATAGCAATAATCCAGAATGGAGAATCTTGGGCAATACCGATGCTTATGGGCAGACGTTCCCACAAAAATTGCTGTAAAACGGAAGCCACTTTCATCACAGCAATCAGCACCAGACTGGACGCTACACCAATCAGTAACGCAGGTGTTGATAGCAAGAGCATCGTTCTGGCTCGCGGATGGAGCATTTTCTATTCCTTAATGCAGAGTCATAGAGGTAGTTTGCACAGCCTGCCCAACGGCATCGCTGCAAATGGTGCTGAAACGATAAAGTAATTCTGTGACCTGGATCGATATTCCACGGGCATCAGCCTTCAGGGCGTTGTTGTTATGCCCCCATGAATTTACAGTGTGGCAAAGATTTATTCTGACTTTAGCGGAGCCGTGGAAGAATGACAAAATATGCTTTAGTGGGTGATGTTGGCGGCACCAATGCGCGTCTTGCTCTGTGCGATATCGCCAGCGGCGAGATTTCGCAAGCGAAAACCTATTCCGGGCTGGATTACCCAAGCCTTGAAGCCGTTGTGCGCGTGTACCTGGATGAGTATAGCGTTAGCGTCAAAGATGGTTGTATCGCCATTGCCTGCCCAATAACCGGCGACTGGGTGGCCATGACCAACCATACCTGGGCATTTTCTATTGCTGAGATGAAAAAGAATCTGGGCTTTAGCCATCTGGAAATCATCAATGATTTCACTGCCGTATCAATGGCAATTCCAATGCTGAAAAAAGAGCATTTGATTCAGTTTGGCGGCGCTGAGCCTGTCGAGGGCAAACCTATTGCGGTCTATGGTGCGGGCACCGGTCTTGGCGTGGCACATCTGGTACATGTGGATAAACGCTGGGTGAGCCTGCCAGGCGAGGGGGGGCATGTAGATTTTGCGCCGAACAGCGAGGAAGAAGCGATTATCCTGGAAGTGTTGAGGGCTGAGATTGGTCACGTTTCTGCGGAGCGCGTGCTGTCCGGTCCTGGGCTGGTAAATCTGTATCGCGCGATTGTGAAATCCGACGGACGTCTGCCGGAAAATCTGCAACCGAAAGATATTACGGAACGCGCACTGGCCGATTCCTGTATTGACTGTCGTCGTGCACTGTCGCTGTTTTGCGTCATCATGGGTCGGTTTGGCGGCGATCTGGCATTAACGCTAGGGACGTTTGGCGGGGTGTACATTGCCGGCGGCATAGTGCCGCGCTTCCTGGAATTCTTTAAAGCGTCGGGTTTTCGCGGTGGTTTTGAGGATAAAGGGCGTTTTAAAGCCTATGTGCAGGATATTCCGGTATATCTTATTGTGCATGATAATCCAGGTCTGCTTGGTTCCGGCGCGCATTTACGCCAGACGCTGGGGCACATTCTGTAAGACTTGTGCCGGATAGCGCTTTGCGCTTATCCGGCCAACAACGAAAATAATTCCGTTGACGGTTAAAACTGAAACGCTCTGGGAGTGAGGGCTGTTTTTTGTATTATCAATTATTACCAATGTCATTATGTTGACATTAAATATCCTGCTCAACCTCAAAAGGTTGCCGCAATAATAAGAAAAAGTATAAATATCAACTCTGGTGAATAATGTGTCGAAATATCATTAAGTTAGCGTAAATTTAATACTGTTCTCTTTATGAGAATGGACATCTTATTTATAGTGATACATCGGGATAAGATTGCATTATTCAGGCCAGATTGCTGCAATAAGAATCGATTTATCGTGAGAAATTCTTTTTAGTGTATTTAGTAAGCGGTACTCGTGATCCTTATCCAAAGTGCACCAGTTCGCGCTGGCCTGGCAAAGGCGCAGAAAGTCATCAATAAAATGCTGGGCGGTCTGCTGATTGCCCTCGGTATTAAGGTTGCTGTTAGCTAATTCGGTTTAGTCTGTAGCATGCCCTGCACACTAAGTGGCCGCGAGGTAATAATGGTTTCGTTAGCTCGCGACCTGTTATTCTCAGTGAGATGTCGTGTTTGTTGTATTTTGTATCGGTAGTTTCCCGGCTCTCAGTAGCACCATCTCTTGCTTGCACAGCAGTACGACAGCCTGACGAGCCTTCATTCGACGGGAGGTGAGGGCGTTTTTCACCGTACGGCGATCCGCACCCATTTCAAGCATCTGAAAACATAACTGGGATAGCGCATGTCTGTATTTCATTGAAAATTCACTTTATTATGTTTTATAGCACCGGCAGTAGATCGCCATTTTACAACGATCCGCACGGTCATGACTGATCGCACTATAAATGCATTAACTGTCTGAATTCTTTTACTTTACTCCGGCTAACCGGGATTTCAAATTCCAGATCTTTTAATCGCAAAATATAGGTGTTGTTAAACCATGGTTCGATCTCGCGGATTTTGTTCAGGTTTACGCAGAATGAGCGGTGGCAGCGGAAAAAATGTGAAGCAGGCAGTTTGCTGCAAAATTCGGTGATGTTCATCGGCATGACATACGATTCGCGCCGCGTGTAGACGAAGGTCATCTTTTCATGGGCTTCAGCGTAGTAAATATCGTTGATTGGCGTGACGATAATTCGCTCGTCTTTGATCAGGTTGATCGTATCGTTTTCACGCGTCACCGGGCTGGTCAGGGGGGCTCCAGTTTGCTGCTGTTGCCAGGCTGCCTCCAGTTTTTGCAACATGCCGACAATTCGTGATTCCTGGTACGGTTTCAGAATATAGTCAAACGCTTCCAGTTCAAAGGCTTCAACAGCGTGTTCTTTCCAGGCTGTAATAAACACGATAAAGGGTTTATGCGCAAACTGACTGATGTTCTGTGCCAACAGCACACCATCCAGTGACGGAATGTTAATATCCAGAAAAATAGCGTCAACGCGGTTGTGCTGCAGGTATTTTAGCACATCCAGACCGTCGTCAAATGTGCCGACAATTTCCATCTGGCTGTGCTCTTTTATCAGCCAGCTAAGTTCCTGTTGGGCCAGGAATTCATCTTCAACAATGATGACTTTCACAACTTTACTCCTGGTTAAAGCAATAATGTGGCCGGGGCTGCTGCAGGTGAGTGCTGGTTTGGCACGTAAAAGGCAATCTCTGTGCCAGGTTCAAGACGGCGGATATGTAGCCCTTCACCGTACAGGAGCTTAACGCGGTGATGCACATTCAACAGGCCAATTTTATTGCCCGGCATTTCATTGGACTCAACGCGTTCAATGACTTTTGGATCGATACCATGGCCGGTATCTCTGACGGCAATGCGTACCCGATTACCACATTCTGCTACGCTGATAGTGACCACACCTTTCCCTTTGCAGGGTTGGATCCCATGGACGATGGCATTCTCAACCAATGGCTGAATCAGCAGGCTGGGAATAAAACAGCTGACTTCTTCATCAATATCATAAATAACCGTCAACTTATCGCCAAAACGGGCCTGCTCAATGGCAATGTAATCCTTAATTTGATACAGCTCTTTCTTGATGTCGATCTGCTCATCATCTTTTAATTCAATATTATAGCGAAGATAGCGAGATAAATTAAAAATGAGCTGGCGTGCAGTGTCCGGGTTCAGCCGCACTGACGATGAGATCGCGTTTAGCGCGTTAAACAGAAAATGGGGATTTATTTTACTTTGTAGTGCCCGCAACTCTGCCTTATTTGCCATTTCGCGTAGCTGCTCGGCGCGGGAAACCTCAAGCTGAGTCGAGATAATTTGTGACAGACCGATAGCCATTTCTTGTAATGAAGAGGTGATCTGGTGGGCATGGCAGTAGTAGATTTTCAGCGTGCCAGTGACCACACCTTTTTCCCACAACGGTATTACCAGCATGGAGTGTATTTCCGGCGTGCGATGTGCTTCATCATTGTTCTTTATGATGATTTTTCCGTAATTTATCGCCTGCTGGGTGGTCGGGCTAACGAAATCATCGTTGTCGCGGTAGTTCAGTTCGCCAACGCCGACATAGGCCAGAACGTGCTGGGTATTGGTGATCGCGACGGCATCTGCATGAATATCATGGCGAATAATTTCGCACACCTGGCGTAGCGACTCGCTATTGACCTGACGAAAAAGCGGCAGGGTTTTGTTGGCGATATCCAGCGCCAGTTTAGCCTGTTTTGCCGCACTGGCCTCTTTCTCACCTTCCACGCTTTGTACCAGCATGACAATAAAGCCGATACAGACGCTGCCAAGGATCATTGGGATACCGATTTTCGAGACGATATCCAGCCCCAGTTCGGTTGTGGGGGCCCAGACGACCACCAGAATCATGGTCAATGATTCGCACAGCATCCCGCCTAAAATACCGGCGCGCCAGTGTTGTGCCTTAGGGATTTTTCGGTTGATCCAACCCGCAATACAGCCAGCAAGGATACTGGTAATAAAACAGGGAAGGGCAGTAACACCTCCAATATCAATCAGATAACGGTGTGTACCCGCGATGAGTCCGGTAATGATGCCGACCCATGGGCCGAACAAAATTCCTCCTGACATCACGGCAATGATCCGCACGTTCACCAGTGAACCTTCTACCGGTACACCAGACCAGGTGCTGAACAGGGCAAACATGGAGAAAATGGCAGTAACGGCGAGCAGCTCTTTCACCGAGTGAGCTGACTTGTGCAACAGTTCGCGGAACAGGCGGATACGAATCAGGAAAAACAGACAGAACAACATCAGCGCAGCCCGATCAAAGACCGCCAGCAGCATATTGAATATTTCGTGCACAGGTGACTCTTGCGAAGGGGTTAAACCTCTATGATAGGTAACCTGAGGCAGGATGACCAGCATCCCTGTCAGCACAGGCTAATGAGGAAAAACCACAATATTAAAAGGGGATTGTTGCATGATTGTTGTATTTACAATATCTCTCCTGAGAAGGCGAACTTCAACGTAATGTATTTAACAACAAAATGTTAAAAACTGGTAATTTCATGAGGGTTGGATATTCATGAATTTCCCGTTTTAGAAACGTTGTTCCTCTTTTATGTCGAAAAAAATATTTTGCTGTACCTCTCGACAGAAGGAAATTGATCAGGCTATTTTCTAAACGTGCCACCATCGTGGCAGCGTCGCTCGGACGGTCCGGGCGCTAACGTACATCTGAGGATATTATGGCTGATTCCCGCCCTGAACGTCGTTTTACGCGTATTGATCGTCTTCCCCCTTACGTTTTTAACATTACCGCTGAACTGAAGATGGCTGCGCGTCGGCGCGGCGAAGATATTATCGATTTCAGCATGGGGAACCCGGATGGTGCTACGCCTCCTCACATTGTTGAAAAACTGTGTACCGTGGCGCAGCGCCCGGATACCCACGGTTATTCAACGTCGCGCGGTATTCCTCGTTTACGTCGGGCGATTTCTCGCTGGTATCAGGAACGCTATGACGTCGCGATCGATCCTGAATCCGAAGCGATTGTAACGATTGGCTCCAAAGAGGGGCTGGCTCACCTGATGTTGGCTACATTGGATCACGGCGACACGGTCCTGGTGCCGAATCCCAGTTACCCCATCCATATTTATGGTGCCGTTATCGCCGGAGCACAGGTGCGTTCCGTGCCGCTGGTGGAAGGGGTCGATTTCTTTAATGAACTGGAGCGTGCGATTCGCGAAAGCTACCCGAAACCGAAAATGATGATCTTAGGCTTCCCGTCCAACCCGACGGCGCAGTGTGTCGAGCTGGAGTTCTTCGAAAAGGTTGTCGCACTGGCTAAACGCTACGATGTGCTGGTGGTTCATGACCTGGCCTATGCCGATATTGTCTACGATGGCTGGAAAGCGCCATCGATTATGCAGGTTCCGGGTGCCCGTGATGTTGCCGTTGAATTTTTCACCTTGTCGAAAAGCTATAACATGGCGGGGTGGCGCATTGGCTTTATGGTTGGCAATAAAACGCTGGTAAACGCACTGGCGCGCATTAAGAGCTATCACGATTACGGAACGTTTACACCGCTGCAGGTAGCCGCTATTGCCGCGCTGGAAGGTGATCAGCAATGCGTACGGGATATCGCTGAGCAATATAAGCGTCGTCGCGATGTGCTGGTCAAGGGGCTGCATGAAGCGGGCTGGATGGTTGAAATGCCAAAAGCGTCGATGTACGTGTGGGCGAAAATTCCGGAGCAGTACGCCGCGATGGGGTCGCTTGAATTTGCCAAAAAATTGCTGAATGAGGCGAAGGTCTGTGTTTCGCCGGGGATTGGCTTTGGGGACTATGGTGATACACACGTGCGTTTTGCGCTGATTGAGAACCGTGACCGTACCCGTCAGGCAATCCGTGGGATCAAAGCCATGTTCCGCGCAGATGGTTTACTGCCGGCCAGTCCTAAATCAGCCACTGATAGCACCGACTAGCAAAACCTTTACCTTACATACGCAAACAGGAGCCAAATGGCTCCTGTTTTTTTGCTGCATCTTTCAATTTAGATCATCAGGGCAAAAGTACCGGCCCACACGATGACCATAAAAGAAATGCCCATAAAGAAATATTTCACTTTTCATCTCTCCGCATACGATGAGTACGCCTAAATGAACATATGCTTACCTGACAGAGAGCTGATGCGAGCATAAACGAAAGGGAGAATACCCCGCGTTTGCTTGGCTGCATCACCTCAGAATTCTGAGCTTTAATGCTCCAGACGGCGCTAATGTACGCCTAAAAATGAGGTGAAACAAGAGGCATTTTTTTATTTAATTTTAGTAACTTACAAGTGTCGTGATTCGGCGACAGTTTAATTTCCGACGGTAATAAATTACTATTGAGCGACGTAGTTGTTACTCAGAAAATTCTCATATCACCTTGACGTTAATGCGGTTAATTTTTTCGCGGAATTTGATAATGAAAAGGTTATAAATGACCAGATTAATGATGTTAGCACTTGTTCTTGCGCCATTGACGTCGATGGCGGCTGCACCGCAAGCGTTCAATTTCAGCTGCGCAAGTATTGGTGGTGTGAATAGTGATGGTAAAGGCAATGTATGGATTAATGGCACAAAAGCGACCATTAAGACCTTCAATGACAATTACTGGGAGGCGAAGAGCGGTAAAAATACCGTCTCTATTTCCAGAAAAGATGACGGAAACCCGGACGTATCCTGGGCTGGCCCAAACCGCAAGCATGGGATTTGTCAGCCTGAAGATAATGTTGATTTCTCTCCGGCGAAAAAAACGACTCATGCTGGCCCATCGTTCTCCTGTTCTGCAGTGGAAAAGGGAAGTATGGAAGAGATTATCTGTCAGAGCCCGTCGCTCTCCGCAATGGATTTAAAATTGAACGGGGTCTACAAGCAGGCGCTGACTAAATCGAAAAATGACCCGACGCTAAAAGCAGAGCAACGAGGTTGGATCAAAGGACGTAATGAATGCTGGAAAGAGCAGGATAAGCCCGCCTGCCTTGCCAGAGAATATAGCGAACGAATGACTGAACTACAGAACAAGTGGAGTGTTAAGTAATTCAAGCGCAGAAATAAAGAAAGGCCATTCGGCCTTTCTTTTTAGACATATAGCGAGGCTTCACCCATCGGGCGGGTTTTGAAACGACGATGGATCCAGAGATACTGCTCGGGTGCCCGCATGATCTCTTTCTCAATGATTTTGTTCATATAGGCCGCGGCCTGGTTTTCATCTTCCGGGTAACCTTCCATTTCTGGCGTGATAAACAGACGGTAGCCGGAATTATCAGATTTTCTCACCATGGTGACGGTCAGCATTTTCGCCCCCGACAAGCGTGACAGCACGTAGGTACCGTTGGTTGTCGCAACATTTTTGACGGCAAAGAAGGGAGCAAATGAGCTGCCTTTACGGCCATAATCCTGATCGGGTGCAAACCATACGGCTTCCCCTTTTTTCAGGGCACCGACAATGCCGCGCAGATTATTTCTGCCGATCATGGCTTTGTTCGAGCGCATACGGCCGCGGGTTTGTATCCACTCCATTAATTTGTTGTTGTGCGGGCGGTAGGTTGCCATCATTGGCTGGCAAAGCCCCATCACGCGGCCCCCCAGTTCCAGCGACATAAAATGCACGCCTACTACCATTACGCCACGGTTATGCGCCTGAGCGCGTTGCAGGTTGTCCAGACCTTCAACATCAAACCATTTACGCACCCGGCGATCTGGCCAGAACCAGGCCATACCGGTTTCAAGCAGTGCCATACCGAGTGAGCGGAAGTTCTCGTCGACCAGTTTGTTCCTTTCTTTTTGTGACAGGTTCGGGAAACAGAGTTCGAGATTTTTATGGGCAATGGATTCCCGGCGCTTTAGAAATGGGCGCGCCAGCGTACCTGTACGGGTGCCCAGAAAACATAAAACAGGATAAGGGAGTTGCACCAGTAACCAGAGCACACCGACACCGAACCATGTGAGCCAGTAGCGCGGATGCAAAAACGCGCGCGAAAATTTACATTGGGGGAACATAAGCACCTGTTGTTGGTACGAAAATAATGTATCGCGAAGATTCTTTGTCTACAGCGTTACTCTCTGACACTGAACAGTTAGGTCACTATGAGCGACAATGGTTCCTGTAAAGAGTGTAAAACTGAGTCAGGACAAACCACGAGGGTATGAATGATCGGACGCACAATGTACACCCGAAGATTAATGTCATCCAGAAATAATTCCTCAAGTTTCGTAAATGTTTTATGGTCGATAAAAAGCAAGAATAAGCTTATAGATAATTTGTTGTTTTTATGACGATTAAATAAAGGTCAACAGGGAATGCTCGGTTCAGAAGATGAACGGTTATTGTAGCGAAAATGTTGCTTGAATTGCGAACAGGTCGGAATTGTCTTAGACTATAAAATCAAGGAAGTGTAAGGACTTACGTCGATTTTTACGGCAGACAGGAGGTAACGCTATGTTCTATTTTTGGACTTTCCTCGCATTGAGTATTCTGTGCGTCAGTTGCTATATTTGGCAGGTAATGGGCGCTGCCGCGTCAATTAGTTCTTTTTTCGGCATGGCTATCCTTACGGCATTAATTTATTTCTTTACCATACGGTTGACTGATGGAAACGAAATGATAACGGGACTATTTCTTTTTCTTGCCCCGGCATGCGGATTGATCATTCGCTTTATGGTGGGGGATGACAAGCATTAAATCGAAGGTTCATAACTGAAAACGCAATTGTGTACTACATTGACTGATTTTCTGGCTTCCATCTGAGCAAACTAAAGTGCCAGCATCGCTGGCACTTTTTTCTCTCTAAAGCCGATTACCTTGCATCAGCAAGCTGCAGCTCCGTGTCCTGTTGTTGGGCATTTTTTCGTTGTTGCTCGAGTTCCAGCGCCCCGCGGTGAGACAGATAGCAGAACAGAATGCAGCAGACAATCCCGCCCATCAGCAGATAGAAACCGCCATGCCATCCCATCTTATCGACCATGACACCAAACAGACTGGTTCCCAGCGATGCACCAAAAATGTAGCTCATAAAACCGCGTAATCCGACCGCCGAACCGACAGCAAAGCTGGGGACGATTTCCATGGTCTGAACAGACGCCAGGAACTGGGGCACATAGATCAGGCACCCGACGATGGCGGCAAAAATAGTGACCATCAGCAGGGATTCACTTTTCCAGTAACCGATCAGGCAGACGAAGATCAGCGCCATACAAATCATGGCCAACGGCATGCGACGACCTTTAAACAGTTTATCGGTCAGCCAGCCTGCCAGCAGTGTGGAAGGAATTGCGGCCCATTCGAAAAACAGGAACGCCACGCTCATTTGTTCTTTCGAGAAATGTTTTTCAGTTAACAGATAAATCGGTAACCAACTGATCATGCCAAAACGCACCATATAGACAAAAACATCTACCAATGAAACATACCAGGCATTTTTGTTACGCAGCACGTAGGTGCAAAAAATTTGAAAGGCGCTCATGTTTTCCGGTGCCTGGGTTACGTGCCTGGCATTTAACACGACTTTTTCTTCCGGCATCATCTGTTCCAGAGCAGGCAAGCCTTCTTCGCGTGGTGAGCCTTTTCCCAACATCAGAACAATAAAAGCAAATAGCACCGCAACACAGGCTGGGACGATATAGCTGGCGCTTTGCCAGTGTTCGCTGCCGAGAATAGCAAAGGCGGCACCAACAATGGGGGCGACAATACCGCCACCGACGTTGTGTGAGATATTCCAGAATGCACCAACGCGTCCACGCTCTTTGCGTGGGAACCAGTTGGCGATGGTTATAAACGAGGGACCGACGCCCATCCCCTGGAACAACCCGTTGAAGACCACCAGCGCGGCAAAAATCCAGAATCCGGTGCTGAACCCTAAGCCAACGTTGACAATGGCGCACAGGATCAGGCCGCAAGCCATAAAGACTTTCGGGCTGGCTTTGTCCGCCAGGCTGCTCATGATGCCTTTACTGATCCCATAGGCAATTAGCATACAACTGCTGAGTAAACCAATCTGTGTTGCGCTGAGATCCAGATGTTCTTTCAGGTACGGGGTGGAGAGGGTGAAGTTATTGCGTACAATATAATACGCAAGATAGCCAAGAAATACGCTAAGTAACGCCTGAATGCGGTATCGACCATAAGTCTCCTGAATTTTTTCTTCCGGGACTTTATTTGCCGATGGCCCTGTCTTGAATATTGATAACATATCATCACCTAAATTTATATTGATGTGAATCTCAGGATTTTTCGCAGTGAAGAGTGAAATAGGTGGCTAAGAAATTCAAATTGAAGAAATGTGTCACTATTGACTCAATTTACTGAAAATGGGACTGGTTTTGACTCTTTTGAATTATGGCGAGGCCGGGATTATTATTCTTAAAGCATTTTTATCATCAGCATGTGCGGGTATTAACAAATTCAAACGACATTTTCAGGTATTCTTTATCTCTGTTATCGCATTCCGTCTGGTTATTTTGATAGCAGCTTTATCTTTTCCACCTGTCGTGATAAACGGGTAAGTTTTGTCTCAATATTATTTTTCGAAGATGTTGGTATTTATGAACAGGATCACAAACAGGCTTTTCTGTCGGGGTAGTTTGTTGGCGCTGTCACTGTGTTTTATGTCGCTGTCGGCGGTCTGTCTGGCACAGGGGAAGGAGCTGGTTATGGCGACGACGTTTTCCCCGGGAGCAACGGCCTGGATTATTCAGCGCTGGCAAACGGAGCCGGGGTCAGTGATGATCCGCACGCTAAACCGGACCAGTTCTTCTCTGGAGCAATTGCTCGACACCGCGAATGCGGAAAACGTTGACCTGATTTTAACGTCTTCGCCGATGCTACTGCAGCATCTTCAGGAGCATCAGAAACTTGCTCCTTTTGATAATGCATTGCCGGAAAGCCAGCGCCTGGTGCCTGAGTCAATACGGTCGACGTCTGTAGCCGTGGCGATCTCGGGATTTGGTCTGCTGATTAATCGTTCAGCACTGACGGCGCGACATCTGCCAGCACCGACGGACTGGGGGGATTTAACGCATCCTAAATATCAAAATGCTCTGCTGATGAGTAGCCCATCGCGCTCCGATACCAATCACCTGATGGTTGAATCACTGCTGCAACAAAAAGGGTGGCAAGAAGGTTGGGCGACATTGCTGGCCAGTGCCGGGAACCTGGTGACCATCTCATCACGCAGCTTTGGTGTTGCGGACAAAATTAAGAGCGGATTGGGCGTTGCGGGACCGGTTATTGATAACTATGCCAATCTGCTGCTCAATGACCCCAATCTGACCTTTAATTACTTCCCACACTCTGCAGTCTCGCCGACCTACGTAGCCGTGCTGAAAAACAGCCCGCGCGCCAATGAAGCACAACGTTTTATCCGCTATTTATTGAGCCCGGAAGGGCAGCGGATCCTTGCAGATGCGAATACCGGTAAATATCCGGTAACGTCGCTGGCAACAGATAACCCGCGTGCAGCCCAACAGGCCATTTTGATGAAACAGCCACCGCTTAATTACCGTCTGATCCTGAAACGTCAACAACTGGTCCAGCGGATGTTTGATACGGCCATCAGTTTCCGCCTCGCGCAGCTTAAGGATGCCTGGCGAGCGCTGTACAGCGCGGAAGCCCGTCTGAAACGCCCGTTACCCGAAATCAGAGCGCTGTTAACCCAGGTCCCAATCGACGCCAGGAGCAGCGAAGATGAAGCCTGGCTTGCTCAATTCGATAATAAAAGCTTTGCTGAACAGCAAATGATGGAATGGCAACTCTGGTTTCTTAAAAACCAGCGCCTGGCGATATCAAAACTGGAAGAACTACAATGAAAGGCGGTTCGCTATTGCAGCGTCTTCGTCAGCTCAGCATCAGCAGCAGTTTGCGGGGGGCTTTTCTGACAGGAGCTTTACTGACGCTAAGTGTGAGCTGTGTCAGTTTGTATTCCTGGCATGAGCAAAGCTCGCAAATCCGCTATTCGCTCGATGACTATTTCCCGCGCGTGCATTCCGCTTTTTTGATTGAAGGGAATCTTAACCTGGTGGTCGATCAGCTTAATGAATTCCTGCTTGCCCCCAATACGACCGTACGGCTGCAACTGCGCAATCAGATCATAGAACATCTGGACAAAATTGAACTGCTGAGTCGGGGATTGCAACCCACGGAGCAGCAACAGCTGGCGGTGATTTTGCAGGACAGCCGGGCGTTGATGACCGAGCTGGACAGAGTGCTCTACAACATGTTCCTGGTACGCGAAAAAGTCAGCGAACTTTCCGCGCGAATCGACTGGTTACATGATGATTTCACGACCGAACTGAACTCTCTGGTGCAGGATTTCACCTGGCAGCAGGGAACGTTGTTGGATCAAATTGAAGCGAAAAATGGCGACGCGGCGTTGTACCTGAAACGCGCCAGGGAGGTGCAGAATGAGCAGCAACAGGTGTACACGCTGGCAAGAATTGAAAACCAGATTGTCGATGATTTACGCGACAGGTTGAATGAACTGAAGTCAGGTAGCGACGACGGCATGCTGGTGGAGAATCATATTCGCTATCTGGAAAATCTGAAGAAAACGGCGGATGAAAATATCCGTACCCTGGACGACTGGCCCAGTACTATCACGTTGCGACAAACCATCGACGAATTGCTGGAAATCGGGATGATGAAAAACAAAATGCCCGATACGATGCGCGATTATGTCGCGGCGCAAAAAGCGCTGGTTGATGCCAGTCATGCCAGAGAAGCTACGCTTGGTCGTTTTCGAACATTGCTTGAGGCTCAGTTAGGAAGTAGTCATCAGCAAATGCAGATGTTTAACCAGCGACTGGAGCAGATTGTTCGCGTTAGCGGCGGGCTTATTCTGCTGGCGACGCTGTTGGCGCTGCTTCTTGCCTGGGGACTCAACCACTACTTTATCCGTTCACGGTTGGTGAAGCGTTTTACTGCGCTCAACCAGGCGGTGGTGCAAATTGGTCTTGGCAGAACCGATGCTTCGATCCCGGTTTATGGCCGTGATGAGCTAGGGCGCATTGCGGGGTTACTGCGCCATACGCTGGGTCAGCTCAATACGCAAAAAAGTCAGCTTGAGCAGGAAGTGGCAGAGCGTAAGGAGATTGAAGCCGATCTGCGAGCGACCCAGGGCGAATTGATTCAGACGGCGAAACTGGCGGTGGTCGGACAGACCATGACCACGCTGGCCCACGAAATCAATCAACCACTGAATGCATTGTCGATGTATCTGTTTACTGCGGGCAGGGCAATTGAACAAGAGCAGTTGGCGCAGGCCAGAAGCACGTTAACCAAAGCTGAAGGACTCATTACCCGTATCGATGCCATTATCCGCTCATTGCGACAGTTTGCGCGCCGGGCCGAGCCGGGGGCACCACTGCATCCGGTCGATTTACGACAAACTTTCAGCGCGGCCTGGGAGTTATTGTCTATGCGGCATAAACCGCAGCAGGGTACGCTTTCGCTGCCGGTTGAGCGCGTGTGGGTTACGGGCGATGAGGTGAGAATTCAGCAAGTTCTGGTAAACATACTGGCAAATGCGCTGGATGCCTGCCCGATTGCCGCGAAGATTGACGTTCACTGGCAGGCCGAAGGTAGTACGGTATGTGTATTTGTCAGCGATAATGGTCCCGGCTGGCCTGGCGCACTGCTACCGTCGCTATTAAAACCGTTTACCACCAGTAAGGATGTGGGTCTCGGTATTGGGCTATCAATTTGTGTCTCGTTAATGGCGCAGATGAACGGCGAGCTACGCCTGGCATCGACGCTGGGGCGCAATGCCTGCGTGGTACTGCAATTCAACCTGACGGATGTAGAAGATGTTGAGTGATGAATATTCTGTTCTGCTGATTGATGATGATGCCGATGTCCTTGATGCTTACACCTTGTTGCTCGAGCAGGCGGGTTATCGGGTATGCGCGTGCAATAACCCCTATGATGCCCGAAATTGGCTACAGGCTGACTGGCCCGGTATCGTCCTGAGTGACGTGTGTATGCCCGGCTGCAACGGTATCGAACTGATGGCTCTTTTTCATCAGGATGATAACCAGCTGCCGATCCTGCTGATTACCGGACATGGTGATGTGCCGATGGCGGTGGATGCGGTGAAGAAAGGGGCATGGGATTTTCTGCAAAAGCCGGTCGATCCCGGCAAGCTGCTGTTGCAGGTTGCAGAGGCGTTGCAACAACGAAAATCTGTGATTGCCCGTCGTCATTACTGCCAGCAAAAGCTACAGGTTGAGTTGGTTGGCTACAGCGACTGGGTAAGTCAGTACCGTCAACGCCTGCAGCAACTTGCGGAAACGGATCTTGCCGTCTGGTTTTATGGGGAGCCGGGAACGGGACGCATGACGGGAGCCCGTTATCTGCATCAACTGGGACGTAGCGCCCAGGGGCCGCTTATTCGCGCAGAGCTCACCACCGGGAACACCGCTCAGCTCGATGAGCTAATGGCACAAGCGCAAGGAGGGACACTGGTATTAAGTCATATAGAGTGTTTGACACGCGAGCAACAGCACCAGTTGGTTCACCTGCAAAGCCAGGAGCGGCGCCCTTTTCGGTTAATTGGTATTGGCACGACATCGCTGGTGGAGCTGGCGGCAACAAACCAGATCGTGGCCGAACTCTATTACTGTTTCGCCATGACGCAAATCGCCTGCCAGCCGCTATCCCTGCGCCCGGACGATATTGAGCCGCTATTTCGCCATTACCTGCAAAAAGCCTGTCTGCGTCTGAACCACCCCATTCCGGAGGTCGACGGGGAATTGCTAAAAGGGATGCGACGTCGTGTGTGGCTAAGCAATGTGCGAGAGCTGGCAAACGCCGCAGAGCTTTTTGCCGTTGGGTTGCTGCCATTGGCGGAAACCGCCAATCCGCAGTTGCATATGCCGGAACCGACACCGTTGGATCGCCGGGTTGAAGAGTACGAGCGGCAAATCATTACCGAAGCCCTAAATATTCATCAAGGGCGTATTAATGAAGTGGCAGAATATCTGCAAATTCCGCGCAAAAAACTGTATTTGCGGATGAGGAAATACGGACTAAGCAAAGAGCATTATAAGTTTTAGAGAGAGGATATGCGGTTATGATAAGGGGAATTGAGTGAGCATCTGAGTCGTCACCTCATTATTAGAAAAAATGCCGGACTTATTATCCGGCATTTTTCATTTACCACATTAAATCGTCAGGTACGACGAAATCAGCGTACGGATCGTCTTCGTCTTTCGCTTCCTGGCTCAGCTCGCAATTTAAGACGATGTAGCTGCCGTCGCGCTGTGCAATTTTATCGGCAACGACAGCCGGGATAATAGCATATTCACTGTCGCGGTCGCTTTCGGCAGTCAGCCGGGCAATAGCCAAACGCCCTTTAATCAATTGTGCCTGAGTCACCTTATCCACGTAGATTTTTTTAATCAGATTATTATCGGTGAAGTTATACCCAATATCACCTTTGGAAATGGTGATTTTGTTCATTTCAATAAGCTGCTTAATCTGCGCTTTGTATTCTTTCGACAGCGTCGCTTGTTTCTGTTGATCGCTTAACTGCTTATCCCGTTCAATTTGTGCTTTTTTATTCTCTTCAACCGCTTCTCTGGCTTCACGGGCCTGAACGCGCGATTTTTTCGCCGTTCTCTGTACTTTCGCCATTTTTTTGCTGGAGACTAAGCCCGCTTTCAGCATCTGCTCTTGTAGGGTGAGTTTTGTCATTTTTGCGTCTGATCCAATAAAATCGTTGTCAGGATTATAACCTTAACCTCCGACGGGATGCCAGATTATGGGGTTTTACCAAACCGGTTTGGTTCCTGTCTGGTACCGCGAAAGCATTCACGCCAGTCGGAGCGGGATACCTCTTTCGACGCTGCTGATTGATGTCGACAAATTTAAGCAAATCAACGATACGTGGGGACATAACACCGGAGATGAGATCCTGCGTAAAGTCGCCGGCGCGTTTTATGACAACGTGCGTACGGGATTGCTGTCTCGTCTTGCACATATACAGGAAGGGGATAGCGCAGACATTCCGCCTTTAACGCTGTTGCCGGACGACCCTCTTACGCCCGGGATTTCACATTTTGAGCAGCTACTTCGTCATCTCATTGTTCAGATAATGCCTTCGATTCGTCGACGATATCCTTCGGGCTCGCTTCAGATTATTGTTCAGACCAACGGCATCGACAAAGACCGTGAATCTCAGTCATTCCATCGTATCTGGTCAGCAGGTTCCCCACCCTGGAAAGTCGAAATTCATTTTCAGGACGCAGGCTCATCCCTTGACGACTGGAATCAGTTTGTGGGGTCAACAAAGCGACCTGTACTGATCCTGGCGATGCACTATCGTCAGCCCGATGATATTCTGCCAGAATTTGCCACCGCATTGTTCTTGAAGCATCCGTCAATGTTAAATCCGGGTGAACAAAAAATGCGTTACGGCTTTTCCGGGCGATGCCGCTCAACATCCGTATGCTTGCAACGGAACCGCCTTTCCCGTGCAGACAGACGGTAAGACATCACTGAATATTTTATTATCGGGAGTTCAGGTTTCACTCACTCTGGCCTGATTTCCGGTAGATGTCTGGTCGGTTGATTTGCCAGACAAAATCAGGTTGGTTCAGAGGACTGTACCCTAATTTCTGGTATAGCCACGGCGCACTGTCTGTAACCAACATTATCCGCCGAAGGCGTGAAAAAACCGGGTGCGCATGGCAGCACTCAATCATCCACCTGCCCAGTCCAGTCTTCTGGTACTTATCAAGTACGTACACGTCACAGAGATAACCAAAGGTGGCATAGTCAGTGACAAGCCGGGCAAATCCAATCTGATCAGAACCGTCCAGTAAACCGAAACACAGGCTGTTACGCACGGATAGCCTGACGGTTTCCTCATCAATTCCGGGAGCCCAGGATGATTGCGAAAGATAATCGCGTATGGCATCAGTCTGGAAAAGTGAAGGGTCAGTTGTCACTGTATAGCGGTCTTTTTTAAAAGTCAGATGTTGAGCGTGCACAAGGCACCTCCTTTCGGATACCTGTCAGCCCCGGGGCTACTTATTGCCACAAAGAGTATCTTCATAAGAGGAACTCAGCATGGTGGTCAGGAGCATGGGAGGGATCGGGAGTCTGTTTTGCTCCAGTAACGGACTGCAGGTGCTCAGATGGTAAATGGCATGTGTGAGCAGATGCAGAAGGATCTCTCCACGCGTCATGTCGCCAGGCGCCCCATCAGTGAAAGTGAACTGCAGCCTTTCAGCGGCAGTGTCTGAATTCAAAGATCCGGCATAGGCAATAAGCCAGTCGTTGCTGTTGACAGCCTGTTGTCTGAGCATCTGCAGCCCGGGAATATCATCACTTACCGTAGAGTCAAAACCATGCTTTTCTCCACTTAAATGTGCCTGAAAAATCTTATCCACGATATGAATGTGATTAAGCCAGTATGTTCCCACACGAACAACATCAGGCCGGGAATGGCATTCAGGTGAAAGTAACAGGTCATAGAAAGCGATTTCCTGAAATTTCTTGAGTTCCATAAGTGTGACGAAAAAGCCTGATGATTTATGCATGTTCATATGCTCTATGTGGTTAAGTAAAATTCATATCCTGCCTGACACCCCTCAGGATGATTTTTCGTTAACGGTCATGATGAAATTCAGGATGTCATCACCCTGGTTTTCATAAAAGTGGGGGACATCTGTTCTGGCAGTCGCGGAGTAACCGGGACTCACCTGGAAAAAACTCTCTTTTACTCCCAGCGTAAGTGTACCGGATTGTACATAAAGTAATTCCAGCGTTCCGGAAGGGTGTCCTGACGACGAAAATTTTTCCCCAGGCATCATTACCCACATCCAGAGTTCAGTCATATCCGGCCCTCCCGATCCTGCAAGAAGCCGGGCGCTTCCCCCTTTTTCTCCCTTCCAGAGCTCAGGGATCTCAGTGTCCGCAATGATGCGGACATCTGGCTTTGTACTGACGTTAACAAAATCCGCAACGGATACCCCCATGGCTGCGGCAAGACGGCACAACAGCGCAATACTGGGGTTGGCCTTACATCCCTCGATCTCTACCAGCATGCCTTTACTGATGTTTGCTCGTCTGGATAGCTCATCGAGAGATAATTTTTTTTGCTTGCGGTACTGCTTTATCCGGTGCGAAACAGCTTCGTTAATGATACTAACATCTGAACCGGCTTCGGTCACTAAATTGACTTTTTTGGTCATTGGTCGATATCATGAAGTAAATTGGTCATTACAGGATTATCTCGTGTCGAAAGTCTCCCCGTCAATTGCTCCTGAAGTTTACGGCATCGCCCCCGGTTTCCGGGCTCTTAGTATTTATGCGCAGGCGGCGCCTGTTCTTAACCCTCACGTTGGAAAAATGGCTCTGAAAGAAGCCTGTGAAGCCGTTCTGGCTGGCAATCCCGACTGGGCTGAGGCCCATCTGGCAGCCTGGGCAGAAGCATTCCAGGGATTTGGTGCCAAGCCAAAACGTACTCCTTGCTCAGCAGATGCCTTGCGTAAGCGCGTTCTTCGCGACGGTACAATGCCGGCGCTCGACCCGGTAGTGGATTTGTATAACGCTGTCAGTCTGCAGTATGCCGTTCCGGTTGGCGGAGAGAATATCTCTGCCTATCAGGGTTCACCGCGTCTGGTTGTGGCAAAAGGTACAGAACCTTTTGATACTGTGAAAGAAGGTGAGACTGCCGTTGAATATCCTCCACAAGGTGAAGTTATCTGGTGTGATGACCATGGAGTGACTTGCCGTCGCTGGAACTGGCGACAGGGGATCCGAACCCGCTTAAGTGTGGACGCTCAGGAAATGTGGTTCATTCTGGAGAGCCTGCCGCAAATGCCCCTCGAGAAGCTTCATGAAGCCGGAAAGATGCTTACCGATGGCCTTGAAAAAATGATGCCCGGTCTGTGGTTTGAAGTGGCTTTCATAGAAGCGCAATGTCAGTAATATCACTCATGAGAAACACAATGTTCACCGGCTTGTCTGCGTTTCCGTTAACTCCGGTCATCGCCAGTGGCGTCGACGAACAGGGGTTCAGTAAGATTCTGGCCCGCCTTACGGCGGCCCGTGTAGATTCGATGGGCATTTTGGGATCAACAGGAAGTTATGCGTATCTGACCCGGGAGCAGCGAAATCGTATTGCTACTCTGGCAAAACAGCTTGCCGGAGATATTCCTGTGATGGTGTGTGTGGGGGCGGTCAGTACCGATGCCATCCTGCATCTGGCAGATGATGCGCAGGCAGCAGGTGCGGATGCACTGTTGCTTCCGGCGGTCAGCTATCAGTCACTTCGGGATGAAGAAGTTTTTTCACTTTTTGAAACGGTGACCCAAAATGCGTCTGTCCCTGTATGTGTCTATGATAATCCGGGCACCACGCATTTTAGCTTTACAGATGAACTCCACGGTCTTCTGTCATCACTGGAAGGCGTTCGTTCAGTTAAGATCCCGGGAGTCCCTGATAATCTGGCTGCAGCCACTGAGAGGGTGGATGCGGTACGCAGACATCTTCGCCTGGGAGTGACAATCGGTATTAGTGGCGATGCTTATGCCGGACTGGGATTAAATGCAGGCTGTGAGGTCTGGTACTCCGTGTGCGGCGGTCTGTTCCCGGAAACAGCAAAACAGATAACGGAGGCAGCAGCAATAAGGGATCATGCCTGCGTCACAGAACTGACAACCCGGCTGGAGCCGTTGTGGGCGTTGTTCCGTAAACATGGCGGTAGTATTCGCGTTATTGCTGCAGCTGCTGGCGTGCTTGGTCTGACTGATACGGATTGCCTGCCTCGCCCTCTACAGCCTTTGTCAGCTGGCGATATCGCGGATATTGCCCGTGTGATAACTGAGCTTGAACTGAAGTAACCCACCCACAGGGCTGGCATTCTGTCGGTCCTTCTGAAAAATGACCGGGCAATAATCCTCATGACAACCCTTAGGTGTACAAACGTTCCTGTTAAGGCAGGCCTTTTCCGCTATGCCTGTGCAGCGATGCTGGCACGCATTGCTGATGGCGGCGGGGTGCTGGCCGTGATTTTACTGTGCCAGTCATCTGAACAGTATTTCTCGGTTAGGGACTTACGCGCCGCTGGCATTAAGACTGAGTGTCCTGTCAGCAGTTCTCGTAATGTCCCTGTCGAGCCGCATCCGGATGTTGTTTAAAAATAATCACTGGCAAAACAACCCGTCTGGTAGTCAGCAGAAAACGTTTTCTGCAGGTAGGTTCCTAACGCCGGAGATCGTCCTCAGGCGGATATCATTTAGTCGCCTCAGGACTATAGTATCCGTTGAGAGGCTTTCCCAGCAGGTAGCCGGAATTATCAGAAGCTGAACTGCACTCTGGCCTGCGTCAGGGATCATTCAGCCTGCATGTCAGAGCACAGTTCTTCGCCTGGTCAGGCTAATAACAAACCAGTCTAACCATTTGACCTGCTTTCCCGGACTGAAAAGTATACCTTCCGGTTCCTGACAGGGACCGGATTTCCTGTCTGCCATAATCTGAGTGTTTCATTGGTCAGTGCACTTAATGACGAGTAAAAAGGGTGGTCTGCATATAAGGTGAGACTGTGCAAATAATGAAACGCCCACGGAAGAAGGTGAAAAGACATAAGCTCGCTTAGTCCAGTCTCATCATCCTGATCCGCAAGCCATGAACCCAGCAATAAAAGCAAACCCAGATGGTCCTCTGGCTCAGCATCCTGGCGAGGATATGCAATACCTTTGACATCCATCCAACTACGAAGCTCACAGGTTGAGTGTCCAAAATTCACACAATCCTTATCAAGCCACACTGACCCCCATGGTGGAACTGTAAGTTTCCCCGGGCCCATGAAAAGGCGGGTGTACGCTGTATCCCGGGTTTCCCCCTGATATTCCAGGTTTGAGGTTAAATGTGAGGCATATCTGTCTATAGATTTATTTCTTTCTGGCCAGTCACAAATCCAGTTATGAGAAGCAATAAAAGATATAATTTCCCTGTTTCCACCAGAAGAAGGAGGATAAAGAAAAAGGCTACCTAAAATTCTGCCGCTATATTTTACCAAAGCCAATTTGTCAGCATTAAATGTTCCCATTGCTTAATCATCCTTAATCTAAATAAGCCCGACAGTGAAATGTAAACTATAAAAAATAAATCTACCGATTACTTCTCCGGAAAATACCATTACGCAGGGTAAAAAAAGCCAGACAGGGTTGGTGGAAATGCGTTTTGAAATGACAAATAAGCTAAGAAATACCCCAAAAATAATAAACGAGTATTTCAATCCAACCAGCCAGGTGAATTCTGGCAGAATTTCGTTCCCACGATATAACGTGGTACTTATGAGTGATAGATCATGCCATTGTAAAAGTGTAATCATCAAACTAAGAAATATAGCTAGTGCCATAAAAATATGCAACATATTGTTTTTCAGTTCAACACCGCTGGAGTGTAACAGCGTAGCACCAAGAACAGGGCTTACTATTAAACTTGTCATATAAAAAGACAATGGCGTAAAGGTATTATTCCATGTCGGAATGGTTGGCACCGAAGAGTATACTATTGTTATCAGATACAGAAACAGTAGTCCGGAAATGACCGCAACAAAAGAAAAAAACTTTGCTAATTTCAATGGCAGTATATTAATCCATGAGGTTAGCCACCACAGACCGGCAATACCAAAAAAAGCAGACCCCGCAGCTATTTCATTGCTTAATGCTGAATGACCAATTCTGTTAAGCGAATTTAGTGCGCGAAATGGAGAGCCCAGATGAAAAGTCGAGGCTGCAAACGCAACAGACATCATGATCCATAATATAAACATCCTTGTCAGGATGTTTTTTCTTACCAGACTGTCATTATTACTAAACCATCCATAGACTAAAATGATAAACGTTCCCACCACACACTGGCTCAGTACAGTAAAAAATACGAGGGGTAATTCATGCCATCCGTTACTCATTTTAAATTTCCTCAGGGTTTGCCAGGTATCCCGTGCGATCATTCACTGGCCGACTGTTTGCGTTTGGCGTAATGACCAGGCTGGGCTGGGTAAAATGTGATGACGGTAAAGGTGCAACAGCAGCTAACTGGCCATATTTCTTGCTAAGCTCATCTATTGGTCCCATGTCAATTGCACGAAGCGGACACGACTCAACGCAGACTGGTTTTTTTCCCTGATGAACCCGCGAATAACAACCATCACATTTTGTCATATGTCCGAGTTCTTCGTTAAACTGCGGAGCACCATAAGGACAGGCCATGTGGCAGTATTTACACCCAATACAAACATCCTCGTTGACTACCACAAAGCCATCTTCCCTTTTATGCATGGCTCCGCTGGGACAGACTTTGGTGCAGGCAGGATCGGCACAGTGATTGCAGGATATTGAGAGATAATACGTAAAAACATTATTATGGATACTTTCACCTTCCTCTCTGAGCCATGATCCGCCTGTATATTCATATATTCTGCGAAAATTAATATCGGCAGATAAATTTTTATAATCCTTACATGCCAGTTCGCAGGTTTTGCAACCAGTGCAACGCTCACTGTTTATATAGAAACCATATTGAGTTAACATTTACTTACCCTTCATATTTTATAATTTCAACAAGGTTTGTATGCTGAGCAGTTCCTTTGGACAACGGGGAAGATCGATGGTTGGTCAGAGTATTGATGCAGGAGCCATGATCAATTCTATCCCCGTCCATATTTGCGTTATGCCATGCGCCTTCTCCCATCGCTGTTACGCCAGGCATGATCCTTGGGGTAACCTTAGCTTTGATAGTGAGTGCACCTCTGGCATTAAACACCTTAACAGTATCTCCGTGCCTGATATTCCTTTGTTCTGCATCAAGCGGGTTGATCCATATTTCCTGTGGGCAGGCACTTTTGAGGATATCGATATTCCCATAGCTGGAATGGGCTCGTCCTTTAAAATGAAATCCGGTCATCTGTAGCGGATAGGATTTACGCTCAGGAGCATCCCAGCCATCAAAGGTTGATGCATAAACTGGAAGTGGACTGATGACTTCATCGTCCAGGAGTTCCCATTTCTGCGCCAGTTCTGCCAGCCTTGAAGAATAAATTTCAATCTTACCTGATGGTGTTGATAAGGGATGATTTATCGGATCTTCTCTGAATTCCTTAAAGGCAACCAGATGTCCAGTAGGGTCTTTTTGTTTATAAATCCCCATTTCCCTGAATTCTTTATAGGAGGGAAGGGAAGGGGCATCAGTTCGCATTTTATCATACAGGAACTCCAGCCACTGTTCCTGTGTCCGGCCTTCAGTAAACTTCTGATAGATGTCATCGCCTAATCTTTTAGCAATTTCACTGACCGTCCAGTAGATAGGTTTCCTCTCAAACTTAGCACTGGTTGCAGGCTGAACATGAATGAGATACCCCATATTCCCGGCATATTCATTTGGCATAAAATCTTCCTGCTCAATACTCATAAGATCAGGTATTAAAATATCGGCATATTTGGCAGAGGCAGTCATGAAGATTTCAGAGACGACGATCATTTCACATTTATTCTCATCACAAAGAATTTCATGTGTCCGGTTAATATTGCCATGCTGGTTAATTAACATATTCCCGGCCCTGTTCCATATGAATTTCACCGGAACATCAAGCCTGGTTTTACCCCTTATGCCATCCTTTAGTTCAGTCATTTCAGTACCATGATCAACCGCATCAGCCCATTTAAAACAGGGAATGCTGGTTGTAACCGGGTTTTCAAAAACCGGTATCCGTTCAATCGGCATCATATAAGAATTTTCACGGGAGCCACTATTTCCACCCTGGATACCCACATTCCCGGTAAGTATCGCCAGCATGGAGATAGCGCGCGCATTGAGTTCGCCATTTGCCTGGCGTTGCGGCCCCCATCCCTGACAAATAAATGCTGGTTTTGCAGAACCTATTTCACGGGCAAGTTTAATGATTTTCTCAGCGGGAACAGAGGTTATGCTTTCGCCCCATTCAGGTGTTTTGGCTGTATTGTCTTCACCGTAGCCCAGTATATAAGCCTTGTAATGACTGTTTGCCGGGACGCCATCTGGTAGTGTTTTTTCATCATAGCCGACACAGTAATTATTCAGAAAATTCTGGTCGACCATATTTTCAGTAATAAGCACCCATGCCAGACTGGCAGCCAGAGCAGCATCTGTACCTGGGCGAATAGGGATCCATTCATCCTCACGGCCTGCTGCGGTATCCGTATAGCGGGGGTCGATAACTATCATCCGGGCATTTGATTTTTCACGAGCTTGTTCAAGGTAATATGTTACGCCACCTCCGCTCATCCTTGTCTCTGCCGGGTTATTACCAAACATAACCAGGAGTCGGGTATTCTCAACATCGGACATGCTGTTACCAATATCCTGGCCATAGGTATACTCCATAGCGGTATTAATTTGTCCGTTGCTGTAGTCACCGTGATAGCGAAGGAAACCGCCATAGCAATTCATCAAACGGGCAAAAAGGGAATCGAAAGGCTCTGAATAGGTGATGTTTCCACCAATGACACCGGTAGAAAAGTTCAGGTAGATTGCCTCATTGCCATATTCTTTCTTCACTTTTTTTATTGATGATGCAATTGTATTCAGTGCTTCATCCCAACTGATACGTTCAAATTTTCCTTCGCCCCTTCTGCCAACGCGTTTCATTGGATATTTAAGCCGGTCAGGATGATTGATTCGCCGTCTGATTGATCGTCCTCTCAGGCAGGCCCTGACCTGATGGTTACCATACTCATCCAGACCGGTATTATCTGTTTCCACCCAGTAAATCTCGTCATTCCTGACGTGGAAGCGTAATGCGCACCGGCTACCACAGTTAACAGAACATGCTCCCCAAACCACTTTGTCCGGACTTGTTGCTTGTCCGGCTGCCCTGACAGGTGGAATATTGGCAAATGGCATGAACACGTTACCTGCAATGGCAGCAAGACTGCACATTGTTGAATTCTTTAATAAAGTACGTCTTGATGTCTTTATCTTTTCCAGATATGAAGCCATTTATACTTCCCTCTTTCTAAAGTAATCAGTCACTTAACTTGAAATCCAAACACTGTATTCACGCCTAAAACAGCCGATAAATTGCACCTTTTACTCCTTTTTATGGTCAATATAGTGATCAAAAATAGTAAATATTTTGACCTTGATCTATAAAGGTCAATATAATGACCGGGTGGAGCATTATGATTGGATTCTGTCGCCTTTTCAGTAAGGAAGCAGCATTCAGGAAAAAATAGCGAAATCTGTTCAAGAGGTTGGTATGGATTGGTTTCAGCAGTCTTGCAGGTTTGCCTACAAGATGCTTTTGGAGAAAAAACGTATGACTTCCCGGAAATTAGGACTGAAGGAAAATATAAATACAATGAACTTCGGGATATACTTTTTCAGCTAAGAATTAAACACGGTGTTATTAGTGATAAAGATAACGGTATTTTTCTGAATGCAGAGATTTATCGGGACTGGCTCCATTGCCACTATAGATATAATGCAGTAAAACAAAAAACAGGAGTCAGTAATTAATAAGGGTGCTGTTGCAGCACCCATTATAATATCCAGCCGTCTATACTAGACTATACCATGGTCATTGAATTTCTCTTTTTCTTTATTATCACTACGAACGAAAAAGTAAATCATAGCAAGGATAATAATCAGAAATCCTATCCCGACAATCCAGTAACCCGGGCCAAAAGGCCCTGGATTAAGAACCATATACACAAGCGAGCCAGCAGAACAGAGCACCACACCAGTACGCAATATCCATTGAATGAATTTATTCTCGTCATCTCTTAAAAAATGATGGGCTAGCAACATCACCACCATGATTGCTGGAAAAAGGATTAGACTGACATCAAGATGTAACATTCTGAAAGCAAATCCGTAGTCTCCCAGAGGGACATCTTTAGAGGAGTTGTAAAGATCGGCCCGGTACTCTTCCAGAAATCCCATGCCTGCAACAGTGATTACAATGCTGCCCCAGGTAATAAAAATACCGCCGAGAGTGTATTTAGCTGTCTTATTTAGCGCATGTTCCGGCATTTTTTTACCGAACAAAATAGCACCGATAAGTAACATACCGCCCAGTAAGAAGAACGTACCAATAGCGAAGTCCCCCAGGTCAATGCCAGCCACACTCTGACCTCGCGGAGCATAGAATCCCTTCTCAGTAAAAATATGAGGAATCTGCATGCCAGAACCACCAAAACCGGAAACAACCATGATTATAATGAGCAGAATCAGACCTGTTATGGCCATCCATTCCCCTGCAGATTTTGCAACTGCTGCGGAACCTGACAGACGGCGTCCATATTTCCAGCTGATGACAGATAAAATAAGTCCAATGACGGCTACTACCATCATATCTGAATGAGATCTTAACAGATTATCCTGCCATTCCTGTAATGAATAGCCTATCTTGCTGGCATACCATCCCAGAATCCCCGGCCAGTCACCAAAGTCGAGGATAAATCCCGCCAGATCACCAATCAGTGCGGCAATAACAGCAGTGGCTGACGCCGATAAAACTAAATAATATGTAGCTGATCGTTTAAGATCCTCATTTTTAATCACTATTAAACCGTATGTCATCGTGATTAAAATTACATCAAGTGCAATGAATGCGAGAATTTGATACCAGAGGAAAATTTTAGTATATTCCATTGAGCGGTTAACCGCTCCACCTGTAACGCCGATTATCACAGTAGCGACTGTGCATAAGAATATAATTTTCTTAAATTTTTTATCAAGATCAAAAACCTGACTGATAATCAAAGCTGTTATTCCTGCAAGACCAACAGTCATGCCATGAAAATACATCACCCTGGAGTAATCAACCGGAGTGGTTCTATCAACGAAGATAGAAAATGGATTGGATATAAACACACTGCCTATGGCATATACTACTAAAATAATTAATAACCATTTAATTACCTGTGGCCATGGATATTTGCCGAGTCCTATTTCAGAACTGGTGTTAGGAGGGTTAGTCATGGTTTTTTCCTCTAAAAATGCGCACGCTGTAATGCTGCTTGTCTCTTAAAATCACTGGTTCGTGTACGTCCTGTCCGGGAGGGCTGACAGGGTTCCTGTTTGAAAACATGAAGGTTTCCTCTTACCGGCATGCTGATGGCATTACATCTGCACCCTTTATAAAACACATAAAAATCAACAGTTAAAATGATTTTTGGTCATAAGATACTACGAAGTCATCATAATGACCATTGTGAAGTAAAATATTGACCGATGTCTACTTTTACATTTCTTATCCCGGCAGTCGGGTGGTTAATAGATGTAAGTCACTGAAATATAATATTATAAATAATACTCGTAATCGGTTTGTTTTTGATGGCCTGGCAATCGCACAGCGAGTGTTTAACGTATATTTAACATTCAAGCCTGTTAACCCTCTATCCCAAAAGATGGTCTCAGCATTGGTGGCAAGATACATTTGCAGTTTGCGGCTAATTTTCTCTGATATATGGAGTTATACTGCAAATGACACTGCTTTTTATGGTTAAGTTTGACCGGAACCTTTTACAGTATATTGATAGAATAAGTTCGGTCGTCTGACAGGTAATACAAAATTGTTTTGTCCTGCAGTTACGCCTTTATAAGGGGTGCCTTATGGAATTTTTGTTAATTAATATACCTGTCTGAAAGCCCTAATTTATTATCTAACATTCAAAGGTTCTTACATGAAGATTAATACAGCCTGTGTTCATTCAGGTAACAATAATGACGATTTTTACGGTGCCCTGCATACTCCCATCTATCTGACGAGTAATTACCGGCTGCCTACCGATGGTACGCCAGTTGACTGGAGCGGTATTAATTCTAATATTTATGCCAGAAACCGTAATGTTAACCAGACTGCTCTGGAAGAAAAACTTAAGGCACTTGAAGAGGCTGAAGATTGTGCTACTTTTGCCAGTGGTGCTGCGGCCCTACACGCTGTTTTTGCTACCTTACTAAAAAAAGGAGATCATGTAATCTGTTCTCAGGTTTGTTACAGTTCCGTGAATATTCTTTTTCGGGAAGTACTGCCTGAACAACTTGGTATTGAAGTAAGTATGATTGATACCACAGATGCTAAGAATGTAGGCAAGCATATTAAATCTAATACCCGAATGATACATATTGAAACTCCCGGTAACCCTACTACAGGTATCAGTGACATTAGTGAAATTGCTAAGTTGGCATCTCCTGGTAATATTTTGTTATCTGTAGATGGTACATTTGCTTCCCCCCTGTATCAGAAACCACTGGCATTAGGTGCAGACCTTGTCGTACATAGTATGACAAAATATATTAATGGCCATGGTGATGCTCTCGGAGGTTGTGTTTTAGGTAATAAGAAACTTATCGAGAAAATAAAGCTTACAGCAATGGTTAATTTTGGCGGGATCCTGAGTCCTTTCAACGCGTATTTAATTAATCGTGGGTTAGTAACACTACCGTTAAGGATGAAGCAACACTCAATTTCTGCACATAAAGTGGCAGTACATTTATCAGCCCTTCCATGTATCAGGTTCGCTTATTATCCGGGTCTCGATTCACACCCTCAACATACCGTTGCTGCAAAGCAAATGGTGGGCTATTCGGGTATGATTAGTTTTGCGCTGAAAGGGGATGAAAAAACCAACTATCTTTTCCTGAATGCTTTATCCCTTATTTCTCATGCTGTATCACTCGGCGACGGTGAAACGCTGATAGTTTATAACGAAGTTACTTCAGAAAAAATAAAATATTACCCTCAAGAATTCCATAATGGCTTTTTCCGTCTCAGTATTGGTCTTGAGGATCCGGATGATATTATCGAAGATATTAATATGGCGCTAACAGGCGCTGGATTAATGTAAATCCCCGTTCGTGATGGTCTTATGGCAATGAATGCCATAGTGATTATCGCGGAATTGCTTCATTGTGACATGAAGTTTATTTGCCGTTGTTTTTTATATTACCGGTATTTTGAATACCGGTTTTTTTGCGGTAAAAGCTGATCTTCCTCACTATATGTGATGTGATTATTGGCGGGGCAGGAATACCTAAAATCTACGCGTTGAACTGGGTACAACTCGCGTAACCAAAGGGATGCATAAGTTATTATTTATCAAAACGCAAATAATCATGTGGAGTACCTGCACTGTCTCCCACAAAAATTATGACTTTTTAGGGGGGAGGAATGCCTGAATGGTAATAACCCATTATCTTAATCTGACAGTTGCCTTACCTCATTCAGTCTGAGGTTGAAGGCCGTGTTCATGGTCTTCCTGGCGCGCCGTGAACATGTTTCAGTACAAGTGTGGTAGAGGTTTCAGCAACGCAGGGGAGCCCCTGTAACACCGTGGGGATAAATTCTGCCAGGGTTGCCATATTTTCCACCCACACACGTAGCAGGTAGTCGCTATCTCCAGTAACAAGGAGACATTCAGTAATCTCACGATGCTCTCTTGTTGCTTTAAGAAACTGTTCATGTCCTTCAGGGGCCTGAAAAGAGAGTTTAACAGATACCAGAACGCATATACCGAGCCCCATAGCTTCAGGATTAAGTCGGGCTGTGTAACCCTCAATGACACCGGCCTCTTCAAGTTGACGGATACGACGCCCACATGGTGTGGGTGATAGTCCCACATGCTCTGCAATCTCCGCTGTGGTCATCCTGGCATTCCTGGTGAGCACATTAAGAATTTTATGATCTATGCCATCGAGTTTAAAACCTGGAGTTTTCATGCTGATTAATGGTCTTTTTGGTTATTAACACTACACAGATTAACTGTTTTGAAGCATTAAAGCATTCACTGCCAAGGTTAAGAAGTAAAAAAGTGAGCATCGTTATGCTTACCAGAACGCTCTTATCTATTAATGACCTGTTGGTGGTCACGCTACTTTAATATTTGAGGAGGGGGTAACTCCAATATGCTAATGTCTATTTATGACTCATTGGGAATGTTCAGGCTATAGTTTTCAAACATGTATGCTTAGTCAACAACTCACTTTTCCTGATGAGGAGTTTCCTGTGGCTATGCCTGACGCCGGGATGTTCACCGTGAAATAAATCAACCGCTTCAAAATCCTTCAGGGTGTCATCGATCGCAGTCTGCGTCCTGACCAGGCTGCTCAACGAGGGACCAAGAAAAACGCTAGACTATGAATCACCCGCAGAGCGTTTTAACCAATGTGTTGCATCCATCAGTTGAACTCACAGCGAAAAGCAGACTTAAGGCTGTGGAACAGCGCATGGTCTATTCCACAGCATACAACCACAATGAATTTACCGGACATCTCTTACAGGAAACCACCCTGTTCCTTTTGATGCCTTGATAACGCTCCAAAGTTTGTCTGGAATAGATAGCTCTGGCACGAATTTGGGATCAAGTGCTGTCTGAATTTCTTCACTTCGACCTGATTTAGCCAAAGAAACCCACTCTGGGTTAATAACCAACCCTTTTCCTACTGCGACGAGAGGGAGGCCTAAGGAAAGCGCTTCCAGCGCCTGATCAGGGGTGCGCACTTTTCCCGCAGCAATCACCGGAACCCTCCCGGCAATATGATTTAATAGCAGTTCGATAGTTCGCAGCCCTTTTGAATTCTCAACGGGATAGCTCTCGTTAATACTCACCAGAGACGCGTGTATATAGGAGACACCGGATGAGATCAAACGATCCAGTAGCTTATAAGAGTCCTCTATCCGCAGTCCCCCTTTAGCAGACTCTTCAGGGGAAATTCTGTAGCCAATGACAAACGGTTTTGTCGCATATTCGTAAACTGCGTTTTTAACTTCCTGCAATACAGCCAGTGGGAAACGCATACGATTCTCAAGATCGCCCCCCCATCTGTCGGAGCGATGATTAAACAGCGGGGAGAAGAAATTTTGCAGGAGGAAACCGTGCGCGCCATGAAGCTCTACACCATCGAAACCGGCTTTAATCGCTCTTTTAGTCACATCACCAAATGCCTGAATCGTTGCCTGGATTTCATTTTCTGTCATTTCCCTGCTCAGGGTTTTACCACTATTGAAATCACCTGCCTGGGCTTTTGATGCACTGGCGCTTAAAACATCACTATTAGGTACAAGTTCAGGAAGCGCCTTGTTGCCAGCATGAAAAATCTGAAGAATGGCCGGTGCGCCGCCACTCTTTGCCGCAGTAGCCAATTTTTCAAGACTGTTTATGAATCGATCGTCATACGCTGCAAACTCATCGGTAAATCCGATACCACTTGGCGTAACGTAGGTACACCCGGTAATTACCAGTCCAACATCCCGGGAGCGTCGTTCATAAAATGCCAGCTCTTGATCAGATATCGTCCCGTCAGGATTTGCTGACCATGTGGTCATAGGAGCCATTACGATACGGTTACGTAATTCTATGTTTTCGCCCAGGGAATAAGGAGCGAATAATGATGTAAATTTATTTTTCATGATGTTATTCCGGTTGAGTTTTATTTATCAGAAGATGCTCGTTATGGACGTTAATCATTCAAATGCGGTTTACATAAATTTAGGTTTACTTCCATTAGTACCGGGTTTATTCAAACCAATATTTTTATTTACCATTTGCGATGGGTTATTTATGATTTTGACAACCTGATCAGCTACGCTCTTTCTGGAAACCTCTGTTCCTTTAAATGACTCATCTTTTTGTGTGACCTCATAATCAACTTCATTTTCATCTGTCAGCCAGGCGGCTCTGATGATGGTATAGTCGAGGTCCGAGGCTTCCAGAATGTCAGCGGCTTTTCTGTAAGGAGGAAGGTACTCTCCGATGGTGTTATTGTTCCACTCGCCGAAAGCGCCTGGCACTTCATCGTAAATACCGAGGGTGTTAATGCTGATTACCCTGGTTACATTATTTTTTTTCATCGCTGAAACAATGACTTTCATCTGTTCATCAACATTCCCGGCAAGGTTTGCATAAACAATATCTTTCCCAGCTATAAGTCGGTCCATGAGCTTCTGGTCTGATGCATCACCAATAATAACTTCTGAGTTTACAGGTTCATTACCTTTTATATTCGTTGGTTTGCGATACAACAATGTCATTTTAATATCAGTTTGAGTGGATAGCATATCTATCACCCAACGGGCAATTTGCCCATTGGCACCTAAAATAAGCACATTTGTCATTCTTGTGTCCTGGATAGTCATCAAGTTGTAAATGGGGAGATATTCCCCCATGTCAGCACTTATAAATGGGTTTTGTAGAAAGGAATGAGTTTATCAAGAGCCTGTTTGACAGGTTCTGGTTTGTCGTAGAGGTCATAATGAGACCACCCTTCAACCACGACCAGTTCTTTATCTTTGGAAGCTGCCCGACCAATAATTTCACAGCCATCACGATATGCTCCAAATGCACCAACTTTGTCTCCTACTACAACCATCAGCGCCTGGGTCAAGAGAACTTCTGCCAGATGAAATGCATCCCACCCCACGGCGACAGTTTGGTGAGAGAAAAGCGCCCGGTTCACCCCGTTTGGCGCATAACCTCTCGGAGAACGGTAATATTCAGTTGCACCAAACAAGTCTGTTTCTGTCAATCCTGCTGCAACAGCAGCCTCCGGTGATGGTGGCAGCAAATCATCCACACGAAGCTTAGCACCACGAGCCTCTGCGGTTCTTTGCTGTGCCATTGCTTCGAGTGCTCCTATCGGGTCGAACGCTGTAAATCCTTCACGCATCAGACGGCCATAATTTGCACCAGTAACAGTACCGATGGCCTTAATCCGACGCTCGGTCATTGCCGCATTGATGGCATATCCACCTCCGCCACAAATACCCAGCACACCGATACGTTCTTCATCGACGTAAGGCAGTGTTACCAGATAATCCACCACGCTACTGAAATCTTTAACACGCATCGTGGGATCTTCCAGATAACGAGGCTCTCCACCACTATCCCCCTGGAAACTGGCATCAAACGCAATCACGATAAACCCGGCTTTTGCCAGCGCTGCGCCATACACACTGCCTGACGTTTGTTCTTTACAACTTCCAATCGGGTGAGCGCTGATAATTGTCGGATACTGTTTTGACTCATCGAACACCGGTGGAAACTGAATGCTGGCGGCAATATGACAGGCCATATCGGCGTTCTGGATACGTACGTGTTTCATTACAGCGTCTCCTCGAAGAATGGCGCTAATACCGAAACGGCTTCCGCGACGTATACTTTGCCGTCATACAAGTCCATGTGGTTGGCGCCTTCGACAATGTGGTACCGCTTATCCTGGCTTGAGGCGCGATCGTACAGATCGTCGCTCATCCATTTACTTCCCGCAGCGCTACCCGCAACAATTTGCAGTGGTTGGGTCAGGTAAACCTCCGCCATATGGTAAGCGTCATAGGTAATGATCTGGTTGAGGTTTCGCAGCGTGGCGTATCCAGGGGCTGTCGGGTACTGTGCCCGTGGCGTATGGTAATACTCCCAGGCCTGGCGCAATTCTTCATTTGGAGCATCAGACTCCTTCATTGGCGCAAACGGCATAATGGCATGTTCACCGCTGCTGATATCACTGGTGCGGGCTCTGGATCCCGCTTCAACATATGGCAGTGCATCAATGGACTTCACATTGTTTTCCCAGCCATTACGGAACATTGAGCCGATATTAACAGCGCTGACCGTTCCGACGGCCTTGATGCGACGATCCTGAATCGCGGCATTGGCGGTATAGCCCGCTCCAGCGCAAATGCCCATTGCGCCAATTCTCGCAGTGTCGACATAAGGCAGTGTAGTAAGGTAATCAATCACCGCGCTGACATCTTCCGTACGGATGTACGGGTTTTCCTGCTGGCGCGGTTCGCCGCCGCTTTCGCCCTGATAAGACGCATCATAAGCTACCGTCACAAACCCTTTTTCTGCCAGCTTTTCGGCATAGGTTCCGGCGGTTTGTTCCTTAACGCCGCCCCCAGGATGAGAAACCACAATAGCCGGATACTTGCGGCTTTCATCAAATGCGGGTGGGAAATAAAGTACAGCGGACAAAGAAATTGTCGGGATATTGCTGTTGGTGAAGCTGATTTTCTGGTTCATCATCCGGTTCCTCATTGGGCTGTCGGTTATCTGTCGTACTTGATGGGATAACTATAGCCATTGATTATTAAGATGATTAGACCCAAAATAATGATTGGACTTATCATTTAAATGATTAATTGCTCAAATGGAAGCGCAGAGATGAAACGCGATGAGATAGCAGATCTGATGGCATTCGTGGCCGTCGCCGAAGAGCGTAGTTTCACCCGGGCTGCCGCCCGTCTGGGTATGGCCCAGTCAGCGTTAAGTCAGATAGTTCGTCGCACGGAAGAGCGATTAGGGTTACGGCTTTTAACGCGAACCACACGCAGCGTGGTACCGACGGAAGCGGGTGAACAACTTTTGTCTGTCCTTGGTCCAATGCTGCACGACATAGACTCGACTCTGGCCTCATTAGGTGATCTGCGTGACCGCCCCTCAGGCACAATACGCATTACCACAGTGGAACATGCCGCAAAGACCATATTGTTGCCCGCCATGCGCACGCTGTTGAAATCTCACCCTGACATTAACGTGCAGCTCCTTATCGATTACGGCCTGACTGATGTCGTCTCTGAGCGCTTTGATGCCGGAGTTCGCCTGGGGGGAGAGATGGATAAGGATATGATTGCTGTGCGAATCGGACCTGATATTCCGATGGCGATTGTTGGCGCGCCGGATTATTTATCCCGACATGGAGTACCAACATCTGTAGCGCATTTAGTCGATCATAAGGCAATCAATTTGTATCTACCCACATCGGGTTCCGCAAATCGCTGGAGATTAATGCGCGGAGGGCGCGAAGTCAGGGTTCGCATGGAAGGACAACTTCTATTAAATACGATAGACCTGATCCTCGATGCTGCTATTGACGGGCACGGCCTCGCGTATCTGCCTTATGACCAGGTCCAGCAGGCCATTCAAGAAAAAAAACTGACCCGCGTTCTGGAGAAATTTACGCCAGACTTACCAGGGTATCATCTGTACTACCCACACCGCCGCCATGCAGGTTCGGCATTTTCTCTGTTAATTGATGTGCTGAAATATAATGGGGCTGTTTAACTATTCTTTTTGATGGTGGTTCCAGGCGTTCAGGGCGTGAATGACTATATCTGGCACTAAGCAGACAATTCATTAAGTTGCACACTGACAATTTCAGGTTTTGTTATGCTTAAACATGATCAAAAAATCCTGCATTACGTGAAAAAAACGCTGCAACATGTAGCTACAGCATTTCTTTTTGTCATTTTTTTGAGCGGTAGCTGTAATACAGTCAGAAGCTCCAGTAGCTTTTTCTCCTTCCCGGCAAATCGATACTTCATGCGCCAGTACTTTGAACCGTTAGTATTGACCATGAGATAAAGCCCTCCGCCGTCAGCGAGCTTATAGGCTTTATCTCTGGGCTTTGCAGTCTCGACCTGACGCGCATTCAGCGGTATTTTGGGAGCCTCATATTTCATTGAACAGGATAAGCCCCACTTAGGCCCCCAAACGTTTCTTGATTCACGTTGAAATGGGTAGATATCGGTTGACATCACATCGCCAGAGCAGAGGGGTTATCACTGATTATAAGGGGGTTTTATTGAATTCGGTAGACATCAGGAGAGGCGTATATGGTGTCCCCTGCAGGAATCGAACCTGCAACTAGCCCTTAGGAGGGGCTCGTTATATCCATTTAACTAAGGGGACGAAGCGGCACGAGTATAGCGTTTTTTACTCTCAACGGTAAGTCTCAGGCTGCCTGACTGCTCAAACAGTCACCATTCAGGTCTGTTTTTTCTGGTTTTTCTGCGATTGTGCTTCCCGCTTTGCTTGTAACCTGGCTTCTTCCTTGCGTTTATTGCTCATATCGTTGCGGATCTGCGCGTGGCTCATCAGTGCAAAGATAAATGTCCCGCCGCAGATATTCCCGGCCAGTGTCGGTAAGGCAAAAGGCCAGAAAAAGTCGCCCCAGTGCAGTGTTCCATTAAAGACCAGATAGAGAATTTCAACTGAACCCACGACGATATGTGTGGTATCGCCTAAGGCAATCAGCCAGGTCATCAGGACAATGACGACAATCTTTGCGGCCCCGGCGGCGGGAAACATCCAGACCATCGTGGCAATCAACCAGCCGGAGACAATGGCATTGGCAAACATCTCCGTCGGGTTATTTTTCATTACATCCATGCCTATTTTGACAAAGGCGTCACGGGTCGCCTCATCAAAAATCGGCATGTATTCAAACGCCCATGCCGCAACCCCGGTGCCCAGAATATTACCCAGTAGTACTACGCTCCACAGACGCATCAACAGACCAAAATTACCGAGGGTAGGGTTTTGCATAACGGGTAAGACGGCGGTGACGGTATTTTCCGTAAAGAGTTGTTGGCGAGCCATAATCACAATAATAAAGCCGAAGGTATAACCGAGATTCTCCAGCAAAAATCCGCCGGGAACACCCTCCAGTTGTACATGAAAAATTCCCTTTGCCAGCAACGATGCACCCATTGACAGCCCGGCAGCAATGGCTGACCACAATAGCGCCATCGCGTCGCGTTCCATCTCTTTTTCACCGTCCTGGCGGATATGCTCGTGGATTGCCATTGCACGTGAGGGGAGCCTGTCCTCATTGAGTTCTATCTTTTTTCCGCTCCGCTTTTCTTCGCTTTCCACCTGGAGTTCGTCGCTGTGACGATCAATCTTCTCTTTTTCGATGTCATTCATACCAGGATCCTGAATAAGCTCGTATTGCTAAAGCGTAGCGGTTTTTTATTTGAAGGCTGGTGGATAAAGGCTGAAATCGCAAAAATGGTAACGCATGTTTTTATTGGCTTCGTTAGAATGAACCATCACTGAGTCTGTATTACCAGGCTATGATCAAATCAGTAAGTTAGGGCATATAGACATCGATTGACGTGCTGTTACAATCGCTCACATCTAATCAGGCGGATACATCATCGTTCCGTCATGGATGGCAATCAGCGATAGCCATAATACACAGGGAGACACTTATGAAGCTTCGCCTGTCGGCGCTTGCGCTGGGAACCACACTTTTGGTGGGGTGTGCGAGCTCCGGTACTGAACAGCAGGGGCGTTCGGACCCATTTGAAGGGTTCAACCGCACCATGTACAACTTCAACTTTAATGTTTTGGATCCATATGTTGTTCGCCCGGTGGCTGTCGCCTGGCGTGATTATGTTCCGCAGCCGGCCCGTAATGGTTTGAGCAACTTTACTGGCAACCTTGAAGAACCGGCTGTCATGGTTAACTATTTCCTGCAAGGCGACCCCTATCAGGGGATGGTGCATTTTACCCGTTTCTTCCTGAACACCTTGTTAGGTATGGGCGGGTTTATTGATGTGGCGGGGATGGCGAATCCGAAGTTGCAGCGTGTTGAACCACACCGCTTCGGCAGCACATTAGGCCACTATGATGTCGGTTACGGTCCATACATGCAGCTTCCATTCTACGGCAGCTTCACGCTTCGTGACGATGGCGGCGATATGGTGGATACGCTGTATCCGGTTCTGTCCTGGTTAACCTGGCCGTTATCGATAGGTAAATGGACGGTTGAAGGAATAGAAACGCGTGCGCAACTGCTCGATTCTGACGGCCTGCTGCGCCAATCTTCAGATCCTTACATCATGGTGCGTGAAGCTTACTTCCAGCGTCATGACTTTATTGCGAATGGCGGTAAACTCAAACCAGAAGAAAACCCGAATGCAAAAGATATTCAGGATGAGTTAAAAGAGATCGATTCTGAGTAAGAAATTGAGGCAAATAAAAAGGTGAGCTAAAAAGCTCACCTTTTTTACATCTGATGAAAATCAGAATGCGTAGTTCAGGTTCATACCGTACAGCCAGGCTTTCCCTTCTGATTCGAAGGAGTACGGGCCTTCTTCGAATTTCACTTTCTGACCGTGCATATAAGAAATGCCGACATCCAATGAAGCATCTTTATTAAACGCATAGGTTGTACCCGCACTCAGCCAGAAGCGGTCCTGATCCGGAATAGAGATGGAACGGCGGTTAGCTGGAACAGGGCTATCATCGAAGGCGATACCGGTACGGAATGTCCAGGTATCATCGTAGTAGTAGGTAGTACCCAGCGCGATGCGGTAAGAGTCTTTGAAACCTTCTTCTTTATAGAACAGGGTCTGACCGTTGCTGCCTTTCGCTTTAAGCTCCTGGAACTGACTCCAACTGGTATATGCCATGCTGTAGTGAACCGCCCACTGTGGCGCAACGCGGTTATAACCTGAGAACTCCCACATTTCTGGCAGGTTCAGATCAAGTGAACCGTCAATTGTGCTGCCGTTGGTGCCAGCAGGCAGGCTAGCGAACACCGGGCGCAACTGCGCTGGAATACGGTCCATTGATGGCAGGCTGCTGCGGTAATCACCGTCGAAGTCCACTTTTACTTCCGAACGGTAGGTGAAACCGTAACGGTTGTCTTTATCCACTTCATAAAGAATACCGGCGTTCCAGCCGAAGCCCCACTCATCGCCTTTCAGGCGCGCAATCTGCGTATCTGCCGGGTATTGTGCGGCCAGTGATGGAGGAATTTTGCCGCCAGAACCTGCAACGATCTGCTGTGGGAGATCGCCTGCATAACGTTCAAGCTTCGCTTTGGCATAGACGGCGTTAAAACCGAGGCCGAAGCTAAAATGATTATTCAGACGGTAGGCACCGCTCAGGTTTAAGTTGAGCGTTTCCAGATCGGTTTTTCCGCCCATCGAGCCGGCTGCGTAATTATTGTTAAACTCCGTTGCCAGACCATAGTTAGAGGTAACAGATGCCCCCCAACCAAATTGATCGTTAATCGGGGCAACAAAATGCACGTTCGGTATCCAGGCGGTTGGGGCGATGTTATCCTGGCTGGCGTCGTTACCAATACGTGAGCGTCCGGAAATATCGACATCCGGATCAACGAAAATCGCACCGGCAGAGAAAGTAGGGCGATCAAACATCATGATCAGCGCGGGGTTACGACTGGCGTTACCTGCATCATCTGCAATAGCGCCTTCACCCGAATATGCCCGGCCAAGGCCAGAGGAAGAAAATTCGTTTAACTGAAAGCCTGCAGACCAGGCCTGTGTGGAGATAATTGCCACTGCGACTGCGAGAGCAGACTTTGTAAACAGGGTTTTCTGGCTCATGACCATAACCTCATAGATTTATTTTTATACAAACTATGTTACATGCCGTAACAGGAGCGCGAAGTGTAGGGTCTGAGGTACCACATAGAAATCAGACCAGTGGCGAGAGTATAGGTCGGACCAGCCAGAATGTTGCAAGTATGTTTATAAATATTTTCAATTCTGATCTAAGAAACGCGATCCAGCTGGCAAAATTGCGGGTACGCGCACTCACCTGTTTGGGTGATTTTTGTTTTAGATCATTTTTAAGTGTGATTTCGGTCACTTATCTCATTTCACACAATTAACGACTGGAGAGGCGAATAATGGGAGCGTAAAATATCCCCATCGTTTATCTGGCACCTCAGGTGCGAATACAGAGGAAATCTACAATGAGTAAATGCAGTGCTGATGAAACCCCGGTTTGCTGCTGTATGGATGTTGGCACCATCATGGACAACTCCGATTGCACCGCGTCATACAGCCGCGTGTTCGCGAATCGCGCAGAGGCAGAAGAAACGCTGGCCGCTCTGACTGAGAAGGCACGTAGCGTGGAATCTGAACCTTGCAAAATCACCTCGACTTTCACTGAAGAGTCAGAGGGTGTGCGTCTGGATATCGACTTTGTTTTTGCCTGTGAAGCTGAAACGCTGATTTTCCAGCTGGGCTTGCGTTAATCCCTTCTACTGATGCCCTTGCCACTTTGTGGCAAGGGCATTTTCGTAACAGTCAGTGACTATTCACTGTGTCATAGCTCTCACTTTCTTTTCTCTCCGCTTGGCTAAATGTAAAAAATTGGTTAAGACTGTGATCAGGTCAGACCACTTATTTTTATTTTTTACAGGGGAGTGTTATGAATCAGGCTTTACCGCTGGTTACGCGCCAGGGCGACCGTATCGCCATCGTGAGCGGATTGCGTACGCCATTTGCCCGTCAGGCTACCGCATTTCATGGCATTCCCGCCGTTGATTTGGGAAAAATGGTTGTTGGTGAATTGCTGGCCCGCAACGAAATACCTGCTGACGTGATTGAACAGCTGGTTTTTGGCCAGGTGGTTCAAATGCCAGAAGCCCCCAATATTGCCCGGGAAATCGTTCTGGGAACGGGGATGAATGTGCATACAGATGCTTACAGCGTAAGCCGGGCTTGTGCAACCAGCTTTCAGGCCGTGGCGAATGTTGCAGAAAGCCTGATGGCCGGTACTATTCGTGCTGGGATTGCCGGCGGCGCAGACTCCTCTTCCGTTCTGCCTATTGGCGTCAGCAAAAAGCTGGCGCGAGTACTGGTGGATGTCAATAAAGCCCGCACAACCGGGCAACGTCTGAAACTCTTCTCCCGATTGCGCTTGCGCGATTTGATGCCTGTGCCACCGGCTGTTGCTGAATATTCCACTGGTTTACGCATGGGGGATACAGCTGAACAAATGGCGAAAACCTATGGCATCACACGTGAACAACAGGATGCGTTGGCACATCGTTCTCATCAGCGCGCGGCTCAGGCATGGTCTGAAGGAAAACTTGCGGAAGAGGTGATGACGACCTACGCCCCCCCCTTTAAAGATCCTTTTTCAGAAGATAACAATATTCGCGGTAACTCGACGATGGCGGATTACGCCAGGTTGCGTCCGGCATTTGACAGAAAACACGGTACCGTTACGGCGGCCAACAGTACTCCGTTAACAGATGGTGCTGCCGCCGTGATTTTGATGACGGAATCGCGTGCGAAAGAGTTAGGGCTGGTACCGCTGGGATATCTGCGTAGTTTTGCCTTTACCGCCATTGATGTCTGGCAGGACATGCTGTTAGGACCTGCATGGTCGACACCGCTTGCTCTTGAGCGCGCAGGGTTAACCATGGCGGATTTAACGCTTATTGATATGCATGAAGCCTTTGCCGCACAAACGCTGGCGAACCTCCAGTTGCTGGGCAGTGAGCGTTTTGCCCGCGAAGTGTTAGGGCGTTCTCATGCCACTGGCGAAGTCGATGACGGTAAATTTAATGTGTTGGGGGGCTCAATTGCCTATGGACACCCATTCGCCGCAACCGGTGCACGAATGATCACCCAAACTCTCCATGAATTACGGCGTCGCGGCGGTGGCTTTGGTTTAGTCACCGCATGTGCGGCAGGTGGTTTGGGGGCGGCAATGGTTCTGGAGGCAGAATAATGGAAATGACATCGGCTTTTACACTCAACGTGCGTCTGGATAACATCGCCGTTGTCTCCATTGATGTACCCGGAGAGAAAATGAATACCCTGAAAGCGGAGTTTGCTTCTCAGGTTCGGGCCATTCTGAAACAAATTCGCGACAATAAAGCGTTGCGTGGCGTCGTGTTCATTTCGGCAAAACCCGATAATTTTATCGCCGGTGCCGATATCAACATGATAGGGGATTGCCGCAGCGCGCAGGAAGCTGAAACGCTGGCCCGTCAGGGGCAGCAGATCATGGCGGAAATTAATGCCTTACCGATCCCGGTTATCGCCGCTATTCATGGTGCCTGTCTGGGCGGTGGGCTGGAGATGGCGCTGGCCTGCCATAACCGTATCTGTACCGATGACGTTAAAACCGTGCTGGGTTTACCGGAAGTGCAGCTAGGCCTGCTTCCCGGTTCCGGTGGAACCCAGCGATTACCCCGTCTTATTGGTGTCAGTACTGCGCTGGATATGATCCTGACAGGAAAACAGCTACGGGCAAAACAGGCGCTAAAAGTGGGGCTGGTGGACGACGTTGTACCACAGACCATTTTGCTGGAAGCTGCGGTTGAACTGGCCAAAAAAGACAGTTCGGCGCACCGGGTTCTGCCCGTACGTGAACGCGTGTTGGCGGGGCCGCTGGGACGTGCACTGCTGTTTCGTATGGTCAGCAAAAAGACGGCGCAAAAAACGCTGGGTAACTACCCCGCAACGGACCGCATTCTTGAGGTGATCGAAACCGGTCTCGCGCAGGGGAGCAGCAGCGGCTATGAGGCAGAAGCCCGCGCGTTTGGCGAGCTGGCGATGACTTCGCAGTCTAAGTCGCTACGGAACATCTTTTTTGCCAATACCGATGTGAAAAAGGATCCCGGTAGTGAAGCGAAGCCCGGCCCGCTGAATAGCGTCGGTATTTTGGGCGGTGGTTTGATGGGCGGCGGTATTGCTTATGTCACTGCCTGTAAAGGTGGCTTGCCGGTGCGCATCAAAGACATTAATGCTAAAGGAATCAACCACGCGCTAAAGTACAGTTGGGATCAACTTGAAACGAAGGTTCGTCGCCGTCATATCAAGGCCGGTGAACGTGACAAACAACTGGCGCTGATTTCGGGAACCACCGATTATCGCGGTTTTGCTCATCGCGATCTGATTATTGAAGCGGTATTCGAAGATCTGTCGTTAAAACAACAGATGGTGGCAGAAATTGAACAGAATTGTGCCCCTCATACTATTTTTGCATCGAACACCTCATCTTTGCCGATTGGTGATATTGCGGCTAATGCTGCCAGGCCTGAACAGGTCATTGGTCTGCACTTTTTTAGTCCGGTAGAAAAAATGCCACTGGTGGAAGTGATCCCTCATGCAACAACCTCAGAGCAGACGATTGCCACAACCGTTAAGTTAGCGAAAAAACAGGGCAAAACACCGATTGTTGTCCAGGATAAGGCTGGCTTTTACGTTAACCGTATTTTAGCGCCTTACATCAACGAAGCGATTCGCATGCTGACCGAAGGTGAACGTGTCGACACTATTGATGCCGCGCTGGTTAAGTTTGGTTTTCCGGTAGGGCCAATCCAACTTTTGGATGAGGTCGGAATTGATACGGGCACTAAAATTATACCAGTGCTTGAGGCCGCATATGGAGAACGTTTTAGCGCGCCTGCAAATGTTGTTGCTTCAATTTTGAATGACGATCGCAAAGGTAGAAAAAATGGTCGGGGTTTCTATCTTTATGGGGCGAAAGGGCGTAAAAGCAAAAAACAGGTCGACCCTGCAATTTATACGCTTATTGGCGTCCAGGGTCAGGGCCAACTCGCAGCCCCGCAAATTGCAGAGCGGTGTGTCATGTTAATGCTTAACGAAGCAGCACGCTGTTTTGGTGAGCAGGTCGTCCGCAGCGCACGTGATGGTGATATCGGCGCTGTATTTGGTATTGGTTTTCCGCCTTTCCTCGGCGGCCCGTTCCGGTATATGGATTCTCTCGGTGCGGGTGAAGTGGTTGCGGTTCTGCAACGACTGTCCACGCAATATGGCTCACGGTTTACACCGTGTGAACAGTTATTGCAGATGGCGGAACGTGGTGAAAGATTCTGGAATATCGGGGAAACTGACCTGAATTCATGAGGTCAAAGGTAGGATGAATCCGCACTGAATGTATGTGTCGCGCTCAAAATGTAAACAGAGATTGACTATACTTACGCCGTTGAGGTAAAAAACAGCGTTTCATTCGGTGAATGGATAAGGCACAATGCCGGCCACCACATAGTTACCACTGCCAATAGGGGCTTTGTGTAAACGTGTTGGTGATTCTGGTTAACAAAAGCGGTGCAATATGCAAGTTTTTATCATGCGTCACGGCGACGCGGCCCTCGATGCCGCCAGTGATTCGGTTCGTCCTTTAACCTCTTGTGGTTGTGACGAATCTCGCCTGATGGCGAACTGGCTGAAAGGTCAAAAAGTGGATATCGAACGTGTTCTGGTGAGCCCGTTCCTACGAGCCGAACAGACGCTGGATGTGGTGGGAGAATGTATGAACCTGCCAGCCGGTGTGGATGTTTTGCCGGAGCTGACTCCCTGCGGCGATGTCGGTCTGGTCAGTGCCTATTTACAGGCTCTGGCCAATGAAGGTATCGCAACGGCGCTGGTGATTTCTCACTTACCGTTAGTGGGATATCTGGTGTCTGAGCTTTGCCCGGGAGAAACGCCGCCGATGTTTACCACATCTGCGATAGCCAGCGTAACGCTTGATGAGAGCGGAAAGGGCATTTTTAACTGGCAGATGAGCCCGTGTAATTTGAAAATGGCAAAAGCGATTTAATCGAACCCGTGCCACGTTTCATCGTCCGGATAAGGCAGGATCGCCATCCGGAAAATAAAAGAGCCGCAAATGCGGCTCTTTTTGTTTCTGAATTGCTGCCTCAGGGGAGTTCAGGTGGCAACCACTCTTCCACTTCGATCAGTACCAGCAGTGCGGCATCGCCACCGTACTCTTTCGGTGCCTGATGGAAGGCCATCACATGCGGATGTTGTGCCAGCCACAGCGGCGTTTGCTGTTTCAGAATGTGCTTCCCGTGGCCATGCATTACGCAGGCGCAAAAAACATGCTCACGACGACAGGCGGCAATCAATGCGCCGAGCTCCTGTTTGGCCTGCTGTTGCGTCAATCCGTGCAAATCAAGAAACAGCTCCGGGGAGTAATCACCACGGCGCATCTTCTTCAGTTCAAAATGGCTGACATCGGCCCGCACGTATCTTACCGGACCGTCAGTGTTCAGCAGCGGCTGAAATTCATCCGAGAAATAATGGCTGGCATCAGCCTGTTCCTGTAGCAGCCTTTTGACCGGAACCTCGGTGATTTTTTTGCGTGGTGGTCGATGGACAATGGTGTCCTGCTTAATTTGACGAGTGCCGGTCATCAGCTGGCGAAACAGCGTCTGATCCTCCTCGCTGAGCGATGTTTTCTTTTTCATTCGAGAGTCTCATCTTTTATTTTCCGTTAGTTTAACCCGACTCGACGGGCATCCGATCGCTTAAAACGCAATTTTCGCGCTCAGGCTCGGTGTGAATGCTGATTTATCGCCGTCTTCGTGGCAAACTAGCCGCCGAATTTAATGCGAGCATGCCCTGGAGGAATACGTGGATAAAATTTTCGTCGATGAAGCAGTGAGTGAACTGCATACCATTCAGGACATGTTGCGTTGGGCGGTCAGCCGTTTTAGCGCAGCGAATATCTGGTATGGCCATGGTACGGATAACCCGTGGGATGAGGCCGTACAGCTGGTGCTGCCGTCTCTCTATCTGCCGCTGGATATTCCTGAAGACATGCGCACCGCACGTCTGACATCCAGCGAGCGTCATCGTATTGTTGAGCGTGTGATTCGTCGTGTCAACGAGCGTATTCCGGTGGCTTACCTGACCAACAAGGCCTGGTTCTGCGGGCATGAATTCTATGTTGATGAACGCGTGCTGGTTCCGCGTTCGCCTATTGGCGAGCTGATCAATAACCGTTTTGCTGGTCTTATCAACAAGCAGCCGCAGCATATCCTCGATATGTGCACCGGCAGCGGTTGTATTGCTATCGCCTGCGCATATGCCTTCCCGGAAGCTGAAGTGGATGCGGTTGATATTTCTACGGATGCGCTGGCGGTTACCGAACACAATATTGAAGAGCACGGTCTGATTCATCACGTAACGCCGATCCGTTCCGACCTGTTCCGCGATCTGGTGAAAATCCAGTATGACCTGATCGTCACTAACCCGCCGTATGTTGATGCGGAAGACATGTCAGACCTGCCGAACGAATACCGTCATGAGCCTGAACTGGGTCTGGCATCCGGTAGTGATGGGCTGAAGCTGACTCGCCGCATTCTGGGTAACGCCCCGGACTACCTGTCTGATAACGGTATTCTGATTTGTGAAGTCGGAAACAGCATGGTACATCTGATAGAGCAATACCCTGATGTGCCGTTTACCTGGCTGGAGTTTGACAACGGTGGAGACGGTGTATTCATGCTGACCAAAGAGCAGTTGATCGCCGCTCGTGAGCACTTCAGCATTTACAAAGACTAAATACACGCGCAGATACACAACACGCATAACGGAGCCGTGATGGCAGGAAATACAATTGGGCAACTCTTTCGCGTAACAACCTTCGGCGAATCACACGGGCTGGCGCTCGGTTGTATCGTTGATGGTGTTCCGCCGGGCATTCCTCTGACTGAAGCCGATCTGCAGCACGATCTCGACAGGCGCCGTCCGGGCACGTCGCGTTACACCACCCAGCGTCGGGAACCGGATCAAGTGAAGATCCTCTCCGGCGTATTCGACGGCGTCACCACCGGTACGAGTATTGGCCTGCTGATTGAAAATACCGATCAGCGTTCTCAGGATTATGGCGCCATCAAGGATGTTTTCCGTCCAGGACACGCCGACTATACCTACGAGCAGAAATACGGCCTCCGTGATTACCGTGGCGGTGGACGTTCATCCGCTCGTGAAACGGCAATGCGCGTAGCGGCGGGAGCAATCGCCAAAAAATATCTGGCGGAAAAATTCGGCGTTAAAATCCGTGGTTGTCTGACGCAAATGGGCGATGTTCCGCTGGAGATTAAAGACTGGTCTCAGGTCGAATTGAATCCCTTCTTTTGCCCGGACCCGGATAAAATCGAAGCGCTGGATGAATTGATGCGCGGACTGAAAAAAGAGGGCGACTCCATTGGAGCAAAAGTCACTGTTGTCGCTGACGGTGTGCCGGCAGGTCTCGGTGAACCTGTTTTTGACCGTCTTGATGCCGACATTGCGCATGCGTTGATGAGCATTAACGCCGTAAAAGGCGTAGAGATTGGCGACGGTTTTGACGTTGTAGCACTGCGTGGCAGCCAGAATCGTGATGAAATCACCAAAGACGGTTTCCAGAGTAATCATGCGGGTGGCATTTTGGGAGGGATCAGCAGCGGGCAACAAATTATTGCCCATATGGCGCTGAAACCGACGTCCAGCATCACTGTGCCTGGGCGTACTATCAACCGCTTTGGTGAAGAAGTCGAAATGATCACCAAAGGACGTCACGATCCGTGCGTTGGGATCCGCGCAGTGCCGATCGCAGAAGCGATGCTGGCTATTGTGTTGATGGACCACCTGTTGCGCCAGCGGGCGCAAAATGCGGATGTGAAGACTGACATTCCACGCTGGTAAGAAATGAAAAAAACGGCACTTGCGGTGTTGGCTCTGCTTGCCAGCACCGCCTGTCTGGCGGCCACGCCCTGGCAGAAAATTACCCATCCTGTTGCGGGTAGCGCACAGTCTATCGGCGCATTCTCCAATGGCTGTATCGTTGGGGCGGATACGCTGCCGGTACAGTCAGAACACTATCAGGTGATGCGCACTGACCAGCGCCGCTATTTCGGCCATCCCACGCTGGTAACCTTTATCCAGCGACTGAGTAACCAGGCCAACAATCTGGGGCTGGGCACGGTATTAATCGGAGATATGGGGATGCCGGCGGGTGGGCGCTTTAATGGCGGTCATGCCAGTCACCAGACCGGGCTGGATGTCGATATTTTCCTGCAATTGCCGAAAACACGCTGGACGCAGACACAACTGCTGCGGCCTCAGGCACTGGATCTGGTCTCGCAGGATGGTAAGCGTGTCGTACCGTCACTGTGGAAGCCGGAGATTTTCAGCCTGATCAGGCTGGCTGCAAAAGATAGTGAAGTCACGCGTATTTTCGTGAATCCGGCAATTAAGCAGCAGCTGTGTCTGGATGCAGGAACTGACAGGGACTGGTTACGCAAAGTGCGACCGTGGTTCCAGCATCGTGCGCATATGCATGTCCGGTTACGTTGCCCTGCCGACAGTCTTGAGTGCGAAGACCAACCGTTTCCTCCACCGGGTGATGGCTGTGGCGCAGAGCTGCAAAGCTGGTTCGAACCTCCAAAACCTGGAACAACAAAGCCTGAGAAGAAGACACCGCCGCCGTTGCCGCCTTCCTGCCAGGCGTTACTGGACGAGCATGTACTCTAATGGATAATTTTGCCAATTTGTTTATGGTGTCTCCGTTGTTGCTGGGTGTTCTTTTTTTTGTGGCAATGTTGGCAGGGTTTATTGATTCTCTGGCGGGGGGCGGCGGTTTACTTACGATTCCCGCATTGATGGCCGCCGGTATGCCACCTGCGCAAGCGTTGGCAACCAATAAGTTGCAGGCGTGCGGCGGATCGATCTCTTCTTCAATCTATTTTATTCGTCGCGGTGTCGTGAATCTTGCCGACCAGAAGCTCAATATTTTCATGACATTTATTGGCTCAATGAGCGGCGCGTTGTTGGTCCAGCATGTGCAGTCAGACGTTTTACGTCAGATCCTGCCGGTTCTGGTTATCTGTATTGGCCTCTACTTTCTGTTAATGCCTAAAGTGGGTGAAGAAGACCGACGGCGCCGCCTGTATGGTTTGCCTTTTGCGCTGGTGGCCGGGGGCTGCGTTGGATTTTACGATGGTTTCTTTGGCCCGGCCGCCGGATCGTTTTATGCGCTCTGCTTCGTTATGTTGTGCGGCTACAATCTTGCAAAATCGACGGCACACGCCAAAGTCTTGAATGCCACCTCAAATATCGGCGGGCTGTTGCTGTTCGCGCTGGGTGGCAAAGTGGTTTGGGCGACCGGGTTTGTGATGCTCATTGGTCAGTTTATTGGCGCACGGATGGGGTCGCGACTGGTGCTCAGCAAAGGGCAAAAACTCATTCGGCCGATGATCGTCATTGTTTCCGCAGTGATGAGTGCCAAATTACTTTACGATAATCATGGACAGGAGATTCTCCACTGGCTGGGGATGAACTAATGAACACAACCCATCACTACCAACAGTTAATTGATATTTTTAACGGCTGCTTTGCCGATGAATTTAATACCCGTCTGATTAAGGGCGACGACGAACCGATCTATCTTCCTGCTGATGCAGAGTTACCGTATCACCGTATTGTTTTTGCACATGGCTTTTACGCCAGCGCGTTGCACGAAATTTCGCACTGGTGTATTGCCGGTAAAGCGCGTCGTGAGCTGGTTGACTTCGGTTACTGGTACTGCCCGGACGGACGTGATGCGAAAACGCAATGTCAGTTTGAAGATGTGGAAGTGAAGCCGCAGGCGTTTGACTGGCTGTTTTGTATGGCGGCGGGCTACCCGTTTAACGTCAGTTGCGACAACCTGGAAGGTGATTTTGAACCGGATCGTGTGGTATTCCAGCGCCGTGTTCATGCTCAGGTGATGGAGTATCTGGAAAAGGGGATCCCTGAACGCCCGGCGCGTTTCATTAACGCACTACAGAATTATTATCACACGCCTGAACTTAAGGCGGAACAATTCCCGTGGCCCGAAGCGCTTAACTGACGCCGATGCCACGTTTACAATGAGGAAAGAAGATGATCGCGGAGTTTGAATCACGCATTCTGGCATTAATCGACGATATGGTAGAGCACGCCAGCGATGATGAGTTGTTTGCCAGTGGTTATTTGCGTGGGCACCTGACACTGGCCGTTGCTGAACTGGACGGTGGGGAGGACCATTCCGCTGAGGCATTGTACGCCAATGTGACCAGCAGCCTGGAAAAAGCCATCAGCGCGGGCGAACTCTCGCCACGTGACCAGGCGTTAGTGAAAGAGATGTGGGACACCTTGTTCCAGAAGGCGACAAAATAATAATTACAGGGGGTGTGCCGGATGGCGACACTGAGGTGTCTTATCCGGCCTACGTGGGCGGGTGTTTGCAGGCCTGATAAGCGTAGCGCCATCAGGCAATGATCGGATGACACCCCACCCTTTTATTTCACCGTTTTACCCTTCAATAACTTCCTTACCCATAGACGATTCGGATTCAGCGCCGCCAGCGTGCTGGCATCCATTGGTATAGGTTCATCACTCATTTGCGCGGCCAGAATTTCTGCACATAGCGGGGCAGAACATAGCCCACGTGACCCCAGCGCGCCCAACATGAACAAATCCGGGTATACCGGTGCACTTGAAGCATGCTCTTTGTTTTCTGCAAGCCGGGCATACCGATCGAGTGTGGTGTTATAGTCCGGCACATTACCGACCATCGGTAAGTGATCGCGCGTGGCACAACGGACGCCGCAACGGGCTGCATTGTCACTGACATTCACTTCTTTTGCCCATGCCGCATCCGGCAAGCAGTCGATCAAACGCTGACGGTTTTGTTGCTGGTCATCATGACGGAATGACGTCTCTTCACAACCTCGATGATAGCTGGCTCCAATACAGTGCTGCTGATTTTCCGGGTTTTGCGGGGTAAGATAGCCGTCATAGCACAGAACCTGGCGCAGTGCGGAAAGCGAAGGCGTCGTGGGAATGTGACTTACCTGACCACCAACGGAATACACCGGTAGTGACTGAGTCTGGTCAAAACGGTGAATACAATGCCCATTCGCCAGAACCACGACCTCATGTGTTGCCGCGTCTCCGTTGGCAAACTGCAACTGCCAGCTATCGGTTTGATGAGCAAGTGAGGTCAGGGTGTGTTGGTAGTGGGTACGTAACCCAAGTGTTGTCGCATGGTCGAGAACGGCGGTGGTAAGCTGTGCCGGACACAGCCATCCGCCAGTCGGGTACTGGATGCCATCACATTCGGTCACAACGCCTGTTGTTTGCAAAATCTGGTCTGCGTCCACCCCGACGGCGAGTGCCCTGGGGAGTTCAAGTGACAGCATTTGGCTGATTTTCTGCTGGCTTTTTTCATCCCAGGCGAGCTGCGTTACGCCACACCAGTCATGGGCAAAATTAACGGGTAGGGCATCGTACAGGCGACGAGCAAAGGTAAATGCGGTGGGGAAGAAAAGAGTAATCGCCGCATCATGTTTGCTGAGCAACGGATAGAGTGCGCCCTGACGATTGCCGGAAGCACCCTGCGCAGGTTTATCGTCAGCGCAGTAGAGCGTGACCTGCCAGCCTCTACGCAGTAGCGCCAGAGACAGTAATGCACTGGCAATACCACCGCCAATAATGGCCGCTTCACGCTTCTTCGTTCCTGTACGCAAAAACCACGGGGCTGATGAAGGGGACGTTATCGTCTGTTCCATCACGCCACACAGCATTTCACGTTTACGACCAAAACCTTTGCACTTCTGCATTGTAAATCCGGCTTCCTGCAATCCCCGGCGCACAAAACCAGCCGAAGTGAAGGTTGCCAGCGTACCACCCGGTCGGGCCAGTCTAGCCATGGCGTTAAAGAGTGTTGGCGTCCACATATCCGGATTTTTTGCTGGGGCGAAGCCGTCCAGAAACCAGGCATCAACCTGTTGGTTCAGGGACTCGTCCAGCTTACCGGTGAGTTCGTTGATGTCACCGAACCACAGATCCAGAGTAACCCGCCCCTCATCAAGCAGTAGACGATGGCAACCTGCCAGCGGCAGTGGCCACTGTGCCTGGAGTTGCTCTGCCCATGGCGCCAGTTCCTGCCAGTGCTGATGCGCTAACGCCAGATCCTCACGCGTTAGCGGAAATTTTTCAAAACTGATGAAATGTAATCTTTCCAGGGTAGCGTCAGGGTGTGCGTTGCGAAAGGTGGCAAATGCCTGCCAGAGCGTGAGGAAGTTTAGCCCGGTACCAAAGCCACTTTCTGCCACCACGAACACCTGGCGTGGGTGCACAGGAAAACGTTCGGCGAGGTGGTTGCCACCGAGGAAGACGTAGCGTGTCTCTTCCAGCCCGTTATCATTGGAAAAATAGACATCGTCAAAATCTCGGGAAACAGGTGTACCCTCAGCGTTGAATTCAAGGTTGGCAGGTTGTATAGCGTATTGTTTCACGTAAGTTACTCGTCTGACAGGCTGTGCCCCGATCTTAACGAGGAGTGCCTGGCTGCGCAAATTTCCACATTAAATGGCTGATCGGACTTGTTCGGCGTACAAGTGTACGCTATTGTGCCACTCGAAACTTTAAAATAGTGCGACTTACAGAGGTATTGAATGAAACGTGCAGTGATTACTGGCTTGGGCATCGTTTCCAGCATCGGTAATAACCAGCAGGAAGTCCTGGCATCTCTGCGTGAAGGACGTTCAGGGATCACTTTCTCTCAGGAGCTGAAGGACTCCGGCATGCGTAGCCACGTCTGGGGCAACGTAAAACTGGATACCACTGGCCTCATTGACCGCAAAGTAGTGCGCTTTATGAGCGACGCATCCATCTATGCTTTCCTTTCTATGGAGCAGGCAGTGGCTGATGCCGGCCTTGCTGCAGAAGATTACCAGAATAATCCGCGCGTTGGCCTGATTGCAGGTTCCGGCGGCGGCTCCCCGCGTTTTCAGGTATTCGGCGCTGACGCAATGCGTAGCCCGCGCGGTCTGAAAGCGGTTGGCCCGTATGTGGTCACCAAAGCGATGGCATCCGGCGTTTCTGCCTGCCTCGCGACACCGTTCAAAATCCACGGCGTTAACTACTCCATCAGCTCTGCCTGTGCGACGTCTGCACACTGTATCGGCAATGCTGTTGAACAAATTCAGTTGGGCAAGCAGGACATCGTTTTTGCTGGCGGCGGCGAAGAGCTGTGCTGGGAAATGGCGTGCGAGTTCGACGCCATGGGTGCACTGTCTACCAAATATAACGACAACCCGTCTCAAGCTTCCCGTACTTATGATGCACACCGTGACGGTTTTGTTATCGCAGGCGGCGGCGGTATGGTTGTTGTCGAAGAACTGGAACACGCTCTGGCTCGTGGCGCGCACATCTACGCTGAAATCGTAGGTTACGGCGCAACGTCTGATGGCGCAGACATGGTTGCTCCGTCCGGTGAAGGTGCAGTTCGCTGCATGCAGATGGCGATGCACGGTGTTGATACCCCGATTGACTACCTGAACTCCCACGGTACTTCTACTCCGGTAGGTGACGTGAAGGAACTGGGCGCAATCCGCGAAGTCTTTGGCGATAACAGCCCGGCCATTTCTGCAACCAAAGCCATGACCGGTCACTCACTGGGCGCTGCGGGTGTTCAGGAAGCTATCTACTCTCTGCTGATGCTGGAGCACGGTTTTATCGCACCGAGCATCAACATTGAAGAGCTGGATGAGCAGGCTGCAGGTCTGAACATCGTGACTAAACCGACCGAGCAAGCGTTGACGACTGTTATGTCTAACAGCTTCGGTTTTGGCGGCACCAACGCCACGCTGGTTATGCGTAAGCTGAAAGCGTAAGTTTGATACTGATATCCGTCATTGCCTGCTGTGTTTCGCTAAGCAGGCCAAAAGGGAGCCGTGCGGCTCCCTTTTTTATCGCGTTGACAATAGGTCCACTTTACAGGCAGACTCCAGCTTCAACATTATCCTCTTGATAATGCGTAAGCGTTTAACGTTATCCAACGCACCTTAATCCTGATAGTCAGGTAGAGGGGGCGTGGACATTCCTCGCCTTACTCTGCATTTTGGAGTAACGCATGACAGCTGTAACCCAACAAGAAAAAACACCTTCAGCGAATTTTTCGCTGTTTCGTATCGCTTTTGCGGTTTTCCTGACCTATATGACGGTCGGTTTACCTTTGCCCGTCATTCCTCTGTTTGTGCATCAGGAGCTGGGCTATGGCAATACCATGGTCGGTATCGCCGTGGGCATCCAGTTTCTGGCAACGGTATTAACACGTGGTTATGCCGGTAGGTTAGCCGATCAGTATGGCGCCAAGCGCTCGGCGCTGCAGGGGATGTTTGCCTGTGCGCTGGCGGGTGCGGCGTGGTTGCTAGCGGCGCTTTTGCCTGTTTCCGTTCCCGTGAAGTTTGCGTTGTTGATTGTCGGACGCTTAATTCTCGGTTTTGGTGAAAGCCAGTTACTGACCGGAACACTGACCTGGGGGCTTGGGCTGGTCGGGCCAACACGCTCCGGTAAGGTGATGTCGTGGAACGGAATGGCGATTTACGGCGCACTGGCGGCCGGCGCACCGCTGGGGCTGCTGATCCACAGCCATTTTGGCTTCGCGGCGTTGGCAGGAACCACGATGGTATTACCGCTGCTGGCATGGGCGTTCAACGGTACCGTCCGTAAAGTCCCTGCTCATGCAGGAGAGCGTCCTTCCTTATGGAGCGTGGTGGGGCTTATCTGGAAACCGGGTCTGGGCCTGGCGCTGCAGGGCGTTGGTTTTGCGGTAATTGGTACCTTTATTTCGCTCTACTTTGTCAGCAATGGCTGGACGATGGCAGGGTTTACCCTGACCGCGTTTGGTAGCGCGTTTGTGCTGATGCGTATTCTGTTTGGCTGGATGCCAGACAGATTTGGCGGGGTGAACGTCGCGGTTGTCTCTTTGCTGGTTGAAACCGCGGGTCTGATTCTATTGTGGCAGGCTCCATCTGCCTGGGTTGCGCTGCTGGGCGCTGCTTTGACCGGGGCCGGGTGTTCGCTGATCTTCCCGGCGCTGGGCGTCGAGGTCGTGAAGCGAGTGCCTGCCCAGGTTCGTGGTACAGCTCTCGGCGGTTACGCCGCGTTTCAGGATATCTCCTACGGCATAAGCGGTCCTGTCGCCGGGGTTCTGGCCACTGCATACGGTTACTCCTCGGTATTCCTTGCCGGGGCGATTTCCGCTGTAGTGGGCATTTTCGTGACGCTGCTGACTCTGCGAAAAGGTTAAGCAAGCAACCAGAACAGGGCTAATGCGATCAGCAAGGCGACAAACATCAGCCCCGGTCGTGCCGACAATGTTTTTACCGTTTCAATCACCGGCGCGAACGGGCTGAAAATGGGTTGAAGATGACGCGGAGCGTTTAATTCCTGCTCCCGGTCACGTTCCACGCGGCGCAGGAAGATTTGATTCAGCAAGTCCTGCACTTGTACCGCTGTCAGGATCGTTTGCGGCTGGATCTGGTATGTTTGCTGCGCATACTCTTTTATGGCTGTTAGCTCATTTGGCTCCAGCGGCTGTTTTAGCGCCGCCTGCAGCGTTTGCAGCGTCGGCGCATTTTGCAGACTGAGGGTCTGGCGCGCCTGCAGCCATGTCACCAGATGGGTGAACTGTTTTGCCGGGATCAGCTCACCGCTTTTTACACCAGACAGTTCCAGCATGGACTGCCAGATCATTTTCCCGGACTCTCCCGTGGCGGCAGCCAGTTTAGTGACTAACTGATTCAGCGTATTGTGCTCGGCGGGTAATAAAGGGCGAACGGTTGCCGGCCGCTGCTGCGGCTGCGGAATTGAAAGCTGCCCTTGTTGCAACAGGGTGAGCACATTCTTCAGCTGTTCCGGTTTGAGCTGGCTGAGTGCTGTCTGCCCGTACTGTTGACGGATAAAATCACTCACCGCCTGGCGATTATTTCCCTGACTCAGTAATTCAGTGAGCTGTGACAGAACCTGACGGTTAGCATGATTCTGCTGAGCAACCCCCAGACGCTGATTCAGGTTTTGTTCTGCTGCGGGGAAGTGCCGTGACTGCAGCGGCGTATCGTTTTTAACGCCCAGATCGTGCTTCATTCCAGCCCACACCTCGGCGCTTTGCTGTTGGGTAAGCGAAATCAAACGGGTAATCAGTCGTTCCAGTACGGTACGCTGCTGCGTGGACAGTGGCTGCTCGCCTGCACCGGAAGGCGGGTTTTGGCCTTCGCCGGGAGGGCGTGCGGGCGTACCTGAAATGGGCTGCATCATCTCTGTTCCTTAAATCTGAGCGAGCCAGGTCTCGCAGTATGCCTGGCGGCGAGATTATGGCACACTTGCCCGGTTAACTCTCGTTCTCAAACAGGTGAGAAAGACGTGAAAATTCTCGTTGATGAAAATATGCCCTATGCCCGCGAACTGTTCAGTCGTTTGGGGGAGGTCAAAGCGGTTCCCGGTCGCCCGATTCCCGTCACAGAACTGGATGATGCGGATGCCTTAATGGTGCGCTCGGTGACGAAAGTAAACGCATCACTACTCAGTGGAAAACCGGTAAAGTTTGTCGGTACGGCAACGGCAGGTACTGATCATGTGGATGATGCCTGGCTTGCGCAGTCAGGTATTGGTTTTTCTGCTGCTCCCGGCTGCAATGCGATTGCGGTAGTGGAATATGTCTTCTCTGCGCTGCTGATGCTGGCTGAGCGTGACGGTTTTACGTTACGTGACCGTACGGTCGGTATTGTCGGTGTAGGTAATGTGGGGGGGCGTTTACAGGCGCGACTGGAAGCATTAGGGGTCCGCACCTTGCTGTGCGATCCACCACGTGCCGATCGGGGCGACGAGGGCGATTTCCGCGCACTGGAAGAACTGGTTGAGCAAGCAGATGTGTTGACCTTCCATACGCCGCTGTTCAAAGAAGGGCCGTACAAAACACTGCATCTGGCCGATGAGGCGCTGATTAGCCGCCTGAAGCCCGGAACCATTCTGATTAATGCCTGCCGCGGACCGGTCGTGGATAATTCCGCCTTACTGAATCGACTCAACGCCGGGCAGTTGCTGAGTGTCGTGCTGGATGTCTGGGAAGGCGAGCCGGATCTGAATGTGGCGCTGCTGGAGAAAGCGGACATTGGTACGGCACACATTGCTGGCTATACCCTGGAAGGGAAAGCGCGTGGGACAACGCAGGTCTTTGAGGCCTATAGCAAATTTATTGGTCGTGAGCAGCATGTTGCATTAAACACGTTGTTACCCGCACCGGAATTTGGGCGTATTACCTTGCATGGTCCGTTAGATCAGCCAACACTGAAAAGGCTGGTTCATTTAGTGTATGATGTGCGCCGCGATGATGCGCCACTGCGCAAAGTTGCTGGAATTCCGGGTGAATTTGATAAACTGCGCAAGAATTATCTTGAACGTCGCGAATGGTCGTCTTTATACGTAATGTGTGATGACGCTGCTGCCGCAGCCCTGTTGTGTAAGCTGGGTTTTAACGCTGTTCATCATCCGGCACATTAATGTCTTCTTAATGCTCCCTGTCGAATAATACGACAGGGACGCTTATGTATTTCTGGAGTAAATCACCATGTCTGAAGGCTGGAATATTGCCATTCTGGGCGCAACGGGCGCCGTAGGCGAAGCCCTGCTCGATACGCTGGCTGAACGCCAGTTCCCGGTCGGTGAAATCTATGCGCTGGCACGTAATGAAAGTGCTGGTGAACACCTGCGTTTTAACGGTAAATCGGTCATTGTTCAGGATGTCGCTGACTTTGACTGGACCCAGGCACAGCTGGCATTTTTTGTCGCGGGAGTTGAAGCCACCGCTGCATGGGTGGAGGAAGCAACCAATGCCGGTTGTCTGGTGATTGACAGCAGCGGTTTGTTTGCGCTTGAGCCAGACGTTCCGCTGGTCATCCCGGACGTTAACCCATTTGTACTGGCGGATTACCGCAATCGCAACGTTATTGCGGTGCCAAACAGCCTGACCAGTCAACTGCTTTCTGCGCTGAAACCGCTGATCGATGACGGTGGTCTTTCACGGATTACGGTAACCAACATTATCTCGGCTTCCGCCCACGGTAAAAAAGCGGTAGACGCGTTGGCCGGACAGAGTGCGAAATTGCTCAACGGGATCCCGATTGACGAGGATGACTTCTTTGGCCGCCAACTGGCGTTCAATATGCTGCCGCTGTTGCCCGATCGCGAAGGCAGTGTGCGCGAAGAACGTCGTATCGTCGATGAAGTCCGTAAAATTATGCAAGATGATGGTCTGTTGATTTCAGCCAGCATCGTGCAGTCACCGGTGTTCTACGGTCATGCGCAGATGGTGAATTTTGAAGCGCTGCGCCCGCTGGCTGCAGAAGAGGCGCGTGATGCCTTTTCTCGTGGTGAAGATATTGTTCTGTCAGAAGAGACCGATTTCCCGACTCAGGTTGGTGATGCGTCTGGTACACCGCACCTGTCAATTGGTTGCGTACATAACGACTACGGTATGCCGGAACAGGTTCAGTTCTGGTCCGTGGCGGATAACGTGCGCTTTGGCGGCGCATTGATGGCAGTAAAAATTGCGGAAAAACTGGTGCAGGAGTACCTGTACTAATGTCTGACCTGCAACAGCCGTCAACGCATAAAATTGCGCTGGGCATTGAGTATGACGGCAGCAAGTATTATGGCTGGCAGCGCCAGAACGAAGTGCGCAGCGTTCAGGAGAAACTGGAAAAAGCGCTCTCTCAGGTTGCTAATGAACGCATTACCGTATTTTGTGCGGGCCGCACGGATGCGGGTGTTCATGGTACGGGACAGGTGGTGCATTTTGAAACCACCGCGCAACGTAAAGATGCGGCGTGGACGCTGGGGGTAAATGCGAATTTACCTGGTGACATTGCCGTGCGCTGGGTGAAAGCGGTACCGGATGATTTTCATGCCCGATTTAGCGCGACGGCTCGCCGTTATCGCTACATCATCTACAATCATCGGTTGCGTCCTGCCGTTTTGGGAAAAGGCGTGACGCATTACTACGAGCCGCTGGATGCTGAGCGTATGCATCGTGCGGCTCAGTGCCTGATTGGCGAGAATGATTTTACCTCGTTTCGGGCAGTGCAGTGTCAGTCGCGCACACCGTGGCGTAACGTGATGCATATAAACGTTACGCGTTTCGGCACTTATGTGGTGGTGGATATTAAAGCGAATGCCTTTGTACATCATATGGTCAGGAATATTGTCGGCAGCCTGATGGAAGTAGGCGCCCACAACCAGCCGGAGAGCTGGATAGCAGAACTGTTAGCGGCGAAGGACAGAACGCTGGCAGCGGCAACGGCGAAAGCGGAAGGATTGTATCTGGTTGCGGTAGATTACCCGGATCGGTTCGACCTGCCAAAACCGCCGATGGGCCCGCTATTTCTGGCGGACTAATTTGAGTCGTATAAAGGCAAAACTATGGACCTGATTTACTTTCTTATCGATTTTATTCTGCACATTGATGTGCACCTGGCTGAACTGGTCGCGGAATACGGTGTTTGGGTATACGCTATTCTGTTTTTGATTCTGTTCTGCGAAACGGGACTGGTGGTTACGCCGTTCCTGCCAGGAGATTCACTGCTGTTTGTCGCCGGTGCACTTTCTGCACTGCCAACCAACGATCTTAATGTCCATCTGATGGTGGCGTTAATGATAGTGGCGGCTATTGTGGGCGATGCGGTGAACTACACCATCGGGCGGTTGTTTGGCGAGAAGCTGTTCAGCAACCCAAATTCCAAAATTTTCCGCCGCAGCTATCTGGATAAAACCCATGCGTTCTATGAACGTCATGGTGGTAAAACCATTATTTTGGCGCGTTTTGTTCCTATTGTGCGTACATTTGCACCGTTTGTTGCCGGTATGGGGCACATGTCCTACCGTCATTTTGCGATGTATAACGTGGTGGGCGCGCTGTTGTGGGTATTACTGTTCACCTATGCAGGCTACTTGTTTGGCGATCTGCCGGTGGTGCAGGAAAATCTGAAATTATTGATTGTGGCGATTATCGTCCTTTCTGTATTGCCTGGTATTATCGAAATCATTCGTCACAAACGTGCGGCATCCAGGGCGCAAAAATAGAAAGTAACTCAGCGGTTCGACCACTTTTTTATCCAAAGTTTCGGGCTGTTATGTTTTAATGTGCAACATTCATGGTCTGTTAGGGGCAAAAATGGCATTATGCGCCCCTTATAACAAAGCTGACTAGGGTTCAGGCAGAAAGGTCACCAATGAGCTGGATTGAACGAATTAAAAGCAACATTACTCCCACCCGCAAGGCAAGCATTCCTGAAGGGGTGTGGACCAAGTGCGATAGCTGCGGTCAGGTTTTATACCGTGCTGAGCTGGAACGTAATCTTGAGGTCTGTCCGAAATGTGACCATCACATGCGCATGTCGGCGCGTAATCGCCTGCATAGCCTGTTAGATGAAGGTTCTCTTGTGGAACTGGGTAGCGAGCTTGAGCCGAAAGATGTGCTGAAGTTTCGTGATTCCAAAAAATACAAAGACAGACTGGCTTCTGCGCAAAAAGAAACCGGTGAGAAAGACGCGCTGGTGGTAATGAAGGGTACGCTTCACGGCATGCCGGTCGTTGCAGCTGCATTCGAGTTCGCTTTTATGGGCGGCTCCATGGGCTCTGTCGTCGGCGCGCGTTTCGTCCGTGCGGTTGAACAGGCGCTGGAAGACAACTGCCCGCTGATCTGTTTCTCCGCTTCTGGCGGAGCGCGTATGCAGGAAGCGCTGATGTCACTGATGCAGATGGCAAAAACTTCTGCAGCGCTGGCGAAAATGCAGGAACGCGGTTTACCGTACATTTCCGTACTGACTGATCCTACCATGGGCGGTGTTTCAGCAAGCTTCGCGATGCTGGGCGATCTCAACATTGCTGAGCCGAAAGCACTGATCGGCTTTGCCGGCCCGCGCGTTATCGAGCAAACCGTACGTGAAAAACTGCCGCCGGGATTCCAGCGTAGTGAATTCCTGATTGAAAAAGGCGCTATCGATATGATCGTACGCCGCCCGGAAATGCGTCTGAAACTGGCAAGTGTTCTGGCGAAGCTGATGAATCTGCCCGCGCCGAATCCGGATGAACCACGTGAGGGTGAGGTGGTATCTCCGGCACCTGATCAGGAATCAGAGGTCTGATAGTTTACTCTATGGATTTCGGGTTGCAGGCAGGTGGCAAGAGAATTCATCCCGATGAGCTTACGCTGGTAATTGATTCGGGTGAGCAAGTAGCGCCAACACTCCTGCAACTTGAAAGATGACGAGTACAAAAGGGCAGGCCGTTTGGCGCTGCCTTTTTGCTTTTCTCAACGTAACGAATCTACAGGCATCATGGACAATAAACGTATTCCCCAAGCCACGTCGCCCCTGGCCTCGTGGCTTTCTTATCTGGAAAACCTGCACAGTAAAACCATCGATTTAGGTCTTGAACGCGTGAATCTGGTGGCACAGAAACTGGGCGTATTAAAACCGGCGCCGTTTGTTTTTACCGTCGCGGGAACCAACGGCAAAGGCACGACTTGCCGAACGCTGGAGTCCGTACTCACCGCGGCCGGATATAAGGTCGGTGTGTACAGTTCTCCCCACCTGGTGCGCTACACGGAACGTGTTCGCGTGCAGGGGGGCGAGTTGCCGGAGTCTGCGCATACCGCCTCATTTGCTGAGATTGAAGCTGCGCGCGGTGATATTTCCCTGACCTACTTTGAATACGGCACGCTGTCAGCATTGTGGCTGTTTAAACAGGCGCAGCTTGATGTGGTGATTCTGGAAGTGGGGTTAGGCGGCCGTCTTGACGCAACCAATATCGTCGATGCTGATGTCGCGGTAGTCACCAGCATTGCGCTTGACCATACTGACTGGCTGGGGCCCGATCGCGAGAGCATTGGCCGCGAGAAGGCGGGGATCTTCCGTGCAGAGAAACCGGCTATCGTCGGTGAACCGGAAATGCCCTATACCATCGCGGATGTGGCGCAAGAGACAGGGGCGATACTGCAGCGCCGTGGTGTGGACTGGCGCTATTCTGTTACAGAGAACGACTGGTCATTCACGGATAGCCACGGTACGCTGACACAACTGCCGTTACCGCAGGTCCCGCAACCTAACGCCGCGACCGCACTGGCAGCACTGAGAGCCAGCGGACTTAACGTCAGCGAGCAGGCGATTCGTGAAGGTATCGAGCAGGCTATTTTACCGGGGCGTTTTCAGATTGTGAGCGAGTCACCGCGGGTGATTTTTGATGTTGCTCATAATCCGCATGCGGCGGAATATTTGACAGAACGTCTGAAAAAGTTAGTGAAAAGCGGGCGCGTACTTGCGGTTATCGGTATGCTACATGATAAAGACATTGCCGGTACGTTAGCCTGGTTGAAAAGCGTGGTTGACGATTGGTATTGTGCGCCTCTGGAAGGCCCGCGTGGCGCAACGGCAGAACAACTGCTGGAGCACCTGGGTAATGGCGAAGCCTATGGCAGCGTGGCTCAGGCATGGCTTGCGGCCCTGGCCGCGGCAAAACCAGAAGATACCGTGTTGGTGTGTGGATCGTTTCACACTGTCGCACATGTCATGGAAGTAATAGACGTGGGGAGAAGCGGTGGCGAGTAAGTTTCAGAATCGATTAGTTGGCACTATTGTGCTGGTCGCGCTTGGGGTGATTGTGCTTCCCGGGTTGCTCGACGGGCAGAAAAAACATTATCAGGATGAGTTTGCGGCGATCCCCCTGGTACCAAAACCCGGAGATCGCGATGAACCGGACATGATGCCTGCGGCGACGCAGGCACTGCCGACGCAACCGCCGGAAGGTGCCGCAGAAGAGGTACGTGCCGGTGATGCGGCAGCGCCGTCATTGGATCCGTCGCGTCTGACGGCAGCAAACAACGCAGAGTTAGATCCTATCCCTGCACCTGTAGAGCCACCAAAACCTAAACCGAAGCCGCAACCTGTTGTTGCTGCTCCGGCGCCGACGCCCGTTCCTGCCCCTGCACCGAAACCGGTCGTCGAAGACGCCCCGGCACCAACCGGGAAAGCCTACGTTGTGCAGCTTGGTGCGTTGAAAAATGCGGATAAGGTCAATGAGATCGTCGGTAAGTTACGTGGGGCGGGTTTCCGGGTATATACTTCCCCGTCAACGCCAGTACAGGGTAAAATAACCCGAATTCTTGTCGGGCCTGATGCGTCCAGAGATAAGCTGAAAAACTCGCTGGGAGAACTGCAGAAAATCTCCGGCCTGAGTGGGGTTGTTATGGGGTATACCCCTAATTAAGGGGCTGTCTCACGTAGGCCGGATAAGGTATTAACACCGTTATCCGGCAGTGCCCGAAGAGGCATAAAACCGTATGGCGTTGAAGATTTTTTCAGCGCCATTTTTATTTACGCGTGGAAAGGAAATCCCTACGCAAACGTTTTCTTTTTCTGTTAGAATGCGCCCCGAACAGGACGACAGGGCGTAAAATCGTGGGACACTTATGGTCTGGATTGATTACGCCATTATCGCGGTGATTGGTTTTTCCTGTCTGGTTAGCCTGATCCGTGGCTTTGTACGTGAAGCATTATCGTTGGTGACTTGGGGTTGTGCTTTCTTTGTCGCCAGCCATTACTACACTTACCTGTCTGTCTGGTTTACGGGCTTTGAAGACGAACTGGTTCGGAATGGGATTGCTATCGCGATACTGTTTATCGCGACACTTATCGTCGGCGCTATCGTTAACTTTGTGATAGGTCAGCTGGTGGAGAAAACAGGCCTGTCGGGGACTGACAGGGTGTTGGGGATCTGCTTCGGTGCTCTGAGAGGGGCGTTGATCGTCGCCGCCATACTGTTCTTTCTCGATACATTTACCGGTGTGTCGAAAAGTGAAGACTGGAGTAAGTCGCAGCTGATCCCACAGTTCAGTTTCATCATCAGATGGTTCTTTGACTATCTGCAAAGCTCGTCAAGTTTCTTGCCCAAAGTATAAACTTTGGGTCGTTGCTGAACGAGGAAAAGACGTATGTGCGGTATTGTCGGTATCGCCGGTGTTATGCCGGTAAACCAGTCGATTTATGACGCGTTAACGGTGCTTCAGCACCGTGGCCAGGATGCCGCAGGCATCATCACCATTGATGCCAATAACTGCTTCCGTTTGCGTAAAGCAAACGGAATGGTGAGCGATATTTTTGAAGCGCGCCATATGCAGCGTTTGCAGGGCAATATGGGCATCGGTCATGTGCGTTACCCAACGGCTGGGAGCTCCAGCGCCTCCGAAGCTCAACCTTTTTATGTCAACTCACCGTATGGCATCACGCTTGCCCACAACGGCAACCTGACCAACGCGCATGAGCTGCGTAAAAAGCTGTTCGAAGAAAAGCGCCGTCACATCAATACCACTTCAGATTCTGAAATTCTGCTGAATATTTTCGCCAGCGAGCTGGATAATTTCCGCCACTACCCGCTGGAAGCCGATAATATTTTTGCTGCGATTGCCGCAACTAACCGCCAGATCCGCGGCGCCTATGCCTGCGTGGCGATGATTATCGGCCACGGTATGGTGGCCTTCCGCGATCCTAATGGTATCCGCCCGCTGGTGCTGGGCAAACGCGATATCGGTGATGGTCGTACCGAATATATGGTGGCTTCCGAGAGCGTGGCGCTGGATACGCTGGGCTTTGAATTCCTGCGCGATGTCGCGCCGGGTGAAGCGGTATATATTACCGAAAAAGGCCAGTTGTTTACCCGCCAGTGTGCCGATAATCCGGTCAGTAACCCATGCCTGTTTGAATATGTTTACTTCGCGCGTCCTGACTCCTTCATCGACAAGATTTCCGTCTACAGCGCCCGTGTGAATATGGGAACAAAGCTTGGCGAAAAAATTGCCCGTGAGTGGGAAGATCTGGATATCGACGTGGTGATCCCCATTCCGGAGACCTCTTGTGATATCGCGCTGGAAATTGCCCGTATCCTCGGTAAGCCGTATCGTCAGGGGTTTGTGAAAAACCGCTACGTGGGGCGTACCTTTATCATGCCGGGTCAGCAACTGCGCCGTAAATCCGTGCGCCGTAAACTGAACGCCAACCGCGCGGAATTCCGTGATAAGAACGTGCTGCTGGTAGACGACTCTATCGTGCGCGGGACCACCTCAGAACAGATTATCGAGATGGCGCGTGAGGCCGGAGCGAAGAAGGTTTATCTGGCCTCTGCCGCACCGGAGATTCGCTTCCCGAACGTTTATGGTATCGATATGCCAACGGCGACGGAGCTGATTGCTCATGGTCGTGAAGTAGACGAGATCCGTCAAATCATTGGCGCAGATGGGCTCATCTTCCAGGATCTGAATGATCTGATCGACGCTGTGCGTGCTGAGAACCCGGATATTCAGCAGTTTGAATGCTCCGTGTTTAATGGCGTCTATGTCACTAAAGATGTTGACCAGCAGTATCTCGATTTCCTGGACTCTTTGCGTAATGACGATGCCAAAGCGGTATTGCGTCAGAACGAAGCGGAAAATCTTGAGATGCACAACGAAGGTTAACGTTTGCTCGCAAGCAAGGGTGCAGGTTGCACCCTTGCTTGCAACTCACCGTAAATTCCTGCAAAGTCGGCCCTGAACAAGCAAGGGCGATTAAACATGAAACGACTCATCATTGGTATTTCTGGCGCAAGCGGTGCAATTTATGGTGTGCGGCTGTTACAGGTTTTACGCGACGTTGCTGACGTGGAAACCCATCTGGTGATGAGCCAGGCGGCGCGACAGACGCTGGCGCTGGAAACGGACCTTTCTGTGCGTGACGTACAGGCGCTTGCGAATGTGACACACGATACGCGTGATATTGCCGCCAGTATTTCATCTGGCTCTTTCCAGACGGCGGGAATGGTCATCCTGCCATGCTCAATTAAAACGCTTTCAGGTATTGTTCACAGCTACACAGACGGACTGCTTACCCGCGCGGCAGATGTGGTGCTGAAAGAACGCCGTCCGCTGGTGCTGTGTGTACGTGAGACTCCGTTGCATCTCGGGCACTTGCGTCTTATGACTCAGGCAGCAGAAATTGGCGCGGTGATTATGCCACCCGTTCCCGCCTTCTATCATCGGCCACAGACACTTGATGATGTGATTAATCAAACGGTTAATCGCGTACTTGATCAGTTTGATATTACCCTTCCGCAGGATCTGTTCACTCGCTGGCAGGGCGCATAAGTCGTTCCATCAACGTGCAAAGAAACATCCATTGCCCTGTTTCAGGGCAATTTTGTAACCGCGATCATATCCTCAACATTTAATTCGTTAAAACGCAACGAAACGCTGCGGTTCAACCGTCAGACCTGCTATCTTCAAAATCAGGACAATATTGCAACGTTTTATTAACATATTTAACGTCGAATATCCTCATCGATGCGAAAATGGCATAAGACCTGCATGAAAAAGTCTGCAAACACACAACACAACGTAAAACATAATAAAATTACGCCACTTGAGGGTTATGTATGAAGAAGACGGTTCTTGCTTTGTCTTTGCTGGTAGGAGTCTGTGCAACCGCAGCCAGCTACGCAGCACTTCCGCAGACAGTTCGTATCGGTACGGACACCACGTATGCACCTTTTTCCTCTAAAGATGCCAAAGGCGATTTTGTCGGCTTTGATATCGATCTGGGAAATGAGATGTGTAAACGTATGCAGATCAAATGTACCTGGGTCGCCAGCGATTTTGATGCGCTGATCCCGTCGCTGAAAGCGAAAAAAATTGATGCCATCATCTCTTCGCTTTCCATCACCGAGAAACGCCAGCAAGAAATTGCTTTCTCAAACAAACTTTACGCAGCAGATTCACGTCTGATCGCTGCGAAAGGCTCCCCAATTCAACCGACTCTGGATTCACTCAAGGGTAAACATGTTGGCGTACTGCAAGGTTCGACGCAGGAAGCCTATGCCAATGATAACTGGCGCAGCAAAGGCGTGGATGTTGTGGCTTATGCGAACCAGGATCTGATCTATTCTGACCTGACGGCGGGCCGTCTGGATGCGGCATTGCAGGACGAAGTCGCAGCCAGCGAAGGCTTCCTGAAACAACCTGCAGGTAAGGATTACGCGTTTGCCGGTCCTTCAGTAAAAGATAAAAAATACTTTGGCGACGGGACCGGGATTGGGTTACGCAAAGACGATGTCGAGCTGAAAGCGGCGTTTGATAAAGCGCTGGGCGAACTGCGTAAAGATGGCACCTACGACAAAATGGCGAGTAAGTATTTTAACTTTAATGTCTACGGCGATTGATACGCTGAAACGGGGAATTGACTGCACCATAGGGGTTAGCCGTTACGGTGCATAATGATTTCAGTGCACTATTTTGGTGCTTTTATCGTGGTCTTAATAGGTATGATTGCATACTTAAGCGCTTTTCATGCAAATAAATACCGCTAACAAGGTAGAATGCTTTGCCTTGTCGGCCTGATTAATGGCACGATAACTGCACCTGGTCCTGTAAAGATCCCCTATAAAAGACAGTCTGTTGAGGATAGTTATGAAAAAACTGGTGTTGTCTCTTTCTCTGGTTCTGGCTTTCTCCAGTGCTACCGCAGCATTTGCAGCCATCCCGCAAAAAATTCGTATCGGTACAGATCCTACTTATGCACCGTTCGAATCGAAAAATGCGCAGGGTGAATTGGTCGGTTTTGATATCGATCTGGCTAAAGAGCTCTGCAAACGCATCAATACACAATGTACCTTCGTGGAAAACCCGCTGGATGCGCTGATCCCTTCGTTAAAAGCGAAGAAGATCGATGCCATCATGTCGTCGCTTTCCATTACTGAAAAACGTCAGCAAGAGATTGCCTTTACCGACAAGCTTTATGCAGCAGACTCTCGTCTGGTGGTTGCTAAAGATTCCGCTATTCAGCCGACCATTGAGTCTCTGAAAGGTAAACGTGTCGGTGTGCTGCAGGGCACGACTCAGGAAACGTTCGGTAACGAACACTGGGCGCCAAAAGGCATTGAAATTGTCTCCTATCAGGGGCAAGACAATATCTATTCTGACCTGACTGCCGGGCGTATTGATGCCGCATTCCAGGATGAAGTCGCGGCCAGCGAAGGCTTCCTGAAGCAGCCAGTAGGTAAAGATTACAAATTTGGCGGCCCGTCAGTGAAAGACGAGAAACTGTTCGGCGTTGGTACCGGTATGGGGCTGCGTAAAGACGATAATGAACTGCGCGAAGCACTGAATAAAGCATTTGCAGAGATGCGTGCTGACGGTACTTACGAGAAGCTGGCGAAAAAGTATTTCGATTTTGATGTTTACGGCGGCTAATCACCGCAGGTGCTGATAAAGCCCGTAGATTTTTGACGCGTTGAATTTATGCCTGATGGCGCTGCGCTTATCAGGCCTACGGTGATTTTGTAGGCCGGATAAGGCAAAGCCGCCATCCGGCATTTAACGGTTAGTCTGAAATCAAAAGAGGCTTATTACTCCACCACACACGACAGGACAGGCAGCATGTTGTATGGCTTTTCAGGTGTTATTTTACAGGGCGCGATTGTTACGCTGGAGCTGGCTCTCAGCTCGGTAGTGCTGGCGGTCATGATAGGCCTTGTTGGCGCGGCAGCGAAGCTTTCGCAAAACCGGGCAATGGAGCTTATTTTCGAAGGGTACACCACGCTTATCCGCGGGGTTCCCGATCTCGTCTTAATGCTGCTCATTTTCTACGGATTACAAATCGCGCTGAATACGATTACCGACGCAGTGGGTATCAGTCAGATTGATATCGATCCGATGGTCGCAGGGATTATTACGCTTGGATTTATCTACGGAGCCTATTTTACTGAAACCTTCCGTGGCGCGTTTATGGCTGTACCAAAAGGTCATATTGAAGCGGCGACGGCATTCGGTTTTACCCGTTCGCAAATTTTTCGCCGCATTATGTTTCCGGCAATGATGCGCTTTGCCTTGCCGGGGATTGGCAACAACTGGCAGGTTATTCTGAAGGCCACGGCGCTGGTGTCACTGCTTGGACTTGAAGATGTGGTGAAAGCCACTCAGCTTGCCGGAAAAAGTACCTGGGAGCCGTTCTATTTTGCTGTGGTGTGTGGGGCCATCTATCTGGTGTTTACCACCGTGTCTAATGGTGTGCTGCTGTACCTTGAGCGCCGCTACTCCGTGGGTGTGAAGAGGGCTGACCTGTGATTGAAATTATTCAGGAGTACTGGAAATCCCTGTTGTGGACTGACGGCTATCGCTTTACCGGCGTGGCGATCACATTGTGGTTGCTGATCTCATCGGTGGTGATGGGCGGAATTCTGGCACTGTTTTTGGCGATTGGTCGCGTATCAAGCAATAAATTTATCCAGTTTCCTATCTGGTTGTTCACCTATATTTTTCGTGGAACGCCGCTGTATGTTCAGCTGTTGGTGTTTTATTCCGGTATGTATACGCTGGAGATTGTGAAAGGGACAGATTTCCTCAACGCGTTTTTCCGCAGCGGACTTAACTGTACCGTACTGGCATTGACGCTTAACACCTGTGCCTACACTACGGAGATTTTTGCCGGGGCCATCCGTTCCGTACCACATGGCGAGATTGAAGCCGCACGGGCTTACGGTTTCTCTTCCTTTAAACTGTATCGCTGCATTATCTTGCCTTCTGCACTGCGTATTGCGTTACCGGCATACAGCAACGAAGTCATTTTAATGCTGCATTCCACGGCGCTGGCGTTTACCGCGACGGTGCCGGATTTGTTGAAAATCGCCCGTGACATCAACTCGGCAACCTACCAGCCATTTACCGCATTCGGTATTGCCGCTGTACTGTATTTGATGATTTCGTATGTCCTGATTAGCCTGTTCCGTAAAGCGGAAAAACGCTGGTTGCAGCATGTATCCTCTAAATGATTCGAGTAACACGATGTCTGAAAATAAATTAAACGTTATCGATTTACATAAGCACTACGGCGAACATGAAGTGCTGAAAGGGGTATCGCTGCAGGCCAATGCGGGTGATGTTATTAGCATTATTGGTTCGTCAGGTTCTGGTAAAAGTACCTTCCTGCGCTGCATTAACTTTCTGGAAAAACCGAGCGCCGGAACGATTGTGGTTAGCGGTCAGAATATTGGCCTGGTGCGCGACAAAGACGGTCAGTTGAAGGTTGCAGATAAAAATCAGCTGCGTCTGTTACGTACGCGACTGACCATGGTCTTTCAGCACTTCAACTTGTGGAGCCATATGACGGTGCTGGAAAACGTCATGGAAGCACCGATTCAGGTGCTGGGGCTGAGCAAGCATGAAGCCCGCGAGCGTGCGGTAAAGTATCTGGCCAAAGTCGGTATTGATGAGCGCGCGCAGGGGAAATACCCGGTGCATCTGTCCGGCGGTCAGCAGCAGCGTGTCTCCATTGCGCGTGCGCTGGCGATGGAGCCCGAGGTTCTGCTGTTTGATGAGCCAACCTCGGCGCTTGATCCGGAGTTGGTCGGTGAAGTGTTGCGTATAATGCAACAACTGGCCGAAGAGGGGAAAACAATGGTGGTTGTGACGCATGAAATGGGGTTTGCCCGCCACGTTTCCTCACACGTTATTTTCCTGCATCAGGGAAAAATCGAAGAAGAGGGTAATCCGGAGCAGGTGTTCGGGAACCCACAAAGCCCGCGTTTACAGCAGTTCCTTAAAGGATCACTGAAGTAATTGAGTTGCCCGGAGGCACTACGCTTTCCGGGTCTACCGCTTTAACGCGCTGTACTCCAGACGATAAACCCAGTCGTCATGCGCTATGCCGTTCACTTCATAGGCTTTTTCGAGCACCTGAGTGCGTATAAATCCTGTTTTTTCCAGAATGCGTATCGACCCGGTATTCCCGGCTAATACATAGGCATTTATCGCCGTTACGCCAGCCTGTTGAAAGGCATAATCACACACTGCACGTACGGCTTCACTGGCTATACCTTTCCCTTGCGCCCGCGGCGTGATGGCATAGCCAATATCAGCTTCCTGAGGATAAAGATGGCTTATCTGTAAGCCAATATCGCCCAGTTGCGCCGTGTTGTTGTGCTCCCGGATAACAAATGTATGTCGAGCGGAAAGGCGTCTGGCGAAGAGCAGGCGAGTATCTTTGGTTGGGGCAATATCACCCATGAAACGCATGACGTCAGGATTTTCCCGTAGCCGCTGGAAAAAAGGCCAGTCAGCGAGTTGGTACGAAGAGAGGGTAAGTCGGGGTGTTGATATTATCGCCATAACGTCGCCATTGTGGTATTCGGTTTTTTAACCATACCACCACAATGGCAACAGTGAAGGGATATCAGACATTATCGGATGACATCGGCCAGCGCTTCTTCCAAATCGTACCAACGAAACGCAAAACCGGCCGCCTCCAGTCGCTTGGGCAACGCGCGCTGCCCCCCGAGGACCAGTACCGAGGATTCGCCCATCAGCAGCCGCATGGCGGCCGCCGGAACGCGCAGGATCGCCGGGCGGTTTAGGGCATGACCCAGCGCATGGGCAAACTGTTCATTGCGAACCGGGTACGGCGAAACCATGTTGAAGGGACCGCGCAAATCGTTATCCAGCAGCCAGATAATCCCGTTGACCATATCGTCAACATGGATCCAGGCCAGGTATTGACGTCCATTGCCGATAGGACCGCCAAGCCCCAGACGAAACGGTGGGACCATCTTTGCGAGGATCCCGCCCGTAGAGGCCAATACAACGCCAGTACGCAGCAAACATACGCGCGTTCTGTCGTTTTGCGCAGCACTGGCGATCTGTTCCCACTGGGCGCACAACTTATGGGTGAATTCATTATGCGGCGGTTCTTCTTCCGTCACCACGACTTCACCCAGATCGCCGTAATATCCCGTTGCGGAACCGGAGATGAGTACGGATGGTGGCGTACTGCTGGCGTGGATTAACGTAACCAGCTTCTGCGTGATCCCCCAGCGACTTTGGCACAAACGTTCTTTTTGCTCAGCGCTCCAGCGCTTGTCAGCGATAGGCTCTCCGGCAAGATTGATGACAGCATCAATGCCATCGAGGTTTTGCTGCTCTTCCAGCCCTTTCCATAGCGTGACCCGGGAGTCCAGAATCTGACGAGCCTTATCAGGAGTACGTGTCACTACGGTAATCTGATGCCCCAGTTCCAGCAGGCGGGGGATCAAATGACGTCCAATCAGGCCAGTACCGCCGGTAATCAGAATCTGCATGTCGCCTCCCGGGTTACGTTTAGCGCTGCCAGCTCAATGTCATGGAAACGGAGTCGGCGTAACGCAATGCGTGAAGTTTATCGATCTCCACTTCAGCATAAGTGACCCAGTGATGTTCGCGTGCGATATCGAGCACATCTTGCGTTAATTTTTCCAACAATGAGAAGCGGTTACTCTCAACGTGCGAAATGATACTCTTGGTGATGGTGCGATAATTCAGCGCGTCGTTGATATCTTCACTGGTCCGGGCTTTGTCTGCTGGATAGTGGATGGCAATATTGATGACGATATCCTGTCGGTTCAGAATCTCTTCTTCTTTAATGCCGATAAAAGTGCGCAGACGAAGGTTTTTTATACGAATAATTGCGTCAGGTTGTGACATTGCAGGTTTCCTCCATGTATGAACCTTTTCATGATACACGAGAACCGAATCGCGTTAACTTTTCTCGCTCAGCGCTTGCTGCATCGCCCGTTCTGTTGCGGGACGAGTACGGATACGTTCGTACCAGTTATTGACCGCCGGATAGTTGTCAAGGTCGATACGCTGGCGCTGGTGGAGATTAATCCACGGCCAGCAGGCAATGTCGGCAATGCTGTAATGATCGCCCCCCAGCCAGGGTGATATTTCCAGGCGTTTATTCATGACGTTGTACAGTCGCTGGGTTTCCACCTGATACCGTTCAATGGCGTAGGGGATAGTCTGCGGTGCGAAGTGGCTGAAGTGATGATGTTGTCCGAGCATTGGCCCAAGTCCGCTAACCTGCCAGAAGAGCCACTGCAGCGTGGTGTGGCGCTCGCGTAATTCGCCGCTGAGTAGCTTACCGCTCTTTTCCGCCAGGTAGAGTAAAATCTCGCCAGACTCAAACAGGCTAATTGGTTTTCCACCATCTTCCGGTGCGCTGTCGATAATGGCCGGGATTTTATTATTTGGTGAAATCAGCAAAAAGTCAGGGCGAAACTGGCTGCCTCTGCTGATATCTACATGAATCAGACGGTATTTTAACTGTGCCTCTTCGAGAAACAGTGTGATTTTGTGCCCGTTTGGCGATGGAGTGTAGTAGAGGTCGATCATTTTCAGCGTCCGTTTTGTCATGAACCGGGTCACTACAAGTATAGAAGCTGCTGACGTGCGTGAGTTTTCATCAAGTGACAGCGAGAGAAAGACTCTATATTTTGAAAGCAAGCCAATACACTTCAGAGGACATTATGAGCAAACCTGCAATTACGCTGTGGTCAGATGCCAACTTTTTCTCCCCTTATGTGCTGTCTGTTTATGTCGCTCTGCAAGAGAAAGGGCTGCCTTTTACGCTGAAAACTGTCGACCTCAATAGTGGTGAACACTTGCAACCTTCATGGCAAGGGTATGCGCTGACGCGTCGTGTACCGGTTCTGGACATTGACGGTTTTGAACTGAGTGAATCTTCGGCGATTGCCGAGTTCCTGGAAGAGCGTTTCGCTCCGCCGCAATGGGAGCGCATTTATCCGCACGATCTACAAAAAAGGGCTCGTGCCCGCCAGGTTCAGGCCTGGCTCCGTAGCGATCTGATGCCTATCCGGGAAGAGCGTTCGACGGATGTGGTTTTTGGTGGCGTGAAGAAAGGTCCGTTGACGGGAGCAGGAAGGGCCAGTGCGGAAAAGTTGTTTGCCACGGCGGGCAGTTTACTGGTGCACGGTAAGCAGAATTTGTTTGGTGAATGGTGTATCGCAGACAGCGATTTAGCGCTAATGCTTAATCGATTGGTTCTGAATGGCGATGATGTACCAGAACAGCTTGCGGAGTATGCCACCTTCCAGTGGCAGCGCGCTTCGGTACAACGTTTTATCGCGCTTTCAGCGAAGCGTTCCTGCTGAAAGTAGGGGCGTAATCCAGTATCATTGAAAGGTATTTTTCAACGAGGGGTGAGTGATGAAACTGATGTTCGCATCGGACATTCATGGTTCGTTGCCGGCTACGGAATGCGTACTTGAACGGTTTACCCAAAGCGGCGCGCAATGGCTGGTGATACTGGGCGATGTATTGAACCATGGGCCGCGTAATGCTCTGCCAGAGGGCTACGCGCCAGCACAGGTCGCCGAGCGTTTGAATGAGCAGGCGTCGCGAATAATTGCAGTGCGTGGTAATTGCGACAGCGAAGTGGATCAGATGCTCCTGCATTTTCCAATAACCGCGCCGTGGCAGCAAATTCTGACTGACAGCCAGCGACTCTTTCTGACGCACGGACATCTTTTTGGTCCGGATAACTTACCACCGCTCAACGCCGGCGATGTGCTGGTTTACGGGCATACGCATCTGCCGGTGGCAGAGCGACGTGGGGATATCTACCAGTTTAACCCAGGTTCGGTAAGTATCCCGAAAGGGGGATTTACGGCAAGCTACGGGATTCTGGATGATAATGTTCTCAGCGTGATGGCACTCAATGATCAAAGTATTATTGCGCAGGTCGAGATTAATCCGTAATTTACCCCACAAACGTAAACGCGCCGTAAGAGCGCTAGAAAAAAGAAGGTTTCCTGATGGTGGAACAGCGTCGTTTGGCAAGTACTGAATGGGTGGATATTGTGAATGAAGACAATGAAGTCATCGCACAATCCAGCCGGGAACAAATGCGGGCACAATGCTTGCGCCACCGTGCAACGTATATCGTTGTCCACGATGGTATGGGTAAAATTCTGGTTCAACGTCGCACTGAGACAAAGGACTTTATGCCCGGTATGCTGGATGCTACCGCGGGTGGTGTTGTTCAGGCTGATGAGCAGCTTCTGGACTCGGCGCGTCGTGAAGCGGAAGAAGAATTGGGCATTGCCGGTGTCCCGTTTGCCGAGCACGGTCAGTTTTATTTTGAAGACCAGAACTGTCGCGTCTGGGGCGGGCTGTTTAGCTGCGTTTCTCACGGACCGTTTGCGCTGCAGGAAGAAGAGATTAGTGAAGTGTGCTGGCTGACGCCGGAAGAAATTACCGCGCGCTGTGATGAATTTACACCGGACTCACTGAAAGCACTGGCGCTGTGGATGACACGCAATGCCAAGAATGAAAGTGCGAAGGCCGAAAAGCAGGAAGAAGCTGAGTAAACTTAGCGCCGCCGATCCTGGATGACGGATCGGGACTCGTTGTAGGCCGGATAAGCCGCTGATGTGCATTATCCGGCCTTGTTGTTTAATGGTAGCCCATCATTTGCGCACCAATGACCACTACGCTGGACATAATAAACAGCAGGCCCAGCAGCGTGGTGCCCACCTTCAACCAGTTACGGAAGTCCACCCGGCACACGCCTAATGTCGCCATCAGCGACGCAGAGGTTGGGTAGATAATATGACTGAAGCTGTCACCAAACTGAAAGGCCAACACGGTGACCTGGCGGTTTACCCCAACCAGATCACCCGGTTCCTGTGCGCATTACGATGCCGAATGCACCACCAATCACCCGCATCGTTGGTCAGAATACGAAAAGAGTGGGGATCGACCACTTTACGTGTTTTGGTTTGTCCATCAACCAGCTACTGTACTTCCTGGCTGTCGAACATTCCGACAGGAACGACCCAGGTTGCCAGGCTGGTTAAAATGGCGACGAAAAAATAATGACCAGTGTGTCGGGCATGGCCCATTTTTTCGCGGGTTGTGATTCTGTTACTGCAGACATAAAGGACTATCCCTGTTGCAAAGCAAAGAGGCTAAGTATGCAAACAGGAGAATAGTTATTCATTGATGCAGCGCAGTTAAGCAAATTTTCCAGAATTTGTTAATGAAAGGGACGGGCATAAAAAAACCGGAAATATCAGCTATTTCCGGTTTCAAGAATCACGCTATGTAGGTAGCAGGACGCGTTTAAGTCACCATCCGGCGTACACAGCAGATTACTGCTGCTGGGAAGACTGGATCGCAGTCAGAGCGATGGTGTAGACGATATCGTCTACCAGCGCGCCACGAGACAGGTCGTTCACCGGCTTGCGCATACCCTGCAGCATTGGCCCGATGGAGATCAGGTCAGCAGAACGCTGTACCGCTTTGTAGGTGGTGTTACCGGTGTTCAGATCCGGGAAGATGAACACGGTAGCGCGACCTGCAACCGGCGAGTTCGGCGCTTTGGATTTTGCTACATCAGCCATAACGGCGGCGTCGTACTGCAGCGGGCCGTCGATCATCAGGTCAGGGCGTTTTTCCTGAGCCAGACGGGTCGCTTCGCGAACTTTCTCTACGTCGCTACCTGCACCAGATGTGCCGGTGGAGTAGGAGAGCATTGCTACGCGCGGTTCGATACCGAAGGCAATCGCGGAGTCCGCAGACTGAATGGCGATTTCTGCCAGCTGCTCTGCGGTCGGATCCGGGTTGATCGCGCAGTCGCCGTAAACGTAAACCTGATCCGGCAGCAGCATGAAGAACACGGAAGACACCAGAGAGCTACCCGGCGCAGTTTTAATCAACTGCAGCGGTGGACGAATGGTGTTCGCAGTGGTGTGAACAGCACCGGAAACCAGGCCGTCAACATCGTCTTGTTCCAGCATCAGAGTACCGAGAACCACGTTGTCTTCCAGCTGTTCGCGGGCAACGGTTTCGGTCATGCCCTTGTTTTTACGCAGTTCGACCAGGCGAGCAACGTAGCTTTCGCGAACCACATCCGGGTCAACGATTTCTACGCCAGCGCCCAGTTCAACGCCCTGAGACGCGGCAACACGGGTGATTTCATCCGGGTTACCCAGCAGTACGCAGGTTGCGATCCCACGTTCAGCACAGATAGCCGCTGCTTTAACGGTACGCGGTTCGTCACCTTCTGGCAGAACAACACGTTTACCGGCTTTACGCGCCAGTTCGGTCAGCTGATAACGGAACGCTGGCGGAGACAGACGACGGCTGCGCTCAGAGGTCGCGGTCAGAGATTCAATCCAGTCAGCGTTGATGTAGTTTGCAACGTATTCCTGAACTTTCTCGATGCGCTCGTGATCGTCAACCGGCACTTCCAGGTTGAAGCTCTGCAGGCTCAGAGAGGTCTGCCAGGTGTTGGTGTTCACCATGAATACCGGCAGGCCCGTTTCGAATGCACGTTCGCACAGTTTGTTGATGCGCGCGTCCATTTCGTAGCCGCCAGTCAGCAGCAGGGCGCCGATTTCTACGCCGTTCATTGCCGCCAGGCATGCTGCAACCAGCACGTCAGGACGATCGGCCGACGTTACCAGCAGGGAACCTGCACGGAAGTGCTCGAGCATGTGCGGAATGCTGCGTGCGCAGAACGTTACAGACTTCACGCGACGGGTATTGATATCGCCTTCGTTGACGATGGTGGCGTTCAGGTGACGCGCCATATCGATTGCACGAGTTGCGATCAGATCGAAGCTCCACGGCACCGCGCCCAGTACTGGCAGCGGGCTGGATTCTTGCAGTTTAGCCGGATCAACTTTGATCACTTTCGCTTTGGAAGAGTCGTCGAAAATCTCGGACAGATCCGGGCGGGTACGGCCCTGCTCATCAACCGGTGCGTTCAGTTTGTTAACGATAACGCCGGTGATGTTGGTATTTTTCGCGCCGCCGAAGCTGCTGCGAGTCAGTTCAATACGCTCGTTCAGCTGTTCCGGAGTATCGGTGCCCTGAGACATCACGAAGACGATTTCCGCGTTCAGCGTTTTTGCAATTTCGTAGTTCAGAGACTGAGCGAACTGATGTTTGCGGGTTGGGACCAGGCCTTCAACCAGTACAACTTCAGCATCTTTGGTGTTCGCGTGGTAGTTCGCGATAATCTCTTCCATCAGCACATCTTTCTGATTGCTGGACAGCAGAGATTCAACATGGCTCATCTTCAGCGGCTCAGCGGCTGGCAGAGAGGAGTTAGCACGCACGATGCTGGTAGTCTGGTCTGGTGCATCGCCACCGGCACGAGGCTGAGCGATTGGCTTAAAGACGCTCAGACGAACGCCTTTGCGTTCCATAGCACGGATCACGCCAAGGCTGACACTGGTCAGGCCGACGCTGGTTCCGGTAGGGATCAGCATAATAATACGGGACACGGTTTATCCTCTTTCGTTACCGTCGGTTTCGACGGGTTACAAAACAGCACCGCCAGCTAGGCTGGCGGTGTGAAATCAGGCAGTCAGACGGCTCGCGTCTTGCGCGATAACCAGTTCTTCGTTGGTTGGGATAACCACCGCAGGACGGGTACCTTCTTTGTTGATGAAACCAGATTTGCCGAAACGTGCGGCCAGGTTACGTTCGTGGTCAACTTCGAAGCCCAGAACGCCCAGTTTGCCCAGAGACAGTTCACGAACCATCGCTGCGTTTTCACCGATGCCACCGGTGAAGACAACCGCATCCAGACGACCATCCATCAGCGCGGTGTAGGAACCGATGTATTTCGCCAGACGGTGGCAGTAAACGTCCATTGCACGTTTAGCGTCTTCTTTGGTGGTGTAGTTGTCTTCAACATAACGGCAGTCGCTGGTGACTTCGGTCAGACCCAGCAGGCCAGACTCTTTAGTCAGCATTTTGTTGATCTGGTCAACGCTCATGCCCAGGGTGTCGTGCAGGTGGAAGATAATCGCCGGGTCGATGTCACCGGAACGTGTACCCATCACCAGACCTTCCAGCGGGGTCAGACCCATGGAGGTATCAACACATTTACCATTACGGATTGCAGAAACAGAACCGCCGTTGCCCAGGTGGCAAGTGATGATGTTCAGTTCATCAACCGGTTTGTTCAGCATTTTTGCCGCTTCCTGAGTCACGAAGAAGTGGCTGGTACCGTGCGCGCCGTAACGACGAACGCCATGCTCTTTGTACAGGCTGTACGGCAGAGCGTAGAGGTAAGATTCTTCCGGCATAGTCTGATGGAACGCGGTGTCGAACACAGCCACGTTTTTGTCTTTCAGGCTTGGGAAGGATTTCAGCGCTTCTGCGATACCGATCAGGTGAGCCGGGTTGTGCAGCGGTGCGAAAGAAGCGGAATCTTTGATGCCCTGGATAACGGAATCGTCGATAACCACGGAGCTGGTATACTTTTCACCGCCGTGTACGATACGGTGACCAATTGCAGTCAATTGCGCGGACAATTCTGGTTTTTGTGCCAGAATAGTGTTAACGATAAAGTTCAGCGCTTCACTGTGAGCGGCGCCTGCACCTAAAGCCGCTTCTTGTTTACCGCCGTCCATTTTCCACTTGATACGTGCTCCTGGGAGATGGAAACATTCGGCTAAACCAGAGAGGTATTCTTCACCGTTTACTGCATCGATGATGGCAAATTTCAGTGAGGAGCTACCGCAGTTCAGAACCAGTACTAACTTACTCGACATGGAAGTACCTATTTATGATACGTGGCTAAAAAAACGTCAGGGAGTCATAGAGCGTAGCGCATGATGACACCGACGTTTATGATTAACATCATGCGCCATGGTCTTTTTGGGCACGATGGAATAAATACCTTTGAGTCTATGTCATTTTGCGTATTTTTCAGCCAATGGCATACTGTATGCCAATTTGACGACTCAATGATTTTGGACTAAAGGCCTTACAGGCCGACACAGGATACCTGATTGTGGGTATCGAAGACAAAATGTTTTGAACGATGTCCCTTATAGTTGTTGTTTTGCACAAATTTTTTAATTTTTATATGTGAAGTTGAGGTAACCGCCATGTCGACACCGGATAATCGCTCCGTCAATTTTTTTAGCTTGTTTCGCCGGGGACAGCACTACGCAAAGACGTGGCCAATGGAAAAGCGCCTGGCGCCTGTGTTTGTTGAGAATCGCGTGATCCGCATGACACGATATGCGATTCGCTTTATGCCACCTATCGCTGTCTTTACGTTATGCTGGCAAATTGCGTTAGGTGGTCAGTTGGGACCGGCTGTGGCAACGGCGCTGTTTGCGCTGAGCCTGCCAATGCAGGGCATGTGGTGGCTGGGTAAACGTTCCGTTACACCACTGCCGCCTTCGATTCTCAACTGGTTCTACGAAGTTCGGGGGAAATTACAAGAAGCCGGACAGGCGTTGTCGCCGGTTGAAGGGAAGCCGGATTATCAGGCGTTGGCTGACACGCTTAAGCGCGCCTTCAAACAACTGGATAAAACTTTCCTCGATGATTTGTAATTGACCCCTGATTACGCATATAAAAGAAGGCACAAGTTGCCTTCTTTTTTTTTCATCGCAGTAGTAGTGATACAGGAGTCCCAAATGGAAATGACCAACGCTCAACGTCTTATTTTGTCGAACCAGTACAAAATGATGACCATGCTCGATCCGACCAACGCCGAGCGTTATCGTCGTTTGCAGACGATTATTGAACGCGGTTACGGCTTGCAGATGCGCGAGCTGGATCGTGAGTTTGGTGAGCTGACGGAAGAAACCTGTCGTACGATTATCGATATTATGGAGATGTATCACGCATTACACGTGTCCTGGACTAATCTTAAAGATGCACAGGCTATTGATGAACGCCGCGTGACGTTCCTTGGCTTTGATGCCGCAACGGAAGCCCGTTTCCTCGGGTACGTTCGTTTTATGGTGAACGTGGAAGGCCGTTATACCCATTTTGATGCCGGTACACATGGCTTCAACGCTCAGACCCCAATGTGGGAAAAATATCAGCGTATGCTGAATGTCTGGCACTCCTGCCCGCGTCAGTATCACCTGAGCGCGAATGAAATTAACCAAATCATTAATGCCTGAGGGGGCGAGCGTGCAGTGCAAAGGCTTTCTGTTTGATCTGGATGGGACGCTGGTCGATTCCTTACCCGCAGTAGAACGAGCATGGTGCAATTGGGCCGATCGTTTTGGTCTCGATCACGCCGAGGTGCTGGGCTTTATTCACGGCAAGCAGGCTATTACCTCTCTGCGACACTTTATGGTGGGCAAGTCAGAGGCGGAGATCGCTGCGGAGTTTACGCGCCTGGAGCAAATAGAGGCCACGGAAACCGCTGGGATCGTCGCGCTGCCGGGGGCGATTGATTTACTCAACCATCTCAATAAAGCGGGCATTCCATGGGCGATTGTGACCTCGGGGTCGATGCCCGTTGCGCGGGCACGCCATCGTGTTGCAGGCCTTCCCGCACCTGAAGTGTTTGTCACTGCTGAACGGGTAAAGAGAGGCAAACCTGAGCCAGATGCATATCTGTTAGGTGCTCAACTGCTAGGTCTTGCACCGCAGGAGTGTGCAGTGGTTGAAGATGCGCCCGCTGGAGTGCTCTCTGGCCTGGCTGCCGGATGTCATGTGATCGCGGTCAACGCGCCGTCGGACACGCCGCGTCTGGATGAGGTCGACTTTTCGTTGACCAGTCTGGAACAGATTTCCGTGACCAAGCAACCCAATGGGAATGTGGTCGTTATAAGAAATACCTGATCGTGATTTAGCCCCAGACTGTTGGGGCTTTTTTATGGCAAACTCAATCCATCCCTCTCATTTAACAAGGATATGTTGTGAACGGTGAATTGATATGGGTTCTCTCATTGTTGGCGATTGCCGTCGTTTTGTTTGCCACTGGCAGAGTGCGCATGGATGCAGTTGCTCTGTTGGTCATCATTGCCTTTGTTCTGAGTGGAACACTGAGCATCTCAGAGGCTTTTTCGGGTTTCAGCGATCCTAACGTTATTTTGATAGCGGCCTTATTTATCATTGGGGACGGCCTGGTGCGTACCGGGGTGGCAACGGTGATGGGGGCCTGGCTGGTGAAGGTTGCCGGCAGTAGTGAAGTCAAGATGCTGGTTTTGCTGATGATCACCGTCGCCGGGCTCGGTGCCTTTATGAGTTCCACCGGTGTAGTCGCGATTTTTATTCCTGTTGTTTTAAGCGTATCTATGCGCATGCAAACCTCTCCCTCACGCCTGATGATGCCGCTTAGCTTCGCGGGGCTTATCAGTGGCATGATGACGCTGGTAGCGACACCACCGAACCTGGTCGTCAACAGTGAGCTACTGCGCGAAGGACTTAACGGCTTCAGTTTTTTCAGCGTGACGCCGTTGGGGCTGGTTGTTCTGGTGCTCGGCATTATTTACATGCTGCTTATGCGTTTTATGCTCAAGGGTGAGGACTCCAGGCAGCAGGGGGATGGCTGGAAACGCCGGACCTTTCGCGATCTTATCAAAGAGTATCGTCTGACTGGGCGCGCCCGCCGCCTGGCTATTCGTCCCGGCTCGCCGATGATTGGCCAGCGTCTTGACGACCTGAAGCTGCGTGAGCGCTACGGGGCGAACGTGATTGGTGTTGAACGCTGGCGTCGCTTTCGGCGCGTGATTGTGGACGTTAATGGGGTCTCTGAGTTCCGTGCCCGTGACGTTTTGCTCATTGATATGTCCGCTGCTGATGTCGATCTGCGCGAATTCTGCAGTGAACAATTGCTGGAGCCGATGGTGTTGCGCGGCGAGTATTTTTCCGAACAGGCACTCGATGTGGGGATGGCGGAGATTTCGTTGATCCCTGAATCAGAATTAATCGGTAAAACGGTACGGGAAATCGCGTTTCGTACGCGTTATGGCCTGAACGTCGTCGGGGTGAAGCGTGATGGTACGGCGATGGACGGCGCGGTGGTGGATGAACCGTTGCTGATGGGCGATATCATTCTGGTCGTGGGGAACTGGAAACTGATCACATCGCTTGGGAAAAAAGGCCGCGATTTTGTGGTGTTGAACATGCCGGTTGAAGTCAGTGAAGCGTCTCCGGCACACAGTCAGGCACCGCACGCGATTTTCTGCCTGGTGCTGATGGTTGCGTTAATGCTGACGGATGAAATACCCAATACGGTGGCCGCAATTATTGCCTGCCTGCTGATGGGGAAATTCCGGTGTATTGATGCAGAGAGCGCCTATAAGGCGATCCACTGGCCTAGCATTATCTTGATCGTCGGGATGATGCCTTTCGCGCTGGCTTTACAAAAAACCGGCGGCGTCGATCTGGTAGTAAAAGGACTCATGGACGTCGGTGGGGGATATGGCCCGTACATGATGCTGGGTTGTCTGTTTGTCCTGTGCGCGACCATTGGCTTATTTATCTCGAATACTGCAACAGCGGTGCTGATGGCACCGATTGCGCTGGCGGCTGCGAAGTCGATGGAGGTTTCGCCCTATCCTTTTGCGATGGTCATTGCGATGGCGGCATCTGCAGCCTTTATGACGCCAGTCTCATCACCTGTGAACACGCTGGTGTTGGGGCCGGGTAACTACAGTTTTAGCGACTTTGTGAAAATTGGGGTGCCATTTACGGTGATCGTGATGGCGGTGTGTGTGGTGATGATCCCTATGCTGTTCCCGTTTTGATTTTTTAACCCCTGCGCCGGATGAGCGTTAGCCGCCATCCGGCGAAACATCACAAAGGGGAATCCTGGCTGATTTCATCCAGCGAGAGGTGGAAACTCGGTACAAATACGGCTAAAAAATAGTCCATCTCTTCACTACGCCGTGACTCCAGCGTTTTTTCCAGCCGTGTTTTCGCCAGCTTAAATTCATTATTCCCGGCTGAAAGTTCCTCAAGGCATTTCAGATAGGCGCAAAGCGCATCGGCCTGTTTAACGATCGCTCTCTCTTCATCGCTGCTGGCGTGTTCATCAATTAACGGCGCAAAAATATCTCGCAGTTCATCAGGGACCATATCGACCAGTTTCTGCTGGGCAATTTTCTCGATAGCTTTATATTCCTGGGCAATTTGCGAATTAAAGTATTTCACCGGGGTAGGGAGGTCACCGGTCAGCACTTCGGAGGCGTCGTGGTACATCGCCAGCAGGGCAATGCGTTCAGCGTTAACCTGGCCGCCAAACTTTCGGTTCTTGATTGCCGCCAGCGCATGCGCAACCATCGCTACTTGCAGACTGTGTTCAGACACGTTTTCGGTGCGTACGTTGCGCATCAGCGGCCAGCGGTTAATGAGTTTCAGACGGGAGAGGTGGGCAAAAAAATGGCTCTGCTTCATAACAACCCTTACTCAGTGACTTCAGTAAAGGTATTTTGCGCAGAGAGTGCTACCGGATGCAAATCTCGGTAGCACTCTACGTTATTACAGCTGGTGATAACCGGACAGGAAACGCTCAAACTTGCTCAGCGACATTTCGATATCGTCAATACGCGGCAGCGTCACGATGCGGAAATGATCCGGCCACGGCCAGTTGAATGCCGTCCCCTGGACCAGCAGGACTTTTTCCTGCAACAGGAAGTCGAGCACCATTTTCTGGTCGTCATGAATATTGAAGCGCTTGGCGTCAATTTTCGGGAACATATACAGCGCACCACGCGGTTTTACGCAAGAGACGCCAGGAATATCATTGAGCAGTTCCCAGGCCCGGTTGCGCTGTTCATACAAACGTCCGCCTGGCATGATAAATTCGCTGATGCTCTGGTATCCACCCAGCGCGGTTTGAATGGCATGCTGCGCCGGAACGTTGGCACATAAACGCATGGAGGCCAGCATTTCAAGACCTTCAATATACCCTTTGGCATGCTTCTTCGGTCCGTTCAGTACCATCCAGCCCTGACGGAAACCCGCAACGCGGTAGGTTTTTGACAGGCCGTTAAAGGTGATGGTCAGCAGATCCGGGGCCAGTGGAGCAATAGAATGATGTTCCGCGTCATCATAAAGAATTTTGTCGTAAATCTCGTCAGCAAAGATAATGAGGTTGTTCTGGCGAGCAATCTCAACAATCTCCATCAGCAGTTCTTTGGAATAGACGGCGCCGGTAGGGTTGTTTGGGTTGATGATGACGATCCCTCGCGTACGCGGGGTGATTTTTGCCCGAATATCATCAAGGTCCGGGAACCAGTCTGATGATTCATCACACAGGTAGTGCACGGCATTACCGCCAGAGAGCGATACTGCCGCTGTCCACAGCGGATAATCAGGCGCAGGAACCAGCATTTCGTCCCCACTGTTCAGCAATGCCTGCATCGCCTGAACGATTAATTCAGAAACGCCGTTACCGATATAAATGTCCTCCACGGTAACATCGCGCATCCCGCGGGCCTGGTAATGCTGCATGATCGCTTTGCGGGCTGAATAAAGACCTTTTGAATCGCAATACCCTTGTGCGGTAGGCAAATTGCGGATCACATCGACCAGAATTTCATCTGGTGCTTCAAACCCGAATGGCGCAGGGTTGCCGATGTTGAGTTTCAGAACTTTATTGCCTTCTTCTTCCAGGCGTTTTGCTTCCTTCAGAACCGGGCCACGAATGTCATAACAGACGTTTTCTAATTTGCTGGATTTTTCAATGGGGGACATGAATCTTGACCTTTTTAGCTGTGAATGCCACTCCCTGCCGTGGAAGTCAGCACAGAACAATGTACTCCCCCGACGGTGAGTTTTGAAGGGTCTTTAGTAGAAGATTTCGAAAGTTGCGAGGTTATAATTAACTGTTAACAACTAAATAATTAAATTAGTATAGAATTATAATCTTAGTATTTTGTATTTTGTGGTTATATATTTCACTATGGCGACTTGAGTGTGGTGATTTGTTTGGCTAAAAATAGTGAGATGTGCAAGGCAGTGCGCGGTTTGCAGCATCTGCTGTTTGCGCAATTCGAAAATACTGAGGTCTTAGCCTGACAAACTGTTATCGGCCTGATCTGATAACGGCGCGGTGTGAATCTATTGTTAAGCATAATTAATGAATGGTGGCATTCTTAATTAATTATTATTTAATATTTAAACAGTATTTATTGAACGCGTTAATAATACGAAAACCGCCAGTCTGAGTTAACACCTTTTTGCTTCGATTAATTCGCGATAACACTTATAAATATAGTGGTTTTAGGTTAAGATAAGTCCCATGAAATGGTGCGCACCTTGTGTTTTGCGATAATTCTAATGTTAGTTGAGAGTTTCTAACATACTGAAAATTTAGCTTTTAATGTGTAAATTAGTGTTCGTTAACTATTTTTTAAATTTACAAAATTTACATGTTTTCCATTAGTCAGAATCATCCAACAGCTAAAAAAATGACTCTTTCTCGTTGCTATATTCCGATGAGTGTCACGGGTATTATATAGCGCTGAAAGGGAATTGTTTCGTTTGTTAAAGTAAATACATCCTTATTTTCACCTGGTTACACCTGGTGAAACTGCGAGGGAGGTCCATTACAAATGGAGTTGTTTGTTTCTGAATGCACAGCATTAACCCGGTATGACCCGCGAGTAAGTGAAAAATTATGATAAATGCAAATCGTCCGATAATTAACCTCGACCTCGATCTGCTGAGAACCTTCGTTGCTGTTGCCGATCTGAATACCTTCGCGGCTGCGGCAGCTGCGGTATGTCGCACTCAGTCTGCGGTGAGTCAGCAAATGCAACGCCTCGAGCAACTTGTGGGGAAAGAGTTGTTCGCGCGCCATGGACGTAACAAACTACTGACCGAGCATGGGATTCAGTTGCTGGGTTACGCCAGAAAAATATTGCGTTTTAATGATGAGGCATGCTCATCATTAATGTTTAACAATCTTCAGGGAGTGTTAACTATTGGCGCTTCTGATGAGTCAGCGGATACCATCCTTCCCTTTCTGCTCAACCGGATAAGTTCGGTTTATCCGAAGCTTGCGCTGGATGTCAGAGTGAAACGCAACGCCTACATGGTGGATATGCTGAAGTCACAAGAAGTTGATCTGGTGGTGACGACCAATCGGCCAGGCGATTTTGAGTGTTTGAATCTGCGTACCTCACCTACGCACTGGTATTGTGCGGCCGAATATATTTTACAAAAAGGTGAACCGGTTCCGTTGGTACTGCTGGACGATCCGAGTCCGTTCCGCGATATGGTACTGGCAACACTGAACGCGGCGCAGATCCCGTGGCGTCTGGCCTATGTTGCTTCAACATTAGCGGCTGTGCGTGCGGCAGTGAAGGCGGGGTTGGGAGTGACTGCTCGTCCTGTAGAAATGATGAGCCCGGATTTACGCGTACTGGGCGCGGCGGACGGATTGCCACCGTTGCCGGAAACGGAGTACTTGCTGTGCTGCGACCCTGCCTCACAAAATGAGCTGGCTCAGGTGATCTTTAAGTCGATGCAGACCTATCAAAATCCCTGGCAATACAACCAGTTTACCCCTGAAGGGGGAGACGATTCGCTGATAGTTGAAGGCGATTTTGAGTGATGTACCATAAATAATCGTTATAAAATGTAAGTGCAAAAAAGAGTCGCTGGTGATGAAAAAACATCCAGTGGCTCTTTTTTTATGCAAATAATGGTCGGGAATGCCATTTTGTATACCAAAAATTAACAAAATCAGTAGGTAAAAAAATCACCTGTAAATAGTGCAAAAAATAATCACCCAAGGCGCTATTCATTTCCATGTTAAAAAACTAGAGAAATTGTTGCTGTTTTTTATGGTGAATTAACAAAAGCGTGTCACAGATCAAGAAAATACTCCCATTTAGGGGGAGGCATCTGTGCGAATTCCTGTCAAAATAGACGTGTATTATCTTTTTTACTTCACTACGGACACGATTCAACAACATTGAAATTGACTGATGACACGATCGAAATGAGTCTAAAGAGCACTTTATGTTAATGAAGTTGGAGCAGTGTAAAATAATGTGAGGAAACTTTTGTTAAAGTTGACAAAAGGTTATAGAAAGGAGTAAAAAACCCCATCAATTGGCTGTATAAATGATTTTCTACAGTGATTGTAAGGTTTTTTTTATTCCTCCCCATGAATCGATGTGGCGCTCATCTGCCGAAAAGAGCAGAGAATTTGGCGCTACTTTTGATGAGTAAGCAATGAGTATGTCAACATCCACTGAAGTCATCGCTCATCACTGGGCATTCGCTATCTTTCTTATTGTTGCCATTGGCCTGTGCTGCCTGATGCTCGTCGGCGGTTGGTTTTTAGGTGGTCGCGCACGCGCGAGATCTAAAAACGTGCCGTTTGAATCAGGTATCGACTCGGTCGGCACCGCCCGCTTGCGCCTGTCTGCCAAGTTTTATCTGGTAGCCATGTTCTTCGTTATCTTCGACGTTGAAGCGCTGTATCTGTTCGCATGGTCAACTTCTATCCGTGAAAGCGGTTGGATTGGCTTTGTGGAAGCTGCAATTTTTATTTTTGTGTTACTGGCAGGTCTGGTTTATCTGGTGCGTATTGGCGCGCTGGACTGGACGCCCGCGCGTTCACGCCGCGAGCGTATGAACCCGGAAACGAACAGTATCGCTAATCGTCAACGCTAACCGCGAGGCATTAAGATGGATTATACGCTCACCCGCATAGATCCTAACGGTGAGAACGACCGTTACCCCCTGCAAAAACAGGAGATCGTAACCGACCCCCTGGAGCAAGAAGTTAACAAAAACGTGTTCATGGGCAAACTGCATGACATGGTTAACTGGGGCCGTAAAAACTCAATTTGGCCATATAACTTTGGCCTTTCCTGCTGCTACGTAGAGATGGTGACCTCGTTTACCGCCGTGCATGACGTGGCCCGTTTTGGTGCGGAAGTTCTGCGTGCATCACCGCGTCAGGCTGACCTCATGGTCGTGGCCGGAACCTGCTTTACCAAAATGGCCCCGGTTATTCAGCGCCTCTACGATCAGATGCTGGAACCTAAATGGGTTATTTCCATGGGCGCATGCGCCAACTCCGGCGGTATGTACGATATCTACTCGGTCGTGCAAGGCGTTGATAAATTTATTCCGGTAGATGTGTACATCCCGGGATGCCCGCCGCGTCCGGAAGCGTACATGCAGGCACTGATGCTGCTGCAAGACTCCATTGGCAAAGAACGCCGTCCGCTCTCCTGGGTGGTTGGCGATCAGGGCGTTTATCGCGCCAATATGCAGTCAGAACGCGAGCGTAAACGCGGCGAACGTATTGCTGTAACGAATCTTCGTACACCAGACGAGATTTAATTTGCGCCTGTCGGCAGCAGCACTTCCTTCGCTTATCACTACATAAATAGCGCGAAGCACTGCCGACTATCACGGACCATTTGCAATGGTGAACAATATGACCGACTTAACCGCGCAAGACGCTGCATGGCAAACACGGGATCACCTCGATGACCCGGTCATTGGCGAACTGCGCAACCGTTTTGGGCCGGATGCCTTTACCGTTCAGGCGACTCGCACCGGGGTACCCGTTGTCTGGGTCAAGCGTGAACAGTTACTCGAAGTTGGCGATTTCTTAAAGAGACTGCCGAAACCTTATGTCATGCTGTTTGACTTACACGGCATGGATGAACGTCTGCGTACGCACCGCGAAGGATTACCTGCCGCGGATTTTTCCGTTTTCTACCACCTGATCTCCATTGAACGCAATCGAGATATTATGCTCAAGGTGGCATTGTCTGAGAACGACTTGCGCGTACCGACCTTCACCAAACTTTTCCCGAACGCCAACTGGTATGAACGTGAAACCTGGGAAATGTTTGGCATCGATATCGAAGGCCACCCACACCTGACGCGCCTACTGATGCCGCATACCTGGGAAGGCCATCCGCTGCGTAAAGACTATCCAGCGCGTGCGACTGAATTCGATCCGTTTGAGCTGACCAAAGCCAAACAGGATCTGGAAATGGAATCATTGACGTTCAAGCCAGAAGATTGGGGCATGAAGCGTAGCACCGAAAATGAGGACTTCATGTTCCTCAACCTCGGTCCTAACCACCCGTCTTCCCATGGTGCATTCCGTATTGTCCTGCAGCTTGATGGCGAAGAAATCGTCGACTGTGTACCTGACATCGGCTACCACCACCGTGGTGCTGAAAAGATGGGTGAGCGTCAGTCCTGGCACAGCTACATTCCGTACACTGACCGTATTGAATACCTCGGTGGTTGCGTAAACGAAATGCCTTATGTGCTGGCGGTCGAAAAGTTGGCGGGCATTACCGTACCGGATCGCGTGAATGTGATTCGCGTCATGCTCTCCGAACTGTTCCGTATCAACAGCCACCTGCTGTACATCTCTACGTTCATTCAGGACGTCGGCGCAATGACCCCGGTATTCTTCGCCTTTACCGACCGTCAGAAAATCTATGACGTCGTCGAAGCGATCACCGGTTTCCGTATGCACCCGGCCTGGTTCCGTATCGGTGGCGTAGCACACGATCTGCCGCGCGGTTGGGACAAACTGCTGCGTGACTTCCTCGACTGGATGCCGAAGCGTCTGGATTCCTACGAGAAAGCCGCACTGCGCAACACCATCCTGAAAGGCCGTTCTCAGGGCGTTGCCGCATACGGCAAAAAAGAAGCGCTGGACTGGGGCTGTACCGGTGCTGCGCTGCGCGCGACGGGTATTGATTTTGACGTGCGTAAATCACGTCCGTACTCTGGTTATGAGAACTTTGACTTTGAAGTGCCGGTTGGCGGCGGTGTGTCCGACTGCTATACCCGCGTGATGCTGAAAGTTGAAGAACTGCGTCAGAGCCTGCGCATCCTTGAGCAGTGCCTCAATAACATGCCGGAAGGCCCGTTCAAAGCGGATCACCCGCTGACCACGCCACCGCCGAAAGAGCGCACGCTGCAACATATCGAAACCCTGATCACCCACTTCCTGCAGGTTTCGTGGGGCCCGGTTATGCCGGCGAACGAGTCCTTCCAGATGGTGGAAGCGACCAAGGGTATCAACAGTTACTACCTGACCAGCGATGGCAGCACCATGAGTTACCGTACTCGTATCCGTACCCCGAGTTATGCGCACTTGCAGCAGATCCCGGTAGCAGTACGTGGCAGCCTGGTGTCCGACCTGATCGTCCATCTGGGTAGTATCGATTTTGTTATGTCAGATGTGGACCGCTAATTATGCACGAGAATCAACAACCACAAACCGAGGCTTTTGAGCTGAGTGCGGCTGAGCGTGAAGCGATTGAGCACGAGAAGCACCACTATGAAGACCCGCGTGCGGCGTCCATTGAAGCGCTGAAAATCGTTCAGAAACAGCGTGGCTGGGTGCCGGATGGGGCGATCTACGCGATCGCTGACGTGCTGGGTATCCCGGCAAGCGACGTTGAAGGTGTTGCGACCTTCTACAGCCAGATCTTCCGCCAGCCGGTAGGTCGCCACGTGATCCGCTATTGCGACAGCGTCGTGTGCCATATCAATGGCTACCAGGGGATCCAGGCTGCGCTTGAGAAAAAACTCAACATCAAGCCGGGGCAGACGACCTTTGATGGTCGCTTTACGCTGCTGCCGACCTGCTGCCTGGGGAACTGCGACAAGGGGCCGAACATGATGATCGATGAAGATACTCATGCTCACCTGACCCCGGAAGGCATTCCCGAACTGTTGGAGCGGTATAAATGAAAGACATTATCCGTACTCCCGAAACACATCCGCTGACCTGGCGTCTGCGCGATGATAAACAGCCGGTCTGGCTGGACGAATACCGTAGCAAGAACGGTTATGAAGGTGCGCGTAAGGCCCTGACCGGGCTGTCACCGGATGAAATCGTTAACCAGGTAAAAGACGCTGGCCTGAAAGGGCGTGGCGGCGCAGGCTTTTCCACCGGTCTGAAGTGGAGCCTGATGCCGAAAGACGAATCCATGAACATCCGTTACCTGCTGTGTAACGCCGATGAAATGGAGCCGGGCACCTATAAAGACCGTCTGTTGATGGAACAGCTGCCGCACCTGCTGGTGGAAGGTATGTTGATCTCCGCGTTTGCGCTGAAAGCGTACCGTGGTTACATCTTCCTGCGCGGTGAGTATATCGAAGCGGCTGTGCATCTGCGTCGCGCGATTGCCGAAGCGACCGAAGCTGGCCTGCTTGGTAAAAACATCATGGGCACCGGTTTCGATTTCGAACTGTTTGTGCATACCGGGGCAGGGCGTTACATCTGTGGTGAAGAAACCGCGCTGATTAACTCCCTCGAAGGTCGCCGCGCGAACCCGCGCTCCAAGCCGCCGTTCCCGGCAAGCTCTGGTGCATGGGGTAAACCGACCTGTGTTAACAACGTCGAAACCCTGTGTAACGTACCGGCTATTCTCGCAAACGGCGTGGAGTGGTACCAGAACATTTCGAAGAGCAAAGACGCGGGCACCAAACTGATGGGCTTCTCTGGTCGCGTGAAGAATCCGGGACTGTGGGAGCTGCCATTTGGCACTACTGCCCGTGAAATCCTCGAAGATTACGCGGGCGGCATGCGTGATGGCCTGAAGTTCAAAGCCTGGCAGCCAGGTGGTGCGGGAACCGACTTCCTCACTGAGGCACATCTCGACTTGCCGATGGAATTCGAAAGCATCGGTAAAGCGGGCAGCCGTCTGGGTACGGCACTGGCGATGGCGGTTGACCACGAGATTGGCATGGTACCGCTGGTGCGCAACCTGGAAGAGTTCTTCGCCCGCGAATCCTGTGGCTGGTGTACGCCATGTCGTGATGGCCTGCCGTGGAGTGTGAAAATTCTGCGTGCGCTGGAGCGTGGTGAAGGCCAGCCGGGGGATATCGAGACACTTGAGCAACTGTGTCGTTTCCTCGGTCCGGGTAAAACCTTCTGTGCGCACGCACCGGGTGCGGTTGAACCGCTGCAGAGCGCCATTAAATATTTCCGCGAAGAATTCGAAGCTGGCATCAAGCAGACCTTCAGCAATACCCACGTAATTAGTGGTATTCAGCCGAACCTGCTGAAAGAGCGCTGGTGATTACAGGGTTAACCCTGTGTCGCGATAAGAAATTCGATTAACGCTCGGTTATGACCGAGCCAACTGGAAGCATGCTGACTATGGCTACGATTCATGTAGACGGCAAAGAATATGAGGTCAACGGAGCGGACAACCTGCTGGAAGCTTGTCTGTCTCTCGGCCTTGATATTCCATACTTTTGCTGGCACCCGGCGCTTGGGAGCGTCGGTGCTTGCCGCCAGTGTGCGGTGAAGCAATATCAAAACGCGGAAGATACGCGTGGTCGCCTGGTGATGTCTTGTATGACACCGGCTACCGAAGGCACCTTTATTTCTATCGACGACGAAGAAGCGAAGCAATTCCGTGAAAGCGTGGTGGAATGGTTGATGACTAACCACCCACACGACTGTCCGGTCTGTGAAGAGGGCGGTAACTGCCACCTTCAGGATATGACTGTAATGACCGGTCACAGCTTCCGTCGCTACCGCTTTACTAAGCGTACTCACCGCAATCAGGATCTGGGGCCATTCATTTCTCACGAAATGAACCGCTGCATCGCCTGCTACCGCTGCGTGCGTTACTACAAAGATTATGCGGACGGCGCAGATCTGGGCGTGTATGGCGCACATGACAACGTCTATTTCGGTCGTCCGGAAGACGGTACTCTCGAGAGCGAATTCTCCGGTAACCTGGTGGAAATCTGCCCGACCGGTGTGTTCACTGATAAAACGCACTCCGAGCGTTATAACCGTAAATGGGATATGCAGTTTGCGCCGAGCATCTGCCAGCAGTGTTCCATTGGTTGTAACACCAGCCCGGGTGAGCGCTACGGTGAACTGCGTCGTATCGAAAACCGCTACAACGGTACCGTAAACCACTACTTCCTCTGCGATCGCGGTCGTTTTGGCTATGGTTACGTGAACCTGAAAGACAGGCCGCGTCAGCCGGTACAGCGTCGTGGCGATGATCTGATCACCCTCAACGCTGAGCAGGCGATGCAGGGGGCGGCAGATATTCTGCGTCAGTCGAAGAAAGTGATCGGTATTGGCTCTCCGCGAGCCAGCGTTGAAAGCAACTTCGCGCTGCGTGAACTGGTGGGTGCGGATAACTTCTATACCGGTATCGCCCAGGGTGAACAGGAACGTCTGCAACTGGCGCTGAGCGTGCTGCGTGACGGCGGTATTCATACCCCGGCACTGCGCGAAATCGAATCTTACGACGCAGTCCTGGTGCTGGGTGAAGATGTGACCCAGACCGGGGCGCGTGTTGCGCTGGCTGTGCGTCAGGCGGTGAAGGGGAAAGCGCGTGAAATGGCAGCGGCACAGAAAGTGGCCGACTGGCAGATTGCAGCCATCCTCAACATTGGCCAGCGTGCCAAACATCCGCTGTTCGTGACCAACGTCGATAACACACGTCTGGATGATATCGCAGCATGGACCTACCGTGCACCGGTTGAAGATCAGGCGCGTTTAGGTTTCGCTATCGCCCATGCGCTGGATAACAACGCACCGGCGGTTGACGGCATCGACCGTGACCTGCAGAACAAAATTGACGTTATCGTTCAGGCACTGGCCGGGGCGAAGAAGCCGCTGATTATTTCCGGTACTAACGCCGGTAGCGCCGAAGTGATTCAGGCTGCTGCTAACGTGGCGAAAGCACTGAAAGGCCGTGGCGCAGACGTCGGCATCACCATGATTGCCCGCTCTGTTAACAGCATGGGCCTGGGCATGATTGGCGGTGGTTCCCTTGATGATGCGCTGACTGAACTGGAAACAGGTCGCGCTGACGCCGTTGTGGTGCTGGAAAACGATTTGCATCGTCATGCTTCAGCAACGCGTGTGAACGCCGCACTGGCGAAAGCGCCGCTGGTACTGGTCATTGACCATCAGCGTACGGCTATTATGGAAAACGCCCATCTGGTGCTTTCCGCCGCAAGCTTCGCCGAAAGCGATGGTACGGTGATTAACAACGAAGGCCGTGCCCAGCGTTTCTTCCAGGTCTATGACCCGTCCTATTACGAAGCCAACACCATCATGCTGGAAAGCTGGCGCTGGCTGCATTCGCTGCACAGCACCGTACAGAGCCGTGAAGTGGACTGGACGCAGCTCGACCACGTTATAGACGCGGTCGTTGAGAAGCTGCCGCAGCTGGCGGGTATTAAAGATGCTGCGCCGGATGCCAGCTTCCGCATCCGTGGACAGAAACTGGCACGTGAACCGCACCGCTACAGTGGTCGTACGGCAATGCGCGCTAACATCAGCGTACACGAGCCGCGCCAGCCGCAGGATAAAGACACCATGTTCGCCTTCTCGATGGAAGGGAACAACCAGCCGTCTGCACCGCGTTCACAAATTCCGTTTGCCTGGGCACCAGGCTGGAACTCCCCACAAGCGTGGAACAAGTTCCAGGATGAAGTGGGCGGTAAACTGCGTCATGGCGATCCGGGCGTGCGTCTGATTGAAGCCTCTGAAGGGGGCCTGGATTACTTCACTACCGTTCCGGCGAGCTTCCAGGCTCAGGATGGTCAGTGGCGTATCGCACCGTACTACCATCTGTTTGGTAGTGATGAAATGTCCCAGCGTGCACCGGTCTTCCAGACCCGCATGCCGCAGCCGTACATCAAACTCAACCCGGCAGATGCCGCGAAGTTGGGTGTTAATGCCGGCACGCGCGTTTCTTTCAGCTACGATGGCAACACGGTCACGCTGCCGGTTGAAATCGCTGAAGGCTTGACGGCAGGGCAGGTTGGTTTGCCGATGGGCATGCCTGGCATCGCGCCGGTTCTGGCAGGTGCGCGTCTTGAGGATCTGCAGGAGGCACAACAATGAGTTGGATTACACCCGATCTGATTGAGATCCTGCTGAGCATTCTCAAAGCGGTGGTGATCCTGCTGGTGGTGGTCACCTGCGGGGCATTCATGAGCTTTGGTGAACGTCGTCTGCTGGGTCTGTTCCAGAACCGTTACGGACCGAACCGTGTTGGCTGGGGTGGCTCACTCCAGCTGGTTGCGGATATGATCAAGATGTTCTTTAAAGAAGACTGGATCCCGAAATTCTCGGATCGCGTCATCTTTACCCTGGCACCGATGATCGCCTTCACCTCGCTGCTGCTGGCTTTCGCCATTGTGCCAGTGAGTCCGAACTGGGTAGTTGCTGACCTGAACATCGGGATCCTGTTCTTCCTGATGATGGCGGGGCTCGCAGTGTACGCGGTGCTGTTCGCCGGTTGGTCGAGCAACAACAAATACTCGCTGCTCGGTGCGATGCGTGCGTCTGCACAGACGCTGAGCTATGAAGTGTTCCTCGGGCTTTCCCTGATGGGTGTGGTGGCGCAGGCCGGTTCATTTAATATGACCGACATCGTCAATAACCAGGCTGATATCTGGAACGTTATTCCGCAGTTCTTTGGTTTTGTCACCTTTGCTATCGCGGGCGTAGCGGTGTGCCACCGTCACCCGTTTGACCAGCCAGAAGCCGAGCAGGAACTGGCCGATGGTTACCACATTGAATATTCCGGCATGAAATTCGGTCTGTTTTTTGTGGGTGAGTACATCGGTATCGTCACCATTTCTGCGCTAATGGTTACGCTGTTCTTCGGTGGCTGGCATGGCCCGTTCTTACCGCCATTCGTCTGGTTCGCGCTGAAAACCGCGTTCTTCATGATGATGTTCATTTTGATTCGTGCGTCGTTACCGCGTCCTCGTTATGACCAGGTAATGTCCTTCGGCTGGAAAGTCTGTCTGCCGCTGACGCTCGTCAACTTGCTGGTAACGGCGGCTGTCATTCTCTGGCAGGCGCAATAAGGGACACAAAGACCATGACCTTAAAAGAATTGTTAGTAGGCTTCGGCACCCAGGTACGTAGTATCTGGATGATCGGCCTACATGCGTTCGCGAAACGCGAAACGCAGATGTACCCGGAAGAACCGGTCTATCTACCGCCCCGTTTCCGTGGTCGTATCGTACTGACCCGTGATCCAGACGGTGAAGAACGCTGCGTTGCCTGTAACCTGTGTGCGGTAGCGTGTCCGGTTGGCTGTATCTCTCTGCAAAAAGCAGAGACCAAAGATGGCCGCTGGTATCCGGAGTTTTTCCGCATTAACTTCTCACGCTGCATTTTCTGTGGTCTGTGCGAAGAAGCCTGTCCGACAACAGCTATTCAGCTGACTCCAGATTTCGAGCTGGGTGAATACAAGCGCCAGGACCTGGTTTACGAGAAAGAGGATCTGCTGATCTCCGGTCCGGGCAAATACCCGGAATATAACTTCTACCGGATGGCAGGTATGGCAATCGACGGCAAAGATAAAGGCGAAGCAGAGAACGAAGCTAAGCCAATCGACGTCAAGAGCCTGTTACCGTAAGGAGAGGGGCAATGGAGTTCGCTTTTTATATCTGTGGCCTGATAGCCATTCTCGCAACCTTGCGGGTGATCACCCACACCAATCCGGTACACGCACTGCTGTACCTGATTATTTCGCTGCTGGCGATTTCTGGGGTGTTCTTCTCGTTAGGCGCTTACTTCGCGGGTGCGCTGGAAATTATCGTCTACGCGGGTGCCATCATGGTGCTGTTCGTGTTCGTGGTGATGATGCTCAACCTCGGTGGTTCTGAAATCGAACAGGAACGTCAGTGGCTGAAGCCGCAGGTGTGGATTGGTCCGGCGATTTTGTCGGCCATCATGCTGGTGGTCATTGTGTATGCCATCCTGGGTGTTAACGATCAGGGCATCGACGGTACACCGATCAGCGCGAAAGCTGTCGGCATTTCCCTGTTTGGACCTTATGTTCTGGCGGTTGAACTGGCTTCGATGCTGTTGTTGGCGGGTCTGGTTGTGGCCTTCCACGTCGGTCGCGAAGAGCGTTCAGGTGAAGTGCTGAGCAATCGCACGGATGACCGCGCGAAAAGAAAAACGGAGGAGCACGCATGATCCCCTTACAACATGGACTGATCCTCGCGGCTGTCTTATTCGTACTGGGTTTAACGGGTCTGGTTATCCGCCGCAATCTGCTGTTTATGCTGATCGGGCTGGAAATCATGATTAACGCCTCTGCGCTGGCCTTCGTGGTCGCCGGAAGCTACTGGGGCCAGACCGATGGTCAGGTGATGTACATTCTTGCCATCAGCCTCGCGGCTGCTGAAGCGAGCATTGGACTTGCGCTGTTGCTGCAACTTCATCGCCGTCGCCAGAACCTGAACATCGATTCAGTAAGTGAGATGCGTGGATGAACATGCTTGCCTTAACCATTATTCTGCCATTTATTGGCTTTGTATTGCTGGCGTTCTCTCGCGGTCGTTGGTCAGAAAATCTGTCCGCGACCGTGGGCGTCGGGTCGATTGGCCTGGCGGCGCTGGTAACCGCGTTTGTTGGCGTTGACTTCTTTGCTAATGGCCAGCAGGCCTACAGCCAGCCACTGTGGACGTGGATGTCCGTCGGTGATTTCAACATCGGTTTCAACCTGGTGCTGGACGGCTTGTCGCTGACCATGCTTTCCGTGGTAACCGGTGTCGGTTTCCTGATCCACATGTTCGCCTCCTGGTATATGCGCGGAGAGGAGGGATACTCTCGTTTCTTCGCCTACACCAACCTGTTTATCGCCAGCATGGTGGTTCTGGTGCTGGCGGATAACCTGCTGCTGATGTATCTCGGCTGGGAAGGCGTGGGCCTGTGCTCCTATCTGCTGATCGGTTTCTATTATACCGATCCGAAGAATGGCGCAGCGGCAATGAAAGCCTTCGTGGTAACCCGTGTCGGTGACGTATTCCTCGCCTTCGCACTGTTTATCCTCTACAACGAGCTGGGTACGCTGAACTTCCGCGAAATGGTGGAACTGGCGCCTGCGCACTTTGCAGACGGTAACAATATGCTGATGTGGGCAACCCTGATGCTGCTGGGCGGTGCGGTGGGTAAATCAGCACAGCTGCCGTTGCAGACCTGGCTTGCAGACGCGATGGCAGGCCCGACGCCTGTCTCTGCGCTGATCCACGCCGCAACGATGGTTACCGCCGGTGTTTACCTGATTGCACGCACCCACGGTCTGTTCCTGATGACCCCGGAAATTCTGCATCTGGTAGGGATTATTGGTGCTATCACGCTGGTGCTGGCGGGTTTTGCCGCACTGGTACAGACCGACATCAAACGTGTGCTCGCTTACTCCACCATGAGCCAGATTGGCTACATGTTCCTGGCGCTTGGCGTACAGGCATGGGATGCGGCGATTTTCCACCTGATGACGCACGCCTTCTTTAAAGCGCTGCTGTTCCTGGCATCCGGCTCGGTTATCCTGGCCTGCCACCACGAACAGAACATCTTCAAGATGGGCGGCCTGCGTAAGTCTATTCCGCTGGTGTATCTCTGCTTCCTGATTGGTGGCGCGGCGTTGTCGGCTCTGCCGCTGATTACCGCAGGCTTCTTCAGTAAGGATGAGATCCTGGCCGGAGCGATGGCGAACGGTCATATCAATCTGATGGTTGCAGGTCTGGTCGGTGCGTTCATGACCTCTTTGTATACCTTCCGTATGATTTTCATCGTGTTCCACGGTAAAGAACAAATTCGCGCTCACGCAGGGAAGGGGATTACCCATCATCTGCCGCTGATTGTGCTGATGATCCTGTCCACCTTTGTTGGTGCGCTGATTGTGCCTCCGCTGCAGGGTGTACTGCCTGCAACGACTGAGCTTGAGCATGGTCGTGTTATGACGCTGGAAATTACCTCCGGTATCGTCGCGATTGCGGGCATCCTGATCGCAGCATGGCTGTGGCTGGGTAAACGTACGTTGGTGACGTCGATTGCCAACAGTGCGCCGGGCCGTCTGCTGGGGACCTGGTGGTATAACGCCTGGGGCTTTGACTGGCTGTACGACAAAGTGTTCGTTAAGCCGTTCCTCGGCATCGCCTGGCTGCTGAAACGCGATCCGCTGAACGCAATGATGAACATCCCGGCTATCCTTTCCCGCTTTGCAGGTAAAGGTCTGCTGTTAAGCGAGAACGGCTATCTGCGTTGGTATGTGGCATCAATGAGCATCGGCGCTGTCGTTGTGCTGGCACTGTTGATGGTACTGCGTTGAGTTTGAGGGTTGGTATTGTGCCCGACACAACAAACCCAAAGAGAATTATTAAAATTCGTTGAAAATCAGGTCCAAAAGGACAGGCGTTATCGGCGAAGTCAGAGTGGACACCGCCTGCGCACAGCAACCGGAGCGTACTGAAGTACGTGAAGGTTGCGAGCACAGCCGGGGTTCGCTATGACGAGTGAGATAGCCTGAACGGGACTTAAACAAGGAACAAAGATCACCATGTTATTACCTTGGTTGATATTAATCCCTTTCATCGGTGGCTTCCTGTGCTGGCAGACCGAACGCTTTGGCGTGAAGGTGCCGCGCTGGATAGCGCTGATTACCATGGGACTGACGCTGGCGCTTGGTCTGCAACTGTGGTTGCAGGGCGGCTATTCACTGACGCAATCCGCTGGCATTCCGCAGTGGCAGTCTGAGTTTATCCTGCCGTGGATCCCGCGTTTCGGCATCTCTATTCACTTAGCAATCGACGGTTTATCGCTGCTGATGGTAGTGCTGACTGGTCTGCTCGGTGTTCTGGCGGTACTGTGCTCCTGGAATGAAATCGAAAAATACCAGGGCTTCTTCCACCTGAACCTGATGTGGATTCTGGGCGGCGTGATCGGCGTGTTCCTTGCCATCGACATGTTCCTGTTCTTCTTCTTCTGGGAAATGATGCTGGTGCCGATGTACTTCCTGATCGCGCTGTGGGGGCATAAAGCCTCTGACGGTAAAACGCGTATCACGGCGGCAACCAAGTTCTTCATTTACACCCAGGCGAGTGGTCTGGTGATGTTGATTGCCATCCTGGCGCTGGTGTTTGTGCACTACAAAGCCACTGGCGTCTGGACTTTCAACTACGAAGAACTGCTGAATACCCCGATGTCCCACGGTGTGGAATATCTGCTGATGCTGGGCTTCTTCATCGCTTTTGCGGTGAAAATGCCGGTGGTTCCGCTGCACGGCTGGTTGCCGGACGCGCACTCCCAGGCACCGACCGCAGGTTCCGTTGACCTGGCGGGGATCTTGCTGAAAACCGCAGCCTACGGTCTGCTGCGCTTCTCTCTGCCGCTGTTCCCGAACGCGTCGGCGGAGTTCGCACCTATCGCGATGTGGCTCGGCGTTATCGGTATCTTCTACGGTGCGTGGATGGCCTTTAATCAGTACGATATCAAACGTCTGATTGCCTACACCTCGGTATCGCACATGGGCTTCGTACTGATTGCTATCTACACGGGCAGCCAGCTGGCGTACCAGGGTGCGGTTATCCAGATGATCGCTCACGGTCTGTCCGCAGCCGGTCTGTTCATTCTGTGTGGGCAGTTATACGAACGTCTGCATACGCGTGATATGCGTATGATGGGCGGCCTGTGGGGCAAAATGAAATGGTTGCCTGCACTGTCCATGTTCTTCGCCGTTTGTACGCTGGGTATGCCGGGTACAGGTAACTTTGTTGGCGAATTCATGATTCTGTTCGGCAGCTACCAGGTGGTTCCGGTCATTACGGTGATCTCAACCTTTGGTCTGGTGTTTGCTTCTGTATACTCGCTGGCGATGCTGCATCGCGCTTACTTTGGTAAGGCGAAAAGCCAGATTGCCAGTGTTGAACTGCCAGGGATGTCGCTGCGTGAGCTGTTTATCATCCTGTTGCTGGTCGTGCTTCTGGTACTGCTTGGCTTCTATCCGCAGCCGATTCTGGATACCTCGCATTCTGCGATGAGCAACATCCAGCAGTGGTTTGTTAATTCCGTTACTACTACAAGGCCGTAAATCGCCATGACAATAACTCCACAACACCTGATTGCGCTGCTACCGCTGCTGATCGTCGGCTTGACGGTGGTGGTTGTGATGCTCTCCATTGCGTGGCGACGCAATCACTTCCTCAATGCCACGCTGTCGGTCATTGGTCTTAACGCCGCGCTGGTTTCGCTCTGGTTTGTTGGCCAGGCGGGCGCCATGGACGTCACCCCGCTGATGCGGGTCGACGGTTTCGCCATGCTCTATACCGGGTTGGTACTGCTGGCGAGTCTTGCTACCTGTACCTTTGCTTACCCATGGCTGGAAGGCTACGACGACAACCGGGAAGAGTTCTACCTGCTGGTGCTGATTGCCGCACTGGGTGGAATTCTGCTTGCCAATGCTAACCATCTGGCAGCGCTGTTCCTCGGTATCGAACTGATCTCTTTGCCGCTGTTTGGCCTGGTCGGTTATGCCTTCCGTCAGAAACGTTCACTGGAAGCCAGTATCAAATACACCATCCTGTCTGCCGCAGCGTCTTCCTTCCTGCTGTTCGGTATGGCGCTGGTGTATGCACAGTCCGGCAACCTGTCGTTCGTTGCACTTGGTAAGAGCCTCGGCGACGGCATGCTGCATGAGCCGCTGCTGTTGGCTGGCTTCGGTCTGATGATCGTGGGTCTGGGCTTCAAACTTTCACTGGTGCCGTTCCACCTGTGGACGCCAGACGTATACCAGGGTGCTCCGGCCCCGGTTTCCACCTTCCTGGCGACGGCGAGCAAAATCGCTATCTTCGGCGTGGTGATGCGTCTGTTCCTGTACGCGCCGGTTGGTGACAGCGAAGCGGTACGTATTGTGCTGGGTGTGATTGCCTTCGCGTCCATCATCTTCGGTAACCTGATGGCGCTGAGCCAGACCAACATTAAGCGTCTGCTCGGTTACTCTTCTATCTCTCACCTCGGCTATCTGCTGGTGGCGCTGATTGCCCTGCAAAGCGGCGAGATGTCGATGGAAGCGGTAGGCGTGTATCTGGCCGGTTATCTGTTCAGCAGCCTCGGCGCGTTCGGTGTGGTCAGCCTGATGTCCAGCCCGTATCGTGGTCCGGATGCTGATTCACTGTTCTCCTACCGTGGTCTGTTCTGGCATCGCCCGATCCTTGCGGCAGTGATGACGGTGATGATGCTGTCTCTGGCCGGTATCCCGATGACGCTGGGCTTTATCGGTAAGTTCTACGTACTGGCTGTCGGTGTACAGGCTAACCTGTGGTGGCTGGTTGCCGCGGTGGTGGTCGGTTCCGCGATTGGTTTGTACTATTACCTGCGCGTTGCTGTGAGCCTGTACCTGAGCGCACCACAGCAACTGAACCGCGATGCACCGTCTAACTGGCAGTACAGCGCTGGCGGTATCGTGGTGTTGATCTCTGCTCTGCTGGTTCTGATCCTCGGTGTCTATCCGCAACCGCTGATCAGCATCGTGCAGCTGGCAGCGCCGCTGATGTAAGCGACACGCTGAAACGAAAAAACCCGCCTCGGCGGGTTTTTTTATGGGGGCAAAGCTATCAGGCGGAAAGCTGGCGGCTCACCAAAGGACCACTAACATCTTTTGCTGCACGATCCATCACTTCCTGAATAACAGAAGATAATTCGTTGACCTCGAATTTAGCCACGTAGCCATCTGCTTTCACTCGGCGAACGTGATCTTCGTTGGCGCTACCGGAAAGTGAAGAGTGGATAACAACCGGGATCTTCTTCAGACGTTCGTCGGTTTTTATCTTACGGGTCAGTGTGAAACCGTCCATCTCTGGCATTTCCAGATCGGTCAGCACCAGGGCGATTTTCTCACTGATTGGCTTACCTTCCGCTTGTGCCTCTTCGGAGAGTTGCTGAATTTTGTCCCAGGCATCTTTGCCCGTGACATGCATCAGATGCGGAATTTCCATCGCGTTCAGTCCTTTCTCCAGCATCGCCCTGGCAACTTTGGAGTCTTCCGCAACAATGGCCACCGCACCCGGCGTGATATTGAATTTGCTGGTTTTCAGGTCGGTTGCACGTAAATCGTGGTTGGACGGCACAATGTCATACAGGATCTGTTCGACATCAAGCACCAGCGCCAAATTGTTGGTTTCTTTGTCGTCGTCCAGACAAGCAATACTGGTGATGTAGCGACCATTGACGGCTTTCTCAGCAGTGTGCACCTGCTGCCAGTCGAGGCGCATAATGTTCTCTACTGACTCCACCGCAAACGCCTGTACGCTGCGGGCGTACTCTGTGATCAACAGGATATTAAGCCCGGTTTCAGGTTTACACCCGGCGACAGCAGGCAGGTCGATCACCGGGATCACCTGGTCCCGGATATTCACCATGCCTAACAGCGGAGCCTTCATGCCGGCAGGGCGGGTAAATGTTGGCATCGGAACGATTTCACGGAGTTTGAAAACGTTGATGCCAAACAGCTCTGATTTCTGCTCTTCAACCGACTTGCCGAGGCGAAACAGCAGCAGCTCAAAGCGGTTAGACAAGGTAAGATTGGTCCTGTCATCAATATCTTTCTGGAAATTGTTCATCCTGTCCTCAGTGTGAAAGCCAGCCTTTCCACTGTTATCGGCACTGAGGCGGAAAAATAAAGCGTTAAACGGTGAAAATGGCGAAATCGTGAGCCAGTTCCGTTGCCGGGAACAGTGCTCTGCACTCTTCAAGTAACCGCTGGCAGCCTTTTGCATCGTAGCGTGAGCTGACGTGGGTCATGATGAGTCTGCCCACATCGGCGTCCCGTGCCAGCTGTGCGGCCTGACGGGTAGAACTGTGCCCCCGGCTGTTGGCCTTTTCTTCCATAGAGGCGTCCAGCGTGGTTTCATGCACCATCACGTCCACCCCTTTTGCCAGTTCAATAGCGCTCGCACAGGGGCCGGTATCACCAAAAATGGCGACGGACTTTCCCTTAATTGCCGGGGCGAGAAAATCGGCCCCGTTAATTGTGCGCCCGTCTTCCAGCACGATCGTTTTTCCCGCTTTGAGATCCTGAAAACAAGGGCCTGGTTTAACGCCCGCCGCTTTGAGCGCGTTGGCATCAAGCGCGCCGGGTTTGTCGTGTTCTTCAACACGAAAACCGTAGCACTCCAGCGGATGTTCCAGTCGAAACGCGGTCACTTTACGCAGGCCATCGTCGAGAATCTCCCCGGCGGTGATTTCTACAATATCCAGCGGGTAATCGGTCCAGGAACCGCTTAGTCGCAGGGCTGTCTCGGTAAATTCCCGTAATCCTTTCGGACCGTAAAGCGTCAGCGGCTGGACGTTCCCCGCCATTGAACGGCTGCACAGCAGCCCTGGCAAACCAAAAAGGTGATCGCCATGCAGATGACTGATAAAAATACGATCAAGTTTGCCCGGGTTGAACGGGGTGCTAAGCATTTGATGCTGCGTCCCTTCGCCGCAATCAAAAAGCCACAAACCTGCCTGAGTCGGGTGTTGCAGATTCAGTAATATTGCCGTTACATTGCGAGAGCGTGTGGGAACTCCCGCAGACGTACCTAAAAATAGTAATTCCATCTTTACGTTACACTTTTCGCCATCAATGAGGCAGGGTGTTCAGGTTATCACAACAAAGGGGCAGACAATGATCCACTGGCAAGATCTCCATCATGCAAAGCTGAGTGTTCAGGAGCTGTATGCCATTCTTCAGCTTCGCTGCGCGGTATTTGTTGTTGAGCAACAATGTCCGTATCAGGACGTGGATGGCGACGACTTAGTCGGGGAGAACCGTCACATACTGGGATGGAACAATGATGAACTGGTGGCGTATGCGAGGATTCTGAAAAGTGACGATGATCTGGAGCCAGTTGTAATTGGTCGGGTGATTGTAAGCGAAGCGCTACGCGGTGAAAAATTGGGGCAGCAGTTAATGACGAAAACGCTGGCATCCTGTACACAGCATTGGCCGCATAAGGCGTTATACCTGGGGGCTCAGGCGCATCTGCAATCGTTCTATGCGAGATTTGGTTTCGTTCCAGTCACGGAGATCTATGACGAAGATGGTATTCCACACATCGGTATGGCGCGTGAGGGGCATCAAGCGTAAACAGCCCCGGTCGTCTATAGTTAGCGGGTACGTCAATAGAAAGGGAGAATATAATGTCTTTTCATTCTTACGAATCACGTATTGATGACGATTTGGAGTTGTTGAGCGAAACGCTGGAAGAAGTGCTACGTTCTTCCGGCGATCCTGCAGACCAGAAATACCTTGAGTTGAAAGCGCGGGCTGAGCAGGCGTTAGAAGATGTGAGAAACCGCGTTAGTCACGCCTCTGACAGTTACTATTATCGTGCAAAGCAGGCTGTTTGCCGGGCAGATGACTATGTACACGAAAAACCCTGGCGTGGGATCGGCGTGGGGGCGACAGTCGGTTTAGTGATGGGATTATTGCTGGCACGGCGATAAATATAGCGCTGTCATCGCACTCCCTATACGGGGGTACTGCTTTTTCTGCCCAGTACCCCGTATAATGAGAGGTTTTTAACAGGGAGAGGTCCGCGTGTATTCAATCACTACTGCGCTGGAAAGTCTGATGCGCTTTTTGTCGCAAGAGATACCGGCAGCACCTGGCATTCGTATTTACGACATCCCTTTCCCTCTGAATGACGCTTTTGACGCTTTAGGATGGCTGGCCAGCCAGCCCGTCTGGCCGCAGTTTTACTGGCAGCAACGTAACGGCGATGAAGAAGCCGCTGTGCTGGGCGCAGTTGCGACATTCTCCTCACTGGAATCCGCCCAACGGTTTTTACGCCAACATGATAATTACCCCGAACTGCGCGTCTGGGGCCTGAATGCGTTTGAGCCGCAGCGCGGTAATTTATTGCTGCCTCGCCTGGAATGGCGACGCTGTGCCGGGGTTGCAACCTTACGACTACACCTGTATAGCGACGTGTCGTTGCGTGAAGATGCCGCGCAGGCCGCTGCGTTTATTTCAACACTTGCGCAGGTAAAACCGCTTCCCTCATTGCGTCTGATTTTGACGGGAGAGCAGCACTGGCCGGATAAAGACGGTTGGGTTCGCCTTATTGAGCTTGCCACGCAGACCATTGCTGAGGAAGAACTCGACAAAGTGGTGCTGGCGCGTGCGACCGATTTACAGTTCTCTCAGCCGGTGAACGCGGCGGCGGTTATGGCCTCCAGTCGTCGTTTAAATCTCAACTGTTACCACTTCTATATGGCGTTTTCCGCCGAATCTGCTTTTCTTGGCTCTTCTCCTGAACGTCTGTACAGGCGGCGTGACACGGCACTGCGCACTGAAGCGTTGGCCGGAACCGTTGCCAATCATCCTGACGATCATCGCGCCTGGCAGCTTGGTGAATGGCTGATGAAGGACGATAAAAACCAGCGTGAGAACATGTTGGTGGTGGAAGATATTTGCCAACGGCTGCAGAACTGTACGCAAACCCTTGATGTCTTGCCTCCGCAGGTACTCAGACTGCGAAAAGTACAGCATCTTCGCCGCTGTATCTGGACTGCACTCAATCAGGCGGATGATACGCTCTGTCTGGTACAGCTACAGCCTACTGCAGCCGTAGCGGGTATTCCGCGCGAGCTGGCGCGTGAATTTATCCAACATAATGAACCCTTTGAACGCGAGTGGTATGCCGGTTCCGCGGGTTATCTTTCACTGCGTCAGAGCGAGTTTTGCGTGTCATTACGTTCAGCGAAAATTAGCGCAAACGTAGTGCGCCTGTATGCCGGGGCGGGGATCGTGCGCGGTTCAGATCCTGAGCAAGAATGGCAAGAAATAGATAATAAAGCGGCAGGGTTACGTACTTTATTACAGATGGAAGGATAATGATTTCGTGTATATTCCCGACTCATATCAAAAATCCATTTATTCGATTCTTTATACTGTGTCGCAATATTGATACCGGACAATCTCATGTCAGTAAGCGCATTTAACCGACGCTGGGCGGCGGTCATTCTGGAAGCACTCACTCGCCACGGCGTCAGGCATGTTTGCATTGCCCCTGGCTCTCGTTCGACGCCGTTGACGTTAGCGGCAGCGGAAAACCCCGCTTTTATCCATCATACCCATTTTGATGAGCGCGGACTGGGACATCTCGCCTTAGGCCTGGCGAAAGTCAGCAGGCAACCTGTTGCCGTTATTGTCACCTCTGGTACGGCGGTAGCGAATTTGTATCCGGCGCTGATTGAAGCCGGGCTGACCGGTGAAAAACTGATTTTACTCACAGCTGACAGACCGCCTGAGCTTATTGACTGTGGCGCTAACCAGGCGATTCGTCAGGCCGGCATGTTTGCGTCGCATCCGTCGCAAACGCTCTCTTTACCACGCCCGACGCAGGACATTCCGGCAAGCTGGCTGGTGTCTACTATCGATAACGCCTTAGCGGCGCTGCATAGCGGGGCGGTTCATATAAACTGTCCGTTTGCCGAACCCTTATATGGCGAGATGGACGAAACGGGTCTGGCCTGGCAGCAGCGTCTTGGTGACTGGTGGCAGGATGATAAACCCTGGTTGCGCGAAGCGCGTCGACTGGAAAGTGATAAACAGCGCGACTGGTTTTTCTGGCGGCAAAAACGTGGTGTGGTACTTGCCGGGCGTATGAGCGCCGAAGAGGGCAAGAAAGTTGCGCTCTGGGCACAGACGTTAGGTTGGCCACTCATTGGTGATGTGCTGTCGCAAACCGGACAGCCGTTGCCCTGCGCCGATCTGTGGCTGGGGAACGCGAAAGCGGTAGCTGAATTAGAGCAGGCGCAGATTGTGGTGCAGCTCGGCAGTAGTCTGACCGGTAAACGACTGCTGCAGTGGCAGGCCAATTGCGACCCCCAGGAATTCTGGATTGTCGACAATATCGAAGGACGTCTGGATCCTGCTCATCATCGTGGACGTCGGCTGGTGGCAAAAGTGGGCGACTGGCTGGAGCTGCATCCGGCTGAGAAACGCCAGCCCTGGTGTGTGGCGATCCCGCGGCTGGCGCAACAGGCATGGCAGGCGGTAGAAGCCCGCCGTGACACGTTTGGCGAAGCACAGCTGGCGCACCGTATTCGCGAGTATCTGCCAGAACAGGGACAGTTGTTCGTAGGGAACAGCCTGGTTGTACGGCTGATTGACGCACTTTCGCAGCTTCCGGCAGGTTTCCCGGTTTACAGCAATCGCGGTGCGAGCGGGATTGACGGTCTGCTATCAACGGCGGCAGGCGTACAGCGTGCCAGTGCGAAATCAACGCTGGCTATCGTCGGCGATTTATCGGCACTGTATGACCTGAATGCGCTGGCCTTATTGCGCCAGGTTTCCGCGCCGTTTGTCCTGATTGTGGTGAATAATAACGGCGGACAGATTTTCTCCCTGCTGCCAACCCCGCAAAGCGAACGTGAACGGTTCTACCTGATGCCGCAGAACGTCCATTTTGAGCATGCCGCGGCGATGTTTGATCTCAAATATCACCGCCCGGAGAACTGGGCGCAACTGGAGAACGCACTGACGAACGCCTGGCGTACACCGGTGGCAACGGTGATTGAGCTGGTCGTGAATGAAACTGACGGGGCGCAAACCCTGCAGCAACTGCTGGCGCAGGTAAGTCATCTATGATTCTGCATGCGCAGGCAAAAGAGGCTCAGGCAGGTTCGCCTTGGCTGATTTTGTGCATGGGTTTTCCGGCGATGACACTCGGCGTATCGCCGCAGCCGCTGATGTAGTTTGACTCGCCATTAATGAATAAGGATCGCTTCGGCGGTCCTTTTTTATCTATATGTATTGAGTGGATGTTTTCTTTAATATACGTATTTCTCATGCTTTTTATCATATTAATCTCACTTTACGTTTCCCCTTGCACTCTTATTTTCCGTACTATTATTAATACGCACACTATTGTGTTTTGTAGGCGGAGAAAGTCAATGAAATCAAGGCGTAAGCACTTAACTATTGGGGAGGTTCAACGTTTGGTTGATGCGGCCAGACAGGGAGCAAACCCAGAGCGCGATGTCTGCTTGCTGTGGATGTGTTTTAATCATGGATGTCGGGTAAGCGAAATTCGCCACTGGCGGCTTTCCGATATCGATATTGAAAGTGGGGTTATTTATATCAGCCGGCTGAAGAATGGTTTTTCAACGACTCATCCTATTTATAAGCGAGAGGTGAAGATACTTAATGAGTGGCTGAGTGTGCGTAAGAATTATCCCGGAAATAATTCTGAATGGCTTTTTTTATCACGTAATGGCCAGCCGTTGTCGCGCCAGAGAATATATCAGATGATGAAGAATCTTAGTCTGGATGCACAGCTTGAAATCAACGCCCATCCACATATGCTGCGCCACGCATGCGGCTTTGCGCTGGCTAATAACGGTGTGGACACACGATTAATCCAGGATTTCCTGGGGCACAGAAATATTCAGCATACGGTTATCTATACGGCAAGCAATGATGCGAGATTTAGGGAGGTTTGGTAAATGAAATAGTCATTTTGTATCAAACTGACTCCTATGCTATCCACAGGTGATAATAATGTCAATTTGTGATTAACAATCTTTTTCTTATATTTTTCATGTTGTTATTTAAATTATATTGGCGGTTTATTTTTTTATGATATTTGATTTATGACGTGTATGGCTTTTTCCGTTACTCTTTTTGGTTTTTTGTCATGTTTATTAGGTTTTATCCTGGTAAATATAAAATAAAAGTCACCTTCCCTGGTAATATATATTCCAATTAATTGAAGTGGTCAGTTTGATACAAAATGACCACTTCAAAATATTATACTCATTTCATGGGTCAATGTTTTGCTGCGTTATTACTATCAGGCGTAAATAAAAGGATGCGCACGGTATTGCGCTTTTAAGTTAGTGCATTGATTGCATTGAAAAGGATTAATCATGAAAAAAACATTACTTGCTGCTGTTATTGCCAGTTGCGCGACGTTCTCTGGTGCTGTGCTGGCAGATGACGGTCAGGTGAGATTTACTGGCGAGATCATTGATGCCGGTTGTGACGTGGTCAACGACCTGTCTAACCCGCTGATCGTTGATATGGGACAGATTGCTAAGACTGCGTTTGCCGGTACTGGTACTACTGCGGCTGAGCAAGGTTTCGATATTAAACTGGAAAACTGCCCGACTACCGTGACTAAAGCGTCAGTATTGTTCTCTGGCGATAACGTTGGTGGGGACAATGAAAAACTCAAGCTGACTGGCGCAGGTACCGATCCTGATGTGGCAAAAGGCGTATCGCTGCAACTGGTTGACGGCAGCAACAATAACATCCTTCCACTGTTCGCGCGTTCTACCAGCCTGACCATTCCGGCTAGCGGCAATATCGATCTGCCGTTCCGTGTCCGTTATATCCAGACAGACACGACTATCGTTGTCGGTAAAGCTGACGGCGCCGCGAACTTCACTATCAGCTACAACTGATCCTCCGTCTATTAGACCGTGCTAGCGAGCCGTAACCGGCTCGCTTTTCCAGGGAGTTGGAGATGAAACGATACCTGAAAGTGCTAATGGCTGGATGGCTATTGGTAGGCGCTGCGGCACATGCGGGCGTCGTCACCGGTGGTACTCGCCTGATTTATCCCGGCGGCAAAAAAGAGTCCTCTCTGAGCGTAACGAATAATGATGCTACGCCTTACCTCATTCAAAGTTGGGTTGAGGCCGATAACGGGTCTTCTCCCTTTCTGTTAACGCCGCCTTTGTTTCGCCTCGAGGGTGAACAGCAGACCCACCTGCGGGTGATTTATAGCGGTGGATTACCGGAAAACAAAGAAAGTATGTTCTGGATGAATATCAAAGCGATTCCATCCTCACAAGTTAAAGCTGGTGCGAATACGTTACAGATAGCGATTAAAACGCGTATCAAATTAATTTATCGACCGAAATCCGTTGAGGGAACGCCGGAAATGGTAACGGAGCAGCTTCGCTGGACGCGCAGCGGTAATACATTACAGGTCACTAATCCAACTGCTTTCTATATGAATTTCGCTGAGGTGAAGATCGGCGGCGCAGAAGTCAAAGAAGCCAACTGGGTAGCGCCTGGCGCGACGGCTCGTTTCGAATTACCGCGCGGCAGCACAGGCTCTTTGCAGTGGAAACTGATTAATGATTACGGCGGTATTGGCGCGCAGCATAACGCTAATTTGTAAAGGCTGTCAGGCCAGGGAGTTCCAGAGAGAATGAAAAACAATCATAACAAATGGCGGCTTAACCGGATAGCCGGATCTCTGGCCGTTGCCTTGATACCGTGGTGTGATGCAGCACTGGCGCGGGATGTGTTTAACCCGGCGTTACTGGAGATGGATGGCCCACATACGGGCGTCAGGGATTTATCAGCCTATGAACAGGCTGGAGGGCAGCAGCCGGGAACCTATCGGGTTGATATTTACCTCAATAATGTCTTTATGGAAACCCGGGATGTGACTTTTCAGCAGAGTCGAGTCTCGGGCACAACGGAATTACAGCCCTGTCTGAGCGTCGAGGAGCTTGCCGAATGGGGCGTGCGCGTTGCGCAATTTCCCGAGTTAGGACGCAAATCGGCGGACTGTGCGGATTTGGATGTCATACCGCAGGCAAAATCAGACTTTCGTTTTAGCCAGCAGCGGCTGCTATTAAGCTTCCCTCAGGCTGCGGTTTATAGCGCGGCACGGGGCTGGGTTGACCCGAAGCAGTGGGATGACGGGGTTACTGCGCTTCTGTTGAACTACTCTTTGAGCGGGGCAAACAACTGGTCGCGCCGGAACGACATGCCGAATAGCGACAATCAATACGTTAACCTGCGTCCCGGAATCAACATTGGGCCGTGGCGTTTGCGTAACTACACAACCTGGAACCGCAGCAGCAGTGGTGGAGAGTCCAGTAACAGTTGGGATACGGTTTATACCTATGCTCAGCGCAATATTCATGCCCTGCAAGGGGTGATGACGCTGGGGGACAGCAGCACCGATGCTGATGTTTTCGACGGCATACCTTTTCGTGGGGCGATGCTAGCTTCCGATGACGATATGCTGCCGGAAAGCCTGCGCGGCTATGCGCCGGTCGTCCGCGGGATTGCACGAACTAATGCTCAGGTCATTATTCGTCAGAATGGATATGAGATTTACCAGACCTACGTCTCCCCTGGCGCTTTTGAAATCACCGATATGTATCCAACCGGTGGTTCGGGCGACTTATCTGTCACCATCAAAGAATCCGATGGCAGTGAGCAGAACTTGATAGTGCCTTATGCTTCCCTCCCTGTCCTGCAGCGTGAGGGCCGTCTGAAATATAGTGTGACTTCCGGCGTCTATCGCGCCTACGACAATAGCATTGATGAGACGCCTCTCACTCAGGCGACGGCTATTTTTGGCCTGCCGTGGGGGTTGACCTTATATGGCGGTGGACAATTTAGCAGTAAATATCAGTCGTTGGCGTTGGGGATGGGTAAAAACCTCGGTGAATTTGGTGCCGTATCGACAGATGTCACCCAGGCCTGGTCTAACCGCCAGGATAAAGACAAAGAGAACGGCCAGTCGGTTCGTGTTCGTTACAGCAAAGATCTCCCAGGCTTAGGCACTAACGTCTCCCTTGCAGGATATCGCTATGCGACCAGTGGTTATTGGGGGATGCAGGAAGTGCTGGATACCTATCGGGATGACAATTATACCTCTTCAATCGAACGGCGGCGTAACCGGGGAGAAATGACCCTTAGCCAGAGTCTTGGCGATGAAATGGGGTCGATGTCGCTGAGCTATATCCGAGAAGATTACTGGAACACCGGGCGCACCATGGAATCCGTTGGTGTCGGTTACAGCAACAGCTGGTACGGCATCAGCTATAGCATGAACTACAGCTATAACCGCAATACAACCGACCAGAGCACCGGCAAGCGTAATGATGAAGATCACCTGTTCGCGCTGAGCATTAGCATTCCTCTGGGCGAATGGCTGCCGAAGCCGGTTTATGCCAGCTACTCCCTGAATAGCAGCAAAAATGGTTCAACCAACAACAATCTGGGTCTCTCCGGCACCTTTCTGGAGCGTAATAACCTGAGCTGGAGCGTACAGGAAGGGTATACCAGTCAGGGAAGGGGAGAGAGTGGCAGCGTCAATGCAGACTGGCGTGCGACCTATGCTGAGCTTACAGGCGGCTACAGCCATGATAAATATAGCCATCGTCTCAATTACTCCCTGCGCGGTGGAGCGCTGGTGCATGAGAACGGCCTGACGTTGGGGCAGCCTTTTGGTGAAACCCTTGCCTTAATTAAAGCTCCCGGAGCTGCGGGGGTCGGCGTGAATAACCAGACTGGCGTCAGGACTGACTGGCGAGGCTATACCGTGGTGCCTTATGCCTCGCCATATCGTAAAAACACGTTAACCCTTGATACCAGTACGATGCCGGATGATGTTGATCTTGAACTCACTACTCAGACGGTGGTGCCGACTCGCGGAGCTGTGGTTCGCGCAAATTACGCCACCAGCGTGGGCAACCGGGTGCTAATGACGGTGCGTCGAGCGAATGGTCAGCCTGTACCATTCGGTGCCATGGTTAGCATACCCGGAGCTGCGGTGTCAGAGCAGGCTTTTATCGTTGGCGATGGTGGGCAAGTCTACCTGAGCGGACTGGAATCTAACGGTGTACTCAATGTGAAATGGGGGGCAGGCGCACAAGAGCGCTGCCGGGTCCAGTATGCATTACCGTCAGGAAAAACCCTCATCGGCATTATTGTAGCCCAGGGGCTATGTCGTTAATCGAAAGGATGTAGAGATAATGAAACGATTTTCATGGGGTATATTAGCAAGCCTGACAGCGCTTATTGTGTCGCCGCAGGCTATGGCGGCAACTGGCTGGTGTCAGAATAATAGTGGCGCTCCGTTTCAGGACAGTTTTTCGTTTATTAATACATTTACTAGCCCCTCGCAAAACCAGACCGGAATGGAGTTTGATCGCCTTTATCATTGGAATACCGGGGGAACCTATATAGCAAAATGCGATTGCGTGAGCAGAAATTCCTATGGCCCTGTTCTTTATAAAGCGACAATCCCTGGATTAGCTGAGACGCAAACCCGCAGGGGGCTAAATTTTTACCGTCTGAATAAATACCTGGAAATTGCCAGTGAGTTATTTATTGCAGGACATCTGAATCAGTATGTTCCGACTCCTGTGATGAATAAGAGTAATCTGTATGATACTTCACTTACTTGCGGCTCGAATGGTTCAGCGTTTGATACCGGTTCGCGAGGATATATTTCACTCTATTTTACCCGGCCGTTTGTCGGTCAGGTGGTAATTCCACCGACGATAATCCTCAATGTCTACGGAACGAGGACCTCAGGGAGTTACAGCTCAATTCCCATGACGCAGATCTCAATGAGTGGCTCGGTAACGGTACCGCAATCCTGTGAAATTAATACTGGCCAGCCGATTAACGTCGATTTTGGCAATATTGCTGCTAATAACTTCAAAACGGCCAGCCAGATGCCGATGGGGTTTACTCCGCATACGGTAAATATGATGGTGGCATGTACCAATATTTCCGCTGGAGTAAAAATATCTCTTTCATTCCAGGGGGGGCAGGATAGTCATGACAATAGTGCGCTAGCGACGACTAATAGCGATATTGCGGTACGGATTGAAAGTATTACCGGCGTCAAAATCCCCGTTATCTCAGGGATGCTTCCGATCAATATGAATTATTCAACTCAGACTGGGGATACGACCATGAAAATCTATCCGATTAATACCTCCGGAAATGTACCCGACGGCGGTGGATTTACGGCCACGGCAACCATTCAGGCAGAAATTGAATAACAGGGGCAAATAATGAAAAAGGTGCTGTGGCTGGTATTGTTGCTGCCTGTTTTTTCATCATGGGGCGGAATACCTTTGAATGTAAAAGGGAATATCTATTTTCTTCCCTGTGACGTGAGTACCGACACCCAGTATCAGGAGGTGAAATTTGGCACGCTTCTGAACGTAGATATGCAAACGGCCGGTAATGCATCGGAGTGGGAAACCTTTATCTTAAATATAGAAAACTGCCCGGCAGGAACCACCAAAGCGACGGTGAAATTTGTTGGTGTCACCGATGGTGATGACGCGGCGCATTTCGCCAATATGGCCGCCAGCGACGCAGCGCAGAATATTGCACTGCAAATAACCAATACCGACCATTCCACAACCTATAAAAATCAGGACCAGATGACTATTGCTATTAACAGCAGTACCGGCAAGGGTGAATTTCCGCTGGCTGCTCGATTATATTCGACCCAGGGCGGGGTAACGGTCGGGAAATTCGAATCAGTGGTGCAGATGACTTTTACTTATCAGTAATTTTATGTATCAAATGGATGAAAAGGAATGTCGTATGCAGGTTGCAACGGAATATCTTAGCGTGAAAGACGTTGAGCGCCTGGTGCTCGCTGCACATTATTGTGCTCATCCTGAGAGAAATAGCTGCATGATCAAAATGTGCTTTTTGCACGGTGGTCGAATTAACGAAATTACCGCATTAACTTTGCGATATATTGACTTTTCGGGGAGGCGGGTTTATGTTCGCCGGGCGCGTCATGATATCTCAGGGTATCATCTATTACAACCCAAAGAGATTATTTCATTACAGCGCTGGTTGCTGGCCAGAAGAAAGTGCTATCCGGCCCGTAGCGATCTGCTATTTATCTCTTCACGGGGAAATAAAATGACCCGTCAACGTTTCGCTAAAGAAAAATATCCATCCGCGAATGCTGCGTCATGCTTGCGGCTATGAGTTGGGCAAAAAAGGGGTTGATGACGACGCTATACAGGATTATCTCGGTTATCGAAATTTAAAATATACCCTGCGTTATAATAATTATGTTGAAGAATAAATATTGGCGTAATCGTGACTCTTCTTATTTGCCGCATTACGCTTTTTTAATCTACGGTATAACCCGAAAATCTTCTGCCAGCACGGTTGACGGGAATACTTCCCGACACTCTGCCCGCAACCGCTGACAGCCTTGCGCATCATAGCGAAAACTAAAGTGAGTGGCGATAAGAGTACCAACGCATACCTCCCTCGCCAATGCAGTCGTTTGCTAGCTTGACGAATGCCCGCGCCCGTTGGCTTTTTCCGCCATCGCCTGCTCGAGAGTCACTTGATGAACCATAGCATTTACGCCGCGCGCCAGTTCCAGTGCCTAGGGACAGGGGGAGGTATCGCCGAAAATAGCCAGCTTTTTCCCCGGCGTTGATGGGCCAGGATACCTGAGGCTATCAATTACCCGACCATCTTCCTGATCAAGCGTTAAACCCTGCGTCGGGCGGCTGCACCGCAGGCCGGGGAGACCGAACAGATGATCGCCATCTTCTCGGCTGGCACGGTGATGAACTGGTGGCCTGCGCGCGTATGGTCAAGAGCGATGATGAGTTTGAGCCGGCGGTGATTGGGCGGGTAATTGTCAGCCCGGCGGTGCGCGGCGAGAAGCTGGGTTATCAACTGATGGAGCAGGTGCTGGCCAGCTGTCGTCAGCACTGGCACAAAAGGCTATCTATCTTGGCGCTCAGACGCATCTACAAAAACTTTACGTTAGCTTCGGCTTTGTGCCGGTCACCGAGGTTTATGACGAGGACGGTATCGATCATGTGGGCATGGCACGCGAAATTGCCACCCACTAACCATCATGCTGGCTAAAACCGTTCCCTCATCGTGAGTACTGCTATTTCGCCGCAGTACCCCTTATAATGTGGTTTTTTACTCCGTGGAGGTTTGCGAGCTGTCTGTTTCCACCGTGCTGGAAAGCCTGTCCAGCTGTCTGGCTGAAGATTTCCCGCCATCCCCCGGCACGCGAATTTTCGATATCCCCTTCGTGCTGAATAACGCTTTTGACCCTCTGCTGTGGTATAGTCATCAGCCGCACTGGCCGCAATTTTACTGGCAGCAGCGCAACGGCGATGAAGAACTGGCCGTTCTGGATTTCATCATCCGCAATGAGCTTTTTGCCCGCGACGGGTATGCCGGGTCTGCTGGTTATCTGTCGCTGGCGCGAAGTGAATGCTGCGTCTCTCTGCGTTCGGCAAAAGTAGAGCACGATACGCTTAGATTGTACGCCGGGGCAGGAATTGTCAGCGGTTCGGACTCCGAACAAGAGTGGCAAGAAATTGAAAATAAAGCTGCAGGATTGCGTTCGTTATTGCTGACAAAGCCTGGATAAAACGATGTATATCAAAGCTCGATCACTTTGTATTATCTATACTTAGCCTCAATTGTTGATACCGGACAAATTCATGTCAGTAAGCGCATTCAACCGACGTTGGGCGGTGGTGATCCTTGAAGCTTTAACGCGCCACGACGTGCAGCATATCTGCATTGCGCCCGGTTCGCGCTCAACACCTTTAACCCTGGCGGCGGAAAACCGTGCATTTATTCATCATATTCACTTTGACGAAGGCGGCCTCGGTCACCTGGCACCAGGGCTGGCGAAGGCCAACGGCCAGCCGGTGGCGGTGATTGTCACCTCTGGCACCGCGACGGCCAACTTCTATCTGGCGCTGATAGAAGCCGGATTGACCGGTGAAAAACTCATTTTACTCACCGCAGACCGGCCGCCGGAGCTGATTGACTGCGGTGCGAACCAAACCCTTCGTCAGCCGGGCATGTTTGCCTCGCATTCGTCGCAGACGATATCCCTACCGCGGCCATCACAGGATATTCCCGCCAGTTGGCTGATATCGACTCTCGACCAGGCGCTTGGTGCGCTACACTCCGGCGGCGTTCATATAAACTGTCCGGTTGCCGAACCGTTGTACGGCGATATGGACGATACCGGTGTCGAGTGGCAGCAGCAACTGGGCTGCAGCCTGACCAGCAAACGCGTTTTGCAGTGGCTGGCGACCTGCGAGTCTGACGAGTACTGGCAGGTGGACAACCTGCCGGGGCGTCAGGATTCGGCGCATCATCGTGGTCGTCGCCTGATTTGTCATATCGATCGCTGGCTTGAGCTGCATCCGGCGGAGAAACGCCAGCCGTGGGCTGTCGTTATTCCTGAGTTGGCGCGCCGGGTGCTGCACGCGGTGGTTGAACACGGCCAATCCGACTACCCCTGGCTGGTTTTCCTGCACGGATTTTCCGGTGATCGCCGGGAATGGCAGGCGGTCGGTGAAGCATTCCCGGACTATTCGCGGTTGTATATCGACCTGCCTGGCCACGGCGGTTCTGCTGATATCAGCGTGAACGGATTCGATGACGTTAGCGATTTGTTACGTAATACGCTGCTTAGTTACAACATACTTAACTACTGGCTGGTGGGATATTCGCTTGGCGGCAGAGTCGCAATGATGGCGGCCTGTCAGGGGATGCCGGGACTCTGCGGTCTGGTTGTTGAAGGTGGGCACCCGGGCTTACAACACGAAGATGAGCGCGTTCAGCGTCGTCTTTCAGATGGACGTTGGGCCGCACGTTTTCGCCGTGAGCCGTTGCACGATGTATTTAATGACTGGTACCAGCAACCGGTTTTCGCTTCGCTGGATATGACCGAAAGAGAGGCGCTGGTCGCTTTACGCTGCCAGAATAAGGGTGAAACGTTGGCGGCAATGCTGGAAGCCACCTCGCTGGCCGTACAACCTGATTTACGTGTGCAACTGAAAACGCGCACATTTCCGTTTTATTATTTATGTGGTGAACGTGACGATAAATTCCGCGCTCTGGCGGCGGAACTATCCGTACCGAACCATGTGATTCGTAATGCCGGACACAACGCGCATCGGGAGAATCCCGCTGGCGTGGTGGACTGTCTGGCTCAGATTCTGCGTCGCTGACTATAGGACATTTTATGATTTATCCTGATGAAACAATGCTTTACGCACCGGTAGAATGGCTTGACTGCTCTGAAGGCTACACCGACATTCGCTATGAGAAATCCACCGACGGTATCGCAAAAATCACCATTAATCGTCCGCAGGTACGCAATGCTTTCCGTCCTGTCACCGTCAAAGAGATGATTCAGGCGCTGGCGGATGCTCGCTATGATGACAATATTGGCGTGATTATTCTGACCGGTGCGGGCGATAAAGCGTTCTGCGCGGGTGGCGATCAAAAAGTACGTGGCGATTACGGCGGATACCAGGATGATTCCGGAGTGCATCATCTGAACGTTCTGGACTTCCAGCGCCAAATTCGCACTTGTCCGAAACCGGTTGTCGCGATGGTGGCCGGGTATTCCATCGGTGGTGGTCATGTGCTGCACATGATGTGTGATCTGACTATTGCGGCTGAAAACGCCATCTTTGGTCAGACTGGCCCGAAAGTCGGTTCCTTCGACGGCGGGTGGGGCGCGTCCTACATGGCACGCATCGTAGGTCAGAAAAAAGCACGTGAAATCTGGTTCCTGTGCCGTCAATACGATGCAAAACAGGCGCTGGATATGGGCCTGGTCAATACCGTGGTTCCGCTGGTCGATCTGGAAAAAGAGACTGTGCGCTGGTGTCGTGAAATGCTGCAAAACAGCCCGATGGCGCTGCGTTGCCTGAAAGCTGCACTGAATGCCGACTGTGATGGTCAGGCAGGTCTGCAGGAGCTGGCCGGTAACGCGACCATGCTGTTCTACATGACGGAAGAAGGTCAGGAAGGCCGTAACGCCTTTAACCAGAAACGCCAGCCTGACTTCAGCAAATTCAAACGGAATCCGTAATGCGTAGCGCGCAGGTATACCGTTGGCAGATCCCCATGGACGCGGGGGTGATTTTGCGTGACAGGCGGTTAAAAACGCGTGACGGGCTGTACGTTTGTCTTCGTGACGGCGAGCGCGAAGGGTGGGGAGAGATCTCTCCACTACCGGGCTTCAGCCAGGAAACCTGGGAAGAGGCGCAAACTGCGCTGCTGGCCTGGGTTAACGGTTGGCAGCAGGGGGATTCATCCTTACCAACGCTGCCTGCCGTCGCATTTGGTGTTAGCTGTGCGCTGGCCGAGCTTGCGGGTACGTTGCCTGAGGCGGCGGACTATCGTGCTGCGCCGTTGTGTACAGGTGATCCTGACGATCTGGTGCTGCAACTGGCAGACATGCCTGGCGAGAAAGTTGCGAAGGTAAAAGTCGGTCTGTATGAGGCTGTTCGCGACGGTATGGTCGTTAACCTGTTGCTGGAGGCGATCCCGGAACTGCACCTGCGGCTTGACGCCAATCGTGCCTGGACGCCGCTGAAAGCCCAGCAGTTTGCGAAATATGTCAATCCTGAGTATCGCGGGCGCATTGCCTTCCTCGAAGAGCCGTGTAAAACCCGTGATGATTCCCGCGCGTTCTCGCGTGAAACAGGGATTGCCATTGCCTGGGATGAAAGTCTGCGTGAAGCCGATTTCACCTTTATGGCCGAAGAGGGCGTGAAGGCTGTCGTCATCAAGCCTACGCTGACGGGTAGCCTCGACAAGGTTCGTGAGCAGGTTGAAGCCGCACACGCGCTCGGTCTCACCGCCGTAATCAGCTCCTCTATCGAGTCGAGCCTGGGCTTAACCCAGCTGGCGCGCATCGCCGCCTGGTTGACGCCACAGACTATCCCTGGCCTGGATACGCTCAGTCTGATGCAGTGCCAGCAGGTACGCGCGTGGCCAGGCAGTCCGTTGCCGTGCATTGAGATAGATGCGCTGGAACGATTGCTATGACCCAGTGGGAAATGCCCGATGGCGCAAGCGCATCGGGCCTGGTGCGGTTGTCCGATACTCCTGATTTTACTGACTGGCCGTGGCGTCACTGGCGGCAGGCTCGTGCGGACGTGCCAGCCTTACGCCTCAATGATGAGGTGTTAAGCTGGGGCGATCTCTGTGCACGAGTCGATTGCCTGGCAAGCGGCTTTGCGGCTCAAGGTGTAGAAGAGGGCGATGGCATATTGCTCCGCGCCTGGAATCATCCCCGTTCGCTGCTGGCCTGGCTGGCATTGTTGCAGTGCGGGGCACGAATTTTACCTGTGAACCCGCAGTTGCCACAGTCGTTGCTGGATGCGTTAATCCCGGATCTGACGCTGTGTTTTGTGTTGGATCTGGAAGGAGAAAGTCCGCTCCCGGGACTGACACTGCTGCGGATGCTGGAACCGTCTGGCGAGCATGCTGCCGCCTGGTTGCCTCAGCGCTTGAGCACTATGACGTTAACCTCCGGCTCAACCGGACTGCCTAAAGCGGCGGTACATACTTGTCAGGCGCATTTGGCGAGTGCGCAGGGGGTGCTGTCACTGATGCCATTTGGCGAAGACGATGACTGGTTGCTCTCGCTACCGTTATTTCACGTTTCCGGTCAGGGGATTATGTGGCGCTGGCTGTTTGCGGGGGCGCGTATGACCGTGCGCGATAAGCAGCCGTTAGAGCAGATGCTGGCGGGTTGTACCCATGCTTCGCTGGTTCCCACGCAGCTTTGGCGGCTGTTGGTCAATAACACACCGGTATCGCTAAAGACCGTGTTGCTGGGAGGTGCAGCGATTCCTGTTGAATTGACTGAACAAGCGCGTGAGCAGGGTATTCGCTGCTGGTGCGGTTACGGGTTGACGGAGTTTGCCTCCACGGTTTGTGCGAAAGAAGCCGATGGTAAGGCGGATGTCGGCTCTGCACTACCAGGCAGAGAAGTCAGGATTGTTGATGATGAAGTCTGGCTGCGTGCCGCCAGCATGGCGCAAGGGTACTGGCGTAACGGACAGCTTTATCCGCTGGTTAATGCGCAAGGCTGGTTTGCCACCCGCGATCGTGGCATCGTGCATGATGGCAAGCTAACCATTGTCGGGCGGATGGACAACCTGTTTTTTAGTGGCGGGGAAGGGATCCAACCGGAAGAGGTAGAGCGCGTTATTGTATCGCATCCCCATGTTCTGCAAGCTTTTATTGTTCCAATAGAAGATGAAGAATTTGGCCACCGCCCCGTTGCGGTTGTGGAGTACGATGCCGAAGCCGGAAGTATTGATCTGGCAGAATGGGTGAAAGATAAGCTGGCACGTTTCCAGCAACCCATTCGTTGGCTCACTTTACCCGCAGAATTGAAAAGCGGTGGTATTAAGATTTCTCGCCGGGCGCTGCTGGAGTGGGTCCGTACCTGCGGTAAAGCTTAAGAAAGCATTAAATTTATCTCGCATAATTGCCACTCCCTGGCCATTGTCCTTTGGTTTATCTGCTAAAGTGTAACCTGGTGTGAAAATCATTAGCAAAAGGTGCGCTATGGAATGGCATGTGAAGAAGTCTTGTTTTAACCAAAAAGCAGGGAGGCTCTATATTGTACTTTCTGATACCGGTGGTTCGTTGAAAATGCTGGCTGAAGCGCAAGCCTGTGAGCGTGTAAAAGCCGGCGATCTCCTGTCACCGCTAAAAGATGCCCAGTATTGTATTAACCGTGACACATCGCGAGTGATTAAAATCATTGATGCCAGACAGTATCTCTGTGAAGAATGGGAGCGTCTGCGACAGCTGTCTGACGATAAATGATCTCAGGGCGAGTGTTGGCGGACAGGTAAGAATATGGTCATTAATCCCGCCATAATACACAGCACACCCACCAGGGCTTTTACTGAGAAGGTTCCTTGCCAGCCAGGTAAAATCATTGATGCGATCCACACCAGTACATAGCTGAGGCTGAGCAAGGCATAGGCTTTGCTCAGCGCGAGCTGATGCAGGGCTTTATGCCAGCACATCACTGACAGTAAATAACCTACCAGCCCGCCATATAAGGCGAATGCGCTGCTGCTGGTTGAAAAAACGGCGGAGATAAACGCCAGCGGTTGCAGCATGGGCGGCAGATTATCCATCGCGTAACCCAGACTAAGCTGAGCAACCGACGTAATAATCACGCTACACAGCCCCCAAAAGATGCCCATTACACCGCGCTCCCAAGAATAAAGATGCCGGTGATGAGTAGCCCAACCCCCAACCAGTGACGCGTTGTGACAGGTTCGCGCCAGATTTTCCATGCCGCCAGCGTGACCCATACAAAGTTCAGGCTTAGCATTGGGTAGGCGATACCGACGGGAATATTCTGCAATACTGCCAGCCAGAGCAGCATGGCCAGTCCCAGACAGGCCAGCGCCAGACCAATCCACTGCGTGATATAGCGTGTTCGCGCGTGGGCGGGTACCGGGCGGGTGGCCTGCTTCTGGCACAATTGCCCACAGACGCTGAGCAGGCTGGCAAGGACTAAGATTAGCCAGATCATTTAGGCCTGTACTGAATCAAGACCAGGCGCCCCTGATTGTCGATATAGTCAGCGGGGGGAATGGCAAGCTGATTAATATCCTCATCCTTCGAAATTGACAGCACGAGCGTAATGATCCCTTCCTGACGATGTTGCGCCAACCAGCTGGCAAAGTCATCCCGGCTGACGAAGCGTCCCTGGGCATCTGGATAATTAAGGCCGTATTTTAACTCACCTGTTTGCCCGTACATGTTGATGTCATCGCGTTTCAGGCTCCAGGCTAGTCCTGCGGCAACGCCAACGCTGTCGGTGAAAATATAACGGCTCGACTCCAGCGACTCTTTTGTCATCTCGACAAAAAACTGTGGCTGTTTGGATTCCATTACCCGGTCAGGTACTGAGAAGCCGAACAACAGCGCCAGCCCCAGCGGGCACAGCGCAGCTAATCTCCAGTTTTTTTCACTGTTGTTAAGCGTATACCAGCCAAATAGCGTCCAGGTGATAAAGATACCCCATGAGCAAAACACTTTGTACGTTTCGATATGCGACCAGACCGGTGTCTTCAACGGTCCGAGCGTGGATACGATAAATGTGGCGACAATACCAGTAACACCGAACAGAATGTTGATCCAACTGTTGACGCGCAGGGCTGCAGAACCTTTTTCAGCAGCCTGCAAGCCAAACCGTGCGGTAAGGATTGCCAGCGGTGCGAAGCAGGAAAGAATATAGGTTGGCAACTTCCCTTTGGCGATACTGAAAAACAGGATCGGCATAATAATCCAGCTCAGCAGGTATAAGGCGCTACGTGGTACATCCCGTTCACGCCAGCCGGTACGCAATGCACCCGGTAGTAGCCCGAGCCAGGGTAAGGCACCCGCCACGAAAATCGGTATGTAGTACCAGAATGGTGCTTTATGTTGGGCATCATCCTGCGCAAAACGCTGAATATGCTCAACCCAGAAAAAGTAGTGCCAGAAGTCTGGTTCGCGTTGTGCAATCGCCAGTCCCCACGGCAGGACAATGGCAATACAGCTGATAATCGACAACAGACCGTAAATAAAGATCTCTTTCCAGCGCTTTTGCACGACAATCCATGGCAGTACGCTGAGGACGGGGACAGCGAGCGCGAGAAAGCCTTTGGTCATCACGCCCATACCACAGGTGAATCCTAACAGCAAAAAGGCGACAATTTTACGTGTTCTGGTGGTGGCCTGCATTCCCTCCCAAAAACAGCACATACCCGCCATTAGCCACAGCGCGATAATGGGATCAAGTACCGCATAGGTTCCAATACTGTAAACAGAGAAAAACGTTAGAAAGATAACGGCAGAGAGTATGGCCGTTTGTTTATCACGCCATAGCCGCATTGCCAGCCAGGCGACCAGCAGTGCCGTCAGCAATGTTGCAAAAATTGCGCCCGCTCTGACGCCAAAATTATTGGCGCCAAACAGCCATTGCCCGATGCTGTTTAACCAGTATCCCGCGATGGGTTTTTCAAAATAGCGTAGCCCTAAAAAATGTGGGACGATCCAGTCGCCAGACGTCAGCATTTCCCGGCTGATTTCAGCATAGCGCGTTTCGTCGGGCTGCCAGAGCAGGCGGCTATTGATGGGTAAAATAAAATACAGTGCAATAAATGCGACAAATGCCAGGGCGTAACGTGCGGATTTCATGGTGTCACACTCGCGGGTTGCTGGCAGCCGAGCCATCCCTCTCTGCCGGGTATTTTGCCACGAACGATCTGGCCCGTTGGCAGTGTACTGATATCGTCTGGTAACAGTTCGCCCAGTGGACAAAACGTAATCCCTGCGTCGGCGGCACGAATGAGCAGATCGTCAAATTTTTGCTGAAAAGCAATGCCTTCCACCTCTGCGTGAATCGTGTAGACCGGGGTGCCTTTGTCCCTCTGAATGCGGGAGAGAATATAGTCGTTGAAGTCTGCTGCCTGCACCTCCTGACCAACCACCTCATCCCATGTCGGTAGCGTGACCGGAATTTGTGGCGTACCCATTTCTCCTGTTTCAAGTACAGGACGGAATAACGATGTTCCCCTGCAATCGCTGTTATAGCGCAGATGGAATGTTTCTTTCGCATCGACGACGCGTGAGTCGGCACGCCAGCCAGCTACGGCAGAACAGGTGACAGGGTGGCCGATGATCGTTTCGAGCGCATTAATGCCCCGCGAAATATCATCAATCAGCTGTTTATCGTTCCAGCCGCCACTTCGAGATTGCCAGGCATGATGATCCCAGGCGTGTAAGCCAGTTTCGTGATACCGGGCTGCTTGCGAAATGATGGCCGCATTGGCCAGGCCAATTTCTTTTCCAGGCCAGGCGGTGCCGGCCAGTAAAATATCCCACCCGTAGAGTGAGGCTGCATTTGAGCGCAGCATCTTCCACAAAAATTGCGGCTTCACCAGACGCCAGAGATGGCGCCCCATGTTGTCGGGCCCGACGCTAAAAAAGAAACTTGCCCGAACGTTATGCCGGTTCAATGTCTCCAGCAGGCGGGGCACGCCTTCGCGTGTCCCCCTGAATGTATCGACATCTATTCGCAAGCCCACTTTGGTCATGATGTGTGTTCCGTGATATCCACACTGCGTAAGAAGAAGTCCAGCGTCTCTTCAACCGTTTTTTGCATATCGATTGCTGGTTCCCAGTTCAGGCAACGTTTGGCGTTACGAATACTGGGTTTGCGGTGCTCAACGTCCTGGTAGCCTTTGCCATAGTAGCTGCTACTCTCAACGTCACGGAAACCAGCAAACGGTGGGAAGTGTTGGCGCAATGGATGTTTTTCGAAGCAGGAAAGGAGCATTTCAGCCAGTTCCTGAATACTTGCTTCATTATCCGGATTACCGATATTGATGATCTCGCCGTCACAGCGCCCGCCGTCGTTTTCAATGATGCGGAACAGGGCTTCGATACCGTCACGAATGTCGGTAAAGCAGCGCTTCTGCTTGCCGCCTTCAATCAGCTTGATGGGGGAGCCTTCCACCAGATTCAGGATCAGTTGGGTAATGGCGCGTGAGCTGCCGATACGTGCGGCGTTCAGGCTGTCCAGACGCGGTCCCATCCAGTTAAACGGACGGAATAAGGTGAAACGTAGCCCTTCTTTTTCACCGTATGCCCAAATGACGCGATCCAGCAGTTGTTTAGAAACCGAGTAGATCCAGCGCGGTTTATTAACCGGACCGACGATCAGGTTGGAGCTGTCTTCATCGAAGTCTTTATCGGTACACATACCATAGACTTCAGATGTTGATGGGAAAATGATGCGTTTGCGGTACTTGACACAGTAGCGAATAATTTTCAGGTTTTCTTCAAAATCGAGTTCGAAGACGCGCAGCGGGTTGCGGGTATATTCAATCGGTGTGGCAATGGCGACCAGTGGCAGCACGACGTCGCATTTTTTCACATGATATTCAATCCATTCGGAGTGAATGCTGATATCACCCTCCACAAAATGGAATCGTGGGTGTTGCAGAAAACGCTCAATCGCATCGCTGCCAATATCAAGTCCGTAGATTTCGTAGTTATCTTCGCGTAGCAGGCGTTCGGTCAGGTGGTTGCCAATGAAACCGTTAACGCCAAGGATCAAAACGCGGGTGCGACGTTTGCTGGCGGAAACGGACTGGCTGTTGAGGCGGGAACCTGCAACCAGACCCAAAACTTGTGCCAGCTGTGAGCCCTGCATAGTAATGCCATCACCCGCTTGCCCGGTAATGATTTCGAGTGCACCATCGGCACACGCAATCAGCAATGGTGATACGGAGATAACCGTTCCCGGCAGAGCCGCAGATGTATTTGCACTTTGGCGCGATGACCAGATGGTGAATTTTTGCGTACCGGCATAGCTAAATGCGCCGGGCCATGGATCGGACACGGCGCGAACCATGTTATGCAGTTGTGCGCAGGGTTTGTTCCAGTCGAGGAAACTGTCTTCGGGCGTGCGGCGACCAAAACAGGTGGCGTCGGCTTCCTGTTGTGGGTATTCCTGAAAATCACCGGCCTTGATGGCTGGCAGCGCCTGCGCCAGTACCTCGCGGGCAGACTGGCATAATTTATGGTGCAGGGTTAGTGCCACGTCATCGGGGGAAATGGTAATGCGTTGTTGGGCGACGATGGCACCGGCATCTGCGCGCTTGACCATGCGGTGAAGCGTCACACCTGTTTCGGTTTCACCATTGACTAATACCCAGTTCAACGGTGCACGGCCACGATATTTGGGCAGTAATGAGCCGTGCAGATTAAAGGCACCCGCAGGCGCAAGACGCAGGATCTCGTTGCTGAGTAAATGGCGATAGTAGAATGAGAAGATCACATCAGGGGCGAGCTGGCCGATCCGCTCGATCCACAGCGGATGATTGACCTCGTCCGGAGCATACACTGGAATTCCTGCGCTGGCAGCGAGGCGGGAAACTGAGCCAAAAAACGCTTTTTCACCTGGGTTATCGGCGTGCGTAAAAATAGCAGCGATGTCATAACCCGCATCCAACAGGGCCTGAACCCCCTGACATCCCATATCGTGATAGGCAAATACGACGGCTTTCATGCGCGGTTTTCCTCAGTTGACTGCGTGGTTTGTGGACGGATAACGTGTTGAACAAAATAGCGAGGGCGTGCGCGGACATCGTTATAGATGCGACCGATATATTCGCCGAGTAATCCCATGCCAATGAATTGCGCGCCGATAAAGGTAAACAGCACGGCAAACAGCATAAACACACCTTCTGCCGCCCACTGCGGGCCGAGCGTCAGGCGAAGAACAACAAGCAGGACCGACAGGGTAAAGCCTGTGGCGGCAATGATGCTGCCCAGCAGGCTCAACATACGCAATGGCGTGGTGGTCAGGCAGGTTACCAGGTCATACATCAGGTTTATCAGACGCATGAAACTGTACTTAGAGTCGCCAAATTCACGTTCGGCATGGTGTACCGGGATTTCCGTGGCGCGGCGGGCAAAGATGTTAGCCAGAATAGGAATAAAGGTGCTGCGCTCCTGGCAATGCAACATGGCATCGACGATGTGACGGCGATAGGCGCGCAGCATGCAGCCATAATCGCCCATTGCTTTACCGGTTGTGCGCTGAATCAGATGATTGATCATCCGTGAGGCGGTCTTACGAAAGCGGCTGTCCTGGCGGTTCTGACGCACCGTTCCGACGACATCGAAGCCTTCTTTTGCTGTGGCAACCAGTCGCGGGATCTCCTCTGGCGGGTTTTGTAAATCAGCATCCAACGTGATGATCAGGTCGCCAGTGACGTGGCTGAAACCGGCCATAATCGCCGAGTGTTGCCCATAGTTTCGATTCAACAGAATAGAGACAATATGGCTGTTCGGTGCCTGGGAGGCGTCCATCATCAGTTGAGCCGAATTGTCACTGCTACCGTCATCAATGAGCAGAATTTCATATTCAGTATCCAGTTTTTCGCAGGCGGCGCTGGTGCGCCTGATTAATTCTGGCAGGCTTTCCTGTTCGTTAAAAACGGGAATGACCACCGAGACTTTACTAATCGGTGTGGCTTCAAACATGCTTATTGTCCTGCAATCTGGCGAAGTGCCGTAATGACGCGTTGTGTGTCATCGTCGGTCATGTCGGGAAAAAGCGGCAGTGAACAAATGCGTGCGCTATTCCATTCGGTATTAGGCAGAGAAAGATCGGTGAAACGTTCGCGATAATATTTCTGCGTGTGGGCCGCGCGAAAATGCAGGCCTGTGCCAATATTTCTGGCCTTTAGTGATTCCATCAGAGCATCTCTGCTCAGCCCACAGCGGGCTTCATCCACGCGAATGATGAACAAATGCCAGGCGTGCACATGCGACCACTGAGGCAGGGTGAGCGGTTGAAACGGTGTATCGGTCAGCGCCTGTTGATACTGCTGCGCAATTTGCGCACGGCGTGCGTTCAGACGATCCAGCTTGTTCAACTGCACCAGGGCGATGGCGGCGTTGATGTCAGTCAGGTTGTACTTGTATCCCGGCGCGAGAACTTCAGCCTGCGGCGCGCGACCATAGGTTTGACGGTCATAAGCATCTACACCCAGGCCGTGAAATTTCAGGCTGCGAAGCCGTTGAGCGAACTGGCTGTCGTCAGTAACAATTAACCCTCCCTCTGCACAGGTAACATTCTTGATAGCGTGAAAGGAAAAGATTGCGGTACCACGAGCACCAACATGACGACCCTTGTATAACGTTCCGACGGCGTGCGCTGCATCTTCAATAACAGGGATTCCATGGCGTTCACCGATGGCGTAAATGGCATCAAGATCGGCTGGGGCCCCGGCATAGTGCACGGGAATAATAGCTTTGGTTCGTGGTGTAATAGCGGCTTCTATTTGCTCGGGGGTCACCATCAGCGTATCGCGGTCGACATCGATCATCACCGGTGTGGCGCCCAGCAGGACAATCATGTTGAGTGTAGATACCCACGTCATCGACGGGGTGATCACTTCATCGCCTTCACCCACACCCAGCGCCATTAGCGTAATGTGCATACCTGCCGTCGCGGAACAGACGGCAACGGCGTTTTGGTTTCCTGTGAGCTGGCAGAAAGCGTCTTCCAACTGCTGATTTTTAGGACCTGTAGTTATCCACCCTGAATCCAGAACCGCCTTAACTGCTGCAAGTTCTTCATCACCCATTGCCGGGCGGGAGAAAGGCAAAAAGTCAGACATCATTATTCCTTAAAGCCATTTAACGCCACCGCAGTTTTATTTTTAGTGATAAACAGGGGCATCGTTAATTATTTCATCAGGCCACAAAGGTTAAAGACTGAAGGTTAATTTATCCTTAAGAGTTTAAGGTTGGAGATATAAAGGGGAATGCGGATGAGATTATTTTATTTGTCTGAAAATAAATGATTTTTACGAGTATTTTGTCGTGGCTACGGCATTGCAGTTCTGCTGCTGAATGATGAGTGCAATGCCATGATCTGAAGGATCAATACCCTGCTGCTATCACCATTTGAGTTTACAATAACCCTTTCAATGTTAACGTTTTACGTGTGGCGATGTTTAAATCGTAATGAGGGAGATCTTCCGGTTTAACCCAGGCGAAGTCCTGGAACTCTTCGTTAATCTTCACTTCACGGTTGGCGGAAACACAATCGAAGATGAGATAAATCATGTAAATCTCTTCCTGGCTACCATCAGCGTAGGTTTTGGTTCGTATATCGTCACTGAAGGTCTAGGGGGTAATCTGCGATAACTCGAGGTGTTCTCCCAGTTCTTCCCTGATTTCCCGACGTAAGGCTTCTTCGATACGTTCGCCTGGCTCAACGCCTCCGCCAGACAACGCCCACTGGCCAGGGAAAACACCGCGATCGTCGGCCATTTTGCACAGTAAATAACAGCCTTCATTTTGAATGAGTGGGCAAACAATCGTTCTTTGGCGCATAAGTCTGTTCCTTGTAGGGGAGGGCGGAGGGATCCATCGTTAACACATCTTACCTTTTGCAGGCGGCAGAAAAAACGCTTCATTGCGGTTTAAGCCAGCTTTGCCGGGGAAAATAACGTTGTCTATTGAAAACGGCAATCAGGTGCCTTTTACCGTCTATTTCAGGTAAGAACTTAACCTTACTGAAACATTGTGGGTAGTATTTAGTTACAATATGTCATTGTATCGCTTTTTTAGCTCATTGATTCCTCGCCATCTGGCAGTACAATCCAGCGGTTTTGGGGCTATGTTTTGATTATTGCTGGAAAGGATAGAAAATGAAAAAAAGTGTATTACTGGGTTTTGCCGGAATGCTGTTTGTTTCTGCGTCGGCGAACGCGATTAGCATTAATGGCCAGGCTGGCAAAGATTACACCAACCTTGGATTCGGTATGGGAACTGAAACCACGGGTCTGGCTGTCAGCGGTAACTGGATGCATAACGATGACGACGGTGATGTTGCAGGGCTTGGCCTTGGTCTGAATATCCCTCTGGGTCCGTTGCTGGCAACAGTCGGTGGGAAAGGTATCTATACCAACCCGAAAGACGGTGATGAAGGCTACGCGGCAGCTGTCGGTGGTGGTTTACAGTGGCCGATTGGCGACAGTTTCCGTCTGTTTGGCGAATACTACTACTCCCCGGACTCACTCTCCAGCGGGATCGACAGCTACGAAGAAGCTAACGCCGGGGCGCGCCTGACGATTATGCGTCCGCTGAGCATTGAAGCAGGTTACCGTTACCTGAATCTGGCGGGTAAAGATGGCAACCGCGATAACGCGATTGCTGACGGCCCGTACGTTGGGGTCAGCGCCAGCTTCTGATGTCCCTGGCGCGGCATTTAGCCGCGCCTGTTTTTATTTCTCTCTCTCCTTCCTCCTCCATGTTCCTCCTCCATTGCGTTATAGTGTTTTGATTGCATAAGCAGGAGAACACAATGTTAAACGTGGAGATGCTATCCACCGGGGATGAAGTGTTGCACGGTCAGATCGTCGACACCAATGCCGCCTGGCTGGCCGATTTTTTCTTTAATCAGGGATTACCGTTAACCCGCCGTAACACGGTGGGCGACAATCTTGACGATCTGGTCGCCATTTTGCGCGAACGCAGTGAACACGCCGATATTTTGATTGTTAATGGTGGCTTAGGTCCAACCAGCGATGATTTGAGCGCACTGGCGGCGGCAACCGCAAAAGGTGAAGGGCTGGTTCTGCATGAAGCGTGGCTGGCCGAAATGACGCGTTTTTTCCGTGAGCGGGGACGCGTGATGGCACCGAGCAATCGCAAACAGGCTGAACTTCCGGCCAGCGCGGAGTTTATTAATAATCCGGTCGGAACTGCCTGCGGGTTCGCCGTAAAGCTTAATCGCTGCCTGATGTTCTTTACGCCGGGTGTGCCGTCAGAATTTAAAGTGATGGTTGAACATGAGATCCTGCCGCGCCTGCGTGAACGTTTTTCTCTTTCCCAGCCCCCGCTATGTCTGCGCTTAACGACTTTTGGTCGTTCTGAAAGCGATCTGGCACAGAGCCTGGACTCTCTGGTTTTACCGCCCGGGGTGACAATGGGATATCGTTCGTCCATGCCAATAATCGAGCTGAAGCTAACCGGGCCCGATTCCCAACGTGAAGCGATGCTGGCGCTCTGGCCGGAGGTGAAACGCGTTGCCGGGCAGAATATGATTTTTGAAGGCACGGAAGGGCTTCCTGCACAAATTGCACGTACTTTGCAGTCGCGACAGTTCAGCCTGACGCTCAGCGAGCAGTTTACCGCGGGCCTGATCGCACTCCAGCTTTCTCGCGTTAACGCGCCTCTGTTGGCCAGTGAAGTGGTGCCATCTCAGGAAGAAACGCTGGCACAAACGGCGCACTGGATAACCGAGCGACGCGGCAACCATTATGCCGAACTGGCGCTGGCGGTATCGGGTTTCGAAAACGAACATATTAACTTCGCACTGGCAACACCTGACGGCACACATGCCTTGCGGGTGCGACTCAATGCAAATCGCTACAGTTTGGTTGTTCGTCAGGAAGTTTGCGCAATGATGGCGCTTAATATGCTGCGTCGCTGGTTAAACGGGCAGGATCTTGCCAGCGAACACGGCTGGATTGAAGTGGTTGAGTCGCTGTCGATCTAACCTGTAAATTGCCCGATGGAGCTGCGCTTATCGGGCTTTGCGTGAACGTCTGTTTATCTGCCGGAGTAGACGTTCACCCGCCATCCGGCAATTTTCCCTGCATTTTTGTCCAACCTGTTGTACTCCCCGTGGAAAAATCCGTGCTGTGGTTCACATTTCTATACGTAATCTTTCCAGCCAGCTGGAAGAAAGGCGGGATTTGATGTGCTTCACAATTTTACCCCTGTTGACCGAACACACTGATTCCAGTATCTCAGACCGGAGTCCAGTATGTTGGAATCAAGCAAGGTCCCTGCTCTCACCAGAGCGATAGACATTCTCAATCTTATTGCGCGTATCGGCCCGTGTAGCGCCGCAACGATTGTGGAGACGTTGGGTATTCCGAAAAGCACCGCTTATTTGTTGTTAAACGAACTAAAGCGTCAGCGCTTTCTCAGTATTGATCACCAGGAGAAATACTGCCTGTGGACCAAGCTTGTTGAACTTTCGGGACACGCGTTGAGCAAAATGGATCTGCGTGAGCTGGCGCGACCCCGTTTGACACAGCTGATGGATGAAACCGATTTGCTTTGTCATCTGGGGCTCATCGACCACGAAAGCGCGTATTACATTCTGAAAGTGGAATCCTCGTCCACCATCAGTGTGCGATCGCATGAGGGAAAAAGTCTTTCTCTGTATCGCTCAGGCATTGGCAAATGTTTGCTGGCCTGGCAGCCTGCGGCAGTACGCAAAACCATTATTGACCAGTTGGTATGGGAGAAGGCGACGCCGACCACCATTGCCAATCCTCAGCAATTGAATGATGAACTGGAGCGCATTCGTCAGCGCGGATGGAGCTTTGATAACGGCGAGGATTACCCGGATGTTCGCTGTGTTGCCGCCCCCGTTTTTAATGCCAGTAATACGCTGACTGCCGCGATTTCAGTGGTCGGTACTCGCTTACAAATCAACGAAGAGAATCGTGATTACCTGGCCGGGAAGGCAATAGCCTGCGCCAAAGATATTTCACGTCTGTTGGGCTGGAAAAGCCCCCTCGATTCACTCGCATCATAATAATGGAGAACATCATGACCCTACCAAAAATTAAACATGTTCGTGCCTGGTTTACCGGCGGCGCTACGGCGGAGAAAGGGGCGGGCGGGGGTGATTATCATGACCAGGGCGCTCATCACTGGATTGACGATCATATTGCCACGCCAATGAGTAAATACCGTGAGTATGAACAGTCGCGCCAGTCTTTCGGCATAAACGTGCTGGGGACGTTGATTGTCGAAGTGGAGGCAGAAAACGGCCAGACGGGGTTTGCGGTCTCGACGGCAGGAGAAATGGGCTGTTTTATTGTCGAAAAGCACCTTAATCGCTTTATCGAAGGCAAATGCGTCAGTGATATTAAACTCATTCACGATCAGATGCTTGGTGCCACAATGTATTACTCCGGCTCTGGCGGTCTGGTGATGAACACGATCTCTTGCGTGGATCTCGCGCTTTGGGATCTGTTTGGCAAGGTGGTTGGCTTACCGGTTTACAAACTGCTGGGGGGCGCAGTGCGCGATGAGATCCAGTTTTACGCCACGGGTGCGAGGCCGGATCTGGCAAAAGCGTTGGGGTTTATCGGCGGCAAAATGCCGACCCACTGGGGGCCGCACGACGGAGATGCGGGCGTTCGCAAAGATGCTGCGATGGTGGCTGATATGCGTGAGAAATGTGGCCCGGATTTCTGGCTGATGCTCGATTGCTGGATGAGCCAGGACGTGAACTATGCCACCAAACTGGCACATGCTTGTGCGCCGCATAACCTGAAATGGATCGAAGAGTGTCTGCCGCCACAGCAGTATGAAGGTTATCGTGAGCTGAAGCGCAATGCACCGGCAGGCATGATGGTGACCAGTGGTGAACACCACGGCACGTTGCAGTCCTTCCGTACGCTGTCTGAAACCGGCATTGATATCATGCAGCCTGATGTAGGCTGGTGTGGTGGATTAACCACGCTGGTGGAAATTGCCGCCATCGCTAAATCGCGTGGACAACTGGTGGTGCCGCACGGCTCATCGGTCTACTCGCACCATGCGGTGATCACTTTCACGAACACCCCGTTTAGTGAGTTCCTGATGACCAGCCCGGATTGTTCAACGATGCGCCCTCAGTTTGACCCGATTCTGCTGGATGAACCCGTACCCGTGAATGGACGAATCCATAAGTCGGTACTCGATAAGCCTGGCTTTGGCGTCGAGCTTAACCGTGACTGCAATCTGAAACGCCCCTACAGCCACTAATGACCAGTGCGTTGCCTTATTCACGGCAACGCCCTCATTTCTTTGAGGATCTTGTGATGACAACCACTTTACTTGACGGTGTAGTGAAGAAAAACCGTGCGCGTTTGATTCCCTTTATGTTGGCGCTGTATGTGCTGGCGTTTCTGGATCGTTCGAACATTGGGTTTGCCAAAGAGACGTATCAGATTGATACCGGGCTGAGCAATGAAGCTTATGCGCTGGGTGCGGGTATTTTCTTTGTGGTATACGCGTTCCTGGGCGTTCCTGCCAACCTGCTGATGCGTAAATTTGGTGCCAGAAGTTGGATCGGCACCACCACGCTGCTGTGGGGATTTCTCTCTGCGGCGATGGCGTGGGCGGATACCGAAGCAAAGTTCCTGATTATCCGTACCCTGTTGGGGGCGGCGGAAGCCGGTTTCTTCCCCGGTATGATCTACCTGACGTCGCAATGGTTTCCGCAGCGCAACCGGGCCAGCATCATGGGGCTGTTTTACATGGGGGCGCCGCTGGCGTTAACGCTGGGATCGCCGCTTTCTGGCGCGCTGTTGGAGATGCACGGTTTTATGGGCCAGCCAGGCTGGTTCTGGATGTTCGTTATCGAAGGTTTACTGGCGGTTGGCGCAGGCGTTTTCACCTTCTTCTGGCTGGATGACACGCCGCAGCAGGCGCGTTTTCTGAGTGCGGAGGAAAAAGCCGTTCTCATCAGTCAGCTGGCGAGCGAAGAAGAGAAAAAGGCCACCTCAAAACTGTCGGATGCTTTGCGCAATGGGCGTGTCTGGCAACTGGCGATGATTTACCTGACGATTCAGGTAGCGGTCTACGGATTGATCTTCTTCCTGCCCACCCAGGTTGCGGCATTATTGGGAACCAAAGTTGGTTTTACTGCGTCCGTGGTGACGGCTATTCCGTGGGTGGTTGCCCTGTTCGGTACCTGGCTCATCCCGCGCTACTCCGATCGTACCGGTGACCGGCGCAATGTGGCGGCCCTGACGTTGTTAGCCGCCGGGATCGGGATCGGCGTTTCCGGTCTGGTGTCTCCGGTGCTGGCTATTCTGGCTTTATGTGTGGCGGCTGCGGGCTTTATTGCCGTCCAGCCGGTGTTCTGGACAATGCCGACTCAATTGCTCTCGGGTACCGCACTGGCGGCGGGCATTGGCTTTGTAAATCTGTTTGGCGCAGTGGGTGGGTTTCTGGCCCCCATCTTGCGGGTTAAAGCTGAAACCGTTTTTGCCAGTGATGCAGCAGGGCTTTTGACCCTGGCATGCGTGGCGGTTATGGGTTCAGTCATTATCTTCACCCTGAAAGTCAGCCGTCCTGCTTCGCAAATGGGCGCGGTGCATCATTAATCTTATCTACGTTGTAAGGATCGTTATGAACGCATTGTTATCAAACCCTTTTAAAGAAGCGCTGCGCAAAGGGGAAGTCCAGATTGGTCTGTGGCTCAGTTCGACCACCTCCTATATGGCGGAAATTGCAGCGACATCGGGCTATGACTGGTTGCTCATTGATGGTGAGCATGCGCCGAACACGGTGCAGGATCTCTATCACCAGCTCCAGGCCATTGCCCCTTATGCCAGCCAGCCAGTGATCCGTCCGATTGAAGGCAGTAAGGCGTTGATTAAGCAGGTACTGGATATCGGTGCGCAGACGCTGCTGATCCCGATGGTGGACAGCGCAGAACAGGCTCGTCAAGTGGTTTCCGCCACGCGTTATCCTCCGTTGGGAGAGCGTGGTGTGGGTGCCAGTGTGGCCCGTGCCGCGCGCTGGGGACGTGTTGATCATTACATGGCGCAGTCTAATGCGTCTCTCTGTCTGCTGGTGCAGGTCGAAAGTAAAACGGCGCTGGATAATCTGGACGAAATCCTGGATGTGGACGGTATCGATGGTGTTTTCATCGGTCCGGCAGATCTCTCTGCGTCTTTAGGCTATCCGGATAACGCCGGGCATCCCGAGGTGCAGCGAATCATTGAAGAGAGCATCCGCCGCATTCGTGCTGCCGGAAAAGCAGCGGGCTTTCTTGCTGTCGATCCGGCGATGGCGCAAAAATGTCTGCAGTGGGGAGCGAACTTTGTTGCCGTGGGCGTAGATACGATGCTTTATAGTGAGGCACTGGATAGCAGGCTGGCGATGTTTAAATCTGATAAGGCAGCGCAGACGCTGAAAAGCAGTTATTGACACATGCTTGCCCGATGGTGGAATACCATCGGGCAGCAGCGTTAGCCTAATGCGTTGGCGAGCAGGGTGATCGGATGTTCACAGCGCTTGCTTGTAGACATCTCAATCTGCCATTTACACGTTTCGCAGTCGGTCACGACGATATCCGCGCCGCTTTCTTCAATCTGGCGGAATAGCGGTGCGCCGATTGATTGTGACGTCGGATAGTTTTCCTTTTTGAAGCCGTATGTTCCGGCGATCCCGCAGCACTGAGAATCCAGCACTGTCAGTTCAAGCCCCGGAATTTGTCGTAGCAGCTCCAGCGTGTAGAGCGTCCAGCCCATTTTCTCCATATGGCAGGGGGTGTGATAGACCACTTTTAGCGGCAACGTTTTCAGCGGCAACGTTTTCCCTTCGTCCAGCTTGCGCCACAGCCAGCGTGTAGCCAGTTCAATATGTTCGCGCAGACCTGAGTTGTCGACATCCAGCACTTCAGGATATTCATCACGCAGCGCAAAGGTACAGGTTGAGGAGGTGGCGATCACCGGAATACCTTTTCCGTCAATTGCTTCTCGCAGTGAAGCCACATTACTTACCGCCTGCTTACGTGCTTTATCGGTGAAACCGTTGGCGATCAGTGGTACGCCACAGCATTTCTCTTTACTCAGCAGTTGTACGCCGGTACCCATCGCGTTCAGCACTTTTATCAGATCTTTACCGAGTTGCGGATGGTTGTAGTTCACAAAGCAACCGTGGAAAAACGCGACCTGATCCTGATACTGCGCCTGTTGTGCGGCTATACTGCGATACCAGCGACGGAAGGTACCGAAGGAGTACTTCGGCAGCGTACGGCGATGATCGATTTTTAGTGCATAATCAAGAAGCTGACGCACCGGTTTCAATGACGTAGCGGTGTTCACTATGGGTGCGAACGGCGTAGAAACACTGCCCATCAAATCGGTATGGCTTAAGACAAAGTTACGCAGCGACGGACGTGTGGTGTCATATTTGGCGCGCGCACGCTGGATAATATCGCCAATTTTTACATCAGAAGGGCAGGCCACTTCACAGCGTTTGCAGTTGATGCAATATTTCAGCGCATCGTCATATAACGCACCATCTTTCAAACGCAGACGTTCACCGTCCGGGCCAGCCTGTTTGGGGCCTGGATAGCTCGGGTTGACACGACTGACCGGGCAGGCAGTAGTGCACACTGTGCATTTGATACAACTTTCAAAACGTGTGTCGCTCATTGCTGGCCTCCTGCACGTTTCGCAATATGATGTGCGGCGTGTAAAGCGCTCACTGCGCATACTCCGCCTCCGCACCCCTGGGCGATAGGGTCAAAACCGCCAAGTACCGATCCAATGGCAAACATATTCTCTACTGTTTTTCCTGCAAGCGATGGACGCAGTTCAGCATCGGTGGTTACGCCAAACTGTTGCCACGGTTGCGGATCAAAGACGTCACGCTGATACCACTGCGCGCGCGTGGCGGTTTGTTGTACATCCAGACCGAGAATTGGCTCATGAACGGCCTCACGCGTGGCAACCAGTCCGCTGCTAAAGAAGCTACCGCTGGCGAGCACGGCGAAGCGTGGACGCAATGGAATATCGGCATGGTTGCGGGTCCAGACTTCGCTCACTATACCATCCTGACAGGTGATTTTTTTCACTTCATCGCCTGGCATCCACACCCCACCCTGGCGTACAAACTGGCGCTGCAATTTGTTATGCAGGCGCATGCCCAGCACTGATGGTGGTAAAGTGGGTAATAACATTAGTGAGCAGGGCAGGCGGTCGTTGAGCCACTTCCAGAGCCGATCGTCAGCCAGGCCGAAACAGGCTGGCATAATGATCATGTCGCAGGTTTTTGCGATTGGCAGCAGGGCGTCATAGAGCAGCGACCATTTATCTTCGTTATCTAACAGACGTGCAATGTTGACGGCGCGAAATTCGGTTGGGTTATCACGCAAGACATCCAGTTCTGGCAAATCGATTTCAGCCGTTTCGACGCTGAGATTGCGCTGGCGTAGTGAGGCCGCGGCAAGGTGTGCCTGGAAATCCAGTAAGCCGCTAATTCCCACCACACAGATGCGTTGTGCTGATAACGGCCAGACCGGCACTTCCGCTGAACTAAGCCAGGTTGAACGCAGGGTTCCCAACGGTGTTACGCGTTGATGAGCCTGATGAACCTTACCGTGCAAATGTGTTCCGCACTCTTCCAACAGATTCTGTGCCTGCTGCGCCAGCGCCAGTACGGTCTGTGTTCCGATGGTGCTATAAGGATGACCTGGAGCTTGAGTACGCAGCGCATTCAGCCCCGCTTCAATGTCGGTTACCGGTTGACCATCTGGCAGGTTGCTGAGCAAATCCAGTGAGCCGGAGGAAAAGTGCAGAGCGCTTTGGCCGCGGGTAACAATCGTGCAGCGCAACCCGCTTTTTTGCAGTTGTAGGCCACACATCAGCCCGGCGAGACCGCCGCCGATAATGACGGTATCAAATTTCATCCTGGTGCTCCTTTTCCAGACCGCATAACCCCTGATAAACCCAGCGGGTGAACTCGCTTTCGCGCAGTGCGTCCCCCCACGCGATAGGCTGCACGCCTTTCCAGCGTTCGTTGAGAAACTCAGAAAGTTGGGTGATAGATTGTGCGGCGGTGGTGACATTAAAACGTTGTAGCAAGCCTGCGGCGCGGCAGGCACACAGCTCGCCCTGGCACGTCCCCATCCCGACGCGGGTGCGACGACGTAAATCGAGCAAACTGTTGACGGTTAAATTTTCAACGGCATATTGCACTTCACCTGCGGTGACAGCTTCACATTCACAGACCAGGCTGCGGTGCTGACGGCCTTCGCTAAGCCATGCCGGGGTGCGGTCGCCATGGCGGTAGACCGCCGAGCCGCGCAGTGGCGCTGGCAAAGAGATAACGCGTTTAAGCGTGTGTTCGGTCGATTCCTGCGAGCCTGGGAGTGCTGTTTCTGCGGTCGTACAAGGGCGAGAATTGCCCAGTTTTCGGCACACTGCGTCGGTGGCCCATTCCGCCATCAGGCGGTAGGTCATCAGTTTACCACCGGTAATGGTGATAAATCCGTCCAGTCCGTCGCGCGTTGCGTGATCGAATAACACAATACCGCGGCTGACGTTACGACCGGTCGGATCGTCGTCGCTGGCCACCAGCGGACGCACACCGGAGTAAGCACGCAGGATGCGAGTTTTCGCCATAACTGGCGCCAGCTTCTCACCTTCACGCAGCAGAATATCCACCTCTTCTGCGGTGACGCGGTTGCTGTCGATATCGTCGTAATCAATGTGCTGTGAGGTCGTACCGATCAGCGAAATGGTATCGCCAGGGACCAGAATATCGGCGTCAGATGGCTTACGGCATCGGTTGATAACATGCTGGTTTATGCGATGGTCCATGATCAACAGAGAACCTTTCGCGGGGAACATACGGATGCTCAGATCGGCATATTCCGCAATGCGCTGGCCCCAGATCCCGGCGGCATTAACGACCACCGGCGCATGCAGAGACTGCATCTCGCCCGTCAGATGGTTGCGTACGTTCACCCCGCACACGGTCGCACCTTCACGAATCAGCCCCGTCACTTCATGGGCCGTTAAGATAGTCGCACCGTGCTCTCGTGCATCCAGCATATTGGCGGCGGTTAAGCGGAAAGGATCAACGGTACCGTCAGGTACTTTCACTGCGCCAATCAGTTGCGGGTTTACCGAAGGTTCGATAATACGCGCCTGTTGTGGATCAATCGCTTCTGCGCGGATGCCTGCGTCTTCACAGGCACGAATAAAGGTTGCCTGGAAAGAGAGTTCATCTTCCGGCAGCGTAATAAACAGACCGTCCGTCGGCTCAACACAATGGCGGGCGATACGTTTCAGAATTTGGTTTTCGCTAATGCATTCGCGGGCAGATTCAGCATCAGTAACGGCGTAACGTGCTCCGCTGTGCAGCAGACCGTGGTTACGGCCCGTTGCGCCTGTCGCGATATCGTGGCGTTCTACTAAGATGACGCGCAATCCGCGTAGGGCACAGTCGCGTGCGATCCCTGCACCTGTTGCTCCTCCACCAATGATAATCACGTCACTTGTTTGCGAGTCGCGAGTTTTCATTGTTTTTCCTCACAGTTCGTTTTTTATCATTTAGCCACATAAAAAACATGGATTGTTTGATTTCGCGCATAATCGCTCATAATTCGAAAATGAAACGTGATTCCGTGCGCTTTTATGAACATTTGTCATAAATGTGTAACAATCTGTGCTGTAATTCACATTATTGCCCTGAATGTTTCCTTAACATCGCGGCCACACTGGGAGCGGTAGGGTTGTTACGGCAATCTGCAGTGTTTCCTTCGAATGAAAGACGGCCACGGAGGCTACTATATATGTTGAGCATTTTTAAACCTGCGCCACACAAAGCACGTTTAGCTGCAGCGGAGATCGATCCGACTTATCGTCGATTACGTTGGCAGATTTTCCTGGGGATATTTTTCGGTTATGCCGCGTACTATCTGGTACGTAAGAACTTTGCTCTGGCCATGCCGTATCTGGTTGAACAGGGTTTCTCTCGTGGCGATCTGGGCTTTGCGTTGTCCGGTATCTCCATTGCATACGGATTTTCGAAATTCATCATGGGGTCCGTCTCGGATCGCTCGAATCCGCGCGTTTTCCTGCCAGCTGGCCTGATTCTGGCTGCTGCGGTGATGCTGTTCATGGGCTTCGTGCCGTGGGCGACATCCAGCATTGCAGTAATGTTTGTGCTGCTGTTCCTCTGCGGTTGGTTCCAGGGGATGGGGTGGCCGCCGTGTGGCCGTACCATGGTGCACTGGTGGTCGCAGAAAGAGCGTGGTGGCATCGTTTCCGTCTGGAACTGTGCGCATAACGTAGGTGGCGGTCTGCCTCCGCTGCTGTTCCTGTTGGGTATGGCCTGGTTTAACGACTGGAAAGCTGCGCTGTACATGCCTGCCTTTGGTGCGATAGTTGTTGCGCTGTTCGCCTTTGCGATGATGCGTGATACGCCGCAGTCCTGTGGCCTGCCGCCTATCGAAGAGTACAAGAACGACTATCCGGATGATTACAACGAAAAAGCGGAAGAAGAGCTGACAGCGAAGCAGATCTTCATGCAATACGTACTGCCGAACAAACTGTTGTGGTATATCGCTATCGCCAACGTGTTCGTCTATCTGCTGCGTTACGGCATCCTGGACTGGTCACCGACCTATCTGAAAGAAGTGAAGCATTTTGCACTGGATAAATCGTCCTGGGCTTACTTCCTGTACGAGTATGCCGGTATTCCGGGTACGCTGCTGTGCGGCTGGATGTCGGATAAAGTCTTCCGCGGTAACCGTGGTGCCACCGGTGTGTTCTTTATGACGCTGGTGACTATCGCGACCATCGTTTACTGGATGAACCCGGCAGGGAACCCGAACGTTGATATGGCTTGTATGATTATCATCGGCTTCCTGATCTACGGCCCGGTAATGTTGATCGGTCTGCATGCGCTGGAACTGGCACCGAAAAAAGCGGCGGGCACGGCGGCAGGCTTTACCGGACTGTTCGGTTATCTCGGCGGTTCTGTGGCGGCGAGCGCCATTGTCGGCTACACCGTTGACTTCTTCGGCTGGGACGGCGGCTTTATGGTGATGATTGGCGGTAGCGTGCTGGCGGTGATTCTGCTGGTGGTCGTCATGATTGGTGAAAAACGTCATCACGAAGAAATGCTGCTGAAACGTAACGGGGGCTAATTAATGAAAACCACATTGAAAAGTCTCAGCGTGGCGCTGATGCTGGCTGGTATGGTTGTTAGCAGCGCGGCGGTGGCCGCCGATAAAATCGTGATTGCGCATCGTGGGGCAAGCGGTTATTTACCGGAGCATACGCTGCCCGCGAAAGCGATGGCCTATGCTCAGGGCGCGGATTATCTTGAGCAGGATTTGGTGATGACCAGGGATGACCATCTGGTCGTCCTGCATGACCACTATCTGGACCGCGTCACCGATGTCGCTGAGCGCTTCCCGGATCGTGCGCGTAAAGATGGGCGTTACTATGCCATCGACTTTACGCTGGATGAGATCAAATCGCTGAAATTTACCGAAGGTTTCGATATCGAAAATGGCAAAAAGGTACAGACATATCCAGGGCGTTTCCCGATGGGTAAATCTGATTTCCGTGTGCACACTTTCGAAGAAGAAATTGAGTTTGTTCAGGGATTAAATCATTCAACCGGCAAAAACATCGGCATTTACCCGGAAATGAAAGCGCCGTGGTTCCATCACCAGGAAGGGAAGGACATCGCCGCTAAGACGCTGGAAGTGCTGAAAAAGTATGGGTACACCGGTAAGCAAGATAATGTCTATCTGCAGTGCTTTGATGTTGCGGAGTTAAAACGCATCAAAAATGAACTGGAACCGAAGATGGGGATGGATCTCAATCTGGTGCAGTTGATTGCGTACACTGACTGGAATGAAACTCAGGAGAAAAAACCAGACGGCAGTTGGGTGAATTACAACTACGACTGGATGTTCAAACCGGGTGCCATGAAGCAGGTGGCGGAGTATGCGGATGGCATTGGGCCGGACTACCATATGCTGGTTGATGAGAAGTCCAGTAAGGGCAATATCTCATTAACGGGTATGGTACAGGACGCGCACCAGAACAAGATGGTGGTGCATCCATATACTGTTCGTGCCGATCAGCTGCCGGATTATGCAACAGATGTAAACCAGCTGTATGACGTGTTGTACAACAAGGCGGGCGTTGACGGGCTGTTCACCGACTTCCCCGACAAAGCGGTACTGTTTTTAACCGATAAGCACTAACGCTGCCTGAACGGCTACCTTTACCCGGCTTACGAACGATGGTGTTTGTAGGTCGGGTAAGCACAACGCCATCCCACAAAACTACATTTCTATTTCAATATCACCCTTTGCCCGGCAACAGCAGGGCAATATTTCACCCGGCTGAATGAAGGCTAAAGGCTCTGCAATCCAGTCAACCTGTCCCGCCACCAGGCGGGTACGACAGGAGCCGCAGTAACCTTCGCGGCACTGATACTCGACTTCAACGTTGTGCGATTCGAGCGCGGCCAGCAGGGAAGGATGTTCATCCTGGCACAGCAGTTGTGTGCCAGAGATGCGCAGCGTCACGCGGCCCATCAGAGCTGGAAATTACTCAGGTCGTCGGTATCGACTTCGGCATCGATCTGCCCGACCAGGTAAGAGCTGACTTCCACTTCCTGCGGTGCAACCTGGACGTTATCGGATACCAGCCAGGTATTGATCCACGGGATCGGGTTAGAGCGTGTCTGGAATGGCAGATCAAGACCAACAGCCTGCATGCGGATATTGGTGATGTACTCAACGTACTGGCAGAGAATATCTTTGTTCAGGCCGATCATCGAGCCGTCACGGAACAGATAATCTGCCCACTCTTTTTCCTGCAACGCGGCCTGTACAAACAGGTCATAGCATTCCTGTTTACACTCTTCGGCAATTTCGGCCATCTCTGGATCGTCGACACCGCTGCGCAGCAGGTTCAGCATATGCTGGGTGCCGGTCAGATGCAGGGCTTCATCACGGGCAATCAGGCGAATGATTTTTGCATTGCCTTCCATCAGTTCGCGTTCCGCAAAAGCGAAAGAACAGGCAAAGCTGACGTAGAAGCGAATAGCTTCCAGCGCGTTAACGCTCATCAGGCACAGATACAGTTTTTTCTTCAGTTCACGCAGGTTGACGACAACCGTTTTACTATTGACCGTATGCGTGCCTTCGCCCAGCAGATGCCAGTAGCTGGTCATCTCGATCAACTCATCGTAGTAGCTGGAAATGCCTTCCGCGCGTTTCTGGATCTGTTCGTTGGTGACGATATCGTCGAACACCACCGCGGGATCGTTAACGATATTACGGATGATATGGGTATAAGAGCGGGAATGGATAGTTTCGGAAAATGCCCAGGTTTCCACCCAGGTTTCCAGCTCAGGGATAGAAATCAGCGGCAGCAGTGCCACGTTCGGGCTACGCCCCTGAATAGAGTCCAGCAGCGTCTGATACTTCAGGTTGCTGATAAAAATATGTTTTTCATGTTCCGGCAGTGCCTGGAAGTCAATGCGGTCACGTGAAACGTCGACTTCTTCCGGACGCCAGAAGAAAGAGAGCTGCTTTTCGATCAGTTTTTCGAAGATGTCATATTTTTGCTGGTCGTAGCGGGCGACGTTCACCGGCTGACCGAAAAACATCGGTTCCAGAAGCTGGTCATTTTTCGTCTGTGAAAAAGTGGTGTATGCCATTGATGTGAATCCTTTGTGGGATGTGCGCCGGAGGTGGTGCAAACACCTTTTCCGGCCTACAAACCGTGCAATCGTAGGCCGGGTAAGCGTAGCGCCACCCGGCATCATTCATCAGATCTTACATGCGCCGCTTTCGCAGCCATCATCCTGAATGGATGGCACCAGATCGTCCTGAGAATCTTCCGCACCGTCGCGGGTGTTCTGATAATACAGCGTTTTGACACCAAATTTGTAGGCGGTGAGCAGGTCTTTCAGTAACTGCTGCATCGGCACTTTTCCTGATGGGAAGCGTGACGGATCGTAGTTGGTGTTGGCAGAAATCGACTGATCGATAAATTTCTGCATGATCCCTACCAGTTGCAGATACCCGTCATTGTTCGGCATCTCCCACAGCAGTTCGTACGCGTCGTGCAGGTGTTCGTAGTCCGGCACAACCTGACGCAGAATGCCGTCTTTGGATGCTTTAATGCTCACGTGACCGCGCGGAGGCTCAATGCCGTTGGTGGCGTTGGAGATCTGCGAAGAGGTCTCCGACGGCATCAGCGCAGAAAGCGTGGAGTTACGCAGACCGTGGGTCTTAATGGACTCACGCAGTTGCTCCCAGTCCAGGTGCAACGGCTCGTTGGCAATGGCATCCAGATCTTTCTTGTAGGTATCGATCGGCAGAATACCTTTGGCGTAAGTGGTTTCGTTAAACCACGGGCATGCGCCTTGCTCTTTTGCCAGGTCGTTAGAGGCTTTCAGCAGGTAATACTGAATGGCTTCAAAGGTTTTGTGGGTCAGGTTATTGGCGCTGCCATCAGAGTAACGCTTACCGTTTTTCGCCAGCCAGTAGGCGTAGTTGATTACGCCAATACCCAGCGTACGACGGCCCATGGCGCCACGTTTAGCGGCCGGAATGGGATAATCCTGGTAATCCAGCAGCGCATCGAGAGCACGCACAGCCAGTACAGCCAATTCTTCCAGCTCATCCAGGCTGTCGATAGCACCAAGGTTAAATGCAGACAGCGTACACAGCGCAATTTCACCGTTCTCGTCGTTCACATCGGTCAACGGTTTGGTCGGCAGTGCAATTTCCAGGCACAGGTTGGACTGGCGCACCGGTGCGACAGCCGGATCAAACGGGCTGTGAGTGTTGCAGTGGTCAACGTTCTGAATGTAGATGCGACCTGTAGAAGCACGTTCCTGCATCATCAGCGAGAACAGCTCAACCGCTTTCACGCGCTGTTTGCGGATGCTGTCGTCGTTTTCATATTTTGTGTACAGGCGTTCAAACTCGTCCTGATCGGCGAAGAATGCGTCGTACAGACCCGGAACATCGGACGGGCTGAACAGGGTGATGTCACCGCCTTTCAGCAGGCGGGTATACATCAGCTTGTTGATTTGCACACCGTAGTCCATATGACGGACGCGGTTGCCTTCTACACCACGGTTGTTTTTCAGTACCAGCAGGCTTTCCACTTCCAGATGCCACATCGGGTAGAACAGCGTGGCGGCACCGCCACGAACACCGCCCTGAGAGCAGGATTTCACCGCTGTCTGGAAGTGTTTGTAGAACGGGATACAGCCGGTGTGGAACGCTTCACCACCGCGAATCGGGCTACCCAGCGCACGAATGCGACCCGCGTTGATACCAATGCCAGCACGTTGAGAAACGTATTTTACAATCGCGCTGGAAGTGGCGTTAATCGAATCCAGGCTGTCGCCACACTCGATCAGTACGCAGGAACTGAACTGACGGGTAGGGGTGCGCACGCCGGACATGATTGGTGTCGGCAGTGAAATTTTAAACGTAGAAACGGCATCGTAGAAACGTTTAACGTATTCCAGACGGGTTTCTCGAGGGTAGTTAGAAAACAGGCAGGCAGCGACCAGAATGTAGAGGAACTGTGCGCTTTCATAAATCTCACCGGTAACACGGTTTTGAACCAGATATTTTCCCTCTAACTGCTTCACCGCAGCATAAGAGAAGGTCATATCACGGTCGTGCACGATGAACGAGTCCATCTGCTTGAACTCTTCTTCCGTGTAGTCTTCCAGCAGATGATTGTCGTATTTGCCCATTTCAACCATTTTCACCACATGGTCGAACAGTTTTGGCGGCTCAAACTCACCGTAGGCTTTTTTACGCAAGTGGAAAATTGCCAGGCGAGCAGCCAGGTACTGATAATCCGGTGCGTCGCGGGAGATCAGGTCGGCAGCAGCTTTGATGATCGTTTCATGGATATCGGAAGTCTTGATACCGTCATAAAACTGAATGTGGGAGCGCAGTTCGACCTGTGAAATCGATACGTTATTCAGCCCTTCTGCCGCCCAATCCAGAACTCGATGGATTTTGTCGAGATTGATGCGCTCAGTACGGCCATCACGCTTAGTCACCAGCAGACTCTGATTCATGTGGTTTTTTACCTGTCCGTGAAAGAAAAAATATCCCCCATATTATCCACAGTACCACGTTGTGACTAAGTCTGTGGATAAATACTATATGTAGGGGTTGTTTGATAAAATAGACGCTATATGGTGAGTATTCTAGTAGGGATTCTTTTCAGCACAAGAGTTGATTTTGAGGTTAAATTGAGGTTGCAAAAGGGTAAGAATCTCTAAGTGCGCGTCTTATAAGGCCTGGCGGGGATGTCAATAATTGAGAAAAAAAATAGAAAATTTGATCGAGTGCCGATTTCTTCATCTAAGGCAAAGAAAGTTCTTATGATCTGGCACAAAAATTGCCCTAAGGCACCTACTCAGGATGAGTAGGTGATGCGTAATCACGTAGGCCGGATAGTGACGCTGACGTGCCTTATCCGGCCTGCGATGGTGCGGATATGTAGGCCTGATCAGCTCAGCGTCATCGGGCGTTACCGTTGGAAACCTTAACTTATTCCGTTTTTGCCGTGGTGTGCAGCATATAGTTAACGTCGACACCCGGTGCCAGCTTAAAGGTGTTAGTCAGCGGGTTGTAGTGCAGGCCAGTCATATGTTGTTCACGGAGATCGGTCTGATCCACCCAGCTCAGCAATTCGGCAGGCTTAATGAATTTTTTCACATCATGCGTGCCTTTGGGCACCATGCGCAGAATGTACTCAGCACCGACGACCGCCATTAGCCATGACTTGCCGTTGCGGTTGAGCGTGGAGAAAAACACGTCGCCGCCAGGCTTCACCAGTTGGGCGCAGGCTCTGACCACTGACTGCGGGTCCGGTACATGTTCCAGCATCTCCATGCAGGTCACAACGTCATACTGGTGCGCATATTTCTCGGCGTGTTCTTCGACGGTTTCTTGCACATACTCAACCTGAATGCCGCTTTCCAGCGCATGCAGTTTTGCCACCTGTAAGGGTTCAAACCCCATATCCAGGCCGGTGACCGTTGCGCCTTCACGCGCCATGCTTTCTGCCAGAATCCCGCCGCCGCAGCCGACGTCGAGTACCTTTTTACCAAACAGACCACCTGACCGTTCGGCGATGTAGCCCAGACGCAGCGGATTAATGCGGTGCAGAGGCTTAAATTCACCCTCAAGATCCCACCAGCGCGACGCGACTGCTTCAAATTTGGCAATTTCTTCATGGTCAACGTTGTGAGTTACCGGGGGTTTTTCGGCATTCATTGGGGCTTCTACTCCTAAATTAGCAATACAAACGAGTATATCAGCCTGACGGGATGAATAAAGCCTCTGTCTGGGGGAATCCATTTACCTGAATCTGCGTGGATGTGTTATAATTTGCGACCTTTGAATCCGGGATACAGTAGAGGGATAGCGGTTAGATGAGCGACCTTGCGAGAGAAATTACACCGGTCAACATTGAGGAAGAGCTGAAGAGCTCCTATCTGGATTATGCGATGTCGGTCATTGTTGGCCGTGCGCTGCCGGACGTCCGAGATGGCCTGAAGCCGGTACACCGTCGCGTACTTTACGCCATGAACGTATTGGGCAACGACTGGAATAAAGCCTATAAAAAATCTGCCCGTGTCGTTGGTGACGTAATCGGTAAATACCACCCTCATGGTGATACCGCCGTTTACGACACCATTGTTCGTATGGCGCAGCCATTCTCCTTGCGTTACATGCTGGTGGATGGTCAGGGTAACTTTGGTTCTGTCGATGGCGACTCCGCAGCTGCGATGCGTTATACGGAAATCCGTATGTCGAAAATCGCCCACGAGCTGATGGCTGACCTGGAAAAAGAAACGGTTGATTTCGTCGATAACTACGACGGCACCGAACGCATTCCAGACGTCATGCCAACCAAAATTCCTAACCTGCTGGTGAACGGTTCGTCCGGTATCGCGGTAGGTATGGCAACCAACATTCCGCCGCACAACCTGACGGAAGTGATCAACGGCTGTCTGGCATATATTGACGATGAAGACATCAGCATTGAAGGGCTGATGGAACATATTCCGGGTCCGGACTTCCCGACCGCTGCGATCATCAATGGTCGTCGTGGTATCGAAGAAGCTTACCGTACCGGTCGCGGCAAGGTATACATTCGCGCGCGTGCGGAAGTCGAAGCTGACGCGAAAACGGGCCGTGAAACCATCATCGTGCATGAAATTCCGTATCAGGTGAACAAAGCACGCCTGATCGAGAAAATCGCCGAGCTGGTAAAAGACAAACGCGTTGAAGGTATCAGCGCACTGCGTGACGAGTCTGACAAAGACGGTATGCGCATCGTGATTGAAGTGAAACGCGACGCGGTCGGGGAAGTGGTGTTGAATAACCTTTACTCCCAGACCCAACTGCAGGTTTCGTTCGGTATCAACATGGTTGCGCTGCACCATGGTCAGCCGAAGATCATGAACCTGAAAGAGATTATCGCTGCGTTTGTTCGTCACCGTCGTGAAGTGGTTACCCGCCGTACTATTTTTGAACTGCGTAAAGCCCGCGACCGTGCGCACATCCTCGAAGCGCTGGCGATTGCGCTTGCCAACATCGATCCGATCATCGAACTGATCCGTCGTGCGCCAACCCCAGCTGAAGCGAAAGCGGCACTGGTTGCGCGTTCCTGGGAACTGGGTAACGTCTCTGCCATGCTGGAACGTGCGGGTGATGACGCTGCACGTCCTGAATGGCTGGAACCTGAGTTTGGCGTGCGTGATGGTCAGTACTTCCTGACTGAACAGCAGGCCCAGGCGATTCTGGATCTGCGCTTGCAGAAACTGACCGGCCTTGAGCATGAAAAACTGCTCGACGAATACAAAGAGCTGCTGGAGCAGATTGCTGAACTGCTGCACATTCTGGGCAGTGCCGATCGTCTGATGGAAGTTATCCGTGAAGAGATGGAGCTGATTCGTGAGCAGTTCGGCGACGCACGTCGTACTGAAATCACCGCGAACAGCGCTGACATCAATATCGAAGATCTGATTAGCCAGGAAGATGTTGTCGTAACCTTGTCTCACCAGGGCTACGTTAAATATCAACCGTTAACCGATTACGAAGCGCAGCGTCGTGGTGGGAAAGGTAAATCAGCAGCACGTATTAAAGAAGAAGACTTTATCGACCGCCTGCTGGTGGCCAACACTCATGACACGATCCTCTGCTTCTCTAGCCGTGGTCGTTTGTACTGGATGAAAGTTTATCAGCTACCGGAAGCGAGCCGTGGCGCGCGTGGACGTCCAATCGTCAACCTGCTGCCGCTTGAGGCCAACGAACGTATCACGGCTATCCTGCCAGTACGCGAGTACGAAGAGGGCGTGAACGTCTTTATGGCGACCGCCAGCGGTACAGTGAAGAAAACGGCGCTGACCGAGTTCAGCCGTCCGCGTTCTGCCGGTATCATTGCGGTTAACCTCAATGATGGTGATGAGCTGATTGGCGTCGATCTGACCTCGGGTTCTGATGAAGTCATGCTGTTCTCTGCTGCCGGTAAAGTGGTGCGCTTCAAAGAAGACGCGGTCCGTGCGATGGGGCGTACCGCGACCGGTGTGCGCGGTATCAAGCTGGCAGGGGAAGATAAAGTTGTTTCTCTGATCGTTCCGCGCGGTGAAGGTGCCATCCTGACCGTGACGCAGAACGGCTACGGTAAGCGTACCGCGGCGGAAGAGTATCCGACGAAATCTCGTGCGACGCAGGGCGTTATCTCCATCAAGGTTACCGAGCGCAACGGCTCTGTTGTCGGCGCGGTACAGGTTGAAGATACTGACCAGATCATGATGATCACCGATGCCGGTACGCTGGTGCGTACGCGTGTGTCGGAAATCAGCGTGGTTGGGCGTAACACCCAGGGCGTGATCCTCATTCGCACGGCGGAAGATGAAAACGTGGTGGGTCTGCAACGTGTTGCTGAACCGGTTGATGACGAAGAACTGGATTCCATCGACGGAAGCGCTGCGGAAGGGGACGATGATATCGCGCCTGAAGCCGAAAGCGATGACGATGCAGCGGATGACGCAGAAGAGTAATTAAGCAGTAATGAGAAGGGCCGGAGAAATCCGGCCCTTTTTTTTAGTTCATCCGCTCTACGATCATCGCTATACCCTGTCCGCCGCCGATACACAGCGTTGCCAGACCGAGTGTTTTATCCCGTGCCTGTAACGCGTGCAGCAATGTGACCAGAATACGCGCGCCGCTGGCGCCGATAGGGTGGCCCAGCGCAATCGCACCACCGTTAACGTTGACCTTTTGTGCATCAAACCCCAGCGTTTTACCCACGGCAAGAAACTGCGCGGCAAATGCTTCGTTGGCTTCGATAAGATCGATATCCGACAGTTGCAGTCCGCTCAGCTGTAGCGCTTTTTGCGTGGCAGGAACGGGTCCCATGCCCATCATCGCCGGGGCGACGCCGCCGCTGGCCCAGGCTTTGATGCGCGCCAGCGGCTTTAGCCCAGCAGCCAGCGCTGCCGACTCTTCCATTACCACCAGAGCGGCTGCGCCGTCGTTAATCCCCGAGGCGTTGCCAGCGGTAACAGTGCCCGCTTTGTCGAACGCCGGACGCAATGCGGCAAGACCTTCCGCCGTGGAGTCTGCCTTGGGAAACTCATCGCGTTCAAAAATGAGGGTTTTCTTACGTGATTGTACGCTGACGGGGACGATTTCGGCCTGGAAAGCGCCGGACTCTATTGCGGCAATGGCTTTCTGCTGTGATAGCAATGCCAGTTCATCCTGCATTTCGCGGCTGATGCTGTACTCTTTAGCGACGTTCTCGGCGGTAATCCCCATATGGTAGCCATGTTCAGCACAGATCAGTCCGTCGCGCAAAATGACGTCTGACAATTGCCCGTCACCGAGGCGATATCCCCAGCGGGCTTTAGCATCTAACAGGTAGGGGGCCTGACTCATGTTTTCCATTCCACCAGCGACCAGTGCCTGGGCCTGTCCGGCTGCGATCGCCTGAGCCGCAAGCGCCACGCTTTTGAGACCTGAGCCACACACTTTGTTGACGGTGAAGCCGCAAACGGAGTCGGAAAGACCGCTTCTTAGCAATGCCTGACGCGCCGGGTTCTGTCCCAGACCGGCCTGCAGCACGTTGCCCATAATGACTTCTTCAACCTGCTGCGGATCAAGATGAGCGCGCTCGATTGCCGCTTTTATCACGGTTGATCCCAGCTCGATAGCGCTGGTGGTCGCCAGTGCGCCATTAAAGCTACCGATTGCGGTACGTGCCGCGCTGACAATGACACAGTTTTTCATTTTTCTGTTCCTTTAGGTAAGTAATGGCTGTCAGAACAAGGTCAATCCAATGACAAAAATGACGCCTGAGAAGAGCAGGGCGGTGATGCAGTACCCCATGATGTCGCGCACACCCAATCCGGCGATAGCCAATGCAGGTAGCGCCCAGAACGGCTGCGCCATGTTCATCCACTGCTCGCCATAGGCGATAGCCATGACGGACTTACCGAGATCGGCGCCAAGGGCCTGAGCGGCTGGCATGACGAATGGCCCCTGAATAACCCAATGGCCGCCACCAGATGGCACGGCAAAGTTAATCAGTGCTGAACTGAAGAAGGTCATCAGTGGGAAGGTGTCTTTGTTGGCGACGTTGATGAAGAACTCGGTAATCAATCCGCCGAGGCCAGAGTGCTCCATCATCAACTGAATACCGGCGTAGAAGGGGAACTGCACCAGGATGCCGGCGGTGCTACGTGCGGCAGCGCTAACGGCACGCATATAGGCCATAGGCGTTTTATGCAGCAGCAGACCGGCAATCATAAACATCAGGTTGACGGTGTTGATGGTGATGTTGAAGCCTTTCTCAGTGAAATAGATGGCCAGATAAGCAATCCCTAATGCCCCGATGATCAGGGCCAGAATGCGGCTCTCCTCCAGTTTTTCCGATGGTGGGGCGTCGGGTGGCAGTTTTTTCTGGAAATCAGCTTCTTCCAGTAACAGCTTCGGATCGATGCTTACCACATCAGAGGGTTTTGGCGTCATCATGCGTGTGATGAACGGCATCACGACGATCAGTGCCACGGTGATGAAGATGTTGAAACCGGTAAACAGCGTGTCTGCGACCGGAATTAACCCTGCGACGTGCTCAACCGGGTTGCCTGGCGTTGCCGCCAGCAATGGCATTGAACCGGAGAAGCCACCTCCCCAGGTGAGAAAACCGATGTAGGCACAAGCAATCAGCAGCGGATAGTCGGAGCCGGGTACTCGGCGTGCGACTTCACGGGCAAACATCGCCCCCACCACCAGACCAAAACCCCAGTTGATGACGCAGGCGACTGAACCGAAAAATGTCACCAGCATCACCCCCTGAGCGGGGGTTTTGGCGGCGGAGGCCGCCGTACGCAGCAGACTTTTCACCGGTCCTGAACTGGCTAACGCATGGCCTGTGACGATGATCAGCGCCATCTGCATGCCAAAGGCCAGCAGGTTCCAGAAACCATCACCCCAGAATCTCACCATGCTGACTGGCGTTTGTGGCGTTAGCCACAGCGCGATGCCGAAGGTCAACAGCGTTAACAGCATGGCGAAAATTAGCGGGTCAGGCAGCCAGCGGCTGACCACGCGCGTCATAAAACGAGCAATGCGGCCGATCATGCATCACCTCGCAGGATAATCAGCTCGGCAGCGACATCAAACTGCGCTTCAGTTTTTTCACGCAACGTGGCGATATCGCATCCTTCCGCGATTTCCGTAAGCCACATTTTTCCGTCAATGAAGCGGAAAACAGCGAGTTCGGTGACCAGCATATGCACCGCATGTTGTGCCGTCAGCGGCATGGTGCAATGTCGGAGGATCTTCGCTGAGCCGTCTTTTGCACAATGCTCCATAGCGATAATCACTTTGCGCGCGCCGGTCACCAGATCCATCGCTCCTCCCATGCCGGGCACCATTTTGCCGGGAACGACCCAGTTGGCGAGGTTAGCCTGCTCATCGACCTGTAACCCACCAAGCACGCAGGCATCGACATGGCCCCCGCGAATTAACGCAAATGACATGGCGCTATCAAACATGGCGGCGCCTGGCAAAATCCCGCACGGTTGCCCGCCGGCGTTTACCAGGTCGGGATGCGCGGTCGTGACCGGACCCAGACCGAGAAAACCATTTTCTGACTGCAATGTGATATGAATATCAGCGAGCAGGTAGTTCGCAACCATCGTCGGCAGACCAATCCCCAGGTTGACGACATCCCCATCGTGAAGCTCAAGCGCCACACGGCGCGCAATACGTTGTTTAGCATCCATGATTAGCTCTCCTGTGGAATGACGATATGGTCGATAACGGCACCGGGGGTGACGATCTGGTCTGGCTGGAGTTCACCGATCTCGACCATTTCATCCGGTTCAACCAGTGTGATGTCGGCGGCGAGGGCAATCAGTGGGTTAAAATTACGGGCGCTAAGTTGATAGGTCAGGTTGCCAAGCGTGTCAGAGCGGTGGGCACGGATCAGCGCCAGATCGGCACGCAATGGACGTTCGAGTAACCAGACTCTGCCATCAAGCGTCATGGTCTGCTTGCCATCTTCTACTACGGTGCCGACACCGGTTGGCGTGAGAAAACCGCCAAGACCCGCGCCGCCGCAGCGGATTTGCTCAATCAGGGTGCCTTGTGGCACCAGTTGCACGTCCATTTCGCCGGCAATCATGCGGCGACCGGTTTCAGGGTTGGTGCCAATGTGCGAGGCAATCACTTTGCTCACCCGACCGTTGACGATCAAGGGACCAATACCGGTATCGATAAACGCGGTATCGTTGGCAATTAACGTTAAATCCCTGACGCCAGATTCAAGTAAGGCTTCGACAAGGCGAGGTGGCGTGCCAACCCCCATAAAACCGCCGACCATGATGGTCATGCCGTCACGAAAGAAGTTCGCTGCGTCTTGTAAAGTAATCAGTTTTGTTTTCATTATGTTTCCCTTTTGCATACTCCATTTTGGGTACGCTCAGGGAATTGCAAGCCGGGTGCCAGAATGAAAAATGGCGAAATTATTTTTTAATTATTTGAATTTTATGATTTATTTTTTATTGGCTGGTGAGGGGAAGGTGGAGTTGCTATGCAGAGTTTTGCGCAGTGTGCAAAATTCTGCATAGCAAATTTAGGTATCAGGAGCCTGACGGGTCAATACCATACTCTTGCAATTTGTACATCAGAGCGCGCCGACTGATCCCCAGCATTAGCGCTGTTCGGGTACGGTTGCCATCCTGATTGTCGAGCACCTCAAGGATGATGCGTTTTTCCTCACGCTTAATTTCTTCCTTCAGATTGCGTTCTCCGGTTTGAACCGCTTTTACTTCTGTTACGGTACTGACAGGCGATCGGAACTGCGCAGGCAGGTCTTCGGCAAAAATCACCGCGCCGGTATTCATGACCACTGCACGTTCGATGACGTTAGACAGTTCACGAATGTTTCCTGGCCATGGCCAGGCGGTAAGCATGGACATCGCCTTAGGATCGATCTCAATGATATCCCGCTGATTTTCCGAACTAAATTTTTGTAAAAAGTGATTCGCTAACAGGGCGATGTCTTCGCGGCGTTCGCGTAACGGGGGAAGGGTCAGATGAATCACGTTAAGCCGATAAAACAGGTCTTCGCGGAACGTTCCTTCCTTCACCATTGTTTGCAGGCAGCGGTTGGTGGCGGCAACAATACGGATATCGACGCGGATAGTTTGGTGTCCGCCGATGCGCTCGAACTCTCTTTCCTGCAAAATACGCAGCAGTTTGGCCTGCAGAACCAGCGGCATTTCACCAATTTCGTCGAGCAGAAGCGTTCCCTGATGCGCGCGTTCGAACAGTCCCTGGCGTAGGGTTTGTGCACCGGTAAATGCCCCCTTTTCGTGACCAAACAGTTCGCTTTCCAGTAAGGATTCCGGTAAAGCCGCACAGTTGATTTTGATAAAGGGACCGTTGGCGCGTCTGCTGTTGTAGTGGATGGCGCGGGCAATCAGCTCTTTTCCTGTGCCACTTTCACCGCTAATCAGTACGTTCGCCTGTGAGAGGGCGATTTTTGCCGTGTCTTTACAAATATCCATCATCACCGGGCTGTTAGTCAGGATATGCCCCCACTGCCAGCTGGTGCTTAGCGCCTGATGTAGATTGCGGATCTCCTGCTTCATTGCCTGAAGCTGTAGTGCGCGCTGAATGACCAGATTGAGCTCATCCAAATCAAAGGGTTTAATCACATAGTCAAACGCGCCGCTACGGAGAGCTTCCACTGCGGTCTCCACTTCGGCGTAGGCCGTCATCAGAATAACGGGGATCCTCGGTTGCTGGGCGCGCATGACTTTCAGTGCATCAATACCGTCCATCTCTGGCATACGGATGTCCATCAGTACCACGTCAGGATGCGTATCAGCAAACAGAGTCAGCGCGGTTTCTCCATTGCTGGCGCAGTGCGTCTCATGCCCTTGCAGGGAAAACGCAGTGGCAAGCATACGGCGAACATTTTCTTCGTCATCAACGATGAGAATACGGTAGGTCGTTTTCATTCTGACGGATTTCCCTGCGGGTTTAGAGGTAAAATCAGGGTGAAGGTTGCGCCGCAGCCCGGCATACTTGTCACGTGGATATCCCCCTGATGCGCGTTGATAATGCGCTGGCTTAGCGCCAGTCCAAGACCCGTACCTGACGCTTTGGTCGTAAAGAAGGGGTCGAATATTTTCTTCTGAATGGCAATATCGATACCGTTGCCATTATCTTCAATCATCACCGCCTGCTGTGAGGCTGAGTATTGCCAGGTGCGGATTCGAATTTCGCCCCGTGCGGCTATTGCCTGCACCGCATTGATCAAAATATTGAGGATCACCTGCTTGAGGAGTTCGCGATCGGCGACGATGGCTGGCAGGCTGGCATCTAATTCCGTGGTAAACGCGATTCGAGCCTGTAGACCCGAGGTTTGCACGAGGATCAGCGTTTCTTCAATCAACGCATTGAGCCGTACCTGCTGCCACTGGCTTTGTCGCGGGCGTGAGAAATCTAACAGTTGCTGGATGACTTTATTGATTGAGTCAATTTCGTTCAACACAACGGATAAATATTCCTGATGTTCTGGTAAAGATGTTTGCTGGCGGATGATCTGTACATAGCCACGGATCGCCGTCAGCGGGTTACGTACCTCATGCGCCACTCCCGCCATCAACTCGCCGAGCGTTGCGAGCCTTTCCGTTTGTGCCAGCCGGCGTTGTGTCTCTTTGCGGGCAGTTAAATCAGAGAAGATCACCAGAGCGCCGATTAGCTCGCCATGCGCGTTATGGATCCGGCTGGTGGTGACGCTTATTTCAATGGTGCGGTCGCGGCCAGGAAAACTCACCTCCTGGGCGACATGTTCGGTGCCGTGCTCCAGTGTATCCAGTACCGGGCTGGAGAACTGAGTATCGGCAAAGAGGGTTGCATAGGGTTGCCCGACCAGTTCATGAAGCTGATAGCCAGTGATTTGCTCTGCCGCCGGGTTCATGGTGGTGACATCGCCCTGTCTGTCGATTGCAATGACGCCGTCTGCTGCGTTTTCAATAATCAGGTCGTTAAGGGTTTTGGTTTCCCGAAGCGTTTGTGCCAGCGCATTGACGCTGCGGCTGATTTGCCCCAGTTCGCCGGGCAGTTCAGGCAGGCGGGCTGGTGTTTTTTGCGCCAGCGTGGAAAGTCCGTCGGTGATAATGTCGATATTCGCACTGAGACGGCGAGAAAAAAGCACAATCAACAGCAGGCTACTGATAAGTCCGGCAGCCAGTACGGCAATGATCCTGACGTCCATTTTCCAGGCTTGCTGGCGGATATCTTCCGTCAGTTCATTCGCCCAGATATAGCCAATGACGTCACCCTGCCGTTCGATGGGGATCATGGAGTTGAGGATGTCGCCACGAACCTGTCGTCCGGAAAAAACCTCAGGTGCGTTGCTGCTCATCACTTTGCGCCCGGGGTGATCGTCGGTGATGGTGATACCGACATTACTTTGATACAACGCAGAGGGGGCGTAGGTGATGATTGCATCCAGTGCCTTGTTGTAATATCCCGCGCCAATGCCAGGAAATGCCTGGGTGATCCGTTCGGTGATGGGGCCCAGTTCGAGATTCAGCGCCCGAATGCGCGCTTCACGCGGTAAATCCGCGTAGTGGCTAAAGCGATCGCCCAGCGCGCCGTTAAGCAGAGTGAGCACTGCTGACAGTTTTTTCTCTTTTTCAGATAAGACTGCTGACCGGCCTTCGGTTTCTACGATATAACCAATAGAAATCGTCGGCACAATGACCATCAGAATGGCCATCATGATCATTTGGTTGCGTAAACGTCGCGGGGTTAAACGACGTGTCAGCCATCTCAGCTTGCGCATTCTCACATCCGTGCAGTGTTTTTTAGGCAAACGACGATTATCAGGGGTTAAGACAACGGTGTCAGAGCGGTGTATCATATTCCCGTAAAGAGAGGGCATTGCGACGCCGGACATTTACCGCTACCTTAACCACACTCTATTGATATCCTGAGGCGGAGCTTCGCCCCTTTGAAATACCTTGCTTCCGTTCATTCAACTCTAAAAGTCTCACGCTACCTGTTCAGAGCGCTGGCCTTATTGGTCTGGTGTCTGATTGCTTTTGCTTCGGTGTTCTACATTGTGAATGCGCTGCACCAGCGAGAGTCTGAGATCCGCCAGGAGTTTAATCTCAGCTCCGATCAGGCTCAACGCTACATTCAGCGTACTTCTGACGTGATAAAAGAGCTGAAATACATTGCTGAAAACCGGTTAACGGCAGAAAACGGCGTGATGTCATTACGGGCACGGGATGATAAAACCGTGGTGCCGAATTTTGAACCGCTGTTTGCCGATTCCGACTGTGCGGTGATGGGTAATGCCTGGCGTGGCTCGCTGGAGTCATTGGCGTGGTTTATGCGCTACTGGCGCGACAATTTCTCAGCGGCTTATGATTTGAACCGCGTGTTCCTGATCGGCAGCGATAACCTCTGTATGGCCAATTTTGGTCTGCGGGATATGCCTGTCGAACGTGACGAGGCGCTGAAAGCGCTGCATGAGCGCATCATTAAGTATCGCAATGCACCACAGGAAGAAAACGGCAATAACCTGTTCTGGATAAGCCAGGGGCCACGTCCGGGGGTGGGGTATTTTTATGCGCTGACGCCGGTCTATCTTGCCAATCGCCTGCAGGCGTTGCTGGGTGTGGAACAACCGATTCGCATGGAGAACTTCTTCACGCCGGGCAATTTGCCTATGGGGGTGACAATCCTTGATGAAAATGGTCATGCGCTGATTTCACTTACCGGTCCTGAAGGCAATATTAAGTCTGAACCGCGCTGGATGCAGGAGCGTTCATGGTTTGGCTATACGCCAGGTTTTCGCAATCTGGTATTGAAGAAAAACCTGCCGCCATCCTCGCTCAGTATTGTTTACTCCGTTCCGGTCGATCTGGTGCTGGAGCGGATACGCATGATGATCCTGAACGCGATTCTGCTGAATGTGCTGGTAGGTGCGGCGTTGTTTATGCTGACGCGCATGTATGAGCGGCGTATTTTTATTCCAGCGGAAAGCGATGCCCAGCGACTGGAAGAGCATGAACAGTTTAACCGTAAAATTGTGGCTTCTGCGCCGGTCGGTATTTGTATTCTGCGCACAATTGATGGCATTAACATTCTGAGCAACGAGCTGGCGCATACCTATCTCAACATGCTGACGCATGAAGACAGGCAACGGTTGACGCAAATTATCTGCGGCCAGCAGGTTAATTTCGTCGATGTATTGACCAGCAATAATACTAATCTGCAAATCAGCTTTGTGCATTCACGTTATCGCAATGAGAACGTAGCGATATGTGTCCTGGTCGATGTGAGTGCCCGCGTGAAAATGGAAGAGTCGTTACAGGAGATGGCGCAGGCAGCGGAACAGGCCAGCCAGTCAAAATCAATGTTCCTTGCGACGGTGAGTCATGAGCTACGCACGCCGCTGTATGGCATTATCGGTAACCTTGACCTGCTGCAAACGAAAGAACTGCCCAGCGGAGTGGATCGCCTGGTGACGGCGATGAATAACTCTTCCAGCCTGTTGTTGAAGATTATCAGCGATATTCTTGATTTCTCGAAAATCGAATCCGAACAGTTGAAGATTGAACCGCGTGAATTTTCACCGCGTGAAGTGATGAGCCATATTACGGCCAACTATCTGCCGCTGGTGGTACGCAAGCAACTGGGATTGTACTGTTTCATTGAACCGGATGTGCCTGTGGCATTAAATGGCGATCCGATGCGCTTACAGCAGGTCATTTCTAACCTGTTGAGTAATGCGATTAAATTCACTGATACTGGCTGTATTGTGCTGCATGTTCAGTGCAGCGGCGACTACCTCAGCATTCGTGTGCGTGATACTGGCGTGGGGATCCCGGCCAAAGAAGTCGTTCGTCTGTTCGATCCCTTCTTCCAGGTGGGGACGGGCGTGCAGCGTAATTTCCAGGGGACCGGGTTAGGTCTGGCTATCTGTGAGAAACTGATCAGCATGATGGACGGGGATATTTCCGTCGATTCTGAACCGGGGATGGGGAGCCAGTTTACGCTGCGGATACCGCTGTATGGTGCCCAGTACCCACAGAATAAAAGTGTGGAGGGGCTTGCCAGTACCCGCTGCTGGCTGGCCGTACGAAACGCGTCACTCTATCACTTTATCGAATCCAGCCTCACGCGTACCGGGATGACGGTGCTGCGTTATGAGGGGCAGCAACCTGATGCAAATGATGTATTGATTGCTGATGATGTGCTGGATCAGACGTGGAAGGGACGAGCCACGGTGATTTTCTGTCGTCGCCACATTGGTATTCCGCTGGAAAGAACGCCTGGGGAGTGGGTGCACAGCGTGGCATCACCGCACGAGTTGCCTGCGCTGCTGGCGCATATCTACAGCGTTGAACTGGGCAGTGAAGCGCTTTCCACCGCGTTGCCAGCTCCGGACAAAATGGGAGCCACAAACGATGACATGATGATTCTGGTGGTTGACGATCATCCGATTAACCGTCGTTTACTGGCCGATCAGCTAGGATCGTTGGGGTATCAGTGTAAAACCGCCAACGACGGTGTGGACGCGCTCAATGTGTTGAGTAAAAACCATATTGATATCGTGCTGAGCGACGTCAACATGCCGAATATGGATGGTTATCGCTTGACGCAGCGTATTCGCCAACTGGGGTTAACGCTGCCGGTTATTGGTGTGACGGCGAACGCGCTGGCAGAAGAGAAGCAGCGTTGTCTGGAGTCGGGAATGGACAGCTGTTTATCCAAGCCAGTGACGTTAGACGTGCTGAAGCAGACGTTGACGGTCTATGCGGAACGCGTGAGAAAAACGCGGGGATAAAAGAGGCAGGGGAGCGGTGATTGCCTTATCCGGCCTACAGAACATACTCAACGCTGTATTGTTCGTAGGCCAGATAAACGCGGTGCCTTCAGGCAGATGATATGAAACCGAATTACTCTTTGTCTGACGGGCTTAACGTCACGGATGACAGGTAATTCAGCAGGGCGATATCATTTTCCACGCCGAGCTTCATCATTGCAGACTTTTTCTGACTACTGATGGTTTTAATACTGCGATTGAGCTTTTTAGCGATTTCAGTCACCAGGAAACCTTCGGCAAACAGGCGCAAAACTTCACTTTCTTTCGGTGACAGACGTTTGTCGCCATAGCCGCTGGCGCTGATTTTTTCCAGCAGGCGAGAGACACTTTCCGGAGTGAATTTCTTACCTTTTTGCAGCGCCGCCAGTGCCTTAGGCAGGTCAGTTGGCGCACCTTGTTTCAGCACGATCCCTTCAATGTCGAGATCCAGTACCGCGCTCAGGATGGCCGGGTTGTTGTTCATGGTCAAAACGATGATCGACAGGCTCGGGAAATGGCGTTTGATATATTTAATTAACGTGATCCCATCACCATATTTATCTCCCGGCATTGAGAGATCGGTAATCAACACATGAGCATCTAATTTAGGCAAATTGTTGATCAGTGCAGTGGAGTCTTCAAATTCGCCGACAACGTTCACCCACTCGATTTGTTCAAGTGATTTACGAATACCGAACAGTACAATCGGATGGTCATCGGCAATAATTACGTTCATAGTGTTCATGTATTGGGCTACCTTGCTACAGCAAGCTCTTGACGTAAACGTCAATGTCGCTGATGTACTTTTCTATACCTGGAGCATCTTTCTCTTGAATAAGATGTTCCAGCGCTTCACATAACTGCTTGCCGGGTACCAGATTAAGCATGGCAAACACGCCTTTCAGGCGATGGGCCGTTTGGGCTAACGCAGCGAAATCGCTGGTTGCTGCCTCAGTATACAACCTCTTAACATCATCCGGTACTGTGTCCACAAAGAGTGCATAGTAACCACTGGCATGAAGTTCGGCGTTTTCATCACCGCCGAGGGGAATTTCCTGGATCTCTTCTTGCGCCAGTTGTTCTTCTATTAGCTCCAGGACAGCTTCCTGCATAGCATTGCTCATATTAAAGTTGACGCGCAGCTGACCGGGGCCAATTTTTCGCACGCCAGACTCATCATCGCTTAAAAGCAAGCCTGAGGCAGTAAGATTAGACGGATTATCAGTGATAAAGAGATCATATTCTTGACTATTCAGTCGCTCATCGGGCGTGATGCAGGTTGCTCCCCAGTTTTCCAGCTGACGCAATACAATGCTGCGTACGTCATTCGAGGTGACGTCAACCATCACGCAGACGTCATCCAACAGCCGTTCTTCACTATCAGCATGTTGGTCATGTGGCGGCATCTTAACATGGACGATATAGCGCGTTCCAAGTTCTTCCCGCGCTTTAATATTCAGATGTCCACCCAATTTGCGCGCGAGCTGATCGCACAACCAGAACGTGAGTGGATTAGCTTTGCCATATCGATCGCTCTGCGTGTCATTGATGAATGGGAAGTGCAGATTATCAATTTCATTCAGCGCGACGCCTTCCCCCGTATCCAGAATACGGAAGGTCAGACGCTCTGCCTCCGACTCATCCTGGTCGACGTCGAGCGTAATTTTGCCAATCGGCGTCGTGGTCACGGCATATTGCATGAGCAGCAGCAAAATATGACGCAGGGCACCGCGGTCGCCGCGGCGCTCATCATTGGCGCTCAGGTGATTTTTAATCAGCAGCTGTAACCCTTTACGCTTGATGGCTGGCAGTACTTCAGGTACCACGTCGTCAATTAACGCCTGCACGGAAAACAGCGTTGATTCACTTTTCCAGTCATCGCTTTCCAGAAGATTGGCCAACTGAATCTCATCGACCATACGTACCAGTACGTCTGCCTGGTTTGCCAGTTTCTGGCTGTCGGGCGTATTGAGTGCGGCAGCATTTATGGCCAGCGTTTTGGCAGGATCTTTCAGTGCGCTACCAATGTTTTGCATAAAGGCGGCGCGAGCCTGTTGGTTTTTCTCATACAGTCGCTGCGCTTGTTTCAGCTTTTTATTGACCAGTACTTCGCGATCCTGGTCGCGAATGATAAAGATCTGCGTGCGGGCTGAGATCTGGCTGCGGAACAGCCTGATCTCATACAATTCATTATTGATGGTGGCCTGGATGACCCCCTGATGTTGCTCCGCCATGCTGGTGATATTTTGCAGATTTAAATGTGGCAGCAGGTGGTCGGCAATCTTATTGCTGATAACCGTGCGGTTGGATTCCTGGTCATGTACCAATAATCCCAGCGGCAGCAGCGAAACAATTTCTTCATTGATTGCGCGAAGCACCCGCAGTTCATTATTTGCGACAAGGTTTGGCGCCACTTCGTTTGAGCGGGCAGGAAGGTGGCGGAAAGTGGTATAGCCAAACAGCGCCAGCGCCAGCAGAGCGATATTCAGTAACAGCGGTAGCAGAATGCTTTGCAGCGTATCAAGCAGTAATGAACCAAAGGGAACCTGCCAGACCAGTCGCATATCTGTTGAATTTAGCGCTGAGGAGATCTCAATCTTGCTATTGTTAAAGTTGATGCTAACGCTGTCAGGGGACTCTTTTTCACTGAGATGCTCAGCCGTAGACGTGGCATCAGGCTCCAGATGAAAGCTGTCCAACGGCATGCCCGGGGGGATCAAATCATTAATCGGAAGATCAAACGCGACCACGGTTGCCAGATGTCCTGGCTGATTAAAGGTTGTGCGTAGCGTGAAGTAATGGCCGTTTTGCCAGACCAACCGGCGAAGGGACGAGAAGCTTTCACGCTCATCGAGCGCATTGGCCTGTTGTAACATTTCAGCGCGGCGCGAATCGACAATGTTGCCAATTGTCGATTCCTTAAAGCCGGAGGTGAGATCTTTCAGCGGCAGCGTTGAGATAAGAATCAGGCTATTGTCCTGGCCATTCAGATAATACATTGACCATGGGACATTCTCCGCGCCCCACAGTGTATCCAGATAGGTTGAGATACGTTGGGTCATTTCCAGCGTAGAACTGTCATGCGAGCCGAAAATCAGTGCTTCAGTCTTTCTACGGGGTTTTTCAAGATAGTAGACATCTTGCTTGAGTCGGGTTTCCTGTAACCCGTCGGCAGTCGATGAGTTGGCTGTCGCTGCAATATTGTCATAGATTTGCCAGGTCACGTACCGCCAGGTATCCACCCTTTTATGAATTGCGTGGGTGATATCGACAATCTGATAGCTCTTATCTTTTAGCCAGGTGTTGACCGCGCTCTGGACCATCACGCCCATCATCACCAACAGCACCACGATCAGTAATAAGAAGAAACGGGTAATACTTCCCGGAAGCAGGGAGAATCGGGTAGAAGCCGTTGTGTCAGACTGACTCATTCGTGTTTATGACCTGTTAAAACGACGCTAAAGATGAAGGGGCAGTATAAAGGGTAATGTATGAATTGCCATACTTACGCAACATCCGGTGGGCTGCATTTTTTATTGCTGTGTATCGTTGCCTGGCAGGTAATGCAAACGTGTACAGCCGGTCACTATCAGTACAAATATAGGTATGATACATACGGATTTAGCATTAAATAACAAGAAATTATTTGCCTGATTTATATGTGATGGTGAACAGGTGAGATAGTTAATAGTCGTTATAGTTTTTCATCGGTAGCACAGAACAGTGATGTTTGTGTAAAGAAGGGTAAAAAAAAACCGAACGCAGAGCATTCGGTTGAAATAGGGGTAAACAGACATTCATGAATGAATGACGGTAATAAATAAAGTTAATGATGATAGCGAGTCTATTTTAGTTGCGAGTGAAGATTTTTTTTTATCATTCAGTGCTATGGTTGTATTTTTTATAATTAATTGATTTGTAGGTGTTTTATAATGATTCTTGACTATTCGTGCTTATTCCTCCCATTTTCTTAATTAAAAAAAGTTCCCTTTTGTTAATATTTTGAAACATCTACATCGATAAATGAAACATCTTTAAAGTATTAGTATCATATTCGTGTTGGATTATTCTGTGTTTTTGCGGAGAATGAAGTTGCCGACTGGTTAATGAGGGTTAGCCAGTGAGCAGTGGCATAAAAAAGCAATAAAGGCATATAACAGAGGGTTAATAACATGAAAGTTAAAGTACTGTCCCTCCTGGTACCGGCTCTGCTGGTAGCAGGCGCAGCAAATGCGGCTGAAATTTACAACAAAGACGGCAACAAATTAGATCTGTACGGTAAAGTCGACGGTCTGCACTATTTCTCTGATGACTCTACTAAAGATGGTGATCAGACCTATATGCGTATCGGCTTCAAAGGTGAAACCCAGGTTAACGACCAACTGACCGGTTATGGCCAGTGGGAATACCAGATCATGGGTAACTCCTCTGAAAACGAAAACAATGCCTGGACGCGTGTCGCGTTTGCCGGTCTGAAATTCGCTGATGCAGGTTCTTTCGACTACGGTCGTAACTACGGCGTTGTTTATGACGTAACGTCCTGGACCGACGTCCTGCCGGAATTCGGCGGCGATACCTACGGTTCTGACAACTTCATGCAGCAGCGTGGTAACGGCTTTGCAACCTACCGTAACACTGATTTCTTCGGTCTGGTTGATGGTCTGAACTTTGCCCTGCAGTACCAGGGTAAAAACGGTAGTCCGGAAGGTGAAGGCATGACCGGCGTGACTGGCAACGGTCGTGACGCACTGAATCAGAACGGCGACGGCGTTGGCGGATCTATCACTTATGATATCGGCGAAGGCTTCTCCCTGGGTACCGCGGTCACCAGCTCCAAACGTACTGATGAGCAGAACCGGCTGAACTTCGGTACCGGCGATCGTGCTGAAACCTACACTGGCGGTCTGAAATACGACGCGAACAACGTGTACCTGGCCGCAGAGTACACCCAGACTTACAACGCAACGCGTGCCGGCAAACTGGGTTGGGCTAACAAAGCACAGAACTTCGAAGCTGTTGCTCAGTATCAATTCGACTTCGGTCTGCGTCCGTCCGTGGCATACCTGCAGTCCAAAGGTAAAGATCTGGACAATGGCTACGGCGACCAGGATATCCTGAAATATGTTGATGTTGGCGCAACCTACTACTTCAACAAAAACATGTCTACCTATGTTGATTACAAAATCAACCTGCTGGATGACAACCAGTTCACCCGTAATGCAGGTATCTCTACTGATGATATCGTAGCACTGGGTCTGGTTTACCAGTTCTAATCTGCATTTATTTCTATCAAAGGCCCTACGGGGCCTTTTTTAATGCCGTTTTTTTGACGTACAAACACTCTTTTTTGGTGTACTCTTGCGCCCGTTTTCATAAGGGTAATCACGTATGGATATGACTTTTTGTCGTGCAGCGCTGCTGGCAGCAACACTCTTTTTTGTCGGGTGCGATGAGGCCCCTAAATCAATCCAGACCCCGCCATCAACCGCGACAGTCCTGGAAGGCAAAACCATGGGCACTTTCTGGCGGGTCAGTGTGGTTGGCGTGGATGCCAAACGCGCCGGGGAGTTGCAGGCGAAGATCCAGACTCAGCTCGATGCTGATGATCAACTGCTTTCTACCTATAAGAACGATTCTGCGCTGATGCGTTTTAACCTGTCAAAAAGCCTGTCACCGTGGCCGGTGAATGATGCGCTGGCGGATATTGTGACATCGGCGTTACGCATTGGCGCAAAAACCGACGGCGCGATGGACATCACCGTCGGGCCGTTGGTGAACCTGTGGGGCTTTGGTCCACAGCAGCAACCGCTGCATACACCTACACAGGCAAGAATTGATGCGGCAAAAGCCCAAACCGGGTTGCAGCACCTGAGCGTCATCAATGACATGCGGCAGAACTACCTGCAAAAAGATTTACCGGATCTGTATGTGGATCTCTCCACCGTGGGGGAAGGGTATGCGGCTGACCATCTGGCGCGATTGATGGAGCAAGAAGGGATCGCCCGCTATCTGGTTTCTGTTGGTGGCGCGTTGAACAGTCGCGGAATGAATGCCGAGGGGCAACCGTGGCGTGTGGCAATACAGAAACCGACCGATCGTGAAAACGCGGTACAGGCGATTGTCGATATCAATGGGCATGGTATCAGCACCTCCGGTAGCTATCGCAACTATTACGAACTGGACGGAAAACGTCTGTCCCATGTCATCGATCCGCAAACCGGTCGTCCGATCGAACACAATCTGGTCTCTGTGACGGTGATTGCCCCAACGGCGCTGGAGGCTGACGGTTGGGATACCGGGCTAATGGTGCTTGGCCCGCAAAAAGCCAAAGAGGTTGTGCGTCGCGAAGGGTTGGCGGTTTATATGATTGTTAAAGAAGGCGAAGGGTTTAAAACCTGGATGTCGCCGCAATTTAAAAGCTTCCTGGTCAGCGAAAAAAATTAAAAAGCAAGATTGCGGGTTTTTATAACCCGCAATGCGGACACACTGAGGCTAAGCGCTATGCTTAACAAAGGAGTCCATCATGACAAATTTCTTACACATAACTGATGATGAACGCTGGCAGTTTGTGCTGGACCGTGATGCGGGTGCTGACGGTCAGTTTGTTTTTGCTGTTCAGACTACCGGCATCTTCTGTCGACCGTCCTGTCGGGCAAAACATGCGCTGCGCAAAAATGTCAGGTTCTTCGCGGATGCAGAGCAGGCACAGGCGGCAGGGTTTCGTCCCTGCAAACGCTGCCAGCCGGACAAAGACAGCGCACAACAGCAGCGGCTGGACAAAATAGCCCACGCTTGTCAGTTGCTGGAGCAGGAGTCCCCCCTCACACTGGAGACTCTTGCGCAGCATGTTGCGATGAGCCCGTTTCACCTGCATCGCCTGTTCAAAGCAACCACCGGAATGACCCCAAAAGCCTGGCAACAGTCATGGCGTGCCCGTCGCCTGCGTGACGCACTGGCAAAAGGCGCACCGGTCACGAAGGCGATTCTTGACGCCGGATTCCCCGACAGCAGCAGCTATTACCGCAAAGCGGATCACGCGTTAGGCATGACCGCCAGGCAATTTCGTAAAGGCGGCGGTAATGTTACTGTGCGCTACACCCTTGCAGATTGCGCTCTGGGTCGCTGCCTGGTAGCGGAAAGTGAACGGGGTATCTGCGCGATCTTGCTGGGCGACGACGATGCTACGCTGATAGCAGAATTGCATGAACTGTTTCCGACGGCACATGACGAGCCCGCCAATGCGGAGTTTCAACAACATGTGCGTGAGGTGATCGCCGTGATAAATACGCGCAATACTGCACTGTCATTGCCGCTGGATATTCAGGGAACCGCCTTTCAGCAACAGGTGTGGCAAGCGCTGCGGGCAATCCCTTGTGGTGAGACGGTGAGTTATCAGCAACTGGCCAGCACTATCGGCAAGCCGAAGGCGGTGCGTGCCGTAGCCAGTGCCTGCGCGGCGAACAAACTGGCCATTGTGATCCCGTGTCACCGCGTAATCCGCGGTGATGGCGCGCTTTCTGGCTATCGTTGGGGAATAACGCGCAAGGCGCAGCTGTTGCAACGTGAGACCACCCGCGAGGAAACATAATGCTCGATCTCTTTGCTGATGAGAAACCCTGGCACGAGCCGTTGGCCTCAGGTGCGGTGATTTTGCGGCGTTTTGCATTTGAATCTGCACCCGCTTTACTGCGGGCAATCGCGGTGACAGCCAGGCTGTCGCCATTTCGCCAGATGGTCACCCCTGGCGGTTATACGATGTCGGTGGCCATGACGAATTGCGGCCATCTGGGCTGGACAACGGATCAACATGGCTACCTCTATTCACCGGTCGATCCATTAACTGGCGCTCACTGGCCGCCATTACCCGAGGTCTTTGCTGAACTGTGCCAACAGGCGGCAACGGCCGCAGGCTATCCTGATTTTAAACCGGATGCTTGCCTTATCAATCGCTATACGCCTGGGGCAAAACTGTCTTTACATCAGGATAAAGATGAACCTGACCTGCGAGCGCCTATCGTCTCTGTATCGCTGGGCCTGCCGGCAATTTTTCAGTTTGGTGGCTTACGGCGTAGCGATCCCTTAAAGCGAGTATTGCTGGAGCATGGTGATGTGGTGGTATGGGGGGGAAACTCGCGGCTGTTTTATCACGGCGTCCAGCCTCTCAAAACAGGGTATCATCCATTGACGGGGGATTGTCGTTACAACCTGACGTTTCGCCAGGCAGGTAAAAAAGAATAAAAATAAGAATTATTATTGCTGTGAGCGAAGAGATGTTTAAACTGCGGGCTGTTATTACTTGCCCGGGTTGTTTGCATGGAACTTTTACTTCTTGTCTGGCGGCAGTATCGCTGGCCATTTATCAGCGTCATGGCGCTCAGCCTTGCCAGTGCCGCGCTGGGGATTGGGCTGATTGCGTTTATCAATCAGCGCCTGATTGAAACGGTCGACACCACGCTGATGGTGCTACCGGAGTTTCTTGGCCTGCTGCTGTTACTGATGGTTGTCACCCTCGGTTCACAGCTGGCGCTCACCACGCTGGGACACCACTTTGTCTACCGCCTGCGTAGCGAATTTATCAAACGTATTCTGGACACTCACGTCGAGCGTATCGAGCAAATCGGTAGCGCCTCGTTACTGGCCGGTTTAACCAGCGATATCCGTAACATTACCATTGCCTTTGTCCGCCTGCCTGAGCTGGTACAGGGGATTATTTTGACCGTGGGGTCGGCGGCGTATCTGGCCATGTTGTCGACGAAAATGCTGCTGGTGACGGCAATCTGGGTGGCAATCACCATCTGGGGCGGATTTGTGCTGGTGGCGCGAGTGTATAAACACATGGCTACCCTGCGTGAAACCGAAGACAAGCTGTACCACGACTACCAGACGGTGCTGGAAGGGCGCAAAGAACTGACGCTCAACCGAGAACGTGCTGAGCATATCTTTAACCAGCTGTACGTCCCGGATGCCAAAGAATACCGCCACCATATTATTCGTGCTGATACCTTCCACCTGAGCGCGGTCAACTGGTCAAATATTATGATGCTGGGAGCCATTGGCCTGGTGTTCTGGATGGCCAACAGTCTGGGCTGGGCGGATACCGCGGTGGCGGCAACCTATTCGCTGACGTTGCTATTCCTGCGCACGCCGTTGCTCTCCGCCGTCGGCGCGCTGCCGACGCTGCTGACTGCACAGGTGGCGTTCAACAAGCTGAATACGTTCTCCCTGGCCCCCTTTAAGGCAGAATTCCCGCGGCCAACCGCATTTCCGAACTGGCAAACGCTGGAGTTGCGTAACGTGGTTTTCCACTATCAGGATAATGCGTTCTCCGTTGGGCCAGTGAATCTGACCATTCGTCGTGGTGAACTGATCTTCCTGATTGGCGGTAACGGCAGCGGTAAATCCACGCTGGCGATGTTGCTGACCGGATTGTACCAGCCGCAGTCTGGTGAGATTTTACTGGATGGCAAGGCGGTTGCTGTCGAAAAACCGGAGGACTACCGTAAGCTGTTCTCTGCCGTGTTTACCGACGTCTGGCTGTTTGACAAATTGCTGGGGCCCGAAGGCAGAGACGCTTCTCCGGCGCTGGTTGCGAAGTGGCTGGATCATTTGCAAATGGCGCACAAGCTGGAACTGAACGACGGGCGCATTCTCAACCTGAAGCTGTCGAAAGGGCAGAAAAAGCGTGTGGCGCTGCTGCTGGCGTTAGCGGAGGAGCGCGACATCATTCTGCTGGATGAATGGGCCGCCGATCAGGATCCGCATTTCCGTCGTGAATTCTACCAGGTGTTGTTGCCGCTGATGCAGGAGATGGGCAAAACCATTTTCGCCATTAGCCATGATGATCATTACTTTATTCATGCAGACCGTTTGCTGGAAATGCGTAATGGGCAATTGAGTGAACTGCTGGACGATGAACGTGATGCAGCTTCGCGCGACGCGGTCGCCCGCACCGCCTGATCCAGTACGTTATTGCCCGATGGCGCGACGCTGATCGGGCCTACGGCTCTGCATACCGTCGGTTTTTTATCCAGCCGACGGCCTCGTTTATTGTTATTTACATAATTCGGCATCATGATTGATGATATTTCATATCATGGATTTATGATTGATGTCCGTAATAAACAAAAACAGCGCCAGGCTACGTGACGAGGAACGTGCTCGTCTTATCTGGCTACTGACTACTGATAAAGCCATTATTTCAACATTATTGGGTAAGCTTACCCTGGCTGAGCAATATGACGTCGGTACGTTAGCCGACGATATTGCTGAGGTAGGGGCACTGGTGGCGCATCTGCCGCCACCCGATCTGGCCGATACCCTCGAAGCACTGCCCTCCGAAGAACGTCACGCCCTGTGGCGACTGGTCGAAAGTGAAAAACGCGGCAACGTCCTGCTTGAAGCATCAGAAAATGTGTGGGATGACCTGATCGACGAGATGAGCGACCGCGAGCTACTGGATGCGCTGCAATATCTCGACATCGACGAACAGATTTATCTGGTACAGCATTTACCCCGTAACCTTACCGGTCGACTGCTGGCATCATTGCCTGCTGAAGAGCGGGCGCGCGTACGTCAGGTGCTGCACTACGAGAAGAATCGCGTCGGTGCGATCATGGAGTTCGAAGTCATCACCGTACGTCCGGACGTGACGCTGGAAGTGGTGCAGCGGTACTTGCGGCGGCTGGGAAAAATGCCGGAGAACACCGATAAACTCTTCGTGACCGATCGCAATAAAGTCCTGGTGGGCGAACTGACGCTAACCTGTATTCTGCTCAATGACGTGCAGCGGAAAGTCAGCGAAGTGATGGAGGATGATCCGCTGACATTTTCTCCGGAAGATATCGCCGAGAACGCTGCGCGTACGTTTGAACGTGACAACCTGGTCAGTGCTGCGGTGGTTGATCCCTCTGGCAAACTGATGGGACGCTTAACCATCGATGAGATCGTCGACGTGGTTTATGAAGAAACCGATACCGATCTGCGTCGAATGGGGGGGTTAAGTGCCGAAGAGGACGTATTCGCTCCGGTCACTAAAGCGGTAAAAACCCGTTGGGCGTGGCTGGCAATTAATCTCTGTACCGCCTTTATTGCCTCGCGGGTCATTGACGGTTTCGAGCACACCATTTCACAGCTGGTGGCACTGGCCTCGCTGATGCCCATTGTGGCAGGGATTGGCGGTAATACAGGCAATCAGACCATCACCATGATTGTCCGGGCGCTGGCGTTGCAGAATATTCAGCCCGGCAACCTGACGTTTCTGATCCTGCGTGAGATGGGGGTAGCGCTGATCAACGGCCTTGTCTGGGGCGGGATCATGGGCGGCATCACCTGGTGGCTGTACGATGATATGGCGCTGGGCGGCGTGATGACCCTGGCGATGATGCTCAATCTGCTGATGGCAGCGCTGATGGGCGTTATCATTCCGATGACGATGGTCAAGCTGGGGCGCGATCCGGCGGTCGGCTCCAGCGTCATGATTACCGCTATCACCGACACCGGCGGATTCTTTATTTTTCTGGGTCTGGCGACGCTGTTTTTGATGTAGACGCCCGTTTCCCTCTGACGATACGCGGCAGTATCAACATCGAGATCGCGCCGGCAACCACGCCAATCGCCAGGTTGCCGGTAGAGACTGTCGCGGCGACGGTAACCAACATTGCCAGCGTTTCGGCGACCGGCATGTTGGCCAGCGTCGTGGGTTGGATGCTGTGCCAGCTAAACGTTTTTACCGCCACAATGACCATAATTCCCGCCAGTACTGACATCGGTATCTTTGCCATCACTTCGCTGAGTGCGGTGACGAGCAGCAGCAAGACCAGCCCGGCGGCAAACGTGGAAACACGGCTGCGAGCTTTCCCCATCTCAACGTTGACAATCGTTTGACCGATCATCGCGCATCCGGCGATACCGCCATAAAAACCGGCCAGGATATTGGCTACGCCCAGTCCGGTGCTTTCACGGTTTTTATTCGACGGGGTGACCGTCAGGTCGTCAACCAGTCGTGCCGTTAATAGCGATTCCATCAATCCAACAAAAGCGATGCTCAGCGCGCAGGGCCAGATAATGGCTAACGTTTGCAGGTTGAGTGGTACGAGTAACTGCGTCAAGCCCGGCAGACCGCCGCTCATTGAACCTTCGTCACCGACGGTCGGTAACAGTTGCCCGCTGGTGACAGTGAACACGGTCAGCAGCACGATAGCGATAAGCGGCGCGGGGATTGCTTTAATAAACCGCGGAACCCACAGCACAATCAGCAGCGTCAGGACGAACAGCCCCCAGATTAACGGGCTTTTTCCCCAGAAATGCGGGACCTGGGCAAAGAAAATCAAAATACCCAATGCGTTGACAAAACCGGTCATCACTGCCGTGGGGATGAATCGCATCAGACGCGCCATCCCCAATACGCCAAACAGGATCTGAATCATCCCTGCCAGCACTACCGCAGGCAGGATGTATTGCACGCCGTGTTGATGCACCATCGGGCCAATGACTAATGCAACCGATCCTGCAGCGGCGGTAACCATTGCCGGACGCCCACCTAAAAAGGACATCGCCAGGCACAGTACCACCGAGGCTATCAGGCTGACTTTAGGGTCCACGCCGGCGATAACTGAAAACGAAATTACTTCCGGGATCAGTGCCAATGCGGTTACCACACCAGCCAACGTTTCACGAACCAGCAGACGGGGGTGGTGTAACACGGTGCGGGTGGTGTGTTCTGCCACCGCGGCAGGGGAAGAGTGTGTTGCAGACATAGTTACTCTCAGGTCAGAAAAGGCCTGATGACAGCAGACCGACAGGCATCCGTGCGGTGAATAGCAAAGCGCAGCATAGTACCCGTCTGACGGGGAGGTTTCCAGAAATGATTGTCAATAACCACATAAAGAATCAACGTATTAATAACATTTTTAAAATTTAAATATAATTTATAAACAATATTTAATTATTTTTACTTAAGTGTTACCGTTGTTACCGCTCGATTTTCACCTGCACTAAAAGCAAAAAGCGATTCTAAAAGTAAGGCATTAACATTATGAAAAAAGTGACTGCCATGCTCTTCACCATGGCTGTAGGGCTGAATGTTGTCTCGATGGCAGCAAAAGCGAAAGCGGCGGAAGAGCAGGAAACGGATGTACTGTTGATTGGCGGCGGCATCATGAGCGCCACACTGGGAACCTATTTACAGGAGCTGGAGCCGCAATGGTCAATGACCATGGTAGAGCGACTGGATGGCGTTGCTCAGGAGAGTTCAAACGGCTGGAACAACGCCGGAACAGGCCACTCCGCACTGATGGAACTGAACTACACGCCTAAAAAGGCTGACGGTAGCATCAGTATTGAAAAGGCAGTCGAAATTAACGAAGCCTTCCAGATTTCCCGCCAGTTCTGGGCGTATCAGGTCAACAACGGCGTGATGCATGAACCCCGCTCGTTTATCACCACTGTTCCCCATATGAGCTTTGTCTGGGGCGACGAGAACGTGAATTTCCTGCGTGCCCGTTACACTGCACTCCAGCAAAGCACCCTGTTCCGTGGCATGCGCTACTCTGAAGATCACGCGCAGATTAAAGAATGGGCGCCGCTGGTTATGGAAGGTCGCGATCCCAAACAGAAAGTTGCGGCAACGCGTACCGAGATCGGTACTGACGTGAACTACGGTGAAATTACGCGCCAGCTGATTGCATCGTTGCAGAAAAAGCCTAATTTTGCGCTACAACTGAGCACCGAAGTTCGCGGCTTTAAGCGTAACGCGGATAATAGCTGGACCGTCACAGTTGCCGATCTGAAAAACAACGAAGCGGAACACACGATTAAGGCGAAGTTTGTCTTCATTGGTGCCGGTGGTGCGGCACTGAAACTGCTGCAGGAAACCGATATCCCGGAAGCGAAAGGCTATGCCGGATTCCCGGTTGGTGGTCAGTTCCTGGTGGCAGAAAATCCTGATGTAGTCAATCGTCACCTGGCGAAAGTGTATGGTCAGGCATCTGTCGGCGCGCCGCCGATGTCCGTACCGCACATTGACACTCGTATTCTGGATGGCAAACGCGTGGTGCTGTTTGGGCCGTTCGCAACCTTCTCCACTAAGTTCCTGAAAAATGGCTCCTTGTGGGATCTGCTCAGTTCTACCACCACGTCCAACTTTATGCCAATGGTGAATGTTGGTCTGGATAACTTCGATCTGGTCAAATATCTGGTAAGCCAGGTCATGCTCAGCGACGACGATCGTTTTGCTGCTCTGCAGGAGTACTATCCAGAGGCGAAGAAAGAAGACTGGCGTTTGTGGCAGGCTGGCCAGCGCGTACAGATCATCAAAAGTGATGAAGAGAAGGGCGGCGTGTTGCGCCTGGGTACCGAAGTGGTGAGCGATAAAGACGGTACGATTGCTGCGCTGCTGGGCGCATCACCAGGGGCATCAACCGCGGCGCCGATCATGCTGCATCTGATGGAAAAAGTGTTTAAAGATAAAGTTGCCAGCCCGGAATGGCAGACGAAGCTGAAAACGATTATTCCGTCTTATGGCACGAAGCTGAACGGCAACGTTGATGCTACGGAGCAAGAGCTGCAATACACCAGCGAAGTACTGGGTCTGAAGTACGATAAACCGCAGGTTGCTGATGAAGCACCGAAACCACAGCTAAAACCTCAGGCACAACCGCAACCTGAGCAGAAAGCCGTAGCGGATATCGCGCTATAAACAAAATGCCCGATGACGGCACAAATGCTGCCATCGGGCATTCTTCAATTAACGTACGACTGCGTTCTGTACGTTCTCGTCTGCTTTCCAGATGCGGTATTTCACCTCCACGTTTTCCGGGGTGTAGACCACAATCGGTAATTTGCTGTTGTAACGCAGCATCCCGTCGTCACCCAGATACGCGGTGATGAATTTCTTCTCTTTCTTGCCGTCCGGGCAGGCCATCATGGTTGAAACCGGGGATGTCACTTTGTCGAATACATAGTAGTCATAACCCCAACCTTCCAGCGTTTTGCTGTCCAGTTCTCCACCAAGACGATGTTTGTTGCAATCAACTTCCAGCGTTTGTCCGATCAGCAGTTCTACTTTCAGAGTAGATTCATCTTTCTCTGGAGTAAGCTGAATAACCTGACGCTTCATTCCCTTGTCCGCTTTAGGATAAGGGGCGACTTTTTCCAGCGGCTGAGCGCTGGCATCGGTGGTTGTCGCCCACGCAGAGGTGCTGGCGAAGGCGGCGAGGAGTACCGCAGGGACAATTGTCTTCATCTTATTGTTCACAGTGTTTCCTTTCTTCTGTCTTTCGAACGTATCCAGTGCAGGTTAGCATATTCACATCGTCTATTAATCTAAATTTACTTATATTTTAAGTGTATTAATTAATGGTTTGTATTTTGGGTAGCGATAAGTTCTAAGATTTATCTTAATTATGAGATTATTCTCTGTCTGATGTTTTCGTTATATAATTTACTATATAACTCATTGAAATGTGAGCAAAAGCGCGTTTTTTTCCGCCAACTCAACACTCTTTTGATCCGGCAACAGCATTTACCCCAATTGGGGTATGCACCTCTAACACATCCTGAAATATCTTACGGCTAAAAATAACTACTCATAAATAGTGCGTTTTTTATTGTCGTTCAACCCGCTCAGGGAGAGCGTCATTATGGAAGGACAATGTCATGGTTGATTTATCCCGTCGAGGCATGTTGACAGGCAGTTGGCGTAAAGCCAGCAATGGGATTCGTCCGCCGTGGAGCATGGAAAACTCTCATTTTTTGGCTCATTGCCTCCGTTGTGACGCCTGCATCCAGGCGTGTGAAACCGACATCCTGCAGCGAGGCCAGGGCGGTTATCCAGGCGTAAATTTCAAACACGGCGAATGCAGCTTTTGTTACGCCTGCGCAGAGGCCTGTCCCGAATCACTTTTTCTTCCGCGCCACACCAGGGCATGGGATCTGAATTTTTCGATCGGTGACAACTGTCTCGCGCATCAGTCCGTTGAATGCCATCGCTGTCAGGATAGCTGTGAACCCATGGCCATTACCTTTCGCCCCACGCTGTCCGGTATTTATCAGCCACAGCTCGACAATCAGGCATGTAACGGATGCGGCGCGTGTGTCGCTATCTGTCCGGTATCAGCCATTAATGCGGAGTACAACCATGGATACTAACTGGCAGGTCTGCAGCCTGGTCGTTCAGGCCAAAAGTCAGCACATCAGCGATATCGCCACGCAGCTACGTTCGTTTCCGGGTTGCGACGTTGCTCTCAGCGATGTGGAAAGCGGTCAGCTGATTGTGGTGGTAGAAGCTGAGCATAGTGAAACGCTAATGAAAACAATTGAGTCAGTACGCAACGTTGCGGGCGTACTGGCGGTGTCGCTGGTTTATCACCAGCAGGATGAGCAAGGTGAGGAAACACCATGAAACTCAGTCGTCGTAGCTTTATGAAAGCTAACGCCGTTGCGGCCGCTGCGGCGGCTGCCGGGTTAAGCGTGCCGGGCGTTGCCCGCGCGGTAGTCGGTCAGCAAGAAGCGATCAAATGGGACAAAGCCCCGTGCCGATTCTGTGGTACGGGTTGTGGCGTATTGGTAGGAACCCAGCAAGGACGTGTTGTGGCATGTCAGGGCGATCCTGATGCGCCGGTTAACCGTGGGCTTAACTGCATTAAAGGTTATTTCCTGCCGAAAATCATGTACGGAAAAGACCGTTTAACGCAGCCGATGCTGCGCATGAAAGACGGCAAATATCACAAAGAAGGCGAATTCACCCCGATTAGCTGGGACCAGGCCTTTGATGTGATGGAAGAGAAGTTTAAAGCGACGCTGAAAGAGAAAGGGCCAGAAGCTGTTGGTATGTTTGGCTCCGGTCAGTGGACCATCTGGGAAGGCTACGCTGCCGCAAAACTGTTCAAAGCCGGTTTCCGTTCGAACAATATTGATCCGAACGCGCGTCACTGCATGGCGTCTGCCGTTGTGGGCTTTATGCGTACCTTTGGTATGGATGAGCCGATGGGCTGTTATGACGATATCGAGCATGCGGATGCTTTCGTCCTGTGGGGCGCAAATATGGCGGAAATGCACCCGATCCTGTGGTCGCGTATTACCAACCGTCGTCTGTCCGATCCTAACGTCAACGTCGCCGTTCTCTCTACCTTCCAGCATCGTAGCTTTGAGCTGGCGGATAACGGCATCGTCTTTACGCCGCAAAGCGACCTGGTGATCCTCAACTACATCGCAAACTATATCATTCAAAACAATGCGATAAACCAGGACTTCTTTAGCAAGCACGTTAACCTGCGTAAAGGGGCGACGGATATCGGCTACGGTTTACGTCCTACCCATCCGCTGGAAAAAGCGGCGAAAAACCCAGGTTCTGACGCCTCTGAACCGATCAGCTTTGAAGAGTACAAAGCGTTTGTCGCAGAATATACGCTGGATAAAACGGCAGAAATGACCGGCGTGCCAAAAGATCAGCTGGAACAGCTGGCGCAGCTGTATGCCGATCCGAAGAAGAAAGTCATCTCCTACTGGACGATGGGCTTTAACCAGCATACCCGTGGCGTATGGGCTAACAACCTGGTCTATAACCTGCACCTGCTGACCGGTAAAATTTCTCAGCCAGGCTGCGGCCCATTCTCGCTGACGGGGCAGCCTTCCGCTTGTGGTACCGCGCGCGAAGTCGGGACCTTCTCTCACCGTCTGCCTGCGGACATGGTGGTGACGAACGAGAAACACCGCGATATCTGTGAAAAACACTGGAACATTCCGACGGGGACTATTCCGGCGAAAATCGGCCTGCATGCTGTGGCGCAGGATCGTGCATTGAAAGATGGCAAGCTCAATGTCTACTGGGTGATGTGTAACAACAACATGCAGGCTGGGCCGAACATCAACGAAGAGCGTATGCCTGGCTGGCGCGATCCGCGCAACTTTATCATCGTTTCCGATCCGTACCCGACGGTCAGTGCTCTGGCGGCCGACCTGATCCTGCCAACAGCGATGTGGGTAGAGAAAGAAGGGGCTTACGGTAACGCCGAGCGCCGTACTCAGTTCTGGCGCCAGCAGATTAAAGCACCGGGTGAAGCGAAATCTGACCTGTGGCAGATGGTGCAGTTTGCTCGCCGATTCAAAACGGAAGATGTCTGGCCGGAAGAACTGCTGGCTAAGAAACCCGAGCTGCGCGGTAAGACGTTGTATGACGTGCTGTTTGCCACGCCAGCTGTAACGAAATTCCCGGTCAGCGAACTGGCTGAAGATCAACTAAACGATGAATCTCGCGAACTCGGTTTCTATCTGCAAAAAGGCCTGTTCGAAGAGTATGCCTGGTTTGGTCGCGGACACGGACACGATCTTGCACCGTTCGATGATTACCACAAGGCGCGCGGGTTACGCTGGCCGGTGGTTGACGGTAAGGAGACTCAGTGGCGCTACAGCGAAGGCAACGATCCGTACGTGAAGGCTGGAGAAAGCTACAAGTTCTATGGCAAACCGGATGGAAAAGCCGTCATCTTCGCACTGCCATTTGAACCGGCGGCTGAAGCACCGGACAAAGAATATGATCTGTGGCTCTCCACCGGTCGTGTGCTGGAACACTGGCACACTGGCAGCATGACGCGCCGCGTACCGGAACTGCACCGTGCGTTCCCGGAGGCGGTACTGTTTATCCATCCGCTGGACGCGAAAGCGCGCGATCTGCGCCGTGGTGACAAGGTTAAAGTGGTTTCCCGTCGTGGTGAAGTGATTTCGATTGTTGAAACACGCGGCCGCAACCGTCCGCCGCAGGGGCTGGTGTACATGCCGTTCTTCGACGCCGCACAGTTGGTGAACAATCTGACGCTGGATGCGACGGATCCGCTCTCTAAAGAGACGGATTTCAAGAAGTGCGCTGTGAAACTGGCGAAGGTGTAACGCGTTATGTCCCGGTCAGCAAAACCCCAAAATGGCCGCCGCCGCTTCCTGCGCGATATGGTTCGCGCGGCGGGCGGGCTGGCTGTCGTTGGCGTGGCGCTGGGGTTGCAACAGCAAACCGCACGCGCAACAGGCGTGCGGCTGCGCCCGCCTGGGGCTCTGAGTGAGGACGCATTTGCCAGTGCCTGTGTGCGCTGTGGTCAGTGCGTCCAGGCTTGCCCGTACGACACGCTGAAACTGGCAACGCTGGCCTCCGGGCTGGCGGCCGGAACACCCTATTTTGTCGCTCGCGACATCCCCTGCGAGATGTGTGAAGACATTCCGTGCGCCAAAGTTTGCCCCAGCGGCGCGTTGGACAGGGAGATCGAGTCTATTGACGATTCACGCATGGGACTGGCGGTGTTGTTGGATCACGAGAACTGCCTTAACTATCAGGGATTGCGTTGCGACGTTTGCTATCGCGAGTGTCCGAAAATCGATGAGGCCATCACCCTGGAACTGGATCGCAACATGCGTACCGGTAAGCATGCGCGGTTTATTCCGACCGTGCATAGCGATGCCTGTACCGGCTGCGGTAAATGCGAAAAAGTCTGCGTACTGGAACAACCGGCAATAAAAGTGTTGCCACTGTCGCTGGCGAAAGGGGAGTTGGGGCACCATTACCGCTTCGGTTGGCTGGAGGGGAACAATGGCAAATCGTAAACGTGATGCGGGGCGTGAAGCACAAGCGAAAAAAGGTTGGTGGCGGAGCCATCGCTGGCTGGTGTTGCGTCGTCTGAGCCAGTTCCTGGTTCTGGCAATGTTTCTCAGCGGTCCGTGGCTGGGTGTCTGGGTGCTGCATGGTAATTACAGCAGCAGCCTGTTGCTGGATACCCTTCCGTTCACCGATCCGCTGATCACCCTGCAAAGCCTGGCCAGCGGGCACCTGCCCGCAACAGTCGCGTTAACAGGGGCCGCCATTATCACGGTTCTGTATGCCCTTGCAGGTAAGCGATTGTTTTGTAGTTGGGTCTGCCCGATGAATCCGGTTACTGATTTGGCGAGCTGGCTGCGCAGAAGATTTGACCTGAATCAGTCTGCGACTTTGCCGCGCCATATACGGTACGTCCTGCTGGTGGTTATCCTGGTCGGTTCAGCCCTGACAGGGACGCTGCTGTGGGAATGGATAAATCCGGTCTCTTTGCTGGGACGTAGCCTGGTAATGGGCTTTGGGAGCGGGGCGCTACTTATTCTCGCGCTGTTTTTATTTGATTTACTGGTTGTTGAGCATGGCTGGTGCGGGCATCTCTGCCCCCTGGGTGCGCTATATGGCGCATTGGGTAGTAAAGGTGCATTAACCGTTTCGGCGAAAGAACGTAAGAGATGTAACCGCTGTATGGATTGTTTTCATGTTTGCCCGGAACCGCATGTGCTACGTGCGCCGGTGCTGGATGAGCAAAGCCCGGTGCAGGTGACCAGTCGCGATTGCATGGCCTGCGGTCGCTGTGTGGATGTCTGTTCTGAGGATGTTTTTACAATAACAACACGATGGAGTTCGGGAGCGAAATCATGAAAAGCCATGACCTGATTAAAGCGCTGAGTCAATGGACAGCCGCGCTGGCCCTGGTAGTCAGTGGGGCCGTTTGGGCTGCAAACGGAGTGGATCTGAGCCAGTCACCGGAAGTCTCAGGGACACAGGAAGGGGCGATTCGCATGCCGAAAGAGCAGGAGCGTATGCCGCTGAATTATGTGAATCAGCCACCGATGGTTCCGCACAGCGTTGACGGCTACCAGGTGACTACCAATACCAACCGTTGCCTGCAGTGTCACGGTGTTGAAAGCTATCGCACCACCGGTGCACCGCGTATCAGCCCGACGCACTTTATGGACAGCAATGGCAAGGTACTGGCTGAAGTCGCTCCGCGTCGTTACTTCTGCCTGCAGTGTCATGTCCCGCAGGCTGATGCGGCACCGATTGTTGAAAATACCTTCACCCCCTCGAAAGGTTACGGGAAATAAGAGGTCATTATGGAAAATTCTAACCGTAAACCAGGCTGGATTAAGCGCGTCTGGCAATGGTGGCGTCGCCCCAGCCGTCTGGCGCTCGGCACGCTGTTGTTAATCGGCTTTGTGGGCGGCATTATTTTCTGGGGCGGTTTTAACACCGGTATGGAAAAGGCCAACACTGAAGAATTCTGTATCAGCTGTCACGAAATGCGCAACACTGTCTATCAGGAATACATGGAAACCGTACACTACAACAACCGCAGCGGTGTACGTGCGACCTGCCCTGATTGCCACGTCCCGCATGAGTGGGGTCCGAAAATGATCCGCAAAATCAAGGCCAGCAAGGAGCTGTACGCGAAAGCACTGGGGTTGATAGATACACCGCAAAAATTTGAAGACCATCGTTTAACGATGGCGCAAAATGAGTGGCGGCGTATGAAAGACAATAACTCGCAGGAGTGTCGGAACTGTCACAACTTTGAGTTTATGGATTTAACCGCCCAGAAAGGTGTTGCGGCAAAAATGCATGACCAGGCCGTGAAAGAAGGGCAGACCTGTATTGACTGTCATAAAGGGATTGCACACAAACTGCCTGATATGCGCGAAGTCAAACCGGGCTTTTAACAGGATGTAAATAATCAGGATGCTTGAGGCCAGAGAACTGCTCTGTGAGCGAGATGACAGAATACTGTTTAGCGATCTGTCATTTCGCGTCAATGCAGGGGAATGGGTACAAATTACCGGGAGTAATGGTGCAGGGAAAACCACCCTGTTGCGGTTGCTCACCGGGCTGGCTCGTCCTGACGCCGGAGAGGTTTGCTGGCAAGGGAAATCGCTGCACCAGGTGCGGGACAGCTACCATCAGGAACTACTGTGGATCGGACATCAGCCGGGGATAAAAACCCGGCTTTCGGCGTTGGAGAATCTGCGGTTTTTCCATCACGATGGCGATTGTTTGGCGGCGCTGGCGCAGGCAGGTCTCGCCGGATATGAAGATATTCCTGTTAATCAACTCTCCGCCGGACAACAGCGGCGCGTGGCACTGGCTCGCCTCTGGCTGACCCGCGCGAGACTGTGGATCCTCGATGAACCCTTTACGGCAATTGATGTGCACGGCGTTGAGCGACTGACTCAGCGCATGGCACAGCATACAGAGCAGGGTGGTATTGTGATCCTTACCACGCACCAGCCTCTGGGTGTTGAGACCGATAAAGTGCGACGTATTGCGCTGACCAGCGAGAGGGCCGTGCAATGATGTGGCAAATCTTCCGTTTAGAACTGCGAGTTGCGTTCCGTCATAGTGCAGAGATCGCCAATCCGTTATGGTTTTTCCTGATCGTCATAACCCTGTTCCCGCTCAGCATAGGGCCGGAGCCACAGCTGCTGGCTCGCATTGCACCGGGCATTATCTGGGTGGCGGCATTGCTGGCATCATTACTGGCGCTGGAACGTTTATTCCGGGATGACTTACAGGATGGCAGCCTCGAACAATTGATGCTGCTGCCATTGCCGCTACCGGCCGTGGTGCTGGCGAAGGTGATGGCGCACTGGGTTGTAACAGGTTTGCCGCTGCTGATTCTCTCGCCGCTGGTGGCATTGCTGCTGGGAATGGATATGTATGGCTGGCAAATTATGGCGCTGACGTTGCTGCTTGGAACGCCGACGCTGGGTTTTCTCGGCGCACCTGGCGTGGGACTGACGGTGGGGTTAAAACGCGGTGGCGTGCTGTTGAGCGTGCTGGTACTCCCGCTAACCATTCCATTGTTGATTTTTGCGACCGCTGCGATGGACGCCGCCTCAATGCACTTATCCGTTGAGGGGTATATGGCGATTCTTGGCGCTCTACTGGTAGGAAGCGCCACGTTAAGTCCCTTTGCGACGGCGGCTGCATTACGTATCAGCGTGCAATAGCGCAGATATGACTTGTAGGCCGGACAAGGCGAAGCCGCCCTCCGGTAAAACGGAAATTTACTAATTTATTGAGTCTGGTGACTGAACTATGTGGAAAACACTTCATCAACTGGCGATGCCCCCACGTCTCTATCAGATCTGTGGCTGGTTTATTCCATGGCTGGCGATTGCCAGCGCAGTGGTACTGGTAACCGGATGGGTTTGGGGATTTGGTTTCGCGCCAGCGGATTATCAGCAGGGGCAGAGCTATCGCATCATCTATCTGCACGTCCCGGCGGCAATCTGGTCGATGGGCATTTACGCGTCGATGGCGGTTGCCGCATTTATCGGCCTGGTCTGGCAGATGAAAATGGCCAATCTGGCGCTGGCTGCGATGGCACCCGTTGGCGCAGTGTTTACCTTTATTGCACTAGTGACGGGCTCTGCATGGGGAAAACCGATGTGGGGAACCTGGTGGGTCTGGGATGCCCGACTCACTTCTGAGCTGGTGCTGTTGTTTCTCTATGTTGGTGCCATTGCGCTGTGGCATGCCTTTGATGACCGCCGCCTGGCGGGGCGTGCTGCTGGCATTCTGGTGCTGATTGGTGTCGTGAACTTACCGATTATTCACTACTCGGTTGAGTGGTGGAACACGTTGCACCAGGGGTCGACCCGTATGCAGCAAAGTATTGATCCGGCGATGCGTACGCCACTGCGCCTGGCGATCGTTGGCTATCTACTTCTGTTTGTCACGCTGGCGCTGATGCGCATGCGTAATCTGATTTTATTGATGGAAAAACGCCGCCCGTGGGTGAGTGAACTGATCTTAAAAAGAGGCCGCCAATGACCCCTGCATTTGCATCATGGAGTGATTTTTTCGCGATGGGCGGTTACGCCTTATATGTCTGGCTGGCCGTGGCCATGAGCGTAATTCCGCTGGTGGTGCTGGTGCTGCATTCTGCACTACAGCATCGCGCGATTTTGCGCGGGGTGGCGCAACAACGGGCGCGGGAAGCCCGCATGCGTGCAGCGCAAGCTCAACGGGAGGCGGCGTGAATATTCGACGTAAAAATCGGTTATGGATAGCCTGTGCGGTGCTGGCGGGCCTGGCATTGACCATCACGCTGGTGCTCTACGCACTGCGTTCCAATATCGATTTATTCTATACGCCGGGAGAAATACTCTACGGCAAGCGCGAAACTCAGCAGATGCCGGAAGTCGGTCAACGCCTGCGCGTTGGCGGAATGGTTATGCCGGGTAGTGTGAAGCGCGACCCGCAGTCGCTGAAAGTTAACTTCAGCATCTATGACGCCGAAGGCGTGGTGGATGTGACGTATGAAGGCATTTTGCCGGATCTGTTCCGTGAAGGACAGGGCGTTGTTGTTCAGGGCGAACTGGATCAGGGAAATCATGTGCAGGCCAAAGAGGTCCTTGCCAAACATGATGAAAATTACACCCCGCCGGAAGTCGAAAAAGCGATGCAGGAGAACCACCGTCGCCCGGAAAGTGTTTATAAGGATAAAACGTCATGATGCCTGAAATTGGCAATGGGCTATTGTGCCTGGCGCTCGGCGTTGCATTACTGCTCTCGGTCTATCCGCTGTGGGGTGTCGCGCGTGGCGATGTGCGGATGATGGCCTCTGCGCGGCCATTCGCCTGGCTGTTGTTTATTTGTGTGATGGGCGCGTTTCTGGTCCTGATTAACGCATTTGTGGTCAATGATTTTACCGTGACCTATGTCGCCAGTAACTCCAATACGCAACTTCCGGTCTGGTATCGCGTCGCCGCGACATGGGGCGCGCATGAAGGCTCACTGTTGCTGTGGGTGTTGCTGATGAGCGGCTGGACGTTCGCTGTGGCGTTGTTCAGCCAGCGGATGCCGCTGGATATCGTCGCCCGCGTATTGGCGGTGATGGGCATGGTCAGCGTTGGCTTCCTGCTGTTTATCCTGTTTACCTCCAATCCGTTTGCCCGCACGTTGCCAGATTTTCCTATTGAAGGCCGCGACCTGAATCCGCTATTGCAGGATCCGGGGCTGATCTTCCATCCGCCATTGCTGTATATGGGGTATGTCGGTTTCTCTGTGGCTTTTGCTTTTGCGATTGCCGCGCTAATGAGCGGGCGTCTGGATAGCACCTTTGCCCGTTTTTCCCGTCCGTGGACGCTGGCTGCATGGGTGTTTTTGACACTGGGTATTGTGCTCGGGTCTGCGTGGGCATACTACGAACTGGGCTGGGGCGGCTGGTGGTTCTGGGACCCGGTTGAGAACGCCTCGTTTATGCCGTGGCTGGTGGGGACTGCGCTGATGCACTCGCTGTCAGTGACCGAACAACGTGCCAGCTTTAAAGCCTGGACGTTGCTGCTGTCAATATGCGCCTTCTCGCTTTGCTTGCTGGGGACGTTCCTGGTGCGTTCGGGGGTACTGGTGTCGGTGCACGCTTTCGCCTCTGACCCGTCGCGCGGGATGTTCATTCTTGCTTTTATGGTGCTGGTTATCGGCGGTTCCCTGCTGCTGTTTGCGGTACGTGGACACAAGGTTCGCTCGCGGGTCAATAACGCGCTGTGGTCGCGCGAATCGCTGCTGCTGGGGAACAACGTTCTGCTGATTGCAGCGATGCTGGTGGTGCTGCTGGGTACGCTGCTGCCGTTGGTGCACAAACAGCTGGGACTGGGCAGTATTTCGATTGGCGAGCCATTCTTCAATACCATGTTTACCTGGCTGATGGCACCGTTTGCGCTATTGCTGGGGATTGGGCCACTGGTGCGCTGGGGACGTGACCGACCGCGTAAGCTTAAGACGCTACTGATTGTCGCGTTTGTTACCACGCTGGTACTGTCCGTGCTGCTGCCGTGGCTGTTTGAAGACCGCATCGCTGCCATGACGGTCGTGGGTATGGCAATGGCATGCTGGATATTTGTGCTGGCTATGTCCGAAGCGTTCCTGCGTATTTCGCGTGGCACGAAGCTGACGCCGAGCTACTGGGGCATGGTTTCAGGTCACGTGGGGCTGGCTGTTACCATTGTCGGTATTGCCTTTAGCCAGAACTACAGCGTTGAACGTGATGTGCGAATGAAGGCGGGCGATAGCGTCAGTATCCATGATTATCAGTTCACTTTCCGCGAAGTAAAAGATATTACCGGACCTAACTATCGGGGGGGCGTGGCCGTGATTGGTGTTACCCGTGACGGCAAGCCGGAAGCGACGCTGCATGCGGAAAAACGCTTTTACAACAGCACCAGTTCAATGATGACCGAAGCGGCGATCGATGGCGGACTGACGCGTGACTTGTACGCTGCATTAGGCGAAGAACTGGACAATGGCGCATGGGCAGTGCGTCTGTACTATAAACCGTTTATTCGCTGGATTTGGGCCGGAGGGTTGCTGATGGCGCTGGGCGGGTTGTTCTGCCTGTTTGATCCACGCTATCGCCAGCGCACGCGTCCTCGTGCTGCTGCGCAAAAAAACGCGCCGGAGGCTGTATGAAGCGCAATGCATTGTTAATTCCATTTATTATTTTTCTCGTTATTGCAGCGGCGCTGCTGTGGCAACTGGCACGTAACGCACAGGGAGACGACCCGACGAATCTGGAATCGGCGTTAATCGGTAAGCCGGTGCCGACATTCCGTTTGGAGTCACTGGAAAATCCGGGCCAGCATTACCAGGCTGATGTGTTGACGCAAGGGAAACCGGTGCTGCTGAACGTCTGGGCGACCTGGTGTCCGACCTGTCGCGCTGAGCACCAGTATCTGAACCAGCTGTCGGTACAAGGCGTGCGGGTCGTTGGGTTGAACTATAAAGACGATCGTCAAAAAGCCATCGTTTGGCTGAAAGAGCTGGGCAATCCGTATGCCTTAAGTTTGTTTGACGGTGACGGCATGCTCGGGCTGGATCTTGGCGTGTATGGTGCACCGGAAACATTCCTGATCGACGGTAAAGGCATTATTCGCTATCGCCATGCCGGCGACTTAAACGCCAGGGTGTGGGAGAGCGAGATCAAACCATTGTGGGATAAATACAGTAAGGAGGCGGCGCAATGAGGTTCTTTCTGGGCCTGCTGATGCTGGTTATCTCGGGATCGGCGCTGGCCACTATTGACGTGATGCAGTTCAAAGATGAGGCGCAGGAACAGCAGTTCCGTCAGCTCACTGAACAGTTACGCTGCCCCAAGTGTCAGAACAACAGCATTGCTGACTCTAACTCAATGATTGCCACCGATCTGCGTCAGAAGGTTTACGAACTGATGCAGGAAGGGAAAAGCCAGAAAGAAATTGTCGATTACATGGTGGCGCGTTACGGCAATTTCGTGACGTATGATCCGCCGTTGACGCCGCTGACTGTGCTGCTGTGGGTGATGCCTGTTGTGGCAATTGGTCTGGGGGGCTGGATTATTTTTGCCCGTTCACGCCGTCGTGTACGAGTGAAGCAGGAAGAATTTTCTGATGATATTACTCCCGACGGTAAACGCGGTGGATTAGGACTCTTTATACCCGGCGTTATCGTGGCGCTGGTGGTGGGCGCGGTGAGCTATTACCAAACCGGCAGCTATAAGCAGGTTAAGGTCTGGCACCAGGCGACTGCACAGGCTCCGGCGTTGCTGGAGCGGGCGTTAGATCCAAAGGCTGAACCGCTGAATGAAGAGGATATGGCGCGTCTGGCGCTGGGATTACGCACCCGGCTGCAAACCGATACCGGAAACGTTGAAGGCTGGATTATGCTTGGTCGCATAGGCATGGTTCTCGGTAATGCCAGTACGGCGACTGAAGCGTATGCCAATGCATACCGACTGGATCCTAAAAACAGCGATGCTGCGCTGGGTTATGCTGAAGCGTTGACCCGTTCTTCCGATCCCGATGATAACCGTCGCGGTGGGGAGTTGTTACGTCAATTGGTCAGGAGCGAACATGCGAATGTGCGCGTACTGAGCATGTACGCTTTTAACGCTTTCGAACAGCAGCGCTTCGGTGAGGCGGTTGCGGCGTGGGAGATGATGCTGAAATTATTGCCCGCCAATGATACCCGTCGGGCGGTAATTGAGCGCAGCATCAAACAGGCGATGGAACAGTTAGCACCGCAGGAGAAATAAGCGTTCATTCAGATTGCCCGATGGCGCGCAGCTTTCGGGCCTGTACGGGCCTTGTAGGCCGGATAAGACGCTGAGGCGTCGCATCCGGCATCTTATCGATTACTGCATTCCGCGTGTTTGCAAAAACAGGATGGTGGCGGCAACGCGAGAGCGGACGTTAAGTTTTCGCAGCAGGTTGCGGATATGCACTTTCACCGTTTGCTCGGAAATATTCAGTACAGATGCAATCTGTTTATTCGATAATCCCTGAGCCAGTTCATGTAACACATCCAGCTCACGTTCGGTGAGTACGCTGAACGGATCTTCCTCGGCGCCAAACAGTTCCCGTTCCCGCAGATAATCGCTGACGCGTTGGCTAAAGGCTTTACCTCCTTTTGCGCCAGCGCGAATGGCTTCCAGCAGGACTTCAGGATCGCTGTCTTTAAGCAAATAGCCATCCGCGCCGGCATCAATCAGGGCGTACACATCGCTGGCGGAATCCGAAACGGTAAGAATAATAATTTGTGCAGTGACGCCATCCCGGCGTAGCGCATTCAGGGTGTCCAGCCCGCTCATGCCTTTCATATTGAGATCGAGCAGGATCACATCAAGATCCAGACGGTTTGCCAGATCGATAGCACTTGCGCCATCGCCGGCTTCAGCGACCACATCGAATGCGCTATCCAGTTGCAATAATTGACTAATTCCTCGCCGCATCAGTGGGTGGTCGTCAACAATCAGCACCCGAAAAGGCGTTGCTTCAGGCATACTTTTCTCCTGAGTTTTTATTAGTATCATTATTGTTTTCAGCACATAAATCGTCCAGATTCCATGTGCTGATGAGAGGATAAATTTTACCCCAATTTGTCCATGGGTAAGTAGTAAAACCTGTGTGGAAAGTCGTGGTGGTGGTGCGGACCATTGAATCGCAGGCATAAAAAAACCAACCTTACGGTTGGTTTTTTTGGGGAATTTTGGTCGGCACGAGAGGATTTGAACCTCCGACCCCCGACACCCCATGACGGTGCGCTACCAGGCTGCGCTACGTGCCGACGTTATGGCTGCTAATACTACTGCTTTCCACCACGAATGCAAGAGGATGCCTTGCTAACTGATTTATAATTAATCAGTTAGCAATAAATCGTTTCTCATCCGTCAGGACCTGTAGCAGCAGGCTCAGCTGTGGTTTCTGGTCTTTAATTTTCTCACCGCGCAAATCATAGGTCTGATAATTACCGTTGTTGTTGAGCACCAGCGTCATCTCTGGCGTGGTAATCGCCATTGTGCTGCTGTCAGCTGCTGTGACCCAGTAATGGCGACGTGTTGCATTAAACAAATCCTGTCCCTGTGAGTACTCGCTTGCTGGGGTGCTGACGTGAAGCAGGCGCTGCATGAGCGTCGTCATCAAGTCAGTATGATCGGTCAGACTATTAATACGCTGCGCGGGTGTTCCTGGCCAGTGAATAACCAGGGGGACCTGGAGATGACCGCGCGACCAGTCGAAGTTATTCTCTTCCTGCGTCAGCGGCACGCCCCGGCCTGCGGTAATAATGACCACCGTATTGTTCAGCTTCCCGGAATCACGCAGTGCGCTGAGTATACGGTTGATGTTTGCATCCACATCTTGCGCCGCGCTGGCGTAGCGTTTGGCAAAATTCTTCTGGTTGCTGTCATCAAGGTTGGTCCCGTTAAAGGAGACCCATGAGAACCAGCGGTTATCTTCTTGCGCGTAGCGGCCCAGCCAGTTGATCCACTGGTTTGCAGTTTGTTCATCAGATTGCGTTTGCACGCTTGGCATCGAGAAGTCCGACAGCAATGCCTGGCGATACAGTGGGCTGGTGAAGCCATCAGAGGAGAACAATCCCAACTGATAACCTTGTTGATTCAGCGCAGAGATCAGCGCGGCAGGCGTTCGGGTCGACAAAATGCCGTCCATGTAGCTTGGAGAGACGCCATAAAACAGGCCAAAAATCCCGTTGTCTGCGGTATTTCCCGAACTCATGTGACGCGTAAAGGAGATATTCTGCCCGGCAAATTCTGCCAGAGCAGGCATCTGCTGTTCAAAGCGCGAGTAATTCAGACCGTCAACGGTGATCAACAGGACATTCTGACCCGTTCCCATATCACGGTAACGCAGCTCACTGAGCGGATACTGGACTGAGACCGCTTCCGGATTACCCTGTTCAATCAGGCGGCGCTGATACTCTTGTGCATCCAACAGACCGTGTTTTTCCAGAAACTTACGTGCGGTCATAGGATAGGAAAGTGGCAGGTTTGCACGCTGCATGGTAATCGGGCGATAGAAGTTGGCATCAGCCCAGATATACACCACATGCGAGGCGATAAATGAAACAAAAAAGAAAGCTGCTAATGGTTTGGCAAAATGGCGGCGACGCGTCAGGCTGCGCAGTTTCTGCCAGCTCCAGGTCGCAAACAGCATTTCGATTAGCAGAATGATTGGCACGCTGATAAACATCAACTGCCAGTCGCGGGCCGCTTCATTCTGGTCAGGGTTAATGACCAGCTCCCAAACTATGGGGTTGAGATGCAGGTGGAAGCGCGTGAACACTTCGCTGTCAATCAACAACAGCGTCATACCTGCTGTCGCCAGAATGGCTGATAAGAATCGCATCAGCCTCTGGGACATGACGATAAACGTCAGAGGAAACAGGATTAGCAGATAGGTGGCAAACACCAGGAAGCTAAAATGCCCGACAACGCTCAGGTAAGAATAAACACGCCCTGCAAGCGTCGTCGGCCAGTCGGCGACAAACAGGTAACGGCTACCGAGTACCATGGCCAACAACATGTTGAACAGGGCAAACCAGTGCCCCCAGCTAACCATCTGGGAGACTTTCTCACGGTAGCGCTGATGATGAGTTACCATAAACTGTTGTTCGTTTCCCCGGAGCAGGCTCTTAGTGCGCTTGGTCGTCGTTTACCGAAGACTGCAATGCGCGTGCAAAAGAGTTCGCAATCGCCTGGCGCTGGGCCGGTGCGATGCTTGTATTGATAAGGTTAGTCACCATATTTCCCAAAACCATCAGGGAAAGATCGGTTGGTGCCTTATGTTTTTCCAGTACGTTGAGCATCTCATTCAGCAATTGTTCAACGTGTTCGTCACTATAGCGGGAAATTTGTGGCATAAATCGAAATCAGTCTGTTCATGAAAGGGCAACATATTACCGTAGAGACAGTTTTTTTTCTGCTTTTTTATCTTCTATTGCGTCACTGCCCGGCAGGTGGTTGAATACCGCCCGGTCTAAAAGGAGAGTTTATCATGAGTCTGGATATCAACCAGATTGCCCTGCACCAGCTTATCAAACGTGACGAGCAGAATCTTGAGCTGGTCTTGCGCGATTCATTACTGGAACCGACAGCGACAGTTGTCGAGATGATGGCTGAGTTGCACCGGGTTTATAGCGCCAAAAATAAAGCCTATGGCCTCTTTAGCGAAGAGAGCGAGCTGGCGCAAACGCTGCGCTTACAGCGTCAGGGTGAAGAAGATTTTCTGGCTTTTAGTCGTGCTGCGACGGGACGTCTGCGCGACGAACTGGCGAAATATCCTTTTGCCGACGGTGGTGTCGTACTGTTCTGCCATTATCGCTATCTGGCGGTAGAGTATCTTCTGGTCGCGGTGCTGAATAATTTAAGCAGTATGCGCGTCAATGAAAACCTGGATATCAATCCGACACACTACCTGGATATCAATCATGCGGACATCGTCGCGCGTATTGATTTAACCGAGTGGGAAACCAACCCGGAGTCCACGCGATACCTGACGTTCCTGAAAGGGCGGGTTGGGCGTAAAGTTGCCGATTTCTTTATGGATTTCCTCGGCGCCAGCGAAGGTCTGAATGCCAAAGCGCAAAACCGCGGCCTGCTGCAGGCCGTGGACGACTTTACCGCTGAGGCGCAGCTCGATAAAGCTGAGCGTCAGAACGTGCGCCAGCAGGTCTACAGCTACTGTAACGAGCAGCTGCAGGCTGGCGAAGAGATCGAACTGGAGTCGCTGTCTAAAGAGCTTTCCGGCGTCAGTGAAGTCAGTTTCAGTGAGTTTACTGCTGATAAAGGGTATGAGCTGGAAGAGAGCTTCCCGGCGGATCGCAGTACACTGCGTCAGTTAACCAAGTTTGCCGGGAGCGGCGGTGGGTTGACGATTAACTTTGATGCCATGCTGTTGGGTGAGCGTATTTTTTGGGATCCGGCAACGGATACCTTAACCATCAAAGGTACACCGCCGAATCTGCGCGATCAGTTACAGCGTCGGACTTCGGGTGGGAGTTAATCGCGTTGATACATTATCTCCCTGGTCATGGCGTCATGAACATGGCTGGGGAGTGCGCTGGCTCAGGCCTAAAAATAATGATAAGGAATACGGTCAATCAAAAGAATGAAATCAGGTTTATTTATATATAATTTTTGCATGGTTGATGGTTATATAAATAAACATATTTAATTATATTTTTATTCGGTATAAATGGTTTCTGTATTTTTATGGTTTAATTAATCTTTCTTTTCTTCTTGTTTGTGATTTGCAACACGAGAAAATAATGGTTGTTAATTTATACTCCTTGTGCGCAGCGCGGTGCATATGTTGTATTATTATTTTTGTATTATTATTCATATTGTAACTGTATAAAATTTGCTAATTATATTATTTTACATGATTTGGAGTGTTCATGTATTTATATCGGAAATATATTGAGAGAGTAATGGTATGGAGAAAGGAAACTCTGATGATAAAGCAAATGGTGTTACAGGTAAAATAATGTTCTTTCTGTCGTCCTTAAGCAGAAAACAACTCGTAGGATGTGTACTGGTACTTTTTATTTTGGCTGGAGGGGGACTACTGGCTGCTTTTAATACAGTTATCCACGTTACGAGTACAGATACTTTTTGTCTGAGTTGTCATGAAATGAAAGATAACATACTTACCGACAGTTATAACAAATCTATTCATAAAGCTAATCGCACCGGTATCAAAGTGGCTTGCGCAGATTGCCATATTCCTGAAGAATTCTTCCCCCGAATGGTGAGAAAAGCAGATGCACTTAAAGAGGTCTGGGGGCATGTAAACGGAGTAATCGATACACCAGAAAAATTTGCAGCGCATCGTGATGAAATGGCAAGAAAGGAATGGGCGAGAATGAAATCCAATGACTCTCAGGTGTGCAGGAATTGCCATGATGTTTCTAAATTGACCAAAAAATTTATGGCTCCTTTTCATGAGGCCTCACATAAAGAAGGTCAAACGTGTATCGATTGTCATAAAGGAATTGCTCACAAGTTAGCAAATTAAAGTACACGTCAATAGGATTAATTAGGTATTTCTGGTTGTTACTTCTATCTAACTTTTACATAAATAAAATAAATGTTTTAACGTGATTTAAAACTTCATGGAAAAGGACCGTGTTATGAGGAAAATACAAAGAGGTCTCTTATTAGCTGGGATAGTAGCATCGCTCTCTGTGAGTGCTTATGCAGACAGAAATATGAATAAGATTCCACATATAAATCTGTCTAATCCCTCCGTTGAGCCAGTGAGCGAGAAGATTATACAAACCGATATTGTTGTTATCGGGGGCGGATTATCCGGCATGTCTGCCGGGCTAACTGCAGTTCAGGGGGGCGCTAAAGTTGTTATATTTGAGAAGCTTCCGAGCTTAGGCGGTGCGGGTGTCTACCCGGAAGGCAGTCTCGGTATTGGTACCCTGATGCAAAAGAAAGAGGGTAAGGGGGCAACGCTGAATCAGGCTTTTGGTAAAGCTATTGATTTTCACCACTGGCGAGCCAACGCCAGCGCTTTGCATACGTTAATGGCAAATTCTGGTGAGACAATTGATTGGGTCGCCAGCAACGGTGTGGAGTTTACAAAGTTAAAGACCACCATTTACCCTGAGAGTGACTCGTTGTGGACATGGCACATGTATAAGCATAACGGAGCCTCGGTCACAAAGAGTTTTTATAAAAGAATTTTGGACGGTGGAGGACAAATTTTCCTGGAAACACCGGTCAGAAAAATTTTACGCGACCAAAAGAGTGGCGAGGTGGTTGGCGTAGAAGCAGTTAACAGTGTCACGGGTGAAAAAATTATTGCCTATGGCAAAGGGGTCATTGTGGCAACAGGTGGTTTTGCTAATAACCGTGACATGATTGAAAAATACATAACGGATGTAAACCAGAAAAATATGGTTCCTGTAAAACTTCGTGGTCCTTTGATTGATGGGCGTGAAGGCGATGGGATTAAAATGAGCATGGAGATCGGCGCGGACGTAGCAGGGATGCAAACTATTGCCGGTAATAGTCCCTACGTCGATCAGGATCCTCCTATCAGGCAATTTAATGGCGCTGATTATCAAAAACAGGCCAGAACATCATTAAGCCAGCCGTTTCTGTGGATCAACAGGCAAGGCGAACGTTTCTTTGATGAATCTCTGGGTTCCAGTTTTACCCTCGTTTATAACGCAATCACTATGAACGGAGGAGTAATGTACTCCGTTTGGGATGATGCGATGCGTCAAAAAATGATTAACGAGGGACCCGTCACTGCTTTTAATGCGATTGTCGTTCCCGGTCAACCGATGAAAGCGTTGGATCAAGCTATTGAAATTGGTATGAAAGAAGGCTGGTTATTTAAAGGGCAAACTCTGGACGATCTGGCTAAACAGATTAATGTACCGGCTGATGCCTTAAAAGCAACAGTGGCCAAGGTTAACAAATATACTGATGACGGATTTGATCCTGATTGGGGCCGTAAGAAAGAACATCTCTTTAAATTTCAGGTTACCGGACCTTATTACGCGGTTAAAGGTATTCGAGCCTACTTCCTGACGTTAGGGGGGCTGAAAATGAATAGCGATCTACAGGTTTATGATACCAGCGAAAAAATCATCCCCGGTTTATATGTTGTCGGGCAAGATATGGGCGGCTTATATGACAGTTCTTATGATTTGATATTGGAAGGCTCAGCTTCCGGTTTTGCATTAACGTCTGGTCGTATAGCGGCCAAGCATATCATTAGCACAAGAATGCAGAATGCAGGTGGTGATAAATGAATACGCTACTGAATAAAATTGTCATAGCCTTTGTTACCTGTGTGCTTTGCAGTGTTATCGGTGTTTTTTCAGCAAGCGCTCAGGATATTGTCGGCATGAAAATGCATAAGACAATTGGTCTCGAATGTAGGAACTGCCACGTCGACCATACCAATGCGAACAAAGATATGACACCAGCTTGCGTTAGTTGTCATGCTCCTGGTGAACGTTATTATCATGGTAAAAAAGATGCTTCTGGAGGTACGATCTTAAAAGAGTATCCTGAATCAGGTAAAACCCGTACGGCCTCATTTCATGACTCTCATGGCGGCGAAATCCGTTGTACGGTATGCCATACGTTACATAAAAAAGAACCTGAGGAATTATATTGTAATAATTGCCATCAGTTTGATGTGAAAATTAAATAACCTTTCTCTTAATTTTAAGGAAAAGGTTCCCGTCATCAGTAACAGGAACTCTGTTACTGATGACGTTTAATCATTATGCAATCATTCCCGCTTATCACTTTTTGGTGGTTGGATTACTCTTGTGAAAATGTTTATCCAATTACGCTGGTTCTTTGTCTTGCACTGGAAACGTTATTTAGGTGCTGTCGTTATTCTTGGTATCATTACTTTTCTACAATTATTACCACCTACCATCGTGGAGCGAATTATCGATGAGGGAATGTACCATCAGGCTAATCGCACCACGATAATAATATGGATTTCATTAATCGCTGGTTTAGCGCTTGCAATTTACATCTTACATTATATATGGCGAGTATTACTATTTGGTGCTTCTTATTATCTGGCCACTGTGTTGCGTAATCAGTTATATCAGCGATTTAGTCAGCAGTCTGCTGGGTTTTATCAACGTTATCGTACCGGTGATTTAATCGCCAGGACCACCAGTGATGTGGATAAAGTCGCATTTGCTGCTGGTGAAGGTGTATTTTCTCTGGTGGATACATTGGTGACCGGGGGCGCTGTACTGGTGGTTATGATTGTTCAATGTGGCTGGCAGTTAACCTTATTTTCGTTGATTCCGCTACCTGTTATGGCTTTTTGTATTAAACAGTATCGTAACGCGTTACAGCAGCGTTTTAGCTCTGCACAGACAGCCTTTTCCTCACTAAACGATGATACGCTAGATTGCCTGACCAATATCCGGTTGATTAAAGCATTTGGACTGGAAAGTCGCCAGTCGGCTCTATTTACTGAAACGGCGGCCCGTGCAGGTAAACAGAACATGCGTGTTGCCAGGATAAATGCGTTGTTTGCACCGACCATATACCTGGCTGTTGCATGCTCCAACTTACTGGCCGTAGGGGCGGGTTGTTGGATGATAAGTCATGATTTGCTGACGCCCGGCAAGTTAACCAGTTTCATGATGTATCTGGGATTAATGATTTGGCCAATGCTGGCTTTGGCCTGGATGTTTAACATTATTGAGAGGGGAAATGTGGCTTATGAACGAATTACAATATTGCTGAAAGAAGACCCGGTTGTTTTGGATGGTCATTTGAGGTTACCTGCGGGTCGTGGCGTTCTTGAGGTAAATATACGCTATTTTAATTATCCAGTGGGGAAAGGTTTTTCGCTGAATAATATTTTTTGTTGCCTGAAACCAGGTAAGAATTTAGGTGTATGTGGACCAACAGGGGCGGGTAAAAGTACGCTGTTGGCGTTGATTCAGCGGCATTTTGATATTTCTGAGGGCAATATTCGTTATCACTCCATACCCGTTGATAAGATTAAACTGAATGAATGGCGTGCCCGTTTATCTGTCGTTAATCAAACTGCATTCCTGTTTTCCGCTACAATCGCGGAAAATATTGCCCTGGGTAATCCACAAGCGACACAAAAGGATATTGAGTACGCTGCCAGCCTCGCGTGTATACACCAGGACATTCTCGAGCTGGCGCAGGGGTATCAGACTCAGGTGGGCGAGCGGGGAGTGAGATTATCGGGTGGACAAAAGCAGCGGATCGCTATTGCCAGAGCGTTACTAATGCGTAGTGAGATTTTGATTCTGGACTCCGCGCTTTCCTCTGTCGATGTTCAGACTGAGTCTCAAATATTGAAAAATATAAGGTTGTGGGGGAAAGAACGCTCGTTAATTATTTGTACTCACCGCCTTAGTGGTTTGCTGGATGCCAGTGAAATATTGGTTTTGCAGGAAGGATATATTGTACAGCGGGGGAAACATGATGAGCTGGTTGCAGAAAGTGGATGGTATCAGAATATGTATCGCTATCAACAACTGGAAACAATGTTAGACAGTTAATAAAAAACGGCCCTAAAAGAGCCGTTTTTTGTTTTCGAAAATCTGCTACCGACTCCAAACCTATTGCTGATAAGCAAAGGGCATTGTGTGAGGGCAGATTTTCTTCAACTTGTTGGCGATTACGCGCGAACGAAGTCGATGTGAGACAGCTTCGGCTTGAACGGGTGACGCTGTACAGCCTGAGCTTTAACTTTCACTTCTTTACCGTCAACAACGAGGGTCAGAACTTCGCTGTAAAATTCAGCTTTAGCTTGCATGTTCATAACTGCATCGTGATCCAGTTCGATAGCAATCGGGGCTTCTGCGCCACCGTAGATGATTGCCGGGAACTTGTTAGCGGCACGCAGGCGGCGGCTCGCACCCTTACCCTGCTCTTTACGTACTTCAGCGTTGATAGTAAACATTTAAATCTCTCTTTAATAATTCCTGCTACAGGCGACCCAGCAACAGGTAAGTGATCTGCTTTGCGTATGCAAAAGCGGGCGAGATTCTATACTCAAACGGCTGGTACATCAATCAAAAGTACGATTAACCGCGTAATTCATGTGCCCGCCGGAAACGACCTTCATAGTCGAAGACCTTTTCACGTACCTGCCAGTACTGGCCTTTCATGCGCGCCACCACAAAATCAGGATGCCGCAGTAGGGCCTGTTGGGCGAGGATATCGGCGGCGGTTATCCAGCGTAAAGGCACTCCGGGGGTACGGGTATGTGGGCGAATAAACAGCTGTTCAAAGGCCGTTCGCTGCGCGGGCGAGTGTAAGCGAAAGCGCTCGCTGACGTCGGCGCCATCTTCATCGTAATAGGTGATTTTCAGCCATTCGCCTTTTTCATCCTGGCCGTTTTGTAACACCATGCCGCTACAGCGCAGAACCAGCGCATCTTTGAGCCTGAGCGCGGCTTTCAGCATATCATCCGGATCGACCAGTACCGTATTGCACTCGCGGCAGCGGCGAGCAGCAATATCATTTTCCGCATTACACTGCGGACAGTTTTTAAAACGAAAGCGGAAATCGCACTGCTCGCGATGACCGTCATCATCTTCAAACCATCCCTGGCAGCGACGGCCAAAGTGTTCGATCAGTGTGCCATCAGCGGTTGTTTTCCCCCAGAAAGTGTTAGCAAATCCGCAGGCAGGGCAGAATACCTGCACCGGAACGTTGTCACTTTTCCCTTTGGGCGCCCCCACTTCCGGGGCGTACAGATCGTGCGGATTCCCGGCGTAATCAAGGATCAGACAGTCAGTTTTCCCCGGAGCCAGGCGCAACCCGCGTCCAACGATTTGTTGGTACAAGCTGACCGACTCGGTTGGGCGCAGGATGGCTATCAGATCAACATGTGGGGCGTCAAATCCGGTGGTTAAGACCGCAACGTTAACCAGATAGCGAAAGCGCTGTGATTTGAAGTCTTCGATTAATACATCACGTTCCGATCCCGGTGTCTCTCCGGTGATAAGCGCCGCATCATCAGCAGGCAGCAGGCCGACAATCTCTTTGGCGTGCTCAACGGTAGCGGCGAAAATCATTACCCCTTTGCGCGTCTGAGCAAACTCAACAATCTGACTGATAATATGCGGTGTTATTCGTTGTTGTTTTTTCAGCTCCCGATTAAGGTCGGCTTCACTGAACAGGCCATTACTCTGCGCCTGCAGGCGGCTGAAATCATATTGTACGACCGGCATATCGAGGCGCTCAGGCGGCGTCAGATAACCGTGCTTTATCATGTAGCGCAGCGGCAATTCATAAATGCAATCGCGAAATAACGCTTTTTCATCGCCGCGTACCATACCGTGATAATGGAAATGATAAATCCAGCCTTTGCCCAGGCGAAAAGGCGTGGCGGTGAGCCCGAGCAGGCGTAGATGAGGATTTACGTTGGTCAGGTGTGTCAGGATCTGTTGATACTGGCTCTCTTCATCATCACCAATGCGATGGCATTCATCGACGATGAGCAGGGAGAATTCTCCCTGGAAGGCATCCAGATTACGTGCCACCGACTGAACGCTGCCAAAAACCACTTTCCCGTGGCTCTCTTTGCGCTTTAACCCGGCGGCAAAGATATCGGCTTCTAACCCCAGAGCGCAGTACTTGGCATGATTCTGCGCAACCAGCTCTTTGACATGCGCCAGTACCAATACGCGCCCACGTGCAACCCGCGCCAGTTCAGCAATAACCAGGCTTTTGCCCGCGCCAGTGGGGAGGACGATAACTGCCGGAGTGCGGTGATGGCGAAAATGGTTGAGCGTGGCATCCACGGCTTCTTTTTGGTAAGGACGAAGAGTAAAAATCATGGGCTCACAATATGTAACAGTCTCGCGTATAGTATGCCACGAATCTTTTTCCCTTGAGGGAAGTTGTTAGCTCGTTATACTGAGCGGAAAACGGCTCCACTTTTCGGGCATAACGCCCGATTTCCGTATTGTTACAGGCAAAATCACACTCATGCGACTTGATAAATTTATCGCTCAGCAACTCGGCGTCAGCCGCGCTATTGCCGGGCGTGAGATCCGTGGTAACCGTGTTACCGTCGACGGCGAAATCGTCAGAAATAGTGCCTTTAAGCTGCTGCCAGAACATGACGTTGAATATGACGGCAATTTTCTGGTTCAACAGACTGGCCCACGCTATTTTATGCTGAATAAGCCTCAGGGCTATGTTTGCTCCACGGATGACCCGGATCACCCGACAGTTCTCTATTTTCTCGACGAACCTGTCGCGCACAAACTGCATGCGGCAGGACGTCTGGATATCGACACCACCGGACTGGTGTTAATGACCGACGACGGTCAGTGGTCACATCGCATTACCTCTCCGCGCCACCATTGTGAGAAGACTTATCGGGTGACACTGGAATCACCGGTGGCAGACGATACCGCTGAGCAGTTTGCCCGTGGTGTGCAATTGCATAACGAGAAAGATCTGACGAAGCCGGCTGTGCTGGAAGTGATTACGCCGACTCAGGTACGTTTGACCATCAGTGAAGGGCGCTATCATCAGGTTAAACGCATGTTTGCCGCTGTCGGGAATCACGTTGTGGAACTGCATCGTGAACGCATCGGTGCCATCAAGCTTGATGAGGATCTGGAGCCCGGTGAATACCGTCCATTGACTGAAGAAGAAATCGCCAGCGTTAACTTAACCCCGCGTTAATATCAGGAGCTAAATGTGACCACCCGGCAGAACTCTTCAATTGCCATTGTTTTTATTCTTGGCTTGTTGGCCATGTTGATGCCGTTGTCGATCGATATGTATCTTCCGGCACTGCCGGTGATCTCTGCTCAATTTGGCGTACCGGCAGGCAGCGCGCAAATGACCCTCAGTACCTATATTCTGGGGTTCGCGGTGGGGCAGTTGATCTATGGGCCGATGGCCGACAGCATCGGGCGTAAACCCGTGATACTGGGAGGGACTCTGGTGTTTGCGGCGGCAGCGGTCGCCTGTGCGTTGGCGCAAACTATCGATCAGTTGATCACTATGCGTTTCTTCCACGGTCTGGCGGCAGCGGCGGCAAGCGTGGTCATCAATGCCCTGATGCGCGACATCTATCCGAAGGAAGAATTCTCGCGCATGATGTCATTTGTCATGCTGGTAACGACGATTGCACCACTGATGGCGCCTATTGTGGGCGGTTGGGTGCTGGTATGGCTAAGTTGGCACTATATCTTCTGGATCCTCGCTGTGGCGGCGATTCTGGCCTCGGGGATGGTCTTTACGCTGATCAAAGAGACCTTGCCCGTTGAGCGTCGTCAGCCGTTTCGCTTGCGTACTACTCTGGGCAACTTTGCCTCGCTGTTTCGCCACAAGCGCGTCCTGAGTTACATGCTGGCCAGTGGGTTTAGCTTTGCCGGGATGTTTTCTTTCCTGAGCGCAGGTCCCTTTGTCTATATTGAAATCAACAATGTTTCACCGCAGCATTTCGGTTATTACTTTGCACTGAACATCGTTTTCCTGTTTGTGATGACGATCATTAACAGTCGCTTTGTTCGTCGGGTTGGTGCCCTAAATATGTTCCGTACCGGGCTGTGGATCCAGTTTGTGATGGCGTGCTGGATGGTATTCAGCGCGCTGTTCGGCATTGGATTCTGGGCACTGGTTGTCGGTGTTGCGGCGTTTGTAGGTTGCGTGTCGATGGTGTCATCAAATGCGATGGCGGTCATTCTGGATGAGTTTCCACACATGGCCGGTACGGCCTCATCGTTAGCAGGGACGTTTCGTTTTGGCATCGGCGCTATTGTTGGCGCGCTCTTGTCGCTGGCGACCTTTAACTCAGCCTGGCCAATGATTTGGTCGATTGCGTTTTGCGCCACCAGCTCAATTCTCTTCTATCTTTACGCCAGTCGCGCTAAAAAACGGTGATCTAATACACAACCTGGGGGCCGTAAAGCCTCCGGAGTTGATGCATATCAACCCCAAATCCATCATTCTCCCCAGTAATGTTTATTTTATGTAAAATCAATTTATGTAAAAAGTCACATCATTGTAGTTAAAAAGGTTGAGTTAGATCGCAGAAACGAGTACATATAGCCCGCAAAGATGTCCGAAACGACGAATAAATTTAACTATCTGGCTAAGTAAGCCGCATGCGGACTGGATGTAAACGTTTACGAACTGCTAAAGACGTGTTGTCAATGATGTGTTAATATTGGTGTAAAATAATTGTGAAGTAATTGTGCTTCCGGGGAAAGAAAGTGACTACATTACAACTCTCAATCGTTCATCGCCTGCCACAGTGCTATCGTTGGTCGGTGGGTTTCGCAGGTTCAAAGGTTGAACCGATTCCGCAAAATGGCCAAAGTACAGAAAATAGTCTGGTAGCGTTAAAATTACTCAGTCCCGATGGTGACAGTGCGTGGTCAGTCATGCATAAACTCAGCCAGGCGCTTAGCGATATTGAAGTTCCTTGTTCCGTACTGGAATGTGAAGGGGAACCGTGTCTGTTTGTGAATCGCCAGGATGAGTTTGCCGCGACCTGCAGGCTGAAAAATTTCGGCGTGGCCATTGCAGAACCTTTTTCAAACAACAATCCGTTTTGAGCGTCAGCTTAGCGCGAGCAGCTGACGCGTATAGGCCTGTTGTGGCGCGTTAAATACGTGCTCGCATTGCCCCTGCTCCACGACCTCTCCCTGCCGCAACACAATAACCTGATGGCATAACGCACGTACAACATGCAAATCATGGCTGATAAAGATATAGGCCAGACGATGCTTTTCCTGTAAGGACTTTAGCAGTGTAAGGATTTGCGCCTGTACGGTTCTGTCGAGCGAGGATGTCGGCTCATCCAGAATGATCAGCGAGGGTTTGAGAATCAATGCCCTGGCAATGGCTATGCGCTGGCGTTGACCACCGGAAAACTCTGCAGGATAACGATGGCGGGTTTCGCTATCGAGTCCGACTTCAGCCATCACTGTTTTTACCTGCGCTTCTCGCTGTTCAGCCGAAAGTGTTGGCTGGTGAACGCGCAATCCCTCTTCAATAATTTGTAATACGCTCAAACGCGGATTCAGTGAAGAGTTGGGGTCCTGAAAGACAACCTGCATGCGGTGACGTACTGGCAACAGTTGGCGACGATTTAAGGTATGCAGCGCCAGACCATCGAACACAATACTGCCTTGCGATGTGATTAATCGCAGCAGCGCCAGACCGGTGGTACTTTTCCCGGATCCTGATTCTCCCACCAGCCCCAGTGTTTCACCGGGCCTGAGGGAAAAACTGACGTTGTTAACCACCACGTTATGATCCACCACGCGCTTGAGGATACCCTTACGTACAGGAAAGGCGACGCTGAGCCCATTCACTTCCAGTAATGGCGGTTGTCCGGCGGGTAAAGGGACTGGAGCGCCAGAGGGTTCACTATTTAACAGTTTCTGTGTGTAGGCATGTGTTGGTGCAGCAAGCAGTGGCTCGGCACGGTTTTGTTCAACGCATTGACCGTTCTGCATGACGGCAATGGAATCGGCCAGCTTTCTCACGATGCTGAGATTATGAGTGATGAACAGCAATCCCATGTTCAGCTCACGCTGCAATTCTCGCAGCAGCTGCAGAATTTGCGCCTGCACAGAGACATCCAGCGCGGTTGTGGGTTCGTCGGCAATCAACAGCTCCGGGCGGGTTAACAGCGCCATAGCAATCATTACGCGCTGGCGCTCGCCGCCGGAAAGCTGGTGAGGATAATCAGTAAGGCGTTTCGCTGCATGGTGAATGCCTACACGATCCAGACAGGTCAGAATTTCTGCCCGTGCGGCTTCCCGACGCATTCCCCTATGTAAAGACAAGACTTCATAGAGCTGTTTTTCAAGGTTATGCAATGGGTTCAACGACACCATTGGCTCCTGGAAAATCATGGCAATTTTATTTCCCCGTACACCCCGAAGCGTCTGCTCGTTAGCGTGAAGTAATGATTCACCGTGAAAGCGGATATCACCGGAGAGGTACACCGCAGGTGGCGTGGGCAACAGACGCAACACCGAAAGCGCGGTGACGCTTTTACCTGAACCCGATTCACCCACCAGCGCCAGCGTTTGCCCGGCATCAACGCGCAAAGAAAGTGTGTTGACTACAGTGCGTACGGTATCTTGTTGACGAAAACCGACTGATAAATTCTCAATGGCTAACAGAGGTTGTGTCATCTTAAATCGCCTTATTGGGATCAAATGCGTCACGTACCGCTTCACCAATAAAAATCAGTAGCGATAATAAGAGGGCAACGGAGACAAACGCGGTGATCCCAAGCCACGGGGCCTGAAGGTTATTTTTACCCTGCAACAGCAATTCTCCCAGCGATGGAGAGCCGAGCGGTAATCCGAACCCGAGAAAATCCAGCGAGGTGAGCGTGGTGATTGAGGCGCATAAAATAAACGGTAAAAAGGTCAGGGCGGCAACCATCGCATTCGGCAACATATGACGCAAAATAATACTGCGATCGCTAACTCCGAGCGCTTGCGCTGCGCGAATGTAATCAAAGTTTCGGGTGCGCAGAAATTCTGCGCGTACCACGCCAACCAGACTCATCCAGCCAAACAGCACGGTGATAGCTAATAGCCACCAGAAGTTAGGCTGAACGACGCTGGATAGCAATATAATCAGAAACAGCGTTGGCATACCGGACCACACTTCGATGAACCGTTGTCCCCACAGGTCTACCTTACCGCCATAATATCCCTGTAGTGCGCCAGCCATCACCCCCATGACGCTGGAGCACAGGGTCAGCATCAAGCCAAACAGAATTGAGATGCGGGTGCCGTAAAGGATACGCGCCAGCACGTCACCACCATTTGCGTCAGTACCCAGCCAGTTTTGTGCAGAGGGCGGAGAAGGGAAGGGCTTATCGGTGGCAAAGTTGATGCTGGTCGCGCCGAACCGAATGGGGGCCCATAGTATCCAACCCTGGTTCTCCAGACGGTGTTGCAGCCACGGATCCTGGTAATCAGCCTTTGTTGCTAACGGGCCGCCGAAATCGCTCTCACTGTAGTTTTTAACCAGAGGGAAATACCAGCTGCCGTCATAGCGTACCAACAGCGGCTTATCATTAGCGATCAGCTCGGAACACATGCTAAGGCCAAACAACACCAAAAAAATCCATAATGACCAGTAGCCGCGGCGGTTATGACGAAAACGCGCCCAGCGGGCCTGATTGACGGGGCTTAATCGCGACATTAGCGTCCCTCAAAATCAATACGAGGATCGACCAACGTATAGCTGATATCACTGAGGATATTGAGCAACAGGCCGATCAGGGTGAAGATGTAGAGTGTGCCGAACATCACGGGATAGTCGCGCGATACGGTAGATTCATACCCCAGTAATCCCAGACCATTAAGCGAAAACATCACTTCAATCAGCAGTGAACCGGTGAAAAACATGCTGATAAATGTGGCGGGAAATCCTGCGATTACCAGCAACATGGCATTGCGGAACACATGCTTCCATAGAATATTTTTCTCACTAACGCCTTTGGCACGCGCAGTCACGACATACTGCTTACGTACCTCATCCAGAAATGAGTTTTTAGTCAGCATGGTCAGCGCGGCGAACCCACCCACCACGGTTGCCAGCACCGGCAGGGTAATGTGCCACAGATAATCGGTCATTTTTTGATACCAGGGCAGGGCGTCAAAATTAGCGGAAACGAGCCCACGTAGCGGGAACAGGTCGTAATAGCTGCCCCCGGCAAAAAAGACGATCAATAAAATGGCAAACAGGAAGGCGGGGATGGCATAGCCGATGATAATAAATGCGCTGCTCCAGACGTCAAAACGACTGCCGTTGTGGACTGCTTTGCGGATACCAAGTGGAATCGACACCAGATAGATGATGAGTGTACTCCAGAGCCCCAGGGTAACAGACACCGGGAGGCTGTCTTTGATGAGCGTAAGAACAGAGGCGCTGCGAAACAGACTGTCGCCAAAATCAAAACGGATATAGTCCCAGAGCATCTTGAAATAGCGTTCATGAATGGGTTTATCGAATCCGTAGCGACGGGTAATTTCCGCAATAACCTCCGGGTCAAGTCCCCGGCCGCCACGGTAGTTACTGTCGCTGATATTCCCAACGCCGGTTTGCGCGTGGCTGGCGCGAACACCTTCGCTGCCCGCACCGGGCAACGCACCGTTTTGTCCGAACTCAATGGCGGCGACGGCCTGCTCAACAGGACCGCCAGGTGCAATCTGTACGATGAAAAAGTTGATCGTAATGATGGCCCAGAGCGTTGGGATCACCAGCAGCAGACGTCGAATCAGATAAGCGCCCATTTACTCTCCCTGTCGTCTGGCTGCGGGAAGTTTCGCCGCTTTGTTGACGTCATACCACCAGTTGTCGATGCCAATGGTATAAATCGGACGGATCGCCGGATGCGAAAACTTATCCCACCAGGCTATACGATCTTCTGCCATATACCACATCGGTAACATATAGTAGTTCCAGGTTAATACCCGGTCCAGTGCCCGCCCCAACGGGATCAGTTTGGCCTTATTCCCTTGGGCGGCAATGATCTGGCTAATCAGTTTATCAATGACCGGGCTTTGCACACCGGGCGCGTTATAGCTGGAGTCTATATATTCAGAGGCCCAGAGAATTTGCAGGTCTGAGCTTGGCCACGGCATCGCGCGATAGAGCCTGGGCATCATGTCATAGTCACGGCTGCGCAAGCGGTTAGTGATTTGCGAGTTATCGACCTGGCGGATATTCATCGTAATACCTAATCGCTGAAGGTTATGCTGGAATGGCAATACCCACTGGCTGTTGCTGCCAGCCGGGAGTAATAACTCGAAGGTCAGCGGTTTTCCGCTGGTGCTATTTATCCGTTGTTGCCCTTTCAGTATCCACCCCGCCTGTTGTAGTAACGCATCGGCTTTCAACAGGTTTTCACGATCGTAGCCATCGCCTTTCGACATCGGTGGTTGATAGATTTGACTAAAGACCTCCGGTGGCAGCTCATTTCTCATTGGCGCAAGGATCACCAGTTCGTCCGCATCGGGATAACTTCTGGCTGCATACTCGGTGTTCTGGAAATAGCTGTTTGTCCGACTCCAGGCATGATAAAACAGGGCCTTATTCATCCATTCAAAATCGAAGGCCAGCGTAATCGCTTCCCGTACACGTCGGTCACTAAACATTGGTCGTTGAATATTAAAGGCTAACCATCGAGTGTCCTGTGCAGACTCATTCTTTTGTTCGTCTTTGACAATGTAATGATTCGCGAAATTCTTACCGGTATAACGGGTTGCCCAATTTTTTGCATCGTTTTCAAGTCGCAGGTCGAATGCTCCGGCCTTAAACGCTTCAAAAGCGACGTTATCATCTAAATAGTAATCGTAGCGGATGGTATCAAAGTTCCAGCGTCCGCGATTGACGGGCAGGTTTGCCGCCCAATAATCTTTAACGCGCGAATAAACAATGTACTGTCCCATTTTCCATTGACTGATGCGATAAGGGCCACTGGCAAGTGGTGGAGAGGACAAGGGGTCGCTGAGTTTGTGATCTTTCCAGTATTTTTCGGGCATAACGGGTAAGGAAAACAGGCTGAGCATATCCTCTTTGCCCGGTTTGGCGAGTTCAATTCGCACTGTTAACGGAGCAATTGCCTTTACCGTTGTTCCTTTGTAGACCAAACGAAACTGCGGTACGCCTTCGGTCATAAATTTATGGAAGGTGAATTCGACATCGCGTGCGGTAATGGGTGAACCATCGTGAAAACGGGCCCGCGGATTAATCGCGATTTCTACCCATGAATAATCATCGGCGTAACGCGCTCTGTCAGCGATGAGCGGGTAGTAGCTGCCGGGTTCGTCATCCGAGGTGGTAAACAGCGTATCGTAGAGCGTTTCGGTGCGTGCGCCAGGGTTGCCACGCATCGAGTAGCGGTTGAAGTTGTCGAAGGTACCAAGGGCGGAGAGGGTGAGCTGCCCGCCTTTGGGGGCCGCAGGGTTAACATAATCAAAGTGATTAAAATTAAACGCGTACTTAGGTTCGCCCAACACGGCAAAGGCGTAGCTTTCTTTGATGGATTGGGCATGAACGCTAAGCCCGGTAAGGGCGATAAACAGAAGCAGTACGCGAGGAATCATATCACAGAGGTTTCCTTGTCCTGCCACAACCGCACAGGCTTCTTGCCTGAGTAATAGAGGTTGGGGTGGCGAGTGAAAATATATGAATCGCCTGGTGCGATCACCACGTGGGCTTATCGGGTTGCGCCATCCAACGCACAAAATCATCAAGCGTTAATGGGCGGCTGATCCAGTATCCCTGGAAGAAATGAACCCCGCGATCGCGCAGCCATCGGGCTTGCTCTGGCGTTTCTACCCCTTCAGCAACCGTCAGCATATTAAGACGCTTAGACAGAGTCAATACAGCATCCAGTACCGGAGATGTTAGCGTTTCTGTCCCAATGGCGTTGATAAATCCTCGGTCGATTTTCAGATAGTCAACGGTAAAGCGTTCCAGATAAATGAGGGCGCTGTGGCCAGTGCCGAAATCATCAATGGCAATTTCGAATCCGGCAGAGTGTAGCCACTCAAAAAGCTTTGATGCCTCGTGCTGATTGAGCATGTCGCGTTCGGTGATTTCCAGTACAACCTGGAAATGGTGTGGCGGCAGGGAAGCATTCAGGTGCTGAATATCGTCTTTAAAGCCCTCACCATGCAGATGCGTTGGAGCGATGTTGAGCCCGAGTTTTGCACCTTGCGGTAACACTTTTTTTAATGCAGGGGCGTCACGGGCCACCAGTTTGAACAGATGCTGCGTCAGCGGCACAATCATTTGTTGTGATTCAGCGTAGTGAATAAACGCATCTGGCGGGATCTCACCTGTGGTCGGGTGGCGCCAGCGTAACAATACTTCTACGCCTTTTACTTCCAGCGTCTCCATTTCAACGACCGGTTGGTAAACCACATAAAACTGATCGTGCTTGATGGCGTTGAGAATATCTTTCCCCGGGCGTAAACGAATGGCGTAGATGTAGTACCACAAAAGCAACCCAGTCATGATCCCGGCCATACATCCCAACATGACGGCATACCAGACGTCAGTGTACGTCCACTCTTGCGCGTAAAGCCGAATCTTCATGGGGATCCCTTTCAGTGTCGTCTCGCGCCAGGTGGTATCCGGAAGCGCGGAGACGTCCATCAGTCGGGGTGAAAATGTCGTGATAGCGGTATCACCGACAATAATCGCAATACCGTCAAAATCATCTTCCCGGGCGGTATAGAGCAGGTAAGGCGCCAGATTGATATTCAGTGAGGAAAACACGCCGCTATTATTAAATGAAGGATTCCGGTGCCAAATCATGATCGCCGGATTGTCAGGCATCATCGGGGTACCGGACAGTAATTCCACATCGACATCTTTGTGGATATCCAGCTTCGGAATCAGCGACAGAATAGGCGAGTCCATCGCGCCAGTTGCGGAGGAACAGAAAGCAATACCGTCTTTTACCAATAAAAAAGCGCGTACATTGAGGTTAAAAGCTGCGCTGGAGGTCAGCCTGGCGGCAACTTGTTGGCAATTGTATGAGACCAGCGGCTGCAGGGCATCAGTTGTGTTTTTGAGGTCTGAGAGGTAACTGCTGATGTAGTAATCGATATCGGAAAGAAGCGTCTCGTACTTAGTATCTCGTTTGTGCCAGGTGGTAAAAAACTGCAGGGCGCTGACAAGTACCGCGACGACTACCCCCGTAAAAATACAGGTAAAAAGGAGATTTCGACTGGAAGATGAGGGACGTCTGAACATAGTTCCTTATGTTTACCTGGGGTATCCGCTTATTATTAAACTGCTTGATCTGTAAAACTATAACCTGGATTGATTTGCATAGTGAGATTTTTCTTAAACATAGCGCAACGCAAAAAGCACTGCCGAAGCAGTGCTTTTGATAAGTCTCATCAGGATAGCCAAGGGATAGCTGCCAAACGAAATTAACTGCGGCTCAGGACCCGGCGAGCTTCGTTGTAACGTTTATTCCAGTAAGGCTCGTTCATGCTGGAAATGATAACGCCACTGCTGGTCGAGGCATGTACGAACTGGTTATTACCGATATAGATACCGACGTGACGTCCAGTGGAGCCAGCACGGAACAGAACCAGATCGCCTGTGCGCAGGTTAGTGCGCGAAACGGATTTACCCGTTTCCTGTTGTTCGTAGGTTGAGCGTGGAAGCTCTAAACCAAATTGTTCGCGGAACGTACGTTGTACGAAACTTGAACAATCAATACCTTTTTTAGTGCTGCCGCCAAGGCGGTAACGCACGCCTTTCCAGTCAGCGTATTGATCCATAATACGTGATTTAACATCGATATTACGTACCATACTTTCAAATTCATCCTGAGAGGCTTGCAGTGAAGAGTTATCTCCATTGCCCACAGCATGCGTCTCAGAATGCATATTCTTCGCGGTGTTCGTTGTGCTACATGCAGAAAGCAGAACCGCCACTGCTATCGCGGGTATCCCCCGCAAGATATATCTCAAAATCGGTTGAGATTTGACCATTTTGTTTGTTTTCCCTTGAAGTCCTTAACGATAAATATCGTTATAAAAAATGCCAAACGTGACGAGACTAATTACCAACGCATGATGAGACAATTCCTTAAGGTCAAATCTGTGGCAGAACGCACAAATTTATTCTTATAGAGAATAATTATCCCGCGAGGCAAAACGAGTCCGAGATTACCCGATCGCTCTGGTCATTGCGAGTGATTTTACGTGATTTCTTATAAGAAAAAGTGATACAGAAAGTGAATAAACGGCATTGGCTAAATTAAGAACAGATAGGGTAAAAAATACGCAATTCATTCATTTTAAACAAGAATAATATGACAGGAGAATGACAGTCAGAATGATAATTTCCCGGCAGATATCATCAGGGAATCAGAAGTATCTCTGATTATGTTAATTACTCTGCGTTATTTGTTTAAAAATTGTTTTTTTTGCCGGGAAGATAATGGGTAAACAGCGTAACCAGGCGGTCGCTTAATGGCGTCATTAACCACCAGGGCAAGCCAATCAATACGACGGTCATTGAACCTACCACGATATCTGTGAGCCAATGTGCGCCGATCATTACGCGTGGAAAGGCAAAAACCACAGTGATAATAAGGCCGATTATTCCTGCGACTTTTCCGAAATAACGCAGCATAAATGCGGAAAAAATAAGCAGCATCATACCGTGATCGCCTGGAAAACTGTCTCTGGACGCATCTTTTGTTGAAATATGCAGCAGCTCGCTGACGCGATTAATATTATCGAATGTGAGAGTGGGGCTGGCGCGCTTAACCGGAATAAGCGCCTGGCCCAACTGGTTTAATATCACCGCTGTTAGCAGCATCACCAGCCCAATTGCTACAATACGGCGACGACCTTCCTGCGTTTCTTTTAGCCAAAAACTCAGCATTAATGTCCCCATCGCCAATAATGAACAGCCGTCAAAGGCCCGGTTATTGGTGACAGCGACAATCCACAGGAACAGCGGGCTCTCAACCAGCTTATGATTGAAGAAGTGGAAAATGCCCGAATCAAGAGAAAACCAGAACCCATGCCCGTGTGGAAGGTACCAGGACAGAAACAGCGCCAGACCAGCAATATTAAGCAGGAGTATCAGAGGGTATCGGGTTTTCATCGTCGTTTACCATTGCCATAAAACGGAGGCAACCTTACGCGCCAACGTCTAAACGAAGCCTCAACAATGCACTCTGTAATGCATTCCAGTCGGTCTCGGTATCGGAGATGAGTTCAATACGGCTATCAGGAGGAGCGACGTTTTGAGTCTCAATATGCCAGTCCTCACCCTGACGGTTGATGCGCACCAGCCCCTCTTTAATACGCATCACTCCCTTCACACGCCCAACAGGGGCGAGACGTGACCATTCCAGCAGGCCGATGGTATCGAACACCGTGTCAGCGTCAAAAATCCAGCCGCAGGCCTGATGTCCCTGACCGCTGTTCAGACTGCGACGCCAGCGTTGCTGCGCAGGCAGGCTTAGGGCTGCCAGCCCTTTTTTATCAGCATGCTGGTGAGTATGTGCCGCGCTGGAGGGAAGCTCCGTCAGATTCAGCCGGGGCAAATCCAGTAGTTGTCCGTCGATTTGTCCATGATCGGCGTGAACTAACTGGCGGTTGCCACCGTAGTGCTGCCACCAGGTTTGCAGAGCAATTTCGCTTTCTGTTGTGGCACGATCGGATTTATTGGCAACGATGATATCGGCAGATGCCAACTGATCGCGGAAATTCTCATTCGCTACGCTTTTTTCATCCAGCAACAGGCGCGGATCAAGGATACAGATCGTCGCGCGCAAGTCGATCCACGGTTCATAAACCGGCGCGGTCAGTAAATCCAGAATCTGTTTGGGATGCCCGAGACCGGTGGGCTCAATCAGCAGTCGATCCGGTTTTCCCTGACGTAACAACGTATTGAGACCAACCTGCATGGGCAAACCATTAACGCAGCACATACAGCCGCCAGGGATCTCTTTGAGCAATGCGCCGCTGTCGGCGAGCAGAGCACCGTCGATACCCACTTCGCCAAACTCATTGACCAGAACGGCCCACTTCTCTGCGGGATCTTTGTTGGCCAGTAGATGAAGAATAGATGTGGTTTTGCCACTGCCGAGAAAACCCGTGATGAGATTGGTTTTAGTCACGTTTACTCCAGAATCATAAATTACCGTAATGGCTCTTAACAATCCTGGCGAAAAACGGGGGAAAAGAGAAGGGTAGAGAGGACGAAGACGAGCTTCGTCCTGTTTAATGGCAGAAATCGTTAACGTTTTAACGTCTCGATGACAGCCTGATGTGCACCGTATTGGGCGATACGTTGCCAGGCTCGTTCCACGGTATCGACGAATTGTGGGTTCTGTGCGAGGTCAGTGGCGAAGATTTCGTGCAGTGAAAGCAGCGCGCTGACACGTTCTGATTCCGTACTCTGTTCGACGATAGTGCGGATTTTGTCACTCATAGGGTCACGAATATCAATCATTGCACCGGAATCATCAATCCCGCTTACGTAGCGCATCCAGCCCGCAATGCCGAGTGCCAGCAGCGGCCACTCGCTTTGACGTGCTAAATGAACGCGAATCCCGTCCAGCATACGTTGGGGTAATTTTTGACTGCCATCCATCGCGATTTGCCAGGTTTTATGTTTTAGCGCCGGATTGGCAAAGCGTTCCAGCAGGCTGTCTGCATACTGGTCTAAATCAACATTGGTGATGCGCAGCGTTGGGGCTTGTTCGCTGAGCATCAGGCGGTGAGCCGCTTCGCGAAATGCGCTGTCCTGCATACAGTCGCTGATATGCTGGAATCCCGCCAGATAACCGAGGTAAGCGAGAAACGAATGGCTACCGTTCAGCATCCGTAGTTTCATTTGCTCCCACGGCAAAACATCATCAACCATCTGTACACCGGCAGTTTCCCATTGCGGACGGCCGCTGACAAAATGGTCTTCAATGACCCACTGAATAAACGGCTCGCAGCTGATTGCGCAAGGGTCTGCCACGCCTAATTCGCGGGCAATTTCATTCAGGGATTCTTCAGTCGCAGCCGGGACAATCCGGTCTACCATGGTTCCCGGGAAACTGACGTGCTCCTGTATCCAGTTAGCCAACTCAGGCGAGCGTTTCTCCGCCATTCCCAGTACGGCGTTTTTTACCACATGACCATTGTCCGGGATGTTATCACAGGAGAGAACAGTAAACGGTTGCAGCCCACGTTGACGTCGGCGGTGCAGTGCCTCAACAATAATACCCGGCGCAGAGTGTGGTTCATCGGGTACTTGCAGATCGTGAATAATACGCGGGTTAGCGATATCGAGTGACCCGGTGGCAGGATCAATACAGTAGCCTTTTTCCGTAATGGTTAACGAGACAATCGCGACCTGAGGCTCGCAAAATTTTTCGATAATGGCAGCCAGTGAATCCAGCTTTGCATTCAGGCACTCGTTGACGGCCCCGACGATAATCGGCTGGTTACCGGCTGCACCTTTTTCCAGCACGGTAAATAAATGATCCTGCTCGCGTAGCTGACTCATCAGTCGGTCGCCGCTGAACAGGCTGATCTCACAAATCCCCCAGTCTCCGCCCTGCAAATTTAATACCCGGTCGGTCAATAACGCCTGATGGGCACGATGAAATGCACCGAAACCAAAATGTACGATCCGCGTTTTTAGCTGTTGGCGATCGTACTGAGGTATCACGACATTTTCCGCAAGAGACGCTGAGGCAATAGTCTTCATTAAATACACCTGATTAACCATTAATTAACAATGGCAGTATAAAGTTATATGACAACAAATTGAATTGGTGTGCCTCATTTATCCGGGTAATGTGAGCTGGATCAATCAATGATGGGCGATGTGTTGATCGTGGACCGGATGCCTGTATGGTAGTCATCATAACAGTCGTTTAATTTGGTATAACAACTTGTGAGGTGAAGCAATGGAACAAACCTGGCGTTGGTACGGACCAAACGATCCAGTGTCGCTTGATGATGTGCGTCAGGCTGGCGCAACGGGTGTTGTGACCGCCTTGCACCACATTCCAAACGGTGAAGTGTGGCCTGTAGAAGAAATTCAAAAGCGCCAGGCGATTCTGGCCGAAAAAGGGCTGACCTGGTCGGTGGTGGAAAGTATCCCTGTCCACGAAGACATCAAAACACAGTCCGGCCAATATCAGACGTGGATTGCAAACTACCAGCAAAGTATTCGAAACCTGGCGACCTGTGGCATTGATACCGTGTGCTACAACTTCATGCCGATCCTGGACTGGACGCGTACCGACCTTGAATATCAGTTACCGGATGGGTCCAAAGCGCTGCGCTTTGACCAGATTGCGTTTGCGGCTTTTGAATTGCACATTCTGCAACGTCCGGGTGCCGAAGCCGATTACACCGCTGAAGAACAGCGCCAGGCGCGGGATTATTTCAATGCAATGACCGCTGCCGATATTGAAAAGCTGACCCGCAATATTATAGCTGGCCTGCCTGGTGCCGAAGAAGGTTATACGCTGGATCAATTCCGCGCGCGCCTGGCGGAATATGATGGGATCAGCAAAGACGATCTGCGCAATAACATGGCTGTATTCCTGCGGGCGATTGTGCCTGTTGCTGAGGAAGTTGGCGTACGCCTGGCGGTGCATCCTGACGATCCGCCGCGTCCGATCCTTGGCCTGCCGCGCATTGTTTCGACTATCGAAGATATGCAATGGCTGAAAGAAACGGTAGATAGCATCAATAATGGTTTCACCATGTGTACCGGCTCGTATGGCGTGCGCGCCGACAACGACCTGGTAAAAATGATTGAAACCTTTGGCGATCGTATTCACTTCACACACTTGCGTTCAACCTGCCGTGAAGAAAACCCGAAAACCTTTCACGAAGGTGCACACTTGCAGGGCGACGTGGATATGGTATCGGTGGTGGCAGCCATTTTGAGCGAAGAGCAACGCCGTAAGAAAGCGGGCGATTTGCGTCCGATCCCAATGCGCCCGGATCATGGACATCAGATGCTTGACGATCTGCACAAGAAAACGAATCCGGGCTACTCCGCGATTGGTCGCCTGAAAGGGCTGGCAGAAGTTCGCGGCGTGGAGCTGGCGCTGAAAAAAACGCAGTTCCGCGATCTGCTGTAATTCGTTCAACACGAGGCCATAAATTGCCGGATGGCGCTTGTCCCGCCCCCGGCAATACTCAGGTGCGTTGTTATTGCTGCAATAACGCACACATCTCCTGCTCCAGTACGTTTAATACCTTTCTGAGGTGCGGCACCTGCAACCCGCCAAAGCCAAAGAACATCACCGCATCGGAATTTTTTTGCCGCCAGGCTGTTTCTGAGCCGTTTTCAATTTCCTGTAATGTATCAAAGCGTACCCCTGCCAGCAGGCAGCGCTGGCGTAGTTTCGCGATGACGTCAGGCGACCAGTTAATGCGTAATGAGAGATGTAACCCTGCCGTGGCACCATCGATCTTTCCTTCAGGGAACAGGGCTGATAAGCCATCACGCAGTAATGCAAGGCGTGCTGCGTAGTTGCAGGCTAGCTTGCCGAGATGGGTATAAAAAACCTGGTTTTGCATTAACTCGGCTAAAAACTGCTGCAATAACCACTGGCTACCATTGTTGTTCAGCGCTTTCATATTTTGAACGGCGGGTAGCAGTTCATCAGGGCAAATGAGGTAACCGAGACGTGCCCCCGGTCCCAGCGTTTTTGAGAAGGTCCCCATGTAGATAACCCGGTTGTGGTAATCCATGGCTTTCAGTGCCGGAAAGGGATTCTCACCATACGTAAATACAGCGTCGTAATCGTCTTCAATAATCCAGGCGCCCACTCGCTGTGCCCACGTGAGTAATGACTTACGTCGTTCAAGTGACAGAATACTGCCCATTGGATACTGATGAGCAGGTGTCACATAACAAAGCTGGGTTTCAATCTCAGGTAAATTATCGGTACACAGCCCGTGATTATCCACGGCAATAGACGTAATATCGGCACCATAATAATTAAACAGATGCCATGCACCAGAATAACAAGGTGATTCGGCGACCACGTGACACTTTTTATTCTGACTTAGCGCATGATGGATAATAAATATTTGACTGAGCAGTGATAATCCTTCCTGAATTCCATCAGTAATGATGATGTTTTGTGCACTGGTATTAATGCCGCGGGATAAATTAAGGTATCTGACAATTTGCTCACGTAATGAAAATAACCCGTTTGGTGAATGATATCGAGTCAGTAGCTGCTCTTTAAGTACGCTGGGGGCATTATTCCATTTACGCCAGCTTGACCAGGGAAACGCATTGGGATCGGGGACTCCCATCCGGCAATAGCACTCACGCCCCATTTCACCGTAAACATCGGTAGAAACACCGGCAGGCTTAGGCTTTATCGGCGGTGATCCTTCCGCAGACGGCACGTGTACCGGGGGACTACGCATAGGTGCCGTAAATGTGACTTCATAGCCGATACCCTGCCTGCTTTTAATAAAACCGGCCGCCATCAATTTTTCATACGCCATGACCACCGTGATTTTGGCCACATTTAGTGTCTGTGCCTGCTCGCGGATAGAGGGCAGTTTATCCCCGCAAAGCAAATCGCCTTGCTGAATTGCCTGAAAGTAAAATTGAAAAATCTGTAATTGTAGCGGGGTGCGACTTTCCCTATTGAGAGACAGTGTCAGCATGAGGAAATTCCTTGTTTAAACAATAACGGCATATTACATGTTTCAGAATATTACTGTTTTGATAAACCTCATAGAGTTAATGCTGTTCCTATAATATGAAATCGCTGTCTCTATTTTTGATTTTTAATATCCCTTAGCGTGACGTTATTAAAAAAATGGAGGCAGGTATGTCGTGGATAAAAAAGAACGCGCTCTGGTGTGCGTTAGGTGGCGCAGTCGTAATGGCCATTGTCATTTGGGGAACATGGCAGGGCGTACATTACACCAGCACTACGGAGTTTTGTTTATCGTGCCACTCGATGCGCACACCAGGAGAGGAGTATAAAACCAGTGTGCATTTTCGTAATGCCTCTGGTGTGCGAGCGGAGTGCAAGGATTGCCACATTCCCCCGGGAGTCTTCCCGACGCTTATCCGCAAAACGGAAGCCTTAAACGATCTCTACCACACCGTTATCTCACCTTCGATTGATACCCCGGAAAAGTTCAATGCCAAACGGGCTGAGCTCGCCCAGCGAGAGTGGGCGCGGATGAGCGCCAACAATTCGGCAGCCTGTAAATCGTGTCACAGCTATGAGGCGATGGATCATGGAAAACAATCCGCCAATGCCGCGGCGCAGATGACGGCGGCAGCGGCGAAGGACAGCAACTGCATTGACTGTCACAAAGGGATCGCGCACCACAAACCGGACATGAGCAGTGGCTTTCGCGAACGCTACAAGCAACTACAACAGCAGGGAGAAAAACGATCAACTGCGACGATGCTGTTTTTGTTAAGCGAAAAAACACTGACAGCGACGGCGGGGGCGCCAGCAGGGAAAGCACTGTTATTTCCGGCAACCCAGGTCAAGGTGCTGCAAAAAGAGGGGAGCAACGTCCAGCTGGAAGTGACGGGCTGGCGTGAAAGCAAGGGGCGTGGGCGGGTGATCACCCAGTATATGGGCAAACGCGTATTTTCCGCGGTCCTTGATGCTTCACTGATGGAAGCCGTGAAAGTTCTGCAAACCCAGACTGACCCTGCTTCACATCAGGAATGGCAGCAGGTGAGCGTGACCGCATGGACCTCCGCGCAGGGACTCATCGATAGCATTACACCGGTGTGGGAGTACTCAGATCAGATGTTGCAATCGACGTGTAGCGCCTGTCACAGCACGCCGCCAGCTACCCGATACACCGCCAATGGCTGGATTGCCGGACTGAAAGCGATGTCGACCTATTATCGACTCAATCCGGTGGAAGAACGTACGTTGTTGAAATACCTCCAGACCCATGCCAGCGATGTGTCTGAACCCAACAAATAATAAGGATAAGATATGGATATTCATGACTTTAATCCGTCCCGCCGTCGTTTTCTGACCGGAATGCTGGCGGTTGGCGCTGCCAGTGCGCTGGCGCCTAACCCGCTGATATCAAAAGTATGGGCGGCGGGGGAAAACCCCGAACAATGGATCCAGTCTGGCTCCCATTATGGTGCTTTTGAAGCCAAAGTGGTTAACGGCGAGTGGACGGAAACGCGTCCGTTCAAACATGATAAATACCCGTGCGATATGCTCAATGCGGTACGTGAAATCGTCTATAACCCTTCACGGGTTCGCTATCCTATGGTTCGACTGGACTGGTTACGCAAGCGTGAGAAGTCGGATCGTAGCCAGCGGGGAGATAATCGTTTTGTGCGGGTTAGTTGGGATCAGGCGTTGGACCTGTTTTATGAAGAGCTTGAACGGGTGCAAAAAACCTATGGTTCATCCGGCGTCTTTACCGGGCTGGCGGATTGGCAAATGGTGGGCAAATACCATAAGGCTGGCGGTGCAATGGACAGAGGGCTCGGTTTGCATGGTAGCTATGTGACGACCGTAGGCGACTACTCAGCGGCTGCAGCACAGGTGATTTTGCCTCATGTTATTGGTTCGCTTGAAGTCTATGAACAGCAAACCTCGCTGCCGCTGGTTATCGAGAACAGCAATACCATCGTACTGTGGGGCTGTGATCCCATTAAGAATTTGCAGATTGAATTTTTGGTTCCCGATCACGACGCGTTTGGCTACTGGCAGCAGATCAAAGAGGCCGTCGCCCAAGGCAAAATGCGCGTCATCAGTGTTGATCCGGTGCGGAGCAAATCGCAAAATTTTCTGGGGTGTGAACAGCTGGCGTTACGACCACAAACCGACGTTGCGTTACTGCTGGCACTCGCACATACCCTGTATGAAGAAAAACTGTACGACACGGTATTCATTAACGACTACACCGTCGGCTTCGAGCAGTTTTTACCCTACCTGATGGGAGAAACAGACAAGCAACCGAAAAATGCCGAGTGGGCCGCGGAAATCTGTGGGCTGACGGCGGATCAGATCCGTGATTTTGCCCGGCTGTTGGTGAAAGGCCGGACGCAGTTTATGGGCGGCTGGTGCGTACAGCGTATGCACCACGGCGAACAGTATCCCTGGATGCTGGTGGTGCTGGCCAGTATGGTCGGTCAAATTGGCTTACCGGGCGGTGGTGTGGGGTTCGGCTGGCACTACAACGGCGGAGGGACGGTGACGTCAGCCGGACCGGTACTATCTGGGCTGGGGAGCATTAACAATCCGCCAGAGGCGAAGTATAAACCGGATTTTCGCGGTGTATCTGAGCATATTCCTACCTCACGTATTGTTGATTGCCTGCTGGAACCGGGCAAAAAAATCGCCTTTAACGGTGAGACGTTAATCTACCCTGACATCAAAATGGCGATCTTCAGCGCGGCTAACCCGTTCCACGCCCAGCAGGATCGTAACCGAATGATCGAGGCGTGGAAGAAACTGGAGACTGTGGTGGTGTTAGATCACCAATGGACCGCATCCTGTCGTTTTGCCGATATTGTCCTGCCTGTGACTACACGCTTTGAACGCAATGATATTGAGCAGTTTGGCACTCATTCGAATAAGGGACTGATGGCACTGCATCAGATCGTCAAACCGCAATATGAAGCGCGGCATGATTTCGACGTATTTGCCGGACTCTGTAAACGTTTTGACAAGGAGGCGGTATACCGGGAAAACCGCGATGAAATGCAGTGGGTACAAACACTCTATGACGAAGGGGTCAAAATGGGGGCCTCGCTCGGTGTCACGTTGCCAGACTTTGACACGTTCTGGAAAGGTGAAGGGTATGTTGAATATCCCGCGGGACAACCGTGGGTTCGTCATGGCGAATTTCGCGATCAGCCCGATCTTAATCCTCTGGGTACACCATCAGGTCTGATTGAAATTTACAGCAAAACGATCGCTGGTTTTCAGTATGAGGATTGCCCAGGGCATCCGGTGTGGATGGAGCCGTTTGAACGTAGCCATCAGGGCAGGAAAGACAAATATCCACTGCACCTGCAATCCTGTCACCCGGATAAACGTCTGCACTCCCAGTTGTGCTCAAGTGATGCGTTTCGCAGCACATATGCAGTAGCCGGAAGAGAACCGCTTTACATCAGCGAGCAAGATGCTGCCGCGCGGGGGTTAAAAGCCGGGGATATTGCGCGGGTCTTTAACGCGCGCGGTCAGGTGCTGGCGGGGGTGGTGATTAGCCCTGATTTTACCCCTGGCGTGATCCGCATTCATGAAGGGGCATGGTATTCCCCACGGGAAGGTGGGAAAGCAGGGACGCTCTGTACCTATGGCGATCCTAATGTTCTGAGCGCGGATATTGGTACGTCTCAACTGGCGCAAGGGCCTTCAGCGCATACCGTGCTGGTGGATGTTGAGCGCTATCAGCAACACGTTCCACCGGTGACGGGATTTGGTGGGCCGGAGAGAGTGAAAGAGGAGGGGGAAAATGCAGCATAACCTTATTTGTCAGCAACGTGCCGCGGTCTATCAGTGGTTTTCGCAATTGCTGTTTCGTGAGCTGGACCAGAAACAACTCGCTCGTCTTGCAAGCGAGGAAAACCGGCAGTGGCTTGCGTCGCTGGCGGGTATCCCCGGGCTTTCGCTGGATGTCAAAAAACTGGAACGCAGCCTTACGCAGGTTCTGCGTCGTGAAAGCCGACAACTGGAGCTGGCCGCAGATTTTGCAACGTTATTTCTGCTGGTGCCGCCTGGCGGTGTTTCCCCGTATGCGGGACATTATCCGCATACAACGGCGGCTGAAGAACGTCGACAAATGAATGTACTGTTGGTTGAACACGGACTGGCTGTGCAGGAAAATGAGCCCTCAGATCATATCGCTATACAGCTGGCGTTGATGGCGAGGATGGTGACCAAAGAGGAAACGCTATCTGCACAATATTACTTTTTGCATCATCACATTATGTGTTGGGCACCCTTGTTTCGTGATAGCTGCCAGCAGCGTGATGAGGAGGGATTCTATGCGCGGGCGGTTAGCGTAATTGTGGGTTTTATACGGGAAGATGAGCAGTATCTGGAATCACTGTTGATGGATGATTTTTATCTCAGTAGCCAACGCTGAAAATGACAAAGGGACAGCCTGTGCTGTCCCTGAACGTCACTGTGCGGCAGAGGTATTAGTCTGCGCGACCCATATAGCGGCGTTCTTCGATATGAATACGGATTTTCTCACCTGCACTCAGATACTCAGGAACCTGGATCACCAGGCCGGTGCTCATAGTTGCTGGCTTGTTGCGCGCACTCGCTGAAGCACCTTTAATACCCGGTGCGGTTTCAACGATTTCCAGATCTACGGTCTGCGGCAGTTCAAGCGCCAGTAATTGGCCGTCCCAGAGCAGTACCTGCATGTCCGGCATCCCGCCTTCCGGGATGAACAGCAGCTCTTCTTCAATCTGGTCTTTGGTGAAGGTATACGGGGTATAGTCTTCTTTATCCATAAAGACATATTCGTTGCCATCGACGTAGGAGAAATCAACCCCGCGGCGGCTCAGGGTGACAGTATCTACAATATCGTCGCCTTTGAAGCGCTCTTCAACTTTCAGACCCGTACGGACATCAGAAAAACGCATTTTGTACAGCGTAGCTGCACCACGTGCGGACGGTGATTGAATATCGATATCTTTTACAATCAGCAGCTTGCCGTTGTAATTCAGTACCATACCTTTTTTAATTTCGTTCGCTCTTGGCATCGAAAAAATCCTGTAGTGAGGAGTGTCTAAAATATCGCGTCAAACTACTCGCGCCGGGGCATTCAGGCAAGCGGAATTCACACTTTTGCTGGTGCAAAAAAGGGGGTATACACTTCGCCCTTCTGGTTGCCTCGTTGTTGGCTGTGCGTCTGCCATCTTGAGGCACGCCGAATGAATTTGTGTATACTGTTCGCTACCTGAACAATCCGATGGTTTACGCTAAAGAGAATACTGTATGGAATGCCGTCCGGATTGTGGCGCATGTTGCACTGCGCCTTCTATCTCCAGCCCTATCCCCGGCATGCCTGATGGCAAGCCTAATAGTCAATTATTCGCAGTATAAAAATGACATAGCTAAGCAGAAATGACTTTTTTGCTAAGTGTTTCAATTGAATGTGAAAAGCTTTCTCCATAGCCAATTTTAGACAGTTGTAATAACTCATTTAGTCCAGAATGACTTGTAAACGAAAGGTTTTCATACAGACATATAGGAAGTTCTGAATTGTCTTTAAATCTTCTGTCTGGGCCTCCAGACTTGTTCACATACTTCCATGTCCTGCCAACGACTATGGCATCTCCAGGTACACCTTCGCTTTCAATGAATCGACTATCACCAACATTAACGAATAGCTGGTTATAACCAACAGCGCCTACACCTTCACGGTCATAAACGAGTACTCTGTCTGGAAAAAAATGTAATGTTTGGCGGCCGACATTGATAGCAATCGTCTCAATATTTGTTTTCACAAAGGGAGGCTTTGATTTGCTGATAGAGGTTACTTTTCTGCGTAATAAGTTACCAGCCCCGGCATGATACTTGGGGTCATAAACGGCACCAGAAGCTTCGATATGCCATACTTTTGAGCAGCTTGCGAGCTTGGCTCCACTATCATGAAGTTGCTGGTAACATGCCATCATTTGATCATCAAAGTCATAAAAAAGAACAGTAGTCTTTCTTAGCTGATCGTACATGTAAGTAAAAACAGAGATTGCTACCCCTACGATAAGTCCTATAGCGAGGCACCACTCAGGCAATGCCTGTGAAAAACCGTAAAGTAACAGCGCAATTGAAAAGCACATGACCAATGGCCATATTTGTGACTTCTTACGTTTGCTGTTCAACTCTTCAAGCAGTTCTCGGGAACTTGAATCAACGATTTCCGAGATATGGGATGACTCGATTTCCTCAAGAGACGCATGTGTAGTGTCATGTTCTATTGGAAATTCGTCTGAAACATGTTGAACCTTCTTTCTGTTCTGTGGGACAAGGCTTGGTGAAAGCGAAGCACGATAATAGACTCCGCCAGCACCGATGTGGATGTAATTTCCTCTTGGGCCAGTACCAAGCCTAAGTCCTTTAATACCAATAGATGCACCGACTCCTGATTTGGATAGGTTAAATCTCATTGGTCCAACGCGAATGCTTTTCTTTATGTAGAAACTCATAGTAACTCCTTGTAAAACGAGGGGCTTATTCATCCTAATCTCGGGCGGTGTAACTCATCAATTTTACTGCAATGTTAAAGGAACATTAAGCCATGTAAGAGGGCCGATGATTATTTATAGAGGAATAGATGCTGGTTGCATGCTATCGATCCGATTGTGTAGTGTGTTAATGTTTAATTCAAATTCAGAGAAATTGAGAGGTCCTCATAGAATACCGAATCGACAGTGGGGCCTGTTGCTCCGCGCCGTCCATCTCAAACCCATCCCCTGAATGCCTGACGGCAGCCTAATTGTCAATTATTCATAGTATGCAACTGGCATGTATGGTTAGACTATCTGATTATGAGGCCTTCTGTTAATGTCATGGGAAGTACAAGGTAGCGTGAGGCATGTCTAATGCAGTGTCGTATTGATTGTGGGGCTTGTTGTATTGCTCCTTCTATATCAAGCCCAATTCCTGGCATGCCTGAGGGGAAACCCGCAAATGTAAGGTGTGTTCAATTAACTGATGACAACTTATGTAATATTTTCGGTTCGGAACTACGACCAAAAGTGTGCGGTAATCTTCAGCCTTCACTAGATATGTGTTCAACGGACCGTGATGCCGCTATGACTTATCTGCTTCATTTGGAGTCCAGTACAACACCATAATTATTTGTAGCACACAATTTCCGGTGAAGCATATTTTGTCTTTATATCAATAAGATAAGGGGGCTCTCATTCTCTTATAGGATAGCTATCATGCAGCCATTTCACTTTCAAAAATGTCTTCCAATTCATTTTGTTGAATTCTATCAGTGGCATCGACATTAAAGTCTGGTTTCAGCTGCTCAATATCAAATTGAACACGATAGCCTGTTTTCTCTGCAATATAATCACTGAGTTCATCTGTATCTACAGGATTGGGGCAAGTGACACCATCATGCTGAAGCAAAACAACATTATCACCTAGAAAGTTAATTATGTGTTGAAGTATCAGTGATTCCGCACCATGGAGAAGATGTGCTAATAATTTTGACTCTTTAACGCATTCTCCATTTTCTGTTCTGGTCTTTACAATCATCCCTGCGTCGTTTTTGATTTTGCAACTCCCTCTAGTCCGTGCTGTATAATCTTCAATCACATAACGTCTCACATTGGTGATCTCCTGAGCTAGTTTACTAATCCAAGTATCCTTGAAAGTCACTTTACTGGTATCAATACCCAGCTTTTTTAGCACCCCGCGAGGACTGAGATTTGAGCCATAGATAAGAGCAATCAAAACCACCTTTGCTTGTTCTTCTGCGCATTGTAACGTAGAGGCTATTTCTTTACGGACCTGTTTTTTGTTACGGACATAATGGCTTATGTAGGGCGTTTTTATACCGATCCGATCGCACATCTGTTCTAGTAAGTTGTAGTGACAATTCTCGATATCCACATCGAACATGCCAGTCAACGCAGTTTTACGAATCTCTCTCTTACAATTTTGAAGATTTACAGGGCCTTCTGCATACAACCGTCCCCCATTACTTTGCACATATGTTATCGGTAATAAACCACTTTTACTCGACTTCGTAAGCGCTAATAGGTATTCAATTTGACTAACCATATTTCTATGGTTGCCGCTCTGCTTAAGTCTCTTCATGTATCGCCAAAGAGACATCTCATTAAGAGGAATTTCTTTAGGAACCTTGACTTCTACATAACATTTATTGCTATTTTTTAATTGGGAGCGTATGCCATTCCGAGGTGGGTTGTATGGTTTTCCTTCGTTATAGAGACCACATTTGCTAGGAACTGCATTGCAACATGCCGAAAAAATGTCATACCCAGCACTAGTCACTCTATATCCGTTAGGCCAATGATCTGCCCAGTAATTACAACTTTTTGTGATTAAAGGAATATCTTTTATCATGTCCTCAAATCTAGAAGCGCTCGGTATATGTTTTCGTCTTTCATAGGAATAAAGTGAGAAAACGTACTCATCTTTGGGATGCTTTCGCCTGTTGACGGCTCCGATCAGAAATTGATTGAAATAATAAGATTTCTCTTTTTTTGAATATCTATTCAATACCTCAGAAGTGCAAACACCTTTATCAACTAATACAGTTTCAATGACTTCATCAAAGTTTCGTGGTTTCAGGTTCATATTACATTCTCGTTTTACAAAACCGTGAAATGGGCTGGAGGCCTTGCTATACACGGGTTTCCGATAGTTTGTTAGTAGTATTTATGCAACATATTACTGGTGTCCCTTCTTCTCTTGCCCCTCCCCCCCCTTTCGGGAAAAAACGAAAAAAGATATAAAACATCGTTCAGATCAGTGATAAGAATAAAATGTTGTTGTAAAGATTATTCATTCGCTGATTTCAAGACGCAATAAAGGCAAAGGGTTTACCGTTAAGGTCAAGAAAGCTGATCTAGAAAGGGATCAATAGAAGGGAGTTGCGGATAAACAGTAGTACATCGTGTACTACGAGAAGCAATAAGTTTGCTCCCTTGGACCAGGTCATCACTTCCTGGCATCACAGTCCAGCTTGGAGAGGTTGCTGCGCCCCGTGAAAATTACGTTGTTGGTATATAGGATATGAGCGATAAGGGGACATTGTCAAATCGGAAAGTCAATATTTATTATTGACTTAGATTTGAAATCCTATCGAAAAAATGTTAACCACACATGATTTTTAAGAGAAAAGGGAATAACACGTTAGCATTGCTTTATCTTCGATTATGGTTAGTTTGCAGCAACCTGTTCATTCTTGGCTATCTGATGAAAGAGCGTGTTGTCTGTTTTGAGCGAGGTATAGATACAAGTATCGGGTAGACTTGCGCCCTAAGATTATAAGAAGGCAGACTACAGCACTTGCTTCCGGTATCGTCAATGATCTTTTCACTACTCTCTTTGGCGAAAGGGCCTTTCTGACCTTCTGGCTAAACATCCCGCACGACTTCTGAGGAACGGCAAAGAGATGGCTCTAGCGGTGTCACTAATACCGGCCGATTAATCAGGAGCAGAAGCATAAATCAATCAGCTCTGCATACGAAAATTTGTGTTCACCAAGGCCAACTTCCCATAACGTTAAACGTTATTACACAACAAAGCGCATATCGAAATTCCGATATCTGAAATCAGGTTGATAAGTGAATCGTGGGCTGGTGGCGTATCGAGGTAAAAATAATGATCGGTCCGTTACCACTGTTACGAATTATATCTTGTGTGTAACGTGAAGCACCACAGGTACTCTAATGCGACTGAAGTATGTTCCGTATGCAGAGCGGCATTGAACGGGTGTACTAAATACAGAACTCCAGACGGTAACTACGCCCGATTCCTCATCGTTGCACCGATTATCAGCTTTGCGTTCTATCTTCTCTTATCTAGTCATTCCCTGAACATCAGCATATGAAGTCATCATCTCTGGCATGTAAAGCCGCCCGATACAGCAACATATAGCCTACTATCCGTTGCCTGCTGCTACCGAAAACAAGATGCTTAGGTATCAGATCTGTGAACATTGTGAACTATTTCACCTCCCATCAGGCCCACATAAGACAGGAGCTTAGATGATGTTTTGGTCTGATCTCTGTTTTTGAACAGTATTGGTTGTTCTAGGAACGGCTTTTTGTAGTGAATTTGCCTTCGTGAAGATTTACTGGGTTTAAAAATTTGCAATAGATTAAAAAATGATCAATTTTTAATTGAACCCACAGCATGCTATGAAGTTAGGATTGGCGATATGAGTATAAAAAGTGATAATAAACAAAGTATTAAAGTTGCTGCCTATCTTCGGATGTCTACTGAACATCAACAATATTCAATTGATAATCAGATCCAATTCATCCAGAAATATGCGGATGATCACAATATGAACATTGTCAGGATCTATGATGATGAAGGCAAAAGCGGTGTCTCTGCTATCGGAAGAGATAACTTCAAAAGGCTTATCAAAGACGTTGTGACCGGAGAATTAAACGTCGGAGCCCTTCTTGTGTATGATGTCAGCCGATTCGGACGGTTTCAGGACAACGATGAAGCTGGATATTATAGTTATCTTCTAAAGTTTCATGGTGTAAAAATCATTTATTGTGCAGAAAATCTGCCAGAAAACTCGCCTGAAATTCAGATGCTTACTCTACCTGCTTTAAGGTATGCTGCTGGAGCCTACAGCCGAAACTTATCTATCAAGGTTTTTGCCGGACATGTAAACTTGGTCCGGAGAGGTTTTTATCAGGGAGGGGTACCTGGTTATGGGCTGCGACGCAAACTGGTCGATAGTGAAAGGAAAGATAAATTTGTACTCCAGGCTGGAGAAAGAAAAAGCCTGCAAACCGACAGAGTCGTGTTGGTACATGGTCCAAATGAAGAAATAAACATCATAAAAAAAATATTCAACCTCTTTATTCTTGATTCTTTTAATGAATACCTTATCGCTGAAACCCTTAATCGTGAGGAACGCACTCGCTGTGAGACTAGGTTGTGGACTCGTAGTAAGGTTCACGCAATATTGACTAATCGTAGACTGACTGGGGACTATATTTACAACAAAGCTTCGTCTAAATTGAAAAGCAAGCGGGTAATTAACCCTGAAAGTGAATGGGTTAAATACGAAGGTTTTTTAGAACCTATAATTTCTGAAGAAACATTTCAATTAGCACAGCATATTATTTTTAATAGAAGTGCCCATCTTTCTGATAATGATATACTTGATTACCTGAAGGATAAATTACGGCAACATGGTAAACTCTCTGGATTTATTATTAATGAAGATCCAACTGGACCTTCGAGTTGCACTATATCACATCGCTTTGGTGGTTTGATTAATGCCTATCAGTTGATAGGTTATACACCAGAAAAGGATTATAGCTATCTTCGTGTTAATAAAAATCTGCGTGAGTTTCACTCTGAAGAAATCAAAAAGATATATGATTTTTTATCCTTGCGTAATATAAGTGTAACTACTGATAATTTAATTTCTATTAACGGTAACCTTAAAATATCTGTCGTGCCATCTAGGTGCAAGGCAATGAAGTCAGGGAAGCTTACTTGGGTAGTTAGGCTGGAGCGAAGCTTATCACCTGATATCAGCATTGTGATGAGAATGAATGAACGTAATACTGAAGTTGTTGATTATTACATCCTCCCTCATTTGGAAAAAATAGAAAACCTCCTTTCTTTGAAAGAGAATAACAGTTTTTTACTCGAGTTATTTCGTTTTGATGACCTTCACATTCTAAAAGATTTATTATCTCATTATCCTATGAGGGCAGCATGATGAATAACCATCCTGAAGAAATTGCATTAATAAAAACATCATTAATTAAAATTATAAATCCACGCTCAAGGAATAAATTCAAACATAGAGAGATAATTGAAAGTATTGATAAGAGTGGTTTAAGAAAACCAATTACTGTCAGAAGGATTAATGATAAAAATTATGAATACGCCTTGGTATGTGGTCAGGGGAGACTTGAGGCTGTGATTAATCTAAATGAGGAGATGATCCCGGCTTTCATCATCGATATTGATGATGAAACGGCATACCTAATGAGTTTGATTGAAAATATGGCTCGTGTTAATCCAAGAGCTGGCGAACAGTTCAATCGAATTAAAGAGATGAAAGCAGAAGGGTTAACCGATAAAGCAATATCAACAGTTACGGGGTTTTCATATGGGTGGATAAGCAGTATAACCATGCTCATTAATAAAGCGGAGAACAAACTACTTGCTGCTGTTGAGTCAGGGAAAATACCAATTTCTCTGGCTGTAGAAATTGCTAAAACAGACCATCAAGGAGCACAGGAACTTTTTGTCCAGGCCTTTGAAAAGGGTGAGATAAAACATAAAGATATTATAAAAATACGAGCTATTCTTGATGCCAGAAATGAAGGTCTGAAAGGTTTTATTGGATCAAGTTTTGGATATGGAAAGAAGAAGAGGGAGCTTACAACGGACGACCTAACAAAACTTTATCAGGAGAACATTGAGAGTCATAAGAAAATAAAGAAAAAGGCATTGTTTGTTGAGGGGAATATAATTCTAGCTCAACAAATAATTCATGAGATTATGAATGACGGAGGATTCCTAAAGTTGGTAAAAGAGGAAGGTATGCTTGAGCACGTTAACTTAATAATTAATAGTAAACATGAGGAATTATGATTATGATTAATTACTGCTTTCATAATGACGCAGTTTTTTTCAAACTTGAATCACTTATACAGACTAAAGTCCTTCCTTCTAACTTTAAGCTAAGCACAAAGTATATGCAGATTAAATCCTCGCTAGAAGTGGTTGGGTTGGTAGAGCCTGTAGTTATTTTTGTCGATAGTGTGCAAAATCATATGAAAATTCTTGATGGTCACCTCAGAGTTGAGGCTCTGAAAGATTTAGGTGAAAGTAAAGTTAAGTGTATAATATCAAGCGTTTATGATACATTCACACCTAATAGCCGAGTAAATAGAATAAATATTATACAAGAGCAGAGGATGATTAAAGAAGCTCTTAATTCCGGAATACCAATCGAAAAATTAAGCCTGGCACTAAACATATCTGTAGATGCTATTAGAGGGAAAATAAGAGTGCTAAATGGTATATCTCCCGAGGTTATTCATACATTCGCTAATCACCACGTCCCTAAAGCAACATTCTATATTCTGAAAAAAATGAAGCCAATGAGGCAGATTGAGTGTTCAAAATTAATGATGAATGTTGAAAATTTTAGTAGTAATTTTGCACTTTCTTTGCTTCATAATACACCTCCTAATTTGTTAATGAAACGATCTGGAAATTTAGATACTGATACTGCTGGTCGCAGAAAGATGTTAGACAGGCTTGAAAGAGAAATGGCTCAAATTCACGTTGACACCCAGAAACTCAAGGAGACTTATGGTGTGAACACCCTCAAGTTAGTAATTGTAAAAACACATATTACTAGCCTGCTCGATAACCCAAAAATCCTACAGTGGCTTCTAAAGCATAAGCCAGATTTTTTGACAGAGTTGAACAAAATTTCTAATATTAATTCTCTTGATGATTAGTGGGTTATATTTACCTAATAATTTAAATTCCCTAATTAGCTCTTTTTCTAATAATGGGTTGTTCTTCGTTTCAGGAATAGGTAAACCAGAAGCTATACCACTGGTGAAATGATAAATCAAACTTTTAAGACATATGTGCGCCGCATGCCACTGTTGTGATTTGATAATCTCAAAAGTAAGTCCTTTTAAGACTCTCGCCCCAGGAGAAAGGGAGGCAGATATAGCGACTTGGTTAGGGTGATGCTATCAGAACGTGACAACGCCGGAGGATGATTTACAAATTGCCAATTGGCAGCTGAAAGTATAACTTATACTCCATTAATTAAGTGATAGGTGTTGTGATATGGATATCAATGAGTTCCCTCCGGGAGTAATCGAACATCTTGGCTGGTATGTATATCGACTGATTGATCCAAGAGATGGAAGTACTTTTTACGTGGGTAAGGGGAAAGGTAATCGCGTTTTTGCTCACATGCGCGGTGAAGTGGCTGCCGCTGATGATGAACTACTTAGTAACAAACTCAAGCAACTTCGTGAGATTAGATTAGCTGGTCTGGAGGTCATCCATGTCATCCATCGGCATGGTATTGCCGATGAAAAGACTGCTTACGAGGTGGAGGCTGCTCTAATCGATGCTTACCCAGGTTTGACCAACATCATGAATGGTGCTGGCAGTAACGAGTATGGTGCTGCACATATCAAAGAACTAATCGCAGTATACCAGCCTGAGACAGTTGAGTTTAAGCACAAAGCTCTGGTGATATCTGTTAACAGAAGTTCAAAGGATATTGATCTCTATGACGCAGTACGCTTCAGTTGGCGTGTAAACCTCGAACGCGCAAGCAAAGCTGAAGTTATCCTGGCTACAGTAAAAGGAATTGTCAGGGGGGTATATATAGCTGATGAGTGGTTAAAATCTACCCGTGATAACTTTCCTGAAATGCGCCAATGGGATGAAGATGATGAGTTTGAACCTACTCAAAGTTCACGCTTTGGTTTTCGGGGAGGCGTAGCATCTCCTGAAGTTGCACAGCTCTATCTTGGTAAGAAGATCCCTGATGACCTCAGAAAGAAAGGGTCAATGTCTCCTGTGAAGTATTCACCAAATTTCGATTACTGAAAGGTAATTGTGGCTTGAGGCCGAATGAATCAGAACGATTCTTCTGGAAACACTAAAGGTGTGTCCAGTTTTTGTTGACCACTACGATTCGTTGGTCTGCTTCACTTCATTATTAAGTGATGCCACCAACTAGAATCTATTCAATAGAAAAGTCTGACTGCTCATCACTCATTGTAGGCGGTTAGATTTGATTGCAGTTTGACTGCTAAAACTGTCAGTTCGAGTCCGAGCTAAAATAATTAGCTTATTAACTCCTTCTTGATTCGGTAAAACGTGGCGCGACTGATACCTGCCGCTTTCATTATGTGAGCTGGTTTAACGTTCTGCACCAGCATTTCGCGAACTGTCTCACGGGCTTCCAGATCTTTTTCTTTCCCCTTATACAAACCTGCCTGTTTTGCTTTCGCGATCCCCTGCGCCTGACGTTTACGCCGGGTCTCATAATCTTGTCGTGCCATTGTCGCAAGGATATCGATCAGCATAGCATTGACTGCCCGAAGAATGCTGCTGGTAAGGTCGTTACCGGACATTTCAACCATCTGCCAGCTTGTTGGTAAATCCATTGATACAATAACCAGTCTTTTACTGTTCAGCTTAGCTTTGAGTTCAGCCCATTCTTCATATTGAAGACGACTAAGACGGTCAATCGATTCAATAAGAAGTAGATCACCGGGTTGTGCTTCAGCCAGTAGATGCATGAGTTCAACACGTTCTAGCTTCGCACCACTTGCATTCTCAATGTATTCTCCGGCAACCGACCAGTTTTTGCTTTGCGCAAATTCGCGCACGCTAACTAATGCACGGTCAGCATGTTGGCCTTCAGTAGATGCACGGCAGTAGATACGGACATTCATCATGGATTATCTTTTAAGTATAAAATCAATACCCATATGATACATCACGTTGTTTTGCTGTCAATAGGGTTGAATTTAACCCTATTGAGACTTTGTGTCATGGTCTTTATCAGGTATACCCTATTGATATCTTGTGATCATGAGCAACTTCCGTTTGAATCTTGGCTAAAATAGCCAATGGGATAAAACATGAGCGAGATACTTCATAATGTCTACAAATCAATATTGGGATGCTGTCTTCTGTGTGTAGCAACGGGTTTATTCTCACTAAAATCATCAAAAGTGATGATCTTTACGTGCTATTGTTATAAACATAATCTAACGAGTTTAAAGTTTGATGCATGAACAGGATGATTGATTATGGATGAGATTGATTATTATACAGATAATGTCAATGAGTGTCTTACAGGGTATGTGACAATAGATGGAGGTAATTATGTTTCAGAATTGTCAATAGATGATGATGGAATAGAAATTCGATTGCTTGATTTTAATAGTAAAATGAATCGTGCATACTCAGAAGTTATGGCATTGAATTCAATTTTGTTTCAGAAAGGCACTCGCTATTATCTTTTGTTTGGTTTGGAATTACATGAAAGCACTTTTATGAGAATGGGGGTTGATGGAAGATTCAATACTTATACATTCTCCGCTCAGGGTTTCTTATATTCAAAATCAAGGGTAAATACTAACTCTTTATTTACCAGTGTAAGCATTCATGGAGAAAACATAAAAAAATGGTCTGGCAGTACTCGTAAGTTAGATAAAATAATAGAATGTGGGCTTAGGTTTTCAAATAAATTACCTAATGATGATGATTGTGTTGAGTTTGAGAAAAATATAGACAGACTCGGAAAGATTGGATTGTATTATTCATATAGATACGGTGGCTTAAGTGGTTTGCATACAGTTGGAATGGACGTTGAACCTCATGTTACGGTTACCTTTGAAAAGCCTGTTGGACTTGATAGGTTAATCGAAAACTATATTGATTTATATATGATATTAAGGTTCTTCATTGGTGGTTCGCTAATGATATCAAATATCAAAACTAATAGTGTTTCTAACTTTGGGCGAGAAGACATTCAGATTTACATAAAAGAAAAAAAAGAAGATCATAAAACTATCAATACTGGTATGTTTTTAACCTATTCGACTATATACCACGATGACTCAGAGAAAAACTTTCCTGATTCTGTTTGGGAGGGATATTTTAATCCTGAAAACCACGAGATCAAAGAACTGGTTAAAAAATATGTGACTTACTCCATGGTTCACAGCAATGAAGAAAAGTTTCTTGGTTTTTATAGGATGATTGAATCCATGACGATAAGAAAATCATGTTATGTCGATGAAGAGTTATTATCAAAATTGTTGAATAGATCAAGGTGTTTATTAGCCAAGAAATTTCCAGACGCACCACTTAGTGATTTCATTCGTGCGATAAAGAGAACAAATAAGAGTAAGCATAATACTGAAAGTTGCATCCATCATTTTATAAAAAGCCTTCCTGAATCGGTTGTTATTAAGTTAGATCTTAAAAAAATAAGTATCAATGAAGTATGTAAGTCACGAAATCAAATTATACACCAGCCATTATTTTCAGAAACACCAAGCAAAATCTATAAACATATGCAGGCTACGGAGATACTTACAAAACTGGCACTATTGATTAGGCTTGGCGTTCCTATGCAAAAGATAGAAGAAATAATTTGTTATCATCGATAAGTGGTGAATATAGCCAATGAACACATACTCACTAAAATTAAGGGTTTTTATTCTGAAAGAGAAAATTCTATTTCCTTTGTTTTATCAACTTGTAATCAATCCTATAGGTCGTGATTTTTCGCTGGTTTTGATTCTGGGTTTTTCTATTTTATACTAAAACTTTACAGGGTTGGCAGAGACTTCTTTTTAGCTGTTTGCAATACTTATCTAGGGAGGAGTATATGCCACCTTCTATGAAGGTGGATTTCTACTATTTATAATATTAGACGATAAAAATGCTACTTATGACAGATCTCTCGGTCATAAACCCCACCATTTAAAGCCAGCATTTGCCTTTTGTTCTTTGAAATCATATCAGTCATGATCTTCGAGTCATCAAGAAAGACACCGCCAAAGGTTCCTGGTCGTGCATTCTTCCCTGCGAGTACAATCAAATCCCCAATATTTAATGCAGCAACTCTTTCGCTATTGTAATTCGTATCTTCAAATATGAACTTCAGGCCTTCATCTGAACTGGGAATACCCAAGGTTACTAGAGGATTTTTACTGAAAGTAACAGTACCGATATCAGTTATTTTCCCTGTTACCATTAACTGACATTTTTTGAAGTCATTTGTTGCCCTGAACTCATTTTGTTCAAACCGCGCATAAACTTCCCCGGCAGTGTACATCCTCGGAAGTATATCGATTATCGATGGTTTGGATTGTTTCTCAGGTTGTTGCTGAGTCTCGGTATCCGGATTTACCGCGACTTTCAGTTCGGGGGCTTTAGGTTGATATGGGGTAGTCGCGAGCCCGTAAAGGAGATAGACGCCGTAGGCTATAGCAACGGTTATGACTGTTCTTTTAATATAACATTTATAATTTGATTTCATTTAGTTCTTCCATGAATTCTATTTTGGTAACATGATTGCCATTGCGGTATATTTTTATGTTGTCAGATGGGGACTTCACCGCATTACGGATTTCGGTCATTGTATCTTTCGATAACATATCGCAGCCTTCCATATACTTAACTCTACGGGTATTAGTATCTGGTATGTTAGTGAAGCTGCTACTGATCCATGAATCAGGTATTTCAACTCCATGTATCAGTTTCATATACTCAACGATGAACGCTTCTGTCAGGTGAAACCGTCCAACCGTGAATTTTCCGGTATAGACATTAGAAGAAGATAAAGCTACCCAATCGTTTTTTAAAACCAAAGCCAGCGCATTATTTTCCATGTTCAGACTCCAGTTCACGAATGCGATCGTTAGTCATGTCAATTAAACATTGAGTATCTTGGTTGCAAATGGCTTGTTGTTTTATCCATTTCCGCTGAGATGGTAGTAAATATTTTCGTTTTTCAGTTGGCAGTTCTTTCCATGTATCATTAAGCTTTTTATCAGCAATACGATAATCTTCTTCCGGGGAAAATGGTGTTGTTAGCTTGTCATGATCGGTTGTGATGTTGTTTGCTTTCTTCTGAAAATATGATTTATCAGCACATGTTCTTTCCCAACTTTTTGAGACTTTCGTAGCTATGTCTTCAATCATCATTTCACGAAGGGTATATCCTTTTAATTTCGCACCTTCTTCCATTATCAAGCGATTGTCATAAGGGATGGCTTGCAATTGTTTATAAATATTCAGTTCAGGGGCGTCAGATTCTTTAATGAATACCTTAACTTCTTCTATCGTCGGTGCTCCACGTTTGCACATGGCATCTTCATTTTTAAACAATTCTTTTGTTAACTTATGCACGGGCTTATCAGGATTTGAGCACTTTTCTTTGATTCTGGCTTTAATGTTTGCGGACTGTTCATTAATGACCATCCGTGCTGCCATAGGGTCATTTTGATACATAGAACGTGCCAGAGGGCCATTTAGCAATATGAGTTCTATGTCTTCTGATGTAGGGCCACCATTCAGACAAAGCTCACTTGCCGGGAGCGCCAGAAGGCCATCTACAGTATCCATGTTATGGAAGTTGATGCGGTTTTCGGGGATTGCTGTAGCGGTGCCTGACAATAAGAATGCATTCAACATTATGATATTAATGAGTTTTATTGGCTTCATTTCAAAGTCTTTCCTTGTGCTATCGAAAAACTGTTCTTCTTCAGAAGACGAAAATTGGTGGGTTGTGAATCGAAGTCTGGTTGGAAAACTCGATCTTACATCGATCTGTAAAATCTATCAATATTGCTTTATTGATCTATAATAACGATCGATTGGGGCGTGAGAGTTCTGAGACTGCATCGAATTTAATGAAAAAATGGTAGGGTTTTTGAGGGGATTCCCCTTGTCGGGTAGGCAAGGGGAAAGTTGTTCAGTGTGAGAGTTTTTCTAAGTCTTCCAGGGAGTTAATCTCGTACTTAGTGCCGTTCACAGTTGCATAAGTTTTACTTGTAGATCCATCCACTATGATAGCCATTCCATTACCTTCATCTTGGCTTGTGCCGTTTTCTAACTCGGTGATATACATTGGGTTAAGAAGACTTACTTCGTGTTTTTCCTTAATATGCTGCGCAAATTTATCAGGCGAAATCAGTTCATCAATGAATGAGTGCAATACAAGTCCTTGCATTTTAAGTAAGTCATGATCATTAACTGTTTGTACTTCTACATACGCAACACCAGGTGATCGGTTTCGATTGAATTTAATCACTATCCTTTGTTTTGTCTCGTCGGCGAAAGTTACTTCAAAATGACCATGCCGCCTATCAATGTCATAGCAATCAATACGTTTGATAGCTTGCTTTACCTTCAGCCTAATTCGCTTACGGTCAGGGTTTTTAGTGTCATGAACATCGAAATTTCGGAATTGCTCCCAGCCAGCAGTTTGAATTTCTGAACGGCTGATTTTGTACTGTTGAAATTCTCGCTCAAGCGTTATTTTTTTTTGTTTATTGGCATTAATCTGATCTGCCAATTCTTCGAGCTCATCTGTCAAAGTTGCCAGCTTTAACAGCTTTTTAACAGCTTCAGATGCCTTTTCAATCTCATATTCGTACCAGGCCGTTTTATCTTCTTTGTGGTTGTTCCAGACGTGATCAGCGATTAGTTGCAAAACAGTGTGCTCAAGCTGGTATGCCGTAAAACCTTTTTTACCGCAAGGTTTACCCTGAACAATTTTTGAACCACATATATAACGGTACTTGTTTTCACATGAACCAGATTTGAACATAAAAGAACCACATTTGCCGCAAAAAAGAATACCGATACCTGAGAGTAGCGGAATTTCTGGCTCAGGGTTACCTGCTGGATATTTTGATGAATTACGAGTGATGGCGCGGTGTCGATCTAATTTCGAAAGAGTCAAGTAATCCACCTCCGGCATAAGTGCGGGGTAGTAATCAGGAATAATGAAGATTTCTTTCAACGGCTCATCTGATTCGGAATCGTATATTATGGCACCTGATTCATCGCGTTTATCCAGCGTAAAAGTTTTTTGTCCGTGAACAGTGGGGTTCAAAAAGGTCCTGATCAAATGTTTACCCCATTGTTCAGTTTTGGGTTTCAGTGCTTGACCTGTCTGGTCTTTATAAACCCTCTTTTTAGGGGCTGGATAATGTTCGTTAAGATATCGTTGGATTCCAAGAAGAGTTTCACCGTTTTGTTTAAGTTCGATAATCTTCTGAGCTGCGGTAAAATATATAGGGTGTGGAGTAACGAATCCTGATTTTGTATCTACCCACCAAACATTCTGACCGACTGATTCTATTGCTTTTGCTGGCGTTCCCGGTTCTCTTGTCAGGTTGTGCCGTATCAGCGAACGGGCTTGGGCTTCAACCCGATTCTTTTTTGTCAACGATTCGTCGTGGGCGCGTGTGAACATCAACAATGAAATGATTAAATCGGTTGGATTATTCTTTACGTCAGCGTACTTATAGACCTTTTCATCCATGCCAGTAACAACGACTATCCCCTTGCTAAGTATGTTCTTGAATATATCCAACGCGCTCCAGGCGTCATCACGACTAATGCGGTCAAGATTTTCGACGACCAGCCACGAGCCGACGGGAACTTTACCCCCAATCTGTTTGATGAACTCAGATAGCTTCCCTTCATGAGCATTTTTACCTTTGAACGCGGACATGCCGAGATCGTGGAAAGCCGTTGTATCAAGTTCGAGATTGTAACGGGCCGCAATTTTTAGAGCGGTATCTTGCTGACGCTCCAAGGAGTTACCTTCCCGTTGTTTCACAGATGAAAAACGCACGTACGAATACAGCTTGGGTTTCATTGATTGAGATTCCCTTCGGATGGCATTGATTGATCAGATAGATCTGATGCTAACAGCAGGAATGTGAATTTTAAACAGTGAATAATTATATGTTAGGCAAGCCCGCCAATACGCCATGCGTTCAGCTAGATGAATCCCTGCGCTGTAAGATTTTTGCGTCTCCGTTGCGCCCAAAAGTGTGTGCCGGTTTGCAACCCAGTGCGGAAATGTGCGGTAAAACGACACACCAGGCCATGCTGTACCTTATTGAGCTTGAAGCGTTGACTGCACCTTAAACGTCTTTGATGCGCACCAGGCATACAACCGTCGCGACGATCATCACCAGCGCAAACCAGAATACAGCGTGGTAGTTCCAGATTTCTGCAGCAATACCTGCCAACGACCCGGCAATAATCCAGCCTACGCGGATGGTATTGGTGTACAGCGTTGTTGCTGATCCCGCCTGTCCCGGCATTAAATCCTGAAAATAAAGCATGCCAATCCCGCCGAGGATGCCGATGTAAATCGCGTTCAGCAACTGTAAGCCGAGCAAAACCGCTGGCGAATGTGCCAACAGCATGCCTGCATAAAAAAAGAACCCGGCGATGGCGGCAATTCTCATCAACAGACGTTTGCCCAGACGTTTCGCAAAATATCCGGCAATCAGCATGGTTGGGATTTCCAACCCTGCGGCGGTACCCATCATGATACCGGCGAGTTTTTCAGGTAGATGCAGCTCGTTGATGATAAACAGCGGCATATTAATGATATAGAGGCTGTTGGTGCCCCACATTAATGTGCAGATAGCAAAAAGCAGCAGCGTATCACGACGATTACGGCGTGGAGCTTCAACCGCACCTGTCGCGAGAGGGATGCTTTTGTTCATTGATGGTAAGAAAAACCACACCATCACGCCGCAGACAATAAATGCCACCGCGGCGCTGAGATACATCACCGTAAAGCTGAACCCCATGGCCAGCGCGTAGGCCAACGGTGGGCCGATCACCCAGGCCAGTGAAACCTGAGCACGTAAAATAGAGCTGAACATGACGGCTTCCCGACCCGTGCGATCGGCATGTTCACGGGCGAGAGCAAACATTTGCGGGTTGGCGGTGGAGCCAAAGCTACTGAGGAATACGCCGACAAACAGCAAAATATAATAGTTACGGTTCCAGGCAAACAGCACGCAGGCCAGCATGCCCAGTACACAGCAAAAAACGATCAGGTTTTTACGATCGCCTTTTTTGTCAGAGCGTCCGGCCAGAAACTGACTTACCAAAATGCCAATGACGGCGCTACCGGTAAAAAAGAACCCCACCATTCCCGGACGAGCATGGACTTCATCGGTCAGAAAAAGGCTGAGCGTGGGGGTCTGTAATGCCCCGGCGATACCCGTGAGAAAAGCGACAAGCAGGAACGCCGAAGACGTTAAATCAAACGCCTTGGGTGTGGCGGCTACGGGGGTGTTATGCATGTTTAGCTATCAGTGGAGTGAAGAGAGGCGGAGTTTACGCTGCTCGCCAGAAAATAAACAGGGCACTAAATCAAAATCGGTATGGAAAATCAAAATGTCATTTCAGTCTGAGAAGTCCACATGCTGACGATGCTGAAGTTGAGTAGCTGAACACGTTTTTGCGTCAGCTTGTTTCAAAGAAATGCCGAGAAAATGTGCGGCATATCTAAATTCAGCAAGTTAATTGTTAACTTTACTTGCGTGCTGAAGCAGAAAGATCCAAACTCCTTGAAACGTTTCAGCGTCATCTTGCCTTAACTGATGGAGTCGGGTGACGCCTTTTTTCTCATGTTAGCTGAATCGTTTCAATTCGGCAGGAGAGGAGAATCATGTTCCAGTTATCTGTTCAGGATATTCACCCGGGCGAACAGGCCGGGAATAAAGAAGAGGCTATTTGGCAGGTTGCCGCAGCCCTGGTGCAAGCGGGCAACGTTGCGGACGGCTATGTCAATGGCATGCTGGCGCGCGAACAACAAACATCGACGTTTCTCGGCAATGGTATTGCCATTCCTCACGGTACGACAGACACACGCGATCAGGTGCTGAAAACCGGGGTGCAGGTGTTTCAGTTTCCGCAGGGTGTGACGTGGGGCGAAGGTCAGGTTGCGTATGTGGCGATCGGCATTGCAGCCAGCTCAGATGAGCACCTTGGGTTGCTGCGTCAGCTGACTCATGTATTGAGTGATGACTCGGTAGCGGAACAGTTGAAATCCGCCACCACGGCAGAAGAGTTGCGTGCATTGCTGATGGGCGAAAAGCAGAGCGAGCAACTGAAGCTTGATAACGAAACGCTGTCGTTGGACGTCGTCGCCAATTCGCTGGTGACGCTGCAGGCACTAAACGCCGCGCGTCTGAAAGAGGTCGGTGCAGTAGATGCCACCTTTGTGGCCAGAGCAATTAACGAACAACCAATGAATCTTGGGCAGGGCATCTGGCTGAATGACTGTGCTGAAGGCAATGTGCGCAGCGCCGTCGCGGTCAGTCGTGCGGCAAGCGCATTTGACGTGCAGGGCGAAGCGGCTGCGCTGCTGGTTACTGTCGCGATGAATGATGACCAACCCGTTGCGGTGCTGAAGCGTCTTGGTGATCTGTTGCTGAGCAATAAAGCTGACCGTTTGCTGAAGGCTGATGCTGCGACTGTGCTGGCGCTGCTGACCAGCGATGATGCATTAACTGATGATGTACTGAGTGCCGAGTTTGTAGTGCGTAATGAGCATGGTTTACATGCCCGTCCGGGCACCATGCTGGTGAATACGATTAAACAATTTAATAGTGAAATAACCGTGACAAATCTTGATGGAACCGGAAAACCGGCAAATGGACGCAGTTTGATGAAAGTTGTGGCATTGGGCGTGAAAAAAGGACACCACCTGCGCTTTACCGCACAGGGAGAAGATGCTGAACAGGCGCTGAAGGCCATTGGCGATGCCATCGCGGCGGGTCTTGGGGAGGGCGCATAATGAGCAGACGTGTTGCAACTATCACCCTGAATCCAGCTTATGATCTGGTCGGTTTTTGCCCGGAAATTGAACGCGGTGAAGTCAATCTGGTGAAAACGACCGGTCTGCATGCGGCGGGAAAAGGGATTAACGTCGCCAAAGTGCTTAAGGACCTGGGGATTGACGTAACGGTCGGCGGCTTTCTGGGTAAGGACAACCAGGATGGTTTTCAGCAGTTGTTCAGTGAACTGGGCATCGCTAACCGTTTTCAGGTGGTGCAGGGGCGTACCCGTATTAACGTCAAGCTGACTGAAAAAGATGGTGAAGTTTCTGACTTCAATTTTTCCGGTTTTGAAGTCACGCCGGCTGACTGGGAACGCTTTGTGAATGACTCGCTAAGCTGGCTGGGGCAATTCGATATGGTGTGCGTCAGTGGCAGCTTGCCGACCGGCGTGAGCCCTGAAGCATTCACTGACTGGATGACGCGCCTGCGCAGTCAGTGTCCATGCATTATCTTTGATAGTAGTCGTGAAGCGCTGGTCGCCGGCCTGAAAGCGGCTCCGTGGCTGGTGAAACCAAACCGTCGTGAACTGGAAATCTGGGCTGGCCGTAAGCTGCCAGAAATGAAAGATGTTATCGATGCGGCACATGCTCTGCGTGAACAAGGCATTGCACACGTGGTGATTTCACTCGGTGCGGAAGGCGCGTTATGGGTTAACGCTTCGGGTGAATGGATTGCTAAACCACCGTCAGTTGAGGTGGTCAGTACTGTAGGTGCGGGTGATTCGATGGTTGGCGGTCTGATTTATGGCTTGCTGATGCGTGAATCCAGCGAACATACCCTGCGTCTGGCGACGGCAGTTGCCGCCCTGGCGGTAAGCCAAAGTAATGTGGGCATTACCGATCGTCCTCAGTTGGCCGCAATGATGGCGCGTGTCGACTTAAAACCGTTTAACTGACAGCAGGAGAGGCATAATGAAAACGCTGCTGATTATTGACGCTAATCTCGGCCAGGCTCGCGCCTATATGGCGAAAACCCTGCTTGGAGCGGCGGCACAGAAAGCGCATCTGGAGATTATCGATAATCCAAATGATGCAGAGCTGGCCATTGTCCTGGGCGATAAGCTGCCTGTCGACAGTTCCCTGAACGGCAAAAAGGTCTGGCTGGGTGACATCGGTCGCGCGGTTGCGCATCCTGAGCTTTTTCTCAGTGAAGCAAAAGGCCATGCGCAGCCATATAGCGCGCCGGTTGTGACAACGCCAGTGGCAAGCAATGGTCCAAAACGTGTGGTGGCAGTGACAGCTTGTCCAACAGGTGTCGCACATACGTTTATGGCTGCTGAAGCCATTGAAACCGAAGCGAAAAAACGTGGCTGGTGGGTGAAAGTGGAAACCCGTGGCTCAGTAGGGGCAGGTAATGCCATTACGCCGGAAGAGGTTGCCGAGGCTGATCTGGTGATTGTGGCGGCTGATATTGAGGTTGATCTGGCGAAATTTGCTGGAAAACCGATGTATCGCACGTCTACGGGCCTGGCGCTGAAGAAAACGAAGCAGGAACTGGATAAAGCGCTGGATGAAGCGACCCCGTATCAGCCTGCCGGGAAGAATCAGGCTGCGGCTACAGAAGGAAAAAAAGAGGGCGCGGGCGCGTATCGTCACCTGTTGACCGGTGTGTCTTACATGCTGCCGATGGTGGTTGCGGGCGGCCTGTGTATTGCGCTGTCATTCGCCTTTGGTATTGAAGCATTCAAAGAGCAAGGTACGCTGGCTGCAGCACTGATGCAGATTGGTGGGGGATCGGCCTTCGCACTGATGGTGCCAGTTCTGGCTGGTTATATTGCATTTTCTATCGCTGACCGTCCTGGCCTGACGCCGGGTCTTATCGGCGGTATGCTGGCAGTGAGCACCGGTTCTGGCTTTATCGGTGGGATTATCGCCGGTTTCCTTGCCGGTTATGTGGCGAAGATCATCAGCACGAAGTTGAAACTCCCACAGAGTATGGAAGCGCTGAAACCGATTCTGATTATTCCGCTGCTTTCGAGTCTGGTAGTGGGTCTGGCAATGATTTACCTGATTGGTAAACCGGTTGCGGGCATTCTGGAAGGCCTGACCCACTGGCTGCAAACCATGGGGACGGCGAATGCGGTTCTGCTTGGTGCCATTCTTGGCGGCATGATGTGTACCGACATGGGCGGTCCAGTGAACAAAGCGGCCTACGCTTTTGGGGTGGGTCTGCTGAGTACGCAAACTTATGCACCGATGGCAGCCATTATGGCGGCAGGCATGGTACCACCGTTGGCTCTGGGCCTGGCTACACTGGTTGCGCGTCGTAAGTTCGACAAAGCACAACAAGAAGGTGGCAAAGCGGCGCTGGTACTGGGTTTGTGCTTTATCACCGAAGGTGCAATTCCGTTCGCGGCCCGCGATCCGATGCGTGTTCTGCCATGCTGTATCGTCGGTGGCGCGGTGACGGGGGCAATTTCAATGGCTGTAGGCGCGAAGCTGATGGCGCCACACGGCGGACTGTTCGTACTGCTGATCCCCGGCGCCATTACCCCTGTGCTTGGTTACCTGCTGGCGATTGTTGCCGGTACGCTGGTGGCAGGTCTCTCCTACGCGGTGCTGAAGCGCCCGGAAGTGGATGCAGTTGCTAAAGCGGCATAATTAAATACGGATAAAAGGGCGGAGATTTCTCTGCCCTTTTTTTGATCTGCACATTCCTGTCGTTGAGACTAGCGGTCTTACATCACCGCAATGTAAACCGTCATTTATTATCTCAAGCAATCATTGGGGCAATGATAAAACCAAAGGCAACGCCAGCGATGATGCCGCCGAGTCCGGGCAACATAAACGGATGGTTTAAGACATACTTACCCACGCGTGTTGTCCCGGTGGTGTCGAACTCCATTGCCGCCAGTGAAGTGGGGTAGGTGGGTAGAACAAACACGCCAGTCACTGCCACATAAGAAGCCAGAATGGCCCAGGTGGGTACGCCGAGCGCGACGGCAAGCGGGATAATCAACGGCGTGGTGGCTCCCTGCGAATAGAGCAGCGCACAGGTCCCAAACAGTACCAGAGCCAACAGCATTGGGTAGGCCTGTAGAATATTACCCGCGATATCTTTAATTTCCGCTAAGTGTGCGTCAATGAATGTGGTTCCCAGCGTAACAATGCCGAGAATGACGGCCAGTGAACTCATCCCTGCCCGAAAAGTGGATGTCAGTACAATGGCATCTGTAGATGTTTTGCATAGCACGACCATCAGGCAAGCGGCAGATAGCATGCAGATAATAATAATATCCCGCGTATTCATCGGACTACCGACGTCGAATCCTGGACGTAGCTGAGGGCAGGCGGCAAGGATGACAATGACGATGGTTGCCAGCATAAACAGGGCAACGGAAAGCACAGCACCTGGCGTCGTACTACTCTGGCTTTCATATTTACGGACCAGACCTTTTTGCAGGCGTTCCAGATACACTTCATCATCCTGTAGCTCGCACCCCTGGCGTGAAGCGATTAATGCGGCTACCATTGCGGCAACGAACGAGGCGGGCAGGCATACCGCCATGACCTGTATAAAGCTAACGCCGTTTCCTTCCATGATGGTTAACATTGCGGCCATCGCAGCACTGATCGGCGAGCCGGATATTGCCACCTGGGAGGCGACGACGGACCCTGCGAGCGTGCGTGAGGGGCGGATACCGGACTCTTTTGCTACTTCGGCAATGACCGGTAGGGTAGAAAAGACAATAAATCCGGTCCCCGCCATAATGGTCATCGACCAGGTAATAATGGGCGCAATGATATTGATATATTTAGGGTTACGCCGCATAAAATTCCCGGCAACGCGAACCAGATAATCCATACCACCTGCGGCCTGTAGCGCCGATGCTGCCACGACAACCGTCATAATAATAAGAATAACGTCAACGGGCGGCGAACCAATTTGCAGCCCAAATCCCAACGTTAATATAGCCAGCCCCAGCCCGCCACATAAACCGATACCAATTCCGCCGAGGCGGATACCAAAAAATATTGCCCCTAACACTACGATAATTTCCAGCCAAATCATAATGGCCTCCGCCAGAGAATAATTCGTTATTAAAATGGGTGTTTATGTAATGCAATAATTAGCCAGGCATAGATTTTCATTGCACCAAAAGGTGATTTTTACCCACGCGTTTCTCGTACCATTTAATACCGGCGCGAACCAACGAACCGGTTGAGTCGATATATTTATCAGGTGACTGTTTGACCGCGTCGGCCAGGATGACGGGGACTTCCGTACAGCCCAGTACGATAACTTGTGCGCCGCGAGAGAAGAGTGCCTGAGCCTGTTCATTCATTAGAATTTGTGCCCGCTTAGCATCACCGGCTTTTAAGCAATAGATGCTTTCCATCACTTTTTCCTGACTGGCAGAGTCAGGACTGATGCAGGTTAGCCCAAGAGATTCAATGCCTTTTTGATAGAGACCCATGTACAACGTGGCGTTGGTTGCCAGCAGTCCGATACGTGATTTCCCACAGTTCTTGACCTCGTTGATGGTCGTTTCAACGATACTGAGCAGCTCTGTGTGACAGCACTCTTTTAATTCATTAAACCAAAAGTGGGCGGTATTACAGGGGATCACAATACACTCAGCGCCAGCATCTTCGAGTTTATGCATATAATCGCGCATTGCCGGGAGTGGAGAATTACCATGATGCATTAACGCGTCAGTTCGGTCAGGAATGTCAGGAATAGATGAAATAATTAATGGGATATGTTCCTGGTCACGTTGTGCCGCGGTAAAGGTGACGAATTTATTAAAGAGATCGACGGTTGCCGCCGGACCCATACCACCAAGTACGCCAATTAAACCTTTCACGATATATACCTCAATTCACCGTTAAATAATATTCAGGCTGTGTTTGTCTTGCCCTAATGTTTAACAGCAGCGAGTCGAGAGGAGAAATGCAATAATGTTTTGTTTAATGCAAAAACTGCATGGATTTGGCTTCGTTTGTCACCTCAGCAGGCCGATATTGAGCCTGAGGTCCGACAATACGCGGCAGGTGAGCGGTCGTGGCCGAGGGGGAGGGAGGCACGGTAATGCCAAAAACGAAGGTTCGATGCAAAAAACGAATCATCGGTGGCTAATCGCCAATATCATCTCTGGAACACCTCTGGCATGATGTTTTAGGTTAATCACCCCTATTTAAACATCCGCGTGACAGGCATGAAAAATATTGAGACAAAATGGTTATATGATTTCCTGACGCTGGAGGCGTGTCGTCATTTTTCCCAGGCGGCTGAGGAACGCAATATATCGCAACCGGCATTTAGCAGGCGGATCAAGGCGCTCGAATCAGCCGTGGGGGTACAGCTTTTTGATCGCACGACGAGCCCACTGCAACTCACGGAGGAGGGTAAGCTATTTCATTCACAAACCCGTAGTCTGCTGCAACAGCTGGAATGCAATCTGGATGAGCTAAGTGGGCACAACCTGCTTGGGGTACCCAATATCAAAATAGCGGCGGCACATTCTCTGTCGCTGACTATGTTGCCCAGATTAGTGCACTCAATGGCGGCCTGGGGGGAAGAGTTTGTTTATCACGTCGAGGCGATTGATGTGGTGCAAGCGGTGAATACCCTGCGTGAAGGGAAAAGTGATTTTATTATCTCCTTTCGGGATGAAGATTTAATGCAGTCACCTTTCTGCGGTTTGAAGGTTTTTGAGTCTGAGCTGTATCCCGTCTGTGCGGCTGACGCGCAGGGGAGGGCGTTGTTTGATATCTATCAGCCGCAGGTGCCGATTCTGAACTATACCAGCACATCCTACATGGGAAGATTGGTAAACCGTCATCTGGCGGAAGTGGGGGGCATTTCTGCTCGTACACTGTTTATGTCTTCGATGAGTGAGTTATTGAAAAATATGGCATTAGATGGGCATGGTATCGCCTGGCTGCCGGCGTGGACTATCGTAAACGAACTGCGTGACAAGCGGCTGGTTTGTCTGCAGACGCCGGAACTGATGGTACCTATTCAGGCCTATATTTACCGGATGGATACCCGCTTGAATAAAACGGCTGAGCACTTCTGGCGGATTTTGTACAACCACATGCCGGAGGATCTGGTTTCGCTCAGTTAATACACACCCGTCTGCCTGACGCATCTGAAAAACCTCCGGTTATCCGGAGGTTTTTTTCTGGTTTGCTCGATTTGTGTTCTGCCTCTCATTTTTTCGCTCCCTTGCAAACTGTATCTATAAAAAATTGTGACTCTGTTCATATCTATTTGTTTTAGATCTTGTGGATGGATTTACTTTACAAAAAACCTGGCTAACATGAACACATGTTTGATAGTGAACATGTGCTCTAATAATCCTTCATGTGGTAAGGATTATTTCTGACGAACTCTTTAGTGGTAATTATATTGCCAGGGGACGTGCTATGCGTGAAAAGGAATACATAGTAACCATTGGCTCGGCCAATATGGATGTTGCCGGGTATTCGCATGCTTCTCTGAATTATGCGGACTCGAATCCGGGGAAAATAAAATTTACGCCAGGCGGTGTGGGACGCAATATCGCTCATAATTTAGCGCTGCTGGGGAAAAATTCATGGTTACTGACTGCCGTTGGTAACGATTTTTATGGGCAATCACTGCTGGCACAAACTAATCAATCTGGTGTTCATGTCGAAAAATGCCTGATTGTTGCTGGAGAAAATACATCAAGTTATTTGTCGCTGCTAGATAATACCGGTGAGATGCTGGTTGCCATTAATGATATGAGTATTACCGACCACATTTCAGCAGATTTTTTATCGCAACATCGTGATTTTATTCGTGCAGCAAAAGTCATTGTCGCTGACTGTAATATCAGTGAAGACGCGCTGACATGGGTGTTGGAAAATGCGGGTGAGGTACCGGTGTTTGTTGACCCGGTATCGGCATGGAAGTGCGTTAAAATTCGCGAGCAACTCGGCAAAATCCATACCTTAAAACCTAATCGACTTGAAGCTGAAACCCTGAGTGGTATTGCACTCTCCGGGCGAGAGGATGTTGGCAAAGTTGCCACGTGGTTTCATGAACGTGGCCTAAACCGCCTGGTGCTCAGCATGGGGGGGGACGGTGTTTATTATAGTGATATATCAGGGAGTCGCGGCTGGTCGCTGCCCATTAAAACTCACGTCATCAATGTAACGGGAGCTGGTGATGCCATGATGGCGGGACTGGCTTCCTGCTGGGTAGACGGTTTGCCCTTTATTGATTCGGTTCGATTTGCGCAGGGTTGCTCATCTATGGCACTGGCCTGTGAATATACCAATAACCCTGATTTGTCTGTTGCGAATGTTAGCTCAATAGTGGAGAACACAGAATGTCTGAATTAACTCTTTCCTCTGAATTATTACAAATATCTCCAGAAGTTCAGGAAGCATTAAACAGTAAAAAACCGATTGTTGCACTTGAGTCAACCATTATTTCTCATGGAATGCCATTTCCACAAAATGCGCAGACAGCAATTGAAGTAGAAGAAACTATTCGCAAACATGGTGCTGTGCCTGCAACCATTGCCATTATTGGCGGAGTAATGAAAGTTGGCTTGAGTAAAGACGAAATTGACCTTTTAGGACGCGAAGGGCATAACGTTGCTAAAGTTAGCCGTCGAGATTTACCGTTTGTTGTAGCGGCGGGGAAAAATGGCGCGACTACCGTTGCCTCTACCATGATTATTGCCGCCATGGCGGGAATTAAAGTATTTGCAACCGGTGGCATCGGCGGTGTTCACCGCGGGGCTGAGCATACATTTGATATTTCTGCGGATCTGCAAGAACTGGCACATACCAATGTTACGGTTATTTGCGCAGGGGCAAAATCTATTCTCGATCTCGGATTAACAACCGAATATTTAGAAACCTTCGGTGTGCCGCTCATTGGTTATCAGACAAAATCACTGCCAGCATTTTTCTGCCGCACCAGCCCGTTTGACGTCAGTATTCGTCTGGACAGCGCAAAAGAAATTGCCCGCGCAATGGCGGTGAAATGGCAAACCGGCCTGAACGGCGGCCTGGTTGTCGCAAACCCAATCCCTGAACAGTTTGCAATGGCAGAAGAAAAAATAAACGCGGCAATCGATCGGGCAGTGAAAGAAGCTGAAGAGCAGGGCGTTGTGGGCAAAGATAGCACACCGTTCCTTCTGGCACGGGTTGCGGAACTGACCGGAGGCGACAGTCTGAAATCTAACATTCAGTTGGTGTTCAACAACGCCGTACTGGCTTGCGAGATTGCGAAGGAATATCAACGCCTCGCCTGACCGAATTTTCCGGGCAGAAAGCGGTCGCCCGTGCATATCAGACCTACCAAAACCTGGCGTTAGCGCCGGGTTTCCTGGCATGAAGGGATTTCATTATGGATATAATGAGAAGTGTTGTGGGTATGGTGGTATTACTGGCCATCGCGTTTCTGCTGTCAGTAAATAAAAAACGTATTAGCCTGCGTACCGTTGGCGCTGCGTTGGTTCTGCAAATCGCCATTGGCGGTATCATGTTGTATTTCCCTCCGGGGAAATGGCTGGTTGAACAGGCTGCACTCGGTGTCCACAAGGTTATGTCATATAGCGATGCAGGAAGTGCATTTATTTTTGGCTCGTTGGTAGGTCCTAAAATGGATGTGCTGTTTGACGGTGCCGGTTTTATCTTTGCCTTCCGGGTTCTCCCCGCCATCATTTTTGTTACCGCACTGATAAGCCTGCTTTACTACATTGGCGTAATGGGACTGTTGATCCGTATTCTCGGTGGTATTTTCCAGAAAGCGCTGAACATCAGTAAAATCGAATCGTTTGTTGCGGTGACGACGATTTTTCTCGGGCAAAACGAAATTCCGGCAATCGTGAAACCCTTTATTGAGCGCCTGAATCGCAATGAGCTGTTTACTGCAATTTGTAGCGGGATGGCGTCTATTGCGGGTTCAATGATGATTGGTTATGCCGGAATGGGTGTACCCATCGATTATTTGTTGGCGGCATCGTTGATGGCAATTCCTGGTGGGATTTTGTTCGCGCGTATGTTGAGCCCGGCAACAGAAGAGTCTCGCGTTACCTTCGAGAATCTGTCATTTACTGAGACACCACCGAAAAGCATCATCGAAGCGGCGGCGAGCGGGGCGATGACCGGGCTGAAGATTGCCGCAGGCGTTGCGACGGTAGTCATGGCATTTGTCGCCATTATTGCGTTAATTAACGGCATTATTGGTGGCGTTGGCGGTTGGTTTGGCTTCGGTCACGCAACCCTGGAAGGCATTTTTGGCTATATTCTGGCTCCGCTGGCGTGGATTATGGGGGTGGACTGGAGCGATGCAACGCTGGCGGGGAGCCTGATCGGACAGAAGCTGGCAATCAACGAATTTGTCGCTTATCTCAACTTCTCTCCGTATTTGCAAACGGGCGGGACGCTGGATGTAAAGACCATTGCGATTATCTCGTTCGCGCTGTGCGGTTTCGCGAACTTTGGTTCAATTGGCGTCGTGGTCGGGGCGTTTTCAGCCATTGCGCCACAGCGCGCACCGGAAATCGCGCAGCTTGGGATGAGAGCACTGGCTGCGGCAACGCTTTCTAACCTGATGAGCGCCACAATAGCCGGTTTCTTTATTGGTTTAGCGTAGCCGGATGTTTTGCCGGATGGCGGCTAACGTCTTATCCAGCCTACGAGGAAGCGTTGTTGCTTGTAGTTTGTAGGCCGGATAAGCGTTGCGCCATCCGGCATTACATCTAAGCGGTTTTCAGCAAATACAGGGCATTATCGGCGGAGAGCGTCGGGTTGTTAATACTGACGCTGGCGCGTGATAATGCTGCACAGGCCATTGCAAACTGCGCGCTTTCGCGGAACTCACTGCCTTCCAGAAAGCTGTATAACAATCCCGCCATAAATGCGTCATCGGCACCGAAGCTGTCTATCACTGTATGCTTCGGCGATGTCAGCAAAAATTGCTCTCCGTCCTTTTCGCTGCAAAAAACGGATTCGTCTTCCAGACACACAAAGATGCGTTTTACCCCCTGCTGATGGAGGTCGTTGACGGCCTGAACGCGATCTGCATCCGACTGGACAGGCTTACCCCATAAAATGCCCAACTCTTTCTGCGTGGGTTTGAGCGTATGAATACGTGTAAACCAGGTCTTCATTTTTGCTGCTTTGAACTCTGAAACGGTATCAATAAATACCGGAATGTCATCAGCAATAGTAAATACCCACTCGATGGCTTCAGCAGTCAGGTTGCAATCTGCCAGCACGACGCCGGAATGGCGGATAAGATCCCGTGAACCGTTCAGTAACTGCGGCGTTAGCTGTTGCAGAATATGGGTATCGTTAATCGCCAGTACGGTCTCTTCCTGCTGATTCGCGATCGACAAGTAGGTGGAGGTGTTATGTCCATGCAGACGAATACAATTGGAAACGTTAACACCAGCCTGACGGGTCTGTTCCAGCAGCGTTTCACCATAGAAATCGCTACCAACAGCGGAAATTAAATGCACGTCACGGCCCAGTAGCGCCAGGTTGTGGGCGATGTTTCGTCCCACGCCGCCTGCTGAACAGTGGATGCTGCCGGGGTTAGATGCAGCTTGAGGATAGTGGATGTCAGCGACACCACGAATATCCATGTTAATTGCGCCGACGACGACGCAATAATCTTGTTCGGTAAGGATATAACCTTTACCTTTGATCATTCCTTTGCGCATCAAATCCATAATATGTGCGGCGACGCGCGAACGACTGATCTGCAAAATATCTGCGATTTCATTTTGCTGTATTAGCGGATTGCGACGCAGGATCTTAAGGATCTGCTTTTCCCTGTCGTTCATGATTATGCGACCGCCTTTTCAGTTTGCTGCGCTTTCAGCCATGCAATTTCTTCGGCCCAGATATCAGGGTTGATGGTTTCCAGTACCAGTGGGATGCCGTCAAAACGGCTGTCCTGCATGATCCAGCGGAATGCATCGTGACCGATATTGCCTTCCCCTAAGCTATGGTGGCGGTCCACGCGGCTGCCAAATGCGCTCTTGGCATCGTTCAGGTGCATACCGCGTAAATAGTTAAAGCCGACAATACGTTCAAATTCAGCGAATGTCTTTTCACACTCGTCAGCGGAACGCAAATCGTAACCGGCCGCGAAGGCGTGGCAGGTGTCGATGCAGACACCTACACGGGATTTATCCTCGACACCGTCGATGATTGCCGCCAGATGCTCGAACTTAAAACCAAGATTACTGCCTTGCCCGGCGGTGTTTTCAATGACTGCCGTCACGCCCTGAGTCTGAGCAAGGACAATGTTGATTGATTCGGCAATACGCGCCAGGCATTCATCTTCCGGGATCTGCATTAAGTGGCTGCCCGGGTGAAAGTTAAGCAGGGATAAACCAAGCAGCTCGCAGCGCTGCATTTCATCAAGAAAAGCATCGCGTGATTTTTCCAGCGCGTCGCTGACGGGATGGCCGAGGTTAATCAGGTAGCTGTCGTGTGGCAGGATTTGTGCGCAGGAAAAGTGATATTTCTCGCAGGCTGACTTGAAGTCATCAATGACTTCAGTGGTCAATGGTGCGGCGCGCCACTGGCGCTGATTTTTGGTGAACAGAGCGAATGCGGTCGCTTCGATTTCTGCAGCTCGAATAGCGGCGTTAGCCAGACCGCCAGCGGCGCTTACGTGCGCTCCGATGTATTTCATAATGATTCCCTAAATAGTTCGAGTTGCAGGAAGGTGGCAAGAAAGAGAATCCCCGGGAGCGTACTTAAGTACCTGACTAGGGTGAACGTGCGCAGCCAACGTGCCTGCAACTTGAAATATGACGGAAAAAACCCGCCATACTCAACTGCAAAAGGGAAGAGTATAGCGGGTCATCGGGGGATAGTCGTGCTCGTTTATGCCATCAGTGCGTGGATAGCGAGGTTAATCGCGCCACCGCCAACAATCAGCCAGACAAACAGCAGCAGGGCCATCAGTAACGGTTTAGCACCGGCATTTTTCAGGGCGCTAACGTGAGTGGTCAGCCCCAGCGCGGCCATCGCCATTGCCAGCAAAATGGTATCCAGTGTTACCAGCATGTTCACTACCGACTGCGGCAGAAAGTGGAACGAGTTAAAAATCGCGACCACAATGAACAGGATGGCAAACCACGGAATGGTGATTTTGCTTTTCTCTCCGCCGGTTGCCGGAGACAGTTGTTTAACACGTGCCGCCAGGATGATGAGGAATGGAGCCAGCATCATGACACGCAGCATTTTAGCAATGACGGCTGCGTTTTCAGCTTCCGGGGTGATTGCATGCCCGGCAGCAACAACCTGTGCGACTTCATGCATCGTGGAGCCAATATAAATCCCGTAGGTTTCCGGGCTAAACCAGTGCGAAAGCCACGGGTACATCGCCGGGTACAGGAAGATAGCGATGGTCCCGAAGATGACCACGGTAGCAACGGCGACCGTTACCTTACTGGCTTCAGCTTTCACCACCGGCTCGGAGGCTAATACCGCAGCAGCACCACAAATGCTGCTCCCCGCGCCAATCAGCCAACTGGTGTGTTTGTCCAGACCAAATACTTTCTGCCCGAGGAAGCAGGCCAGCATAAAGGTGCTGCTGAGCGTCAGGACATCGATGACGATACCGCTGACACCCACGTCGGCTATTTGGGCGAAGGTGAGGCGGAAACCATAAAGGATGATCCCCAGACGCAGTAAATGTTGTTTGGCAAACAGCACGCCACCGTCACAGCTTTTCCAGATTTGTGGATACACGGTGTTGCCGATAACCATCCCGAATAAGATGGCTAAGGTGAGGGCGCTGAACCCGGCACCTGCGACGGCGGGAATGGAACCTCCCCATAAGGCGGCTCCGGTGATAACTGCGCTCAGGGCAAGTCCCGGAATAAAATGCCACACTGTACGACGATGATTCTGTAGGGCGAGTTCAGTCATAACCCCTCCTGAACAATTTGAATGATTTCTTGGCAAAAATTGTAAGGTGAAGTGGCTTAAAAATAAAATTGATTATATATTTATAATTAATCTTTATAAGTGGTAAGCACGGGCTACCCGGTGGAAAACGACTATGCATATCACCCTGCGACAACTTGAAGTGTTTGCTGAGGTACTGAAAAGCGGCTCGACGACCCAGGCTTCTGTCATGCTGTCATTGTCGCAATCAGCGGTGAGCGCGGCGCTGACCGATTTAGAGGGGCAACTTGGCGTGCAACTGTTTGACCGCGTCGGTAAGCGGCTGGTGGTCAATGAGCACGGGCGTTTACTCTATCCGCGTGCGTTGGCATTGCTTGAGCAGACGACAGAAATCGAACAGCTTTTTCGTGAAGATAATGGCGCGATTCGCGTCTATGCCAGTAGCACCATCGGCAACTATATTTTACCTGCCATGATTGCAGGTTATCGGCGTGATTTCCCCGATTTGCCGCTGGAACTCAGCGTGGGCAACAGCCAGGATGTTATCAATGCAGTGCTGGATTTTCGGGTCGACATCGGGCTTATCGAAGGGCCATGTCACAGTACAGAGATCATCTCTGAACCGTGGCTGGAAGATGAACTGGTGGTGTTTGCTGCGCCGTCATCGCCGCTAACCACAGGTCCCGTGACGCTGGAACAACTTGCGGCTTCGCCCTGGATCCTGCGCGAACGAGGGTCCGGTACCCGTGAGTTGGTGGATTACCTGCTATTGTCTCATCTACCAAGATTTCAGATGGCAATGGAGTTGGGTAACTCTGAGGCTATTAAACATGCTGTTCGTCATGGCCTGGGGATCAGCTGCTTGTCGCGTCGGGTTATTGCAGAACAACTGCAGGCAGGAACGTTAAGCGAAGTTCCGGTGCCGTTGCCACGTCTGGTCCGCACGCTTTGGCGCGTCCATCATCGGCAAAAACATCTTTCAAACTCGCTGCTGCGTTTTTTACGTTATAGCGACCAGGTAGAGCAGGTTGAATAAGACGCGGATGCGTCGCACCTGCAATGAACACCCCATCTTCAACTGAGGGCAATCGTTATAGGTTGCCCAGTTTCTGCTTTACTTATAATCCGCGGCCAGTCATGAAGGTCTCTTATAACAGCGCATTTGTGCCGGAAGAATGCCATTTCGTCTGCTACAATCGCGCCTCATTTTTTGGATGGATAGCATTTTCACATGGTTTCCGAAACTAAAACCACAGAAGCGCCCACGCTACGCCGTGAACTGAAGGCGCGTCACCTGACGATGATCGCCATTGGTGGTTCCATCGGAACGGGTCTTTTCGTTGCATCTGGTGCAACCATTTCTGCGGCGGGTCCTGGCGGCGCGCTGTTTTCCTATATTCTGATTGGCCTGATGGTGTACTTCCTGATGACCAGTCTTGGTGAGCTGGCAGCCTATATGCCGGTTTCCGGTTCGTTCTCTACCTACGGTCAGAACTATGTAGAAGAAGGCTTTGGCTTCGCGCTCGGCTGGAACTACTGGTACAACTGGGCGGTGACTATCGCCGTGGACCTGGTGGCCGCACAATTGGTAATGAGCTGGTGGTTCCCGGATACGCCAGGCTGGATCTGGAGTGCGTTGTTCCTTGGCGTTATCTTCCTGCTGAACTACATCTCGGTACGTGGATTTGGCGAAGCGGAGTATTGGTTCTCACTGATCAAAGTTACCACCGTGATTATCTTCATCGTGGTTGGCGTGATGATGATTATCGGTATCTTCAAAGGTGCTCAACCGGTGGGGTGGAGTAACTGGACTACAGGTGATGCCCCCTTTGCTGGCGGCTTTGCAGCCATGATCGGTGTGGCGATGATCGTCGGCTTCTCATTCCAGGGAACCGAGTTGATTGGTATCGCCGCGGGAGAATCTGAAGATCCTGAGAAGAACATTCCACGCGCGGTGCGCCAGGTATTCTGGCGAATCCTGCTGTTCTATGTGTTCGCGATTTTGATTATCAGCCTGATTATCCCGTATACCGATCCGAGCCTGCTGCGCAATGATGTAAAAGACATCAGCGTCAGCCCGTTCACGCTGGTATTCCAGCACGCGGGTCTGCTGTCTGCAGCGGCGGTGATGAACGCCGTTATCCTGACGGCGGTGCTGTCGGCGGGCAACTCCGGCATGTATGCATCAACACGTATGCTCTACACCCTGGCATGTGACGGTAAAGCGCCGCGTATTTTCTCTAAACTGTCTCGTGGTGGCGTACCGCGTAACGCGCTGTACGCGACGACTGTCGTGGCAGGTCTGTGCTTCCTGACATCCATGTTTGGTAACCAGACTGTGTACCTGTGGCTGTTGAACACCTCCGGGATGACGGGCTTTATCGCCTGGCTGGGAATTGCAATTAGTCACTATCGTTTCCGTCGTGGTTATGTGTTGCAGGGCCATGATATTAAGGATCTGCCGTATCGTTCTGGCTTCTTCCCTCTGGGGCCGATCTTTGCCTTTGTCCTGTGCTTGATCATTACCCTGGGTCAAAACTACGAAGCGTTCCTGAAAGATACCATTGACTGGGGCGGCGTAATGGCAACCTACATTGGTATCCCGCTGTTCCTGATCATCTGGTTTGGCTATAAGCTGACCAAGGGAACCCGTTTCGTTCGTTACAGCGAAATGCACTTTCCGAAACGTGTGAAGAAGTAATCTTGTACCTGATGGCACCGTGCTTATCCGGCCTACGTAAGATAGTGTAGGTCGGGTAAGGCCTCCGTGCTGCCATCCGGCAGACGATAACCCTCCCTCGGGGCCGAGCCTGCGTCCCTGCAGGCCGTCCCCTCTGCCCGCATCCCTGCGGGCAGCCCCGGTCAGCCGTCAACACCTCATCGATTTTCAGCCGGACCGGAGACATCGCTTCAACTCTCTGATTTTCAGTTAAATCTGTTTTGCTGTTCAAACCTGTTCAAATAAAAATACAGGTGGTCAGGCGAGGCTGGCCCGGCTGAAAATTGCCGACGTGTTTCCGTAAGGCCGGGAGAACCCGCAGGGATGCGGGTTCAGGGGGCGTGCGACAGGGATGTTGCATCGCGCCCGGCCCGGTAGCCTGGAGGAATAAGCGGAGGGGACCGCGGAGCGGCAATTTTCCCGCCGGGAGCCGGGATTGTTAAGGGTGCGGCGATAGCACCCTTAACACGTTCACTGGCGTTCAGTGTACAGAGAAGCGATGAACATGAGGTGAACGGAACCCTTTCTCTGAGAGAGCATGTTCATTACCTCGCCAATACATGTTGATGCTTTCTGAAACTAAAATGTTAACTGAACAGCATTTGGCATGGTGAGTGCCGGGGTTATTTATTGTCCAAAACTTAGAAGTTGTAAGTCAGGCCAACCGTGTAACGACGTCCATCAAGAACGGTGTCGTAGGTATCGTAATCGATTTGTTTATCCAGCACGTTATACACGCCAGCAGTAAGCAGTACATCTTTAGTTGCATAGTAACGCATACCAATATCCACCTGGGTATAGGAAGGAGTACCTTGTGCCATGGAGGTACGGCTCAGGTATTCAGACGTTTTCCCGCGCAGATTCAAACGGCTCCAGAAACCGAGATCCTGGGTGGCCTGCCAGTCCAGCGTGGTGTTGAACATATGCTTCGGCATTTTGTTCAACGGCTGGCCGGAGAACTGACCGCTTTTCTGCTCAGATTCCGTATAGGTATAGTTCGCTGTCCAGTTGACGTCGGAGGTGATTTTCCAGCCGAAGGTGGATTCGACACCGCGCATATTGGCTTTATCAACGTTAACGCGATCGCTGACAAAGTCATAATGGGTATTGCCGATGGTGCAGGCCGGATCGGCACTGCTGTTACAGCGGCGAACTTCGGTGATTTTGTTTTTGAAGTCAGTATTGAACAACGTAACGCCTGCGTTGAGGTCGTTGCCGTTATCCCACAGTAAACCGATCTCTTCGCTCAGGCTTTTTTCTGGTTTCAGATCCGGGTTGCCGACGATGATACCGTTAAGACGACCGCCACCGGTCACTTGCCCCCAGCTTGCAGAAGACTGGCGCAGATCCGGGGCGCGATAGCCCGCAGAAACACCTCCTTTTAAGGTCCACTGATCGCTCAGGTGCCATACGCCATAGCCGCGCGGCGTCCAGTTGTCACCGTAGTTTTCATCCTTGTCCATACGCAGACCACCGGTCAGCGTGAAAGTATCGGTAACCGCCCATTCATCTTCGGCAAACAGCGCCCAGCTCCAGCGGGTCAGTTTGTTCAGACCGTCAGCTGCTTGCAGTTGGTTGCCGTTATCACGCAGTTTTTCATAACGGTATTGCCCGCCAACTGTCAGGGTGTGTGCCCCGAGGAAGACCTGGTTCTGGTTATTGAAGATCGTGTTGTAGGACTTCATCTGACGACCAGGGTTTTTGGTCTCTTCCTGCTGAACATAGCTGGTACTGTTGAAATCGTCGTAATAACCGCTGTGGGTTAATGAATACGTCGTGTGTTCATAGCGGTTGTAGCTTTTGCTGTTTGGCTTACAAACACCGTTACGGCAGTTTTCTGCCGCCATCGATTCGCCCGGTGTGCTGTTGCGATCCTGTAGTTCATGCGCGACATCGAAGTCGATGTCATTTTTATCATCTGGCGTAAAGTTCAGGGTTAACCCCCCGTTACGCATACGCTGTTCATTGTAGCCATTAACGATTTTATCTTCGGCCCGGTGGGAGAATAAGCCAGTCACCTTCGCGCCGAGTAATCCGTCAATCAATGGCCCAGACGCATAGGCGTTAGTCTGGTAAATATCGCCGGAATCTCTGTCTTCCTGGAAAGTGGCATCGCCGTGTAGAGAGCCAGTCCAGGCTTTGGTATTCGACACTTTCTTGGTGATGACGTTAATGACGCCGCCCATCGCATCGGAGCCGTAGAGGGATGACATCGGGCCGCGGATCACCTCTATACGCTCGATGGATTCCAGTGGCGGTAGCCAGCCTTGCTCAATACCTGAGTTGTCGCTGTTCGGGCGCGTACCGCGTGTACTGATACGTTTGCCGTTAACCAGGAAGAGCGTGTATTGCGAAGCCATACCGCGAATGCTGATATCGCTGCTGCTCCCCCCACCGGTGACGACAACGCCAGGGACATCTTTTAGCGCATCGGTAACATCTCGATAGGCTTTGTCCTCAATCTGCTGTTTGGTAATAACAGATATCGAGGCGGGAGCATCCTGAATCTTCTGCTCGAAGCCGGTAGCGGTAACAACTACGGTGTCTTGTTCAGCGGCATGGCCGAGTGATGGGAGACTGGCGACGCATACTGCGGCAGCTACAGCCTTAACGTGAGGTATAGTCATTTGTATCATTCCATTTAAATGAATCAAACTGCGTGTCATATGAAAGGCCATGACAATTGTATGTATTTGTCTTTTAAGGACTCTTTTCAGTAAAGAAGCGGGAGGATTGTACAAAAGTATGAATCTTTGTAAACACAAATGATAATAGAAATCATTTATGTTTGATGTGATTAACGAGGAAAGTCTTTTTGATTCAGTGAGATAGCAGTTAAATAAAAAAGGAGAAAAAGTGAAGAAAAGATGGAGAAGTAAAGAGGGCTAACGCCCTCCAGGATTACTTCAGCAAATATTGAGCGTGAAAGCGCAGATGATCTTCAATGAACGATGAAATAAAGTAATAGCTGTGATCGTAGCCTGGCTGGATGCGTAGTGTCATCGGCCATGCGGTCTGACGCGCCGTTTCGGCCAGCACCGCGGGCTGCAGCTGATCGGCAAGAAACTGATCGCTATCACCCTGATCAATCAGCGTTGGAATCGCATCTTCTGGCTTACTGGCTAACATCAACGCGCAGCTATCCCACTCTGCCCATAGCGACTTATCCGTGCCCAGATAGGCGTTAAAGGCTTTCTCACCCCACGGTACGCGACATGGATTAACGATGGGGGCGAAGGCAGAAACGCTGGTGTATTTGCCAGGGTTTTTCAGCGCCATAATCAGTGCGCCATGCCCCCCCATTGAGTGCCCGCTGATGGCGCAGCGATCGCTGACGTTAAAGTGTGACTGAATGAGTGCCGGCAGCTCATCACGCAGATAGTCATACATGCGGAAATGTGAGGCCCACGGCTGCTGCGTGGCATTGAGATAAAATCCGGCACCCTGGCCTAAATCGTAGCCTTCATCATTGGCGACCTGTTCCCCACGCGGGCTGGTATCGGGCATCACCAGAACGATGCCCAGTTCAGCCGCAATACGTTGTGCCCCGGCTTTAGTGGTGAAGTTTTCATCATTGCAGGTCAAACCTGACAGCCAGTACAGCACCGGAGGCGGGGTGTTATCCTGGGGGGGTGGAAGAAAAATACTAAAGGTCATGGTGCAATTTAACGTGATGGCGTCGTGACGCCAGCGTTGCTGCCAGCCTTCAAAACAGCGGTGCTCTTCAAGCATTTCCATGCGTGGCTCCTTGTTGTGTTGAACCTGAATCTGTTTGCGAATTCACCATAATACAGATTATTCATTGCACTGTGAGTAACTTTCACTTCCGCATTGAGCAAACATACTTCATCATCTATATAACTTTACATTAACACTCGAATTCACCCGGATGAACGGCGTATGGAATACGTGCGCTAAAAGGCAGCACCAATTTCAATAATTATCGCGGTGAATACTGGATTATGTGCGCCGCCTCACGCACAATGTTCTGGCTGTGATACAGCCTAAAAACTTTGCCCCACGCAGGGCAGAGGCGCCACACCTGCAGGAGAAAAAGAAATGTCATCACTCAGTAAAGAAGCGGCCCTGGTTCATGAAGCGCTGGTCGCGCGTGGTCTCGAAACACCACTACGCCCGCCCGTGCAAGAGATGGATAACGAAACGCGCAAACGTCTTATCTCCGGACATATGACCGAGATTATGCAATTGCTCAATCTTGATTTGAGCGATGACAGTCTGATGGAAACTCCACATCGCATTGCAAAAATGTATGTCGATGAGATTTTCTCCGGCCTCGATTACGCCAATTTCCCTAAAATCACCGTCATTGAAAATAAGATGAAGGTTGATGAGATGGTCACGGTTCGTGATATCACGCTGACCAGCACCTGCGAACATCACTTCGTCACGATTGATGGCAAAGCGACGGTGGCCTATATCCCGAAAGATTCGGTGATCGGCCTGTCGAAGATTAACCGCATTGTGCAGTTCTTCGCCCAGCGCCCGCAGGTCCAGGAACGGCTGACTCAGCAAATTCTAACCGCGCTGCAAACGCTGCTCGGGACGAATAATGTGGCGGTTTCAATTGATGCTGTGCATTACTGTGTGAAAGCGCGTGGTATCCGTGATGCGACCAGCGCCACCACCACTACCTCGCTTGGCGGATTGTTTAAGTCCAGCCAGAATACGCGTCAGGAATTCCTGCGCGCCGTGCGTCACCACAACTGATCAGGGCAGGGGCCATGGAGCGTAATGTCACGCTGGATTTTATTCGTGGCGTCGCCATCCTCGGTATCCTGCTTCTCAATATTAGCGCCTTTGGTCTGCCAAAGGCGGCCTATCTGAATCCTGCCTGGTACGGCAATATTACTCCGTCAGATGCCTGGACCTGGGCTGTGCTTGATCTCTTTGCGCAGGTGAAATTCCTCACGCTGTTTGCGCTGCTGTTTGGCGCAGGTTTGCAGATGCTGCTACCGCGAGGCAAACATTGGATCCAGTCGCGACTCACTTTGCTGGTTTTGCTGGGGTTTATTCACGGTTTGCTGTTCTGGGATGGCGATATCCTGCTGGCGTATGGCCTCATCGGGCTGATTTGCTGGCGGTTGGTTCGTGATGCCCCTTCAGTCAAAAGTCTGTTTAATACCGGCGTGTTGCTCTATCTGGTGGGCGTTGGTGTGCTGTTATTGCTGGGATTTATTTCCGGAAGTGAGACCAGTCGGGCCTGGACACCGGATGCTTCTGCGTTGCTGTATGAGAAATACTGGAAGATTAACGGCGGTATGGAAGCGGTCAGCAATCGCGTAGATATGCTGTCAGGCAGCTTACTGGCGCTGGGGGCACAGTACGGCTGGCAGTTGGCGGGGATGATGCTGCTGGGAGCGGCATTGATGCGCAGTGGTTGGCTGAAAGGGCAGTACAGTTTGCAGCACTATCGACGTACCGGCGCGTTATTGGTCATTATTGGCATTGCGATTAACCTGCCTGCTATCGTTGCGCAGTGGCATCTGGATTGGGCATATCGCTGGTGCGCTTTTTTGTTGCAGGCTCCGCGCGAGCTGGGAGCGCCGTTTCAGACAATTGGCTATGCCGCGTTGCTGTTTGGTTTCTGGCCGCAGCTTAGCCGCTTAAAATGGGTTGTTGCGATAGCCTGCGTTGGGCGCATGGCGTTGACCAACTATCTGTTACAAACCTTGATTTGCACCACGCTGTTTTATCAATTCGGCTTATTTATGAAATATGACCGACTGGCGCTGCTGTTATTTGTCATTCCGGTCTGGGCCGTTAACCTGCTTTTCTCCGTCATTTGGTTGCGTTTTTACCGGCAAGGCCCGGTAGAATGGCTATGGCGTCAATTAACCCTGCGTGCGTCAGGGACATCATTACCGCGAACATCCAGATAACGATCTGGATCACATTCATTAACAAAGTGGATGTAAGCGCTTTCATTCCTGTGACATCACTCACGCAGTCCGCTGCGTTGTGCTGACAAAATACACAGCCTGGGGTGTCTGCGGGTAACCGCATCTTAAACAGGGTAGTGAATATGGTAACCATACGTGATGTGGCACGGCAGTCCGGCGTTTCGGTTGCGACGGTTTCCCGCGTACTCAACAACAGCGCGCTGGTGAGTCCTGACACGCGTGAAGCGGTAATGAAAGCAGTGACTCAGCTCGGCTATCGCCCTAACGCCAATGCACAAGCGCTGGCGACGCAGGTAAGCGACACGATTGGGGTCGTGGTGATGGATGTTTCAGATGCATTTTTTGGCGCGCTGGTCAAAGCCGTGGACCTGGTTGCCCAGCAGCATCAGAAGTACGTCCTGATTGGCAACAGCTACCACGAAGCTGAAAAAGAACGTCACGCCATTGAGGTACTGATCCGTCAGCGTTGTAACGCACTGATTGTTCACTCGAAAGCGTTGAGCGATCGCGAGCTGGCGGAGTTTATGGATCAGATCCCCGGTATGGTGCTGATCAACCGCATTGTGCCGGGCTATGCGCATCGTTGTGTCTGTCTGGATAATATTAGCGGCGCTAAAATGGCAACCCGCATGCTGATGAATAATGGGCATCAACGTATTGGTTACCTGGCATCAAGTCACCGCATTGAGGACGACGCAATGCGTAAAGAAGGGTGGCTAAGTGCCCTGAAAGAACAGGGGGTTACCCCAGCCGACAGTTGGATAGGTACTGGTTCACCGGATATGCAGGGTGGAGAGTCCGCAATGGTGGAACTGCTGGGACGCAACCTGCAACTGACGGCTGTCTTCGCTTACAACGATAATATGGCCGCTGGCGCGCTAACGGCGCTAAAAGACAACGGCATCGCCATTCCATTACATCTGTCTATCATTGGTTTCGACGATATCCCCATCGCGCGTTACACCGACCCGCAGCTGACAACGGTGCGCTATCCTATTGCTTCTATGGCAAAAATGGCCACTGAGCTTGCGCTACAAGGCGCGGTGGGAACGCTGGATCCTGATGCAACACATTGCTTTATGCCGACACTGGTGCGGCGCCATTCTGTGGCTTTGCGGCAGAATGCGGCACCGATCACTAACTGATAATGTTGGGTTATGTAACCGCTTTCAATATGTGAGTAAATTCACAGTATCTTAACAATGCGATAGCTATGATGACACTGTTTGCTGCGCTGTAACTACTATGTAACGGTGAATAATCACTTTCATCGAGGTATAGGCGTCTTAAACAAAAATTAAAGCCTGTTTTTGGAGCGTTGCCAGACACGGAAGAAATATTTTTAAAAGTGAGCTTCGGCGTTCAGTAACACTTCAGTAACGTTCTGCCTGCCGAGCATTTATCTCAAGCACTACCCTGCATAATAAAACCGGAGATACCATGAATAAGAAGGTGTTGACCCTGTCTGCTGTAATGGCAAGCATGTTATTCGGCGCGGCTGCGCACGCTGCTGATACCCGCATTGGTGTGACTATCTATAAATATGACGATAACTTTATGTCTGTGGTACGTAAGGCTATTGAAAAAGATGCCAAAGCGGCGCCGGATGTACAGTTGCTGATGAATGACTCGCAAAACGATCAGTCCAAACAGAACGATCAGATTGATGTGTTGTTGGCAAAAGGCGTTAAAGCACTGGCCATCAACCTGGTTGACCCGGCAGCAGCAGGAACGGTAATTGAAAAAGCACGTGGTCAGAACGTACCGATTGTATTCTTCAACAAAGAGCCTTCCCGTAAAGCGCTGGACAGCTATGACAAAGCCTATTACGTCGGTACTGACTCCAAAGAGTCCGGGATTATTCAGGGTGATTTGATTGCCAAGCACTGGGCCGCTAACCCGAACTGGGATCTGAATAAAGACGGCAAAATTCAGTTTGTACTGCTGAAAGGCGAACCGGGACATCCGGATGCCGAAGCACGTACGACCTACGTGATTAAAGAGCTGAACGATAAAGGCATTAAAACTGAGCAGTTGCAGTTAGATACCGCAATGTGGGATACCGCTCAGGCGAAAGATAAAATGGATGCGTGGATGTCTGGTCCTAACGCAAACAAAATTGAAGTGGTTATCGCCAACAATGACGCCATGGCGATGGGTGCAGTTGAAGCGCTGAAAGCGCACAACAAAACCAGCGTCCCGGTATTTGGCGTCGATGCGCTGCCTGAAGCACTGGCGCTGGTGAAATCGGGTGCCATGGCCGGTACCGTGCTGAACGATGCAAACAACCAGGCGAAAGCGACCTTCGATCTGGCGAGGAACCTGGCGGACGGCAAAGGCGCGGCAGACGGCACCAACTGGAAAATTGAGAACAAAATTGTTCGCGTTCCATATGTAGGTGTCGATAAAGATAATCTGGCAGAGTTCACCAACAAATAAATACTCCGTCTGTGGGCGCAATTTCATTGCGCCCTTAATTACGCACTCTGCAAGGCCAACAAGGTATAATTATGGTCAGCACTAATACTCAGTCGTCAGGCGAATACTTGTTGGAAATGAGCGGCATCAACAAGTCCTTTCCCGGCGTTAAGGCTCTTGATAATGTCAATTTAAAAGTCCGCCCACATTCTATTCATGCTCTGATGGGCGAGAATGGCGCAGGAAAGTCAACATTATTAAAATGTCTTTTTGGGATCTATCAAAAAGATTCCGGTAGTATTTTATTTCAGGGTAAAGAAATCGATTTTCATTCTGCTAAAGAAGCGCTTGAGAATGGTATTTCAATGGTACACCAGGAATTAAACTTGGTATTACAACGTTCTGTAATGGACAACATGTGGCTGGGGCGCTATCCCACCAAAGGTATGTTTGTCGATCAGGAAAAAATGTACCGCGATACCAAAGCGATTTTTGATGAACTGGATATTGACATCGATCCGCGTGCGCGCGTCGGAACATTATCTGTTTCGCAAATGCAGATGATCGAAATTGCGAAAGCATTTTCGTATGACGCCAAAATCGTCATTATGGATGAACCGACCTCATCGTTAACCGAGAAAGAGGTTAATCATCTGTTTACCATCATCCGTAAGCTGAAAGAGCGTGGGTGTGGGATCGTGTATATTTCTCACAAAATGGAAGAAATCTTTCAACTGTGCGATGAAATTACCGTGCTGCGCGATGGTCAATGGATTGCGACCCAGCCGCTGGAAGGGCTGGACATGGATAAGATCATCGCCATGATGGTCGGACGCTCACTGAACCAACGTTTCCCGGATAAAGAGAACAAGCCGGGAGAAGTGATTCTGGAAGTGCGTAACCTGACGTCTCTGCGTCAGCCGTCGATTCGTGATATCTCTTTTGATCTCCATAAAGGGGAAATTCTCGGCATTGCCGGTCTGGTTGGCGCGAAACGCACCGATATCGTTGAAACGTTGTTTGGCATTCGTGAGAAATCATCGGGCACGATTACGCTCCACGGCAAGAAAATCAATAACCACAGCGCGAATGAAGCGATTAACCATGGTTTTGCGCTGGTCACCGAAGAGCGTCGCTCAACCGGTATTTATGCCTATCTGGACATTGGTTTTAACTCGTTAATTTCCAATATCCAAAACTATAAAAATAAAGTCGGCCTGCTGGATAACTCCCGCATGAAGAGTGATACCCAGTGGGTAATTGACTCGATGAGGGTAAAAACACCAGGGCATCGTACGCAAATTGGTTCGCTTTCTGGTGGTAATCAGCAAAAGGTGGTCATTGGCCGTTGGTTGTTAACGCAGCCTGAAATCCTGATGCTGGATGAACCTACACGCGGTATCGATGTCGGCGCGAAATTTGAGATTTATCAGTTGATTGCTGAACTGGCGAAAAAAGGAAAGGGGATCATTATTATTTCCTCTGAAATGCCGGAGTTGCTAGGTATTACCGATCGTATTCTGGTGATGAGCAATGGCCTCGTCGCTGGAATTGTTGACACTAAAACAACAACGCAAAACGAAATCCTCCGTCTTGCGTCTTTGCACCTTTAAGATTAGGGGCTCCTCATGAGTGCGTTAAATAAGAAAAGTTTTCTTACTTACCTGAAAGAAGGCGGAATTTACGTTGTTCTTTTGGTTTTGCTGGCCATTATTATTTTCCAGGATCCCACTTTCTTAAGTTTACTGAACTTGAGTAATATTCTGACGCAATCCTCCGTGCGTATTATTATCGCGCTGGGTGTTGCCGGGCTGATTGTTACACAAGGGACGGACCTGTCAGCAGGGCGCCAGGTAGGTTTGGCGGCGGTCGTTGCGGCAACCTTGTTGCAGTCGATGGAGAATGCCAACAAGGTATTCCCGGAAATGGCGACGATGCCCATTATTGTGGTTGTGCTGATTGTCTGCGTTATCGGTGCTGTCATCGGTCTGGTAAACGGCATCATCATTGCTTATCTGAATGTGACGCCATTTATTACCACTCTCGGCACGATGATTATTGTCTACGGTATTAACTCCCTGTATTACGACTTTGTTGGGGCATCGCCAATTTCTGGCTTTGACAGCGGGTTCTCAACCTTTGCGCAGGGCTTTATTGCGCTGGGTAGTTTCCGGCTCTCCTACATTACTTTCTATGCCTTGATTGCCGTGGCCTTTGTCTGGGTGCTGTGGAACAAGACCCGTTTTGGTAAAAACATTTTCGCCATCGGCGGTAACCCGGAAGCGGCGAAAGTGTCCGGTGTAAACGTGGCGCTGAACCTGCTGATTATCTATGCGCTGTCTGGTGTGTTCTATGCCTTCGGTGGATTGCTGGAGGCCGGGCGTATCGGTTCCGCGACCAACAACCTCGGCTTTATGTACGAGTTGGATGCCATTGCAGCTTGCGTGGTAGGCGGCGTATCGTTCAGCGGTGGCGTAGGGACGGTTTTCGGCGTGGTGACCGGTGTGATTATCTTCACCGTCATCAACTATGGTCTGACCTACATCGGCGTGAACCCTTACTGGCAGTATATTATTAAGGGCGGCATTATTATCTTCGCCGTCGCGCTGGATTCACTGAAATACGCACGTAAAAAGTAACGATTAAAACGCTAAAAGCCCGGTGCAGCGCAATCTGCACCGGGCTTTTTTGTGAGCGTTACAACGTTAGCGCATGCGCTTTCTCGCCGGTTTTAAATTTCACCTCACCGAGATCGATACAGGCTACCGGGCAAACGTGACCGCACAACAAGCAGCCCACGCATTTTTCCGTGTTGCAGTGTGGTGTACGGGTCTCTTCATTCCATTCCATCGCCTGGTGCCCACCGTCATAGCAGGAGATGTAGCAGCGGCCACAGCCAACACATTTTTCGAGATTGATATGCGGATAGACGAGGTAGCTACGATCAAGCTCCTCTGCGGGGATGATATTGGCATTGGCGAGACCAACCATCTCCTCCAGCGAATCAAACCCTTGATCGGCGAGGTAATGTGACAGCCCGCTGGTCATGTCCTCCACGATTCGGTAGCCATACTGCATGATCCCGGTGGTTACCTGCAGCGTGGCAGCACCCAACAGCAGAAACTCGGCGGCGTCCTCCCAGGTTTCAATTCCCCCAATGCCGCTAATCGGGAAATCGCGCAGTTCAGGGTGCATGCGCAGTTGCTGAATAAAGCGCAGAGCAATAGGTTTCACGGCCTTGCCGGAGTAACCAGAAATACTGGATTTACCGTTGACTACCGGCATCCCAATTTTTCGGTTCAGGTCGATATTGGTGATGGATTTAACCGTATTGATGGTCGCGATACCGTCGGCGCCTCCGCGTTTAGCCGCCAGAGCTACTTCACACATATCACCAATATTCGGTGTCATTTTAGCCAGCATTGGTAAGGCTGAGCCGCGTTTAACTGCCCGACAATACTTTTCGACCAGCTCAGGGCTTTGCCCGACATCACTGCCCATGGCATGTGAGGTCATTTGTGGGCAGGAGAAGTTGCATTCGATCATGTCTGCACCTGCCTCTTCAACCCGACGAGCCAGCTCCTGCCACTGTTCTTCGTTTTCACCCATGATCGACGCAATCAGGACGTTGTTTGGGTAGTCCTGTTTCAGTCGGCGAATTGCGGCCAGATTCTCCTCCAGCGGGTGCTCGGCAATTTGCTCCATGTTTTTGAAGCCAATAAAACCGGTATCTTCTTTGGTCAGATGGTCAAAGCGTGGGGAGACTTCATTGGCAATAAAGAAACCGATGGTCTTAAAAACAATACCACCCCAGCCGGTATCATAGGCTTTGGCGCACATCTCATAGCAGTTGCCCACCGGAGAAGAAGAGAGGCAGAACGGGTTGGGAAATTTGACGCCGCAAAAAGTAATAGAAAGATCTTTCGTTAACATGAGCAAGCTCCCTCTAAATAGTGATGAATGGCCTGAGCGGCTTCTTTTCCGGTTTTCACGGCGTATACAACGGTTTTATCGCCTTTAACAATATCGCCCGCGGCAAACATAACCGGATCGGCGGTTTGGTAATTGTGCGTATCGATAAGATTGCGCTGTGGCTTTAACGCGGCAAAATCATCAAGCAGCGCATGTTGACCGACGGCAAGAATAATATGTTCGGCTTCAAGCGAGAGTTCTCCCGGCAGACGTACGTGCTTAAAAGTTACGCGATTTCCACTAACCGCCACAGGAGTGAAACCGTCAATAATCGATACCCCTAACGCCTGGGTACTGTTGAACTCTTTTTCGCTGGCAGGAAATTCGGCCAGTTCTTCACGCGCGACACAGGTGACAGACGGGCAGCCCAGCAGTTTCAGTGTACTGGCAACATCCATTGCCACATCGCCACCGCCGATGATCAATGCGCTTTGCGCTACGGTAATATCGCCGCCTGACTGCCGGACCCGTTGCAGGAAGTTGACGGCAATTTCGACATTATTCGCCTGGTCAAACAGAGGCAACGTAGAACCGTAAGACATCCCTACGGTCACCAGTACGGCGCGGTATTCTGTTTTGAGTTGCTCAAGGGAGAGGGCATTGCCAACTTCACAATTGCATCTGATGGTCACGCCCATTTCCACAATACGGGCAATTTCATGATCTAAAACCGTCTGTGGCAGACGAAACTCTGGAATGCCATAACGCAACCAGCCACCAGGCTGGGCCTGCTTTTCGAACAGGGTGACATCATAGCCAAGATTACTCAGCGTTACGCTGGCCTGTAATCCGGCCGGACCTGCACCGATGATGGCTACCTTGCCCAGCGTTTTTGTTGCGGGCTGATAGATTTTCATTGCGGTTTGCTGTTCAAAATCGGTAATAAATCGCTGCAGACGTGCGATATCGATAGGCTTGTCAATTCCTGAACGTGTACATCCGCGCTGGCATAATTTTTCGGTTGGGCATACCCGGGCGCACACCGCACCAAGCGCATTATTTTCCCGGATAGTTTCAGCCGCGCCTTTAAAATTGCGGAAATAAATGGAGCGAATAAATTTCCCTGGGTCAGTTTGTGCCGGGCAATCCTGGCTACAGGGGGCATCGTGACATAATAAACAACGAGAAGCCTCTTTTATCGCTAATAATGGGGTGAAAGCAGGCGTGAGCTCATCCAGATAATTTTGTTGTGGCATATTTTCTTCCTTAATGCTTGAGTAAATTAAGGCAAACCGTTAATAACAAAATATAAAAATTGAAAGGCTATTCTTAAGGCTAAGCACTGCAGGAAGAGTATTCTGTGAAAGGATTCACAAATAGAAGAAGGTGTGAGGGAAATGCTGACAGGCAGCATTAATCCCTTATATTGGAATGGTAACCGTTATCATAATATTAGTTATTCGCAAACGCTAATATAAAGGCAATATTGTTAACGATAAAACACTAAATAAACAACCATACCTAATGATAAACATCCGCACCCGGCATAAACCAGCACATAGGACCAAAATTGCAAAGGCTCTTGAGAGCGATAAGCGTAAACCGGTTCGCGCGCATTCTTCTTAATTTTATCTACGGCCCCGGAGCGCCATCCTTTCCAGGCTTCACGGAAACAAAAGAGGGGAATGAGCAAAAAGGCCAATACCACGAAGAGAGTTTGTACATCCATGCCTATTTTCCTTGTTTCTTTTGTAATTCGAGTAATTGTTCCGGAGTGACTGCCGGATATCCCTGAGCATCATCAGGTACCTGATGCATGGTCGGGATGGGCACCAGCGGACCTAAAAAACGTGGCTCGCGTTTAAAAAGGTAGAGATCGGCCAGCGCACCAAAGCGAGCGCCAAATTCGCGCACCCGCACGGTAAGCATATCTTTTGGCGAGGGTACCGCATAGCACTGAGCCTGAATGCCCATATGTAGCGCAATAAACAACGCGCGCTCACAGTGGAATCGCTGAGTAATGATGATGAAATCGTTGGTATCGAATACTTTGCGGGTGCGTACAATTGAATCAAGCGTACGGAACCCTGCGTAATCAAGCACGATGTCAGCAGGATCGACGCCCGCGGCAATCAAGTCTTTACGCATCGTCATCGGTTCGTTATAGCTTTGCTGCGCGTTGTCGCCGCTAAGTAGCAGATAGTTTACTTTGCCGCTGTTATACGCATTTAATGCGCCCTGAATGCGGTAGCGGTAATACTGATTGATGACGCCGGTACGGTAGTATTTTGCCGTGCCCAGGACCACGCCAACCTGACGGTAAGGGAGATCCTGTAATTCGTCATAGATGTAGGGGGCCGTCTTCCAGCTCATCCATCTGTCGAGTCCAAGCACTGTCAACAGCAGCAAGCCTGCCAGGACTAACAAGCTGTAAAACACGCGCTTTAACATGCAGAAAACTCGATAATTGGATGGAATTTCAATCAGGCTACTGTACCCAACGACGGAGCGCAAGAAACAGCAGTCTGATTGAGGGGATTTTAGTCACTGTTGCCGATGGCGCAGCGACTATCGGGCCAACATACTGTACGGTTGGCTTGTAGGCCTGGTAAGTGCAACACCACCGGGCGTCACGACTTAACCGAGCAGTACGCGTTCGATATTATCGCAGCCCAGCGCGTTCAGGGTGGCAGACGTCGCATCCCACTGGATAAGCGCCGCATCCGCTTTTTCTGCCAGCACCGCACGTTGAATGTCCGGATAGTCGTAACCGTTCAGACTCAACAGGTTTAATGCACCCTGCAACGGTGGCAGCGTTGGGTTGAAGGCGGCGTTTTCAGCATAACTGCCGCTGAAAATCTGACCATCTTTACACTCCAGCGCCACGCCACTCGGGGAGTTGCTGTAGGGCATATGGCATCTGTTTGCTGCGGCAATCGCCGCCTGGGTGAGCGCATCGCCTTGCAGCGCGAAGCCGTGATCCTGGTCGTCCATCAGCAGCGTCTTGATGTCGAGATCTTTTGGCCCAAAAGCGTCCGGCAGATAGTCGCGTAGTGCGTGTGGTTCACGCCCTGGCAGGTGAATACGTAAATCCAGTCCGCTGTTCAGCTCATTCATAAACTGACGGCAGTGCCCGCAAGGGGTGTAGTTGACGGTAATCGCGGCGAGTCCTTTTTCGCCACGTAACCAGGCATGGCTAATCGCGCTCTGCTCGGCGTGAACGGTTTGCTGCATTGTTGCACCAAGAAACTCCATGTTCCCACCGAAATACCAGGTTCCGCTGATACCTCGTGAGATTGCGCCAACGTTGAAGTTGGACAGCGGGGTGCGTGCGCAGGCCGCAGCTAAAGGCAGCAGAGCGAATGCCAGCGCGTCTTCGTCCAGTCCCGATTCGCGTTTAAGCAAAGATACCTGCTCAGCCGTCAGCATGGCGGGGAAATGTTCATCCGCCAGAATAGGGGCCAGGGCTGATTGCAAGTTATCCGCGAGTTGGGCAAAAGCAGTTTGAAAACGTGGATGCATGGCGTTGCCTCATAACAATGTAATGGAACCGTAGTTTACGGGCCTGGCAGGGCTTTATATGTGATCCAAATCTCATTGTGTATGCAACTTATGAAACTTAAATGAAAAATGTGCAACGCATCGCAAATAAACAGCTTAAAAATACAGATTAGCCTACTACTGCCAGGATAACCGGGAACAGGAAGGGGGCAACCAATGAGGTGATAATCCCGCAAATCACCAGCGCCAGTGAGCTAAATGCCCCTTCCTGGTAGTCCAGTTCAGCACAGCGAGCCGTGCCCAGGGCGTGTGAAGCCGTACCCATTGCCAGTCCACGTGCTGCTTTAGTGCGAATGCGCATTGCATTCAGCAGGGTATGGCCAAATACGGCACCGAGGATACCGACAAAAATGACGCACACTGCGCTGATTGCTGGAATACCACCGATACTTCCTCCCACAGCCATCGCGATAGGTGTGGTTACCGATTTAGGCATAATAGAGGCGGCAATCTCCGGTGAAGCTCCCATCAGCAAGGCAATGGACGTGCCCGTGACCATGGCCACGACACTGCCGGCAAAACAGATTGCGATAATGGATTTCCAGCGGGCACGGATTTGGTGCAGCTGTTCATATAACGGATAGGCCAGAGCGACGACAGCAGGTTGCAATAAATCGTTCAGCACCTCGCTGCCTTTGAAGTAGTGATCGTAGGGGATACCGGTCAGCATCAGAAAGGGAATAATCACCACCATCGCGACGAGCAGCGGATTCAGCAACGGCAGTTTAAATCGCGCTGCCAGCTTACGTGCAGCAAAAAATACCGCCAGGGTGAGGGGTAACGACCACCAGATATACGACATCATTGTTTAGACCCTTTTTGGCCAACGATTTTGCGTTCGCCGTGAACAATGTGCGAGCTCCAACTCACTACCAGGAATACGACCAGCGTACTGATGGTGCAGGACACCACGACCGGACCAAATTGTGCGCGAAGCAAGTCAAAGTACTGCATGATCCCCACGCCAATCGGGACAAACAGCAGGGCCATGTAACGTATCAGTACGTAGCAACCCGGGTTTACCCATTTTGCCGGTAAGATCTGTAATGCCAGTAATACAAACAGAATCAGCATGCCGATAATGCTGCCCGGAATCGTTATCGGCAGCAGTGATGCAAGAAAAATACCTGCATAGAGGCAGGCATAAATGAGGACGAACGCGCGTAAATATTGCCAGATAATGTTCAGTGACTTGCTCATAATTGAAACCCTTGACGAGACTGATTCATCATACAATTAAACTTTAAAACGTGCTACCGATCACATCATGAATTCTAAGCATAGTGGAAATAGATATCAGGAACATCAGGCAATGCCCCCAATCAGCATAACCAAACCTGTGCCCGGCGCTGAGACGCTTTAATCTCCTGCATAGAGACGTTACCATAGCGCCTCTCTTTTTTGCGGGTAACAATATGCGTGTTTTACTGGCGCCGATGGAAGGCGTGCTCGACTCACTGGTGCGCGAGTTGCTGACTGAAGTGAATGATTATGATCTCTGTATCACCGAATTTGTTCGCGTGGTGGATCAACTGCTGCCGGTAAAAGTCTTTCACCGCATTTGCCCAGAGCTGCTTAACGCCAGCCGCACAACATCCGGTACACCGGTGCGTATACAACTGCTGGGGCAGTTTCCGCAGTGGCTGGCAGAAAATGCAGCCCGCGCGGTTGAGCTGGGTTCGTATGGCGTCGATCTAAACTGTGGCTGCCCGTCGAAGCTGGTGAATGGCAGCGGCGGTGGCGCAACTTTACTGAAGGACCCCGAACTGATTTACCGTGGCGCGAAGGCCATGCGTGACGCGGTTCCGGCCCATTTACCGGTGACGGTAAAAGTGCGTCTGGGTTGGGACAGCAGTGACAGGCAGTTCGAAATTGCTGATGCCGTCCAGCAGGCCGGAGCCAGCGAGTTGGTGGTGCACGGTCGAACTAAAGAGCAAGGTTATAAGGCCGAGCACATTAACTGGCAGGCTATTGGCGAGATTCGCCAGCGTCTCAATATCCCGGTTATCGCGAATGGTGAGATCTGGGACTGGCAAAGCGCACAGGACTGTATGGCCATTAGCGGATGCGACGCCGTCATGATAGGGCGCGGTGCACTTAATATCCCGAATTTGAGTCGCGTGGTGAAATATAACGAACCACGTATGCCGTGGCCTGAGGTCGTGACATTATTGCAAAAATATACCCGACTGGAAAAACAGGGTGATACCGGGCTGTATCATGTGGCACGTATCAAACAGTGGCTGGGATATCTTCGTAAAGAATATGTTGAAGCGACAGAACTGTTTCAGAAAATTAGGGCGTTGAATAATTCACCGGATATTGCACGCGCGATTCAGGCCATCACAAGTGCTGCCTGATTTATTGCCGGATGGCGGCGTAACCGCCTTATCCGGCCTACGGAGCGGATGCGTAATTCGTAGACCGGATAAGCGCAGCGCCATCAGGATTACACAGGCTTACGTACGCTGATAAACAATCTCATCCGCGGGTGTCATGCTGCGCGCCCTGGATAACATCCTCTGTGAAATATCCAGCGTGGCATATCCGGCAAAGAATGTCGGGTCATCATAGATATTTTGTGGCATTACGCCTCCATTTATAATTCAATGGAATTATTTTGACAGAATCATTTGCTATGTATATGTTTCTTAATAATGTGGTTTTATTTCAAAAGATGTATTGCCACGCGTAACTAAAAAAGAGAATGCGGTAAGTCGTACTCTCTGTGCATCTTTTCTTACCTGTATATTCCCATGAATCGTAACTCTGTTCTTGTTGCAACAGCATGTTTGCCGCTGCTTATTTGGGTGGTCGGTTGTGCTCCTATGCATGACAATCGTCAATCGCTGTCACAGCAGACGCCCGCTATGAACGTTGACTCCGCGTTGCCTGCGGCATTAAAAAATGGTTGGCCGGATAGCCAATGGTGGAAGGCGTATCACGATCCACAGCTGAATGCGTTGATTGACAGCACACTCAAGAATTCTCCAGACATGCAGGTAGCAGAACAGCGCATTCAACTGGCAGAAGCGCAGGCTAAAGCGGTTAAGGCACAGGATGGTCCAGAGGTTGATTTTTCCGCAGACGTTGAACGTCAAAGAATGTCGGCAGAAGGTTTAATGGGACCGTTTGCCATTACCGATCCTGCGGCAGGCACTACCGGGCCGTGGTACACCAATGGAACCTTTGGTTTAACCGCAGGCTGGAACCTGGATCTGTGGGGTAAAAACCGGGCTGAAGTGGCGGCGCGTATTGGTGAGGTGAAAGCGCGCGAAGCTGAACGTGAGCAAACTCGCCAGTTACTGGCGAGCGGTGTATCGCGTCTGTACTGGGAGTGGCAGACTCAGGCGGCGCTGAAAACCGTGCTGACGCAGATTAAAAACGAGCAGCAGAACGTCATCACTGTCGATCGTCAGCTGTATCAAAACGGGATTACCTCTTCTGTCGAAGGTGTTGAAACGGATATCGACTCCAGTAAAACGGAGCAGCAGCTGAACGATGTCAGCGGCAAAATGAAAGTAATAGAAGCGCGGCTGAGCGCACTGACCAACTCGCAATCTTCCGTCATGAAGCTTAAAGCGACGACGCTACCGGCGGTAGAAAGCCAGCTACCGTCCCAGCTTGGTTATTCGCTGCTGGCCCGCCGCCCTGATTTACAGGCCGCACATTGGTACATTGAGTCATCGCTGAGCAGCATTGATGCGGCAAAAGCGGCATTCTATCCGGACGTTAACCTGATGGCGTTTTTACAGCAGGATGCGCTGCATCTGAGCGATTTGTTCCGCCATTTCGCACAGCAGATGGGCGTGACGGCTGGACTGACGCTGCCTATTTTTGATAGCGGCAGACTGAATGCGAATCTCGATATCACGAAAGCGCAGAGCAACCTGACGGTGGCAAATTACAACAAGGCAGTGGTCGATGCGGTGAATGATGTGGCGCGTGCGGCATCACAGGTAGAAACGCTGGCGCAGAAGAACCAGCACCAGCAGCAAATTGAACATGACGCACAGCGCGTCGTGGGGCTTGCACAGGCACGATATAGCGCCGGTATCATTGCGGGTTCCCGGGTTAGCGAGGCCAAAGTTCCGGCATTACGCGAACAGCTTAATGGTCTGGTTCTACAGGGACAGTGGCTGGATGCTTCTATACAGCTGACCAGCGCACTGGGCGGCGGTTACCGCGCTTCCTGATAGTCTGACCCGGCAGAAGCTTATGTCGGGTCAATTCGAGTGTTCTTTGTGTTTACTTCGCCGTTTCATCCACCAGCGAGCAGCCACCACAACGCCGATAACCAGAACCAACCAGACCCCATGTTTAATATGCTGGTCGAGGCTATGCAACCATGGGGCAATCACTTCACCGCCCACATAGCCGAGCGTGGTAAACAGCAAAGCCCAGACAAACGCCCCCAGGATATTCAGTGGGATGAAAATCTTCGGCGGTAGGTGGCTGGCCCCAATCAGCAACGGGCCAATGACGCGAAAGCCGTACATAAAGCGTGTGCCGACTACAAACAGATAGGGTCGCCGTTGGATCATCTTCTGTGCGTAGTGGATTTTTGCCCGATGACGCGAGAAACGACGTAAAATTTTACCGCCATAACGGCGCCCAAGTAAAAAGAGTAACTGATCGCCAATCATCCCACCCAACGCGACGGAGAGCACCACCAACGGAAATTTAAGAATTCCCTGATGCGCAGCAACACCGCCTAGCAAGGTAATGGTTTCGCCTTCGGCAAGGCTGCCAATAATCAGCGCCGCATAGCCGTATTGCTCAACATAATGCGTTATATCCATACGTTGTATGACCTCCACGCTCCATAGCATACACCCAGTGAATTGTTCATGCCGGAAAAGCAGTAACTCAGCGCATCGGTATTTTTCATGTGTACATAAAATAATCAAAAGCTGAATTATACTTGAAGTGTTGAGGTCCGGAGCTGACAAGAAGGGGGCGGTATGAACCATGTCTGGGGGCTGTTTTCCCATCCCGATCGTGAAATGCACGTGATCAACAGCGAAAACGAAAGTGTTTCGCATCACTATACCCACCATGTACTGCTGATGGCGGCAATCCCGGTGATTTGTGCGTTTATTGGCACCACGCAAATTGGCTGGAATTTTGGCGACGGCAATATACTGAAGTTATCCCTGTTTACCGGATTTGCGATGGCAATTCTGTTTTACGGCGTGATGTTGGCGGGTGTGGCCATCATGGGCAGAGTTATCTGGTGGATGGCGCGTAATTACCCGCGACGCCCGTCGCTGGCGCATTGCATGGTCTTTGCCGGATATGTTGCCACGCCGCTGTTTTTAAGCGGGCTGGTGGCGCTGTATCCGCTGGTCTGGCTGTGTGCGCTCGTGGGAACCATCGCGCTGTTTTACACCGGCTATTTACTCTATCTCGGTATTCCAACGTTCCTGAATATCACTAAAGAAGAAGGGCTGAGCTTTTCCAGCTCAACGCTGGCAATCGGCGTTCTGGTGCTGGAGGTTCTGCTGGCGATTACGGTGATCCTGTGGGGGTACGGATACCGATTGTTCTAGGCGTACAACCTGTCTGCGCTGCGTTGTTGACGTAAAAGTCAGCAACGCAGCATTTCGAGATGATTCTTCTGTAGCGGCAAACCTGCCGGATCGCTATGATGCCAGAGCTAGCTTGAGATAATCCTTATTTCAGGCGGTGTGCGTTGTGACGTGCGTGAACCATTATCAGAAACCTCATCATGCTGAAATTCCGAGTTTCATTATTAAGTCTTGCCCTGGTGCTGGCAGTTCCTTTTGCACCCCAAGCCGTAGCGAAAACGGCGACTACCGCAGTGGCATCTCAACCTGAGATTGCTTCCGGTAGTGCGATGATTGTTGATCTGAATACCAACAAAGTTATCTATTCGAACCACCCGGACCTCGTGCGCCCGATTGCGTCGATTACCAAATTAATGACGGCGATGGTGGTGCTTGATGCACGACTGCCGCTGGATGAAAAACTGAACGTTGATATCAGCCAGACGCCGGAAATGAAAGGCATCTATTCTCGTGTGCGACTGAACAGCGAAATCAGCCGTAAAGACATGCTGCTGCTGGCACTGATGTCCTCAGAAAACCGTGCGGCGGCAAGCCTGGCGCACCACTATCCGGGCGGTTATAACGCCTTTATCAAAGCAATGAATGCGAAGGCGAAATCACTGGGGATGACCCAGACGCGCTTTGTGGAACCGACCGGGTTATCGATTCATAACGTCTCGACGGCGCGTGATTTAACTAAACTGCTGATTGCCAGCAAGCAGTATCCGCTGATAGGGCAGTTGAGTACGACGCGTGAAGACATGGCGACCTTTGCTAATCCGGCTTATACGCTGCCGTTCCGTAACACCAACCATCTGGTGTACCGTGATAACTGGAACATTCAGCTCACCAAAACCGGCTTTACCAACGCGGCGGGTCACTGTCTGGTGATGCGCACGGTCATTAACAACAAGCCGGTTGCGCTGGTGGTGATGGATGCCTTTGGCAAATATACCCACTTTGCCGATGCCAGCCGTTTACGCACCTGGATCGAAACCGGCAAGGTGATGCCTGTTCCGGCCGCAGCGCTGAGCTATAAAAAACAAAAAGCCGCACAGATGGCGGCAGCGGGTTCAGCGACAGGTGAGCAAACCGCGCAAAACGATTAAACCGCAGGGCGGGTAAGCGAAGCGCCCCGGGCAACGTGCCCGATGGCGCTTACGCTATCGGGCCTACGATTCTTTCCAGAACTTCTGCTTACTGGTCTTGCCGATGCCCGGATTCATGCTGTTGGTCGGGTCGTTCTCGCGATAAAAACGCGTCAATGTTTCTGGTGCTTTATACAGATGCCCCACGTTATGTTCTGCAGGATATTGTGCCCCGCGCTCACGCAGTAACACCAGCATTTGCTCTTTCAGTTCGTGAGCATCCACGCCTTTTTTCACGATGTAATCCTGATGGAAGACGTAGCACATAAAGTGGCCGTAGTAGAGTTTGTGCACCAGCTTGCTGTCTATTTCCGGCGGCAGGTGCTCATACCATTCGGTATCGTTACGGCGCAGCGCAATATCCAGCGCCAGAATATCTTCTACGTCATCCGCATGGACGGCCTGATAGCGAATGGCCGCGCCCGCCGCTGCGAAGCGGTGTAAAAATGCCTTGCTACCTTCTTCCGGTGTACAGGCAAAGAAATCACCTTCGGCGGTTTTGAAAAACTCAGTCAGCCAGCTCTGTGCTTCTGCTACACCGTCACCGGCCATTTTTAACAGCAGGTGATGTTCGTATTTATCACGCCAGCGTTTCATCCGTGCCGGTAAATGGCTGGGGAATAAATGGCCAAACTTCTGCATCGCCCGGTCGGTAAAGTGCGGGCGGAAAATTTTCACTTTTTCCAGCATCGCATCGGTGCGGCCTTTCAGCGTAAAGAAAAACGGCATTTTGTCAGTGCCGAGTTTGTCGATCATCAGAAACGTATCTTTGCCATAGGTTTCGGCGATGTCATAGATATCGCGGTGCATATATTCACCTGCGACCGGCAGATGTTCAAATTTGGCCAGAATATGACGACGGATTTCTGTCAGCACTTCAGGCTGGTTGGTACCGATATAAAAGACCTGCTGGTTTTTCTCAGCCTCAAAGGTATCCAGGCGCACGGCGAACACCGCAAGCTTTCCGGCGCAACCAGAAGATTCAAACAAACGCTCAGGGTCTGCGTTATAGCGTGCCGGCGTATCGGCCTCAATATCTCTGACGCGGGTAACGTAATCATGATCGTGTGCATGACGCCCATCGTGCTGGACATCATCATCTTTGATCCGCTCGTCGTCGAGTTTACTGAGGATCTGCTCCGGAGTCTGACCCAGCTCGATACCCAGATGGTTAACCAGCTGTAACTTGCCCTGCTCATCAATGCGTGCAAAGAGCGACATTTCTGTGTATGCCGGACCACGTTGTACCAGCGAGCCACCAGAGTTGTTGCAGATACCGCCGATAACGGAAGCACCGATACAGGAAGAGCCGATCACCGAATGCGGTTCACGACCAAAAGGTTTGAGCGCCTTTTCCAGCGAATAAAGTGTCGTACCGGGATAAGCCAGTACCTGTTCACCGTTGCCGATGACGTGCAGCTTGTCGAGGCGCAGAGTGCTGATGATAACGATGTCGCGATCGTAATCATTGCCGCTAGGCGTAGAGCCTTCGGTCAGACCGGTATTGGCGGCTTGCATCAGGATTATTTTGTCAGCCGAGACGCAGGCGTTGAGGACACGCCACAGTTCTAGTAGCGAGCCGGGAAAAACGACGGCGAGCGCATCGCCCTGGCCCGAGCGGAAGCCTTTACGATAACGGGCAGTTTTGGCCGGTTCGGTGAGCAGGTGTGAATGGCCGACCAGGCGGGTCAATTCAGTCAGAAACGCTTTATTATCAGTTGTTGTAATGGAAGACATTCTCCACTCCTTGTGGTGGGACTCAATATCAGGAACAAGCATAGCGCTATGTATGACAATACGCTTTCTCATTCGCATTGTCTCTGTGTTGTATCCCACTGATTCATGCTGGTTTTGAAAATTCAGAGAATATCCTTAGCTTTCTTCCCCACTCCCGTTTAGGCTTACGGCAAGCTGCGGTTTTTGTTATATTTTCGCTGCCTCGTCGGGTAGAAATTAAGAGAGAATCAACATGAAATGGCTATGTTCTGTAGGTGTCGCGGTGGGCCTGGCGTTGCAACCAGCGCTGGCGGACACCTTGTTTGGTAACCATCCACTGACGCCTGAAGCGCGGGATGCGTTTGTGACCGATTTACTCAAACAGATGACCGTGGATGAGAAAATTGGGCAATTGCGTTTGATAAGCGTCGGACCTGATAACCCGAAAGAAGCCATCCGTGAGATGATCAAAGACGGACAGGTTGGGGCGATTTTTAATACCGTCACTCGCCAGGATATCCGTAAGATGCAGGATCAGGTTATGGAACTCAGCCGCCTGAAAATCCCTCTCTTTTTCGCCTATGACGTGCTGCACGGTCAACGTACCGTGTTTCCGATAAGCCTTGGACTGGCATCCTCTTTTAACCTTGATGCGGTCAGAACAGTTGGCCGGATTTCTGCATATGAAGCCGCAGACGATGGTCTGAACATGACCTGGGCGCCGATGGTCGATGTTTCGCGCGATCCGCGCTGGGGCCGTGCGTCCGAAGGTTTTGGTGAAGATACCTATTTAACTGCCATCATGGGCAAAACCATGGTGGAAGCGATGCAGGGGAAAAGCCCGGCCGACAGGTATTCCGTGATGACCAGCGTCAAGCACTTCGCTGCTTATGGCGCAGTTGAGGGCGGAAAAGAGTACAACACCGTGGATATGAGTCCGCAGCGTTTATTCAACGACTATATGCCGCCGTACAAGGCCGGACTAGATGCCGGTAGCGGTGCGGTAATGGTGGGGCTTAATTCACTGAATGGGACGCCTGCGACCTCTGATGCCTGGCTGCTCAAAGACGTGCTGCGCGATAAGTGGGGCTTTAAAGGCATAACGGTTTCCGATCACGGTGCAATTAAAGAATTGATTAAGCACGGAACCGCGTCCGATCCCGAAGATGCTGTGCGCGTGGCGATCACGTCCGGTATTAACATGAGTATGAGCGATGAATACTACAGTAAGTATCTGCCTGGACTGATTAAGTCGGGCAAGGTTACGATGGCGGAACTCGACGATGCCGCGCGCCATGTACTGAATGTAAAATATGATATGGGTCTGTTTAACGACCCGTACAGCCACCTGGGGGCGAAAGAGTCTGATCCACAGGACACCAACGCGGAAAGCCGTTTGCATCGCAAAGAAGCCCGTGACGTGGCGCGTGAAAGCCTGGTATTGCTGAAAAACCGTCTGGAAACATTGCCTCTGAAAAAAACAGCAACTGTGGCAGTTGTCGGACCGTTGGCAGACAGCAAACGTGATGTCATGGGAAGCTGGTCTGCGGCGGGTGTTGCCGATCAGTCGGTCACGGTGCTGACAGGTATTAAAAATGCCATAGGTGATAAAGGTAAAGTGGTCTACGCCAAAGGGGCGAATATCACCAACGATAAAGGTATTGTGGACTTCCTTAACCTGTACGAAGAGGCGGTGAAAGTTGACCCACGCTCGCCGCAGGAGATGATTGATGAAGCCGTTAACGCGGCGAAACAGTCTGACGTGGTTGTTGCGGTAGTGGGTGAAGCGCAGGGGATGGCACATGAAGCCTCTAGTCGGACCGATATCACTATCCCGCAAAGCCAGTGTGATCTGATTGCTGCTCTGAAAGCAACCGGGAAACCGCTGGTGCTGGTGCTGATGAACGGTCGTCCCCTGGCCCTGGTGAAGGAAGATCAGCAGGCTGATGCGATTCTCGAGACCTGGTTTGCCGGGACCGAAGGCGGTAACGCCATTGCTGATGTGCTGTTTGGCGATTATAACCCGTCAGGTAAGCTGCCGATGTCTTTCCCACGATCGGTGGGGCAGATCCCGGTCTATTACAGCCATCTTAATACTGGTCGCCCATATAACGCCGATAAGCCGAACAAATATACGTCGCGCTACTTTGATGAAGCGAATGGCCCGCTATATCCCTTTGGTTATGGCCTGAGCTACACCACGTTTACCGTGTCTGATGTGAAGCTCTCTGCACCAACAATGAAACGTGACGGAACCGTGACTGCCAGCGTGCAGGTAACCAACACCGGCAAGCGTGAAGGTGCGACAGTCATTCAGATGTATTTACAGGATGTGACGGCCTCGATGAGTCGTCCGGTCAAACAGCTGAAAGGCTTTGAGAAAGTGAACCTCAAGCCAGGTGAAACCCAGACCGTCAGTTTCCCCATTGATATTGACGCGCTGAAGTTCTGGAACCAGCATATGAAATACGATGCGGAGCCGGGCAAATTTAACGTCTTTATCGGCGTAGACTCCGCCAGAGTGAAGCAGGGCGAGTTTGAATTGTTGTAATTGGTGAATAACGCCACGCGCAGTGCCTGATAGCGCTACGTTTATCAGGCCTGCGAAATCGTATCATCCGGTAAATTCACGTTGGGGTTGCCGGATTTTTTTATTTTGTTCTCGCTTTACCGCTAATAACTCTCAGTGTTACCCCCCAATAGCCAGGTTAAGACTGGATTTTTCAACTATGCTTTTTCCTCAAGTCTCTGAAAAGGGCAGCAAAAGGATGAGGAGAGCAGCATGACAATCTCAAAGGTATGGGTGGGTTCGCTGGCGTTGCTGGCCACGATAAGCTTGCCTTTACAGGCCGCGTCACCCGTCACTGTGGGGTCAAAAATTGATACCGAAGGGGCGCTGCTCGGCAATATTATTTTGCAGGTGCTTGAAAGCCACGGCGTGAAAACTGTCAATAAAGTACAACTGGGCACTACGCCCGTGGTGCGTGGGGCCATCACTTCCGGTGAGCTGGATATTTATCCGGAATATACCGGCAATGGCGCATTCTTTTTTAAAGATGAAAACGACCCCGCGTGGAAAAATGCGCAGGCAGGTTTCGAGAAAGTGAAAAAACTGGACGCTGAGCAAAATAAGCTGATCTGGCTTACGCCTGCGCCAGCCAATAATACCTGGACCATTGCAGTACGTCAGGATATCGCTGAAAAAAACAAACTTGTCTCTCTTGCGGATTTAGGCCGTTACCTGAAAGAGGGGGGGACTTTCAAACTTGCTGCCTCTGCTGAGTTTATTGAACGTGCAGATGCGCTGCCCGCATTTGAAAAAGCGTATGACTTCAAGCTCAATCAGAACCAATTGTTGTCACTGGCAGGGGGCGATACGGCGGTGACAATTAAAGCTGCGGCGCAGCAGACCTCCGGAGTTAATGCCGCAATGGCTTACGGAACCGATGGTCCCGTTGCTGCGCTGGGGCTGCAAACATTAAGTGATCCCAAAGGGGTTCAGCCCATTTACGCACCTGCGCCAGTCGTGCGTGACGTGGTACTCAAGGATTACCCGCAAATGGGGGAATGGCTACAGCCAGTCTTTGCCAGTCTGGATGAAAAAACGCTGCAGCAGCTCAACGCCAGTATTGCCGTTGAGGGGCTGGATGCGAAAAAAGTCGCTGCAGATTACCTGAAGCAAAAAGGATGGGTGAAGTAACGGATTTGCAGCAGGTGAGTGTTGTGTCGAAGATATCAGTTAATCGTGTGCTGTTGCTGCTGGTGGTTCTGACCGTGGCCGCAGCCGCGCTTCCTTTCATCAGTTATGCCCCTAATCGTCTGGTTTCCGGTGAAGGTCGCCAACTCTGGGAGGTCTGGCCCAACATGGTGTGGGGACTGGCGGCAACCCTTTTACTGCTCGTGGTTCTCTGCTTCATACCCGGTAAATTCGGCAATGTATTGACGCTGGTTGTTGTCCAGTTACTGGTGATTGCGGCGTTGTTTATGGCCGGGAAAATGGCAACGCATCTGGCTCAGACAGGAACTTCTGTCGCCAGAACCAGTCTGGGGAGCGGTTTCTGGCTTGGGTTAGGGGTGTTGTTGCTCGCTGGCAGCGACGCCATTCGGCGTATCACCGCTCAGCCGCTGTGGCGCTGGGTACTGCATGCACAAATTGTCATTGTGCCAGTGGCGCTGCTGCTGTCCGGTGCCCTTAACGATCTTTCTTTGCTCAAAGAATATGCCAACCGCCAGGATGTCTTTGATGATGCTCTGGTGCAGCACCTCACTATTCTTTTCGGTACTGTGGTGCCTGCGCTGTGTATTGGCGTACCGCTGGGTATCTGGTGCACCTTTTCTACTTCGCGTCAGGGGCCAATATTTGCCGTGCTGAATGTCATCCAGACGATCCCCTCCGTCGCATTGTTTGGCTTGTTGATCGCGCCGCTTGCCGGACTGGTTAAGCATTTCCCGTGGCTTGGCTCGCTCGGCGTAGCGGGAACGGGCCTGACGCCCGCACTGATTGCGCTGGTGCTGTATGCATTATTGCCATTGGTTCGTGGCGTGGTGGCCGGGCTGAATCAGGTTCCGCGTGATGTGCTGGAGAGTGCGCGGGCTATGGGGATGAGCGCGCGTCAGCGTTTTATTTCGGTGCAACTTCCGTTAGCGCTACCCATTTTCCTGCGCAGTTTGCGGGTGGTGATGGTTCAGACGGTGGGGATGGCGGTCATTGCCGCATTGATTGGTGCAGGCGGATTTGGTGCGCTGGTCTTTCAAGGGCTGCTCAGTAGCGCCGTTGATTTAGTGCTACTGGGCGTGATTCCGGTGGTGGTACTGGCAGTGCTGATTGATGCACTGTTTGATTTAGGCTTAGCGCTGCTGAAGGTGACAAACGATGATTGAATTTAGCCATGTCAATAAAACCTATAACCAGCAACAGGCCGTGAGCGATCTCAATCTGCATTTAGGCGAAGGTAGTTTTTCGGTATTAATTGGGACCTCCGGGTCGGGGAAGTCCACTACGCTGAAAATGATCAACCGGCTGGTCGAGCATGACAGTGGTCAGATTCGTTTTGCCGGAGAAGAGATCCGTAGTTTGCCGGTGCTGGAACTAAGGCGACGCATGGGCTATGCCATCCAGTCGATTGGCTTATTTCCACACTGGACTGTCGCCCAGAACATTGCCACCGTACCACAGCTGCAAAAGTGGTCACGTGCACGTATTGATGACCGAACAGAAGAACTGATGGCGTTGCTGGGGCTGGAAGCGGATTTGCGTCACCGTTATCCGCATCAGCTTTCCGGCGGTCAACAGCAGCGAGTCGGTGTAGCACGCGCGCTGGCGGCTGACCCTCAGGTCCTGCTGATGGACGAACCTTTTGGCGCGCTGGACCCGGTAACACGCAGTGCGCTACAGCAGGAGATGAGCCGTATCCATCGTCTGTTGGGTCGTACCATCGTGCTGGTGACGCATGATATTGATGAAGCGCTGAGACTGGCGGAACACCTGGTGTTAATGGATGCGGGCAAGGTGGTGCAGCAAGGCACGCCGCTGTCGATGTTGACTGCGCCTGCTAATGATTTCGTGCGGACCTTTTTTGGCCACACTGAGCTGGGGGTACGGCTGCTGTCGCTGCGTACGGTGGGGGATTTTATCCGTCGTGGTGAGCAGTTGGCGGGTGAGCCGTTGGTGGACGAGATGACGTTACGTGATGCGTTATCTGTTTTTGTCGCCCGTGGCTGTGATGTGTTGCCGGTAGTGAATGCTCAGGGTGCGGCCCGCGGTACGCTGCATTTCCACGATCTGCTTTCGGAGACACCGCACGGTGAAACATCTGCGTGATCCTCTGCTGTGGCTCATTGCGCTGTTCCTGGTGTTGCTGGTGGGATTGCCCCACAGCCAGGCACTATTCAGCGCGTTGTTTCCCCAATTACCGCGTCCTGTTTATCAGCAAGAGAGCTTTACGGCGCTCGCATTGGCGCATTTCACACTGGTGGGTATTTCAAGCCTGATTGCTGTCGTTATTGGGGTTGGGGCCGGGGTGGCGGTAACCCGAACATGGGGAGTAGAGTTCAGACCTTTGGTCGAAACGATTGCCGCCGTGGGGCAAACTTTTCCGCCGGTTGCGGTGCTGGCGATCGCTGTACCGGTGATGGGGTTTGGCCCGGAGCCTGCGATTATCGCGCTGATCCTGTATGGGGTGTTACCGATCTTACAGGCAACACTGGCAGGGCTGGGAGGGATCTCTGCCAGCGTAATAGAGATTGCCAGCGGGATGGGCATGAGTCATGGGCAGCAGCTACGCAAAGTCGAACTTCCGCTCGCGGCACCGGTTATTCTGGCCGGGATTCGCACATCAGTGATTATTAATATTGGCACCGCAACGATAGCCTCTACTGTTGGTGCGAATACGCTGGGAACACCGATTATTATTGGGTTAAGCGGGTTTAATACCGCCTATGTGATCCAGGGGGCGCTGCTGGTCGCATTGGCCGCAGTCATTATCGATCGCGGGTTTGAGCGATTCGCGAACTACCTTACCCGGCACGTAAAATAAAAGTATAACCTGCCAGCATCACGCCGCCGATACCACCGATAGCCATCAGCAGGAAGAGGGTTATAACACCGATTTTAGCTGCGCTCATTTTGTACTCCTTATGTGAATTCAAGGATTGTACACGTTTGTTAATAAAATATTAAATACCGAGTGGATAAATATCGTGACCTAACGCGCGCCACTCATCCAGTTGTTGGTGTTGTGCAGGGGTTTGGTTCTCTCCACACCAGACGAGCAGGGTGCGCCCTTCAAACAGTTCGGGCCGTAGCTGATTGAGCGAGTGGGCCAGTACATCAACACGCCATCCTTGCTGGCTGGCGACCCAACCTTCCAGCCATAAGCGGGTGGTATCGTGGATATTCCAGCCGACTACCAGGGCATCTTTACCCTGTTTTTTACGCGCCGAGGCAAGGCAAATTGCAATATAATTGATGAGCACACCGTCAAGGATCCCCAACAGCGCCTGGAGAATGGGCTGCTGGCATTGCAGACGTCGTCGCAGAGGAATGAACAAATGTGTATTGAGCGTTTGCGCAGGGTAATCCTGACCACGCTCTTTGATCCACAACCTGAGGCTGTGCAAATTGTTACTTTGCAAATAGCTCAATAGCGTTTCTTGTTGCTCACGCCAGCCATTATGCACATCAATGTTCTCATTGCTGAGTAACATTTTAACTTTACTGACCTGAACGCCATTATTTATCCAGCGTTTTATCTCACGGATCCTGTCAATGTCCGCATCGTTAAACAGGCGATGCCCCCCGTCAGTACGCTGAGGTTTTAGTAATCCGTAACGCCTCTGCCATGCACGTAAAGTGACAGGGTTGATATCACAAAGCAAAGCCACTTCACCTATCGTGTAAAGCGCCATCGTTGTCTCACTCTTGCTCGCGAGGTCCCAGTTTTACTTTAGACGCTCTTTTGCGAACCAGGTAGTTTTGTCTGTTTTTTGATCAGAAGAAGGGTGAGATTGTCGTCATACCCGCGCTTTCGAGTGATCGTTCTCACAAATTCCTGTTTTTTTGCAACAGTTCAAAGAAAGTTATGCGCAGCCCATGTATGTTACGCGCTTTTAAGAAATGTGTGGTTGGCGGGTATGTACGAGTTTAATCTGGTGTTGCTGCTGCTTCAGCAGATGTGCGTGTTTCTCGTTATCGCGTGGTTAATGAGCAAGACGCGTCTGTTTATCCCGCTGATGCAGGTCACTATTCGACTGCCGCACAAACTTCTGTGCTACGTCACCTTCTCCATTTTTTGCATTATGGGCACCTACTTTGGGTTGCATATTGAAGACTCCATTGCGAACACCCGTGCCATCGGCGCGGTGATGGGCGGGCTGCTTGGCGGGCCTGTTGTTGGGGGACTGGTTGGCCTGACCGGCGGTCTTCATCGCTATTCGATGGGGGGCATGACGGCACTCAGTTGCATGATTTCGACCATAGTGGAAGGCCTGCTTGGGGGGCTGGTACACAGTGTACTCACTCGACGAGGCCGTACTGATAAAGTGTTTAGCCCGCTGACGGCTGGCGCGATTACTTTTGTTGCCGAGCTGGTGCAGATGCTCATCATTTTGCTGATTGCGCGCCCCTTTGAGAATGCATTGCATCTGGTCAGTAACATTGCCGCGCCGATGATGGTGACCAATACCGTTGGCGCTGCGTTGTTTATGCGTATTCTGCTCGACAAACGCGCGATGTTTGAAAAATACACCTCGGCGTTTTCTGCCACTGCGCTAAAAGTTGCTGCCTCTACGGAGGGGATTCTGCGACAGGGATTTAACGAGGTTAACAGCATGAAGGTTGCTCAGGTGCTGTATGAAGAGTTGGATATCGGTGCGGTGGCGATTACTGACCGCGAGAAGTTGCTGGCCTTTACCGGCATTGGTGATGACCACCATCTGCCAGGCAAGCCCATATCTTCTTCATACACCCAACGGGCGATTGAAACCGGAGAGGTCGTGTATGCCGACGGTAATGAAGTGCCTTATCGCTGTTCACTGCATCCGCAATGCAAATTAGGGTCGACGTTGGTGATCCCGTTGCGTGGTGAAAACCAACGGGTGATGGGGACGATTAAACTGTATGAAGCCAAAAACCGTCTCTTTAGCTCAATTAACCGCACGCTGGGGGAAGGGATTGCCCAGTTGCTTTCCGCGCAAATTCTGGCCGGACAATATGAGCGACAAAAAGCGATGCTGACTCAGTCTGAAATCAAACTTCTGCACGCTCAGGTTAATCCCCATTTTCTGTTTAACGCGTTGAATACGATTAAAGCTGTGATCCGTCGTGACAGCGAACAGGCCAGCCAACTGGTGCAATATCTCTCGACTTTCTTTCGTAAGAATTTAAAACGTCCGTCGGAAATTGTGACGCTGGCTGATGAAATCGAACACGTAAATGCCTATCTACAAATTGAAAAGGCACGATTCCAGTCGCGTCTGCAGGTAACCTTAACGGTCCCGGAAGCGCTTTCGCATCAGCAATTGCCTGCGTTTACTCTGCAACCGATAGTTGAGAATGCGATTAAGCATGGCACTTCCCAGCTACTTGATACCGGAGAAGTCTCTATCACTGCTCGTCAGGAAGGGCAGTATCTGATGCTGGATATTGAAGATAATGCCGGACTGTATCAGCCTACGACTGAGTCCAGTGGGCTTGGAATGAGTCTGGTGGACAAACGCCTGCGGGAACGGTTTGGCGATGATTTTGGTATCAGCGTAGCCTGTGAGCCTGACCTCTTTACCCGGATTACTTTACGACTTCCTCTGGAGGAACTGGCATGATCAAAGTGCTGATCGTCGATGATGAACCGTTAGCGCGGGAGAACCTGCGGATCCTGTTACAGGAGCAAAGCGACATCGAGATAGTCGGAGAGTGTTCGAATGCGGTAGAGGCCATTGGTGCAGTACATAAGCTGCGACCGGATGTGCTGTTCCTCGATATCCAGATGCCGCGTATTAGCGGCCTGGAAATGGTAGGTATGCTTGATCCCGAGCATCGCCCGTATATCGTTTTTCTCACCGCTTTTGATGAATATGCAGTGAAAGCCTTTGAGGAGCATGCCTTTGATTATCTGCTTAAGCCGATTGAAGAAACGCGGCTGGAGAAAACGCTGATCCGTTTACGTCAGGAGCGCACGAAGCAGGATGTGTCGTTACTGCCGGAACATCAGCAGGCGCTTAAGTTCATTCCATGTAGTGGTCATAGCCGAATCTATCTGCTGCAAATGGATGATGTGGCGTTTGTCAGCAGTCGTATGAGCGGCGTTTATGTGACCAGTAGCGATGGCAAAGAAGGATTCACCGAGCTGACGCTTAGAACACTGGAGAGCCGTACTCCGCTGCTGCGCTGCCACCGACAATACCTGGTCAACATGGCCCATTTGCAGGAGATTCGTCTGGAAGATAATGGCCAGGCTGAGCTGATTTTACGTAACGGACTGACTGTCCCGGTGAGCCGTCGTTATCTCAAAAGTCTAAAAGAGGCGATTGGCCTGTAAAACTGGTACACTGCGCGCCATTGCATCATCGACAGTTGAAGGCTCTATGCTAAGTAACGATATTCTTCGTAGCCTGCGCTACACCCTGAAAGCGAACAATAACGACATGGTGCGCATTCTTGCGCTTGCTGAGATGGAATCCACCTCGGCAGGTTTTGACACCTGGATGACAAAAGAAGATGAAGACGGGTTTGTTCGCTGCCCGGATATCATCCTCTCCGGTTTCCTGAACGGCCTTATCTATCATCTGCGTGGCAAAGATGATTCCGCACCGGAGCTGGCGATTGAACGTCGTGTTAACAACAATACGGTGCTGAAAAAACTGCGTATCGCGTTTTCACTGAAAACCGATGATATTCTGGCCATCATGACCGAACAGAAATTTCGCGTATCGATGCCGGAAATTACCGCGATGATGCGTGCACCGGAGCATAAGAACTATCGCGAATGTGGCGACCAATTTTTGCGCTATTTCTTGCGTGGTTTAACTGCACGAGTACATAACGCGAAGTCGTGAATTTTGCCCAGTGGCGTTGCGTTTGCAGGGCCTACGGGATTTGCAGGCTGGGAAAGGCGAAGCCGCCAGCCGGAAAAAAAGCCGGAGATTATCTCCGGCTTTTTTGTTATTTCACCTGCTGACCTGGTTTAGCACCGTCATCCGGGCTTAACAGGAAGATGTCTTTTCCGCCAGGGCCTGCTGCCATCACCATCCCTTCAGAGATACCGAAGCGCATCTTACGCGGAGCCAGGTTCGCCACCATAATGGTCTGGCGGCCAATCAGGGCTTGGGGATCCGGGTAGGCAGAGCGAATACCGGAGAAGACGTTACGCTTCTCACCACCGAGATCCAACGTCAGACGCAGCAGTTTGTCGGAACCTTCCACGAACTCGGCGTTTTCAATCAGCGCCACGCGTAGATCAACTTTGGCGAAATCGTCAAAGGTGATGGTGTCCTGGATAGGGTCATCCGCCAGCGGGCCGGTCACCGGTGCGGCTGCGGCTTTCACTTCTTCTTTGGACGCTTCCACCAGCGCTTCAACCTGTTTCATGTCGATACGGTTGTAGAGCGCCTTAAAGGTGTTGACCTTGTGACCGAGCAGTGGTTGCTCAATGGAATCCCAGGTCAGCTCACTGTTCAGGAATGCCTCAACACGTTCAGCAAGCGTCGGCAGTACCGGTTTCAGGTATGTCATCAGGACGCGGAACAGGTTAATACCCATGGAGCAAATTGCCTGCAGGTCGGCGTCACGGCCTTCCTGTTTAGCCACAACCCATGGTGCCTGTTCGTCAACATAGCGATTCGCCACGTCGGCCAGCGCCATAATTTCGCGGATTGCTTTACCGAATTCGCGGCTTTCCCACGCTTCACCGATGACTGCAGCTGCGTCGGTAAAGGTTTTGTACAGCGCCGGATCGGCCAGTTCGGTGGCCAGAATACCGTCAAAGCGTTTAGCAATAAATCCTGCGTTACGGGAAGCCAGGTTCACGACTTTGTTGACGATATCGGCGTTAACACGCTGAACAAAATCTTCCAGGTTCAGGTCGATATCATCAATGCGCGAAGAGAGTTTCGCGGTGTAGTAGTAACGCAGACTGTCAGCATCAAAGTGTTTCAGCCAGGTGCTGGCTTTAATGAAGGTCCCGCGAGACTTGGACATCTTCGCGCCGTTTACTGTGACATACCCGTGAACGAACAGGTTAGTCGGTTTGCGGAAGTTGCTGCCTTCCAGCATGGCAGGCCAGAACAGGCTGTGGAAGTAAACGATATCTTTACCGATGAAGTGATACAGCTCCGCATCGGAGTCTTTCTTCCAGTACTCATCAAAGCTGACGGTGTCGCCACGTTTGTCGCACAGGTTTTTGAACGAACCCATATAGCCAATTGGCGCATCCAGCCAGACATAAAAATATTTACCCGGCGCATTCGGAATTTCAAAACCGAAGTACGGAGAATCGCGGGAAATATCCCACTGCTGCAGGCCAGATTCAAACCACTCCTGCATTTTGTTGGCAACCTGCTCCTGCAACGCGCCGCTGCGCGTCCACGCCTGCAGCATTTCGCTGAACGACGGCAGATCGAAGAAGAAGTGCTCGGAGTCACGCATTACCGGTGTCGCACCGGAAACAACGGATTTCGGTTCGATAAGTTCGGTCGGGCTGTAGGTTGCGCCGCACACTTCGCAGTTATCGCCGTACTGATCCGGAGATTTACATTTCGGGCAGGTACCTTTAACAAAACGATCCGGCAGGAACATGCCTTTTTCTGGATCGTAAAGCTGAGAGATGGTGCGGTTCTTAATAAAACCGTTTTCCTTCAGGCGTGTGTAAATAAGCTCGGACAACTCACGGTTCTCTTCGCTGTGCGTAGAGTGGTAGTTGTCATAGCTGATGTCAAAACCTGCAAAATCAGTCTGATGCTCCTGACTCATTTCACCGATCATCTGCTCAGGTGTAATACCAAGCTGCTGGGCTTTCAGCATGATTGGCGTACCGTGTGCGTCGTCCGCGCAGATGAAGTTAACCTGGTGGCCGCGCATTCGCTGGTAACGGACCCAGACATCAGCCTGGATGTGCTCCAGCATATGGCCGAGGTGGATTGAGCCGTTGGCGTACGGCAGCGCGCACGTTACCAGAATTTTCTTCGCGACTTGAGTCATAGTGGGCAATTACTTCTTTTGTAGTGAAAAGGGCTTTGATAGTACCAAAATGGTAATTACTGCGCCAAGTGATAAGGGCATTTATCCTTAAATGAATAATTGTTGCGGTTGGAGTAAACTACTCGCTGACAATCGTCTTTTCAGAACAACAAAAAGGAGTCGGGATGAACGCACAATCCCAGGCCAAATCACCAGAAACCCTGCGCGCCATGGTCGCCGGGACGCTGGCGAATTTTCAGCATTCAACCCTGAAGCATAATCTGACGACGTTAAAAGCGTTGCACCATGTCGCCTGGATGGATGACACGTTGCACGTTGAGCTGGTGATGCCGTTCGTCTGGCACAGCGCGTTTGAAGTGTTAAAAGAGCAATGCAGTGCCGATCTATTGCGCATCACCGGCGCGAAAGCCATTGACTGGAAGCTGTCGCACAATATCGCGACGCTGAAACGCGTGAAAAACCAGCCGGGTATTAATGGTGTGAAAAACATCATTGCTGTGAGTTCCGGCAAAGGTGGTGTGGGTAAATCCTCCACTGCGGTGAACCTGGCTCTGGCGCTGGCAGCCGAAGGGGCGAAAGTAGGTATTCTGGATGCCGACATTTATGGTCCGTCCATTCCGACCATGCTCGGTGCGGAAAATCAGCGCCCAACCTCGCCAGATGGCACCCATATGGCGCCGATTATGTCTCATGGCCTGGCAACCAATTCCATTGGATATCTGGTAACCGATGACAATGCGATGGTGTGGCGTGGACCAATGGCCAGCAAAGCGTTGTTACAAATGCTGCAAGAGACCTTATGGCCGGATCTTGATTATCTGGTTCTGGATATGCCGCCGGGTACGGGTGACATTCAGCTGACGCTGGCGCAGAACATTCCGGTAACCGGCGCGGTAGTGGTCACGACGCCGCAGGACATCGCGCTGATCGATGCGAAAAAAGGCATCGTGATGTTCGAAAAAGTGGAAGTACCGGTGCTGGGTATTGTGGAAAATATGAGCATGCATATTTGCAGCAACTGCGGTCATCATGAACCGATTTTCGGCACGGGTGGCGCACAAAAGCTGGCTGAGCAATATCACACCCAACTGTTGGGACAGATGCCGCTGCATATTTCCTTGCGTGAAGATCTCGACCGCGGTATGCCGACGGTTATCAGTCGTCCTGACAGTGAGTTTACCGCGATTTATCGCGATCTGGCCGGCCGTGTCGCCGCCCAGCTCTACTGGCAGGGAGAGGTTATTCCGGGGGAAATAGCTTTTCGCGCAGTGTAATTTATCGCATTAAATATTATTCACCACATCAATAATATATTGATGTGGTGAATATATAGAGTGAAAAGCGCCGCAATATTGTTTATCCTGCCTGTAAAATCCATACCTTTTTCCTAATGAATAGCATCAATGCATCATTTGAATTGATCAAATCTATCCCATTAATCTACAATTTCAATTGGTTTTAGCGAGGCAGTTAATCCATAATCTACTGGAAGGGCGGCTTGTATGCTGTATTCCAACCAATACAGGAATAATGAACGTAATGAAAAGAAGTTTATTCTTGGGAGTTATTACTTTGGCTTATGGAATGAGCGCTTCTGTTTTCGCCACAGATACTGCTACCTTGAATATCAGTGGTCGAGTAACTGAACCCACCTGTAGCGCTGATGTTGTAAATAACGAAGTGCAGCAACGCTGCGGCAATGCCGTTTCTTTTTCAAACGTCAAAGAGGGCGTTTCCAATTCAACAAAAAGTGCGGTGACTGAAATTGTTACTGTCGCTGGTGACGCTACACGACAAATTGTGCTGACTCGTTACGACTAATCGAATTTTTACCAACCACGCATTGTTTTGGTGAATGGTACGTGGTTTGGTATTTTCCTAAAGAATTCCTATCAAACAGTTAATTCCCTGAATTTATTAATTTTCAAAATAAGACTAATCTCAATTCATTTGTTGTAATTATATTGCATTTGTAATTTGCTTTAAATCAATAAAACAATGCGTTTACATTGCGGTAACGTTTCTGGTGTGAGAATTTAATTTAAAGGGTTAACCCCTCTTAATAAATAGAAATTAATTCACTAAGGAAGGTACTATGAAACGTTCAATTATTTCTGTTGCTATTTTGTCCACTGTATTTATGAGCGCTGGGGCGTTTGCTGCTGATTCTGATCAGGGTGAATTGATTATTACTGGTAAGGTCGTTGGGACAACCTGTAAATTTACGGGTGATACCACTGCGACCATTGGTATGAACCAGATTGGTGCTGACAGACTAAATGCCTTAAGTGCTGGAGGTGTTTATGACGGATACTCAAATAAAACCACCGTGCCATTAACTGTTGAATGTACGGGGGATAAAGCACCGAAAATTACTTTCTCCAGTTCTCAATTTGATAGCACTAATAAATATATTACACGAAATACCGCAGCAAATAATGGTGCAGGCTTCTCCGTTTACTATGGTGATGATTTTACAAAACAGGTTAACCCCGATACAGGTATTGAGTTAACTAAAACAGCAGATAATAAATATACGCTGAATTTTAGTGCACGTTACGCGAAAATTGGTTCAGCCGCTGTCTCTGCGGGTGATGTTGCCTCTTCGCTGACGATGACCGTTGTTACTGATTAAGATTACTATCCTGTTTGTCGGCGGCTCTGGTCGCCGATTATTTCCGTAGTAAGGATAATTATAATGAAAAAAATAATAATATTATTATTGGCTGGCACAGTATTGCCTGCGTGGGGAGGCGTTTACATTTACGGCACGCGTGTCATTTATCCGGCACAGAAAAAAGAAATTACCGTGCAGTTAATGAATGAAGGCAATCGTAGTGCGCTGGTCCAATCGTGGATTGACGATGGTGACGCCAGCCTGCCACCGGAGAAAATTCACGTACCGTTTGTGATGACGCCACCGGTGGCAAAAGTTAGCGGTAGTTCCGGCCAGCAGCTAAAGATTAAGCAACTGGCAAATACGCTGCCAAAAGATCGTGAAAGTCTTTTTTTTCTTAATGTGTTAGATATTCCTCCTAATTCTGCGGAATCAGAAGGTAAGAATATGATTAAATTTGCTATGCAGAATCGCATCAAATTTATTTATCGCCCGCAAGGTATTACCAGTGTGGACGAAAAAAGTTTTTCTCGCTTAAGTATCAAATATGCCAGTGGTGGTATTAATATCAAAAACAATTCCGCCAACTGGATAACGATACCTGAATTAGTAGGTCATACTAAAATAAATAGCGAGACAGTGTTACTTGCTCCGTGGTCAGATAAAAAGTTGAGCACCACCGCTATGGTTAGTCATTACAAAATCACGCTTATTGACGATTACGGTAATTATTTGAGTGAAAAAATAAAAACTGAAAAATAGCTCAAGGACTGGCTATGTCAAAGATCAATTCGATTACACTGACCATCTTGTCGGTGCTGGCAACTTCATTATCTGCATGGGCTGAAGAAGAAACGTTTGATACCCACTTTATGATCGGTGGTTTGAACGGTGAGAAAATTTCTCGCTATCACATTGATGGCGACAAGCCGATGCCCGGCATATATGAAATGGATGTTTATCTAAATAACCATTGGCGCGGTCATTACGATATTAATATTAAATCCGAACCGGATTCAACATGCTTATCCTGGACGCAGTTGCAGCAAATTGGTATTCGTACTGAAGGTATTAAAGCAGATAAAGGCGTAGATTGTGTACCGCTGCGTGCAGCAGTGCAGGGCGGCAGTATTGGTTATGACATTGGGCAATTTATCCTGAATTTAAGCGTGCCTCAGGCATATGTGGTTGAATATGAATCAGGATATATGCCGCCTGAAACCTGGGATCGCGGAATTAACGCATTTTATACCTCCTATTATGCCAGCCAGTATTACAGTAATTATAAACTCGGCGGAAATGATAAAAGCAGCTATGTCAATCTGAACAGCGGATTGAATTTGCTGGACTGGCAACTGCATTCAAATGCCAACTATACGAAAGGCAATGAAGGTAGCGGCGAATGGAAAAGTAATACCTTATATATGGAACGGGGTATCCCGTCCATCTTTGGTACATTGCGTGCCGGGGACATATATACCGGCTCGGATATTTTTGACGCCGTACGGTTTCGTGGTGTGCGTATCTGGCGCGATATGCAAATGTTACCGAACTCAAAACAGAATTTTACGCCAGTAGTACGCGGAATTGCCCAGAGCAATGCGCTGGTGTCTATTGAACAAAACGGTTTTGTTATTTATCAGAAAGAGGTCTCCCCGGGGCCATTCGCCATTGATGATTTGCAGCTTGCGGGTGGCGGTGCGGATCTGGACGTTAGTGTTAAAGAGGCTGATGGTTCGATAAGGCATTACCTGGTGCCTTATTCATCGGTACCCAATATGTTGCAGGCGGGGGGCGCGAAATATGATGTTGCCGCCGGACGTAGCAACATCGAAGGCGCGAGCAACCAGTCTGATTTTATACAGGGTAGTTACCAGTATGGACTGAATAATCTGCTAACGATATATGGCGGTTCCATGTTGTCGGATAACTACTCTTCATTTGTACTCGGCACGGGATGGAACACGCCGATTGGTGCGGTTTCTGTAGATGGAACGCACTCGCACAGCGAACAGGATAACGGCGTTTTTGACGGGCAGAGTTATCAGGTGGCGTGGAACAAATATGTCACACAGACCGGAACGCAGTTTGCGCTGGCGGGTTATCGCTACTCTTCGCAGGATTATCGTACCTTCAACGATCACGTGTGGGCGAATAACAAAAATAGTTATGACCGCGATGAAAACGATGTTTATGACATTGCGGATTACTACCAGGACGACTTTGGTCGTAAGAACAGTTTTTCGCTTAATATCAATCAAGCATTACCCGAAAACTGGGGATTCCTGGCGGTCAGTGGCCTGTGGCGCGACTACTGGCAACGTAGCGGGACGGGCAAAGATTATCAGTTGAGTTATTCGAACGCCTGGCAACGTATCAGCTATACCTTTTCCGTTAGCCAGACGTACGATGAGGATAACCACGCGGATAAGCGTTTTAACCTGTATATCTCCATTCCGTTTTCGTGGGGGGATGGCATTTCTACGCCGCGGCGCGATTTGTTTGTCTCCAACTCGACAACATTTGATGATGATGGTTATCAGTCGAATAACACCAGCTTAAGCGGCGTAGCAGGTAGTCGTGATCAATTCAGCTACGGCGCTAACTTCAGTCATCAGCGGCAGGGGAGCGAGACAACGGTGGGGGGTAACCTGGCCTGGCGCGCGCCTATGGCAACCATTGGCAGCAGTTATAGCCAATCGAATAAATATCAGCAGGTCAGCGGCAATATTCAGGGGGGGTTGGTGGTGTGGTCAGAGGGTGTCGCGTTAGCTCCTCGGCTTTCCGATACATTTGCCATTGTTAAAGCGCCTGGATTACAGGGCGCGGCGGTGCAGGGACATCGTTACCTGACAACCAACAGCAAAGGTTACGCGGTTTATGACAGTCTGACGCCGTACCGTGAAAATATGCTGATGCTGGATCTTTCCGACAGTAATAGCGATGTGGCGTTACTGGGCAATCGAAAAGGCGCTGTACCCTATCGTGGCGCGGTCGTAATGATGGAGTTTGAAACCGATCGGCGTAAACCCTGGTACTTCCTTGCCGAGCGTCCGGACGGCTCTCCGTTATCGTTCGGTTATGAAGTGGAAGATAATATCGGTAATAATGTTGGCCTGGTGGGGCAGGGGAGCCGGTTATTTATTCGCACCAACGACATTCCTGCCTCGGTACGCGTCGCAGTTAATAAACAGCAGGGGCAGTTCTGTACGATTACCTTCGACAAGGTGATTGATGAGAATAAAGCCTATATTTGCCGCTAAGGATGCAAGATATGAAAGGATACGTATTTTTAATATTTCTGCTGTTGTCATCCTTTGGAGCTCAGGCTGGATGTACATTTCAGACAAAAAATGGCGGGTTGACGGCAATTAATCTGGATATGACATCCGGAACAGCGACGAACCAACTGAATCTCAATTCCAGTGGCGATATAACGTGTACTGCCAATAGTGATAGCTTATATTTTACAACGCCATTAACGAATTATATTGTTGCTATTCAGAGTAGCAGCGGCAAGAAGGTTTTAATTAATATCAATCTAACGAGCAGTGATTTTCCCGTTAGTATTGGAAGGAAAACAGTTAGCGCCGGTGAAACACTGAATACCAAAAAACTCACGATTACAGCAGGTTATGTCAATTCAGGGACGGCTAAGCAGACAGTCTCCGGTGATGCGTTTAGTCTGAGTGACCCGGCAGTCAGTATTACATCTGAGAACTCATGTACATCAAACTGGTTAGCTTATCTTTATTGCTGGATTACCGGGCGTTTGTCGGGAAATTCTGCTTTTACACAGAATTTAAGCTTTACAGTAACGCATAAACCCACAACCTGCCGTTTTTCAAAACCGACATACTATATTAATATGAAAGATATAACGTTAAGTAACCTGATAGGAAATAATAATGAAACAGGTTACGTAGATCTGGTATTAAATTGTGAAGGTATATATAACGTCACCACCAATCCCGTAAGTTTTAAGGTTGCGCGAGGTGACTGGGATGAAAGCGGGAAGATACTGAAAAATACCGCGACGAATGGTGCAAAAGGGGTCGGGTTCCAGATTTACAACGGTACCAAGACGACTCCCCTAAAACAGGGGGATACTCTGATGGACAGAATAGCTAAACTGGAGACAATCAACAATCAGTACACTTTCCCTATTATTGCGAAATATGTTCACGTGACAGGGGAATCACTACGACCGGGTGAAGTACAAAGCAAAGTCATATTTTCAGTATCTTATGACTAACTAGCCTGATGTAATCCGCTTAAAAAATGTACCTTCGTTATGAAGGTACATTTTCGTTACCGGTGATAAAAAATCTCGCCGTCGTAGGCTTTAATGATTTTGCCGTCGGCATCGTTAATCAGGACATATGCGCCGCCCATGTAAGTCCAGTGGGTACCTGCAGTAGGCGCTGGTAAGTTGCGCTGATTCCACTGTTTAATCGCGTATTCATCAGTACGGTACAGTGGCGGGACAGTGTCACCAGGTTTGAAATGGGTAAAGTCGGCAATGAAACTGCTCAACTCATATTTATCAATACCTGTGGGGGCAGCGGTTGCAGCCGGCGCGGCCCAGACCGCACTGCTTGCGAGCAGTAGTGCACCCAGCAACATTTTCTTCTTCATACCCATCCTCTCTACCTGTTCGGGTCATCAAAATTAGCCCTGTATGATTCCTGGCTAACAGGACATTTGACAAGCACTATTTTGTGATTACTCCAGTCATTTCGTAAAAAGTGTAAATGAACGTACGGAAACTCGGCAACCGTAACCAGCGGTTTCACCGCCAAAGCCTGTTCCGCGCCAATTTACATCGTTAAGAGCAGGCAGTATCCTGTTGCTGAAACCTGAATATTATATTTGTGTTTCAACGACTCGGGGTGCCCTTCCTGGTGAAGGCTGAGAAATACCCGTACCACCTGATCTGGATAATGCCAGCGTAGGGAAGTCTGACACTGCTCGTGTCCCTTCTTCACGCGGGCAGGAGTTGAACCATGCAGCCTGACCTGCACAGCCGTGCCCTTGCGGCTCACACCTTACAGCAATTTAGAACGCTTTCCCCACTGACACACTGTATGACTAATGACGTTGTGCAGAGTTTTACCGCCAATACGCTACTGGCTTTAGGGGCATCCCCCGCAATGGTGATTGAACCTGAAGAAGCCAGCCAGTTTGCTGCTATTGCCCAGGCGCTGCTCATTAATGTTGGGACACTGACCCAGACGCGAGCCACGGCAATGCGTGCCGCCGTTGAGCAGGCGCAGCAGGCGAAAACCCCCTGGACGCTGGATCCTGTTGCCGTTGGCGCACTGGATTTTCGTCGTCGCTTTTGTCTGGACATACTTACGCTGCGCCCGGCTGCCATTCGTGGCAACGCGTCAGAAATACTCGCCCTGGCTGGGATGAACGCCGGTGGGCGCGGTGTGGATACCACCGATACAGCATTGGCTGCGATTCCGGCCGCACAAACACTGGCACGCGAGGTCGGAACCATTGTCGTTGTTACCGGAGAAGTGGATTACGTCACCGATGGTCAGCGGACAGTGGGTATTCATGGTGGCGACCCGCTGATGACGCGGGTAGTGGGGACCGGATGCGCACTGTCAGCGGTAGTTGCAGCCAGTTGCGCCCTGGAGGGGGACCGGTTGAACAATGTTGCTTCTGCCTGTAGCTGGATGAAGCAAGCCGGACAACGCGCCACTGAACAATCGACGGGACCGGGAAGCTTTATTCCGGCATTTCTTGATGCCCTCTATAATCTGAACCCCCAGGAGCACGCATGAAACGGATTAACGCCTTAACCATTGCTGGAACCGATCCGAGCGGTGGCGCAGGGATTCAGGCCGACTTAAAAACTTTTTCGGCACTCGGCGCTTATGGCTGTTCAGTAATCACGGCACTGGTGGCGCAAAATACGCGCGGAGTACAGTCGGTATACCGGATTGAACCCGATTTTGTGGCGGCGCAACTGGACTCGGTGTTCAGCGATGTGCGCATCGATACCACCAAAATCGGCATGCTGGCAGAAACCGATATTGTCGAAGCCGTTGCCGAACGTTTACAGCGTCACCGGGTACAAAACGTCGTACTGGATACGGTAATGCTGGCTAAAAGCGGCGATCCGCTGTTGTCTTCCTCTGCGGTTGAAACGCTGCGTACCCGTCTGTTACCGCAAGTGTCGATTATTACCCCTAATCTGCCGGAGGCGGCGGCGTTGCTCGGGGCATCGCATGCCCGAACAGAGCAGGAAATGTTAGAACAGGGGCGGGCGCTGCGGGCGCTGGGCTGTGAGGCGGTATTAATGAAAGGGGGGCATCTGGATGATGAGCAAAGCCCTGACTGGCTCTTTACCCGTGATGGCGAACAGCGTTTCACCGCGCCAAGGGTAGTGACCAAAAATACGCACGGAACAGGTTGTACGCTGTCGGCGGCGCTGGCGGCACTGCGTCCACGTCATGTTAACTGGGCTGATACGGTACAGGAGGCTAAGTTGTGGCTCTCTGCGGCGCTGGCGCAGGCAGATACGCTGGAAGTGGGCGAGGGGATTGGTCCGGTGCATCATTTCCACGCGTGGTGGTGATGAGCAGAAATGGTATACTGGCGACAGAAACGGCTGCCAGGAAAAAGATAAATGGAACAAGCGCATACCCAGCTTATCGCGCAACTGAATGAACGTATTTCAGCGGCGGACAATACGCCGCTGTATATGAAATTCGCTCAAACGGTTAAGAACGCTGTGCGCAGTGGGATCCTGGAGCATGGTAATATCCTGCCGGGTGAGCGTGACCTCAGCCAGTTGACTGGCGTTTCACGTATTACGGTGCGGAAAGCGATGCAGGCGCTGGAAGAAGAGGGGGTGGTGACGCGTGCGCGTGGCTACGGGACGCAAATCAATAACATCTTCGAGTATTCGCTCAAAGAAGCGCGCGGTTTTTCACAACAGGTGGTGTTGCGCGGTAAAAAGCCGGATACGCTATGGGTGAATAAACGCGTGGTGCCCTGCCCGGAAGAGGTGGCTCAGCAGTTGGCTGTTGCTGTCGGCAGTGAGGTCTTCTTGCTGAAGCGCATTCGCTATGTTGATGAAGATGCTGTGTCTATTGAAGAATCATGGGTACCCGCCCATCTTATCCATGACGTGGATGCGATTGGCGTTTCACTGTACGACTATTTCCGCAGCCAGCATATCTTTCCACAGCGCACGCGCTCACGCGTCAGTGCGCGAATGCCGGACGCAGAGTTCCAGTCCCATATCCAGATGGACAGCAAAGTGCCGGTACTGGTGATAAAGCAAGTAGCGCTTGATCAGCAGCAACGGCCTATTGAATACAGTATCAGTTACTGTCGAAGCGACCTATACGTCTTTGTGTGCGAGGAGTAACGCCTCGCGTGAGGGGGCGCAGTCGCCACCGCGGTGACCCACCACCCAGGATGCTACCGCATTGCCGAGCAGGACGGCATCGCCCAGCGACCAGCCCGATGCCAGACCAGCCAGCATGCCGCCTGCGTGACTGTCTCCCGCACCGATGGTATCAACGACGGTGGTCGGAAAGGCGGGCACGCAACCGGATGTGTGCTCAGTAAAATACCATGCCCCATCTTTATCGTGACGCACCACCACGGGTGTGGCAAAGCGCTTCAGCCATGCGGCCCCAAAACCCTCTATGTCGTGACTTAATGCGAATCGCCCGGCTGCAATGGCGGCCTCCTGCCGGTTTAGTGACACCAACGGGCGGCAGGCCATGATCCGCGTCATCAGGACATCGGGAATATCACCAATTCGCGGGCCAAAATCGATGAAGGGGGTAGCCGTCGTAAGACTCTCCAGCCACTGCACCAGCAATTCACCGCATGGTGAGGCCAACTGGTAGCCGGAAAGGTAGACGTAACTCTCGTGGGGGATAGTCAGCTGTGCCAGCCAGTCAGCATTCCACTGATTTTCGACGCCGCTAAAGGACATAAATGTGCGTTCACCGTCCGGCTCTACCAATGCCAGACACCAGCCGTTATCGCCCTCGGCATTGTCGATCAGGCTGTGCAATCCTTCTTTCGCCATACGGTTGCGGATAATATCGGCCCACACGCCCTGACCCAGCGGTAAGGCATTACTGGCCTCAATGCCCAGACGTTTTAGGGCGACGGCAATGTTGAGTGCACAACCGCCCACGTTCACGCCCTGTTGCTTAAGCTCAATATCACAGCCGCGCCAGGGAAGAGCATACGCATCGGCAATCACATCAATAACCGCCGCACCGACTACCGTTACCGGTCGCTGGCTGTGCAACTGTGGGAGAAGCGTTTGCAGACGCGTAGCACTCATAGCGCCTCCCGTTGCTCGCGCAGCCGCGCTAGCGCACTGGCATAGCGGGTGAAATCGAGCTTATTCACCGCATCCAGTTCCTGTTTTAACGTCGGACTAATCGCGCTTACGCCGTGTAGTGCCCCACAAATAGCGGTTGCCATTGCCCCGATGGTGTCAGTGTCGCCGCCGAGATTCGCACACAGTACGGCACAGCGGTTAGGATCGGTTTGTGCCAGTTCGACCATCGCGATGGCGCAGGGCACGGATTCAATGGTGCTGGTCCCGGCGCCAATCACCTGATACAGCTGCTCGCTGGCAGATTCCGCACCGTTGGCCTCGCGAACGATTTTCAATGCCAGTTCGAGGCGGGCTGCAAGCGATGCGCTAAACGTAGTGATCCGTTTTTGCTGAGCGTGGAGAGCAATCGCGGGAAGTGCCCCGGCAATCTCAGACCATGTTCTTCCGTCGATAGCACGAGATACCGCCCAGGCGATGACCACCGCGCCCGCAATAGCTAAATCCGACTTATGTGTCGGGCTGGAGGCCAGCGCGATGTCGTCAATAAACGCATCAAGATTGCCTGTCGGTAGTAGACATCCCAACGGCGACACACGCATAGCTGCCCCATTGGTGACACCGTTGTTTTCCAGCTCAGCGACAGGTTTGCCGTCGCGAATGGCGTTGAGCGCAATCTTCGACGTGGGGCCGAGTACGTTTTTATTGAAGGCGTCAAAATTTTCCGCCCAGGCCAGGATATTGCGCCCAATGACGTCTGGCACTATTTCCCCGTCGCATTCCAGCAGGGCGTCCGCCAGGCACAGCGCCATGGAGGTGTCATCAGTGAACTCTGCCTGATTAAAATAACATGCTGCATTATTTTCGCCTGGGCCCGGTAAAAAGCGGTCGATCCAACCAAAGTGTGCCTTTACACGGGTTCTCGGCCACAGTTCCGACGGCATACCCATCGCATCCCCTAACGCCTGCCCATAAAGAGCACCGAGAATACGTTCTGCTTTCATTTAACTTCCCCTTGTTGCAATGCGATATCGCGGTCGTCCACCTTAATGGCGGTGATTTCTTTGTCTGACTCGCGAAAGAAAATCATAAACAGCACGGCGATAACGGCGATCATGATCGCGCCAAATCCCCACATGCCAGCCCAGTTAAAGGTGAGGCCATCAACCGGCTCTTTATAAGCAAACATTTTTTCCATCATCACCCCACCCAGGCGGTAACCGAGCAGGCTGCCGAATCCCTGACAGCAGAGAGTGATTAACCCCTGCGCAGCGGTGCGCATGTGCACTGGCGCTTTTTTATCGACATAGATGTATGCCGTAACGTAGTAGAAGTCGTAGCTAACGCCATGCAGCAGAATGCCGAGAAATAACAGGGCGTAGGTGAAATATTCTTCCGCGCCACCGTAAACAAAAAATCCGTAGCGGATCGCTGCAGTAATAAGACCAAGCAATAATACCTTTTTAATGCCAAAGCGTTTGGTGAAGAACGGCAGCGCCAGCATGAAGAAAATTTCAGAGAACTGGCCCAACGTCATCCAGCCGGTCGCATTTTTCATCCCAACTTCTGTCAGGTACCCGTTGGCGAAGATGTAGTAAAACGCCAGCGGCATGGCAAACAGAAAAGAGCAGAAGAAAAAGACCAGGAAGTTCTTATCACGCAGCAGGATCAGTGCATCCAGACCTAACATGACTTTGACATCCATCTTGCCGGTACTTTTCGGCGGCGTATCCGGTAAAAAGAAAGCGAAGATACCCAGTAATGCGGAACTTGCGGCTGTAATGAGCAGCGGAATGTTGGTTGGTGAAATGTCGTTATAGCCGAGCATTTGCGGTAAGAACCCACAAGCCAGGCCGGATGCAATCCAGCCGATCGTTCCCATTACGCGAATGCGCGGAAAATCACGTTCGACATCCGGGACGTTGGCGAAGGCGATACTGTTGGTTAGTGCAATTGTCGGCATATAGGTGAGTGAATACGCCAGCAATAGCGGAAAGAATCCGCCGAACGTCGTCTGTTGCGCTGCAAAATACATCAAAATTGCGCCGACAAACATCAGCACTGCCAGTACTTTTTGCGCAGAGAAAAAGCGGTCAGTGATCGAACCGACGAAGATAGGGGAGAGGATCGCGGCAATAGCGGTACAGGCATAAGACCAGCCAATTTCACCGGCAGTAAAGCCGCTTTTACTCAGCCAGAGCCAAAGCGGTACAAACCAGGCGCCCCAGATAAACCACTCCACAAACATCATGAACGACAGCTTAACTGTAGTTTTCATCTTTAAATCCTTCATGACAGGTAAGGTACGGCTGGATAGTACCATTATGTAATACCTTTAAAATACCTTTGTGGTCTAAGTTTGACCGCTGTATCATTTTTTGATGCCTGAATCGAGCCAGCGGAAATCGCTGAAAAGTGCGCTAAAGATGGAAAAAATACGCAGTCAGTACCAGGCTTATTGCTGCCCGCCACCAGGCGGGTCAGGACAATCCACTTCCGATATCAAATCGGAACTTACGGGAGCATAGCTATGACTGATATTGCGCAGTTGCTTGGCAAAGATGCCGACAACCTTTTACAGCATCGTTGTATGACCATTCCTTCTGACCAACTTTACCTGCCAGGACATGATTACGTCGACCGCGTGATGGTTGACAATAACCGTCCACCCGCCGTGCTGCGTAATATGCAGATGCTGTACAACACCGGACGGCTCGCCGGGACCGGTTATTTGTCGATTCTGCCTGTAGACCAGGGTGTGGAACATTCTGCTGGGGCATCGTTTGCCGCAAACCCACTGTATTTTGATCCCAAAAATATTGTTGAGCTGGCGATTGAAGCTGGCTGCAACTGCGTCGCGTCAACCTATGGCGTGCTGGCGTCTGTTTCCCGCCGTTATGCGCATCGCATTCCATTCCTTGTGAAAATTAACCATAACGAAACGCTCAGCTATCCGAATACCTTTGACCAGACGCTGTATGCCAGCGTGGAGCAAGCGTTCAATATGGGCGCGGTCGCGGTGGGGGCAACCATTTATTTCGGCTCAGAAGAGTCGCGCCGCCAGATTGAAGAGATCTCTGCGGCCTTTGAGCGAGCCCATGAGCTGGGCATGGTAACGGTACTGTGGGCCTATTTGCGCAACTCTGCGTTTAAGAAAGACGGTGTGGATTATCATGTTTCGGCTGATTTGACCGGGCAGGCAAACCATCTGGCGGCGACTATCGGCGCGGATATCGTTAAACAGAAAATGGCGGAGAATAACGGCGGGTATAAAGCGGTTAACTTCGGCTATACGGACGATCGTGTCTATAGCAAGCTAACCAGTGATAACCCGATTGACCTGGTGCGTTATCAACTGGCGAACTGCTATATGGGACGCGCCGGACTCATTAACTCCGGTGGTGCGGCCGGTGGAGAAACCGATCTCAGCGATGCGGTGCGTACTGCGGTGATTAATAAACGCGCCGGTGGTATGGGGTTAATTCTTGGACGTAAAGCGTTCAAGAAAACCATGGCTGACGGCGTGAAGCTGATTAATGCCGTCCAGGATGTTTATCTGGATAACAAAGTCACGATTGCCTGATGTCAGTAGAGTACCGTCGGATTATCGCAATAATGGGCAACCCGGCGGTAGCCTGCAGCGTAGGGCTGCAGGCAGGATTTCAACATGAAACTCTTGCCCGCTGAGCGGTTCACCATCCAGATTGAAGGTGATTTCATGTGGCGCACGGATATCAAACCATGATGATGCGCCATCAATGATATTCGGATTGTCTTCGGACTGAGTTATCGCCGACAGCAGTGCCGGAATCAGCTCCTCACCGGTAAAGATTCGCAGTTGCAGCAGACCGTCATTAATGAGCGCTGTCGGGCAAAGTTGCTGTCCGCCACCGGCCTGACGCCCGTTGCCAATGCCAATCACCAGCGCATCCCCCTGCCAGTGAAAGTTTTCGCCGCGAATTTCACAACTGTCTGGCTTCAGCGTATCCATGCGCATTAATCCGTGAATAAAATACGACACACCGCCCAGTGCGGCTTTGAGTTTCTCCGGTGTTTCGCTGGTGATCCGCGTACCGAACCCCCCGGTCGCCATATTGATAAAGCAGGTTTTATCGTTGACCTGCACCATATCAATCTCTACCGAGTTCCCGGCAATAGCCATCTTTAATGCCTTGTCCAGCGCTTCAGGAATGCCAACGCTGGTAGCAAAATCATTTGCCGTTCCCAATGGCAAAATCCCGAGTGCGGGAACATTCTCCCCCTGGCAGTGGATCAGCGCTGTGGATACTTCGTTAATGGTACCGTCACCACCGCCGGCAATTACCGTTGCCACGCCCAACCGGAGCGCTTCATCAACGTAACGTTGCGCGTCGCCTTTTTCCCAGGTAACGCGAACATGGATTTCGACACTCTCGTTGCGCAGTTGAGTAATAGCGTCACGCAGGGGAAGGTTATCAGCACTTTTCCCATTCAGGATCAGTAAGCTGGCCGGGAATGCTATCATCCTGTTGCCTCACTTTTATCGTTTTAACTAGTGTATGTCAGGAATGCGTTTATGGCGTAGGAACTGACTGAAAGCGAAGACCTATCGACGGGTTCTGCAGGAGGTTGATAGTCTGTGTGGGGTAGAGGCGAAAAAAGCCCGTACTTCCGTACGAGCTCTCTCTTAAATATGGCGGTGAGGGGGGGATTCGAACCCCCGATACGTTGCCGTATACACACTTTCCAGGCGTGCTCCTTCAGCCACTCGGACACCTCACCATATTGTTGTTCCTGTACTGCTGGAACGGGCGCTAATGTAGGGGAAATACCGCCCCGGCGTCAATCTACTTTTTCAAAAAAACGTGCATTTACACAAACTTCAAGCAACGTGGAGCTTAAATGAGCGGGAATTGTTTTTTTTGCCAGCACCCTAAAATTTGCTAATCTGATATTCCCTCGGAAAATGATGATAATAAGTGCGAGAACGTTCCGCATAACAATGTTCAGGAGACAATATGGAAATAATTTTCTATCACCCTACATTTGATACGGCCTGGTGGCTAAAGGCGCTGGCGAAAGCAATCCCTGGTGCTAACGTTCGCGAGTGGAAAGCGGGTGATAACGCCCATGCCGACTATGCGCTGGTCTGGCATCCGCCGGTTGAAATGCTGGCAGGACGAAAATTGAAAGCCGTCTTTGCATTGGGAGCCGGAGTGGACTCCATCCTCAGTAAGCTAAAAGCACACCCGGAGATGCTGGATACCTCGATTCCACTTTTCCGTCTGGAAGATACCGGTATGGGTCTGCAAATGCAGGAGTATGCGGTGAGTCAGGTGTTGCACTGGTTCCGCCGCTTTGATGACTATCAGGCATTAAAATCCCAGGCGAAGTGGCAGCCGTTGCAAGAGTATACCCGTGATGAATTTACCATCGGTATCATGGGCGCTGGTGTATTAGGGGCTAAAGTGGCAGAGAGCCTGCAGGCATGGGGATTCCCGTTACGCTGTTGGAGCCGTACCCGTAAATCCTGGCCTGGTGTGGAAAGTTTTGCGGGCACCGAAGAGTTGAGTGCGTTTTTAAGCCAGACGCGTGTGCTGATTAATCTTCTGCCCAATACGGCAGAAACGGTAGGCATTATTAATGCCGGGCTGTTGAATCAGTTACAGGATGGAGCCTATGTGCTTAACCTGGCGCGTGGCGTACATCTCAATGAAGACGATCTTCTGGCATCGTTGAATAGCGGAAAACTGAAAGGTGCGATGCTGGATGTCTATAGTCGGGAACCGCTACCGGAAGACAGCCCATTGTGGAAACACTCGCGTGTGGCGATGACGCCGCACATTGCAGCGGTAACGCGCCCGGCGGAAGCGGTGGATTATATCTCTCGTACAATCCTGAACCTGGAAAGTGGCAAAGCTGTTACCGGTCAGGTCGATCGCGTTCGGGGCTATTGATATCAATATCAACCCGGCCAGCGCCGGGTTTCGACTAAATACAACCCGAATTATTTAGGGTATTAATGGCGGCGATACCTGCTATCCTTGACGGAAAACGACTACAGGAGAGAGTTATGTATCCCGTTGACCTGCATATGCATACCGTTGCCAGCACCCACGCTTACAGCACCTTGAGTGATTATATCGCTGAAGCCCATCGCAAGGGCATCAAGCTGTTTGCTATCACCGATCATGGACCGGACATGGCGGATGCACCACATCACTGGCATTTTATTAACATGCGTATTTGGCCGCGCGTGGTGAACGGCGTGGGGATCCTGCGCGGGATAGAAGCAAACATTAAGAATATTGAAGGTGAGATCGACTGTTCAGGGCCGATGTTTGACTCACTTGATCTGATTATTGCGGGCTTCCATGAGCCGGTTTTTGCCCCTCACGATAAAGAAACCAATACGCAGGCGATGATCGCCACGATGGCGAGTGGCAATGTGCATATTATCAGCCACCCAGGAAATCCAAAATATCCCGTCGATATCACCGCAATTGCACAGGCGGCGGCAAAATATCATGTTGCACTGGAAATCAATAATTCCTCATTTTTGCATTCGCGTAAAGGCAGTGAAGATAACTGTCGCGCTGTGGCCGCTGCAGTACGTGATGCAGGTGGCTGGGTTGCCCTGGGTTCAGATTCCCATACCGCATTTACGTTGGGAGAGTTCGGTGAATGCCGTAAGATTCTGGATGATGTGGACTTCCCGGAAGACCGAATTCTGAACGTTTCACCAAAACGCTTGCTGACGTTTCTGGAATCGCGGGGCATGGAGCCTATCGCGGAATTTGCTGAACTTTAATTGTTACTTACTGGAATATATCAATGAACGAGTTTTCTATCCTGTGCCGTGTACTGGGCTCGCTGTTTTACCGCCAACCGCAGGACCCTTTACTGGTTCCCCTGTTTACCCTGATTAGCGAAGGTAAACTGTCTGCTAACTGGCCACTGGAACAGGATGAGCTGTTGGCCCGTTTGCAGAAAAGCTGTGATATGCCTCAGCTTGCTGCAGATTACAACGCTCTGTTTGTCGGGAAAGAGTGTTCAGTGCCGCCTTATCGTAGCGCCTGGGTAGAAGGGGCGAAGGAAGCGGACGTTCGAGCATTCCTGTCAGCACGTGGAATGCCGCTGGCGGATACACCAGCCGATCATATTGGTACCTTGTTGCTGGCGGCATCCTGGCTTGAAGACCAGTCCGCAGAAGATGAGAGCGAAGCGCTGGAAACCCTGTTTGTTGACTACCTGCTTCCCTGGTGCGACACGTTTCTGGGTAAAGTTGAGGCGCATGCGAATACCGCTTTCTGGCGAACTATGGCACCGCTGACGCGCGATGCCATTAGCGCAATGTGGGACGAATTGCAGGAAGATACAGACGAATAAATGTGATCTAAATCACTATATACTGCAACGCAATTTATCATCTTGCATAAATTGTGTGCACGATCTCATTACTATGCCGTTTTTCTGCTAAGATGCGCGGCATGAACATACTTCTCTCTATTGCAATCACAACGGGCATTCTCTCCGGACTATGGGGATGGGTGGCCGTTTCTCTTGGTTTACTCAGTTGGGCTGGCTTCCTGGGCTGTACGGCTTATTTTGCCTGCCCACAAGGTGGACTGAAAGGGCTGTGGATCTCGGCGTGTACGCTGCTTAGCGGTGTGGTGTGGGCGTTGGTGATTATTAATGGTAGTGCACTTGCCCCGCATATGGACATCCTTGGTTATGTCATAACGGGAATTGTCGCATTTATGATGTGTATCCAGGCAAAGCAATGGCTGCTTTCATTTGTCCCGGGCACATTTATGGGGGCATGTGCAACATTTGCAGGGCAGGGAGACTGGCAGTTGGTTCTGCCTTCTCTGGGGTTGGGATTGGTGTTTGGCTATGCGATGAAAAACAGTGGTCTGTGGCTGGCATCACGTCGCGAAAACCCGGCTTCATCCACACTGACCAGTAAATAAAAAAAGCGTGAGGCCTCCCTCACGCTTTTTATTCTCTCTTTATTCTCAGGACTCTGGAGGTACCGACATATGGCGGTATTTGACCAGAATGTCGTTATCAACTTGTTTCTTATCCTGCAAATCCCACAAGCCGCGATCGATACCGTCATTTATCAGGAAGATAACGCCAGTTTCAATGGCTGACATCAGGCAAAGCATGACGGGTTCGTTAGAGGTATAACCAATTTCCCCTTCCAGAAGTCGTTGGTAGTCAATGAAACGAAATACCCCTGCTTGCACTTCATAAGACAGGATGGTTTTACTGGTGTTTACCGAAGAAAGGATCTCACCGGTACTGACGTTAACCACACGCAGGTTTACCGCAATCTGATCGAGTTGGTATTGCGTATCTGCACCAATACCGAAATAACGCGCGCCGACACCACCTGATTTAACGTTGCTTTCATAGCCGATGATTGAACCTTCCACCATCACGTTAGCCGCGGTTAATGATTGCAGCGGAATTCGGTTGTTAATGGCAACCGTGCCGTTTTCCTGTGCCGCACGGATGATTTTCCGTTCGTTCAGTAAGTTCTGTAATCCCTGACGCTCCAGCGGGATGAACCAACGCGAATCTTTCAGTGCGGTAACCAGCATTGCCGTGGCACTTTGCGGTACGGCAGTGGAGAAGTTACTTGCCGGATAAGGTTTAAACTGACCAGTTTCATCCTGGATATTGTAAACCGATACAAATATTTTACCCGTAGGCATCGGGAGATGCGTCAGGTCTTTGTAACTTTGGGCGCGAGGCATTAATGTCGGTTTAGCAGCTTCTTGCGGTGGTGACGTTAAGCATCCGCTGAGTAAAAATACTGCAACCATTATAAGTAAGCGCTGCATGATTTTTTCCTTTCGTGGCTATGGCTTAGAAATCGGTTGACTGTGTTTGTAAACCCGACACTTCGATCGTTGATGTTTTTCCCGATTTCCTGTCGGTAACATTCAACTGCAACTGCCCGTCCCGGTTAGCGATATCAATGATAAAATCATTGGTCACCATTCTTCCCGGCTTACCGGTATTAATGTTGGTGAGCAGGCCGCCGAGAATTTGTGACTGAATCGCCTGAGTAAAGTTATCCAGAGCAGACGGTGTTTCAATTCCGTAATCGCTATAGCTCGGATCTTTATAGGAGTTCTGTGCCTGAGCACTGTTCAACAAAAAAGCCCCGTTATTCGGGTTGCCACCAAAGTTGGGGTTTCGGAACTGGAACGTCATGTTTCCGGCCCAACTTAATGGTGAAATTAGCATGAGCAAAACCACTGCATGTTTGACACGCATGAAAGCCTCCGGACAAAATCATGTTTTAGAATTCATCGCGCGCTAAATCGCTCGTGCTTAATAGTGTTTGATCTATTTGCCGGCGATTTAATGCTTCCTCAGTTTGTGCCAATGCGAAGACGACAATTTTGTCGAAGTCTCTTTTCGTGGGGAATAAAAAAGTCTGGAAGATAACGTCCTGATTGACCGTTATGGTGATCCAACTTCCCCAACGCGCACTGGGTCTTTCATTGATAGTTAAATTTCCTGTGTACTCACTTTCCCACTTGTCACTAAATGCACGATAAAAATCATGCCCGATTGAAGAGACAGTGTGATCAGTTAACAGTCCGGGAACCTCCACCTCCACGCTTGTCGCTGCGTGCAGATTCCCGACAGCAAAGAATAAATTTGCTGCCACAATCCAGGTTAAATAGCGTTTCATGGCTTTATCGCCTGAGGTTATCATTGGCCCATGAGACCGCCTGCGTACGATTTTTGACAGCTATCTTTTTGAAAAGATTATAAAGATGCGTTTTTACCGTATTTTCACTGATAAATAGTGAGCGAGCGATTTCAATATTTGAGGCGCCGATACGCAATTTATTAAGTATTTCTTTTTCACGGTGTGTCAGCAGCGCTGATTCCGTGCTGTTATAACGATAATTTCCAGAATGCGTGATCAGATAACTGGCAAGCTTTTGCGTGAAGTAGCATTCACCGCGTAAGACACCCTGCAAGCCGCTAACGACACGTTGTTCGTCTTCAGTTGCGTAAAACACACCATTGATATGTGGCCAGTTTTCGATATCCCGATAAGGGTAGTCATCAGGGGTATTCAACAATAACGTCTTTATATTGTTGTTTTTTCTGCTCAAATTATCTTGCCAGTAATGGATCAGTTTTTTATCTGCCTCCATCATATCCAGTAAAACAATGCAGCTGGAGGAAATATCATCCAGAGAACGTTGAATATTATGTAGTTTTCCGGTTAGCGCCAGTGATTGTTTTAAATGCTGCAATAATGCAGTTGCCTGCAAAGAAGGTTTCGTGATCAACAATAATGTATGACCATGAATGCTATGGACTTCATTAAACATGATGAAACTCCACTTTTTAGTCGCACACCTGACAGCTGTCTCTACTAAAATAGAGGCACCAGAAGTACTGACAGATGTTGCACTGCTGCGTAGAAATAAAATATCGACCCAACGGGGTGAAAATATTAAAACAAATGGACTTCAACTGATTTCAATCTAGCTATTACAAATCTTAAAGCAAGTGTTAAACATGTAACAAGATGTAAAATTATATATTTAAATGTGATTTTTAGGTTTTGTTGGAGTTTAGATTTGATAGGAAAGTTGTACATTTTGCCGTTGCTGCATAGATTTAAAAAATCATACAAATTATAATAATCCATTGATTCTTAAGGTTTAAATTAATAATTAACAAGTTTTAGATTTCTAATGAATTCTAAATTCTTTGTCCCACTTTACGTTGGACAATTTTAGAGAGAAAAAACTGACCTTTGTCACGACTTGCATCGATGACTATCGCGACGTGGTGCTGCGAAGCCCTGAAATCGTGGAAAACGCACTTTTTCAGTGACTGCATAGAAATTCATTCCGGATGGCGAAATAAAAATAAAACCTATACCTGTTGCGGTGTTATTCACTGTTAATTAGTACTTTGGTGTGAATCTGGATATAAAAATACCACTCGCGGGTGAGTTATTTAAAATGTTTCAACGGACATACTCTTCATCGTAACGCGGCGTTAACAAATGTAAGCCATGTTAACAACAATTTGAGTGGTAACTAATTTAACTTCATGTACGACCAGGTCCAGGGTGACAGCATGAAAAACAAGTTGTTATTTATGATGTTTACAATACTGGGTGTGCCTGGGATTGCATCCGCAACCAGTTATGATTTAGCTAATTCAGAATATAACTTTGCGGTAAATGAATTAAGTAAGTCTTCATTTAATCAGGCAGCCATTATTGGTCAGGTTGGCACTGCTAACAGTGCAAATACTCGCCAGGAGGGCAGCAAGTTATTGTCGGTCATTTCGCAAGAAGGTTCAGGTAACCGGGCGAGAACAGATCAGACAGGATCATATAATTTTGCATATATTGATCAAACGGGCAGCTCCAATGATGCGAGTATTAAACAAAGTTCTTACGGTAATACAGCGATGATTATCCAGAAAGGTTCTGGTAATAAAGCAAATATTACCCAGTACGGTACACAAAAAACAGCAGTTGTGGTGCAGAGACAGTCGCAAATGGCAATTCGCGTTACTCAACGCTAATCCGTAAACGACGTTTAAATCAATCCGATGGGGGTTTTACCATGAAACTTTTAAAAGTGGCAGCATTCGCAGCAATCGTAGTTTCTGGCAGTGCTCTGGCAGGCCTTGTTCCGCAATTGAACGGCAATGGTCACCATAACGGTGGTAGTAATTATGGCCCGGACTCTTCATTGAGTATTTACCAATATGGGTCAAGTAACGTTGCGAATGCGCTGCAAAGTGATGCACGTAAATCAGACGTGACCATCACACAACACGGACATGGTAACGGTGCTACCGTCGGGCAAGGTGCTGATGACAGTACCATTAGCCTGAAACAGACTGGCTTCCAGAACAGTGCTGATATCAATCAGTGGAATGCAAAAAATGCTGACATCAGTGTAACTCAGTTCGGTGGTCGTAACGGTGCAGTGGTTAATCAGACTGCATCTGACTCGAATGTTCTGATTCAGCAGGTTGGTTATGGCAACAATGCAACAGCTAACCAGCACTAATTCAGTTTTATGACTGATAATAAACAGGGCGAAAGCCCTGTTTTTTTTCGGGAGCATATTATGCATACGCTATTACTCATTGCCGCGCTTTCAAATCAAATAACCTTTAATACAACTCAGCAAGGTGAGATGTATACCATTATTCCTCAGGTGACGTTATCTCAACCCTGCGTGTGCCAGGTTCAAGTTCTTGCCATACGTAAAGGGTCGGGGGGGCAAAGCCAAACACAACAGAAAACAAGCCTGTCGATCCCTGCTAATCGGCCGATTGAATTAACAAAACTGAGCTTTAATATTTCACCTGAGGATACGGTCAACATTGTTGTTACCGTTTCGGATGGGCAGTCATTGCATCTGTCCCAGCAGTGGCCTGATTCAAGCAGTCGCTCATGATTTTTTACTGTATTTGCTTTAAGGGTGTGGCTGGGAAAGCGGTGCTGTTCTATGAATATAGAGACGTGAAAACGTTTTTATTTGGTCATTAATCGCAGCGGTGAAGGATCACGTCGATCCCTCAAGGATGGTTTATCATTGAGGAACCCTTATGAGCACCTTATTAAAACGTATTTTAAGTACCAGTTTGTGTGTGACTTCTTTTTTTATGTTCCCCGCAACGGCGCAACAAATCACACCTGGCGGGATTATCCATTTCCGTGGCGCAATAGTTGAATCACCTTGTGAGGTGAACTCGCAACAACAACAGATTGAATTGTCATGTATACGTGATGGCAAGTTACGGAGTCGTCGCTATAACACACAACAGATAGCGATGGCCCCTGAAAGCCTCCAGCAAATTGCCAGTGTGAAAATGCAGTACCTTAATGAACAGAAAAATATGGCGATTCTTAATATTGAATATAAATGAATCGTTCCGGCGTAGATATGCACCTGGAAGGTTAAAAAGTGAGATTTCATTGAAAACCCTGCTGTACACTTAACAGAGAGTGTTTTGTCAGGGGGAACTTATGCAATCGCGTGTTCATGTTTTACAGGGCGACATTACGGCAATCGCCGTTGATGTGATTGTCAATGCAGCCAACTCCTCGCTGCTGGGCGGCGGCGGCGTTGATGGAGCGATTCATCGCGCAGCTGGGCCTGCACTGTTGGAAGCCTGCAAACAGGTATTACAGCAACAGGGCGAATGTCCAACCGGTCATGCGGTTATCACCCTGGCGGGAAATCTTCCCGCCAAAGCGGTGATCCACACTGTTGGGCCCGTCTGGCAGGGTGGCGATCATCATGAAGCTGAACGTCTTGAAGAGGCCTATCTCAATTCATTACAACTGGCACTGGCCAATGGTTATCAATCCATTGCGTTCCCGGCTATCAGCACCGGAGCCTACGGATATCCACGTGCGGCGGCGGCGGAGATAGCGGTGAATACGGTGCTGAAATTTATCACCCGCCGTGCGCTACCTGATCAAATCTACTTCGTGTGTTTTGATGAGGAAAATGCCAGACTATACAGGAGATTACTCACCCAACAAGGCGATGATAATACGGCCTGATATGACGCGACTTGAGCGTGCCATTACCCCATTGTGCGTAAGCCATCCTGACCAGTGCGGCATTCTGGCACTGGATGATAGTCTGGATGCTTTCGCAGCCCGTTATCGGCTGACAGAAATGGCGGAACGAACGCTGGATGTGCAGTATTACATCTGGGAGAACGACATGTCCGGGCTGCTGCTGTTTTCTGTTCTGCTGGCAGCTGCAAAACGTGGGGTACGGGTTCGTTTGCTGTTGGATGATAACAACACGCCGGGCCTTGATGACACGCTGCGTCTGCTGGATAACCATCCGAATATTGAAGTCCGCCTGTTTAATCCCTTCTCATTTCGCATCCTTCGCGCGTTGGGGTATTTAACCGATTTCGCCCGGCTCAATCGCCGCATGCACAATAAAAGTTATACCGCAGACGGTGTAGTGACGCTTGTTGGCGGGCGTAATATCGGAGATGCCTATTTTGGTGCGGGTGAAGAACCGCTGTTTTCCGATCTTGACGTGATGGCCATTGGTCCGGTGGTGAAAGAAGTCGCGGATGATTTTGAGCGATACTGGCAATGTCAGTCAGTTTCAACGTTACAAAAAGTCCTGGCGTTGTCTGAGCCAGAAACGACTCAACGCATTGAACTGCCTGAATCCTGGTATAACGACGATATTACCCGGCGCTATTTGCACAAACTGGAGACCAGCCAGTTTATGACGCATCTCGATCAGGGGTCACTGTCGCTGATTTGGGCCAAAACGCGGCTGCTCAGTGACGATCCAGCAAAAGGAGAGGGGAAGGCACCGCGTCACTCACTATTACCGCAGCGTTTGTTTGACGTCATGGGCTCACCCACTGAGCGCATTGATATCATTTCTGCTTACTTTGTGCCGACACGAGCCGGTGTCGCACAGCTCCTGCGCCTGGTCAGAAAAGGGGTAAAGATTGCTATTTTAACTAACTCGTTGGCAGCGAATGATGTGGCAATTGTGCATGCAGGATATGCGCGCTGGCGGAAAAAATTGCTGCGCTATGGTGTAGAACTGTATGAGCTAAAACCCACCCGCGATCGCGGCGCTGTGGTGCATGATCGCGGGTTGACCGGGAATTCAGGCTCCAGCCTGCATGCGAAAACCTTCAGTATTGATGGTCGCAACGTTTTCATCGGCTCGCTTAATTTTGATCCGCGCTCAACGTTGCTCAATACGGAAATGGGATTTGTGATTGAGAGTGAAGTGCTGGCGTCATTGATTCATAAACGCTTTATGCAAAGCCAGCGTGATGTGGCCTGGCAATTGCGCCTGGACCGCTGGGGCCGGATAAACTGGGTGGATCGTCCTGGCGGCAGTGAGCGGGTATTGAAAAAAGAACCCGCCACAGGATTCTGGAAGCGGGTTTTGGTGAGACTTGCCTCTGTATTACCGATTGAATGGTTGCTCTGAACCATGCAATCACAGGCCTGCTATCCGGCAATGGCTTTGTTTTTATCCTGCTTAACGATGGGTTTCCCGGAAAAGAGGAACTTCAGCACCGGTATCCGCAAGTGGATTTCGTATAATATCACTGCAATCCCGACAACAAACAGCAGCCCACAGAGAAAACCCAGCAGATTTGATGTGATGTGCGGTGTGATATAGGCACCGAAAAACAGCGTTAACGGATGATGCACCAGATAGATAAACAGTGATGCATTGACAAAATAGGTGACGCGGGCTGACTGGAAATTCAATAAACGGTGGCCGAGCGAGAAAACGACGTTCACCATCCATAGTCCCATCACCATCGTTATCACGTATTCGGTTTCATACATCCAGGCATCGCCGTTTCCATAGCGTTGATTGAGCAGATAAGCCACAAAAGCGAATACCGCACCTAACGTGCAGCCGCGCGAGGGCGTTGTGAACAGTGCTTTCAGCTTGGGATTGATAAACGCCAGTGCGCCGAGCATAAAGAACGGCACATAGAACAGCGTTTGCATGACGATGAAATTAAACATGCCATCGCTGAGAATAGAAGGGTAGACGATAAAAATTGTTCTTCTGACGGCGGCGTATCCGACACCAAGCAACAAAAATATCAACGTCAGTTTCGTCATCGATACCGTGGAGTTGCTGGCGGCATCGGGGCTCGTCAACCGATGTTTCATTTGGCTAAATACCCACATACTCACGGTTGTTAAAACGACAAGGACGAGTAAAAACCACAGATGAGAAATCAGCTCCCAGGCAAGGGCGTTGTATTTATCGTATCCACTGAGAGTATGCCAGCTGTCGGCTTTGCCTTTCACATATTGCAGCATGATAAATTGCGGCAGTGTGAGTAGCGGGATTGCGGTCAGCATCGGGATCCCCACGCGTTCAACACGCACTTTCCACCACCGCTTTAAGGGGTAGCGCAAAAACAGCATGTATGAAAAATAACCCGAAATAACAAAGAAGACCTGCATGCGAAATGCATGAATAAAGTCGTTAAAGAGGGTCAATATCCATGACGGTTCTGCGCTGTTCACATGCCAGGTATGTGTGGAGTAGATCAGCGAGATATGGAAGGGAATCCCCAACAACATCAGCCAGGCACGGATGGAATCCAGAAAATATTCACGCGGTGGAGATACAGAGCTCATAGACAGTTACGTATTCTCAGACTTTTCGTCTTATCCCTAAGACGAATTATGGTTACATTCGACGGCAACCCTACACGAAGTCCAACAACCTGTCTCCAGGATAAGCACTCAAAGTGAAAACAGGTAGACGAACCTGCTTAAACCATGAGCCAGCACGCGAACAATACAGGGATTCAGTTGTCGGAATACCCGATTATCCATTAAAATGGATCGGATCAATATAAGCACACAAAGGGGGAAGTGCTTACTAATTATGAAACATAAACTACAAATGATGAAAATGCGTTGGTTGGGTGCAGCAGTAATGTTAACGCTGTACACATCATCGAGCTGGGCGTTCAGTATTGATGATGTTGCAAAGCAAGCTCAATCCTTAGCCGATAAAGGCTACGAGGCGCCAAAAAGTAACTTGCCCTCCGTTTTCCGCGACATGAAATATGCGGATTATCAGCAGATCCAGTTTAATCGCGACAAAGCATACTGGAGCAATCTCAAGACCCCATTTAAGCTCGAATTCTACCACCAGGGTATGTACTTCGACACGCCGGTCAAGATTAACGAAGTTACCGCGACTGCGGTGAAAAAAATCAAATACAGCCCGGATTATTTTAATTTTGGCGATGTGCAGCACGATAAAGACACCGTAAAAGATCTGGGATTCGCCGGGTTTAAGGTGTTGTATCCGCTCAACAGCAAAGATAAAAACGATGAAATCGTCAGCATGCTCGGTGCCAGCTATTTCCGCGTTCTTGGTGCAGGCCAGGTCTATGGTCTGTCTGCGCGCGGTCTCGCGATAGATACCGCTCTGCCTTCTGGTGAAGAGTTTCCCCGCTTCCGTGAGTTTTGGATCGAACGTCCAAAACCGACTGACAAACGTTTAACCATTTATGCCCTGCTGGATTCCCCGCGCGCGACCGGGGCGTATCGCTTTGTGATTATTCCAGGCCGTGACACGGTTGTGGATGTTCAGTCCAAAGTCTATCTGCGCGATAAAGTGGGCAAACTGGGTGTAGCGCCGTTAACCAGTATGTTCCTGTTCGGGCCGAACCAGCCTTCTCCGACGACAAATTATCGTCCTGAACTGCACGACTCAAACGGATTGTCTATCCACGCGGGTAACGGCGAGTGGATTTGGCGTCCGCTGAATAACCCGAAACATCTCGCGGTGAGCAGCTTTGCTATGGAAAACCCGCAAGGATTCGGCCTGTTGCAACGTGGGCGTCAGTTCTCCCGTTTCGAAGATATCGACGACCGTTATGACCTGCGCCCAAGTGCCTGGATCACGCCAAAAGGCGACTGGGGTAAAGGCAAAATTGAATTAGTTGAGATCCCAACTAACGACGAAACAAACGATAACATCGTTGCCTACTGGACGCCGGATCAACTGCCGGAAGCAGGCAAAGAGATGAACTTTAAGTACACCCTGACGTTTACGCGTGATGAAGATAAGCTCCATGCGCCAGAAAATGCGTGGGTACAGCAGACTCGCCGTTCCACAGGGGATGTCAAACAATCCAATCTCATTCGTCAGCCTGACGGTACTATCGCGTTTGTGGTGGATTTCACTGGCACCGAGATGAAGAAGCTGCCGCAGGACACCCCGATTACCGCGCAAACCAGCATTGGTGACAACGGTGAAATCGTGGAAAACACCGTACGTTACAACCCGGTTACGAAAGGTTGGCGTTTGATGCTGCGCGTGAAAGTGAAAGATGCGAAGAAAACCACTGAAATGCGTGCTGCGTTGGCCAATGCCGATCAGCCGTTGAGTGAAACCTGGAGCTACCAGTTACCTGCCAATGAATAAGACAACTGAGTATATTGACGCAATGCCGCTTTCGGATATCGAAAAAGCGGCACTGCCGAAAACTGACATCCGCGCCGTTCATCAGGCGCTGGATGCCGAGCACCGTACTTACTCGCGCGAAGATGATTCACCGCAGGGGTCTGTAAAAGCTCGCCTTGAGCAAGCCTGGCCAGACTCTCTGGCCAAAGATCAGTTGATAAAGGATGATGAAGGGCGTGACCAGCTGCAGGCAATGCCGAAAGCAACGCGTACCTCAATGTTCCCCGATCCCTGGCGTACTAACCCGGTTGGTCGTTTTTGGGATCGCCTGCGTGGGCGCGATGTCACGCCGCGTTATCTTTCTCGTTTGACGAAAGAAGAACAAGAGAGTGAGCAGAAATGGCGTACCGTCGGCACGATCCGCCGTTATACGCTGTTGATCTTAACGCTGGCGCAAACGGTCGTAGCGACCTGGTATATGAAGACGATCCTTCCTTATCAGGGATGGGCGTTCATTAATCCGGCGGATATGGTGGGGCAGGACCTGTGGGTTTCCTTTATGCAGTTGCTGCCTTATGTGCTACAGACCGGTATCCTCATTTTGTTTGCCGTGCTTTTTTGTTGGGTATCAGCCGGTTTCTGGACTGCGCTGATGGGTTTCCTGCAGTTGCTTATTGGGCGTGACAAGTACAGTATTTCTGCCTCAACGGTAGGGGATGAACCGCTGAATCCCGAGCACCGTACCGCGCTAATCATGCCTATCTGTAACGAGGACGTTGACCGCGTATTCGCGGGCCTGCGCGCTACGTGGGAGTCAGTTAAAGCCACGGGGAATGCGGAGCATTTCGATGTTTACATTCTGAGTGACAGCTACAACCCCGATATCTGCGTCGCGGAACAAAAGGCGTGGATGGAGTTGATTGCCGAAGTGCAGGGCGAAGGACAGATTTTCTACCGCCGCCGTCGTCGCCGCGTGAAGCGTAAAAGCGGTAACATTGATGACTTCTGCCGTCGCTGGGGCAACCAGTACAGCTATATGGTAGTGCTGGATGCTGACTCCGTGATGAGCGGAGATTGTCTGACCGGTCTGGTACGCCTGATGGAAGCGAATCCGAATGCCGGGATTATCCAGTCTTCGCCGAAAGCGTCTGGCATGGACACCCTGTACGCGCGCTGCCAGCAGTTTGCTACCCGCGTTTATGGCCCGCTGTTTACCGCCGGACTTCACTTCTGGCAGTTGGGTGAGTCGCACTACTGGGGTCATAACGCGATTATTCGTGTGAAACCGTTTATTGAGCACTGTGCGCTTGCACCGCTACCGGGCGAAGGCTCGTTTGCGGGATCGATCCTCTCCCATGACTTCGTGGAAGCGGCATTGATGCGTCGTGCGGGCTGGGGCGTGTGGATTGCTTACGATCTGCCGGGCTCGTATGAAGAGCTGCCACCGAACCTGCTGGATGAGCTCAAGCGTGATCGTCGCTGGTGCCACGGTAACCTGATGAACTTCCGTCTTTTCCTGGTTAAAGGGATGCACCCGGTTCATCGTGCGGTGTTCCTGACCGGTGTGATGTCCTATCTGTCAGCACCGTTATGGTTCATGTTCCTTGCCCTTTCTACCGCCTTACAGGTGGTCCATGCGTTGACGGAACCGCAGTACTTCCTGCAGCCACGTCAGCTGTTCCCGGTCTGGCCGCAGTGGCGTCCTGAGCTGGCTATCGCGTTGTTTGCCTCAACGATGGTGCTGCTGTTCCTGCCGAAGCTGCTGAGTATTCTGCTTATCTGGTGCAAAGGCACGAAAGAGTACGGTGGATTTATTCGCGTCACGCTGTCGTTGCTGCTGGAGGTTCTGTTCTCCGTGCTGCTGGCGCCAGTACGTATGCTGTTCCACACCGTTTTCGTGGTGAGTGCCTTCCTCGGATGGGAAGTGGTGTGGAACTCGCCGCAACGCGATGACGACTCCACTCCGTGGGGTGAGGCGTTTATGCGTCACGGCTCTCAGCTGTTGCTGGGCCTGGTGTGGGCAGTAGGGATGGCCTGGCTGGATCTGCGTTTCCTGTTCTGGCTGGCTCCGATTGTCTTTTCACTCATCCTGTCGCCGTTTGTTTCCGTCATTTCCAGCCGTTCAACGGTTGGGTTACGTACCAAACGCTGGAAGCTGTTCCTGATCCCGGAAGAGTATTCTCCGCCGAAGGTGCTGGTGGACACGGATAACTATCTGGAGCTGAACCGTAATCGTTCGCTGGATGACGGTTTCATGCACGCCGTGTTTAACCCGTCGTTTAACGCGCTGGCAACGGCAATGGCTACTGCGCGCCATCGTGCGAGTAACGTGCTTGAAATCGCACGCGATCGCCATGTTGAGCAGGCGTTGAATGAAACGCCGGAGAAACTGAATCGCGATCGCCGCCTGGTTCTGTTGAGCGATCCGGTGACCATGGCGCGTTTACATTATCGCGTCTGGAATTCACCAGATAAGTATTCTTCATGGGTTAATTATTATCAGGGGATCTCTCTGAACCCACTGGCGCTCAGGAAAAAATAAGCCTGTGAAACGTAAAAATACCGGCCTGGAGCCGGTATTTTTTTATACTGAATATAAACGTTACGAGGTATCCAGTGCGAATACTGGCTGTGGGAATGATGGTCTTTCTTCTTAGCGGATGCGGCAGCATTATTAGCCGGACGATCCCTGGACAAGGACACGGAAATCAATACTATCCAGGCGTGCAGTGGGATGTCCGGGACTCTGCGTGGCGTTATGTCACCATCCTGGATCTGCCGTTTTCGCTGGTGTTTGATACATTGCTATTACCGCTCGATATACACCATGGGCCTTACGAGTAACTATCGTTCATCCCATTCATCGGCTGCGGTCTGCCCTTCCTCCGTATCAAGGGGAGGCTCCAGTTGAAATTCACCCTCATCCCATTCGTGGAGCGTATTTTCCTCCTGCCACTCCTGGCGAATATCAATCTCATCATAGTCACCATCAAAAACGCTTTGTGCCGCTTCACCGCTCAGCATGGGCAAACATTCGCCTTCACCATCATCTTCGTCGATAAAAAATTCAGCTTGCCACATGATATCGCCATCCTGTAACACGTACTTTTGTACGTTCAGCTGCTGGACACTGGCTTCGTCAGATTCAAGGCCTGGATTATCAGCCAGAAACTCTTCACGGGCTGCATCAATGGCTTCTTCAAGGGTGGGGTACATGGCATTCATAGTCGCATCCTGATCGCATGGGTGAGTGGCCTAATAAAAAGATATAGGTGGTGTGGTGAGAACTGTCAAAGCATTCGTTTATCGCGAAGTTTCAGGCATGCAACGGCTTGAAGCATCGGGGGTTTCTCACCATATCCACACGGTTGTGGTGCTTCCTGAGACAACAAAAAACACGGGGAAACCCTACCGGCAATACGATTCATAAACAGCAAACCTTAAGTTTTTAAGAATCGGTTGTTGTGTATTAAACTCAAGCAGTTATGGCAGGAGCATCATGAGTGAGGATGTTATCGTTTAAAGGGGATGATTGAATAGACGGCAAGCCATACTTTGCAGCGGGTGAAATAATATAAATTATATAAAGCTATTCATTGTAACTAATTGAAAATAAAGATTAAAATTAAAAGTGACGCGTGTGAATATTACGCCTGAAAATATCGATATTTGTTTAAGCCAGATATCTATAAAGGATATTGCTAATCATTATATATGTGATGGATATGTTAATATGTAGAGAAGTATAAAAGAGTATCCATAATATTTAATGAATAATAACATGTGTTATAAATGGTATAATTATTATTGAAAGAAAAATGATTATATTACTGCTTTTGATGTGAATTATTAATTTGCAAAAAGTAATAACTTAATATATAAAATTCGAAATAGGATTCTTGCCAGGGCTGTCATGAATAATAGTAATTCAAACAATAGCAGGTTGATGAGCTTTTACATTACTTGCTTAGTCAGCTATTTTATTGTTGGTGTGTGTCTTTCTCAGTATCAGTTAGAAGTGCAGAGGGTACCTCAAACAACATATTTAATTATTATTGTTGGGCTATTTTTTCTTTACGCCATTATTTTTCTTTTTATGCTTTTTCAATACCTTTGCAGGAAAGATTTAACCTACCTGATGATATTAGGAATGGCATTTCTTAGTAATAATCTCTATTTTATAGAAACTATATATATAGTTCAGGGTTTAATTAATGATAGCGTTTTGATAGAAAAACGTACAAATGATATTGCTATCTTCTATTATTTTAGACAACTTAGTTTTATTGCATTGCTTTTTGTATCATTGAAATCTTATAAAGCGACTACCACAGTTATTGAGACTAAAGAAAGAAAACCATGTTACATAATTATAGCATTGTTGATTATGCTGGCAATTGCATTCCTTTCACATAACTTATCCAGTTATAATACTGATGTCACGATTAAAATTACCAGTTTAAAAGCTGACAATAAAACGGTGCACTGGCATATTGGCTACATATATTCGCTGATTATCGCATGGGGAATGGTTTTATTGTATCTGGCAGTGAAAACCAAAATGTATGGTATATTATGGAAAAGCATAGCATTATTGTGTTGCTCTGCAATCCTGACGAATGTTCTACTGTTAAGTCTGGATGAATATAGTATGTATATTTGGTATGTCAGTCGGGGAATCGAAGTTATCAGCACCTTATGTATCATATCTATATTAATGTACAACACGTTCATTATTCTTAAGAGAGAGACGGATTCAGCAATAAAAGATGCGATGACTAAGATATATAACCGGAAATTATTCTATAAGGCACTGAAATCATCGTTAGTAAAAGGTGCTGTCTGTATAATGATACTGGATATAGATAAATTCAAACGCATCAATGATACTTATGGTCATCAGGAAGGCGATCGCGTTATAAAGAGCATTGTTGATATTGTCAATAAATCGATCAGGGACTCAGATATCTTTGCGAGAATTGGTGGGGAAGAGTTTGGGATCCTGATTAAGTGTAAAGATAAAGCTGAAACAGTGTTTGTTGCGGAAAGAATAAGAAAAAATGTTGAGGCTGAAACAGCAGTGCCCAATGTTTATGGCTTGAAAGAGAAAATGACGATCAGTATCGGTGTATATTGTAGTAAATCTGATGATTATTCAGCTGATAAAGTCGTATCATATGCTGATGCTGCGTTGTATGAAGCAAAAAACTCCGGAAGAAATAAAGTGGTTTACTATAACAGTTAGAATAATATGTAGCGGTATTGAATGTCATGACGTTTAAAAAGGCATTTGGCCAGTGCGACCAGAATTATTTTTGAGTTCACTCAACGGTCCCCCCACAATTAAACCAATTGATATATTGGGGGGAGCGTTGAGAATGAATACACAAAATCATCCCAGGACATGAGATCCCCGGCGGCGGCGCAGACTGTTCCATGAGTAGATCGCGTTGAATAACACAACACCAGCGGTTACGCAGAAGACGGCACGGAAGCCATAATTTGCCGATATAGCAGCCCCCATTAACGGCCCGGTAACGTTGCCTATATCACGAAACGACTGGTTGTAGCTAAAGATACGCCCGGCGATTTGGTTGGTTGAGTTATACACCAGCAAGGTCTGTACGGCAGGCAGCAATGCACCATCAGCGGCACCCAGTAAAAAGCGCAGCACGCCTAACTGCCAGGGTGTTTGTACGAATGACATAGGGATCAACAGCAGTACCGAGATAACCAATGCAACGATCAGGATCTTCTCCGGACCAATCCTGTCACCCAATTTGCCGAGCCTTGGTGCACTGATTAAGGCCGCAACACCTGGTACAGAGGCAATCATCCCGCTGATAAACGCGATATTGCTGACATTGCCCGCAAGCTCCCGTACATACAGCGTCAGGATTGGCGCAATGGAGCCGGTTGCAACCTGAATTATCAGGGTAGTGACAAACAAGCTCAGCACCAGCTTTGGATTCTTTAACGACGTCACGACTTCGCGAAGGTGTAGCATCTCTTTCTTACTCACTGGCTGGAAGCGTTCACGGATAAAAAAGAGTGTCAGAATAAAACAGATCAACAGCACCGTGGCTGTGATGAAAAATACGGGGCGCAGACCATACTGATCGGCGAGTAATCCGCCTGCCAGTGGCCCAAGTAAAGCACCGCTGACGCCGCCGGTGGAAAGTGTTCCCAACGCCCAACCGCTTTTATTGCGTGGCACCTGGGTTGCGATCAGTGCGTTGGCATTAGGAATAAATCCACCGAGCAAACCCAGCAGGGCGCGCAGGATCAAGAACTGCCAGATATTTTGCGCCAACCCCATCAGCAGCATGACGATGGCCATGCCCAGCGCCGAGCGTAAGAGCATAATTTTCCGGCCTTTACGGTCGGCCAGCCCGCCCCAAAAAGGTGAGGCAATCGCTGAAAACAGGAAGGTGATACTGAATACCAGCCCTGACCACATATTCAGGGCGCTGTGACCCGTCACGCCAAGACTCTCGACGTAAAGGGGTAAAAATGGCATGACCAGGCTAAATGCTGCGCCGGTTAAAAAACAGCCCAGCCAGGCAACGGTAAGGTTGCGTTTCCAGTTTATGGGGGCATCAGAGGGTGACATAGCGATCCGCAGTGTGATGCGCTGTTTGCGCTATCGATTAAATATAAATAAGCAGGCTAATTATGCGCCTGGTTGATAGTTGCTGCAATGCGGATAGCAGTTAAACCTAAAAGGGGAGAGAAGGTGTTGCAGTCCACAGGACTGCAACAAAGACTCAGTACAAAGAGGGGGAGCCTTCAGGACGTGTCTTGAAGCGTCGATGTAGCCACATGTATTGCTCGGGGGCCATCATGATGCATTTTTCAACGATTTTATTCATCCAGGCCGCCGTTGTTTCAGCATTGTCCAGCGGTGGCGAACACTCCGGTGGCAGCATGATCAATTGATACCCCTTGCCGTCAGGTTTGCGGCGGGGAACAAATGGCACCAGGCAGGCATTCGACATTCGTGACAGCATCCAGGTCCCGGACGTTGTTGCAGCCTGTTCAACGGCGAACAAAGGCACAAATACACTGGCGCGAGGGCCGTAGTCGTGATCCGGCGCGTACCAGACCACTTCACCTTTCTTCAACGCTTTAATCATCCCTTTCAGGTCTTTACGATCGAGCATTGATTTATTGGAGCGCATACGCCCCCAGGTTTGTAGCCAGTCGAGCAGCGGATTGTCGTTAGGACGATACACGCCAATTCCTGGCTCTTGTAAACCAAACTGGCGTGCGCCCAACTCGAGGGTCAAAAAGTGCAGACCAACTAACAGGATCCCACGCTTTTGTGCCTGAACGTCCCGGATATGCTCCATTCCGATAACTTCAGTCCAGCGTGATATTCGCCTGTCTGACCAAAACCAGGCCATACCGGTTTCCATTACGCCCATACCGACAGACTCAAAGTTTTTTACCAGCATCTGCTGGCGTTCCTGCTTGCTCATTTGCGGGAAGCACAGTTCCAGATTGCGGGAAACAATCTTTGCCCGACGTTTCATCAAACGCAGTGCCAGACGGCCTAATGCACATCCCAATTTATAGAGCACTGGGTAAGGTAACTGCACGATTAACCAAAGGATGCCAATACCCAGCCAGGTTAACCAATAACGCGGATGCAGGAGTGCAGCCGAAAACTTGGGTAAATTCGTCATGTCTATCCTGTCTTCTAACGACCAATTCCCTGTATTGTCGCATTTTTTTGCGCGTATCTAAAATTTACGACGGGAGAACGGTGATTAAACCATCAATTGTTGTTGCGTTTTTATCGTGAAGTATGAAATGTAGCGTAAAATGTGTGGATGTAAATTGGCGATGTTTGCTTTATCATGCCGGCCGATTTTCATTTTTACTGATTGCAGGATACGTACACCATGCCAGTGTTACACAACCGCATTTCGAATGACGCGCTCAAAGCTAAAATGCTGGCGGAATCTGAGCCGCGCACGACGATTTCATTCTATAAATATTTCACCATTGCTGATCCTCAGCAAACGCGTGATGCACTGTATCAACTGTTCACTACACTGAATGTGTTTGGCCGCGTATATCTTGCGCGGGAAGGCATTAACGCGCAAATCAGTGTACCGCAAAGTAACGTTGATGCGTTTCGCCAACAGTTATACGCATTTGATCCTGCATTATCCGGGTTGCGTCTCAATATTGCATTAGATGATGACGGCAAATCATTCTGGGTTCTGCGCATGAAGGTCCGTGAGCGAATTGTCGCGGATGGCATTGATGATCCTGATTTTGACGCCAGCAACGTGGGTGATTATCTGAAGGCTGCTGAAGTGAATGCCATGCTGGACGATCCGGATGCGGTGTTTATTGATATGCGTAACCACTACGAATATGAAGTGGGTCACTTCGAAAATGCACTGGAGATCCCGGCAGACACCTTCCGCGATCAGCTGCCGAAAGCGGTAGAAATGATGCAGGAGCATAAGGATAAAAAAATCGTTATGTATTGTACCGGGGGGATCCGTTGTGAGAAAGCCAGTGCCTGGATGAAACATAACGGGTTTAGCAAAGTCTGGCACATTGAAGGCGGCATTATTGAGTATGCCCGCAAAGCGCGTGAGCAGGGGTTGCCTGTGCGTTTTATCGGCAAAAATTTTGTTTTCGATGAACGCATGGGGGAGAGGATCTCTGACGATGTGATTTCGCATTGTCACCAGTGCGGTACCGCATGTGACAGTCATACTAATTGCAAAAACGATGGCTGCCATCTGTTGTTTATTCAGTGTCCAGCCTGTGCGCAAAAGTATAAAGGCTGCTGTAGTGAACTGTGTTGTGAAGAGAGCGAACTGCCAGAAGAAGAGCAGCGTCGCCGTCGCGCGGGGCGTGAGAATGGCAATAAGATCTTTAATAAATCGCGTGGTCGTTTAAATACTAAGCTCGGTATTCCCGATCCTGCGCAATAACACTATGCCGGATGGTGGCAAAAGCCTCATCCGGCATCAACAGGACGTTATTTCTGCTGTACGCCTTCCACCGAGATAATTAATTCGACTTCCTGCGAAGCGGGACCGAGATCGGTGGTAATGTTGAAATCCTTCAGCTTTATTTTCCCTTGCGCTTCAAAACCGGCGCGTGTGCCACCCCATGGATCGCCACCCTGACCCATCAGCTTCGCGTCCAATGTAACCGGTTTGGTGACACCGTTCAGGGTCAGGTTACCGGTGATATCCAGATCGTTACCCGCTTTTTTCACGCTGGTGGATGTAAAAGTGGCCTGCGGGAATTTGCTCACATTGAGGAATTCTGCACTACGCAGGTGTTTGTCACGCTCGGCATGATTGGTATCAACACTGTCGGTGTTGATGGTGACATTGACTTTATCGGCAGCCGGATTTTTCTCGTCAAAGGTAAATGTACCGTCGAAGTCGTTAAATGTGCCGTACAGCCAGCTGTATCCCAGATGCTGAATGCGGAAATTAACAAAGGCATGCTGTCCCTCTTTGTCAATTTTGTAATCCGCCGCGATGGCAGAGCCGGTCGTGAATAATAAAGAGGCGAGTGAGAGCCCCAGCAGGTTTTTTTTCATTTTAAGCTCCATAGTCAGATGACGATTTTCCCAACATGCGATTAAGGGTATCGTCGTTATCGATAAAGTGATGTTTCAGGGCCATTAGCCCATGCAGAAGTGATAAAACCACCACGGCCCACGCGAGCCACAGGTGCACGTTACCGGCGATGTCGGCTTGTACGCCGGCGTTGGCAAACGTGGCGGGAACATCGAACCAACCAAATACGCTTATTGCTTTACCGTCTGCGGTAGAGATCAGATAGCCGCTGATGACAATAGAAAAAAGCAGGGTATATAGCGTGAGATGGCCCAATGCCGCCGCAATGCGGGTCAGACGGGAATAGCTTTTCAGCGCGGCAGGGGGAGGGGAAACAACCCGCCAGACAATGCGGACAACCAGTCCCATCATCAGCAGCACACCGATACTTTTATGCAGTTCAGGCGCCTGGTGATACCAACCATCGTAATAACTGAGTGTTACCATCCATAAACCCAGAGCAAACATGCCATAGACGGCAATAGCGACCAGCCAGTGTAATGCTGCAGACACCACGCCATAGCGCTGTGGACTATTATTGAATTGCATAAACACACCGTTAGATATTTCAGAAGTGAATGAAAATGGCGCGGAAAAGACATTAATGCAACTAATAAATAACAATGGTGATGATATTTATTTTTATTTCAATAAAATTGATTAAATAAAGGCGTAATCATCAAGCTGTTAGTGTGAGTGGATAAGGAGAAGGGCTTGATAACAAGAAGGAGTGGACGTTAAGTTATTCAGTTTATTGCAGTGAGATTAAGTAATTATCAGTTTTTGTCAGTTAATGTCAGCGCAAATAGGTTAGAAAAACATAATATATATGACGTCCATAATCGCCAGCAGCGACCATAAAATAATGTAGAGCATGAAATGCTCGCGAATATTATTAACCAGATAGTGAAAGATGCGACGCATCAATGTTATTCCTGTTATTAAAAATGGCCTCACCAACGAGGCCGTTGATCAATTATCACTTAAAACGGGACAGACGGAATGGCGTCAGGTCAAAGGCTGACGGTTTACCCTGGGCAAAATCAGCTGCAATTTCGCCCAGTACGGAAGCAAACTTAAAACCGTGTCCGCTGAGTCCGGTAATCACCAGCGTGTTGTCATGTTCTGGCAGCGTATCGATAATGAAGTCTTCATCTGGCGAGTTATCATAAGTACAGGATGCGCCATGCAGACAACAGCCGATGCCAGGCAAAACAGCGCGCAGGAATGGGAAGGCCTCAGAACCATCGCTGGCGACAGCGGCAAACGGTTTACGCTCTTCAGGTGAATGAATGACCTGTCCGCCGTTATGCCTGCCAATTTTTAACTCGTCATTTTCAGCTGGAAAACCGTAGTATTGATCGCCATCAGGCAGTTCGCCGGTGAATGCCGGGAATTTGTTTTTGACACTGTAGCGTCCGTCAGCCTGGTACCATGCGAATACCTTACGCACCGGTTGTATCGGCAGTTCAGGCAGTAATGCCTTGACCCAGGTACCGGCGCTGACGACGACTTTTTTCGCGTGGTAGTCACCATCGGCTGTTGCAACCGTTACGCCATCATCGTGGTGATGAATCGCCGTGACGGGGCATTTAAACAGTTGTGCACAACCCGCCTCTTCAGCCAGGCGAATCCAGGTTTTAATGGCTAACTCACTGCGTAAAAAACCGGATTCGGCTTCAAAAAGTCCGATATAGTTTTCAGGTACGCGAATTTCTGGCCAGCGAGCCATGATGGCTTCTGCATCCAGCTGTTCGACTTTGAGCTGCCACTGTTTTGCACTTTGCGCCACGGTTGCTAAGAAGGTTGAATCTGCGGGACCCAGGTTGATAACGCCAGAGCGAACAAAAACAGGTTCTTCATTTTGTGCGGAAAGTTCATCCCACAAGCTCTGCGCACGCAGGACCAGTGGGACGTATTTTTCACCTTCGCCATAAGCATGACGAATTAATCGTGTATCGCCGTGGTGGCTGCCTTGCTGATGCGGTGGCATATGAGCGTCGATCATCAGAACGTTGAGACCGGCGCGCGTGGCGTAGTATCCGGCTGCGGCGCCCACGGAACCGCTGCCAATAATGATTAAGTCGTATTTCATCCGCTTCTCTCTGCAATCGCGATAGTATACCTTAAATAATTCGAGTTGCAGGACAAAACGCCCCGGCCGTTTTGAACGCTACTTGCAGCGGCCCTGAAAGGGCGAGGCCCAGGGAGGGGCCGAGTAATAAAGCCAACGCACATGCAACTTGAAGTATGACAGGTATAGCAGGGTAAATAACTGAACCGGAATATTCAACCTGCAAATAAGAAAGGCACCGTGAAGGTGCCTTTTGATGGTTGGATGTATCAGGTTTAATGTCGCTGATACTCATTTACCTGGTAATCACCGGATTCAATTTTGGCGATTCCGGCTTCTAATATCGAAATAAATTGCCTGGCAACATCAGTGGTTAACCAGAGCGTTTGACCGACTTCAGTCCCATCCGGGTCCGGACGATTCGGGGTCTGGTAGTGCAAACGCAGCATCAGCGCATCGTAGCTATCAACAGTGCTGATGTCCCATCCTACAAGTGGATGAGTCTGAATGACTTCATTATTCTTTTCCATCATGCCCCCTAATTCGTGTTACTAGACAACGGTTTTCGAGGTTCAATGCGTTTTTTTCTGAAGCAACTTCAGTATATCAATAAATAAGGGTATTCATTGAAAATTTAAAGAGGGCGGCGCATAAATTTTTTGTTTTCAGTGGTATCTGACTAATAAAACAACATGTTATTCATTTTTTTTTAGCATGTTGTGCAATTATTTTGGTGTTCTGATTAAAAGATAATCAAGGTGTTTAATATAAATTGTCTGCTAGCGTAGTAAATGCAAGATTGATTTAAAGGCTGCACGTATAAAAAAGCCGGGGCGACCCGGCAAACAAACATCACTGCATATCATTTTTTATTCGTTGATGAACCAGTCATCTGCGCTTTCCCAGGTTTCCTGTAGGATTTCGCTGATGCGTTCTTTGTCCTCTTTTGTTGCGCCAATAACCGACAGATTGTTTGCCCCGGCATAGCGAACGGTAACGTTACCTTCGTTATCCGGAAAATGATGATGAATACGGCGGGAGAGTTCACCTGCCAGCGCGTCGATAGCACCGGCTGGTAAAGGTGAAGTTTTGGCAATAGTGACTTCAATACGCATAATAGCCCCCTGTTGGATATACTGGTTATTTATACAGTTAACTGCGCCAGTTGACAACAGTGGGCTACACTTTTTTAGCGTTTTACTGACCAGCGTACGGTTTCACCGCCAAGGAATGGCACCAGCGTGTCATTTTCCAGTGCGATGCTATCCGGTACCTGATGTTCAATTTTCTCCAGTTCAATGAAGGTATCATTGACGGGGAGACCGTAGAACTGTGGACCGTTCAGTGAGCAGAAGGCTTCAAAATGCGTCAGAGCATTCATCTCTTCGAATACGGTAGCATAGCTTCCCAGTGCTGTCGGCGCGTTAAAGCAACCAGCACAGCCGCAACTGGACTCTTTACGATGGCGTGCATGCGGTGCGGAGTCGGTGCCAAGGAATGCACGGCTGAATCCGCTGGCAACCAGTTCACGCAGCGCCTGCTGGTGAATATTACGTTTGAGTATCGGCAGACAGTACAGGTGCGGACGAATTCCGCCGACCAGCATATGGTTGCGGTTAAACATTAAATGCTGCGGTGTGATGGTTGCTGCAAGAAGCTCGTTGCCCTCGCGAACGTATTCGGCGGCATCTTTGGTCGTGATATGTTCAAACACCACTTTTAGCGCGGTTAAACGCTGACGCAAGGGATCCATCACCGTTTCGATAAAACGTGCCTCGCGATCGAAAATATCGATATCAGCGTGCGTCACTTCACCATGCACCAACAGGGGCATCCCCAATTTCTCCATGCGCTCCAGTACCGGCATAATGGCATCGACTGAGGTTACACCGTGTGTAGAGTTGGTTGTTGCATTGGCGGGATAAAGTTTAGCGGCAGTAAAGACGCCTTCGTTGAATCCACGCTCAAGTTCATTAGGATCCAGCGTGTCCGTTAAGTAGCAGGTCATTAACGGAGTAAAGTTATGTCCGGCGGGTACAGCGTCCAGAATGCGTTGGCGGTACGCAATAGCTGCGTCAACGGTAGTGACCGGTGGAGCGAGGTTTGGCATAACAATCGCGCGACCATAAGTTTCACTGGTATAAGGCACGACAGTTTTTAACATGTCGCCATCGCGAAGGTGAAGGTGCCAGTCGTCTGGGCGGCGGATCTTTAAAACCTGGGATGGTGCAGTCATCAATATGCTCCGGCTGAGGATAGTCTTTTTTGCCGGAAACAAAGGATAAGCGGAAACGTTTTCGTTTGCACGAAAAAAAAGGACGCATTAGCGCCCTGTTGTTTATTAATCGGTGAACGGGATAATGATTTCGCCCGGTTTAACTTCAATCCCTTTCGCCAGTTTTTTCGCCAACGCTTCGCCTTTGCTGCTGTCTTCACGCAGAATATAGGCTGGTTGCTGGTTAAAGTAATTCCGCAGCGACTGATTTAAGTAGGGCATCAGAGTTTGCAGTACAGATTGCATTTTCTCTGGTGTGACGGTCGCATCTACCACTTCCATCTCTTGCAGATAAATCGCGCCTTTTTCTTTATTGAAGACTGGCAATGCTTTTAACTTCAACTTCATGGTCGCTTTCTGGCTACCAAAAAGGGAATTCATATCCAGATTGGCATCGCCTGTCAGCGTCACTTTATTCGGTTCTTCGCGACCAATCTGGCTGGCGAGATTGGTCAGTACGATGTGGGCCTCCGCCACGCCAGGCAGACCAATATCTTTCGAAAAGTCGTTATGCTTAGCCAATGCCTGATTAATTTCTTGCTCGCTAACCGTGTATTGTGTGAGTTGATTACAACCAACCAACAGGCCGCTGACAATTAGTGCAGCAGCAAAAAAAAACTTTTTCATGGGGTTCCTCAACATGATGCTTGTGGCGTAATCGTGACACAAAGCAGCATCAAGCACCAGCGGCCCGGACACCAGCAGAAAAAACTGAAATTGAGTCCGGGACGTCTGATCGGCTATCAGGCATCAGGTTCCAGCATGCCGCGTGACGGGCGTTTATGGCTAAACTGCCAACCCAGCGCGAGGAAGGTGATAAAGCCGATAATGCCGAGCATCATCCACGGGAGCTCTGGCTGTGACAATGCTTTACCCATGTCAAACAGCCAACCGCCACCGATATAACCGATGGCGCCGCCGATGGCTAATCCGAGGCGGCTAAAGCCCATGTAACTGCCCCGTGCGCGCGCATTTGCCAATGACGCGCTCAGCGTCTCGCGTGCCGGTTCCGCGATGACAGAACCGATATAGAAGGTGCAAATCAGGGTGAAAAGCTGCTGTAAATTCCCGACCAGACCGATGGGCATCATGCTAAGAGACATGATCAGCAGGCCCGCCATCAGTCGATGTTCAAGACGAAAACGTTTCTCACTCCAGCGGGCGATAGGGTAGAGCAGCGTTAAAGAGAGACACGCTTCGATAGCATACATCCACTTCACGGCGGCCGGCGAACCGGCAATGTCATTAACCATAATCGGCAGCATTAACATAACCTGTACCGCCAGCATGTAATACCCCGCCAGCGTCAGGACATAGGTGACAAACCGTTTGTCATGCATCACATGACTCATGCCTTCGCGCACGGGAATCTTCACGGTGGATAGCTTCCATGCCGGAAGCAGCCAGGCGTTAAACGCAGCGCACAGAACGAACAGAATCGCACCCGTGGCACAAACCAGGCGGAAATCGTACTGTAACAGCCAGCTGCCGAGTAATGCACCAACAACGGCGCCCGCACTGTCCTGCATCATCAGAATAGAGAAAAAGCGTCCGCGCTTTTCCGGACGGATCAGTTTGACCACCAGTGCCGAGCGGGGCGGGTCGAATAATGTACCGCCTAAGCCGGAGAGGAAACAGGAGAACCACAATAGCCAGGGTTCGTGAGCAATTCCCATCGTGGCGAACCCGGCAGCACGCATCAACATGCCGGTCACAATCATGGGTTTGGCACCAAAGCGGTCAGCAATTGCGCCGCCAAAAATCCCCAGCCCTTGCTGAATAAATTGGCGCAATCCAAGTGCGATGCCGACCATCACGGCGGCCCAGCCCATTTGGTCGACGAAACGGATAGAGATCAGTGGGAAAACGACAAAGAAACCCAGCACGACCAGCATATTATCGATGAGCAGGAAATATTTACCCAGGTTCCTTGCCTGCGAGACTTGCGACATTTCCCCTCCAGGGAAAAAACTCGTCACTCGGTGGAGAGTTTAAAAGATAAGCACCTTCTATTCTGCGGTGTCGTTTGCGCTTTTCCCACCCCTGGCTGGACAATATTTTTTTATCAAAAGTCAGTCTTGATAGAGAGTTTTCATCAAAATGTGTGAATAATTCAAAAAATGGCATTTTGCTCTTTTCACAGGGTGTATTTGCACAGGTATAGTAATGCGAATTGCGTATTGAAGACGTTACGGGAAGGAGTAGGTATAGAATGTTTGGCTATCGCAGTAACGTGCCAAAAGTGCGCTTAACCACGGACCGCCTGGTCGTGCGTTTGGTGCATGAGCGTGATGCCTGGCGTCTGGCAGATTATTACGCAGAAAACCGTCATTTCTTAAAGCCCTGGGAACCTATTCGCGATGAAAGCCACTGCTACCCCTCTGGCTGGCAGGCGCGTCTGAGCATGATCTCTGAATTTCATAAACAAGGCACGGCCTGGTATTTCGCGCTGCTCGATCCAGACGAAAAAGAAATTATCGGCGTTGCGAACTTCTCGAACGTGGTGCGTGGATCTTTCCACGCCTGTTATCTCGGTTATTCCATTGCGCAGAAGTGGCAAGGGCAGGGACTGATGTACGAAGCCCTGACCGCCGCTATTCGTTATATGCAGCGGACGCAACATATTCACCGCATTATGGCGAACTACATGCCACACAATAAGCGTAGCGGCGATTTGCTTGCGCGACTTGGCTTTGAGAAAGAAGGGTATGCAAAAGACTATCTGCTGATTGATGGGCAGTGGCGCGATCATGTGCTTACGGCGTTGACAACATCAGAATGGACCCCCGGTCGCTAAGTTTCAGGCGCGCGGCCTGAATAATGGAGAAGACGATGAAATACGAATTAACCGCCACCGAAGCACGTGTTATTGGCTGCTTATTAGAAAAACAGGTTACTACACCGGAACAATATCCCCTTTCCGTGAATGGTGTGGTGACCGCGTGTAATCAAAAAACCAACCGTGAACCGGTGATGAATCTATCGGAAGCCGAGGTGCAGGATCAGCTTGATAACCTGGTAAAAAGGCATTTTCTGCGTACGGTGAGCGGCTTTGGTAATCGTGTGACTAAATACGAACAGCGGTTCTGTAATTCAGAGTTTGGCAATCTTAAGCTTAGTGCGGGTGAAGTGGCATTGATCACCACGCTGTTACTGCGTGGCGCACAGACGCCGGGTGAATTGCGTAGCCGCGCATCCCGAATGTATGAGTTCAGCGATATGGCGGAAGTGGAGTCGACGCTGGAAAAACTGGCTACCCGGGAAGATGGCCCTTATGTGGTTCGCCTGGCGCGTGAACCTGGAAAACGAGAAAGTCGTTATATGCACCTGTTTTGTGGCGAGGTTGATGAGTCACTCGCTCCGGCAGATGAACCGCAGACGGCGTCTGGAGATTTGCAGGCGCGTGTTGAAGCGCTGGAAACCGAAGTGGCAGAGTTGAAACAGCGGCTCGATTCGTTATTGGCACATCTGGGAGACTAACGTGGGAAAATTGCGTATCGGCGTGGTCGGGTTAGGGAGTATCGCGCAAAAGGCATGGTTGCCTGTGTTGGGCGCATCTGCGGACTGGACACTGCAGGGCGCATGGTCGCCCTCGCGGGAAAAAGCACAGCGTATTTGTGAAACCTGGCGAATGCCATACGTTGATTCCGTACAGAATTTAGCGGCAACCTGCGATGCCGTTTTCGTTCATTCCAGTACCGCCACCCACTATGCCGTAGTGAGTGAGTTGTTGAATGCCGGCGTTCACGTTTGCGTGGACAAGCCGCTGGCAGAAAATCTGCGCGAAGCTGAACAACTGGTGGAGCTGGCGGCACGGAGAAAGCTGACGCTAATGGTTGGGTTTAATCGTCGCTTTGCGCCGCTGTACCAGGATCTCAAGGTGCAGTTGGGCAATGCGGCGTCTGTTCGTATGGACAAGCACCGTACGGACAGCGTTGGGCCGCACGATCTGCGTTTTACGCTGCTGGATGATTATCTGCACGTGGTAGACACCGCGCTGTGGCTGGCAGGAGGAAAGGTTCAACTTAATGGCGGCACGCTGTTAACAAATGACACCGGTGAGATGCTTTATGCTGAACATCATTTTTCTGCCGACCAGCTACAGATAACTACCAGTATGCACCGCCGTGCCGGTAGCCAGCGCGAGTGCATCCAGGCCGTGACGGAGGGGGGCTTGATTGATGTGACGGATATGCGGGAATGGCGCGAGGAACGCGGGCAGGGTGTGGTACATAAGCCAATTGCAGGATGGCAAACGACGTTAGAACAACGTGGGTTTGCCGGATGCGCACGTCATTTTATAGCCTGCGTACAAAATCAGATGGTTCCTGAGACGGCGGGCGAGCAGGCGATTCTGGCGCAGCGTGTGGTTGAAAAACTGTGGCGGGAGGCGATGGCGGAATAACCCCCTGTAACATCTGGCGGTAGTAATTCACGGTAATCCAGGTACTATATGCCCACTCAAAAAACACCTCTTTTCAAGCGATAGACCAGTTTGTCGGCCTGATAAGACGCTTTAGCGTCGGCATCAGGCCCTGCGACATTGCCTGATGAGGGCTTAACGCCTTCTCCGGCCTATGGACTGGCTATGCGGGGTTCTGCCTCAGAGTCTGGAATACAACATAGATGAATTTATTAAAATCGCTGGCAGCCGTCAGCTCGATGACGATGTTCTCACGTGTGCTGGGTTTTGCGCGTGACGCGATTGTCGCCAGAATCTTTGGCGCAGGGATGGCGACCGACGCCTTTTTTGTGGCATTCAAACTGCCTAACCTGCTGCGCCGTATTTTTGCTGAGGGTGCGTTCTCTCAGGCGTTCGTACCGATTCTTGCCGAATACAAAAGTAAGCAGGGTGAAGACGCCACCCGCGTGTTTGTCGCCTATGTTTCTGGTCTATTGACGCTGGCGCTGGCCGTCGTCACGGTGGCCGGGATGCTTGCTGCGCCGTGGGTGATAATGGTCACCGCGCCAGGGTTTGCTGATACTGCAGATAAGTTCACACTGACCACCCAACTGCTGCGCATAACCTTTCCTTATATTCTGCTGATTTCGCTGGCCTCGCTGGCAGGTGCAATCCTTAACACATGGAATCGCTTCTCCATTCCAGCGTTTGCGCCGACGTTTCTGAATATCAGCATGATCGGTTTTGCCCTGTTTGCCGCACCTTATTTCCATCCGCCGGTGCTGGCGCTGGCGTGGGCTGTCACCGTGGGCGGTGTGCTGCAACTGGTTTATCAGCTTCCACATTTGAAGAAAATTGGCATGCTGGTACTGCCGCGTGTCAACTTCCGCGACGAAGGGGCGATGCGCGTCGTGAAGCAAATGGGGCCGGCGATCCTTGGGGTTTCCGTCAGCCAGGTTTCAATGATTATTAACACGATTTTCGCCTCGTTTCTGGCCTCCGGCTCGGTGTCATGGATGTACTATGCTGACCGTCTAATGGAGTTTCCCTCCGGTGTTTTGGGGGTAGCTCTTGGGACAATCCTGCTGCCATCACTGTCCAAAAGTTTTTCCAGCGGTAATCATGATGAGTATTGTCGCCTGATGGACTGGGGGCTGCGCCTGTGCTTTCTGCTGGCGTTACCCAGTGCCGTGGCGTTGGGTATCCTGGCGAAACCGCTGACGGTGTCGCTGTTCCAGTACGGAAAATTTACCGCGTTTGATGCAGCGATGACCCAGCGCGCGCTGGTGGCGTATTCGGTTGGGCTGATTGGTATTATCATCGTGAAAGTACTGGCGCCTGGTTTTTACTCGCGTCAGGATATAAAAACGCCGGTAAAAATTGCCATTGTGACGCTGATTCTGACCCAGGTGATGAACCTGGCGTTTATCGGGCCGTTGAAGCATGCCGGACTGTCATTGTCGATCGGTTTGGCGGCGTGTCTGAATGCTTCACTGCTCTACTGGCAACTGCGTAAACAGAAAATATTCACCCCACAGCCGGGCTGGGCCTGGTTCGTGACGCGTCTGGTGATTTCAGTGCTGGTGATGTCTGCTGCGCTGGTAGGGATGCTTTACATTATGCCGGACTGGTCACAAGGGACAATGGTGTGGCGTGTGATGCGTCTGATGGCAGTGGTGGTCGTGGGAATCGTTGCCTACTTTGCCGCTCTTGCTATGCTGGGCTTTAAAGTGAAAGAGTTCGTTCGCCGGACGGCGTAATGGACATCTTATGCCGGATGGCGGTACCACGCCGCATCCGGTCAACAGAATAGCGTTGCCTGATAAGCACAATGCCATCAGGCAATGATCAAATAGAGAATTTTTTCCCGCCGCGATGTGCCGCAGAGGTCTGGCCGTTCGCGCCATACAGCGTCGGCTCCTGGTGCGGTTTCAGCACTTGAATTGCCTGTTGATTGCGTTCGATTTGCCCTTCCAGCAGCCAACCATTGTGCTGGTTGAGATCGCGCAAATGCTGTGTTTTCTGAGTGATTGTCTGCCAGCGCTCGGCAATCTCATCGTTGGCGCTGCGCGTGGCGTCATTTTCCAGGCGGCGCTGTTGTTCCAGATAATCGAGGGTGGCCAGCAAAGAACTTTTTTCTTCTGTAATTCGCTGTAGCTGGCTACCGTTGATATGCCCTGCAGAAAGCTGATGCTGCTCAGCATCCATGACCGTTTTCAGGTCATTGAGGACGGTCGTCATCTGATCAAGTATTTCTGACAAACGAGTCATACTTTATTTACTCTGTAGGTAGCTCTGTGCCTCGCGGATCAGCGAGTCGGCAATTTTTCCGGTATCCATTTTCAGCTCGCCGTTACGGATCGCGGTTTTCAGCGCTTCGACACGTTCCATATTGATGTCATTGGTGCCGGGCTGCATCAGTTTGGCCTGAGCGTCACTCAGCATTACGCTGGTGCTGTTTGTCGTTGCTGTTTTTTCCTTCCGCGCTTTTTGTACCGGCGAGTCGCTGGTTTCGCGTGGCTGGACAGTGCTTACTGGCTTCAATGGTGAGGTACGATCAATACTCATTTTTTCTATCCTCATCGAGGGGTTACGCTATAGCGGCCCGCTTTAATCATTGGTTGATTATCTATCGGCACTCGCTAAAAAATCTTTAACCTATTATAGGTTAATAAGAATATTCCCATCAGAATCGACGATTCCACTCACCACCTGACCAGAAATCATCCGCACTCGTGCGTTTTGCGCGACGGCTGCATTGTTGAGCGCTTTACCTTCGGCATTGACCCGAAAACCCTCTCCGTTGGCGATAACCATCACGCGTTGACCCGCTTTTACTCGCCAGGCCTGGCGCAACATTGTGAGCTGGATGGGCTGACCAGGAACCAGGTCGCGCAGGCTCACGGCATCCTGAACCTGATTAATGTCCAGTATGGCGCGTGGCGGCAGTTGATCCAGGCGACCGCGTTTTAGCGTTACGCTGGTCGCGTTCAGGACGCTTCCACGGGCAACAGGGGCCGCTGCGACAACATAGTTGCCGGTGGCTTGCACATTTACCTGCAGATAGCGTTTTTCATTGGCGCAGCGGGCCAGCACGTTCACGTTACCCCACAGTTTCGCACTGCCGGACACGCTCAGAGCAGGCTGATCGCAGCTGGGTTGCAAGTTTGGCGGCGTACGGACAGTGACGACCACCTCATCGCTAAACCCAGCCAGGCGCTGGGAAAACCACGCTGTTAACTGCGAATTCAGGTCTTGTGCCAGCGTCATCGGGCTGAACAGCAGTGCTGCCACGACTATTCCACGTTTAAACGTTTGCATCAAAACCTCGCGCTTTTTCAGGTAGTGGCAGGATTCTACCTGTGTGACGCAGTCATCAACGCAACAAATAGCGACGCATTTTGCGTTTATTCCGGCGATAACGCGCGCGTGATGGGATTTAAGCTGTCGGCTGAATTTTGTCATTTGCGGAGGAGATATGCTCGATAAGCTCGACGCCGCCTTACGTTTTCAACAGGAAGCGCTGAATTTGCGCGCCCAACGCCAGGAAATATTAGCGGCCAACATTGCCAATGCGGACACGCCGGGGTATCAGGCGCGCGACCTGGATTTCGCCAGTGAATTAAAAAAAGTCATGGTGCGAGGGCGGGAAGAAACAGGCGGTGTTTCGTTGACGCTGACCTCTGCACAACACATTCCTGCTCAGACTGTCTCGGCGCCTTCTACGGAGTTGCTCTATCGCATTCCTGACCAGCCGTCTCTGGATGGCAACACGGTGGATATGGACAGGGAGCGTACGCAGTTTGCGGATAACAGCCTGAAGTACCAGATGGGGCTTACCGCATTAGGTGGGCAAATCAAGGGCATGATGAACGTGCTGCAAGGAGGGAACTAACCCGTGGCGTTGCTCAATATTTTTGATATCGCAGGTTCTGCGCTGACGGCTCAGTCTCAACGTCTGAATGTGGCAGCCAGCAATATGGCGAATGCGGATAGCGTGACCGGACCTGATGGTCAGCCGTATCGCGCAAAGCAGGTTGTTTTTCAGGTCGATGCAGCACCAGGCGCAGCAACCGGTGGCGTAAAAGTCGCTGACGTCATTGAAAGTCAGGCGCCGGACAAGCTGGTTTATGAGCCGGGCAATCCGCTGGCGGATGCGAATGGCTACGTAAAAATGCCGAATGTCGACGTGGTCGGCGAGATGGTTAACACCATGTCTGCTTCACGCAGTTATCAGGCAAACGTTGAAGTGCTCAATACCGTGAAAAGCTTGATGCTTAAAACGCTGACGCTGGGCCAGTAAAGGAGGCGCACATGTCCGTTGCTGTAAAAATGAATGACCCGAGTACGTCGGGTGTTAATGCTGCCACTGGCAAAAGTTCGCTGACAGGGAGCAACGCGGCTGATCTGCAAAGCAGCTTTCTGACGCTTCTGGTTGCGCAGTTGAAAAACCAGGACCCGACCAACCCGCTGCAAAACAATGAGTTGACTACCCAGTTAGCGCAAATCAGTACCGTAAGCGGCATTGAAAAATTGAATACCACGCTGGGTTCGATCTCTGGACAGATCGATAGCAGCCAGTCGTTGCAGGCCAGTACTCTGATTGGCCATGGTGTCATGATCCCGGGAACCACCATTCTGACCGGTAAAGGTGCGGAAGAAGGGGCAACGACGACCACGACACCGTTTGGCGTTGAGCTGCAGCAACCGGCAGATAAGGTTACCGCAACCATTACCGATAAAGACGGCAAGGTGGTACGCACCATTGATATTGGCGGGTTGAAAGCGGGTGTGCATACCTTTACCTGGGACGGCACGATGACGGACGGCACGGATGCACCGAGCGGTTCGTATAACGTCTCGATTGCGGCCAGTAATGGCGGAACGCAGCTTGTGGCGCAGCCTCTACAGTTTGCGCTGGTGCAGGGTGTTATCCGCAGTAACGGCGGTAACACGCTGGATCTGGGCACCTATGGAACCACCACCCTCGACGAAGTACGGCAGATAATCTAAGCCTTCACACTTATCAGGAGTAAGTCATGGCCTTTTCACAAGCGGTCAGCGGTCTGAACGCTGCAGCGACCAACCTCGATGTCATTGGTAACAACATCGCCAACTCCGCCACTTACGGTTTTAAATCCGGCACGGCATCCTTCGCCGATATGTTTGCCGGCTCTAAAGTGGGCCTGGGCGTTAAAGTGGCGGGTATTACCCAGGACTTTACCGATGGTACCACCACCAACACCGGACGCGGGCTGGATGTGGCTATCAGCCAGAACGGTTTTTTCCGTATGGTTGACAGCAATGGTTCTGTTTTCTTCAGTCGTAACGGTCAGTTCAAACTCGATGAAAACCGTAACATCGTTAACATGCAGGGGCTGAAGCTGACGGGCTATCCGGCGACCGGTACGCCGCCGACAGTTCAGCAGGGTGCGAACCCAGGGCCGATCACGATCCCTAATACATTGATGGCGGCACAGGCAACCAGCAAGGCCTCAATGCAGATCAACCTGAACTCATCGGATAAAATCCCGACAACGACAACGTTCGATCCGAAAGATGCTGACAGCTATAACAAAAAAGGTCCTGTCACCGTTTATGACAGCCTGGGCAATGCCCACGAAGTTAACGCCTATTTTGTAAAGCAGCCTGATAACAAATGGGCTGTCTATACCATTGATAGCAGCGACCCTAAGGCTGCTGTGCCAACCGCACCAACGTCCACGCTGGAATTTAATACCAATGGGTCGTTAATCGGCGGCGGTACATTCAATATCACCACAGCCGCTCTTAATGGCGCACCCGCAGTCACCTTCGCCATGAGTTTCCAGAACTCCATGCAGCAGAACACCGGTGCAAACAACATTGTTGCCACTAATCAGGACGGGTACAAACCAGGCGATCTGGTGAGCTACCAGATTAACAATGACGGTACCGTAGTCGGTAACTACTCCAACGAACAGAAACAGGTTCTGGGACAGATCGTGCTGGCAAACTTTGCCAACAACGAAGGTCTGGCATCTCAGGGCGATAACGTCTGGGCAGCAACTCAGGCCTCTGGTGTGGCGCTGCTGGGTACCGCGGGTACGGGGAACTTCGGCAAGCTGACCAATGGTGCGTTGGAAGCTTCTAACGTGGATTTGAGTAAAGAACTGGTGAATATGATTGTCGCTCAGCGTAACTATCAGTCGAATGCGCAGACTATCAAAACCCAGGATCAGATCCTTAACACACTGGTCAACCTGCGCTAAGCGCCTGACGGGATGGCTTAATGGATCACGCAATATATACCGCCATGGGCGCGGCCAGTCAGACGCTGAATCAACAAGCGGTGACGGCCAGCAACCTGGCAAATGCCTCCACACCGGGTTTTCGTGCTCAGCTCAACGCGCTGCGCGCGGTTCCCGTAGAAGGGCTTTCACTGCCGACACGTACGCTGGTGGTTGCTTCCACGCCTGGGGCCGATATGACGCCAGGCCAGATGGATTATACCTCCCGTCCGCTGGATGTGGCCTTGCAGCAGGATGGCTGGTTGGCTGTGCAGACCGCTGATGGCAGCGAAGGATACACCCGCAATGGCGCTATTCAGGTGAGCCCAACCGGTGAACTGACCATTCAGGGACATCCGGTGATCGGCGAAGCTGGGCCGATAGCGGTACCGGAAGGGTCGGAAGTGACTATCGCCGCTGACGGAACGATTTCGGCGCTCAACCCAGGCGATCCCGCGAATACGGTGGCGCCGGTAGGACGTCTGAAGCTGGTTAAAGCGACGGGAAGTGAAGTGCAACGTGGTGATGATGGCATGTTCCGTCTGAATGCGGCAGCGCAAGCTACCCGGGGACCGACACTGCAAGCCGACCCCAGCATCCGCGTGATGTCAGGCGTACTGGAAGGCAGTAACGTCAAACCCGTTGCGGCGATGAGCGATATGATTGCCAGCGCTCGCCGCTTCGAAATGCAGATGAAGATTATCAGTAGCGTGGATGATAACGCGGGCCGCGCCAACCAACTGCTGTCGATGAGTTAATACAGGACATTTTATGATCAATTCATTATGGATCGCCAAAACCGGCCTGGACGCGCAGCAAACCAACATGGATGTGATTGCCAACAACCTGGCAAACGTCAGTACGAATGGTTTTAAACGCCAGCGTGCGGTGTTTGAAGATCTGCTGTACCAGACGATTCGTCAACCGGGAGCGCAGTCTTCTGAACAGACAACACTGCCGTCCGGTTTGCAGATTGGTACCGGTGTACGGCCGGTAGCGACCGAACGTTTGCACAGCCAGGGTAATCTGTCTCAGACCAATAACAGCAAAGATGTGGCGATTAAAGGCCAGGGCTTTTTCCAGGTCATGTTACCGGATGGGACGTCAGCCTATACACGTGATGGTTCTTTCCAGGTGGATCAGAACGGTCAGTTGGTCACGGCGGGTGGTTTTCAGGTTCAGCCTGCAATCACTATCCCGGCTAACTCGCTGAGCATCACCATTGGACGAGACGGTATTGTCAGTGTGACTCAGCAGGGTCAGGCTGCGCCTGTTCAGGTGGGACAACTCAACCTGACGACCTTCATGAATGATACTGGCCTGGAAAGTATTGGTGAAAATTTGTACACCGAAACGCAATCGTCCGGGGCACCGAACGAAAGTACGCCGGGGCTGAACGGCGCGGGCCTGTTGTACCAGGGTTATGTGGAAACCTCTAACGTCAACGTGGCGGAAGAACTGGTCAACATGATCCAGGTTCAACGTGCTTATGAAATCAACAGTAAAGCGGTATCGACCACCGATCAGATGCTGCAGAAACTGACGCAACTCTAAAGTGATGTCCGGTGGGGTGAAAGCCTCACCGGCGCACTGATTTTGAAGATGAAGGCAATGCGAAAATACGCGCTTCACCCATACCCGATTTTGGCCCTGCTGGTGGTTTCACTGACAGGATGTGCCTGGATCCCGGCTACTCCGCTCGTTCAGGGCGCGACGACTGCTCAGCCAGTTCCAGGCCCGACGCCGGTGGCGAATGGATCAATATTTCAGTCTGCGCAGCCGATTAATTATGGCTACCAGCCGTTATTTGAAGACCGCCGTCCGCGCAATATTGGCGATACGCTGACTATCGTATTGCAGGAAAACGTCAGTGCGAGCAAAAGCTCCTCGGCGAATGCCAGTCGTGATGGCAAAACTAACTTTGGTTTTGACACGGTACCACGTTACCTGCAGGGGTTGTTTGGCAACGAGCGTGCCGACGTAGAGGCTTCTGGCGGCAACTCGTTTAACGGTAAAGGCGGCGCGAACGCCAGAAACACCTTCAGTGGTACGTTGACCGTGACGGTTGATCAGGTACTGGTGAATGGCAATTTACATGTAGTGGGTGAAAAACAGATTGCCATTAACCAGGGTACTGAATTCATTCGCTTCTCTGGAGTTGTTAACCCGCGCACCATTAGCGGCAGCAACTCTGTACCGTCAACGCAGGTTGCGGATGCGCGTATTGAATATGTCGGTAACGGCTATATCAACGAGGCGCAGAATATGGGCTGGTTGCAGCGTTTCTTCCTTAATTTATCGCCGATGTAAGCGAGGTATCCAGTGTTTAAAACTCTTGTTGGAATGGTACTGGTACTGGCTACCACCTTTGCGCATGCCGATCGCATTCGTGATCTGACCAGTGTTCAGGGGGTGCGTGAAAACTCGCTGATAGGCTACGGGCTGGTGGTGGGACTGGACGGTACGGGTGACCAGACCACCCAGACACCGTTTACCACGCAAACGCTGAATAACATGCTCTCGCAACTGGGTATTACCGTGCCGACGGGCACCAATATGCAGTTGAAAAACGTGGCGGCGGTGATGGTGACCGCGTCATTCCCGGCGTTTGGTCGTCAGGGACAAACCATCGATGTGGTGGTCTCTTCGATGGGGAACGCCAAAAGCCTGCGTGGTGGGACGTTGTTGATGACACCGCTGAAAGGGGTCGATAGCCAGGTGTATGCGTTGGCGCAGGGGAATATTCTGGTCGGCGGTGCAGGTGCCGCAGCGGGTGGAAGTAGTGTCCAGGTGAACCAACTTAACGGCGGACGTATCACCAACGGTGCCATTATTGAACGTGAGTTACCCACCCAGTTTGGTGGCGGTAATACCATTAATCTGCAGCTGAATAATGAAGATTTCACTATGGCGCAGCAGATAACCGACACCATCAACCGTTCTCGCGGATTTGGCAGTGCGACTGCGTTGGATGCACGCACGATTCAGGTACGCGTCCCGAGTGGCAATAGCTCGCAGGTACGTTTCCTCGCGGATATCCAGAATATGGAAGTGAACGTCACGCCGCAGGACGCGAAGGTGATTATTAACTCCCGTACGGGATCGGTGGTAATGAACCGTGAAGTGACGCTGGATAGTTGCGCTGTAGCACAAGGCAACCTGTCGATTACGGTTAACCGCCAGGCGAATGTCAGCCAGCCGGATACCCCGTTCGGTGGTGGACAAACTGTGGTGACGCCACAAACGCAGATCGATTTGCGCCAGAGCGGTGGTTCGTTGCAGAGCGTTCGTTCCAGCGCCAACCTGAACAATGTCGTACGTGCATTGAATGCGCTGGGGGCAACTCCGATGGACCTGATGTCTATCCTGCAGTCCATGCAAAGTGCAGGTTGTCTGCGCGCCAAACTGGAAATCATCTGATGATTGGTGATAGCAAACTGCTGACCAGCGCAGCCTGGGACGCACAATCACTGAACGAACTGAAAGCAAAAGCGGGTCAGGACCCGGCGGCAAATATCCGCCCGGTCGCCCGCCAGGTTGAAGGGATGTTCGTGCAGATGATGTTGAAAAGCATGCGTGAGGCGCTACCAAAAGACGGTGTGTTTAGCAGCGACTCCACGCGTTTATACACCAGTATGTATGACCAACAGATCGCCCAGCAGATGACGGCAGGAAAAGGACTGGGACTGGCAGAAATGATGGTCAAGCAGATGACGCAAGGACAGGGGCAACCTGCGGATGATGCGCCGCAGGTGCCGATGAAGTTCTCGCTGGAAACGGTGACCAGCTATCAAAACCAGACGCTGACGCAACTGGTCCGTAAAGCCATGCCCAGAACCACAGAAAGCTATGATGAGCCGCTGTCGGGTGACAGCAAAGACTTCCTGGCTCAACTTTCGTTGCCGGCAAAACTGGCCAGTCAGCAGAGCGGGGTTCCTCATCATCTGATTCTGGCGCAGGCTGCGCTGGAGTCCGGGTGGGGGCAACGACAAATTCGACGGGAGAACGGCGAGCCGAGCTTTAACATTTTTGGGGTAAAAGCCTCGGGAAGCTGGAAAGGGCCGACCACTGAAATTACCACCACCGAATACGAAAACGGTGAGGCGAAAAAAGTGAAAGCGAAATTCCGTGTTTATAGCTCCTATCTTGAAGCACTGTCGGATTATGTCGGTCTGATATCCCGCAATCCGCGTTACGCAGCGGTGACCGGTGCCGCGACCGCTGAGCAGGGTGCCCAGGCATTGCAGAATGCCGGTTACGCCACCGACCCTAACTATGCGCGCAAATTAACCAGTATGATCCAGCAGCTAAAATCGATGAGCGAAAAGGTGAGTAAAACCTACAGCACGAATCTCGATAATCTCTTTTAAATAGCTCAAGTCTGCTGACCTGCTGCCGATAATACCGAGTATTGAAGGATTACAAGGAACCTCCATGTCCAGCTTGATTAATAACGCGATGAGTGGACTCAGCGCAGCGCAGGCCGCGTTGAACACTGCCAGTAATAATATCTCCAGCTATAACGTTGCCGGATATACCCGACAAACGACAATTATGGCGCAGGCGAACAGCACGCTGGGTGCGGGGGGCTGGGTCGGCAATGGTGTCTATGTTTCTGGCGTACAGCGTGAGTATGACTCATTTATCACTAATCAGTTACGTGCGGCGCAGAACCAGAGCAGCGGTCTGACGACACGTTATGAGCAAATGTCAAAAATCGACAACCTGCTTGCCAGCAAAACCAGTTCGATCTCAACGTCGATGCAGGGCTTTTTTACCAGTCTGCAGACGTTGGTGAGCAACGCAGAAGATCCGGCGGCGCGTCAGGCACTTATCGGTAAAGCTGATGGCTTAGTCAATCAGTTCAGAACGACTGACCAATATCTGCGCGATCAGGATAAGCAGGTCAATATTGCTGTTAAAGCCAGCGTCGATCAGATCAACAACTATTCGAAGCAAATTGCCAGCCTTAACGATCAAATCTCCCGCTTGACCGGCGTTGGCGCGGGTGCATCACCTAACGATCTGCTCGATCAGCGCGATCAACTGGTGAGTGAGCTGAATAAGATTGTCGGCGTGGAAGTCAGTATTCAGGACGGCGGCACCTATAACGTGACCATGGCGAATGGCTATTCGCTGGTACAAGGCAGCAATGCTCGCCAACTGGCCGCTGTACCTTCCAGCGATGATCCCTCTCGCACGACCGTCGCTTATGTTGACGGCGTGGCCGGAGAAGTTGCCATCCCGGAAAAGCTGATCACGACCGGCTCGCTGGGCGGGCTGTTGACGTTCCGTTCGCAGGAACTCGACCAGACGCGTAATACCCTTGGCCAGTTGGCTCTCGCCTTTGCTGATAGGTTTAACACGCAACACAAAGAAGGTTTTGATGCCAACGGCGTTCAAGGCAAAGACTTTTTCGAAATTGGTGGCCCGGCAGTCCTTAGCAATACAAAGAATAAAGGGGCAGGTGCGCTTGACGTTAAAATGACGGATAGCTCGTCGGTGCAGGCAACCGACTATAAAATTACCTTTGATGGCACTGACTGGCAGGTAACCCGCCTGGCTGACAATACCAGCTTTAAGCCGGCGGTCACTAACGGAAAAATGTCTTTTGATGGGCTGGAAATCACCGTCAAAAATGGTGCGCTGGCAAATGACAGCTTCACGGTGAAACCCGTGGGTGACGCCATTATTAATATGAAAGTGGCGGTGACCGATGAGTCGAAAATCGCCATGGCTGAGGTGTCCAAAAATGATACTGATCCCAATGTCGATAAAGGAAAGAGCGATAACCGTAACGGCCAGAAACTGCTGGATCTGCAAACCAAGGCAACCATCGGGAATAAAACCTTTAACGATGCTTACGCTACGCTGGTGAGCGATGTCGGGAACAAAACGGCGACCTTAAAAACCAGCAGCACTACGCAAAACAACGTAGTCACGCAGCTTTCAAATCAGCAACAGTCTATTTCCGGGGTTAACCTCGACGAAGAGTACGGGAATTTGCAGCGTTATCAGCAGTATTACCTGGCCAACGCTCAGGTGCTGCAAACGGCGAATTCGCTCTTTGATGCACTGCTGAATATTCGCTAAGGGAGAGGAACTCAATGCGTATCAGTACTCAGATGATGTACCAGCAGAACATGCGGGGCATCACCAACTCTCAGGCTGAATGGTTGAAATTTGGCGAGCAGATGTCAACGGGGAAACGCGTGAACAACCCGTCTGACGATCCGATTGCCGCATCACAGGCCGTGGTACTTTCACAGGCTCAGGCGCAGAACAGCCAATATACGTTGGCGCGTACTTTCGCGACGCAAAAAGTGTCACTGGAAGAGAACGTTTTAAGTCGGGCGACGACCGCGATTACCGCTGCGCAGGAAAAGATTGTCAACGCAGGCAACGGTACATTGAGTGATGATAACCGGGCATCGTTAGCAACTGATTTACAAGGGATCCGCGATCAGTTAATGAATCTGGCGAACAGTACTGACGGTAATGGTCGCTATATCTTTGGCGGCTACAAAACGGAAGCGCCACCATTTTCCCAGACTGATGGTGCTTATAGTGGTGGAACTCAAAATATCACCCAACAGGTCGATGCTGCCCGGTCAATGGTGATTGGTCATACCGGAGATAAGATTTTTAACTCGGTGACCAGCAACGCGGTTCCAGAGCCAGACGGTAGCAAGCCAGAAACGAACCTATTCGTCATGTTGGATACCGCTATTGCAGCCCTGAATACGCCGATTGAAGGCAATGATGCGGCCAAAGATGCAGCCAAAGCAGCCATCGATAAGTCCAACCGTGGTCTGAAGAACTCACTGAATAATGTGTTGTCTGTTCGCGCTGAGCTCGGTACGCAACTCAGTGAACTTAGCGCTCTGGACTCGTTGGGGGCCGATCGTGCGTTGGGTCAAACGCAACAGATGAGCAATCTGGTTGATGTTGACTGGAATGCGGCGATTTCTTCTTATGTTATGCAGCAGGCTGCGCTACAGGCGTCATATAAAACGTTTACCGATATGCAGGGAATGTCACTGTTCCAGCTCAACCGGTAACGATCATTTTTGAAACATATCATGAAACTGGATATGTTTGTCTGCCCGCTCCACATACACCCCGGAGCGGGCATTTTTTTAGGCTGTCGTTGTCTGGCTAACCGGCAATTTACCCGTCAGTCTAATTACCAGTGCAACAACGCCGCTGAACGTGGCTAGCGTCACCACGCCTTCCCAGTCTGCCAGCGCATAGACCTGACTTCCGAGTACAGAACCCAGCGCCATGCCGATAAACACCATAGTGAATAGCAACGCATTCAGACGACCTCGTGCCTGAGACTCCAGGCTATAAACCAGATTCTGGTGGGCGACCAGGCTTGACTGCAGCCCGAGATCAAAGCCTATCGCCGACAGGGCAATCAGCAACCATTGCCCCTGTACTGGTAAGGCCGGAAGCAGGAACATAAGTGCAAAAGAAAGCGTGACTAACAGAGCGCCCAATTGTGTTACCCGTCCGGCACCGACTTTATCTGCCAGATGGCCTGCCATCGGGGCTGCCAGCGCTCCGGCTGCCCCTGCAATACCAAATGCTCCCGCCATCGCACTGCCCATGTGGTAATGCTCAGATAGCATAACCGCCAGTGTTGACCAGAAGGCGCTGAAGGCAACAGACAGAAAGCCCTGCGCCAACGCCGCCCGGCGCAGTGCAGGATAACGACGCCACAGTTGCGCCATGGAGAGCAGTAATGCCGGATAACTCAGCGTGGAATGGACCGTAAAGCGGGGCAGCATTGTCCACATCAGTACGGCAATCACAGCAATACTGACGGCGGCGAGTTGATACATTTCCCGCCAGCCATAGGCCTCACCTACCAGCCCGCTGATGGTCCGTGAGAGTAAGATCCCCAGCAGCAGACCGGTCATGACGGCACCCACCGTTTTCCCCTGTTTACCTTCAGGTGCAAGGATGGCTGCGGCAGGCACAATATCCTGAGCCATGGTCGCTGCCATTCCCATCAATAAGCTAACCAGCAGTAGCGAATGTAACTGTCCGGTAAAGCTGCACGCCAACAGCAGTGCGGCAAGAGCGACGCTTTTTAGCAGGATTAATGTCCGGCGGTCATAACGGTCGCCCAACGGCAACAAAAACAAAATGCCCAGCGCGTATCCTGCCTGGGTGAGCGTAGGCACCAGACCCATGCCGGTGATGCTTAAGGCCAGGTCCTGGCCCATTAAAGGCAAAAGAGGCTGGGCATAATAGATTGCTGCAACGCTGAACCCAGCGCCCAGTGCCAGAACAAAAATAACCCAACGGGAAAGTGCGGTGTGTGTGTTCACAAATGATTCCTCAATCACAGGATGTGCGGCTATTTTTATCCTTCAAGCGGTAGCACGGTAGCGCGCGCAGTGGTAAAACAGTTATACGCTACACGTATGAATAATGACTAAATGATAAAAACCGAACGTATAGACAGGGTGGAGTTGATGCGCACGTTTGTGCGCATCGTCGAGGCTGGTTCGCTTTCAGCGGCGGCAAAGCAAATGGGTACCACCCAGGCAACCGTCAGTCGACGACTGCAATCCCTTGAGACGCTGTTGGGCGTTAAGCTGATTATGCGTACCACCCATGCAATGAAACTGACTGATGATGGCGAGCGAGGGTATCAGCACGCCAAACACATTATTGATGCCTGGCTGGCGCTGGAGGATGGACTGAACGTCACGGAGGATGAGCCCGTGGGGACGTTGCGGGTTCGGGCACCGCATGCGTTCGGCCAACAGCAACTCCTTGAACCGCTTCTGCAATTCCTTTCCCGCTATCCACAGTTATCCGTTGAGTGGATGCTGAATGATAAGACCGTTGATTTTCTCAGCGATAATATCGACTGCGCTATCCGGGTTGGGGCTGAGGTTGATCCGGCAACGGTTTCGGTATTGTTGGCTGAAGTCCCGCGAAGTATGGTGGCAAGTCCTGAGCTTCTCGCACAATTTGGGATTTTGGCTCACCCTGAACAGCTATCGGCGCTGCCCTGGATCGCGGTAAATACATTTTATCAGCACAGCGTGTCGTTACTTCATCACCAGCGTAACGAAGCTATCACGTTGAATATTTCTCCCAGATTAAGTACCGACAGTATTTATGTCGCCAGAAATGCTGCGCTTGCGGGGCTGGGGGTTACCCTTGTCTCAAGCTGGATGGTTGAAGACGATATAGCCTGTGGAAGATTGATTACGCTATTACCTGACTGGCATGCGTCGTCATTGCCCGTGCATTTGGTTTACCCCTGGGCGCGTTATTATCCAACCCGCTTACGCAAATTTCTGGCACTGATGAAAGATGTTATGCCACAGGTAACGGGGATGAGGGGCGTTCACGACGTATAAAAAAAGCCGACCCTGAGGTCGGCTTTTTCATTGCTTATGACTTACTCAACAGGCTGCGGGCGCGTTGCTGGCGCGGTTGCCTGATGGCTGGCACTGTGTCCACCTGCCGCACCTTTACCCTCAAAGGCAAAAGCAGGGCGCTGCCAGTCGCTATGACGCGGTGCTTCTGGTACATATTCCGGTGCTGGTGCACGAGTCATCGGTGCGGTCGCATGGCTGTGAATCAGTTCAGCGTCTACGCTGGCTGTCGCGACTTCGGCCACTGTGGCGGGCGCTACGGCACTCATCGCATCTTTCGGCGCTTCAACAATGGGGGCTGCCTCAACAACCGGCGCAACCTCACTAACCTCTTCAACCACTTCTGGCTGGGAAGCTACGGTTTCAACAGGCTCTTCGGCTACTGCTGCTGGTGCGACGTCAGCAACAGGCTCAGCTTGTGCTGCAATCTCTTCGGCAACAGGTGCATCAGCGACGGCGATAAGCTGCGGTTGTTCAGCAACCGGAGCGGCAATCACTTCCGGATGTGCCGTTTCAGCCACAACAGTCTGCGTTTCCGCTACGCTAACATCAGGTTGCACGACGTTTTCCTGTACAGGGACATCCGCAATGTGCTCTACGACAGCAGCAGCGACTTGAGGCTCTACTGCCACAGGCGTGTTTTGTTCCTGATCCAGTTTCTGTTCGCGCTGTTCTTCAACCTGCATGTCCTGAGCACGGGCAACAGGGTAGCTAATCCAGACTTTGCCGGATGCTAATTCAGGAGAAGCACAGGCAACCGTTAACGGCATCGGCGACTGAACCGGATAACGTTCGTCACGATAGCGACGACGACGCTGCCCGCTTACGCGCAGATGGCGAGGAGAACGACGCGAGCGACGAGGCATACCGTTGTTATCTCGTGCTTCGTTGTTGTCTTCTTGCTCTGGTGCAACGACTGCTGGTAAATCGACTTTAGCCAGTTCGGTACGTTGAGCCGGTGCGGACTGTTCAACAGGTTGAGCAACGGCGGTTTCAGCAACGATGGTTGCAGTAGCCACTTCGGCTTCAACCGGCGCGCTGTCGGTGAATCGAACTTTCTGATTCAACTGACGCTGTTTACGACGAGTCTGCGGCTGACGCACGCGTTCTTCCTGCTCGGAATCCTGTGCAGGTTGTTCAGCCAGGTTCAGCTCTTTAACTTCCTGCTGCGCCTGACGCTTATCATCGTTGCGACGGCGATTGCGTTCACGACGCGGAGCCTGCTGCTCGTCGCCGGATTTTGCTTTATCTGCAACTTCGCTGGATTGCTGACGGTTGTCACGCGCTTCAGCATTCTGCTGCTGTGCCTGACGACGGTTACGACGATTTTCATCGCGGTTTTCGCCATTTTCTGAACGTTCGTTGCGGTTGTCACGATCGCCACGGTTGTCGCGGTTATCACGGCGTTCGTTGCGGTCGCGACGATTGTTTTGGCGCGGCTTACGACGATCCTGCTGGCGTTCAGTCTTTTCTTCGGCTTTCGGTGCGGGTTGCTCCACCGGTTTCACTTCTTCGCTACCACTAAAGATAGACTTCAGCGCGCCGAAGAAACGGCTAATCAAACCAGGCTGTGCGGCTGTTGCGGCAGCTGTTGCGGCAACTTTTGGCGCAGAGGCAGGTTTCGCAACGGGTTCTTGTAGCGCCGGGGCAGGCGGAACATCAGGCATCGCAAACGTTGCGAGTGCCGGTTGTTCAGGTTGCTTACGCTCGACGTATTCTTCTTCCGTCGGCAATGCCATCGCTTCTTCGTGCAGTTTCGGCAGCAGATAGCTCAGAGTTGGCGTCTCTTCCCCTTTACGTACACGCAGTACGGAATAGTGCGGCGTTTCCATCTGATCGTTTGGCACGATCACACAGCGTACACCATTCTGACGCGTCTCAATGGCATTGACCGCAGTACGTTTTTCGTTGAGCAGATAAGACGCAATGGGTACCGGGACGATTGCGTGAACTTCCTGGGTATTCTCTTTCAGCGCTTCTTCTTCGATCAGACGCAGAATGGAGAGCGACAGCGATTCGTTGTCACGCACGGTACCGGTGCCGGAGCAACGCGGGCAGACGTGGTGGCTGGATTCACCCAGAGACGGGCTCAGACGCTGACGGGACATTTCCAGCAGACCGAAGCGAGAAATATGGCTGATCTGAATACGCGCTCTGTCCTGACGAACGGCTTCGCGCAGCCGGTTTTCTACCGCACGTTGGTGGCGAACCGGAGTCATATCGATAAAGTCGATGACGATCAGGCCACCAAGGTCACGTAGACGCAACTGACGCGCAATTTCATCGGCAGCTTCAAGGTTGGTGTTAAACGCCGTTTCTTCAATATCGCCGCCGCGGGTTGCGCGTGCGGAGTTGATATCGATAGCCGTCAGCGCTTCAGTGCTGTCGATAACGATTGACCCGCCGGAAGGCAGACGCACTTCACGTTGGAAGGCAGATTCAATCTGCGATTCAATCTGGTAGTGGCTGAACAGTGGGATTTCGCCGGTGTACAGTTTGATTTTGCTGCTGAAATCCGGACGACCCAGCGCAGCGATGTGCTGACGCGCCATCTCCATCACTTTCGGGTTATCGATAAGGATTTCACCAATATCCTGACGTAAATAGTCACGGAAAGCACGAACGATGACGTTGCTTTCCTGGTGGATCAGGAACGGGGCGGGGCGACTTTCAGCTGCTTTTTGAATAGCTTCCCAGTGTTTCAGACGGAAGCTCAGGTCCCACTGCAGCGCTTCAGCAGATTTGCCAACACCCGCGGTACGCACGATAAGCCCCATGCCATCAGGCAGTTCCAGGCTTGCCAGCGCTTCTTTTAATTCGGTACGGTCGTCGCCTTCAATGCGACGAGAGATGCCACCCGCACGCGGGTTGTTTGGCATCAAAACGAGATAGCTGCCAGCCAGACTGATAAAGGTTGTCAGTGCCGCGCCTTTATTTCCGCGCTCTTCTTTATCTATCTGAACGATAACTTCCTGACCTTCACGCAACACATCTTTAATGTTGGGACGGCCATGGGAACTGTAGTTTGCAGGGAAATATTCGCGGGCAATTTCTTTTAACGGGAGGAAACCGTGACGTTCAGCGCCGTAATCAACAAAAGCGGCTTCCAGACTCGGTTCAATACGGGTAATTTTACCTTTATAGATGTTGGCTTTTTTCTGCTCGTGTCCAGGACTTTCGATATCCAGATCGTACAGACGCTGCCCATCTACAAGGGCGACACGCAACTCTTCCTGCTGAGTCGCGTTAATTAACATTCTTTTCATCGTAACTTACTCATTATTCTTACATTGACGACTAAGCTGCGGGCAGAGAAATGCCTTTCCGGGTGTGAACCGATGGCCTCGTGTCTATTCGCGTCGCCAACCTCACGGTTATCGTCAGCTCAAAGAGGCGCAGAGTGTCGGTTGCCTGTATTTCATACGGAAACACAGCGCAATTATCAGGGGAACAGTCTGGGTATTACTCTCCAGAGAAGCTTCCATTGTGCTTGTCGTCTTTCACGCTGTTGGTGCGTTGGCTTCATCTTCTCACCCCAGCGACTTACAGGAGTAAGCAGCTGGGAATTCCAGACTTGCCGCCTTCCTACAACGCGAAATCCATAGAGCACTTACCGGTAAGGACTGCAACCCGCAGCCCGCTAACTGCCTGAAAGATCAATACGTCTTACGCCATTGCTGCGTTGATGATCGGTCGGGCAAAATTGGGTCATTCCGGAAAAGTTCTTGTTTTAACAAGATTCAACACGGAAACAAGACCATTATTCCACTGCTAACCTTGTTATAGCAAGATGACTTTTGCCATTTATCACCCGGTTACTCACAGTTTTTACACTTCCGCCTGGTGATTGCTTTAATAACCACCAAATCGGTTATGTCAAACTTAAGTAATAGGGTATAGCAGTTAATATAAGCATAGAAAAATGTGTGGCGCGAATCTTGATGGCTATTTAAAATCGGCCCCCATGAAAACAGAGACTCCAGCCGTAAAAATAGTTGCCATTACTGCCGATGAAGCAGGGCAACGCATCGACAACTTTTTGCGCACCCAGCTCAAAGGTGTGCCGAAAAGTATGATTTATCGCATTTTGCGTAAAGGCGAAGTGCGGGTGAATAAAAAACGCATCAAACCCGAGTACAAACTCGAAGACGGGGATATTGTGCGTATTCCGCCTGTGCGTGTCGCTGAGCGTGAAGAAGAAGCGATTTCTCCGAATTTGCAGAAGGTCGCTGCGCTGACTGATGTCATTTTGTATGAAGATGACCATATACTGGTGCTTAACAAACCTTCTGGCACTGCCGTTCATGGTGGCAGCGGATTAAGCTTTGGTGTGATCGAAGGTTTACGTGCTTTACGTCCGGAAGCGCGTTTCCTTGAACTGGTGCATCGTCTGGACCGTGATACCTCTGGTGTGCTGCTGGTCGCCAAAAAGCGCTCAGCGCTGCGTTCACTGCATGAACAATTGCGTGAAAAAGGCATGCAAAAAGACTATCTGGCGCTGGTAAGGGGTCAGTGGCAATCGCATGTCAAAACTGTGCAGGCACCTTTGTTAAAGAACATTCTGCAAAGCGGTGAGCGTATCGTGCGGGTGAATCAGGAAGGGAAACCGTCGGAAACCCGTTTTAAAGTAGAAGAACGCTATGCGTTTGCCACGCTGGTACGCTGTAGCCCGGTAACCGGTCGTACTCACCAGATCCGTGTCCATACGCAATTTGCCGGGCATCCGATTGCTTTTGATGACCGCTATGGCGACCGTGAGTTTGATAAGCAACTGTCGGGTACGGGGTTGAACCGGCTGTTCCTGCATGCTGCTGCGTTGAAGTTTACCCATCCCGGTACGGGTGAGGTTATGCGTATTGAAGCGCCGATGGATAATCAACTGAAGCGCTGCCTTGAGGTATTGCGCAGCAAAGCCTGATACGCGTTGCTTATCAGGCCTACAATCGCGCTATGCGCCGTAGGCCTGATAAGACGCACCGCGTCGCCATCAGGCAGATTAACTAGGCTTTTAACGGATTCATGTCTTCCCGGCGCAGCATCTGACACAACGCGATCAACGGCAAGCCAATCAGTGTGTTAGGATCGCGGCCTTCCAGACGCTCAAAGAGCGCTATCCCTAATCCTTCACTTTTAAAACTACCTGCGCAATGTAACGGGCGTTCTTTACGCACGTAATCTTCAATTTCCATGTCACTTAAATGGCGAAAATGGACATCGAACGGTTCAACTTCGGTTTGTAGATGACCGTTAGCTGAATTATAAAGCGCCAGTCCGGTGTAAAAAGTGACAATATTTCCACTGGCTTTGGTTAATTGTTGTCTGGCGTTTTCTTCCGTTAACGGCTTGCCGGTTATTTCACCATCAAGAACACAAATTTGATCAGACCCAATTATCAAATGTGATGGAAACCGATGCGCAAGGGATTGCGCTTTTTCTTGTGCCAGGCGTAACACTAAATGCCGAGGTGTTTCGCCGGGTAAGGGGGTTTCATCAACCTCCGGGGCTGCGCATTCAAACGGGATGGCCAATTTTTCGAGCAAAGCGCGACGCCAGGGAGAGGTGGACGCAAGAATAAGTTGAGGCATATTTTTTCCCCCGCATATAGCGTAATGATGAGAGCCATTTTAAACTATGGACTTCGTCCTTCAAGCTGGCTGCGATGGCTTGTCGTGATCGATTTTAAGTCGATGACCCGCAATGTGTGCGAATTATTGGCAAAAGGCAACCACAGGCTGCCTTTTTCTTTGACTATATGACGTTACAAAGTTAATATGCGCGCCCTATGCAAAAGGTAAAATTACCCCTGACTCTTGATCCGGTTCGTACGGCTCAAAAACGCCTCGATTATGAAGGTATCTATACTTCTGATCTGGTTGAGCGCGTCGCCGATTCTGTAGTCAGTGTGGACAGTGATGTGGAATGCTCCATGTCGTTCGCTATCGATAACCAGCGCCTTGCCGTTATAACCGGTGATGCGAAGGTTTCGGTTACGCTCGAGTGTCAGCGTTGCGGGAAACCGTTCCCACTTCATGTTCACACAACATATTGTTTTAGTCCTGTCCGTTCTGACGAGCAGGCTGAAGCACTCCCGGAAGCGTATGAGCCGATTGAGGTTAACGAATTCGGTGAAATCGATCTGCTTGCAATGGTTGAAGATGAGATTATCCTCTCCTTGCCGGTAGTTCCGGTGCATGATTCTGAACACTGTGAAGTGTCCGAGGCGGACATGGTCTTTGGCGAATTGCCTGATGAAGCGCAAAAACCAAACCCATTTGCCGTATTAGCCAGCTTAAAGCGTAAGTAATTGAGGAGTAAGGTCCATGGCCGTACAACAGAATAAACCAACCCGTTCCAAACGTGGCATGCGTCGTTCTCATGACGCTCTGACCGCAGTCACCAGCCTGTCTGTAGACAAAACTTCTGGTGAACAACACCTGCGTCACCACATCACTGCCGACGGTTTCTACCGTGGCCGTAAGGTAATCGCTAAGTAATCACGCATGACTCAATGAATTTCCCACTTCGGTGAGAAAGACAGAGAGCACAAGCGTGATGAAGCTTAGTGAGGCTTTCCCTGGGTAACTGGGGAAATACCTAACCGGGCAGCGACGATACCTTGACACGTCTAACCCTGGCGTTAGATGTCATGGGGGGAGATTTTGGCCCTACCGTGACAGTGCCTGCAGCATTGCAGGCACTGAATTCTAATTCGCAACTCACTCTTCTTTTAGTCGGGGATCCCGATACAATCACGCCATTACTTGCCAAAGCTGACTTCGAACAACGTTCACGTCTGCAGATTATCCCTGCTCAGTCAGTTATTGCCAGTGATGCCCGGCCCTCGCAAGCCATCCGCGCCAGTCGTGGAAGCTCAATGCGTGTCGCCCTGGAGCTCGTGAAAGAAGGTCGAGCACAAGCCTGTGTCAGCGCTGGTAATACGGGCGCATTAATGGGACTTGCGAAACTCTTGCTCAAACCCCTTGAGGGTATTGAGCGTCCTGCGCTGGTTACGGTTTTACCACATCAGCAAAAGGGCAAAACGGTGGTGCTGGATTTAGGTGCCAACGTGGATTGCGATAGTACGATGTTGGTGCAATTTGCCGTCATGGGTTCCGTGTTGGCAGAAGAGGTGGTTGGGATTGCCAATCCTCGCGTTGCGTTACTCAATATCGGTGAAGAAGAAACTAAGGGTCTCGACAGTATTCGGGATGCTTCTGCTGTGCTAAAAACAATCCCTTCTATCAATTATATCGGCTATCTTGAAGCCAATGAGTTGCTGACTGGCAAAACAGATGTGTTGGTCTGTGACGGCTTTACAGGTAATGTCACATTAAAGACGATGGAAGGTGTTGTCAGAATGTTCCTTTCACTGCTGAAATCTCAGGGTGAGGGCAAAAAACGGTCGTGGTGGCTGCTGTTATTAAAACGTTGGTTACAAAAAAGCCTGACAAGGCGATTTAGTCACCTCAACCCCGACCAGTATAATGGCGCCTGTCTGTTAGGATTGCGCGGCACGGTGATTAAGAGTCATGGTGCTGCCAATCAGCGAGCATTTGAAGTCGCGATTGAACAGGCAGTGCAGGCGGTGCAGCGACAAGTTCCTCAGCGAATTGCCGCTCGCCTGGAATCTGTATACCCAGCTGGATTCGAACTGCTGGACGGTGGCGAAAGTATCAACTCACGAGTGCACAGGTAACAGTGCCGGCTGAGGGTGCTGTCAACGTACCAGTGATTTGCTCGTGGCGGTATATAACCAAAAAGTGACTGAGCGTACATGTATACGAAGATTATTGGTACTGGCAGCTATCTGCCTGAACAAGTGCGTACTAACGCCGATTTGGAAAAAATGGTCGAGACGTCTGATGAGTGGATCGTCAGTCGTACAGGTATCCGCGAACGCCATATTGCTGGGCCAAATGAAACAGTTGCGACGATGGGCTTTGCTGCCGCTAACCGTGCACTTGAAATGGCCGGCATCGACAAAGAGCAAATTGGTCTGATTGTGGTTGCTACCACGTCATCAACCCACGCATTTCCAAGCGCGGCGTGCCAGATCCAAAGTATGCTGGGGATTAAAGGCTGCCCAGCGTTTGATGTTGCAGCAGCCTGTGCTGGTTTTACCTATGCACTTAGCGTTGCCGATCAGTATGTAAAATCTGGCGCGGTCAAACATGCGCTGGTTGTCGGATCAGATGTGCTGGCGCGCACCTGTGATCCAACCGATCGCGGGACGATTATTATTTTTGGTGATGGCGCGGGTGCGGTTGTACTGAGCGCATCAGAAGAGCCGGGTATTATCTCCACCCATCTGCACGCTGACGGTAGCTATGGCGAACTGCTGACGCTGCCAAATGCCGATCGCGTGAATCCGGAAAACCCGATTCACCTGACGATGGCGGGTAACGAAGTATTTAAAGTTGCGGTTACCGAACTTGCTCATATCGTTGATGAAACGCTGGAAGCAAATGATCTCGACCGTTCTGCGCTGGACTGGCTGGTGCCACATCAGGCAAACCTTCGCATTATCAGCGCAACAGCGAAAAAGCTGGGCATGTCGATGGATAATGTCGTCGTCACGCTGGACAGACACGGCAATACGTCAGCGGCTTCCGTACCGTCCGCGTTGGACGAAGCCGTCCGCGACGGGCGAATTAAAGCAGGCCAGTTGGTATTGCTTGAAGCCTTCGGAGGTGGATTCACCTGGGGCTCCGCGCTGGTTCGTTTCTAGTATAAGGATTTTAATATGACGCAATTTGCATTTGTGTTCCCGGGTCAGGGTTCTCAAACCGTTGGAATGTTGTCTGATATGGCAGCAAGCTACCCAATTGTTGAAGAAACTTTTGCTGAAGCTTCAGCAGCGCTGGGCTATGATCTTTGGGCTCTGACTCAACAAGGTCCGGCAGAAGAACTGAATAAAACCTGGCAGACGCAGCCAGCACTGTTGACGGCATCTGTCGCGCTGTATCGCGTATGGCAGCAGCAGGGGGGTAAAACGCCAGCGCTGATGGCAGGTCACAGTCTGGGTGAATATTCTGCGCTGGTGTGTGCAGGTGTTATCAATTTTGCTGATGCCGTGCGCCTGGTTGAACTGCGTGGAAAATTTATGCAGGAAGCCGTTCCTGAAGGCACAGGTGGCATGTCTGCTATCATTGGTCTGGATGATGCCGCTATCGCGAAAGCGTGTGAAGAGTCTGCTGAAGGTCAGGTGGTTTCACCGGTAAACTTTAACTCACCAGGTCAGGTGGTTATCGCCGGACACAAAGAAGCTGTAGAGCGTGCAGGCGCGGCCTGTAAAGCTGCTGGCGCTAAGCGTGCGTTACCGCTGCCGGTTAGTGTTCCATCTCACTGTGCGCTAATGAAGCCTGCAGCCGAGAAACTGGCTATTGAACTGCAGAAAATTACCTTTAACACGCCGACTGTTTCCGTTGTGAACAACGTTGACGTGAAGTGCGAAACCACCGCCGATGCTATCCGCGATGCGCTGGTTCGTCAGCTTTACAGCCCGGTTCAGTGGACTAAAACCGTTGAATTTATGGCATCTCAGGGCGTAGAGCACCTGTATGAAGTCGGTCCGGGTAAAGTCCTCACCGGTTTAACGAAACGTATTGTTGACACCCTGACTGCTTCGGCACTGAATGAGCCGGCGGCGTTGTCTGCGGCGCTAGAGCAATAAAAGAGGAAAACCATGAGTTTTGAAGGAAAAATCGCGCTGGTTACCGGTGCAAGCCGTGGCATTGGCCGCGCAATTGCAGAGACACTCGTTGCCCGTGGCGCGATCGTTATCGGCACTGCAACAAGCGAAAGCGGCGCGCAGGCCATCAGCGATTACTTAGGTGAAAAGGGTAAAGGTCTGATGTTGAATGTGACCGATCCTGCATCTATCGAATCTGTTCTGGAAAATATTCGTGCAGAATTTGGTGAAGTCGATATCCTGGTCAATAATGCCGGGATTACTCGTGATAACCTGTTAATGCGCATGAAAGATGACGAGTGGAACGATATCATCGAAACCAACCTGTCATCTGTTTTCCGTCTGTCAAAAGCGGTAATGCGAGCTATGATGAAAAAGCGTCATGGTCGTATTATCACTATCGGTTCTGTGGTTGGTACCATGGGAAATGCGGGTCAGGCTAACTACGCTGCGGCGAAAGCGGGTCTGATTGGCTTCAGTAAATCACTGGCGCGCGAAGTCGCGTCCCGTGGTATTACTGTAAACGTTGTTGCTCCGGGCTTTATTGAAACGGACATGACGCGTGCGCTGTCTGATGATCAGCGTGCGGGTATTCTGGCGCAGGTTCCTGCGGGTCGCCTTGGTGGCGCTCAGGAAATCGCCAGCGCGGTTGCATTTTTAGCTTCCGACGAAGCAAGTTACATCACTGGTGAGACTTTGCACGTCAACGGCGGGATGTACATGGTTTAACCACGATGAAAAAGATTTGCGTTATTGTAGGGATTAGCCTCAAAATAACGTAAAATCGTGGTAAGACCTGCCGGGATTTAGTTGCAAATTTTTCAACATTTTATACACTACGAAAACCATCGCGAAAGCGAGTTTTGATAGGAAATTTAAGAGTATGAGCACTATCGAAGAACGCGTTAAGAAAATTATCGGCGAACAGCTTGGCGTTAAGCAGGAAGAAGTTACCAACAATGCTTCCTTCGTTGAAGACCTGGGCGCGGATTCTCTTGACACCGTTGAGCTGGTAATGGCTCTGGAAGAAGAGTTTGATACTGAGATTCCGGACGAAGAAGCTGAGAAAATCACTACCGTTCAGGCTGCCATTGATTACATCAACGGCCACCAGGCGTAAGTGAACATCTCCAGGCGGTCACTCGACCGCCTGAGTTTTATCTTTTTTTCCCACTTGAATTATTTTTCCCTCCCTGGAGGACAACCGTGTCTAAGCGTCGTGTAGTTGTGACCGGACTGGGCATGTTGTCTCCTGTCGGCAATACCGTAGAGTCTACCTGGAAAGCTCTCCTTGCCGGTCAGAGTGGCATCAGCCTGATCGACCATTTCGATACTAGCGCCTATGCAACGAAATTTGCTGGCTTAGTAAAGGATTTTAACTGTGATGACATTATCTCGCGCAAAGAACAGCGCAAGATGGATGCCTTCATTCAATATGGAATTGTCGCTGGCGTTCAGGCCATGCAGGATTCTGGCCTCGAAATTACGGAAGAGAACGCTCACCGTGTTGGCGCCGCTATCGGCTCCGGTATTGGCGGTCTCGGTCTTATCGAAGAAAACCATACCTCTCTGGTAAATGGTGGACCGCGTAAGATCAGCCCGTTCTTCGTTCCGTCGACGATTGTTAACATGGTGGCGGGTCATCTGACCATCATGTACGGCCTGCAAGGGCCAAGCATCTCCATCGCCACGGCCTGTACTTCAGGCGTGCACAACATCGGTCATGCCGCGCGTATCATTGCATACGGCGATGCGGACGCGATGGTTGCGGGGGGAGCAGAAAAAGCCAGTACACCGCTGGGTGTGGGTGGCTTTGGCGCAGCACGTGCGCTGTCTACGCGTAACGATAACCCGCAAGCGGCAAGCCGTCCGTGGGACAAAGAGCGTGACGGTTTTGTGTTGGGCGACGGCGCAGGTATGGTGGTACTGGAAGAGTACGAGCATGCGAAAGCGCGTGGCGCAAAAATCTATGCTGAAGTGGTTGGCTTTGGTATGAGCAGCGATGCTTACCATATGACATCACCTCCGGAAAACGGTGCAGGTGCTGCGCTGGCGATGGTCAATGCACTGCGTGATGCGGCGATTGAACCAGGTCGTATTGGCTATGTCAATGCGCATGGTACGTCCACACCAGCAGGTGATAAAGCAGAAACCCAGGCCGTGAAATCGGTGTTTGGTGATGCTGCACGTAGCGTGATGGTCAGTTCAACCAAATCCATGACCGGGCACCTGTTGGGTGCTGCGGGCGCGGTAGAGTCTATTTTCTCTATTCTGGCGCTGCGCGATCAGGCCGTTCCGCCAACCATCAACCTGGATAACCCGGATGAAGGTTGTGACCTGGACTTCGTTCCGCACGAGGCGCGTCAGGTTAGCGGTATGGAATACGCATTGTGCAACTCCTTCGGCTTCGGTGGTACCAACGGTTCTGTGATCTTCAAAAAGATCTAAGTACCAGCAGGTGACTTACCAGGCTCTAAGAGAAAAGGTCCGCTTGTCGGGCCTTTTTTTATTCAGTTTTCAATCCTTGTCCTGGGTGACTCATCCTGCCAAACTAGCGGACCACGAATAAGGAGCCACTATGTTCTTAATTAATGGCCGTGAGCAGGATGTGCTGGCTGCAAGCGATCGGGCGACACAGTTTGGTGATGGCTGCTTTACCACTGCGCGTATTACCGACGGCAAAATTTGCTTTTTTGCCGCGCATCTCCAGCGTTTGCAGGACGCATGCCAAACATTGTTTATCCCCTTCGATAAGTGGCCAGAACTGCAAGCTGAAATGGAAAAACTGGCAGCAATGCATGCAGGTGGCGTACTGAAAGTGATTATCAGCCGTGGCAGCGGCGGTCGTGGTTACAGTGGGGCTAGTTGTCATGAGCCGACTCGTATTCTCTCTGTATCAGCTTACCCTGCACATTATGATAGCTGGCGAAAGCAAGGCATCGTGCTGGCGTTAAGTCCTGTTCGTCTGGGGCGCAACCCGATGCTTGCCGGGCTTAAGCATCTGAATCGGCTGGAGCAGGTGCTGATCCGCTCTCATCTTGAACAGACGGACGCCGATGAAGCGCTGGTTCTTGACAGCGAGGGATGGGTTACGGAATGCTGTGCGGCTAATTTGTTCTGGCGAAAAGACGACGTGGTTTATACGCCCCGGCTGGATCAGGCAGGTGTGAATGGCATTATGCGACAATTCTGTATACGTATGCTGGCACAATCGCCTTTCAGGGTTGTCGAAGTGTATGCCGGGTTGGCGGAGGTTATGCAGGCCGAAGAAATCGTCGTCTGCAATGCATTAATGCCTGTTATCCCCGTGCGTACCTGTGATGACAGGCCGTTGTCTTCACGTTTGTTATTCAATTTTTTAGCCCCACTTTGTGAGCATCCAAATTAGTCATGAAAAAATTGTTACTCGTTGTCCTGTTATTGCTGGTTGTGCTGGGCATTGCCGCGGGAGTGGGAATGTGGAAAGTTCGCCATCTGGCGGACAGTAAGTTATTGATCAAAGAAGAGACGATTTTTACGCTGAAAGCGGGGACGGGCCGTCTGGCACTGGGGGAACAACTGTATACGGACAAGGTTATCAATCGTCCGCGGGTATTCCAGTGGTTGTTACGTGTTGAACCCGATCTTTCGCATTTTAAAGCCGGAACCTATCGTTTAACACCTGATATGACCGTACGCGAGATGCTGCAATTGCTGGAAAGCGGCAAAGAAGCGCAGTTTCCGTTACGTCTGGTTGAGGGGATGCGCCTGAGCGATTACCTGAAACAATTGCGCGATGCACCGTATATGAAGCATACGCTGAGCGATGATAGCTACGAAACCGTCGCCAGAGCACTGAAGCTGGAAAACCCGGAGTGGGTGGAAGGCTGGTTCTGGCCAGATACCTGGATGTATACCGCGAATACTACCGATGTGGCGTTGCTGAAGCGTGCGAATCAAAAGATGGTTAAAGCCGTGGATACGGTCTGGGAAGGGCGCGCTGACGGACTGCCGTATAAAGACAAAAATCAACTGGTGACGATGGCCTCTATTATTGAGAAAGAGACCGCCGTTGCCAGCGAGCGTGACCAGGTGGCCTCGGTCTTTATTAACCGCTTACGTATCGGTATGCGCTTACAGACCGATCCGACCGTGATTTACGGTATGGGGGCACGGTATAATGGCAAATTATCGCGTGCAGATCTGGAAATGCCGACCGCCTATAACACTTATACCATCACCGGTTTGCCGCCGGGTCCGATTGCCATGCCTGGTGAGGCTTCGCTGCAGGCGGCCGCGCATCCGGCAAAGACTCCGTATCTCTATTTCGTGGCTGACGGTAAAGGCGGTCACACGTTTAACACTAATCTTGTCAGCCACAACCGCTCCGTGCAGGATTATCTGAAAGTGCTTAAGGAAAAAAATGGGCAGTAATTACATCGTCATCGAGGGTCTGGAAGGCGCCGGAAAAACCACTGCACGTGACGTAGTGGTTGAGACACTTGAGCAGCTCGGGATTCGCGACATGGTATTTACCCGTGAACCCGGTGGGACCCAGCTTGCAGAGAAATTAAGAAGTTTGGTGCTGGACATCAAATCGGTCGGCGATGAAGTGATTACCGATAAAGCCGAAGTCCTGATGTTTTATGCCGCGCGCGTACAGCTGGTTGAAACCGTGATTAAGCCGGCGCTGGCAAAAGGCCGCTGGGTTATTGGCGATCGTCACGATCTGTCGACTCAGGCCTATCAGGGTGGTGGCCGTGGGATCGATCAAAACATGCTGGCAACACTGCGGGATGCCGTGCTCGGCGATTTTCGCCCTGACCTGACCCTGTATCTGGATGTGACACCCGAGGTAGGGTTAAAACGTGCTCGGGCACGTGGCGAACTGGATCGTATTGAACAGGAGTCTTTTGATTTCTTCAATCGCACCCGTGCACGCTACCTTGAACTGGCTGCCAAAGACGCCAGTATTCGTACGATTGATGCAACACAGCCGCTTGATGTCGTGATGGAGGATATCCGCAATACCATCACCGAGTGGGTGAAGGAGCAGGGCGCATGAAATGGTATCCATGGTTACGACCGGATTTTGAGAAACTGGTAGCCAGCTACCAGGCGGGTCGTGGTCACCATGCGCTACTGATTCAGGCGTTACCCGGAATGGGTGACGACGCGCTGATTTACGCTCTTAGCCGCTATTTAATGTGCCAGCAGCCGGAAGGACACAAAAGCTGTGGGCATTGCCGTGGCTGTCAGTTGATGCAGGCAGGTACACACCCGGACTATTATTCGCTGTTGCCAGAAAAAGGAAAAAGTACGCTGGGTGTTGATGCGGTACGTGAAGTCAGCGAGAAGCTCTACGAGCACTCACGTCTGGGAGGGGCAAAGGTGGTATGGATCCCCGATGCGGCTCAGTTGACCGATGCAGCAGCCAATGCCTTGCTGAAAACTCTGGAAGAGCCTCCGGCACAGACCTGGTTTTTCCTCGCCAGCACAGAGCCGGCAAGATTATTGGCGACGCTACGCAGCCGCTGTCGGTTACATCATCTTGCTCCTCCGGCAGAATCGTATGCCATTTCCTGGCTTGCCCGCGAAGTGACGGCATCTCAGGAGGCGCTACTGAGCGCATTACGGCTGAGTGCCGGATCGCCCGGTGCGGCATTAACGTTGCTACAAACCGAAAGCTGGGCGCACCGGACTGACTTCTGTGCCGCACTGGCGAACACATTACAATCCGGCGACTGGTATATCCTGTTGGCGGCACTTAATCATGAGCACGCTGCGACCCGTTTACACTGGCTGGCAACGCTGTTTACAGATGCTCTCAAACGCCCGTATGGCGTTACTCATTTAACCAATCCTGATGCTCTGGCGTTGATATCGTCAATCGCTGCGCAGTTATCCGTTGCGCAGATACAGGCGATACTCGGTGATGTTTGTCACTGTCGTCAGCAATTGCTTAACGTGACCGGCGTAAACCGTGAACTGGTATTAACCGATCTTATTCTCCGTACTGAGCATTACCTGCAACCAGGCACCATACTGCCTGTTCCCCATCTTTGAGAGAGACATTATGTTTTTAGTCGACTCACACTGCCATCTTGATGGTCTGGATTATCAATCTTTGCATAAGGACGTGGATGACGTGCTGGCGAAAGCGGCCGCGCGTGATGTGAAGTTCTGTCTTGCTGTTGCCACCACGCTACCAGGATACCGCAGTATGCGTAAACTGGTTGGCGAGCGTGACAATGTGGTTTTCTCATGTGGCGTTCATCCACTAAACCAGGATGAAACCTATGACGTCGAGGACCTGCGTCGCTTTGCCGCTGAAGAGGGCGTAGTTGCGCTGGGTGAAACGGGGTTGGACTATTTTTACACTCCGGAAACTAAAGTTCGCCAACAGGAATCATTCATCCACCATATCCAGATTGGCCGTGAGTTACACAAGCCAGTTATCGTTCATACCCGCGATGCGCGTGCCGATACGCTGTCGATTCTGCGCGAAGAAAACGTGACGGATTGTGGCGGCGTACTACACTGTTTTACAGAGGACAGGGAAACTGCGGGTAAATTGCTGGATCTCGGATTTTATATTTCGTTTTCTGGCATCGTCACGTTCCGTAATGCTGAGCAGCTCCGCGATGCCGCGCGTTATGTTCCTCTGGATCGTTTGTTGGTTGAGACTGATTCCCCATACCTTGCGCCTGTACCGCATCGCGGAAAAGAGAATCAGCCAGCCATGGTTCGGGATGTCGCAGAGTACATGGCCGTATTGAAAGGTGTTGCCGTTGAAGAACTGGCGCAAATCACCACAGATAACTTTGCCCGCCTGTTTCACATCGACGCTTCTCGCCTGCAATCAGCCCGCTAACTGAGTTTTTTTAAAGCTCGTAATTAATAAATAAAGCGAGTAAAGTTCACCGCCACAAAATGGGCGGTGAATAACCAGTTGGAAACATTCAGATACTCATTTTATCGGAATGTGCGGGTTTTTCGGCTATCCACAGCTGAATTGTGATAGCCGTCAAACAAAAATGAACTGAATTATTTTACTCTGTGTAATAAATAAAGGGTACTTAGATGCCCTGTCCACGGCGAGGTTCTCCCCCCTCGCCAATGCGTGAGAACGTAGAAAAGCACAAATACTCAGGAGCACTCTCAATTATGTTTAAGAATGCATTTGCTAACCTGCAAAAGGTCGGTAAATCGCTGATGCTACCGGTATCCGTACTCCCGATCGCAGGTATTCTGCTGGGTGTCGGTTCCGCTAACTTCAGCTGGCTGCCAGCCGTTGTATCGCACGTAATGGCAGAAGCAGGCGGATCTGTTTTTGCGAACATGCCGCTGATTTTTGCTATCGGTGTTGCGTTAGGCTTCACCAACAACGACGGCGTATCGGCTCTGGCATCAGTTGTTGCCTACGGCATCATGGTCAAGACCATGGCTGTTGTTGCGCCGCTGGTTCTGCATTTACCTGCTGAAGAGATCGCCGCTAAACACCTTGCTGATACGGGTGTTCTCGGGGGGATTATCTCCGGTGCGATTGCAGCGTATATGTTCAACCGTTTCTACCGAATCAAACTGCCTGAGTACCTCGGCTTCTTTGCCGGTAAGCGCTTCGTTCCTATTATTTCTGGTCTGGCTGCCATCTTCACGGGTGTGGTCCTGTCCTTCATTTGGCCGCCGATCGGTACTGCTATTCAGACGTTCTCCCAATGGGCGGCGTACCAGAACCCAGTCGTCGCATTTGGTATCTATGGTTTCATCGAACGCTGCCTGGTGCCGTTTGGTCTGCACCATATCTGGAACGTTCCATTCCAGATGCAGATCGGTGAATACACCAACGCTGCGGGTCAGGTATTCCACGGCGACATCCCTCGCTATATGGCTGGTGACCCGACTGCGGGCAAACTGTCCGGTGGCTTCCTGTTTAAAATGTACGGTCTGCCTGCTGCCGCTATTGCAATCTGGCACTCTGCTAAACCGGAAAACCGTGCGAAAGTGGGCGGTATCATGATCTCCGCTGCGTTGACCTCGTTCCTGACCGGTATCACTGAGCCGATCGAGTTCTCCTTCATGTTCGTGGCACCGATCCTGTACATCATCCACGCGATTCTGGCAGGCCTGGCATTCCCAATCTGTATTCTGCTGGGTATGCGCGACGGTACGTCGTTCTCTCATGGTCTGATCGACTTTATCGTTCTGTCCGGTAACAGCAGCAAACTGTGGCTGTTCCCGATTGTCGGTATTGGTTACGCGATTGTTTACTACACCATCTTCCGTGTGCTGATCAAAGCGCTGGACCTGAAAACTCCGGGTCGTGAAGATGCGACTGAAGACAACAAAGCGGGCGCGACTGGCGAAATGGCTCCGGCACTGGTTGCCGCGTTTGGCGGTAAAGAAAACATCACTAACCTCGATGCGTGCATCACGCGTCTGCGCGTCAGCGTTGCTGACGTTGCCAAAGTGGATCAGGCTGGCCTGAAAAAACTGGGTGCGGCGGGCGTTGTGGTCGCGGGTTCTGGTGTTCAGGCTATCTTCGGTACCAAGTCCGATAACCTGAAAACTGAAATGGATGAGTACATCCGTAACAGCTAAGCAGTAAGATGTTGGGGAGAACTAAGGCAGCCTGCGGGCTGCCTTTTTTATGCCTTAATTAGCCTGAACGCGAATTGGCGCCGTCGCAGCAAACAGCCACGGGCGCGCGTCGCTGCCCACGCGTGGCGATAGCGTTTCTCTTACCTGTTGATGATAATCATCAATCCACTGTTTCTCTGCATCACTCAGCAGATGTAATTCAACAAGGTTCAGATCGATGGGGACCAGCGTCAGGGTAGAGAAGCGGCAAAAACCGGGTCGGCTATTGATAATCTCCACCTGATTCTCAATGCGGATCCCATATTGTCCAGCCAGATAATAGCCAGGTTCGATGGTGATAATGTTACCCGCCACCAAAGGCCAGGGATTCACTTTCTTCGCAATGCGGTGCGGTTGCTCGTGGATCAGTAGCTGGTGGCCTACGCCGTGTCCTGTGCCGTGGTCAAAATCCAGACCCAACTCCCAAAGCGCCCGACGGCTAAACGCATCCAATTGGTGACCCTGCGTACCGCTGGGGAATTGCAATGAGATCAGTGATAAAAACCCTTTCAGTACGGCGGTGTAATGCAGCCGTCGCTGCGGATCCTGTGGACCAAAGGCGAGTGTTCTGGTTGTATCCGTAGTACCATTTTGATACTGGCCGCCGGAATCATTCAGATACATTGCCTGTGTGGTGATGGGCGTATTTGTTTTCTCACTCGAATGGTAATGGCACATCGCCGCATTGCTGGCAGAGGCGGAAATAGTACCGAAACTTTGTTCTATAAATCCGGGCTGCTGCTGGCGAAACGCCAGCTGTTTGGCTTGTGCTTCCAGTTCAGTGACAGGATTACCTGCCGCCTCACGCAATGGCACTTCATGCGCCAGCCAGGCCAGAAAGTTGACCCATGCGGCGCCATCCTGTTCATGGCATTCCCGATACCCTGCCAGTTCAACGTCATTTTTATGAGCTTTAATCAACGTGATGGGATCGGGGACCCAGAGAACCTCACCCCCGTTTTGTTCAATGGCAAACCGCAGCGCGACTGGCGCATAGTCTTTATCAACTAGGAAACGCTTTCCCTGGGCAAGTTGCTGGCAGCGAGAGATAAAGTTTTCTTGCGGGGCCAGCGTGACTGTCTCCAGCAATGATGCAGGCAGCTGCTGCGTCTTATTATTATCAACAAACCACTCCAGTTCGCCGCTGCGATGTAGCAGGGCAAACGAAAAAGGAACCGGAACCATCGCAAGATCGGCACCACGTACATTGAGTAGCCAGGCGATGTTATCCGGCAGCGTGATCGCCAGTACGTCGGCCTGATGCTGAGTCAGTTGCTCCACTATTCTTACGCGCTTATGCGCGCTGCTTTCACCGCTTATCTCAATGGGCATTTCGCGAATAACACCACAGGGGGCGGCTGGACGGTCGAGCCAGATCTGGTCGAAGGGATCGCGTTCCATCGGAACCAGTTTGCAGTGAGTGGCCGACAGTGCTTCAAATTGGCTGTTGACCATCAGCAGAGGTTCAAAGCCGATACGCGCACCCGAGGTGACGTAAGCCTGCAAATAGTCGGCCAGAGGTTCATCGTGCAAATGATGGATTTCAAAATCATCAAGAGAGACTTCGTTACGCACCTGGACCTGATAGCGCCCATCGACAAACATCAGCGCGCGATCGCGAAGTACCAATGCAAGACCAGCGGAGCCACTAAAGCCGGTGAGCCAGGCCAGTTTATTGTCGTGCGGTGTGCAATCTTCGCTCTGATGAGCATCGGCGCGGGGAACAATCATGCCATCCAGTCCCTGCGTTAACAGCAGACTGCGCAGGGCGGAAAGGGGAGTTGAGTTGTGCATAGTTACCTTCAGGCCTTAACGGAACGGCGGTTCATTGAATGTACGTAATTTGCGGGAGTGCAGCCGGTCACCTTCGGCACGCAGTCGATCGATAGCCCGGATGCCAATCTGCAGGTGCTCAGAAATGGCCCCTTCATAAAAACGGTTGGCCTGACCTGGCAGTTTGATCTCGCCATGCAGTGGTTTGTCGGAAACACAAAGTAACGTGCCATAAGGGACGCGGAAGCGGTAGCCCTGGGCTGCAATAGTGGCACTCTCCATATCAATAGCGACGGCACGGCTGAGGTTAAACCGCAGCGCAGAAGCGGAATAGCGTAATTCCCAGTTACGATCGTCGGTGGTGACGACGGTGCCGGTACGCAGCCGCTGTTTAACCTCTTCACCAGGCATGCCGCTGACTTCTTTGGTGGCGTCATACAGTGCACGCTGAACTTCGGCGATGCTGGGAATCGGAATATCCGGCGGCAACACGGCATCCAGTACATGGTCGTCGCGCAGATAGGCATGAGCCAGAACATAATCGCCAATGGCCTGACTTTCGCGCAGACCACCACAGTGGCCAATCATCAACCAGACGTCCGGACGCAGCACGGCCAGATGATCGCAAATGGTTTTGGCGTTAGAGGGGCCGACGCCGATATTCACCAGCGTGATCCCCTGACCGTCGGCGGTAATTAAATGCCAGGCAGGCATCTGGTGTTTTTTCCATGCCAGATCGGAGATGGCCTCTTCCGGTGCTTCGGTTTCTGCAGTGATCCAGATCCCGCCTGCGCATGACAGCGCAATATAGGGACTGTCCGGGTCAAGGATCTGACTGCAGCCCCAACGTACGAACTCATCCACGTAGCGGGTGTAGTTGGTGAACAGCACAAAGGGTTGAAAATGCTCAACCGGTGTTCCTGTGTAATGACGCAGACGCGCCAGAGAGAAATCTACCCGTCTGGCGTCGAAGTGCGACAGTGGAGAAAACTCTGCCGGATGGTAGGTACCATCAGCCGTTTCGTCACCAATTTGTGAGAGTTCGGTAGTAGGGAAATGGCGCGTTAGTCCGGCACTCATCGAACGATCAAGCGTTAACTCAGAACCATCAATCACATAGGGATAGGGGATTTCATGCTGTGATGGCTCGACGGAAATATGCGCATCATAATCCTGATACAGCAGCGTCAGTTGTTCTTCAAGATAAGGGCGAAAAAGCGACGGGCGGGTGATGGTCGTGGTATAGCTGCCTGCATGGGTAAAACGCCCGTATGCGCGCGTTTTCGGTGGGTTTGTGGCACTGCCATCCCAGGTGACACAAAGCGATGGGTAAACAAAAAGACCGTTTTGGCGGGCGATGTCGTCAGGGAGCGTCCCTGTTTCAATATACTTACCAATGGCGCTACGCAGAGCCTTCACCGACTGTTCGTACAGCGCGTCCAGTTTATCCAGTGCCTGAGCGGGGGTCAGGCTGGAGCCCTTATTATTCATGTCTGTCTCCTTGTTCCACAGGTGTACTGCTCTCCCGATAGTATGTCACAGGAATGTGAAACAAAAGTCAGACGTTGAGGAAGATTATGCGAAGACCCGATGGCCTTCGCATAAAGATTTACGCGTGTTGCTTATCTGTCATCAACATTGCGGTGACGGCCGAAATAAGGCATCCGGCCATCAGGTAAATGGCAACGCTGTGCCAGTCGCCACCGGAGAAAGTCACTAATGCAGCGGCAATAAAAGGCGTAAAACCGCCGCCGACAACGCTGGCGACCTGATAACCCACCCCCGCACCACTGTAGCGATAGCTTGCGCCAAACAGGCCGGTAAACATTGGCTGCTGTACGCAGACCACCATATCGTGCGCGATGTTGGCCAGCATAATCGCGAAGAACACTATCCAGAAGATGGACTGCGCTTCCAGGGCCATGAAGAACGGGAAGGCGCTGAGTGTACCGACCAGTGCCCCGGTAATATAGACGCGCCGACGGCCAAAGCGATCGGCAAGCCAGGCAAAGCAGGGGATAGTCAAACAACTCAGCCCACCAACCAGTAACCCGATATTTAGAAATAGTTCGCGCGGCAGTCCCAGGTTTTGCGTGGAGTAGTTGAGAGCAAACGCGGTAACAATGTACATCGTCAGGAGCTCACACAGACGCAGGGCGATAATTTTCAGAAATGCCCCCGGGTGACGGGTGAGTGCCTCGATAACCGGCAGTCGCTTTTTCACCGGTTGGGGTTCCTGTTTTTGCTGTTCGAATTCAGCCGATTCATCCATTCTGTTGCGCATCCACAACGCGCCCAGAACCAGCACAATGCTGAACAGGAACGGAATACGCCAGCCCCAGCTCAGGAACTGCTCATCGGTTGTTTGCGAGCTAATCAACGAGACCAGCCCCGTAGAGAGCAGTAGCCCAACGCCGTAACCTACCTGAACGCCGCTACTGTAGAAGGCTTTTTTATTTTTCGGGGCACTTTCAACAGAGAGTAATGCCGCGCCACCCCACTCGCCGCCGACGGCGAAACCCTGAATGGCACGTAGCGTCACCAGCAGGACTGGCGCCCACCAGCCGATGGTGTCGAAAGAGGGAATGATACCAATCAGTGCAGTTGCAATACCCATCATCCAGACGGTAAGCATCAACATACGTTTGCGGCCCAGGCGATCGCCAAAGTGGCCGAAGATGATCCCGCCTAGTGGGCGGAACAGAAACCCGACACCAAAGGTGGCGAAGGCAGCGAGCGTCCCCATCGCTGGGCTAACCTGCGGAAAAAACTCGCGGTTGAATACCAGCGCGGCGGTGATGCCATAAAGCAGAAAATCATACCAGTCGACCACAGCACCTGCGAAGCTGCCGAGTGCGGCACGTCGGGCACGGTTAAGCGATGAGGTGTCCTGCTGGGGACCCGTGGAGGTGAGGGTGGAATCCATAGTTATCCTGTCTGTACTGTTTTTTCATTATTAGTATTGGAGTGAGGTTACGCACATTGCAGTCGGGATATAAACGACTGTAATGAGACTACCGCGACAGACGAGAAGATAAAACGATTTTATCCCTTACAAGAGGGCAAGATGAAAAATAAGACGATTGAAGAAATTAATAAGCAAAAAGCCTGCTTAGTTTCCTGAGCAGGCTTCTTAAATTTGGCTCCTCTGACTGGACTCGAACCAGTGACATACGGATTAACAGTCCGCCGTTCTACCGACTGAACTACAGAGGAATCGTGTGAACGAGGCGCATATTAGCGAGGGCGATGGGGGTTGTCAAAGGGGTAAATGCAATTGTGTGTTCGTTTGCTGACAAATTCAACAAAGCGGCGATCTTTCATGCTTTTTAGACATTTGCCCCATTCTGGTGCGTGTCTACCTCTTGTGGGGCAGCCCGGAAAAAGGCGGAATCAGTAAAAGCTATCACTTTCCAGCACCATCCCTTACTTAACGGGAGCTTAACATTAAATAATCGTCTGCAGATGAAACTGGCAAGTATCTTGCACTCCTGAGTTCCATGACTGCCAGCATGGGTTCTGGTATTCCGACAGGAGGCAAAATGAACTTCAGACGACTGAAATACTTCGTAAAAATCGTCGATATTGGTAGCCTGACCCAGGCCGCGGAAGTATTGCATATCGCTCAACCCGCGCTGAGCCAGCAGGTTGCTACGCTGGAGGGGGAACTGGATCAACAGTTGTTGATCCGCACCAAACGTGGGGTTACGCCGACAGAAGCAGGGAAAGTGTTGTATACGCACGCCCGGACGATATTACGTCAGTGTGAACAGGCGCAGCTTGCGGTCAATAATGTAGGGCAGACCCTGAGTGGACACGTTTCTATTGGTCTGGCACCTGGCACTGCGGCATCATCAATTACCATGCCGTTATTACAGACCGTTCGCGCAGAGCTGCCCGATGTACTGGTCTATTTGCATGAAAACAGCGGGGCGGTGCTGAACGATAAACTGCTCAGTGGTCAATTAGATATGGCGGTGCTCTATGAGCGCTCGCCGATCGCTGGTATTTCCAGTCAACCGTTACTCAAAGAGGACCTTTTCCTGGTGGGGACGCGTGAATGTCCTGGGCCAAGTGTTGATTTAACTGCAGTCGCGCAGATGAATTTGTTTCTGCCTCGGGACTACAGTGCGGTTCGCCTCCGTGTTGACGAAGCCTTCTCACTGCGCCGTTTAACGGCCAAAGTAATAGGTGAAATTGATTCTATCTCCACCTTAACGGCCGCGATTGCCAGCGGTATGGGGGTGACGGTGTTGCCTGAATCGGCAGCCCGGGCATTATGTCATGCAGCGAATGGCTGGATGGCGCGGATTACAACGCCCTCAATGAATCTGCCCCTCTCGCTTAACATGTCAGCCAGAGGCAGTTTGACACCACAGGCTCAGGCGGTGAAAGAGATTCTGTTGTCGCTGGTTAGCCGTCCGGCTCTGGAAAATCGTGAGCTACAGCTGGTGAGTTAAACCTTATTCCAGCCAGGAATAAGATGCAGGTTTTTATTATTTGTTATGCCGGGCGTCAGACTTTAACAATAGCGTAATGTCTGATGTACCCGGAGCGAAAAGTGAATTTCCAGCAACTTAAAATAATCCGCGAGGCGGCCCGTCAGGATTACAACCTGACGGAAGTCGCGAATATTCTTTATACCTCGCAGTCGGGGGTAAGTCGGCATATTCGTGAACTTGAAGATGAACTTGGCATCGAAATTTTTATTCGCCGTGGTAAGCGTTTACTTGGCATGACCGAACCGGGGAAGGCACTGCTGGTGATCGCTGAGCGTATTCTTAATGAAGCCAGCAATGTTCGCCGACTGGCGGACCTGTTTACCAATGACACGTCTGGTGTGCTGACTATTGCGACTACGCACACGCAGGCACGCTATAGTCTGCCTGCGGTGATCAAAGCATTTCGTGAACTCTTCCCGGAGGTTCGCCTGGAGCTTATCCAGGGGACACCGCAAGAAATTGATGTTCTCCTGCAAAATGGTGGCGCTGACATTGGTATTGCCAGTGAACGACTCAGTAGCGATCCGTTGTTGGTGGCGTTTCCCTGGTTTCGTTGGCAGCACAGCCTGCTCGTTCCACACGATCATCCATTAGTTAAGGCTTCCCCGCTTACGCTTGAGTCTATTGCTCACTGGCCGCTCATTACCTATCGGCAGGGCATTACGGGGCGCTCACGTATTGATGAGGCATTTGCACGTAAAGGGTTGGTACCGGATATTATTCTCAGTGCACAGGACTCGGACGTGATTAAAACGTATGTCGCGCTGGGGCTGGGAATCGGGCTGGTGGCGGAGCAATCCAGTGGCGAGCAGGAGGAGGGGACGTTAACCCGCCTTGATACCCGGCATTTATTTGATGCAAACACCGTTTGGCTGGGGCTCAAACGCGGTCAGTTGCAACGTAATTACGTCTGGCGATTCATCGAGCTATGCAACGCAGGTTTATCGGTGGAAGAGATTAAACGCCAGGCAATGGAACCTGATGAAGTGATGATTGATTATCAGATATAAAGCAAAAAGCCTGCTTAGTTTCCTGAGCAGGCTTCTTAAATTTGGCTCCTCTGACTGGACTCGAACCAGTGACATACGGATTAACAGTCCGCCGTTCTACCGACTGAACTACAGAGGAATCGTGTGAACGAGGCGCATATTACTGACCTCACCATGACGTGTCAACAGTAAAATTAATACGTCATATCAATTGGTTAATTAATCTTCAAATTCGGTATTAATGCACATTTGATGAGCGAAAATGGTCTTCTTCCTGGCTATCGCGCAACCGAAGCATTGGGTTCTGGCGATAGAACTGGAAAAAACGTTGCCACAATGCCGGAAAGCGTGGTGCAAACAACTCGGGGGCGCTGAAGAAATACTCGGATAATACCGCAAAGCATTCTGCAGGATCGGTTGCTGCGTAGGCATCTATACTGCAGGCCGTTTCACCCACCAGATCGATTTCATCCTGGATGTTGTTCATAGCGGCATGGAGATCGTGCTCCCAGTTCGCAATTTCCCTCAGTGGGATAGCCGGAACGCCGCTGGCGCGATCGCCATTACGCATATCAAGTTTATGTGCCACTTCATGAATAATCAGATTAAAGCCGGAAGCATCGAAGGAATCCTGGATATCAAGCCAGTTCAGGATCACCGGACCCTGTTGCCAGCTTTGGCCTGACTGAATAATCCGTTGATTGTGCACCAGCCCAATATCATCTTCCCATTCGTCATCCACGACAAACGGGGCAGGGTAAATGAGGACTTCATGAAAACCATCAAGCCACTCGATGCCTAATTCCAGAACAGGCAAACAGAAAAGCAGAGCAATTCGTGCACTTTTCAGTGCGTCCAGTTCAAATCCTTGTAGTGCAACCAATCTTTTTTGCTGTAAAAAACGCTCGGCCAGGGCAATAAGCCTGGCTTGTTCTTGTTCAGTAAGATTCACCAGAAGAGGAATTGCCAGGGCGTCATCCCAGGGCCAGTCATCATTCCGGGCTGTTTCTTGCTCTTTCCAGGGCCACTTAATCATCGTTTTGCTCGCAAACTCGTCACTTGAACGAAATTGACGGAACTGGGTCTGTTAAAATGCCAAATTACCTGGCATCATGGCAACCACCAGAACGGAGAGATGCCAGAGCGGCTGAATGGACCGGTCTCGAAAACCGGAGTAGGGGCAACTCTACCGGGGGTTCAAATCCCCCTCTCTCCGCCACTATTCAAACACTTAGCTAAATTCCATTCAACGACTCATGTCACACTTGGTATAGTGTTGGTATATTCACTTGGTATAAAACTCGCCATCATCATCTTCTGATTTACCCAATACTGGAAGATCCAGTGTGGGAGAAATTTTCACTTTTCTGTCATAAACCACAACTTGGCTTTCAGTTTTGTGACCTGAGAATAGTTGTTTGTCCTTACTCGAACCTTCGTAATCAGATATTCCCCTGGCTTTGAGATCATGAAAAGTACACGGCAGTTTTCTATCTGTTTTTTTCCTGCCAGTGATATTGCAAAAGCTGGTATTGAAGAGCTGCAATCCCAAAACGAAGAACTGGCTATACAGCTAGCTAACGCCGAGAGCAAGCGCAGGGAGCTGGCGGCGGAGAACGGACAGGTGCTGCACCTTCTCACCGACATTAGCGAGAACCATAACGAATACATCAATCAAGATGAATATCTGTACGCGGGCGAAAAGTTTGTTTGTAATGATGGCTCTGTCAGCAAATCTAAGAAGGTTTGTCAGAAATAGTTGCCGAAAAATGGCACTCACCATCAAAATCACACCCGCTATGGCGGGTTTTTCACTCTCTAACGGATATGTTATTTTTTATGCATTAAGAGCGAGTAGTAGGATGCTGCTGGGGAGAACATGGATTCAACAAACGACGAAGAAAAACGCAGAGAATTTGAAAAATTCATCATTGAAAGGTTTGGTGATGCAGTTGACCTTCGCAGGGCAAAACATGGCAATAACGGATATATGTCATGGGAAGCGGCAGTTGCCTGGATTGTCTGGCGGGAGCGCTCATCGCATCATGAAACAACGTCTGCCGGAAACTGAGCGTGGTTCTCTCCATACCATCCTTGTCGAGCCATCTGAATATAGCATCATGTAACGACAGTACCGCGACAAATAACCAACCAGCATGTTTTTCATTCATTCTGCTTTATGCTTACCTACCCCAAGTTCAATTATTCTGCTGCAAAGTTGTTCGATGGAGCCAGGAGTGAACGTACTTGCGAAAACGTGAGGTTAACTCGACTTCATTCTGAGTGACAACAATCAACACGTTTTCAGTGTGTATCAGAAAGGACGGAGGTAGGCATTGAGTTATATTCAGGTTGAATGACTGTACGGAATGATTGCGTTAAATCCCCTCAAACTGCTGAGTTAACTTCATCGATAATACAAGTAAAACCATTTCTTACAGGCGTTGCATAAGCAAAACGCTAGTCTATGCTCAAGAGAGGATGAAACCGTATTTCGATTCAGATAATAACAAGATAATTAGCCTTTGGGGTGCTTGTGATGAAAAGGATCCTGCTCGCTTTCTTAACCTGCTTTACTACTCTGATCGCTTTTACTTCGATTGCCGCTGAACCCCGGCAGCAACCTTCTGAGCAAGAACGTGCCCGCACCGTGTATATCTTCCATCAACCGATAGTAATGCTTCAGGCGAAGTTTGGTTTGAGCACGCCGGAGGAGCGGGTGCTACGTATCCGTAACACATTGCGAAACTTCACTGAAACCGATGTGCGTGAGCCGCTAAAAATCGTTTCTGTCACCCGTTATAACCAACCGGGAAGGCTTATCGTGATGAACGGTAAACCAGTGATGTTGCTGAGCGCTGGTGACCTGGATGAAGGGGATGATCTCACACTCGATCAGGCGGCAAATCGTGTGTTGGTGCGCATGGAGAAGCAACGAAAAGCGCTGAGCGATCAGTTTAACAGTGGCTGGCTGGTACTTTCAGCAGTGAAGACTGCAGTGGGATTCCTGGGACTGGTTTTGTTCTGGTACTGTTCATACCGTTCCTGTCGCTGGGTGAGCCGTGTGTATCGTCGGCGCATTATTGAGAACCGTAGCGTGATCCCCCAACATTGGAGACGCTTTATTGGCCCAATCGAAACACGCCTATATACCATCCTAATAATTCTGATCGGCATCGTGGCATTGTATGTCTGGCTCAGTTGGGTGTTCGGCCTGTTTCCCTGGACGCGCGTCTGGGGTGAATCATTGGGTGACTGGCCTGTACGCGTGGTGCAAGGGATTGCACTGTCTATCGTCTCGGCCCTGCCGGGGTTAATGATCGTAGTAATCATTTTTTTCATCACAGCATTAATCCTGAAGCTGTTAAAGGCGGTACTCAACCAAGTGGAAGCAGGGCGTTTACAATTGCCGGGTATTCATCCAGAGACAGTAGGAGCCACCCGTAAGTTGATATCCGTAGTGGTATGGCTCTTTGCGTTATCAGCAGCTTATCCTTTCTTACCCGGGGCCAATTCCCTGGCATTTAAAGGAATCAGTGTATTCTTTGGACTGATGCTTACACTGGGTTCGGCCGGGGTTATGAACCACGCAATGAGTGGGCTGGTATTGATCTACTCTCGTGCTCTGCGAAAAGGGGACATGATTCGGGTGGCTGATAACGAGGGGCAAGTAAGCGAAATCGGTATGCTGGCGACAAAAATCATCACCCGTGAAAATTATGTGGTCACAGTACCTAATGCGGTAGTGGTAAGCGGGAAAATTACTAATTTGAGCTCACAAAGCGCTAACGGAGGTGTCAACCTAACTGTTGGTGTCACTATTGGTTATGACACTCCCTGGCGTCAGGTCCATGCAATGCTGGAGTTGGCGGGCAAGCGAGCCAATGGCGTTGATCTTTCACAGCCACCGTTGGTTCGTCAATTGAATCTGATGGACTGGTATATTGCCTACGAGTTGCAGGTATGCCTGTTACCGGGTGTGTCGCTGGCAGATGCCCGTAACGAACTACACAGCAATATTCAGGATGTCTTCAATGAATTTAATGTGCAGATTATGTCCCCTAACTTTGTGCTGCAACCGGAAAATAGTGTGATGGTGGCCAAAGAGAACTGGTATATGCCACCGGCTATGCCACCGCAAGGTAAGGAATGACTTGCTGCCTTGATATTGTGATGTCGCTATCTGGGTTTAAATTCGGTTCCCGACGATGATCTCCTGCAGATGGAAAATGTAGTCTTTATTCGTCGAAATCCAGCATGCGCTAATTTACCTGAATTATGTCAGCAGAAAGAAAATAATTTTTACAAAAGTATAGTAAATTCAATCATCTGGTCCTGGGTCCCTTTCTTTTTGCTACTGACAGGAAATTAACAATTTGTGCTCTTAAAATGGTGACCATTTCCGTGGACGCAGTACCAGCACTGGAGAAAGAATTGCTTAAGCACCTGAATGATCACTATGACAATTGCAGGCTCACAATTCGCCGTGCCGGGTCGGATGGGGTAAGTATTTTTGGCGGTGACAAGGACGACAAAAAGAAAATTGAATCAATCCTTCAGGATACCAGGGAAAGCGCTGGCGACTGGTTTTATTAATTAGTTAGAAAGAGCTGGTTATCGTGTTTACCTGGGAGTAGGTAGCTGCTCTTAAATGTGGTAATGAGTATTGTTATACTATGAATTAATTATCATAAAACTATTAACCCCAGTCGTATACTTATGCCATTGGGGTGTGTGGCCTTAACGAAAGGTAACAGGCTTGAGATACAATATCACTTCATTTGCAATACATCACTGAAACAACTCGGTGATATATATGTCAGCCTTCCATTAATAATTTAGTAACCTCGCTGTAAATTACCTTCAACTTTTTATGTGGCCAATGGTTATGACTTTATGATTATGAGTGAATGTTTACTTTGGCTTGCACGTAAAATATAGAGTCAGAATATTCCTATTAAGTAGCAGGTGATTAAAATAATTTGCATGCCTCATATAAATAGTGATATTTATCACATATCTAAACATGTGCATGATTTGCATCTTAATGGGTTTGATAGGTGAGCTAATATGCTGTGACTGCATGCGTGGTAACCTTTTTTATCATTGGGTTTCAATAACGGCGGTATACATTTAAGCATCATTTTATAATGTTTTAATTGCGAGGTTGTTATGAAAGTAAATATTAAAGATATACATTGAGAAAACCATTAGCCAACTGTTCTTTGTGGACTTAACTCCCACGCCCCGCGCAGTAGTGGGTTTTTTTAAAGACTTATCTGGTCTGTTCACAACAATCTGGCGAGGAAACGTCGCAGGAAAAAGTACAAAATATATTCAAAGAAGCAAATATAAAGCCAGGCTCTGTCGAACTTGAATCAACAGCAAGCTTGCTTGATGAATGTAGCATTAATGGGCGTAAGGCAAAAGCAGAAGGGAAATCAATTTCAGATGTAATAGTAAAGGCTAATAAAGATACGGATACAGCTCTTGCTGGGTTTAATTCAGTTATGAGTTCAAGAGGTATGTCAAAAAAACGGAAGGTAAAAAGGCGGAAGAGTTACTACGCCTGACATTATTAGCCTGTACAGAAACGGAAATTCAGGCATATCGCACGGGTGTTGTAAGTACTAACAATCCAGTAAGAGGTAAACCATGAAAAAGTTAATTGTTTTTGCCATTGTTGCTGTAATTCATTCATCACCTGCATTAGCTATTAATGCTCATTACCGAGCTCAGCTTGAGCGTTCCGGTTGTACTGAAATGAATGCAGGAACCACTTGTGATATTCACAAAACTGCGGAACAGAATGAACGAAATACCCGTCGCCATGGTGGCAATAATTCTCCGGATGTAATCCGCACTCATTTAAATCAGATGGTGGTTGGATCTTTCCGTGGAGAGGCTGTCGATGTAATGGAGTCTGACGGATGGACGCGCATTTCTCAGGACGGCACTAAATATCGTAAGGGGGAACATTACGTGACCCTGGTCTGGGGACAGGACGATGCTGTTGCATCGGTAGTTGTTCGCTGATTAATAATAAGAGAGACACAACACATGAAAAAGACAATCACATTTATTGCACTCACAGCCTTATTGTCTGGCTGTTCTGCAGATTTTGCACAACGTTACGCTGATGCGAAACGTGAGCAAGACCGTAAGGAACACCATCATCACCATCATGAACGGCAGAATGACGATTATACCAGTTCCGATGGATATCGCATGATCACTAAGCAAGGTGTAACTCTTCCTGATTGTGAGGAACTGCCCGATGCCAGTCAGGCGGATAATGGTGGACGCTGCTGGTACAGGTAAGGCTGTAATTCTTTCAGTCAGAATATCTTTTTGTTGTGATTGCTGCCATTGATGGCGAGTTTACTGTTAAACGTCTGCAGTTAAACCCGGTAGTTATTCTTGTTCCTGAAAACAGTGCCGATGCACCCATCAGGATAAACATCGAAGCAACAATGGCAGATGAAGAGGGAGATGTTCTCGCCCCGGTATACAATGAGATATTCTGATTTATTATGCATTAGATAGCGCGTGAGTATTTAAGGTGCTCATAAAATTCATACAAAACTACTATTCCAGTAATTGAAATGTGAACGATTATATAATGAAGTATTTTTAAATTTGCAATCAATGTCATGGGTGAGTCGATGAAAACAGAAAAAATATTTTCTATAAGCTTGGCTTTCATTCCACTCATTTCATTTGCAGATATGAATAGCTGTGTTGGGTTAGCCAACACTCTAAAAGAATATAATATATCGAGCCAGTCATCAGCATTTCTAAATAGTGCATTTGACCAATATTGTGACCAGAGTGGTTCCACAAAAACATCTGGTGGCGGGATTGGGTTAGATATGGTGATAAAAGCCATTCCAATTAAATTTACTGGGAGTTATTCTTCGACAGAAGAAGGCTTTAGAAATTTTTGTAAAAATTACTCGTCAGTAGCAACTGCTGCCGAGAGAAAATTCTCGTACGAAGAGAAGATAGCTACCAAGTCTTTGGAAACAATAGATTCATGCTTGCGGATCGCTGCGACTGGAGCAGTGGTGACGCATGAAATACCAAACGCAAAATCCGTCGTATTTTATTTGCAAAGCGGTTCAGCAACGAAATTAGAGTTAAAAGGATTGTTCCCTACTCCTGATGATGGTGTTTTATGTAAATCACAAGTTGATGGACAGCTTAAAAATATAACTGAAGAAACGTACACCAAAGTTGAACCAAGCATTAGTATTTCTTGTTCGAGAACTGCTAAGGCACAAAGTTCAGGGGTTAAAACGTATGAAGAGCAAGTAATAACACTGGCCACCAATCTAGGTAACTACACTGTTTTTTTACCACAAGATGAAAGAATGCCAATAGATATGGCTCAAAACATTTCAAACCGAGTGGACAAGCTTGAGGCAAGTAGCTTTGCACTTTCCGCAAAAACATTATCTTTAGAAAATGATTCGAATAAAGAAAAAGTTGCGTTGAAGTTTGTGGTAGTTACTAATACAGAGAACTGTCCAGATGGCTGGACAAGCCAGGGAGTGGTAGGTTGGATAATGCACAATTCAGATTATAGTAACAATGTTGGAAAAGGGGGGAGATTCAATGACGACTGGACATGGACGCATCCTCGATTATGTAAACGTTAAAGTCCTTTATCGGCGGCAGCCGTCACTATCAGAAATCCTTCTGCTTCATTTCCACGTTCGAATGGTGTGCTGCCAATCGCTGCCATGAATATCGGCTGACCATCGGCCCGATGAATGAAGTAGGGCTGTTTCTTGTCTCCTTCCTTTTTCCACTCAAACCAGCCATCAGCAAAGCAAATAGCACGGCCATGTTGCCAGAGTGGCTTAAACATTCTGCTGGTGGCTGCTGTTTCAGAGCGTGTGTTAATTAGCGGCGGTTTATCCCACCATCCAGGGGCCGTACCCCCAAGCACAGGATCAAGATGCAGTTGTTCATCACGTTCGCTCAGAAGCAGAACTTTAGTGCCTGGCGCTACGTTGAAACGTCCGGTGGCTTCTGGGTCGTATGGAATGTCGCGTTCAGCTTCTTCAGAGAGCAGGGCGAGATAGTCTTCACGCGACATTGACTGGGAAAATCTTCCACACATTTTCACCTCCAGGCTGTACTTTGAAGTATAGGTTTTAGCTCAGAACGTGTTGGTATATTAAGTATGGGTAAACGAGTAACTAGTTGAATTTTATGAAGTGGAAATATTGCGGGTATACCAGCTAAAAAAGTTAACATATTGAAAATATTACCAATGAAATCGTCTCGAAAACTGGAGTACGGGCAGCTATGCCGGGGGGCAAATCCCCCTCAAATAAACAAAAAGCCCGCTTCATATGAAGCAGGCCCGATACGTATTGTACAAAATTAGAACTGGTAGACTAAGCCAAGGGCAATAATATCGTCAGTTGAGATACCGTTGTTTTCATAGAAGTTGTCATCTTCATCCAGCAGGTTGATTTTATAATCAACGTAGGTGGACATGTTCTTGTTGAAGTAGTAAGTCGCACCCACTTCAACATATTTGACCAGGTCTTTGTCAACGTAACGCCAATTACCATGACTGACCTTCTGACCACCTAAATCACTACCTTTGGACTGCAGGTAAGATACGGACGGACGCAGACCGTAATCAAACTGGTACTGAGCCACAACTTCAAAGTTCTGTGTTTTGTTAGCGATACCGCCAGCAAATCCATCACCTGAACCGTAATAGGTCATATTGCGGGTTTCTGCATACATCGCAGCCAGATAGATATCATTGGCATCATATTTCGCAGCAATGGTCCAGGCATCAGCTGTTTCACCGCCAGCGTAGCTATTGGCATGAGTACGATCGCCACGGCCACGAGCAACTTGATCATTGGTACGGTCTGAGCTGGAGTACGCCGCACCCAGGCTTAAACCGAAGTCGAAGTCATAGGAGGTCGACATACCGAAACCGTCGCCGTTTTCTTTCGCCAGTTTACGACCGTTGCCATTACCAGAACCTTCCTGATTTCCGCTGTGTCCTTCATTGTTACCCTGATATTGCAGAGCAAAATTCAGACCATCAACCTGACCAAAGAAGCCTTTGTTACGATAAGTGGCAACACCGTTAGCACGACCGGTCATATACACGTCGGTCTGGGCGTAGGTATCGCCACCAAATTCTGGCAGCATATCGGTCCAGGCTTCAACGTCGTAGACCACGCCATAGTTACGACCGTAATCTAAGGTACCGTTCTGACCAAAGCCTAAACCGGCAAAGGCCAGTCGAGTCCAGGAATCGCCTTTATTACCTTCGGTGCCGTTGGCTCGAATGTTATATTCCCACTGGCCGTAACCGGTGAGCATATCATTGATCTGTGTTTCACCTTTAAAGCCGATACGCGCATAGGTCTGATCGCCGTCGCTGCCTGCATCGTCAGAGAAATAATGCAGTCCGTCAACTTTTCCGTAGAGATCCAGTTTATTGCCATCTTTATTATAAATTTCAGCTGCATTTGCTGCGCCAGCGGCTAATAAAGCCGGAACAAGAAGTGCCAGAACTTTTCTTTTCATTATGAATTTCCTTATGATAATAATTAATGTGAATGTATAGCTTTATCCGAAAAGCTATATTTGGATACTATTCTATGAAGTTCATTTGTTTTGAAATATAACGTGTAACAAATGTATTTAAAAGATTTCAAAATGTTTCTATTTGGTTTTTTTATATTTATTTTATATGTTTTTTATTTTTGCATTTGCCATGTAAATTAAATATCTATCAGTAGCTTATGATTTTTTATGGTTTATATTTAATTTGTATTAAATTCGATTTTATTATGGCTTGTCTGGTCGTATTTATAATCAAAAGGTTCTGGTGAAGATTCATCATGATTAATAATTTGATATTATGAAAATTGTAAGATAATTTATATTGTATATATATGCCCGTCGCGTTCGTGAGGAATAGCATGGAGTTACACTACTGGCAGTCGCAATTTGAAGTATGGTTGCGCAAAAATCATCACGGGCAGGATGCTGCCCATGATATTTTTCATTTTCGTCGGGTGTGGATGACGTCACAGCAGCTGAGTACGGATGTAACCGTTGACTGGCTGGTGGTTCTGACCGCATGTTATTTCCATGACCTTATCAGTTTGCCGAAAAACCATCCCGATCGTCATCGTTCGTCGCTACTGGCCGCGCAGGAAACCTGTCGTGTACTGTCACAGGAATTTCCTGAATTTCCTCAGGATCGGCTACATGCGGTGAGTCATGCTATTGCTGCGCACAGTTTTAGCGCAAAAATTACGCCCACTACCCTTGAAGCCAAAATCGTTCAGGATGCCGATCGACTTGAGGCGCTCGGTGCTATCGGTCTGGCGCGTGTGTTCGCCGTTTCTGGCTCGCTGGGTGTGGCATTGTTTGATGCGGAGGATCCGTTTGCCCGGCAGCGCAACCTGGATGATAAACAGTACGCGCTCGATCATTTCCAGACCAAACTGCTGACGTTGCCACTGACAATGCAAACCGAACACGGGCGGCATCTGGCGCAGCATAATGCTGACTTCTTATTGACGTATATGGCGAAACTCAGTGCAGAATTAAAAGGAGAATATGAAATGTTGGATCTTGCGGCGATTCAACCCTTTAAAGCATATCAGTAGTCATCACGGCTGAAACGTCAATCGCGCCAATTTATGTTAACCTGTCGACTATCCATTTCGGCCGGTTAAACGTATGCAGGATAATTTTTCAGTAACAGGCACCATGAACTTGATGACAGATGATACCGGGATCCCCGTGCAGGTGATGTTGGCTAAATTGCTTGAGATTTATGACGTGAAAACGCTGGTGGCTCATCTTAATGGCGTTGGTGAGCATCACTGGAGCCCGGCCATCTTCAAGCGCGTGGTTGCGAACGAGACATGGCACCGCCTGAGCGATCGTGAATTTGCCCACCTGAAGACCTTACTACCGACGCCGCCTGCACATCATCCGCAGTATGCTTTTCGCTTTATCGACCTTTTTGCCGGAATAGGCGGGATTCGCCGTGGTTTCGAAGCGATAGGCGGGCAGTGTGTGTTTACCAGTGAATGGAACAAACATGCTGTTCGCACCTATAAAGCGAACAACTATTGTGATCCTGAGCAGCACCATTTTAATGAAGATATTCGCGATATCACCCTCAGCCATCATGAGGGGGTAAGTGACGAGCAGGCTGCAGAGCATATTCGTCAACACATTCCCGATCATGATGTCCTGCTGGCCGGCTTCCCTTGCCAGCCATTTTCTCTGGCGGGTGTATCAAAGAAAAACGCGTTAGGACGCGCCCACGGTTTTGCGTGCGATACGCAAGGCACACTTTTTTTTGACGTGGTGCGAATCATTGATGCGCGTCGACCAGCGATATTTGTGCTCGAAAACGTCAAAAATCTGAAAAGTCATGATCAGGGGAAAACCTTTCGCATCATCATGCAAACGCTGGATGAACTGGGCTATGACGTGGCGGATGCAGCAGATAATGGCCCGGATGACCCGAAAATTATCGATGGGCAACATTTTTTACCCCAGCATCGCGAACGTATTGTGCTCGTCGGTTTTCGCCGGGATCTGAACCTGAAGTCAGACTTTACGTTACGCGATATTGTCAGCCGCTACCCTCAGCGTCGAACGACGCTCGCAGAGCTGCTTGAACCGACCGTTGATGCGAAATATGTGCTGACACCGGTGCTGTGGAAATACCTGTATCGCTATGCGAAAAAACATCAGGCACGGGGTAATGGGTTTGGTTACGGTATGGTCTATCCCGGCAACCCCGATAGCGTAACGCGTACATTATCCGCACGTTACTATAAGGATGGGGCAGAAATTTTGATAGACCGCGGCTGGGATATGGCGCTGGGTGAACAGGATTTCGATGATCCCGCCAATCAGCGACATCGCCCTCGTCGATTAACGCCCAGAGAGTGCGCACGCCTGATGGGGTTTGAGTCTCCTCAGGGGTGCCAGTTTCGCATTCCGGTATCAGATACCCAGGCTTACCGCCAGTTCGGTAATTCGGTGGTCGTCCCGGCATTTGCGGCGGTAGCCAAACTGCTGGAGCCGAAGATCAAACAGGCGGTTGCGCTACGCGAGAAAGAACAGCAGCATGGCAGACGTTCACGATAAGGCGACGCGCAGTAAAAATATGCGGGCGATAGGGACCCGCGATACGGCGATCGAAAAACGTCTGGCCAACATACTGACGGATCAAGGGGTAACGTTTCGTGTGCAGGATGCGACGTTACCTGGTCGTCCCGATTTTGTGGTGGATGACTATCAGTGTGTGATTTTTACCCATGGCTGTTTCTGGCATCATCACAACTGCTATCTCTTTAAAGTCCCGGCAACCCGTACGGCGTTCTGGCTGGAGAAGATTGGAAAAAACGTGGAACGTGATAAGCGGGACTGCGATAAATTGCAGGCGTTGGGATGGCGGGTCTTGATTGTCTGGGAATGCGCCCTGCGTGGGCGTGAGAAATTGGGTAACGAGGCACTGTCTGAACGGGTTATCGAATGGATCTGCGGCGGCGGAGCCACCGCGCAGATCGACACTCAGGGTATTCATTTACTGTAACGACTTTTCCGATGAGGCTGCGACCGCGTCCGCTTTGACAGGGAATAAGTATTTCCCCAGCGTCACCAATACCACGGCAAAAACAATGACCCCGAGCGCCAGCCACTCGATCAACGCCAGGTTTTCACCTCCCAGGCCCGTACCTAACAGAACCGCCACCACTGGATTGACGTAGGCATAGCTGGTCGCCAAAGCCGGGCTTACATTACGGATAAGGAACATATAAGCGTTAATCGCAATAATTGATCCGAACAGAGCGAGGTATGCCACCGCCATAAAACCGGAGAAGGTTGGCATCGTGGTCAGCTTTTCTCCACAGAGCAGCGATGCGCACATCAGCACAATACCCGCGGCTAACATTTCAATGGCACCGGCCATCATGCCAACGGGTAAGGTGATACGTGAGCCGTACACGGAGCCAAACGCCCAGCTCATTGAACCAATCAGGATTAATACCGCCCCCCAGGGATTACCACTCAAGTTACCACCGCTGTTAAGCATGATGATCCCGGCGAGTCCAATGGCGATCCCTATCCATTCCAGTTTGCGTGTTTTGATGCCAAAAAAGTGGCTAAAGCACAGGGTAAACAGCGGGACGGTAGCAACCACCACAGCGGCAATACCGGAAGGGACGTTTTGATGTTCTGCGACAGTAACGAGGCCATTGCCCACCGCCAATAGCAGGATACCAATCAGTGCCGCATTCAGGAGCGGGCGCAGTGGTGGCAGCTTATGTCCGCGAATCAGTAAAAATGCGGTTAATAAAATGCCTGCAGAGAGAAAGCGCACGCCAGCCATCATCAACGGCGGCCAACTTTCAACACCAATGCGAATAACGAAGTACGTGGAACCCCAAATGATGTACAGCGCGAAGAGCGCACTGAAAAGTGGTAACAATTGCCTGAAACGCATAATCCCTCACGGTGGAAATAAAAAGGTGCAACATAGTAAACGTCAAAACTATCATGCTGGCGAGATTTATAATTGCCTGCCGTTGTTAAATATTTGTTGACCAGAAAGGCCAGTTTCAGCATGGCGTGTTTTACTTCATACTTATGACTGCAAAAAAATAATATTGAGGATTAAAATTTTGGCAGGAAGTAGCTTACTCACCTTGCTTGATGACATCGCCACGCTTCTGGACGATATCTCAATGATGGGAAAACTGGCCGCGAAAAAAACGGCGGGTGTGCTGGGAGACGATTTGTCGCTTAACGCGCAACAGGTATCGGGCGTGCGGGCGAACCGCGAGCTTCCGGTGGTCTGGAGTGTGGCTAAAGGATCTTTCGTCAACAAAGTTATCCTGGTGCCGCTGGCGCTATTGATCAGCGCCTTTATTCCATGGGCGATCACGCCCTTATTGATGATTGGTGGGGCGTTCCTCTGTTTTGAGGGGGTGGAAAAAGTGCTTCACACCCTGGAAGCGCGAAAACACCAGGAAACGCCAGAAGAACGACAGCAGCGTCTGACATCTCTTGCCGCACAGGACCCGCTGACGTTTGAGAAAGATAAAATCAAAGGGGCGGTACGTACTGACTTTATTTTATCTGCGGAGATTGTGGCCATTACGCTGGGTATTGTGGCGGATGCACCGTTGTTGAATCAGGTACTGGTTTTGTCGGGTATCGCTTTGGTGGTGACCGTTGGCGTGTATGGTCTGGTCGGTATTATTGTGAAGCTCGATGATATTGGCTACTGGCTGGCAGAAAAGCGCAGCGCACTTGCTCAGGCTCTGGGGAAGGGATTGCTGGTGGTTGCTCCCTGGCTCATGAAATCACTTTCCGTGGTTGGCACGCTGGCGATGTTTTTAGTTGGCGGCGGCATTGTGGTACACGGCATTGCACCGCTGCATCATGCGATTGAGCATTTTGCCCAGCAACAGAGTTCATTCATTGCACTCATGCTTCCGACCCTGCTTAATCTGGTGCTCGGCTTTATTATTGGTGGGATCGTGGTAATGCTGGTAAACATGGTGGCCAGATTACGCGGAGTTTCGCACTAATTGTCGCGTGGTAGATTACGCAAAACGTCTCTTTGTCGTCTAAGGTGAAAAGGTTTCTCTTGATACAGGAGGCAGGTATGGTCTTTTCTGTCAGTGAGGAAGTCACCGCGAAAGAGGGTGGCCCACGCATGATCGTTACCGGGTATGCCAGTGGAATGGTGGAGTGCCGCTGGTATGACGGTTTTGGCGTCAAACGGGAGGCATTTCGTGAAGATGAACTGGTTCCTGGCGAACGCAGTCCGCTACGCCAGGATGCCTGAATATCACAGGCTGGCGTAACCTGGTGATCTCTCAACCATTAGTTATATTTATCATTTTGGTGAGAATTATTTACTTGTCAGGCAAAAAAATTGCAGATAAGGTTGGTTTCGCATCAGATTTCCTGGTGTAACGAATTTTCAAGTGCTTCTTGCATAAGCAAGCTTGATCCCGGCCCGATAAGGGCCGGGATTTTTTTCGCCCAAAGTCAGCGATTGATCTCCGTCACGCTAAAATCATGGATATCAAGCTCGAACGCGTCGGCCAGTTCATGCCATGTATGATAATCCCGGCCATCAACGCTGACACGATCGGGGTCATCATGGCTGCGGTGAATTTCGCTTTCGCAGATTTCGTTGATAGCTTTCAATAGTGCGTCCACATCGACGCTGACTTCACGTTTGGCCGTATCGCTGTACTCTTTCGCGGTTTTCATCCTCATACCTCTCAACCGTTAAGGATACCGGAGCACGTATCAGAATCTCTGATACGTACAAGTTAAGTATAGACCGTCGAGAAAACCCGCAATCACGCGAGCAGGGCGCTGCCAGGAAAAGGAATTTGTTCTACACTGGCACAAAGCCACAGGAGGAAAACGATGAAGGTGAATGATCGGGTTACAGTCAAAACGGACGGCGGGCCGCGTCGGCCAGGCCGGGTACTGGCGATTGAAGAGTTTAGTGAAGGCACCATGTACCTGGTTTCTCTGGAAGACTACCCGCTCGGTATCTGGTTCTTTAATGAGTCAGGCCATCAGGATGGTATCTTTGTGGAAAAGGTGGAGTAATTCAGGTGCTGATTCTGACTGGTGGCGAACCCACCAGTCAGAACGTCCTAACGCATGTTCACAAAGATACCATTGGTGACGTTATCCGTGAGTCGTACAACGTGATAGATAACTTGCTTATTATGTGTCTTGATCTTTCGTTTTATATTCCCCTTATGAGATGAAACTGTCTTCGCTTTGATATTCATTTGATCGGATATCTGTATTGTTCCCTGACCGGCCATCCACATACGTAGCATACTGGATTCGGTGCGGCTTAATGATAGTGTTGGCAGGTTCACATCAATGATAATATCCACTTCCTTTTTCAGAATATCGCCAAGAAGTTCATCCAGTGAATCTGGTTTAATCGACTTAGAGCTGATTAATAAATTCTTTCTTACTAAGAGATACTCATCAAAATGGACATTGGCAATTGCCATAAACACAATAAATAAAGTGCTGGGATGTTGATTAATGATTTGCTTAATTCGCTGGCTGTTGTCCGGATCGTGAATAAAGCAGTCTTCATTAATAAACACCACAGACGGCTGCAGTGAGACACAGGCGATGCTGAGCTCATCAACGCTTGAAATATCGTTGATTTCCCTTTTCTTCACCCCTCGACTTACCAGATATCCGGTCAACCCTAGTCGGGTGTAACTGCATAAATCCATAATAATCGTTGACATGGCATACCCTCACTCAATGCGTAACGATAATTCCCCTTACCTGATTATTTCATCACAACTAAACGGAATAATAACGACCCAATATGACGCTTTCGCTGTTTTCAGGCGAATTTACTATCCCGTAAAGTTGCGTATAATTTGCCAGGAAACATCTTAAAGTAAAGTAAATGTTGCGTTATGTGAGTGAGGCAAAAACAAATAAACCGCGACAGCGTTATCCTGGTGGATGTTACCTGTATTTGGATTTAGGACAATCCTTAGTAAAACAGGATAAAAAATAAGGGTTATTATTTTGAAGGCATTTCACTAATGATGTCAGCCAACAAATTAAAAATCTCACTGAATAAGCGCTCACAGAAGGGCGCAATTAATGGCATTAGCGCGGCCATTAATGAAATACCCACGGTCAGGGTGAGTGGGAAACCAATGACAAATATCGATAGCTGTGGCGCCATACGGTTTAACAAACCGAGTGCGAGGTTGAGTGTGAGCAGCAGTGTCATCACCGGCAGAGCCAGCATCAGGCCATTGAGGAAGATAAGCCCTCCCGCCCGCGCCAGCGCGAGAAAGGCATTACTATTAACCGGATGGCCACCGATAGGCAGAGTATGGAAGGTATCCACCAACAGTGAGATAAGCCACAAGTGACCATTAAAAGTGAGGAACAGCAGCATCGCCAGCAAATCTATCAGACGTGCCAGAACGGGCATATTCAGGCGACTGCCCGGGTCGAAGAAGGTTGCGAAGGAGAGACCCATTTGCAGCCCGATGATTTCCCCGGCGGTACGCACCGCGGCAAACGCAAATTGCATGGTGAACCCTAACGCGATGCCAATCAGGATTTGCTGCATCACCTGCCATATCGCGCCGACAGAAAAGATAGGCACGTTTACGGGGGGAAGCAGCGGAGCGATAACCATGGTAATCATCAACCCCAGCCCCAGTTTTACTCGCTTGGGGATGGCGCGTTCACTGAGTATCGGAGCCGTTGAAATGAGCGCCAGTATGCGCAGCAGGGGCCAGAAGTAAAGATTCAGCCAGTGGAGCCACTCAACGCTGGTCACCTGCAACATAGCGTCGCTTACCCGATGATGTAGGGGATATTGCTGAACAGCGTACGCACGTAGTCGAGCAGCAAGTTAAGCATCCACGGACCTGCAACGATGATGGCAATAAAGACCGCGACTATTTTCGGAATGAAGGACAGCGTCATTTCGTTAATCTGGGTTGCCGCCTGCAGGATACTGATGATAAGACCCGTGACGAGGGCAACCAGCAACAAAGGTGCGGCAAGGGCGAGGGCGACTTTCATCGCCTCAGTGCCCATCATCATGACCGATTCAGGAGTCATTTCGCGCCTCTAACTGTAAAAGCTTTGTGCCAGCGAGCCGACAAGCAACTGCCAACCGTCAACCAGCACAAACAGCATGAGCTTGAATGGGAGTGCAATGGTAGCAGGAGGCACCATCATCATCCCGAGCGCCATCAGCACGCTGGCGATAACCAGATCGATTATCAGAAATGGAATGAAAATGGTAAAACCTATCTGGAATGCCGTTTTCAACTCACTGGTAACATAAGCTGGCAGCAAAATGCGCATCGGCACGGCTTCAGGCCCCTGTAACGGGCCGCTGTTTGCCAGGCGGGCGAACAGGGCCAGATCGGCTTCACGGGTCTGACGCAGCATAAACTCACGCAACGGCTGTGCCCCTTTCTCCATGGCTTCCTGCATGGAGATCTTCTCTTCGCTGAAGGGTTGATACGCATCAACGTAGATTTTGTCGATCACCGGCGACATGATGAAGAAAGTCAAAAACAGCGCCAGTCCAAGTAAAACCTGGTTCGGCGGTGCTGACGGTGTTCCCAGCGCATTACGTAACAGACCAAACACGATGATGATACGGGTGAAGCTGGTCATCATCAGCAAAATAGCAGGCAGGAACGTCAGCGAGGTGATAAACACCAGCGTTTGGACGGGCAACGTCCAGCTTTGTCCGCCACCGGGCAGCGGTTGGCTAACCAGACCCGGTAGTTGGGCCAGGGCTGCTGGGCTGAAAAGCCACAAACCCGTCAGCGTGAGGGATAACAAACGGCGCATCAGGATCTCCCAGGACGCTTCAGCAAACTCTTCATCATGGCCTGGAAATCCGCAGGGGAGGCCGCTTTTTCTTCTGCACTGGCAGGTGCCGGGGGAAGGGTATGCAGAACGTTGATCTGCGACGCTGTAACGCCCAACACCAGACGTGCGTCTTCGACCTCTACAATTACCACCCGCTCACGTGGGCCTAATGAGGTACTGGCTGAAACTTTCAGTCCACGCGTACTGACGCTTTTGGGAGCAAATCCCAGGCGCTTAATCAGCCAGGCGGCGCCCAGGATCAACACAATGATCCCCAGCAGCGCACCGCTGACCTGCACTAACGGTGAACCTGGTACAGTAGCAGGCTGAGAGACGGTGGCCTGGGTGTTCATCGTTAACGGCTCAGACGGCGCATACGTTCAGATGGGGTAATAATGTCGGTAATACGTACACCGTATTTATCTGCGACTACCACAACTTCACCCTGAGCAATCAAATAACCGTTGATCAGAATATCCAGCGGCTCGCCCGCCAGACCGTCCAGCGCGACGACCGAACCCTGCGTCAGGCGCAGCAGCTCTTTGATGGTCATGCGGGTGCGGCCCAATTCAACGGTCAGCTTGACCGGAATATCCATGATCAGGTCGATATCCTGCAGCGCACCGCTGACGTCGCCGCCACCTAACTGCTGGAATACCGCATCGGCCGCACTTTTGGTGGTCGTCGTTTTTTGCTCGTTTAACGCGTCAGCCCACAGATCGTCCAATGCACCAGTGTTCTCATCGGACGGATTATTCATGTCACTCATTTGGGCTGTTCCTCATTCAGCGAATTCAAAATCGGGTTTATCAAATGTTCTACGCGTAGCGCATACTGACCATTTACGGTGCCATATTGGCTGGTCAGCACAGGCACGCCGTCCACATGAGCAATAATGCGGTCGGGTTTTTCAATTGGCAGTACATCGCCGGGTTTCAGTTTCAAAATCTGGGACAGCCGCAACGGAATGTCAGCAAAGTTTGCTACCAGTTCCAGCTCAGAATGCTGAACCTGACGCACCAGATTATTGCGCCAGTTCTGATCTTCATTACGCGAGTTTTCCAGCGGTGGGTTTACCAGCAGTTCGCGTAAAGGCTCAATCATGCTGAATGGCAGACAGATGTTAAATTCACCCGTCAGGTTGCCGATTTCAACGTGGAACGGGGTGTTCACCACGATGTCATTCGGGGAGGTGGTGATATTCGTAAACTTCACCTGCATCTCGGAACGGACATATTCCACTTCCAGCGGGTTGATCGCTTTCCACGCGTCGCTGTAGCTTTCCAGCGCCAGTTTCAGCATACGGTTGATCACGCGTTGTTCAGTGTGCGTAAATTCACGGCCTTCAACTTTCGTCGGGAAACGACCATCGCCGCCAAACAGGTTATCTACGGCGATAAACACCAGACTCGGTGAGAACACCACCAGACCCGTACCGCGCAGCGGCTTCAGGTGGATTAAGTTCAGGTTGGTCGGAACCGGTAAGTTACGCGCAAACTCGTGGTAGGGCTGGATACGGATCGCGCCCACGGTAATATCCGGGCTGCGGCGTAGCAGGTTAAATAACCCCATACGGAACTGGCGCGCAAAGCGTTCGTTAATGATCTCCAGCGCCTGCAAACGTTCACGAACGACGCGGCGCTGGGTGTTGGGATCGTAAGGACGAATATCGCTTTCTTTTGCGATACCGGAAATGGGTTCGTCTTTAGTTTCGCTATCGCCGTTAAGCAACGCGTCGATTTCAGCCTGAGAAAGAATACTGTCGCCCATGTCTTTACCGCAGAATAAAAGCTGTATAAAGAACGTCGGTGACAACCTGTTTCGGCTGCCCGACAACGAGCGGAGTCGCGAGCGTCTCTTTGATAGCGGCAATCAGCTGCTGTTTGCCTTCTTCTGTTGCGAGCGTGGCTGCGTTCTGGCGGGAGAACAATAACAGCAGACGGCTGCGCACTTCTGGCAGATATTCGTTCAGACGTGAACGTGTCGCCTCGTCTTTCATACGCAGTGTGATACCGATATACAGCACGCGATCCGCATCACCTAAATTGACGGTAAACGTATCCAGTGCAAAGAACACTGGGGCAGGCGGTGGAGCCGGTTCCGCTTTTACGCTGGCGGACGGCTGCTGCTGCATGCGCCAGTAGCTATAGCCCGCAGTAGCGAGGGCGGCGAGAGTAATTAACACCAGCAGAGGGATCCAAATAGCGCGTTTACTCTTTTTGTTAATCGCGGAGTCAGTCATCAGATACGGGCTTCCTGTTTCGGTACAGCTTATAGGCTGATTATCCCGTGTCCTGACCACGACAAAGCGTGGAAAAGACGCGGATAATCATGCTACCTCTGGCGTTAGGCGAAGATGTCTACTGCACCATCACCGCGAGCTGCGGCTTGCAGTGCAGCAGGTGTGGCCAGAACAGCATCATCTTCGGGCGCAAAAATATCTTGTCCATGCGCACGCCCAGCCTGTTGTTGCTGTGAAGACGACTGTTGCTGGCCAGCGAAGCTTTCGCTGCTGATACTGCTTTGCCCCAGTTGGATCCCGCTTTCAGCCAACTGCGTGCGCAGCATGGGTAATGCCGCTTCCAGCGCCGCGCGAACGTGGCTATGAGGCGAGACCATTTGCAGTTGCGCCATGTTGTCATCGAGCTTGAGGGAAATCTGCACTTGCCCCAGATCCTGCGGATGCAAGCGCAGTTCCGCACTTTGCTGGCCTTGTCGGGTGAACAGCGTGACGTGCTGACTCAGTGATTGCTGCCATTCATGGCTTCCCAGCGGGGCACTCAATACCGGTGCCGCGGCGATCGGTAACGGCTGCGCATGTGTCTGTGTGCCAGCCAGCGGAGCTATTGTTGCGCCAACGCTTGTTGGTGATGGTGAACTTTCAATCTCCGCCCGCGTGGCTGCCGCTGCCGTTAATGGGGTTAAACCAGCATTGTTGGTCTGATCCACGCCACTGGCATGCATCGCTGTATCTGCTTTACCTTTTTTCCCTTCACCGCTCAGTAATTCACTGGCGCTATCGGCAGTCGTGCTGGGGGTATTACCCCGTAACAGCACTGACAGCGTCGCATCCGCCGGGGCTGGCGTTGCATCAACGGCCGGAGTGGTTATCTGTTGCCCCGGTAGCATAGCGAACAGCGCACTCAGGTTGGCGAGATCGTCATCGCTCAGACGGGCTATTTTTTCATCCTGCTGTGCGGTTTTGCCCAGTGTCGTCAGGGCATTAACCTTCAATGACGGCGTGAGTGCAGACAGCAACTGTTGTGCATCAGTCAGGTCGGCCAGCGATGCCTCGGTTTGGACCTCTTTTTGTGCCAGCAGATCGGCTAAGTTTACCGTCTGCGTGGTATCACCATTCTTTTGCAATACCCCTTTTTGCAGTTTGCTACCTGCGGCCTGTAAATCGGCCAGTGACAGCGGGGCGTCTTTACCCTGTGCATCGCCTGCACCTAGTGCACCTGCCAGCAGCGCTAAAAAATCTTCGGGGGAACCTACCGCTTTGCCAGACTGAAGACCTGCGGCTACGTCGGTGTCGGTGGTAATCAGTTGGGGTAAAGTAATCATTCGGGTTTCCTCATAGCTGCACGCTGAGCAAATTCATCCATTTTTTTCTGATCCAGGCGGTTTTCAGCCAGTAAAGCGGCTGTGGTTTGCCTGTCCTGCAGCGTCTGCCATGCCTGCAGTCGCTGCTTTTTATCGCGCCAACTGCTCAACGCCTGATCTACTTTCTGCGTCCATTGGTTGAGTTGTTGGCGATGTTGCTCAATCGCTTTTTCCAGCGTCTGAATAAATTGTTGATAGTTAATCCAGCGATTACTGGTAATACCCTGACCCATATCGCTATTAAGGTTGTTGCGATATTCATGCTGATAATCGATCAGCATCTTCAACTGCTCTTCCGCCTGCTGACATCCGCGGCGCATCTCGCCTAATAAGATTGCCGCATCATCGACTTCTTTTTCAGCCAGGTCTTTAAGTGTTGCCAGCGCACCATGTTGTGCCATGACCTATGCTCTCCTGCTTAATCACACACCAGGGAAAATCAGATCCAAAGCCTGCAGGGAGTCTTCCCAGTCGGCTCGTTCAAAGATGCCTTGCTGTAAAAATGCTTCCAGCTGTGGCCATAAGGCAATGGCTTTATCCAACATGGGATCGCTGCCTTTGGCGTAGGCTCCTACGCTGACCAGATCGCGGTTACGCTGGAAACTGGACAGTAGCTGCTTAAAATTGCGCACCCGCGCATAATGTTGCTCGCTGATTAATGCGGTCATTGCGCGGCTGATTGAGGCTTCAATATCAATGGCTGGATAGTGACCCGCTTCTGCCAGATGACGGGACAGGACAATATGGCCGTCGAGAATGGCACGGGCGGAGTCAGCAATAGGGTCCTGTTGGTCATCGCCTTCGGTCAGTACGGTATAAAATGCGGTTACGGAACCGCCGCCATGAATACCGTTTCCGGCCCGTTCAACCAGTGCGGGTAATTTAGCAAACACCGACGGCGGATAGCCTTTCGTTGCCGGAGGTTCGCCGATCGCCAGGGCAATTTCACGCTGCGCCATCGCATAACGGGTGAGGGAATCCATAATCAGCAGCACGTGCTGACCGCGGTCGCGAAAATCTTCGGCGATGCGAGTGGCGTAGGCTGCTCCCTGCATACGCAACAGTGGGGAAACGTCCGCCGGGGCGGCAATCACCACCGATCGCGCACGTCCCTCGGCGCCAAGAATATTTTCAATAAAATCTTTAACTTCGCGTCCACGCTCGCCAATCAGACCGACTACAATGACGTCAGCCTGGGTATAGCGTGCCATCATGCCGAGCAGGACGCTTTTACCCACACCGGAACCGGCGAAAAGCCCCATTCGCTGACCGCGACCGACGGTTAACAGCGCATTGATGGGACGCACGCCGGTATCCAGCACGTGCTCAATCGGGGTACGTTGTAGAGGGTTAAACGGCGGGGTGATTAGCGCCCCTGTTTCCGTGGTGTCGGGTGCTGGCAGCCCATCAAGCGGCTTCCCGCTGCCATCGAGAACACGCCCAAGCAGGGCAGGGCCCAGCGGTAATTGTTTCCCGCTTTGCAGCCCTTCGCCGGCGATGTTTTTCGCGTAAACGCGCGCACCCGGCAGAACGCCTTCGACCTCTTCGAGCGGCATCAGAAACAGGCGTTGACCATTAAAGCCAACCACTTCGCTTTCGACTTCCTGGGTTTCGTTGCCATCCTGACGCTCAATAACGCAGGTGGCGCCCAGCGGTAACTGCAGACCCGTGGCTTCCAGTACCAGCCCGGTGGCGCGGGTCAGACGCCCGTAACGACGCACCGCAGGCAGCAGCGACATTTTCTCTTCGAAGTTGTCCAGCGTGTTGAGCCAGCGAGTCAGGCGAGTGGTCATTACACGACTCCCGGCGCTGCCAGACGGCAGAGCTCTTGCCAGCGGGTTGCAACACTGGCGTCCAGATCGCCTTCGTCAGCAGAGACTTTACAACCACCATGATGCAGCGTTGGATCGCCACGCAGTCGCCAGCCGTGCAGGCTGAGGGTCGCCCCCAGCATCTCTTCCACCCGCTGCAGATCGTCCGGATGGACGCGCAACTGCGGTTTACCGCTAAACAGCGGCTCCTGTTGCAACAGCTGTTGGATTTGCTTAATGAGTGCAGCATTATCCACAATGGGTGTCTGGCCGATAACCTGGCGCGCCGCTTCCAGTGCCATTTGCATCAGGCGCGATGCAATGACGCTGTCCAGGGCATCCAGTGTATTCTGAAACTCGCTGACCAGTTGCTGCATGCGGGCATGAATCGGCGCATGTTGGGCGCGAGCCTGGTTCTGACCTTGTTCCAGCCCCTGGGCCAGTCCGTCCTGATAACCTTGTTCGTGTCCTTTTTGCCGACCTTCAGCCAGGCCGGCGTTATATCCTTGCTCATGGGCCTGGAGCTGCATTTGCGCCAACTGCTGCTCAAGCTGTTGTTCAGCAGATAGCTGTGGCACTTCTGTCTCGTCGGACGGCTGATCGTCGGTATGATCGGCCAATACGAACTCCGCCATTGGCGGGGCGAGGTCGTCAGGCGTCCAGACTCTCCATGGCAGATCGTTAGACATAGGTATCCTCGCCGCTGCCGATCACCATCTCGCCGGTTTCGGCCAGACGACGTACGATAAGCAGAATCGCTTTCTGTTCGTTTTCCACCTGCGACAAACGCACCGGACCGCGGTTGGCAAGATCGTCGCGCAGGATATCGGCGGCACGCTGCGACATGTTGCGCAGGAACTTCTCGCGCAATGGTTGCTCGGCACCTTTCAGGGCTATCAGCAGCGATTCGGAATCCACTTCCTGCAACAGACGCTGGATGCTGCGATCGTCGACATCCACCAGATTTTCGAACAGGAACATCTCGTCGATAATTTTCTGCGCCAGCTCGCCGTCGAATTCGCGCACCGCGGTAATAACCGCTTCTTCCTGCTGCGTCTTCATCAGGTTGATAATTTCTGCTGCTGTTCTCACGCCGCCCATTTTGCTGCGCTTGAGGTTCTGGCCATCGAGCAATCCGTTCAGCACTTCGGTCAGTTCTGCCAGCGCGGCAGGCTGTACGCCGCCGAAAGTAGCGATACGCAGCATGACATCGTGGCGTAAACGCTCGTCGAACAGCGCCAGAATATCGGCGGCCTGGCCGCGTTTGAGGTGAACCAGAATGGTGGCGATAATCTGTGGGTGCTCGTCGCGAATAAGATCGGCGGCGCTCTGTGGCTCCATAAAGTTGAGCGTTTCAATGCCGCTGGTGGTGTCTCGAGTTTCCAGAATGTCTTCCAGCAGGCTGGAGGCACGTTCTTCGCCCAACGCTTTTACCAGCACGGAGCGCAGGTATTCGTTGGCGTTGATGTTCAGTGCGGCAAACTGCTCGGCTTCTTGTTCAAATTCGGCCAGAACCTCCGTCAACTGCTTGTTGGAAATCTGACGCACGTTGGCCATTGCCGTACTGAGGGCCTGCACTTCGCGCGTGGAAAGGTGCTTAAAGACCTCCGCCGCGCGATCTTCGCCAATGGTCATCAATAAGATGACGCTTTTATCGGTGCCGCTAAGATTACTCATGTTCGTTATTTATCCACTGGCGAATGACCAGCGCCACGACGCGCGGATCGTTATCTGACATTTCACGGATACGCTGGCTCATGACTTCAGCACCCAGACGCTGGTTGTTGCGGCGCTGCTGGGTCTGCTCGTCTTTGCTGAGGCGAACTTCAACCGCTTCTTCCGTTTCCTGGCGAAGACGGGTTTGTTCTTGTGCGGCTTTGACCTCTTCGCTGCGACGCATCAACTGCGGACGAACCGCTTTACGCCACAGGATCCAGGCCACCAGCAGAACCAGTAACCAACGACCGGCTACCATCAGCTGTTCAATAAAGGACTGCTGTTGCCAGAACGGAAGCTCTCCACCCGTGTCATCACTTGCGGTGAAGGGTGAGTTCACGACATTCAGGGTATCGCCGCGTTTTTCAGAGAAGCCCATGGCCTCGCGGGTCAGGTCCTCAATTTGTTTCATTTGGTCAGCGGTTAATGGCAGCGGTTTGCCATCCGGTAACGTTTTATAGTTGACCACTACCGCCACCGACAGGCGCTGTACATCACCCACATTCATCTTGGTGTGACGAATGGTACGGTCAACTTCATAGTTGCTGGTTTCATTACGCTGCGTGCTGCGCGGGCCGGCATTGGCGTTATTCGCCGTTTGGGCGGTTTGCGCGGTTTGCGCATTCTGCGCATTTTGCTGATTTGCCGGTGGTGTATTAATCGGGGCCGTATTCGCCGGTGCGGGCTGGTTAGACAGTGCGCCCGGTACGCCGCCAGGCGCTCCGCTTCCTATCTGCTCGCTGACGTTAAGCTGGCGTGAACGCAGTACCGCTTGTGAATCGTCGCCGTTTGGGCTGTACTTTTCTTCGGTTTGTTCTTTGTTGGCGAAATCCAGCTGTGCAGTAACCTGCGCATGTACGTTGCCATTACCGACAATTGGCGACAGGATTGATTCAATACGACGCTGAACGCGACCTTCAACATCGCTGGCATATTTCAGTTGCGCATCGTTCAGGTCGCGGCTGCTGGTGTTCGACTGGGTTAACAGATGTCCGGCCTGATCGACCAGCGTCACGTTGCCCGGCGGCAAGCCTGCGACAGCGCTGGAGACCAGATGCGTTACTGCGCTAATCTGACCTTCGTCCAGAGCTCGACCCGGTTCCAGGTTTACCGTGACGGAGGCAGAAGGGGCCTTTTGTTCACGGACGAACAGTGACGGCTTGGGCATCGCAAGATGGACACGGGCGCGTTTTACCGGTCCCAGTGTTTCAATGGTACGGGATAATTCGCCTTCCAGAGCTCGCTGGTAATTGACCTGCTCGCTAAACTGGCTGATACCAAACTTTTCCTGGTCCAGCAACTCAAAACCTACCGCGCCACCTTTCGGCAGCCCTTGTTGTGCCAGACGTAAACGCAGTTCGTGAACTTTATCAGCTGGGACTTCAATGGCGCCGCTTCCCTCAGTGAAACGATAAGGAACGTTCATCTGCGTCAGCTGCGTGACAATAGCGCCACCGTCCTGATCGGATAGGTTGCTGAACAGTGTGCGGTAGTCAGGTGTTTTGGCCCACAGGACCATCGCAACGATGATGGCGACGGCAGCGGCACCCGCCACAATCAGAGGGATTTTGGGATTCGCGCGCAGGCGATTTAACCACTCGAGAGGTTTTAGTTGGGTTGCAGTCGATGCTGTCGCACTCATCTCGCACCTCGTGGCTTATCGTGGACGGCGTTTTTTGCAAAGTGGAACAAGACTCACTCCCGGGTCAGCAAACTCGAAAAATTGACGGTCTCATTATTTGCGGTTTCGAATTTTTCTATGCGTTAAAAACCGAGGTTTTTTATCGTTATTTAGCGCCTTTATCTTATTGACGAACTGGTAATCTCTGCTACGTAAAAAATCATCCAGGGGATCAGAATGTCGGCAATACAGGGGATTGAAGGGGTTATCAGCCAGCTACAGGCCACGGCAATGTCAGCCAAAATGCAGGATTTGCAGCCACAATCGACCGTAAGCTTTGCCGGTCAGCTGCATGCGGCATTGGACAGAATCAGCGATGTGCAAACCGCCTCTCGCGTTCAGGCTGAAAAATTTACCCTGGGTGAACCAGGCATTGCGCTGAATGACGTGATGACCGATATGCAGAAAGCGTCGGTTTCGATGCAGATGGGCATTCAGGTGCGTAACAAACTGGTATCAGCCTACCAGGAAGTGATGTCGATGCAGGTGTAGGTGTACCGTGCAAAGAATGTTTGCCGGATAAGCGCAGCGCTATCCGGCCTACATTTATTTTTGAATCAGATAACGAATAGTTGGCCCATCCTGCTGAATATCCAGCACCGTATACCCATGGTTACGCGCATCCAGCGGAATATTGTTGATCGACTGCGGGCAATCGCTGACCACTTCCAGAATTTCACCTTTCTTCAGCTGCGGCATCGCCTCCAGCGTGGCGACCGCCGGGTAGGGACACGGTTCACCCACCATGTCGAGACGGTAATCAGGGACGATATTTTTCATGCGGATTCCTTAGCAGACGTCAGCCCGGCACGGCGAAAGAAACGCTTTTCCCAACCGATGATGAGCATCAATGCGATAAACAACAGCAGATAAGTCACCAACAGCCCGCCGAGCGGCCCAAAGGTGTCGAGCAGATTCACTTTATCCCAGCGGGTGGCAAGGGCAGGGGCAAAGTCATCCCAGTAGTAAGCCAGAAGGGTCGAGCCGATAACGTTACCCAGCCCCACCCACCAGTAGTGCACCTGGCCCTCAACCGCGCGGTACATCCAGCCGGTCTCACACCCACCCGCCAGCACGATACCGAAACCAAACAGTAAGCCGCCGATCACCGCATTGGGACCGGCCCACATAATCTTCGGCTCAACGCCCAGTTGCACATAGCTAAAGATACCAATGGCGCTCACCGCCATGCCGAAGATAATGGCTTTTGCCATATGGGTACGCCCGGAAATCCACAGATCGCGGAAGGCCGAGGTAAAGCAGATTTGCGCCCGTTCAATCAGCAGGCCGAACCCAACGCCAAACAACATGGCCAGACCCAGCTTCGGCTTGTCCATTGCGGTCAGTAGCGCCCAGCCGATCATGCCGATAAAGACCAGCATACCGAGGCGGAAACGACGACGTGCTTGTTCCGGTTTTTGCGTCAGTGGGGAGGCGGCGGAAACTTTCTGCATTTTGACCGGAATACGAAACATCGGTAGCAGAGTAAAGCGCGCGCCAAACCATGAGCCCATTGCCGTCGCCAGTGCGAAGAACCACGCATGCAGCGAGAACTGTGGAATACCGGTAAAAAACGCGGCAAGGTTACAGCCCATTGCCAGGCGGGCACCGAACCCGGCGATCATCCCGCCGACTACCGCCTGCAGAATGCGGATCCGACTGCGCGGCATGCGTAATTTGACGTTGTTGGCCCACAGTGCGGCAGCGAAACAGCCGCCGAACATACCGAGGATCATCATCCCGTCGATACGCGTCAGGGGCGAGCCTTCGAGGTGGATCAGTTTATAGTATCCCCACTCTTCGGCGTGCACGCCAAACAGTTGCAGGATTTGCCCACCCCAGCGGGTAAATTCGCCGGTAACGGCCCAGAAGGTTCCCGTAATGCCGAAATAATAAGTGGAGAGAATACCCGCTGCGATAACCGCAGGGGCAGGGGCCCAAAATTTAATTAACCAGGCCTGTTTGAAGTGTTGCCATGACATGCGTTTTGCCTCTGAACTCAGAAGGTATGTAACAAGAAGCGTGGATATTACACCGATCAGAATTTTTGACTATGAGTAATAAGAGGTAACACCGCCTGGATCAATCTTTCTCCAGGCTGCCGAAAGGCTGGCGACATCAAGGCTTTAATGCCACAATCCCCTTTTCTTCGCATGCAGGATGAATGATGAAAAAATTAGCAATCGTTGGTGCATTGTTGGTGCTTGCCGGCTGCGCCGAGGTACAAAATTATAATGATGTGGTGAAAACACCAGCCCCTGCCGGTCTGGCAGGATACTGGCAGTCTAAAGGTCCGCAGCGCGCGCTGGTGAGCCCGGAAGCGATCGCCAGTCTGATTGTCACGAAAGAGGGGGATACGTTGGATTGCCGTCAGTGGCAGCGAGTGATTGCCGTCCCCGGAAAATTGACCATGCTCTCCGGTGATCTCACCAACGTGACGGTGAAACGCGAGCTGTATGAAATTGATCGCGATGGCAATACGCTGGATTATGACGGTATGACGCTGCAACGGGTAGATCGCCCGACGCTGGAGTGTGCCGAGGTGTTAAAGAAAACGCCGTTAGCCACACCACTGCCATAAGCGTGGCGCCCCGGTAGCCTGTCGCCACCGGGGTTAAGTGCTACAACACGTCTTCAATCACCCACACACTGACGCTGCCGCCATCGCAAAAAAACGTCGCCACGCCGTTTTCATCGGTCACTACACTTTCTTCGCGATTCCCCAGATAATCACGCCAGGTTTTATTGCCGTAATTTGCGCCAAGCGCGATGCTCTTTTCACCGTCATCACCATTGGACAGCACGACGACGCACCCGGGGTCATCATCCGTACCACTGCGACTAAAGGCGATACAGTTTGGATGATCAAAATAGAGTGTCTGTACGCCGTGGGCGAAGCGTTGGCGGGCCAGGATCAATTCATCAAGTTGTTCGATAATCGGCATGTCGATGGTGTAGGTTTCGCCATCCCCGCCAGTATCTTCATAGTGTGCACCGTAGAGATCGGGGTAGAACACCGACGGCACGCCGTTTTCGCGCAGCAGGATCAGCGCGTAGGCCAGCGGTTTAAACCACGCCTCGACCGGGGCTTCCAGCGCCTGTAACGGCTGGGTGTCATGGTTCGCAACCAGCGTCACCGCATGAAAGGGATCGGCCTCCACCAGCGTATCGGTGAAAATCTGGCTCATGTCGTAATCACGTCCCTGGCGGGACGCTTCGTGAAACTTCATTTGCAAAGGGGCATCAAACAGCATGGTTTTCCCCTCGACCTGGTTAATATAGGTTTGCAGTTTATCGACCTCATGGGACCAGTATTCCGCCACGATAAACAGCGGCCTGGGCGCGACTTCCTGGACGTGCTCGATCCACTCTTTATAGAACCACGCCGGGATGTGTTTGACGGCATCCAGGCGAAAACCATCGCAATGGGTTTGGTCCATCACCCAGCGCGCCCAGTATTTGAGCTCTTCGGTCACGGCATGATTGCGAAAATCGATATTTTCGCCCATCAGGTAGTCAAAGTTGCCCAGTTCGTCATCGACCTGATCGTTCCAGCCTTCGCCGGTATAATCATTAACGATTTTAAAAATGCCGTCCTCGGTGGGATTTTCAATATGATCGATGCCGCTGAAGCATTTGTAGTCCCAAATGAATTGAGAGTACTGACCCGCACGGGCAGGGAAGGTGTAGCGGGTCCAGGCCTCGCATTCGACGATCTGATCGTCAATCTGCGTGCGGTCATCGGCGTTTACGCGCTGAACCTGAATGTGCTCTTTCTCATCCGCGCCCATTTTATGGTTGACCACCACATCCAGCAGTACCGCGATATCGTTGTGCTTTAACGCGTCGATTGCCGCCAGTAACTGATTTTTATCGCCGTATTTGGTGGCAAGAGTGCCTTTCTGGTCGAATTCGCCTAAATCAAACAGATCGTAGGTGTCATAGCCAACGGAGTATCCGCCGGACGCACCTTTATAGGCGGGAGGTAGCCATACCATATTGATGCCGATATCGTTAAGTCCGTCCGCGCGCGCGGCGAGTTCCGACCAGAGCTGGCCGCCATCAGGGTAATACCAGTGGAAGTACTGCAATAAGGTGGGATTTTTCATCTTCCGTGCTCCAGAAGTCGTTTGGCCGACCTCTGGAGTATGGAAGATTATTCAGACGTAACGAGAAATTATTGTGGGGCAGTCGGGGCATCCGGAACCAGCAACATACCGGAAAGCCGACCGTAGGCGTTATTTAGCGTCTTCTGGCGGGTTGACTGACCGATCAGCGTGCTGAGTTCATCCAGACGCTGCTGCAGTAATGCTTTGAGCAACTGTTCGTTATCCAGCGTCTGTTTAATATACCCGGCAATCAAATCCTGAACGCTTCGCGTAATGCCTGATGGAGTTTGTTCTTCCATGACCACTTCAATACTTTGCAGATAGGTAACTTCCTGTTCCAGTAAAAGGTCCCATTCACCTCGCTGTGCCAGTTCCAGCAGCGAGTGACTGAGCAGCGCAATGCGCTGCCAACGGTTGATAAACTCCACGGCTGAGGTCATTAACGGGACTCCTGGGACGACGCGTTTGGTGAGATCTGTTTCCAGGCATCCGCGATGTTTCCGAGTAACCCTTCGACTTCTTCAATCGCCTGACAATCATTATTCAGATTTGCGTGCAATAAACGGCGAACCATATAGTCGTACAGCGAAGAAAGATGGGTGGCGATCTCTCCTCCTTTTTCGTGGTCCAGGCCCGCCTTCAGACCATTATCGATGATATTGATTGCCTTGCTTAATGCTTCACCTTTGGCAACGATATCGCCTTGCTGCATAAACAGACGAGCGCGCACCAGGGCGCTATGGGCGCCATCAAACAACATTTCGATCAACTGATGCGGGTTGGCGCTCATCACGGCGCTTTCCACGCTGACCTGTGCATAGGCTTTGGTACCGCTCGCGGTATACATGCTTACCTCGTGTTATCAGGAATTATTCATCGCTGAAAATTGTTGGCCCAGATAGGTACTGGTGCTGTTCAGCTTACTCATCATGGAATCGAGTTGGGTAAACTGTGCTTTATAGCGAGCCACGACTTCATCAATGCTATTACTCACGGTCAGATACTGCTTAGTCAGCAGTTTCAGATTGGCGTTAATATTGTCTTGCGCATTGTCGATAATACCGTCATCGGCCAGATAGCTTTTTACTTCGGTGGCAATCTTGGTGGTAATACCGGTTTCTTTGCCGTCACCAACCAGCAGTTCACGGGTAGCTGCTGTGTTATCTTTCAGTGCCTTAGCCAGTTTTTCTTCATCAATTTTTAACTTGCCAGTGCCGCCATCCTGAGTAATGCCAATCTCAGACATGGTTTTAAACGGAGACTCGCTGCCGCTGTTAGCAAATGGCGCACGAATACCGTTTTGAATGGTACGCAGAACGCTGTCGCCCAGTAACGCGCCGTTATCTGCACTGGCCGCTTCACCCGGTTCAACTTCTTTATATTTAGTCAGCGTACCAAAGGTATCGACCAGTGAGTTATAGGCTTCCACCCAGGCTTTGATTGCCGTTGTGGCCTTTTCATCACTTTTTGTTACCGTGATAGAGGCATCTTTTACTTCTTTGGTCAGCTGGAGCGTGATGCCCTGCGGTGCGTCGGTTACGGTATTGCTTTGACGTTCAATATCAATGCCATTGACGGTCAGTTGCGCATTTTGCGCACCGACCAGTTGCTTCATTTTCCCGCTGCCCGCTTTGCTGTCATAGGACAGTAAATCACTCAGTTTAGAATCATTCGATACTGAGATGGTCATTTCGCTTTCAGTGCCGCTTTCCGCGGTTAACACTAGCTGATAATCGTCTTCTTTAACCTTCACCAGACTGGCCGAAATACCGCTGTCCGCATCGTTAATGGCATCACGAATATCCTCCAGAGAGGTTTCGCCTTTGCCTAACTTGATTTCCAGAGGTTCTTTACGGCCCGGTTGTGAAATCGTTATGGTGCGTTCATCAACACTGGTATCGCCCAACTGCTCTTTGGTCGAGGTAATTTTTGCCGTAGTCGATAATGACTGTGCTTGTGCCAGTTGGGTCACGCTGACGGTATATTTACCGGGCGCAGCGCCTGCGGTGGTGCTGACTTTTAAATCTTCTGTGCTGCTGGTGGCCGTGGTGCTTTTAAACAGGTCGGCATTGTTCAGTGCGGTATTCGCCGTTTGAAATTTTTCTAATGCACTTTTCAGCGTACCGTACGCGGTCAGACGCGAGGTGTTAGCGCTCTGCTGCTGGGTAATCGGCGTTAAACGCTTTTTCTCAGCCGTGGTTAAGTTTGTCAGCAATGTATCCAGCGGTAAGTTCGAACCAACGCCCAGTGATGTAAATGAAGGCATGCCTAATTCCTTGTGATTGCAAACAGTAGTTAACCGCTTTATCGGCAATCTGCGCGCAAAGTTTAATAATAGTTTTGCAAAAATAATGCGCGGAATAGTGGTGCATATAGCGGGTATTTCCGGGGCTAAGAAAAAAATGGGCGGAAAGTAAAAATTTTCTAAAGTTCGAATTTAAGGTGCCGATACATGGGTTACGGTCAGAAACCGTGGGCAACAGCCCAATAACATCAAGTTGTAATTGATAAGGAAAAGATCATGGCACAAGTCATCAATACAAACAGCCTGTCGCTGTTGACCCAGAACAACCTGAACAAATCTCAGTCTTCTCTGAGCTCCGCTATTGAGCGTCTGTCTTCCGGTCTGCGTATCAACAGCGCGAAAGACGATGCTGCTGGTCAGGCGATTGCTAACCGCTTCACCTCTAACATCAAAGGTCTGACTCAGGCGTCCCGTAACGCTAACGATGGTATCTCCATCGCACAGACCACTGAAGGTTCTCTGTCTGAAATCAACAACAACCTGCAGCGTGTTCGTGAGCTGGCGGTTCAGTCTTCTACTGGTACCAACTCCCAGTCTGACCTCGACTCCATCCAGGCTGAAATCACTCAGCGTCTGAACGAAATCGACCGCGTTTCCGGTCAGACTCAGTTCAACGGCGTGAAAGTGCTGGCGAAAGACAACACCCTGACCATCCAGGTCGGTGCCAACGATGGCGAAACCATCGATATCAACCTGAAAGAAATCAACTCCAAAACTCTGGGGCTGGATAGCCTGAGCGTGCAGGATGGTTATAAGACTAGCGCTACAGTTGTAGGTGCAGCGACCTATAAAGACGATGTCGCTCTTACTGGACCTGCTCAAGGGTTAATTGATACTGCAGTTGGGGGAACTGCTGGTAAAGGTAAGGCGACAATTGAGTTTAAAGATGGTCAGCATTATATAAGCGTCACTGGTTCGGATGAAACGGACCCAACTAAAGGTGACGGCATGTACGCGGCGGTAATCGATGGATCAGGTGCAGTAACCTTTGGTGCTAAAGATGCAACAGGCATTACCAAAGCAGAAACTACAACCGTTACCAAAAAGCAGGTGGTCGATTCCCCGGCAGCTAAACCAGATACAACAGATGCAGCAAAAGCGCTGGCTGATGCAGGTGTTACTGGTGCAACTGATACCAATACCACTTTGGTGAAAATGTCTTTTGAAGACAAAAACGGTAAAGTGATTGATGGTGGCTATGCCTTGGAAAACAACGGCAAATACTATGCTGCTGATTATAAAGATGGCAAAATCACTGCTAAAACTGTTGCATACACTGACGATAAAGGTGTTAGCAAAGAAGCTGCTGTTCAGTTTGGTGGCGTGAACGGTAAAACTGAAATTGCCACCGTAGGTGGAAAACAGTATCTGGCATCCAGCGTAAAAGATCACAACTTTAAATCAGGTACAGCGCTGAACGAAATTGCTACTGCGAAAACCGACAGCCCGCTGGCGAAAATCGACGCGGCGCTGGCGAAAGTTGCTGACCTGCGTTCCGACCTGGGTGCGGTACAGAACCGTTTCAACTCTACCATCACCAACCTGGGTAACACCGTAAACAACCTGTCTGAAGCCCGTAGCCGTATCGAAGATGCTGACTACGCGACCGAAGTGTCCAACATGTCTCGTGCAAACATTCTGCAGCAGGCGGGTACTTCTGTTCTGGCGCAGGCAAACCAGACCACGCAGAACGTCCTGTCTCTGCTGCGTTAATTTACACTTATCGCGCAAACCCCGCTCCGGCGGGGTTTTTTACATTCCGCTTTACCCGTAACCCCCAAATAACCCCCCATTTCACCCACTATTCACCCGATTAAAACCCCTGCAGAAACGGATAATCATGCCGATAACTCATTTAACGCAGGGCTGTTTATCGTGAATTCACTGTATACCGCTGAAGGTGTAATGGATAAACACTCGCTGTGGCAGCGTTATGTACCGTTGGTGCGTCACGAAGCATTGCGCCTTCAGGTGCGCTTGCCGGCGAGCGTGGAACTGGATGACCTGCTACAAGCGGGCGGCATCGGGTTATTGAATGCAGTTGACCGATATGACGCTTTGCAAGGAACGGCATTTACCACTTACGCAGTGCAGCGTATTCGTGGGGCTATGCTGGATGAACTACGCAGCCGGGACTGGGTGCCGCGTAGCGTTCGGCGCAATGCCCGCGAAGTGGCACAGGCGATGGGGCAACTGGAGCAGGAATTAGGGCGCAACGCGACGGAAACTGAAGTGGCGGAGCGTCTGGGTATCCCTGTACAAGAGTATCGTCAGATGTTGCTTGATACCAATAACAGCCAACTCTTCTCATACGACGAGTGGCGGGAAGAGCATGGCGATAGTATTGAGCTGGTGACAGAAGAACATCAGCAAGAAAACCCGTTACAACAGCTTCTTGAGGGGAACCTCCGTCAGCGCGTGATGGATGCGATTGACGCATTGCCGGAGCGCGAGAAGTTGGTATTGACGCTGTACTATCAGGAAGAGCTGAATCTGAAAGAGATTGGTGCTGTTCTGGAAGTCGGCGAATCACGGGTCAGTCAGTTGCACAGCCAGGCTATCAAACGTCTACGCACCAAGCTGGGTAAGCTATAAGGGGTAAGCTTTGCCCCTGAACAATGCCGCATAACGTATTGACTACCAGGAGTTCTCATGACGGTGCAGCAATCAAAAAGACGGCCACTAAGCCGCTACCTCAAAGATTTCAAACACAGCCAGACGCATTGCGCCCATTGCTTTAAGTTGCTTGACAGGATCACGCTGGTTCGTCGCGGGCAGATTGTGAATAAGATAGCCATCTCCCGCCTGGACACGCTGCTTGATGATGCTGAATGGGCGCAGGAGAAAAAAGAGTGGGTGGCGTTATGCCGTTTCTGCGGCGATTTGCATTGCAAAGAACAAAGCGACTTCTTTGACATCATCGGCTTTAAACAATTTTTGTTTGAGCAAACCGAAATGAGCCATGGTACGGTGCGCGAATATGTTGTTCGCCTGCGTCGTCTCGGCAATCATCTGACCGAACAAAAGATTTCTCATGACCTGCTGCAGGAAGGGTTCCTCGACGAAAACCTCGCCCCGTGGTTGCCAGAAACCAGCACCAACAATTACCGCATTGCGCTACGTAAATATGAGCAGTTTAAAGCCCATACCCATATGGGGCATATGCAGAAATCCGCCTGGACAGCCAGTTCTGATATATATTAAAAACGAATAAGGTGTAACAGAGTCGTGTTTGTGAATTACGGCGAACGCTCTACACTACGCTCATATACACGTCATCCTTCAAGTTGCCTCTGTGTTGGCTGCACTCTCTCACCCCAGTCACTTACTTTAGTAAGCTCCTGGGGATTCACTCGCTTGCCGCCTTGATGCAACTCGAATGATTTTGTGTATAAATAGCAGTCACTCATGACAATATTCGGGGTAACTATGAAATTAGCACTTCTGGGACGTCAGGCGCTGATGGGTGTAATGGCTGTTGCACTTGTCGCGGGTATGAGCGCAAAAACATTTGCGGACGAAGGTCTGCTAAATAAAGTGAAAGAGCGTGGCACGCTGTTGGTGGGGCTGGAGGGGACTTATCCCCCGTTTAGTTTCCAGGGTGACGACGGCAAATTGACCGGTTTTGAAGTAGAGTTTGCCGAGGCGCTGGCTAACCACCTGGGTGTGAAAGCTTCGCTCAAGCCGACCAAATGGGACGGTATGCTGGCGTCGTTAGATTCCAAACGTATCGATGTGGTGATAAACCAGGTCACCATCTCTGACGAACGTAAGAAAAAATACGATTTCTCTACCCCGTATACGGTTTCTGGTATCCAGGCGCTGGTGAAGAAAGGTAACGAAGGCGTTATTAAGACCGCTGCGGACCTGAAAGGTAAAAAAGTCGGTGTGGGTCTGGGGACCAACTACGAAGAGTGGCTGCGTCAGAACGTGCAGGGCGTAGATATTCGTACCTATGATGATGACCCGACCAAATATCAGGATCTGCGCGTAGGCCGTATTGATGCCATTCTGGTTGACCGTCTGGCCGCGTTGGATCTGGTGAAGAAAACCAAAGACACACTGGCCGTGACCGGTGAAGCGTTCTCCCGCCAGGAATCTGGTGTGGCGCTGCGTAAAGGCAATGAAGATCTGCTGAAAGCTGTGGATGCAGCCATTGCCGATATGCAAAAAGACGGCACGCTGAAAGCCCTGTCCGAAAAATGGTTTGGAGCGGATGTGACGAAATAATCATCATCCGGATAAAAAAGGCGCCTTTAACAGCGCCTTTTTTTATTCCATTGCGCCTGAACGTGCATAATAAAAAGAACATCACAACAACTTCTACTCTCAGGCTTTTGGGCTGCTTGTCGCCCACAAGATGATGAGTAAACACCGGAGGCTCTATGCCACTGCATAACTTAACGCGCTTTCCCCGTCTGGAATTTATTGGCGCGCCAACGCCGCTCGAATATCTCCCGCGTTTCTCTGATTATCTCGGTCGCGATATTTTTATTAAACGTGATGACGTCACGCCGATGGCGATGGGCGGCAATAAACTGCGCAAACTGGAATTCCTGGCGGCGGACGCACTGCGTGAAGGCGCAGACACACTGATCACCGCAGGGGCTATCCAGTCGAACCACGTGCGCCAGACGGCGGCGGTCGCGGCGAAACTTGGGCTTCACTGTGTGGCGCTGTTGGAAAACCCGATAGGTACGACTGCGGAAAATTATCTCAGCAACGGTAACCGCCTGCTGCTGGATCTGTTCAATACCCAGATTGAAATGTGTGATGCGCTGACCGATCCGAATGCGCAGCTTCAGGAACTGGCGACGCGGATTGAAGCGCAGGGGTTCCGCCCGTATGTGATCCCGGTTGGCGGTTCTAACGCGTTGGGCGCATTGGGTTATGTCGAAAGTGCGCTGGAAATTGCTCAACAGTGTGAAGGTGCAGTAGAACTTTCATCCGTCGTGGTGGCGTCGGGCAGTGCAGGAACGCACGCCGGGTTGGCGGTAGGGCTGGAACAATTGATGCCGAACGTTGAGCTTATCGGTGTCACCGTTTCACGCAGCGTTGCTGACCAAAAACCAAAAGTCGTTGCGCTTCAGCAGGCAATTGCCAGTGAACTGGAGCTGACCGCGGCGGCAGATATTTTACTGTGGGATGAATACTTTGCGCCGGGTTACGGTACGCCAAATGAAGAAGGCATGGAGGCAGTAAAACTGTTGGCACGTCTGGAAGGCATCTTGTTGGATCCGGTGTATACGGGTAAAGCGATGGCAGGCCTGATTGACGGTATCAGCCAGAAACGCTTTAAAGATGAAGGGCCAATCCTCTTTATTCATACCGGTGGGGCACCTGCGTTGTTTGCCTACCATCCACATGTATGACAACCAGGTAGAAAAATATACATGCAAGAAAGTATCCAACTGGTCATTGATTCGCTGCCGTATCTGCTGAAAGGGGCGGTATTTACGCTCCAACTGAGTATCGGCGGGATGTTTTTTGGCCTGGTGCTGGGGTTCATCCTGGCGCTAATGCGTTTGTCGTCACTGTTGCCGGTGCGCTGGCTGGCGCGCTTTTATATCTCTATCTTTCGCGGCACACCGTTAATTGCCCAGCTGTTTATGATCTATTACGGTCTGCCGCAGTTTGGTATTGAGCTGGATCCGATCCCGGCAGCAATGATCGGTCTGTCGCTGAATACCGCGGCTTACGCGGCAGAAACGCTGCGTGCAGCTATCTCCTCCATTGACAAAGGTCAGTGGGAAGCCGGGGCGAGTATCGGTATGACGCCGTGGCAGACGATGCGCAGGGCGATTCTACCGCAGGCTGCACGCGTGGCATTACCGCCGCTGAGCAACAGTTTTATCAGTCTGGTGAAAGACACATCACTGGCCGCGACCATCCAGGTACCGGAACTGTTCCGCCAGGCGCAGCTGATTACTTCACGCACGCTGGAGGTGTTTACCATGTATCTGGCGGCCTCGCTGATTTACTGGGTCATGGCGACGGTGCTTTCTGCGCTGCAGAACTATTTTGAAGAACAGCTCAACCGCCAGGAGAGAGATCCGAAATGAGTGCTATTGAAGTCAGAAACCTGGTGAAAAAATTTCACGGGCAAACGGTACTGCACGGCATTGATCTGGACGTTAAGCCTGGTGAAGTCGTGGCGATTATTGGGCCGAGCGGTTCAGGCAAAACCACGCTGCTGCGCAGTATAAATTTGCTGGAACAGCCAGAGGCGGGCACCATCAAGGTTGGAGACATTATCATTGATACCGCACGTTCCTTAAACCAGCAGAAAGGACTGATTCGCCAGTTGCGCCAGCATGTCGGGTTTGTGTTCCAGAACTTTAATTTATTTCCACATCGCACGGTGCTGGAAAACATTATTGAAGGTCCGGTAATTGTGAAGGGAGAACCGAAGGCGGAAGCGACAGCACGTGCGCGTGAACTTCTGGCAAAGGTTGGGCTTGCGGGTAAAGAGAGCAGCTATCCTCGCCGGTTATCCGGCGGTCAGCAGCAGCGCGTCGCCATTGCACGGGCGCTGGCTATGCGTCCGGAAGTGATTCTTTTTGATGAGCCTACCTCTGCGCTTGATCCGGAACTGGTTGGCGAAGTGCTTAATACTATTCGTCAACTGGCGCTGGAAAAACGCACCATGGTCATTGTGACACATGAAATGAGCTTTGCGCGTGACGTTGCTGACCGGGCGATATTTATGGATCAGGGCAAGATAGTGGAACAGGGGCCTGCAAAATCCTTATTTACGCATCCACAGCAACCACGAACCCGTCAGTTTCTTGAAAAGTTCCTGATGCAATAAACGGTTAGAGAGTACTCATCGAAATTATTTTTTTGGTGAGTGCTTGTTGCATAACTATTTATAATTGCTGATTTATTATTATTGCTTCATCCTGCCAGCATTGTGGGCTGTTACGTTACACTCAAGTAATTTCTTATTTGTCCGATAATTTGCATATATAAAATACATTTATGTGTTAGCTTGTTTCATACATTTGGATGATTATCAATCTCAGGGGCATTACCACTTAGTATGCAGGATCATGATTTCTTCACCTGGCGACGGAGCATGCTGTTACGCTTTCAGGAAATGGCGGCGGCAGAGGATGTCTATAACGAATTACAACATCAGACGCAGCACTTAGAGTTCGACTTTTATGCGCTCTGCGTCCGGCATCCCGTACCCTTTACCCGACCTAAAACGGTACTTCATACGACGTATCCCAAAGCATGGGTCGCACATTATCAATCAGAAAATTATTTCGCTATCGATCCGGTACTGAAACCCGAAAACTTCAGTCAGGGCCACTTACCGTGGGATGACACCTTGTTCCGTGACGCACAGCCGCTGTGGGATGCTGCACGTAATCACGGTCTGCGCAAGGGGATGACGCAGTGCCTGATGTTGCCAAACCGGGCGCTGGGCTTTTTGTCTGTGTCACGTGCGAGTTTGCGTAATAGTCGCTTTGCGCAGGATGAAGTCGAGCTCAGGATGCAACTGCTGGTACGAGAAAGTCTGTCAGTACTTATGCGGCTGGAAGATGACATGGTTATGGCGCCGGAGATGCGTTTTAGCAAGCGCGAAAAAGAGATTCTGAAATGGACCGCTGAGGGGAAAACCTCTTCCGAGATAGCAATGATTCTGTCGATCTCTGAAAATACCGTTAACTTTCATCAGAAGAATATGCAGAAGAAGTTTAACGCGCCAAACAAAACACAGATTGCCTGTTATGCCGCCGCAACGGGACTTATCTGAATAAAATGTCGTTCTGAGTGTCAGACGCAAAACCGGCTGAGAGCATCGCTGTCAGCCGGTTTCTTATCACTGACGATAGGCCTGTTTAATTTGTTTAACAGTGCTGGTAAATACCGCGGCCTGTGTTTCATCCTCAATCAGCGCGATCTGTTTTTCCATTTTAAGAATCACGCGTCCTGCATCGGCTTGTCCCATTGCCTGCAGCATCAGCGTTAACATGGCCTTCAGGCAGGTGACTTCATTAGCCAGTTCTTGATTATTCTCAGCAGTGGAAAAATCAGGCGTACTCATTTATTTTCCTCGTTATGTTTCAATGAAAAAGTGCGATGGCAAACGTCAAGGCGGCGGAGTATACCATAAGCTCGGCTAAAAATATCTGAGGTTGTTTTTTGCGCAAACAAAACCCAATGAGATTAAAATAAACAAGATGTTGCAGTGCATATATTTTCTCCATTCTTTGTTTATTTCGAGTATTTTACTCGTTAATTATTGTTACAAGCTTACCTTCCTATTTAGCATTCAGCGTAAGAATATGAATTTTTTGTCACTATTCTGAAACAGCTATGCAGATATAACCGTGGGCAAAAGCCCTTCAGTCATGAAAGTTTCCACGGTTCGTACAAACTAATTTCCAAAAACGAGAGCAAAATCGAAAGTCGGGTGTTTTTTAGATTTCAAAGTTGAGATAAAACCCGTTAACATAGGACCGATTAACTATCGGTAGCGTTATCCCTATTCTGGAGATATTCCTTTGATCAACGTTTTTCTTGTTGATGACCACGAACTGGTGCGCGCAGGGATACGACGCATTCTGGAAGATATAAAAGGCATTAAAGTTGTCGGCGAGGCGTGCTGCGGCGAGGATGCGGTCAAATGGTGCCGCGCTAACGCCGTCGATGTTGTGCTGATGGACATGAATATGCCCGGTATTGGCGGTCTGGAGGCGACCCGCAAAATTGCGCGTTCTTCGGCTGACATTAAAGTGATCATGTTGACTGTTCATACCGAAAACCCGTTGCCGGCAAAAGTTATGCAGGCGGGAGCCGCGGGCTATCTCAGTAAGGGGGCTGCCCCTCAGGAAGTCGTGAGTGCGATTCGTTCGGTTTTTTCCGGACAGCGCTACATTGCTTCCGATATTGCTCAGCAAATGGCGCTTAGCCAGATTGAGCCAGAGAAAACGGAAACCCCGTTTGCCAGTTTGTCTGAACGCGAGTTGCAGATTATGCTGATGATCACCAAAGGCCAGAAGGTCAATGAGATCTCAGAGCAACTGAATCTTAGTCCCAAAACAGTGAACAGCTATCGCTATCGAATGTTCAGTAAATTAAACATTCATGGCGATGTGGAGCTGACTCACCTGGCAATTCGCCATGGCCTGTGTAATGCGGAGACATTAACAAGCCTGTGACCGATCAGTTCGATGCGAAAGCGTTTCTGAAAACTGTGACCAGCCAGCCTGGTGTCTATCGTATGTACGATACCGCCGGGACGGTTATCTATGTCGGTAAAGCGAAAGACCTGAAAAAACGGCTCTCCAGCTATTTCCGCAGCAACCTCGCGTCGCGTAAAACCGAAGCGCTGGTGGCACAAATTCAACAGATTGATGTCACGGTGACGCACACCGAAACTGAAGCATTATTGCTTGAGCACAATTACATCAAGTTGTATCAACCGCGCTATAACGTATTACTGCGCGATGATAAATCCTATCCCTTTATTTTCCTGAGTGGTGATACCCACCCGCGTCTGGCGACGCATCGCGGTGCGAAGCATGCTAAAGGTGAATACTTTGGACCCTTTCCTAACGGTTATGCCGTCCGTGAAACGCTGGCGTTATTGCAGAAAATTTTCCCAATACGTCAGTGCGAAAATAGCGTTTATCGCAACCGTTCACGCCCCTGCTTGCAATATCAGATTGGCCGATGCCTTGGGCCATGTGTCGCCGGTCTGGTGAGTGAAGAAGAGTACGCGCAGCAGGTTGACTATGTACGGCTGTTTTTATCCGGCAAAGACGATCAGGTATTAACGCAATTGATCGCCCGGATGGAGAAGGCCAGCCAGAACCTTGAGTTTGAAGAGGCCGCACGCATCCGTGACCAAATTCAGGCCGTTCGCCGTGTCACTGAAAAACAGTTTGTCTCCAATACTGGCGACGATCTGGATGTTATCGGGGTGGCATTTGATGCCGGAATGGCCTGCGTACACGTCTTGTTCATTCGTCAGGGCAAAGTGTTAGGCAGTCGCAGCTATTTTCCTAAAGTACCAGGGGGAACGGAACTGGGCGAAGTGGTTGAAACCTTCGTTGGGCAGTTCTATTTGCAGGGTAGCCAGGTGCGTACTTTGCCTGGTGAGATCCTGCTTGATTTCAATCTTAGCGATAAGACGCTGTTGGCTGACTCTTTGTCTGAGCTGGCCGGGAGGAAGATTAACGTCCAGACGAAGCCGCGAGGCGATCGCGCCCGATATTTGAAGCTGGCGCGTACCAATGCGGCTACGGCGTTAACGACCAGGCTTTCCCAGCAGTCAACGATTACCCAGCGTCTGACGGCGCTGGCATCCGTGCTGAAACTGCCTGCGGTGAAACGCATGGAGTGTTTTGACATTAGCCACACGATGGGGGAGCAGACCGTTGCCTCCTGCGTGGTTTTTGACGCTAACGGGCCGCTGCGCGCAGAGTATCGTCGCTATAACATTACGGGTATTACGCCGGGTGATGATTACGCGGCGATGAACCAGGTACTGCGTCGGCGTTACGGTAAGGCAATAGAAGAAAGTAAGATCCCGGATGTTATTTTGATCGACGGCGGTAAAGGCCAGCTAGGGCAGGCGAAAGCGGTTTTTGCTGAACTGGACGTGCCCTGGGATAAACAGCACCCTCTGTTACTGGGGGTGGCAAAAGGGGCAGATCGCAAAGCAGGCCTGGAAACCCTTTTTTTTGAACCGGAAGGTGAGGGTTTTAGCCTGCCGCCAGACTCCCCTGCGTTGCACGTTATTCAGCATATCCGCGATGAGTCTCACGATCATGCTATTAGTGGACACCGTAAAAAACGGGCGAAGGTGAAAAGCACCAGCACGCTGGAAACCATCGAAGGCGTTGGACCTAAGCGCCGACAAATGTTGCTGAAGTATATGGGGGGTTTGCAAGGGCTTCGTAACGCCAGTGTCGAAGAAATTGCAAAAGTGCCGGGTATTTCGCAAGCTCTGGCAGAAAAGATCTTCTACTCGTTGAAACATTAGGTCCTCTGTAGCAACATAGGGGTAATTTCACTGACAACAGATAGTTATCCGTCATATGCAATTTAATATCCCTACATTGCTCACGCTGTTTCGCGTCATTCTGATCCCATTCTTTGTATTGGCGTTTTATCTGCCATTTACCTGGGCTCCCTTCGTTTGTGCGCTGATTTTCTGTATCGCAGCCGTTACAGACTGGTTTGATGGTTTTCTGGCACGCCGCTGGAACCAAAGCACGCGTTTCGGGGCTTTCCTCGATCCAGTGGCAGATAAGGTTTTGGTGGCTATCGCGATGGTGCTGGTGACGGAGCACTACCACAGCTGGTGGGTGACATTGCCTGCCGCCACGATGATCGCGCGTGAAATTATCATTTCAGCACTGCGTGAATGGATGGCAGAACTTGGCAAGCGTAGCAGTGTGGCGGTGTCCTGGATCGGTAAAGTCAAAACAACATCGCAAATGGCGGCTCTGGCATGGCTGCTGTGGCGTCCAAATATCTGGGTAGAGTATGCCGGGATTGCACTTTTCTTTGTCGCCGCGATTCTGACTTTATGGTCAATGTTCCAGTATTTGAGCGCTGCACGGGGAGATTTGCTTGATCAGTGATCGTTTCGCCGCAAATTTCAGCAAACGATCGTCAGTGGTGAAAAATATCGTTGACTCATTGCGTCAGGTAAGTAGAATGCAACGCATCGAACGGCAGCACTGATTGCCAGACGATAACAAAATCAAGTGATTAACAAAGTTACTTGGTGATGCGGGAATAGCTCAGTTGGTAGAGCACGACCTTGCCAAGGTCGGGGTCGCGAGTTCGAGTCTCGTTTCCCGCTCCAAATTTAAAACATCGGCATTTGCGGATGTTTGGCTGAAAAGCCAGAAGATTTCGGCGCGTTAGCAAAGCGGTTATGTAGCGGATTGCAAATCCGTCTAGTCCGGTTCGACTCCGGAACGCGCCTCCAATTTCTTCCCGAGCCCGGATGGTGGAATCGGTAGACACAAGGGATTTAAAATCCCTCGGCGTTCGCGCTGTGTGGGTTCAAGTCCCACTCCGGGTACCATGGGAAAGAACAGAATAATCAAAGCAATAAGCAGTGTCGTGAAACCACCTACGGGTGGTTTTTTTGTGCCTGAGATTTACTGACAACAAATAGCTTGCGTCACCATACCCACCAATAACGCAAAACCGCCAAAACGCCCAATTCACCAACATGAATTAGCCCATTCGTTTATCGGCGTATAGGCGTGCTCAGCATAAACCCTCCCCGGGCCGGGTTGTTCATGAACCCATCACGGGCGGGGTTATAGTTGTGGTTCTGAAAACCGCTCATTATGAAGGGATCGTTAATGCCATCCTGAATCGCAAAGGATCTGTGGATCCGGTTACGGGCTCGGAACGTAAACGCAAAATCATCTGCTCCGCCAATCACGATAACGCCATTGCCGGCAGCTAACGCGGCACTCAACTCTTGCTCTCTTTGGGCCTGACTTTGCAATGTACCGGCTGCAACAGATGAAGACATCAACAGCAGTAGCGCAAGGACGGCGCATGAAAATACCCGTGGCAGTTTCATGATAAATACTCATAAATAATGTGGCTATTAAAGTATAGCGTTTGATGACGCGCTTATCCGGGCGGTAAACAACCATTTTCAGGCACCGGAGGCGGTGATTCCGGGAGGCCTGCCCATGTAATTAAGCACTATAATAAAAACAGCTCACAGGTGATTATGCCTGTTCGTCGCACAGGCAGGTGCCGCAGATTTTCACCCCACAGGGGAGAGAAGGTGATGGCTGACTATCAGTTTTCCACAGTCTGGCGGGTTGAGGCTTCACTGCAGGATGTCTGGGATGTTTTCTCCCACCCGGATCAGTGGCCAGAATGGTGGAGAAGCCTTGAGCGTGTTGTTGAGCTCAAGAGAGGCGATATACAGGGGGTCGGCGCGTTGCATCGTTACACCTGGAAGGGCGTGCTTCCGTATCGTTTAACCTTTGATATCAATGTATTAAGTATTTTGCAGTATTCTCTTCTTGAAGGTGCTGCCAGCGGCGAGGTTGAAGGGCACGGGGTATGGTCTTTTATTGATACCGGTAGGGAGACTATTGTCAGGTACGACTGGAATGTACGAACCACGATTCGCTGGATGAATATACTTGCCCCACTGGCGGCACCGTTATTTCGCTGGAACCACGATACGATAATGCGCGAGGGGGCGAAGGGATTAGCCCGGAAACTTGGCACCCATGTGTATATCTTTTGATTCAGAGCCTATCCCATTAGAGCTATTTTGCTTGCCATTTCGATGCCGGGCAGTGCTCAAACTGTTTGCGCCAATGGCGTCTGCTGGAATAGGTTCTTAGTCCTCTGTTCTCAGGGGCAGTTTTATCCCTGAAAGTTAAACACCCCGCCGTTGCTAACTAACAATGCGGCAATTTCATTTAACGTCTTGTCGAATGCCGCTGCATTTTGCACTCCTGCGTTACGCAGCAGTTCTAAATTCTCACGCGATGCGTTATCCAGTGTTGGATCGGCACCATATAATTCGGGTTGAAGCCTGTAATATTTCGCGTTTTTTACCGTTGAGGCGATTTGTTGTAAATAGTAGGCAGTCATCTGCGGACCGCCTTCGAGTGCGATATCGATAGCGGGTTTCGCCCAGCCAAAGGGTCCCCAGTCTTTAACCTCTGAGTATGAATAACCCTGCAGCTTTTTACCGGTACCCAGAGAGACAATGATCATGTCTTTGATGCCAGCGACGTTTGAGAACTTAATCGCCTCGGAATAGGCACACAGTGCTGGATCGTTCGCCACGACACCACCATCGACCAGGACATACTTTTGCGGCAATGGGGGAAGTGAGTAAATACGCGCTGCTTCGAAGTACGTCGGTGCTGCAGAGGTACCACGTAAAACATCTCTGACCAGAAAATCGCGTTTTTTGGCTACGGCAGAGTGTTGTTTGAAGATCACCGGAAGACGACTGCTGACATCATAAGCAACAAAGCAGGTTGGTTTTAATAATTCACTCAGTTTTGTATCACCGAAGGCTGTTTTTAATACTCGTTCCAGTTCTGTTGCCGGGTATTTTTCATCACTTACACCGCCTAATGAACTGATGGTTTTCCAAATGCCGACGTCAAAAATCTCATCGCCGTCCTGAAGATAGAAGTTGACGGCTTCCTGAGCGGAAAATTTTGGGTTTCCTGTCGCGTCGGGACACACATAGGCGGAACAGAGGATGGCACCAGTGCTGGTGCCTGCGACTAAATCGAAGTAGTCAGCGATTCTTGCTGTCGGTTTTTTGGCTCTATCTTGTAACTTCTTCTCCAGTGCGACCAATAACATACCTGGCAGGATGCCTCTGATGCCACCGCCATCAATAGACAGTATTCTCATCGCCATTTTGACTTCCTCTCAGCGTATGAAACATGAAAGCGGGATACTACATGTGGAAATGCCTGCGTTTAAATATAGACAGGTTTTGGGTGGTGTATCCTTAATAAGAATGGGGGATCCTCATGCCGTCATTACTGTACTTTCTCGCCAGTAAGTGGCTTAATGGCGGCCATATAGTTTCTTATTTCATTCACAGTTAACAGGTCTGTTATTGATGAATAACCTCCATCGACTCGCCTTTTTATGTCAGCATCTGTCTGCTGTGATGATCGCATACGGTTTTTTTCTATTCAGCCGTCGCTTAATTTTCACAATATGGACAGACAGTAATGCAACGTCGACAATTTCTCAAAAATAGCGTTCTCCTTTCCGCCGCCAGTATAGTCGGCCCTTCGGTTGTTAGCCGGACGGTACAGGCTGCTGAGCCTTCAATCATGCCGGTGGCACGTCGGCGCTTTGTGCTATCGCAAACGTATAAGCTCAACCCACCAAAGGGTTCAAGTGGTGTCGTGAAGTTGTGGATCCCATTGCCGGTTGATACTGCGTTTCAGCAAATGATAAATCTTGCTTTTAGCGGCAATTATAAGCAGGCGTATGTCACAACCAACAATATCTATGGCGCGAAAACGTTGTTTGCCAGTTGGCCCGACTCACAGGGAGAACTGCTGATCAAGGTTGACATCGACGTTGAGACAGCTGATTGGGAACCATTGCAGCATGACGCGTTAAAAAATTGGCAAGCACCGGAACAGATTACTTACCCACTGGATGCAAAACCTTATTTGCTACCAACAACGCACACCCCGATTGATGGGCTGGTCCTGGAAACAGCGCGTAAAATTACCGGTAATGAACAAGACCCGCTGAAAAAAGCTCGCCTGATATACGAATGGGTGAGCAGTCATATGGAGCGTGATAATGACGTTATCGGCTGCGGAACCGGGGATGTAGCGGAGATTTTGAAAAGCGGAAAGCTCAAGGGCAAATGCACCGATATGAGCTCCGTTTTTGTCGCCCTGGCACGAGCCAGCGGCATTCCTGCACGCGAATTGTTCGGGATTCGTCTGGGGAAAGCAAACAAGCTGGAGCGCTACTCGAAAAGCGCATTTGGCAAAGCCGATAGTGCAGGTGTTGCCGATGTAAGCGGGGGGCAGCATTGCCGTGCGGAGTTCTACCTGGCTGGCTACGGCTGGCTACCGTGTGATCCGGCCGATGTGACCAAAATGCGTCTGGCAGAGAAAAAAACGCATCAGGATGCGGACGTCCAGGCGGTGAATACCTATCTGTTTGGCAACTGGGAAATGAACTGGGTTGGCTTCAATTATGGTCGTGACTTTGAACTGTACCCGGCTACTGAGCAGGGAGCGATGAACAACTTTGGTTATCCTTATGCCGAAGTAGACGGTGACCCTATCAATTTCTATGACCCGAAAGCGTTCTCTTACAGCTATGTCGCAACAGAACAACGCTAAAGGAGCGGGATTGACCCTGCTGACGGCCGCCGCGGCTGCCGTCACTGCTGGCTTATGTTGCGTGGGACCGCTGCTGTATCTGCTGTTTGGTATTTCGGCGGCGAGCTTTGCCGTGTTCACTCAGTTTGAGTTTTTGCGCATTCCCCTGATGTTGCTGTCCTTAGGGCTATTGTTACGCGTTTTCTGGCGACTCTACTTCTCTAAAAAACTGTGGTGTTCCGGATGGCTGTCCCTGAAGCAAGCGCGCGTCCTCTACTGGTGTGCGTTGGCGCTGATCCTGCCCGTGTTGTTTTACCCTACGATCGTGGCCTGGTTTTATGAGGTGTTTGAGTGAAGATTATTACGTTAATCGCATGTTTACTGTTGCCATTGTGGGCTCAGGCTGCCAATCAGAAAGTGGTGCTGGATATACAAAATATGACCTGCTCGCTATGTGTCATTTCGGTCAATCAGGCGCTACGTGAAACCGATGGGGTGATTAAAGCCAAATCTTCGCTCAAGACCCGGCAGGCAGAGGCTATCGTCCCGGAGGGATTTTCTACCGATACGCTACTTAACGCGGTGGCGAAAACGGGATATACCGCAACGTTGAACCGTATTGAGCCACAATAAACCACCTTCGGGTGGTTTTGTTCTGTTTTCCGCGTATGATGCCCGGCGGCTGATGCTCCCTTTTGTGCGTTAACTACCGGAATTCCCCTCGTTTCCTGTTAACCTGAATTGGCGGTACCTGTAAGCCGCTCATGCCCATTTGGATCTGTTATCCCACCAGCCATGTAAGATAATCACAGGCAAGAATTTTTACTAAGGAAAAGCGTTATGAAAACGGGACCACTAAACGAGAGCGAACTGGAATGGCTGGATGATGTGCTGACTAAGTACAATACGGACAAGTCTATTCTGGATGTGTCAGAGCTGGATGGCTTACTGACGGCGGTGCTCAGTTCACCGTATGAGATCGAACCGGAGCAGTGGCTGGTCGCTATCTGGGGCGGTGCGCAGTATGTTCCGCGCTGGTCCTCCGAAAAAGAAATGGCGCGTTTCATGAATCTGGCGTTCCAGCATATGGCGGATACGGCCGATCGTCTGGATGAGTTCCCCGAGCAGTTTGAACCGCTGTTCGGCCTGCGTGAAATTGAAGAGCATGAGCTGACTATCGTAGAAGAGTGGTGCTTTGGCTATATGCGAGGCGTCGCGTTGTCGGATTGGTCAATGCTACCTGAGTCACTGAAACCCGCTCTCGATGCCATTGCGTTACACGGGACAGAAGAAAACTTCGAGGTGGTGGAGAAACTGACACCAGAGGCATTTGAAGAGAGCGTGGATGCCATTCGTCTGGCGGCTCTGGATCTGCATGCTTACTGGATGGCCCATCCGCAGGAAGCTCCGGCTAACGTCCCGGTAAAAGTGGATGCCAAAGTAGGGCGTAACGACCCATGCCCGTGCGGCAGTGGTAAAAAATATAAACAGTGTTGCCTGCATTAAGAAAGGGGCGTAAGCCCCTTTTACTTTAATACACTTCTGGCAAAGTCAATGGTAGGCCGGATAAGCGAAGCGCCATCAGGAAAAATCCCCGTTAACCAACTTCAGGTAGCAGCCCTGCAGCAATAGAAAATTGCACTGCTATCACCACGATGCCGCAAATAAAGACCAGCGCCAGCGCCGGCGTGCCACCCATTACGCGGTAGTTTGCCTGCGGGTTGTGTTTTCTGCTCCGCCAGGCCAGCATGGAGGGGATCAACAGAGCCAACACGGCCAGGGCAACGCCTGCATATCCCAGCGCCATGACAAAACCCCGCGGATAGAAAAGCGCAAATGCCAGCGGTGGCAGGAACGTCACGACACCGGTTTGCATTCTGCCAGCCACAGTATTGCGGCGCTGAAAGAGATCTGCCAGGTAATCAAATAACCCCAGAGCGACACCGAGGAAAGAGGTTGCCAGTGCGAGGTCGGCAAACAGATGCACGGCCAGTTCGACGTGCGGCGAAGCCACGACTTCACGTAATGCCTGTAACAAACCGTTTAAGCCAGCGTGATTGGCTAAAAGTCCCATAAACGTCGACGAGTTAATGCTTCCGAGCGTGGCCAGTTGCCAGAAAATATAGGCAACTAACGGGATGGCGCTACCGCTGATAAACACCCAGCGCAGTTTACGGATGTTGCCGTTCATGTAGCTGACGATGCTGGGTACGCTGCCGTGAAAACCGAATGAGGTAAAAATAACCGGGATCGCGGAGAGTGCCAGGCCTTGTTGAAGCGGCAGGGTAAGCAAGTTCATCTTATGGATATGCGGCATCAACAGCGCGAGCATTGCCACCAGGAAGATGATTTTGGCGCTAAACAACAGACGATTAAACAAATCAACCAGTGAGGTCCCGACGCACACCACACCACCGGCAACAAAGGTGAACAGCAATACGCCTGTAGTGGGCGAGATGCTGGTTCCGGTCCAATCACTGATGCTGGAGGCCAATAGCTCGCCTGCACCACTGATGTAGGCGGCGGTCAGGGCATACATCAAGAACATCATGCTAAAGCCCGTTACCCACTGCCCATATCGACCAAGATAGCGTTTTGCCAGTGTGCCAAGCCCGGTGTCTGCCGGTACATGCTGGTACACTTCAAGCAGCAACAGCGCGGTGTAGCACATCAGGGCCCATAGCCCAACCAACAACACCAGCGTGACGCTAAACCCCACGCCTGCCGCCGCCAGCGGCATTGCCAACATACCGGCACCAATCGTGGTTCCCGCCACGATAAAAATACTACCCAGGGTTCTGTTTTTCACGCTTTCCTCTGTCCCAGAGATAATCAACGGTTATATCTGCGGCGCAGGTTAAGGCATAACGGTATTTTCGTCAAATCACCGTTACAAGTGGTGTATATTAATGTTTACATATGTGTGAGGGTTAAGGTGTATTAAAAATGATATTTATCTGCCCTCTGCCCGCATAAACCTGCGTTAGCGCAAAGCAGCGTTGTACGGTTCACATTAGGCTACGGGCTTTATTGAGGAGGTAGTATGGAATCGATTCACGGTCACGAAGTGCTCAACATGATGATTGAATCTGGTGAGCAGTATTCACATGCCAGCCTTGAGGCGGCGATTACCGCGCGTTTCGGTGAGCAGGCACGTTTTCACACCTGTTCAGCAGAAGGTATGACGGCGGGCGAGTTGGTGGCGTTTTTAGCGGCGAAGGGCAAGTTTATTGCCAAAGAAGACGGCTTCTCCACGCATGAAAGCAAGATCTGCCGCCACTAAGATTCTCGAATAACGGTGGCAAACTGCCACCGTTACCCAACAACATTAATTCTGTGTATCAAGGGTTGCCAGTTCTTTATCGATGAAATAAAGACCTTCGCCACTTTTACCTGCCAGCGATAACTTATCGATAACAGATTTGAATAATTTCTCTTCTTCATGCTGCTCAGCAACATACCATTGCAGGAAATTAAAGGTTGGATAATCCTGGTGGGTCATTGCCGCATGCGCCAGTTCATTAATTTTCTGCGTGATCAGTTGTTCGTGCTCATAGGTTACACGGAACAGTTCATCCAGGGACGCATATTCTGCAAACGGTGAAGAAACGGTATTAATACGCGGCAGGCTGCCGGTATCCGTCAGGTAATCGAACAGACGCTGCATGTGCGTCATTTCTTCCTGGGCGTGGCGACGCAGAAACGCGGCGGCACCTTCGAAGCTGTGATAGCTGCACCACGCACTCATCTGTTGGTAGAGCAGGGATGAATATAATTCAAGATTCATTTGCTCATTCAGTTTGTCGATCATTTCTGTTTTCAGCATGGTTCTGCTCCACGAACGTTATTATATATTGACGTGGCGTCACTATAATTTGTTATTTAATTATTTGCAAAAGGTAAAATAATAAATTTATTTATTAAAAATGCGAATGGGAATAAAACGCATTAACGCTATTAAATTGGTGATATAAATAAAAATAGAATAGATGACCAGCAGATGTGCTGGTCGGAATGATTAATAATGGAAAGTGGAAGTTTGTGGAACGGCAACACCGTGACACTGCCAGGACAGCGTGATTTTGGTATTCAAACACAGAGAACCGGCATAAACGCTGCAGGTCGCAACTGGCTGACCAAATCCGACTGCACTGGCATAACCCATGCGCTGACATTCTTTTGTCGCCGTTCCCTGAGCAACATAGTCGTCGGTACGTGCTGTTTGTAGCATGGCCTGGTTGTAAGTCAGACGAACCACGCCGGTAATACTGCTGGCTTCGCTGACCTGAGCCTGCTTAGCGATGGTGCATCCCGTCAGCATGAGCGGTAAGAGGGCAAGAATAAAGGTCTTCATGAAATCGCTCTGAAAAATCGGTGATACGCTATCCTGACATACATCACGGCTAATCAATGGCCTGAATAGCCAGAAGATCACCTGCGATTAATCACAACGACACCCTGTTTATGAGTCAAATTTGAAGGCTGGCGCAAAAACCGTGAGCATCTCGATATTTTATGAAACTTAATTTCATAAAATTTGAAAGCTGATTTGCTAAATAGTAATGTGACTGAAATGTCATGACTTACGGCGGGACCTCCGCGGCGCATTCAGGAGAATACACAATGAAAATTGCATTGATGATGGAAAACAGCCAGGCAAGCAAAAACGCGATCATTCACCATGAGCTTAAGTCTGTTGCGGATGAGAAAGGTTTTCCTGTGTTCAATGTTGGGATGAGCGATGAAAATGATCACCATCTGACTTACATCCACCTGGGTATCATGGCCAGCATTCTGCTCAATTCGAAAGCGGTTGATTTCGTTATCACGGGCTGCGGTACGGGTCAGGGGGCAATGATGTCACTGAATATTCATCCTGGCGTGGTGTGCGGCTACTGTCTTGATCCTGCGGATGCGTTCCTGTTTGCGCAGATCAACAACGGTAATGCACTCTCGCTGGCCTTTGCGAAAGGGTTTGGCTGGGGGGCTGAACTGAACGTCCGGTATATGTTTGAAAAAGCGTTTACCGGTCGTAATGGTGAAGGTTATCCGCCGGAACGGAAAGAGCCGCAGGTGCGTAACGCGGGGATTTTGAACCAGGTGAAAGCGGCAGTAGTAAAAGAAAATTATCTTGATACCTTGCGGGCTATCGATCCTGAACTGGTGAAAACTGCCGTTTCAGGTCCACGTTTCCAGCAGTGTTTCTTTGAAAACTGCCAGGACAAAGCGATCGAAGCCTTTGTCCGTGACGTTATTGGCTAAAGCTGGTTAGCCCGATAGCGTGAACTATCGGGCTTAACGACGCTTATTTGACACTGCGCTTCCAGCATCGCGGGTAAGCCGCAGCGTATCAACCATTCCTATCAGGCAAATCATGGCGATAACGACGAATGCCAGCCGGAAACTGATGCCGGGTATCGCCTCCAGTGATAACCATTCACTCACTTGATCCCCGATACGGATCCCGATAGCCGCCAACGAAATCCCTAATCCAACCGCCAGTTGCGTCGCTGTACTAAACAGTGTATTTGCATAGCTCATCTGCGATGCAGGAACATCCGCAAATGCCAACGTGCTGACACCGGTAAACTGAATTGAGCGAAAAACGCCGCCCAGATACAGCACCAGTAAAATTACCCATACGGGAGTTTGCGGCGTGATCAGCGCACAGGCCAATAGCGCCAGCACATTAAGCGCGCCATTTATCAACAGCAGTTTTTTAAAGCCTAACCAGCGTATTAACGGCGTAGTAGCGGGTTTAATCGTCAGGTTGCCAACAAACACGGCCAGTACCAGGGAACCGGCATGAAAAGCATTCATACCAAACCCAACCTGAAACATCAGTGGCAACAGAAAGGGTACCGCACTGATAGAGGCACGAAACAGAGAGCCTCCGTACATCGTGACACGAAATGTAGGAACGCGCATGGCATCCAGACGAATCATCGGCCACGCGGATTGGCGAAAATGACGCAAGGCAAACAGGAACGTGGCGATTCCCAGTGCCAGAAGTCCCGCGGTTAACCAGCTCTGCGGCTGTTGGGTTCCCAGCAGTTCCATCGCATATACCAGACTGACCATCGCGACTGATGTGGCAATAAAACCGGGAACATCGAACGGGCGTCGCTCGTCATCATGAATATCCGGGATAAAACGCAGCGCCAGCGCTATCGCCAACACCCCCAGTGGCACATTAATAAAGAAGATCCAGCGCCAGTTGGCATAACTGGTAATAAATCCGCCCAAGGGTGGGCCAATTATTGGGGCCACTAAGGCAGGCCAGGTCAGGGTGGCGATTGCGGTGATCAACTGATGTTTAGGCGTGGTACGCAGAACGGCGAGGCGGCCGACCGGCACCATGAGTGCCCCCCCGACACCCTGTAAAATGCGCATGACCACAAAGCCTTCCATGCTGGTGGCGAGTCCGCATAAGACTGAAGCGAAGGTAAAGATCGCCAGTGCCAGGGTAAACACTTTTCGGGCACCAAAACGATCGGCAATCCAGCCACTGGCAGGGATGAGAACCGCCAGCGTGATCAGATAAGCACTGATGCCGATATTCAGATCAACGGCCTGCACGCCGAAGCTTTTTGCCATATCGGGCAGGGCCGTCGCAATCACCGTGCCATCGATGAACTCCATAAAGAAGGCCCCGGCGACCAGTAGTGCAGCCGGAGAAAGACCCCGCTTATTCTCAACCGCTAAATGTTCACTCATGTTGTGCTTGCCATCTCAAACGAAATTAACAGGATCTGTTTTTTTATTTTCAGCGCGGCTGTACTGCTTTCGCCGCTACCGTTTCGAGCGATGAATGGGTACTATGACGACCTTTCTATAAGGAGCTCACTATGTCCCAAACACTGAATGCCGATCAGGAACTGCTCTCGGACGTTGTTGCCTGCCAGTTGGTTATCAAGCAAATCCTGGATGTTATTGATGTTATTGCCCCGGTAGAAGTTCGGGAAAAAATGTCCAGTCAACTGAAAAGCATCGATTTTTCCAGCCATCCCGCGGGCGCTGATCCCGTTACGATGCGCGCAATTCAAAAAGCGGTTGCGTTGATCGAGCTGAAATTCACCCCGCAGAATGAGTCTCACTAAAATAAACCGTTGTTTCAGGTTTTAGAAAGGTTTTTTTGCGCCTCTCAGAACGGGAGGCGCAGATTTGTCGCGACCGGATATCAGTGATGTTGGTAGTTTACGACGTTGAGCAGATGCTTATCCGTTTGCACCATACACAGTCCAGCGCGTTTAGCGCTACGAACTTCATCAAGAATCGTTTGTAGCAGCACGCCATCCTGCTGCTGTTCTTTTTCCAGATCATGAAGAAAATCAACGGTTGGCGCGTCGTTCAACGCTTCTGCTTCATCCGTCAGACGCGACAGCGTACGGGAACGCTGCTGATAATCTTCCAGTGTTTTCTGAAACAGTTCTTCAAGCGAAGTTAGCTCATCACCGGGAACATCGATGGCCTTGACGATGGGGTTAGCCCCTGCGCTTTTCATAAAATTAAACATACGCATCATTTGCGTCACGTTTCCCTGCGCCTGAGTGCGCAGAAACGTCGCCGTGCCTGTCAGGCTGTGTTCGTGGCACCATTCACTGAGGTGAAGGTAGAGATTCGATGCGTAAAACTCAAGGTTCATTTGCGTGTTGAGTTTGTGAACAATTCCAACTGCAGCCATATCAATATCCTTATTTCCAGAAAGGAGAAGTACGTCACCAACGCCAGTACAACGGGCTGCCGTTGCACTTCACATCTACGTACGAGTAATACTGTTAGCAGAATAAATCCGTTCCGCCGGTCCTTTAGATGATCACGAATTCTATTCGCTTCCGATCGTAAATCAGCATAGCGCGTGCCTGGCATTAAGAAAATCCTTAAAACTGCCTATTTATGTTTTTTTACATATTGGCATAACAATATTCTTAGTCATGCCGTTTGTGTATATAAGTGATGTGAATGTAATTTACTGATTTATAATGTATTTATGAAAAATCATGATAATGAAATGATGTTTCATGTGTAAAAATTAAATTTCAGGTCGCGGTATTCTGTGCCGTCTGATGATTATCACTGTTGGTTTTGATGGGAATTTCCCAGTGAAGTGATGTGTCTGGAAATTATCTGCAACCTAATTTCTTGCGCCAGATCAGTTTTAATAAATTTAACGGAATGAATTATTCGGCATTTGTTGTTGGATATCGGTGGATAAATCGAGGAGTTGTATATGAAAAAGGTGGCGGTGTTGCCGGCACCCGGTTTTGAAGAGGCTGAAGCCATTGTGACTATTGATATTCTATGTCGCCTGTCGGGATGTTCTCTATGATGCAATCGTGTTGCCAGGGGGACCACAGGGTAGTTGTCGAAGATGCCAATCTTGTCAGCGGTAAAGGGCTGGGCCATATTTTTGATTTTGCGTTTACGCTTTCTGCACGTCTGTTAGAAGATGATATTCCTGTTCGCGATCGCGCTGACCATATTTATTACCCCTGGTAATCACTGGACTCCCGGATGTTTCGATATTCGGGAACAAGGATTCACTGGCTGATGTTATGGACTAATCTGCTATTTCTTGTTTTTCCTGCTCTGGAAACTGTGTTTTTTTATGTCATTTCCCGCTGAATTTATGTACGCAATTACTGTAATTCTGTGGTGTGATGCCGCTCTCTTATGGAGAATCAATTTCCCGCTAAAAATACTCTCAGCACTGGCATTGATCTTATCAATAAAAGGTAATGCCTTGTTTTACGTCCGGATTACAAAAAATCGTTTGATTTTACCCTACATAAAAGAACGTTAAAGCTGGAGTTAGCCATGCACAAATTCACTAAAGCGCTGGCGGCCATCGGTCTGGCCGCCATTATGTCACAATCCGCTATCGCTGAATCCATGAAGCTCGGTTTCCTGGTCAAACAACCGGAAGAGCCCTGGTTCCAGACAGAGTGGAAGTTTGCTGATAAAGCCGGTAAAGACCTTGGGTTTGAGGTGATTAAAATTGCCGTTCCAGACGGCGAGAAAACCCTGAATGCTATCGACAGCCTGGCGGCAAGCGGTGCAAAAGGATTTGTAATTTGTACGCCGGACCCAAAACTCGGGCCTGCTATTATGGCAAAAGCGCGAGGCTATGACATGAAAGTCATCGCGGTTGACGATCAGTTCGCCAATGCGAAAGGTAAGCCGATGGATACTGTGCCATTGGTGATGATGGCAGCAACCAAAATTGGTGAACGCCAGGGCCAGGAACTGTACAAAGAGATGCAGAAACGTGGCTGGGATGTGAAATCTTCCGCTGTAATGGCGATTACCGCAAACGAACTGGATACCGCGCGCCGTCGTACCTCGGGTTCGATGGAAGCGCTTAAAGCTGCAGGCTTCCCGGAAAAACAGATCTACCAGGTCCCAACCAAATCTAATGATATCCCTGGCGCATTCGACGCCGCAAACTCCATGCTGGTTCAGCATCCTGAAGTTAAACACTGGCTGATTGTCGGGATGAACGACAACACCGTGCTGGGTGGTGTGCGTGCTACCGAAGGGCAGGGTTTTAAAGCAGCAAATGTGATTGGTATCGGTATTAACGGTGTCGATGCTATTAGCGAACTGTCTAAAGGCGAAGCGACTGGATTCTACGGTTCACTGCTGCCTAGTCCGGATGTTCACGGTTATAAATCCAGCGAAATGCTCTACAACTGGGTGACTAAAGGCGCAGAGCCGCCGGCGTTTACTGAAGTTACGGATGTGGTGCTGATTACTCGCGACAACTTCAAAGAAGAACTGGCGAAAAAAGGCTTAGGCGGCAAATAACTCAATTGCCGTAAAACGATCTTATCCGGCCTACAAATAACGCCCTTAGTAGGCCGGATAAGGCTACGCCGCCATCCGGCAACAGTTTAGATCCACGGAGACGTTATGCAACAGTCTACCCCGTATCTCTCATTTCGCGGCATCGGCAAAACCTTCCCTGGCGTAAAAGCGCTAACGGATATCAGTTTCGACTGCTATGCCGGTCAGGTGCATGCGCTGATGGGTGAAAATGGCGCCGGGAAATCAACATTATTAAAAATTCTCAGCGGGAACTACGCGCCAACCACGGGATCTATAGCGATCCACGGACAGGAGGTTTCATTTGCGGACACAACCACTGCGCTGAACGCCGGTGTCGCCATTATTTACCAGGAATTGCATTTGGTGCCGGAAATGACCGTCGCCGAGAACATTTACCTAGGTCAGCTTCCGCATAAGGGTGGGATTGTGAACCGCTCGCTGTTGAACTACGAAGCGGGCCTGCAGTTAAAACATCTGGGGATGGATATCGATCCTGATACTCCGTTGAAATATCTCTCCATCGGTCAGTGGCAAATGGTGGAGATTGCTAAGGCGCTGGCGCGTAACGCCAAAATTATCGCTTTTGATGAACCCACCAGCTCTCTTTCCGCAAGGGAGATTGAAAATCTGTTTCGCGTGATTCGTGAGCTACGCAACGAGGGCCGCATCATTCTGTACGTTTCGCACCGTATGGAGGAGATTTTCGCCCTCAGCGATGCCATAACGGTGTTTAAGGATGGTCAGTACGTCAAAACGTTTACGGATATGCAGCAGGTTGATCACGACGCACTGGTACAGGCGATGGTGGGGCGTGATCTTGGGGACATCTATGGCTGGAAAGCCAGAACTTATGGTGCTGAGCGCCTGCGTTTGCATGAGGTAAAAGCCCCAGGCGTGCGCACCCCGATCAGCTTATCGGTGCGTAGTGGCGAAATTGTCGGACTGTTTGGCCTGGTTGGTGCCGGACGTAGCGAATTAATGAAAGGTCTGTTCGGCGGAACGCGCATCACACAAGGTCAGGTGTTTATTGACGAACAAGCGATAGATATTCGCAAACCCAGTCACGCCATTGAAGCAGGCATGATGCTGTGTCCGGAGGATCGCAAAGCCGAAGGGATCATCCCGGTCCATTCGGTACGCAACAACATCAATATTAGTGCGCGCCGTAAACATGTCATGGGGGGATGTCTGATCAACAACGGCTGGGAAGAGACCAATGCTGACCATCATATCCGCTCACTCAACATCAAAACGCCTGGTGCAGAGCAACTGATCATGAACCTCTCTGGCGGGAATCAGCAAAAGGCCATCCTGGGGCGTTGGTTATCGGAAGAGATGAAAGTCATTTTGCTGGATGAGCCCACCCGCGGCATTGATGTTGGCGCAAAACATGAAATTTATAACGTGATTTATACCCTGGCTGCGCGCGGTGTTGCCGTGCTGTTTGCCTCCAGTGACCTGCCGGAAGTTCTTGGCGTCGCCGACCGCATTGTGGTGATGAGAGAAGGTGAGATCGCAGGTGAATTACTTCATGAACAGGCGGATGAACGCCAGGCGCTGAGCCTTGCTATGCCTAAAGTCAGCCAGGCAGTCGCCTGAATAAGGAGAATATGATGTCTTCCGTTTCTACATCGGGTTCAGGCGCTGCGAAGTCGGCGTTAAATCTTGGCCGAATTTGGGATCAGTACGGGATGCTGGTGGTATTTGCCGTGTTGTTCCTGGTTTGCGCTATTTTTGTGCCGAATTTTGCGACTTTCATCAACATGAAGGGGCTGGGGCTGGCGGTATCTATGTCGGGTATGGTTGCGTGCGGGATGTTATTTTGCCTGGCATCCGGCGATTTTGATCTCTCGGTAGCCTCCGTTATTGCCTGCGCAGGGGTGACGACTGCAGTGGTCATTAATATGACCGAAAGCCTGTGGATTGGCGTGGCGGCTGGGTTGTTGCTCGGCGTTCTGTGCGGCCTGGTGAATGGTTTCGTGATTGCGCGTTTAAAAATTAATGCGCTGATCACGACGCTCGCTACCATGCAAATTGTTCGTGGTCTGGCCTACATTATCTCCGACGGTAAAGCGGTGGGTATCGAAGACGAGCGCTTCTTTACTCTCGGTTATGCCAACTGGTTAGGGCTGCCTGCACCGATCTGGTTAACCGTGGGCTGCTTTATTGTTTTTGGCCTGCTGTTGAATAAAACCACTTTTGGTCGCAATACGCTGGCGATTGGGGGCAATGAGGAAGCTGCACGTCTGGCTGGAGTACCGGTCGTCCGCACTAAGATTATTATCTTCATTCTTTCTGGTCTGGTATCCGCCGTTGCGGGGATTATCCTGGCATCACGTATGACCAGCGGCCAACCGATGACCTCTATTGGTTATGAGCTGATCGTGATTTCTGCCTGTGTGTTAGGCGGCGTTTCGCTCAAAGGCGGCATCGGAAAAATCTCATATGTCGTCGCTGGGGTGTTAATTCTGGGGACGGTCGAGAACGCGATGAACCTGCTGAATATCTCTCCATTCGCACAGTATGTGGTGCGAGGTTTGATCCTGCTGGCAGCGGTGATCTTCGACCGCTACAAACAAAAAGCCAAGCGTACTGTTTGATGATTTAAATCCCAACTTTTTAGTCTAGCTTCTGCATATCGCCAGCCGCTACCCGGCTGGCGATTGTTTTTCTAAATGGCGAGCACGGTCACACTGTCTATACTTATACCCGTCATACATCCTATATACGGCGCGATCCGCGCGGCGTACAGACCATGACGAGGAGGAGAATCGGGTGACAGCATCGCTAACTTTACCCCCTGAGCATCCCACTAATTGTGCTTATTTTTTCGATCTCGATGGAACACTGGCTGAAATCAAACCGCATCCTGACCAGGTTGTTGTTCCACAGACAATTCTGCAGTTATTACATCGCCTGGCCACGCAAAATGCGGGTGCTCTGGCATTGATTTCAGGGCGCTCAATGGCAGAGCTTGACGCACTCACCACCCCTTATCGTTTCCCGCTTGCCGGAGTGCATGGGGCAGAACGCCGTGACATCAATGGTCAAACTCATATTGTGCATCTGCCTGCGGCGGTTGAGCGAGAAGTGGGGGCGTTATTGCATGCGGCGCTGGCGACGTTACCGGGGACAACGCTTGAAACAAAAGGCATGGCTTTCGCTCTGCACTACCGGCAGGCGCCTGAGCATGAGGCCGCGCTGCTGGCGTTGGCTGAAAGCATTACCCATATCTGGCCACAACTGGCATTGCAGCCTGGAAAGTGTGTTGTGGAAATCAAATCTCAGGACACCAACAAAGGAGACGCAATTGCGGCATTTCTGCAGGAAGCACCGTTTGACGGTCGGACCCCTGTTTTTGTTGGTGATGATCTGACCGATGAAACAGGTTTTGCCGTGGTCAATCGCGCCGGCGGTATCTCGGTAAAAGTGGGAAGCGGGGAGACTCAGGCGACGTGGCGTCTGGCTGCTGTCAGAGACGTCTGGCATTGGCTGGAACAAATCAACTGTCCGCAGCAGGAACAAGAAGCAACGAATGACAGGAGAGGTGGCTATGAGTCGTTTAGTCGTAGTATCTAACCGCATTGCCTCACCGGATGACAAAGGCAGCGCTGGTGGTCTTGCTGTAGGTGTGCTGGGCGCACTGAAGGCTGCTGGCGGACTGTGGTTTGGCTGGAGCGGTGATACAGGCAATGGGGATCAGCCATTAAAAAAAGTGACCCGTGGCAACATCACCTGGGCCTCGTTTAATCTGAGTGAACAGGATTATGAAGAGTATTACTGCCAGTTTTCGAATGCCGTGTTATGGCCTGCGTTCCATTATCGACTGGACCTGGTACAGTTTCAGCGTAGTGCCTGGGAAGGCTACCAGCGGGTTAATGCCTTACTCGTTGATAAGCTGCTGCCACTGCTTAGTGATGACGATATTATCTGGGTTCACGATTATCACTTGTTACCTTTTGCCAGCGAGCTACGCAAACGTGGTGTGAATAATCGCATTGGTTTTTTTCTGCATATTCCTTTTCCGACACCCGAAATTTTCAATGCGTTGCCGCCACACCAGGCGTTGCTTGAGCAACTGTGCGACTTTGATTTATTGGGCTTTCAAACCGACAACGATCGCCAGGCCTTTCTTGACTGTTTGGCGGCGCAAACTCAGGTCACTACGCCCAGAGAGAAACAGCATCTGGCCTGGGGAAAAGCGTTCCGCACGGAAGTTTATCCTATTGGTATTGCACCTGAGGAGATTGCTCGGCAAGCATCAGGACCGCTACCGCCGAAACTGGCACAGTTAAAAGCAGAACTTAAAAATGTGAAAAATATCTTCTCTGTTGAGCGGCTGGATTACTCTAAAGGCCTGCCGGAACGTTTTCAGGCCTACGAGGCGCTGTTGGAACAGTTTCCACAGCATCACGGTAAGATTCGTTATACGCAGATAGCACCTACCTCGCGTGAGGAGGTTCAGGCTTATCAGGATATCCGTCACCAGTTAGAGACCGAGGCCGGGCGGATCAATGGTAAATACGGGCAACTGGGCTGGACGCCGCTGTACTATCTGAATCAGTATTTTGACCGTAAATTACTGATGAAGGTTTTTCGCTACTCTGATGTCGGACTAGTGACGCCACTGCGCGATGGTATGAATCTGGTGGCAAAGGAGTTTATCGCCGCACAGGACCCTGCCAATCCCGGCGTCCTGGTGCTCTCGCAGTTTGCCGGGGCTGCGAATGAGCTGACTTCTGCACTCATTGTAAATCCTTATGATCGGGATGATGTCGCAGGCGCATTAAACCAGGCTCTGACGATGCCGCTTGCCGAGCGCATTTCCCGTCATGCGGCAATGCTGCAGACTATCGTTAAAAATGATATCAACAACTGGCAGGCGAGATTCATTTGCGATCTGAAAAACGTCGCATCACGTCATACGGAAAACCTGTCGTCTGACCCGCAGACAGCATGCAGCAAACTGGCGTGATTAATCGCCCGCAAGCGGCACCAGCAACACATCAACCTGGCTTGCGCTGACAACGCTTTTCGCTGAGCAGGAGGCTCGCGAAAAGAAACTGTGGTTATGGTTGCCATAAATCACCAGATCAACCGCGTGTTTGCGGCATACATCCAGAATGTGTTCGTTCAATGCTCCATAGGTAATAAACGTGTGCTCAATGGGGTACTGCGCTTCTTTGCTTAACTGATCGATAAAATTCTGGGTTTCTTCTTGCATGACTTCACGCAGATCTTCCAGCATTGGGGCGGCAAACTGGTTATACAGTTCGGGATCTGAGACCAGGGTTATCAGACTAATGCGGGCGTTGACAGGGCGAGCGATTGAAACAGCCTTTGCTAACAGCTGGTGGCTTTCGGGGGTAGCGGCAACAGCGACAAGAATGTGCGCATAGCTCATAACTCGCTCCTTTTGTTCATGAATTATGAGAACTCATCAGTTTAATCGTATGCCACCATACTGCTACGTTTCGCAGGGTAATTGTGTGAATGTCATCATGATTATTCATTAATTATTCTTATAAATAGAATAATCACTTCATATAAGCTGTAAATCTGTTCGGTTGATTTAAGTTAAACTGCTCGCTAATAAAAACAATCTGTTAATAAAAAACACACATCTCTTAACATTTAAACGGTTATCACAGCCCGGTATTAATTAATCGGTCTTAATATTTAAGTTGTTGTTTGTAAAGGGGTTTTATTGAAAAGGTGTTTCATATTAAATCTGTGATCCAGTTCGCTATTTCAGGGCGTGATATTAACGTGCGTGAACAGAGTACAATTCGCTTTTATTGCAAGATTATTCGTATGTCTGGAATTGAATGAGATAGCGATGGTTTAAAAAATAGCCAAAATAAAAGCTGGGCTGATGGATTTATGTTAAGTGTTTAGCTTGATTATGTGATCTGCGTCACATATTCTTTAAATTCGCAGCATGGCTACGTTGTATGTGTAACGGGTGGCGGGTAGAGTTGCGTCGAATTAGGAAAAATCTTAGACATTTGTAAGAAATGATGTGAGCTTGTAAGGGACGCGGCATTCTAAGAAAGGAATGTTTAGACAACGCGGAAGCGCCATCACATTGCTATGTATTTGACCTTTTGCTTTTTTTTTACCGGGCCTTCCCGGCGACATCACGGGGTGCGGTTCTGCCGCATGAAAATAATGTTGGTTATTATGGATGCAAATAATGCATACATCCGAGTTGCTGAAACACATTTATGACATCAATTTGTCGTATTTATTGCTTGCACAGCGTTTGATCGTTCAGGACAAAGCATCTGCAATGTTCCGCTTGGGTATCAGCGAAGAGATGGCGGATACATTGGCAACATTAACACTTCCTCAAATGGTCAAATTGGCTGAAACCAATCAACTGGTATGCCATTTCCGTTTCGACGATCATCAGACTGTAACGCGTTTGACGCAAGATTCCCGCGTTGACGATCTTCAGCAAATTCATACCGGTATCATGCTTTCAACACGCCTGCTTAACGACATTGATGACGCAGCGCGTAAGAAAAGGGCTTGATGATGAGCGAAAAAAGCATTGTTCAGGAAGCGCGTGATATCCAGTTAGCGATGGAATTAATCACATTGGGCGCCCGTTTGCAAATGCTGGAAAGCGAAACGCAATTGAGCCGTGGCCGACTCATCAAGCTGTACAAAGAATTACGCGGTAGTCCTCCGCCAAAAGGGATGCTTCCGTTTTCCACCGACTGGTTTATGACGTGGGAACAAAATATTCATGCATCGATGTTTTGTAATGCATGGCAATTTCTGCTTAAAACCGGTTTGTGCAGCGGCGTAGATGCTGTGATTAAGGCGTATCGGTTATATCTTGAGCAGTGCCCGCAGCCAGAAGAAGGGCCATTGTTGGCGCTTACTCGTGCGTGGACTCTTGTCCGTTTTGTTGACAGTGGTTTGCTTGAATTGTCTGCCTGTAACTGCTGCGGCGGAAATTTTATTACCCACGCGCACCAACCCGCAGGCAGCTTTGCCTGCAGTTTATGTCAGCCGCCATCGCGAGCCGTAAAAAGACGTAAACTTTCCCAGAATGCTGCCGATATTATTCCACAACTGCTGGATGAACAGATCGAACAGGCTGTTTAACTGATACGGTGTGGATAAACACTCCAGCAGCGGTAAGCGATTACCGCTGCTTTTTTTTGTCCTGACCATGAGTTAACTGCCCGACTGCGCATCCTGTCATAGTCAATTGCGAAAGGATGATGTCGTGCTTATCTTATTAGGTTACCTGGTTGTTATTGGTACAGTTTTCGGCGGTTACATGATGACCGGCGGACACCTTGGGGCACTCTATCAACCGGCTGAGCTGGTGATCATCGGTGGCGCAGGTATCGGGGCATTCATCGTTGGCAACAACGGTAAAGCCATCAAAGGGACGATGAAAGCGATCCCGTTGCTTTTTCGGCGCTCGAAATACACCAAAGCCATGTATATGGACCTGCTGGCGTTACTCTACCGACTGATGGCTAAGTCACGTCAGCAAGGCATGTTCTCGCTTGAACGCGATATCGAAAATCCAAAAGAGAGTGAAATTTTCGCCAGCTATCCGCGTATTCTTGCGGATGCAGTGATGCTTGATTTTATTGTCGATTATCTGCGTCTGATTATCAGTGGCAACATGAATACGTTTGAAATTGAAGCGCTGATGGACGAAGAGATTGAGACGCATGAAAGTGAGGCCGAAGTTCCGGCTAACAGTCTTGCGATGGTCGGTGACTCATTACCGGCGTTCGGGATCGTGGCTGCGGTGATGGGGGTTGTGCATGCGCTGGCTTCTGCCGATCGTCCGGCGGCTGAACTGGGCGCCCTGATTGCACATGCCATGGTAGGAACATTCCTCGGTATTTTACTGGCCTATGGATTTATTTCCCCACTCGCCAGCGTCCTGCGGCAGAAAAGCGCTGAAACAACCAAGATGATGCAGTGTGTGAAGATCACTCTGCTCTCCAATCTGAATGGCTACGCGCCACCGATAGCGGTTGAGTTTGGTCGTAAGACGTTGTATTCCAGCGAGCGTCCTTCGTTTATCGAACTGGAAGAGCATGTTCGTGCGGTGAGAAATCCAGCAGCGCAGCAGACGACCGAGGACGCATGAAAAATCAGGCCCATCCCATTATCGTCGTAAAGCGACGTAAACATAAAAATCACGGTGGTGGGGCGCATGGTTCGTGGAAAATTGCCTACGCCGATTTTATGACCGCGATGATGGCCTTCTTTCTGGTGATGTGGCTTATTTCCATCTCCAGCCCTAAAGAACTGATTCAAATTGCCGAATATTTCCGTACTCCGCTGGCCACTGCGGTGACGGGTGGAAATCGGATCTCGAACAGCCAAAGCCCAATTCCTGGTGGGGGTGATGATTACACCCAGCAGCAGGGGGAAGTAAACAAACAGCCCAATATTGATGATCTGAGAAAGCGTATGGAGCAAAGCCGCCTGAGCAAGCTTCGTGGCGATCTCGATCAGCTGATTGAATCCGATCCTAAGCTGCGTGCACTGCGCCCACATCTGAAAATTGATTTGGTTCAGGAAGGGCTGCGGATACAGATTATCGACAGTCAGAACCGCCCGATGTTTAAAACCGGAAGCGCAGAGGTTGAACCTTACATGCGTGATATTTTGCGGGCGATTGCGCCCGTACTGAACGGGATCCCAAACCGTATCAGTCTTTCGGGTCATACAGATGATTATCCCTATGCCAACGGTGAGAAGGGATATAGCAACTGGGAACTGTCTGCCGATCGCGCCAATGCATCGCGTCGCGAGCTGGTCAGCGGCGGACTGGATGATGGAAAAGTATTACGGGTGGTAGGTATGGCCGCCACGATGCGTCTGAGCGATCGCGGTCCCGAGGACGCCATCAACCGCCGTATAAGCCTGCTGGTTCTGAATAAGCAGGCCGAAGAGGCCATTTTGCATGAAAACGCTGAAAGCCAGAATGAGCCGGTAAGTGTCTTACAACAGCCAGCGGCGGTGCCGCCGGCAAGCGTTCCCACATCGCCACCAGCCAATCCGAGGTGATAGCGTGAGCATGGATATTAGCGATTTTTATCAGACATTTTTTGATGAAGCTGACGAACTGTTGGCTGACATGGAGCAGCACCTGCTGGATCTGGTACCTGAAGCCCCGGATTCCGAACAGCTGAATGCCATTTTTCGTGCAGCGCACTCGATTAAAGGCGGGGCGGGCACTTTCGGCTTTACCATTTTGCAGGAAACGACCCATCTGATGGAAAACCTGCTGGATGAAGCGCGGCGTGGCGAGATGCAGCTCAATGCCGACATTATCAACCTGTTTTTGGAAACGAAAGATATTATGCAGGAACAGCTCGACGCCTATAAAAACTCAGAGGAGCCGGATGCCGCCAGCTTTGAGTACATTTGTAATGCGTTACGACAGTTAGCGCTCGAAGCAAAAGGTGAAACCGCGCCCCCGGTGGTCAATAGCGCCAAACTGAGCGTTGTTGATAGCACGGCGATACAAGACGAGGTGGTAGCACAAGTCGCCCCTGTCGCTGAAGAGATCAAAAAGCGGATCATTCTCTCGCGCCTGAAAGCCAGTGAAGTCGATTTATTGGAAGAGGAACTGGGGAATCTGGCGACCTTAAGCGATGTGGTCAAAGGTGCCGATACGCTGTCGGCTACGATCGACGGTAGCCTCGCTGAAGATGACATTATTGCTGTGCTCTGCTTCGTCATTGAAGCGGATCAGATTGAGTTCGAAACCATCACTGCCGCGCCGACTGCTGCAGAAACGCCAGCCGTCGCTGATGACGTGGAACCACAGCCACTGCCGGTTGCTGCACCAGCACCTGCGCCGGTGGTCAAAGCGGCCGCCAACGAAGCACCGCATGGGCGAGCAGAGCGTGAGAAACCTGCCCGGGCCAGTGAATCGACCAGTATCCGCGTGGCGGTTGAGAAGGTCGATCAGCTGATTAACCTGGTGGGTGAACTGGTCATCACACAGTCAATGCTGGCTCAGCGTTCGAACGAATTGGATCCGGTAAATCATGGCGATCTCATCACCAGCATGGGGCAGTTACAACGTAACGCCCGCGATCTGCAGGAATCGGTGATGTCGATTCGTATGATGCCGATGGAATATGTTTTTAGCCGCTTCCCGCGTCTGGTGCGCGATCTGGCGGGTAAATTGGGTAAACAGGTTGAACTGACCCAGGTCGGTAGCTCCACCGAACTGGATAAGAGCCTGATCGAACGCATTATTGATCCGTTGACGCACCTGGTGCGTAACAGCCTCGATCACGGTATTGAACTGCCGGAAAAACGCATCGAATCAGGAAAAAATCCGATTGGTAATCTGACACTTTCTGCCGAACACCAGGGCGGGAATATTTGTATCGAAGTGACCGACGATGGCGCTGGTCTGAACCGCGAACGTATCCTGGCGAAGGCTATTTCCCAGGGGATGCCAATCCACGAAAACATGAGCGATGACGAAGTCGGCATGCTGATCTTCGCTCCGGGATTCTCAACCGCCGAGCAGGTAACGGATGTTTCCGGGCGTGGTGTCGGTATGGACGTGGTGAAGCGAAATATCCAGGAGATGGGCGGTCACGTTGAGATCCAGTCGAAACAGGGCCAGGGCACTACCATCCGTATTTTGCTGCCGCTGACGCTGGCTATCCTTGATGGCATGTCTGTTCGTGTCGCCGATGAAGTGTTTATCCTGCCGCTGAATGCGGTGATGGAGTCTCTGCAACCTCGGGAAGAAGATCTCCATCCGCTGGCCGGGGGAGAGCGAGTCCTGGAAGTGAGAGGTGAGTATTTACCGCTGGTTGAGTTGTGGAAAGTCTTTGAAGTTGAAGGTGCAAAAACCGAAGCAACTCAGGGTATTGTAGTGATTTTACAAAGTGCAGGGCGTCGCTACGCGTTGCTGGTCGATCAGTTAATTGGTCAACACCAGGTGGTGGTAAAAAACCTGGAAAGCAACTACCGCAAAGTGCCAGGCATTTCCGCAGCAACGATCCTCGGCGACGGTAGCGTCGCGCTGATTGTCGATGTCTCTGCATTGCAGGGGTTAAACCGCGAACAACGTGTGGCAATCACAGCCGCCTGATTGAGTAAGAAAGGGAAGAATATGACCGGTATGAGTAATGTAACTAAACTGGCCGGCGAACCGTCAGGTCAGGAATTCCTCGTGTTTACGCTGGGGGATGAAGAGTACGGTATCGATATCCTGAAAGTGCAGGAAATCCGCGGCTACGATCAGGTTACGCGTATTGCCAATACGCCAGCCTTTATTAAAGGTGTGACTAACCTGCGCGGCGTGATTGTGCCGATTGTTGATCTGCGTGTGAAATTCAGCCAGAGCGATGTGGATTACAACGAAAACACCGTCGTGATTGTCCTGAATCTGGGTCAGCGTGTGGTTGGGATTGTGGTGGATGGCGTATCTGACGTGCTGTCGCTGACAACCGATCAAATCCGACCGGCACCGGAATTCGCGGTTACGCTGTCAACGGAATATCTGACGGGACTGGGCGCGTTGGGAGACCGGATGCTGATTCTGGTTAACATTGAGAAATTGCTGAACAGCGAAGAGATGGCGCTGTTAGATATCGCGGCTTCGCATATGGCATAAAAGTAGTCAATATTATCATTTTTGTAATATTTAGCTGACAGTTATTAAACGCCCTCCGCAATATAGAGGGCGTTTTGCTTTTAATTTTGCGCGTGGGAAAACGAAGTGATAATGGCTGTTTGATTTTAGTTTTTAATGTTTATTGTTATTTCATTTGCTTGGTTCATTTGTATTTTTTCTTTAAGTGAAACCGGAAGATCTTTATAGTGTCTGTCGTTTTCTGGTATATATAATATAACCTGGAGTACGGCACGTAATATGTTTGTGGTCGCCGGTGAGTTTTCCTGCGGTAATAATGGAATGCGTAATAGCATCAAAATAACAGGCCTGGCAACATTAATATGTACTGCTGTTGTCAATGCTGCAGAGTTAGGCCCACAAAATGGTGCATCGATCCAAACTCCAAGTAAAAATTCCACCGGAATTTTGATTTCAGGTAACAATCCGGGTACAGAAGTAACAGCATCCGATATTAATATCGATGTTTCGGGAAGAAATAATGTTTATGGATTTAAACATACAGGCAAAAACAGTAACGTCGATCTGGGTAGTGGAAGTTCTATTACAACAATAACTGAAGCGGATTATAGTATTGGGACAGGTGATACCCGCGAGCGGAAATTCTTCTTTAACTCAATTAAATAATGCCGGAGATATTGCATTTGATACTCCTTCACAGAACGGACAATTCAAGGCGAATATGAATAGCCAGTGGAGCATCACTGGACAAGTGGCGGGTCAAAAAGGACGTAATGACTATGGCGATCTCAGCGGTAGTTTGCTCGTACGTTACAGCTGGTAATTGATGTAAATTTCATCCTGGTGTTGTTGAAATACCCCAGTCTATGGCTGGGGTAATCTTTGTTGATTTGCTGTTCTTGTTGACTTAGCTCGCTCTTGTCTTAAAAGAGTTAAACCTTAATTTGTTCTGTAATGTTTTCTGAAGACTCGCTTTCTTCCAGTAACCCTTCCTTCTGCGCCAGCATCGCTGTCGCAATTCCGTTACCCAATACGTTAATCGCTGAGCGTCCCATATCAAGGAAATGGTCGATGCCCATCAGTAACAGGATCCCTGCAACAGGAATATTAAAGCTTGGAATGGTTGCCGCCAGCACCACCAGCGCTGAGCGCGGTACGCCAGCAATCCCTTTTGACGCCAGCATCAATGTCAGCATCAGCACGGTAATTTCCGCGAAGGAAAGGTGGATGTTATAAGCCTGTGCGATAAACATAGAGGCGAACGAGCAGTACACCATCGAACCGACCAGGTTGAACGAATAGCCAATCGGCAGCACGAACGACACGATGTTGCGTGAGCAGCCAAATTTGGTTAATTGCTCCAGCGTTTTAGGGTAGGCAGCTTCCGAACTGCTGGTAGTGAAAGCGACCAGCACCGGATCTTTGAGCATACTGACCAAGCGGAACACCTCTTTCTTCAGCACCAGATAGCCCACTGCCAACAGGACCAGGCAGGTCAGCAGAATAGCGACGTAGTAGCCGCCAATAAATGACGCGTAGTTGAGCAGAATACCCAGGCCCTGCGTGGAGATAACGGAAGAGATAGCGGCGAAAATTGCCAGCGGTGCGACGTACATAACATAGCCCGTCACTTTCAACATAATATGTGAAACCACATCCAGTGCGGCGACCAGCGGCGCGTTAAATTTCTCTCCCAACGATGCCCCACCAATACCGAAGAACATTGAGAACACAACAATTTGCAGGATCTCATTATTCGCCATCGCTTCGGCGATACTGGTAGGTATGGTATGGGACAGAAAACCTTTCAGGCTCATACCACCGACGGCAAGTCCGGTGTCGGTAGCTTCCAGCGGAATGGCCAGATTCAGTCCGCTTCCGGGTTGCTCAAGCGAGACAACAAACAGGCCAACCAAAATAGACAGCACGGACGAACTGATAAACCAGATCATCGCTTTGCCGCCAACGCGTCCGATGGTGGAGGTTTCTCCCAGACGCATGATCCCGACGGTCAGAGTGCTGAAGACTAACGGTGCGATGACCATTTTAATCAGCCGCAAAAAGATGTCGGTGAGCAGCGTAATATTATCAGCCCAGGCGGTAACGACGCCGGGGGAGGCATAGGTGTGGATCACCGCACCCGAAAGGATCCCCGCCAGCATGAAGATCACGATAAAGAGCGTGAGTTTGTTTGCATTTGCCACTAAAAAGCCCTCAGTAAGGATTTAACATTTATTCATCAGTTACTCATTTTTTATACTTATTAAGTGGTAACGAAATATTCATCATATAAATTGAATTAAAGCCCAGGCAGATACAACTTTTTTTAATTTTTTATCCATTTTGTTGTGGTGTTCGGCGGATGGTTATGTGATCGGTGTCACACGAAAAGGGAGGGGGGAATACAAATAGTGGTCAACCAGGCGGGTTGAAAATGTTATTTGCATGATAATTATGATGTTTTTATGTAAATGACTTGTGGTTTCTGTTCTGCTGTTTTTCCCTTCTCTCGCCGGGCCTTACTTTCCTGCTGGATTTCCTTTTTGCAAACGTAAAGTTATCTCAGTGAATGCCGATAATGTTGATAACTCGTTTTCAGGAAGGTGCCTTATGTTTAACCGTATCCGCGTTGTCACAATGCTGATGATGGTGCTGGGGGTTTTCGCACTGCTACAGCTTGTTTCCGGTGGTCTGTTGTTTTCTTCATTGCAGCAGAATCAGCAAAGTTTTGTTATTTCTAACGATTTACGACAGCAGCAAAGTGAACTCACCTCAACATGGGACTTGATGCTGCAAACACGCATCAATTTGAGTCGTTCCTCTGCGCGCATGATGATGGATGCGTCCAACCAGCAGAGCAGCGCGAAGAACGATCTGCTTAAGAATGCGAAAACGTCGCTGGCGCAAGCCGAAACGCATTACGCTAATTTCAAAAAAATCACGCCGTTGCCTGATGTGACGGATGCCAGCGGCAACGTCGATGCAAAATATCAGCAGTACCATGCGGCCCTGGTGGAACTCATTCAGTTCCTTGAAAACGGCAACATGGATGCATTTTTTGCACAACCCACTCAGGGCATGCAAAACGCCCTCGGTGAAGCGTTAGGTAAATATGCAGATGTTAGCGAGAAACTCTACCGACAAGCCTTTGATCAAAGCGCAAGCGATTACCACTTTGCCCAATGGCAACTCGGCATTCTGGCTGTCGTGCTGGTACTGATTCTGGTGGTGGTGTGGTATGGCATCCGTCATGCCTTGCTGAACCCTTTGTCCCGCGTCATTGCGCACATCCGTGAAATTGCCAGCGGTAACTTAACCGCAACTCTGGCTGTAAGCGGTCGTAATGAAATTGGCGAACTGGCCAGCACGGTCGATCATATGCAGCGTTCGCTGACCGAAACGGTAACCCTGGTGCGCGAAGGTTCGGATGCGATTTATTCCGGTACCAGTGAAATTGCCAGCGGTAACACCGATCTTTCATCCCGTACTGAACAACAGGCTTCCGCGCTGGAAGAAACAGCAGCCAGCATGGAACAGTTGACGGCTACCGTGAAGCAAAATGCGGACAATGCACGTCAGGCCTCTCAACTGGCGAAAAGCGCCTCCGATACCGCACAACATGGCGGCAAAGTGGTTGATAGCGTTGTGAATACCATGCACGAAATCGCCGATAGTTCGAAGAAAATTGCCGACATTATTAGCGTTATTGATGGCATTGCATTCCAGACAAACATTCTTGCGTTGAATGCGGCGGTAGAAGCTGCGCGTGCCGGTGAACAAGGCCGTGGTTTTGCCGTCGTTGCCGGTGAAGTGCGTAACCTGGCAAGCCGCAGTGCGCAGGCAGCAAAAGAGATTAAAGCGCTAATTGAAGATTCTGTATCGCGGGTGGATACCGGTTCTGTATTGGTAGAAAGCGCCGGGGAAACCATGCATGACATCGTTAATGCGGTCACGCGTGTGACCGACATCATGGGGGAAATCGCCTCGGCATCCGATGAACAAAGTCGAGGAATAGATCAGGTTGCGCTCGCGGTGTCTGAAATGGACCGGGTTACGCAACAGAACGCCTCACTGGTGCAGGAGTCGGCTGCTGCCGCTGCCGCACTCGAAGAGCAGGCCAGTCGCCTGACCCAGTCGGTATCGACATTCCGCCTCGCGTCGCGTCCTTCATCATCAAAGACGCGAGAAACACGACTACCTGCAACAGCGACTCCGGCGTCACAACCGCGCCAGCTAGCCACCGAACAAGATACGCATTGGGAAACATTTTGACTGACAGCTAAACCGCGGCCTGCGCCGCCTGATGGGAGCGTTGATGTTTAATCGTATTCGAATTTCGACCACGCTGTTTTTGATTTTAATCCTCTGTGGTGTTTTGCAGATTGGCAGTAATGGCTTGTCCTTCTGGGCATTTCGGGATGGTTTTCAGAACCTGAACCAGGTCGAACAGAGTAATCAGCAACGCGCTGCGCTGGCGCAAACCCGCGCTGTGTTATTACAGGCCAGTACTGCACTGAATAAAGCAGGAACGTTGACGGCTTTGAGCTATCCGCCAGAGGATATCAAAGCGCTGATGACGATTGCACAGGACAGCCTGGCCCAGTCCGAATCGGTGTTTAAACGCTTTATGGCGACGACAGAGACGGCAGAAGAGGGGAAGGCGCTGCAAAGCGCAACCGCGAAAAGTTTCAGTCAATGGCATAGCGATCTGGTTCACCAGGCAACCTGGCTGGAAAATAATCAGCTGTCGGATTTTTTGACCGCGCCGGTACAGGCTTCACAGGATGCCTTTGATGCAAATTTTACGGCGTGGCAGAACAACATCAACCAGGTATTGCAAAGAGCAGAGGACCACAGCCAGCGTAGTTACCATATGTCCGGAGTGATTTTCGCCACCATGCTGGTACTGGCGGCGCTATTAACGACTGCAGCGCTGTACTGGTCGCGCAAAATGATTGTGCAGCCACTGGCTATCATCGGTAGCCATTTCGACAGCATTGCGGCGGGTAATCTGGCGCGACCGATAGCGGTATATGGCCGTAATGAGATTTCAGCCATTTTTGCCAGCCTGAAAGCGATGCAACAGGCACTGCGTGAGACGGTCAGTGAGGTGCGCCAGGGGAGCTCGGCAATGCATACCGGGATCGCGGAAATTGCGATGGGTAATAACGACCTGTCCTCGCGAACTGAACAGCAGGCGGCATCGCTGGCGCAAACGGCAGCCAGTATGGAACAGCTTACCGCCACCGTCGGGCAAAATGCGGATAACGCGCGACAAGCCTCGGGCATTGCCAAAAGTGCAGCCGATACAGCGCATAAAGGAGGGGAACAGACAGCAAAGGTTGCCAGCACGATGCATGAGATTTCTGCCAGCTCGCAGAAGATAGGTGACATCACCAGTGTGATTGACAGTATCGCCTTCCAGACCAACATCCTGGCGTTAAACGCCGCGGTTGAAGCTGCCCGTGCCGGTGAGCAGGGCCGCGGTTTCGCCGTGGTTGCCGGAGAGGTCCGCAATCTGGCAAGCCGTAGCGCGCAGGCAGCGAAAGAAATTAAAGGACTGATCGAAGAGTCTGTCACCCGCGTTCACCAGGGATCGCAACTGGTGGATATGGCGGCGCGCACGATGACAGAGATTGTTAGCTCGGTTACCCGGGTTAACGACATCATGGGGGAGATTGCCTCGGCCTCCGATGAACAACGCAGAGGCATTGAGCAGGTGGCGCAAGCCGTCAGCCAGATGGATTCTGTCACACAGCAGAACGCCGGACTGGTGGAAGAAGCGGCAGCCGCCACTGAGCAGTTAGCTACCCAGGCAGATAATCTTTCCGCCTGTGTCGCGTTTTTTAAGCTTGAAGAGCAAACCGTAACACAACAAGAATTGGCGCAGCCGCAGGTTGTGCCCGTTGTATCCTGAATGTGATTGAGAAGGCGCTATGACATCATCTCTGCCCTCCGGGCAAACGTCATTATTGTTACAGATGACACAGCGCCTCGCGCTGTCTGACGCGCATTTTCGTCGGATATGTCAATTAATCTACCAGCGCGCGGGGATCGTGCTGGCCGACCACAAGCGGGACATGGTCTATAACCGCCTGGTTCGCCGGTTGCGTACCCTGGGACTGGATGATTTTGGTCGCTATCTCAGCATGCTGGAAGCCAACCAGAGCAGTGCTGAGTGGCAGGCTTTTATTAACTCCCTGACCACCAACCTGACCGCTTTTTTTCGCGAAGGGCATCACTTTCCGGTGCTGTCTGACCACGCCCGTCGACGCAGCGGTGAATATCGCGTCTGGAGCGCGGCAGCATCTACCGGAGAAGAACCTTACAGTATTGCGATTACGTTGGCCGATACCCTGGGTATGACGCCGGGTCGCTGGCGCGTTTTTGCCAGCGACATCGATACTGAGGTGTTGGAAAAGGCAAGAAGCGGTATTTACCGTCTTGACGAACTAAAAACGTTGTCGCCACAGCAGCTGCAACGCTATTTCATGCGCGGTACCGGGCCTCATGAAGGGCTGGTACGCGTACGGCAAGAACTGGCAAGCCATGTTGAATTTTCCAGCGTGAATTTACTGGACAAAAAATACAACGTGCCAGGCCCGTTTGACGCCATTTTCTGTCGTAACGTCATGATCTATTTTGACAAAACGACTCAGCAGGACATTTTGCACCGTTTTGTTCCACTCCTTAAACCTGACGGACTGCTGTTTGCCGGTCATTCAGAAAACTTTAGCAACCTCGTGCGCGAGTTTAGCCTGCGCGGGCAGACGGTGTATGCGCTAGGTAAGGATAAAGCATGAGTAAAATCAGGGTACTGTCGGTTGATGATTCTGCATTGATGCGTCAAATCATGACCGAGATTATTAACAGCCACAGCGATATGGAGATGGTTGCGACAGCGCCTGATCCTTTGGTTGCGCGGGATCTCATCAAAAAATTTAATCCCGACGTTCTGACACTGGATGTTGAAATGCCGCGCATGGACGGCCTCGATTTTCTTGAAAAGCTGATGCGTCTGCGTCCGATGCCCGTGGTGATGGTCTCTTCACTGACTGGTAAAGGTTCTGAGGTCACGCTGCGGGCCCTGGAACTGGGGGCGATTGACTTTGTTACCAAGCCTCAGTTGGGGGTCCGCGAAGGAATGCTGGCATATAGCGAGATGATTGCGGAGAAAATCCGCACTGCATCACGTGCAAAGCTGGCCGCCCACAAACCCACGGCAGCGCCAGCGACATTGAAGGCGGGGCCGTTACTCAGTTCGGAAAAACTGCTGGTCATCGGCGCATCAACCGGAGGAACAGAGGCAATTCGTCATGTACTCCAGCCATTGCCGCTTTCAAGTCCCGGTATTCTTATTACCCAGCATATGCCGCCAGGATTTACCCGTTCGTTCGCCGAACGTCTGAACAAACTGTGTCAGATAACCGTGAAAGAGGCAGAAGACGGAGAACGTGTGCTACCAGGGCATGCGTATATCGCCCCTGGCGACAAGCATATGGAACTGGCGCGTAGCGGGGCGAACTACCAGATTAAAATTCATGATGGTCCGCCGGTTAACCGGCATCGGCCTTCAGTGGATGTGCTGTTTCATTCGGTGGCGAAACATGCGGGGCGCAATGCCGTTGGGGTGATCCTGACGGGTATGGGCAACGATGGGGCCGCCGGAATGTTAGCGATGAACCAGGCTGGCGCCTGGACTATTGCGCAAAACGAAGCAAGTTGTGTGGTGTTCGGCATGCCGCGCGAGGCCATCAATATGGGTGGCGTAAGCGAAGTGGTCGATCTTAGCCAGGTAAGCCAGCAAATGCTGGCGAAAATCAGTGCCGGACAGGCAATACGTATTTGAATCAGGAGTTTATTTTTATGGCGGATAAAGAGCTTAGGTTTTTGGTTGTGGATGACTTTTCCACCATGCGTCGCATTGTGCGTAACCTGCTGAAGGAACTGGGGTTCAACAACGTTGAAGAAGCTGAAGATGGCGTGGACGCGTTGAACAAACTGCAGGCAGGGGGATTCGGGTTTGTGATTTCCGACTGGAACATGCCTAACATGGACGGCCTTGAACTGCTGAAAACCATTCGTGCTGACGGCAGTATGTCTGCTCTGCCAGTGCTGATGGTGACGGCAGAAGCGAAGAAAGAAAACATTATCGCGGCAGCACAGGCGGGTGCCAGTGGTTATGTTGTAAAACCGTTTACCGCGGCGACGCTGGAAGAAAAACTCAATAAGATCTTTGAGAAACTGGGCATGTGAGGATGTGATGATGATGCAACCACAAATTAAACCTGTTGACGAACACTCAGCAGGGGACATCATTGCGCGCATCGGTAGTTTAACCCGAATGCTGCGCGACAGCCTGCGTGAACTGGGGCTGGATCAGGCCATTGCCGAAGCGGCGGAAGCCATTCCTGACGCGCGCGATCGCCTGGACTACGTTGTACAAATGACTGCACAGGCGGCAGAGCGCGCACTGAACAGCGTAGAAGCTTCACAGCCACACCAGGATGCCATGGAAAAAGGGGCAAAAAACCTGACCAAACGCTGGGATGAATGGTTCGAAAATCCGATTGAACTGTCCGATGCCCGTGAACTGGTCACTGATACCCGCCAGTTCCTTGGTGATGTCCCCGGTCATACCAGCTTTACCAATGCCCAATTGCTGGACATCATGATGGCGCAGGATTTCCAGGATCTCACCGGTCAGGTTATCAAGCGCATGATGGATGTTATCCAGGAGATTGAGCGTCAACTGCTGATGGTGCTGCTGGAAAACATTCCGGAGCAGGGCGCCCGACCAAAACGCGAGAACGAAAGTTTGCTGAATGGTCCGCAGGTTGACACCTCAAAAGCTGGCGTAGTGGCAAGCCAGGATCAGGTCGACGACCTGCTGGATAGCCTCGGTTTCTGATGTGGATTTGCCGGATGCGGAAGGAAACTTCTCATCCGGCTTACATGTTATTCATCGGCAATTGGCGTTAAAGCCATAAATCCCGTCTTTTTTACCGCTTACTCTTCCCATTGTTGCATGTCTGTTCTGGCATCATTCACGCCTATATCTCTACCCAGGGTCTGATGCGTGGCAGAAGAAAGCGACGACGACAAAACAGAAGCCCCCACACCCCACCGACTTGAAAAAGCACGGGAAGAAGGGCAGATACCCCGATCCAAGGAGCTAACCTCACTGCTTATTTTGCTGGTGGGCGTGTGCGTTATCTGGATTGGTGGGGAGTCGCTCGCCCGTCGGTTGGCAGGCATGCTGTCAACCGGATTACGCTTTGACCACAGTATGGTCAATGACCCTAACCTGATCCTGAGTCAAATCATTCTGTTGATTAAAGACGCCATGATTGCGCTGTTACCGCTGATAACAGGCGTGGTGCTGGTGGCCTTGATCTCCCCGGTGATGCTTGGCGGCTTGATCTTCAGTGGTAAATCGCTGCAACCCAAATTCTCAAAGCTGAATCCGCTGCCGGGTATTAAGCGTATGTTCTCGGCGCAAACCGGGGCGGAACTGCTTAAAGCCATATTGAAATCCACGTTGGTGGGTAGCGTGGCGGGATTCTATCTCTGGCATAACTGGCCAGAGATGATGCGCCTGATGGCCGAATCCCCGATTACGGCGATGGGTAATGCGCTGGATTTAGTCGGTATGTGCGCATTACTGGTGGTGCTTGGCGTCATTCCGATGGTGGGGTTTGACGTCTTTTTCCAGATTTATAGCCATGTGAAAAAACTGCGGATGTCGCGTCAGGATATCCGTGACGAATTTAAACAAAGCGAAGGTGATCCGCACGTTAAGGGCAAAATTCGCCAGATGCAGCGTGCGGCTGCACAGCGTCGCATGATGGCAGATGTGCCGAAGGCGGATGTTATTGTGACCAACCCTACGCACTATTCGGTTGCCTTGCAGTACGACGAAAACAAGATGAGCGCGCCAAAAGTTGTGGCTAAAGGGGCCGGACTGGTGGCATTGCGTATTCGGGAGATTGGCGCGGAGCACCGAGTCCCAACGTTAGAAGCTCCGCCGCTGGCTCGTGCGTTATATCGCCATGCTGAGATCGGTCAGCAAATACCTGGCCAATTGTATGCCGCCGTTGCCGAAGTGTTGGCATGGGTATGGCAGCTAAAACGCTGGCGTCTGGCTGGCGGCACGCCGCCACCACAACCTGGAAACCTTCCGGTGCCTGAAGCACTGGATTTTATGAACGAGAAGAATACTGATGGCTAATCTGGTCGCGATGCTGCGTCTGCCCGGCAACCTGAAATCCACGCAATGGCAAATTCTTGCCGGGCCGATCCTCATTCTGCTGATCCTGTCGATGATGGTGTTGCCGCTTCCGGCCTTCATCCTCGATTTACTGTTCACCTTTAACATTGCGCTGTCGATCATGGTGCTGTTGGTGGCGATGTTCACTCAGCGCACGCTTGAATTCGCCGCATTCCCAACGATTCTGCTGTTCACCACCTTGTTGCGCCTGGCGCTGAACGTCGCGTCAACACGTATCATATTGATGGAAGGGCATACAGGTGCAGCGGCGGCAGGTAAAGTGGTGGAAGCCTTTGGTCACTTCCTGGTCGGCGGTAACTTTGCCATCGGTATCGTGGTCTTCGTCATTCTCGTCATCATTAACTTTATGGTTATCACCAAAGGTGCGGGGCGTATCGCTGAAGTGGGTGCGCGCTTTGTGCTGGACGGGATGCCGGGTAAGCAGATGGCGATTGACGCCGATCTGAATGCGGGATTGATTGGTGAAGATGAAGCCAAAAAACGCCGTTCTGAAGTGACGCAGGAAGCCGATTTTTACGGCTCCATGGACGGTGCGAGTAAATTTGTTCGTGGGGATGCCATCGCCGGTATTCTGATCATGGTCATTAACGTGGTTGGCGGCTTGCTGGTTGGGGTGTTGCAGCACGGTATGAGCATGGGCAGCGCGGCAGAAAGCTATACCCTGCTGACTATCGGTGACGGGCTGGTAGCACAGATCCCTGCGCTGGTTATCTCAACGGCGGCGGGGGTTATCGTCACCCGCGTGAGTACCGATCAGGACGTGGGTGAACAGATGGTCACCCAACTGTTCAGCAACCCACGCGTGATGCTGCTTAGTGCGGCGGTCCTCGGTTTACTGGGGCTGGTACCGGGAATGCCAAACCTGGTGTTTCTGATGTTTACCGCGGCATTGCTGGGGCTGGCCTGGTGGATGCGCGGACGCGAGCAAAAAGCACCCGAAGAAGCTCAGCCGGTGAAAATGCCGGAAAATAACTCGGTGGTAGAAGCGACGTGGAGTGATGTACAGCTGGAAGACACGCTGGGAATGGAGGTTGGGTATCGCCTGATTCCGATGGTGGACTTCCAACAGGATGGCGAGTTGCTGGGGCGTATTCGCAGCATTCGTAAGAAATTTGCCCAGGATATGGGGTTCCTGCCGCCAGTGGTACACATTCGCGACAATATGGATCTGCAACCTGCCCGCTATCGTATTCTGATGAAAGGGGTCGAGATTGGTAGTGGTGATGCTTACCCAGGACGCTGGCTGGCTATCAATCCTGGTACCGCGGCCGGATCGTTGCCAGGGGAGAAAACGGTTGATCCTGCCTTTGGTCTGGATGCTATTTGGATTGAAAGTGCGCTAAAAGAGCAGGCGCAAATTCAGGGCTTCACCGTTGTTGAAGCCAGTACGGTGGTTGCCACACATCTGAACCATCTGATTGGCCAGTTTGCCGCAGAGCTGTTTGGTCGCCAGGAGGCGCAGCAGCTGTTGGATCGTGTTTCACAAGAGATGCCAAAACTGACAGAAGATCTGGTGCCGGGAGTGGTCACACTGACCACTCTGCACAAAGTGCTGCAGAACCTGTTGGATGAAAAAGTCCCTATTCGTGATATGCGCACCATTCTTGAAACGTTGGCGGAACATGCCCCGTTACAGAACGATCCGCATGAACTCACCGCAGTGGTGCGTGTGGCGCTTGGACGGGCGATTACTCAGCAGTGGTTCCCGGGTAACGAGGAAGTTCAGGTTATCGGACTCGATACACCGCTTGAGCGCCTGTTGTTACAAGCGTTACAGGGCGGTGGGGGCCTTGAACCTGGTCTGGCAGACCGGTTGCTGGCACAGACGCAGGAAGCGCTGTCTCGTCAGGAAATGTTGGGTGCGCCGCCAGTATTGCTGGTGAATCATGCGCTGCGACCTCTCCTGGCGCGTTTTTTACGCCGCAGTATTCCGCAGTTAGTGGTGTTGTCGAATATGGAGCTTTCCGATAACCGCCATATCCGTATGACCGCGACCATTGGAGGTAAATAATGCGCAAATTTTTTTGGCTGTTGCTTTTCCCACTGACTGTACAGGCTGCCGGGGAAGGGACATGGCAGGCAAGCGGAATGGGGATTACCTTAAATTATCGTGGGGAGTCGGCTTCATCTTCGCCTTTGGTTCCCAGCCAGCCCGTTTCAGGCCTGATGACGCTGGTCGCCTGGCGCTATGAATTAAATGGGCCTACGCCTGCAGGGTTACGTGTGCGCTTATGCTCTCAGTCCCGTTGTGTTGAACTGGATGGACAAAGCGGTACCACCAATGGCTTTAATAGTGTCCCTGCGATTGAGCCAATGCACTTTGTCTGGGAAGTGCCTGGTGGCGGTCGCCTGATCCCAGCCTTGCAGGTTCAGAGCAATCAGGTGATTGTGAACTATCGCTAGTATTCCGGAGGCTTAACCCTGCACTGGTTGTGTGGCACTACTCTGCGGCACAAACAGATGATCCATAATCTGTCGCATGACCGGCGCGGCGGTAACCCCGTCGCTGCCGCCGTTTTCCAGAATCAATGCGATGGCGACTTTTGGATTCTTATACGGCGCAAATGCGGTATAGAACACGTGGTCGCGCAGTCGTATCGGAATCATTTTCGCATTATAGGTCTGATTTTCTTTCAGGCTAAAGACCTGTGATGTGCCACTTTTCGCGGCAATACCGTAGGGCGCGGTGTGGAAGAATTTGTAACCCGTGCCATTCGGTTCATTCGCCATGCCAAACATCGCCTGACGCACCAGTCCCCAATAGGGTGATGAAGCAGAAGCAATTTGTGTTGATGCTTCGGGAGCTTGATACGGCGTGATGGTTTTTCCGCTCTCTTCATCCTGTAGCAGGTGAGGGGAAATAACTTTCCCGTTGTTAATCAGTGCTACCATCGCTTTTACCATCTGAATCGGCGTGGCAATCCAGTAACCCTGACCAATGCCGACCGAAATGGTGTCTCCCTGGTACCAGGCTTTTTTATGCACCCGCTGTTTCCAGTCGCGGCTTGGCAGCAGGCCGTTGTACTCTTCATCAAGATCGATACCGGTAGGTTTGCCGTAGCCAAACTGGCTAAGCATGCTGTTAATACGGTCGATCCCCATCATGTACGCCACCTGATAGAAGAATGTATCCGCTGATTCTTCAATGGCTTTGGTCACATCCAGCATGCCGTGTCCTGTTTTTTTCCAGTCGCGGTAATGCCGTTCGGTACCGGGGAGTGTCCATGTCGGGGCGCCGAAGAAGTGGGTTTGTGGTGTGATCACCCCGTTTAATAAGGCTGACATCGCCATGTACGGTTTTACCGTTGAGGCAGGCGGATATAACCCCTGGGTGACACGGTTAATTAATGGCAGATCTTTATCCTGCAACAGGGCGTTGTAATCCTGGTAGCTGATGCCTTTTACAAACGGGTTCGGATCGTAGCTGGGGTTTGAGACCATTGCCAGCACGGAGCCATCATGGGGATCTTCAACCAGCACCGCGGCGCGCTGTCCCACCAGCAGGCTTTCAATGTATTCCTGCAAGTGTAAATCCAGCGTCAGATGGATATCTTTTCCGGCGACAGGGGGGACGTCTTTAATCAAACGTACAATACGCCCGTGATTATCAACTTCCACTTCCTGATAACCCGTTTTGCCGTGCAGGTCATTTTCGTAGTAGTGCTCAATGCCCTGCTTACCGATGTTGTGGTCGGCGGCGTAGTTCTCTGCCAGCCCTTTCTTATCCAGTACTCTTAGATCGCTATCGTTGATTTTTGATACGTAGCCAAGTACATGTGCCAGCTCCGCCCCATAAGGATACTGGCGATCTTCGTAGCTATTGATGGTCACGCCGCTGAAATGGAACTGGTTCACAGAAAAACGGGCAATTTCTACATCGGTCAGCGCATTTTTAAGTACTACCGGGCGATAGCGGCTACTGGCCTTCAGCTCATGGCGAAACTGGTCAATATCATCTGGCGTGAGGTCAACAATCGGCGTGAGTTGCTTCAGCAGGGCGTCCATATCGCTGATTTTATATGGCGTCACAGAAATGTCGTACCAGGTGACATTTCGTACCAGCGGGATACCGTTGCGATCGTAAATGATACCGCGTGTTGGGGCGACGGGCAGCATTTTGATGTCATTGGCATCCGATCGGGTGGTGTAATACTGGTGTTGACGGATTTGTAAGTTATAGAGGTTATAAATCAGGATGCCAAAACAGATGACCACCAGGCCAAAGGCCACCATTACACGCCGCTGGAAAAGTTTTTCTTCCGCCTCAAAATCTCTGAATGTCATTGACCCGTACCCGATTAATTCGCCGCCTAATGATACGGAGGCGTAAACGGGATAACAGGCAAAAAATGTTCCATCCCTCTACGGAAATGTGTCATTCCTTGTGAATTGTTTCAGACCAGCATGTCCGGAAATAAAAAAGGCCTGAGTCCGGATTACGAACTCAGGCCTGGTATTTTTTAATATGCTTACATGCGTTCTACGGTTTCGATACCCAGTGTATCCAGACCCAGTTTCAGCGTTTTTGCCGTCAGTTGCGCCAGTTTCAGACGACTGTTACGAATCGCTTCATCTTCAGCGCTGAGGATCGGGCAGTGTTCGTAGAAGCCAGAGAACAGGCCGGCAACGTCGTACAGATAAGCGCACATCACGTGCGGCGTACCTTCACGTGCCACAACGGTCAGCGTCTCTTCGAACTGCAGCAGGCGGGCGGCCAGCTGAGCTTCGCGATCTTCACTGATAATAACCTGTGCGCTGGCAAGCGCATTTTCGTCGATATCCGCTTTACGGAACACGGACAGTACGCGGGTGTAGGCATATTGCATGTACGGCGCGGTATTGCCTTCGAACGCCAGCATGTTGTCCCAGTCGAAGATATAGTCGGTGGTACGGTTTTTCGACAGATCCGCATATTTCACCGCACCGATACCGACGGCATTCGCCAGTTTTTCCAGCTCATCAGCGGGCATATCCGGGTTCTTCTCGGCCACCAGACGACGCGCGCGCTCCAGCGCTTCATCCAGCAGGTCGGCCAGTTTTACGGTACCGCCAGCGCGAGTTTTGAACGGCTTACCGTCTTTACCCAGCATCATGCCGAACATATGGTGTTCCAGCGGTACGGAGTCCGGCACATAACCGGCTTTGCGCACGATAGTCCATGCCTGCATTAAATGCTGATGCTGACGGGAGTCGATGTAATAGAGGACGCGGTCGGCGTGCAGCGTTTCGTAACGATACTTCGCGCAGGCGATATCGGTCGTGGTGTAGAGATAGCCGCCATCTTTTTTCTGAATAATGACGCCCATCGGTTCGCCTTCCTTGTTCTTATACTCATCAAGGAATACGACGGTAGCGCCTTCGCTCTCAACAGCCAGACCTTTGGCTTTCAGGTCAGCAACAATGCCCGGTAGCATCGGGTTATACAGGCTTTCGCCCATCACGTCGTCACGGGTCAGGGTGACGTTCAGACGGTCATAGGTTAACTGGTTCTGCGACATGGTGATGTCGACGAGCTTGCGCCACATCTCGCGGAAATATTCATCCCCGCCCTGCAGTTTCACGACATAGCTACGGGCACGCTCGGCGAAGGCTTCATCTTCGTCGTAGTGTTTCTTCGCATCGCGGTAGAAGCCTTCCAGGTCTGCCAGCGCCATCTCGCCTGCATTTTCCTGCTGCTGTTTTTCCAGCCATGCGATCAGCATACCGAACTGGGTGCCCCAGTCGCCGACGTGGTTTGCGCGGATCACGTTATGGCCGAGAAACTCCAGCGTACGTACCGCAGCGTCACCGATGATGGTGGAACGCAGGTGGCCAACGTGCATCTCTTTCGCCACGTTAGGCGCGGAGTAGTCAACAACAACCGTTTGTTTAGCCGGTTGAGTGACGCCCAGACGATCGGAGGTCAGCGCCTGCTGAACATGCTGCGCGAGGAATGCCGGATCGAGAAAAATGTTGATAAAGCCTGGGCCTGCAATTTCAACTTTGCTGGCAATCCCGCTGAGATCCAGATGAGTCAGCACCTGCTCTGCCAGTTGTCGCGGCGCCATACCCAGTTTTTTAGCAACTGCCATCATGCCGTTGGCCTGATAGTCGCCGAACTGTACTTTTGCTGACTGACGAACCTGCGGTTCGCAATCTGCAGGCGCGCCTGCAGCAATCATGGCCTGACTAACTTTTTCTGAGAGAAGAGCCTGAATATTCACCGGAATACCTTACATTTATGAAGCGGGATAAAATTCACCGCACCAGTTTAAGAATTTAGGGCGGGAGTATACTGCAAATGCCCGTTGCCGTCAGCATTACGAGTACCGCCAGCTGCCTGAAATATAAACAATGTCATTACGTATAATTATTCATGCGACATGTGAAAAAATCAGCAGTTGGATGGGGCTGCGCAACAGAGTAAATTAGCGGCTTTGAATATGGATATGAGCATTCAATATGGCTAACTGGCAGGCAGTTGAAGAACTGCATGATATTTCCGCAGATTTACCGCATTTCACTCAGGCGTTAACGTCGCTTTCCACCCGTCTTGGCCTGGATGTCTCATCGCTTGAAGCCGATCACATTTCTCTGCGTTGTCATCAAAATACCACCGCAGAACGCTGGCGTCGGGGATTTGAACAGTGTGGTGCGCTGTTATCGGAAAATATCATTAATGGCAGACCGATTTGCCTGTTCAGACTGGATGAGCCGGTTTGTGTCGCGCACTGGCAGTTTTCGGTGGTTGAGTTGCCATGGCCGGGTGAAAAGCGTTACCCGCATGAGGGGTGGGAGCATATCGAAATCGTTCTGCCCGGTGCGCCAGAAACGCTGAACACGCGTGCGCTGGCGCTGCTTTCTGATGACGGATTGAGTCAGCCGGGGATTTTCGTGAAAACCAGCTCGCCAAAAGGAGAGCGTGAGCGTTTACCGAATCCGACACTGGCGGTCAGTGATGGCAGCATCACCATCAAATTTCATCCGTGGTCAATTGAAGCGATTGTAGCAAGCGAGCAACAGGAGTGAGTGATGGCATTACTGGAAATCTGCTGTTACAGCATGGAGTGCGCACGCACCGCGCAACTTCAGGGTGCCGATCGTATTGAACTGTGCTCGGCGCCTAAAGAAGGGGGGTTAACGCCGTCGCTGGGGGTGTTGCGCTCTGTACGCCAGCATGTCTCTATTCCTATTCATCCCATTATCCGCCCGCGCGGGGGCGATTTTTGTTACACCGACGGTGAATTTTCTGCGATGCTTGATGATATCGCGATGGTCAGAGATTTAGGTTTTTCAGGGCTGGTGACCGGCATTCTTGATGTGGACGGAAATGTCGATATGCCACGTATGGAAAAAATAATGGTTGCTGCGGGCCCGCTAAATGTCACGTTTCATCGGGCCTTCGATATGTGCGCCAACCCATTAAATGCGCTGAATAAATTGTCCAATTTGGGCGTCGACAGAGTGCTGACTTCCGGGCAAAAATCAGATGCAGCGCAAGGTTTAACAAAAATAATGGAACTTATTGCGCAGGTGGATGCTCCAATCATTATGGCCGGAGCGGGGGTTCGCGCCGCGAATTTATCCCAGTTCCTCAACGCTGGAGTGCAGGAAGTCCACAGTTCTGCCGGAGTATGGCTGGCTTCACCCATGCGGTATCGCAATTCGGGGTTGTCGATGTCTTCGGATACGCAGGCGGATGAATATTCCCGCTATGCGGTAGACGGGGCGGCGGTTGCTGAAATGAAGGCAATCATTGCGCACCACCAGGCCAGCTGATTTTTACCGTTGCATCATGTCGCCCAATATGATGCTTGCTCGTACCAGGCCCCTGCAATTTCAACAGGGGCCTTTTTTTCTCCTTCTCCTGCATATTTCGGCCTGCAACTGTGTTGGCTTTTCTCGCTCACCCCGGTCACGTAGTTATCTACGCTCCCGGGGATTTGCTGCGTCGCCGCCTTGTTGCAAACCGAACTATTTTGGAGAAAATGTGCCACCCGGCAAAAATGACTAGGGTTTACGCGCAATCAAAACCGCACGCAGTGGGGCGGGGTAGCCTTCAACCGTTTTACTGCTGTCATTCGGGTCGAGGAAGTCGGCCAGTGATTCGGTAATCATCCACTCAGTCCGACGCTGCTCTTCTGTGGTGGTGACACAGACATCGGCGATACGGACATCCACGAATCCACATTTTTCCAGCCAGTTTTTAAGCGCCAGCGCGGATGGAATAAAGTAGACGTTACGCATTTGCGCGTAGCGGTCGCCTGGTACCAGAACGGTATTTTCATCACCTTCGACCACCAGCGTTTCCAGCACCAGCTCTCCGTCTTTTACCAGTTGGTCTTTCAACTGCCAGAGATGTTCCAGTGGAGAACGGCGGTGATAGAGCACGCCCATAGAGAATACGGTATCAAACGCGTTCAGCGCCGGAAGCTGTTCGATACCCAGCGGCAGCAGGTGAGCCCGCTGATCGTTACCCAGCAATTTACGTACCGCTTCAAACTGACACAGGAACAACTGCGTAGGATCGATACCGACGGCCAGATGAGCACCCGCGCCAATCATGCGCCACATGTGATAGCCACTACCACAGCCCACGTCGAGAATGGTACGCCCGGTCAGATCGGATAAATGCGGCAGAACGCGATCCCACTTCCAGTCGGAACGCCATTCGGTATCAATATTGACGCCGTACAGCGAATATGGACCTTTGCGCCACGGCATGAGATGACGCATCAGCGTATCAATCCGTTTGATCTGCCCTTCGCTGAGCGGCTCTTCGCTTTCGGCAGTCACACTATGCAGTAAATCAAGACGATGTGGCGTCAGTTCCGGCAGAAACTCCACGGCATTCGACCATTGCTTAAACAACCCATGTTGATCGCGTTGCCAGGCGGCGATTTGTGCCGGGAGCGTTTCCAGCCAATGGGAAAGATGGTTTTTGGCAATCAGCTGATAAAAGTTACCAAAGTCTGTCATGCAGGAACCTCAGATTTCAACGCTACCAGTGACCCAAAGTTGAAGCACTGGAACCACAATTCGCTGTGCTCAAAACCTGCCTGATGCAGACGTGCTTTATGCGTTTCAACAGAGTCAGTTAGCATCACGTTTTCCAGCATGCTGCGCTTCTGGCTGATTTCCAGTTCGCTGTAGCCATTGGCGCGTTTGAAGTCGTGGTGCATGTTGAACAGCAGTTCGCCAACTTTTGCATCTTCGAAGCTGAACTTCTCTGACAGCACCAGCGCACCGCCGGGGTTCAACCCCTGATAAATCTTATCCAACAATGCCTGGCGCTCAGGTGGTTCAAGGAATTGCAGGGTAAAATTCAGCACCACCATCGAGGCGTTTTCGATAGTGATGTTGCGAATATCGCCTTCGACCACGTCAACAGGCGTAGGGGCTTTATAGGCATCGATATGACGACGACAGCGTTCAACCATGGCCGGCGAGTTATCAACAGCGATAATTTTGCAATTCTCATGATGGATATTGCGACGTACTGAGAGCGTCGCGGCACCCAGAGAGCAGCCCAGATCGTAGACCTGCGTGTTGGGTTGTACGAAACGTTCGGCCAGCATTCCAATCATGGAGATGATATTGGAATAGCCGGGAACGGAACGCTGGATCATATCAGGGAAGACTTCAGCTACCCGTTCATCAAAGGTCCAGTCACCCAGACTGGCGATAGGCGCAGAAAAAAGCGTGTCGCGGTGAGACATAACGTAAAAATCCGGGAAAAATAAAGTGGCGTATTGTGCGCTAATGCAGGGAGAAAACCAACTCCCAGGGCATATACCAAAGATTCGCCAGCACCATTAGTAACAGCGAACACCAGGTGGCGCTCATGCCGGAACGACGCCAGCGGAAAAGACGGTGATGGAATCCGTAATAATGCATCAGTCGCCCGGCTATCAGCATCAGCCCGCAAAGATGCACCATCCACGTTTCTGCGCCGTTCATTTCCATAAATAACAGCAGCACCAGTGCGACAGGAATATATTCCACCGCGTTACCGTGAATGCGAATTGCACTTTGTAGTTCGCTAAAACCGCCGTCGCCATAGGCTACGCGGTATTGCATGCGCAGGCGAACGACGTCAAAGGAGAACTTAATCAACAACAACGCACCCAGGACGGCATAAAGCGCGCTTACCATACAAACTCCCTTTTAAAATGGCTGCTGGCACTGTCTATGATAGGTGGCATTTTCAGAAAAGAGAAGATTGCTGTGGAATCGAGGGTGCTGATCCGATCTCTGGCAGGGCATTGCGTAAATCCGCCCATAGCGTGTCTACCAGCTCAGGAGCCTGTGCGATATCCGGCGTGTGCAAAAACAGATATGGCGTGGTGGTCTGCTGCCAGAGTGACAACTTTGCCAGCCAGGCGGCAAAGAACTGCCTATTCTGTGTCATGTTATCACTACCGATAAAACGGACCATCGGGTGGTTTGCCGTGACGACCGCATGGACCGGGACCTTTGGTTTCTTACGTTGAGCATCGCGTATCGCTTCCGTGTGTGGGATCGCGGCATGGACCGGACGACTGTCTAAAATGACCCGATTAACCCCGCGTTCATGCAGACCCCGATTGAGCTGAATCTCTGATTCACCTTTCGCAAAGAAATCCGGATGACGAACCTCGACACCGTAGGTAAACGTTTTAGGGAGGGCATCGAGGAATTGCCACAGAGCAGAGAGGTCACGTGGGCCGAACGTGGCAGGTAGCTGCAACCAGTATTGTCCGATGCGGGCATCCAGTGGTGACATGCGCGTAAAGAATGCCTGCACCAAATCATCGCAATTCCGCAGTGCGGCCTGATGCGAGATGGTGGCCGGGAATTTGAAACAGAAGCGAAAATCGTCGCTGGTTTGTGCAAACCAGCGGTTAACAATCTCGGCTTTCGGCATGGCGTACAGCGTGGTATTACCCTCCACACAGTTAACATGACGGGCGTTAGGGTTTAACTTACTGATTTTAATAATCCTCCCGTACTGTTCTCGTGGCTATGGGGCATCAATGGGGCAAAATCTGCCAGCTTCTGATTCAGCATTGCGATCTGCTCTGCGCTGCTGTCAGCCATCCATGCACCGTAAACATTGAACACCATCTGCGCGCTCGCATGCCCCATCTGACTGGCAATAAAACTCGGGTTTGCACCAGCAGATAATGACCAGCACGCATAGGTATGTCGTGACTGGTACGCCTTTCTGTGTCTGATCCCCGCGCGCTTTAGTGCCGCTTCCCAGGAGTCGCCTACTGAATCGACACGGTAGATAAATCCGACCTGCTTACTGCGTCTGACCACATGCGGGTTAAAGACGAATGTACACTCATGGTTCACCGAACGGCCATACTCACGTAACTGAACTTCAATGTGATGTTGCCTGCCCAGCCTTGTCATTTCAGCCTGATTTTTCAGGATACTGATTGCGGGCTGGATAAGATGCACCACTCGATCTGTGCTTGCCTCGGTTTTCGGTAGAGTGAACTCACCAAGTTTCGTATAATTACGCCTGACGGTAATTGTTCCCGCCTTCAGGTCGATATCTTCCCAGGCCAGGGAGACCAGTTCCCCGTGACGCATTCCTGTGTACACTGCTAATGACCACAGGTTTTTCGTCTGCTGATGCCGGCATGCATCTATCAGGCGAATAAATTCATCACGAGAAAGAGGATCTGGTTCTGCCCTGGCTTTTTTCAGAGGCTTAATTCCCTCGAATGGGTTCACCTCTAAGTAACCGTGATCCGCAGCAAACTGAAACATTCCGGCCATTGTCGTCATGTAATAGTTCACAGTAACAACGCTTCGCCCTTTTGCCGGGGATTTGTTTTTCGTCGGATTCTGGTAACCAGTTAGCAAGTCTTTCCTGAGATACAGCAATTCCTCTTTGGTTACTGCTGACGCCAGGCGATTGCCTCCGATCCTCGGCACCATATTCCTTGCGACAGACTCATAGCGATTGAATGCGTTCGCGCAGATTTCCATCCGTTTCAGATCCAGCCATTTTTCTTCAAGATCTTTCACTGTAATGTCTTTTTTACTTACACCAAAAGCCTTGAGGTTAGGGGAGTCAGGAAACTGGGTTGCATAATCAAAGGTTCCTGTGCGGATGGCAAAACATACTGATGTCCGCAGTTCCCCGGCTATCTTCCTGTTCTTAGCGGTGTCAGGGACACCGAGACTTTCCCTGACTCGCTTACCTTTAAAATTAAACCAGATGCGTAAAGTGCCACCGTGGTTTTCGACGCCTGTTGGATATGTGACTTTATCCATTGGTGTTACCTCCAGACGCCCAAGAGCGATACGAGCTTACCTTTTTCATGGCATCAAATCACCCTGGCTGCTTGCTTTTCATTGAAGCGACCCAGGCATCTACAGCCTTTCTGTTATACATACACTCACTGGAAGGTTTAGGATTTCCGTCAGGCGATACGTGGATATACTCCCTCCCAATCATCCAGCATTCTTTTCTGGCACGGAGGATGGTTCCGGGTTTGAGCCCGGTAACCGCGATCAGAACGCTTTCACAAACCCAATCGTTGGGAGCTAACTGGAAAATATTGCTCATAGTTATTTCTCCATTATCCCGGCTGCACCCGGGGAAACTTTAGCTGTTGCTGGTGGTTGGTATTAGTTTCTGCCAAATCGCTGAAACATATTTCGCCTGGTGGCGGGCATCAGCCAGTGCGTTATGTGCTATCCCATCGAATGGCATACATTCTCCTGTTTTGGTGCTGCTGCAAAATGCTCAATGCCCTTGGCCCAAATTTCTTTGATGGTCGTCCATGTGACAGGAACGGTGATTTCAATTCTTCCGCTACCGTCGCATGTTTCGCACTCATCATCACCAAAACACTCTGGGCAGTTTATGAACTTTGTTTCCGAAAACTCACCTGATAGCAGACCTTTTGCGCCGTTCTCTGCTGTTAACCTCATAGGTACCATCACCCAACCATCCGGAGCTACCGGAGAGTTGGCAGCCTTGCAACGATCCATCAGCGATTGGGCCGTTACCGTTAGCAGGTTTAAATCAACCTCTGAGCCGTGAAGAATCACAGCAAGGCGATTTAGCGTGGCTTGCGCTTGGCTATCAGCCTTGCGGCGTTCCTGTAGCTCTACCCGCTCCGCCCGGAGCATATCAATAAGCTTTCGGACAACATGCGCCGTGCCGCCTACATCGTCCATTTTGCAAAGCAAGTCGAAAGAGGCCATATACGCCCCGTTTTTCTCTGCCAGTTCGCACGATACCGCTTCACCGTAGATTTCCTGCAACTGCTCGTCTGTTAGTTTGTTTGTTGTCATGGTGTACTCCAGTTATCTTCAATTGCCACACCAAGCCGATGAAGCCAGTCGGCCAGCTTCAGCATCGCTTCTCGCTCGCTTAATCTTTCGGGAAAGTCGGCAAGCTCGACCATCGGTTTAAACCGACCAAACGCATCGTTCTCAACAACAAGCTTTTGCTCAAGCGTGGTCTGCTTAACTTTGCTGTGATGCCGTAGCAGGTAAACCGACTTTGATTTTTTGTTTTCCGGGTCGTATTCATAGGCAGTGAGTATCATCTGGCTACCGCCGCGATTCGTTCCTCGCCACATATCTCACTCCCCCTTCACGCCAATGCCAGCGGCGCTGGATTTACGCTGCGCTACCGGGTTAACCCAGAGACATTCGGTGCGGACTTTTGTACCGCGCCCTGCGCTGATTCGTGATGTTTTTTCTGTCTTAGTCCAGCCAGTTAACATGTCGTTATAAATCTCAGTGTCATACCCGCTAATCATCACCATGCCTGTCATCGTTCTGGCCACAGCGAGCAATTGTTCATGGCCTTCAACGGTCATTTCGTGGTTGTAATAGCGATTACCCTGGACACGTGTTTCTGGAACGTAAGGCGGATCGATGTAATGAAGGGTGGTTTCAGCGTCATGGGCGCGCATTACTACCAGGGCGTCTTTGTTCTCGATAATGACACCCTGCAGGCGCTGGCATATCGCAGCCAGGTTCTCTGGATAGCGCTCCCACAGATGCGCAGCAGTTGCATATTTACGCTTGCTGTCGCTACGGAATCCTGATTGCCCGCCGATACCAGCAGCGGAACCAAACCCCATGCAGGCACGAACTACCATACGGCGGGCACGCTCTACAGGCTCCGTGACAGCCTCCCTGGCTGCACAGAACTCATCGCGGGAGTAAGGTGTCAATGCGCAGGCATCACGCAGACGCTGATTCATGTCTGGGTCTCGCAGGACAGTAAACAGGTTTACTACCTCGCTATCGAGATCGTTATAAACCTCTGCGTAGCTGCGCGGTTTTTGAAGTAGCACCCCAGCCGCTCCACCGAAAGGCTCGACGTAACAGGTATGTTCTGGCATCTGTTCAATAAGCCAGGACGCTAGGCGGAACTTACCACCGTGATAACGAATTGCGGGATGTTTGATCGGCGCCTGTTTGTTGAGTGCTGTCATTGGGCTGTTCCTTTCCTGGCTTTACTCAATAGCTGGTTAAACATCATGGTTAGGCTGTTACTGCACCCAAACGGCATATCGTTAACACGGTATGTTGGAATGCCTTTGCGAACACCAGACTTCACGATCCGGCCAGTACCATAGAGTTGCGATAATGCACCAGCGACCACAGGCGTCTTTTTATTCATCCCTTTAGCTATTTCACCGCTGGTGGTATTCGGGTGAGCCTGGAGATATTCAAATACGGTCATGGCGTTTTACCTTTACGTTCCTGTTCCAGTTGCACCAGGGACTCTTTTAATGCTGCGAACGTAGCGTCAAGCCTGGTGGCGACTTCGCGCATAAGCGGTGCATGTTTTGGTGGTAATTCAGCAACGGAGGCAAAAGCCTCCGCTACGAGCTCTTTTACCTTCATGCGGCGCATTGGCGCTGCTCCATCAACTCGTTAAAGCGATTCATGAACAGGCCATAGGCTTGACCAGGACGGAGAGGGATAACCTGAACGAGATCAGAGCAGGGAATACCTTCGAGAATTTCCCACTTCGAACCGTCATCGATTTCCAGATCGCGGCGCTCGGTGGCTAACATGGTTAGATCGGCATATTTCACGACAGCAGCTTGTTCAAGAGAGATACCGAATTTAAAGCGGATAAGACCATCAACATAAGTTTCCATTCGTTGGTAGTCAGGTAACAGGGCTTTGAGCGGGGCAGGAATATCCTGGCAATATGCCTCCGCAGCGTCGTGCATCAGCGCTTCAAAAGCGAACTCTGGCGGCACAATCTTGCTTACAAGCACAGAGTGCTGGGCCACGCTGTAGAACTCTGGCAGATGCCCAGCGAATCGACAGATGTTGGAAAGCGCTGTCGCGATATCCTCAACATCGATATCGTCGATTGTGGCGGTCAGGTAGTTAAATTTTTTACCGGATAATGTCTGAATGTAGCTCATGGTTTTCTCCATATTGGCGCGCTGCACCGCGCATATTTTGGTTGCACGAATCCCTCGCCGGGTGGCGATAATTAATGGAATTACGCTTCAATAAATCCCCGCGGCGCCGGGGATTTAATGCAGAGCAATTAGGCTTTAAAGTTACCGATGAAAGTTTCCACTGATTCACCGTCGAACTTGCTGATCAGCAAATCGCGGAATTCGTTGGCGATCTCTTCTTCTTGGGCTTCAAGTTGAACGATGCGCAGAACAAAGCAGGGTTCATCGCTGGTCAGCAGGCTGTTACGCAAGCTAAAGCGGCGTTCGCCCAGACCTTCATACGGCACACATTTGAACTCGAACGCCACAGGCATTACGTCTTTGCTGCTTGCTTCAACGCTTTGCATCAGCGATTTTTTACCAGCGAAATCACCAGTTTCATGGTCCTGCTGGGTTGCTTGTTGAATAGTGATACGACGTACAGCCTGAGCCGCCTGGGAAATCTGCATCGTATTACCATCAGCATCAAACGCCAGCAGGTAATCACTCCAGTCTTCCAGCCATTCAGCGATTTGCTTTTGCTTCAGACGTTGACCGTCGATCTGCAGTAGGGCACGGAATGGGGCGGTTTTCTTCAGGGTGATTGAAGCCATGTTATCGGCGTGACCGGGGTTATCCAGGGTGCCGATGTTGAACACTGAACGGGCGGTCATGTTGTCAGCGTCAATGAAGCAACGAGCTGGTTCGCTGGCGCTGGCGTAACCTTTAGAATAACGTGCGAAGTCGTCAATACTGGTTGTGCTCATTGCGCCACGAAAGCGGAAACGCTCCAGAGAAAAGCGCTCGAGGCTTTCAACGCCAGTACCATCTGGCAGTAATGCTGTCGGGCAAGCCAGGTCCTGAATATCATTCAGGTGATAACCGGAAAGAACCAGGTCTTTGACCTGCTTGAAGGTGCCGCTGTCTAACTGAGACATAGAAATTCCTTATTAACTGATGATCAAAGTGGTATCAGTGAGTTTGTTGTTGCGGATCACTGAGCCGCTTTAAGCTTTCCATCCACCGCGCCAGTGATCCCGAACAGCTGACCCTGATCTTCCTGCAGGATGGTGAGCTTCCCGCCTTTGTTGACCCACATCGGGGTTTCGGTTGTGTCCTCTTCGGAGGCTTTACCACGCGGTGTAGGGGTGCTGTAGTTCAGCTTGTGCTTGATCTTGACGCGCTTCTCTTCGACGGAATTACCCATGCGCTCAAAATCAAAGGTGAGTACTACTTTGCCTTTGTTGCCGTTGTTCAGAACGCCAAGCGCGGTGGTATTAAGTGCTGCCGCGATTTTGTTCATGAACACGCCGGCATCCAGTTCGCCAAGAAAATCTGGCACTACGGTCATGCGGTCATTACTCATGGTTTTACCCTCGTTAAGGCGGCTGCCACCGCCGAACTTTCTCCATACACAACAGAGAAGGGCACCTGCATTTGTAGGCGACTGCAATCGCCATCCTCTTGCCCGGGTGGATTGGGTTATGAGCCCGTCGCCCGGTGATGCCCTTTTCTGTTGCGTAAAAAGGGCGGTACCGAGGTAGAACATTATCTTCGTCCCCCTTGCATAAGGTTGAAGACCCTGGTACCGCCAAGACTACACACAGCAATACTAGAACTACGGTTATCACGGTCCTAAGCGTGATTTGGTTGTGGTGGCCGGTGCTGCGATATTCCGGCATGGGTTGATTACCAGTGACGCACCCTTTCGGGACACTCCCTCACGGTTTAGCGCATCAGCCTGCGCATTCACCACAACGAAGAGAGCACTGCCGGTGTCCGAGTTGAACGGACCTTTTCGTTGCCCATCACCGCCATCTGTATAGCGGTGGCAGGGATTGAACCTGCCGTTATGCCTTGCTCGTCAATGCTCTCATCGTTGTGTGCTGGTCTTTCCCAGCTGAGCGGTCTACTTCCCGCCGTCACTGCCGTCGAGGGAGCTGGCATCTCTCCGTTTTCACAGTTGAACGTCTGCCGCTGTTGTCGGTGCTGGTACCGCCACTGTCCAGGACATTTATAAGGACCGTCTCCAAGTGGTAACTCTTCCAGTCCCGGTAAGGACCCTGCGAGATGCTTACCATGACCGGCTAATATTCCCTGAAAAAAGCTGGCGGTTACCGGAAATCCACGGGAAAACACCGGGCCGCCAGAACAGGGAGTTACTTGTTATTGCTTTGGCCTGCTTTTAACCACATCAGGCGCGGTGGTAAGTAGATTTTGGCATCAGCTATCTGAGTGCTGATGAATACATAATTAACCAATAGATAATATTTGTAAATAACCATTGGTTAATTTATGTTTGAAATTTATTTAATGCATTGATTTATATATACATTTAATTTTTTGAGTAAGTGATGTTATGATTAAAAAAACATCAGGTTGACGAGGGAGGATATATGGAACGTGATGAACTGGAAGAAGACCGTGCGGCATTCATCGCTGGCGAGATAGGCTGAGTGGTGATTCAGTTAATCATCGAAGGGATCGAAATTAACCGTGACAATATCGTTGAGTATCTGGAGGCCAAACGCAAAACGTGATCCACAAGGGGATACTGCGCGCCTCAGCCGCTATAGTGAGAAAAGGGCAATAAAAAACCCGGCATATACCGGGTTATTAGTTAATCAAATTTAATATTTACTGCAATCAAAGAGTAATCATCAATAGGCCCTTTCAACTCAATACGTTTCTTCAGGCTGGTAGCAAATCTACAAGCATTAGATAACGTGTTATCTGAAAATCTAGGCCTAGTTTCCCAAATATTGTGTGATCCATCAGACATTATAAAAAGCGATAACATACCATTCTCTAACGGCAGCTCTGATGTGGGGATGAATAGCGCTTGAAAATCAAGAACTATGTTGGCAGATAAAGCCGTAGTGATTATGTTTTTACCTTTAGCATTCTTTAGCTGCCGGGCAGTAAACACGCCATCATCGATTAACATCTGATGCTGTGTGTGATCCTTAGTAATCTGCTTCAATTTATTACTTTGTTTAATATATACTCTGCAATCACCTGAATGACCAATAGTTAATCCACTACTGTTCACATGGCATACGGTTAATGTTGTTGCTGCTGATAATAATGTTTCATCATTTGATGAGAGGGCTGTTATATCACGTCTGATCGAAGTGAATAGTTTCCCTATGTTATCAACTTTGATTTCTTCCGTAAGTTTAGAGAGGCTCATAATTGCAGCTGACGAAGCTTCATGCCCGCCCTTGTATCCACCTACACCATCGGCAATTGCCATAAGATATCCATCGTTGACCTGCTTAGGGTGTAAAACAGAATCTTGGTTCTCTCTTTCCAAGCTTTTGGGCATTGAAAAAACAGCTGATGATAAGATGGAGATCATTGACGAGCTTCCTCTAATTCTTCAATGGCATTGAGAATTTGCTCGACACTCAAAAATCTTTTATTGAGCTGCCGATGGGTACATCTGTTCACTATATCATCAAACCCATTGATATTTAAATCTTCTATCAATATTCCTAACGAGAAAATATCAGACTGTTTAGAGTATCCGTTAAGAAAAACGCCATGATCAAAATACTTAGGTGTGCGTGGATACTGCCCAATTTTCGTTAAGAGTTGAGTATTTGCATCAGGTGCGACATTTTTAGCAAGGCCAAAGTCAGAGACTTTATATACACCATCTGGAAATTTTAGAACGTTTAATGGTTTTATATCACGATGCAAGTATCCCTTTTGATGGATCCAGCCGACAGCATTAAGAACCATTTTTACGATGTTGATCTTTTCAGTTTCTGTTAGTGTTCCTTTTTGTATCTCGTCATGCAGATTAGACTCTGCAAGCTCCATCACAAACCATGGTTGCGCAGCCTGAAGATTGCATATAAAAATTTGCACGATGTTAGGGTGTAAACAATCTGCTTGGTATCTAACTTCGCGTTCAAATCTGGTAAAAAGGTCCGGATCGGAAGCATCCGGACGCAAAACTTTTCTGGCATATAATCCGCAAAAATAGTGCCTTGTATTATAAAGTTTAATTTTTTCAACTAAACCAAAGCTTCCAGCGCCTAGAGATTCAATTGGCTCGATCAAATAGCTTGCACGCTCTTCCATGTAACACACCCTTAAAATCTAGTAAGGAATACGCTTGTGGTGTTTGCAAATTCTAAGATCTTTGTGATCTCAGCAATTTTCAGAGTTTATTATATTTTATTGACTCATGAATCAATGCCTTACCCATAACGTAAAGCTGATCTTGCGATTTTTCATCGATGTACCACTTTTCATAGGCAGGGTTATCAGACAGGACGGCCAGCTTATCACCCTGCATTTGCAGGCGCTTAACATGGAATGTCTTACCATATACGAAAGAGTAAACGCCGTCGGTCTGGAAGTGACGAACTGATATATCGACGAACAGTCGATCACCCGAAACGAGGGTAGGGGACATACTGTCGCCGTTAACGGTCATGACCTTCACATCTTCTGGATCACGATTTCCAAAAAGTACTCTGGCATGTTCAGTAGTGAACTCGATGGCGTAGAGCACTTCAACTTGATCCGAAAGCATGTAGGTACCTGGGCCGGCACTTACAGCTAAATCTAGAACTTCAACGCGATAAACATCCTGCACAGGATTATTAACCATGCGTTTAACTTCCCCTGAATCTGTAGGCTCTCCTACCCCGTATTCAAGCCATTCAGCACGCACCCCAAGCGCCTTGCTGAGAGCGACTATTTTCTGGCTGTCCGGTATTGCCTGAGCGTTAAACCATTTCCAAACACCAGGCGTGGTTATCTCTACCCCAGCTTTGTTAAGCAGGTCTGCAAGGTTTTTGTTTCTTCCACGGCCTGTCAATCCTGCAAGTTGGCAAACTTGCAGCAGCCTAGCCGTGAATCCTTCTTTCGTTTCGTCTCTCTTAACCATTAGTTAAATATCCGAGAACTTGACTTTACTGTCAGTTAATATTTATTATTAACCTGTGGTTAATTTAATAATCAGGAGAGTCAATGAACGCTGTAGAAATTGCAGTTGAAGCCGTCGGCGGACAAACAGCGGCGGCAAAAATTTGCGGTTTATCCCCGGTCGCAGTCCATCGTTGGGTGAAAAACGCCTGCCTTCCTCGGACCGAATACACCAAAAAAACGGAATACGCAGAGCTACTTGCTTCCAAATCCGCAGGAAAATTTACTGCTGAATGGCTGCTGGATAACGCCAATCCTGATCGTCCTGAAAAGGTTAACGAATCAGCAGCCTAAACGTAACCACAGAAATAAGGGGTAAGCCGTGGGTAACGAACCTGTTTGGAAAGTCGAACGTCAGCCAGCATGGCTGGTGGCTGCGATAAAAAAGACGATTACCGACCTGCCTGGTGGCTACGCCGAAGCGGCGGAATGGTTGGGGGTAACAGAAAATGCATTGTTTAACCGCCTTCGTGTCGACGGGGATCAGATCTTCCCTATGGGATGGGCGATGGTGTTACAGAAAGCTGCTGGTGTTAGCTACATAGCTGACGCGTTTTCTCGTCAAACAGATAACGGGATCCACATTCCAGGCGCGGCACCAGAAACAGAGAACGAGGAGATTGGCTTAAAGCTGGCTGAGCTGGTGGGCAGGCTTGGTGACCTGGTTAACGCATATCGTCGATACATCGATGATGGTGTGGTTGATAAAGGGGAATGGGACAGTCTGAACGAAATCGCCTACCAGTTCCGGGTAACGCTCATGACGTTCCTGAACCTGATTTCACGAGTTTATTGCCTTCCAGAAAAGAGTGACGCCCGCGAGTGTGCAGCTCCGGGCGCCTTGGCGAACAACTCTTCGAGTATGGAGAAATAATCCGCATGAGCAATTTAATCGTAAATCCTCACTTACCGCAACTACGAATGATCCCGGTGCCGGGTCTTCCGCTGTTTCGGTATGAATGCAAAGTATCAAATCGCTGGGTGTCATGTAACCACAGTCAGGACTCTGTAATTGTGGGGGTCTACTACCGGAGGGCAAAACGCCTGTGCGCGAACTTAACCGAAGGTTCAAAGACCACCGCGGAGTGCCAGTCCGTGTTATCCGCTGGGAGCCAGAAACACAGCGCGTTATCTACCTGCGTGATGGCTACCCGCATGAATGCTTCAGCCCACTTGAGCATTTCAGGCAAAAGTTCAGGGAGATAACGGACGATCATGAGCCAGATATTTGAAATCGTTCAATCGCTATCCGGGCAAAGGAATTGCATCACCATTCCGGTCCCGTACCTCGATTATTTCTCCGGTGATCAGCAGGCGCATGCTTTGGGTGCTGTGCTAAACCAGCTTGTGTTCTGGTCCGGTAAATCAGACCTGAATGATGGTTGGTTTTACAAAGAACACAGCGAACTGGCGGCAGAGATTCGCGGTGTGAGTGAAGATCAGGTGCAGCGTCTGGTAAACAAGATTTGTACCCGCTGGTTACCAGGGGTTGTTGAGAAGGCCCAGCGACAGGTAAACGGCACTAAAAAGACGCATTACCGTATCAATGGCGAAGCGCTAATCAATGTTTTATTCCCGTCAAAGCTGGATTCCGCAGAATCGCGGAACGGGAAACGCGAAGTCGCGGAGCCCATTCCGCAGAATCACGGAACCGAAACCGCAGAATCGCGGAACCCTAACCGTGAAGTCGCGGAACCTATTCTCTATACAGATCATTACTCAGATCACCACAAACAGATCAGTAACCCTTCTTGTCCGGAAGCTTCGCAACCGGACGCTGAAAGTTCATCTCCTGTTGAACAGTTTCTTGCTAAACATCCTGAAGCAGTGACCTGGAATGTACCGAAGCGGCAGTGGGGCAATCAGGATGATTTGACTTGTGCGGAATACCTCTGGGGAAAAATCATCGCGATGTACGAGCAGGCCGCTGAAAGTGACGGTGAAGTAGTCCGACCCAAAGAGCCTAACTGGGCATCCTGGGCAAACGAAGTGCGCCTGATGGTGACGCAGGACGGCAGAACGCATAAGCAAATTTGTGCGCTCTTCAAACGAGCTAATCAGGATTCATTCTGGTGCAAAAACGTCCTAAGCCCTTCAAAACTTCGTGAAAAGTGGGACGAATTAAGTCTGAAGCTTTCCGTATCCATGAAACAGCCTACAGGTGATTCACCAGTAGCACGGGCCAGTTATCAGACCGTTGATTACTCACTGCCAGAAAATTCGGGGTTTCGTTCATGATGACAAATAAATATTGCCAGGCGCTGGCAGCACTGCGTTGCAAACCAGCCCACGAATTGAAAGAAGTTGGCGATCAGTGGCGAACACCGGATCTGCTTTTTTGGGGGATCAACGCGCTATTTGGTCCATTAGTTCTGGACTTGTTTGCTGACGACGACAACGCGAAGTGCCCGGCATGGTACACCGCCGAAGATAACGCGCTGACACAGAACTGGTCTGAACGCCTGGCTGAACTGGGCGGCGCGGCTTTTGCCAACCCTCCATATAGCCGCTCGCAGTATCACGACAAGCAGGCGATCACGGGTATGACACACATCATGAATCACACCATGGACATGCGTGAAAGAGGTGGTCGCTATATTTACCTGGTGAAGTCTGCCACAAGTGAAACATGGTGGCCGGAAGATGCCGATCACATCATGTTTATTCGTGGTCGTATTGGGTTCGATCTGCCAGTGTGGTTTGTACCTGCTGACGAAAAACAGAAGCCCACCAGCGCGTTTTTTGCAGGTGCTATAGCTGTATTCGATAAGTCATGGCGCGGCGAGCGTTTCAGCTACATCAGCCGTACCGATCTGGAAGAAAAAGGGAAGGCGTTCATGTCGCTGGTCACATTTGCCGCTTGCAAGGCCCAGCTGGCAGAAACAGTACAGCCACCTGCGCCGCTGACATCACCAGAAGTTGAATCGCGTATTTGGCCTCTCGAGGTTGGTCTGGTGTTTAACCAAGTGGAAGGCGTTGATGTATTGAGCGAGGCCCAGCAGAACAAACTGAAAGCCAACATCAATCAACTCTGGCTGGAGCGGACGGCAACCAGCGAAATCATTACTGTCGCTTCTGAACTTGTTCGCAATATGCGGGGAGAGGCCGCGTGAAACTGATCCTGCCTTTTCCTCCGAGCGTGAACACTTACTGGCGCGCCCCTAACAAGGGGCCGCTGGCCGGTCGTCATCTCATTAGCGTTGAAGGCCGTAAATACCAGAGCGCTGCCTGTGTAGCGATCATTGAGCAATTACGACGCCTCCCGAAGCCATCGACTGAACTTGCAGCGGTAGAAATCACGCTGTACCCGCCGGATGCGCGCCGCCGGGATATCGATAATTACAACAAAGCCCTGTTTGACGCGCTGACGCATGCGGGTGTCTGGGAAGACGACAGCCAGATTAAGCGCATGCTGGTGGAATGGGGGCCAATAGTACCGAAGGGAAAAGTTGAGATAACCATAACGGCATATAAAAAAGAGGTGGTTATATGTCCAGCTGTGGGTTGAATATTGGTCGATATGGCAGTAATGTCGGAAAGTGCAAGCGAAACGGGCGTGCAGGCCCTTCGCAACAATCAGAGTATGGAGATAATATGAGCAATCATCATGTTATGGGCACTGCTACGCCCAAAAATAGCACTTCATCAGTAATTTCCGTTAATCACTCGTCGGTGCCGGTGATCACTTATCGCAATCAACGTGTCGTGACAACGGATTCCCTTGCTGCCGGTTACGGCACAACACCAGTAAGAATTCAGCAAAACTTCGCTCGAAATGAGCAGCGATTTATCGAGGGTAAACACTTCTTCAAAATCACTGGTGATGAGCTGAAATCGTTCCGACTATCATTTAGCGATGTGGTTAATAAACACACTACCTCGCTAATCCTGTGGACTGAACGTGGTGCTTCCCGCCATGCGAAAATGCTTGAAACCGAATTAGCCTGGGACTTCTTTGAGCAGCTTGAAGATCATTACTTCAATCTTCGTGAGGTCCACGGTGTCATGCTGCCGAATATGTCCGATCCAATAACTCTGGCGCGTGCGTGGGCGGATGCCATGGAAGCAAAGCAGCAGGCTGAGGCGCTTACCCACCAGCAGGCCGAATATATCGAGCATCTCGAGAGCCTCTTCACTGATGGGCTTTCCCCTGTACAGTTCTGTAAACGTCTGAATGGTGTTAATACCTCAAAAATTAGCGCCTGGCTTGTTTCGATGAACTGGTTATATGACGACAATCCGGAAGGACGCAGCGCACAATGGCGTGTACGGTCATACGCGCGTGATAAATACCTCACCGAGAAAAGCAGCAAAGTCTCTCCAAATTCAGCAGTCAGCTTTACCACCTATCAGCCTGTTCTTCTCCGGGATGGAGCCATCTGGATCTACAAAAATTATCTGAAAGGGAATCTTCCGATGAAGGTGACCTGGAACGGGAGCTTCACCCACGATAAAGAACTGGCTGGTGGCGACAATTGAGGGCATTACTCACACCTGAAATAGCCCCCCGTATGGGGATTGTGTTGTTCCGTCCCGGTGCGGAACTGATGCACCTCTTCATGCGTGGTCGCGTTCTGCTCGAGCCTGAACCAGAGGAAATGGCGTCATTCAGTACCGGGGCTGTTCCGGCAGCCATTCAGCCCCTGGCTGATGATCCGGTAATGCGGCAGGTCTTCGGGAATGAGCGGGTTATTCATCGCGCTGGTGGGCTGGCTTCCCTCGAGCAGTGGCTGAGTTCAAGGTTTGAATGCCAGTGGCCACATTCATCGTGGCATGACAAGAACTTCACAACAATGCGGCATCCACCAGGAAGCATTCGCCTGTGCTGGCATTGCGATCACACTTTGTCCGGGCAGCATACTGAGCAGCTTGCAGGTATAGCGGCAGGAAACCTGGTATCCTGGATTCTGGAAGTCATTCGGCGTGATTCTGGTTTTCCCGAGTCGCATATCCTGACGCTACCGGAACTGTGCTGGTGGATGGTCAGAAACGACCTGGCTGATGTTATTCCGGAAAGCGTTGCACACAAAGGGTTACGCCTTCCGGATGACAAGATTAGGTCTGTCATGAGGGAAAGCGACATTGTGCCTTCCGTGTCTGCAACCAGCCTTGTGCAGGAGAAGGCGAAGAAGATCCTCACGCTCTCTGTTGATCCGGAGTCTCCAGAGTCTTTCATGCTCAGGCCAAAACGTCGCCGCTGGGTAAATGAGACGTACACCCGCTGGGTTAAAACACAACCGTGTGAGTGTTGCCGTCGGCCAGCAGATGATCCGCACCATATCGTAGGGCACGGTATGGGTGGTACAGCAACAAAAGCCCATGACCTCTTCGTGATCCCTCTGTGCAGAGAGTGCCACGACGAGTTACACGCCGATGTACCGGCATTCGAGCAGAAGCATGGTACGCAGCTTGAGCTGCTACTGCGTTTTATGGATCGGGCGCTGGCGATCGGCGTAATTGCGAAAGCTTAAGAAGTATGGAGACCGTATGAATCTGGACAATGTTATAAAGTTTTTTGCGCCTAAAGGCATGCACATATCAGATACCAGTAGAGCGACAGCCAGTGAACAACTGACGGTGACTGATGTAATGGCTGCATTGGGGATGACTCAGGCCGATGCGGGGATCGGGCTGGCAATGTTTTTAGGTAAAGCTGGTATCAGCAGCCAGGACAGAGAGGCGTCAATTGCCTGGCTAACTGAGTACGCGAAAGAGCATGCGCCCATGGCCATTCGCAAAGCATCAGGGAAAAAGTTTCCCCTCTGCATGCGTATCCTTGCCCGATTTGCCTATAACGATTATTCCTCATCAGCAGCTGATAGCGTGGCGTGCCAAAAATGTAGTGGTAAAGGGTTGCTTACAACCACTAAAACCGTGACGAAAAGCCATTACACCATGCGATTGCCACAATGGGCCAAAGACCTGAAACAGTCACCATCTGACTTTGAGGTAAAGCGTGTGGTAACTGATACCGAGCAAAGTTTATGTCCGCGATGTCATGGTAATGGAAAGCTAAGTAAGCGATGCCAGTGTGGCGGAACCGGTAAGACGGTTGACCGTAAAGCGACAGAACTGCAGGGCGCGCCAGTTTATAAAGAATGTAAGCGCTGCGAAGGGCGGGGATACAGCCGGCCAAAATCATCGGTTGCCTATCGCGGTATTTTTTCTGAGTTGCCGAGTCTGCCTGATCGAACGTGGCGTTATAGCTGGAAACCATTCTATGAAAGCCTGGTGACCAAATGTTTCCAGGAGGAGAGTTATTCAAGCTCTCAACTGAACCGGGTGACTAAAAGTGAAGATGTGATAAATATCGCGTAATTTAGCGTCACGATGTTTGCAATGTTGCCGTTTTTGTGTATATTTGACACCAATAATGGGATTTGTATACATAAAGATTATGTCCTTCGCTAAAGCTCCTGTGTTGTAGGTGCTTTAATATTCATAACCTGAACACATACGTCTTCAATCGGTTCATTGGTATTTGAGGAGAACATGCGCATTTTTGAATTGGAACAACCAGGAACATGGCTTATCTCTGGAACTGATGACACAAGGAAGGTATTTAAAGCCTTACTTTCAAATATTCAGATTGTGTTCTATGAGGCTAACGTTGCTTTGAACATGTTTGAAGATTGTAGGAGCAAAAATTTAGATGTCATTCCCTATGATAAAAACAAATGGCAACAGGACATAGCTCATAGGAAACTGTGTGAAAATAAAATCATAGAAACATATCATCTTGATCCTATTGGTGATATTGAAGAAATCGAATATCAGTCAGCGATAATGCTAAAAAGAAATAAGTGGGTTGCTGGGGATGTTCCAATGAATCATATTGATAGATACTTATTTATATATGCTAAGGCATTCATCTATGCTCTTGATGAAATATATAAGTGCGTAAGAGAATTGAAAAAATTTGATGGTGTTCATAAGAACAAAATAATTGAGATTTGCGACTTGATCGAAGAAAAACTCCCTAAGTTATCGGAGGTTCGTAATTCTTCTCAGCATATGGAAGAGCGAGTACATGGTTTGGGCGCTCATAGGAAACCACTTCATGAAGACGGTGGTGCCCTTTGGCTCAGTAATCTTGACGGTACACGATTTACTACCACTATTAATGGTGGTAAAAAAGCCGAAGTAGATATCTCATGCAAATCTTTGGAGCATATGAGAGATATTGTACAACAAACTTTAGAAGCATTTGAGTGGGAAGGACCGAAAGTACATCTCCCAAACTAATTTCACATAAATATTCATATCCCATCATGAAGGCTACCAAGCGGTAGCCTTTTTTATTCCCCTCATTCCGAGAGGACTCACAGCAATAAAGAGGGGGCTAAATGTCCGATCCGATTTCCGGTACTGGGCTGGCTGGTGGTGTCCTGACGGGAGCCAGTGTCTATGGATTTGTTTCCGGAACCGATTACGGCGTGGTGTTTGGTGCATTTGCCGGGGCTGTATTTTACATTGCAACCGCCGCGGACCTGAGTGCAGCGCGCCGGCTGGCGTATTTTGTCGTGTCCTACATCGCCGGGATCATCTGCTCAGGGCTGGTTGGTTCAAAGCTGGCTGACTGGACTGGTTACAGTGATAAGCCTCTGGACGCTATCGGAGCCGTAATCGTTTCTGCTTTAGCTGTCAAAATCCTGACGTTTCTGAATAACCAGGATGTTGGCTCGCTGGTGGCGCTGATAACGCGCCGGGGAGGTTCAGGTGGTACTAAATGACCCATCGGCAACAATCAACGCACTGCTTTGCGCTGGGGTTGTGCTGACCCTGATGTTTTACCGTCGCGGTGATTCCCGACATCGACCGTGGATATCTCGCTTAGCGTGGCTGCTTACGGTCATCTACAGCGCCGTTCCGTTGGCGTATCTGTGCGGTATCTACCCTTACTCATCGTGGGCCACTATCGGGGGCAACATTATTTTCCTGTCCGTGCTGGTCGCCGTCAGAGGCAACGTAGCTCGGCTTATTGATGCTGTGCACAAATAAAAAAGCGAGTCGCAACGACATCGCTACAACCCGCAAAGAAGGTGAAATCATTAGGATTTATCTTAAGTCTCATTGTGACTTAAATTAAATTTAATTTCATTATCTCAGATGAATTCTAATCCCTACCATTAATAGTGGTTTAATCCGGTATACATATGAACCAATCACAATTTCAGCAGGCGGCTGGTATCAGCGCCGGGGTTTCTGCACGCTGGTTTCTGCACATTGATGCAGCAATGAAAGAGTTTGGTATTACAGCACTTAACGACCAGGCCATGTTCATTGCACAAGTTGGGCATGAATCTGCTGGTTTTACTTCGCTGGTAGAAAGCTTCAACTACTCGGTTGAGGGGCTGAAGAAAACCTTCGGTAAGCGTCTGACGCCGTATCAGTGCGAAATGCTGGGGCGTGTCGATGGTAAGCAAGTCGCCCACCAGCCGCAAATAGCCAATATGGTTTACGGTGACCGCATGGGGAATAACAGCCAGGGGGACGGCTGGAAATATCGCGGTCGTGGCCTGCTTCAAATCACCGGCTGTGAGAACTACACCAAATGCGGTGCGGCACTGAAACTTGACCTTGTCAGTACGCCAGAATTGCTAACGCAGGAGCGACATGCGGCCCGTTCGGCGGCATGGTACTTCACGTTACGCGGTTGCCTGATGTATTCGGGTGATGTGGAACGTGTAACGCAGATTATTAACGGCGGGCAGAATGGCATTAAAGACCGCCGTGAACGTTACGCCAAAGCAAAAGCTGCACTGGTACAAGATAATTAGCCACGTCAATTAACATAATTATAATTTGAATTCGAATGCTCTTAACAATATTGACAGTGGCTAAGATTAGGGAGTTAGGCCGATACACCCTGATTGCGAAGCGCTGTAACCCTTGCTGGGTGGGAGTATAAAAACTCAAGCATGGAAACAGTAAACGCACGAATCTCAGACGCTTCTCGCGCATCAGGCACATCGGAATGATCATGTGCCGCACCATTACCAAATTGGCGGATTGTGTGAGCCCATTCGATCATAACCTCGGGTAATTTCCTGGACTCACCGAGTTGGTTGATCATGCTAACCAGTTTGCCTCCCGAGACTCCTAACTGATCACTACAGGCAGCTTCAATAATCAGGCGGCAAGAAAATAGTGTCAGCCTAGGTGAGCCGGATGCATTAAGGAGGTCATTCACAAAAATTTGATGTATTCCCGGTGGAAGATCGGAGGGAACTGCTTCCTTAGAATCAGGGTGAAAGGCATCGATTTTAAAAAGAGGTCCAAGGTCAACCCCAAGTGAATCCATCGTTATTTGATGACCTATATATCGTTGTCCAGTACCACGAAGTGAGGGGTCCATTAGCTCAAGACTGATTCTGTTTAAGAAACGCATCGCTGATGCTGCCTGGTTGATATTGCGGATAGAAAAATCAATAGTGATTGGATTGTGACAGTTACGGCAGGTGAATAATCCCCTGTACCGACCTGGCGCTTCTTGCCAATGGATTTTCTGTGTTGTGTTATCCCTCCTAGATAAGGAAAACGGAACTGCATTCAGTAATGAAAATGAAGCGTTGCACCCGCATGTGGTGCACTGAATATCACTGAAATAATGGAAATAAGCCATGTCTAATACTCCTGAACCAAACCTCATTATTGAAGTGGATAATGTAGCACGCTGTAAGTTTACCCATACAGAAAGACAACAGGCTCTTCTCACACTTCTGGAAGCTGCGGGTGCAAATGCTTTTTGTTTCGCGCTCGCAAGTCTTATGGATGTAGAGAATCGAGTGCGTCAGATACAACAAAAAGGCAGTTAGCGGGAAAGAGGAGCTTATGGGACTGAAAATGATTATCGGCCTGGCTGTTGCTGTACTGGCTGCAATTGCAGGGGCTTTTAGTCTGGGTAAATCACGCGGTACTAACATCGCGGAGACAAAAGCGGACCAGCAACGCACTGAGGAACGTGCAGCAGCTACTGAAGCCGTTGCAGAACGCCGGGTAGAGGCAACAAAAGGAGCCAGGGATGTACAGCAAACTGTTAGTCATCTTCCTGATGACGATGTTGACCGCGAGTTGCGCGAAAAATTTACCCGCAAAACCTGAAGTAACGGACACGGCCTGTGACTGGGTAAGTATCATCTACCTCACAGAGCACGATATTACCGTGCTGGATAAGCAGACGAAGCGGGATATATTGGCGCACAACAAATCAGTGCAGGCTAACTGCAGGAAGGAGCCGGGTCGTAAACGTAGAGAACTTAAGTAACGCGCATTGCATCTATAACGAGATGAAAGAGCTACAGCGACAGAAAGGCATACTGGAAAGCGGTGCCGGGCTTGGTGTAACAATCCAGTCAACCTATCAGGATAATGCCTTTCTTGATGCCATACGCCCGCATGCAGTGACCGAACTGGATAGACGCATTCAGCAAAAGATCGAAGCGCTTGCGAAACTCGGGGTGACATTCACTTAAAGGTTTTGTTGCTGTAGCGTTTAGTGAGTTCTAGGGTTATCCAAAAGCATATTACATCAATGATTTTCTCAATGTGTGGAGCGTATGCAAGTGCGAGTTCGAGCGCGATTTGGTGATTCATTTTATCTCCTTGGCTATATATGAGGAGATAGTCACGGGTCGCCATCTCCCATTGTAGCGTCTAAAGCGCGCACAGCATGTAGAAGTCGTAGTCTAGCGTACTAGACTGCTTGAATCCTCTGAATTAACCAAACACTTCAGTTCGATTGAAATGGCATTACAGCAGGTGTTCACTGAGTACTTGTGATAATGCTATCTTATTCCTCTTATAAGGAGGATAAATGAGTATTTCCGAAAAAATCGCATTGTGGTCCATGATTGGAGCTTGGGTGTCTGCTTTAGCATCAGTGGTTACTGTGATAATTACTGGTTTTGCAGCAATAATTGCATTTAGAACTTTAAATTCGTGGAAAGACAAAGAAAGATTAATGCAGTTGGTAAGGGTTAAACGTGCAATTTTTGCTTATAGACTTAAGGTTGAAGATATTCTAATTTTTAGGAAAGATAATGATAAAATAAGTAATTATATGAATGAGGTTATGCAGCCTGCATTAGCTGATATATTTCATGAAATGGAATTGGCAGGGCTTAATGATGGGGAATATACAGAGGTCCAGCTATTCAATGAGTTATTTGTAGCCCACAATAATTATAAAGAAAGTCATCTTCATTGGCAGGGATTGTTAGAGGCGGCAGTTGAACTTCAAAAATCAATAAAGGTTACACTTTAACCCTCCTAATAAATCATGTTAGCTATTTAGTTTTTATAGACGCAATTCAGTTGCTGGTGATGATCAGCGACTAAATTGCGCGTCACACACGCATATCAAAGAGCGTCTGTCAGGCTGAATTTTCGCAGGACGACCTAATCTAACAGTCGTTGCGTAGAATTATCATGGAAATGATAATTAATATCGTTTATGGGTCCTTTCTGGCAATCCGGCCTGTTACGGGGCGGCGACCTCGCAGATTCTCGCTATTTATGAAATTTTTCTGGCATTTGCCGTTTCCGTTCTTCTTCTCGCTAATTCATTGTTTTAACTGCAAACACCCCCTAAAAAGAAAGGAAGCGATAAGTCTTAAAAACGGCTAAATAGCCAGAGGGCGTTTCCTTTCTCTGTTTTTGTGCATGGAGTGGGCTATGGAGGTCAACAAAAAGCGGCTTTCTGAAATATTTGGTGTCAGCGTGCGAACCATCCAGAACTGGCAGGATCAGGGAATGCCTGTAGCACGTGGCGGCGGAAAAGGTAATGAGGTCCTCTATGAATCTTCCGCGGCTATCGAATGGTATTCCGCACGCGACGCGGCGATTGAGAATGAGAAATTACGGAAGGAGGTGGAAGACCTTCGTCTTGCATCGGAATCCGACCTCCAGCCTGGTACGATTGACTATGAGCGTCACCGCCTCACCCGGGCACAGGCTGACGCCCAGGAACTAAAAAATGCAAAAGATTCCGCTGAGGTGGTGGAAACCGCATTCTGCACGTTCGTGCTGTCGCGGATGGCCGGAGAAGTAGCCAGCATTCTTGATGGAGTTCCTCTGTCTATTCAGCGGCGCTTCCCGGAGCTGGAAAACCGACATATTGATTTCCTCAAGAAGGACATCATTAAAGCCATGAACAAAGCAGCTGCGCTGGATGAAATAATACCGGGGTTGCTGAGTGAATATATCGAACAGTCAGATTAAGGGGCTGCAGCACTCTGCGCGCGCAGGGCTACTTTCGCTGTACCGGCCTGAGCCGCAAACGGCGGTTGAATGGGCAGACGATAATTACTATCTCCCCAAAGAGTCGGCTTATCAGGAAGGGCGCTGGGAAACGTTGCCGTTTCAGCGCGCGATCATGAATGCGATGGGTAACGACTACATTCGTGAAGTTAACGTTGTTAAGTCTGCCCGTGTTGGCTATTCAAAAATGTTGCTGGGTGTTTATGCGTATTTTATTCAGCACAAGCAGCGAAATTCCCTTATCTGGCTGCCCACTGATGGTGACGCCGAAAACTTCATGAAGTCGCATGTTGAACCCACGATCCGCGATATTCCATCGCTTCTGGCGCTGGCCCCCTGGTATGGCAAAAAGCACCGGGACAATACGCTCAGTATGAAACGCTTCTCCAACGGTCGCGGGTTCTGGTGTCTGGGTGGTAAGGCGGCGAAAAACTATCGTGAAAAGTCAGTGGATGTTGCCGGCTATGACGAACTCGCTGCTTTTGATGAGGATATTGAGAAAGAGGGTTCCCCGACGTTTCTGGGTGATAAACGTATTGAGGGCTCTGTCTGGCCTAAATCTATTCGTGGTTCAACGCCAAAAACAAAGGGAACCTGCCAGATTGAGCGCGCTGCCAGCGAATCCGGGCATTTCATGCGTTTTCATGTTGCCTGTCCGCACTGTGGTGAAGAGCAGTACCTTAAGTTCGGCGATAAAGAGACACCGTTCGGGTTCAAATGGACACCGGGCGAACCCTCCAGCGTCTTTTACCTGTGTGAACATAATGCCTGCGTCATTAAGCAGCAGGAGCTGGATTTCACTGAAGCTCGTTACATCTGCGACACCACCGGGATCTGGACGCGCGATGGTTTATCCTGGTTTTCATCAACAGGCACCGAAATCGACCCGCCAGACAGCGTGACGTTTCACATCTGGACGGCATACAGCCCGTTTACCACCTGGGTGCAGATCGTTAAAGACTGGCTAAAAACGAAAGGGGATACCGGAAAGCGTAAAACCTTCGTGAACACGACGCTGGGCGAAACATGGGAGCCTAAAATTGGTGAACGCCCTGACGCGGAGCTTATGGCTGAACGCAAAGAGTTCTTCGGGGCACCCGTACCGGAACGTGTCGCTTATCTGACTGCCGGGATTGATTCCCAGTTGGATCGTTATGAAATGCGCGTCTGGGGATGGGGACCCGGTGAGGAAAGCTGGCTGATTGACCGGCAGATTATTATGGGCCGTCATGATGATGAAGCGACCCTCGTCAGGGTGGATGAGGCGATTAACCGAACCTATTCCCGAAAGAATGGCGTGGAAATGTCGGTATCCCGTATCTGCTGGGATATCGGCGGTATTGATCCCACCATTGTCTACAATCGCTCAAAAAAGCATGGTTTGTTTCGCGTGATCCCGATTAAAGGGGCTTCCGTTTACGGTAAGCCTGTCGCGAATATGCCGCGTAAACGCAACAAGAACGGCGTTTATCTCACGGAAGTGGGGACTGATACCGCAAAGGAGCAGATTTATAACCGCTTCACACTTCAGCCGGAAGGGAGTGAGCCTCTTGCCGGTGCCGTGCATTTTCCCAATAACCCCGAAATTTACGATCTGGCTGAGGCGCAGCAGCTTACTGCTGAGGAGCAGGTTGAAAAATGGGTGGACGGGCGTAAGAAAATCGTCTGGGACAGCAAAAAGCGACGAAATGAGGCGCTGGACTGCTTCGTTTATGCGCTGGCGGCCCTGCGGATCAGTATTTCGCGATGGCAACTGAATCTTGATTCACTGCTCGCGAGCCTGCTGGAGGAAGAGGGGGGGCGGACCAATAACAAAACCCTGGCTGATTATGCCCGGGCATTATCTGGAGATGAATAATGGCGACACAGACTGATCTCGATGCCGCCCGTGCTGCGTTGCATGACCTCATGATGGGAAAGCGGGTGGCAACGGTGCAAAAAGACGGCCGGCGGGTTGAGTTCACTGCGACTTCAGTCAGTGACCTGAAGAAATACATTGCCGAACTTGAGTCACAGGTTGGCACCACTCCACGACGCCGGGGACCGGCAGGATTTTACGCATGAAAACACCTGCTTTGTTAGGACCGGACGGCAAAACCGCTCTGCGGGATTATGCCGGATATCACGGCGGTGCTGGTGGCTTTGGCGGTCAGCTCCGCGCCTGGAACCCACCAAGTGAAAGCGCAGATGCTGCTTTATTGCCTAATTTTTCCCGTGGTAACGCGCGCGCTGACGATCTGGTCCGCAATAACGGCTAACCAGTTCGTCCTGATGAGTGGCAGCGGTGATACGCAATATTCTCCGTTTGCTGTTGTTAATGGTCAGGTATTTATCCGTGATGCTTTAATTCAGGATGGCAGTATCACCAATGCAAAAATTGGCAACTATATCAGGTCCACCTCTTTCGTTTCAGGACCTTTGGGGGCTGGGTGGAATATCGATAAAAATGGTAACTGTGAATTTCATGGCCAGTTTTATGCGAACAGTGGTCAGTTTGCATTTAACGGTACGAATAACACCGTCGTCATTAACGGCAATGGACTAACTGTCAACTTATCTGGCGGTGGGCGGGTTGTCGTCGGGAGGTGGTCATAATGCCGGAAGGGATTTTAATAGACTACAACGATGGCCGTCCGGTTATGGCAATTACTGCGGGGCTGCGGGCCCCCAGTTTTTGCACAACGTTCTCTGGCTGGTCATCCCAGCCAATGCAGTACCCGGTATACACGCCACTGGTTCCAGGCTCTCAGGTTATTGTGATACCCACCAATCCTGTCTACACCTACTCATTTGCTGAATTTGATGTAGCCATTATGACGGGGGTCACCCGAAACGGGGACTCCGGGGTCATCATTGGCGCTGAGACAATCGGGGGTAAAACCCTTACTCCGGACTGGTCCGGCTACGTTATGGAACTGCTGCCTGCAGCGACTTATAACGAAGGGTTGCTGGTTGCGAACTCTACCGACTTCACCGCCATATCTAATCAGGCTGCGCTGATGACCTGTGCCTGGTCCGGGCGCATCACAGTTAACGGTATCGCATCTCTCCCGGTTGGCGGCATTCCTTTTGGTAAATGGGATAACCCGAATGTATCGGTGGGGTTTGATGGCGGCAATATTATCGTTCGCGATATCTCGTACACAGGGCGGGACGACGTGGCCGGAACGGCGACCATAGACCTGGTGATATTCAATCAGACTGCACCTGTCGGCGGTGATGGCATCACTATGACCAACGCCGCAGGTCAGGTCACGTTCTCCACGCTGAAACGCCCCTTTGTATATGACCGACAAATCCAGATTACCGATGCATTCCAGGATATTGGCGGCGGGTTCTGCCAGATAGTTTATACCGGCGCACAGGTCCGTATGGACGGCGGCTACGGGAACCTTCGCACAAAAGGTGTTGTGATGTCGGGCGGTAGCGTCAGGTCTGCCTATAACCGGGTTTTTGGTAATTACTTCAGCAATGGATGGGATATGACCCGTAACAGAAATATCACCATGCCCATTCTC
>NZ_JAOWIF010000032.1 GCF_030332225.1 Citrobacter sp. Cu233
ATGACAGAAAAATGACTGACTGCTGCATTCCACAGCAAAAGCCCGCTTTATACCTATTTACACACAGAGTTATCCACAAACCGAATCCTCCTTTCTGTGATCTTCTCTCTGCCAGAGCGGCGTCATATCGGAAGAAGCAGGGGTCAGAATCGAAAATTAAAAATTCGCGAGCGTTGCGCAAACGTTTTCGTTACAATGCCACCGCACAACAAGGATGCCCCGTAAGGGGCGTTAGCTGAGTTTTTACGCAAGAATTCACCTAACGCTCTCTGTAATAGTCAAATCCAGGGGATTTACCATGCAACAACGTCGTCCAGTCCGCCGCGCTCTGCTCAGTGTTTCTGACAAGGCCGGTATCATCGAATTCGCTCAGGCACTTTCCGCACGTGGTGTGGAGCTGCTTTCTACAGGTGGCACTGCACGCCTGTTAGCAGAGAAAGGTCTGCCAGTGACTGAAGTTTCCGATTACACCGGTTTCCCGGAAATGATGGATGGACGTGTAAAGACCCTGCATCCAAAAGTCCACGGAGGCATTTTGGGCCGTCGCGGTCAGGATGACGGGATTATGGAACAACACGGTATCGCACCTATCGATATGGTGGTCGTTAACCTGTACCCGTTTGCTGAGACCGTGGCACGCGATGGATGCTCACTGGAAGATGCAGTAGAGAATATCGATATCGGCGGCCCGACAATGGTGCGCTCAGCAGCCAAGAATCATAAAGATGTTGCGATCGTCGTTAAGAGCAGTGACTACGACGCCATTATTAAAGAGATGGACGCCAACGACGGTTCTCTGACCCTCGAAACCCGTTTCGATCTTGCCATCAAAGCCTTCGAACACACCGCTGCTTACGACAGCATGATTGCCAACTACTTCGGCAGCATGGTTCCGGCGTATCACGGCGACAGCAAAGAAGCCGCCGGTCGCTTCCCGCGCACGCTGAATCTGAACTTCATTAAGAAGCAGGATATGCGCTACGGTGAGAACAGCCACCAGCAGGCAGCCTTCTATATAGAAGAGAACGTCAAAGAAGCTTCCGTGGCAACTGCACAACAGGTACAGGGCAAAGCGCTCTCCTATAACAACATCGCTGATACCGATGCCGCACTGGAATGTGTGAAAGAGTTCAACGAACCGGCCTGCGTTATCGTTAAGCACGCCAACCCGTGCGGTGTGGCGGTAAGTTCTTCTATTCTCGACGCCTACGACCGTGCGTATAAAACTGACCCCACCTCCGCATTTGGCGGCATCATTGCGTTTAACCGCGAACTGGATGCAGAAACGGCACAAGCTATTATCTCCCGCCAGTTTGTCGAAGTGATCATCGCGCCGTCAGCAACCGAAGACGCACTGAAAATCACGGCGGCTAAGCAAAACGTTCGCGTCCTGACCTGCGGTCAGTGGGCACAGCGCGTTCCGGGCTTCGACTTCAAACGCGTTAACGGCGGTTTGCTGGTTCAGGATCGCGACTTAGGTATGGTTACCGAAAGTGACCTGCGCGTGGTTTCCAAACGCCAGCCGACCGAACAGGAACTGCGCGATGCGCTGTTCTGCTGGAAAGTCGCGAAGTTCGTGAAATCCAACGCCATTGTCTATGCCAAAGAGAACATGACCATCGGGATAGGCGCAGGCCAGATGAGCCGCGTTTACTCCGCCAAAATCGCAGGGATTAAAGCCGGTGATGAAGGTCTGGAAGTGAAAGGTTCCGCCATGGCTTCCGACGCCTTCTTCCCGTTCCGCGACGGTATTGATGCCGCAGCTGCCGTTGGCGTGAGCTGCGTTATCCAGCCAGGTGGTTCTATCCGCGATGACGAAGTGATTGCCGCCGCCGATGAACACGGCATTGCGATGATCTTCACTGACATGCGCCACTTCCGCCATTAATTCACGGAGCAGACGATGAAAGTATTAGTCATTGGTAACGGCGGGCGCGAGCACGCCCTGGCGTGGAAAGCAGCTCAGTCTTCGCAGGTTTCCACCGTCTTTGTCGCACCGGGCAACGCAGGCACCGCACTGGAACCCGCGCTGCAAAACGTGGCTATCAGTGTGACCGACATTCCGGCGCTGCTGAGCTTTGCCCAGAACGAAAAGATCGATCTGACTATTGTCGGTCCGGAAGCGCCGCTGGTGATTGGCGTAGTCGATGCCTTCCGCGCCGCCGGTCTGAAAATCTTTGGCCCAACCGAAGGTGCCGCACAACTGGAAGGTTCTAAAGCCTTCACCAAAGATTTTCTGGCCCGTCATAACATCCCGACGGCGGAGTATCAGAACTTCACCGAGATCGAACCCGCGCTGGCCTATCTGCGTGAGAAAGGCGCGCCGATTGTTATCAAAGCCGACGGACTGGCTGCCGGTAAAGGTGTGATTGTGGCGATGACGCTTGAAGAAGCAGAAGCCGCTGTACACGACATGCTGGCAGGCAACGCTTTTGGCGACGCGGGCCACCGTATCGTGATTGAAGAGTTCCTTGACGGTGAAGAAGCGAGCTTTATCGTGATGGTCGACGGCGAACACGTGCTGCCGATGGCCACCAGTCAGGACCACAAACGCGTAGGCGATAAAGACACCGGCCCGAACACCGGTGGCATGGGCGCTTACTCCCCTGCTCCGGTAGTCACCGATGAAGTTCATCAGCGCACGATGGATCGCATCATCTGGCCAACCGTGAAAGGGATGGCGGCTGAAGGTAATACCTACACCGGTTTCCTGTACGCCGGCCTGATGATTGATAAACAGGGTAATCCGAAGGTTATCGAGTTCAACTGCCGCTTTGGCGATCCGGAAACCCAGCCAATCATGCTGCGCATGAAATCAGATCTGGTCGATCTGTGCCTCGCAGCCTGTGGCGGCAAACTGGATGAGAAAACCTCCGAGTGGGACGAGCGCGCCGCGCTGGGCGTGGTGATCGCCGCAGGTGGCTATCCAGGTGATTACCGTACCGGCGATGTGATTCACGGCCTGCCGCTGGAAGAGGTCGCTGACGGTAAAGTGTTCCACGCCGGGACTAAACTCGCCGATGACGACACAGTGCTGACCAACGGGGGTCGCGTACTGTGCGCCACCGCATTGGGGCAGACCGTTGCCGAAGCACAGAAACGTGCTTACGCCTTAATGACCGATATCCGCTGGGACGGCAGCTTTAGCCGTAACGACATCGGCTGGCGTGCCATCGAACGCGAACAGCGCTAACGCGAAATTTTCGCCAGCAGCGTTTTGCGTGTAATACCTAACTGACGGGCGGCTTCTGTTTTGTTGCCGCCCGTTTTTTCCAGCGCCGCCAGGATCACCTCTTTTTCAACATCCACCAGCGGTTGGATCTCACCACTGAACTCTGCTTTTATCGGCGTCGCCGCGATTGCCATCGGCAACTCACGCTCAGAGATATATTCCCCCGTCAGCAACACTACCGCCCGTTCAATCGCATTTTCCAGCTCGCGAATGTTCCCCGGCCAATCGTAGTGGATCAGCAGATCCATCGCCTGTGGCGTAAAGCCTTTCACCACCTTGCGGTTACGTTCGGCAAAACGCTGGAGAAAATGCTCAGCCAGCAGCGGAATATCTTCCCGACGTTGGCGTAAGGCAGGCATTTCAATGGTGACGACGTTCAGGCGATAGTAGAGATCCTGGCGAAAACGCCCGGCGCTGACCTCTTGTGCTAAATCACGATGCGTGGCGGCGATCAACCGGACATCAACCGCAATAGTCTGGTTGCTGCCCACACGCTGAACTTCCCGCTCCTGAATCGCCCGCAGCAGGCGAACTTGCATCAGCGGTGAGATATCACCAATCTCATCAAGAAACAGCGTGCCGCCATCGGCCTCCACAAAGCGCCCTTCCCGACGTTTATCCGCACCAGTAAAGGCACCTTTCTCATGACCAAACAGTTCGGACTCCAGTAAAGACTCATTAAGTGCCGCACAGTTGAGCGTCACCAGTGGTTTCTCACTGCGCGTACTGCTGGCATGCAGCGCACGAGCCACCAACTCTTTCCCCGTCCCGGAATCGCCATGAATAAGCACTGTGGCGTCAGACGGAGCCACCATCGCAATCTCATTAAGCAGTTGCTGCATCTCCGGGCTTCTGCCAATCATGCCAAACTGCGCAGCCGTTGCCGACGGCAGTTCCGCACCACTTTCCCGCGTATGTGCCAGTGCCTTTTCCAGCGTGTCCTGCAGACGGTCAAAATCCAGCGGTTTGATTAAGTAATCCAGCGCACCCGTTTTCAGTGCTTCTACGGCGGTCTCCACACTGGAGAAAGCCGTCATAATCAACACCGGAATAGCAGGGTTCAGAGCCTTGATCTCTTTGAGCGTTTCGATGCCGTCCATCTCCGCCATGCGCACATCGCATAGCACCAGATCGAAAACATGTTCACGCACCTGCTCCAGCGCCGCCCGACCGCTATAGGCCAATGCAACGTCATAACCCCAGCCGCGTAGCAGCGCCTGTAAAATAGTGCAGTGGCTGATATCGTCATCCACCACCAGAATAGTGATTTTTCCGCGCGTCATCCTTGTAAATCCTGTTGTTTCGCTTTCGTCGGTAGCCAGAGAGTAAAGACCGCTCCCTTGCCCTCAACGCTTGCCACCTGAATAGTTCCACCATGCTGTTCTATAATGTTCTGCACAACCGCTAACCCCAGCCCTGTACCATCGGCTTTGGTCGTAAAGTAAGGTGTAAATATCGCCTCCAGCTGCTCAGGTGCAATCCCCTTTCCGCTATCGGCCACCACAATTTTAACGCGTTCGGCGCTGCATTCACTCGCTTCAACCGTAATCGTACCCTGGTGGCCAATCGCATGAATGGCGTTCAGATACAGATTCAACAGGACCTGCGTTAGCCGGTCAGGATCGGCCTGAATGGCGGGTAGTGCAGGATTTACCGTAAACCGTAACTGAATTTCCCGACTTTGAGCATCCTGACTTACCAGATACAATGAGTGAGTGATGACCTCATTGAGATCCACTTTCTGTAGCGCGAGGTGCGCGGGTTTCACCAATTCAAGGAGTTCGCTCACCACCCGATTTAAGCGGTCTGCCTCTTTCGCCATTACCTGCGCCAGCTCGTGCGACTCGCCTCCTGCCGGAGTACGTTCGGCAAAATACTTTGCCAGACCTTTGATGGAAGACAGTGGATTACGAATTTCATGTGCAACCCCTGCCGCCAGATGCCCAAGCGCCATCAGTTTTTCTTTCCGCTTCATCGCATCCTGCAATTCCTTGTACGAACGTTGATAGCGCTGGTACCAGAAGAACGTAAGCACCGTTGCCAGTAGCACAGCCGCCAGTGCAGAGAGGACAATCAGCGTATTACGCCACTCTCTGGCCTGGGCCGCCGCCAGATCACTGGCATCGAAAGCGATAAAAATGGTTTGTGAAGGCGTGGTCATCTGTCCGCCATTGCCGGCACAACGAGCCATGCCATGTCGCCCAGGACCATACATCGGCTGAAACTGGCGATAAATTTCCAGTGCCGGCGTTTTTTCACTGCCGCCCACGGGTACATCAATGCGCCGCCAGCGTTCTTGTTCCTCTGGATTTAACTGCCGCAGGAGATCCGGTGTATAAAGTGACTTTCCCACCATCGCAGAATTACTGTGAGTCATGATCACACCATGCTCATCCACAACAGCAAACCAGAGCACGCCCGGCTGCACGGCCATTTCCTCCAACAGCGTCTGCTGCTGAGCATGGTGCATGCGCATGCCCATACCCACACGCGTACCGGACTCCAGGGCACGGATCAGCACACGCCCTTTTTCCAGCAGCGTTTGCCGGGCAGCGTCACTTTCACGGCCATAATCCCGAATGGTCATGATAGAAAACCAGCCAACTAAAATCAGGATTGCCGCCAGCAAGAATCTGCTCAGCCACTTTGCCGCCGTGTCTTTATACAGACGCATATGCACTTCCTTTCCCACCGTTTCCTTTCTTCATTTCAGGTATACAGCAGAAATCATGCCATTTTTTACCCCTGATAACCCTGCCCCCGGACACAAACTGCTGAAAGTCAGCGGGTAAAAATGACCCGCTGGTTACGCTCGGGTGAGTCATTTTTACTCGCTTTGTGCCAGGCAAACCACGCGTGATGCCTGCAGAACAGGGAGCTCCGGTCTGGCACGGAAGATGCAATAAGAAATGTAAGATAACCAACAGGAGAACGGATGATGAAACGGAATAATAAACTGGCGCTGATTGCACTCTCGCTGATTGCTCTGGGTTCCACCCCGGCGTTGGCACAACATCACTGGGGGTATGGTGATGGTATGCAGCAACGTGGCGGTACACCTATGACCACCGAACAACAGGCGGCGGCTCAGAAAATCTATGATGATTACTACGCGCAGACCAGCGCCTTACGTCAACAACTGACATCCAAACGCTACGAATACAATGCGTTGCTAACCGCCAGCTCGCCGGACACTGCAAAAATTAATGCGGTGGCAAAAGAGATGGAGTCTCTGAATCAGTCACTCGACGAGCAGCGTGTTAAGCGCGATGTCGCGATGGCGCAGGCGGGCGTACCTCGCGGAGCCGGAATGGGCTACGGCGGATGCGGTGGCGGCGGTAACCATCGCGGCGGTGGTCATATGGGAATGGGGAACTGGTAAGCGTAGCCTGCCGAATGACGGCTTACGGTCCAGGTCTTCAGAAGGTCCTGGCTGTAGGCTGCCAGTGACAAAAATCCTCATTGGCGACCAGCAGTAGCTGAGATCCTTCGGGCGCTTCCAGCCACGCCACGCTCACGTCGACCGACGAGTGGCGCTGGCGGCGCTCAATATGGCTTATCGCCCACGAATCTAAATCAGGCTTAATTGTTTCGCCTTCACATGTAGTTACCGTGCGTTCAGCACCATGCCAGCGCCCCTGACGTAATACTACACGCCCCTGACGCAATGCATCGCTGGTCTGACGAATTTGATCGGCACGATAGCGGTAGAGCGCAATTTGATCGCTGGAAAGCTGCTGCTTTTGCCCATCGACTTCACGCTGCATAAAACTCAGTTCGCCGCGGTCATCGAAGCGGATGCGAATATGTTCCGGCGGTTTACTGTAAATATTGAGCTCTATCAGAGAGAGCGTATCTCCCTGCCAGCGGTATTCACTGGTGGTAGTATTGCCGTTACGCCACGGACTCAATACCGAGAGCAAGTGAACATCGTCACTGGAATCTTTACGCCAGACGCGTACTGCCCCCTGCTCGCCAACATAACCGCTGGCCGTGAACGGAGGAAGCTCGGAATGGCGACTACAGGCAGACAGCAACAGCACACCTGAAAGCCAGAGCGTATGACGCCAGATGGACAAAAGGGGCGAAACCGCCCCTTCGTTAAAACTGTTCACTGCCACGCGAATTACTTAACCGCGTCTTTCAGTGCTTTACCAGAAACAAATGCCGGTACGTTAGCTGCGGCGATTTTGATTTCTTTACCGGTCTGCGGGTTGCGGCCAGTGCGCTCAGCACGGTGGTTCACTTTGAAGGTACCGAAACCAACCAGTTGTACAGCATCGCCTTCTTTCAGAGACTCAGTAATAGCAGCCAGAGTGGATTCCAGAGCAGCTTTAGCCTGTGTTTTAGACAGTTCTGCTTTGTCTGCAATTACATCAATCAGTTGAGTCTTGTTCATAAGTTATCCTTACAATGTGTTTATCGCTTGCTAAGCATCGAGTGCGACGGAAATGCCAGAAAAGCACTCTCCTGCATACACGCACCGATAGCCACTTTTTTTCGCCCCCCAAATGTAGACCAGACGGGGGGCGGATGGGAAGCCTTCAGGCACGACAAATCAGGCGTTAAATCACGTTTTGTTGTGTCATTGCTGAAAATTTATACCAATATTGCTCTCACCAGCCTCGCGCAGGTCTGCTCGCAGCCCTTTTATCAGCTCAATATCGCGTTCTTCACAGTCAGCCAAAAGTCGGAATATTTCCCACTGAATATCCCATTCTTGCTCAACGGCAGGGTTTTCTTTTAGCTCTTCATCGGTCATTTCGCGACCGGCCTGGGTCATTTCCAGCATCGCTACTGTGGTAATTGAAGCCTTACTGACTTCAATGGCGTGTTCCAGCGTTTCACCACTCAGACGTGAATGCATCAGTTCGCTTAATGCCACACAAGCATCAATCGCAGGATAAACACCATACAGATCGTAATCATCTGCAGACGGGATAGCTTCTTCAAACTTTTCCAGTTGGCTGTCGAAATTGATTTTGGCATCTTTAACCGTCAGCGCTTCCCAAATCAAATCCAGGATTCGACGATAAATCTGGCCATCGCCAAATTCAGTTTGCTTACAGAACATCGCGTAATTGGGATACATGCGCTCGCACAGGCAGGCCATAAACGTAACGTGCTGCCAGCTTTCCAGCTTCTCCAGACGCAAGTGAATCGGATTTTGTAACATGATGAGTTCTCAAATACGGAAATTAGCGGCAGTTTACCCGATATGGGCCGTTTTTGCTGCAAGCCGCGTAAAAGCCGGGCGTTCAGATGCCACCGCATCCGCCCAGCGTGTTGGTTCTGGCAGACGGTAGCCGTTCATACAGCGCTGCACCCATGCCAGGGCACTGTCCATGCTCACGCGATGGCCGGTCGAGACAAACAGTGGATTACAGCGTGCTTTGCTGCGCCAGACCCACGCCAGTTGCTCGCCTTTATCCAGCAGCGGCGCTAATGCACCGGGTTCAGCCGCGAGAGGTTCAAACTTGCCGCACAGCCGTTTTTTCGCCACACCAATCGTCGGAACATCCACCAGCAGACCAAAATGACTGGCGACGCCCAGACGGCGAGGATGGGAAATGCCGTGCCCATCGACAAACAGCAGGTCCGGCTTTTGTGACAGCTGTTGCCAGGCGGCCATCAGCGCGGGAGTTTCGCGAAAGGAGAGAAAGCCGGGAATATACGGCATGGTGGTAGCAATACGCGCCACTTTGTATTCAACCAGCTCAAGCGTGGGATATTTCAGCAAGACCATCGCAGCTCGCGTCACTTCGCCGCCCTGCTCAAACCCGACATCCGCCCCACCAATCAGGTTCGGCGGTTCGGTTTCAAGGCGATCCTCTCGGGAAACCGAAGAGGCCAGCTCAAGCTGCTGCGCACGAAGCGACGCGAGATCCATATCGGTTCCTTAGCGGTGGTACTGCGCCGACAACCGATGTACCGCCTCCACGAAGACACCCGCATGTTCCGGCGGCACGTCCTGGTGAATACCGTGACCCAGGTTAAAGACATGACCTTCGCCCTGACCGAATCCAGCCAGAATCGTTGCCACTTCTTCTTCGATACGCGCCGGTGGTGCATACAACATCGACGGGTCCATATTGCCCTGCAGTGCCACCTTATGGCCTACGCGGCGACGCGCGTCAGCAATGTCAGTTGTCCAGTCAAGACCCAGCGCATCGCAGCCGGTTTCCGCCATCGCTTCCAGCCACTGACCGCCACCTTTGGTAAACAACGTCACGGGGACACGGCGACCGTCGTTTTCACGTAGCAGACCGTCGACAATTTTGTGCATGTAGTAGAGAGAGAACTGCTGATAGTCGCGACCGGTCAGCACACCGCCCCAGGTATCGAAAATCATCACCGACTGCGCCCCTGCTTTGATCTGCGCGTTAAGGTACAGGGTGACGCTTTTCGCCAGCTTATCAAGCAACAGATGTAGCGCTTTTGGATCGGCATACATCATCTTTTTAATCACGGTAAATGCTTTGCTACTGCCACCTTCAACCATATAGGTCGCCAGCGTCCACGGGCTGCCGGAGAAGCCGATCAGCGGCACTTCACCTTTCAGCTCACGCCGAATGGTACGCACTGCGTTCATCACGTAGCCCAGCTCATCTTCCGGGTCTGGAACGGGCAGTTTTTCCACATCAGCCTTACTGGTGACAGGAGAGGTAAAGCGTGGGCCTTCCCCGGCTTCAAAATAGAGCCCAAGCCCCATCGCATCCGGGATAGTCAGAATGTCCGAAAAGAGGATCGCTGCATCGAGCGGATAGCGGCGCAGCGGCTGCAGCGTCACTTCACAGGCCAGCTCGGCGTTTTTGCACAACGCCATGAAGTCGCCCGCCTCGGCACGAGTGGCTTTGTACTCCGGCAAATAGCGGCCCGCCTGGCGCATCATCCATACCGGAGTCACATCAACGGGCTGGCGCAGCAGCGCACGCAGGTAACGATCGTTCTTCAGTTCGGTCATTTTTATCTTCCTTTTAGCGTCAGACCGTCAGTGTATCATTACTCGTTCTTTACTCGTACTCAGCCCGGCACATCGCCACGGTATCTTCGATCAGTCGACGCGCGACGGTACCCGGCGGCGGTAAGAGCGGTAAATCGTCGTAACGATACCAGTTCGCTTCCAGCAGCTCTTTCGGATCGATAACAATCTCGCCACTATCATACTCCGCCATAAATGCGGTCATCAAAGACTGCGGGAACGGCCAGGGTTGGGAAGTGACATAGCGCAGGTTTTTCACCTTAATGCCACTCTCTTCCATCACTTCACGCGCCACCGCTTGTTCTAAGGTCTCCCCCACTTCAACAAAACCCGCCAGCACGGTATGCACGCCATTACGATGACGAACATGCTGAGCAAGCAGGATGGAATCATCACGTCGAATAGCAACAATAATGCAGGGGGCAATTTGCGGGTAATAACGTTCCCGGCAGTGGCTGCACAGCATGGCCCATTCGGTTTTACTCGGGTGCATAGGATGGCCACAGTAGCCGCAGAATTTATGCGAGCGGTAAAACTCAGCCAGCTGCACACCACGCCCGGCCAGTTGAAACAGGCCCACATCCTGGTCGATAACCTGACGAACCGAACCCATATCATGCCGGCGCGGCTGCTGCACCAACCAGACAGTATCCCCTTCCCATTCGCCTATTGGCAGGGCGCGCTGGCCTACTAAATCAAATCTTGCCGCTTCACCGTAGGGCAGTTCGCCACGAGGCAACCATAATTTTTGCTCATGACTGACAATCCACCAGCCGCTATCTAATTTTTCAATTATACGATCCATATCTCTTGCGCAACCTTTGCTTCACAGGCATGTTGTTTACATTATTTTTACATTTATCGGTGAGCAGTTTTTTAACACCATCTTGCGGAGTCAATCATGCTAAACCAGCTGGAAAGCCTGACGGAGCACGTCGGAGGAAGTAATAAACTGGTTGATCGCTGGCTACATGTACGTAAGCACCTGCTCGTGGCTTACTACAATCTGGTTGGCATTAAGCCTGGCAAAGAATCGTACATGCGACTCAATGAAAAAGCGCTGGATGATTTTTGTCAGAGCCTGGTCGATTACCTCTCCACCGGACACTTCAGTATTTATGAACGTATTCTCCATAAATTGGAAGGAAACGGGCAGCTTTTAAAAGCCACAAAAATTTGGCCACTGCTGGAAGCCAATACACAGCAGATCATGGACTACTATGATTCCAGTCTGGAAACGGCCATCGATCATGATAACTTCCTTGAATTTCAAAAAGTTTTATCGGATCTCGGCGAAGCACTGGAAGCCCGATTCGTGCTGGAAGATAAGCTGATCATGCTGGTATTTGATGCGATGCATGACAACGCAATGATCAAACGCCCTGCTTGAGATTTGTCGCATTAACGCGTAGTTTACATTCATTACCTCTTTTTGAGGTTACTTCTTGTCGGAGTGCTTATTTTCCACAAAAGCATTCGTGATGCGTCAAGGCGGCAAGTCAGTGAACCTCCAGGAGCTTACATAAGTAAGTGACTGGAGTGAGCAGACGAAGCCAACGAAGAGGCAGCGCGAAGGATGACGTGGAAAAGGCTGAGACCGTTAATTCGGGATCCGCGGAACCTGATCAGGCTAATACCTGCGAAGGGAACAAGAGTCAATCTGCAATAGCATCGCCTTCTGGCGATCTTCTCTCTTGCTTCATCCGTCGTCTGACAAGCCATATCCTTACTTTTATCTGGAATGAGCTATGTCTGCCACTACTAAACCATCACGCCGCGAACAGCGCGCTCAAGCCCAACACTTTATTGATACCCTGGAAGGGACCGCCTTTCCTGAGTCAAGACGCATCTATATCACCGGCTCGCAGCCGGATATCCGCATCCCGATGCGCGAAATTCAGCTTAGCCCAACGCTAACTGGCGGCACGAAAGATAATCCTCAATTTGAAGAGAATGAAGCCGTTCCGGTTTACGACACCTCCGGTCCGTACGGCGACCCTGACGTGGCAATTAACGTTCAACAGGGCCTGGCAAAACTACGCCAACCGTGGATTACGGCGCGCAATGATAGCGAAGAGTTAGATGACCGCAGCTCGGCTTACACCAAAGAGCGCCTGGCCGATGATGGCCTTGATGAACTGCGTTTTACGGGTCTGCTGACGCCAAAACGTGCCAGGGCTGGTAAGCGTGTGACCCAGCTACACTATGCTCGCCAGGGGATCGTTACCCCAGAGATGGAGTTTATCGCCATCCGCGAAAACATGGGCCGTGAGCGTATTCGCAGTGAAGTATTGCGCCACCAGCATCCGGGGATGAACTTTGGTGCACGTCTGCCGGAAAACATCACGCCGGAATTCGTGCGTGACGAGGTCGCTGCCGGACGCGCCATTATTCCAGCTAACATCAACCACCCGGAATCAGAACCGATGATTATCGGTCGTAATTTCCTGGTGAAGGTGAATGCCAACATCGGTAATTCGGCAGTCACCTCCTCCATCGAAGAAGAGGTAGAAAAACTGGTGTGGTCTACCCGTTGGGGTGCCGATACGGTAATGGACCTCTCCACCGGTCGTTATATTCATGAAACCCGTGAATGGATCCTGCGTAACAGCCCGGTGCCAATTGGTACCGTACCGATCTACCAGGCGCTGGAAAAGGTCAACGGGATCGCTGAGGATCTCACCTGGGAAGCCTTCCGCGATACGCTGCTGGAGCAGGCCGAACAAGGGGTGGACTACTTCACCATTCATGCGGGCGTACTGCTGCGCTATGTACCGATGACCGCCAGGCGTTTGACCGGTATTGTCTCGCGCGGTGGCTCTATTATGGCGAAGTGGTGCCTCTCCCATCACAAAGAGAACTTTCTGTTTGAGCACTTCCGCGAGATCTGTGAAATCTGCGCCGCCTATGACGTTTCGCTGTCGCTGGGCGACGGCCTGCGTCCAGGCTCGATTCAGGATGCCAACGACGAAGCACAGTTCTCTGAGCTGCATACGCTGGGTGAACTGACCAAAATTGCCTGGGAATATGATGTGCAGGTGATGATTGAAGGCCCAGGTCATGTGCCAATGCATATGATCCAGCGCAACATGACAGAAGAACTGGAACACTGCCACGAAGCACCGTTTTATACCTTAGGGCCGCTAACCACCGATATTGCGCCTGGTTATGACCACTTCACTTCAGGCATTGGTGCGGCGATGATTGGCTGGTTTGGCTGTGCCATGCTCTGCTACGTAACACCAAAAGAACACCTTGGCCTGCCGAACAAAGAAGATGTGAAACAGGGGCTGATTACTTACAAAATCGCCGCGCATGCTGCCGACCTGGCGAAAGGCCATCCGGGCGCGCAGATCCGCGATAACGCCATGTCGAAAGCGCGCTTCGAATTCCGTTGGGAAGATCAGTTTAACCTCGCGCTCGATCCGTTCACCGCTCGCGCTTATCACGATGAAACCCTGCCGCAGGAATCCGGCAAGGTCGCCCACTTCTGCTCCATGTGCGGGCCGAAGTTCTGCTCGATGAAAATCAGCCAGGAAGTGCGGGACTACGCCGCTGCACAGACGATTGAAGTGGGGATGGCGGACATGTCCGAAAACTTCCGCGCCAAAGGTGGTGAAATCTATCTGAAACGGGAGGAAGCCTGATGTATCAACCTGATTTTCCCTCCGTGCCATTCCGCCTCGGACTTTACCCGGTCGTAGATAGCGTCGAGTGGATTGAACGTCTGCTGGGGGCTGGCGTGCGTACTATCCAGTTGCGTATCAAAGACAAACATGATGAAGAGGTCGAAGCAGACGTTGTTGCCGCTATCGCGCTGGCGCGTCGTTATGATGCTCGCCTGTTTATCAACGATTACTGGCGACTGGCTGTTAAACACAACGCATATGGCGTACATCTGGGGCAGGAAGACCTCGAAACCACCGACCTGAAAGCGATTCAGGCGGCGGGGTTGCACCTTGGTGTTTCCACTCACGATGATATGGAGATTGATGTGGCGCTGGCGGCTCGCCCTTCTTATATCGCACTCGGTCACGTCTTCCCGACGCAAACCAAACAGATGCCGTCCGCCCCGCAAGGGTTGGTACAACTCGCCAGCCACATTGAACGGCTGGCCGACTACCCTACCGTCGCGATTGGTGGCATCAGCCTTGAGCGCGCGCCTGCGGTACTGAATACCGGCGTCGGCAGCATTGCTGTCGTCAGCGCCATCACCCAGGCAGCCGACTGGCAGACCGCCACGGCGCAGCTACTGGATATTGCGGGAGTCGGCGATGAATGACCGCGATTTTATGCGCTATAGCCGGCAGATCCTGCTTGGCGATATCGCGATTGAAGGCCAGCAAAAGCTGAACGAAAGCCATGTGCTGATAGTCGGATTAGGTGGGCTAGGTTCGCCTGCCGCACTGTATCTGGCAGGTGCGGGCGTCGGCAAGCTGACGCTGGTCGACGATGACGATATTCATCTGAGTAATCTGCAGCGCCAGATCCTGTTTACCACTGATGATATCGCCCGCGCCAAATCACAAGTCGCACAGCAGCGCCTTACCCGCCTCAACCCGGATATTGACGTGGTAGCGATCCAGCAACGCCTGCAAGGTGATGCGCTCAGACATGCTGTAGCACGTGCCGACGTAGTGCTCGACTGTACTGACAACATGGCAACCCGCCAGCAAATTAACGCCGCCTGCGTGGCGCTAAATACGCCGCTCATTACCGCCAGTGCCGTCGGTTTCGGCGGCCAATTAATGGTGCTGACTCCGCCCTGGGAACAGGGGTGTTATCGCTGCCTGTGGCCGGATGATGCGGAGCCAGAGCGCAACTGCCGCACTGCAGGCATTGTGGGCCCGGTCGTCGGGGTGATGGGAACCTTGCAGGCTCTGGAAGCAATCAAATTAGTCAGCGGAATTGAAACCCCAGCCGGAGAGTTGCGTCTGTTTGATGGCAAAACCAGCCAGTGGCGCAGCCTGGCGCTGCGCCGTGCCAGCGGTTGCCCGGTCTGTGGAGGGCAACATGCAGATTCAGTTCAATGATGAGCCAATGCAGTGCGCCGAAGGGCAAACCATCAGCGAACTGCTGACACAGCTTAATCAGCATAAACCGGGAATGGCGCTGGCGCTAAACCAGCAGATCCTGCCACGTGAGCAGTGGCAACAACAAATCGTGCAGGAAGGCGACCAGATCCTGCTTTTTCAGGTCATTGCAGGGGGTTGATATGTTACGTATTGCCGACAAAACGTTTGATTCACATCTGTTTACTGGCACCGGGAAATTCGCCTCATCACAGCTGATGGTCGATGCCATTCGCGCCTCTGGTAGCCAGCTGGTGACACTGGCAATGAAGCGCGTGGATCTACGACAGCACAACGACGCGATTCTGACACCGCTTATCGAAGCCGGCGTCACTCTTCTGCCTAACACTTCAGGGGCCAAAACGGCAGAGGAAGCTATCTTTGCCGCCCAACTGGCACGTGAAGCGCTAGGGACACGCTGGCTGAAGCTGGAAATCCACCCTGACGCTCGCTGGCTACTGCCAGATCCTATCGAAACCCTGAAAGCCGCCGAAGCACTGGTAAAGCAGGGCTTTGTGGTTCTGCCCTACTGCAGCGCAGATCCGGTGCTGTGCAAACGGTTAGAAGAAGTGGGTTGTGCTGCGGTCATGCCGCTTGGCGCACCCATCGGTTCTAACCAGGGGCTGGAAACCCGCGCGATGCTGGAGATTATTATCCAGCAGGCAACCGTTCCGGTGGTGATCGATGCAGGCATCGGTGTTCCCAGCCACGCTACGCAGGCGCTGGAGATGGGGGCCGATGCGGTGCTGGTCAACACAGCCATTGCCGTGGCTGACGATCCGGTGATGATGGCAACCGCCTTCCGTCTGGCGGTTGAAGCAGGTCTGCTGGCGCGCCAGGCCGTGCCCGGTGTACGCAGCACCAACGCCTGCGCCACCAGCCCACTCACTGGGTTTCTGGAGGCCTTCTCATGAAAACTTTCGCCGATCGCTGGCGACAACTGGACTGGGACGACATCCGCCTGCGCATCCACAGTAAAACCGCTGCGGATGTGGAACGGGCGATCAATGCCTCGCAACTCACGCGCGATGACCTGATGGCCTTGCTCTCCCCTGCCGCCGCCGCCTATCTGGAGCCGCTGGCGCAGCGGGCGCAGAAACTTACTCGCCAGCGCTTTGGCAACACCGTCAGTTTTTACGTCCCGCTGTATCTCTCTAATCTGTGTGCCAATGACTGTACCTACTGCGGCTTCTCTATGAGCAATCGTATTAAGCGCAAAACACTGGACAAAGATGAGATTAGCCGGGAGTGCGCGGCCATCCGCGAGCTGGGTTTCGAGCACCTGCTGTTAGTCACTGGCGAACATCAGGCCAAAGTCGGTATGGATTACTTTCGTCGCCATTTACCCGCCATTCGCCGCCAGTTCGCCTCTTTACAGATGGAGGTGCAACCGCTGTCAGAAACAGAGTATGCAGAGCTGAAGACGCTGGGACTGGATGGAGTAATGGTGTATCAGGAGAGCTACCATGAAGCGGTTTATGCCCGGCACCATCTGAAAGGGAAAAAACAGGATTTCTTCTGGAGGCTGGACACGCCAGACAGACTGGGGCGCGCAGGTATCGATAAAATCGGCCTGGGAGCGTTGATTGGTTTGTCCGATAGCTGGCGGGTGGATTGTTATATGGTCGCCGAACATTTGCTGTGGATGCAGCAACATTACTGGCAGAGCCGTTACTCCATCTCCTTCCCGAGGCTACGTCCGTGTACCGGAGGTATTGAGCCGGCATCAATTATGGATGAACGCCAGTTGGTGCAAACCATTTGTGCATTTCGCTTGCTGTCGCCGGAAATTGAACTGTCGCTTTCCACCCGTGAGTCTCCGTGGTTCCGCGACCATGTGATCCCACTGGCGATCAACAACGTCAGTGCTTTCTCGAAAACGCAACCCGGTGGTTACGCTGATAATCATCCTGAACTGGAACAGTTTTCTCCGCACGACGATCGTCGCCCGGAAACCGTTGCCGACGCATTGATTGCACAGGGATTACAACCCGTGTGGAAAGACTGGGACAGCTATCTGGGAAGGAGGCCTCAGGTGTCATAAATCTGAGGAGATCGCATAAACGAAAAAACCCGCTGTCGCGGGTTTTTTATTCACTGACACTTATCTGCTCAGGCTCTGGCCTTCATCGCTATCGCAAGTGCTCGTGGGATTATCGGCAATTACAGCGCGATAACGTTAACAGCAGACGGACCTTTAGCGCCGTTCTCAACAGAGAACTCCACTTTTTGACCTTCGTCTAAGGTTTTAAAATCGTTGCTCTGAATGGCTGAAAAATGCACAAATACATCTTTGCCACCGTCCTGAGGAGTGATAAAGCCAAAGCCTTTCTCAGGGTTAAACCATTTTACTAAACCAGTCATTTTGTTAGACATAGATACTTCCTTTCATGTTTTGAGCCGCTTATGCAGCGAAGATGGCCTGTTTTGCAGAAATTAACTTATGGGGCACTTAGGAGGAGGCTCACGATGAAGAGTATCTGAGGATAACGCTTGAACTGAGAACTGCTTTACTAAAACTGCTTACATAAGGTCTGTGTTCCAAACCGATGTCATCATAGTAGACTTGCTTCTAATCATTATGCAAGCATTAGTTTATTTAATATCCATCAACAGGTGAAATGTTGAACCAGTGCGTCTGCGTGGAAAGGTAACGTATTGATGTATAAATAACAAAAGCCCTGACCGTTGCAGTCAGGGCTTTAAGTTACTACAAACTTCAGATTTAACATTAATAGACTTAACAAGTGTTTACTGCTGTTGATACTACATTTTAAATGTACACGTTTATCACAGATAATATTGGATGCTGATACTGACTAACACTTTCCTCTATTTATCGTTAAATAAACCCAGCCAACTTGATAATAAAACTCAAGAATGGCGACCTAAACAAGTACACTTCCCCTTGCGACATATACTCTTTGATGCGTGGCCTTACTTCCCTTGCAAGCTCTTATAAAAGAAACCTGCCAACATTAACTATTAAATCATGGCCTTACATCGTCGCACTTTCTTGATTACTTTGCGATTAGATATATCAACTACAGAGCCTGAAAACATTGTCGATGTGCAAAGATAATAACTTCAGCATCGACTATCCCATACAACAGAATATTTCGTGGCCCTTATCGCAACCCCCATCAAACGCTACTAACACTTACTAATTTAACAGCAAATGACTATTTCTCCGCTGTTAAGTATTAACATACGGGTTTAAAAAACAGTGTCAATACTGTTTTTAATAACATGTCTTTATTGACAGTAATTATTAATATCTACGCCTGAACAATATGGGAAAACTGCTTTTTGGGTCAGACCAGACCGGCCAGAGCCTTGTTTGTAACCGGTTTCAGAAAAAATGGCATTTCTTTGTGATGCCAGACACACAATCATCGCAAAGCAGTTGTTGCTGTTGCCCGCACGAGATAATTATCAATAAATACCCGTTGATCGAGACTAACTATGAAGAACATCGTTTTATGCTGTGCCGCCGGGATGTCCACCAGCATGCTGGTGCAAAGGATGAAAGATGCTGCGCAAAAAAAAGGCGTCGATGTGACTATCAAAGCAGTCCCCGTGGCTGAGTTTGAAGAAAATATCGCCACTGCAGATATTGTTTTACTCGGTCCGCAGGTTAAGTATGAACAGGCCAAGCTTCAGGCACTTGCAGACCCGTTAGGTAAAAAGGTCGCGGTGATCGATATGATGGATTACGGCATGATGAAAGGTGATGCCGTACTGGACAAGGCACTGAAACTGCTGGAGTAATGGCATGGAAGAGTTAGAAACAATCATCATGGAATTACTCGTGAATGCGGGTGCAGCCCGTAGCCAGGCCCTCACAGCACTGCAACTGGCACGCAAAGGTGATTTCGCCGGTGCGAAAGTCGCAATGGCTGAATCACGTGAATACGTCAAACAGGCGCATAAAATCCAGACCCAACTTATCGGTATCGACGAAGGTACGGGAAAGTTACCGGTCAATCTCATCACCGTCCATTCGCAGGACCATTTGATGAACGCGATGGTGATTCAGGATCTGGCGGGCGACATGATTGAACTTTATCGGCGCTTACCGCCGATGAATTGAAAACACAGCCGGATGGCGGCTTACAAAACAACTGTCCGTAGGCCTGATAAATACAGCGCCATCAGGCATAAAAAAACCCGCCGAAGCGGGTTTTTTATTAGGGTCAACAACGATTAATCGTTATCAGAACCGCCCAGACCTGCGTTCAACAGTTCTGCCAGACTGGCAGAAGCATCTTCAGCAGTGACCTGCGGAGCAGCTGGCAGTTCGCCTGCTGCGCGGCGGCGCATACGATCCTGGTGGTACGCATAACCCGTACCAGCCGGGATCAGACGACCCACGATGACGTTCTCTTTCAGACCGCGCAGTTCGTCACGTTTGCCCGCAACGGCCGCTTCGGTCAGCACGCGAGTCGTCTCCTGGAATGATGCCGCGGAGATGAAGGACTCGGTTGCCAGAGACGCTTTGGTGATACCCAGCAGATCGCGGGAGAATGTTGCACCCACTTTGCCGTTCGCTTCCAGCTCGCGGTTAGCGATCTTGACGCGGGAGTATTCAACCTGCTCGCCTTCGAGGAAGTCGGAGCTACCAGCATTTTCGATGGTTGCTTTACGCAGCATCTGACGAACGATAACTTCGATGTGTTTATCGTTAATCTTAACACCCTGCAGACGGTATACGTCCTGAACTTCGTTAACGATGTAACGAGTTACAGCATGAACACCACGCAGACGCAGGATATCGTGCGGCGCTTCCGGACCGTCGGAAACGACGTCACCACGTTCTACACGTTCACCTTCGAACACGTTGAGCTGACGCCATTTCGGAATCATCTCTTCGTACGGTTCGCTGCCATCTACCGGAGTGATAACCAGACGACGCTTACCTTTGGTTTCTTTACCGAAGGAAATGATGCCGCTAATTTCCGCAAGGATTGCCGGCTCTTTCGGACGACGGGCTTCGAACAGATCCGCAACGCGCGGCAGACCACCGGTGATATCCTTGGTACCGCCGGATTCCTGCGGAACACGCGCCAGGGTGTCACCAGAGCTGATCTGTACGCCATCTTCCAGCTGAACAATCGCTTTACCCGGCAGGAAGTACTGAGCAGGCATGTCGGTGCCTGGGATCAGAACGTCGTTGCCCTGAGCATCAACAATTTTCAGTGCCGGACGCAGGTCTTTACCACCCGCAGTACGCTCTGCAGAATCCAGAACCACCAGAGAAGACAGACCGGTCAGCTCGTCGGTCTGACGAGTAATGGTCTGGCCGTCGATCATGTCAGTGAAGCGGACGAAACCACTCACTTCGGTGATAACCGGCATGGTATGCGGATCCCAGTTTGCGACGGTTTCGCCGCCAGCAACCTGTTCGCCATCACCTTTCGCCATAACAGAGCCGTAAGGCACTTTATAGCTTTCTTTGGTACGGCCGAATTCGTCGATCAGTTTCAGTTCGGTGTTACGTGAGGTGATAACCAGTTTACCGCTGGAGTTCACAACCGACTTCGCATTGCTCAGACGGATGCTACCTTTGTTTTTCACCTGGATGCTGGATTCAGCAGCCGCACGAGATGCCGCACCACCGATGTGGAACGTACGCATTGTCAGCTGTGTACCCGGTTCACCGATGGACTGTGCCGCGATAACACCGATTGCTTCACCTTTGTTGATGATGTGGCCACGCGCCAGGTCACGACCGTAGCAGTGCGCACATACACCAAAGTCGGTGTCACAGGATACAACGGAACGAACTTTGACGGAGTCAACGGAGTTCTCTTCCAGCAGGTCACACCACTGTTCGTGCAGCAGCGTATTGCGAGGAACCAGAATATCCGCCGTACCCGGCTTCAGAACGTCTTCAGCAGTCACACGACCCAGCACGCGATCGCGCAGCGGCTCTTTAACGTCACCACCCTCGATAACCGGGGTCATGGTGATGCCTTCCAGCGTGCCACAATCGTCTTCAGTAACAACCAGGTCCTGCGCGACGTCAACCAGACGACGAGTCAGATAACCGGAGTTCGCTGTTTTCAGTGCGGTATCCGCCAGACCTTTACGCGCACCGTGAGTGGAGATGAAGTACTGGAGTACGTTCAGACCTTCACGGAAGTTCGCGGTGATTGGCGTTTCGATGATGGAGCCATCTGGCTTCGCCATCAGACCACGCATACCTGCCAGCTGACGAATCTGTGCTGCAGAACCACGCGCACCGGAGTCGGCCATCATGTAGATGCTGTTGAAGGAAACCTGCTGCTCTTCCTGACCGTCACGGTTAATAACGGTTTCGGTTTGCAGGTTATCCATCATCGCTTTGGATACACGATCGTTCGCCGCAGCCCAGATATCGATAACTTTGTTATAGCGTTCGCCCGCGGTTACCAGACCAGACTGGAACTGCTCCTGGATCTCAGCAACTTCAGCTTCTGCTTCAGAGATGATCTCGTGTTTCTTCTCTGGGATGACCATGTCATCAATACCAACAGATGCACCTGAACGCGCTGCATAAGCAAAGCCGGTGTACATTGTCTGGTCAGCGAAGATAACGGTCGGCTTCAGGCCCAGAATGCGGTAACAGGTGTTCAGCATTTTGGAGATAGCTTTCTTGCCCAGCGCCTGGTTGACGATGGAGAAAGGCAGACCTTTCGGTACGATCATCCACAGAATGGCACGGCCAACGGTCGTGTCTTTCAGGCTGGTTTTCGCAACGAATTCGCCGTTTTCATCTTTTTCATATTCGGTGATACGCACTTTAACGCGCGCATGCAGAGAGGCCAGACCTGCGCGATAAATACGCTCAGCTTCTTTCGGGCCAGTCAGCACCATGCCTTCGCCTTTGGCGTTAACACAGTCACGGGTCATGTAGTACAGACCCAATACCACGTCCTGAGACGGAACGATGATAGGTTCGCCGTTCGCTGGGGACAGGATGTTGTTGGTAGACATCATCAACGCACGCGCTTCGAGCTGAGCTTCCAGCGTCAGCGGTACGTGAACAGCCATCTGGTCACCATCGAAGTCGGCGTTATATGCCGCACAAACCAGCGGGTGCAGCTGGATAGCTTTACCTTCGATCAGTACCGGTTCAAATGCCTGGATACCCAGACGGTGCAGTGTTGGTGCACGGTTCAGCAGTACCGGGTGTTCGCGGATAACTTCGTCCAGGATATCCCAAACGACAGCTTCTTCGCGCTCAACCATTTTCTTAGCGGCTTTGATGGTGGTGGCGAGGCCACGCAGTTCCAGTTTGCCGTAGATGAACGGTTTGAACAGTTCCAGTGCCATTTTCTTCGGCAGACCGCACTGATGCAGACGCAGGTATGGACCTACGGTGATGACAGAACGACCGGAGTAGTCAACACGCTTACCGAGCAGGTTCTGACGGAAACGACCCTGTTTACCTTTGATCATGTCGGCCAAAGATTTCAGAGGACGTTTGTTAGAACCGGTGATCGCACGACCGCGACGACCGTTATCCAGCAGGGCGTCGACCGCTTCCTGCAGCATACGTTTTTCGTTGCGTACGATGATGTCCGGCGCAGCCAGATCCAGCAGACGTTTCAGACGGTTGTTACGGTTGATCACGCGACGATACAGATCGTTCAGATCTGAGGTTGCGAAACGACCACCATCCAGCGGAACCAGCGGACGCAGATCTGGCGGCAGAACCGGCAGAACGGTCAGGATCATCCACTCTGGCTTGTTGCCAGACTGTACGAAGGCTTCCAGCAGTTTGATACGCTTGGTCAGCTTCTTACGCTTGGTTTCGGAGTTGGTTTCGTTCAGCTCTTCGCGCAGAGTTTCACACTCTTGCTCCAGATCCATGCTCTTCAGCAGGGCCTGGATAGCTTCCGCACCCATCTTCGCGTCGAATTCGTCACCGAACTCTTCCAGCGCGTCCAGATACTGCTCTTCAGTCAGGATCTGTTGACGTTCCAGATTAGTCATACCGCCTTCGATAACAACATAAGATTCGAAGTACAGTACGCGTTCGATATCACGCAGTGGCATATCGAGCAGCAGACCGATACGGGACGGCAGAGATTTCAGGAACCAGATATGAGCAGTCGGAGACGCCAGCTCGATGTGGCCCATACGCTCACGGCGTACTTTAGTCTGGGTCACTTCAACGCCGCACTTCTCACAGATCACACCACGGTGTTTCAGGCGCTTGTACTTACCGCACAGGCACTCATAGTCTTTTACCGGCCCAAAGATACGGGCGCAGAAAAGGCCGTCACGCTCAGGTTTGAACGTACGGTAGTTGATGGTTTCCGGCTTCTTAACTTCACCGAAAGACCATGAACGGATCATGTCTGGCGAGGCCAGCGCAATTTTGATCGCATCAAACTCTTCGGTTTTAGTCTGCGCTTTCAGAAACTTTAATAAATCTTTCACGGATTTGCTCCCGTCGGAGTTAGCACAATCTGGCGCTGGCGGTTAAGCCAGCACCAGTGACCTGTTTGATCGAGAGTTACTCGTCTTCCAGCTCGATGTTGATACCCAGCGAACGAATCTCTTTCAACAGTACGTTGAAGGATTCTGGCATGCCTGGTTCCATCTGATGGTTGCCGTCCACGATGTTCTTATACATCTTAGTACGACCGTTCACGTCATCAGACTTAACGGTGAGCATTTCCTGCAGGGTGTATGCTGCGCCATATGCTTCAAGCGCCCACACTTCCATCTCCCCGAAGCGCTGACCACCGAACTGCGCCTTACCACCCAGCGGCTGCTGAGTAACCAGGCTGTAAGAACCGGTAGAACGCGCATGCATCTTGTCATCAACCAGGTGGTTCAGTTTCAGCATGTACATGTAGCCAACGGTAACCTGGCGCTCGAACTGCTCACCGGTACGACCGTCGAACAGCGTGATCTGACCGGAAGTCGGCAGGCCACCCAGCTGTAACAGTTCCTTGATTTCAGACTCTTTCGCACCGTCGAACACCGGCGTTGCGATCGGCATACCTTTTTTCAGGTTTTCAGCCAGACGCAGAACTTCTTCATCGCTGAAGGTATTCAGGTCAACTTTCTGACGAACATCTGAACCCAGATCGTAAGCACGCTGGATGAATTCGCGCAGTTTCGCGACTTCCTGCTGCTGTTTCAGCATGGCGTTGATCTTATCGCCGATACCTTTCGCAGCCATACCCAGGTGGGTTTCAAGGATCTGACCGATGTTCATACGCGATGGTACGCCCAGCGGGTTCAGTACGATGTCTACCGGCGTACCGTTAGCATCGTGTGGCATATCTTCGATCGGGTTGATCTTAGAAATTACACCCTTGTTACCGTGACGACCTGCCATTTTATCACCAGGCTGGATCCGACGTTTAACCGCCAGATAAACCTTAACAATCTTCAGCACGCCCGGTGCCAGATCGTCGCCCTGAGTGATTTTACGGCGTTTCGCTTCGAGTTTTTTCTCGAATTCGTGTTTCAGTTCGTCGTACTGCTCAGCCAGTTGTTCCAGCTGATTCTGTTTCTCTTCGTCGGTCAGGCCGAGTTCCAACCAGCGATCGCGTGGCAGTTTGTCGAGCTTCTCAGCTTCAACACCACCGGCAACCAGCACAGCGTAGATACGGCTGAACAGGCCAGCTTCGAGGATCTGCAGTTCTTCAGACAGGTCTTTTTTCGCCTGCTTCAGCTGCATTTCTTCGATTTCCAGCGCACGTTTGTCTTTTTCTACGCCATCGCGAGTAAAGACCTGAACGTCGATAATCGTACCGGAAACACCGTTTGGCACGCGCAGAGAAGAGTCTTTAACGTCAGACGCTTTCTCACCGAAGATCGCACGCAGCAGTTTCTCTTCTGGGGTCAGCTGGGTTTCACCTTTCGGCGTTACCTTACCTACCAGAATGTCGCCACCGGTCACTTCCGCACCGATATAAACGATACCGGATTCATCCAGTTTGGAGAGCGCAGCTTCACCCACGTTCGGGATGTCAGCGGTGATCTCTTCCGGCCCCAGCTTGGTGTCACGGGACACACATGCCAGTTCCTGAATGTGGATGGTGGTGAAACGGTCTTCCTGGACAACACGCTCGGATACGAGGATGGAGTCTTCGAAGTTGTAACCGTTCCATGGCATGAATGCCACGCGCATGTTCTGACCCAGTGCCAGTTCACCGAGGTCGGTGGACGGACCGTCAGCCAGCACATCACCACGTTCAACCGGTTCGCCCAGAGACACACACGGCATCTGGTTGATACAGGTGTTCTGGTTAGAACGGGTGTATTTGGTCAGGTTATAAATGTCGATACCTGCTTCGCCCGGGTACATCTCGTCTTCGTTAACTTTGATAACGATACGGGAAGCATCCACGTACTGAACAGTACCGCCACGTTTCGCAACTGCAGTAACACCGGAGTCAACGGCAACAGCACGTTCCATACCGGTACCAACCAGCGGCTTATCAGCACGCAGGGTCGGAACCGCCTGACGTTGCATGTTCGCACCCATCAATGCACGGTTGGCGTCATCGTGTTCCAGGAACGGGATCAGGGACGCACCGACGGAAACCACCTGCTGGGTGGATACGTCCATGTAGTCAACCTGGTCGCGGCTGAACAAGCTGGATTCGCCTTTGCTACGGCAGGTAACCAGATCTTCTACAAAGTGGCCTTCGTCATCCAGGTTGGAGTTCGCCTGAGCGATAACGTAGTTGCCTTCTTCAATAGCAGACAGGTAATGAATTTCGTCAGTTACAACACCGTCGGTCACTTTACGGTACGGAGTCTCGAGGAAGCCGTATTCGTTAGTCTGTGCATACACGGACAGGGAGTTGATCAGACCGATGTTCGGACCTTCAGGCGTTTCGATTGGACATACGCGACCGTAGTGGGTCGGGTGTACGTCTCGAACTTCGAAGCCTGCGCGTTCACGGGTCAGACCGCCTGGGCCGAGTGCGGAGATACGACGTTTGTGCGTAATCTCAGACAGCGGGTTGTTCTGGTCCATAAACTGAGACAGCTGGCTGGAACCGAAGAACTCTTTCACTGCTGCAGAAATCGGCTTGGCGTTGATCATATCCTGAGGCATCAGGGTATCCAGATCGCCCAGAGACAGACGCTCTTTCACCGCACGCTCAACACGTACCAGGCCAACGCGGAATTGGTTTTCCGCCATTTCGCCTACGGAACGGATACGACGGTTGCCAAGGTGGTCGATATCATCGACTTCGCCTTTACCGTTACGGATATCGATGAGCTTCTTCATCACTTCAATGATGTCGTCTTTGCTCAGGATACCGGAACCTTCGATTTCGTCGCGCAGCAGAGAACGGTTGAACTTCATACGACCAACCGCAGACAGGTCATAGCGGTCTTCGGAGAAGAACAGGTTCTCGAACAGGCTTTCAGCAGCTTCGCGTGTCGGCGGCTCACCAGGGCGCATCATACGGTAGATTTCTACCAGTGCGCTCAGACGATCGTTGGTTGGGTCGACACGTACAGTTTCAGAAATGTACGGACCGTGGTCCAGATCGTTAGTGAACAGCGTTTCGATACGCTTGTGGCCAGACTGGCTCAGCTTAGCCAGCAGATCCAGGCTCAGCTCCATGTTAGCTGCGCAGATCAACTCGCCAGTGGATTCGTCAACGTAGTCTTTAGCCGCAACTTTACCCGCAATGTATTCAACCGGAACTTCGATATGCTTGATATCGTCTTTTTCCAGTTGGCGAATGTGGCGCGCAGTGATGCGACGACCTTTTTCAACGTAGACTTTGCCGTTAGCTTCAATGTCAAAGGAGGCGGTTTCACCACGCAGGCGTTCCGGCACCAGTTCCATCTGCAGCTTGTTGTCGCGAATTTCGAAAACAACTTTCTCAAAGAACAGATCCAGAATCTGCTCAGTGGTGTAGTTCAGTGCACGCAGAATAATGGTCGCTGGCAGTTTGCGGCGACGGTCAATACGTACGAACAGGTTGTCCTTCGGATCGAATTCGAAGTCCAGCCAGGAACCACGGTAAGGAATGATGCGCGCGTTATACAGCACTTTACCCGAAGAATGGGTTTTACCTTTATCGGAGTCAAAGAAGACGCCAGGACTACGGTGCAGCTGAGAAACGATAACACGCTCAGTACCGTTGATAACAAAGGTACCGTTGTCAGTCATGAGCGGAATTTCGCCCATGTAGACTTCTTGTTCTTTAATGTCTTTAACGGTGCCTTCCGGCGCTTCGCGCTCGTAGATCACCAGACGCAGTTTTACGCGCAGCGGTGCGGAATAGGTCACGCCACGGATCTGACATTCCTGAACGTCAAACACCGGTTCGCCAAGGCGGTAGCTGACGTATTGCAGCTCGGAATTACCGCTGTAGCTCTGAATCGGGAAAACGGAACGGAAAGCTGCTTCCAGACCATACTGCCCTTCAGGATCTTGCTCGATGAACTTCTGAAACGAGTCAAGCTGGATAGAAAGGAGATAAGGTATGTCCAACACTTGTGGACGTTTACCAAAATCCTTACGAATACGTTTTTTCTCGGTATAGGAGTAAACCATTAGGGTTCCTCAGCTCGCTGACAAGTCGACCCATCTGTCCGACGAAGGGACAGTTTGTGCAACACTATTTTGTTGACCGGAAAATCGAATACTTTCCGCAATGCCTGTTGCTATCACGCTTAAACCATTTCATTGCGATTTACACAGAACTGACGCTCTGTCGCAGTATATTAAGGCGTCGATAGAAACAAGCATTGAAAGGCACAGCAGTAGTCAAACAGTGTGAAATGCTACTGGCGCCTTACAGCGCAAAAAGGCTGGTGACTAAAAAGTCACCAGCCATCAGCCTAATTTCTCAGGCTGCAACCAGAAAAGTTGGCTTATTTAACTTCAACTTCAGCGCCAGCTTCTTCCAGAGATTTTTTCAGTGCTTCTGCGTCGTCTTTGCTGATGCCTTCTTTCAGGGCAGCCGGAGCAGATTCTACCAGGTCTTTAGCTTCTTTCAGACCCAGGCCAGTTGCGCCACGTACTGCTTTGATAACAGCAACTTTGTTAGCGCCAGCAGCTTTCAGAATTACGTCGAATTCAGTTTTTTCTTCAGCAGCTTCAGCCGGGCCAGCAGCTACAGCTACAGCAGCAGCAGCGGAAACACCGAATTTTTCTTCCATTGCAGAAATCAGTTCTACAACGTCCATTACGGACATAGCGGATACTGCTTCAATGATTTGATCTTTAGTGATAGACATTTAAATTGTTCCTGAAAATCAGAATAAGTTTATACGTAAGCAGATGCTTGAATAAGATAACCGCGATTAAGCAGCTTCTTTCGCATCGCGTACAGCAGCCAGAGTACGAACCAGTTTGCCAGCCGAAGCTTCTTTCATGGTTGCCATCAGGCGTGCAATTGCTTCTTCGTAGGTCGGCAGAGTTGCCAGGCGATCGATATTCGACGCCGTAATCAACTCACCTTCAAAGGCTGCGGCTTTGACCTCAAATTTTGCATTCGCTTTCGCGAACTCTTTGAACAGACGAGCAGCAGCGCCCGGATGTTCCATAGAGTATGCAATCAGGGTCGGACCAACAAACGTGTCTTTCAGGCACTCGAACTGAGTACCTTCAACGACGCGGCGCAGCAGGGTGTTACGAACAACACGCATGTATACGCCAGCTTCACGACCTGCTTTACGCAGTTCAGTCATTTTATCTACAGTTACGCCACGGGAATCCGCAACTACTGCAGACAGCGCGCCTTTGGCTACTTCGCTGACTTCAGCAACAATCGCTTGTTTGTCTTGAAGATTTAAAGCCATTAGCTTTGCTCCTGGATGTTTGCCGGAACTCATGTTCCGGAACTCACTTCACTCCCCCCAACGGAGAGAGCGTCTAAATACGGTGAGCAGAAACAAGCCAGAGTATCAGAAATAATCTTAGCGTTCTGTCACCGTCTACGCAGGGCATTAAGTTTCTTACGAAACACCTGCGGTCTTCGACGGAGGCCTGGATAGGCCAGGCTCCAACGAACAAATCTGTTGTCTATCAGCCGAAGCTAACAGAATCGTGGGCGAAGATTGTAGACAAAATCACCGCCCACGTAAAGCTAATCTTAGACGTTCGCAGACGCGCTCAGACCAGCCTGATCAACGGCAACACCAGCACCCATGGTGGTGGAGATGCTAACTTTCTTGATGTACACGCCTTTAGCCTGAGTCGGTTTAGCTTTTTTCAGCGCAACCAGCAGAGCTTCCAGGTTTTCTTTCAGTTTGTCAGCGTCAAAATCCACTTTACCGATGGTAGTGTGGATGATGCCGTTTTTGTCGTTACGGTAACGAACCTGACCTGCTTTAGCGTTCTTAACTGCTTCAGCAACGTTCGGCGTTACAGTACCAACTTTCGGGTTTGGCATCAGGCCACGCGGACCCAGAACCTGGCCCAGCTGGCCAACAACGCGCATTGCATCCGGGGAAGCAATAACAACGTCAAAGTTCATTTCGCCTTTTTTGATCTGGTCAGCCAGATCTTCCATACCTACCAGCTCAGCGCCTGCAGCTTTAGCAGCTTCAGCGTTTGCGCCCTGGGTAAATACGGCTACGCGAACGGAACGGCCAGTACCGTGCGGCAGTACAGTTGCACCACGTACGTTCTGGTCAGATTTACGCGCGTCGATGCCGAGGTTAACGGCAACGTCTACGCTTTCTACGAATTTAGCAGTGGCCAGCTCTTTCAGCAGAGCGATAGCTTCGTTGATATCGTACTGTTTAGTAGCATCAACTTTGTCACGGATCACGGACATGCGCTTGGTCAGTTTAGCCATTTCTTAGTCCTCCACTACCAGGCCCATGGAACGTGCAGTACCTTCGATGGAGCGAGTCATCGCTTCAATGTCGGAACCAGTCATGTCGGCAGCTTTGGTCTGCGCGATTTCCTGCAGCTGAGCGCGGGAAATTTTACCCACTTTGTCTTTGTTCGGCTTACCGGAACCAGACTTGATACCAGCCGCTTTCTTCAGCAGAACTGCTGCCGGAGGCGTTTTGGTAACGAAAGTGAAAGAACGGTCAGCGTAAACGGTGATAACAACCGGGATCGGCAGACCTTTTTCCATGGAATCAGTTTTTGCGTTGAACGCTTTGCAGAATTCCATGATGTTCACGCCTTGTTGACCCAGTGCTGGACCTACCGGCGGGCTCGGGTTAGCCATACCAGCTGCAACCTGCAGCTTGACATAGGCTTGGACTTTCTTAGCCATTCTAAATTCCTCTAGTTGGGTTATAGCGCCTCAAGGAGGCTCCCCGTGATTAAATTCGTTTTACGGACAGAATCCATAAAAACAAAAGGCGCGAAATTGTATTCCAATCTCGCGCCTTGTGCAACGATTAAATCGTCGCTTTTTTGATCGACGTGTTAGGCTTTTTCAACCTGAGCGAAGTCCAGTTCAACCGGAGTCGCACGACCGAAGATCGACACGGAAACTTTCAGACGAGACTTCTCGTAATCCACTTCTTCAACCACACCGTTAAAGTCAGCGAACGGACCGTCGCTAACACGAACCATTTCACCTGGCTCAAACATCGTTTTCGGACGTGGTTTATCACCAACCTGCTGCAGGCGGTTCATGATCGCATCAACTTCTTTGTCGCTGATAGGTGCCGGACGGTCAGATGTACCGCCGATAAAGCCCATCACACGCGGCACGCTGCGCACCAGGTGCCAGCTCGCATCATTCATTACCATCTGGACCAGTACATAGCCCGGGAAGAATTTACGCTCACTTTTGCGACGCTGGCCGCCACGGATTTCGACCACTTCTTCGGTCGGCACCATGACTTCACCAAACAACTCTTCCATATTTTGTAACTTGATATACTCACGCAGCGAGGTCGCTACGCGGCCTTCAAAACCGGAAAACGCCTGAACGACGTACCAGCGCTTTTTAGGGGCTTCAGACATCTTAGAACCTCAGGCCAGTGATAAAGGATACCAGGCGAACCAGAATACCATCCAGTCCCCACAGGATCAGTGACATTACCGCAGTGACCGCAGCAACGATCAGCGTGGTGTGCAGCGTTTCCTGGCGAGTTGGCCAAATGACCTTACGGACTTCGGTTCTCGCTTCACGGGCAAAAGCAACGGTCGCTTTACCTTTTGTCGTCAACAGCGCAACACCACCTGCTGCAGCAATCAGAATCACTACGGCCAGCGCACGCAGCGGCAGCATCATGTCACGATAGAGGTAGTTGCCAACGATAGCTACAAGCAGCAATACAGCGACAACAACCCACTTCATCGCTTCCAGGCCGCGCCCGCTTCCTTGAGCTTCGGTATTCGCACTCATAAACCAACCTGTCAGAAGTATCTACAAACATTTTCACCCCGCGTAAGCGAGGCGATCCAAACCGAAATGCTCTGGTGCGTTTCGGACTAAACGCCCTCTTCAGAGCCTGTCTCAGCAATGATTATGACAAAAAAAATCACTGATGAGCCAGGTTCTGGTGTGAAAGCGTGCAAAAAGGGCATCAAATGATGCCCTTTTATTGCGCATTGCGTCAAATGTTATCGGCAATTAGCTCATTACTTTGGCAACAACGCCCGCGCCAACGGTACGGCCGCCTTCACGGATTGCGAAACGCAGACCGTCGTCCATCGCGATCGGGTGGATCAGGGTAACAACCATTTTGATGTTGTCGCCCGGCATTACCATCTCTACGCCTTCCGGCAGTTCGATGGTACCCGTCACGTCAGTAGTACGGAAGTAGAACTGCGGACGGTAGCCTTTGAAGAACGGAGTATGACGGCCGCCTTCGTCTTTGGACAGAATGTACACTTCAGATTCGAACTTGGTGTGCGGCTTGATAGAGCCCGGCTTAGCCAGTACCTGACCACGTTCGATTTCTTCACGTTTGATACCACGCAGCAGAACACCAACGTTCTCACCAGCACGGCCTTCGTCCAGCAGTTTGCGGAACATTTCAACGCCGGTACAGGTAGACTTAGCAGTCTCTTTGATACCAACGATTTCAACTTCTTCACCAACTTTGATGATACCGCGTTCTACACGACCGGTAACAACGGTACCACGACCGGAGATGGAGAATACGTCTTCGATAGGCAGCAGGAACGGCTTGTCAATCGCACGCTCTGGTTCCGGGATGTAAGAATCCAGGAAGCCAGCCAGTTCGATGATTTTCGCTTCCCACTCTGCTTCGCCTTCCAGCGCTTTCAGAGCAGAACCACGAACGATCGGCGTGTCGTCGCCCGGGAAATCGTACTGAGACAGAAGTTCACGAACTTCCATTTCTACCAGTTCCAGCAGCTCTTCGTCATCAACCATGTCGCATTTGTTCAGGAACACGATGATGTACGGAACGCCTACCTGACGACCCAGCAGGATGTGCTCACGGGTCTGCGGCATCGGGCCGTCAGTCGCAGCAACAACCAGGATCGCGCCGTCCATCTGCGCAGCACCGGTGATCATGTTTTTAACATAGTCGGCGTGGCCCGGGCAGTCTACGTGCGCGTAGTGGCGAGTCGGGGTGTCATATTCAACGTGAGAGGTGTTGATGGTGATACCACGAGCTTTTTCTTCCGG